>CAVTOI010000003.1:0-2100303 GCA_963736255.1 Candidatus Aminicenantota bacterium
GCCCCTCGACGGCTTCACGCCTCTTGAGCTCCTTCTCGCGAGCCTGGCCGGATGCAGCGGCCAGGTCGTGGTCGAGCTCCTCAAACGGATGGGCCAGGAGGTCAAGGACCTGACCGTCCACGCCGTCGGGACCAAGAAAGAGGTCCACCCGAAGGTCCTGACCTCGATCGACCTCGATTTCGAGTTCCGGGGCGGCCGCATTGACGGCCCCTCGATCGATAGGGCCCTGGCCCTGTCGGAGGAGCGCTTCTGCCCCGTCTGGGCCATGATCAAGGCGGCGGCGCCCATCAAAGCGACCTTCCGGCTTCTCGCCGATTGACATCACCTGAAGGGATGAGAACCATGCGCAAGAGCGTTGCCATTTTTGGGATCGTCCTGCTGCTCGCCGCCGTCGTGGCCTGTGAGCGCGAGGACGATGCGAGAGAGGAGGGGACCGCCGTGCCGAATACACTGGTCGTGAAATCCGCCGCCTGGACGGACACCCTGGAGGCCTATCTGCCCGCCCTCGGCCACCGCAACTGGATCGTCGTCGCCGACTCGGCCTTCCCGCTCCAGATCAGCCCGGGGATCGAGACGATCGTGACCGGCGAGGACCACTTCACCGTCCTGGAAAAGGTCCTCAAGGCCGTCGACGGCGCCAAGCACGTCAGCCCCAAGATCTGGCTCGACAAGGAGCTGGCCTTCGTCCCCGAAGAGCTCGCGCCCGGGGTGAACGACGTCCGACGGCGGCTGGAAGAGGCCCTCAAGGGCCGGGGCGCCATGCCCGTCCTCCACGAGGACCTCATCTCCCGCCTCGACGAGGCCGGGAAGACCTTCAAGATCGTCATGGTCAAGACGACGCTCGCGGTCCCCTACACGACGGTCTTTCTCGAGCTCGACTGCGGCTACTGGGGCCCCGACGCCGAAGCGAAGATGCGAGAGAAGATGAAGTGAAGCGCGAGTATTATTCCGATACGATCTCCACTTCCTTCGAGCATCGACGGAGGAGATCGTCGGAAAACTCGCCTCGCTCTTGACCCGGGCCCGTCAGGGCATGGTGATCGTCGTCCCGCCGGGCGACCCGGAAGATCCGACCCGGAAGCCCGCCTTTTACGACCCGACGTTCGACTATCTCAGAAGGATCGGCTTCGACGAAATTTGACCGTTCACATTTGGATCGGTTTTCTGCTCACTTATAGACGTCGCCCCGAGTATCGATCTTCATGATGCTGACCTCGTCGCCTTCCCAAATATAGATAACTCGGTACCGCCCGACACGGAGGCGGTACATATTCTTGATGACCTGCCCTTTCAGCTTGCGGATATCCCCCTGATTCGGTAGCCCCCGCGTGGCTTCGATGATGTCTGCTCTTGTCTTCAGCTCGCACTTAGAGAGGGATTTGAGGCTCGTCCGGCTGAAGCTCAGGACCATTTACAGGCCGAGTTCCTTTTTGACTTTGTCCAAAGGCAGGAATTCGTCTTCGGCCAGGATCCTCAGGAGCTCGCGCTCATCCTTCTCCGAGAGGACAAGCTCGGCCCTCTGGTCGATGTTCGTCCTGAGCCAGTCTCGCAGGGCGTCCCGAACGATTTCTGACAGGCTTTTTTTCCGGATGAATCCGATGACCCGGGCTTTGTCATAAAGGTCCGTTTCAAGGATGACATTCACCCGTTTCATGGCAGTCTTCTTTATATCCATATATGCATCATTACACACTTATTCACCTATGTCAAAACAAACCGGTCGCTGGATCGGCCTTCATGAGTGAGACGCATCGTCACGGAACTTCTTCTCAGTCTGCTCC
Organism: Candidatus Aminicenantota bacterium; assembly: GCA_963736255.1. Taxonomy (GTDB): domain Bacteria; phylum Acidobacteriota; class Aminicenantia; order Aminicenantales; family Saccharicenantaceae; genus RBG-16-66-30. The sequence goes on from CAVTOI010000003.1 coordinate 1,782, forward strand.
GGACGCGGCCGCCTGATCCGTCCGGTAATTCCTCCGGACATAGAAGTAGCCGAAGAGGATGATCAGCGCCAGGACCGAGAAGACGATCATGTCACGCCATAAGAAAGCCGGGTCCTTCTTTACGAACATCATCCAGCCCATGGCGTTGACGGCGATGATCTGGGTGAAAAAGAAGCCGTAAAAGAGGCTGACGATCGGAAAGGCCTTGCCCGGTCTGGCCCAGAGCAGATACACGGTGATCAAGCCGAGAGGGATGGAGAAGCCCAGGTCGAAGACCCGGATAAGCCAGAAGGCCGTCGGGTAGAGCTCGTAGCCACGGGCCGTGCCTGTGGCGATGACCTGCCGGATCTCCTGGATCCACATGCCGGCGAAGACGAGGAGCAAGAGGACGAAGACCGCCGAATAGATCGCCAGGCCGCCTTTCTTGAATCGGCCGACGGCGTTCTTCGGAAACACGGACAGGGCGTAGAGCAGGATGATGAGCGCGGCGATGAGGACGAAAAGAAAATGGAACGTGTAGCGTTCGCTATTCCCGGCGTAGGCCGAAGAGCTCCATTCCCAGCCGACCGTGTAGCTGATGGCATAATAGATCAGGAACAGGGGCGTCGCGATGAGCAGGTCCCTGGCCCAACGCTTTCGTAGGAAGAGGCCGATCCCGCTCAGAACGAGGAGGGGGCTCATCAGCGCAAGGTTGACCAGGTCCTGGCCGATGAGCTGGTTATTGATGACGGCGGCAGTCTTGAATGTCATCACGCCCCGGACGAGCGGTCCCTGGATGGCCAGAAAGATCAGGACGAGCGCCGCGACGAAGCCACGAGGCCGACGAAGGTCCGCTCGAACGAGCTTCCGAAGGGTTCTTGATCGAACATCTCCATGGGTCCCTCCTTTTTGATCTGTTCTCCGCCCGAGCCCGTGATTGCGGACTGGCCGGTCTGCAACGTCCGCGTCTGTCAGGGAGTGACGATGGCCTTGATGACGCCGTCGCGGCGCAGGGCCGCCGTTTCGTAGGCCTCACGCGCCTGGTCAAGCTTGAAGAAATGCGTGGCCAGGAAATCCGGCTTGACCCGTCCCGTGTGGATCATCCCCACGGCCCTCTCCAGACACTTGTTCTGACGGCGGACGTTCTGGACGCGGATCTCCCGGCGCCTGACCTTGGAGCTGTCGAAGGAGACGCGCGGTTCGAGGGGGATGCCGACGACGACCAGCGTCCCTCCCGGCTTGAGAAGGGCGACGCCTTGGTCGAGGGCCGATTGCTGGCCGCAACACTCGAAGACCATGTCGAGGCCGAGGGATTCGCGGGCCTGGATCTCGGTGAGGATGTCCTCACGGTCGGGGTTCCCCGTCCAGTCGGCCCCGGCGGTCACGGCCGCCTCGAGCCGGGCCCCGACTTTTTCCGTCGCATAAACGGTCCCCGCCCCCTCCGCCTTCATGGCCATGACGACGCACAGACCGATGGGGCCGGTCCCGAGGACGGCGGCCGTCTTGCCGCGGACCGAGCCGGCGAGGCCCGCCGCGTAGAGGGCGATCGACAGCGGCTCGGCCAGCGCGCCCTGGACGAAGGTCATCTTGCCCGGGAGCGGAACGCAGTTGCGCTCCGGGGCCAGGACGTATTCCGCCATGCCGCCCGTCAGCTCGCCGTAGTGGCCGAGGAAGAGGAGCTTGCGGCAGGTGTGGGGCCGGCCCGTCCGGCACTGGTCGCACGTCCCGCAGGAGACGGCCGGCTCGACGACCACGGCATCCCCCGGTTTGACCCGGGTGACGGCCCGGCCGACCTCTTCGACGACGCCCGCGCACTCGTGTCCGGGGATGAACGGATAGGACACCGTGTCGCTGCCGACGCAGCCTGACAGGTAGTAGTGAAGATCGCTGCCGCAGACGCCGACGGCCCGGCTCCTGACGAGGACGTCGTCGTCGCGGACGGGCTTCGGGGTCGGGGCTTCGCGGACCTCGATCGTCCGGACGCCGGTGAGGAAGGCGGCTCTCATGGTCCCGTTATTATAAGACAGATCGGCCGAATCCAGAAGCCTCCCGCTTCCGGCCGGCTGGCGGTTTTGACACGGGCCGGACGGCGGCGTATAGTCCTGCCGATACGCTGTTCCGGAGGAGGATCTCATGAAAAAACGCCTGACCATCCGCTCTCTCGCGGTCGCGCTCCTCGTCGTCCTGTTCTCGCTAGGGGCGTTCGCCCAGGAGAAGCTCGACCTTCAAACGCTCGATCGCATCCGCAGCGAGGGACTCGGGAATTCGAAGATCACTGATTTCCTCATCTACCTCTGCGATATCTACGCGCCGCGCCTGCCAGACTCGCCCCAGTATGTCAAAGCCGGGGAGTGGGTGGTCGGCAAGGCCAAGGAGATGGGCTTGGTCAACGCCGCCATGGAGACCTACGGGACGTTCGGCCGCAGCTGGGAGCTCCTGAAGTATTACGCCGCCATGACCGAGCCCCAGTACATGCCCATCGTCGGCTATCCCAAAGCCTGGACCCCGGGCACGAACGGCGTGCTCAAGGGGTCGGCCGTCCTGATCCAGGCCAAGACCGTTGCCGACCTCGACCAGTACAAAGGCAAGCTCAAGGACGCCATCGTCCTTCTCCAGGGCGAGCAGGACCTGCCGATCTCTTTCGACCCGATGGCCTCGCGGCTTTCCGGGCCCGATCTCGAGAAGCTTATGCTGGCCCCAGAGCCGGGCTTCCGCCGGCCCCAGAGCCCGCAGATGCAGGACATGATGGCCCGCCAGCAGGTGCAGCAGGCCTTGCAGAAGATGCTCAAGGCCGAGGGGGCGGGCGTTCTCATCGATCCCGGCCGGGGCAAGTTCGGGACGGTCTTCGTCTCGAGCGGCGGCTCACGGACGAAGGGCGCGGAGATGCCCGTCCCGGCGATCGCCATCGCCACGGAACAGTACAACCGCATCGTCCGCATCCTCCAGAAGAACGTCCCGGTCGTCCTCGAGGTCGAAGTCCAGGCCCGTTTCACGGCCGACGACCAGCCGGGCACGAACGTCATCGCCGAGATCCCCGGCGTGGACAAGAAGCTCAAGTCGGAGATCGTCATGCTCGGGGGACACTTCGACACCTGGCACGGCGGCACCGGGGCCACGGACGACGGGGCCGGATGCGCCGTCGCCTTCGAGGCCATGCGGATCCTCAAAGCGCTCGGTGTGCAGCCGCGGCGTACCATCCGGATGGCCCTCTGGGACGCCGAAGAGCAGGGCTTCGTCGGCTCGCGCGGCTATGTCACGAACCACTTCTTCGACCGGGCCAAGAAGGAGAAGAAGCCGGAATACGACGCCCTTGCGGCTTACTTCAATTTCGACAACGGCAGCGGAAAGATCCGAGGCATTTACGCCCAGAGCAACAGCGCCGTCGTGCCCATCTTCGAGGCCTGGCTCAAGCCGGTACATGATCTCGGCGCGTCGACCGTGACCCTGCGGAACACGGGCGGGACGGACCACCTGCCCTTCGACGGCGTCGGGCTTCCGGGCTTCCAGTTCATCCAGGACGAGCTCGAATACGACACGCTCACGCACCATTCGACGATGGACGTCTACGACCACCTGTCGAGAGGCGACCTAATGCAGGCGGCCACGGTCATGGCCTGGTTCGTCTATAACGCCGCCATGCGCGACGAAAAGCTGCCGCGGAAGTACATCGACCTGAACGTCCCGGCCCCGGCGCGAGGCCGGAATTAGATAGGTGCTTCTCCCCGGAATAAAGGAGGCCTCAGCGAGGCTGCACTGGATGTCGCTCCGAGACCCCCGTAAGGGAAGGGGGGCCCGCCGCAGTGAGCATCAGCCTTTTGGCCTCGTTCAACCTCCACCGTTTTTGGTACTGCAGCGGGCCGATGGCCGTCACGGTCCGGAAATGACGGTGGAACGTCGTTTTGCTCATGCTGACTCGCGATGCGAGATCCTCGACGCGGAACGGCCGGGCGAAGTTCGTCTTCAGCCAATCGATCGCTTGAGCGATCCGCTGGCCCCGGCTTCCGACGGTCGCCATCTGTCTTAAATGCGCGCCTTGATCTCCCACCAGCAGACGATAAGAGATCTCTCGTTGAATGACCGGCGCGAGGATCGGGATATCTTGAGGTTCCGCAAGCAAGTCGATCAATCGCTGAAAAGCCGAGAGCAGAGGCATTGTGATTTCGCCGGTCGCCAAGCCGCGGCTTGGCGGTTGTGCGAGGGGCGGGGGGAGATCCCTGTCTGTCATCAACTGCGAGATCTCTTGGAGATCGAATTTGAGCCTTAGGCCCAGGTAGGGCTTTTGGGGGCTGGCCCGGATGATCTGGGCAAAGGACGGGATATCCACGGACGTTATCAAGTAACGCCGGGCGCCGTAGACATAGGATTCCTTGCCGATCAGAACTCGCTTTGCCCCTTGGACGGCCAGGCAAATTCCGGGCACGTACATCCCGCTGATAGGCGGTGTCGGCTGCTCTCGCCTGAAAAGGGACAATCCGGGGATCAAGGTCTCGCGCCTGTCGCCCTGTTCGGTCCATCTGGCGACGCTTCCGGCTAAAGCCGCGAGGGCGGGTTCAAATTTCTGGCTCTCCAGAGTCCGGTAGAGGTTCCTATTTCGCATGGTTCAATCCCACTAAACTCTATCAGGCCGCGTCGAACAAGGCAATGGGATCCTCGATCAATTGGAACGATTAGGCAAGAATTCAGCACGAATGCTCTATCCGCCCCGCTGTCCCGCCCCTATAATGGGAAGGAATGGACAGACAGCCCCAAGGAGAACAAATGAATAGCAAGCAAAGCCGCAGAGATTTTCTCGTCAGGTCAGGGCAGTTCGCCTCAGGCGGGGAAACTGCTGACAAGGTTTCGGGGCGCGTTTGTGGGCCAGGCCCAACGCGCGAGCGGGGGACACCAGCTGCAAGGATTCCGGCGCGGGGGTTAGGAGCGATATCTGGCGCGCCTGACGCTGTCATCGATGGAAACGGGCCGAGGGCTGGATGTCTGCAGCTCCTGCGGGGAATGCCGGGTCATGTGCCGCCACGATGTGAATATCGGGATGAAGATCGCTCATCTCAAGACCGTGGCACCCGTGCTCACCGTTTAGCGGAAGAAGATTGAGGGGACCTCTATCCAAGAAAGGAGCGACGACCATGCGGATCGATCTCAAGCCCGACAAAGCCGCCGGGCGGCTATTCATCCTCGGACTGTGTCTCTTGGCCCTGGGTGTGCAGTGGGTCTCCGCCCAACCAGGGGGAGCAAGCGTTCCCGCCGTGAGTATCACGGAAGCGGAACAGGAAGTGATCAGCCTCTCCAAGGAGAAATGGACCTGGATGTCGGAGCGCAAGGTGGACGCCCTGGCCGCGCTCTTCCATGAAAAGGCGGTCTTCGTCCACATGGGCGGAACAATGTCCAGAGACCAGGAGCTCGGGGTCATCAAGAGCGGAGGGATCCACTATAAAAAGGCGGATATCCATGAGGTTTCGGTGAATATCATCGGCTCAACGGCCATCCTTTTGAACAGGATCACTCTTTTGGCCGTTGTCGGCGGAAATGAGGTCACCAATCCCTTCGTGGTCACGGAAGTGTATGTGAAGCTGAGCGGCACATGGAAGCTGGCCTCGCTTTCGTTCACCAGGCTGCTGACCGCATAGCCGCGCTCGCTAGCGGGACGCTGCGGGCGCTGTTCTCCGGACCAATGGCCGGAGGTTCGAATCCTAGAACGGATTCTCCGTCGGATACAGCATTCCGGCCGGACGGTTGAAGCCGATGTCCTCGACGCCGAGCATGCGCATGGCCGCCCAGAGCGTCTTCCCGGCCGGGGCGAAGGCGACCGCCGTGTGGTGCGGGAAGCGCTTTTCGATGAGGACGTGGCGGTAGAACCGGCCCATCTCCTTGATGCCGATGACCCCGATCCCGCCGAACGACTTCGGGTCGATGTCGAGGACCTCGCCTTCGGCCATGTAGGACTTGAGCTCTGTCCCGGCCGTGGACTGAAGCCGGAAGATGGTGATCCCGCCCGTTTTGATCCGGCCCTCGAGCGTCCCCCGGGTGATCTCCGGCTCTTTCCCCTGTTCCATGAGCCGGTGCATGATGAGCTGGTAGCGCATGGCCGGATCGAGCATGCACCCGGCGGGCGTGTTGCCGCAATGGAAGCCCATGAACAGGTCGGTCGGCTTGTAGCCCTTGATCGCCTTCTTCGCCCCGGCGATCATGTCGTAGGGGACGGTGTTGTTGATGTCGAGGATGGTCGCCGGCAGCTCCGTCGCGCAGGTCGCGATGTACTCGCTGAGGGCGCCGTAGATGTCGACTTCACAGGCGACCGGGATGCCGCGGGCGGCCAGCCGCGAATTGACGTAGCAGGGCACGAACCCGAAATAGCTCTCGAACGCCGGCCAGCACTTGTCGGCGAAGATGCCGTATTCCGACGCGCCGAGGTTCGCTTCCATGAACTTGAGCAGGGCGACCTCGAATTGGGCCAGCTTGTTCAGGATCCCGGGATAAGCGTTGCCGGCGCCGAGCTCCTTGGCCATGTCGGCGGCGACCGCCTTCACCCTGGCGTTGCCTTCGGCCTTGCGGAAGGCGTCGTAGAGGTCGAGCTCGCTGTTCTCCATGATCTCGACGCCGAGGTCGTAGAGGGGCTTGATCGGGGCGTTGCAGGCCAGGAAATCCTGCGGCCGCGGCCCGAAGGAGAAGATCTTCAGCTTGGCCATGCCCAGAACGATCCTGGCGACGGGCACGAACCCGGCGATCATCGCCGCGACCTCCTCGGGCATTCCCACGGGGTATTCCGGGACGTAGGGACGCAGCTTGCGCAAGCCCATGTTGTAGGAGTTGTTGAGCAGGCCGCAGTACGCGTCGCCGCGCCCGTTGACGAGGTCCTTGCCCGACTCTTCGGCAGCGGCCGCGACCATGACGGGGCCCCCGAATTTTTGGGCCAGCAGCGAAGTCGGGGTCTCCGGTCCGAAGTTACCGAGGTAGATGACCAGGGCGTTGACCTTCTTCGCCCGCAGCTCCTCGAGCGCCTGGAGGACATCCTTTTCGTTCTCGACGACGGTCGCGACCCGGGTGATCGTCAGGCCGGCCTTCCGGCATTCCTCGGCGACGCGGAGCGAGCGTTTGCGGGAAAGCTCGATGGGGAAACAGTCGCGGCTGACGGCTACGAGGCCGAGCCGGACCTTGGGGATGTTAGTCATGTCCTTCCTCCTTCTTCTGTCCGTAATAGGCGTCGGGCCCGTGCTTTCGGCCGAAGTGCTTTTCGAGGATGCATGCGTCGAGCGGCTGCAGCCGGGGATCGAGGGCCATCGCGCCAAAGGCCATCTTGGCCGTCTGCTCGAGGACGCGGGCCGTCTCGACGGCCTCGCCCGAAGTCCGGCCCCAGGTGAAGGGCCCGTGCCCGGCGACGAGGACGGCCGGGAGGCCGAGCGGGTCGAGGCCGGCGAACCGCTCGACGATGATCCGGCCCGTGTTCCGCTCGTAGGCGTCGGCGACCTCGGCTTCGACGGGCAGCCGGGTCAGGGGGATAGGGCCGTGGAAATGGTCGGCGTGGGTCGTCCCGAAGCAGGGGATCTCGCGCCGCGCCTGGGCGAACATCGTGGCGTACGGGCTATGGGCGTGGGCCACTCCGCCGACCTCCGGAAAGGCCTTGTAGATCTCGACGTGCGTCGGCGTGTCCGAGGACGGATTGAGCCAGCCCTCGATAACGCTGCCCTCCAGGTCGACGAGGACGATATCGTCGGCCTTCAGGGCGCTGTAGGCGACGCCGCTCGGCTTGATGGCGACGATGCCGCGGTGCCGGTCGATGCCGCTGACGTTGCCGAAGGTCAGAATGACCAGCCCTGACTTGGCCAGATCGAGGTTCGCCCTCCACACGGATTCCTTGAGCTCGGCGAGCATCCGGTCACCTCCTTTGGCGGTCCTTGAGGGCCAGCAGGTCCTTCATGACGTTGAACAGGCCGCCGCTCCAATCCCCTGTCCCGAAGGCGTCGTGGAGCTGGCGATAGAGGGCGTAAAGCTCGAGGTAGGTCTTGTGATGGGCGGCGTTCGGCTTGTAGGCGATCCGCTTGACCCCGCCCATGGCGGCCTGGGCCGCTGCGAATGTCTCGTGGCCGTTGCCTTTGCGTCCGGCCGCGACGGCCCCGGCCATGGCCGCGCCGAGGGCGCACGTCTGGGCCGAGCGGGCCACCTTCATCTCGAGACCGGTGACGTCGGCGTAGATCTGCATGACCAGGGGATTCTTCTCGGCGATGCCGCCGCAGTTAACGACGTCGCGGATCTTGACCCCGTACTCCTCGAAGCGCCGGATGATGGTCAGGGCGCCGAACGCCGTGGCCTCGATGAGGGCCCGGTAGATCTCCTCGGGCTTGGTGTGGAGGGTCAGGCCGACGAGGAGGCCGGTCAGGCGCTGGTCGACGAGTACGGTCCGGTTGCCGTTGAGCCAGTCGAGGGCGAGAAGCCCGGATTCGCCGGGCTTGAGGGCTGCGGCCTTGCGGGTCAGGGCGGCGTGGGAGCCTTTTTTCGGGCCGCCGGGCTCGATCGTGTTGACGAACCAGTTGAAGATGTCGCCGACCGCGGATTGGCCGGCCTCGAGCCCGAGGTAGCCGGGCAGGACCGAGCCGTCGACGATGCCGCAGAGGCCGGGGACGTCGGGGAGCTTCTTTGTGGTGGGCCAAACGCAGATGTCGCAGGTGCTCGTGCCGATGATCTTGACGAAGCGGCCGGTCTCGACGCCCGAGCCGACGCCGCCGAGGTGGGCGTCGAAGGAGCCGACGGCGACCGCGATCCCGGGCCGCAGGCCGAGCTTTTTCGCCCATTCTCTGGTCAGCCCGCCGGCAGAGACGTCGGAGGTATAGGTCTTGCCGTAGAGACGGTCGCGGAGCTCGCCCAGGCGGGGATCGAGCCTGGCCAGGAACGACTTGGCCGGGAGGCCGCCCCAACGGTCGTTGAACATGGCCTTGTGTCCCGCGGCGCAGCGGCTCCTCTTCATCCGGAGCGGGTCGGTGATGCCCGTGAGGAGGCCGGGGACGAGGTCGGCGCACTCGACCCAGGAAAAAGCGGCCGCGGCGACCTTCGGGTCGGTCCGCAGACAGTGGAGGATCTTGCTCCAGAACCATTCGGAGGAGTAGGTCCCGCCGCACTTGGCCAGATATTCGGGGTGCTCGGCGGCGGCGAGGGCGGTGATCTCGGCGGCTTCGGCGTAACCGGTGTGGTCCTTCCAGAGCCAGGCCTGGGCGTTGAGGTTCCTCTTGAATTCCTTATAGAGGGCCAGGGGCTTTCCGGCGCGGTCGACGGGCAGAGGAGTCGAGCCGGTCGTGTCGACCCCGATGCCGACGACGGACGAGGGGTCGAAGGCCTTAACCTTTTTCGCCGCTTCGGCCAGGGCCGCGGGCACGGCCCTCTCGATGCCAAGGATCCAGTCGGCCGGGTTCTGACGGGCCAGGTGCGCGTCCTTCGGGTCGAGGAGAATGCCCGCCGCGCCGCTCGGGTAATCGAAGATGGCCGTGCCGACCTCGTTGCCGTTGCCGATGTCGACGACGAGGGCCCGGACGGAGTTGGTGCCGAAGTCGAGGCCGAGGGCGTACTTGGCGGTTTTCATAGACCGTGGACCTCCGCAGGAGCGCTGAACCGGTTCTTGCCGCCTTTATTATACTCAGGCCGGATTCGGGGGCAACCGCCCCGAGATCGGCGCCAAATCAGGGACACAGTACCAATTTCCGATTTTCGCCTGCGAACAAATCGGGGACACGTGCTCTTTGTGCCTGTCCCCAGGGCCTTCATATGAGAGCGCGCTTGAAATATAATGGGTCGGCAGATCCCAGACGCCGGAGGAGCCATGAGCAAGAAATCGCATTCCCGCATGATCGCTTCGGCCTCGTTTCTCCTGGCGATCGTACTCGCGGCCGGCCTGGCCCAGCAGGCCCCTGGCCGCTTCACAGAAGACCTGCTCAAGGGCTTCACGTCGCGGGCCCTCGGTCCTTATCGCGCCGGCTCCTGGGTGACGAGCTTCGCCGTGCCGGCGGGACCGTCGCGCGAGCACCTCTATACGCTCTATGTGGGCACGCGCAACGGCGGCGTCTGGAAGACCGCCAACGCCGGCACGACCTTCGAGCCGGTCTTCGACGGCCAGCCCAAGCTCTCGATCGGCGACGTGGCCGTGGCCCCGTCCGACCCGAACATCGTCTGGGTCGGGACGGGCGAGCCCTATTGCGCCCGCTCGTCGAACTCCGGCGACGGCGTCTGGAAATCGACCGACGCCGGCAAGACCTGGACGAACATGGGCTTGGGCGATTCCCATCACATCGCCCGGGTCGTCATCCACCCCGCGGACCCGAACGTCGTTTACGTGGCGTCGATGGGCCACCTCTTCTCGGAGAACGCCGAGCGCGGCGTCTTCAAGACGGACGACGGCGGGAAGACGTGGCGGAAGGTCCTCTTCGTCGACGCGAGGATCGGGGCCGTCGACCTGACCCTGGTCAAGTCGGCCCCGGACATCCTCTATGCCGCGATGTACGAGAAGGAGCGGCGGCCCTGGACGTACAGCCTCGGCGGCCCCGGGAGCGCGATCTACAAGACGGTGGACGGCGGGAAGGCGTGGGCCCGCCTCGGCGGCGGGCTTCCGACGGGCCGCATCGGCCGCATCGGGCTCGACGTCTATTTGAAAGACCCGAACATCCTCTACGCCGTCGTCGAGAACGTCAACCCGCGGCCGGCGACGCCGCAGGAGATCGAGGCGGACAAGCGCCGCGGCGTCGAACCGGCGCCCCGCACGGCCGGCAACGAGGTCTACCGCAGCGACGACGCCGGAAAGACCTGGCGCAAGGTCAACGCCGGCTACGAGGCCGCCCTCGACAAGGCGCCCTATTCATTCAACCAGCTGCGCATCGATCCGGCCGATCCCGAGACCGTCTATATCACCGGACAGTCGCTGGCCTCGACGAACGACGGCGGCAAGACCTGGAAAGGACTCAGCTGGCCGTCCGACGGGGTCATGCCCCGGGCCTTCGGCGACTGGCGGTGCATGTGGATCGACCCCCTCGACCCGGACCGGCTCATCTTCGGCTCGGACGGCGGGGTCAACATCTCCTACGACCGCGGCAAGACGAGCCACCACGCCTACAACCTGCCGCTCACCGAGTGGTACGCCGTTGGCGTCGACATGGAGGACCCTTACAACATTTACGGCGGCCTCCAGGACCACGACTCCTGGAAAGGGCCGTCGAACGGCTGGGCGGGGGAGATCGGGCCGGCCGATTGGGTGACGGTCGGCGGCGGCGACGGCATGTACAACTGCGTCGATCCGACGGACTCGCGCTGGCTCTTCAACGGCCGCGAGATGGGCACGATGTGGCGTTTCGATCAGAAGACGGGCGTGCAGACGCAGATCACGCCGAGACGGACGGAGAAGGAGAAGGACCCGCTGCGCTTCAACTGGACGCCGCCGATCGCCCTCTCGCCGCACAACCCGGCCATCGTCTACGCCGGGGCCCAGGTCGTGTTCCGGTCCCTCGACCGCGGCGAACATTGGCAGGAGATCTCGCCCGACCTGACCACGGACGAGGACGCCAAACAGCACGGCGAGAGCTATATCTCCTACTGCACGCTGACGACGCTGGCCGAGTCGCCGGTCGCGCCCGGCGTCATCTGGACGGGGTCCGACGACGGCAAGGTCCAGGTGACCAAGGACGGCGGGGCGACTTGGCTCGACCGGACGGCGAAGCTCGCCGCGGCCGGGGGGCCGGCGAATTTCTGGGTCACGCGCGTTCTCCCCTCGCCGCACGCGGCGGGCACGGCGTTCGTGACCAAGACCGGATGGCGCCTCGACGATTACCGCGTCTCGATCCACAAGACGACCGATTTCGGCGAGACCTGGACATCGATCGCCGGGAACTTGCCGGCCGGGAAGCCCGTCAACGTCATCGTTCAGGACCGGAAGAACCCGGACCTCCTTTTCGCCGGGACCGAGTGGGGCGTCTACGTCACGCTCGACGGCGGGAAGGGCTGGCTCCCGTTCAAGGCGGGGATGCCGTCCGTCAAGGTCACCGACCTGGTCATCCACCCGCGCGAGAACGATCTCGTTGTCGCGACCTACGGACGGGGGGCTTATATTGTCGATATCGCGCCTCTGCAGGAGCTGACGGCGGGCGTCCTCGGGGAGGGCGCGCACCTGTTCGACATCGAGCCGGAGACGCAGCGGGTCACGGGAGGTATGGGCAATTACCAGCTCCTCGGTGATAGCCATCTCTTCACGCCCAACGAGCCGAACGCCGTCGTGGTCAATTACTATCTCAGAGCCAAGGCCGACGGTCCGGTCAAGGTCACCGTGGCCGATCCTTATGGGACGGTTCTTGCTGAGATCTCGGGCAAGGGCGAAGCCGGGCTGAACACCGTCCTGTGGGGAATGCGGGCGCAGCGGCCCGGCCAGAAGCCGGCCCCGTTCCAGGGCTCAGGGGGCGGCTCGCGCCTGGTGGCCCCGGGCGAGTACGTCGTTACCCTCGAAGCGGTCGGACAGAAGCTGGTGAAGAAGGCGGTCATCCGCTATCGCCAGGGCTGGACCGTCGGGCCGGTGCCCGTGGTGATCCACTGAAATCGGGGACACAATACCAATTCCCCAATTAGCCGCCAATGAGCGGGCGTGGATCGCGGACAGTTAACGACCAGATCCATAAATATATAGATATTAGATAGATAGGACGAGTTGCCAAATCTGTATGGCGCAAGTAATTGGGGAAATGGTATTGTGTCCCCGATTTAGTAGGAGGAAGACGATGACAAGAGCTCGAATGGCCGGAGTCCTGGCCGGCGCCCTTCTTATGATCTTCGCTTCGACCTGTTCCCAGGGGCCCAAGGCCGATTACCCGGCCGCGCCTGTGCCGTTCACGGACGTCCATCTCACGGACGCCTTCTGGGCGCCGCGCCTGGAGACGAACCGCACGGTGACCATTCCCCACGTCTTCAAGCAGAGCGAGGAGACCGGACGGGTCAAGAACTTCGAGCTGGCCGAAGCCGCCCTCGAAGGCGCCACGGACGGCAAATACTGCAGCCGCTTCCCCTTCGACGATTCCGATGTCTATAAGACGATCGAGGCGGCCTCCTACGCCCTGGCGACCCACCCGGACCCGGAGCTCGAAAAATACGTCGACGGGCTCATCGCCAAGATCGCCGCGGCGCAGGAGCCGGACGGCTACCTTTATGCCGCCCGGACGATCGGCGGCCCGCCGCCCCAGCCATGGCTCGGAAAGGAGCGCTGGTCCCATCTCTACATGAGCCACGAGCTCTACAATGTCGGGCACCTCTATGAGGCGGCCGCCGCGCACACCCAAGCCACCGGCAAGAAGAACCTGCTCGACATCGCCGTCAAGAGCGCCGACCTCGTCGCCCGCGAGTTCGGCCCGGGCAAGCGCACCAACCCGCCCGGCCACGAGGAGATCGAGATCGGCCTAGTCAAGCTCTACCGCGTCACCGGCACGCGGAAGTACCTCGACCTGGCCAAGTTCTTTATCGACGCCCGAGGCAAGACCGAGGGCCGGATCCCCTTTGTCGAGAACCCCCGCGAAGGCAAGGAGCAGCTCCTCTACGGCGAGTATGCTCAAGACCACAAACCCTTCATCGAGCAGACCGAGGCGGTGGGGCACGCGGTCCGGGCCGGTTACCTCTATGCCGGTGCCGCCGACGTCGCCGCGCTGACCGGAGACGCGGCCTACATCGCAGCGCTCGAGAAGATCTGGGCCGACATGGCCGGGACCAAGCTCTACATCACCGGCGGCATCGGCGCGGCCGGCGGCTGGGAGGGCTACGGCCCGGCCTACCGCCTGCCCAATCTCAGCGCCTACGCCGAGACCTGCGCCAATATCGCCACCTTCCTCTGGAACTCGCGGATGCAGCGCCTGGGACTCGACGCCAAGTACGCCGACGTCATGGAGCGCATCCTTTATAACGGCGTTCTGTCCGGGATCTCGCTTTCCGGCGACAAGTTCTTTTATCCCAATCCCCTGGCCTCGTTCGGCCAGCACGAGCGGGTGCCCTGGTTCAGCTGCGCCTGCTGCCCGCCGAACGTGGCCCGTATCTTGACTTCCGTGCCGGGGTATTTCTATGCCGCCTCGAACGACAAGGTCTACGTCAACCTCTTCGCCCAGGGCACGGGCAGGATGAAGGCCGGCCGGGACCGACCTCGAGCTCGTCCAGACGACCGAGTACCCCTGGAAGGGCGATATCAAGATCGAGGTCAGACCGGCGAAGGCCGCCGATTTCACCCTGGCCGTGCGCGTCCCCGGCTGGGCGCTGAACCGTCCCGTCCCCTCCGACCTTTATGCTTATATGGAGCCGGCCGAGGGCGCGCCGACGCTCAAGCTCAACGGCGAGGCCGTCGCGCTCGGGCTCGATAAGGGGTATGCCCTCATTAAGCGGACCTGGAAGGCGGGCGACGTCGTCGAGCTCAGCCTGCCCATGCCGGTCCGGCGGGTCGTGGCCAACGAGGCCGTCGAAACCGACCGCGGCCGGGTCGCGGTCGAGCGCGGCCCGCTCGTCTACTGCGCCGAATGGACCGACAACGACGGCCGGGTCGCGAACCTGGTGCTGGCCGACGGCGCGACGCTCGCGGTCGAGGCGCGGCCCGACCTCCTGGGCGGGGTCGTCGTCCTCACGGGCGAGGCCGAAGCCGTCAGCGAAAAGGCCGGGAAGATCGTCGTCGAGAAGAAGCCCGTGACTCTCATCCCGTATTACACCTGGGCCAACCGCGGCCGGGGCGAGATGGCCGTCTGGCTGGCGCGCGAGCCCGGGAAGGCCCGCGTCGCCCGGGAGCCGGGACTCTCGGCCAAGGCGGTCGTCACGGCCTCCGAGCGGGCCGTCAACCCGAAGCGCGCCAACGACCAGTTCGAGCCCGAGAAGCTCGGACGACGCCGCCGGCTACATGCACTGGTGGCCGAAGCGGGGGACGGCCGAGTGGATCGACTACGCCTTCGAAACCCCGGTGCGCGTCTCCGAATCCTCGGTCTATTGGTTTGACGACACCGGCGGCGGCGGATGCCGCGTGCCCGCTTCGTGGCGGATCCTCTACAAGACCGGGGAGGACTGGGTCCCGGTCAAGCCCGCCGGCGAATACGCCGTGGCCAAGGACGCCTGGAACACGGTCAAGTTCACGCCCGTCCGCACCAAGGCCCTGCGGCTCGAGGTCCAGCTCCAGGAGAGCTGGTCGGCCGGCGTCCACGAGTGGAGGATCAAGTAGCCCTTTTCCTTCGAATTTAGCTAGTCGGGGCTGGGAGTCTCTATCTCCCCCGGTGAGGACCTTGGGACGTTCCTCAGCCGCATCATCAGGGAAGAGCTGAAGAACGGCCGGGAATTCTTCATACCGCCCGGCTGGCTCTGAATCGGTCGATTCCTCTGAAGAGACCGGATCATCATGATCAGGCTACAAAAGGACAGGGAGACTCAAGAGTAAAACGAGCGTAGCCGGTCGTATAAAAAATCGAGGGTGATGCCTGGACTGTGAAGCTCTGATCAGGAACATGGGGCTGGACCAGGGAAAGAGATGGCGGTATCGGCCGAAGTTTAAATTAAAGCCGTGGATCAACGGGTTCGCTTTCCAAAGCCAGTACGCCGAACACGCATTCATGCACGCGTCGAAGCGGTTCACAACGAACGAAACGCTCAAGCGCTTCGATACCCAGGGCGAATTCCCTGAGCGCCAGTGAACGCTTGGTCGACAGGCCCCTGGACTTCAGGCGCTCCAGATTCCGGTCAATGGAATAATCCGGACCGTAAATGATCCGCAGATATTCCCGTCCTCGACATTTCAGGGCAGGCTGGACTAAACCCTTCGGTCCTTTGCTGATGAAGTCATAAGGCTTGATCACCATGCCTTCCCCGCCCTTGCCGGTCAGGGCCTCCCACCACCGGACGGCGTCATCCTGACTCGCCGCATCCGTCAAATCAACGATCCGATACGGCGTGGCCAGGAGAATGACCGGGTCCTGCTGACAGATTCGCGCCAATGAGGTCATGTGCCACTCGTGGCTCTGATCCGTATGCACTTTGCCTTCGGTGGCCAGGACATGAAACGGGGCCAGCTTGTAGTCCTCAATGCTGTTCACGGCCCAGCAGTACTGACGGTACGCGCTGATGTACTTATCGATGAGCTCTTTCCGGGACGTAAACTTGCCCAACAACGTGTTCACGTCAACGTCATAGGATGAGTCGGACTCTTTTCCATCCTGCTTCTGGATGATGTCCCTGCGGCCGGCTGTTTTTTCCAGCAATGCGACGGCCGCGGCCAACGAATGCCTGGCCGCGGTGCCCACGGTAGCATACTGCCCTTTCAACAATTCCTTGGCCTTGGCTGACCACGGCATAAGCTCGCAGTCGAAGCAGGCCCAATCCGTCTTGAAATCCTCCCAGAAGCCGGCCTTGTCCGCGGCCTGTCGCAGACGGTCCAGGAGCTCCTGCTCCGACACTTCGTCGTCGAAGAACCGTCGGCCGGTTCGCGTATAGATCGTTCCAAGAGACTTCTTGATGACGCCAAATCGTCGGGTCGGAACGCCGTCATCCCTGCAGACCACCGCTACGGCGCGCGAGCCCATGTGCTTTTCCTCGCAAACGACCCTGGCCACGCCGTTCTTGCGGAAATACTGCAAGCCCTCCAACGGATATTCTAGGAATCCCTCCTTCGTGGACGTCTCTGAGGGCGACATGGTCGGCGGAAGGTATATCAGCCACTTGGGATCGATGGCAAAACGGCTCATATTCTCCAGGGCCGCCGTGGCGTTTTCCTCCCTGATCGTCACATTGGAACAGAGCCGTGTGGACACCTGCCGCTTGCCCAAAACGTCGTTGGCATCCAGCAGGTCGTCGTAGCGTTGCTGCGAGGTCAGATCCGACTTTTCCCCGGCCTTTTCGAAATCAATGGGCTTGGCCGGCTTGCAGTAGATGCTCTTGGCCTCGATCGAGACCATATCGCGCTCTGGATAGCGAAGCGCGGTCAACTTGCCGCCAAAAACACAACCTGTGTCGATGTTGATCGTGCGGTTCAGCCACTCGGCCTCGACCACGGGCGTATGGCCGTACACAACAATGGCCGGACCGCGATATTCCGCGGCCCAATCGTGGCGAACGGGCAATCCGTACTCGTCCGTTTCGCCGGTGGTCTCGCCGAAGAGGCAGAAATCGCGGACCTTGCCGGAGCCTCGTCCCTGCATCTCCTGTCTCAAACCCGCATGCGCCACCACCAGCCGGCCCTCATGCAAAACATAGTGACTGACCAGACTGTCCAGGAATTCCGTCGTCAGCGCCGTGAATTCTTGCCGCACCTCCGAAGCCAGAGAGTCGAATTCGGCCAGCGACCGATCCAGGCCGTGCGTGATCTGAACGTCTTTTCCGCGTAATTTTCTCAAGAACTTGATGTCGTGGTTGCCGGGCACGCAATAGGCCGAACCGTTTTTAATCATGTTGTAAACGAGTTTCAAGGAGTCGACGATGCGAGGACCGCGATCCACGATGTCGCCCAGGAAAACGGCCTTGCGGCCCTCCGGATGGGCATAGACCGGTCCACGCATCAATCCCTCTTCCTGACGCGTGATCTGATAGCCAAGCTTGGCCAGAAGCTCCTCCAGCTCATCGCAGCAGCCGTGGACGTCGCCGATGATGTCAAAAGGGCCCGGCTCATTGGATTTATCGTTCCATAAGGGAACGCGCGTTATGGTCGCTTCACTGACGTCCAGCTCGGACTCCAGCTTAAAGATGTGACGGAAGCCCTCGTATTTCAGGTTGCGCAGCGACCGGTGCATCTGCGCGCGTTGCTGATGAATCACGTGCTCTCCGAAGTCCCGGTCCGGCCGTTTCTTGTTCCTGTCAAAGCAAAGCCGGGCGGGCAGATCCAGAATGATGGCCACGGGCAGGCAGTGAAATTCCCGGGCGATCTCGATCAACGGCTTGCGGGCCTCGGGCTGGACATTGGTCGCGTCGACCACCACTATTTTTCCCAGGGCCAGTCGCTTGCGGGCGATGAAGTGCAGGATCTCAAAAGCCTGCGTGGTGACCTTCAGGTCGTTCTCATTGTCCGAGACCAGGGACCGGCAATAGTCCGACGACAGGATCTCCGTTGGCAGGAAATGTTTCCGGGCAAACGTGGACTTGCCAGACCCCGACGGGCCGATCAGCACCACCAAGGACAACTTAGGAACCTTCAGTTCCATGAGATACTCTCAGACCTTTTTAGCGAATATGGCCATTTGCGTTGGCGATCCGATCCCGGGTTCCTCGGTACCTACGGACAGAAAACGCACCTCATACATATGCTGCCCAGCAATTCGGCCCGCCCAGTCTTGAAACTCCTGCCGGGTCCACTCAAACCGGTGGTCGGGGTGGCGGAGCTTGCCTTCCGCGAGGTTGGCCCACTTGACGTTGTATTCCATGTTGGGCGTGGTCAATATGACCAGGCGCGGTTGCGCGCACTCGAACACGACGCGTTCAAACGCGGCCAAGCGGTAAGGCTCCATGTGCTCGATGACCTCGATAACCGTTGCCGCGTCAAAGCCAGCAAGGCGTTTATCCCGATACATCAATGAGCCGTGCAACAGCGTGATCCGGTCCTTCTGGAATGAGGGCAGGCGGTCGAGCTTCAATCTTTGCGAAGCTATCTCCAGAGACTTCATTGAGACGTCCATGCCCACAATGTTCTTGAATTGTTTCTCCTTCAGCAACACCTGAAGGAAGCGACCTTCGGCGCACCCCACATCGAGCACGGACTCCACGCCGTAGCTTCTCAGGACCGACAGCGCCGTTCCGTAACGCTCGTTGTTCAGGCTTTGCTCATCCTCACCGACCCTGTCGCTCAGCAACCGGGGGCCTTCGTCCTCTTCTCCGTCGGCCCCATCGGAGAGCCGTTGGAGGGCCAACCTGGCCAGACTGCGCTGGTATTTCAGATACCGGCTGGCGATGAGCTCTTTCTCCGGATGCTTCGCCAACCAGCCTTCGCCGTGCTTGAGCAGCTTCTTCAGCTCCTCGTCACCGACAAAATAATGTTTCTTATTATCCAGCACCGGAATAAGGACATACAGATGGCTCAAGAGATCCTTGACTCTGAGCTGGTGTCTCAGTTCCACGGCAAACAAGTTGCTATCTCCCCAATCGGGAAAATTCTCATCAAGTCCATAACCTGCGACCTTGACCTTGTATCCCAGGGGTTTGAATAGCCGCTCAATGAGCTCCCGGCCGCCGCGGGCCAGCACGACGTGAATGGTGACCGCGAGCGGAAAGACCTCGTCCGCCAGCTGCGGATTGATCCGGCATTTTCCGTTGAGGGCGCTCCCGAACGCCCGGGCAATGGCCACGCTCAGGAATGATGAGGCCACGTAGGGCCGGTCATTCACGTATTGCTCCAGCGGCATGGAGGCCGAGGAGCGTCCCCTGGTCCGAATGATCTCGATGGGATCGATATCCAGGAGAACCGCGGCAGTGCATTTGGCTCGGGTGGCAACGGGATAAAAGACATGTACTTGTCCAAAGCTCAGAGGCGTGGTCTGGCAGCGTTGTGCGCTCTTATGCAGCACAACGCCGAGATCCGTGGCAGGCTTGTGAGTGGTCGTGATCGTTAATAGCATAGTGATGCCAAGAGCGAAAGCCGGAAAACGTACGCTTATGATAACACAAAACCGGGGCCGGCTAGGTCAAGAGCTCCCCCGTGCCGGTCCTTGCATTCGACCGCATCGACCTCTTTGCCGCGGCGGACGACAAAATCCACCTCCCGGCCGGATTTATCGCGCCAGCAGAACAGCCCCTCTCCCCCGTCCTTCCATCCCCTTGCGTAGGTGACGAATCCCGTATCGAACCCGTAGACCTTGGGCCGCTTCAGGAGCTCCCTTCGTCCGCCGCCATGGTAGGGAGGCAAGATCGAAAGCGCACAAGCGATGCTCATGGCCCCCCCCGGCCCTGATGGCGGTCGAAGAGAGCGGGGAGTACGAATGAAGGCGCATGAGAGATGGGAGCGGTCTGTCGTCGTTCGGCCCGCATTCCGGGCTGGCCTACCCGATCAGCCGCCCGCCGCGATCCCGGGCTGCCGGACCTCGACTCCTTGACTCTCGTCCCCGGCCCGGGATATTCTCTTTTTATGAGGGGACGGGTTGCTTTGGATTCCGCCACCAGCGATCTCACGCCGAGCGCAATAAGGAAATTCCCATAAATTAAAATTATCCGGAATGCAGAACAGAACCGATCTATCCGAGGGAGATTGTGCCTTGAGAGACTACCTGTACATCTACAATGATCCTGTCAGCCAGTGCATCGTCGCTTCGGGAATCGAGTTTCGGGACATTGCCGATCGCGTAGGATTGGATGGAGGGCTTATCGTGCTCATGCACGATGCCCGTATCTACCCCAAGTACATGCTCCATGATCCCGACGCTAGCCTGGATTACGTCCCTTGCCCGAGCATACCTGAGCTAGCCAAGGAAGACATCTATAACTGGGGTGACTTCTGCTGGGTGGACTACGTTGGCGAGGATTTCCCCACAATGCCCGACCGTGAACTCGCCCAACTGGCGTTTTTCGAGCACAGGATAAAGCCGCTCGAGCGAATCGTCATTCCCAGTCTGGGCAACAAGTATCTGTGTTACGTACACGATGATGGATGGTTTCTGCAATTGTACTACTCTGAGTGGGCGGGTATCCTCGCTCTGATCGCCGACAAGTACCCCCACTTGGACTTCGACAAGGTAAGAATAGGAGAGACTGCCTACTGGGTGTCCGGCAATACGGTCGAGGAGGAGGAGATCGCCGGAGACATAGATAGCATTCTGAACCGTAGGATTACTTGACGACCGAACTCCAGGGCAGAAGACCGACCGAGGCCGCCGCCGTGATCGCGTCGAGGTCTTCATCAGTGAAGCCCATCGTCAACATCCTCGGCGTCGCGTAGGTCAGGAAGTTGTCGACCCACTCGTCGAACCCGGCATCTGCACTTGGCAGATAATTCCCCACTCATATCACCTCCTCCGTCAACAGGGTTATCCTGATTATCGGAGGTTTCATGACAGAACTAGAGTATTTCTCCATCCTGGGTGACGTCCCATATCCCCGACAAGGGCCAGGTCATGGTCCGCTACCACGGTCTCTACGCCAACGCCCGAATTCACCCGTCACCTGGAGTTGACGTTCGTCGCGGAGAAACCGCCGCCGGCCTATGTCTTCGAACAGCCGGCCATGGTGGCGGCCGAAGAGAGCGGGGAGTACGAATAAAGGCGCCTGCGAGAGGGGATCTCTTGAAAGGACGCGTCTAGATCCGGAAGTGCCCGGCCTCGAGGAGCTTGAAGTAGGCCCGGGCGCAGGCGCCGATGTCGTTCGCGGCGTCGTGGGCCCCCTCATAGGAAAAGCCGAAGCAATAATGATGGAGCTCGTCGAGGGTGGGCCACTTGTGGCCGCTGCCGCCGCCCGGCCGGGGCAGCGCGCATAGCTCCGTCGTCTCCTGCATCGTGCAGATCCCGGGAATCTCCAGGAACCCGAGGGGCTTCCGCTTCCGGACGAGCTCGGCCCCGACGACGTGGCGGTCATAGCTGAGGTTATGGGCGACGAGCGTCGTTGAGGGCTCGTTCGCTTCCGCGAGGAATTCGTCCAGGACCTCGACGAGGTCCCGGCCCACCCGGAGGGCTTGGGCGTGGGAGATGCCGTGGATCCGGGTCGAATCGGGCGGGATCTCGAATCCGTCCGGCCTGACGATATGGCAGCGGACGTCCCCGGCGTTCCCCAGGGCGTCGTAACGGGCCCAGGCGAGCTGGACGATGTGGGGCCACTCGTCAGCGACCTCGGGCGAGAAATAGCGGACCCGTGGGAGTCCGGTCGTCTCGCAATCGAAGAATAGGAACATGAGATAAGGGTTACCCGGACTCGGGTCCCCTGTCAAGCGCGACGTTGACACGCGGCGGAAGCCGGGATACATTCCCTCTTGCCGTCCACGGCCTGTCGGGGATCCATCACTCCAGGGCTCCACTCCCCGAGCCGAGGGCCGTCCGGACCGGGAAGGAGGAATGATGAACACCCCCCGTGATCCTGTCGCTCACGCTTTAACGGTCCTGGTCGCTTGCGGGATGCTGTTTTCGTTCGTATCGTGCAAGGCCAAGGCGCCCGATGCCGGCGACGAGCTGGCCGGAGTCACGCAATTCGTCGCCAACGGCTCGTTCGAGGAGATGGACGGCGAGAAGCCCAAGGGCTGGACACATCGGAGCTGGCAGCGTGGGAGCGACGCGAAATTCGGGGTCGGACCTGTCGACTCCGGCCCCGCCGCACGTTCGGGCGACCGGTGCGTCATGATCTCCTCCGAGAACGGCGCCGACGCCTCGTGGGTCACGACCGTCCCCATCCGGCCCTATTCGCGCTACAAGCTGAGCGGCTGGATCAAGACCGAGAACCTCGTTCCCGGGACGAGCCGGGGCGCCCAGATCAATATCGACGGAGAAGGGGAGTGGCGGACGCCGCCGGTCACGGGCACGCAGGACTGGACGCGGGTCGAAGCCGAATTCGACGCCGGCGCCAACGACGCCGTTTCCTGTGACCTGCCTCTTCGGCGGCTGGGGCCGGGCGACGGGCAAGGCCTGGTTCGACGACGTCGAGCTCGTGCGCCTCTCCGGCCGCGACCTGGGACAGCCCAAGGTCACGATCGACGGCGAAAAAACCGGCCGGCCCATGTCCAAGTACATCTACGGCCAGTTCATCGAACACTTGGGCCGCTGCATCTATCAAGGCATCTGGGCCGAGATGCTCGAGGACCGGAAGTTCTTCTGGGCCGTCGGCGAGGAGGGAATCGCCCTGGAAGGCCGTCGGGGACCCGGGCCTGGTCAAGATGGACAAGAAAGCCCCATTCACCGGCGCCCACACGCCGCGCGTGACGCTCAGCGGCAAGGGCCCGGGCGGGATCGCGCAGGAAGCGCTGGCCCTCGTCGAAGGCAAAGAATACGTGGGACGGGTCGTCCTGGCCGGGGACGCGGGCGCCGCGCCCGTCGTCGTCAGCCTCATCTGGGGCGACGGGCCCGAGGCAAGGCAGGCGATGGCCGTCGATAGCGATCGGCCGGGACTATAGGACTTTCCCCTTCACGTTCAAGGCCGGAGCGTCGACCGAGAACGCCCGGCTCGAGATCGCCTCGTCCGGCCGCGGCTCGTTCAAAGTCGGGACGGCCTCGATCATGCCCGCCGACAACGTCGACGGCTTCCGGCCCGAGGTCCTGGCCCTCCTCAAGGAGCTCGATTCACCCGTCTATCGCTGGCCGGGCGGCAATTTCGTCAGCGGCTACGACTGGCGCGACGGCATCGGCGACCGCGACCGCCGCCCGCCGCGCAAGAACCCGGCCTGGACGGGCGTCGAGCACAACGACGTCGGCATCCACGAATACCTGGACCTGATGCGGCTCATCGGCTCCGAGCCCTACATCACGGTCAACAGCGGCCTCGGGGACGTCGTCATGGCCCTCGAGGAGCTCGAATACGCCAACGGCGCGCCCGGACTCGAAGATGGGCCGGCTCAGGGCGGCCAACGGGCACCCGGAGCCGTGGGCGGTCAAGTTCTGGGCCATCGGCAACGAGATGTACGGCGATTGGCAGCTCGGGCACATCCCTCTCTCCGACTACGTCAAGAAGCACACCCAATACGCCGTGGCCATGAAGGCCATGGACCCGTCCGTCCAGGTCGTCGCCGTGGGCGCGGTCGGCCGTTGGAGCGAGACCATGCTGGCCGAGGCCTCGAACCACATGGACCTCATCAGCGAGCACTTCTACGTCCAGCACAAGCCCGGCCTCCTCAGCCACGTCAACCAGGCGCCGGCCGAGGTCCGGCGGATCGCCGAGGCCCACCGGAAGTACCGGGCAACGATCCCGACGCTCAAGTTGAAGGAGGTCCCGGTCGCCCTCGACGAATGGAACTACTGGTACGGGCCGCACGTTTACGGCGAGCTCGGGACGCAATATTTCCTCGAGGACGCCCTCGGCGTCGCCGCCGCCCTCAACGAGTTCGCCCGCCAGACCGACGTCTATTTCATGGCCAACTACGCCCAGACCGTCAACGTCATCGGGGCCATCAAGACCTCGAAGACGGCGGCCGTTCTCGATACGACGGGCGTCATCCTGGCCCTCTACCGGAAGCACTTCGGGACGGTCCCGGTCGCGGTCGGCGGCGCGCCCGAACCGCTCGATGTCATGGCGTGTTGGAAGGACGAGGCGAAAGGCGTCTTGACGCTGTCGATCGTCAACCCGACGAAGACGGCCCAGACGCTCCGTCTGGACGGCGGGAAAGCTCGGCTGGCCCAAGACGGCCCGGCTCTTTTTGGTCGCCGGAGACGACCCGCGGGCCTGCAACGTGCCCGGCCAGCCGCCGGCGGTCACGGTCCACGAAACGGCCGCCGCCCCGTTCGGCAAGACGCTGACGGTCCCGCCGATCAGCGTCTCGTTGTATCACATCGAGGTCGGGCCCCAGAAGGAATAGGTTCGTCTCCCGATATTGTGGCGGATCATCGCGAGGCGGCAACGGGTGTCGCTCCAAGGCCCCCGTGAGGGAAGGGGGACCCACCGAAGGTGGGGGAAACCGCATAAGAAGGTTTCCGGGGCGCGGGGGCAAGGAGCGATATCCGTTGCGCAGCCGAGAAGATGAACCGCCCGGGAAGCCTCAGTTCCTTTTGACGAAGCGGAGGTGGCGGACGCGGCCGGCGTAGACGAGAAATCCGTCGACGCGACCCGCGCCGTCCCGGGTGAACCGGACGATATCCCCTTCCGTTTCGAAGGCGTCCGTATAGATCGGCGACAGCTCGGACCGCTGGGCCGGGCGGAACCAGGCCTTGAGCTTGCCCCCCTCGACGTAAAGGCGGTAGGTCATGTCGATCTCTTCGCTGTAATAGGCGCCCGCAAAAGCCTCGAGCTCGGCAGGCTTCGGGTCGAACGCGGCCACCGCCTCCCACACGCTTGGCTTGGACCGGCCGTCCGATTGCGTCATTTTGAGGGGCGCGCCGGCTTGAGAGGGCTCGAACACGGCTTTCTGGGACCCGTCAGCGGCTGCGAACGTCGTGGCCGACAGCGGCACGGCCGGCTGGCCCCCGATCACAAGGGTCTTGCCGTCCTTGTCGATCTCCACCTTCAGCGCGGCGTCGGTCAGCGGCTCGCGGAAGACGCCGACGTATTTCTTCAGAGTCGCCACGGGAACAGGCACGGCGACGGGCTTGGCGGGCTCCTTGATCTTCCCGGCCAGGAAGATGTCGGCGACCTCGTGGGCCAGGCGGGAGGGATTGGAGCCGCTCACGTTGCTGAGGACGGCGATCGACAGGCGCTCGCCCGGATATCGGGCCAAGTAGGTTTGGTATCCGGCCGTTGAACCGCCGTGGCTGATCTCGCTCACGCCCTTGTACTGCGTCACGACCAGCCCTTGGGCGTATTCGTTCTCGAACCCGTCGTTGAGGCGGCCGCGGGTCTGGAGCTGGTCGACCATGGCCTTCCCGCCGACGCGCGGATCGTCGAGGTTCTCGTTCCACACGAGAAGATCCCCGACCGTCGTCAGGAGACCGCCGTTGCCGATGACGTTGGTGAAGGACATGTTCGTGAAGAACGGCCCGGCGCCCCTCCGGCCGTACGCGGTGGCCCGGTCGGGGACGATCTCGGTGAAATCGTCGCGCCACTGGGTGCGGGTCATCCCCAGCGGCTTGAACAGCCTCTCCTGGCAGAACGCGTCGAGGCTTTTCCCCGAGACGCGGGCCACGACGACGCCGAGGAGGGTGTACCCAGTGTTGCAGTAGAGGAATTCGTCGCCGGGGTTGAAGTTCAGCTCCTTCATCCGGCCGACGAGCTCCAGGATCTCGTCGACCGTGTGCACGGCGCGGCCCGTGGGACGCCCGGAGAGCGCCATCAAGGGCCATTGGCTTCTCAAGCCGCTCGTGTGGTTGAGAAGGTGGCGAATGAGAATAGGCTTCCCGAAGTCGGGGACCTCGGTGATGTACTTGCGGACGGGATCGTCGAGCGAGAGCTTGCCGTCCTGGCAGAGCAGGGCGATGGCCGCCGCCGTGAATTGCTTGGCCACGCTCCCCGATTCGAAGACCGTGTCCGGCCGCAGCCGGATCCCGTATTCGAGGTTGGCCATGCCGTAGGCTTTGACCAGGACCGGCTTGCCGTCGACGGCGACGCCCACGACGCAACCGGGCGTGTCGCTCCGGCTCCAGCGGTCGAAGACGCGGTCGACCTTGACCCCGACCGGGGGCTCCGGCGCCTTGGGTGCCGGCGTCGGCGGCTGCTGGGCCCCGGCCGCGGCGGCCGTCGCCAGCGAGAGGGCCAGGATGAAGCGGGGAAGATTCCTGCGGATGTCCATGAGACCTCCTCGATCCGGCCGAAAGGAGGCCGGAGGTGTTCCCAGTATATACAAGATTCCGGCCGAATTTTCACCTCGCCGCCCGCTTGACCCTCCAGGCCAAAACGGATATCTTCCCCATCATCTTTGCGCTTCCCTGAAGGAGGAGAGTCATGAGCTTCCCGACCCCGAAAAGCCGGCTGGCCCGGACCTTGGCCTTCGCCGCCGTCTGCGCCCTTGTCCTGGCCGTCGTTCCGGCCCCCGCGCAGCAGAAGGTCCACGAGGAATACACCAAGAAGATCCTCGAGTTCACGACAGACCCGTGCTTCATCACCAAGTACGTGAACTATCTCCCCTACGTCGAAGGCATCCCCACGCCGCTCGAGGTCCTCGGCCACATCGCCGGCACGAAAGACGTCCTGAGCTATTCGGCCGATGTTTACAAGTACATGCGCGCCTTGGCCGCCGCGACCCCGCGGGTCAAGGTCTTCGACATCGGCAAGACCGAGGAAGGCCGCGATTGGATCGTCGTCGCTATCGCCGACGAGGAGACGATGCGGAACCTCGACCGGTATAAGGAGATCGCCGCCAAGCTGGCCGACCCGCGCGGCCTCGGCGACGCCGAAGCCCAGTCGCTCCTTGGTCAGGCCAAGCCGATGTACTGGGCCACGGGCGGCATGCACTCCGGCGAGACCGGCTCCGTCGAGATGCTCATGGAGCTCGCCTACCGCATCGCCGTCGACGAGTCGCCCTTCGTCAAGACGATCCGCGAGAACGCCATCACCCTCATCACGCCCATCCTCGAGGTCGACGGCCGCGACAAGCAGGTCGACATCTCCATGGCCAAGCGCAAGGACCCCAAGGCCAACGTCTCCAGCCGGCTCGTCTACTGGGGCAAATACGTCTCCCACGACAACAACCGCGACAACCTCGGCCTGGCCCTGGCCCTGAGCCAGGAACATCATGAAGGTCTTCCTCGACTATCACCCGACCGTCATGCACGACCTCCACGAATCCGTCTCCCACCTCTACATCTCGACCGGCACCGGCCCGTACAATGCCTGGCTCGACCCCATCGTCATCGACGAGTGGAACCTCCTGGCCTACCGCGAGGTCGACGAGCTGACCAAGCTCGGCGTCCCGGGCGTCTGGACCCAGGGCTTCTACGACGGTTGGGCCCCGAACTACGCCTTCTATGCGGCCAACGGCCACAACTCGATCGGCCGCTTCTACGAGACCCAGGGCGCGGGCGACGCGTCCACCCGCGTCATCGGCGCCTCGCCCGACCGGGCCTGGTTCCGGCCCAATCCGCCCCTCCGCTCCACCCTCTGGTCCATGCGCAACAACGTCAACCTGCAGGAAAGCGGCGTCCTCATCGGCATGAACCACGTCGCCTCGCTGAAGGACAAGTTCCTCGAGAACTTTTATCTCAAGAGCAAGCGATCCGTCGCCAAGGCCCGCGCCGAAGGCCCGGCCGCCTACGTCTTTCCCGGCGATGACCCCAGGCCCGGCCAGGCGGCCCGGCTCCTGCGAATGCTCCAGGCCCAGGGCGTCGAGATCCACAGGGCCGATAAGGCCTTCAAGGTCAAGGACGCGCCGTATCCGGCCGGGAGCTATGTCGTCCGCATGGACCAGCCGTACTCGCGCATGGCCGACATGATGCTCGACCGTCAGTACTTCAACGTCAACGACCCCCGGCCCTACGACGACGTCGGCTGGACGCTCGGCCCGCTCCACAACGTCCAGACCGTTCGGGTGGAGGACGTCGCCGTCCTCGACGCGCCGATGACGCTCGTCAAGGGCGATGTCACGGCCCCCGGCGGCGTCACCCGGCTCGGCAAAGGGCGCGGTCCAGGCGTATCTCATCAACCACAACGCGGACAACGTGCTGGCCACCTTCCGCTTCGCTCACAAGGACCTCAAGATCCAGGCGGCCGAGAAGGAGTTCGAGGTCCAGGGCCGGAAGTTCCGCGCCGGCTCGTTCATCATCAAGCCCGCAGACAACCCGGGCGATCTCGAGGCCGTCCTCGACGAAGCGGGGAAGAGCGCTCGGCTTCGCCGTCGCGGCCGTCGCCGGCCGTCCCGGCCGTGCCCGTGCACGAGGCCGGCGCCCCGCGCGTCGCCGTCATGCACACCTGGCAGAACACCCAGACCGAGGGCTGGCTGAGGGTCGCCCTCGACGAATGCGGCATCCCCTACGATTACATCTCCGTCCACGCCGCCCGCGACAACGCCAGGCTCCGTGACAAATACGACGTCATCATCTTCGGGCCCTCGTCGCCGGATCCCCTCAGCGTCCTCAGCGGTCTTTCCGGCGACAAGCCCCTGCCCTGGAAGAAGACCGAGCTGACGCCGAACATCGGCGTCGTGGACTCGACCGACGATATGCGCGGCGGCCTCGAGCTCGACGGCGTGCTGCACCTCCGGGACTTCGTGAAGGACGGCGGCGTCTTCATCACCATCGGCAACAGCTCGGCGCTCCCCATCCAGTTCGGCCTGGCCCCTGGACTTTCGATCCGCGACACGCCGAACCTTTGGGCCCGCGGCGGCGTCTTCAAGGCCGACGTGAGTGACAAGACAAGTCCTCTAGGCTACGGCTACGACGATACCCTCGGCATCTACTTCAGCCAGTCGCCGGTCTTCGGCCTGGGCGGGATGGGCGGCCGGGGCGCAGGGATGATGTCCGGAATGGGTACGCCTCAAGGGCGTGTCTCGGGTCGCGGCAGCGCCAATGACCCGGATATTCCGCAGGGCCGGCCCCGTGATCTCGGGCAGAAGGCCGTCGAGGAGTTCCGCAAGGCCCAAAAGGCCGCAGGGGATCAGACAGCCGAAGAGGGCCCGGAAATGCGCCCGGCCATGGCACCGTCTGTGGCCCGTCCCCGCGTCGTCCTGAGCTTCGCCCGCAACGCGGCCGACCTCCTCATCAGCGGCGGCCTGGCCGGCGGCGAGGCCCTGGCCGGTTCCCCGGCGCTCGTCGACGCGACGCTGGGCAAGGGCCACATCGTCCTGTTCAGCTTCAACCCGGCCTGGCGCAGCGAGACCCACGGCTCTTATTTCTTCATCTTCAACGCCCTGCTGAACTGGAAGAACCTCGACGCCAAGCCGAAATAGGACCGGAGAACGTGGCCAAGGAACACCCGAGGCCTCTCGCTCGTATACTAAGAAGGAATTTCTATGCTGACCCGGAGGTAGACGTGAAAAGAAGCCTTTCTCTCGTTTTGACTGCGGTTCTCGCCCTGGCTTGCCTGGCCGCCCCCATGACCGCCCAAGCGACGGCCCAAGCCGCCATTCAGGCTCCCGCGCAGGACAAGCCCGTGGATATGAAGAAGCTCCTCGCCGAGATCATCGGTGAGTACGAATTCGCCGCCGGAGAGCAGATCTTGATCATCCAGTTCACCGAGGTGGACGGCAAGATTTTCGGAGCGCCTCCCGGCGAAACGCCCGAGGAGATCCATCCCATCGAGGGCAAACCTCTCTATTTCGACGTCACCTTGGCGCAAAGCGGCCAATACTACGAATTGCAGTTCGTCCGCAATGACAAGGGCGTCATCGACAAATGCGTCATGAACGGCGGCGCCATGGTTATCGAGGGGATGAAGATCATCAAATAGCCCCGGACCGGAGAGGCCGGATCGGTGCCCCTTTCTTGACAGGCATCTGCCCCGCGACTATATTCGTCTTTCGGCCGGGCGGGGTGGCCGTACTGAGGGACAGGACTGAGGAGCGCCCGTGTTCAGAACATCCGATCTGAAGAAAGGGGACGTCGTCAAGATCGACGGCGATCCTCACATCGTCGAGACGATCAAGGTCCAGAAGCCGTCCGCGCGCGGCGCCGTGACCATCTATAAGATCCGCTTCCGCAACCTGCAGTCGAAGCGCAAGACCGACCAGGCGCTTCACGGCGACGACATGTTCGACGAGGCCGACTTCGAGCGCCGCCCGGTCCAGTACCTCTACGGCGACGCTTCGGGCATCACCTTCATGGATCTCCAGGACTACAGCCAATTCACGTTGACGAAAGAGGAGATCGAGGACGAATGGCCCTATCTCACCGAGGGACTCGAAGGGCTCATCGCCATCTCCTCGGAGGGCCGGGTCCTGGGACTCCAGATCCCGACCTTCATCAACCTCGAGATCGTCGAGACCATTCCGTCCGTCAAGGGCGGGTCCGTGACGGCGCGGACGAAGCCGGCGACGCTTTCGACCGGCCTTGTGGTCCAGGTCCCGGAATACATGACGGTCGGCGAGGTCATCCGCGTCGATACCAGGACGGGGGAATACTCCTCCAAGGCCTGATGAAGAATCGCGGCTACAGCTACCCTGACCGCATCTCTCCCGCCGACGAAGGCCTCTCCGTGGCCGCCTTTTATGCCATCCGCTATCCGCACTCCACGGAGGCGGAATGGCGCCGGCGGATCGAGGCGGGGCAGGTCCTCCGCAACGGGCTGCCGGCCTCTCCGGACGAGACGCTGACCCGCGGCGACGCGCTCCTCTACCATCGCCTCCCGTGGGACGAGCCCGACGCCCCGACGGATTTCGGGACGCTTTTCGAGGACGACGATGTCCTCATCTTGGCGAAGCCGTCCGGACTGCCCGTCCTGCCCGGGGGGTTCTTTCTGGAGAATACCCTGCTCCATCTCGTCCGCAAGCGATATGGCCCCACATGTTCCCCGCTCCATCGCCTCGGCCGCGGGACATCCGGGGCCATCCTCTTCACCCGCAACCGCCTTGCGGCGCGCTCGCTGGCCGCGGCCATGTTCGAGCGGCGCATTCTCAAGGTCTATCTGGCCTTGGCCTCGGGGACATCGATGCCCGACGCGTTCACGGTCGACGCGCCGATCGGGCCGGTGCCGCACAAGCTCCCGGCGACCGTCAACGCCTATCGCCCCGGCGGCCGGCCGTCGACGAGCCACGTCCGGGTCCTCCGCCGCTTCCCCGGCACGAACGCGGCGCTCCTCGAAGTGACCATCCCGACGGGGCGCCCGCACCAGATCCGGATCCACCTGGCCTTCGCGGGGTTCCCTCTCGTCGGAGATCCGCTCTATCGGGTCGGGGGAATGCCTCGCACGGACGGCGTCGACGACGAATGGACGACGACCCCCGGCGCGACGGGCTATCTCCTGCACTCCTGGAAGATCGGCTTTCCCCACCCTGTCCGGGGCGAGGACGTCGAGGTCGTCTGTCCGCCTCCCGCGGCGCTCGATCCGGGGCCGTAAGCCCCTTATTTGATCCTCTTGGCCTCGCGGTCGACGCCGCCTTGATGGAGCACCAGATGCGTCACGGCGCCCGAGGCGTCCTTGACGAAGGTGATCTGAATGTCAGCCGCCGCGTAGAAGAATTCCGTGGGGCTCTCGGCCTGGAACTGCAGCATGGACTGCCCGGTCGCCCTCAGATAGAGCCTCGCCCCGGTCCGGGTGACGGTGAGAGTGAATCCCGGCCCGAGCTCGTATTCGCCGACGTAGCCCTGGAGCACGCTTTCGTCCACCTCCACCGGTTTGCGCTCGACCGGCGGCTTGAGCCGGGCCGCGGGCCATTTCGGCTCGAGGGCGTGGAGGCCGAGGTCGTCGACGCCGAAGGATGTGTTGCACAGGACGACGACGCCCGTCTTCTTCGCC
The DNA here is from genome assembly GCA_963736255.1 of Candidatus Aminicenantota bacterium. Classification (GTDB taxonomy): domain Bacteria; phylum Acidobacteriota; class Aminicenantia; order Aminicenantales; family Saccharicenantaceae; genus RBG-16-66-30. The sequence continues at coordinate 33,639 of CAVTOI010000003.1, forward strand.
GGATCGAAACCCGCGAACGAGCGGAAGCCGCCCGTCCCGCCGTTGTGCCAGACGATCTCCGTCCCGTACTTTTTCCAGACGTGCCAGCCCAGGCCGATCTCGAGGTCGGGCGTGCCGGTCGGCCGTCGTTGTTGCAGCATCAGATCGAAAGCCTTGCGGAGCGGCGTTTCGCGCAGGCCCATCGCCGCGGTCAGGAACTTCAGCATGTCGTTCGCCGTCGACCGGAGCGCCCCGGCGCCCGCCAGGGCGTCGAAGGCCCAGGGCTTGACGGCGAGGAGCGTGGGGCCGGTCCCCGTGGCGAACCGCGCCTTCATCGATTCAGTCAGGGTGATGGCCGTATCGTTCATCCCGAGCGGCTCGAGGACCCGGCGGCGGACGAGCTCCTCGTAGTCGACTCCGGCCTTCGAGGCCAGGGCGTGACCGAGCAATCCGACGCCGAGGTTCGAGTATTCGTACTTTTCCCCAATGCCGCGAGTAAGGGTGTATCCGGACAGAAACTCATAGAGGCGGGCCGGTCCATAATCCGCGTAAGGATCGGCGGGGTCGGCCGGTTTGAGATTGCCGGGCAGGCGCGGCAGGCCGGAAACCTGATTCGAGAGGTCGAGCAAGGTGATCGCCCGGCCGTCCCGTCCCGGCACCCGGACCTCCTTCGGGAGGAACTTCGCGACCGGATCATCGAGCTTCACCTCGCCGCGCTCGACCATGTCCGCCAGCACGAGGGACGTGAAGACCTTGGTGATCGAGCCGATCTCGAAGACCGTATTGGCATCCGGAGCACTGGGCCCGCCGGGCGCCGTCGCGCCTGTCGCGGTGAACCGCTGGCCCGACGCATCGACCAGGCCGACGATGATCCCGACGGCCTTGTGGGCTTCGTCCGTCCGGTTGAGGAGGAGCGACCGCATTTCGCCCAGGTCCTGAGTCGCGAGAAGGGCCGCGGCCGCGATGGCCAGCCCGATCATCCCATTCCGTACTTTCTTCATGACTTCGTCGCTTTCATCGAGATTTCGACGGCGCGCCGGCGCGCCGGTCGGCCCGGAATATAGCATAGGATCGCCGCTGGCTCAAAAAGGACCGCGCGGCGTCGGCCCAAGTGGTGACGACAGCGGCCCGGCTCTCCGCCGCCGCTGCGGCGAGGTCCCGCAACCGCTCAGGCTGACGGACGAGCTCGAGAGCGCCCCGGGCCAGATCCGCTGTCGAATCGAAAAGGAGGCCCGTCCGTCCCGGCGTGATGAACGGCTCGGAATAGGGCGCCCGGACGGCCAGGATCGGCAGGCCAAAAGCCCGCGCCTCGTGAAAAGCCATCCCGAACGTCTCGCTCGGGGACGGGCTGATGAGGACGGAGCTTCTCTCGTACTCGCACCCCATCTCTTCGTAGGGGATGAATCCCAAGTGGACGACCCGTTCCTTGAGGACGGGATGCCCCCCGATCGCTTTCAGACACGCGGCGGCTGTATCCGGCTCGATATCGGTCCGTCCGGCGATGCGAATGTCGAAGGCGTCGCCCGCACGGACCTCCCGGCCCAGTGCCTCGAGGAAGCCGGGAACCCCTTTGCCGCGGATGAGGCTCGAGACGATGAGCCCCGTGAAGGCCGCGGGCGTTTTCGGCGGAGCCTTCGGCAGGACGCATGGGGCCGGCGGGATGAGAAGGATGGGGCGGCCGGCGAAGCCCCTATCCTCGAGGACATCGCGCGTCCGCGGGCCGGTCACGAGAAAGCCCTCGGCCCTGCCGAAAAGGCGGTCCTCGGCCTGTCTCAGCGTCGCGGCCGCTTCGGGCGGGACCCCGGGGTCTTCGCTGGGCAGGCTGTGGATGATGAAGAAGAGCCGGTCGACCGGTCCGAACGGATCCGCCGCGGCTAACGCGCGAATGTAGAGACTATCCACCCAGAATTCGGTCCCGGTCGCGTACGCGCCCGTTTCGAACCGGTCGAGCGTGGTCGATCCGAACCGGCATCCCTCCGCTTTCAGCGCGCGGAGCAGGAACCGGTTGTAGAGGTCCCCGCCCGACGGGATCCTTCCCGGGGGGATGACGAAGATGACGCCGGCTTCCGCGGGGGCTTCCGGGGCCTCAGGCACGCGCGGCCTTCGGCTTGCGCCGGCAGACGACATCGCCCTCATAGGAGGCCCACGCCTCGGGCGACTCGCGCACGGTGATCTTCAGGCAGCCGCCGAACCGGCTGGCGGCCTTGGCCGCGACCCCGTCGTGGATCCGGCGGGCCATGAATTCCATGGTCGTCGGCACGGCGGCCAGGGCCGGGATCTCGTCGAGGTTCTTGTAGTGGAACTCGGACAGAACGTCCTTCAGGATCCGGGACGCCCGGACCACGTCGATGACCGTGTTGTTCGCGTCCATCTCCGGGGCCTGGAACTCCGCGTCGACGATCAAGGTGATGCCGTGGAGTCCGCGGGCCGGACCGAAGACCTCCCGCTTCAGGGAATGGGCGAAGAAGACGTGACGGCGGACCGTGAGACTGTACATGACTCCTCCTCAGTAGGTGATCAACGGACTCAGGCCCTCGTGAGAGGGCCTGACGAGGGCGTTAAAGGCCTTGGGCAACCCCGCGAAAGGGACGGTCGGTCCGAGGTGGAGGTCGAATTCCGGCCGCTCGAGCAGGCGAAAGACGAGCCCCGTCCGGCGGGCCGTGTCCCAGCGCGCCCGCATGGCGCCGGGGATGCGGGAGACTTGCGAGCTGATGATCCGCTTCCTCCCGCTGTGGAATGCCCCGCCGAGGTCGAGGCGGGCGGGCCGCGCGCCGAACCAGCTCACGGCGATGACACGGCCCTCGACTCCGACGCTGTCGATGGCCCTCTGCAGGCCGGCCGGCGTCCCGCTCATGTCGAAGGCCACGTCGAAGGGAGCGGCCGGCGGCGCGGCTGCGGCCCGGAATCCCATCGACTCCGCGAGACGGCGCCGTCCGGCCCGCGTTTCGGCAACCTCGAGATCGACCGCCGGGCCGAGCTCGAGGACCCGGGCGACGAGAGACCCGACGACGCCGAAGCCGACGACAAGGACGCGCTCGCCGACCGATACGCCCGAGTCCCAAGCGGCCGTGACGGCCGTTTCCATGTTGCTGGCCAGGGTGGCCCGCGCCGGCGGCAATCCCTCCGGGAGGGGCCGGACATCCTCGCAACGAACGGCGCAGAGGTCCTGGTGCGGATGGAGGACGTGGACCCGCCGCCCGCAAAGCCCCTTCGGGCCCTCGACGACCTCGCCCACGAGCGAATAGCCGTATTTGACGGGGAAGGGGAAGCGGCCGCCCATGTAGGGGCAGGCCATTTCCTCATGGAGTCCGGCCGGGACGCCTCCCAGGGAGACCAGCCGTTCCGTCCCCGGACTGACCGCCGAGAAGAGCGTCCGGACGACGCACCAGCCGGGCGCGGGGTCGGGCAGGGCCTCCCGCCGCAAGGCGCTCTTGCCCTTTCCCGTCAGCCAAAAGGCCCGGGCCTCGTTCACGGCCGCCTCTCCGTCTCGCCGGGACGGGCCACCGTTCCGACGATCATCATCCCGTCGTCGACAGGAGTGAAAACATGGCCGGCTAACCGGACCGAGGAGGCCACGTCGGGGACGGGCGGGAGGCGGAAAGAGCTCAGTCCCGAGCCGAGGATCATGGGGGCGATGTGGACCTGGACGACGTCCACGTTGCCTTCGCTGAGGAAACGGGATGTGGTCAGGGCGCCGCCCTCGATATAGACCGACCGGATGCCGCGCTTCAGCAGCTCGCGCAGGATATCGGACGTCGGGATGGAGCCGTTCGTGCCGTGAAGGGGAACGATGCTCACGCCGGGCGGCGCGGGACGCCCGTTCCCGCCGACGAGATAGACCTCGCCGCCCTCGATGCCGGCCAGGGCGCCGAGGCCTTCGTTCGAAGAGGCCAGGACGATGCGGGCCGGCTGGGCGCCCTCGACGTAGCGGACAGTCAGATGAGGCCTGTCGCGGCGCAGGGTCCGCGAGCCGATGATGATCCCGTCGGACAGGGCGCGCATGCGGTGGGCGTGGACGAGATTGGACGGACTGCCGATCCGCTTTGAATCCCCCGCGAGCGTCGCGATCCGGCCGTCAAGCGATTGGGCGAAGTGGCTGACGGCGAAGGCGCGCCCGAGCCGGCGCGCGTGCATCGAGGAGAAGGCGTAGGGCAGATACGTCTTGAACAGCTGGAGAAGGGGCTGGGGCAGTCCGCCGGAGCGGACCGTCCGGACGCCGATGAGACCGTCGAAGGCAAAGACGGCATCGGCCGAGGACGCCGGGGGGACGGGGAGCGAGGGATCGAGGACCGCCGCGACGACCTGACCGGCGCGCCGCGAAGCCTGGAACGGGCGGTTCACGGAGACGGGCCGGCCGCCTTTCTCCGTCGCCAGCCGGAAATAACAGATGCCGACCGGCTCGCCGCAGAGATCGACGGCTTCGCGGACACGGAGAAGGGCCTCCCAGCCCGTTTCGACGGCCGATGCGGACATCCCGTGCACCCCCTCGGGGAAAGTCCGAATTCAAATCCCGGCGCCTCCACGATAGTGGATGGGCGGAGGGCTGTCAAACGGCGGGACGGCCCGGCCTCAATGGACGCGGCCCGGTCCGAGGACTATGATGGACACACGAGGGAGGAGGCGTGATATGGACAAGAAAGCCGTCTGTTCGATCGTCATTATTCTGTGCGGGATCCTGACCGCGGGGGCCGCCGCGGCTCTCGCCCAGGAGACCGTGCCGTTCTACCTGAAGGACCGCGGCCCCGGGGTCCCGACCTCGATGTTCGGGACCTACATCCAAAAAGGGGAATGGATCGTTTATCCGTTCTTCGAGTATTACAGCGATCACAATATGGAGTACAGTCCCAACGAGTTCGGCTTCACCCTGGACCAGGATTTCCGCGGCCGGTTCCGGGCCAACGAAGAGCTCATATTCGCCGGCTACGGGCTGACGGACAGGGTCGGCCTGGAGCTCGAGGCGGCCATCATCCACGCTTCGCTCGTCAAATCCCCCGACGACCTGTCCGGCATGCCGGACAGGATCGTCGAATCGGGATTGGGCGATGTGCAGTTCCAGGTCGACTGGATGTGGTCGAGGGAGACGGAGCGGCGGCCGGGGTTCTTCAGCTACGCCGAAGTCGTCGTTCCGCACCACAAGTCGAAGCCCCTCATCGGCACGCCCGATCTCGAGACCAAGGTCGGGATCGGCATGGTCCGCGGCTTTCGCTGGGGCACGATCACGATCAGGACCGCCGTCGAGCAGGCCGGCGGCGTCTTCGACTTCGGCGAGTACGCCGTCGAGTTCTACAAGCGCCTTTCGAAGCGCTTCGCGCTCTATACCGGGATCGAGGGGTCCCAGGACGAGATCGAGTACATCGCGGAGATCCAGTGGTGGCTGAGCGATACCGTCCGCTTCAAGATCAACAACGGGTTCGGGCTGACCTCGAAGGCCACGGATTGGGCCCCCGAGATCGGCCTGATGATCTCGTTCCCTAAGCGCTAGAGCATTGACGTCCGCGGCCGATACTTCGTCCGTGAAGATTCGGCTGTAAACCTCCCCCGTTGAAGGGCTATAATGGCGCCCGTGACCGCTCGCGGATCATTATTGCGGAACCTGGCGCTGGCCGTGGCGCTGATGCCGGCGGTCGCCTGCGTCCGCTACCACGCCCGGCCGATCGTCCCGGCCCGGGTCCAGGACGATTTCGAGGCCCGGCGGCTCGATTCGCCCGAGCTCGCGGCGTTCCTGATCGTGAACAAAGAGGCCGAGGCCTGGCCTCCGGCCGCTTGGGACCTCAAAGCCCTGACCCTGGCCGCGCTCTATTATCACCCCGATATGGACATCGCCCGGGCGCAATGGGGCGTCGCCCGCGGCGGACGGATCACGGCCGGCGAGAGACCCAACCCGACCCTGAATCCGATCATCGGATATAACACGACTTCGCCGGCGAGCGAAGTCACACCCTGGATCCCGGAAGTCGCTTTGGAGCTCACGATCGAGACCGCCGGCAAGCGCGGCATCCGGATCACGGAGGCCCGGCACCTGGCCGAAGCGGCACGCTGGCAGATCCTGTCCACGGCTTGGGACGTCCGTAGCCGCCTCCGCGGCGCCCTGCTCGAGGTTTACGCGGCGGGTGAGAGGGAAGTCCTTCTCGCCGGCCAGGAGAAGCTCCAGGCCGAATTCGTCCGCCTCCTCGAGATCCAGAGGGACGCCGGCGAAGTTTCAACTTATGACCTGACCCAGGCCCGGGTCGCGCTCGACGCGGGCCGCCTGGCGGCCATCGAAGCCGCCCGGGCGAAAGAGGACGCCACGGCCCGTCTGGCCGCGGCTCTCGGCGTGTCGCGCCAGGCTTTGGAGGGCGTCACCATCTCATTCGACGCGTTCCGTCGCGCCGAGCCCGATCTCCCGGCCGGCGAGATCCGCCGCCACGCCGTGCTCAACCGCTCGGACATCCTGGCCGCGCTGGCCGAATATGAGGCCAGCCAATCCGCCCTCAAGCTCGAGATCGCCAAACAGTATCCGGACATCAACCTCGGCCCCGACTTCCAGTTCGACCAGACCGACAGCAAATGGACGCTAGGTCTGGGCCTCGTTCTGCCTATCTTCAGCCGCAACCGGGGCCCGATCGCCGAGGCCATGGCCAGCCGCGACGTGAGCGCCGCCCGTTTCCTGGCCCTTCAATCCCAGGTCATCGGCGAGCTCGACGCCGCCATCGCAGACTGCCGGGCGGCGGTTCTGAAATCCCGCGCGGCTGACGACCTGGTCACGAACCTGGCCTGGCAGGAGCGGGCCGCCAGGGCCCAGCACGAGCTCGGCGAGATCTCCAAGCTCGAGCTCTTCGGCATCCAGCTCGAGCTCAACGCCGGGGCCCAGGCCCGCCTGGAGGCGCTGACGCAGGCCCAGGAAGCGGTCGGGCGGCTGGAGAACGCGGCTCAGAGCCCGCTCGACGTCAAGGATTGGATCACCACGATGTCCCGAACGCCGGCGGGACCGGAGAAGGAGCGCAAGGATGACTAAACGCCAGGTCACGACCGGGTTGATCGTTCTGGCCGTCGCCGTGGTGGCCGCCGTCCTTCTCATCAAGGGCCTTGGACCCAGGGGCGGGGGAGAAGAGGAAGCCGTCATCACCGATGTCGGCGTCCACGTCGGGAAGATCGTCCGCACGACGCTCCACCGCTACGTCACGGCTTACGGCACGGTCGAGCCCGAGCCGCCCGGCGGCGGGAGACCGGCGGCCGGCGCCTTCATTTCAGCTCCCGTCGGCGGGATCCTGACCGAGATCGCCTGCACCGAGGGCCTTGCCGTCGGAAAGGGCGTGCTCCTCTTCCGCCTCGACACGCGGCTGGCGGAGGTGGCCGTGGCCAAGGCCGCTAAAGGGCTGGAGTCGGCCGAGCAGACGTTCGAACGGCAGAAGAAGCTCCTGGCGGCCGAAGGAACGTCGCAAAAGAGCTACCAGCAAGCGGAGCTCGAGCTGAATACAGCCAAGAGCGAGTTCGCAGTAGCCAAGACCGAGCTTTCGCTCCTTGAGATCCGGGCGCCACTCACCGGAACGGTCGTCCGGATCAGTGCCCGGGTCGGGCAGGCGGTTGAGCCGAACGAGGTCTTGGCCGAGGTTATCGCCCTCGACCGTCTCGTGGTGACGGCCCAGGTGCCCAGCCGTGACGCCGCTGAGCTCAAGCCCGGTCAGACGGTCATCTGGGGCGAAGGGAGCGCCGTCGCCGGGAAGGTCGCGGTCGTCGGCAAGGACATCGATCCCCGATCTGATACTGTGCTTGTCCGGGCATCGCTTCCGGCCGGCGCGGGCTTCCAACCGGGAGAATTTCTGAAGATCCGGGTCGTTTCGGAGGAGCGCCGCGACGTCCTGGCCGTTCCGGAAGAGAGCGTTGTGCCGGGCCCCAACGGCGGGACCGTGCTGATGGTCGTCGAGGGCGACAAGGCCGTCCCCCGGCCGGTCAAGGCCGGGCTCCGGGACGCCGGCCTGGTCGAGGTCGAGGGCGAAGGCCTGACGGAAGGCCTGGTCATCGTTACGACGGACGCTTACAACATCACCGGGGAAACGAAGATCCACATCGTCGAAAACAAGTTGCCCTGATGAGCAAAGATTCCGCCCTGGGCCGGTTCGCGACCCGCCACGCCCTGCCGATCGTCTTCGTCAGCGCCGCCCTGTGCCTGGCCGGCATCTACGCGGCCCTGACGATCCCGTCGTCGGTTTTTCCGCAGACGGACTTTCCCCGCGTCGTCATCCTCATCGACAACGGCGTTATGCCCGCCGACGAAATGATGGCCACCATCACCAGGCCGATCGAAGAGGGCATGAAGGATATCCCCGGCGTCCAGACGATCCGCTCGGCCACAGGGCGTGGCTCGGCCGAGGTCAATGTCTTCTTCAATTGGAAAGTCGACATGATCCAGTCCGAGCTTTACGTCCTGGGCCGGCTGTCTCAGATCCGGGCCTCGCTCCCGGCCACGGCCGAGGCCGAGGTCTACCGGGTGACGTTTTCCAATTTCCCCATCATCGGCGTCAGCCTGACCAGCCCCAAGCGCAGCCTGATCGATCTCTGGGAAACCGCCCGTTACCAGCTCAAGCCCCGTTTCCTTCAGATCCCCGGGATCGCCCGGGTGGACCTCGTCGGCGGCCGCACTCCGGAATACCACATCGTCGTCGACTCGATCCGCCTGCAGGCGGCGGGCCTGACGCTGGCCGAGGTGACCGAGGCCCTGGCCAAGAACAACCTCGTGACCTCGACCGGCCTTCACGAGGAGAACCGGATGCTCTATTTGGCCGTCGTCGACGGCCGCGTCCGCTCAATCCGGGACATCGAGAACTTCCCGGTGACGGTGGAGGGCAGGCATCCGGTCCTCATCCGTGATTTCGCCCGTGTCGAACGCGGTCCGGAGCCCGTTTTCAACTACGTCACCGCCGACGGCAAAGAAGCGGTGCTCCTCAACATTTACAGCCAGCCGGACGGCAGCACCCTCGATATCGCCAAGAGCCTGACCGAGGACTTGAAAGTCCTGAAGCGTGAGTTGCCGCCCGACCTGAAGCTGGCCTTCTTCTACGACCAGTCCATTCTCGTCCGGGGTTCGGTCCGGAGCGTCTGGGAGGCCATCTTCTTCGGCCTGGCGCTGTCCGTGCTCATCCTGTTCATCTTCTTGAAGAACTGGCGGACGACCTTCGTCGCTACCCTGGTCATCCCGGTCACCGTCCTCGTGACGCTCCTCGCGATCAAGGCCGCAGGGCTCTCTTTCAATCTGATGACCCTCGGAGGCATTGCCGCCGCGATCGGCCTGGTTATCGACGACGCCATCGTCGTCGTCGAGGCCATCCATACCAAACGGCGCTCCGGCCACGACCGGATGACGGCCATCCGCGAAGCCATCAGCGAGCTCGGCCGGCCCCTCGTCGGGTCGACGCTGACGCCCGTCGTCGTCTTCATCCCCCTGGCCTTCCTGGGGGGGATCACGGGGGTCTTTTTCCGCGCCCTGGCCGTGACCATGGTCGCGGCTCTCCTGACCTCCCTCGCGCTGGCGGTCACGTTGACGCCTTCGCTCGCCGCCTGGCTGCTCCGCACCCCCAAAGAAGAGCCCGGCGCCCTTCACGAAGACCACGGCGGCCGGCTTCTGCAACGGGTCATCTCCATTTATGAAACGGGGGTCCGGGCTGCGCTCAAGCGGAGCGGCGTCACGATCGCCATCTGTGGCGGGATCCTTGTGCTGGCGTTCATCCTGTACAACCGGCTCGAGAGCGAGTTCCTGCCGCCGATGGACGAAGGCGGGTTCGTCATCGATTACCTCACCCCGCCGGGAACGAGCCTGGCCGAGACCCATCGGCAGCTTCAGTACGCGGAGGACATTATCCTCTCCGTGCCCGAGCTCGATAGCTACTCCCGCCGCACCGGCGCCCAGCTGGGTCTGTTCATCACCGAGCCGAACAACGGCGATTTTCTTCTCAAGCTGAAGCCTGACCGCAAGCGCTCGACCGAAGAGGTCCTGAGCGAGCTGCGTCACCGGCTCAATGCGGCCCTGCCTGACATCATCTGGGAATTCCCCGGGATCCTTGGCGACCTCATCGGCGACCTGATGTACGCGCCGCAGCCGATCGAGGCCAGGATCTACTCGACCGACACAGGATATCTCAAGGAGAAAGCGCCCCAGGTGGCGGCAATGCTGGAAAAAGTCCCGGGTGTCGTGGACGTCTTCGACGGCCTCATCTATACCGGGCCGACCATCGGCTTCCGGGTCCGCTATGTCGACGCCGAGCGATTCGGCCTGAGCGCGGAGGCGATCGCCGCCGCCGTCAATGCGGCCATGCTGGGGGAGACGGCCTCGACCGTCCTCGAAGGGGACCGGGTCGTCGAGATCCGGGTGAAAGCGGACCCGGCGGAGATCGACCGGCTGGAGAAGCTCCGGCATCTGCCGCTCCGGTCGCCCGACGGGACACTCGTCCAGCTCGCGCAGGTCGTCGACGTCGTCGAGGAGCCGGGTCAGCTCGAGCTCCGGCGCGACGATTTCCGCCAGGACGTGGCCGTGACGGCCCGGCTCGAAGGCCGCGACATGGGCAGCGCCATGGCCGAGATCCGCGATGTCCTGGGCCGGGACAAGACCATCCCTGCGGGAACGATCGAGTACGGCGGCCTCTACCAGGAGCAGCGGAGATCGTTCAGCAACCTCATGGTCGTCCTCTTCATGGCCATCTTTCTCGTCTTCACTGTCCTGATCCTCGAATTCGGCTCGTTCGCCGAGCCGCTCGCCATCGTCTTCGGCGCGATCCTGGCCATGTTCGGGACGGTCTTGGCCCTCTGGATCACGGGCACGTCCCTGAACGTCGTGTCTCTGCTCGGGGCCATCATCGGGGTCGGCATCGTCGCCAAGAACGGCATCCTGATGCTCGATTTCGTCAAGGAACTCCAGGCCCAGGGCTTGGACCTGGCCGAGGCCCTCGTTCGGTCGGGGAGGCGGAGGCTCCGGCCCGTCCTGATGACGTCGATGGCCGCGGCCCTCGGGATGCTGCCCCTGGCCTACGGCATCGGCTCAGGGGCCGATATGTTGAAGCCCCTGGCCATCGCGGTCATCGGGGCCCTCTGCATCTCCGTCCTGCTGTCGCTCATCGCCACGCCGACGATCTATTATCTGATGACCCGCCGGCGCTGGCCGAGCCTGATCCGGCCCCGGGGCCGCGGCCCGGCTCCCTCGCGCTATTTCCCGAATTCGAGGACCATGAACGAGCCGGGGACGATCGCCGGCCTGGGCCGGGGTTGCTCCGCGGTAGGCGCCGGAGCCGGCCCGTACTCGGCTGTCACGACGAAGACGTGGTGCGTCTTAGGATCCAGCTCCATGGTCCGGGCGCCGCGGGCCGTCGGCACCGTCTCGACGACGGAATACCGGTCCGCGGATTCTTGACGGATGACGGTCAGGGTCCCGTCTCCACCGTTCGAGGCGAAGACGAGACCGGTCCCGGGATCGTAGCGGACCGCGTCGGGGCCGTCTCCGATCGGCACAGTCGTGACGACTTTTCCCTTCTCGAAGTCCGATACGACTATGACTTTGTCGCAGACGCTGAACAGCCGCTTGTTCTTGAGATCGATGGCCAACCCGCTCGGGCCTTCTCCGGGCGCGATCGACCAGCGCGTCTTGATCTGAAGCGTCTTGGCGTCGAAAGAGACGATCTCGCTCTTGTCCTCGTTGTTGACGAAGATCGTGCCCTTCCCGTCCGTGACGGCGAATTCCGGCTTGCCGCCGACGTCGACGGTCCCGACGACCTTGCCGGTGGCGGCGTCGATGGCCGTCGCGTTGGCCGTCCTGCCGTTGAAGGTGAAGATGCGGTCCGAGAACGGATCGTACATGATGGAGTCGGGATTCTGGCCGGACGTCGGGACCTCCTCGAGGATCTTGCGGCTCTCGAGGTCGAAGACGGAGACGCTGTTGCCCCGGCCGTTGGAGATGTAACCCCGGTTCCTGGCCGGATCGAAGGCCACGCCGTGGACGCCCGCGAGGCCGGTGATCGTCGCCGCCTTGACCCCGGTATCGACGTTCAGGATCTCGACGGCGTTGCCGTGGGTCACATAGAGGAGACGCGTCCGGCCATCCAGGGCCATGTAGTCCCAGCCACCCTCTCCCCCGAGCACGTGCTTCTTGAGAAGATGATAGCCTCCGGGCGCGGCGGCCCGGGCGAAGGGCGCGGTGAGGCTCCAGGAAACGACGAGGACGCTCAATGCCAGGCTGATGATCTTGGGATGTTTCATGAGGATCTCTTCTTCCAGGATTTCCGGATATCAGTTCGCGCCGGGCGGCGCCAAGGTCTGCCGTGTCAAGGCTCCGGCGAACGCGCCGAGGAAGGCCACGGCCAGCGCCAGGAGCGTACCGAAGCTAGCATGCAAGACGATGCCGAAAAAAGGCACCCAGGCGCCGACACAAAGGGCCCAGAGGGGCGCCTTGGACGGACGCAGCGCGCCGAAAAGCGCAGCGGTCAGAAAGATCATTCCCGCCGTGACGCCGGCGTCATCCCATCTGGGGCCGGAATCGACCCAGGCGACAAAAAGACCCGCCATGATGGCGAGGGGCGCCAATATCAGGGACGGTACCCTTCGCCGGCCCGGCGTCGGACCGATGATCGGCATGGTCAGGCCTTCCAGTCGGCCATCACCGCGGCGAAACAGGCCAGGCCGCTGGGAATGCAGGCGCCGTAGCCGTGCCCGGGGAAGGTCCAGGCTCCCGAGAGATAGAGGTTCTTGACGGGCGTCTTCTGCGGGAACCGCCTCTGCCCCGAGTTGTCGACGGTTTGGTCCCAGCCGTAGATCGCGCCGCGGGGGTTCGAGGTGAAGCGAAGGTTGGTCAGCGGCGTCGCGACCTCCATGACCTCGATGGCCTCGCGCAGCCCGGGCAGGAGCGTCTTCTCGATCTTGTCGACGAGGAGGCCGGCCAGGCGTATCTTCTCCTTGTTGTAGGCGTCCTTGTTACCGTAGAAGTAATCGGTCTCGTACTTCTTCCAGTAGTCGTAGCCCTGCATGGCGATGATGTTGAGGGTGTTCTTGCCTTTGGGCGAGCAGCCGGGGCAAACATTATCGTAGATGGTCAGCCCGAAGCCGGGATCGTCCGGAAGCCCTCCGGCCATGGCCGCCCGGTACTCGGCCTCGACGTCGTAGCCCGTCGCGCAGAAGATCTCGCTGTCCTTGATACCGAGCTTGCGGACGAGGTCGGTCTTGAGGCCCAGCCAGACGAGGAGCGTCGAAAAGCTGACCGAGAGCCGGTCCATGCGCGCCAGCGTGTCCTTGAGGACATCCTTCTCGTCCACCATCCGGGTGAGGGTGTCGATGGCATTGGCGTTGGAGATGACGGCCCGGCCCCGGAACTCCGCGCCATCGGTCGCCCGGACGCCGATGGCCGCGTGATCGCGCGTGAGGATCTTCTCGACCCGGGTGTTGAGCTTGACCTCGCCACCATTCTTTTTGATGATCCCGGCGAGCGCGTCGCTGATCTTCTGCGACGTGCCGGCGGGATAATAGCCCCCGCCTTCGAGATAGCCCATAAGCGGCATGGCATAGTAGAAAGGCGAGAGTTTGGACGGCGGCAGGCCGAAGTAGCCCCAAAGACCCGAGATGACGGCCTTGAGCCTGGGGTTCTTGATGCGCTCGTCGACCATGGCTCCCCACGTCCGGTTGAAGTTCTTGAAAAGATGGGGGAATTTCTGCGGGAAGCTGGCCATGTCGACCTGTTCGCCGGCGTTCGACATGCGGCCGACGTCGTCGGCGAGGCCCTTCATGTCGGCGAAGATGGCGTCGATGGCCGCCCCGTCGTCGGGGAAGCTCGTCTTGAGAAGCCTGATGTAGCCCGGCACGTCCATGTGCGGAACGCGGATGTCGTAGTCCGGGTAGATGGCTCGGTAGAGCGGCTTGTGCGGGGCGAACGCGACGTCCTGGATCTCCGGAAAGCCATAGATCAAGTTGGGAATGCCGTTGCGGAGGCCGACCGTCGTCGAGTGCAGCGAGACGTCAAATGTGAATCCCCCGGGGCGGGTGAAGGCCGAGGCGTATCCGCCCGGGACGCTGTGCTGCTCGAGGACGACGACCTTGTAGCCTTGCCGGGCGAAGGCCGCGGCCGCGCTGAGGCCGCCGAGGCCGGCGCCGATGACGACCGCGTCGTAGGTCCCGGGCGGGGCCTGGCTTTGCCGGTCGCCGCGCGGGAAAGCGCTCCAATCCCAGGCGACGAGTGGCATCCCGGCCAGGAGCGACTTGAGGAAATCGCGACGTTCCCACGCGTTCGGCGACATGGCGGCGCCTCCCTGCTGTCCGTGTGCGGTTATGTCCCGAGTGTACGCCGCGGCGGAGGGGGAGTCAATGCGCCCCAAGTTGACAAGTTCCGGGCGAGGCAATACGATTGATAGGCAAAAGCAATTAGTCAGTCCATCGTGAAACCCGTCGCATGAAGAAGTTTGCCCGGCGCGTCGCCCCGCCCCTTCTTGCCGCCCTGCTCGTCCTTGGCCTTCTCGCCGCAGCCGCCGCCGTCCCCGCGGCCAGGGCGCCGCTGCGCTTCGCCTGGCTGAGCGACCTCCATGTCGGCTCGGACCGAGGCGCCGACGACCTCCGGGCCTCGGTCGCGGACGTCAACGGCGTCCCGGGGCTCTCCTTCGTCCTGGTGACCGGGGACATCACCGAGATGGGGACCCTGGAGAATCTCAGCCTGGCCAAACAGATCCTTGACGGCCTCCGCATCCCTTATTACATCATTCCAGGCAACCACGATTCGAAATGGTCGGAATCGGGCGGCTCGGATTTCGCCCGGCTCTGGGGCGGAGACCGCTTCTCTTTTGATAGCGGCGGGTTCCGGTTCATCGGGCTCTCGCAAGGGCCAGTCCTGAGGATGGGGGACGGGAATTGGGCGCCGCAGGACGTCCGTTGGCTCGAGGTCCTGCTCTCCGACAAGGCGTCGGCGGCCAAGCCGGTGATATTTGTCAGCCACTATCCCCTCGATCCGGGCATTGCCAATTGGTACGTGGTCCTCGACAAGCTGAAGACCGTCCCCACGGTCGCCGTGCTGGCCGGTCACGGGCATAAGAACCAGGCCTTGGACTTCGAAGGCCTTCGGGGGGTCATGGGCCGCGCCAACGTCGGCACGAAAGAAATGGCTTCCGGCTATACGATCGTCGAGATCGGGGCCAAGGGCATGACCTTCGCGGAGAGGACGGCGGGGCGGACCCTGCCGCCATGGTACGGGATCGAGCTCGAGAAGAACGGCCTGCCGGTCGTCGCGGCCGGCCGTCGCCCCGGCGGCGCGGGCTCGAATCCGGGGGCCGCGGCCCGCCCGGACTTCGGCGTCAACGCCCTTTTTCCTCAAGTCCGGGAGCGCTGGCGTTTCGAGGCCGGGTGGACGATCGCCTCCTCGGCCGCCGTCTCCGGCGACACGGTCGTTTTCGCCGACTCCTCGGGCTCGGTCCGGGCGCTGCGCATAAGCGACGGCAGCATCGCCTGGGAGTTCAAGACCGCCGACCCGATCTACTCGACCCCCGATGTCGGCGGCGGCCGGGTCGTCTTCGGCAGCACCGACGGGACGATCTATGCCCTGGACGCCCGCACCGGGGCGCCTGTGTGGAAGACCGCGACCGGCGGGCCGGTCGTCGCCAGCCCGCGCATCGCCGACGGCGTCGTCTACATCGGCTCCGGCGACCACATCTTCCGCGCCATCGAGCTGGCCCGCGGAAACCTTGTCTGGAGCCACGATGGGATCGAGGGATTCGTGGAAGCGAAGCCGTTCGTCGCGGGCGGCCTGGTCGTCTTCGGCGCCTGGGACGGCCGGCTCTACGCCCTCGACGCCGCGACCGGCCGGGCCATCTGGACGTGGACCGGAGAGAACCCGAGTCCGTTCTACGCGCCGGCCGCATGCTGGCCCGTCGGCGCCCACAGCCGTGTTTTCATCGTCGCGCCCAATCCCTGGATGACGGCCCTCGAGCTCGGCACGGGGCGGGAGATCTGGGGCACCGATAACTGGGCCGTCCGCGAATCGATCGGGATCTCGGCGGACGGCGCCCGGGTCTATGTCCGGACGACAGACGGCGTCATTGCGGCTGTCTCCTCGTCGGCCGACGACGCCGAGGCGGTCTGGGAGACGGACGCCGGATTCGACTACGACATCAACTCGGCCATGCTCGTCGAGAAGGACGGCGTCGTCTTCTATGGGACGAAGAACGGGCTGCTCCTCGCCCTCGATGCTGCGACAGGGGCCATCAAGTGGCAGCACAGGGTCGGTGTCGCTCTCCTCAACACCGTGACCCCCCTCAGCGGCAGGGACGTCGTCGTCACCGATTTCGACGGCCGGGTCACCCTCGTCTCATCCGTAAACAAATGAAGAAGGCGCTGAGGAAAACGCTCAAGATCTCGGGCATCGTTCTCGGTGCTCTCGTTGTCCTCGTGCTCGCCGCGGTCCTCCTGGTCGTCTTCGACAAGGCTCTCGTCAGGAACATCGTCCGGAAGCAGCTCGGCCAGGGCGTCGGGTCTACGGCCAGGATCGGCCGGCTCGATTATGCGTTTTCCCCCTTCCGCGTTACCGTCGACTCGCTCGAGCTCGGACGGGACGATGCCTTCCAGAAGATGACCGTCTCCCTGACGAGCTTGGAGGCGAGAGGGTCGTTCTGGAAGCTTGTCCGCGGCGTCAAGCCGGCCTTCGACGCCATCGAAGCCGACGGCGTCTCTCTCCGATTGGAGCAGAAAGCCGTCTCGAAAGAACCCATAAGCCTCGAGAAGATACTCATCCAGGCGGCCGATATGTTAGCCTGGTCGAAGCGCATCGCGATCACGAATGCCCGGCTCTCGCTCTCGTTCCTCGCGCAGGACGCGGACATCGAGAACTTCGACCTCACCCTGACGCCGGGACCGGCGCCTGACGTCGTCGCCTATTCGATCGGGCGCGGCGATCTCAGTGTCAAGGGCAAGGACGGCGAGCTCCGGTTCGCGACCGGCCTGACCTCGTCCGGAAGCCTTGGCCTGGTCTCTCCCTTCAGTGTCGATTCCCTCTTCACGCTGGGGGCCCCGCGATTCTCGTTCGCCGGGACCGAGGATTCGGTCGAAAGCGTTTCTCTGATCCTGGCGGGCCGCTTCGACAAGTCCGGCCAGCAGCTCAACGTGTCTCGCTTGAAGCTTGACATCCCCGGTCTCCTCGCTCTCGAAGGTTCGGCGCAGGGGAGGATCGGCCACGGCCTCTTCCTCGAGGCCGAGGCCGGGGCGCGGTTCGAGAGCCTGGCCGCCGCGGCCGCCCTCCTCGGCCCGCGGTTGCCGGCCGATCTTCGAGCCGCCGCGCTCGGCGGCCGGGCTGAGGTCGCGGGCAAGTACACCCTCCAGCGCTCGGACCAAGGCTCGAAGGACAACCTGTCCGGCTCCGTCACCTTCGAAAATCTCGAGCTCACGCCTATCGTCGCCGGGCGTCCCCTTCGCGTCCGCGCCTCGGGCCGTATCGATGCGTCCGGCCCGTCGAACGATCCCCGGGTTTCGGCGGACATCCGCTCGTCGCTGGGCCGTATCGCCGTCGCGGGTCTCGCCGTCTCGAACTCCGAGGTCCACCTCGTCGCGGCGGGCTCGCGATCGGGCGCCGACGCATCCCGTCTCGACGTCCGGCTCAACGGCCTCGCCTTCGGCGCGGCCGAGGGCAAGGGAATGACTCTCGACAGCGCCGCTATCACGGCCAAAGGTACCTTCGATATGGCCGGGAAGGCGGGCGTCCTGTCGGCGCTCGACGCCCGGCTCGCCGGCCTCGCCTTCGAAGCGACCGGGGGCAAGAGGATCGCTTTCGACAATGCCACCCTCATGGCTCAGGGCACCTTCGACCTGGCAGGGAAAACAGGCGTCCTGACATCGCTCGAAGCCCGGTTGCCCGGCATCGCGCCCCTTCGGATCGCGGGCCGGTTCAGCTCAGGGATAGAAGCGTCTTCCGAGATCCGGTTCGAGGGCCGACGGGCTCGACGTCCCAGCGCTCCGGGCCATCGCCGCGCCGTTCATCCCGGAGGGTTTCGCGGGTTGGGAGCTCGGCGGCGCGCTCGACCTTCTCGTTTCCGCGCGGCGCCCCGCGGCCTCCGGCGACGACCTGGGATTCTCGGCCACCGTCTCTCTCTCCGGCGCCAAGTTCAACGATCCGTCCTTCACGGTCGCCGGCGAAGGCCTCAACCCCGTCTTCAAGATCGACGGCGCCGGGTCGGCCTCGAAGGGCCTCTCGTTCAACGCCGGCCTCGACATCGGCCAGGGCGAATCGCTCTGGAAGTCGTTCTATGTCGCCTGGAGCAAGCACCCGCTCAAGCTGACGGCCGCCGGCCGCTACGATCCCGGCTCGGGGGGGCTCGACGGCCTCTCGGCCCGCGTCCTGCTGCCGGAGGTCGGCTCTGTCGACATCACAGGATCGGTCAAGCTCGGCCCCGCGCCCTCGCTCGACCTGGCGACCGAAACGCGGCTGAGCCTCGGCCCCCTCTATTCCCTCTACGCGCAGACGGGCGTTTCCGAAGAGTCGCGGATGCTGCTCGAGGGCACGCTCGGCGCGACCCTTCACGTCCGCAAGTACGGGGAGGCCCTTTCGGTCGGCGGCCGGGTCAGGCTCGCCGATACGAACATGGAGCGGCCCCAGACCAAGACGTTTCTCCTCGGCGTCACGGCCGACCTGCCCGTCCTCTACGAGTCCGGGCCGGCCGCCACGCTTCCCTCAGCCGAAGCCCCTCTTCCCGAGGAGGGGCGCCTTCACATCGGCGAGTTCCAGAACGCCCTTTTGAGCCTGAAGCCCGTGGATCTCTCCCTGCGCGCCGGCGCCAACGCCCTGGGCCTCGAGCCCGTCAGCCTGGAGCTTTACGGAGGGCGGGTCGAGCTCGGCCGGACGACCTTCCGCCTTGATCCCGCGTCGGGCTCTTTCCAGGGGATCGGATCTCTCGCCCTCCGCGACATCGACGTCTCCAAGTTCCCCGTCCAGTCCCCACAGTTCAAGCTGACGGGGAAGATCCAGGCCGAGTTCCCGCGCCTCGACATCAGCCACGACAGGATCGCCATCGCTGGCCGGGGCGAGGCCAGCGTCTTCGGCGGCAAGATCGTCCTCCGGGACCTCTCTGTCTCCGAGCCGTTCGACCCGGGGCGGTCGATCTCGCTCAACATCGATATCGTCGGCCTCGATCTGAAGAAGCTCACGGACGAGGTGCCCTTCGGCGAGGTGACCGGCATCGTCAGCGGCGAGGTCCGCGATCTTGTCATTACCTACCGTCAGCCCGAGAGCTTCACTTTCCGCATCGAGTCCGTGCCCCGCAAGGGCGTGGCCCAGACCTTCAGCCTCAAGGCCGTCGATAACCTGACCGTCCTCAGCTCGGGCCAGCAGGCCTCGGGCGGCACGGGCAATTTCTGGATGAGCTTCATTCGCGGCTTCCGCTACCGGAAGCTCGGCATCGTCAGCACGCTGCGCAACGATACCTTCACCCTCAACGGCACGATCAAAGAGAACGGGATCGAGTACCTGGTGAAGAAACCGGCGCTTTTTGGTATAAGTGTAGTGAACCGAGAGCCCAACAAGTCGATCAGCTTCAAGGAAATGACGAGCCGGCTCAAGCGGGTCGGCCAGTCCGAGAAATAGCGACGCCGTCGCAAGGAGGATGACACCATGAGAAAACGATACGCGCTGGGCACGGCCGCGGCCGCCGGCCTCGTCTTCGTCCTGGCCTGCATCACGGTCAACATCTATTTCCCCGAGGCCACGGTCAAGCAGGCCGCGGCCGAGATCGTCGAGGAGATCCGCAAGGACGACGTCGGGAAGAAGGCCCCGCAGGCCGCTCTCGAAATGCAGGCCCTCCGGGAATCGCCGTCCTTTTCGTTCGTCCCCGCCGCCTACGCCCAGGAAGCGACGTCCGTCTCGACGCCGGCCATCCGGGCCCTCAAGGATTCCATGAAGAGCCGCTTCCCCTCGCTCAAGCCCTACTTCGACGCGGGGAATATCGGCGAATCGAACAAGGGCATGCTGGATGTCCGCGACGAAGCCGGTCTCAACCTCCAGGCCAAGGCCGCCCTGCGGAACCTCGTCAAGGACGAGAACAGCGACCGGGCCAGGCTCTATGCCGAGGTGGCCCAGGCCCTGAAGATCGAAGCCAGCCAGATCGAGAAGATCCAGAAGATCTTCGCGGACGAATGGGCCAAGAGCGCCATGGCCGGCTGGTGGATCCAGCAGGAGGACGGCACCTGGGTCAAGAAGGCCTGACCCGGCCCGCCCGGACCCCTGTCACGCCGCCCGCTCGACCGGGTGGCGGAGGATCGTCTTGAGCTTCTCCGGGGCCGACCGCCGCGGGTCGCCGAGATAGATCTCGTGGTGACGTGCCGCGGAGACGGTATCCCTGTCTCGGCGATGAACGCGTGCAGCCGCTCGACCGTCGGCCCTTCCGCCGCGTAGGGGCCGATGTGCATGATCTGCGCGGCCTTGCCCTTCGGCGAACTTCTCGAACCGGACCTCGGGGAAGCGGGGGAATTTCGCTTTCTTCTTGACCGCCGCGATCGTCTCGGCGACGTCCTTTTTCGTCACGACATCCGGCAGGACGATGAAGATCGTCCACTTCCATTCGTCGCGCTTGCCGCTCGTGAAGACGGCCGGATCGTCGGCGCACCACAGCCCTTCGAGGGCCATCACCGGATAGTCGACGGCCTTGTCCTTCTTGAACGCGAACTTGAGCGTGTAGGCGACGCTGTAGAGCGAGCCGACGGCTTCCTGGAAGGCCGGGCTGTTCGGATCGCCCGTGCCGTCGACCATGAGCGCGTTCATCGGCGGGACGTCGACGATCGCCGGCTTCGTCGCGGAGGCCGTGTAGAGCGGCTTGAGGGTTTTTTTGAGGTCGATCGTCTTCATGTCCTTTCTCCTGGCCTCAGATCGGCCTGACCGGAACGTAGAGGTCGAAGATGAAATGCGGCCTCTTCTCCGTGCCCGTGGGCTCTCCGATATAGGACTCGAACGCCGGGGCGTCGTCGGGCTGCCAGCCGCTCCCCGGCAGCCAGTCGCCGTACATCTCCGCGTAGGCTTTCTTGAAGATGCCGGGCCCGCCTTCGAAGCGGCCCACGGCGTACTTTCCCGGCCGGATGGTCATGATGCCGACGCGCCCGTCGGGCTCGGCCCTGTCGTTGACCACCACGCCGGCGTAATAGCGGCACTTGTCCTTGGGGGTGATGTCGGGGTTGTCGAGGGCCAGGCCCAGGACCCTCATGTCCGGCCCCATGACGCCGCGGGGCCCGGCCCAGCAGAAGAGCGTCTCGAAGGCCTCGCCGATGCCGGCGCTGTCCTCATACCCTTTCATGTGCTTGACGTAGGCCACGCGCCAGGGCGGGACATCCTCGATCCTGACGGTCATTTTCTTCTTCATGCCGGCCCTCCGTTTCAGGGAACCTGATCGTTCGGGCCAATGATAGGTTCGACGGGCGGAGTCGTCTTTTCCGTCCTTGCGGACCTGTTGTCCGTTCTTGCGCTTTTCATATCCGCCGGCCCGCCAGACCGTCGGCGTCATGCCGAACCGGGCCTTGAACAGCCGGCAGAATAAGGCGGAGGTCGAGAAGCCGCAGGAGAGGGCGATCGTGGTGACCGATGGCGAGGGATCGTTCACGAGCAGGATGGCCGCCTTTTCGAGCCGCAGCCGGCGGACATATTCCGCCGGCGGCTCGCCGACGAAAGCCGAGAAGATCCGATGGAAGTGGTAGGGGGAAAAGCACGCGACCGCGGCGAGCTTCGCGAGGGAAACGTCGTCGCCGATGTTCCGGTCGATGAAATCGAGCGCGGCGTTGATCCGCCGGGCGTATTCCTTCCGCGTGTCCATGGCGTGAGGACTGCATTATATAACACGGCGCTCGCATTATCCCATCCCCGGCGTCCTTGACTCCGGCGGCGGGACTGTACTATGAGGAGGACGACCCAGGAGAGTGCCCCATGCCGCGTCGACGTTCGTGTTCCCCCCTCGTCATCGTATTCGTCGCCCTCACGCGTCGTGGCCTGCGGACGCGGGCCGTCCGAGCCCGGCGCCAAGGGACGCGGGGCTTCCGACGCCCTCGCGGCCGTGTTCGCCCACCCGCCCGACGCAGCCCGGCCTTGGGCCTATTGGATGTGGATGGACGGGAACCTGAGCCGGGAGGGGATCACGGCCGACCTCGAGTCGATGCGCGCCGCGGGCCTGGGCGGCGTCGTCATCTGCGAGGTCAACGTCGGCGTCCCCCGCGGCCCGGTCGAGTTCATGAGCCCCGAGTGGCGCGGGCTCTTCAAGCACGTCGTCCGGGAGGCCGAGCGCCTCGGCCTCGAGGTCACGCTCAACGCCGGGCCGGGCTGGACGGGTTCCGGAGGCCCGTGGGTCAAGCCCGAAGAGTCCATGCAGCACATCGTCGCGGCCTCGGTCGACGTCTCCGGGCCGGCGCGATTCGACGCCGAGCTCCCCCGTCCCGCGCGCCGGCCGGCCTTCTTCGGCGAAGGCGGGTTGCCGCAGGAGATCAAGGCCACGATGGACGGCTTCTACCGGGACGTGGCCGTCCTGGCCTTCCCAACGCCCGCCGCCGGCCGTCCGATCGCCGATATCGACGAGAAAGCGCTCTACGTCACGGGCGCCCTATTCCTCCCAGCCGGGCGTCCGGCCGTTCCTGCCGTCCCCGGCCGAATACCCCGGCCTTCCCGCCGGCGCGGCGATCGATCCCGCGCGCATCATCGACATCACGGACAAGCTTACGGCCGGCGGCCGCCTGGCCTGGGACGTCCCGGCCGGCCGCTGGACCATCCTCCGCTTCGGCCGGACGACGACGGGTGCCAACACGCGCCCCGCCCCGGTCCCCGGCCTCGGCCTCGAGTGCGACAAGCTCGACGCGGCCGCCTTTGATGCCCACTATGACGCCTTTGTCGGAGCGCTCCTCCGCGAGATCGGCCCGCGCCGGACCGACGGCCTGGCCGGCTGGACGACGCTCCACATCGACAGCTGGGAGATGGGGGCTCAGAACTGGACCGGCGCCTTCCGAGAGGAATTCCGGAAGCGGCGCGGCTACGACCTTCTTCCCTTCCTCCCCGCCGTCACCGGACGTCCGGTCGGGGACCTCGAGACGTCCGAGCGCTTCCTTTGGGACCTGAGGCAGACGGCCAACGAGCTCGTTCTCGAGAACCATGCCCTGCGCCTCAAGGAGCTCGGCCGCCGGGACGGCTTCCGCCTGTCCATCGAGCCCTACGATATGACGCCGTGCGCCGATATGACCCTGGGGTCGGTCGCCGACGTTCCGATGGGCGAGTTCTGGCTGTCCGGGTTCAACACCGCCCACAGCGTCGTCGAGGCGGCCGGGATCGCGCATACGAACGGCCGGACCGTCGTCGCCGCCGAGTCTTTCACCTCGGACGACAGAGAGGCCTGGCAGGCGCACCCCGCTTCGATGAAGGCCTTGGGCGATTGGGCCTTCACCGCAGGCGTCAACCGCATCGCATTCCACCGTTCCCAGCACCAGGCCGCGCTCCAAGTCCGCCCCGGCATGACCATGGGGCCCTACGGCGTGCATTGGGAGCGGACCCAGACCTGGTGGGACCTTGTCCCCGCGTATCATGCTTATCTCTCCCGCTGTCAGTTCCTGTTGCGCCAGGGACTGCCGGTCGCCGACGTCTGCTTCCTCGTCGCCGAGGGCGCACCGCACGTTTTCCGGCCGCCCGCCTCGGCGCTTCGCGGCGACCCGCCCGGACCGGCCGGCGCCGCGTTCGACGGCTGCCCGCCGGAAACGCTGCTCGCGTCCGCGTGCCGTCAAGGACGGAAGGATCGTCTTCCCGGACGGCATGAGCTACCGCGTTCTCGTGCTTCCGGAGCGGGAAACGATGACACCGGGCCTCCTGAGAAAGGTCCGTGACCTCGTCACGGCCGGGGCGACCGTCATCGGGCCGCGACCGCGGAAATCGCCCTCTCTGGCGGGCTATCCCGGATGCGATGCCGAGGTCGAGCGGTTGGCCGCCGAGATCTGGGGCGACTGCGACGGAGTGAAGGTCACTGAGCACGCTTTCGGACTCGGCCGCGTCGTCTGGGTTCGAGCCGGGGAGCGGACCGGCTCGGCAGACCCGAACGCCTCGTCCCAAGTGGGGACTCCGGCGGCCGTTCCGGCAGAGACTTCGAATTCGGGCCGTGCGACCTGGAACGTCGGGGCCCCGCCTCTCAACGAACCCGAGCAATACGGCGATTTCGCCGTCGTCACGGGCGTGCTCGACAAGATGTCGATCCTGCCCGATTTTTCCTCGGACGTTCCCCTGCGCTGGATCCATCGCCGGGACGGCGCGACCGAGATCTATTTCGTCGCCAATCCCGAGCCGCGGGTCGTCGACGCGACGGCGGTCTTCCGCGTGAGCGGCTTGCGCCCCGAGCTCTGGGACCCTATCGAAGGGACGAACCGCGGCCTGGCTCAATACGCCGCTTCCGAAGGGCGCACCGCCGTTCCTCTGAGGTTCGAACCGCACCAGTCTTTCTTCATTGTCTTCCGCGATGCCGCGTCGCCAGCCTCGGGCGCCGGCCCGGCTCCCGCCACCGTCACGAATGTCCAGGCCCCAGCGGAGATCGCGGCCCTCGAAGGTCCATGGGACGTCGCTTTCGACCCGAAATGGGGCGGGCCGGAAAAGATCACTTTCGAGGCGCTCGACGATTGGAGCCGCAGGCCCGAGGCCGGCATCAAGTATTATTCGGGGACGGCCAGTCTACGCCAAGACGTTCGATCTGCCGCGGGCCGTCGCGGACGCCGCACAGAGCGGTCGCGTCTGGCTCGACCTGGGCACGGTCAAGAATATCGCCGGTGTCCGGCTCAACGGCCGCGACCTCGGCGTCGTCTGGTGCGATCCCTGGCGTGTCGAGATCACGGAGACCGTCAAGCCCGCGGGCAATCGTTTGGAGATCCGGGTCGCTAATCTCTGGCCCAACCGGCTTATCGGCGACGAGCAGGAGCCGCCGGATGCCGAATACGCCCGTGGGGGCAACCTCTCGCGCTGGCCGGAATGGCTGGTCAAGGGCGAGCCCCGGCCATCCGCTCGCCGCCTGACCTTCTCGACGTGGAAGCATTACGACAAGGACTCGCCCCTGCTGCCCTCGGGCCTTCTCGGTCCCATGAGAGTCCTTCATGTGCCCTTGAGATAATATTGACATCAGCTTGACAACTTCCCCCTCGGGCCGTGCTAGATTATGACCGAGAATCGATGTCCGGTCAGGGGAGGGAGCCGTGAAAAAAGTCGCCCTGAGCCTCTTCCTGGCGGGCCTGTTCTTTAGCGCTGATCTGGGCGCGGCCGTTCCAAGGGAGAAGAAGACCCAGATCAGCCTCGGCTTGAACGTCCTGATGCTGTCCGAGACCCATGGGAGCGACTCCAAAGCCGCTTTCGGCCCGGGGCTGCGCGTTGATTTCAACTTGGGAAGATCTGTCATCATCGCCCCCGAGGTCTCCGCCGGCATCGGCGGCTGGTCCGCCGGCGGCACAGTCAATTTCCGATCCAAGGGATTCTTCGCGGGCGCGGGCTACCTGGTTGCCGGTCTGGGCGGGAGCTGGGAGGAATGGGGCGTCAATTCCTTATCAAGATCCAGGCCGGGGCCAAAGGCCTGAAGTGGTTGTTCGCTGCCTCGTATGTCACCAATCGCTGGCTCAAGGGTTTCGGAGTGACGGCCGGCTACATCTTCTGATATCTCCCGATTCCTTGACAGGCGCGCTCCGCGGGCGATAGAATCGGCCGTTCAATTTGAAATCCTTCAAGGAGGGAAGAACATGGGTCTTTTCGGCAAGTCTTTCGACGAAAAGGTCAACGATGCGGTCGCGGTCATCAATAAGGCGGATCTCGGCGTCACCGGCTTGAGGGCCACAGTCCAAGGCAAGGTCGTGACGCTCGAGGGCCAGGCCGCAAACATCGACGCCAAGGGTCGGGCCATGCTCGAGTTCAACAAGATGGTCTCGACCGAGAACACCATCAACAAGATCCAGGTCCTCGGCGGCGCGTCCCCGTCGACGCTCCCGGGCCCGGGCGGTCCGGCGGCCGGAGTCCTCCAGGTCTACGAGGTCAAGCCGGGCGACACGCTCGGCGCGATCGCCCAGAGGATCTACGGGAAGGCCAGCCTCTATCCCAAGATCTTCGAGGCTAACAGGGACATCCTGACCAATCCCGACCTCATCAAGGCCGGCCAGAAGCTGAAGATCCCGAAGCTCTGATGCTGGGGCTTCTCGCGGCCTTCGGGCTGGCCGCGGCGACGGGCCTCAACGCCTATCTGCCGCTGCTCATCGTGGGGCTGCTGGCCCGCTACACGGACCTCATCGCCCTCAAGGCGCCATGGAGCGCGCTCACGGACCCGGTCGTGCTCGTCGTCGTCGGCGTCCTGCTCGTGATCGAGTTCACGGTCGACAAGATCCCGGCGGTCGACACGGTCAACGACGTCATCCAAACGGTCTTCCGGCCGGCGGCCGGGGCGATCCTCTTCGCGGCGAGCGGCAACGCCATCAGCAACGTCAGCCCCGTCCTGGCCATGGTCTGCGGCCTGCTCATCGCCGGAGGCGTCCACACGGCCAAGGCGGCGGCCCGGCCGGTCGTGACCGCGGGGACCGCGGGAGTGGGGAACCCGGTCGTCAGCCTGGCGGAAGATGCCGTATCAGGCGTGACGACGGTCGTGGCTATCGTGGCCCCCGTTCTGCTCGGGCTCCTGCTCCTGCTGGCCGTCTGGCTCTTCATCCGCTGGTACGAACGCAAGAGGCCGCGATCCTGAGGGCGCGCGACCTCGGGGGCAGACCTTTCCCCTTGGCAGGGAGTGGTCCGTCGTTCGCCTGAGGGGCGATAGAAGGGCTCAGGCCTTCGGGGTTTTTTTCTTGATAAGATTGTAGACGAAGAGCAGGATCAGCGCGCCGACGATGGCCCCGATGAATCCAGCGGCCTCGCCGGGCTGGTAGATCCCGATCATCTTGCCGAGATAGGTGGCGACGAACGACCCGGCGATGCCCAGGACGATGGTCCAGATCCAACCCATGTTCTCCTTGCCGGGATAGATGAACTTGGCGATGATGCCGGCGGCAAGACCCACAAGAATCGTCCAGACGATATTCATGGATACCCTCCGTTTCGCGGTCATCTTATCGGAAGACTCGTCCCCTCGTCAATGCGCTTGTTGCCTATGTAAACGCGAGCCAAAATGCCCCTCGCCGCCTCGAGTGGGAATCTCGAAGACCGGAGGCTCAGTTTCTTGAGGCAGTCAGGCGGCGGAGGCGGAGAAGGAGGAGGAAGGCGACGACGTCGAGGCCGGCCGCGGCCAAAGCGACAGCCGGGAAGCCCAACCCGTAAAGCCGGGGCGAAAGGAGCGAACCGACGGCCCGGCCGATCGAGAACGAAGCGGCGTAGAAGGCCAGGAGGGTGGCCCGGGCTTGAGGCAGGATCTCGCTCATGACCGGGAGCATGCTGACGACCGTGTACTCGAAGGTCAGATAGAACAGGGCCAGCCCGATGAGCGCGGTCGCCGTCGTGCGGCCGGCCAGGGGGAGGAGGAGGGCGGCGACGACGTTCCCCGCCAGCCCGATCATCAGGGCCTTCATCTTGCCGAGGCGGTCGACCGTGGCCACGACGAGCCCCTCGCCGCCGAACTCGGCGATGCCGATGGCCGCGGCCGTCGCGCCCAGGGCCGCGAGCTTGAGCCCGAACGAATCCTCGAGCCAGACGCCGAAGACGAGGTTGACGAGTTCGTTGGACATGCTCACGGCCAGGATGACGGCGATCCCGGCGAGGGCCGCCGGGGAGCGGAGCACGGCCTTATAGCTCTCGCGGTGGCCCGCCCCCTCGCCGGTCGCCGAAGCGCCGGCCGCTCCGGCGGCCTGGGCAGCACCCGCGCCGCTCCGCCCGGCCATGACGGCTCGAACAGAGACCAAACCGGCCAGCCCCAGGCAGGCCAGGGCGAGGAACGGCGACCGCCAGCCGAAACGGACGATGAGGAACCCGGCCGCCGGGACGCCCAGGATGAAGGCCAGGGACCAGGAGAGCTCGGTCAGGGCCAGGGCCCGTCCGCGCCGCTCATAGGGGACGATATCGCTGAGGTGGGCCAGGACCGCCGGGTCGATGACATATTTGCCGACGGTCATCAGGACGAGGGCGGCGGCGAAACCCGTGAACCCGGGACCGGCAAAAGCCAGGAACGCCCCAGTCGTGAACAGCCCGAGCCCGAGGGTCAATCCGAAGCGGCGCCCGTGACGGTCGGTGAGCGGGGCGAGCAGCGGTCCCAGCGCTCCCGATGCGGACCGCGCGGACAGGGCCAGCGACATCGTCGCCAGGTCGACCCCGAAGGCGCGGGCGAAGACAGGCAGGAAGGGATAGACCATCCGGTAGGCGGTGTTCGATACCGACCGGGCGCCGACGAAAAAGGCGAACTGGGACGCGAGCTTTTTCAGGCGGCCGCCGCTTTCTTCTTGCCGAACCGCAGCTTCATGGTCAGGATCTTGTCGGTCGAGAAGATCCGGGCGGCGGAGATGACCAGGATGACGAACACGATCAGCATATAGACCAGCCCGGCGGCGATCATGCCGTAGTTGCCGAGGTAGAGGTTCTGCGAGACCAGGAACGGGTGCGAGAAGGGGATGGCCAGGATGAAGATCTTGACCGGGAGCGAGACCGTGTTGATGTCGGCGAAGAGGGAGATGAAGTAGGGGATCATGACCATGAACATGAGCGGCATGATCATGTTCTGGGCGCTGCGGAAGTCCTCGGCCAGGACGCCGAGGATCATGGCCATGGCCAGGGCGACGAGGATGGCCAGGAAGATGGACAGGCCGAGGATGATGTAGCCGGTTGTGTTGAACGTCAGGCCGAGCTTGCGCATCAGCGCCGCGCCGCCGCCGGCCTGGGCGCCGGCCTTGGCGGCCTCATCGCCGATGCCGCCGAAGAAGCCCTTGAAAGCCGAACATGTAGACACCGGCCGAGATCAGGCCGACGAGCCCGGCCGCGAGCATCTTGGCCGTGATGATCGAGGTCCGCTTGATGGGCACGGTGAGGAGCGTCTCCAGGGTCTTGTTCTGCTTCTCCATGGCCATGGCCGAGATGACCATCTGCGAGGAGTAGATGACGATCATCATCAGGACGATGGGGATGAGCATGGACTGTTGGGAGATCAGCCCGGCGACCTCGTTGGCCGATCCCTCGGCCATCTTGTCCTGGACGATGACGAAGTCCTTGCTCTTGATCGGCTTCTTGAGGCTGGCCGGGTCCATATCGGGCAGCTTCTCTCTGAGGAAGTTATTCGACAGGGCCTCGTTGAGGGCGGAGATGACGCTCTGGACGACGACTCTGGCCCCGGGCGCCGATGAGGGAGAAGCTGCGCATGAAGGAGTAGGTCTCGATCTCGCTCGGCTTGAGCTCGGTCAGGGAATCGCCGAAGCCCTTCGGGATGACGAGGAGGAGCTTCGATTCGCCGGCCTTGGCCGTTTCGATCGCCTGGTCCTTGGTCTTTCCCGACTGGTCGAGGATCTTGAACCGCGCCGATTCGAGGCGCTTGAGCAGGGCCTGGGAGCCCGCCGAGCCGTCCTCGTCGAGGGCCGAGATCGTCTGGATCCCGATGGCCTTCTGGACCTCTTTCTTGCTGATCTGTCCGATGAAGTTGAAGAGGATGACGGTGAAGGCGAGCGAGATGATCGAGCTGCTTGGTGACCAGCTCCTTGATCTCTTTTTTGAGAAGGTTGGTGAATCTTTTCATCGGACGGAACTCCTGAAGACCTCTTCCAGGTTCTTGGCGCTGTGCTTGTCCTTGAGCTCCTCCGGCGTCCCGGAGTCGAGGATGCGGCCCTTGTCGATGAGGGCGACCCGGTCGGAGAGGAACTCGATCTCGAGCATGTTGTGGGAGGAGAGGAGGACCGACGTCCCCTCCCGGACGTAGCGGCGGACGATCTCCCGGACCTCCAGGGCGTTGAGGACGTCGAGGCCCGAGGTCGGCTCGTCGAGGATGGCCAGCACCGGCTTGGTCATCAGGGCCCGGGCCAGGAGGAGCTTGCGGGTCATGCCCTTGCTGTAGGTCCCGACCTTGGTTTTCAGCCGGTCGCCGAGCTCGGTGATGGCCACGGCCCGGTCGACGAATTCCTTCTCCTCCTCCGGGGTCCGGGCGTAGAAGGCGGCCATGAAGTGGAGGTAATCGAGCCCCTTCATGTCCTTATAGGCGCCGGCCTCCTCCGGGAGGTAGCTGATCTTCTCCCGGACGAAATCGGGTTCCTTGCAGAGGTCGTGGTCGAGGAAGGTGATCTCGCCGCCGGACGACGTGAGGAGCGTGGCGATGATGCGGAGCGTCGTCGTCTTGCCGGCCCCGTTCGGGCCGATCAGGGCGAAGACCTCTCCGGCGCGGACGTCGAAATCGATGCCGGCCAGGGCCATTTGGCTGCCGTAGGATTTCCTCAATCCCCGGACGGTCAGGACGTTGGGCATGGGCGACTCCCTTGGGTGATGCAAAAATACGAGGCTTATTCTAATGGATACGAAAGGGGATGTAAACGGTTCTGGGAGATCGTGCTTCGAAAGGATCGTTCGTGACCTCGTACGTGGTTCCCGTCTATCCAGGCTGATGTCCTCCCTATAATCGACCGAAACCTTGGCCCGGGAGCCGGGCCTGGGCTTGAGCAGGGCGATGACCCGGAGGTACGTCCGGTTGCGGCGCTTCCAGGTCCGGTTGAGCTTGCGGGCGTAGTGGGCGACGCCCACGCTGAGCCATTCCCCGGCGACCAGCTTCCGGGCCGTCTGCTTCAGTGAATAGAATTTCTTGTGGCAGAAGATCTGGGCCTTCTGCAGGTCGGGCAACGTGAACCGGGCGGGCTGAAAGACGGCGTGGTGGGCGTCGTAGAGCGCCCAGTCGCCGAAGCGCAGCCGCTTCTCGGCCTTCATCCGGTCGTAGAACTCCGAGCCGGGCAGGGGCGTCAGGATGAGGAACTGCGTCGTCGAGAGCCGGGCCCTCTTGGCGAAGCGGAGGGTCCTCTTGACCGTTTTCCAGTCGTCCTCGTCGAAGCCGAGGACGAACATGCCGTGGATGTGGATACGGTGGCGCCGCAGGACGCGGACGGCCTGGACAAGGTCGGCGACGGTCTGCTTCTTCTTCATGGCGTCGAGGCTCTCGGGGTTGACCGATTCGAAGCCGATGTAGACCGTGTGGCAGCCGGCCTTTTTCATCAGCCGGACGAGCTCCGTGTCCCGGGCGATGTCGGCGCGGACCTGGGTCGTCCACTCGAACTTGAAGCGCTCGTCGATCATGGCCTGGAGGAGCTCTTTCGTCCGCTCCCGGTTGGCGGCGAAGTTGTCGTCGTAGAAGAAGACGGTGCTCCCGGCGCGGTCGTACGGCCGGAGCTCTTCGATGATGTTCTTTGTCGAGCGGAACCGGTACTTCTTCCCGAACATGCCGGTCACGGAACAGAACGAACAGTCGAAGGGGCAGCCGCGCGATGTCTGGACGGGGATCGGCGGGGTGAACTTGAGGCGTCCGGCGTCGGGCTTGAGGAGGGACAGGTCCGGATAGGGGATCACGTCCAGGTCCTTCTCCAGGGGGAGCATCGGGTGATGGACGGCGCGACCGTCCGTTTTCATGGACAGGTTGGGTACGGCGGAGAAATCCCGGTCGCGCTCCCAGGCGTCGATGAAAGCCGTCAGGGCGGCTTCCCCCTCGCCCCGGATGACGAAATCGGCGTGCTCCAAGGCCTCGTCCGTCAGGTAGGTGACGTGCGGGCCGCCCATGAGGACGGCGACGCCCATGGCCCTGACCTTGTCGGCGATGGCGTAGGCCCGGGGCGCCGTCGAAGTGATGGTGGAGATCCCGACGATATCGGACGCCGCCAGGACGTCGTAGTCGATCTTGCGGAGGTCCTCGACGAAGACCTCGACCTCCCAGCCGCGCTTCTTCATCATCGTCCCCAGGATGAGCGTCCCCAGGCGCGGCAGGGGGAACTGGGAGAAGATGTGGAGGTTCGGGGCCTTCGGCTCGATGAAAACGATCTTAGGCATCTCTCGTCTCCTTGGCCGCTTTGGCCCGCTTCTTGTTCTTGGCCTGGAGCGCCAGGATGTCCTTCCGCTTTTTCTTGAGCAGG
Organism: Candidatus Aminicenantota bacterium; assembly: GCA_963736255.1. Lineage (GTDB taxonomy): Bacteria > Acidobacteriota > Aminicenantia > Aminicenantales > Saccharicenantaceae > RBG-16-66-30. The sequence continues at coordinate 65,619 of CAVTOI010000003.1, forward strand.
TCCTGCCAGCGCTCGATGCCGGCCTCAAGGAGCTTCATCTTATCGAAAAGGGCCTGGATGGCCTCGAGCAAAGCCGCGAGCCGCTTTTCGACCTCGGCCTCAGAGAAAGCGTCCGTCCCGGCTTCGATCGCGACGAGCGTCCGGACGTCGTCCGAGATGGCCTTGATCTCCTCGAGCGTGTATCCGAAGAGCTGGAGGTCGCGGATGAGCTGGCAGAGAAAGACGTAGGCCTCCGAATAGAGCCGGAAGCCGCCTTCCGTCCGCATGTCCGGCTCGATGATGCCCTTGTCCTCCCAGTGCTTGATCGTCCGCGGGCTGACTCCGGAACGCTCGGCCAGGTTCCCGACGGTGAGGAAACGGTCCTTGACGGGCGCCTTTTTCCGGCCGTGGCCGTCCCGGGGCAGGCCGACCTTCTTGATGATCTTGAGGATCTCCTCGGTGCCGTAGCCGAGGTCGGCCAGCCGCTTGATGTGGGCGACATGGTCGAGGCCGGCCGAGGCGAAGAGAGGGGCTTTCCCGTCGGTGAAGCCGGCCGGCCTGAGGATCCTGGCTTTGGTCCATTCGGCCAGGCTTTTTTCCGCAACTCCGGATTCGCGGGCCAGGTCTTCGAGGGACATCACGTCTTTGTTCATTGTGTACCTATGCGTTCAAATAAGATTAATAATCTATTAACATGTACGCATAGGAATATATTAAATATGGAACCGCCTGTCAAGCGTTATCTGCCGGGTCCCGGCGGGATTACCGCGGCGGGATAATGAGCGTCGTAAAGGCGTGGCCGAGCGATCCGGTCGCCCGGTCCTGGGCATTGAAATGGAGGTAATAGGTCCCGGGGGCAATGCCCGCCGTCGGGACGTCGAGCGTCAGGATCTCCAGCGGTCCCTTTGGCGCTCTGTCCACGCGGGCGATGGTAAGGGGGGAACGTTCTCCGGATGTGGAATTGACGAGGTGCGCCGACATCGCCAGCTCCGACAGGCCCGCTCCGGGGAAGGCGCAAGGCATGACGATCTGAAGATTGGTTGCGGTAGCGGGCGATCCTGGCAGGACGGGCGTGAAGAGCGCGCTATCATAGGGGTATATATCGGCCCAGGGAAAAGCGGCTTTGCCCTTCTTGGCGCCTGAGCTGAGGAATGAACAGCCGGTCTTCATCTCCAGCATCAGAGGAGTGCCGAGCTGCAGGCCGGTGATCTGGGGCTTGATGACCGTCGCCCTGGCTGAGCCGACGGCGCTCATTCCCGAGTCCATGTCCCGGACGACCAGCCGGCAGGAATAGTCGCCCGGCTTGAGCACGGAGCCCGCCGCGAAGGCCATATCGCGGCCCCGGACGGACGCCGGATCGATCTCCTCCCGGACCATTTCGCCGACCTCGCCCTTCCCGTCAAAAAAAATGGCCACGAATTCGACGCGCTTGCCTGTGAATTTGGCCGTGACTTCGCCGGGGAGCCTGGCCAGGACGGCGAGACGCGAGATGCCTTCTGCCGCGGAGGCCAGCGCCGTCATGGGAACCCTCTCAGGCATGCGTGACAGGGCCCGCTCGTTCAAGGCCAGGTCGAAGAGATGCAGCTGTTTCTCGAGAGGGGAGTACTCGCTGAACGGCTTGGGATTGAAGTAGCCGGCCTGGGCCCGGACCTCGCAGCCCTTGCGTTTGACATCGACTTTGACCTCGTGGAACTTGCCGTCCCAGCGCTCGTTGATGGGATAACCGAGGACGTAAAACGTTCCGGTGAGGCCCTGGACCTCGTTGAGGTTCTTCGCGTAGCGGTTGATGTTCGAGTAGTACTTCCCCCCCGTGGCGTCGGTGAGCATCCTCAGATTGTCGAGCCCGGTCCCCTTATCGTCCAACAATACGCTGGACGAATCCGAAAAAACGCCTTCCTTGCCGAAAACGCTGCCCCGCGCGCCCGACTCGAGTGTCCGGCTGTCGTAGCCGAAAAGGTCGACGCCCTTGGCCGATTCCCGAGTATCGAAGGCGAAGAACGTGCATCCAGACGCGGCGAACTCCCTGGTCATGGCCTCGTTGAGCGACTTCAGGACCGAATCCCCGACGTCGAACTGCCCGCCGCCCCAAGTTCCGACCGGCGCGGCCCGGCTGGGATTGCCTGCCTGGGCTCCGTAAACGAGCGACGCCGGCAGTCCAGAAGAGAAGAGGAGGAAATGCTTCTGGCCCTCGACGAAACGCATGGACCTGGCCAGATCGGTCAGCTTCGTGACGTAGTTCTGGCCGAGCTTCTTGGCTTCCTCCCGCTGGACCTTGGCTTCAAAGGCATAAGAATTGGGTTTCACGGAGGAGTCGGCCCCGCCTTCACCCTCCTCCCTGGGGTTCGGATCAGAGAGAACCCCCTGGACGAGCCGCCAGTACCAAGTCTCCATTTCGCTGGCCCGGCCGGCGATGTCCTTGCTTCCGATCCCTTCGACGACTTCGCGAACCTTGGCCTTGTCCCGGGTCAGGTACTCATGGACCCTGAGACCTTTGAGCATGGAATAGCTCAGGATGCCGACTTCGTCGTCCGGCCGGACCTCCGAATCGAGGAAGTGGAGGGCGGCGGTTCTGGCCTTGACGATCCCCCGGGCGTTGTTGAAGGCGTAGTCGAAAAAGAAGAAGAATTTGCGGCCGGTCTGACGGACAACGGAAGCCGTCGGCGCGGCTTCCGGCCTGGCTGACACTCCCGAAGGCCTATCCGCTTTGGGATCAGCCTCGTCGGCCTGCAAAATGCGCCTTTCGAAATCGGTCATCGTCACCGGCTGGCCGTTGTCCGTGACCGTGAAATCGCTCATCGTCAGATCGGTGATGGGCTTGTCCTTCTTGTCCGTGACGTAGACGTGGATGAGCTTGAGGACGACGGAGACCTCATGCTGGAGAGGCTTCATGGCCGCCTGCTCCGCCTGTGATACCTGTGGGGAGGATGCGGGGGCCGGGAATGGACCCCGGATGAGCAGGAGAGCTAGCGCCCCGGCCAGAAAGAGTCTTTTGAGCACTTCGTGTTCCCCAACCAGTATTCTGCGCTTCGGAATTCCCTTAGGCAAGCATCTTGCAATAAGCGGGCCAAGCGGGGGGAACGCCGAATAAGGAGGTCACGGCCCCCTATCGAACGCCATTCTGCCTTACACTACGACAAACAAGAATCGTCCAGTTTTTCGACCAGTCGCCTGGAGATGTCCTCGGATGAGGGCATGTCGCCCCGAGCTTGGCCGCTTTTTTAGGCGGGATGCCTGGATTATTCACAAGCCGAGGCGGCTGCAGATGCAAGGCGTCAAAGGGTGAAGCTGTACTCCGGGTACTGCGAACCCTTTGCAACGAAGCAGATGCGGCCGGATCGGCTTGCCCGAAGGGTAAAAACGCCGGTCTTGGGTCCTGATGTCTTACAGTGAAAAAAGGCGTTTTTATGAATAGTCCAGGCTGGCACGATTGGTGCTATTATTATTAGGGAATCAGTCCATGAGATCTGCAAAGCGCGGGGGGCGTCTCGGAAACCAGCCCGGAACGGTCTTATCGGCACGTGCCGCTCTTATTCTCCTCGGCCTATTCGTGCTCATGCAGAGCGGTGTGCCGGCCGCATCCCCTCAAGAACCCCAAGCGCCCGCCAAACCCCTCCAATACGACGTCGCCGTGACCCTGAAGCTCATCCAAGTCTATGTCACCGACAAGGACGGGAAGCCGGTCCGGGACCTGACCAGCGAGGAATTCTCGCTCTTCGACAACGGCAGGCCCGTCACGATCTCGGCGTTCGAGCGGCACGACCTCGCTGCGGCTCCCACCGGGGTCGCATCTCCAGCGCCCGAAGCGGCGGCCGCGCCGGAGCCGGTCGAGACTCCGACGCTGAACCGGAAATTCGTCATCCTCTTCGATTTCGCCTTTAATACGGTGAGCGGCGTCAAAGCCAGTCTGGACGCCGCCAGGCATTTCATCGACACGGAAGTCCAGCCGGAAGACGAGCTGGCCTTCATCTCCTATTCGATGCTGAAGGGCCTGAAGATCCATGAGTTCCTCACCAAGGACCATGACAAGGTCAAGACGGCCCTGGCCGCGGTCAGCTCCAAGGACGTGGCCGGCCGGGCCGACGAGATCGAATTGCAGTACTGGCTTCAAGTCCTGAACCCCGGACTTGGCGTGGCGCCTCCCCGCCTCGGGGTTTCCGAGATCGAGTTTACGCGCCTCGATTCCATGCAGCAGGCCGGGAACTATTTCCGGACCCTGACCCGGCTGGCCCAGTCGCTCCGGCTCGTCCAGGGACAGAAAAGCGTCCTCTTCTTCTCGAACGGCATCCCGAGCTCACTCGTCAACGCCAGCCGCGGGGTGGGAACGTCACAAAGCATCAGCGGCGTGCAGGAGAGCCATGGCGGCCTGGCACCCACAAAGGGGTCGACTTTCCAGGTCGGCAACTACGAATTGCGGCCTCTCCAGGAGGCCCTGTTCCAGGAATTCAGCGCCTCGGATTGCTCGATCTACGCGTTCGACACCCGGGAGTCGTCCAAGCTCCCAGCGCTTTTCGCCTTCGACGAGATGGCTTTCATGAACCGGCCGTCCTCCGGCATGCTGGGCGCGGACAGCGGCGGCGTCTTCCGCGACGACAAGACGACGGGCATGGATTCGCTGAAGAGCCTGTCGAAACAGACGGGCGGAAAATACTACTCGAACATCATCCTCCATGAGAAGAACCTCGACGAGGTCTCGACCGTCACCGGAGCTTATTATGTTCTCGGGTATTCGATCTCAGCGGCGGCGGACGGCAAATTCCACGACGTCAAGGTCGAGGTCAGGAGGCCCGGCTGCCAGGTCCGGACCCAGCCCGGGTACTTCAATCCCAAGCCCTACAGGGAATATACGGACCTCGAGAAGAACATCCACCTCTTTGACCTGGCCCTCAACGAGCGGTCGGAGTTCCAGGTGCCCAAGCCCCTGCCGGTTTCGGCCCTGTCCTACGATGGCGGTCAAGGGCCCAGGGTGAGGGCTCTGGCCCGGATCCCGGTCAGTTTGTGGGACGAGCTCAAGGGAGAGACGGCCGAGATCGTGGCCCTCTTCTTCGACGACCAGGACTCTCTTGTGAGCCTGCAGCGGCTCGCCCTGGCGAACGCAGAGTATCGCGGGAAAGAGCTTCTGTTCAGCGCCTGCGCGCCGGCCCGGCCCGGCCAGACCAGATGCCGTATCGTCATCCGGGACCTGGACACGGGGCGGAGCGCCGTCGCATCGACTTCGGTCTATACCGTTCCGTCGAACAGGCAAACCATGTCGGTGTTCTCTCCGCTGCTCCTCGTCGCGGGAGGAGGCGTCTTCCACCTGGAAGGCGTGGTCAAGGGGACGGCGGAGAGCCCATCGTGGCGGGAGCTTTATCCTTACGATGCGGCCGCCTATTCCCCTGTCATCGGGGGGGAGGCCGTAAGCGCCGGAAAGGTGGGCGTGATCCTGCCGTATTCCGCCCCGGGCCTCGGCGTCGCCGACCTCATCTTCAGGGCGAACCTCATCGATTCGAAGCACGGGCGCGAACCTGAACGTGCCGCTCGAGCTGCGGGAGTCGGCGTCGCGGGGAACGGTCGAGGCGCAGAAGCTCGAGCTCTCGCTCGCGGACTGTCCCCGACGGCCGATACACGCTTTATATCCACGTCGGCAACAAGGTCACCGGGCAGGTGGCCAGCGCCCGCACCCCTCTGACGATCGGCCGCTGATCCCGATCTTACTGGTGCATCTCCCTCTTCGGGATCCCTCTCGAGGCGTTCCTGATCACGGGACGATATCCTTGACCCCGCCAGCCGACTCCTATAGAGTGAGGCGCGACCGAAGAAAATGAAAAGAGCCGAAGAGCTCGTTTTCGATTATCTCGTCGTCGGCTCGGGCTTCGGCGGCAGCGTCGCCGCCATGCGCCTGGCCCAGAAGGGCTACACGGTCGGCGTCGTCGAGGCCGGCAAGCGCTGGCACGCCGACGAATTCCCCCGCCGGAACTGGAACCTGCGCAAGTTCCTCTGGCTGCCCTCGCTCGGCCTCTATGGCACGTGGCGGCTCCGCCTCCTCAACGGGGCCTTCATCCTGGCCGGCGCCGGGGTCGGCGGCGGCAGCCTCAATTACGCCAACACGCTCTATGTCCCCCCGGACGTCTTCTTCGAGCGGCCGAGCGTCCGCCGGCTCGGCGGCAAGGACGAGCTCCTTCCTTATTATGATCTCGCCGGCCGCATGCTCGGCGTCTCCCGCAACCCGGTCGAGACGCCCCAGGACCTGCTGATGAAGGAGACGGCGGCGGAGATCGGTCGCGAAGCGACCTATCGTCTGACGAATGTCGCCGTCTATTTCGGGAAGGAGGGGGAGCCGGCCGCGGACCCTTATTTCGAGGGCGAGGGGCCCGACCGCGTCGGCTGCGAGCTTTGCGGCGAGTGCATGACCGGCTGCCGCAAGGACGCCAAGAACAGCCTGGACAAGAACTATCTCTATTTCGCCGAGAAGTTCGGCGCCAGGATCTTCGCCGAGAACCGGGTCGTCGATATCGAGCCGCTCGGGCCCGAGGGGAGCGAAGGCTATCGTGTTCGAACGAGGAAGACGACCGGCCTGGCGCGCGGCCGTCGCGGCCTGACCTTCCGGACCAAGGGCATGGTTATCGCGGCGGGCGCCCTCGGCACGAATTCCCTTCTTCTCGACATGAAGCGCAAAGGCCGGCTGCCCAACCTGTCCGCGCACCTGGGCCGGTACGCCCGGACGAACAGCGAGACCCTGCTCGGCGTGCGCTCTCTCGCGGCCGGCGCCGATTACACCCGCGGCGTCGCCATCACCTCGAGCGTCCATCCCGACGAGGAGACCCACCTCGAACCCGTCCGCTTCGGCAAGGGCCACGACGCCATGTCGGCCCTCGTCGCGGCGCTGACGGACGGCGGGAAGAGGACGCCCCGGATCATCCGCTGGGTCGGGAACGAGATCCGCCATCCCGTCCGCAACCTGCGCCTTCGCAAGCCACCGGGCTGGGCCAAGGAAACGATCATCCTTCTCGTCATGCAAACGGTCGACAACTATTTCCACCTGAAGCGGCGCCGGCCCTGGTTCTTTCCCTTTACGAGCGTTCTCGCCTCCGAGCCGGGGACGGACCGCAGGAACCCGACCTGGCTCCCGGCCGGTAACGATTTCGGCCGGAGGATGGCCAGACGCATCGATGGCGTTGCCGCCAACGTCGTCACCGAGGTCACGGTGAACGCGCCCATCACCGCCCACATCCTGGGCGGGTGCTCTTTCGGCCCAACCCCCGAAGAGGGGGTTATCGATGAGCGGAACCGGGTCAAGGGCTACGCGGAGATGATCATCTGTGACGGGTCCCAGATCCCGGAGAACCTGGGGGTCAATCCGGCCCTTTCGATCACGGCCTTCGCCGAGCGGGCTATGTCGTTCGTCCCGCCGAAAAAGCCGGTGCGCTATCTGGCCGCCGAAAGGACCTGGGGCCTCGAAGGCCTGCTCACGAGGAAGTCCGCTCTTTCTCGAGCGCCTCTCCCGCCCTCTTCATGAGCGCCGCCGCCCCGGCTGCGGCCGGGGCCGGATCCGGCCAGCCTATATCATTGACCTGCCTGAAGATCGCCTGGGAGTCTGTGACCGGAGGAGGGAAGGGCCGGCGGCCGGACGCCCAGGCGCCCCACATATCAAGGACTTCTTCGAGGGACCGGGCGGCGAGCTCCGTCGCCCGGATGGCCTCTCCTGACGCGGCGACGAAGCCGGCCGCATCGTGTTCGAGCTTCGATAGCAGCTCCTCGAGGTCGGGAGGAGCGGTGTCTCGGACGTAATCCTTTTTGAAGCTCCCCGAAAGGTCTTCCGTGCGCCGCGCCGACTGCCAGAGCTCGCGCATCCTGAGCCGGACGAGGGTGGCAAATGTCCACGCTCGAACCCTCGTCTGTTCGAACCGGGCCTCATCCGCCTCGGCGCTGAGGGCCGGCTTCTTCCGCAGCTTCTCGAGATCGCCGAGCAGGCCTTCGATCTGACGCCATTGGCCGGCGATGTCCTCAACGGCCCAGCGGCAGAACGCCCCGTGATAACCGATCTCGGCCATGAAGGCTCTCATCTCGTCCCACTGGACGGACCGCCGGCCCGCGGCGAACTCGGCTTGGACCCGGGCGACGAGCGCGTCGTCCATGCCGGCGTGCAGGCCCTCATGCATCAGCCCGCCGGCGAGCATGTGATAATCCTCCTCGCGAAGCTCCTCGATCAGCCGGAGGTAGAGGGGATCGCCCAAGGCCTTGCGGAGGCGGCGGTTCGCCTTTTCGTCCCTGAAATAGACTTCGAGCCGCCCTGTCTTATCCCGGAATGCCGCCGCTTCCCGGTCGTTCGCCGCCCCGAGCATGCGGCCGTACTCTTTGACGATTGCGGCCGGCGTGAAGGTACCGCCGGTTCTCGAGGCAGAGCGTCAGGTAGGCCGATTCATGGACCTCCATGAAAAGCCGGCCGTCCGCGTCGTGGCCGTGGGTCATGAAATAGGTCCCCGGACGGACGAAGTAGATGCTGCCGGGGAAGTAGCGTTTCGCCCGCTCCCAGGCGCCGCCGTAGCCCAGGCCGGTCCAATCCGAGGCGGCGAAGCCGTCGCGCATGGAATAGAACCGCGAGCCCAGCACCGTCCGGACGATCTCCCGCGCGGGGTCGGTCCGGGGAATGTCTTTGAAGAGGGTCCGTTCGAGGGGGGGCCGTCCGAGAAGGGCCGCGGCCGCAAGCAGGAGCAGAACTGGCGGACAGCCGGACCTCAGCGCACGGCCGCCGGGCTTCATCGGACTCTCGGGATGCTCATCCGGCCCTTGCGTGGCGTCCCCGGGCGGGGCCTCGGGCCGGATCGTAACGAATGGTTTCGTTCGCGGACGACGTCAGGACGTTTCCTGTCCGGGATCGTCCGGGTTGGGCGGGGCGGCGGGAGCTTCGTCCTCAGAGAACACTTCGGGCTCGTCGGGATTGGCCAGCTTGGCCGCCTTCCGCTGCCGCTTTTCTTCCTGTTTCTTCAGGCGTCTCAGCTCTTTGGTTCTTTTTTCGCTCTTGAAAGCTCTGTTACCTCTAGCCACCAGACCTCCTTGTTCCGGATTTCGCCCTTATCATACAGAGAAACCCCCCGGCCTTCAAGCCTTCCGCATCCGGGGGCGCCTGTCGCCAAGAGGGGAGGTCCCCGTCCGGGGATAGTCCCCGCTATCGCCGGACTCATCCTCTTTGTTATAATCCGGCCATGAACGATCTTCAAGGGACCGATTTTCTCTTCCGCCGCTGGGACGCCGCGTCCACCCCGTCCGCTACGACCGGGCCGGCCTTACCCAAAGCCGTCTTCCTCCTCGTCCACGGGCTCGGGGCCCACTCGGCCCGCTGGAACTTTTTCGCCGGATTCGCGGCCGGGCGCGGCTATGCTTCGTACGCCGTCGAGCTCCGCGGCTTCGGCCGGACGTCCGATCGGCCGCGAGGCCACGTCGATTCGTTCGAGGTCTGGGACCGGGACCTCCTGGCCCTGCGGGACGCGATCGGGCGGGACTTTCCGGGGACTAAGGTCTTTCTTCTCGGTGAGAGCATGGGCGGGCTCATCGCCTACGGTCTGGCCGGCCGCAATCCCGGGTTGTTCGCCGGGACGGTCCTTATCGCGCCGGCCTTCAAGAACGGACTGAAATTCCCTCCGAGCGCCTATGTCAAGCTCGTCTTGTTCCTGGCTTTCAAGCCGACGCTCATGGTCGACGTCCCGTTCACCTCGGAAATGGCCACCCGTGACCCGGAGTACGCCGCGATCATGAACGCCAACCCCGACGAGCTCCGCGTCGCCAGCATCGGGCTCCTGGGCGGATTCCTGCCGGTCCAGGCACGAGCCGGGCGCCTGGCCAAGCGATTTGCGGTCCCGTCGCTCTTCCTCGTCCCGGGCGTCGATCATCTCGTCGACGAGGGCGGCACCCGCAAGATCTTCGCCAAACTGGCCGAGGCCGATAAGACGCTCATCGAATACCCGGACATGTTCCACGCGCTCACCATCGACCTCGGCCGGGAGAAGGTCTTCGCCGACATCCTCGATTGGACGGCAGAGAGGCTCTGACTTGAGCCACGTCCTGGCCATCGATCAGGGCACGACCGGAAGCCGGGCCATCGTTTTCGACCGGCGCGGCCGGGCCGTCTCCTCGGCTTACGAGGAATTCCCTCAGTATTTCCCCCGGCCCGGCTGGGTCGAGCACGACCCTGAGGAGATCTGGCGGAGCGTCTATCGCACTGTCCAAAAAGCCTTGGCCACGATCCCCGGCAGGTCGATCGCGGCGGTGGGCATCACCAACCAACGGGAGACGACGGTCATCTGGGACCGGAGGTCGGGCCGGCCCGTGGCCAACGCCATCGTCTGGCAGTGCCGCAGGACCGCCGGCCGCTGCCGCGAGCTCGCGGCCGAGCCGGGGATGAGCGATCTTGTCCGCAAGAAGACGGGGCTGCCGATCGACGCCTATTTCTCGGCGACCAAGGCCGAGTGGATCCTCGACCGGGGCGGCCTTCGCGAGCGGGCCAAGCGAGGCCGGCTCGCGTTCGGCACCACGGACTCCTGGGTCCTCTCCAAGCTCACCGGAGGCGCGAGCCACGCCACCGACCCGACCAACGCCTCGAGGACGATGCTCTTCAACATCCGCGAGCTCGATTGGGACGAAGAGCTCCTCGAGATCTTCGGCCTCCCCGCCTCCCTTCTGCCGCGCGTTTTGCCGTCATCCGGGGAATTCGGACGGACCGTCCGCCTGGGCCGGCTTCCGGCCGGCATCCCGGTCATGGGCATCGCCGGGGACCAGCAGGCGGCCCTCTTCGGCCAGGCCGGCTTCCGGCCCGGCGCGATCAAGAACACCTACGGCACCGGCTCGTTCATCCTGCTCAATACGGGGCGGGAGATCGTCGAGTCCCGGCACGGCCTCGTCACCACCGTCGCTTGCGGCCCGGGCGGTAAAGCCGCTTACGCGCTCGAAGGGTCCGTCTTCGTGGCCGGCGCGGCCATCCAGTGGCTGCGCGACCAGATGGGCCTGCTCGGGTCGGCCGGGGAATCGGAAGCTGCGGCGGCTTCGGTCCCGGACAACGCCGGCGTCTACTTCGTCCCGGCTTTCGTCGGCCTCGGGGCGCCCTATTGGGACGCCGAGGTCCGGGGCACGATCGTCGGGTTGACGCGCGGCGCCGGCCGGAACCATCTCGTCCGGGCGGCCGTCGAGGCGATGGCCTATTCGACGCGCGACGTCCTCGAGACCATGCGCAAGGATTCGGGCCTCAGGATGAAGGAGCTCCGGGTCGACGGCGGCGCCTCGGCCAACGATTTTCTCTGCCGGTTCCAGGCCGACATCCTCGGCCTCCCGGTCGTGCGTCCGAAGGCGGTGGAAACGACCTCGCTCGGGGCCGCTTATCTCGCAGGCCTCGGCGCGGGGGTCTGGGAATCGACCGCGGCCATCGAGCGGCTGGCCGTCGACGAGCGCAAGTTCATTCCGGCCATGACCCGGGGCCAGGCCGACAAGCTCTATGCCGGATGGCAGGCTGCGGTCCGTAAAGCCCGCGCGACCTAATGGGCAATATCCCCTCCGCGGCTGTGCTCGGAATATCCCTCCTTGCTCATTTCGCAGAAGAACGGCTCCGTGGCACCCGCCGTATGTTGCCAGGTCGCTTCTCAAAGTCGGATCCTTGCCGGTCCCCGCGAGGCGGCGAGGGATGTCGCTCCAAAGCCCCCGTGATATTCGGGACTTGTTTCAGATATCTCGCAGAAGTCCGCCTCCGAGTCGCTCCGTCGTACTTCTGCCGGGTCGCTTCCCAGAGTCCGCTTCCCGCCGGCGGGGGCAAGGAGCGAGATCCCGAGCAAAGCCGAGGAGGGGACCCCCTCAAGATCTGCATTTCAAAGGAGCATTTCATGAAACGAGCCCTCAAATCAGGTATCGTTGTTATCTTAGTTTCTATCAGCGCCACGGTTCTGGCGGTGTCAGCCGCGGACAATTGGCGGGCGGATTGGCCCGTGCTGAAAACCTACGACCGCGACCATGTCGAGAGGATCGCGCTTCCGCTCGGCGGCATCGGCACCGGCACGGTCTCGCTCGGCGGCCGCGGCAACCTCATGGACTGGGAGATCATGAACCGGCCGGCCAAGGGCTATACGCCTTACGGCGGACAGCAGACGGGGCCGTTCTTCGCCCTGCGTGTCGCGTCGGGCGACGTCCCCTTCACCCGGGCCATCGAGGGCCCGCTGCCTCTTTCCGCCTATGAAGCCTCGCACGGCTCGACGGCCGTCAACCACGGCCTGCCGCGCTTCCGCGATGTCTCATTCGCGGCGGCGTACCCGCTGGGTCAGGTCTTCCTCTCCGACCCGGACTCGCCCGTGGACGTCCGCCTGGAGGCCTTCAATCCCCTTATCCCCGGCGACGCAGAGGCGAGCGGCTTGCCCGTTGCCTTGTTCCGGTTCGTCCTTATCAACAAGACTGGGCGGCCCCTCCGCGCCGCGGTCTGCGGGACGCTCCCCAACTTCATCGGGGCGGACGGCTCCGGAACGACCCGCGATTGGAAGAACGATCCCATCACTTCGGGCCCCAAAAAGAACCGGAACGAATTCCGCTCGACCGGCGGGTTGCGCGGGCTGTTCATGACTTCGGAGGGTGTCGACCCGAAGCATGAGGCCTGGGGCACGATGGCCCTGGCCGCGGCGGCTGGAACGCGGGGATCGAGCCGGACGACATGGGTCGCCGCTGGATGGGGGACGGCGCTCCTCGATTTCTGGGACGACTTTTCCGACGACGGGGTGCTCGACGCGCGGCCGGCCACGGCCGAAGATATGCCGTTCGGCTCGCTTACTATCGAGGTCGACGTTCCGGCCAACGGCAGCGCGGAAGCGGCGTTCATCCTCGCCTGGCACTTCCCGAACCGCGTCACCTGGTCGCCCAAGGGAACGCCGGACGACATCGTCGGGAACTATTATACGACGCGCTGGCCCGACGCCTGGGCGGCGGCCGGGGACTTCGCGGCGCGGGCGGCCGGGCTCGAGGACCGGACGGTCGAGTTCGTGCGCGCCTTCGCCGGGAGCGCTCTGCCGGCCGAGGTCAAGGAGGCCGCGCTCTTCAATCTCAGCACGCTCCGGACCCAGACGTGTTTCCGGACGCGGGACGGCCGGTTCTTCGGATTCGAGGGTTCGAGCAACACCTCGGGATGCTGTTGGGGCTCCTGTACCCATGTCTGGAATTATGAGCAGGCCACGGCCTTTCTTTTCGGCGCCCTGGCCCGGTCCATGCGGGAGACGGAGTTCCTCGAAGCGACCGACGATCAGGGACTCATGAGCTTCCGCGTCCGCCTGCCGATCGACCGGGCCCGCGAATTCGGCAAGGCCGCCGCGGACGGCCAGATGGGCACGATCATGAAAGCGTTCCGCGAATGGAAGATGTCCGGCGACAACGCCTGGCTCGCCCGGCTCTGGCCCGGCGTCAAGAGGGCCCTGTCCTTCGCTTGGATCAAAGGCGGCTGGGACGCCGACCGCGACGGCGTCATGGAGGGCTGTCAGCACAACACGATGGACGTCGAGTACTATGGGCCGAACCCGCAGATGGAGATCTGGTACCTCGGCGCGCTCCGGGCCGCCGAGGAAATGGCCGCGGGCGTCGGTGACAAGACGTTCGCCAAGCTCTGCCGCGACCTCTTCGCCAAGGGCCGGGCCTGGACGGACGCCAATCTCTGGAACGGCGAATATTACGAGCATCATGTCCAGCCGCCGAAGAGCGTCGAGGACGTCGCCCCGAGCCTGCGGCTCGACATGGGCGCCAAGAGCATCACCGAGCCGGACTATCAGCTGGCCCGGGGCTGCCTCGTCGACCAGCTCGTCGGCCAGTACATGGCCCATGTCTGCGGCCTGGGGTATCTCGTCGATCCGGGCCACGTCAGGACGGCGCTCGCGAGCATCCTGAAGTACAACACCCGGACCGGGTTCTTCGATCACTTCAACTGCCTGCGGTCGTTCGTGCTCGGCGACGAGACGGCGTTGCTCATGGCCAGCTACCCGAAGGGACGGCCGAAGAACCCGTTCCCGTACTTCACCGAGGTCATGACCGGGTTCGAATACACGGCGGCCGTCGGGATGCTCTACGAAGGCGACGCGGCAAGCGGGCTCAAGGTCATCCGGGACATCCGGACCCGCTACGACGGCAAGAAGCGCAGCCCGTTCGACGAAGCTGAATGCGGGCATCATTACGCCCGGGCCATGGCCAGCTGGGCGGCGGTGCCGGCGCTCTCGGGCTTCGCTTGGGACGGGCGGGCCCAGGCCATGACCTTCGGGGCGAGCGAGGGGACGCACTTCTGGTCGAACGGCGACGCCTGGGGGACCTGCCGGATAGGGCCCGGCGGCAGAACGGCCGATCTCAAGGTCCTCCACGGCGGGCTCTCCCTGAAGTCCTTCAGGCTGGGGAACGGCGCTCCCAAGACCTTCAGGCAGCCGAGGGCCGTCCGGACAGGGGAGTCCGTCCGGATCGACCTTTAGGGGACGGGGAGTGAAACAACGGCCCCCCCGGTTCGTATTACAGGGCGTACGAATCACCGTCAGAGGAGTAGCATGATGAAGAAAACAGCCTTATTCGCCGCGGCCCTTATGGTCGTCGCCCTGTTCCTGGCCGTTCCCGCCTATCCGGGGACGGTCCCTTCCTCCGTCGTCCCTGAGGGCGCCCGCTGGGTCGTCCACCTGGACATGGAGAAGTTCGTGGCGACCAAGCTCTTTGGAGTCCTGGAAAAGGACGGCAAGTTCGAGATGAAGAGCCGAGACCTCGACCGCTGGCTGAAGATCGATGTGCCCCGGGATATCACCGGTGTGACCGTGTTCGGTTTCAATAAGGGAGACAAGGGCGACGCGGTCATCGCCGTCAACGGCAAGTTCGATCGGGCCGGGTTGCTGGCCATGCTCGCCAAGGAAGAGGACCATAAGGAGATCGCACACGGCGCCTACACCATCTATTCGACGGACGACGACGAGTACGGCGCGTTCGTCAATGACAATCTTGTCGTCCTGTCCGAAAGCCGCGAAGCCATAGAGAGCGTCCTGGACACGGCCGCCGGCAAGACGCAGAACTTCGCCAAGTCCTCATTGAGCGCTTCGCTCAAGGACGTCCCGGCGGGCGCCTTCCTCAGCGGCGTCATGCCCGACCTGTCCGGATTGAGCCGCATGAACAGCCAGTCCAAGGTCCTGGAGCAGGCGAGCGGCCTGTTCTTCCTGGCCCAGGAGAAGCAGGACACGCTTCTCGTCCGGCTCCAGGTGACGGCCGTCTCCCCGGAGAGCGCCAAGAACATGGCCGACATCGTCCAGGGCCTCGTCGCCATGGGCCGGATGGGCGGCAACGAGGGCGATATGGCCAAGATCGCGAGTCTCCTTGACGGTCTCCAGGTCAAGCTGGAAGGCAAGGTCCTCCGGCTCGAATTCGAGCGCCCGTCGCAGGAGATCGCGGACCTTCTTTCGCACGGTCGCGGGCTTTCCGGGATCCTCGACTGAGGCCCGGGCTGAGTAATGACGGCCCCGGGCGTCCGGGGCCGGGAGGCGAATGGCCGATCACGATCGGACCGAAGAAAAGACCGACGACGAGCTGGCCCGCGAGGCGCGGGACGGCTCGCTTCGGTCTTTCGAAGAGCTGGCGCGCCGCTACAAGCGCCGGCTCTTTGTCTATTTGCGTCCGCGCCTGGGGAGCGACGAGGACGCCGAGGACATGGTCCAGGACACGTTCCTCAAGCTCTACCGGAATATCGGCGGCTACGATCCGGCCTTCCGGTTCTCGACCTGGCTCTACACGTCGGCCAACCGGCTGGCCATCGATTCCTTCCGCAAGAACGCCGTAGTCCGGGACAAGCTTATCGCGGAGGCGGACCGTGAGCTCCGCGATCCGGCCTCGGCCGGCGAAGCCGGAGCCGGCGAGTCCAGCTTGTGGGACACGGCTCAGGCTCTGGGCGAGACCAGGTTTCGCGTTCTCTGGCTCCGCTACGGGGAGGACATGACGATCGAAGAGATCGCCGCCGTCCTCGGCCGGACGCGGCTGGCCGTCCGCGTGCTTTTGCATAGGGCCCGGACGAGCCTCGCCGGCTTGCTCGGTCCTAACGTGTGCCGCCAAGCGCAGCCCCAGCCGGGGGTGGCCCGGCAACCGTCAGGGGAATGAGGGAAGAGGAGAAAAGCGATGTTGTGCACGCTCAGCCGCTGGATTATCTCTCGGTCGGAGGATTCCGGGAAAAAGATCCCCCGCTTTATCGAGCGGCATGTCGTCCGCTGCGCCGCATGCGGCGAATTCGCCCGCGCCTCCGCGTCCCTCTCGTCTCGACTCAGGGAAGAACGCTCTGCCTGGCTGGCCAAGGTCCCGGAGTTTCCCGCGGGACTCGCGCATGACCTGGAAACGGACAGGCCTGAGCCTCGGGCCGTCGACATCGGGCGGCCGGGATCGCGCCGCCTCTGGCACTTCCTTCGCCCGCTTCCCGTCGCGGCGACCGTCCTTGTCGTCGTGGCTGCCGCCCTCGTTCTGTTCCAGGTCGTCCCCAAGGGATCCACGCCATCGGCCCAGGACCGTGCGGCCGCCAGGGCCGCGATCAAGAACTTCGTGTCCGCGCCGCAAGGGCTTCAGGGGGTCATCGGCGGGGCGGAATCCCCGCTCGAACGGGAAGGCCGGATCCTCGAAGAATCGCTGTCGTCGGCGGTCGAGTATCTGCAGGCCCGCCTGAACATCAAGATCGAGCGGAAAGAACCGCCGAAACCGCTCTAGCCTGGATTATTCAAGAGCCGAGGCGGCTGCAGATCACAGGCGCTGGCGCGTCGGGCGGAAATCCCAGGTCAAGCGGTACATGATATCCCGGAGCACGTCGTTCAAGGCCGCCCCCTTGTCCCGCACGGAGAAGACCGGGATGCCGCCGTCCATGCCGATGGCGCCGACGGTACCTTGCCGGATCGCGGAATCCGTCCACAGGGTCGCGCCGTTCTTCGTCGAGACGAGGCGGACCTTCGCGGCGATGTCGAAAGCGGCCCGGGCGAACAGGGTCTTGCTCAGCGGGGCCAGGATGTCGACCTGAGGCTTGACCTTCGTCACCGTGACCTCGCCCACGAAGAACGCGTCGACACCCTGCTTCTGGCCGATGGCCAGGGCGGCGTCACGGTCGAATATCTCCTTCCCGACGTCCGCCAGAGCGGCGTCCTGCGGCCCGAGCTCGACGACCGGTATGCGCTGGGCCGCGGTGACCTCCTGGAGGAAGAACTGGGTCGCCGCGACGTCGAGATCGCCCTTCGCGTTCTCTGCCTTCAGCGTGACCAGGCCCACCGTGCCGAGAGCGGTGAGGTCGATGGCCGGCGGGACGATGGTGTAATGGACGCAGCCGGCGGCCACTGCGGCGACGATGAGGGCGAATGCGAAGTGCTTTGTTCTCATGTCCGGACTCCTTCAATGGGGCTCGGGCCCGTTTCTACTTTAGTCGGGCGAGACGGCGTTTGCAGGAAATCCGCCGGTCCCCGCTTACCTATCTGATCAAGTGGAAGGCCGTCTGGCGGCCGGCCAGGAAGAAGGCCCGCTCGCCGTCGAACAGGATGTCCTGCTCGAGGGGGACCCGAAAATCCGCCCCCCATTCGGGGACGGGCCCGGTGACGCTCATCTCGGCCGTGAAGGCGCTCATCGGGACGAGCCTGACGTCGCCGCGCCCCACGTTATTGACCTGCTCCCAGGGTAGGCCGATGAGCGGCCCCGGCTCGTGGAGGAAGAGCCCGAGCGAGTGCGAGTAGATCCGCGGACCGGGGAGGCCCAACGCGCGGGCCTTCGCCAGCATGGCCCCGAGAAGCTGGTTCCCCGTGAGACCCGCCTTGAACTCGCCGCAATAGACGTCCTGGAGCCGGTTGGCCTCGGCCATAAGCTTCTTGAACGTCTCCGGGGCGTCGGTCTCGCCGGGGCGCAGGACATAGGCCATCTCCTGATGATCGCTGTTCCAGCGCATGTACTTGAGCCCGACGTCGCAGTGGATGAGGTCGCCGGGGCGGATGATCTTGTCGTCTTTGCCCCACTTCTCGATGTCCCTGGGCGACCGCCCGCGGATCGAGACGAACGGGCTGAACGAGACTTGGAGGCCGAGGTCGGCGACGCGCTGCCAGTAGTACCAGCGGAGGTCCTCGGCCGTCGTCTGGCCGACCGTGATGACCCGGGAGGAGAACATGTCGGCGATGATCGATCGGGACACGGCGGCGGCCCGCTCCATGACCTCGACCTCTTCTTCGGTGAGGGTCTCGGCCCAGAGCGTCACCAACGGCTCGGCCGATTGGAGCCGGGCCGCGTACTTCGGCCCGACGGCCTCGACGATCCGCTTCTTCAGGACCGAGGTCAGCCCGCCGGCCACCCATTGGATCTCGCCCTCGTTGAGCCCGATCTTTTTCGGGTCGCGCTCGCGGACGACCCGGCCGAGGGCCTCCCACTGGCCTTCTCCCTTTTTGGCGTCGAAGGCCGAGGGGTCCCAGGCGTTCTTGAACAGGCCCTGGGTGTCGGTCCGTGACACGTTCAGCCGCTCGACGCCCTTGGCCGGCCCTTGGTCGAAGAAGACGAGGATCTGGGTTATGGGGTTCCAGTTCTCGTAAGGGATCATGGTCTCGAAGACGGGATCGAGCGCGTCCTCGTTGCAGGAGACGATCCACATGTCGAAGCCCGTTTCGCGCATCATGCCGGGGACGAGGGTGTCGAGGCGCTTGGCCGTGATCCGTTGGACAAGCGCCGCCCGATCGCGGATGGGCAGGATGGACGGCGTACCGCCGTGCTGGGCCGGCGCGGGGACTGGCAGGGTCGCGACCAGAATGCAGGCGATGACGAAAGAGAGAACGGCTTTCTTGATCATGGGGATCCTCCGTATCCGTCGACTATCGCCTTTCTATCACCGCTAGCCGAGCCGGTCAAGGAGATGACATGCCGATCTTCCCGACCCGTCCAGGCCGTATGGGCACGACGAGGGCGGCGACGGTGGTCAGAGCATGATCCTGTCGCCGCCGAAAACGAGTCGTGCCGGAAGGCCGCTAGCGGACCAAGAGGGACCGCACCCTCCAGGGAGAGTCCCCTGAGAAATCCGCGTTGATTTGGCGCGGGTGTTTTGAGAGAATGACAGGCCGATCCTCTCTAAGGGAGGTACCTTCAAGTGACCCTTCGCAAGATCCCTCAAGTCCTCGCTTTGATCCTCGTCTGTGTCGCCCTTGGCCCCCTGGCCGCGGCCGATCTCACCTTCGACCGCTATCACCGGCCCGAGGAGATCGCCGCCGCCATCCAGGACCTGGCCCGGGCCAATCCCGGGTTCGCCAAACTCCACGTCCTTGCCAAGAGCCCCGGCGGCCGCGACCTCGTCTTGTTCGAGGTCGGGCCCGAGACAGCGAAAGCCGCCAGGACCCTGCCGGCCGTCTTCGTCGCCGCCGATATGGACGGGACCGTTCCCCTAGCCGGCGAAGCGGCGCTCTGGCTGGCCAGGTCCCTCTGCGAAAAGGCCGACCTGCGCGCAGATCGGACGTGGTACGTCCTGGCCTGCGGCAACCCTGACGCGGCGGCCGGATATTTCGGCAAGCCCCGGCGCCGCGATACCCGCAACGCCCGCCCGAAGAACGACGATCAGGACGACGCGACCGATGAGGACGGGCCCGACGACCTCGACGGCGACGGCCTTATCACCCAGATGAGGGTCAAGGACCCCGAGGGCGCCTGGCTCGCCGTCCCCGGCGAAGCGCGCCTGATGAAGAAGGCCGACGGGGCCAAGGGCGAGAAGGGCGCATGGAAGCTCTATTCCGAAGGGCTCGACAACGACCGCGACGGCCAGTTCAATGAGGACGGGCCCGGCGGCGTGACGCTCGGCACGGCCTTCCCGCACCTCTATAAATATCACGCCCCGGACGCGGGCCCGTGGCCGGGGAGCGAGGCGGAGACGTTCGCGCTGCTCAAGTTCTTCGACGTCCACCGCGAGATCGGCCTCGCCTTCGTTTTCGGCGAATCGAATTTCTGCCTCAACCCGCCGCGCGCCGGCCGCAAGGGTGACGCCGACTTCAACCAGATCAAGGTCCCCGAGCGCGTGGCCGGGTTCATCAACGCCGATCCCACCCGGACGTACACCATGGCCGAGATCATCGAGCTGGTGAAACCGCTCGTGCCGCCGGGCATGGAGGTCACGGAAGGCCTGGTCGCCGGGTTCCTCGAGCTCGGGGCCGTTGTCAATCCCCTCGAGGATGACCTCAAGTTCTACAAGGAGCTCTCCGAGAAATACAAGGAATTCCTCAAGGCCGCCAAGCTCGACGCCAAGCGCCTCGACCCGGCCCCCGACAAGGACGGCTCCCTCGAGCTCTACGCCTACTACCATCTCGGCCTGCCCTCCTTCGCCCTGGACTTCTGGACCCTGCCCGAGGTCAAGGAGGAGAAGCCGGCCGACGAGTTGACGCCCGAAAAGCTCGAGAAGATGACCAACGACGAGTTCATCGCCCTGGGCGAGGAGAAGATCGACGCCTTCCTCAAGGCCTCCGGCGCTCCCGATTCGTTCAAGGCCAAGCAGGTCATCGAGGCCCTCAAAGGCGGCATGATGGACACGAAGAAGATGGCCGAGATGATGAAGCAGATGCCCAAGAAGCCGAGCGAAGGAGGGGCCGATCCCAAGGAGAAAGCCCTTCTCGCCTGGAGCGACAAGGAGCTCGGCGGCCAGGGCTTCGTCGCCTGGAAGCCGTTCAAGCATCCGACCCTCGGCGACGTCGAGATCGGCGGCGCCGTGCCGTACACCGACAACACCCCGCCGGCGAAGATGATCGACGGCCTCCTCAAGGGCCAGGTCCCGTGGGTTTTCGAGGTGGCCAAGAAGATGGCCCGGATCGGCATCGCCGACGCCAAGGTCAAGAGCCTCGGCGCCGGCGTCTATGAGATCAAGGCCTGGGTCGAGAACAAGGGCGGCCTTCCGTATCCGACGGCCATGGGCGGGCGCGACCAGCACGGGCTCCCAGTCGTCGTCACGCTCGGCGGCCAGGGTTTCGAAATCGTACAAGGCAAGAAGCGTAGCCTCGTCCAGTCCGTCCCGGCCCTGGGCTCCCAGCCCGTGACCTGGATCGTCCGGGCGGCGAAATCCGTCAAGCTCGAGATCAAAGCGGAGACCCCGAACGCCTGGGGCGATTCCCGGACGGTCGACCTCGGAGGTGCCAAGTGAAAAAGCTCGCCGGTTCCGCGCTGCTGATCCTGCTCCTCGCTTCGGCCCTGCCGGCGCAGAAAGCCGAGATGACGGTCCCCCTGCGGTTCGACCAGTACTACACGCTCGACCAGGTCTACGACGCGCTCCGCGCCCTGGCCAAGGCCTATCCTCAGCTGACGACGCTCGAGACGGTCGGCAAAAGCGAGGAAGGCCGGCCCCTCATGGCCATGACCGTGAACAATCCCAAGACGGGCGCCGCCCTCGACAAGCCGGCGCTCTACGTCGACGGCAATATGCACGGCAACGAGATCCAGGGCGGCGACATCTCGCTCTACCTTCTCGATTACCTCCTCGGCGGCTACGGCAAGAACCCCGAGATCACGGCCCTCATCGACAAGATCTGCGTCTATGTCGTGCCCGTCGTCAACGTCGACGGCCGCTATCATTTCCTGGCCGACCCTAACAGCCCCGACAGCAACCGCAGCCTGCGCATTCCCGTTGACGACGACAGGGACGGGCTATTCGACGAAGACACGACCGACGACCTCGACGGCGACGGCAACATCTGCATGATGCGCAAGAAGGACCCCTTCGGGCCCTACAAGACCGACCCCGAAGACCCCCGTCTGATGGTCCGCATCAAGCCGGGGGAGAAGGGCGAATGGACGATGCTCGGCGACGAGGGCCTCGACAACGACGGCGACGGCCAGGTCAACGAGGACGGCGAGGGCTATGTCGATCCCAACCGGAACTGGGGCTTCGACTGGGCCCCGCCCTACGTCCAGGGCGGCTCCGGGGAGTACCCCTTCTCCGGGGTCGGGCTCAAGGGCCTGGCCGAATGGACGATGACCAAGACGAACATCGTTTTCGCCTGGTCCTATCACAACAACGGCGGCATGCTCCTGCGCGGCCCGAGCCGCAAGGGCCTCGGCGAATATCCGCCGCAGGACGTCGCGGTCTACGATTATCTCGGCAAGCAGGGCGAGCGCATCATCCCCGGCTACCGCTACATGATCTCCTGGAAGGACCTCTACACGACCTACGGCGATTCCGGCGAATGGCTCACCCAGACGGTGGGGGCCTACTTCTATTGCGCCGAGGTCTTTCAGGGCGAGTCCGAGGCCTTCAAGGGGGTCTCGGAGCGGAACGAGCCCGGCACGCCCCGCGAGGAGGCGGTGCGTGACATCTTCTCGGAGGGCGTCTCCGAGCGCGAGCGGCTCAAGTTCAGCGACAACGTCGTCTCGGGCGAGCTCTACAAGCCCTGGAAGCCGATCAAGCACCCCGAATACGGCGACGTCGAGATCGGCGGCTGGGTCAAGATGAGCTCCCGGCTGGGCGCGCCCTTCATGATCAAGGACCTCGTGCACCGCAACGCCATGGCCGCCTTGTTCACGGCCAGGCATCTGCCCGAGGTCTCCCTCGAGGTCTTCGAGGTCAAGCCGCTCGGCGGAAATCTCTATCGGGTCCGGACGCGCCTGTCCAATCCCAAGGCCGTCCCGTCCATGAGCTACCTCGCCCAGAAGGCCAATCTTTACCCCAAGGACACGCTCACGTTGACGGGCCCCGGCGCCAAGGTCGTCGCGGGAGGGCTTCTCACCGACCCTTACCGCGATCAGGCCGCCTACAAGAAGGACCGGCCGGAGATCCAGTTCCTGGTCGTCCCCGGCTTCGGCAAGGTCGAGTATCAGTTCCTTGTCGAGGGGAAGGGCGAGATCACGCTCCGGTACGACTCGCGCCACGGCGGCAAGCTCGCTAAAACGGTCAAGCTCGAATAGCCGGGCTGGAAGTCCGGCCGGATCGGGATTAGAATACGGGCGGGGGTCTGCTATGAAACCTGGCCGCCGGCGATTCCTCGAGAGATCGGGCGCCTGCCTGCTCGGCGCCGCGGCCGGATTCGTCACCCGTTCTTTTCCCGATTCTCTTTTGCAGGGCCTCCCCGCCGCTCCCTCGGCCCTGCCCGGCGCCGGGTTCGGGCCCCTCCGCCGGGACCCGGACGGCCTCCTCGACCTGCCCCGCGGCTTCTCCTACAGGATCGTGTCCGTCGCGGGAACGAAAATGACGGACGGCTTCATCGTCCCTTCTCTCGCCGATGGCATGGGCACGTTCCCGGGACCGGGCGGAACGACCATTCTCCTCCGCAACCACGAGTACCGCGTCGGCCACCCCGACGGCCTCGGGCCGTTCGGGGGCGACAAAAAGCTTTGGCAGAAGCTCGAGAGGCGCCTGATCTACGATTGGCGGCCGGACGGGACGCCCTGCCTCGGCTCGGTCACGACGGTCGTCTACGATACGAAGCGCAGGAGGGTGAAAAGCCAGCATCTGAGCCTGGCCGGGACGATGACGAACTGCTCCGGAGGGGCGACGCCCTGGGGCACGTGGCTCTCGTCCGAAGAGGCTTTCCTCGGGCCGGGCGACGTGTGCTCGGGCCGGCACGGCTACACCTTCGAGGTGCCCGTCTCCGCCGTTCCGGGGCTCGCCGTACCGCTGCCGCTCAAGGCCCTCGGCCGCTTCGAAAAGGAAGGCCTGGCCCTCGATCCGCGGACGGGCATCATCTATCAGACCGAGGATAAGACCGACGGGCTCTTCTATCGCTTCATCCCGGCGTCGCCGGGACGGCTCGCCGAGGGCGGGCGGCTCCAGGCCCTGGCCGTGGCGGGCAAGCCCGGCCTCGAAACGAACAGTTGGAGAACGCGGACGATCGAGACAGGGCAGATCTTCGAAACGGCTTGGGTCGACCTCGACGAGCCCGACCCCGACGAGAATGTCCTGCGGCTCCGCGGCCGGGAGAAGGGGGCGGCCGTGTTCGCCAGCGGGGAAGGCCTCGCCCATCGCACCGGCGCGATCCTGTTCGCCTGCACGAACGGCGGGACGCACGCCAAGGGACAGATCTGGCGCTATGTCCCGAGCCCCGCCGAAGGGACGCCGCGCGAAGCGGCCGAGCCGGGCCGGCTCGAGCTCCACGCCCAGCCCGACGACGAACTCGTCCTCGATCACCCGGACCAATTGACCGTCGCCCCATGGGGCGACCTCATCATCTGCGAGGACGGCGACGGCGACAATTTCATCCTGGGACTCACGTCCCGCGGTGAGTTCTACAAGCTCGCCCGCATCGCCACGGAGGCCTCGGAGCCGTCGGGCGTCTGCTTTTCACCCGACCGGAGGACGCTGTTCCTGAACAACCTTCCGGCCGGCCTGACCTTCGCCGTCACCGGGCCGTGGAAATAGCCTTTCTTCTCTTGCCATTTCCTGGACGGCGGGCGCATAATGGGCCGACGGTGCTCGGAAACCACCTGAAAGGAGGCCGGGAATGCTCAGACGCTACCAGATCGAGAACGCGAAGATCGTCGAATCCAGGGACGAAAAAGCCCCGGTTCTCCTCTACGTCAATCCGGACGAGGCCGAAAAACGCCTCCTCGTCGACACCTACCAGATCGACGAGCACACGCTCGCCTCCGCCCTCGACCCCGACGAGCAGGCCCGTCTCGAGTGCGAGCCCGGCCACATCGCCTTCATCTACAAGCGCCCGAAGAACTATTCCGGAGACGATCAGCTTCTCTTCAAGGCCTCGACGATGGGCGTCTTCTTCTTCGGCGAGCTGCTCATCCTGGTCGTCGCCGAGGACACGACCCTGTTCGAAGGCAAGCAGCTGGCCAAGGTCGGCAGCGTCCGCGAGCTGATGATCCGCCTCATCTATCGGTCCATTTTCCACTTCATGGAGCACCTCAAGATCATCAACCAGATCGCCGACGACGTCGAGCAGAAGATCAACAAGGCCATGGAGAACAAATACCTCATCAACCTCTTCGCCCTTCAGAAGAGCCTGGTCTACTATCAGAACGCCGTCAACTCCAACGGCGCCCTCATCGAGAAGCTCCGCCACAACGCCTCGAAATTCTGCTTCACGCAGGAGGAGATGGAGCTCCTCGACGACATCACCGTCGAAAACAACCAGTGCTACCGTCAGGCCGAAGTCTACTCGAACATCCTGGCCAGCCTCATGGACGCCCGGGCCTCCATCGTCAGCAACAACCTCAACGTCCTGATGAAGACGCTGAATATCATCACCATCGCCATCATGGTCCCGACGTTCGTCGTCTCGATCTTCTCCATGAACGTGACCTTGCCCTTCGGGTTGGAGGCGATGCCGGCCTTCTGGAAGATCATGGGCCTGGCCGGGGTCTCCATGGTCGGCTTCCTGATCTTCTGGAAATACAAGAAGTGGTAGCTACTTTTCGGCCCGCTTATAGCTGACCGACAATCCCGCCCAGCTCCCTTCGGCGAAAATCGTCTCCATGTTGGGAAGCGAGAGCACGTATTCGACGAAGCTGGCGCTGCCCCAGCCGCCGCGGCGCATGCGCTCCGACACGTTGTGGGCGGTGAACACGCCGCCGACCGTGAGCTTGGGCAGGACGGCGACGAAGTAGTTCTTATACCAGTCCTTGTCGGCGTCGCAGAAGACGAAGTCGAACGGGCCGGCGAGGGCCGGGACGAGCTCGTGGGCGTCGGCCAGGCGCGCGTCGATATAGGCGTCGAGCCCCGCCTCCCGGAAATTGGCCACCGCCTCGTTGTGCCGCCCCTCGTCGATGTCGACGGTGATGAGCTTGCCGCCGGTCTTGCTCAGGGCCCAGGCGATCCAGATACCGGAGTGACCCGTGGAGGTCCCTATCTCGAGGGCCCGAGTGTATTTGTTCTTGACGATGATGTCGTGGAGGATCTTGCCGTCGGCCTCCGAGACGTTCATGTCGCGCCACTGGCCGGCGTGAGAGTCGAGGAAGGCCCTGACCCTGCGGTCGAGGTCTGGCCCGGCCTGTCCGGCCGGGGCGGCGGACGCAGCCCCCGCCGCGGCGGCGAGGAGAAGGATGAGCGCTCCCGCCCCGAGAAAAGACGATTTCATGGCCGCCTCCTTGGTCCGGAATGCCGTTCCCCATCCATTATAACAGACGGAGGCGGCGTCTCCCGGAGATCTTCCCGTTCCTGGGGGAATTCAGGGAAGAATCTGCCCGTCTAGGCGTCTAAAAAATGTTATGGTATATTTCTGCATTTAAATCCCCCTTCGGGGCCCGTCCGAGGGCCTCGCGTTTCAGGAGACGCGACGATGCCAGAGAATGCGCGACCGGGCCGGGCGAGACGCTTCGCCGCGGCTTCCCTTGGCCTTATCTTCTCCCTCGGCCCCTTGCTCGCCGCCCAGGAGAGGCCTCTGACCCTGGACGAGGCGGTCAGGCTGGCCCTCGAGCGGAATGAGCGGGCCCAAGCCGCCTCCGAGGACGTCAACGCGGCCAACGCCCGCGTCGCCAGGGCACGCTCGTTCTTCCTGCCCACCATCACCTCAACCGCCACCTATCAGCGCCGCGCCTACGAGGTTAGGCGGCTGGTCGGGGAGACCGAGGTCGTCATCCAACGTTTGAACGGTCTTGGGGAAACGCTGGCCCTGAACCTGACCCTCTTCGACGCCAGGAGCCTCACCGCCCTCTCGGCCGTCCGGGCCCAGAGGAACGCCGATGTCGCCGCGGCCACCGAGAGCCGCCGCCAGCTGGCCTTCGAGGTCAGTCAGGCCTTCCTGGCGACGCTGGGGACATCCCAGGTCCAGGAGGCCTCCGCCCGGCGGTTCACGTTCGCCGGCCAGAACCTCGAAGCGGCCAAGGCCCGCTTCGCGGCCGGTCTCGCTTCGATCAACGATGTCACTCGGGCCGAGCTCGAGTACGCGACGGCCGAAGTCGGCATGACGCAGGTCAAGGGCCAGGTGGAGACGAGCATCCTCCAGCTCGGCTATCTCCTCGATGCCCCCGACGCGGTTCGCGACCGGCTCGTCGTTCCTGAGTTCCTGATCGAGGCCGCCTCGGCCGAGGCCGCGAACACCGAGGCCCTGGTTGACGAGGCGCTGGCCCGCCGCCTCGACATCGGCTCGCTCCGATGGCAGGCGTCATCGCGGCGGGCGCTGGCAAAAGTGCCAATGCTCGGCTGGATCCCCTCCCTGAGCGCCAGCGGCCAGTACCGGATGACGAACGAAGCGAGCTTCAACAACAGGACCTGGAACTGGAACATCGGAGCCACCCTGAGCTGGACGCTCTTCGACGGGCTGGCCCGCTTTGCCGATGCGAGAGAGCAAAAAGCGCTGGCCCGGTTGGCCGACCTCGATGTTCAGGCCGCGACGCGCCGGGTGGACGTCGAAGTCAGGGAGTCCCTCGTCTCCCTGGAAAATCAGCGCGCGTCCCTCAAGCAGGCCACTGCCGCGCACGAAGTGGCCAAGAAGAACGCGGCCGAAACGACCGAACTCTACCGCCAAGGCCTGGCCTCCGCGCTCGAAGTCGCCGACGCCAACGTCAGACTCTTCGAGGCCGAGGTGGCCCTGGTCCAAGAACGCTACGGCCTGGGCGTCGCCTTCCTCAACCTGGAAGCGGCCCTGGGACTCGATCCCTTCGGGAAGGAGCCACGCACGTGACCAGTTCGATAAACCGGAAGCTCGTCGTTATCGCCGTCGCCGCGGCGCTCATCGCCTTCTCCGGCGCCTGTAAGAAGAAGGGCTCCGCGGCCACGGCCGCGGGCGGAGGGCGGGGGCGCGTTCAGTTCCCCGTCGACGTGGAACAGGTGCCGGTCCGCTCGCTCGTCTACACCGTCGCCGCGGTCGGCTCCGTCGAGGCCTTCGAGAAGGTCCAGGTCACGGCCCGCGTCTCGGGCGCCGTCGACCGCGTCCTGTTCTCCGAAGGCGAATATGCCGCCGCCGGCCAGACCCTCGTCGAGATCGAGACCGAGCGCTATAGCCTGGCCGTCGGGTCGGCCCAGGCCTCCTTCGAGAAGGCCGAGGCCTCCAAGGCCGACGCCGAGGCCGGGCTCAAGCGCCGGGAGACAGTCCAGACGCAGAACCCCGGCCTCATCCCGGGCGAAGAGGTCGAGACATGGCGGACCAAGGTCCTCACCGCCGCCTCCGATGTCGCCGAGAAGAGATCCGCCCTCAACCAGGCCAAGCTCAATCTCCGGGACGCCTTCGTCAAGGCGCCTATCTCGGGCGTCATCCAGACGCGGACGGTCCAGACCGGCCAGTTCGTCCAGACCGGCACGGTCCTGGCGACCCTCGTCCGCCGCGATCCGCTCCTCCTCCGGTTCCGCGTCCCCGAGCGCGATGCCGCCCGGATCAAGCCAGGCCAGGAAGCCCGCTTTCGCGTTCGCGAGGACAGCCGCGAGTTCACGGCCAAGGTCGTCCATGTCGCCGAGGCCGCCGACGACGTTTCGCGCCTCGTCGACATCACGGCCAACATCGACGACCCGAGCGACCGCACGCTCCGGCCCGGCTCCTTCGCCGAGATCGACGTTCCGGTGGCCTCGGCCAGCCAGGCCCCGGTCATCCCCGTCTCCGCCGTCCGCCCGAGCGAGCGCGGCTTCCTCGCCTACATCGTCGAGGGCGACAAGGCCGTCGAGCGCATCCTGACCCTGGGCATGCGGTCGGCCGACGGCCGCGTCGAGGTCCTCTCCGGCCTCAGCGGCGGCGAATCGCTCGTCGTCCGCGGCTCGGAAGCCCTCTCGAACGGCGTGACGGTCAGGATCGGCGCGCCGGCCGCCGCCCCCGACGCGGCGGGCAAGCCGGCCGCAACTGGCGTGCCCCCGGTGAAGAAGTAACCCCATGAACCTCACTGAAGCCTGCGTCAGAAAGCCTGTCCTGGCCTGGATGCTCATGGCCGCCACCGTCGTCTTCGGCCTCGTGGCCGGTGGGCGGATCGGCATCAGCCAGTTCCCCGACGTCGATTTCCCCACGATCAACGTCTCCGCCTCCTGGGAAGGGGCGGCGCCCGAGGTCATGGAGAACGAGGTCGTCGAGACCCTCGAAGAAGCTCTCATCCAGGTCGAAGGCGTCCGCACGCTGACCTCGAGCTCGCGCCAGGGCTCATGCAACATCACCGTCGAGATCGAGCTGTCGCGTGACGTCGACCTGGCCCTCCAGGACGTCCAGGCCAAGGTCTCCCAGGCGGCCCGCCGCCTGCCGCGGGACATGGACCCGCCGGTCATCTCCAAGTCCAATCCCGAGGACCAGCCCATCATGATGGCCCGCCTGGCCGGTCCCTATCCCCAGCGCGTCCTCAGCGACTATGTCCGCTACGGGCTCAAGGAGAAGCTCCAGACGATCCCCGGCATCGGCGAGATCTCGCTCATGGGCACCCTCGAGCGGAATATCCGCATCTGGCTCGACGCGGCCCGGCTCGACGAAAAGGGCCTGACCGTCCGAGACGTCATGTCGGCCCTCCAGCGCGAGCACATCGAGCTGCCGGCCGGGCGGCTCGAGACGACCGGACGCGAGGTCAATGTCCGCGTCCTCGGCGAGGCCGTCGACCTCGAGACCCTGCGCAAGATCGTCGTCCGCGAGGTCTCCGGGAGCCCCATCTACCTGAGCGACGTCGCACTCGTCGAGGACGGATTCGAGGACGTCCGGCGCCTGGCCCGCATGGACGGCGGCCCGGCCCAAGGCATCGGCATCAAGAAGCAGCGCGGCGCCAACGCCGTGGCCCTGGCCAAGAGCGTGCGCGCGGCCATCGACGAATACAGCAAGACCCTGCCGTCCGACATGACCGTCGGCATCACCAACGACAGCACCGAGTTCATCCGCGAGTCGGTCAACGAGATCCAGTTCGAGCTCCTGCTGTCCGTCGTCCTCACGGCCTTCGTCTGCTGGTTGTTCCTGGGGTCGCTCTCCAGCACCCTCAACGTCATCCTGGCCATCCCCATGTCCCTCCTCGGGACCGTGGCCATCATCTATTTCCTCGGCTTCACCTTCAATACGTTCACTCTTCTGGCCCTGGCCCTGGCCGTCGGCATCGTCGTCGACGACGCCATCATGGTCATGGAGAACATCTTCCGCCACCGCGAGGGCGGCAAGGCCCTCGTGCCGGCCGCGCTCGAGGGGACCAAGGAGATCGCCTTCGCGGCCCTGGCCGCGACCCTGGCCGTCGTAGCCATCTTCATGCCGGTCATCTTCATGAAGGGCATCATCGGGCGCTATTTCCTCCAGTTCGGCATCACCCTCTGTCTCGCCGTCCTCCTGTCCTACGTCGAGGCGGTCACCCTGGCCCCGGCCCGGTGCTCGCAGTTCCTCAAGACGACGCGGGAGGGCCGGAACAAGGTCGGCCTGGCCGTCGACCGGGCCTTCCGGAAGCTCGAAGGGGTCTACGGCCGCATCCTTCACCGCGGGCTCAAAAAGCCCGGGCTCGTGCTCGGCCTCGCGGCGGCCCTCTTCGCCTCGGCCATCCTCATCTTCACGCTGATGCCGAGCGAGTTCGTGCCCTCCCAGGACCAGAGCCGGGTCTCGATCCGCCTCCAGACCGCCGTCGGATCCGACATCACCGAGACCGACGCGCTCCTCGTCAAGGCCGAGGAGATCGTCAACGTGCACCCGGAGGTCACCCAGACCTTCAGCTTCGTCGGCGGCATGGGGGGCGGCGGGGGGGTCAATTCCGGGATGATGTTCCTGACCCTGGTCCCCCCGAGCGAGAGGAAGATGGGCCAGGCCGAGTTCTCCGCGGTCCTCCGACGGGAGCTCAACGCCGTGCCCGGCCTCCGGGCCGTCATCCAGGACACGTCCCAGCAGGGCTTCACGGCCCAGCGCGGCTTCCCGATCGAGTTTTCCGTGCGCGGCGCCGACTGGGGCCAGCTCGTGCCCCTCAGCCAGAAGCTCATGGCCGAGCTCACGGACAGCGGCACGGTCACCGACCTCGATTCGGATTATCGAGTCGGCATGCCCGAGCTGCGGGTGACGCCCGACCGGGCCGTGTGCGCCGACGTCGGCGTCTCCGTCGACGACGTGGCCACGACTATCATGGCCCTCGTCGGCGGCATCCGCATCGGCAAATACAGCACGGGCGGCCGGCGGCTCGACGTCCGGCTCAAGCTCATGGCCGGACAGAGGTCGCGGCCCGAGGATATCTCGCGCCTGCGCGTCCGGGCCAGCAACGGCGAGCTCGTGCCTCTCTCGTCCCTCGTTATCTTCGAGGAGCAGGCCGCCCTCCAGGCCATCACGCGGCGCGACCGCGAGCGGGCCATCTCGATCTTCGCCAACGTCGCCCCGGGCCATGCCCAGGGCGAGGCCCTGCGGGTCATCGAGGGGCTCGGCGGCACGCTTCCGGTCGGCTATCGGGTCGTCCTGGGGGGATCGAGCCTGGCCTTCCGGGATTCGATGAGCAGCCTCCTCTTCGCCATGTTCCTGGGGGTGGCCATCGCCTACATGATCCTGGGCTCGCAGTTCAACTCGTTCAAGGACCCGATCACGATCATCACCATCCTGCCCCTGTCGATCGCGGGCGCGGCTTTCGCCCTCCTCGTCACGGGCCAGACGCTCAACATCTTCAGCATGATCGGGCTGCTCCTGCTCATGGGCATCGTCAAGAAGAACTCCATCATCCTCGTCGACTACGCCAACGCTTTCAGGGAGAAGGGATTCGGGGCAAGAGAGGCCATGGAGAAGGCCGGGCCCATCCGGCTGCGGCCCATCCTCATGACGGCCACCGCGACCCTGATGGCGGCCATCCCGCCGGCGCTGGGCCTGGGCTCGGGCGCCGAGATCCGCCGGCCCATGGGCATCGCCGTCATCGGCGGCCTGGTCCTGTCGACCGTGCTCAGCCTGGTCGTCGTCCCGGCGTTCTATGTCGTTTCTGACAAGCTGGGCAAGAAGAAAAAGAAGGTTGAAGTGGCCGAAGTCCCGGTCTCGAACGGTGCCGGGGCCTAATCGACCCGGCGTCAAACCTTCTTGTCGGACGCGCCGGGCTTGGTGAGCGGGATGCCCTTGGCGCAGAATGGACAAACGTCGGGATCGAAGGCCTCGACTTTGAGGGCCAGGAGGCTGCCGACGGGCTTGCCTTCGATCGGCACGGCCCCGGCGCTCCGGTCGACGAGCACGTAGATCCCCGCGACCGCGACCTGGCGCTCGCGCAGGCAGGCGATGACCTCCTGGATAGACCCGCCCGTCGTCAGGATGTCCTCGACGATGACGGCGCGCGAGCCGTCGAGAGCCGAAAAGCCCGAGCGAATGGTCATCTTCTCGTCGGCACGCTGGGTGAAGGCGAATTTCTTGCCCAGCTTAAGGGCGGCCAGGAAGCCGATGGCGATGGCGCCGTAGGCGGGGGAGACGACGTAGTCGAAATCCGGGACCTCGCGCCGGATCTTGGCGGCCAGGAGGTCGACGATCTTCTCGAGCGCGGCCGGCTTCTCGATGAGCCGGATCTTCTCGAAATACCATTCCGAGTGCTTGCCCGAGGTCAGCTTGAAGTGCCCCTGCAGCAGGGCGTCGCATTCCTTGAACAGGGCGAGGACGGTCTCGTTTTCGGCCGGCTGGGTCATTTGGATTCTCCTTGGGGGCGAATGGTCCCCTCTTTTATAGATGATTGCGGGGCGGGGGGCAAGGGGCAGGGATGGGGGCCAGTCAATAAACAGTTGCAGGGTCCGGAAGCTCACCGGTATTGTGAAAATAATTGGGGAAATGGTATTGTGTCCCCGATTTAAAATGGATAACACATTTCGCGATGACCGGGGCTGTTTCGTTTGCGGCGAGAAGAACCCGATCGGCCTGAAGCTCCGCCTCAGCACGGACGCCGAACGGGGGGAAGCCTCGGCCGAAGTGATGTTCGCCGGGCATTTCCAGGGATGGGCCGGGATCGTCCACGGCGGCCTTCTGGCCTCCGTACTCGATGAAGCGATGATCTACGCCGCCGGAGCGAAGGGCTTCACCTGCGTCACCGGGGAGATGACCGTGCGCTACATCAAGCCGGCCTCGACGGGCGTCGCCTATGCGCTCAAAGGACGATTCGTCGAGGACAAGGGGCGGATCGTCGTCGCCGAGAGCGAGCTCCTCGACGGCGCGGGCGAACAGGTCGCCCGCGCCTCCGGCAAGCTCTTCAAGATCCCCGCCGAGCCGCGGAGCTACTAAGTCCCTCTCTCCGGCTTTGCTCGGGTGAATTCCCTCGCCGCCTCAAGAGGGCCTTGTGGACTCCGGAGAAAGCTTAAAAAAAGAAGAAGCGGACGGCGACGAAAAGAAGGAATAATCCGTAGAGCCGCTTGACCGTCCGGCTCGGCAGGCTGATCGTGATGAGGGCGCCGAATATGGTGCCGATGAACAAGCCCCCTGCGATCCAGGCCGCGGCCCCGAGGTCGAGATTCCCGGCCCGATGGTAATAGATCACTCCGGGGATGCCGAAGGGGAAGAGGATGGCTCCGAGCGAGGTGGCGATGGCCCTCTTCGGGGGGTAGTGGAGGGCCAGCGTCAGCAGGGGCACGATGATGTTGCCGCCGCCGATGCCGAACATGCCGGCCATCACTCCCGCCAAAAGGCCGATCCCGACGAGCGCGGCGAGCGAGGGGTGGGGCGCTTCCTCAGACTCGGGCCTGACCTGCACCGCCTGCCCCCGCCACTCCCGGACGACGCGAACCGGGTCGATGAAGTTCCAGCCGACGTAGAGGCAGAACACCGCGAAGAGCTTGCGCATGAGGTCGACCGGGAGAGTGTTGGCCAGCCAGGCCCCGACGACGACCGAGCAGAGGAGGCCCGCGGCGATAAGCGCCGAGGCCCTGAGGTCGATGATCTTGGCCCGGTAATACGCGACGACCCCCAGGATGCCGACCGGGAGGAGGATGGCCGCGAGCGACGTCCCGGTGGCCTTGACCAGGGGGAAACCGGCGAGGAGGATGAGCGCCGGCACGATGATGATGCCGCCGCCGATGCCGAAGAGCCCGGCAAAAACCCCCGCCGCCGCCCCGATGAGGATCAGCCACGGCCCGGTCATGCCCGCGATTATAATCGAATCGTCCTCGCTGTGGTATATTTAATAGTCTCCGGAGGTCCTATGCGACAGAGAATCGACCCGTCCCTCGAGGCCGCCCGGCTTCTTCCAATCGTTCTCGCCGTCCTCCTCGCTCTCCCCGGGTGCCGGGGCAAAAGCGCCGCGCCCGCCGCTCCGGCCGGCCCCGCCGCCTCCGCTTCCCTCGACTATCCCATCCATCCCGTTCCCTTCACCCACGTCAAGCTCGAGGACGCGTTCTGGGCGCCCCGCCTCGAGACCAATCGCACGGTCTCCGTGCCCTATGCCCTGCGCATGAACGAGGAGACCGGCCGGGTCGACAACTTCCGTAAGGCGGCCAAGCTCATGGCCGGGACCTATCAGGGTAAAAGGTACAACGATTCGGACATCTACAAATCCATGGAGGCGGCGGCCTATACCCTCCGCCTCCATCCCGACCCCGCGCTCGACAGGACCCTCGACGACCTCATCGCCGTCATCGCCCAGGCCCAGGAACCCGACGGCTATCTCTATACGACCCGGACCGCCGACCCCGCCCATCCGGCCCCGGGAGCGGGCCCCGAGCGCTGGTCGAACCTCCGCGTCAGCCACGAGCTCTACAACGTCGGCCATATGTACGAGGCGGCCGTGGCCCACTTCCAGGCCACCGGCAAGCGGACCTTCCTGGCCATCGCCGAAAAGAACGCCGCGCTTCTCCTCCGCACCTTCGGCGACGGACCCGGCCTGCGCCGCGGCTTCCCCGGCCACCAGGAGATCGAGATCGGCCTGGCCAAGCTCTACCGGGTGACCGGCGACCGCGCTTATCTCGACCTGGCCAAATTCTTCCTCGACGAGCGCGGCCACTACTTCGGCGGCGAGAAGTACGCCCCGGACGATCCCTTCGCTGTCTACAACTCCGACGAATATTTGCAGAACCATAAGCCCGTCCTCGAGCAGGACGAGGCCGTCGGCCACGCCGTCCGGGCCATGTACATGTATTCGGGCATGGCCGACGTTGCCGCCCTCGGCGGCTTCCCGGTATACGTCAACGCCATCGACCGTCTTTGGCTCGACGTCGCCGGCAGGAAGCAGTACCTGACCGGGGGCGTCGGGGCCCGCAGCGGGTCCGAGGCCTTCGGCGCCGCCTACGAGCTCCCCAACGCCGAAGCCTATACGGAGACGTGCGCGGCCATCGGCAACGCCCTCTGGAACTACCGCCTCTTCCTCCTCCACGGCGAATCGAAATACATGGATGTCTTCGAGCGCGTCCTCTACAACGGCCTGCTTTCCGGCGTCGCCCTCAGCGGCGACCGGTTCTTCTATCAAAACCCCCTCGAATCGGCCGGCGGCTACAGACGCAGCCCCTGGTTCGAGGTCGCCTGCTGCCCGCCGAACATGACCCGCTTTCTGCCTTCGCTCCCAGGCTACGTCTACGCCCTCAAGGACGACACCGTCTTCGTCAATCTCTACATCGCCGGGACCGGCAAGATCCCGATCCCGGGCCGCCCCGTCATCCTGACCCAGGAGACGCGCTACCCCTGGGACGGCCACATCACGCTTGTCCTCTCGCTCGAGGCCCCGGGCCCCTTCGAGCTCGCCCTGCGCATCCCCGGCTGGGCCAGGGGGGAGGCCATGCCGACCGATCTCTACAAGTTCCTCGACGGTGCCGGCGAGGCGCCCATCCTGAAGGTCAACGGCGAAGCCGTGCCTCTCGAAGTCCGCGACGGCTACGCCAGGATCCGCCGAGACTGGAAGGATTGCGATACCGTTGAGCTGACGCTCGCCATGCCTGTTCGCCGCGTCGTCGCCAACGAGGCGGTCGCCGAGGACCGCGGCCGCGCCGCGCTCCAGCGCGGCCCGATCGTCTACGCGGCCGAGGGCGTCGACAACGGTGACCGCGTCTTCGACCTCGTCCTTCCCGATCCCGCCGCGCTAGGCGTCGAATTCCGGTCCGACCTGCTCAATGGCGTCATGATCGTTTCCGGGACGGCGGTCGCCCTGACCAAGGGCGCAGCCGGGAAGACCGTCGAGACGGCGCATCCCTTCCTGGCCGTCCCCTATTACGCCTGGGCCAATCGGGGGCCCGGCCAGATGCTCGTTTGGCTCCCTCGAACGCCCGCCGCGGTCAGACCTCCCCAAAAAGTGAACATGAACGTCGATTAGCGGCCGGCCGGAACCGGACCGGCGGCCCCGTGCCCCCAAGAACTGACCTCGGCAAATCCGGCGCGCTTCGGTTATAATCGGGACAAGGAGATAGAGCCATGACCCCGAAGCGTGCCTTTTCCCTGGGCCCGATCCCGATCCTCATGATCCTGGCGGGCTTGGCCCTTCTTGCCGCGCCGCCGGCTGCCGCCGAGGAGATGGCCCTCGACAACGGCCGCATCCGTGCCGAATTCAACGACCGGGGGCTCGTTTCCATCGGCACGCCCAAGACCGGCCGGATGCTTGGCTTCTCTGCCGACCCCTCTTCCGTGACGATCGACGGCGCGCCCGTCGTTATCGGCGGGCTTGGCCCGGCTGAGATCGAGATGACCCCGGTCCGGATCGCCTATCGCTACGCCCGTGACCCCTACACCTTCGACGTCGTCTACGAGCTCAAGCCCGCCTGGAATTTCCTGACCAAGCAGATCGTCGTGACCTCGGCCCGGAGCCGCGCCTTCCGGATCAACGAGGTCAGGCCGCTCGAGACCGTTCTCGGCCGGCCTGTCGTCGAGGAGCTGAAGCTCAAGGACGGTACCTTCGGGGCCGTTTGCCGCTTCCTCGACGCCGACGCCTCGCTCGGGAATACGTGGAGCGTCTTCTTTATGCTCCAGAACCCGTTCATGTCCTGGAAGCGCGACGCCACGGCCATCTCCGCCTCCTACGCCCCGGACATGGATTGGAGCCGGGACTACGGTGCCTTCGTCTCCGACCGTCTCTGCATCGGGGTCACCGGGCTCTCCGGCACGCGCTTCCCCGCCAAGGCCGTTCCCGAGTGGGCATTCGTCCCCGACTACGACAAGCTCCTCAGGGAATCGCCGTCGATCGACGTCAACGAAGCCTCGGCCCTCGTCGACTGCGTCCGCTCCTTCCTTCTCTACTATCCCGGCCGCAGCGTCCGCGTCCATATCCCCTGGTGCGAGAACGACTATCAGATCGATGTCGGCACCCCCGAGGGCGTCGAGGAATACAAGCGGATCATGGATCGGGCCGCCGAGCTCGGCGTCACCCACCTCCTCTACACGCCCGCGAACAGCGCGCTCTCGAAGCTCGAGGACAACGCCGACTCCTGGGGCTGGGAGAACGTCCTCTGGTTCGGCCTGGGCCAGAAGCTCCGGAAAGGGGAGTGGGACCCGCGCCGCGACGAGATCCCGGCCGGGCTCAAGGACATGCTCGACTACGCCGCCTCGAAGAACCTCAAGCTCATGGCCTACGCCTATCCCTCCCTGCCGTTCCTCCAGAATCCCGAGTGGACCGCCTGGGCGGGCCCTGAGGCGGCGCCCAAGGCGAGCGCCGACACGGGCCTGCGCTCGTTCCAGGACTGGTGGCTCGACAAGCTCCTGGCTTTCATGAGGACAACCGGGGCGGCCGGCTTCTCCTTCGACCACTGGTGGATCGCCATGGACAAGGCCTCGAGCAAGTACGCCCAGTGGTACGGCTGCCGGCGCATCCTCGAGGGCCTGCGGCGGGAGGCCTTCGACGCCGTCGTCGACGGCCGCCAGCAGTACCAGAACTTCGGGCCTTGGACCTGGCTGGCAGGCTCCTACCCGCACCCGTCGCTGACCGACGAGCAGCCGGAGAGCTTCAAGGCCTTCCCCGACCTCCATACCGACCGGGTCTCGGCCAACCGCCAGCGCTTCGCCGCGTGGGTCTACAGCGTCGAGCGCCTCACGCCGCCCGAGATCATGCCCGGCTTTATAACCCACCAGTCGGAGCGCAACGACGAGAAGGACGTCATGCGCCGCGACCGCTTCCGTCCCCGGGACTGGGACGTGCTCGGCTGGAAGTATTCCCTCATCTCCTCGATCGGGACGGCCCCCTTCCACCACGTTGTCAACTTCATCCCGGCCCGCGACAGCGAGGAGTTCGCGGCCCTGTCGGACGACGACAAGTCCTGGTTCCGGAAGTGGCTCGACTGGACCGACGAGAACGCCCGCTACCTCCACGCCCTGCGGCCGATCATCGGGCCGCCCGCGGCCGGTCGCGTCGACGGCACGGCGGCCATCGTCGAGGACCGTGGCATCGTCTTCCTCTTCAATCCCAATCCCGGGAGCAAGGAAGCCCGCTTCAAGCTCGACGGGACGATCGGCCTCACCAAGGGCGGGAAGATCATGATCAAGGAGCTCTATCCGGAGGAGGGCCGTCTCGTCGGCTCGCCG
This sequence comes from Candidatus Aminicenantota bacterium, assembly GCA_963736255.1. GTDB lineage: Bacteria > Acidobacteriota > Aminicenantia > Aminicenantales > Saccharicenantaceae > RBG-16-66-30. The sequence continues at coordinate 103,799 of CAVTOI010000003.1, forward strand.
GAGGGCCTCTGGGCCTTTGGCGGCGAGGTCGCCCTGACCCTGCCCGGGCGCGAGGCCGCCGTTTACGAGATCTTCCCCGCCCCCGCGGAGATCACGGAGCCGGTGCTCTTCAACGTCCGGGGCGCCGCAGAGCTCAGGTCCTCGCGGTGCGTCCTGACCGGCGTCACCTCCGAGGTGGGGGCGTCGCACCCCATCCTCGTGTTGCTGCCTGCGAACGCCCGTGTCCGTGCTCTCTCGGTCAACGGCGTCGCGCATCCGTTCAAAGCGGGAACGGGGCTGATCACGGCGACTGTGCGCTTCGCCGGCCGCGCCTTCGGGAGGTCCCAGAGCGCCGGAAAGGTCCCGGCCGGCTTTACGGGCGGGATCTATAAGGCCCGGACGGCCGTCCCGACCCGCGTCTTCGCGCAGCTCGCCGAGCGCAAGAGATCATGGCCTGTGGCCACCACCGAAGACGACCTCCGGGCCCCCTGGCTCGGGCCGTGGCGGCTCCTTGTCCACATCCCCATCATCGAAGGCACGGACGCGATGGACGTGACCGTGAAGATCAACGGCGTCCCCATCGACGTCCTCAAGGCCTACAACAGCGTCTATCCGCACTCGCCGGCGCGTACCTTCCTCGGCCACTACGCCGACCTCAGCCGCATCCGTCCCGATGCGCCCTTCGACATCGAGGTCAGCCTGCCGTCGCTCGCGCCGGGGCGGTTCGAAGGCGTCTTTTTCGAGAACGTCGAGCCCGAATACACTCAGCGGATCATGGCCCCGCCGGCCGCCGCGGCGAAAAAGCCGTCTCCCAAGAAGTGAATGTTCAGGATCTAAGAGCCAGCGCTGACGGCGTAATGGCCAGCCCGCCTTTGGCCGTGCAACGAAGCTCGGCGGGCAGCATCTTGCCCGAGGCGAATGAAGCGTCGATCGTCTCGTCGAGCGGGATCGGGTTCCTGTAGCCGCCAAGGACGAGGTCGGCGCAGACGAAGGCGCTCGAGGCGGCCACGGCGTTGCGGGTATGGCAGGGGATCTCGCACATCCCTTGGACGAGATCGCAGACGGAGCCCATGGTGTTCTGCAGGGAGATCGCGGCGGCATCTGACGCCTGGGCGGCGCTTCCGCCCGCGGCCTCGACAACGGCCGCGGCGGCCATGGCGCCCGCGGCGCCGATCTCGACCTGGCAGCCGGCGACCTCGGCCGCGAACGTCGCCCGCGCGGCGACGACGAGGCCGACGGCCCCGGCGGCGAGAAGGGCCAGGGCAGCTTTTTCTCCGGAGATCCCTTTCTCCTCCTCCAGCGTGACCATGACGCCCGGCAGGACGCCGGCCGAGCCGCCGGTCGGCGCGGCGCAGACGATGCCCATGCTGTTCGAGACGTGCAGGGCGGCCATGGCTCGGGCGGCGGCCCGGGCGTGAAGGCCGCCGGCCGCGAGGCGGCCGTCCGCTTCGGCCCGGAAGATCCGGCCCGCCGTGGGCTTCAAAAGCTTCATCCCGAGCCCGCGGCCGGCCAGGCCTTGGCGGACGGAATCGCTCATGATCGCCAGACGGCGCAGGATCTCGTCGGTGACATCGCGTTTGGAAAGGCCGAGCAGCCCGGCCTCATGGGCCAGCGCGACGCGGCCGAGCGAAAGCCGTCGCCGCCGGGCCAGTGCGACGGCCTCCGCGGCGGAATCGAAGAGGGGCCGTCCCCGGCGGACATGGAACAGAGGCGGGACCGTCCTTCTCGCGCCTCCGACAGTCAGGACCGCGCGGCTCCGGCCGTCGAGGCTCACCGGGTGGCCGTCGACCGCCGTGATCTCGACCGACCCGCCTCCGACCGATCTCGCGACGACCTCCAGCCGGCCGCGCGTTCGGGTACGGACCTCGGCGCGCACGGTGTTCGGGTGGTCGGCGCCTTCGAGGGGACCGATCCTGAAACGCAGCCTGAGACCCAGGCCCGGGGCCAGCTCCAGGGCCCGAGGGAACCGGGCGTCTGTGATGGGCCAGCCGAGCAGGCCCGCGGCCAGGGCCAGGTCGACCCCCTGCTGGCGGTAGGTCGCCGCGTAGGACCCCGCCGGATCGAAGGTGAATACGGCCGAGGCCGGCTCGTCCCCTGCGAGGGAGCGGATGAGCCGGCCGATGTGATAGGACCCGGCCGTGTGGGAGCTCGAAGGCCCGCGCATGACCGGCCCGAGAACGTCGTTGAGGATACTGACGTGTTCCATAGCGCTCCTTCAGCCGACGACAAGGGCGGCGACGGCCAGGTCCAGGACGGCGTTGCCGACGGACTTGAACAGGGTCACCTCATTATCCGAGCCGCGGCCCGGCTTGAGCCCGGCCAGGACCTCGCCGATCTCGGCCCGGATGTGGTCCTCGCCGAAAAGTCCCTGGCGGATCGGGATGATCAGGTCGCCGGCCTCCTCGAGCGAAGACCGCCGCTCGTCGACGAAGACGGCGGCCCGCCGGACCGTCTCGCCCGGGACCTCCCGAACGTGCGGCTTGTAGGACCCGATGGCGTTGATATGGGCCCCCGGCTTGAGGTCCGCGTCCGCGAAGACGGGCGCCGCCGACGTCGTGGCGGTGCAGACGATATCCGCTTCCCGGAGGGCGGCGGGCGCGGTGGCAGGCTCGACGTCCAGGCCGAGCTTGGCACCCATCTCTTCAGCATAAGCCGCCGCCGCCCTGGCGTCGAGATCGAAGACGAAAGCCTTCCGGAGGGGCCGGACGGCCGCCACGGCCTCGAGCTGGGTCCGGCCTTGGACGCCGGCGCCGAAGATCGCCGCCACCCGCGCGTCCGGACGGGCCAGGACGTCCGTTGCGACGCCGGAGGCGGCCCCGGTCCTGACGGCCGTGAGGTAGGATGCGTCGAGGATGGCCAGCGGTGTTCCATTCTCCGCGTCCATGACGATGGTGACGGCCTGGGCCAGGGGGAGCCCCTTGGCCGGGTTGTCCTCGCAGAGGGAGATCAGCTTGAGACCGATCCGCTCCGTTCGTGGCAGATAGGCGGGCATGACCAGGGCCGTCGTCTTGCGGCCGGGGATCTCGAGGCTGGTGCGGGCCGGGACGAGGGCCCGGCCCATCGAGAGCTCGATGAATGCCTCCCTCGCCGCGCGGATCGCGTCGGCCATGGCGAGCGTCCGGCGGATCTCCTCGGTCGTGATGCAGCGCCAGGTCGTCGGGCTGTCCATGGGCGTCACCTCGGCCCCCATTCTATCAGAGAGGGCCGGCTGGTGATAACGGGACCCGGCGTGGACCAGGCGCGCACCTTCCGGCCCCGTTGCCTGTTGACTTGAAACGCTGGTGTCGCATATCCTTGAGCCTCGGATGCCGCCGCGCGAAAGGACATCGGAGCATGGACCGCAAGCCGATCCTCAACGTCAAATCCCTCAAGGAACAGGTCTACGAGTATCTCCGCGAGCAGATGAGGCGCGGCGCGATCCTGCCCGGATCGGCCATCGACATGGAGGAGACCTCGAAACGGCTCGGCGTCAGCAAGACCCCCCTCCGCGACGCCCTGCTCCAGCTCGAGACGGAGGATTTCGTCACCATCCTGCCCCGGCGCATGGTCGTGGTCAACGCCCTGACGGAACAGGACATCCGGAACTATTATGAGATCATCGGCTCGCTAGAGAGCATGGCCCTGCTCAAGGCCTTCGATCGGATGACGCCGTCCGACATCGACGCCATGCAGGGACTGAACGACGGCATGCGCGAGGCCCTGGCCGCGGCCGACTTCGATCTCTACTACGAGAAGAACCTGGCGTTCCACAACACGTTCCTCAACCTCTGCAGCAACGCCAGCCTGGTCAAGCTGGTCAACAACCTGAAAAAGCGGCTCTATGACTTCCCCCGGGTCAAGGGCTTCGTCAAGGAATGGGAAGAGACCTCCGTCGGCGAGCACCAGGCCCTGATCGATCTTCTGCGAGCGGGCCGGAGCCAGGACGCGGCCAACCATATCCGGGACGTCCACTGGTCGTTCGAGGTCCAGGAGGGCTTCGTCCGCAGGTACTATCCGGCCATCACCAAGCCCGCCGAATGAACCGGACGTGAGGGCCCCGATCCTTAGCTCAGCCCGAACCATCGGGGATCCCGGGCCCGGGCCGCGGTCCTTTCAGTCGCTTTCGTGGGAATGGTCTTCGGCGGACCGCACGTCGAGGCCGCCGCGGCCGGGGGCGACGGGCCGGTGGACGCGGCGACGGTCGTTTGGGCGTCCCGGCCGGCCGACAAATGGGAGGATGCCCATCCCGTCGGGAACGGCCGTCTCGGGGCCATGGTCTTCGGCCGGACGGACGAAGAAAAGATCCAGCTCAATGAGGAGACCTACTGGACAGGCGGCCCGTATTCGACGACTGTCAAAGGAGGGGCGGAGGCCCTCCCCGAGATCCGGCGCGACGTGTTCGATGGCCGGCTCAAGCAGGCCCACATCCTCTTCGGCCGCCGGCTCATGGGCTATCCCGTCGAACAGCAGAAGTACCAGTCCCTCGGCAGCCTGGTCCTCGCTTTCCCCGCCGCGGACCCGATCGCCGATTACCGCCATGCTCTCGACCTCGACTCGGCGGTGGACACGACCTCCTACACGGCGGGCGGCGTCCGCTTCATGCGGCGGGTCTTCTCGAGCCCGGTCGACCAGGTCCTCGTCGTCAGGCTCACGGCGGACGCGCCCGGGCGGATCTCCTTCCGGGCCCAGCTCAGGGGCGAACGGAACGAGGCCCACTCGAATTACGCCACCGATTATTTCCGCATGGACGGCCTTCCTCCCGACGGCCTCGTTGTCCGGGGCAAGTCGGCCGACTATATGGGCATCGCGGGCCGGTTGCGCTATGAGGCCAGGCTGAGGGCCCTCCCGGAAGGCGGCGCCCTGAAGATCGAGGAGGACGAGCTCGTCGTCACCGGCGCCGATGCGGTGACTATTCTTATCGCGGCGGCCACGAACTTCGTCACATATGAGGATGTGTCCGGCGACCCCGTCACCCGCGTCGCCGCGGCCCTCGACGGCGCGGCCGGCAAGTCCTTCGATACGCTCCTCGAAGCCCACGTCCGCGAGCACCGGCGCCTCTTCCGGCGCGTCGAGATCAAGCTGCCGTCCGGTCCGGCGTCGGCCCTGCCGACCGCGGAGCGCATCAAGGCCTTCGACGGGACGAATGATCCCGCCTTGGCCGGGCTCGTTCTCCAATTCGGCCGCTATCTCCTCATCTCCTCGTCCCGGCCGGGCACGCAGCCGGCCAACCTACAGGGCATCTGGAACGATAAGATGAACCCGCCCTGGGATTCCAAGTACACGACGAACATCAACACCGAGATGAACTACTGGCCGGCCGAGGTCGGGAACCTGGCCGAGTGCGCCGAGCCGCTTTTCCGGATGGTCCGGGAGCTCACCGACCAGGGGAGCGACGTGGCCCGGGAGCACTACGGCGCCCGCGGCTGGGTCTTCCATCAGAACACGGACATCTGGCGCGTGGCCGCGCCCATGGACGGGCCGAGCTGGGGCGCCTTCACGACCGGCGGGGCCTGGCTGGCGACGCATCTCTGGGAGCACTATCTTTTCACCGGCGACAAAGCCTTCTTAAAGGATTGCTATCCCGTCCTGAGGGGCAGCGCCGAGTTCTTCCTCGATTTCCTCGTCCCCCACCCGACGTACGGCTGGCTCGTGACCAATCCCTCGACCTCCCCGGAGAACTTCCCGGCCGTGCCGGGGCAGGCGCCGTTCTTCGACGAGATCACGACCTTCATGACGACGACCTCGATCTGCGCCGGCTCGACGATCGACATGCGCATCCTCGACGCCCTCTTCGGCCAAGTAGCCGAGGCGGCCAAGGTCCTGGGTATCGACGCGGAGTTCCGGACCAAGGTGCTCGAGACGCGAGCCAAGCTTGCCCCGATGCGCATCGGCCGCCGCGGCAATCTCCAGGAATGGCTCGAGGATTGGGACGAGACGGAAAAGAGCCATCGCCACATCTCGGGCCTCTGGGGCCTTTACCCGGGCCATGAGATCCTGGGGCGACAGACGGGCGGGGCAGCCCAGGCGGCCCGGGTCGTCCTGGAGCAGCGCGGACTCCCGGGCAACGGCTGGTCGTCCGCCTGGAAGGCGGCCTGCTGGGCCCGCCTCGGCGACGGGGCCAAGGCCCTGGAGAACCTCCGCTTCGCCATGAACAATTACACGACCGCGAGCCTGTTCTCCATCTGCAGCAATGCCCTCCAGGTGGACGGCGCCCTTGGTTTCAGCGCGGCAGTGGCCGAGATGCTCGTCCAGTCACAGAACGGCGAGCTCGAATTCCTGCCGGCACTGCCCTCATCGTGGCGGAAGGGAGAGATCCGCGGCCTGCGGGCCCGGGGCGGATTCGAGGTCGACCTGAAGTGGCTTGACGGCCGGCTCTGGCGGGTGAGCATTCTCTCCACGACCGGCGGGACATGCCGCGTCCGCCTGCCGTTCCCCATGTCCATCACGCACTTGGGCCAGATGATCATGCCCTCGTCCGTGCCCGATTCCGGGGTGGTCGAATTCAAGACCGAGCCGGGCCTTGCCTACGTCCTGGCGCCCCGATAAATCGACTGCCCAAGGAGGTCCGCCGCTATGATCCGATACCGTGAGATCCTCGTGACCCCCGTCCTGTTCGCCCTCTTCCTCGCTGGGGTTTCCGGCTTTGCCGCCCCGGCCCAGGACAAGCCCGCGGAGAAGCTCTTCGATCCGATCCTGACCGTCGAGCGCATCTTCGCCGGCCGCGAATTCGCCGCCGAGCGCTTCGGCCCGGCCCGCTGGATGAGCGACGGCGCCTCCTACACGACGCTCGAGCCGAGCGTGGAGGCGAAAGGCGGCCGGGATCTCATCCTCTGCGATGCCGCCTCGGGAAAGAGGAAAGTCCTCGTCTCCGCGGCCAAGCTCGTCCCGCCAGGCGCCTCGGGCCCCCTGACCATCGAGGATTATGCCTGGTCACCCGACGGACGGGTCCTGATCGTCTTCACCAACTCGAAGCGCGTCTGGCGGCAGAACACGCGAGGAGATTTCTGGACCTATGAGCTGGTCACCGGCCGCCTTCGCCAGCTTGGCCGGGATTTCGAGGCTTCGAGCCTGATGTTCGCCAAGCTCTCGCCCGACGGCCGGAAGGCCGCCTATGTCGTTAAGAATGATATTTACGCGGAGGATCTGGCCTCCGGCAAGGTTATCCAGCTGACATCCGACGGCGGCCCGGACGTCATCAACGGCACGTCCGACTGGGTCAACGAGGAGGAGTTCGGCATCCGCGACGGGTTCCGCTGGAGCCCGGACAGCGCCGCCGTCGCCTTCTGGCAGTTCGACACCAGCCGCGTGCCGGTCTTCACCATGATCAACAACACCGACACCCTCTACCCGGTGACGACGAGCTTCAAACACCCCAAGCCCGGACAGCCGAATTCCGCCGTCCGGGCCGGCATCGTCCCGGCCGCGGGCGGGCCCGCCGTCTGGATGAGGACACCGGGCGATCCCTCGGACACTTACATCGCCCGGCTCGAGTGGGCAGGGAACTCCCGCGAGGTCGTCCTGCAGCATCTCAACCGCCTTCAGAACACGCTCAGTGTGCTCATCGGAGACGCGACGGGCGGGGTCCGGACGATCTTCACGGACACGGACACGGCGTGGGTCGAGATCATGGATGATTTCGTCTGGCTCGACGGCGGCAAGAGCCTGCTCTGGCTGAGCGAACGCGACGGCTGGCGGCACGCCTACGCGGTCGACCGCAGCGGTGGCGAGGCCAAGCTCCTGACGCCCGGCGACTACGACGTCATGAGCGTCAACGCCGTCGACGAGAAGGGCGCCTGGCTCTACGTCACGGCCTCGCCCGATGACGCGACCAAGCGGTTCCTCTACCGCGTGAGGATGGACGGCAAGGGGAAGCCGGAGCTCGTCGGCCGCGCCGGGCAGGGCGGCGTCCACCGGTATGACATCTCGCCGTCGGCCCGCTGGGCTTTCCATTCCTATTCGACGCTCGATGAGCCCCCCGTGACAGAGCTGGTGCGGCTGCCGAAGGGCGAGGTCGTCCGGCCGCTCGCGGCCAACGATGAGCTGCTGGCCAAGGTCGGGGCGCTCGCCCGCAAGCGGACCGAGTTCTTCAGGCTCGCGATCGGCGACGGCGTCCGGGTCGACGGCTGGCGCATCCTGCCGCCCGACTTCGACCCGGCCAAAAGGTATCCCCTCCTTGTCTACGTCTACGGCGAACCGGCCGGCCAGACCGTCCAGGACGGCTGGGGCGGCAGCGGCTATCTCTGGCACCTGATGCTGGCCCAGCAGGGCTATATCGTCGCCAGCTTCGATAACCGGGGCACCCCCGCGCCGCGGGGCCGGGCCTGGCGGAAGTCGATCTACCGGCAGATCGGCATCCTGGCCTCGGCAGACCAGGCAGCCGCCGTCGGGGCGGCGGTTGCCGCGTGGCCCTTCGTCGACGCCGAGCGCATCGGCGTCTGGGGCTGGAGCGGCGGCGGGTCGATGACCCTCAACGCCATGTTCCGCTATCCTGGCCTCTACAAGGCCGGCATTTCCGTCGCCTCGGTGCCCGACCAGCGGCTCTACGACACGATCTACCAGGAGCGCTACATGGGCCTTCCGGCTGAAAACGCCGACGGCTACAGGGACGGCTCGCCCGTCACCTTCGCCAAGGACCTGAAGGGCCCTCTCCTCATCGTCCACGGGACCGGGGACGACAATGTCCATTACCAGGGATTCGAGCTCCTGGTCAACGCGCTCGTCGCCGCCAACCGGCAATTCGCAATGATGGCCTATCCGAACAGGTCGCACGGGATCTACGAAGGCCGGGGAACGACGCTCCACCTCTATACGATGTTCACGAAGTTCCTCAACGAGCACCTGCCGCCGGGCGGTCAGGCGCGATAGGCTAGACGCGCAGGAAGACGTTTTTCTTGTAGAGGAAATAGAGGACCAGCCATTCGACGGCGATGGCCCCGGCCTCGAGCACGAGGACGCCGGCGGTCCCCGAAAGCCTGGCCAGGCCCCCGAACCAGAACTTGCTCGTGAAGTCGAAATCGATCATCCGCGTCCCCAAGTAGATCGTGATCGAATTCAGGCCGATGACCCGGAAGGCGAACGACCACTTCCGGAAGCCCCAGACGTCGATGACGAGATAGACGAGCGCCAGGAGGATGAACGAGATCCCGGCCGCGTAGATGTCGAAGGTCGCCGTCCAGGCCTTCTTGATGATCGGGTAGAAGCCGCCGAGGACGTAGCCCGCGGCCGTGAGGCCTATTCCGGCCGCCGCGAGGATGGTGGTCTTGCGGTAGGCGGCGAGCTTGTCCGACTTGAGGACGAGGCCGGCCAGGCCGCCCATGAGGGTGACCGAGGCGGCGGAGAGGACGCAGAGGATACCCTCCGGATCGAAGATCTTGTCGTAGAGGCGCCCGGGCAGAAGCAGGCGGTCGACCCAGCCGTTGATCGTCCCTTCCGGGGTCAGGACGCCCGCTCCGATCCCCGGCACCGGGATGAGCAGTTGGACCGCGGCGTAACCGGCAAGGATCCCCGCCAAGGCGGCCAGCCGCCCGCGGAGGCTGCGGACTTTGAGCATGATCAGGGCGGCGAAGAGATAGGCCAGCCCGATCTGACCGAGGACGCTGGCGTAGCGCTGCGTCGCGAACTGAAGGTCCGTCAGGTGGTTGTAGACGAAGCCCAACAGGACGAGGAGCAGGGCCCGCTTGACGAGCTTGAGGTAGATCGGCCGCTTGTCCGCGGCGGTCTCCGCCTTGGCCAGGAGGGACAGGGGAATGGCCACCCCCGAGATGAACATGAACAAGGGGAAGATCAGGTCGTAGAAATGGAACCCGGCCCACTCGACGTGCTCGAGCTGGACCGCCCAGGACCGGGCCCAGCCCCAGTTCGTCACTTCGGCCAGAGATCGGAAGAAAGCGTCGCCGCCGATGATCCAGAACATATCGAAGCCGCGCAAGGCGTCGAGCGAGAGGAGGCGGGTCTTCATCGGGCTCGTTCCTTCCATTCTAATCTCTCCTTCCCTCTCTCTGGCTATGCTCGGGATTTGTCTCTAGCTCCCCGGCCCCCCGGGAACCAGTCGTCCGGTTCCCCCCGCTGCGCGGGTCCCCCCTCCACGGACGGGGATCTTCGAGGCAAATTCCCTCGCCGCCTCGAGAGGGATATCCTGATATAGGATCGCTATCATGTCCAAGCGTTACTTTCATTTTTGGAGATTGAACAGCAGCCGGGCGGCCTTCTCGCCGCCGTGCTCCTCGCGGGCATAGAATGAGGCGTTGATCGCGCCGAGAGGGGTCAGGGCGATGCCGAGGGTCTTGCCGTCGATGAGCCGCTGCAGGACCGGGACGGGGATGGTCAGATAGGTCTTGCCGCCGTCCCCGGCCGTCACGGGCCAATCGATGATCATCTGCGGATTGAGGATGAGGTCGCGCGGGGCGCCTCGCGAGATCCCGGTCCATGTCGCCGTCCGCTCGTCCCAGGCCGGCTCCCCGCCGAGGATCTCGACGACCCGGAGGAGTCCGAAGTCGGGCCGCTCGTCGGGCCGGGATTTCGACGGCCCGCGTCGTCAGCTCGAGCAGGCCCGGGCCGGCGACCCTGCGGCCGGCGAGCTTGCTGAAGTCCCAGCGAAGCAGGGCCACACGCGTTCCTCCGGCCGATATGACGGGCGCCTTCCCGCCGGCGTCCGTGATGGTCCAATCGTCGAGATTGACGTCGGGCTCGGCGAGATCGACCGTCATATCGGCGGCGACGACGGCTTCGCGGTCGAACGACGCCGGATCGGCGACCGGGGGATGATAGGGGATGGGCGGGCCGAGGTCGGCCCCGGCCTTGGCCGCCTCGACGATATCCACCCGGACATAATCGACGTCGACGCTATAGCGGTCGAGTCCCCAATCCATGAGGGCCATCTGGGCGTTGACGGTATCGCCGGGCCCGGCCTCGAAGCCGCGGGTGGTCATGCTGATCGTGTACCAACGGCCGGTCTCGGCCAGATCATACTCCATGAGGTGGCTGTGGAAGTCATTTGTTTTCTGTGTATTGAGATGAAGATTGACGCGGCGCGGGGCGTGATCGGTCCGGATGCGGGCTTCGATCCGGAGCTCGAAGCCGGGCTGCGCGAGGCGGGCAAGGTCGAGCGCGCCGGAAATGCGGCGGATGATGAAGGCCCACCACACGTTCCGTCTGTCCCCCGTCGCGTCGACCGTGATCGTGGCGAAGCCCCGGCCCGGGCTGAAGTCCATGACCGTGCGGCCTTCACCCGTCCGAAAGCCCCAGCCTTTAGCACCCGTCGGGTCCTTGGCGAGGGCCGGCCCGTCGAAGTCGTCGCGGAATTGGGCCGTGAGAGGAGCGCCGAGGAGGACCGTCGCGGCCAGGATGAGCCCCGCTCGAGCCAAGGGCAGTTGAGCTTTCACGCGGCGCGGCTCAGAGCTTGTAGCCGATCTTACGCAGGAAGCCTTTGCGCCACTCGATGCCGTCGGGGCCTTCGACGCCCTTCGTCCGGACGCCGTCGATGACGCCAAGGATGCCCCGGCCGCCTTCCGTCTCGGCGACGACGACCTCGGCCCGATTGGCCGTGGCGCAGTAGATGCCGCAGACTTCGGGCACGGCCTTGATGGCGTTGAGGATGTTCACCGGGAAGCCGCCGGTCATGAAGATCAGGAACGCGTGCCCGGCCCCGAGCGCCAGGGCGTTCTTTTTGGCGATCTCGACGAGCGCTTCGTCGTTCCCGGTGTGCCGGACGAGCGCGAGGCCCGACGATTCGCAGAAGGCGATGCCGAACTTCATGTGCGGCGCGGTCGTGACGATGGCCTCGTGGAGGTCCTCGACCGTCTTGATGAAGTGGGCCTGGCCGAGGATGAAGTTCATGTCCTCGGGCTTGTCGATGGGGACGACTTTGATGTCCATGGTTCCTCCTCGAAGGGGCCGGCCCCCCTACTTCTTGATAGGAACGCGGTCCCCTTTGGCGGGGTCGGGCGGGAAAACGTCCTGGACGGAGAAGTCGACCCAGATCAGCGTCTCGGCATTCGGCGTGGCCGCCAGGATGCGGTCGCCGATCTCCTTGACCGGGTCCCTCATCTTGCTCCACCACGGCTTGTCGGTCGTGGTAGCCGTACTGGAACCCGACCGGCGCCGGGGCGAACGTCCGGCCCCACTTGGCGAATTCCGCGATCATGTCGTCCGACGATTCGAAGATCTGGCTGTCGTCGACGAACATGATGCCGTCGCGGGCTGTCGGAGGCATGACGTCCTCGCGGAAGTGCTTCAGGAACATGCGGTAGGAGGGGTTGTGGGACCGGGCCGCCGCGAGCCACGCCGCGGCCATCTCGTCGGTCACCGGGTCGCCGAGGTCGGGATTGTTGGAGCGGTGCCACTCGACGTCGACGCCGACCCCGATGACGCACTTGTGGTGGCCGTAGCGGTCGAGCATGACGTGGAAGGCCTTGTCGACGGGCGCCCAGCCAGGCTCGGTCTGGAGCCAGACGCGGAAGCCGAGCTCGTCGAAGAGCTTGAGCACGGGCTCGCTGAGGTCCTCCGGCATCCCGGTGATGAGCGGATCGCCGCCGGGAGGGACGGGGAAGGACATCTCGGTGCCGCGGCCCTTGAGGCGGCTCACGATCCAGATGGCTTCCGGCTTCGCGCCGGGGAACTTGGCCGCGATCTCGACCCCGGTGCGGGCCCAGTACCCCGGTCCGGGATCGTTCGGGCGGCCGTAGGTCGAGCTGCGGATCCCCGCGCCTTTGAGCCCGTCGGCCCTCTCCGCCAACACGGCCGCTCCCACCGTTGCGGCCAGGACAAGGGCCAGCCCCGCCGCCATCTTCGCTGACAGCCCGCGCTTTTTCCTCCGGATCCTGATCATGTCACGTTCCTCCGACGCGACTATACCACCGGGATTTGGCCGATTCAAGGTCGCTCCAGTCCCTTTCGACAGGAATAGTCCCCCTTTCCTGTCCCGGCCCATTGCCTTTTTCCAACTTCACAAAGTCATTATCTAATTTGTAATCAATTAATTATGGAGACATGTCGCCTCTTGGTACGGAACTTGCTTAAAAAAGGGTGAGAGTATGAGTTTATGCGAAATGGTTCGACCAGCCGGACGAAGGGTGATAGTTGCCCTCGGCCGGCAGGCGAATACGGAGTTTAAGGAGGTCCGATGAAAAAGCTTTGGGCAATTCTGGCGATCGGTATGTTCGCTGCGGTTCTTATTTTTCCGCAGACCGCGGCGGCGGATGTGAGATTCGGGATCAAGGGCGGAGCCAACATCGCCAACGTCAACGGCAACTTCTCCGACGAGCTCTCCGATTGGAAGAGCACGGTCGGCTTCTGCGCCGGGGTCTTCCTCGAGCTCAACCTCGGCCGGATCCTGACCATCCAACCCGAGGTCCTCTATACGGTGAAAGGGGCGGACTCGGGGACAGGGAAGCTCAAGTTCGACTATATCGAGATCCCGGTCCTCCTCAAGGTCCGAATCCCCATCAGCAGCTTCCATCCCTTCGTTTTCGCCGGCCCGGCGTTCGGCTTCAGCCTGAAGGCCGTTCTGGATGGCATCAAGATCGACGATATGCCGGCGGCCGATTACGGTGCCGTTCTCGGCGGAGGCGTCCAGCTCGGGCGCTCGATCCACGTCGACGTCCGGTACACGATGGGGCTTTCGAAGCTCGAGATCCCCGACCTCGGAACGATCGACCTGAAGAACGGCGTGCTCTCGGCGACGCTTGGCCTGGCTTTCTGAGCGGTCCGGGCCGCGGCGGGTCCTTCAGGCGGGCGTCTGGCCCTTCGACCCGGGACGCCGGGACCGGGCCAGGACGATCTCCCGGCCGTCGTATGCGGCCTCAATAGTGAGGCCGTTCGCCAGCCCGAGGTCGCGGATCGCGTTCCTGGCCCGCCGAATGTCTTCGTAGAACCAGGCCCCGAAATGGACGAGGACGATGCGGCGGCAGAAGTCCTTGAAGAGGCGGACAAGGTCGGGTACGCCCGTGTGGCCGAAGATCGTGCCCGTCGTCTTGTCCCGCTTCACGAAGCCGCCTTTGCGGAAGTAACTCGCCTCCGTGATGACCAGGTCCAGCCCCTCGAGGAAATGGTGGTGTTCTTTGTTGATCCAGATCATGTCCCCCGTGTAGAGGATCTTCACTGAACCGTCGTCGATGAGATAGGCCTGCGACCGGACCTTGAGGCTGTGGTGAGTGGGAATGGGATGGACCCCGTATCCGGCGATGACCGTGGCCTCGTCGAGGACCGTGATGCCGGAGTCCCGATAAGGTTCCGGGGCGAAGATCGGGGGCGTCGCGGGCGGCCGGTCCGCTCCGGCCCGCACGAAATAGGCGTGGTCGGGGTGGAGATGCGTGATGACCACGGCTTTCGGGCCGTAGGCGAGGAACTCGGGTTCCCCCAGGTCGACTAGGAGCGTCCCGTCGATGAGGATGCCGGAATGCCGGGAGTGACGGCGCGCTGATTCCTCGATCTCGCCGCGCGTGCCGAGGATCCTGATTCGCATGTTCCCCGCCTCGGTACCGGTCAAAGGTAGATCAGGGCTAGGACGTCGGCGACCATGGCCGGCTTGGCCGCTCCCTCGACCTCGATGGTGTTCTCGACCGTGACGAGGACCCGGCGGAAGCCCCGCTTTTCGATCTTCTTCAGGACGGCCCTGTTGCGGACCCGCGAGCCGGCCCGGACGGACTGGGGGAAGCGGACGCGGTCGAGGCCGTAGTTGACGGCCATCCGGAAACGTCCCTGGAAGACCTCGTTCGAGAAATTGAAGAAGGGAACGAGGGAGAGGAGCAGGAAACCGTGGGCGACGGTCCCGCCGAGGGGGCTCCGTGCCGCCCGCTCCGGATCGACGTGGATCCATTGGCGGTCCTCGGTCGCCGCGGCGAAGGCGTCGATGCGATCCTGGTCGATGACGTACCAATCGGAAAGCCCCACCTCGCGGCCGATCATGGCCTTGAGCTTCCGCAGGCTCAGCCGGTTCCCGAATATCGCCATGGCGGTCATTGGGGACCCGTCAGATAGCCAGACCGGTGCATGACGCGGTAATCCCGGCCCTTGACCCGGACCTTGAGGCCGATAAAAGCCCCGGGGGGGGCCGCCGTCGACGGCGAATACAGGAGCAGATAGGACCTCTCCGTGGCTCTCAGCGCGGTCGCCAGCGACGCGGCCGGGTTTTGCGAGGTGTCCGTATCTCCCCCTGTCGCTTCGGCCGCGCTCGAAAGCATCTTGTAGACGTCCTCGGACTGCTCCCGCATGGTGATCCCGGAGACCCGCTCGGGCTGGCGGTTCATGAACAGAAAATGGAAGTCCATCCCCGAGTCGGCAAAGGCCTGAACGACGGACTCGCGATCCACGTTGATAGGACGCTGGTACATGGAGAAGAGCGACTGGAGGGCCGCGAGAATGTCCGGACGCTCCTGGTTGCCCATGACGAGCATGTCCAGGGTTTGGGGGCTGATCTCCGGCCTGAACTCGCGCTGATAGACGAGGAACACCTGCTTCTGGCCCTTCAGGCTCTTCATCCTCCTGGCAAAGGCGACCAGCCGGTTCTCATCGACGGCCCTGAGGGTCTCCATGCGCTGAAGATGCTCGCCGTACTGCATGAGCTGCTGTTCCAGGCTGGTGCCGTCGTCGACCTCGCCCTCGGTGTCGCCGAGCCCCGTCCGGCCGACCCCGCCGATCAGGCGCACCGCGCGCTTCAGATCGCGAAGGGCGCTGTTGTAAGCCATGCCCCCCTGGACGATGTCCTTCCTGACGATCTCGCTCAGCTCGCGGGCCAGCGCCGCCCTGGACTTGGCCGCCAGGGCCGTTCTCGAAAGCGCGTAGCTTCGCATCGGCGTCTCGATCTCCAGGGTGTCGGCGGGGAGAAGCTCGGTGCGAAAGAGGAAGTCGAGGGCCTCCGGGATCTTGTTGTGGTATTCCGTCATCTGGAAGAGAAGGACGAGCTTTCTGGAAACGTCGGGAGGCGGGCCCGTCTGGCCCTCCTGCCGTTCGATCGTGCCTTTCTTCAGGAGGAACAGAGCCTGGGGGGAGACCGTCATCCCGGCTTCCTCGATCTCGAAATCCTTGAGGGTGAGCCCGGAGACAAAGCGGTCGCCGTCGAACACGCGGACCATGATCGGGACGGGTTGAGATCCGGAGGTGAGCGGAGCCGTCTTCTCCTGCGTTGCGGGGGATAAGAGGACCAGGGCGATGAGGCCCGCCGTGACCCGAAAAAGCGGGCACCGGATGCTCCTCTTCATTGAGCCTCTCCTTCGTCCTGCCGGCCCAAAGCCGGTCTCAGTGTATCACAACTCCTGAGCGAGGGGGTCGATCAGAGCCGGACGCGCATCCGGGAGCGGATCGTTCGGAGAGGGATCACCGGCCGAAATGTGCGCCCGCCAGGGCGGGAGAGGGCCCGAGCTCGACGGAGACATCCCTGCGGTTCGCGACGAGGCTCGGCTGGCTGAACGACAAAAGGGACAGGGTCTCGTGTCCCTTCCCCATGCAGGACAGGACGCCCTCGAAAAGCTCCGAGGGTCCCGACCGGGGGATGTCCACGAGAGTGTAGTGCCTCTTCTTCGTGAACCGGGGTTCCCTCACCTTCGGCTCCAGAAAGTTCCTCTGGCCCCCGCCGCCCGTGATGACCATGAGGACGCCGTTGTAGACCCGGGACGCATGGACGTGCCGGTGACCGAAGGCGGCCATGACGACGTGATAGCGGGCGAGAAGGTCCAGGAATTCCTTCTCGTTCTCGAGCTCCGGGGTGAAAAAGGACGCCGGACCCGGACTGATCTTCCCGAACGGGGCCCGCGGCGGGACATGGGCGAAGAAGAACTTTCGCGACGGCGTGGGGGCCTTCAGCTTGTCCTCGAGCCAGCTCAGCTGCTCCCGGGTGAAGCCGGAAGGCTCTTTTCGCAGCCCGGCCCTGGGGACGTTGCTCATGAACACGAAGCGCATGTCGCCCCGGTCGAAATAGAAGTCCTTGTCGCCGAAGAAGGCCCTCGAGATCCGCTCGCCTTCCTCCCGAATGTCATGGTTCCCGTCGACGTGCAAGATGGGGCAGGGGGGATCGCTGATGGCCTTCAGGTACGCGCCGTAGGAATCCACGACGGGCGAGGCGACCCGGTCTCCCAGGTGGACGATGAACGAAGGAGGAGGATCGAGGGCGGCGATCTCGTCGAGGAAGGTCCGGAAGGTCTTGTTCTTGTCGGAGATCGTGTCCCCGATGATGACGAACCTCAGCTCCCGCCCGTCCGGGACCGCGGAAACGGCTCGGGCGGCTTCCCCGTTGGTCAGGACGATGCCCTTGAGACCGTCGGGGACGGAGACGAGCTCCGTGTCTTCCCGGAACCGGGCCAGGTCATATCCCCCGTCTTCGACGGAATAAGAACACCGGCCCGTGACAAGGGCCAGGATCAAAGACATGTATAGGGCTCTCTTTCCGGACAGTCGGTGCTTGATCTTCATGTGCACACAACATCCATTATACAGGACGCCTAAAATAGGGACACCGCCTCCGCAGGCTTGTCTATACGAGAACCTAGGCCCCGCCGGCCATCCCGGGCCCGCGTAGACCGGATGATGCCTTTAAAAAAACGCCGAGCCGGCTTACAATCTTCCCTGCACATGCCGCTTTCACCGAGGAGAAGCCGATGAAGACCAAGCCGTGGATCCCGTCGACCGCCATCGTTCTCGTCCTTGCAGCCCTCGTTCTTCCCGCCGCCGCCGAAGTCGTGCGCTTCACGCCGGTCAAAGGCGTCCAGACCTACGCCGCTCGTGAGCCGGTGCTGAAGCTGAAGCCCGGGGACACCCTCGAGACGAGCACGCTCTGGTCGGACTGGTTCGCCGGAAAAGACGCGCCCTGGCCGGGCGAGGTCGGGCCCATCGCCATCGAGGGCGCCATGCCGGGCGATACGCTCGTCGTCCGCATCTTGAAGATCCGCCCTAACGCGTCGCTCGGCCGGTCCGGGACGTCGACGGTCTACGGCTCCGTCACCGCGACCACGTCGACGCCGATGCTCAACGAACCGGTGCCTGACAAGATGTTCCTCTGGAAGATCGACGCCTCCGGCCTCTCGGCCGTCTTGGACCTTCCCCAGAGCCGCATGAAGCAGATCCGGGTGGATCTCGTCCCGATGCTCGGCCGTCTGGCCACGGCGCCGCCTGACGGTCAGGCGGTCCCGGGAGGAGTGCCGTCGACCTTCGGAGGGAACATGGACACGTCCGAAGCCCGGGAAGGAACGACCGTCTACCTCCCCGTTTATCACGAGGGCGCCGGCTTCTATTTCGGCGACGTCCACGCCCTCCAAGGCGACGGCGAAGTCATCGGCAGCGGGATCGAGACCTCGGCCGACGTCGCTTTCGAATTCGGGCTCCTGAAAAAGAAGGCGATCGCCTGGCCGCGTCTCGAGAACAAGGACTTCATCATGGTCGCGGGCTCGGCCCGGCCGCTTATCGACGCGTTCAGGATCGCCCATGTCGAAATGGTCAAGTGGCTCGAGTCCGAGTACGGCTTCGACCGCTGGGAGGCCCTCCAGCTCCTGTCCCAGGTGGGGACGGCCCAGGTCGCGAACGTCGTCGACCCGAACTATACGGTCGTGGCCAGGTTCCCGAAGCGCTACCTGCCCGGAAGAGACTAGACGAAATTCCTCTGCTCCTCGATCAAGGGGGCCGCGGCGGGGGTATTTGACAATCTCCAACCCTAGTGTGAAGATAGTGATAGTAGGGATTAGGGGGATTTCGGGATCGCCCGGACGGCCGAGACGGCGACCGTCACGCGGGAGGGCGCGATCATCGGCACGCCCGAATACATGCCGCCCGAACAGGCGGAGGGAAGGGCCGTCGACCAGCGTTCCGATCTCTATTCCCTGGGGGCGGTCCTTTTCGAGATGCTCACCGGCAAGCTCCCCTTCGAAGGGCGGACGGCCCTCGACCTCGCCATCAAGCACAAGACGGCCGCGCCGCCCGACCCGAAGACCATCAACCCCCATATCCCGGCGGAGGTCAGCCGGCTCGTCCTCAAGTGTCTCGAAAAGGAAGCTCCGGCAAGGTATCAAACGGCGCTGGAGCTCATATCGGATCTGGACCGGATCGAGGGCGCGAATCCGGCACGTCCTCGATCAGCCATCCCGGCCATGAGCCGGAAGGCCAAGGCCGTTTTCGGCATCCTGGGCGTCGCCATCCTCATCGCTGTCCTTCTCCCGGTGATCAAGCCGAGGGGCAGGGCGGGAGAGCTGCCGGTCTCGGGAATGGCGACCGACTTGCTCACGACCACGATTATCGGCGCTTCGGAAAGCCGTCGAGGATCTGCTGGCTTACCTGGGGCTGGCCTGGAGTGGCCGATATCCCCGGAGGCATCCCGCTGGAATAGGGGAAGTCGCCATGGAATGCCCGAAATGTCACGCCGAGAATAAAGAAGACTCGCACTTCTGCGGCAACTGCGCGATGCCCCTGGGGAAACGTGGGGCTGGGCAGGCATCGCTGACTCTGACGTTGGAGACGACGGTCAACGGCCTGAAGGCGGGAGACCTCATCGCCGGCAAGTACAGGATCCTCGGGGAGATCGGACGCGGGGGAATGGGGAGTCGTCTATAAAGTCGAAGACACCCAACTTAAACGGACGGCCGCCCTGAAGTTCCTGTCTCCCGATTCGGCCGCCATTCCGTCGCGAGAGAAACGGTTCGCCCGGGAGGCTCAGACCGCCTCGGCCCTCAACCATCCCAACATCTGCACGATCTATGAAATCGGGGAAGCGGACGGGAATTCCTACATCGCCATGGAATACGTGGAGGGGCGTCCGCTCGACCGGATGATCCCCCCCGGCGGATTGCCGCCGGAGGAGGTCCTGCGCTTCGGCTGCCAGATCGTCGAAGCCTTGGAGCACGCTCACGAGAGGGGCGTCATCCACAGGGACCTCAAGAGCGCCAACGTGGTGATAACCCCGGCCGGGCGGGTCAAGGTCCTCGACTTCGGATTGGCCAAACGCCTGATAACCGAGGAGCTCGGGGAGGCGATGCGTTCCCGCTTATCGCTGACCGAGGAGGGCGTGATCGCGGGCACACTGCCTTATCTGGCGCCCGAAACGCTCCAAGGGAATCCCGCCGACGCCCGGAGCGACATCTGGGCCCTGGGAGTCGTCCTCTACGAGATGGCCGCCGGAACGCGGCCTTTCGAGGGGCGGACGGGATTTGAGCTGACATCGTCGATCCTCAGGGATACGCCGGCCCCGGTACCCGCGCGAACCCCGGCGGGTCTGCGCGCCGTTATCCGGAAATGCCTCGAGAACGACTTGGAGAAGAGGTTCCGAACGGTGAGCGAAGTGCGCTCGGCGCTGGAAGCGGACGTATGCGTGAAGGACCCCAGGGCTTCCAGGCCGCCATCGATCGTCGGGAGCCGGCGCGGCCCTTGGATCCTGGCGGGAGTCGTCCTGGTTGTCGCGGGAGCGCTGATCTTCAAGCTGATCCCCGGGGGGGGCGAAGAACTCAAAGCACCGAAGGACCTATCCGTCCTCAGCACCGGGGCGCGCCCCTCCGCGATCGCCGAGGCCAACGAATATTTCGAAAGAGCGATGCTCTTCCTCAAGACGCAGTTCAACCTGAAGGGCGGCCGGAAAATGCTGGAGCGGGCCCTGGAGATCGACCCCCGGTTCGCGGAAGCCCGGGCCTGGTATGGGTTCACCTTCATCGCCGATATCGACGGCGGCTACTCCAACGATTTAAGCGGGCTTTATAAGGTGGAGCAGGAGTTGCGCCGCGCTTTGCAGGACGACCCTGATTCGGCCCGCGGCTATTCGGCCCTCGCGGCCCTTCATTTTTACCAAGGCCGGAAAGACCTGATGCCCGAGGAGGCCCACAAGGCGCTCTCGCTCAATCCCAACGAAATAGACGCCAAGAACTGGTTGGCAAATTACTACGTCATGAACGGCGAGTATGCGGCGGCCAAAGAGCTCCTCGATCAGGTCCTTAAGAGCGACCCACTTTTTTTTCCGGCCCGCATGAACCTGGGCGATATCCTGCGCCTGGAAGGCGATATCGACGGCGCGATCCGCGAGCAGCGAATATGCTTGGAACAGGACCCCCAGAATCCCCTCGGCACGATTTCTTTGGCCCGGGCGTATATCGACAGGAACGACATTCCCGGAGCACGCCGGACTCTGGAGGATCTTTCGCCCGATGAACAGCGAAGTTTCGCGGTCAAGCTGACGTGGGCCCTGGTTCTGGTTTTGGAAGGGAAAACGAAAGAGGCTCTGGAAAAAATGGACGAGGAAAGCCTGAAATGGGGTGCTCTGGCGCCTTATATGACGTCCACGGTCGCGGAGTTCTTTGCCCTCATGGGTGATCCCCAGAGATCCCTGGACTGGCTCGAGCGGGCCGTCCGGAACGGTGACGAGCGGGACGCGTGGTTTCTCCGCGACCCCTTGCTGACCAACGTCCGGGATCTTCCCCGCTTCCAGCAGATCATCGACTCCATCGAATTCCGCCGCAAATCGCGAAATTGAAATTCCAACAGCGGACTCGTTCCTTGACGAAAGCCTATAAACAAGAACCACGAAGCGACAGGAGGACAAAATGTCGAAAATCCTGAGATATGGCCTCCTTCTTGCCGCCGCCGGCTGTCTGCTCCTGGCGCAGCCCGTGATGGCGGAAGACGGGATCAAAGGCCATCTTGTCACGATCAAGTGGCTAGAGAAGAATCTTACGAATGCCGAGGTTCTGATCCTCGATGCGTCACCCGCTCAGAGCTACGCGGCCAAGCACATTCCCGGCGCGGTCAGCGTCGACCTGTCCGGCTGGTACGGTCTCCGGGAAACGCGGCTGGCCGATATGGAAAAGCTCTTCCAGTCCTGGGGGATCAGTCCCGGGAAGAAGATCGTCATGGTCGACTCTGGCGGCACCTTTCTCGCCACCAGACTCTTCTATTCCCTCTATTATTACGGCTTCCCCGCAAACCGCCTTTTGATCTTGGACGGCGGGCTCTCCAAGTGGCAGGAGACCGGATTGCCGGTGACGAAGGATGTCCCGCCTGCGCTGAAGAAGGGCACTTTCACTATCAAGACGGTCAACGAAGATGTGAGAGCCCGGCTGCCGGAATACCTGACCGCATCCGGGGACCCGGTCAATAATGCTTTGATCGAGGCCCTGGGCGCCGACTGGCATTTTGGGCAAGTCGCCCCCTTTCCCAGGGCCGGCCACATCCCTCACTCCATCCTGCTGCCCAGCGCGGACTTTTTCAATGCGGACAAGACCTTCAAATCGGCTGAAGACATCAAGAGAATGCTGAGCTATCTGGGCATCAGACCCGAACAGCAGATCTACACCCATTGCGGGGGCGGAGTGGCCGCCAGTGGGCCGTTCTTCGCCCTGAAGTTCATCCTGAATTACCCCAGGGTCAAGCTTTTCACGGAATCCGAGATGGGGTGGCTGTCCGATGAGAGAGGGCTCCCTTACTGGACCTATGATGCCCCGTTCCTAATGAGGGAAGCACGATGGCTGCAGTTCTGGGGCGGCCCGATCATCAGGACGTTCGGCGGCGGGCAGATCAGCATCGTGGACGTGCGGCCGGCCGGCGCCTTCGATCAGGGGCATGTCCCTTTCGCGCTCAACATCCCGGCCGATGTGTTTAGAACCCATATCGCCGATCCCGCCAAGCTGGCCGGGATCCTGGGTCCGGCCGGCGTCGATGCGTCTCATGAAGCGGTCGTCATTTCAGGCGCGGGATTGACCAAAGACGCGGCCCTGGCGTTCGTCATGCTGGAGAAGCTGGGACAGAAAAAGGTATCGGTCCTCACGGACTCCATGGAGAAATGGGTGGAGCTCGGTCTCTCCGTGAAAAAGGACGCCACCGTCGTGGGCCCCAAGAAGACCCCCCAAGATCCATCCATCCCTCCCACGACCTATCCCGGCAATGTCCGCAAGGACGTGATCATTGCGGATCCCAGAGAGCACGCAGGGCGCTTATCCAAAGGTGTTGATCGCTTCGGGCCCGAACGTGCCGGCCAAAGCTCAAGACGGCAAGGTCGTTCATGTCCCGTATACGGATCTCCTGAATGCGGACGGCACCCCGAAGGCCGCGAAAGATATCTGGAACATCCTGGCCAAGGCCGGCGTCCCGAGATATGCGGAGCTCGTCTGTTACTCCGATGATCCCGGTGAAGCGGCGGTCAACTATTTCATTCTCAAGTTGATGGGTTACCCCGATATCAAGGTGCTGGTGATCTGAGGCGCCGGGGATCACTTGTCGACGAGGATAAAGGCGGTCTGGACGTGGGCGCGGGCGCCCGAAGCTTGGTCCTCGGCGTAAACGTAAAGAAAATAGGATCCGGCTGGCAGGGCGTCGACCGGGAACTCCAATGTCGCGATCTCAATATCCTGCGCCTGCGCCTTTTCGATAAGGGTAAAGGCGACCGGCGCTCTTTTCGCCGTCGCGGCGTCTATAAGGTACGCCGAGAGCGCGAGTGACGACTCGGCGGTCTGCGGCCGGTAGGGGACAAGGACCCGTATCTTCCTGCTGAGCTTGCCCACCTTTCCCGAGAGGGGACAGAAATTGAGACGGTCGAACGCATAGGCCTCTTTCCATGAGGCGTGCCATCCCGCGCCAGGTCTCCTCGACTCCAGGAAGAATGAGCCCGGTTCTTCGGCAATAAGGAGCGGCGCCATGAGCCCGATCCCTCCCGGAGCCGGAGGTCCGAGCGTGGCCCGGGCCGAGGTCACGGCGCTCGTCCCCGTCTCCATGTCCCGGATGACGAGCCGGCACGCATAGGTGCCGGGCTTGAGGAGTGTTGAGGCCGTGAACACCAGCGTCCGCCCCCGGTGAAGACTCGGATCGGACTCGATCCGCTGGACGTCACTGACGTTGCCCTGGCCGTCGAAAACGATAGAGACGAACTCGACCCTGTTTCCCGAGAACAGCCGGCTGACATCCCCCGGGATCCTGGCCACCATCTCGAGCCCCGAATCCTTCTCCGACGCATAGGGCAGAGCCGACATGGAAAACGTCACCGGCAGCCGAGAGAAGGCCCGCTCGTTCAGAGCGAGGTCGTAGAGATGGATCTGTCTTTCGAGCTCCGTGTACTCCCGGTAGGGCTTGGGGCTGAAGTAGCCGGCCTGGGTCCGGACCTGGCAGCCCTTTCGTCTGACCTTCACGTCGATCTCGTGAAAGGCCCCGTCAGCCCGCTCGTCGACGGAGTAGCCGAGAACATAGTACGTCCCTGTCGTCGTCTCCACCTGCTCCAGGTTCTTTTCGAACAGGTCGATGTTCGAATAGTACCGCCCACCGGTTTCTCGGGCCAAGCTGTGGAGCGACCCGTAGCCCGTGCTCTTGTCGCTGAGGAATATGTTGGTCGAGTCTTGCGACGCGGCGCCGGGAGCGAAGATCGACCGCCGCCCGCTTTCGAGCGTGTTCTCGTCATAGCCGAAGAGCGCAGTTCCCAGGGCCGAGGGCCGGGTATCGAACGCGAAGATCGAGCAGCCGGAGGCGGCGAAATCGCGATGCATGTCCTCCATGAGGTCTTCCAGATCGACGTTTCGGGCCTCGCTGCCGCCGTCCCGCCTCAGGATCCCTGGCACTCCCGAAGAAAAGAGGATGAATTGCTTTTGTCCGGGGATGAATCTCATGGCCTTGGCCAGCACCGCCAGCCGCGAGACGAAATTCATGGCCCCCATCCAGGAGGCCATGAGCAGAGCGTTGGATTCAACCTCGGGGATCCCTCCGTCGGCCGCACCGGGGGCCTCCGAGCCGACGCGCTGGTACAAGTCTTCGATATCGTCCGCCCGGCCGCTCATGTCCTTCAGGCCGATGCTTTCCACGACCTTGCGGATCTTCGCGTGATCCGTCGTCAGATACTCGTGGACCGCCATGCCTTTGATGCTGGAATAGGAGAGGACGGCGATCTCGTCCTCAGGGCTCACGTCGTCGTCCAGAAAATGGAGGGCGGCCGCCTTGGCCTTCAGCATCCCGCGAGGGTTGTTGTAGGCGAAATCGAAGAAGAGGAAGAACCGGCGGTTCGGGCGGCGGACCGCCGGCTGTTCGGGTGTGCTCGCAGGCGCCGGCGCGACGGCTTTGGCGTCACGCGCGCCTTCCCGCGGCTGAAAAGCGTGCTTCTCGAATTCGGTAACGACGATAGGCTTTCCGTTGTCCGTCACGACAAACTCATTTATGCCCAGGTCGGTCACCGGCCGGCCCTTCTTATCCGTCACATAGACTTGGATGAGCTTGAGAACGACGGAAACGTCATATCGAAGGGATGGTCGGGGAGACCTGTCGATCCTGCACCTGGGCGCGGGCCGCCTGAGGGACAAGCCCGGCGGGCGTGACGCCGATCATCGCGATCAGGCCTGCCGCCAGTATCTTGAATAGCCCCCCGGCGATGGATTCGTGAGAACGATCCATTTCTTGTCCCTTCGGTCATAGCCTAGGGCGAGGCCAGAGAGGAGTCAAGTCGAATGAAGCGGAAGCCCGCATGGGAAGCCGCTAAAGCCCCCGATCCCTCTCTTGATAAAGGCGGATCCATTTCTCGATGGCTTGTGTCACTATACGTCTGACCCCCATGCCGCTTCCGTGGATAGGGCGCAGCTCCTCGGCCAGCTCCGGATAGCCCTGGCGATCCAGCCAGCCTGAGACGATGTCGTTATCGGAATAAGGCTGGATCGTTTCCGGGTCCAAGTCCAGGATGGCGGCGTGCAGATGGTCCAAGGTGAAGATCTTCCTGTCTCCGAGGACGAGAGGCGTCCGTCCCATTCGGACGATCTCAGCCTGAAGATTTCTTTTCAAGTGGGTTATGAGCCGCCGGCCGTGGCGCCTCTCGGGACGCAGCCGGTTTCCCAGCTCAGGGTAGCTGTGCATATAGAGCCAAGTCGAGAATCTGTCATTGTCCCCGTAGATCTCCAGGATCTTGCGGAGCTCCCGGCCCTGGTCCGTGTCTTGCTCAGCGTCGAGAAGGACCTGGCAGATGCCGTGAATATTCTTGGCCCGGCGCAGTTCCTTGCCGCGCCCTGTCGTAGATCAGGAAATCGCCCAGCCCCGTCCGGTTGAGAATGTGGTCTCTCAGCCGCTCGAGGCTGTCCGGATCCCCCTTGGGCAGAATAAAACCCAGGTCTTTCAACTCGCGGGCCTCCGGCGCCTTGGACGCAATGACGAGGGGGATGCGGGGATAAAATCTGTTGATCACGTGGATCAGGTCGCGGCCCGATGCGCTCTGGAGGTCGCTGCCACGGGGCAAAAAGATGTCCGCGATGAGGCAAACGATGTCATCCCCCTTGCCGCGCGACTGGAAGTCGTGGGGCGATATCCGCGACTCATCGTCGACCCCGAAAATGAAATGAAGGGTCTCCTCGTAGGTCCGGGTGATCATGATGTCGGCCCGCTGGCCGATGATCCCGTACAGCACGGGAAGGAACTGGGAAAACCAGCGCGGCTCGTCGTCCACGATGTGGAAAATGAAGCGCCGTGCCCGCGAGGACTTCCGGATGTTGAGGAGATCTTCGGCAGCTCTCACCACGGAAGGGATGATCCTCTGCGGAGGGAAATCGCTCTGGTTGACGGCGAAGACAAGATCGGCCTTGGCCGTGTAGGGAAATCGCTGGCGGGCCACCTGCGGGGGAGAGCACTGGATGAACGGCTGATAGGAGAGAAGAACGAGCACCGCCTCGGGATTCCGCCGGCGTATCATGTCGCCGTCGAGGACGGCCAGTCCCGCGTCGTCGCAGAGGAACACCGCGGCCTCCTCGGAGGCCGTCTGCGCCGCCGACAGGGGATCGGACAGGATCTCAACCCTGAGCCAAGGCATATTCTCTTCAAGAACCCGCTTGGATTGCCGGAGATCGGCCTCGCCTGTGAGGAAGAGCGCCCGCCTTATCTTGACTGGGTTGATGATCCGGGGGACGAATTCGTATTCGCGAGGTCCGTCGCGGCTAATCATTTTCGAGTACGACCTGGCAACGCTGGTTGAGGGAATCCGCATAGACGGCCACCGGTCCGGGGAAGGCCAGAACGGCGGGGATGGCGTCGGCGTCGGACCGGGAAAACAACCATGGGTCAAAGGCGTCATGTATCGGCGCAATGTAGGCATAGACAATGTTGTTGCCCATCAAGTTGGTGAGAAAATGGGTGCCCTGGGTTCCGTACATCCTCGTCTGCAGCCTCTTCTGGTCCTCGTCGTAGCCCCCCTGGATCATGTAGAGAAAGTGGCTGCCGTAAATGCCCCCGGTCATGCTGTCTTCTTCCGGCAGCGGTTCCGGCCGCCCGGCCACGTCCACGCCGTACTCAAAGATCGCCGCGGCGTGATCCACGTCCTTGTACTCGGCAAAGATCCCCCAATCGGCGTTGCGGCTCCCCAGCCGTCCCGGGACGATCAGGATGTACTTCTCGTTGCGGCTCCCCATGTCCTGATTGACCTGCGGCGATCCTGCTTCTCACGAGCTCGCGCAGGGCCTTGCCATAAACGAACGGCGAGACGACGACGGCGAACCGGATGTTCCTGATGACGCCGTGGCCCTGGGTATTCCCCGTGCTCAGGTAGGTGTGCCGGATGTCCCGGGGAACCTGGATGGCGTCGAGACTTATGCTGGGCAGCGGAATGAGCTGGACAATGTGAAAAGTCCCGCCCCCGTTCGGTTCCCTCGAAAAATCGAGGTTGAAGACGAACTCGATCTGGAATTGGGACGTGAGATGGGATCCGATGGTCTCCATGATCTCGATCAGGCCGGTCCTGAAATCGAAGTGATCGTTCTGGATGAGCTCTTCGATGGTGATCAGGTCGTTCTTGAGTCCGAGCAGCCGGATCTTGTGATAATTGGCGAACCGGACGTGCAGCTTCTTCATCGTCTCGAGCTCTTGACCCTGGAGCGTCGCATTTTTCGTCATGTCGAGGGCGTAGAAGTATTTCTGGCCTTTGCCGATCCTCAGGAGCTGCGGAGGGATGGGATTGCGGATGGTCGCCATGGAGATCACCGGGAAGTCGTCGAGCACCGTGGCGTAGCCGTGCCCGAAGGCGATGCGGGAGAAGCCTTCTTTCGGGTCCTGGTTCTTGAGGGCGTAGGGGAAGAATGAATTCGCGACTCCGGAAATGTAGGGATAGTACAGCGGACCCGCCAACGTATCGTCGAAAAGACCAGGGATGGGATTGATGACGATGGCCATTTGTTCCCGGCTCGACGCCGCCTTGTTTCTGCAGGAAATCGAGATAGATGCATTCGATCGCCCGGGCCGCCTGGGCCTGCCGCACGGCGGGATCGGGGTGATTATTGGGCAACATGAAGGAAATATTCTCGCCGGTCTGGAGGGAGCCGGCGACGGCGGCCGCCCGGCCGGGTTCGTTCGTGGCAGAAGAACGGACGCCCAGAGGCACGGTCCCGAATTCTTCGAGGATCGAGGCCACGACGGAAAGGGCCTCATCCTCCAGGACCCTGCCGCTTCGCAGGAAGCCGTCGTAGAAGGATGTCGCCATGATCCGGGTTTTCAGCTTGGCGACTCTGGGGATGGAGATCTTATTGACTTGGATGAGTCCGGCCCCCTTCCCTCCAGGAGACCCCGAGCCGAAGATCTTGATGTCCCCGGGTTCTTCAATGACAGAGATACTCATTCGCCCTCATTTATCTTAGTAGAGACACGTCAGGAAGTAAATGATACCCCGTGGCATTGGAGTTAATCCCCACCCCCTTGTTCAATCAAGGGGGGGACTTGGCGGACCGCCTATCTAAGGTGTTTTTCCTAGTTCCGAAACGCGACTCAAGACTCTGTTTTTAATATTAATCCCCCCACCCCCTTCTGTAATTAAGGGGGAGACATGTGGACCGTGTTTCGGGAAGAGGAGTGGTGGGCGATAGAGGACTTGAACCTCTGACTTCTACCGTGTGTAGGAAGCGTCGGGAAGAGCTAAGGTGTAGAAAATAATGTAGATATTGGCTAAGAACCCCGTTATTGGGGGGCTTTATGATTTCGATGGAGTTCGATATTGTTAGATATGTTTTGATATTCCTGATCATTTTTGGACACAATTTGGACACAAAAGAGAGGTCGTGTTTCGTGGTTGACCAGCTATTCCAGCGGTGATACCATCCAGGCACCGGCAAGGGTGAGCTGATCATGAAATGCTCGAAATGCCAGTTTGACAATCCCGACGCTACGAATTTCTGCGGGAAATGCGGGCTGCCGCTCACGGCAGATGCCCGGATAGCCGATTCCCTAACGAAAACCCTGGTGACACTTCTTCCCGTTATCTCAAAGGACAATTTCATCGCCGGCAAGTACCGGATCGTCGAGGAGGTCGGGGCCGGGGGAATGGGCGTCGTCTACAAGGCCGAGGACATCAAGCTCAAGCGTTACGTCGCGCTTAAGTTCCTTCCCCCGCATCTCATGGATTCGCCCGATCTCAAGGAGCGTTTCTTAATTGAGGCCCAGGCCGCAGCGGCCTTGAACCACCCGAATATCTGCACCATCTACGAGGTCGGGGAGGACGAGGGCCGTCCCTACCTCGCCATGGAGTTCGTGGACGGAGAGACGCTCAAGGACAAGCTCCGGAGGGGCCTCCTGAAAGCCGAAGAGGCCCTCAAGATCGTCGGCCAGGTGGCCGCGGGTCTGGGCGAGGCCCACCACAAGGGCATCATCCACCGGGACATCAAGAGCGCCAACATCATGGTCACGGCCAAAGGCCAGGCTAAGGTGATGGACTTTGGACTGGCCAAGCTCCGCGGCGGCTCGTCGCTGACCCGGACCCAGACGACGATCGGCACGGTCGCCTACATGTCCCCCGAGCAGGCCCAGGGAAAGGACCTTGACCCGAACACGGATATCTGGTCGCTGGGCGTCGTCCTCTACGAGATGCTGGCCGGGAAGCTGCCGTTCCGCGGCGACCACGATCAGGCGGTTATCCATCAGATCGTCCACGCCGAACCTGACCCGCTCAAAAAGGCCCGGCCGGACGTCCCCCCGGGGGTGGAAGAGATCGTCGGTCAGGCGCTGGCCAAGAAGCCGGCCTCCCGCTATCGGAGCATGGAGGAATTCCGGGAGGACCTATCAGCGGTCGCCGAAGGCCTCAGGCCCCTCAAAGCCAAGGCCCGGCCTGACCAGCCCGAAAAGTCTATCGCCGTGCTTCCGTTCATCAACGACAGCCCCGACCAGGAGAACACCTACTTCATCAACGGGGTGATGGAGGAGATACTGGGCAGCCTCCAGAAGATCAAGGCGCTCAGGGTCATCTCCCGCACGTCGGTCGAAAAATATCGGGAAAGGAAGATGTCCGTCCGTGAGATCGCCGAAGAGCTGGGCGTGAACTATATCGTGGAGGGGAGCGGTCAGAAATACGGCAACGCGTTCCGTTTGAGGGCCCAGTTGATCATGGCCGAGCGCGAGTCCCATCTCTGGGGGGAGTCGTTCCAGCAGAAGATCACCGATGTCGAGGATATCTTCAACATCCAGATCAGGATCGCTAAATCCATAGCCGAGGAGCTCCGGGCGGTCATATCCCCTGAAGAGAAAAAGCTCATCGAGAAGATGCCGGTCGCGGACCTCGCCGTCTATGACGAATACCTGAAGGCCCGCTCTTACATTATCGATGGGCGAAGGGAAGTGATGACCAAAGCCCTGGAATCCCTGACCGGCGCCGTCGCGAAAAACCCGGACTGGGCGCCTCTTTATGCCGGTCTGGCGGAAGCCTGGCTGTGGATGCAACAAAACGCGTACGAACAGCCGTCCGTCGCCGCTCCCCAGATCATCGAGAACCTGAACAAGGCGCTGGCCTTGGACCCGGATCTTGCCGAAGCCCATTATCTCAGCGCCATGATCGCGCATCTCGTGGATTGGGACTGGGAGAAGAGCGAAAAGGAGTTCTTGAGGGCCCTGGCCATCAACCCCAACGACGCCCTCTCGAGGGGACTCTATGCGCACCTCTTATTGATCCTGCACAGGAAAGAGGAGGCGCTGGCCCAGAATGAGCTGGCGCTGAGCCTTGATCCGCTGAATCCCATGATGAAGCAACTCAATATCGGAACGCTGTTGCAGGCTGGCAAATATCAGGCAAGCTTGTCTCTCGCGGAAGAAGCCTTGGCCGAAGATCCAGACAATTTCAACCTCAATCAGATGATCGAGATCGCTGCCTACAGATTGAAGCAGTACGACAAAGTCCTCCGAGCGGTCCGGCATGTTCTTCCCTTTCCCCTCGAGGAAGATGCTTATAAGGACATCGAGAGGATCTACCGCGAATCGGGGATCGTCACGGCGTATGAAAGGATCGTGGAGCGTCTGGAGAAATACGCTGAAAGCCAGCCCGTCGGTTTTCATGATATGGCCTTCAGGTACCTTGTGGCGGATCAACTCGATAAGGCCATAGATTGGGTCGAGAAGGGGTTCGAGATGCACGACCCGCTCATGACCTATATCACCACACCGGCGCGATATTTTGATACATTGTTCGGGGACCCCAGGTTCATTGCCATTTGTGAGAAAATGAACCTTCCGCTTCCAGCATAGGGGATAAAATAGGCATTCAGGAGAAGATCGTGATGGTCGAGTGCCAGAGACGGTTCAAAGTTGGCCCCACGCCGCTCTCGGCAAGCCGAGCTTAGTGATGGGAAGTGGTGGGCGATAGAGGACTTGAACCTCTGACTTCTACCGTGTGAAGGTAGCACTCTACCGCTGAGTTAATCGCCCGTCAGTCAGTATTTTACAGATTCGAAAAGGATTGTCAATCTGATCTCAGGGGCGGATTGACGGCCCTCGACACCTGTGCGAATATAGGCCCAGTACCCATGCGGACCGATGACTCGGGACCTCGAGATCGTCGACGACGAGATGGCGGCCGTTCTCAGGGGCAAGACGCCCGTCGAGCGCCTTCGCGTCGCGTTCGGACTGTGGACCTCCACCAAGAATATGCTCGAAAGGCTCCTCAGGTCCCAGCATCCCGATTGGGACGACCGCACCGTCAAGGCGGAAGCCGCGAAGAAGGATGTCTCATGGAACAGGATGAGCTGCTGAGACACGCCGCAAGGTGTTTTGACAAGCACGGCATCCGCTATTTCGTGACGGGCGCCGTCGCCGCCATCGCCTACGGCGAGCCGAGGCTGACGAACGATATCGATATCGTGGCCGATCTCGAGGAAGACAACATCGCCTGGGCTCAAGAGCTGTTATCCGGCGGATGAGTTCTATTTCGACGAGGAGTCCGCCAGGCGGGCTGTCCGAACCAGGTCCCAATTCAACATCATCCATCCCGGCTCAGGTCTGAAGATCGATATCATGATCACCCAAGGCGACGAGTTCGACCAGAGCCGCTTCCGGCGGGCCCGGCGGCTCAAGCCCATCGAAGACACCGAGGTCGATTTCGCCTCGCCGGAGGACGTGATCCTGAAGAAGCTGGACTTCTATCGGCAGGGGCGTTCCGACAAACACCTCCGCGATATCGCGGGCATCCTCAAGATCTCGGCGGACGTCATCGATCTTGCTTATATCGAGGCTTGGGTCCGGAAGCTCGGTCTTGAAGAGATATGGGCGGCGGTGGAAAAAAGGGCCCGAGGATCCTGAGTGATCTTCGAGCTCCACGAGATCCTGAAGGCGAGCCGCTAATCGCCGCTCTTCTTTGAAAGGGCGGTAACCTTGTTTTTATCGCCGCCCAACTCAAGATATTTCTTGAAGCATTCCCCGGCTTTGTCACCTTCGTTTCTCGGGGAAGCCGATAAAGGCGCTTACTGAGTTAATCGCCCACGGCCCTCATTCTAGCCGAATCAGGGGGGATGTCAATTTCCGCCGGCCCTTTTCTGAATGGCCCCGCTGCGGCCGACCGCGCGGACGATGCCGGCCGTCAGCGGGCAGCGCATCAGAAAGGAGACGACCTTGTTCTCCCAGCCGGGGACGCAGATGAAGCCGTGCCCGAGACGGCGCAGGGAGATGCGGACAACGGCCTCGGCCGTCATCCAGAAGGGCTTTGGGACGACCGATTTGTCGATCCCCGCGACCTGGTGGAATTCTGTGTGGGTCATGCCGGGGCAGAGGGCCTGGACGGCGATGCCCTTGGACCGCAGCTCGGCGCCGAGGTTCTGCGAGAACATCACCAGGAACGATTTCGTGCCGCTGTACATAGCTCCCGAGAAGGGCGAGAAGGCGGCGACGGAGGCGATGTTGATGACGGCCCCATGGCCTCGATCGATCATGCCAGGCAGGGCCGCCTTGGCCAGCCGCACCGTCGCTTCGACGTGGACCCTGACCATGTCCAGGTGATCGGCCGTTCCGCCCTTGACGAAGCCCGCCCGGCCGCCGAATCCGGCATTGTTGACGAGGAGATCGAGGGTCGGGCTTGCGGAAATGCGTGACTCGACGGCGGCCACCCCATCGGGAGTCGACAGGTCGGCCGGGAAGACGTCGACCGTCACACCGTGCCGGGCTCGGAGGTCCCGGGCCAACTCCTCGAGACGGTCCAAGCGCCGTGCGACGAGGAGGAGTCCGGTCCCGGCCGCGGCCAGCTGACGGGCGTACTCCGCCCCCAAACCGGCCGAGGCGCCGGTGATCAAAGCGCTCCTGAACGACATCTGCGGCATGGCTTCCTCCGGCCGTTAGTCTACGGGAACGGACCCTGCATTTCAATTGACATCGCCCCTTTTCCCTATGATAATAAAGCCAATGGCCATCACCCGCTGCCCCTATTGTCACGCCATCACCGACGAGAACGACAAGTACTGCAACAACTGCGGCACGCAGCTCCTTTTCACCGAGGACGAGCAGGTCGAAGAGGAGATCCCGGGCGAGAAGATCATCGACGCGGAGGTCGAGGAAAAGGACTACACCATCGACGAGCCCGAGGGCGAGAAGCGTCCCGCGGCGGCCAAGGACCTCGACAGCGAGATCGACCAAGATCTCGAAGAGGAGATCCCCGAGGAAACCGAAGAGATGAACCTCGAAGAGCTCGTGGACGAAGAGATCCCGGAGGAGAAGACCGGAAGCGGCGCCACCGAAGAGGTCATCCTTGTCGACGAGCCTTCGAAATCGCTCGACGACTCCGGAAAGGCCGGAACGAAGAAGCCGGAACCGGAAGCCCCGAAGGAAGACGACGAGGAAGATAAAGACGAAGACGATGAGGACGAGGAAGCCGAGGAAGAGGAGCTAGCCGACGAGCTCGAAGAGGAGAGCGAAGAAGAACCCGTCAAGAAGGACGGGACCAAGGATTACGCCGCGGTCGCCGCGCCCGAGGAGCCAAAAGAGGAGCCCGAGGTTGAGTACATCTCGGCGATCCCGGCTCCGGACGAGGCCGCGACGGCCGGCGAGGCGGCACTGCGGCCGGTCACATTCGATACCCGCGAGCTCGAAGACCTCGGCGAGACGGTCGATCTAAGCAAAGAGAACGTCGACAAGTTCCTCGAGGTCATGGCCGAGAAGAAGGCCCCGACGCCGCCGGCGGCCCCCGAGCCCGCCCCGGCAAAAACCCCCGAGCCGCCGACGGGGACGCTCCCGCCCTGGGCCAGTACGATGAAGGGTGCGCCCGTGTTCCCGGAGGACACGGGACCGGTCGAAACGCGGAAGCTCCGCGGCGGCGAGCCGTCGGCTCCGGATACCGAAGAAGAGGTCGAGATCTTCCCGCGGCGGCGCGCTCCGGACTCGACGATGGGACTTCCGGAAAAGGTCAGCCAGGCCCCGCTTCCCTTCGAGCGGCCGGCGACCGAAGCGGATGAAGGCGAGGAGGAGGGCGAGGAGATCGGCGCGGAAGAAGGGGAGGAAGAGACCGACGAGACGGGGCAAGAAGAGGATCTAACCCCCAAGGAGGTCGTCCTGCCCGCCGGCCAAGTCCGGCAGGTCCGCGAGCCCCTTATGCCCGTCCGGGAACCCGACCAGGAGAGGGTTGCCCGCCGGGAGATCGAGGCCGCCGAAGAAGGCCAGGAGAGGGGCCCGCGGCCGCCGTTCAACTTCTCCGTCTTCATCAAGTCCAAAGCTTTTGACATCCTTTTCGTCGGCCTCTTCTGGGTCGTCGCTCTCTGGCTGGCCGCCTACTCCATGGGCATGACCCTGTTCGACATCCTGGGCTCGATGTCCGGGTCCATGCTCCTGCTATACGCCGTGCTCGTCTTCCTCTATTTCTTCCTGTTCAAGTTCTTCCTCGGCGAGACGCTCGGCGACCGGCTCTTCCGCCCGCGGGAATAGAAAGAAATCGGGGACACAATACCATTTCCCCAATTATTAAATGGGGAAATGGTATTGTGTCCCCGATTTAGATCCCCAGGCTGAGGCGCTCGGCCAGGGCCGGCGGCAGCTTCTCGTCGATGATCTTGCGCTTGGCCTCTTCGATGTCGTACTCGACGCGGCTGAACTTGATCGTCCGGGCGTCCGAGTCGTAGATGGCGAAGGCGGCCCGGGGATTGCGGTCGCGAGGCTGCCCGACGGAGCCGGGATTGATGAGGTAGCGCACGCCCTTCTCCAGCCGGACCTCGTTCGAATTTCCCTCGAGGAACGTGCCCTCGACGTTGCCGTCCTTGTCGGTGTAGACGAAGGGGAAATGGGTGTGGCCGAAGAAGCAGACCGGCGTCTGGATGTAGGAGAAAGCCTCGGCCGCGTCGAACTCGCCGAAGATGTAATAGTCCTCGTCGAACGGCGCGCCGTGGCAAATGGTGATCGAATCCTGGACGACCTCGGGGCTCTGCTTCAGCCGGACCAGGAAATCGAGGTGCTTCCGGGCGATCGTCTTCTTCGTCCAGAAGATGGCCGACGCGGCGATGGGGTTGAAGGTCTGGACGGAGTCGAGACCGGAGACGGCCTTGTCGTGGTTGCCGCGGATGATGGACAGGGGCTTGAGCGTCAGGATCCTCTGGATGACCTCGTTCGGAGAGGCCCCGTAGCCGACGAGGTCGCCGAGAAAGATGTAATGGTCGATCTTCTTCTTCTGGATGGCCTTCAGGACGGCCTGGAAGGCCTCCATGTTGCCGTGGATGTCCGTAAAGATCAGGTAGCGCATGTTCCTTCGTCCTTGTTCCGGACCGCCTCGTAAAGCCGGCCGGCTTGGTAGGAGCTCCGGACGAGCGGCCCGGAGACGGCCTCCAGGAATCCCAGGCGGCGGGCGGCCGCCGCGAAGGCCTCGAACTCCTCCGGCGTGTAGTATTTTGTCACGGTGGGGTGGGCGGCCGTCGGCTGGAGATACTGGCCGATGGTCAGGAGGTCGCATCCGGCCCGGCGCAGGTCGGCGAGAGTCCGAAGGATATCGGCCTCGCTCTCGCCAAGGCCGATCATCAGGCCCGATTTGGTCAGGGCGCCGCGCCCTTTCGCCGCGGCCAGGACCCCCAGCGAGCGGCGGTAGTTCTCCCGGGGGCGGTGGATGGCCGGATAGAGGGATTCGGTCGTTTCGAGATTGTGATTGAGAACGTCCGGCCGCGCGGCGAGGACCGTGTCGAGCGCCGCCGCGTCACCGCCGAAGTCCGGGATGAGGGCCTCGACCCGCGTCCCGGGGCTTGTCTCCCGGATGGCCCGGATGACGGCCGCGAAATGGGCCGCCCCGCCGTCGGGGAGATCGTCGCGCGTGACCGAGGTGATCACGGCGTAAGCGAGGCCGAGCGAGGCCACCGCCTCGGCGACCCGGGCGGGCTCATCAGGGTCGAGGGGGAGGGGCGTCCCCTTGGCCACGGCGCAGAAGCCGCAGTTCCGGGTGCAGGTGTCCCCGAGGACGAGGAAGGTCGCCGTTTTGCGCTCCCAGCACTCGCCGATGTTCGGACAGCGGGCGCTCGAGCAGATCGTGTTCAGGCGTCCGGCCCTGACGATCTCCGCGACACGGAAGAATTCTCCGTGGGACGGGAGTCGGACCTTCAGCCAAGCGGGTTTCTGAGTCGCCGTGGCTCCCCCTCTCACGCGATGGGCCCGGCCTTTAATTCAGTGGCGTTGTCGGTCGGGACGTTGGATGGGCGAGGAGTTCAGAAAGTTCTCAGTACTCGACGTCGCGCTCTCTCTTGATGCGCCGTCTCATTCGCTTCCGCGCCTGGGCCTGCTTCATGCGCTTCTTCTCGCCGGGCTTGAAGTAGACCGAGTGCTTCTTGATCTCCTTGATGATCGCTTCCTGCTGAACTTTCCTCTTGAACCGGCGCAGCGCGGATTCGAGATTTTCACCTTCGTCAAGCTGTACAAAAGCCAAGAACTTTCACCTCCTCACTGGGGAAAAGTACCGCCGAGTTATACCGGATAACCCCCCCAAAGTCAAGGACCCTCGGGACGGGAAAATGGGGACGTTTCTATTTTTAAAATTAATTAATTAACCGAAAAAATAGAAGCGTCCCCATTTTCAGGGCTTGGGGCGGGCGCCGGCGCGCCGGATGGCCGCCCGGGCCCCGATGGTCATGGGCTCGATAAGGGGAACGGGGAGGTCGACGGCCCTGAGGGCCAGGGGGACCTCGGTGCAGCCCGCCATGACCGCCTGGGCGCCCCGGCTGATAAGGTCCGCGGCGATTTCGAGGAGTATCGCCCGGGGCGGGTCCTCGGTGAAGCCAGCCTTGACGCCCTTTTTCCCGTAGATCGCGGTCATGACCCGCTTCTGGTCACGGGCCGAGGGAGTGAGGACGGTAATCCCGGCGGCCTCGAAGGCCCTGGCGATGATGCCTGAACGGACGGTCCCTGTCGTCGCGAGGAGCCCTATCGTCTTGGGCACGGGCCGCATCTTTCCGATGGCGGTCAGCGTCTCGTCGATGAGGCTGAGAACAGGGATGGGCGAGGTCGGGGCGATCCGCGGGTAGAAGTAATGGGCCGAGATGCACGAGACGACCGCGAAATCGGCCCCCGCCCGGGAGAGAGCTCGAAGTCCGCGCCGCAGGGCCGGGACCGGGCTCGGCCCGCCGTGAAGAATGGCCATGGTCCTGTCGGGGACCTGGGGCAGGCTATAGAGGATGACCGGGGGATGGTCCTGGTCCCGGCCGGCCGCGGTCTCGTGGACGATGCATTCGAAAAAAGCGGCCCCGGCCTCCGGTCCCATCCCGCCGAGGACCCCGATCGTCTTGAGCTTCTTCTTGCTCATTTGAGCAGGGCCTTGATCCGGTCGAGCGGGAGGGACTCGGCCACGTGCCCGTCCTTGCCCTCGGTCCTGACGGCTTTGAACAGGGAATTGAGGATGGCCTCTTCGGAGGCTTCGGCGGCGGCCTGGAAGAGCGGCGAGACGGCGTCGTCCCGGAGCACCGTGACCGTGCGTGTCGGAGACGCCGACCGATGCGATACACGGACGCTTTCGGCGGTCGAGAAGGCGATGGCGTAATCGCCGCTGCCGTTCGAGTAGTATCCCCCCGTGCGGGCGATGCCGAGGAGGGCGCGCTTGGCCAGGCGTTCGAGGTTGCGGGCATCGAGCGGAGCGTCGGTGGCCACGACGATCATGCAGGAGCCGTCCCCGGAGGGGTTCGCTCCGGCCGGCGGGGCGACGCCGGCCTCCTTCTCGTCGAAGGGCACGCCCCGGATGGTCAGGACGCCGCCGAAGTTCGTCTGGACGAGGACGCCCACCGTGTAGCCGCCCCGGCCCGCGGGGAGACGGCGCGAGGCGGTGCCGATGCCGCCCTTGTAGTCGAAGCAGGTCGTGCCCGTGCCCGCCCCGACCACGCCCTCGGCGACAGGTCCGCCGGAGGCGGTCCGGATGGCCTCGAGAACGTGGGCCTTGGTGATATGGCGGCCCCGGATGTCGCTGAGCCAGCCGTCGTTCGTCTCTCCGACGACCGGGTTGACCGACGCGACCTTCTCATTTCCGGGGAGGCCGAGAGTCCAGTCGATGACGGCGTCGGTGGCTGTGGGGACGCTCAGAGTGTTGGTCAGGACGATGGGCGTTTCGATCGTGCCCAGCTCCTCGACCTGGGTCACCCCGGCCAGCTTGCCGTAGCCGTTTCCGACCGAGATCCCGGCCGGGACCTTGTCCTGGAAGATGTTGCCGCCGTGGGGGACGACGGCGGTGACGCCCGTCCGGACGTCCTTCCCTTCGATGAGCGTGACTTGGCCGACCTTGACCCCGGGGACGTCGGTGATGGAGTTGAGCGGCCCGGTCGGGAGGACGCCGACGACGAGCCCGAATTCCCGGGCCCGGGGCCTGTCTTCCGAGGTCCGGCCGGCGGATCCGGCGGCGAGCGTCGCGACTCCCGCCAGGAGGACGAACACGATGGGGAGGCCTGCGATGGCGAGAACGGGCATGGCTCTTTCCTTGACTGGCATGTTGGACCCATCATACGAAGAGCCGCCTCAAATGACAAGCGGGCGCAGGCGGCGCCCGATAAGGGGACATGTCCCTTTGGTAAGTGTCCCCGATCCGGGCGGAGCGCCTTGAGCGGGCCCGGGCTTTCTGGTAAAAGAGAGGCCGTGACCGAAAGCAGGTGCCCTTACCTCACCGTTCCCCGCTTTGCCGCCGTTCCCGGGCTCGTCCATGGCTTCGGCGATGCCCGGTGGAGCGAGGCCGACTTTCTGGGCTTCGCCCAAGCTCGGGGCATGCGGCCGGTCATCATGCATCAGCTCCATACGGACATCGTCCACCGGCTCAACGCGGACCCCGGAAAGAACCTCGAGGGCGACGCCTTGATGACCGGCATCCCCGGGCTCCTTCTCGTCATCCGCACGGCCGACTGCCTGCCGGTCCTCCTCGTCGACGAGGAGAATAGGGCCGTGGCCGCCGTCCACTGCGGCTGGCGCGGCACGGAGAGGCGGATCCTAGAGAAGACAGTCCAAGCCATGGGCGACGCCTACGGCTCGGCGCCGGAGGGGATGCTGGCCGCCCTCGGCCCGTGTATTGGCCCGGCCTGTTATGAGGTCGGGCCGGAAGTCCGGGACGCCTATCTACGGGCGGGCTTTCCGGCAGGCGTATTCGTGGAGCGAGGAAACCTCCCCGCGATCCAGGTGCCCAACCTCAAAGGGAAGTATCTCCTCGACCTGCGCGCCGCGAACGCCTGGCTCCTCAGGGAACTGGGCTTCAAGAAAGCCAAAATCTTCAACCCCGGCCCGGTCTGCACGCATTGTGAGCCCCGCCTCCTGTCCTTCCGCCGCCATGCCGCCGACCCCCGCCGGATGCATAACTTCATCGGCCTCCTTCCCTCCTCCTAGGATTTATAAAAGCAACGGGGCATTTGCGGCCGGCCAATCCCGTTCGCAAGGCCGGCTAGCAGGGGGGAATGATCGGTAGGGCCGCAGAAGAAGGGGCCGAGGGGTGTCGTCGGAGTGAGCATAAAGCGGCGATTTAGCCTTCAGCGCGAGGGAGACGCGACGTCTTTAACTCGGCTCAGGAGCGGGAAGGCGTCTTCAAATCGCCGCAGCGAACGGAGATGACCCCCGAGGTCCCTCCGTGGCCGATCGTGGACCCCAAATGGAGTTCAAACGGGAACTCATCGAGCGGTCTTGACATTTGCTTTTTGGAATCCGTTTGGCTATCCTTGTCGGGTTCTAAAAGGAGAGAAGGTTATGGAACGTCCTATCGGCGACATCGAGCTTCCCGGTCTGCCTCTTTTCCGCAAGGGCAAGGTCCGCAACGTCTTCGAGGTGGGCGACAAGCTCCTCATCGTGGCCACGGACCGCATTTCCGCCTTCGACTGGATCCTGCCCTCGCTCATCCCCTATAAGGGCAAGGTCCTGACCCAACTTTCGAGATTCTGGTTCGATTTCGTCGGCCTGGTCCTCCCGAACCATCTCCTGTCGACCGAGATCAAGGACTTCCCGCCTGTCCTGGCCCCCTTCGCCGGGATCCTGGCCAAGCGCTCCATGCTCGTCAAGCGCACCAAGGTCATCCCCGTCGAGTGCGTCGTCCGCGGCTATCTCGCCGGCTCCGGCTGGAAGGAATACAAGACGACCGGGAAGATCTGCGGCATCAGGATCCCCAAGGGCCTCAAGGAATCCGACCAGCTCGCCGAGCCCATCTTCACCCCCTCGACCAAGGCCGAGAAGGGGCATGACGTCAACATCTCCTTCAAGGACGTCGAGAAGGAGATCGGCGCGGAGCTGGCCGGGAAGATCCGCAAGGCCAGCCTCGAGCTCTACCAGAAAGCCGCGCTCTACGCCGTCTCCAAGGGCGTCATCATCGCCGACACGAAGTTCGAGTTCGGCCTCGACGGCGACGATCTCGTGCTCATCGACGAGATCTTCACCCCCGATTCCTCGCGCTTCTGGCCCCTGTCCCTCTACGAGCCCGGCCGGTCGCAACCGAGCCTCGACAAGCAGTTCGTCCGCGATTACCTCGAGACGACGGCCTGGGACAAGAACACGCCTCCGCCGGAGCTCCCCGCGGAGATCGTCGCCAAGACCTCCCAGAAGTACCTGGAAATCTATAAGGTCCTGACCGGCCTCGACGATATCGCATGAGCGGACGGGTCGATTTCCACGTCCACTCGAACAGGAGCAGCGACGGGGATTATTCACCGGCCCAGCTGGTCGGTTTCGCCAGGGATCACGGGATGCGCGCCATTTCGATCGCCGACCACGACACGGTGGCGGCCTATCCGGACGCCGTCGAGCTGGGGCGCGAGGCCGGCGTCGAGGTCATTCCCGGCATCGAGCTGACGACGCTCTTCAGCGGGCGCGAATTCCATCTCCTCCTGCCGCTGGTCGACTGGACGAGCCCGGCCCTGGCGGAGATCATCGCCGGGCAGACGGTCTGCCGGATGAACGAGACGAGCGACCGCATCGACAGGGTCCGGTCCCTCGGTTTCGCCCTGACGATGGATGAGGTCCGCGAGAAGTCCAAGGACGCGCCGCCGCTGGGGGTCAAGATCGCCCAGGTCCTCCTCGAGAATCCTGAGAACGAGCGGAACCCCGCCCTCGAGCTCTATTATCGGCCCGAGAACCGGGCCTACGCCCCTTACATGTTCTACGGCGATTATTTCGCCGAAGGGAAGCCGGCCTACGTCCCCAAGAAGTTCATCGCTCTTCTCGACGTCCTTGCCGCCGCCCCGGCGACCGGGGGCGCGCCGGTCCTTTCCCACCCCGGCGCCTATTTCCAGCGGACGACGGCCGCCGACGCCCGCGAGCTCAAGGACCACGGCCTCATCGGGATGGAGGTCTACACGTTCTACCACACGCCCGAGCAGACGGCCTTTTACAGGGACCTGACCGCCGATCTCGGCCTCGTGGCCACGGCCGGCTCCGACTTTCACGGCCGGATCAAGCCGCACGTCGCCTTCGGGGCTCTGCCGCACGGGGATTACGGCATGGTCGAGGCGCTGCGGGCGAGGAGGGGAGGCGCGGCATGAATTGGCTCGACTATGTCCTGCTGACCATCATGGTCGTGACCGCGATCGTCGGCATCTTCAAAGGCTTCATCAAACAGGTCATCGGCCTGGCGGCGGTCGTCGCCGGCCTCATCCTGGCCTGCCTCTATTACGAGCAGACGGCCGCGGTCTTCCAGACGTTCGTCAAGAACCAGCTGCTAAGCAACTTCCTGGGCTTCATTCTCATCTTCGTCGTCGTCCTCATCGCCGGGGGCATCCTCGGGCATCTTCTCACCAGGGCCATGATCGGCCCGCTGGCCCTCGTCAACAGGCTCTTCGGCGCCCTGTTCGGTTTCCTCAAGGCCGTCCTCATCTGCGGCATCCTCGTCTTCGCGTTGGTCGCGTTCGAGGTCGCCAAGCCGGCCCTGGAGACCTCTGTCATCGCCCCGCCCTGCCTCAGCATCACCCGCGCTGCGATCAACATGATCCCCCGGGACCTCCGGGCCCGGTTCAACGAATCGTACAAGCGCATCCGCGAGAGCGGAGGGAAACATGGACAAGAAATCTAGCGACCTCAATTTCCATCAGCGCATGGAGCTGATCGTCAAGGACATGATCGACAAGGAGATCAATGTCAAGGACGCCCTCCGCGAATTCGAGAAGATCTTCTACGAGCAGGCGGCCAGGAAACACGAAGGGAACAGGACCAAGATGGCTCAGACCCTGGGCATCCACCGGAATACCCTCCACAATCGGGCCAAGGTCCTCAAGATCAAGAAGAAATATTAGCAGTCAACATGTTAGACTGCTAATAATTATGCGCCCGGCCTCTTGACAAGTGCCCCCCTTTTTTGTATTATTAGCACTCACATTATGTGACTGCTAAATTTCATGTATCCCACAGGAGGTCTAAATGAAAGTTCATCCTCTGTATGACAGAGTGCTCCTCAAGAGACTCGAGGAGCAAGAGGTCAAGAGGGGCGGGATCATCATCCCGGACTCGGCCAAGGAAAAGCCCCAGGAGGCCGAGATCATCGAGGCCGGCAAGGGGCGGGTCACGGATGAGGGGAAGACCATCGCTCTCGCCGTCAAGAAGGGCGACCATGTCCTCATCGGCAAGTACAGCGGCACCGAAGTGACGATCGACGGCGCCGAGCTCGTCATCGTCCGCGAGGAAGAGATCCTCGCCGTCATCGAGAAGTAAGGAGACATTCATGGCCAAACAGATTCTTTCCGGAGATGATGCACGTCATGCCCTGCTCAAGGGCGTGAACATCCTCAGCAACGTCGTCAAGGCGACGCTCGGCCCCCGCGGCAAGAACATCGTCCTTGACAAGAAGTTCGGATCCCCCACGAGCACCAAGGACGGCGTCACCGTCGCCAAGGAAGTCGAGCTCAAGGACCCCTGGGAGAACATGGGCGCCCAGCTGGTCAAGGAAGTCGCGTCCAAGACGTCCGACGTCGCGGGCGACGGCACGACGACCGCCACGGTCCTGGCCCAGGCCATTTACGGCGAGGGCCTGCGCTACGTCACGGCCGGCGCCAACCCGATGCTCATCAAGAAGGGCATCGACAAGGCCGTCGAGTCGGTCATCGGCGAGCTCAAGAAGATGAGCCGCGAGGTCAGCGGCGAGATGATCGCCCAGGTCGGCGCCATCTCGGCCAACAACGACGTGTCGATCGGCAAGATCATCGCCGAGGCCATGGACAAGGTCGGCAAGGACGGCGTCATCACGGTCGAGGAGGCCAAGGGCCTCGAGACCACGATGGAGACGGTCGAGGGCATGCAGTTCGACCGCGGCTACCTGTCGCCCTATTTCGTGACCGACCCGGAGCGGATGGAGTGCGTGCTCGAGAAGCCCCTCATCCTTC
This sequence comes from Candidatus Aminicenantota bacterium, assembly GCA_963736255.1. Classification (GTDB taxonomy): domain Bacteria; phylum Acidobacteriota; class Aminicenantia; order Aminicenantales; family Saccharicenantaceae; genus RBG-16-66-30. The sequence goes on from CAVTOI010000003.1 coordinate 147,667, forward strand.
TCCACGAGAAGAAGATCAGCAACCTCAAGGACTTTCTGCCCCTCCTCGAGAACGTCGCCCGCATGGGCCGTCCCCTCGTCGTCGTGGCCGAGGAAGTCGAGGGCGAAGCCCTGGCCACCCTGGTCGTCAACAAGCTCAAGGGCACCTTCCAGTGCTGCGCCGTCAAGGCCCCCGGCTTCGGCGACCGCCGCAAGGCCATGCTCGAGGACATCGCCGTCCTGACGGGCGGCCAGGTCATCACCGAGGAGATCGGCGTCAAGCTCGAAAAGGTCGGCTCCGATTGGCTCGGCGAGGCCAAGAAGGTCGTCATCGACAAGGACAACACGACCATCGTCGAAGGCATGGGCAAGCCCGAGCGACGTCCAGGCCCGGATCAAGCAGATCCGCGTCCAGATCGAGGATACGACCTCCGACTACGACCGGGAGAAGCTCCAGGAGCGGCTGGCCAAGATGGTCGGCGGCGTCGCCCTCATCAAGGTCGGCGCGGCCACCGAGACCGAGCTCAAGGAGAAGAAGGCCCGCGTCGAGGACGCCATGCACGCCACCAAGGCGGCCGTCGAGGAGGGCATCGTGCCCGGCGGCGGCGTGGCCCTGATCCGCGCCCAGAAGTCGCTCGAGAAGCTCGAGCTCGCCGGCGACGAACAGATCGGCGGCAATATCGTCAAGAGGGCCATCGAAGAGCCCATGCGCCAGATCGCGATCAACGCCGGCTTCGAAGGCTCCGTGGTCGTCGAGAAGGTCAAAGAGATGAAGCAGGACATGGGCTTCAACGCCCTGACCGAGAAGTACGAGGACATGATCAAGGGTGGCATCCTCGACCCGACAAAGGTCGTCCGGATCGCGCTCCAGAACGCGGCCTCGATCGCCGGCCTGCTGCTCACCACCGAAGGCCTGATCGCCGAGCTCCCCGAAGAGGACAAGAAGCCCGGGTATCCGACCCCTCCCGGCGACATGTATTAAGGGACTCTCCCCGAGGGGACTGTTCCCAGCGTAACGAATCGCCAGCCCCGGGCGGCCCCCCGCCCGGGGCTTTTTTTTCGGATTTTCGGATGGGGTCAAACCTACTCATCGTCACTTTCCATCCTGTGTCGGCTCTGTGCTCTGGCCGGGTGCGAAAAAGTGACGATGAGTAGGTTTGACCCCGTCTTCCTTTAACGCGGCATTTCTTATATATTCTGTCGCAGATCATGCCGCGCCTTATCGACCGGTACGTCCTTCGCGAGGTCGTGCCGCCCTTCCTCGTCGGGCTCCTCCTCGTCACCTTCGTCCTCCTGATGAACCAGGTCCTTCTTCTCGCCGAGCTCTTCATCGACAAGGGCGTTCCGCTCCTCCAGGCGCTCCGCATTCTCGGGCTGCTCGTCCCGTCGCTCCTCGTTTTCGCCCTGCCGATGGCCGTGCTGATGGGCACCCTGGGCGGTCTCGCCCGCCTCTCCGCCGACTCCGAGATCGTCGCCTTCCGGTCGCTCGGCGTCGGGCCGCGCCGACTGGCCCGCCCCCTCGTCCTCTTCGGCCTCGCGGGCTTCCTGCTGACCCTGCCGCTGGCCCTCTTCTTCGCGCCTCGGGCCAATCATGCCTGGGTCCGGACCATGACCGATTCGGTCCTGGCCCGTGTCCGGCTCAAGGTCGAGCCGCTCGAATTCAACCAGACCCTGCCCGACATGGTCTTCCTGGTGAGGGACGTCGGCCGGGACAAGGTTTGGCACGACGTCTTCGCCTACATGGGCAAGGACCCCCTGAATCCCCGGATCGTGATGGCCCGCACGGGAACGGTCCGTCTCTTTCCCGATGAGCGCCGGGCCGTCCTCGAACTCACCGACGGCCGCGTCTACTCCGGGGCGCTCGCCGCGCCGGGGGAGGACACGCTGACCGCCTTCGAGCGCCTGGAGGAGGAGATCGACGTCGAGAGCCTTTTCGCGGCCATCACCAGCGGAAAACGGGTCCGGGAGAAGGACATCGGCGAGCTCGTCCGCGACCTTGGCGGTCTCGAAGCCGGCCGCCCCGCCGGACAACCGGAGTCGCGCGAGATCCGCGCCCACCGGATCGAGATCCACAAGAAGATCGCCCTACCCGCCGCCTGCCTCGTGTTCGCCCTCCTCGGCCTGCCGCTCGGGCTCATGACCGGCCGCGCCGGGCGGACGGGCGGGTTTTCGCTCGGGCTGGTCATCATCCTCCTTTACTATGCCCTGCTCACAGCCGGAGAGAAAGCGGCCATGGATGGGCGCCTCTCCGCTCTCCTCGGGATGTGGGCGCCCAACCTCGTGCTGGCCGTCGCGGGCCTGTTGTTGTTCTCGAGGCTCCGGCGCGGGATTCCCTTGTTTCGCAGGCGAAGCCGGGGTCCGGAGGCGCCGCCCGGCCCGGCCGCGGCCTCGATGCCCGCCGCGGCCTCCGGGCCCTCCGCCCCGATGCGCCCACGCGTCCTCGCGCTTCGCTTCCCCGGCCTGCTCGACCGATATGTCTCACGGAAATTCCTGGCCATCCTGGCACTCGTCCTCGCCGGGCTCGCCGCCGCGACTCTCCTCGTCACCTTCTTCGAAGGACTGAACGACGTTCTCCAGCGCGGCAAGCCGGTCGCGCTTCTGGCCGTTTATGTCTGGTACAGGCTACCCGGATTCCTGGCGTTCCTCCTGCCCGCGGCGGTGCTGGCGGCCGCCCTCCTGGCGCTCGGGCTCCTGGCCCGGACAAACGAGGCCACGGCCATGAAGGCCAGCGGCGTCAGCGCCTACCGGACCGTCCTTCCGATCCTCGTCCTCGCGGCGGCCGTGTGCGGACTGGCCTTCCTCGTCCAGGAGAGGGTCGTGCCGGCCGCGAACGCCCGGGCCGAATCGACCTGGGGCCTGCTCCACGACATGCCGGCCCAAAGCTACAGCTTCCTCAACCGCCATTGGGTCCTCGGCAGGAGCGGGGACAGGATCTATCACTACGACTATTTCGACCCGGCCGCTTCGGCGTTCAGCCGGCTTTCGGTCTTCGACATCGACGCCGGACGATGGGCCCTGAGCCGCCGGATCTTTGCCGCAAAGGCCTCGTTCGAAGGGGACGACCTGGCGACCATCGACGGCTGGACCAGGGATTACGCTGCGTCATCGGGCCCGCCCTTCGTCCGCACGGCGAACGGCCGGATCGATGCGTCCGGCGACAAGAAGGCGTTCCGCGCGCCCTTGAAAGAGCCGCCCCGGATGACTCTCGGCGAGCTGCGCCGCTATACGGCGGAGGTTCGGGGCATGGGTTTTCCCGCCGTCCGGCTCCGGGCCGACCTGGCCCAGAAGATCTCCCTTCCCTTCGTCAGCCTCGTCATGGCCCTGCTGGCCGTCCCCTTCGGCTTCCGGATGGGTCGCAAGGGGACCCTCGTCGGCGTCGGTCTCAGCGTGGTCATCGCCATGGCCTATTGGGGAACGTTCGCCGTCTTCCGCAGCCTCGGCGCCGCGGGCGTGCTGACGCCTTTCCTCGGGGCGTGGGGAGCCAGCATTCTCTTCGGGCTGGCGGGGTTCGCGGGGCTGCTCAGGCTGCGGACATAGATAGATTCACGGGACACGATCCCATTTCAAGAGAAGTGGGTCATGTCCCTGATCTACATCTTATACTTGCCGAAATCCTCCGGCTGCAGCGTCTCGAGCCACTTCCGCAGCTTTTCGGACGATTCGACTTTTTCGTCGAACTTGAGGCCGTTCGCCTTCTTGACGACCTCGTCTTCGACATAGATCGGGGAGCTCATCCGCAGGGCTAACGCGATGGCGTCGGAAGGGCGGGAGTCGATGATGATCGCCTCCTCCGCCCGGCGGCAGTGGATGAGCGCGAAGAAGGTGTTATTGCGGACGTCGTTGACGACGATCTTCTCGATGGCGATCCCGAGCTTTTCGAGGAAGCTCTTGAGGAGGTCGTGGGTCATGGGCCGGGGGGTAGGGACGTTCTCGATGGTCAGGGCGATGGCGTTGGCCTCGAAAACGCCGATCCATATGGGCAGGATCTGCTCGTTGCGGGGGTTCTCGAGGACCACGATCGGCATCTTGGAGATCGGGTCCACGACGAGACCCTTGACCTTCATTTCGATTTCCATGGCCGGTTCGTACCGACTCTAATATAGGTTCGGGAGAGGGGGTTGTCAAATGCGGCCTCCGGGATCGTCTTCGGTCGCTGCGGGATCAGAAGAGCGACAGCTGGGGGGAGCAGGCGTCGGCCTGAGGGCCGTCGCCGAAGATGCGGATCTGGCCGTACTCGCCGTCGTGTCCGGGGGCGATCGAGACCAGGCCCTTGCGCATCCGGTCGATCGCTTCGGCGACCTTCTCCGGCGCGATGCGGGCGAGCTCGGCCGTGGGGACCTCGGCCAGGATGGCGTGCTCGTCCCCGAACTCGCGGATGAAACGGAAATAGAGGTCCCAGACGCCCTGGCATTCCGGCGTCTTGCCCACCGCCTCGGCGATGACCTCGTTGAGCGGGATGAGATTCTTGTAGGGAATGCGGCCCGGCCGTCCGCCGCCGGCCTCCCGGTCGGCCAGCTCCTCGACCCGGTGGAGGACGCCGATGGTCAGCTTTTTGCCGCACTTGGGGCAGAGATCGCCCGTCCTGAGGCTTTCGCGCGGGGCGCTCACGACCCCGCACTTGCGGTGCCCGTCGTAATGATACTTGCCTTCCTCGGGAAAGAACTCGACGGTGTAGAGGAACTTGGCCGGGTCGTTCGTCCGCAGGGCGTCGGTGAGGCCGCGGAAGCTGAAATCGGCGTCGAAAGCGTTGGCCTCGCGCCCGATCTTCGAGGGCGAGTGGGCGTCCGAATTGGAGACGAGGGCGAAGCGGTCCAGGGCCGACAGCCGCCAGTTCATCGGCGGGTCGGAAGAAAGGCCCGTCTCCAGGGCGAAGATCGACGGCGTCATCTCCTCGAAGCACTCCTCGATCGCGTCGAAGCCGGAGTTGGCCCCGAACAGCGAGAACCACGGCGTCCAGATGTGGGAGGGGATGACAACGGCCCTCGGCGCGGCATCGGCGACCATCCGGCAGAAGAGCCGCACGTCGAGGCCCAGGATGGGCCGGCCGTCCGAAACGAGATTGCCGACGGCCTGCAGGCGGCTGTTGACCCGCTCGACGGATTCGAAGTCGGGCGCCAGGAGCATGACGTGGACCTTGCGGACCTTGCCGCCCTTCGAATAGATGAAGCTCAGCTCCGAGGAGAGGATGAAGGCGACCGGACGCCCCAGGACCGGCAGCCCTTTGAAGGGCGGCGCGTCGAGCGGCGTCGTCCCGTTCTTGAGCCGGAGGAAGCCGTTGCCCATCGGCTCGAGCTTCTCCTTCATCAGGAACAGCCATTCGGGATGGGTGAAATCCCCGGTGGCGAGGAGCGAGATGCCCTTGACCTTGGCCCAGGGAGCGAGGGTGTCGAGGACCATGTCCTTCGACGTGGCCCGCGAGTATTTCGAATGTATGTGAAGGTCGGCGAGAAACTTCATGACGGAATACTCAGTTTAGGTAAAGAGAAGGGCGATTGCAAGCGCTTTCACGCCGGCCGCGCGGCCCCCGTGCGCCGCGGCGTCGCCTTGAAAAAGGGCCGCGGACGCGGTAAACTGAAGTGTCGCTCCTCGAGCCTGAAAGGACCCCTTATGAGACCGAAGCTCCTCGCCATCCTCGTCGGCGCCCTGATGCTCGCCGCCCTGCCCGCGGCGTCCCAGAAGGTGTCGGTCAAGGACCTCTCGCCGCGCTTTCGCGCCTGGCTCGAAGAAGAGGTCGGCTATATCATCTCGCCCAAGGAGAAGGCGGTCTTTCTCCAGCTCGGCAACGACCGGGAGCGCGAGATGTTCATCACGGCTTTCTGGAAGGCCCGGGACGACGACCCGAACACGCCCGAGAACAAGTTCAAGGACGAGCACTATCGCCGCATCGAATACGCCAACAAGAATTTCGGCCGCGGCCTGAAGGCCGGCGGCTGGCGGTCCGACATGGGCCGGATCTACATCACCCTGGGCGAGCCCAAGACGATCGAGCGCTACGAGAACGAAAGCAACGTCTATCCGATGATCGTCTGGTTCTATTCCGGGCTCATGGGCTCCGGGATGCCGAGCACGTTCAACGTCGTCTTCTTCAAGAAGGACGCGGCCGGCGATTACATCCTGTATTCCCCCGTTCGGGACGGCCCCCAAAAGCTCATGCCGTTCTACAACGGCGACATGACGAACTACCTCCAGGCCTGGGGGGAGCTGAGGCAGATCGCCCCGCAGCTGGCCGAGCTCTCGATGTCCCTCATCCCGGGCGACTACGTTCTGGGCATGAACCCCACCCCGGCCTCCGACGTCCTCATCTTTTCGAAGATCCCCAAGATGGGCTACGACAGCGTCAAGGACGCCTATGCGGAGAAGCTCCTCCGGTACAAGGACATCGTCGAGGTCGAGTACACGGCCAACTATATCGAGAGCGACGCCCTCGTCCAGATCACGCGGGACTCGGCCGGCCGGGCCTTCGTCCACTTCCTCATCGAGCCGGCCCGCCTGAGCATCGAGCGCATGGAAGGGATCTACCGGACGGTCTTCGACGTCAACGGCATCGTCTCCGACGCCGCCGGCAGGACGATCTATCAGTTCGACCGCCGGGTCCCGATCGAGCTCGACGCCGACCAGTTCTCCAAGATCAACCAACGGCAAGTGTCCTACCAGGACGTCTTCCCGATCATCGACGGCGATTACAAGATCAGCCTCCTCTGGAAGAACACGGCCTCCAAGGAGTTCTCCTCCGTCGAAGCCGACCTGAAGATCCCGCCCGCCGGAAGCCTGACGTTGAGCGCGCCGATCCTGGCGTACCGGGTCGTCCGCAACCCGGCCTTCGCCGGCCAGGTCAAGCCCTTCACGGTCGGGGAGACCCAGATCGTCGCCTCGCCGCGGAACGATTTCACCGTCCAGGACACCATGACCCTGTTCTGCGAGCTCGGCGGCCTCACCGAGGAGCTGAAGGCCAGGGGCAGCCTGGCCATCACGCTCGTCCGGAACGGCCAGGTCGTGGCCGCGGCGACCAAGAGCCTGGCGGGCGCGCCGGACCCGATGCGGGTCCTTGAGGAATTTCCACTGGCCAACCTCCCTCCCGACTACTACACGGCCAACGTCGCGCTCCTCGACGCCGCCAAGGCCGAGGTCCTGTCCTCCCACGCCTCGTTCTATATCACCCTCAATACGTCCCTGCCCCGCTCTTGGATCGTCTACAGCCCCCTGCCGGGCTCCGGCGACCCGTCCTTCGTCAACATCCTCGGCAAGCAATACCTTCAGTCGGGGGACCTGGCCAAGGCCAGGCCGCTTCTCGAGGAGGCCCAGCGCCGGTCCCCGGGATCAGCGCCCTTCGCCCTCGACCTCTGCCGGGCCCTTTTCGAGCTCAAGGACTATGACGGCGTCAGCCGCGTGGCCACCCCCTTCTACCGGGACAAGAAGAATTACGAGTTCGCCCAGTACCTCGGCGAAAGCGCGCAGGCCCTCGGCCGGTACGGCGACGCCATGCAGTATTACAAGGATTACCTGACCTATTTCGGGACCAACCTCAACGTCCTCAACGCGATCGGCGACTGTTATGTCCAGCTGGGCAGCTACACCGAGGCCGTTTCCGTCTGGACGAAGTCGCTCGAGCTCAACGCGTCGCAGCCGGAGCTCAAGAAGAAGCTCGCCGACGTCCGGGAGAAGATCAAGGAGATGTGATGAGATCTCACCTCAGGATTCTTGCGGTCCCCCTGGGCGCGGCCCTCGTGATCGTCGCCTGCGCGTCCAACCGGGGCGTGAAACAGCTCGATCCGAAGAGCCGGGATTTTATCTCCAAGGTCCGCTACACCATCAACTCGGAGGAGCGGAAAGCCTTCCTGGCCCTGCCCGCGGAGGCCCGGGAGCCGTTCATCGAGGACTTCTGGAGGAGGCGGGATCCGACGCCAGGGACCCCGGAGAACGAGTACCGGACGGAGTACTACAACAGGATCGACCGGTCGAACCGGCTCTTTTCCGGAGGCGGATCACCCGGCTGGCTCCAGGACCGGGGCCGCGTGTACATCACCCTTGGTCCCCCGGACAATCGCATCACCTATCCGAGGGGCGTCACTTTTTACGGCTTGCCCACCGAGATCTGGTGGTACGGGCTCTACACGATCCTCTTCATCGACGAGTACTGGAACGACGATTACCGCCTCTCGCCGGAGAGCGCCGGGCAGATCGCGGTGATCAATCAGGCCCAAAGGGATTGGAACCTGCCGAAGGAGAGGATGGCCCGGCCGGGCGAGGAGCATTACGCGTCCGTCATCCAGGGCGTCGAGGTCGCGATCGAGGTCGCCGAAGGAGGGACGGCCCGTTTCACGGTCCTCGTTCCGTACCGGAACATCTGGCTGAGATCGTCCGGCAAGCAGTATCAGGCCACCTTGGAGGTGGACATGAAGGTCGCCGGCACCGACGGTACGGAGGCTTGGGCGCACAAGCAGGAGTTCCCCATCGACGTCACGCAGAGCCGCCTGAAAGAGGTTCTCGACCAGGACCTCAAGGCCGAGGCCACGGCCCCGCTCAAGTCCGGGCCCTACACGCTGACCGTCGTCGTGACCAACACGACCGACGGGAGCAAGACCACGATCGAGCGCAAGTTCGAGATCTGAGCCGGGCCTAATTGCGGGCCGCCGACTGCGCCGCCCGCCCTTTCCGGGCGTTCTCCTCGGACAGGGCGTTGTCCCCGATGCGATTGTAGAGGTCGGCCAGGAGGAAATAGCCCAGAGGCAGCTCGGCCTTTTCGGGCTTGAGCTCGATCCCCTTCTTGACCAGGTCGATGGCCTCCTCGTATCGCTCCCCGCGGCGAAGGTAGATCCGCGCCAGGTAAAAATAGGTCAGCGGGAATCGCGGATTGGTCTCGAGGCACTTGTTCAGGAAATCGAGCTCCCTGGCCGTGTCGCCGGACTGGCGGTAGAGGCGGGCCAGATTGTAGAGGGACTTGAAGTGCCGGGGAGAGATCTCGAGCTCCTGCAGGTATTCGGCCTCGGCCTCGGCGGGCCGGCCCTTTTTCTCGGCCAGCTCGGCCTTGAAGAAGTGGAGGTTGGCGAGCCGGGGACCGACCTCGGCGGCCCTCCCAAGGTGCTCCTCCGCGCGAGCGAGGTCGTTCTTGATGATGTAGATCGCCCCCAGGAGGCTGTGGGAGCCGGCCGACTCGGCGTTCGAGTCCAGGCACTTCTCGAAATAGCCGATGGCCCGGTCGTACTTTTTCTGGATGTAGTTCATGTTCCCGAGCATGAAGTAGAACTGGGAGTCCGTGAAGCCCTTCTCGATGTATGCGAGGAGGAACTTCTCGGCCTCCTCGAATTTCCCCATCCCTTCGTAGGCCAGGGCGATGTTGATGGCCGCGAAGGAGTCGTCGGGCTTGCGGCCGAGGACCTGCTGGAAGGAATCGATGGCCTCCGGGAACTTGTGCTCCTGGAACAGGATGTTGCCGATCGAAAAGTAGGCGTCCGTGATATCGGGGTCGGTGGCGATAATGCCCCGGATGATCCGGATGGCCTCGTCGGATTCGCCGTTCAGGCCCATCTCCCGGGCCTTGGAGAGCTCGTTGAAGACAAGGATCTTCTCCTTGGGATTCGCCGAGCTTCTTCCCCTTGAGCATGGCCGGGTCGGTGAAGGAGCCGACATAGCCCAGGGCGGCGAGCTTCTCCCGGGTTTCCTCGTCGATCTTCGAGTAGTCCGTCTCGTACGCATTCTTGGCCGGCGGTCTTGATGAAAGCCTCGGCCTCGGCGTTCAGGCTCTCATAGACCTTCTTTTCGAGGTAAACGAGGTTCTTCTCCTCGCGAGGGTCGGCGACGACGTCGTAGAGCTCGGGCACGGGGGCCAGGATAAGCTTATAGCGGCCGTCCTGGACGCTCTTGAGATCGGACCAGCCGTAGTGGAAGCGCGGATAATAGGTCTCGCTGTAGGCCAGGGGTGATTCTTTGCGTCGCCGGCCGAAGAAGGCCGGGAGGAGGCTCTTGCCCTGGACTTCGGCAGGGACCGGAAGGCCGGCCATGTCACAGACCGTCGGCAGGACATCGGCCAGCGTCGTGACCTCGGGCGAGACGATCCCCTGGAGCTTCGGGAATGGGGTGACGACGATGAGCGGCACGTGGATCGCGGCCTGATAGACGAAAAAGCCGTGGGACTGCTCCTCGTGCTCGCCCAGGCTCTCGCCGTGGTCGCCGGCGAAGACGATGAAGGTCTTCTCGAGGAGGCCGTTCGTCTCGAGGAATCTCCAGAGCCGTCCGATCTCGGAGTCGGCGAAGGCGATCTCGCCGAGGTAGGGGCGCTCGGGGTAGAGCTTATCATAGGGCGGCGGGGGTTCATACGGGGAGTGCGGATCATAGAGGTGGAGCCAGGCGAAGAACTTCTTATCCTTCCGCTCCTCGAGCCAGGGGAGGGCCTGGTCCAGGATCTCGTTGGCCGGTCTCTGGACCGTGCCCAGGGAGACCCTCTTGAACTTGGTCAGATCGAACTTGTCGAAGTAGGTGTCGAACCCCTGGTTCAGGCCCCATTTGGAGTCCAGGACGAAAGCGGCGATGAAGGCCCCGGTCTCGTAGCCCTTGTCCTTGAAGAGCTCGGCCATGGTCTTCAGCTTCTCGGGCACGAAGAAACCGCCGTTGTCGCGGATGCCGTGGAAGAGCGGAAGCGTGCCCGTCATCAGCGTCGTGTGGGAGGGGAGCGTCAGGGGCGTCTGGGCGTAGCATTTCTCGAACCTCACGCCCCGGGCGGCGAACGTGTCGAGGACAGGCGTCACGAGGTCCCGACAGCCGTAGCTCGGCAGGCGGTCGGCCCGGGTCGTGTCCAGGGTGATGACGATGACGTTGAAGTCCTGGCCCTGCCGCAGACGGGAGAAGCCCGGCGGCCCGCCGAGAAAGAGGAAATAGGCCGCCGCGGCCGCGGCCAGGAGGACGCCCCCGGCGATAGTGATCGATCTTCTTTTCACGCTCATCGACCCGTCAATTCGGGCAGTAAACCCGGGTCATAAAAAAAAGGGCGGCGGGAGGACCCGCCGCCCCTTGAGCGTCTGCTGGGTACTGCTGCGCTAGAACGTGAACCGGAGGCCCAGCCTGGCCCGCCTCGGCAAGACCAGCCCGTAAAGGTCGTGGCCCTGCGTCGACGGGGAATAGGCAGGATCGTCCGCGGTACCAGTCGTAGTTGATCCGGTTCCCCCAGCACGTGACGGTGTTGTCATTGAAGACGTTGAAGACGTCGAAGAACAGGCCCAGGCGGTATTTGGAGGCCAGCGTGAAGTCTTTTCGAGCCTCACGTCGAGCGCCGTGTCCATCGGGTAGTGATACTGGCCGGCCGGTTCGACGATGAAGGTGATCCTTCCCTGGTTGAAGTCGCGGCTCCCCGTGCGCTCCGCCTCTGGGTATAGGCGTTGCCCGTGATGCCATGGAAGTAGGCGTTGAAGGAGATGTCGAACGAGCGGGACAGGTACGACGCCTGGATCTTGATCATGTGCGTCGGGTCGTTCGTCGACATGGCCGTCGGCGTTGAGCCAGACGTTGGGGTTGTGAGTGCCGCCGCCAGATGTCGTCGGCGGACCCGTTGTCGATCGTCCCCTAGGTCCTGGAAAAGACGTACGAGGCCACATCTGCCACTGTTCGAGAAGCGCTTGTTGAACAGGACTTCGATGCCCCAGTACTTCCGGTAGGGCTTGGCCGAGGATCTAGAGGTCGTCGCCGGTCCGCGATAGCCGACGTGATCAGGTGCCGTGGGTGTTGACCGTCCCCGGAGGTGCGGTCGTAGAGCGTGTAATCGTCTTGTCCACCGGCGCACGCTGTACGGGGTCCGACCTCGTAGTGTCGTATCGCGCGGTCGTACGTCGCAGGCCGATCCATGGCTCTTGGAAATTGTGATAGGTCCGGTTGATGTAGGTCACCGAGAACGAGGCGTCCTTGAACAGCTCCCGCTCGATGCCGATGGTGAACTGCCTCATGAAAGGATGCTTGACTCGGGGTCGATGAGTAGACGTCCCGTGGACGATCCGGTCGATCTTCGTACCAGCCCCCACCCGGCGTCGGAGTCCCAATAATAGGTGATCTTGTCCTGAAGGCGGTCCGGGTTCATCTGGTCGAGCATGCTGGCGTTGACCCCGTCCGTGAACTCGCCGTAGTGGCCCTTGAGGATCGTGGTCTTGTCGCCGAGGAGGTCGAACGTGAAGCCGAGCCTCGGGGCGACCGGCAGGTCGCTGTAGACGGCGCCGCGGACGCCGGGGATGGACCCCACGCCTGGCTCAGGCGGACGCCGAGGCTGAGGTTCAGGCGCTTCGTGATCTGCCAGGAGTCCTGGGCGAATCCCTCCAGGCGAGTGTAGGTTCGTCGTTGTAGCCGACGTACTGGTTGGCGCGGTAGTGTCCCGTCGTAGCCGTAATAGTAGGTAGTCGTAGTAGTAGACCTTGTCTCCGGGCGGTACCACCGGTGGCCGGTGTAGCAGTAGAGGTTGCGGACGTGGGACTGCTCGAACTCGACGCCGAACTTGAAGTCGTGACAGCCCTGGATGAAGTCCTCGGCGTAGGTCGTCATGCTGGCGTTGGCCTGGAAGCGCGACGCGGTCGGCATAGTAGAAATAGCCGCGCTGTCATGGCGCCGGTTGTCGGTCGTAGTCAAAGTGCATGTAGGCGTCGAGGCCGGCCGTCCGGATCGAGGTTGTAGTAGCCGTTGAAGAACGGCCGCCTTGAGGTCGAAGAACGTCTTGGAGCAGAAGATCGTGGTCAGGCTGAAGTTGCCGACATATTCGGGCGCGTCCTCCGACCGTGGCGATGGGATCGCGTTCGACCGGCGCCCCGGTAGGTCCCCTTGTAGTTGTCGTACTCGACCGCGGCGCTGATGTTAGGGACGGGGTCGAGCTGGGTGGTCAGCTTGAGGAAGACGCGCGGCTGCTTGTAAGTCGACGTCCTCGGGGAAGCCCGTCGGATAGTCCTTGGAATTGTAGTACTGGCCGCCGGCGTAGAACCAGAGCTTGTCCTTGATGATGGGGCCGCCGAGGTGGACGTTGATGTCGAAGAGGTTCGAGCTCGGCGCCGTGAGATCCGGCAAGTCCGTCGACGTAGGCGGCGTTGTTGTTCGGCCTGCCAGAACTTCGTTCCCGACAGCTGGCGGTTGAACTCGAAGTGCCCGGAGAACTTGTTGCCGCCGGACTTCGTCACGATGTTGAAGATGACGCCGGTGAAGTTCCCGTACTCGGCGGGCAGGCCGATGCCCATGACCTTGGCTTCCTCGATGATGTTGTAATCGACGAAGACCCAGGCCGTGCCGCCGTCGGGGTCGCCGACGCCGACGCCGTCCATCTGATAGGAGATGCCGCGCTCACCGCCGGGCGCCGTAGGCGACGGCGTTTCGTTGACGCCGGGCGCCATGAGGACGATGTTGGCCGAGAACTGGCTGTTGGGGATGTTGCGCAGGATCTCGTTGCCGAGCGTGACCGACGCCGTTTCCGTGGACTTGACGTCGACAGTCGGGGACTGGGCGATGACCGTGATCTGTTCTTCCACGGTCGCCGGTTTCAGGACCATGTCGGCGTCAGCGTGGACCGTCGTGTTCAGCCGGACCTTTTCGTGAACGACGGTGCCGAACCCCCGGAGCTCGGCCTTGAGGCTGTAGGTGCCCGGAGGCAGGGCCGGATACCGGAAGTCCCCGTTGACGTCGCTGACGCGTCGCGCACGCCCATGAGCTTGCCGCTCGAGAGGGTCAGGTTGACGCCGGGAAGGGGGGCGCCCTGTTCGTCGGTCACTTTGCCGGTGATGGCGCCCGTCTCGCGGGATTGGGACGCGAAGGGAGCGAGAAGGAGGAGGATAATGAGTGCTGAGTAGGTTTGTTTTCAAATTTCCCTCCATTTCATGACGCGAAAGAGTTCTTCTTCCATAGCCTTGGGATGATTGGCGCTGCCGCGTTGGTCACCTCCTCGAGAGCGATACGCTTAGCAATAGGTGCCAATCCCTTTCAGGTTGCGCCAATTATCGCGAAAATCATCCCGTCTAGTAATATCCTTTCTTTGGGTACCATCCGAAATCGGGACCGCCCAAGACTTGGGTCCGAAGGATCAGACAGGCCTTTCCGGCGTTTGTATGTTCACAAGCCGTATGCTATGTTAATTTAATGGAGCGAAATTACGGCCTGAAAATATTCGCCTGGCGGCCGCGCGGCCGGTGCTAGCTCTCGGCCTCGGCCTGCCGGTCCGGCCCAGGATAAGCTGACGGCCGATGAGCAGCGCTGGCTCGAGGATGTCGGTCCGATCATCACCAAGACCGAGCGGGATGTCCTTCTCCATCTCCGGACCAAATCCGAGCGGGACAAGTTCATCATCTTTTTCTGGCGCTCCCGGGATCCCTCTCCCGACACTTCGGAAAACGAGTTCACCAAAGAGTACACGGCCAGGGTCACCTTCGCCGACGCGAATTTCGGCCATGACTCCCCCAAGCGCGGCAGTCAGACCGAAAGGGGCTTCTATTATCTCCTGCTCGGGCCGCCCCTTCAACGGACCTTTTACACCACGAATTCCGCCTTGTGGCCTTTGGAGCTCTGGTTCTATAAGGGGGCCGAAGAATACGGCCAGCCGGCCTACTTCCATCTCATCTTCTACCAGCCGGGGGGCCTCGGCGATTACCGTCTTTATTACCCCGGGGTCGAGGGTCCCGAGAAGCTCATCGTGCCCGGGATGTCGACCAAGACCGGCGACCGGCAGGGGGCCTTTAAGGCGATCCGGGCGATCAACGCCGAGCTCGCCTCCGCCTCCCTGAGCTATCTGCCGGGCGAGCGTCCCGGCGGCCTCGCGAGCTTTTCCTCGGACAACATCATCGCCGCGGTCAGACAGCTGCCGGAGAAAAAGTTCTCGGACTCCTATGCGCGGTCGTTCCTCACCTTCAAGGACTTCATCGAGACCGAATACTCCGACCGGTACCTGCCGAGCGCCGTCCAGATCAAGATCCTCAAGGACCGGAACCAGCCCTTCGTCCACTGGACGATCGAGCCCGAGAAGATGAATTTCGGGGCGCAGAACGACCAGATCTACGCGTCGTTCGAGCTCGTCCTGAGGCTGGAGGACCTGCACGGGCAGACGGTCCTGGAGAGAACCGAGGAGATCCCCCTGCGGCTTACCGCCGGACAGTACAAGGCGCATGAGCGGCAGCGGTTCGCCTTCCAGGACCTCCTGCCGGTCATTCCCGGCGACTATAAGCTCCTCGTTCTCCTGAAGAACAAGACGGCCAAAGACTTCTCGTCTTCGGAGATGGCCGTGTCGGTCCCGGCCGAGGGGCGGGCCGGCCTGAGCGTTCCCCTCCTTCATCATGGGCTCGAAGGCGTCCCCGAGGCCCAGAAAAGGAACCTCAAGGCCTTTGTCTTCGGAGGCGGGCAATATGCTGTCGGCGCCCGCAACGAGTTCCTCCCGGCCGAGAAGCTGGGCGTCTATGTCCAGGCGTGGAACCTGGCCACCTTGAATCTACCGGCCCCCGCGGCGTTTTCTCTCGCGATCGTCTCCCTGGATACGGGCACGAGTCTCGGCACGTTCCCCCTGGCTGCGGAGGCGAGTCCCGATGACCCCGCAACTCAGATCGTCACGGGGGCCGTGGCGCTGGCCGATGTCAAACCCGGCTACTACCAGGCCGTCGTAACGGCTGCAGGCCCGGACGGCCGCCCGGTCCTTTCCGAGAAAGAGAATTTCATCGTCCTGTCCCGGCCTTACCCGACCGTGCCCTGGGCCTACGCCAGGATGCACGGCCCCTTCCCGGGGGCCGAGCACCTCCGCGTTCTGGGAGCCGAGTCTTTCATGGCCGGCGATTATGCCCGGGCCATCGCGCTCCTGGAGAGGGCCCTCGCGGACAAGGACGATCCCGAGACGAGGCTGCTTCTTGCCAAGTCGCTCTACGGGCTCAAGCGCTTCAACGAATCGCTCGCCCTGGCGCTGCCCCTCTACGAGCGGAACCCTGACCGGGAAACGGCCAAGGTCCTTGCCCTCGACTACGCGGGACTGGACAACTGGAATGCGGCCATCGGCTATCTCGAGAGGCTGATGGCGGAGGCGACCGAGATCAGCGTCCTGAACCTGGCCGCCGAGTGCTATCTGAACCTGGACCGTCCCGAGAAGGCCCTGCCTCTCCTCCAGAAGTCGCTGGCTCTGCTTCCCGGTCAAGCCCCGGTCCGGGACCTGGAAGAGAAGACGAGGAAGCGCCTGGGTTTGAAATAGGAGGATGTCATGATCAAGGCGCGGACGCTGGCCGCGTTCATTCTGGTGCTGGCCGTTGCCGGGTCCTGGGCGCAGACCACAGGGCGCGTCGAGGGCCGGGTCCATCGGCCCGGACGGAAGCCCCGTGGACAAGGCGGAGGTAACGATCGTCTCTCAGAGGACTTCGAGCATTCACTTTGATCTGAAGACGGATAAGGACGGCCGTTTCATCCAGGTCGGCCTGGCTCCCGGCCAATACCTTGTCAGCGCGAAGAAAGCGGGGTTCGCTCCGTCCTCCAAGGAGATCCGCATCAGGATCGCCGAGGAAACAACGTGCGAATTCACCCTGGAGCCGGTCGATACAGTCATGCAGAAGTCCCTGTCCGAAGCAGACCGGGCATTCCTGAAAGGCAACAAGCTCTACGGCGAGCAGAAATTCCCCGAGGCCGAAGCCGCCTACGGTGAGGCCATCGGGCTCGACCCGGCGAACTGGGCCTACCGGCTCAACCTCGGCCTGGCCCTGAAGAAATCCGCCAAGCCTGAAGAGGCTCTGGCGGCGTTCCGCAAGGCGGTCGAGCTCAATCCCGAGAGCTACAGCGCCAACAAAGAAGTCGGTGAGATCCTGGCCAAGGCCGGGCAGTTCGCCGAGGCCAAGCCGTTCTATGAAAAGGCCGCGGGGCTAAGCCCCGACGACCCCGACGCCCAGTACAACCTGGGCGTATGCCAGGTCAATCTTGGCGAGTCGGAGGCGGCTTTGCCGCGTTTCGCCAGGGCCGTCGAGCTCAACCCGGGGCACGCCGACGCCTACTATCAGATGGCGACCATCCTCATCAGCCAGAATAAAGTGCCCGAAGCCAAGGCCGCCCTGGAGAAGTTCCTGGCCCTGGCCCCGGACCACGAGAAAGCCGCCATCGCCAGGCAGCTCCTCGAATACCTGAAAAAGTAGGCGAAAAAAAAGGACCGCCCCGCGGGGCGGTCCCGGTTCGTTCCGAGAGCTTCGGGCTTACTTGACGGAGAAGGCCATCTTCGTATCGCCCTTCTTGCCGGAAACCTTGTCGAGGATGTTGACCGTCAGGTTGTAGTTTCCCGCGGGCAACGCCTTCTTCTCGGTGCTCAGCACGGTGCCCTTCTCATCCATCTTCTGGAGGGTCTGGAAGAGGGGCAGGGGCTGATTGACGAGATAGATCTCGTAGCTCGAGGGAGCCCACTTGATGGCCGGCTTCCCTTCCTGGTCCTGGACCTCGAAGGTGACCTCGAGATCGAGGCCCTGGGGGGCCGCGGGGTCCTTGGGTGACGCGCCGAGGACGAAGAAGAGGATTTCGAGGTTCTCGCCGGAGCCGACCTCGGAGGCGGCGTTGGCGACGACCTTGGCCGCGCCCCAAGTGAAGTAGCCCCGGTGGATCGTCGGCCTCTGGTCGGGCTCGACCTGGTCCATGGCCGTCACGATGACCAGGTCCGTCGGCCAGAGCGATGCCGTGTGGGATTCAGGCCCCGGCAGCATGATGTCGGCGTAGCCGACGCTGAGCTTCTTCATGTCGGGAGTCGTGAGGACCATGGCCAGCGTGTACGTCCCGGCGGGCAGGGCATAGCCGAACGTGTACCAGTCTTCCTTATCGGCGCTGTAGCCCGTGCCGTCCGTCGTCAGAATGGCCTGGCTTCTTCCGCCGAACTTTGTCGGCTTGAGAGCGCCGGTCGCGTCCGCCTGGTAGAACCCGAAAAACGCGTTGATGGTCGTTTCCATCGCGCCCGTTCCCGCGACAGACGGGGCGTAGCCGAGATCGCCGTTCTTGGCCTTGAAGAAGACGACGGGATAGAGGCTGTCCTGCGCGGCCGGGAGAATGAGCTGCTTGAAGAAGGTGAAGGGGAAATCCTGCCGCCCCTGGCGCGTCGCCAATCCTTCCTGCATGGCAGCCATGATCTCTTTGGGCATTTGGGACTTGCCCGAGGCCTTGGGTTCTTGTTGCTTTTGGGTTCCGGGCGCCGCCTGCACGGTAACGGCAAGAACGCTGACGACGAAGAGGAGCGCGAGCGCGGCCGCAATCGTTCTGGAAGTCTTCATTTTTCCTCCTGACGGTATCATCTCATTCACTTCCACTTTCCTTTAGAGCAATTCTCATGCCAAGTCTTCTGGCAGGAATCCTCGTCCTGCCGGGCAAGTCGAGCGGGGTTTGTAAAGGACTCTTACAGCGTCCAGTCACGCCTCACACGGCCTCCGGGCGGCGGAAACAGAAGAAGTAATATATCAAATTTCAGCGATTTTTCAATTCCCGGAATTTCTTCACGGCGTCGAGATGCTGGCCCAGGGTCCGGCTGAACGTGTGGGCCCCGTCGCCCCTGGCGACGAAATAAAGGAAGTCCGCCGGCGCGGGATGGAGGGCGGCGTCGAGGCTCGACCTTCCGGGATTCGAAATGGGCCCCGGAGGCAGCCCGGCGTGGAGGTAGGTGTTGTAGGGCGAGTCGAGCTTGAGATCGCGGAAGAGCAGCCTTCCCGTATAGCGGCCTTCGCGTTTGAGAGCGTAGGCGATGGTCGGGTCGCAGTCGAGCTTCATACCGATCCTCAGACGATTGTGGAAGACCGCCGAGACGAGCGGCCGCTCGTCAGGGAGGGCGGTCTCCTCTTCGATGAGCGAGGCCAGCGTGACGACGTCCCGGACGCTCATCCCGAGCCCGGCGGCCCGCCGCCGATGCTCGTCGTCGAAGACGCTGCGGAATTCCGTGACCATGGCCGCGACGAGGTCGGCCTCCGCGACCTTCCGGGGCATGTTGTACGTGTCCGGGAAGAGATAGCCCTCGAGGTCCCTGGCCCGCGGGTCCATATCGGCGATGAGCCCGACGTCGAGAAAGGCGCGGAGGAACGCGGCCGCGCCCTCCGCGTCGCCCGGCCTGAGCAGGCCGGCCGTCTCCGCCCCCGTCAGCCCCTCAGGGATCGTGATCGGCTCGAGATGGATACGGCCGCCGAAGATCAGGAGAAGGGCGTCCTTCGCTGCGATCTGCGGCGAGATGAGGTACTCGCCCGCCTTGAAGCGCTCGTCCGGATAAAAGACCCGGCAGGCGAGCCGGAGGGGCAGGGCCGCCCGGACGATGCCCTCGCCCTTGAGGCGGTCGATGACGGTGCGGGCGCTCCAGCCCTTCTGGACCTCGAAGAAGACCGCCGCACCCCGGGCATCGTGGACCCGGACGGTCGGGGCCGAGAGCTCCGTGTAGATCCAGCCCGTCGCCCAATAGACGAGGACAACGGCGGCGACGAGGGCGGCCTTAATGAGCTTCAGGAACATCGCCCGCATTGCGCTTCCGCTCGAGGTAGGTCGAGAGGATGATGACGGCCGCGATCCGGTCCTCCCAATCCTTCTTTTTCCGGCTGCGGAGCTTCTCGTCTTCGAGGGTCCTGAGGGCCTGGCGCGTCGTCAGGCGCTCGTCGAGAAGGACGACGGGCCTGCCGACGGTCTTTTCGAGCCAGGCCGCGAAGACCAGCGTCTTCTCGGTCCGCGTCCCCGGCGTGCCGTCCATGCGGAGCGGGTTCCCCAGGACGATCTCCCCGACGTCGTGCTTGGCGACGAGGTCCCTGAAATAGCGCCGGTCGTCGCTGTCCCGGCCGGAGAGCTCGTAGGACCCGAGCGGCTGGGCCGTGATGAGGAGGGGATCGCTCAGGGCCAGGCCGATGTGCCGGTCGCCGTAGTCGATGCCGAGGACGCGCATCAGCGGTCCCTTTCGACGCACGCCTTCCGGTCCCGGTGCCGCTCGAAGCCGAGCGCGACCAGGCGCTCGAGCAGCCGCGGGAAAGGCAGGCCCGAAGCGGCCCAGAGCTTGGGATACATGCTGATCTCGGTGAAGCCCGGGATGGTGTTGATCTCGTTGATGTAAAGGCGGTTCGTCCCCTTTTCCAGGAAGAAATCGACGCGGGCCATGCCCGAGGCCGCCAGGGCCTTGAACGCGGCGACCCCGAGCGCCCGGATGCGGGCCACGAGGCGCGGCGCGAGCGCGGCCGGGATGGCGAACCGGGTCTTGCCGTCGATATACTTGTCGTTATAGTCGTAAAATTCCCGGAAGGGGATGACCTCGCCGGGGAGAGAGGCTTCGGGCTTCCCGTTCCCGAGAACGCTCAGCTCGAGCTCGCGGCCTGTGATGCCCTTCTCGACGAGGGCCGTCGCGTCGTAGCGAAAGGCCGTGGCGAGGGCGGCTGCGAGGCCGTCACGGCGGACGACCTTGGTGATGCCTACGCTCGAACCGAGGTTGGACGGCTTGACGAACAGCGGCAGGGGCAGGGCGCGGGCGCGCCTCAGGACCGCCCCCGGGTCTTCACGCCAATCCGATTCCCGGACGACCTGAAAGGGGACGACAGGCAGGCCGCTGTCGCGGAGGACGGACTTGGCCAGGGCTTTGTCCATGCCCAGGGCCGAGCCTGTGACCCCGGCCCCGACGTAAGGGACGCCGGCCATCTCGAGAAGGCCCTGGATCGTCCCGTCCTCGCCGAAGGGGCCGTGGAGGACCGGGAAATAGATGTCGGCCCCTGAATCGGGGATAGGCGCTCCGGCCTCCCAGGGGAGGAAGGAGAAGGCCGGGCCGCTCTCGAGGGCCCCGATGTCGCTCGAGGGAGCCTCGACTGGCTTCCAGAGGCCGTGCCGCGTGATATAGATGGACCGGACATCGAATTTCCGCCTGTCCAGGTTCTTGTGGACGGCCGCCGCTGAGACCAGGGAGACCTCGTGTTCGGCCGACCGGCCCCCGAAGATCAGGGTCACGGCTGTTTTTTTTGACATTCGGACGTTCGGCACGACTAACCTTATGGTTTGATTCATTTTATTCGATTCGAGGTCAATTGTCCATCGGGAGCGGGTGCTAACTATATGTTGACAGCCGCGAGAACCGGTCCGTATAATACCGCCCGGTGGAACTCCATCGGCCAAGAGGTGTGACCATGAACAAAAGACGGGCACTCTACGCGGTCGTCATCGTCGCCGGACTGGCCCTGGTCGTCCCCGGCGGTCCTTTCGCCCAGGATGTCCAGGAAACCCAGATCCAGAAAGCGAAGATCTTCGATGAAACCTACCAGCTGATCAATGAGTCGGACCTCAACTGCTCGTTCTACATGCATGAGGAAGGCAAGCTCCTCCCCGACATCCAGATCGTCGGCGCCGAGCGGATGAACGAAAAGAGCCTCTTCGAGGACGGCGACCTTATCTACCTCAACAAGGGCGCGGCGGACGGACTCGAGATGGGCCAGCTGTTCCTGACGGTCGGGCTGCGGGCCAAGGTCGGCAAGCTCGGCACGGTCATGGAGCGCCACGGCCGGGCCCGGGTCGTGCGGCTCGACGACCGGATGGCCTCGGCCAGGGTCGAGAAGGGCTGCGGCACGATCCGCGTCGGGGACTTCCTCCTGCCGTTCGAAGAGGAATCCGGCGAGATCGGCAAAGACCTCGGCTACGGCGAGATGGACCCCAACGCCAGCAAGAGGGGCCACATCATCTACATCGAGAACGACTTCCACATTTCGGCATCGGGCCAGTGGGCCCTGATCGACATGGGCCGCCAGCACTGCGTGCAGATCGGCGACCAGCTCAACGTCTTCCATCAGGCCCGGCCCGACTTGCCGCGGGAGGCTTTCGCCAGCGCCATCATCATCGACGTCCGCGGCGCGACGTCGACGGTCAAGATCCTCGGCGCCCGCGACGCCGTCGACATCGGCGCCGAAGTCCAGATCAACACCACTCGCTAAACGACAGGGCATCGCGTCCCTCTCGGGCGGCCTTCATTTGGTTGACACTCTCCGGCGATTCTGCTAGTTTAAGGCGTGCTGCCCTTGAAAAAGGGTGAGCGGGCGGGCGTAGTTCAGTGGTAGAACGTCTGCTTGCCATGCAGAAGGTCGTGGGTTCAAGTCCCATCGCCCGCTCCAACGATCCGCTCGCATTCATGAGGAACCCGGCGCGGTACCCAAGCGGCTAAGGGAGAGGTCTGCAAAACCTTTATTCGTCGGTTCGAGTCCGACCCGCGCCTCCATTTTTCCCCCCGAAACCCCTCCCGGCCCGTCATTGACACCGCCCCCGGCCCTGGGCTATGATGGGCTCAACTTAAGGGAGGAGGGCCCCCATGGATATCGTCCAGAGAGTCCAATCGATCCTTTTGAAGCCCAAGGAGGAATGGGTCAAGATCAAGGCCGAGCCTACGACCGTGGCCGGGCTGTTCACATCCTACATCATGATCCTGGCGGCCATCCCGCCCGTCTTCCAGCTCCTCGGGCATGTTCTTGTCGGCCAGCGGCTTCCGCTCGTCGGTGTCTTCCGCTGGTCGATCGGCCGGGCCCTCGGCAACGCCGTCGTCACCTACATCTTCTCGCTCGTCGCCGTCTACCTCTTCGCCCTCGTCGTCAACGAGCTGGCCCCGACCTTCTCCTCGACCAAGAGCATGACCAGCGCCCTTAAGCTCACCGCCTACAGCATGACGCCGGGATGGGTGGCCGGGGTGCTCTATATCGTGCCCGGGCTATGGGCCCTGAGCCTGGTGGCCAGCCTGTACGGGCTCTTTCTCCTCTATCTGGGCTTCGACACGCCCATGATGGAGACGCCCAAAGACAAGATCATGGGTTACATGATCCTGAGCATCGTCGTGATCGTGGTCCTCACCGTCGTGTTCGGCTGGATCGGCGGCGGGATCTTCGCCGTCCGCTACGGCCGGCTCTGATCGAGCTCCCCGACGATCCTGAGGAAGGCTTCGTTCGGCGAGGGCGCGCCCGTGATGGGCCGCCCGATGACGAGATAATCCGCTCCCTTGGCCACGGCCTCGGCCGGGGTCATGATCCTCTTCTGGTCCTGGGCCGCCGCCCAGATGGGCCTGATCCCCGGCGTGACAATGACGAGCTCGCGCCCGTATTCCCTGCGCAGGACCTCGATCTCCTGGGGCGAGCAGACGACTCCGTCGAGGCCCGCCGCCTTGGCCAGCCCGGCCAGGCGCAGGACTTGAGAGGCGACATCGGCGGTCAGGCCCACTTCTTCGAGGTCGGGGCCCTTGAGGCTGGTGAGCACGGTGACCCCGAGCAGGATGGGCTTGGGATTTTTGCCGCCCTCGGCCGCGGTCCGGGCCGCTTCGGCGGCCTTGGCCATCATCTCCCGCCCGCCCGAAGCGTGGATGGTCATCATCTGGACGCCGTGCTTGAAGGCCGACCGGACCGCTCCGGCCACGGTGTTGGGGATGTCGTGGAGCTTGAGGTCGAGGAAGATATCCTTGCGCAGGGCCTTGAGCTTCCGGAAAAGCGCCGGGCCCTCGGCCGTGAAGAGCTCCAGTCCGACCTTGAACGTCCGGGCGTCCTTGAGCCGGCTGACGAGGGCGATGCCCTCCTCTTTCGTCGGCACGTCGAGAGCGATGATGATGCGGTCGGCGTTCGTTGGGGTCATGGGGAGGTCCTTTCTTCGGCTCAGGGGACTCTGATCGTCCCGACGACATCGCGGACAGCCGCGACCCCGTGGGCCCGGCACCAGCTCTCGATCTCGGAGACGATGCGGGAAGCGGCGTCCGGGTCGACGAAGCTGGCCGTCCCAACTTCGACCGCGGCCGCTCCGGCGACGAGGAACTCGAGGGCGTCCGTCCCGGTCATAATGCCGCCCATGCCGATGACCGGCACTTTGAGGCGCGATGCGACCTGGTAGACCATGCGCAGGGCGATGGGCTTGATGGCCGGCCCGCTCAGGCCGCCGAAGACGTTCCCGAGCTTGGGCCGGCGCGTCTCGAGGTCGACGGCCATGGCCAGGAACGTGTTGACCAGGGCCACGGCGTCCGTCCCGGCCTCTTCGGCCGCCTGGGCGATCTCGACGATGCTGGTGACGTTGGGCGAGAGCTTGGTGATGACGGGCCGCCGGCTCGCGGCCTTGATCCTCTTCACGAGGTCGAATGTCGTTCGCGGCGAGAGGGCCGGGCACAGGCCCTCGGTCTTGACGTTGGGGCAGGAGATGTTGAGCTCGTAGGCGGCGATGCCCTCCTGTGCGTTCAGGAATTCGACGACCGCGGCATACTCGTCGTCGTCTGCGCCGCAGACGTTGACGATGACGGCCGTATCGATCCGGCGCAGCTTGGGCAGGACCTTCGCGGCGAAAGCCTCGACGCCGACGCCCTGGAGGCCGATGGCGTTGATGAGGCCGCTCGCTGTCTCGACGAGCCGGGGCGGGGGGTTGCCTTCTCGCGGGCCATAATAAAGCCCCTTGACGACGATCCCGCCGAGCTTCCGGAGATCCAGGTAGGGCTCGAACTCCAGGCCGTAGCCGAACGTGCCGCTGGCCGTGAGGACGGGGTTGCGGAGCGTGAGGAAGCCCAGGTCCGCTGCGAGGTCGACGCCCTTCGAGGTCACGGCCATAGGATGCGCTCCCCGGGA
The DNA here is from genome assembly GCA_963736255.1 of Candidatus Aminicenantota bacterium. Classification (GTDB taxonomy): domain Bacteria; phylum Acidobacteriota; class Aminicenantia; order Aminicenantales; family Saccharicenantaceae; genus RBG-16-66-30. The sequence continues at coordinate 172,151 of CAVTOI010000003.1, forward strand.
AAGACCGGGCCTTCCTCGCAGATCTTGACCCAGCCGTCCCCGCTCTCGTTCCTGATCCGGTGGACGCAGCCCCAACAGGCGCCGATGCCGCAGCCCATGACGGATTCGAGGGAGAATTCCGCCGCGACGCGGTGCTTCGCGGTGATCGCGGCCAGGGCCTTCATCATCGGGTCCGGCCCGCAGGCATAGACGACGGCCGGCTTCTCTCTGGCCAGCTCGCGGGCGGCGAGATCGGTGACGAATCCGGCGAAGCCGAGGCTCCCGTCGTCCGTCGAACAGGCGAATTCGAAGCCCGCCTCCTCGAATCGGCTCCGAAGCGGGATATCGGCGAGGCACCGTCCGCCGTAGAAGACGACCGGACGCACGCCGGCCCGGGCCAATTCACGGGCCAGGAAGAAGAGAGGAGCGATGCCGCGGCCGCCGCCGACGAGATAGGCCGTGTGCCCTTCCGGCGCGGCGGAGACGGTGAACCCCTGGCCGAGAGGCCCAAGGATGTCGAGGCGGTCGCCCGGCTTCTTGCGCGACAAAAGCTCGGTGCCCTGCCCGACGACCTTGAAGAATAGCTCGATGCCGCCCTCGTTCGCGTCATGGATGCCGAGGGGGCGGCGGAGCAGGGGGAAGGCGCTCTCCGAGACCTTGACCATGACGAATTGCCCCGGCCGGGCCGCCCGTCCGAGGGCCGGGGCGTCGATCGTGAACCGGAAGAATTCGCCCCAGCACTGGACTTCGCGAAGGCGGGCGTCTCGCTCGATCGTCATGGCTGTTCCGGGGGCTCTTTTCGCCCCATAAACTAACAGAAAAGCCCCGTTTTTGGCAATCGGTATTTCGCCCGAGGCGGTCCGTCCCGGCTTGACGGGCGCCTCGGAAATCGCATATATACTAGGGGCGATGAGAACCCCCCGCGCCGTGCTGTCGGTAGCACTGTCCTGTCTGGGGCTGGCCCCCCTGGCGCTATCGCAGGACTCCCATTATTGGACGAACCAGTACGGAACGCGAGCCACCCTGCTCGGGGGGGCTGTCATCGGAAGCGTCCTCGACCTCTCAGGGACCTACTACAATCCCGGGGGCATGAGCCTCATCGAAGAACCGGATACCCTGATGGCCACCAAAGTGCTCCAATACCCCCGCGTTAAACTGGACGGGGGGGAGAGGACGAGCGTTCCCCTCAATACGTTCAGTCTCAGCCCCGCGCCATCGCTCATCGCCGGGACGTTCCGGCTTCGAGGGCTCGCCAAGCACTGGTTCGGCTATTCGTATCTCTCGCGGCAGGACGTCAAGCTGGGGATCTCCTTTTCCCAGACGGGGCGCCACGATATCCTCCCCGGTTCATCCGGCGCGGAGAGCTATGTGTCCCAGTTCCGGGTCGACGAAAAGCTGTCCGAGCAATGGTTTGGATTGACCTGGTCCTACAAGCTCTCGGGACATGTCGGCGTGGGCGTCACCCAGTATTTCGCGCTCCGCACCCACCGGGCCCTCACGCAGGAGCTCATCGAAGCCCTGGGCCAGGACGGCCATCTGGCCATGGCTTTGGATGCCAGACAATACTCCTATTTTCATCTCCGGATGCTCTGGAAGATCGGACTGGCCGCCGACTTCGAGAATCTCACCCTCGGACTGACGCTGACGTCTCCCGGCCTGGCCCTCGCAGGCAGGGGTTCGACGGGCGTCAATTCCACCCTCGCCGGCCTGGATATGGACGGCGACGGAGCTTCCGACGACTTCATGGCCGCCGACTATCGCCAGCACCTGCCACTGACCTACCGGAGCCCCTTCTCGCTCGCGGCCGGCGCGACCTTCAAGATCCGGCAGGTCCGTTTCTACTGGAGCGCCGAGTGGTTCGCCCGCGTCCGGCCCTACACCGTCATCGACGCCCCGGAGTTTGCCGCTCAATCGACAGGGGAGATGCTGTCGACCGACGTCACCCAGGAGCTCGATTCCACCCTGAATTGGGGCGCGGGCCTCGAGTGGTTCTATTCTTCGCGGTTCAAGGGGTATGCCAGCTTCACGACGGACTATTCGGCCAAGAGGACCGGGACCGCGACGAACATGTCGATCACCGATTGGGACATCCACCACATCATCACCGGCGGGGAATTCGTCCTCAGGAAAGTCTCCATCACTGTCGGCCTCGGTTTCTCGTTCGGGGGGCGCGAGGTCGGCCTGCGCCCCGACATCCTCGCCCGCGGGGGCAACGAAGGGTTTTGGGATCCATTCCATGACCTGAGGTTCCGCTACGGGATCTACAAGCTGATCGGCGGATTCGCCTTCTGACCGGGCCATTGCGTTGGGGCCGGAGATTTCCTTATAATAGGCCCCAACGTCCCGAACGCATCACCCGAGGAGGGTCCGTCCATGAAGGTATCCCGCCGCGGCAACGATATCCAGGCCTCGCCGATCCGCAAGCTGAAGCCCTACGCCGATGCCGCGAAAGCCAAGGGGATCAAGGTCTTCCATATCAACATCGGCGACCCCGACATCCCCGCCCCGGGGCCGGTCATCGACACCTTTCGCAACTGGAGCCAGCCCGTCCTCGGCTACGGGCCCGCCCAGGGGTTCCTCGAGCTCCGCGAGGCCGTGACCCGCTATTTCGCGAAGTACGGCATTCCGCTCGGGCCCGACGAGGTCCTCATCACGACGGGCGGGTCCGAGGCCATCCACTTCACCTTCTCCGTCATCGGCGACGTCGGCGACGAGATCGTCATCCCCGAGCCCTATTACACGAACTACAACGGCTACGCCGCCTTCGCCGGGCTCACGATCGTCCCGCTGCCCCTCAGTGTCGAGGACGGCTTCCGTCTGCCCCCGGTCGAGGCCATCGAGGCCAAGATCACGCCCAAGACGAAAGCCATCCTGCTCTGCTCGCCGAACAACCCGACCGGCACCGTCTATACGCCCGAAGAGCTCGATCGCGTCGTCGGCCTGGTCAAGAAGCACGACCTCTTCCTCGTCGGCGACGAGGTCTACAAGGAATTCATCTACGACGGCCTGAAGCACAAGAGCATCCTCGAGTACGAGGACATCAAGGAGCGGGTCATCGTCGTCGACAGCATTTCCAAGCGCTACAGCTGCTGCGGCGCCCGCATCGGCATGATCATCACCCGCAACAAAGACGTCTATGCGGCGGCCCTCAAGTTCGCCCAGGCCCGGCTCTGCCCGCCGTCGGTCGAGCAGATGGCCGCCCTGGCCGCCTACAACATGCCCATGAGCTACTTCCAGGGCGTCAGGGACGAGTACGACAGGCGCCGCAACGTCCTCTACGACGGCCTCAAGGACATCCCGGGCGTCGTCATCCGCAAGCCGCAGGGCGCTTTCTACGTCATCGTCCGCCTGCCGGTCAAGGACGTCGAGCACTTCGCCGTATGGCTCCTTTCGGAGTTCTCGCTCGACGGCAAGACGGTCATGATCGCGCCGGCCCCCGGCTTTTATTCGACCCCGAGCCTGGGCACGGACGAGGCCCGCATCGCCTACGTCATCAACGAGCACGAGCTGCGCGAGGCCGTCCGTGTCTTCAAGGCCGGCCTCGAGAAATACCGGACCCTCTACGGGTGAGGGCGGATGGCTATTTGAGCGAAGCGCGGCGGGTCCTGCGGCAGGCCCTGGCCATCGGGGCGCTCGGCCTGACCGTCGCCGCTGTCGTGCATTCTCCGCTCATCAAGAGGTTCGTCAGGGGCGAGTTCCGGCAGTCCTTCTTCCAGGCCGCGGAGTACCCGGGTGTCCGCATGATCACGCTCGCGGAAGCGGAAGACCTCTGGGCGGCGGGGGAGGCCCTTGTCATTGATGCCCGGGCCGGGGAGCTCTATGCGCAAGGCCATGTGCCGCGGGCCCGCAACATCCCCGCGGACGGATCGGGGAACGCGTTCCCCCGCGAGATCCTCGATAGGCCCGATGATATGACCATCGTCGTCTACTGCGAGGGCGGCGCCTGCCAATCGAGCCTGGCGTTGGCCAAGCGGCTCCACGACGAGGGGTTCAAGGATATCCGGGTCTTCAGCGGGGGCTGGGAGGAATGGACCAAGGCCGGCCTCCCTGAGGAGAAGGGCGATGGTCAGGAATAAGGCCGTTCTTCTCGTCTTCAGGCTCGTCCTCGGCGGCCTGTTCGTTTACGCGGGGGCCGTCAAGGTCCTCGACCCCCTCGATTTCGCGCAGAACATCCGTAACTATGACCTCGTCGGGCAGTCGCTGTCCTTCATCGCCGCGGTCGTCCTCCCTTGGCTCGAGATCCTGTCCGGGCTCTTCCTCATCGCCGGCGTCTGGAAACGCGGCGCGGCGCTCGTCATCTCAGTCCTCCTCGTCTTCTTCGTCGTCTTGACGGTCGTGACCATGATCCGCGGCCTCGACGTCGATTGCGGCTGCTTCGGCGCCCTCAGCCGCAAAGCCGGCCTCGGCGTCATCCTCGAGGACCTGGCCATGCTCTACCTGGGCCTCTGCATCCTTTTCGCCGGAGAGGGACTTTCCCCGAAGGGGGCCGTCCCTCTTAAGCGGTAGTCCCCAAGCTCAGTCCTCCTGGGGGGACGACACCCGGTTGAATTTGCGAGGCAATCCGTGTATATTTTCACAAATACCCTAAGTATCAGGAGATGACAGATGGCTAAGAAGTATGTGTATTTCTTCGGGGCCGGCGCCGCCGAAGGCAATATGAAGATGAAGGACGTCCTCGGCGGCAAGGGCGCCAACCTGGCCGAAATGGCCGGGATCGGCCTGCCCGTGCCTCCGGGCTTCACGATCTCGACCGAGGTCTGCGCGCTTTATTACAGGAACCGGCAGAGGATTCCCGAGGCCGTCCGCCTCGACGTCGAAAAGAACCTGAAGAAGCTCGAAAAGACCGTCGGACAGGCTTTCGGCGACCCCAAGAGCCCGCTCCTCGTCTCGGTTCGCTCGGGCGCCAGGGCCTCCATGCCGGGGATGATGGACACCATCCTCAACCTCGGCCTCAACGACCGGACGGCCGCGGCCCTGGTCGCCAAGACCGGCAACGAGCGCTTCGTCTTCGACTGTTACCGCCGCTTCGTCCAGATGTACGGCGACGTCGTCCTAGGCCTCAAGCCGGTCCACAAGGACGACATCGATCCCTTCGAGGAGATCATCGAGGCCAAGAAACACGCGCGCGGCATCAAGAGCGACGCCGACCTCACGGCCGCCGATCTCAAGGACCTCGTCGTCAGGTTCAAGGCCGCCATAAAGGCCAAGACCGGCCAGGACTTCCCCGACGACCCCAAGAAGCAGCTCTGGGGCGCCATCGGCGCCGTGTTCGGCTCATGGATGAATGACAGGGCCATCGCCTACCGCAAGATGTACGACATCCCCGAAGCCTGGGGCACGGCCGTCAATATCCAGCTCATGGTCTTCGGCAACATGGGCAACGACTCCGGCACGGGCGTGGCCTTCACCCGCGACGCGGCCACCGGCGAGAACGTCTTCTACGGCGAGTACCTGATGAACGCCCAGGGCGAGGACGTCGTGGCCGGCACCCGGACGCCCAAACCCATCGTCGAGCTCAAGAAGGACGACTCCAAGGCCTACGCGGAGCTCGAAGCGATCCGCCACAAGCTTGAGAAGCACTACACCGACATGATGGACATCGAGTTCACCATCCAGCAGGGGAAGCTCTACATGCTCCAGTGCCGGGTGGGGAAGCGCACGGCCTTCGCCGCCATCCGCATCGCCGTCGACATGGTCGATGAGAAGCTCATCGGGGAGAAGGAAGCCCTCTCCCGCATCGAGCCCGATCAGCTCAACCAGCTCCTCCGGCCGATCTTCGATCCGGCCGAGAAGCAGGCCGCCATCAAGGCCGGGAGGCTCCTGACCAAGGGCCTCAACGCCGGCCCCGGCGCCGCCACCGGTCGCGTCGTCTTCAACTCCGTCGATGCCGAAGCCTGGGGCAAGCGCGGCGAGAAGGTCATCCTGACCCGCATCGAGACATCGCCCGAGGACATCAAGGGCATGAACGCCGCCGAGGGCATCCTGACCGCCCGCGGCGGCATGACCTCTCATGCCGCCCTTGTCGCCCGGCAGATGGGCCGGGTCTGCGTCGCCGGCTGCGGCGAGCTCCTCATCGACTACGGCGACCACACCATGACCGTCAAGAGCCGGACGCTCAAGGAGGGCGACTGGCTTTCCATCGACGGCACGACCGGCGAGGTCATCGAGGGCCGGCTCAACACCAAGCCTTCCGAGGTCCTCCAGGTCCTCATCGAGAAGACCCTCGATGCGGCCAAAGCCCCCGTCTACCGGACCTTCGCCAAGGTCATGGCCTGGGCCGACAAGTACCGGACCCTCAAGATCCGGACCAACGCCGACCAGCCCGACCAGTCGAGAAACGCCGTGGCCTTCGGAGCCGAGGGCATTGGCCTCTGCCGGACCGAGCACATGTTCTTCGGCGAGGGCAAGATCGGCCCGATGCGCGAGATGATCCTGGCCGATACGGTCGAGCAGAGGAGGGCCGCCCTGGCCAAGCTCCTGCCCCTCCAGAGGAAGGACTTCGCGGGCATCTTCGAGGTCATGGCCGGACGGCCGGTGACCATCCGGACGATCGATCCGCCGCTCCATGAGTTCCTGCCCCACGAGGAGAAGGGCCAGCGCGAGATCGCCGTCCAGATGGGCCTCCCCTTCGAGAAGGTCAAGGAGCGGGTCGATTCCCTGCACGAGTTCAATCCCATGCTCGGCTTCCGCGGCTGCCGCCTGGGCATCATTTACCCCGAGATCACCGAGATGCAGGCCCGGGCCATCTTCGAGGCCGCCGCGGCCACGAAGAAGAAAAAGATCCCTGTCCTGCCCGAGGTCATGATCCCGCTCGTCGGCCACGTCAAGGAGCTCCGGAATCAGGAGATGCTCGTCCGGGCCACGGCCGAGGCCGTCATGAAGGAGCAGGGCATCAAGTTCGATTACCTCGTCGGAACGATGATCGAGGTCCCCCGCGGCGCCGTCACGGCCGACGAGATCGCGTCAGTGGCCGAGTTCTTCAGCTTCGGCACGAACGACCTGACCCAGATGACGCTCGGGGTCAGCCGCGACGACGCGGCCCGCTTCCTCATCCCTTACGTCGAGAGGGAGATCTACGCCAAGGACCCGTTCGAGGTCATCGACCGCGACGGCGTCGGCCAGCTCATGCGCATGGCCGTCGAGAGGGGCCGGAAGACCCGCCCGGCGATCAAGCTCGGCATCTGCGGCGAGCACGGGGGCGATCCCTCGTCGGTCGAGTTCTGCCACCTCATCGGGTTGAACTACGTCAGTTGCTCGCCCTTCCGGGTGCCCATCGCCCGGCTGGCGGCGGCCCGGGCGGCCATCCTCAACGCTCCGAAGGCCGCGGCGAAAAAGAGCGCGAAGAAGCCGGCCCGTAAGCGCTGATCCGAACGGGGAGCTCTTTTTTCGGGTTCTTTTCCCATCTCCGGGACCCCCGCTCGAGGCGGCGAGGGATGTTGCCTCGAAGATCCCCGTCCGTGGAGGGGGGACCCGCGAAGCGGGGGGAACCGGACGACTGGTTCCCGGGGGGCCGGGGGCTAGAGGCATATCCCGAGCCAAGCCGAAGAGGGGGACTTCCCGGCATCGGGAGAAGAACCTTTTTTCCGCCGCCGTTTTTTGATATGGTGAAACCCCCATGGGAGATCTGCTCAACCTCGTCAAGGTGCTTGTCGGGAAGCGTTTTCCGTTCCAGCTCGTCTTCAGCAACGAGTACTGGATGGTCGAGACCGGCAAGCACGTCTTCCCCCTCCAGAAATACCGGCTCGTCTACGAGAATCTCCTGGCGATGGGGGCGAAGAAGGAGAATTTCCTCAGGCCCCGGCCGGCCACGGACGAGGACGTCCTGCTCGTCCACTCCGCGCGCTATCTCAAGCGCGTCAAGACGGGCGGGCTGAGCGTGGCGGAGCTCAAGGCCCTCGAGGTCCGCTATTCCCCCGAGTTCGTCCGCTTCGCGCTCCTTTCGGTCGGCGGAACGGCGCTGGCCGCGCGCAAAGCCGTCGAATCGGGCCTGGCCGTCCATATCGGCGGCGGCTTCCATCACGCCTTCCCCGACCACGGTGAGGGCTTTTGCCTTCTCAACGACGTCGCCGTGGCCGCCCGCAAGGTCATCGTCGACGGGCTCGCCGAGCGGGTCATGATCGTCGACTGCGACCTCCACCAGGGCAATGGCACGGCCGCCGCCCTCGCCGGCCGGCCGGAGATCTTCACCTTCTCCATCCACCAGATGGACGTCTATCCCACGGAAAAGCCCATGAGCACGCTCGACGTCGGCGTCTGGGCCGGGGATGGCGACGTCAAGTACCTGACCGAGCTGCGCGCCCATATCCCCAGGATATATAAGGAATTCCGGCCGAACCTCGTCATCTACCTAGCCGGCGCCGATCCTTATGAAAAAGACCAGCTGGGCGGCCTGGCGCTGACCAAGGCGGGATTGAAGGAAAGGGACAAGCTGGTCATCGAGAGCGCCCGGCGCTTGGGGATCGCCGTCGCCGTCGTCCTCGCCGGGGGCTACGCGCTCGAGATCAAGGACACCGTGGACATCCACCTCAACACGGTCCGCATCGCCCAGCGCGTTCAGAGGATCTACCCCGAGCCGTCGCCGATCGACCCGGCAGTGCGGCGTCCCGCCTGAGCCCCGGCCCTATTCCTGCAGGAAGATGTGGCCGAAGACCTTGGCGTTCGAGACCATGTTGTCGATGATGCAGTACTCGTTCGGCTGGTGGGCCGTCTCGTCGAGCTTGGACCAGCAGGCCGCGGGGAACCCGGCCCGGCGGAACACGGCGGCCACGGTGCCGCCGCCGATGCCCTTGGCCCGCGCGTCCTTTTTGTAGACCGCCTGGATGGCCTTCTTGAGGGCCATGACCACAGGGGCCTGGGCCGAGGTCGGCGGTGCGGCCGGGGCCTTCTGCTGGATTTCGGTGTGGATCTTGACCTTGAACTTCTTCTCGATCCCCGCGGCGACCTTTCGGATCGTGTTCTGGACGTCCTGGACCTTGACCTTGGGCAGGATCCGCATGTCCATGTAGAAGACGTCCTCGCCGGGGATGGTGTTGACGTTGGGGACGTTGGCCTCTTTTTTCGTCGGCTCGAAGGTCGAAATGGGCGGATCGAAGAGCCGGTCGCGGCCTGGGTAGAGCTTGTAGAGGTCGTTCAGGGCGGCGATGAAAAAGCTCGCGGCCTTGAAGCTGTTGATGCCTTTCTCGGGAGTCGAACCATGGGCCTGCTTGCCGAGCGTCTTGAACTTGAGCCAGAGGAGGCTCTTTTCGGCGACCTCGATCATGGTGCCGTCCTCGTTGCCGGCGTCGGGGACGATGATGAGGTCCTGCTTGCGGAAGCACTTGTGGCTCTGGAGGACGTGCTCGATGCCCTTCGTGCTCCCCGTCTCCTCGTCGGCGACCAGGGCGATGCCGATGTCGAAAGCCGGGACGATGCCCTCGGCCCTCAGGGCCTTGACGGCGAAGAGCGAGGCGACCATGTCCTGCTGGTTGTCTTCGACGCCGCGGCCATGGACCCGGCCCTTCTCGACCCAGGCCTTGAACGGGTCGCCCCGCCAGAGGGACAGCTCGCCGGGCGGGACGATGTCCATGTGGGTCATGACCCACACCGTCTTGGTGTGGCTCCGGCCCCGGTAATAGGCGAGAATGTTGGGGCGAAAGCCGGAGGGCGCGTCGAGATCGGGGGCCTTGACGACGGTGATGTCCACGAACCCGTTGGCCTTGAGCCATTCGACGAGGAACTCGGCCTTCTTGGCTTCGCCTTCCCCGCCGCTCGACGGGGCGATCGCCGGGATGGCGCAGAGCTTCATCTGGAGATCGACCATCTCGTCGCGGTACTTTTCGATCCGCCGGGCCAGCTTTTCGTAAGTCACGTCGGGGTTCATGCGGGGGCTCCTCGGTGCGGGCATATCGGCGGCATCTTATCATGCCAGTCTGGAAAAAAAAAGCCGCGCGTTCACCCGCCGGCCGGGGGGAGGCTGTCCTCCCGGAACATGCGGACGCCGATGAAGGCGTATTGGACGAAGGAGACGGCCGTGAGCAGAGCCGTCAGGACGTAGAACCAGCCCAGGGACTGGGGGGACTTACCCGTGGCGTTCAGATAGAGCACGAAATACATGAGGAAGACCTGGCACACCGTGCTGGCCTTCCCGGTGAGGACGGGGCGGAAAGTGCGCTTGCCCCGCAGGGCGATGATGATCAGGGAGCCCAGCGCGATCGCGACGTCGCGGCCGATGCAGAGGGCCGTCAGCCACACGGGCAGCGTGTTCGGCAGGCCCAGCGCCGGGATGGTCAGGACGACGAAGGCCGCCGTGAGCAGGATCTTATCGCCGATCGGGTCGAGCCACAGCCCCAGGGCCGATTTGAGATGAAGGGCCCGGGCCGCGAAGCCGTCGAGGGCATCGGTCGCCCCGGCGACGAGGAACACGAGGAACGCTGCCCACGGCCGTCGCTGGATCATCAGGATGATGAAGAGCGGCGTCAGCAGGATCCGCAGGACGGACAGCAGGTTGGGAAGAAGGAAGATCTCGGGCCGGCGCTTTCCCGAGGCGGGGGCCTCCACGAGCTCGATCGGTCCGTCGATCTCGTCCATGCCGCCCATCTTTACTTGGCCAGTCTCTGGATGATATCGATGACCCGGATCGCCTCCTCGCCGGACACGGTCCCCTCGGGGTCGAATCTCCGCTCCGGATTGAGGGTCATGATCTGATAGGCGAGGGCCTTGGCGATCGAGGGATAGTACATGTTGTCCGGGGCCACGTCGGCCACCTGGATCCGCCTCGTCTCGACCAGGGGCACGAACTGCGCCCCCCGCCCCTGAAGGACGCCGATGAGCCGGACCGCGGCGTCGGCCAGCTCGGCCCGGTTGATGATCCGCCGCGGCTGGAAGGTGTGGTTCACGGAGGCCCTGATGATCTCGAGCGAGGCGACGGTGACGATGAAGCGCTGGGCCCAGGAGGTCGCGATGTCGACGAGGATCTCGGTCCGCGCCCCAGGCGCCTCGAGATCGTCCCCGAACTTGACCCCGATCAGCGCGGCCAGGTCCTCGCGGGTGATCGCTTCGAGGGCCGGGATTCCGTCGTACTGGCTGGGGATCTCATAGACGCCCAGCTTGGCGCGGAGCTCCTCGACCCGCCTCCCGACGGCCGGGTCCTTAGGCTCGGCGTTGGCCAGCTTCTCGAGGACGTCGAGGCTCTGCCCGAGCTGGCCCGACTCGGCCAGGAATTCCGCGTACTCCCGCAGCACGGCATTGTCCGCCGTGCCCGCGGCCACGGCCGCCTGGAACTGGGCAAGCGCCTCGGTCGTGTTCTTCTCCTGCCGGTAGATGCGGGCCAGCTCGAGGTGGGCGTCCGTCGAATCGGGGTCGAAGGACAGGACGCGAAGGAATTCCCGCTTGGCGGTCTCGCGGTTGCCCGCGGCCAGGGCGGTGCGGGCCGAGGCCGAGGCGCCCTTGACGAGGTCGTCCCGGAGAGCTTTGTAACGCGGTGCGGCCCAACGGTTGCCGGGATCGAGCTCGAGGATGCCCTTGTATTCGGCGAAGGCCTTGTCCCGCTCCCGCCGGGATTCGTAGATCTGGACCAGGCCGACGCGCGACGGGATCATGTCCGGCGTCCCCGCGATGGAGGACTTGAACCGCGCTTCGGCGGCCGCGAGGTCGGCGGAGAGAAGGTCCGCGTAGGCCAGGCCCGCTTCACGGATGGGGTTGGCCGTGCCGAGCTTCATCAGGTACTTCCTGGCCAGCTCGGGCCGCCCGGATTTGAGGGCGTCCCAGGCGTCTTCGGCCGCGATGCGATCGTCCAGACGCAGCCGCGTCGTGGCCTCGGCCGGCAGGTCCTCGACGAAGAATGCGGGCGGCGCTGGAGAGGGCAGTGTCGCGCAGGACCAGGCCCCCAGGAGGGCCAGCCCGATGACGGCGATCCGCTTCACCATGGCTCAGCTCCTTGATCGAGGTACGGCAGGAAGTTGACGATCCCCGCCGGCTCGGCCATGACCTTGAATTCGACGAAGCGCTCGCTCTCGCGCTTTTTCAGGACGAGAGAACGGTGGGCGAGCGAATCGGTGATCTCGCAGGTCTCCTTGGGGACCCGGATGTAATAAACCCTGTAGCCGGCGAAGAGGACCTCGCGGAGCCGGCGCAGGAAGTCCGGGACGCCGTCGCCCGTCCTTGCTGAAAGGGCGATCGTCTGGGCGTGGGCGTCGCCGTTGCGGCGGAGAAGGAGCTCCCGCTCCTCGCCGGGGAGGAGGTCGATCTTGTTGAGGACCTTGACCAGGGGCACCCCGGCGACGCCGATGTCGGACAGGATGGCCTCCACGGCGCCGAGCTGGCGTTCGCAGGACGCCGAGGCGACGTCGACGATATGACAGATGCAGTCCGCTTCGCCGACCTCCTCGAGCGTCGCCCGGAAGGACGTGACCAGCTCGACGGGGAGCCGCTTGATGAAGCCGACGGTGTCCGTGAGGAAGAAGAACGTTCCGTCGGGGAAGGAGACGCGCCGCAGCAGCGGGTCCAGCGTGGAAAAGAGATTCGAGGACGTGTAGCGCTGTTCCTTCGTCAGCAGGTTGAACAGGGTCGATTTCCCGGCGCTCGTGTAGCCGACGAGGGAGACCGTGGGCACGGGGCTCTCCCGGCGGCTTTCGCGCTGGCTCGAGCGCCTCTTCTTGAGGGCCTCGATGTCCCGCTTGATCCTGCTGATGCGGTCGGTGATCCGCCGGCGGTCCACCTCGAGCTTCTTTTCGCCCGGGCCCCGGGTGCCGATCCCGGCGCCCTGCTGGGTCAGGCTGAGCCCCTTGCCGCGCAGGCGCGGCAGGCTGTAGCTCAGCTGGGCCAGCTCCACCTGGAGCTTGCCTTCGTTCGTCCGGGCCCGCTGGGCGAAGATGTCGAGGATGAGCTGGGTCCGGTCGATGACCTTGACCTTGATCTCGTCTTCGAGGTTCCTCTGTTGGGCGGCGTTGAGCGTGTGGTCGAAGACGACGAGGTCCGCCGAGGCCTCGCGCGTCTCGCGGGCGATATCGGCGACCTTGCCCTCGCCGACGAGCCAGCGGGGGTTGAGGCGCGGCCGGACCTGGAGGACCTTCCCGGCGACCTCGGCCCCGGCGGCCGCGGTCAGGCCGGCCAGCTCGGCCATGGATTCCTCGGCCTCTTCCTTTTCGGCCCTGGTCGTGGCCACGTTGACGAGTATTGCGCGTTCCATGGGATCCCGAGGCCCTATTGTAGTCGGTTTTGGACGTATTGCTCAAGGGCGGGGCCGTCCTCAGGGGAGAACCAGACGATCCCGGCCATCTTCCGGAACCAGGTCATCTGACGTTTGGCGTACTGCCGCGTCTCGATCTTGGTCAACGCGACGGCCTCGTCGCGCCCGATCTCGCCGCGGAGAAGCCGGAGGACGTGGCTGTATCCGAGGGCCCGGAAGGGCGGGGCCGACTCCGGGACGCCCCGCTCGAGGAGCCCCCGGACCTCGTCGACGAGGCCGCGGGCGAACATCCGGTCGACGCGGTCCTCGATGCGTCGGCAGAGCGTCTCGCGCTCGAGCCGGAGGCCGAGACGGAGAACGGTCCGGCCCACGACCGGCGAGCGGGTCTCGCGGAAGTGCTCGGAGATGGGCCGCCCTGTCGCCGCGTAGACCTCGAGGGCGCGGACGATGCGGATGCGGTCGCGGCCGCGGATCTTCCGGGCGTATTCCGGATCGACCGCCTCGAGCCGGCGGAAAAGGGCCTCGAGCCCCTTCTCCCGCGCTTCGGCCTCGAGCGCCGCCCGCACCGCAGGGTCGCGGCCGGGGCCGGGAAAGAGGCCGTCGGCGAGGGCTTTGAGATAGAGGCCCGTGCCGCCGGCGACGATAGGCAGCCGTCTCCGGGCGGCGATCCCCCGGGCGGCCTCGAGCGCGTCGCGGACGAAATCGGCGGCCGTGTATTGGACCTCCGGCCCGGCGATATCGATGAGGTGATGAGGAACGCCGCGCCGGTCTTCGGGGCCGGGTTTGGCGGTGCCGATGTCGAAACCGCGGTAGACCTGGATGGAGTCGCCGCTGATGATCTCGCCATCGAAGCGCAGGGCCAGGTCGACGGCGACGCGGCTTTTGCCGACGGCGGTCGGCCCGAGGACGATGACGAGGACGGGGGCTTCAGGTTCCAATTTCGATGAGGATCCAGAGAGCGAGCAGGGAGACGAGGACGAGAAGGGCGAGGAGCTGGCGCCGCTTCACGGGGTCTCTCCGAGCCTTTCCAGTCCCCGGACGAGCGCGGACTCGTGCTCGGGGCCGAGCGTGCGCTTGACGACCAGGACCTCGGCGGCCAGGATCTCGTCCATGCTCCGCAGCATCGACCGCCGGCCGTCGTCGCCGACGATGTTCGCGCTCACCCGGATCATGGACTTGAGCTCCAGGCGGCCGTCCGGCTGGAGCTCCGCGGTCTGGAAGGCCGGGTCGAGGCGGCCCCGGACCTCGTCGAGCGACTTGCCGACGATGTGGAAGGCGACCGGCCCGATCTCTTTCGAGATGTATTTGAAGATGAACGCGCACTTCGCGTTGAAGAGCCCCATGATCCTGTCCATCCCGGCGAGCGACAGGTCGCCTCCGAGCTTGGCCGTCTTCGGCTTCGGGCCGGCCGTGCCGGCCAGGCCGACGAGGATCAGGGCGAAGAGCGCCTGGCGGGTCTCTTCCGTGCCGACGTCGCTCCCGGCGCAGATCTCCTCGAGGGTTTTCGAGGGGTCGAGGAGGCCGAGGACGTATCTCTCGGTGAGGGACAAGCGGAAGGCGTCCGCCGAGAAGGCCGGCAGCCGCCGGAGGACCTCGCCGCGCGGCGGGAGGGCCTTGTCCAGCGACGCGCCGTCCTGCATCCGCCGGGCGGCGTCGAGCAACAGGCCGGGGACGTCGATCGCGTCGACGTAAACGCGGACCGGTGGCCCGCTCCGGGTGTGGAACTCGCGGCCGGCTCCGGCGTTCTCGCAGAGGGCCAGGGCCTCCTCCCGGGCGTAGGTCTGGAGGAGCGTCCACAGGCGCTCCGGCCCGAAGACGGAGGTCTCGATGAAAGAGCGGAGCATGGAGCCTTCCGTCCTCTGGGCGTGCTCCTCCACCCGGGTCAGGGCGATGAGGTCCGTTTCGCCCGTGGTCAGCAGGAAGCGCAGGAAATCCTTCTCTTCGAAAGACACGGAATCGAGGACGAGGGCGCCGCGCTCGAAGGACAGGCACTTGGGGCCTCCGCCCGCTTGGACGTAGAGCGAGCCGCTCAGCCCCTGCCTCCAGATCTCGGCCATGACGCGGGCGACGGGAGCGCGGGCGAATTCCTCCGAGGCGAACCAGTCGTCCATGAAGTTAATGTATAGGCCGGACGGCGCGAAGTCAACCGTCCGGAAGATTAGCGGGACACGACCCCTTTTCAAGAGAAAAGGGTCATGTCCCGAATTTTCCGTTAGCGGAGGAAGCTCATGAAAATGACGCCGATGACGATGTTGGCCAGGCCCTTGAGGATCCACAGCCCGTACGACAGGGCCAGGGCCTTCCCGGGCTTGATCTTGAAGATGGCGGCCAGGCCGAGGGCCAGGATGGCGAACATCCAGATCTGGAAGAAATCGATCTGGCTCAGGATGATGTACGGCGTCGAGGTGACCTCCATCCGGGGGAAGAGGAGGGCCAGGCTGGTCGACGTCTGCATGACCGACTGTCGGGTCAGGACTAAGATGAGGCGGACGGCGTTCCCAAGCAGGGTGTTGATGAGTCCCGCGTGAAGGATCGCCGACAGGACCTGGACGTAGGTCCCCTGGGTCGAGCCGAGCCGGCCCAGTATGAGCAGAATCAGGCTCTGAAGAAGAAGCCCGAAGATGAATATCAACGGCGGCATGACGAAAGTCTGCATGATCCGCCCGGAGGTCGAGGGGTTCTCCATCCGCTCGATCGTCTTGGCGAAGTTGTCTTCGCCCATCCGCTCCTTGAACGCGGCGTTGTCCTTCATCATGGCGAGCTGGTCCTTCTGCATGTAGGGAGCGACGACGAAATTGAAGGCGATGAGGGCGATGATGACGACGATGAGCGTGTCGATCCAGACGGGCTTGGCGGCCAGGCCCTCGAAGGTCGGACGCGGGCTGAAGAACACGCCTTCGATGCGCTTGAAGAGGCTCATGGGCTAGGCTCCTTTCCGTTCGTCCTTTTCGATCTGGCCGTCACGGATGCTGATGATGCGCTGGGCCTGATCGGCGACCTCGCGGTCGTGGGTGACCATGATGATCGTGTTCCCCTGCTCGTGGATGCGGTGGAAGAGATTGAGGATCTCGCGGCCCGTCCGCGAATCGAGGTTCCCTGTCGGCTCGTCGGCGAGGAGGAGTGACGGTTCGTTGACCAGCGCCCGGGCGACGGCCACGCGCTGGCGCTCGCCGCCCGAGAGCTCGGCCGGCTTGTGGTTCATCCGGGCTTTCATCTCGACCCGCTCGAGGGCCCGCCGGGCCTTCTCCTGGCGCTCCGCCTTCTTCGTTCCGGCATAGACGAGCGGCAGCTCGACGTTGTGGAAAGCCGAGGCCCGCGGCAGGAGGTTGAAGACCTGGAAGACGAAGCCGATCTCCATGTTCCGGGTGAAGGCCAACTCGTCCTCGGACATGGCGCTGACGAGCTTGCCGTTGAGGCGGTAGACGCCGGAGGTCGGCGTATCGAGGCAGCCGATGAGGTTCATCAGGGTCGATTTGCCCGAGCCGGACGGGCCCATGATGGCCACGAACTCGCCCCGCTCGACGGTCATGGACACGCCGCGCAGGGCCTCGACCTCCTGCTCGTCGAGCTTGTAGACCTTCCAGAGGTCCTCGGCGAAGATGACGAGGGGATCCGGCCCGCTCATGGGGTTTTGGTTTCCTTCGTCTCTTCGGCCTTGACCAGGACGCCGTCCTTGAGCTCGCGCAGGGAGGCGTAAGGGCCGGTGACGATCTCCTGGCCCTCCTTGAGGCCCGAGGTGATCTCGATCATCATGCCGCCGGTGATGCCCTTGCCGACCGGCGCGAACTTGACACGCCCGGCCTCGACCGTGAACACCCCTTCCTCTTCGCGGGCCGCTGCGGGGGCGTCTTTTGCGGCGCCTTCCTTCTCCCGCAGGACGAGCGAGGAGATGGGCACGGCCAGGGCCTGCGCTTTCTCGGCCACGATGATGTCGGCCGAGGCGGACAGCCCGGGCTTGAGCTTCCGGGCCGGATTGTCGAGGGTGACGACGACCTTGAAGTCCTTGGATTCCTGGGTCGAGAGGCCGGCCGTCGCCTGCTGGAGGGCGGAGCTGCCGATCTCGGTGACCTTGCCCTCGAAGACCGTATCCGGCAGGGCGTCGACGCGGATCTTGGCCAACTGGGCGAGGGCGACACCGATGACGTCGGTCTCGTCGACCTCGACCTCGACCTCCATGACGGACAGATCGGCGATGGTCAGCATGACCGTGCCCGGGTTGTTCATGGTCCCGATGATGGCCACCTCGCCCTCTTCGACCTGGAGGCTGGTGATGACCCCGTCGATCGGCGAGTTGTACGTCGTCTTGGTCAGGTTGTCCATCGTGCTCTTGAGGGACGCCTCGGCCTGCTTGATCTGGAACTCGATGGCGTTCGACTGGGCCACGGAGACGTCATACTGGGCCTTCGCGCCTTCGAGCTGTTCCTTGGAGATGAGGTTGTCGTCGAACAGCTGCTGCAGGCGGTCGAAGGAGTTCTTGTCCCTCTTCAGGCGGGCCTCCGCCTGGATGAGGTCGGCGTTGGCGGCCCGGATGAAGTTCTGGTCGCGGTCGGCGATGGCCTCGTATTGGGCCGAATCGAGCTTGAGCAGGAAGTCGCCGGCTTTGACCTCCTGGCCCTCGACGACGCCGATCTTGATGATCCGGCCGGGGACCTGGGCGCTGATGTTGATGTTCTTCTTCGGCTTGATCTCGCCGGAGGCCGAGATGATGGACGTCAGGTCCTGTTTCTTGACCTTGTCGATGGTCACTTTCACGGTCTTCTCGCGGCGGGACTGGAGGTTGCCGATAACGATGGCGCCGAGCACGGCCAGAACGGCCAGGACGATCAGCAGCTTTTTGCGCCGCTTGAAGAAGCTCACCTTTTCACTCATGGGTTCAAACCTTTCCGGTCGGGTTCCAAAGTCTTCCGTCTATTATACTACGGAATTCGGCCGTCCGGGTTCAGGCCGCAAAAGCCAGGCAAGGGCGGAACGGGACTTGGCAGGATAGGGAAATGGGGACATGACCCTTTTCTCCGGAAAAGGGATCGTGTCCCCGATTTCCCGGCGCGAATTCCCGTTCCGCCCTTGCCTGGCTTCGATTTCCCCTATAAAATAGGAGCCGATGAGCGATCTCGGGGAATTCATCAGGGTCGGCGAGGCCGTGGTCCTCGAGGCCGGCCGCTATCTGCGGGCCCATCTCGGCCGTCACGTGGAGGCGTCCTTCAAGGGGGCCGTCGACCTGGTGACGCCGTTCGACGTCGGGGCCCAGGAGATCGTCGTCGGCCGCCTGGCCTCGGCCTTCCCCACCCACGGCTTCCTGGCCGAAGAGGGACTGGCCCGGGCCGGGACCTCCGACTGCCGCTGGATCATCGACCCCCTCGACGGCACGACGAATTACGCCCACGCTTTCCCCGTTTTCAGCGTTTCGGTCGCCCTCGAATGCGCCGGCCGGCGGGTCCTCGGCTTCGTCTATGACCCGATGCGGGAGGAGATGTTCCGGGCCGAGGCGGGCCGGGGGGCCTTCCTGAACGGCGCCCCGATCCGCGTTTCCGGCGTCTCCGAGCTCGGCCGCAGCCTCCTCGCGACGGGCTTTCCCTACGATGTCCGCGTCAGCCCGCTGAACAATCTCGACCATTGGGGGCGGTTCATCGTCCGCGCCCAGGCGATCCGGCGCTGCGGTTCGGCGGCCCTCGACCTTTGCTACGTCGCTTGCGGCCGCTTCGACGGATTCTGGGAGCTCAAGCTCAAGCCTTGGGACGTGGCCGCCGGGGCCTTGATGGTCGCGGAGGCGGGCGGCCTGGTCACGGACTTCGAGGGCCGGGAGTTCGAGCTCGGGGCGCCGGGTCTCGTCGCGACGAACGGGCTCATCCACCCGGACATCGTCGAGGTCCTGAACCTGGCAGGGCCGAAAGGGGAGGGCGATGGCCGCTAGGACGCCGTCCGGGGCGTTTCTCGCCGCCGGGGCCGGGCTTCTGGCTCTCGCCGCGCTGGCATCGGGCTGGGGCCAGTCCCAAGATCAGCCCCAAGACCTGCTCCAGGTCGCCGCGCTGCCGCTCGAGAAGACCGTCGCCGTTCCCGCCGACTCCGGCTGGGTAGACACGGGGATCGATGTCGCCCCCGGCGAGGAGCTCCGATTCTCCGCGTCCGGGGAGATCGACCTGCAGAGGGGGAACCCCGAAGCCGTCTGCGGCGCCGCGGGGATCGACCTCATCACGGGTGAGCAGCCCGTCCCCCATGCGAACCTGGGGGCGCTCATCGGCAAGGTCGTCCAGCTCGTCGCCCGCCGCGTCGACGAGGATTCGAGGATGGAGGTCCGCGACGAGATCTTCGTCCTGTTCTTCGTCGGTCAGGAGAACGCCGTGACCGTCCCCATCAAGGGACGGCTCTATCTGGGGGTCAACGAGAATGTCCTTAGGGACAACGGGGGGCAGTTCTCGGTCGTTATCGTCCGGCGCCCGCTCTGACGGGCCGCGCCTTAGACCGCTTCCTCGGCCGCTTTCGAAGCCAGGTACTCGTCCATGAACTGGGTCGTGTACCGGCCGGCCAGGAAATCCGAATTGGACAGGATATCCAGGTGGAGAGGGATGTTCGTCTTGATGCCGACGATCGTCGTCGTCTCCAGGGCCGCCCGCATCTTGCGGATGGCCAGGTCCCGGCTCGGCGCATAGGCGATGATCTTGGCCACGAGGGAGTCGTAGTCCGGAGGCACGACCCAGCCGCAGTAGGCGGCGGTATCGACGCGGATCCCTTCGCCTCCGGGCAGGACGAGAAAGTCGATCTTGCCCGGCGAAGGGGCGAAGGTCACCGGGTCCTCGGCGTTGATGCGGCATTCGATCGCGTGCCCCCGCATCTCGAGGGCGTAGGGCGGGGCGTATTTCTCTCCGGCGGCGATCCGGATCTGGGCCTTGATGAGGTTGATGCCGTAGACCATCTCCGTGATCGGATGCTCGACCTGGACCCGGGCGTTGGCCTCCATGAAATAGAACTTGTGGTCGTCATCGACGAGGAACTCGAACGTGCCCAGGCTCTGGTAGCCCACTTCGGAGGCCGCGTCCTCGACCTCCTTGACCATCCGCCGGCGCGTCTTCCAGTCGATGAAGGGCGACGGCGTCTCCTCGATGAGCTTCTGGTAGCGCCGCTGGACGGAGCATTCCCGCTCGCCGAACGCCGTGACCTTGCCCTGCCGGTCGCCGATGACCTGGATCTCGATGTGACGCGCCCCGCTGACGAACTTCTCGATGTAGAGCGAAGAGTCGCTGAAAGCCGCCTTGGCCTCGCCCTGGGCGATGGGGAACTGGTCCTCGAGCTGGGAGGCCGAGCGGCAGATACGCATGCCCTTGCCCCCGCCGCCGGCCGCGGCCTTGATGATGACCGGGTAGCCGATCTTGGCGGCGGTCTTCTTGGCCACGGCGAGGTCGTCGATGACCGTGTCGGAGCCGGGCAGGATGGGCAGGCCGGCCTTCTTCATGGTCTGGCGGGCCTTGTCCTTGTCGCCCATGAGCCGGATGATCGACGGCGGCGGGCCGATGAAGACGAGGCCGTGGGTCTTGCAGATGTCGGCGAACTTGGCGTTCTCGGCCAGGAACCCGTAGCCGGGGTGGATGGCGTCGGCGCCGGTGATATCGACGGCGCTGAGGATGTTGGCGACGTTGAGGTAGCTCTCGGAGGCCCTGGCCGGCCCGATGCAGACCTTCTCGTCGGCGAGCAGGACATGAAGGGCCTGGCGGTCGGCCTCCGAGTAGACCGCGACGCTCTTGATGCCGAGCTCGCGGCAGGAGCGGACGATGCGAAGGGCGATCTCTCCGCGGTTGGCGACCAGGATCTTGGAGATCATCGGGACTCAGCTCCCCGGCAGGATGGCGAAGAGCTTTTGCCCGAACTCCACGGGCCTGGCGTTGTCGACGTAGATCTCGACGATCGTCCCCTCGACGTCCGCCTCGATCTCGTTCATGAGCTTCATGGCCTCGATGATGCAGAGCGTCTGGCCCTTCTTGACCTGATCGCCGATGTCGACGAACGGGGCCGAGGTCGGGTCGGGCGCCCGGTAGAACGTCCCGACCATGGGGGAGGTGATCATGTGATGGCCTTTGGCGGCTTCGGCCGCCCGGACGCGGGCTTCGGCCGCCGCGGCCGCTTCCGGCGTCATGGCCGCCGGGGCGGCGGCCGGAGCGGGGGCCGCGGCCGGGGCCGCGGGGGGCGTCGTCCGGGAGATCTTGACCTTCAGGCCTTCGACCTCGAGCTCGAAGACCGAGAGGTTCTTCTCCTCGAGCAGGCCGACGAGCTTGCGGATCTCCTCGTAGTCGATCTTGCCGCTTATGGCACTTTCCTCGGGTCCGTCAGGCTTTTTGTTCTTGTCGCTCATGCCCATATGCACCTCTCCAGAGTGACATTACCTTATCGGCAAGCCCCCCATTTGTCAAGGAGCAGCTTGCCGGCCGTCTCTCCCTCATGGGGAAAGTTTAAAGACGCCAGCCGGCACGCCAGACTCGGCGCCAAAACAACTCGCTCGGCGTACGCTACGCCTCGCTCAAACACGTTTTGGCGGTTTCCCCAGAAACTTCCCTCGTCTGTCACGCCGTCTGTCTAAACTTTCCCAAATCGGGCTCGACGGCCGGCTGCGCTGCCCATTTAAGCTCTCAAGAATGGGGACATGTATCGCTCGCGCCCGCAGTTAGATTTGACGGATGGGGGGGCTTACCTTAAGATGGCCCGAGGGACAAGGAACGATGTTCGATCAGCTCGCCGGCGGCCTCGGAAAGATGGTGAAATTCCTCCGGGGCGAGGTCAAGGTCACGGACAGGAACATGGCCGAGGCCCTGAAGATGATGCGCCTGGCCTTCCTCGAAGCCGACGTCAACTACAAGGTCGTCAAGGACTTCGAGGCCCGGATCAAGGACAAGGCCTTGGGCGAGGAGGTCTTGAACGGGCTCAACCCCGCCCAGCAGGTCATCAAGATCGTCCACGACGAGCTTACCGCGATCCTCGGCGGGGCCCGCAAGCCCCTCCAGTTCTCGAGCCGGCCCCCGTCCATCTTCATGCTCGTCGGACTACAGGGCAGCGGCAAGACGACGACCTGCGGCAAGCTGGCCCGGTGGGTCTCCGGGATCGGCAAGAACCCTCTGCTCGTCTCCTTCGACCTGAAACGGCCGGCCGCCCAGGACCAGCTAAGGACGATCGCCGCGAGCCTCGGGTTCCCCTTCTACGAGATGACCGCGGCCCGGATGGCGACCCCGAAAGGGGCCCTGAAGGAGCTCCTCGAGTACACGTCCAACCGCGGCTTCGATCCCCTCCTTGTCGACACGGCCGGCCGCCTCCACATCGACGGCGAGCTCATGGACGAGCTGCGGCTGGTCAAGGACATCCTCGGTCCCATCGAGACGATCTACGTCGGCGACGCCATGACGGGACAGGATGCCGTGCGCAGCGCCCAGGCCTTCGAAGAGAAGATCGGGCTTACCGCTGTCATCCTGACGAAGCTCGACGGCGACGCCCGGGGCGGCGCGGCCCTGTCCATCGTCTCCGCGACCGGCCGGCCCATCAAATTCATCGGCGTCGGGGAAAAGCCCGACAAGCTCGAGGTCTTCCACCCGGAGCGCATGGCCTCGCGCATCCTGGGCATGGGCGACATCCTGACACTCATCGAGAAGGCCCAGGACCAGTCCGATGTCGCCGAGGCCGAGGACATGGCCCGCAAGCTCCGCAAGCAGGAGTTCACCCTCGAGGATTTCAAGAAGCAGATCGTCCAGATGAGGAAGATGGGATCCCTCTCCGACCTTCTGGGCCACCTGCCTCAGGTCGGCCCCTTAAAGGCCCTGGGCAAGGCCCAGGTCGATGAGGGGAAGATCGCCCATTATGCGGTCATCATCGATTCCATGACCCCCGAGGAGCGGGCCGACCCGAGGGTCCTCAACGGCAGCCGCCGGGCCCGCATCTCCCGCGGCAGCGGCCGGCCGGTCCACGAGATCAATCAGCTGGTCAAGCAGTTCCTGGAAATGCGGAAGATGATGAAGCAGGGCTCGACAACCTATGACTGCTCAGACAGACTCCTGGGCGAGGGAATCGTCTAAACCCGTCGTGGAGGGGGGAGGGGGGAACCGGACGACTCCCGGGCGGATCTAACGTCCCCCTTCGAGGACCTGCTCCACGCACTCGAGCCAAAAGGCGGCATAGTCCTCCCAGAAGACGAAGTTCAGGCCCCAGTGCGGGGCGGGGTCGGACATGTAGGCGAGGACGCGGCCGCGGCCGCAGCCGCGGACGGCCAGAAGGGGGTCGCCTGTATCCCGGACTTCGAGGAGGACACGGCCCTCGGGAATGGTCATGGTCTTGTTGTAGCCCAGGATCGGCGGCATCGTCCGGAGATTGATCGACTTGAAGAAGCGCTCGCCGGCGGCGGTAAGCTCGGCGTCGAAGCCCTCGGTGCTCTCCACGAGGTCCTCGTGCTCGAGGCAGCGGACCGGCAGGACCTCCCGCAGGCGGGTGCGGCCCCAGCCGCCCTTGCCCATCTCGCCGGTGAATGAGTACCAGCCGCCCAGGAACATGGCCGCCTTGCCCTCCTTGATGGCTTCGACGGTCAGCCGGATCCGGTCCGGATAGGTCAGGACGGCCTTGCCGAACTTCTCGCGGTCGAAGAAGCTCGGGGCCAGCTGGAATAGCTTGGCGTCGACGTCGGAAAAGATGAAAACGTCGTAGTCGGCGAGGACGCGCTCGTAGTCCCCCGGGCCGAGCCGGTTGTAGAAATCCCAGGACGGGACGGACTCGACTTGGTGCTTCCCGGTCGATTCCAGGGCGTCCTTCAGCCACTTGCCGTAGTTGAAGATGTCGAGACCTTTGGGCGAATGATAGAACGGCGTTTCGGCGAAAACGGGACCGGTCAGGACCGCCCAATCACCGACATAGTAGATCTTGGCCATATCGCTTGTCTCCTTCCTCGGGGCTAGGATAACAGAGAACGACGGGCAGAGGAAGGGCCTCCGAACAGGGTGTCCTCTCCGGGGGACAGGGCCGGATTTCCAGTTGACTTGCCCCTAGAATTCCGTTATGATTCTCCAGCAATTACCTCTACCACGGAAGTGAAACCACAATGATGACCATGCGCTTGATGAGATTTGGCACCAAGAAGAAGCCGACCTACCGGATCGTGGTGATGGACTCAAAGAGAGCCCGTCAGAGCCAGGCCCTGGACACGCTCGGGACCTACACCCCCCTCGACGACCCCGCCGGCGTCAAGCTCGACCTTAAAAAAGCGAACGAATGGATCGCCAAGGGCTGCCGTCCGTCGGCCACGGTCCAATCCCTCTTGGAAAGGGTCTCCAAGTCGAAGTCCGCGAAATCCACGAAACCCGCGAAGCCCGCCCAGGACGCGAAAGCATAAAGGAGGTCACCGTGAAAGAACTCGTTGAGCTCATTGCCAAGGCGTTGGTGGACCAGCCGGACCGGGTGCAGGTTTCCCAGCTCGAGGGAGAGCAGACCACCATCCTCGAGCTCAAAGTCGCCCCGGAGGACCTCGGCAAGGTGATCGGAAAGCAGGGAAGGACGGCGCGGGCCATCCGCATCATCCTCGGCGCCGCGGGGATGAAGCTCAAGAGGCGCTTCAATCTCGAGATCATTGAAAAAGGCTGACCTCGTCGCACTCGGCAAGGTCGTCCGGAGCCAGGGGCGCGACGGCAGGATCAAGCTCAGGCTCAACGAAAAGGGGCCCACAGGGTTCGCCGGCGCGACGGTCTATCTCCCGAGCGGGGACGGTTTCGAGTCCTTCGAGGTCGAATCCCTGACCCTCGACCGCAACGCCTACTTCCTGAAGCTCAAAGGTGTCGATACGCTGGCCGCGGCCGACGCCCTGGCCGGCCGCGAGGTCTGCGCCGCCGGGTCGGATTTCGCGGGCCTCGGGGAAGGCCGCTTTTACGACTTCGAGCTCATCGGCTGCCGGGTCGTGACGCGTGACGGCGAGGAGGTCGGTGAGGTCGCCGCGGTCCTGGCCGCCGGCGGGCAGGACCTGCTTGTCGTCAAGCGGCCGGAGGACGAGGTGTACGTCCCCTTCACCGCGGCCATCTGCCTGAAGGTGGACCCGAAGGCGAAAGAGATCGTCATCGACCCCCCCGAGGGTCTTTTGGACTTGAATGAGATTTGATATAATCACGATTTTCCCGGAGATGTTCGCCGGCGTCTTCTCGGGAGGGGTCGTCAAAAGGGCCCTGGACCGGGAGGTCGTCCGGATCGCGGTGCATGATCTGCGGGATTTCACCACGGACAAGCACCGCCAGGTCGATGACAGGCCCTTCGGGGGCCTGGAAGGAATGGTCTTGAAGCCCGAGCCGGTCTTTCGCGCCGTCGAGGCAATCCGCGAGGACAGCGGGAGCAAGGTCTATCTGCTCTCGCCCCAGGGCCGGACCCTGGACGCCGGCCTTGCGCGGGAGCTGGCCTTGGAGCGTCAGGTCATTCTCATCTGCGGGCGCTACGAGGGCGTGGACGAGCGCGTCGCCGACCATCTCGCCGACGGCGAGATCTCGATCGGCGACTACGTCCTGTCGGGCGGGGAGCTGGCCGCCGCTGTCGTCGTCGACGCGGCCGCGCGCTTCGTTCCCGGCGTCGTCGGCAAGGAGGGGTCCGTGCGGAACGACTCCTTCTCCGGCGGGATCCTCGACTACCCCCAATACACGCGGCCGCGCGAGTTCCGCGGCCTCAAGGTGCCGGCGGTCCTCTTCTCGGGCGACCACGGGAAGATCGAGCGCTGGAGGCGGAAAAAAGCCCTGGAAAAAACGGTCCGGCTGCGGCCGGACCTGGTCCGGCATAGAGACCTGTCCCCGGAAGACCGGGATCTTCTGGAGGAAATCCCGAAGGAAAGGAAGAACGAATGAACATCATCAGCGCGGTCGAGGATAAACATCTCAAGAAGGACCTCACGCCCTTCAACGTCGGGGACACGGTCAAGGTCCACGTCATCATCCGGGAGGGCGACAAAGAGCGCATCCAGATCTTCCGCGGCGACGTCATCGCCAAGCGCGGCGGCGGCATCAAGGCCACTTTCACCGTCCGCAAGGTCTCTTTCGGCGTCGGCGTCGAGCGCGTCTTTCCCCTTCATTCGAAGATGATCAAGACGATCGAGGTCGTCCGCAAGGCCAGAGTCAGGCGGGCCAAGCTTTATTATCTGCGCGACCTCAAGGGCAAGGCTGCCCGGCTCAAAGAAGACCAGGGCTGACCGCAGCCTGGGGACCTTCATGGAAATGACGGTCTTGGCTTGTCTTGTGTGACAGAATAATGCGGCGTTTTCATGAAGGTCCAGGTTAGGCCGTGGCCAGCCTCAGGCTCGAAAAGGAGCTCGCCCGGGACGGCGCCCGGCTTGTCGCCGGAGTCGACGAAGTGGGTCGAGGCTCTCTTTTCGGGCCCGTCGTGGCGGCCGCGGTCATCCTGCCGGCCGCTTGGCTCATCCGCCGGCCACCCGCCTGGGCCGGTGACATCGACGATTCCAAGCTCGTTGCCCCGCCCCGGCGCGCCGAGCTCGCCGCCGCCCTCATCCGCGAGGCTTTGGGGGTGGGGGTAGGGCTGGCCTCGGCCACGGAGATCGACACCCTGAACATCTACCATGCCGCCCAGCTGGCCATGGTCCGGGCCATCGACAGCCTGCCCGATGTCCCCGACGTCCTCCTGGTTGACGGATTCCCGATAAAAGGGGTAAAGTACCGCCAGATGGGCATCCCGCGGGGGGACCGGATGAGCCGGTCGATCGCCGCGGCGTCCATCGTGGCCAAGGTCTTCCGTGACGGGCTCATGCAGACGTTCGATTCGCTCTACGAAGGCTACGGCCTGGCACGGAACAAGGGGTACGGGACGGAGGAACACCTCCGGGCGCTGAGGGAGAAAGGGCCGACGGGCCTCCATCGGACCTCTTTCAAGCTCGGCTGAGGACGGGACGCCATGAGCGCGCGAGCCGATCGCGTCAGGATCGTCGAACAGGCCGAGAAGTTCGTCAGGGCCGGCCGGGTCAAGGAAGCCATCGCCGAGTACGAGAAGCTCTCACTCGGCGACCCCCAGGACGTCGGCACCCTGAACATCATCGGCGACCTCTACATCCGCCTCGGACAGAGCGACAGGGCCATCCGTTCCTTCCAACGGGTCGCCGAGGAGTACGAGCGGCGGGGCCTGTTCTCCCAGGCCCTGGCCATCTGCAAGAAGATCCACAAGCTCACCCCCGACAGCACGGATCACGCCCTCAAGCTCGGCGACCTCTATGTCCAGCAGGGGTTCGCCTCCGACGCCAAGACCGTCTACGCCTCGGTCGCGGGCCGGCTGGCCGGGGCGGGCAAGACCGCGGAGGCCATCGCCATCTTCGAGAAGATCGTCAAGCTCGACCGCGAGGACCATGACGCACGGAAGGCCCTCTCCCGGCTTTACCGGGAGTCCGGGAACCTCGATGCGGCCCTGGCCCAGCTCAACGAGAGCGCCGACGTCCGCATCGAGAAAGGCCAGCTCGACGATGCCGCAGCCGTCCTCAACGAGGCCCTGGCCCTGCGGCCGGGAGACGCCCGCAGCATCGTCAGCCTAGTCGACGTCTTCAAGCGGCAGGAGCGGCCCGGCCAGGCCGTCGAGCTGCTCGAGAAGGAGCTCGTCGCGGCGCCCGACAACGTCCAGCTCCTCAACATCCTCGGCAACATCCACTTCGAAGCGGGGGATACCAAGAAAGCCGAGGAGATCTTCACCCGCATCGTCACCGGCCACCCCCTCAATGTCAACGCCCGGATCAAGCTGGGACGGATCCAGATCCTCAAGGACAAGCTCGACCAGGCCTACGAGCTGTTCGAGCCCCTCATCAACAACCTCGTCAAGAAGCACCGCGATGAAAAGGCCATCGGGCTCCTGGGGCTCATCCTGGAAAGCCAGAAGCCGCATCTCCCGGCGCTCGAGCGGCTGGCCCTGATCTATCGGGCCAACAAAGAGGTCAAGAAGCTCGAGGTCGTGGACCGGGCCATCCTCGACGAGCTTCGGCGGCTCGGCGAAAAGGAGCGGATGGTCGGCGTCTTTTCCGAGCTCCTCGAGCTGCGCCCCGACGACGCCGACCTGGCCCGGGAAGTCCGGTCCCTCCGGCTGGAGTTGGGGCTGCCGGTCGACGAGGTGAAGGAGGAGTCGCTGGACCTTTCGGAAAAGGACCGCGAAGCGATCCGCGAGGTCATGGGCCAGGCCGACCTCTACCTCCAGCAGGGGCTCGTGCGGATCGCCCGCCGGCTGCTCGAAAACCTCCGTTTCCGCTACCCCGAGGACCCCCAGATCATCAGGAAGATCGCCGTCCTCGACGAGGTCCGCACCCACATCGACGAGGACGAGATCCGCCGGCGGGTCGAGAAGACGACGCTTCTCGAGGCCCAATACAAGGAAAAGGCGGCCGGCAAGAAGGCCGATGAGAAGAAAGCTGGGGAAAAAAGGGCCCAAGAAAAGGAAGCCGAGGAGGGACGGACCGACGTTAACAAGGCCGAAGAGAAAGCCCCCGAGGCCGCGAAGACAGAGGTCCGTAAGGTCGACGCGAGACAGAAGCCGGCCGGTTCATTCAAGGCGGAGGTCCTCGAAGGGGAGAAAGTCAGTACCGCCGACCTCTTCGGCGAGACCGACATCATCCCCTTCATCAACGCCGATACCGGCGAACGGGCCTACTACGATCTCCGGGAGGCCGCCGCCGTGGAGCTCCGCTGGATCGCCGCGGTCCGGGCCCGCCAGCTCGAGGGGAACGCCACTCCGCTCGAGAGGGCCCTGACGGGGATCGTCTCCGATTTCCGCAAGGACCTGCGCAAGACCGCCGGGGCGGACGACGCCGAGACTCGCTATGAGCTCGGCCTGGCGTTCATGGGCCAGGGCCTCATCCCGGAGGCCGTCGAGGAGCTGACCGAGGCGGCCAAGGACAAGAAACTGGCCGTCGACAGCTACAGCCTCATTAGCCAATGCTACCGGCAGAAGAGGGATTTCGATGAGGCCGCGAAGTGGATGAAGAGGGCCATGGCCGAAGCCAAGGCCGGCACCGACCAGTACTACGCCCTCGTTTACGAGCTCGCGGAGATCATGGAAGCCGCCGACGACCGCGAGAAGGCCGCCGCGTTCTTCCGGGAGATCCGGGACTGGAACCCGGGATTCCGGAACGCGGCCGCCCGCCTCGAGGCCCTCGAAAAGGCGTCCGCGAGCTGACCTGAAGGGTTTGTCCTTCGGACCCGGCGGTCCCGATCAGAATCCCAGGACGAGACCCGTTCCCACCTTGATATGCCGGGGGTAAGGCCCGCGAAAGGCGTATGTCGCCTCCGCGACCAGCCTCATGTTCCGCCGCAGGAGATATCCGGCGTGGGCCGTCGCGGCCGTGTAACGGAGGTCGAGCTGGTCGGAATCCACCCAGTTGAAGAGCCCGGCGCAATACCAGCGGCTGTCGCTGCCCCGCGGCATGTAGATGAGCTCGGCGAAGGCCCCCCGCGTCCTGACTTTCTCGATGGGCAGGATCACGGCGAAGAACGGATTGGTGTCGCTGCGCCCGACGTACTGGAGGTTGAGCTCGAACGGCTTGACGGCGATCGTGGCATCGGCGCCGGCCATCCGGACGGAGTTCACGACCGTGTCAGGCCGCTCCTTGCCGAGGAAGCCGAAGGCGCCCAGCCGGAAGGCCGGGGCCACTTCCTGCGAGACCCGAAGCATGACGTTCTTGTAAGGGTCGTCGTCGAACTCGCGGAAGACATTGGCCCCGTGGATGCCCGTGCCGTTGAGGACCTCGAAGGTCACGTCCGTTCCGGTGGCAAAGCCGTAAGTCAGCATGAGGCCGCGATCGTACGTCAGGTTGATCCGCGAATCGCCGGGCGTCGCCCGGTAGATCTGGTAGTCCTCGGCGGGCAGGCGGACCTCGCGCTTGAAGAGCGGGTCGGAGATCTGGAACTGGCCCGCAAAGATGTCGAGACCCGAGCCGAAGACGTCATTGAACATGACGAACGCGTCTTCGAGGCCGGCGATCTCGCCCCGTTCGCTGAGGAAGAAATAGAAGTAATAGGCGATGTCCTTGGTGATCGCGCCGCCGGACAGGAATTTCAGGATGTACGGCGCTGTGAAGTCGAGGCGGCGGTTGTCGGCGTTGTTCCAGTTCATGAATCCCTCGAGGCGGAGGGCGATCGGGAGCTCCCGGAGGAGCGACAGCGTCGGGTCGCCCGTATCGACGAAGTACCGGGGGGTCTCCTTGTCCTTGATGACGAAGCCGTTCCCGGCGAACTCGTCGCCGTACGGCAGCAGCTTGGGAAAGGGCGAGTGGCAGGTCTTGCAGCTCATGCTGTACTTGCGGGCGAAGGCGGGCATGGCCTGAAGGCTGCCCGAGGTCACCGCGGCGAGAAGGAGGGCGGCGAATGCCGTGCGACAGATCTTCTTCATGGGCGGGGCTCCTTTTTGTGCGTCGTTTCAGTCGACGATCTTGACCGTCGTCGAGTGCCGGTTGACCTCGATCGTTTCCGCTTCGTCCGGGGGGACGCCCAGGAAATCGGCGGCCGGCTTGACGAGCTTTTGATAGTTGAGGACGGCCGTGACCTTGAGGTCGCCGAGGGCGACACCGTCCGGCAGGCGGAAGGTGCAGGTCTCGAGCTTGGTCTCTCGGGGCCCGATCCGGTAGTCCGTGCCGAGCGACTTCGTATTCCACTGCTGGAGGGTCATCCGGCCCTGGGGGTCGAAGTAGGCCATGCGGAAGATGCGGTCGCCGACGGGAATGCCGTCCCTCTGAACGCCCTTGAAGGACGGATCGTTGAGGGCGATGCCCATGTCCTGGTAGGCGAGCGTGTCGGCGCCGATGGTGAAATCCTCGCCCTCGAAGCCCTTCTTGTCGACCGGAAGATGGTAGACGGCGCCCTTGGCGTCGACCGCCTCGACGTGCATCCAGACGATGCGGTCCTCGACGGAGCCGGAGGGGAACTTGTGGCCCGTCTTCTGGTTGAAGAGGGCGATCGTGAACCGCACCGGGTCGCCGGGCACGGCTTCGAGGATGTCCGGGTGGATGCGGAGCTCGATCGTGCCGCGGATCTTGCCGGGATCATGGGCGCCGTGGAAGAGGTGCTGGCGGACGTCGGGATAGGCGTTGCCCATGGCAGCGGACTTGCCCGGGGCGTACGTCATGTGGCAGTCCTGGCACTTGACGCCCTGCTTGGCGTAAGGGCCGTCCTTCCATTCGAGGTGGGTCGATTTGACCCAGACGCCGTAGGGGCTCATCTCGTTGTGGCAAGTGCCGCAGAACTCGGCCGTACCGAGGAAATCGGACTTGACCAGGTTGTGCTCCGGCGAGTTCCTGCCCGCGCGGGGGCCGTACTTCGTCTTGCCGGGCTCCGATATCCAATTGTAGTTGTGGGGGGTATCGCCTTCGAAGCCCGTCACAGTGTGGCAGACCTCGCAGGAGACCGACTCGTTGGCCCGGCTGTTCTTGGAGGGGTGGGGCGGCGGGACGTCCCCGGCCAGGAAGGCGATCGGCGCGTGGCAACCGTTGCAGCCGGCCTTGACCCCAGCCACGTTGGCGTCCTTTTCGGCCTGGGGCACGGCCAGCTTGAAGTACTCGATCTCGTCCCAGCGATGGGTGTAGGCCTGGGACATCATGGCCTGCTGCCATTGCCGGTAGATGTCGGTGTGGCACGAAGTGCCGCAGAATTGGGGCGTCTGGTAATCGGAGTACTTGCGGGTCTTGAGGGCGGCGTCACCGGCCTTGGGTGCCTGGGCCGCGGCCAAGCCAAGGAAGAAGACGACGGCGAGGATGAGAATGATGGAGAGTGCAGACCTTCTCATGGGGACCTCCTCTTGCGTTCCTTCAGCCGGGCTCATTTTAGCAGAAGTCGTTAGCCCATGGCGAGGGGCTTTTTGGAGGTATTGAAGGGGCCGCGCCTCGGCCTTTGAAGGCCCGGGCACGGCCCCTTGGGCGTCAAAAAGAGGGCCGGCCCCCCCTGGGGGCAGTCCCTAGTCGACGATCTTGGCGGAGAGGATGAGAATCAAGCCTTTGCCGGTCCCGTCGAGCTTGGAGACACCTACGACCGTCTTGTCGCCGGACTTGATATTGAGCGTCGTACCGATGAGGCCCGTCGTGATGAACTCGGGCTTGGCCGAAGTCGCGGCCGGAGGCAGCCCAGCCATGCGGATCTGCGTCAACCTGACCTCTATCTGGATGAGGGAGCTCTTCTCGTCCTTGACGACCTTGGGCTTTAGCCACAGCTCGAAATCGCCCTTCTCGCCCAGCCGGACTTCAGAGCTCTCCTGATCGAGGGCCCTCATGACCGACGTATCGAGGAGGGAATAGTTCTTGTACTTGAGCAGGCTTCGAAGCTCCCTGATGATGGGATCGCTGGAAGCCGCAGGTTCAACCCCCTTTTCCTGCTCCTCGGAACCGAGGATGAGCTGGACCGTGAAGAGCAGATCGGCCGGCTTGACATCGACTTCGGCGACGGCCTGGCGGACCCTGGCGATATTCTCCGAGGTGTCCCGAACGACGAGGATCTTATCGTTCGGACCGGGCATGACGCTTCCCTCGCGGCTGAGATAGGTTCTGATGAGGGGCATCATGCTCCCTCCCGAAAAATATTTCAGGTGGAGGAGCTCTGTCTTGATCGTGCCTGCCGGCTTGGCCGCGGCCTCCTGGGCCGGATCTTCGGCCAACGCGGGCATGACGACGGCCAGCGTGAAGGCCAACGCGAAAA
This sequence comes from Candidatus Aminicenantota bacterium, assembly GCA_963736255.1. GTDB lineage: Bacteria > Acidobacteriota > Aminicenantia > Aminicenantales > Saccharicenantaceae > RBG-16-66-30. The sequence continues at coordinate 204,941 of CAVTOI010000003.1, forward strand.
TGGCGATCAGTGTCTTTTTCATTCCTGTTCTCCTTTGAAATCGAAATTCTTGTCGAGGAACCAGACGACTTGGAGCCCCGTTTCCGGAGAGACCATGGTGATGGAGACCTTGTCCTGCCGGGGATTGGCCGACGCGACGACCGTGCCGCTTCCCTCCGGCGTCCCTTCCGGCCGCGGTGACGGGCCCCTGAAGAGGACGGAGAGGATGGCCAGTCCGATCACGGCGCCAAGGGCCGAGGCCGCCGCCCAACGCGGTTTGAACGCGGGCACGGCGGCTCCGCCCGCACCCTCTCGGGCTTTCTTTGCCTCCGCGGCGACGCGGGCCATCAGGGCGTTCCATTCGCCCTCGCCCCATTCCGGAACGCCTTCCGCTTTGGCAGCGGACTTGACCTCGGCCAGGGCCGCCCGGAACCCCTCGAGCTCCGCCCGGCAGCCCGGGCAGGCGTCGATATGGGCGCGCACGGCGCGCGCGAGCCCGGGCCTCAGATCGTCGCCGGCGATGAGCGGAATGAGCTTGCGGACCTTTCGGCACGTCATCGGTTCTCCTCCAAATGGGGAAGGTCCCGCCGGATGGCATCGCGGAGCTTGCGCCGGGCTGAGGACAGGTTGACCCGGACCGAGATCGCCGAGCAGCCCAGCACCCGGGACGTCTCCCGGATGTCGAGCTCCTCGAGGTCGCGGAGCACGAAAACCTCCCTCTCCCGCGGGCTGAGCGCGGCCAATGAGCGCATGATCCCGGCCCGGAGCTCCTGCCGGTCGTGCCCGGCCTCAGGATCCGCGGCCGCCGACCCGATCGTCGCGGACGGCGCCCGATCGACCACCTCGCTGAAGGCCGCCAGCTCCCGCGACTTTCTTCTGTAGCGGTCCCGGGCCTCGTTGGCTGCGATCTGGAAAAGCCAGTTCCGGAACGAGCGGGAGACGTCGAAGCGGGCGAGCGAGCGGAAAGCCCGGAGCAGGGCTTCCTGGGCGACCTCCAGGGCTTCCTCACGGTTGCGGGTCAGCCGGGTCGCGAGGGCGAGGAGCCGGTCCCTATGGGGGATGACCAGCGGCTCGAAGGCCTCGGTGCGGCCGGAGAGAACCATGTCGATGAGCTCCTTCTCCGTCTCGTTCATCCGCATGGTTCTACCCGGGCCGGGACCGAAACGTTAAGGAAAGAGCTCAGGCGCCGATGTGGACGCGGTCCTTGACCTTTTTGAAGACCTCGAGCACCCGGTCGACCTGGGCGTCCGTATGCGTCGCCATGTAGCTCGTCCGCAGGCACGAGAACTCGGGCGTGACGGAGGGCGGCAGGGCGACATTGGTGTAGATGCCTTCCGCGATGAAGATCTTCCACGCCTCGATGGCTTTCATCATGTCGCCGATCACGATGGGGATGATGGGCGTCTCGGTCTCGCCGATGTTGTAGCCCATGCCCCGGAGCTCGCCTCTGACCCGCGCGGCGATCGTGTTGACCCGCTCGACGCGTTCCGGCTCCGCCTCGAGGATGTCGAGGCAGGCCAGGACCGTGGCCACGTTGGACGGCGGCAGGCTGGCGCTGAACATGAACGGCCGGGCGAACATCTGGATGAAGTGGACGGCCTCCTTGGGGCCGGCGATGAAGCCGCCGACCGAGGCCAGGGATTTGCTGAAGGTGCCCATGACGAGATCGACGTCCTTCTGCATGTCGAAGTGCCAACCTGTGCCCCGGCCGCCGCCGAGAACGCCGATCGCGTGGGCGTCGTCCGACATGAACCGGGCGCCGTACTTCCGGCACAGGGGGATGATCTCGGGCAGCTTGGCGATGTCGCCGCCCATGCTGAAGACGCCGTCGACGATGACCAGCTTGGCCGGCTCGGCCGGCAGGGCCTTGAGGACGGCCTCGAGGTCGGCCATGTCGTTGTGCTTATAGGTTCGGATCTGGACGGACTTGAGGGCTTTGGCCATGCGGGCGCCGTCGATGATGCTGGCGTGGACCTCTCTGTCGGTGACGATGATGTCGTCCTTGTCCATGATGGCCGGGATGGTGCCCAGGTTGACCTGGAAGCCCGTGCTGAAGACGAGGGCCGCCTCCATGCCGACGTATTTGGCCAGCCGTTCCTCGAGCTCGATGTGGAGGTCGAGTGTGCCGTTCAGGAATCTCGAGCCGGTGCAGCTCGTGCCGTACTTCCTGACGGCCTCGATGGCCGCTTCCTTGACCTTGGGGTGGTTGGTCAGCCCGACGTAGTTGTTCGAGCCGATCATGATGTACTTCTGGCCGTGGATGAAGACCTCGGTCCCCTCGGCGTGCTCGATGGGGATGAAGTAGGGGAACATGCCCAGGGCCTGGGCGGTCCGGGGATTGATAGGATAGCCGTATTTCTGGGCGACCTTGGGGTCGGAGTAGAAGCCGATGCATTTCTCGAAAAGGTCCATTTTCACGTCCTTTGGGAGGATTACCGGCCTCAGTATAGAATTCCCCGCCGAATTAGTCAATTTCCGGCCGGACGATAGGGAAGAAAATGAGGAAGCTTCTATTTTTTAGCCTGGGATAAACAGAAACGTCCCCATTTTCTTCAGGCCGGGCGCGTGACCGGGCGGGTCAGACAGGTCGGGCCGCCGGCGCCCTTGACGGAGATCTCCCGGCCTTCGTAGGTCAGGACCTCGATGCCGGCCTTTTCGAGGAGCCCGGCCGTTCGCGGATTCCCGGCCAGGGCCAGGCATGTCCCCGGAGCGAGGGCCAGGACGTTGGCGGCCATGGTCGCATATTCGGCGTCCGGGACCTCGATGAGCCGGTAACCCGCATCGAGGAGGCGCTTGCGGAAAGGCACGGGAAGAAGCCGGGAATAGACGAGAAGGTCCCTCTCGCCGACCGGGCTGAGCATGGACATCAGGTGGAGGACGTCCCCCGGCCCGTCCCAATGGGGGAGGGGCACCTCGATGACCTCGACGCCGTCCCGGGCGACGAGGGCCGCGAATTGACGGATGCCTTCGGCGTTGGTCCTGTAGCCGTGACCGACGGCGACCGTGCGGCCGTCGAGCCAGACGACGTCGCCGCCCTCGAGCGTTCCGGGTCCACGGATCTCGCCCGCGACACGCCAGCCTTGGCCGTGGCAAGCTTTCCCGACCGCCGCCGGTTCCGCCCGCCGGAGCTCTTTCCCCATCCGGCAGAGGATGATGCCTCCCGGGGTGATGCACGCGGCGTCCCGGACATAGATCGAATCGAGGCCCGTCCGCGCGTCCGCGGGAAGGAAACGGACATCGGCCGCGAACTTCTTCAGGATCGCGATGAACGCGTCGTACTCGACGCAGGCCCGATCGAGGTCCGGTTCTTGCGTGTACCCCAGGGCCTTCCATTGTCCCCGAACGTGAGACGCGTCCAGCCAAGCTTCCCGGGGATGCTTGAGCAGGAGTTGACCTATCCGGCCGGTTTCGGGATGAGCGTTGGGGTCCATGAGATAGCCTTTCGTCGCGTCGATGCGTCGCGGAGATGATATCCCCGTCGCCGGCCCCCGTAAAGAGCCTCTTTGCCGGGCCCTCCGTTCTTGTTTCTAAATATATCAAAATAAATAGTTTGCCGCCGTAGCGATGTTTTTTGTAGATTTTCTGGACAAGATGCGTTAGAATCCTTCGACAAACAGGAGGTTATCATGAAAACAATGTCTCGGATGTTCCTTGTCGTCGCGCTGGCCGTGGGCCTGACGACCGGCCTTTTTGCCAACGGCCTCAACATGAACGGGTTCGGCGCCCGGGCCGCGGGCATGGGCGGCGCATTCGTCGGCCTGGCCAACGATTACTCCGCCATCTTCTGGAACCCGGCCGGGCTGGCCCAGTTGACGAAGGCGTCATTCGGCCTCAGCGGAGACTTCCTCATCCCTACCGCCAAATACACCCTCAGCTCCTTTGAAATGAAAACCCAGAAGAAGCTGTACCCGGCCGGCCTCGTCGGCTACGCCCAGCCGATCGGCGAGAACATCGTCGTCGGCATCGGCGCCTACACCCTGTCCGGCCTCGGCGCGGCGTGGGACAACACCGGCACGCCGTTCCTCGAACAGGCGCTTGTCTCCCCCTTCCCGCCTGCGGCCTTCACGCCGACGCTCACTCCCTCGATCTGGGAGAGCTTCATCGGCTCCGTGACCCTCGCCCCCACGATCGCGGTCAAGATCACCGATCAGTTCTTCCTCGGCGCCAGCTTCAACATCAACTACGGCTTCTTCAAGCTGGAACAGTGGGGCCAGTACGTCGTGGTCGGCGTCGGAGCGCCGGCTACCGAGAACCTCATGGCCGCCCCCACGCTCGTCAACCTCGGCCAGCAGACCCTGGACGTCAAGGGCTGGGGCTTCGGAGCGACCGTCGGCGCCCTCGTCAAGCCGACCGAGTGGATCAGCATCGGCGCGACCTTCCGGACCGAGAGCAAGATCAAGCTCTCCGGGACGACCGAGATCGAGAACATCAATCTCCTCGGCCTCGCCAATACTTCTGACACCAAGATGAGCGTCGCCAGCCCGATGTGGCTCGCCGGCGGCATCGCCCTCAAGCCCATCGAGGGACTGACCTGGACGGTCGACGCCCATTGGACCAATTGGTCGAAGCTCGACGAGATCGCGCTCGAGTTCCAGGATCCCGCCTGGGCCGCCGGTCTGGCCGATTCCGCCTCCCTGCTACTCAACTGGACCAACAAGATCCAGTACCGGACCGGCCTCGAATACGACTGGGGCACGTTCGCCGTCCGCGGCGGATACTATTACGACCCCGCCCCCGCTCCGGATACGACGCTGAACATCCTGACCCCGAGCTTCACTTTCCACAGCGTTCAGGCCGGCTGCGGCTTCAAGAGCGGTGGCCTGCACGTCAACCTGGCGGTGGAGTACCTCATGGGCAAGGACCGGACTGTCGCCCCGTCCGGAGAAAACCTGCCCGGGCTCTACGAGATGAATATCCTCGTTCCGATGATCTCGCTGAGCTACGATTTTTAAGCCGCGATAATCAAGATCTTCCGAGAGGAGGGCCCTCGCCCTCCTCTTTTTTTTGCCTCGGCATCCGTCTCGAGCCGGGGAAGAGTGAAGGCCGCGGAAGAAGGAGTTGAGGGGAATCGTCGGAGTCCCCGAAGCCCCTCCGCGGCTGGCGGACTCTTCGTAAGGCGAATAGAGGTATGCCAAATTGACCCTGTTTGCGCCTTTGTGATATAAGCCGTCTTGGCATCGGACGTCCGGTCCCATGAAGATATCCATCATCCCCGCGCCAGCCATCAAAACTCTCCGATAAGGAAGGAACGCACATGGACGAAACGAAAAAGACACCCTCGCCCGCCGAATCCTCCTGGAGCCGGCGGAAGTTCTTGGGCGCGGCCTCGACCGCCGCGGCCGGGATCATGATCGTCCCCCGCCACGTCGTCGGCGCCACGCAGAAGAAGAAGGCGCCGAGCGACACGCTCAACATCGCCTGCGTCGGCGTCGGCGGCATGGGCTTCTCGGACACCCGCGGCGTCCGCTCGGAGAACGTCGTCGCCCTTTGTGACGTCGACGACGAAATGATCGCCGGTCTCCTCCGCAGTGAGGACCTCGAGCCGGCGGAGCGGGCCATGTACGAGAAGGCGGCCAAGTACCGGGACTTCCGGCGCATGCTCGAGAAGGAAAAGGTCATCGACGCCATCACCGTGACGACGCCCGACCACAACCACGCCGTCATCGCCATGGCCGCGATCAAGCTGGGCAAGCACGTCTACGTCCAGAAACCCCTGACCCACACGATCAAGGAAGCCCGGCTCCTGGCCCAGGCCGCCAAGGACGCCAACGTCGTGACCCAGATGGGCAACCAGGGCCACGCCGGCGAGGGCGCCCGCCTCGTCTGCGAGTGGATCTGGAGCGGCGCCATCGGCAACGTCTCCGAGGTCCACTGCTGGACCAACCGCCCCATCTGGCCCCAGGGCGTCGACGCTCCCACCGAGATCCCCTCGGTGCCCTCGACGCTCGATTGGGACGTCTGGCTCGGCCCGGCCCCCTTCCGGCCCTACCATCCCGCCTATCACCCCTTCAAGTGGCGCGGGCTCTGGGACTTCGGCACCGGGGCCCTCGGCGACATGGGCGCCCACATCATGGACCAGCCCTTCTGGGCCCTCAAGCTCAAGTCCCCGATCAGCGTCCAGGCCTCCTCGACCGTCTTCACGAAGGATTACGCCCCCCGGGCCGAGGTCGTGACCTACGAGTTCGCCGCCCGCGAAGGAATGGGCCCGCTGACCATGACCTGGTGGGACGGCGGCCTCATGCCGCCTCGGCCGCCCGAGCTCGAGCAGGGCCGGATGGTGGGCGATGACGGCGGCGGCTGCTTCTTCCGCGGCGACAAGGGACTGCTCATGTGCGGCACCTACGGTGAGAACCCGCGGCTCGTGCCCGAGACCCGCATGCAGGACTTCAAACGGCCGGAGAAGACGATCCCCCGCTCCAAAGGCATCCGCCTGGAATGGATCGAGGCCATCAAGAAGGGGACGAAGTCGACGACCGACTTCGCCTATTCGGGTCCCCTGACCGAGACCATGCTTCTGGCCAACGTCGCCGTCCGCCTGGCCGACAAGAACATGAAGCTGCTCTGGGACGGCGCTAAGATGGAGTTCACCAACCTCCCCGAGGCCAACGAGCTCCTGCACTTCCCCTATCGGCCCGGCTGGAGCCTGTAGCCCATGCGACCTGCGTCTGGGAAACATCAAGAGGGAATGTCTCACGCAGGGGGACGGACCATCGCGGTCGCGGCGGCGCTCTTTCTCTTTGCCGCCGTCGCCACGGCCCAAGATCAGTGGCCGGTCCATGATATGAGCCGGCCGATGCCGCCGGTCGTGACGCCCGGACCGGCCGGGCCGCCCGTCCCGGCGCCGTCCGACGCGATCGTGCTGTTCGACGGAAAGGGCCTCGACCAATGGACGGACGCCAAGGGCCAGCCGGCGAAATGGAAGGTCGAGAACGGCTATATGGAAGTTGCGCCGAAATCCGGCGGGCATCCGCACCGTCAAAGGCTTCGGCGACTGCCAGCTCCACGTCGAGTGGATGGCCCCGTCGCCGGCCAAGGGCGCGGACCAGGACCGCGGCAACAGCGGCGTCTTCCTCATGGACCTCTATGAGGTCCAGGTCCTCGACTGCTATAAGAACAAGACCTACGCCGACGGCATGACCGCGGCCATCTACGGCCAGTACCCGCCGCTCGTCAACGCCTGCCGTCCACCCGGCGAATGGCAAACCTACGATATCGTCTTCCACAGGCCGCGGTTCGACAAGGACGGAAAGGTCCTGGCCCCGGCCAGAATGACGGTGTTCCACAACGGGCTCCTCGTCCACGAGTGCGCCGTCCTGACGGGGCCGACGGCCCACAAGGCCCGGCCGCCCTACAAGATGCACGCGGACAAGCTCCCCATCTCCCTTCAGGACCACGGCCACCCTGTCCGCTTCCGGTCGATCTGGCTGCGGGAGCTCGAGTGAAAGGGCCCCTCATGAAAAGAACGATCCTGCCGGCCGCGGTCATCCTCGGAGCAGCGGTTCTTCTGGTCTGTTCGGGCACGACGGGCCAGGCGCCCCAGCTTCAAAAGTCCGCCCTCGTCGTCTGGGGCGGCTGGGAGGGCCACGAGCCCAAGCAATGCGTCGACATCTTCGCCCCGTGGCTCGAGAGCCAGGGTTTCAAGGTCGAGATCTCCCACACGCTCGACGCCTACCTCGACCTCGAGAAGCTGAAAAAGCTCGACCTCATCGTCCACATCTTCACCATGTCCGACATCAAGCCCGAGCAGGAGAAGAACCTCGAGGAGGCGGTGAAGAGCGGCGTCGGGCTGGCCGGCTGGCACGGCGGCCTCGGCGACGCCCACCGCTCGGCCGTCGAGTACCAGTTCATGGTCGGCGGACAGTGGGTCGCCCATCCGGGCGGGGTCATCGATTACGACGTCGACATCACCGATCCCGGACGATCCGATCACCAAGGGCCTCAAGCCGCGCTTCCACATGAAGTCGGAGCAGTACTTCATGCACGTCGATCCCGGCAACGACGTCCTGGCCACGACGACCTTCACCGGCGAGCACGCCTCATGGATCGCGGGCGAGGTCATGCCGGTCGTCTGGAAGAAGATGTACGGCAAGGGGCGCGTGTTCTACACGTCGCTCGGCCATGTCGCGGCCGACTTCGGCGTTCCCGAGGCCCGGGAGATCGTCAACCGCGGGCTCCTCTGGGCGGCGCGGATCATGGGCGACGACCCGGCCAAGATGGACATCTACGCGCCCCTCCTGAGGAAGAAATAGGCGTCTGGCGTCAAGGCCCGCGGCGGACGAAGAGGGACAGGACGACCTCCGGGCGGAGGCCGTAGAACGTCTGCGAATACCCTTCCCCGAGCCCGGCGGCGATCTCATCGGCGAAACCGGCGGCCGAGATGACTACGGCCGCCTGGCCGGGGCGGACGTCGCGCTGGGCCGCCTCCGGACTCGTCCAATACCCGACCCGTCCGAACTTCCGGAGATACCAGGGCAGCGGCCAGGTCTCCTCGGCCGGAGCGACGACCTCGACGAGCAAGTCCTGCTTCTCAGGTGCGGCCGCGGCGGCCTTCTCCACTTCCGCGACGAGCTTCAAGAAGTCCGGGCTCGTCTGAGCGTAAACATAAGGATTCGCGGGGTCGGCCGGCTGCTTGAAATTCGCCCGATAGCCCTGACGGGCCAGGTCGGCGAAGCCCGGAACGAGGATGGCCAGGATGAGGATCTTGACCAGCTTGAAGCGGCTGACCCTCAGCAGGAGGGCGACGCCGTTGCCGGCCAGGATGACGAGGCCGAGGTAAAAGGGGAGCATATTCCAGGGGGTTTTGTACGGGATGAGGCTGTAGACGGCCGCGGTGACGACGGTGAAAAAGAGGATGAAGCGGAGGAAGCGCGGACTGCCGTCCCTGCCCGCGTCGTGGCCCAGGGCGGCGATGCCGCCGGCGGCCGCGAGGAAGAGAAGAAAGGCCTCGCTCCAGACCGGGCCTCCCGACGCCCGCGAATAGGCCAGCGTCTGGAAATAATAGTACCAGGGATGGGCATGGACGCCGGGGTGGCCGGCGCGGGCGAACGACGCGCCGAGGGCCCGGATCGAATCGGCCAGTCCCTGGGGATTCTGGAAGAACGAGGTGTAGAAAAGGGCGGCGGTCGCGGCGCCGGCGGCGAGGAAGAGCGCTGCGTGAAAAGCGTTCGGGAGCCTGGTCCGGGGATCCCGCCAGACCCAGCCGCCGCCGGCCGTGACCACCCCGCGGCGATGTGCGCCGAGATGTTCGACGAAGGACAGGAGCACGAGCGTCGCCGCGAGCCCGGCGAAGAGGACGAGGCTCGTTTCCTTCGTGGCGAACATCAGGCCGGCCGCGGCTCCGGCGACGAGGGCCCACCACACCGAGCGCTTCTTCGCGTATCTCCAGCCCGCGCCGAGGAGGGCCGCGAGAAAAAAGACGAGCAGCGTCTCCTGGATGTAGAAGCGGCTGTAGTAGGTCAGCGCCGGCGAAACGGCGGCCAGCGCGGCCGCCGCGAGCGTCGCCTCCCGGGCGAGCCCGCCGGAAAAGAGAAGGAATAGCAGCAGGAGAGCCGCGCCGCAAACGGCCGGAACGAGCCGGAGGACCCGCTCATCAAGCCCCGCCAGGGTCGTCTCGCCGGCCGCCCAGGCCGCGGGCAGGGTCAGGTAATAGAGCGTCGGGCCGTGGTGGTCCTTCGGGTCGAAGCGATAGTCGCCGCGCTCGAGGAGATCGCCGAACTTGACGGCCTGGTTGGCCTCGTCGGCGTGCATGGGCCGGAGGTCCAGGCGGACGATGCGGAAGGCGACGGCGCCAAGGAGGGCGCAGAGGAAGAGCCCCCGGAAGGCCTTTTTCGTCATTTGGCCGGTAGACCGTAGACCTCGACCTCCACGTAGTGGTTCATGTCGTTCGACGTGTTGCCGCCGCTGTAGAGCCGGACATAGCGGGCCCTGACCCCTTTGGGATCGAAGAGCCGGCCGTCGAACGTCTCGATGTATTCCTTGTCCTTGCCCGCGCCGAGGCCGGACGAGTTGTCATGGTCGTTGTTGAAGATCGTCGTCACGCCGCCGATGAAGTCCTTATCGTCGGAGACCTGGACGATGACGTCGCGATAAACACGGGCCTGGCTGTGGTAATGCCAGGCGACGATGGCCGTGAGCTCCTGGGACTTGCCGAGGTCGATCTGGACCCACTGGAGCATCGGCCCGAGCTCGACGTAGTAGCCGTCTTCGCCGGACTTCTTGCCGTCGGTGACGTACGAGACCTCGCCGATGACGGGCTCTTTGTCGCTCGACGCGACGGGCTTGCCCGCCGAGAGGAGGACGGTGCCGGCGGGGACCATGAAGGGCCCGCGGGGCCTCCCGGTGACCGTCTCGAGGTTGGGAGTGCGGATGTTCTTGGGCGTGCCGACGAACATCGGCTTGGGAAGCTGGATCTTGAGGACCTCTTTGCCCGTGTCCTGGGCGAGGGCGGCCGGGGCCAGGATGGCCAGGCCGAGGCCGAGTATCGCTAATCCGCTCTGCCACGTCTTCATCGTCTTTGTCTCCTTGCGTGCGCGGGCCGCTTTTCTTCGATCGAGCCCGCGTTGAATATTCTACACGTTTTGGGCCCGGTTTTCACGAGGGCCCAGACGGCGGGATGCCGGGCGCAGAAGCCGGCCACCTCGTCTGTCGCCATGACCATGAAAGCCGTAGAAAGGGCGTCCGCGGCCGCGGCAGAGGGGTGCGAGGCCCAGGCCGCCGCGTGCCCCCTCGCCGGCCGGCCCGTGCGAGGGTCGACGATATGGGCGCCTTTGACCTCGGTCCCCGAGCCGCTCAGGGCGCGATTTCGAAGAATGAGCCGGCCCGGCCCCGATGTGGCCCCGGCCGACGATCCCGCTCCGACGGGCCAACCCTCTTCTTTTCCGCCTCCCGCCGGGCCGGGTCCGGCCGCCAGGGCCGTGCTCGTTCCGGCGTGGAGAAGGACGTTCCGGACGTCCCAATCCCAGAGAACGGTCAGGGCCGCGTCGAGCGCATAGCCCTTGCCGACGGCCCCGAGGTCGAAGTCGAGGGAGGGAGGGGACGCCCGGCCTTTGGGGACAAGCCGCGTCACCTCGAAGCCCCGGCCCTCCGTGTCGATCCGGAGGAGCGCCGCGAGCGGCCTCGGCCGGGGACGCCTCGGGCCGGCGGGCCGCCGGTCGAGCCCGAGATAGGCGATGTCGAATGCCCCGCCTGTCTCGGATTGGACGAAGGCCGAGAGCCCGAGGACCTCGGCCGTTTCGACGCCGACGCGAAGCGACCCGCCCGGCTCGAGCCTCCCGATCCGGCTCATCTCGCTCGACGGGTCGAAGCGGCTGAAGAGCCGCTCGAGGCGGTCGATCTCTTCAAAAGCCGCACGGGCCGCCTGGCGGGCGTAGGCCTCGTCCTTTCCGGCGATGAAGATCTCGAACGCCGTCGCCATCGCCTCATGGGCGAACTTGTGAACGGCGGACTTTTTAGCCGGCATTGGGGAGGAGGAAAATGGGGACGCTTCTATTTTTTGCCTGAAAAAATAGAAGCGTCCCCATTTTCGCCGTCCTATTCCGAGGTTTTTGGACCGAGAGGGAGTTCGCGGACGACATCCGAGCCGACCTTGATGCGCAGGGCGACATCCTTTTCCCCCCGGATCTTGTCGTCGGTCAGGTAGTGGATGTCGAGCAGCCCCTCGGAGTGGAAGCCCGTCCGGAAGTAGTTCATCTCGGCGAGCGACAGGCTCCAGCCCTGAAGCCAGGTCTCCAGCTCCTTGCGCTGCCGTCCCCCACCCAGGAAATGGATGATGAGCCGGATGGGACTGGCCGGCTCGATCTCTCCGCCATCGCTCGTGTCGATGAAGTAGACGCCCCGGACGCCCCATTTCGGGTCGCCGCAGTGGAAGGCGATCCGCTCGGCCATGCGCAGACGCCAGCGTGTGGGATCCTCATCCTCGCGGACGCCCACCCCCTCGGCCGCGCAGGCGGCCCGGACCGTGGCATCGGGAGCGGCGAAGAAACCGACGGCCAGCTCCCGGTCGGCGTTCATGAGCACGCGCAGGACCTTGCCGCCGGTCGCCTCGGGGATGTCGATGACGCGCAGGGTGTCGGCGAGAGAGGCGCACTCGGGACAGTGCCGGGCCAGCGTATTCGGCGCCTCGAGCAGGAACTTCTCGTTGAATTTGACCCCCTCGTCGTCGGGATAGAGGGGCAGGTAGCGGATGCCCGACTCGACGAGGTCCTGGAAGAAGTGGGTCCCGAAGGACACGTCGGGGACGTAGTTGCCTTTCTTGCGGGCCACCTCGATGAGCATGGCCGAATTGTTGATCTCCGAGTAGGTGACCCGGACCCCGAGCTTGATGTCGCCGCGGCTGCCCCACCGCCCCGGGCCCATGAGAATGAACTGGCGCCGCGGCAGGATCTTGTTGAGCTTGCCGACGGCCTGTCCGACGGTGACGAGGTCGCTGAACTCGGCCAGATCGCCGTAGCGGTCCGGATCGACGTAGACGAGGTGGGTGATGTCGGCGACCCGGCCGTTCGAGATGTGCTTGCGGGCCGTGAACAGGACGGACTCGTCCTTGAGGTTGGCCGGGATCTCCATGGCCACGTCCTCGGTCGTCTGGCTCTGCGGCCGGCACTGCAGGAGATAGAAATCCGTGCCGGTCGAGGCGAACTCGATGTCGACGGGGACGCCCATCGCGTTCGACAGGGTCTTGAGGATGGCCTCGAGCCGGAGCATGAAGGGTGTCCCGGAGAAGAGCCCTTCGAAGGTGACGACGGCGTCGGCCTTGGCGATGTCCGTGGCCAGGCCCATGGGCCTCTGGAGGAGGCCGTCCTTATAGATCGAGAAGACCTTGGTCAGGGCGGGGAACTCGTGCCCGACCTCCCGGAGGAGATCCTGGATGTCCTTGGTCAGGAAGGTGTTCTCCTCGAGGTCGATGACGTCGATCTTCTTGGGCGAATAGCGGACGACCTCATCGGTCGAGACGTTGACGCGCAGGTTCGGCTGGCTGGGGGAGGCCAGGACGGGATAGTCGTCGCTGACCCGGTCGACCGCCCGTGTTCCAAGGCCGGGCACGAGCCGGAGCAGGCCGTCCTCGCGGCGGATGCGGGGCGACCAGCGGAACTCGTTCCGGCTGAAGGCGACGCCGGCATAGGCCGGGAAGAAGTACTTGCCGACCCTCGTCCCGACGACCTCCTGGATCATGATCGCCATCTCCTCATAGAAGTCGAGGAGGCCGCGCTCGGCCCGGTACTGGATCGGGTCGGGGCTGAAGATCGAGGCATAGACCTCGGCCACGGCGTCGAGCAGGGCCTCGAGGCGCTGCTGCTTGTCGCCCTGGTTGGCCAGGAACAGGCTCTTGTACTTCCCGGCGAAGGCGGTGCCCAGCCGGTCCTCGAGCAGGCTCGAGCTGCGGACGATGAGGGGCACCTCGCCGAAGTCGTCGAGGGCAACGGACAGGCCCTTGACGATCTCGGGCGGGAAGGTCGAGTTCTTGAAGACCTGGACGAGATGGGGATATTCCTGGCGGACGACGTCGATGTCCTTGTATTTCTGCTCGTGGACGTCGTCGAGGTTGTTGTATGTGGTGAAGGAGATCAGGCCGTCTGAGGTGACGTACCAGGTCTTGGGCCTCTTGACCGGGCCGATGATCTTGGTGCGCCGGGCCGCCTGCGTGAGGACCCTGTGGCCCAGGAACAGGCCGGCGCTCTTGCCGCCGAGCTTGCCGTGGCTGCCGGGCGGGAAGACGATCCGCTCCATGACCTCGAAGAAATCCTCGATGTCGACGTACTTCTTGGCGACGTTGATGAATTCGAGCTGTTCGGTGAAGAAGCGGCGGATGAGGGCGACGCGGACGCTGTTGGCCAGGGACCGAGGCAGCTGGATGCCTTCGGGGGCCAGGATCTTGATCCGGCGCATGCTGTCGAGGACCTCGGCCAGGTCGGCGTAGACGTTCTCCAGGTTCTTGACCGACGCGCTGGAGCGGTCCTCGTTGATCCACCTGTGGATGCGGTCGAGGACCTCCTCGTCGGTCAGGTTGGCCGAGGCGATGCGGAAGGTCTCTTCGGTGAGCTCGAAGAAGCGGTCCAGGGATTCCCGCGACTGGGGAAGGTTGGATTCGCCGAACAGGCCGTCGCCCGCCCCCCCGCCGCTGAAGCGCTGGATGAGGTCGCGGGCCTCGGCGACGCCGCGCCAGCCGAGATAGTTCATCATCTTGCGGGAGATGCGGATGAGGAGGCTCGGGTTGGTGTTCCGGAGGAGGTCCAAGGCGATCCGCCAGCCCTGCAACCCGCCGGCCGCCTCGCGCCGCTGGTCGCTGATCTGTTCGTACATGCTCCGCAGGCGCTGGTGGAGTATGAAATGACCGAGGCGCTCGGCGATCGAGTGGATGAGCTTGACCTCCCCTTTCATGAACGGGCCGCAATCACTCTCAGGAGTCTGCTTCTTGTAGGACACGCAGACGCGGCCGACCGAGGCGTCCTGGACCTGGATCTCGACGCTGTGACTGTACGGCGTCTCCTCGAATTCGGGGGATTCGAAGACGTCCGGACCATAGTTGATCTGCGCCTGGCAGCAATCGGGGTACTGCCAGCCCGGCGGGATGGCCTCGATGATCTGGCGGAAGACCTCCTCCAGGGGAACGTCGTAGATGCTGAGGATCTCCTCGATGCGGTAGAGGCAGCTCAGCTCCTTGGCCCGTTCGTTGAGGGTGGAGAACAGGGTGCTGACGGCTGTCGGGGTGCGCTGGTTGGACATGTCGCCGCGTCCCTCCTCGGCCGCCGCCTCCCGCCCTGGCGCGGAGCCGGCCAAGCGGCCCTTTCCCGTCCGGCCGGAGGCCGGGGATGACCAATGCCCCTCTCCCCGGAGAGCCGGGGAGAGGGGCGGGTACGTAGGCGGCGCTAAAGGACGATCAGACCCAGCCGCGGTCCCTGCAGGCGTTGGCGACGCGGCTCACGGAAATGACGTAAGCGGCGTCCCGCATATAGAGCTTGCGCGTCCGGGCCAGCTCGCTGACGGCCCTGAAGGCGGAGGTCATCTTGTCGTCGAGCTTGCAGAGGACCTCTTCTTTGGTCCAGAAGAAGTTCATGTTGCACTGGACCTGCTCGAAATAGCTGCAGGTGACGCCGCCGGCGTTGGCCAGGAAATCGGGGATGATGAAGATGCCCCGGCTTTTGATGACGGCGTCGGCGTCGGGGGTCGTTGGGCCGTTGGCGCCCTCGGCGATGACCTTGACCTTCGGCCCGATCTTCTTGACCGTTTCGGCGTTGATCTGGTTCTCGAGGGCGCAGGGGAACAGGATGTCGACGTCCTGCTCGATCCAGGCGTCGCCGGGCAGGCGCTCGTAGTCGAGCGATTCCGCCTTGGCCTTGTCGATGCCGCCGAAGCGGTCGGTGATGGCCAGGAGCTCTTCCAGCTTGACGCCGCTCTTCTTGCGGTAGGTGTAGGAGGCCTGGTCGTTCTGGTCCCAGCAGGAGACCGCGACGACCTTGCCCCCCAGCTTGCAGTAAAGCTCGATGGCATACTGGGCGACGTTGCCGAAGCCCTGGACGGACGCCGTCGTCGTCTCGGGTTTGACGCCCATTTCCTTGAGGGCCTCGCGGAGCGTGTAGACGACGCCGTAGCCGGTCGCTTCCGTCCGGCCAAGGGAGCCACCCATGCCCACGGGCTTGCCGGTGATGAAGCCGGGGTACTTCGCGCCGTGGATGGTCTCGTACTCATCGAGCATCCAGAGCATGTGCTGGGGGCTGGTCATGACGTCGGGGGCGGGGACGTCGCGGAGGGGTCCGATGTCCTGGGCGATCGTTCGGATCCAGCCGCGGCAGAGCCGTTCCTGCTCGCGCTGGCTGAGGTCGTGCGGATCGCAGATGACGCCGCCCTTGCCGCCGCCGAGCGGGATGTCGACGACCGAGCACTTCCAGGTCATCCACATCGACAGGGCGCGGACCGTGTCGATCGTCTCCTGGGGATGGAACCGGATGCCGCCCTTACAGGGGCCGCGGGCGTCATTGTGCTGGCAGCGGAAGCCGTGGAAAACGCGGACGCTTCCGTCGTCCATGCGGACGGGGATCGAGAAATGGTACTCCCGCATCGGCTGACGCAGGAGGTCCCGGGTCGGTTGGTCGAGTTCGAGAAGATCCGCCACAGAATCGAACTGCTTCTGGGCCATCTCGAAGGCGTTGAACCCTTTTACGGCCATTGATACGCTCCTATCGATGATGATGTGATGAGTGCATGCGAAGATGCATCATTGTCGCGTTTCCGCGACAGAAAATCATAGCCCAAGGGAGGGGAAATAGCAAGGGGCCGAGGGGCGGGCCCAACGGGGGACGCCGGGGGATCCGGGGGATTGAAAGGGACGCGGCTTGGGGATAGGATGAGGCCTCGAACCGGAAGGAGGTCCCAATGCGCGAAGAAAACAGGCTTGAAGACGGCGTTCGGACAACGGTCGACCGGCGACGATTCCTGGAGTACTTCGGGGCGGTGGGCCTTGGCGGGACCCTCCTGCCGGGAACGCTCCTGGCCGTGGCCCAGGACGCGCCGGAGATCAAGCCCGAGATGGTCGCCGCGGCGGCGAGGATCGCCGGCGTGCCGCTCACTCCCGAGGCCGAGAAGGATATCGCGGACGGCTTGAACCGGCGCGGCAGTTTGCTTCAGGATTTCCAGGCCCTGCGGGACATGGGCCTCGGCAACGACACGCCCTCGGCCCTTGCCTTCAACCCGGTCCTTCCGGGGACGCCGCTCCCGGCGCGGGAAGTCGCTCCTGAAGACGACGAAGACGCGGATCGCCAAACCCCGGACCGACGAGGACCTGGCCTTCCTGCCGGTGACCCATCTCGCCGCCCTCCTCAAGAAACGGGAGATCAAGTCCGTCGACCTGACCCGGCTCTGCCTCGAGCGGCTGAAAAGATACGATCCCGTTCTCCATTGCGTCGTGACCCTGACGGAGGACCTGGCCATGGAGCAGGCGGCCCGGGCCGACAGGGAGATCGCCGCGGGGCGATATCGCGGACTCCTTCACGGCGTGCCCTGGGGCGCCAAGGACCTGCTCGCGGTCAGGGGATACAAAACGACCTTCGGCGCCTCGCCGTACAGGGACCAGACGATCGACTCGGAACGCGACCGTCTTCGAGCGGCTGACAGAAGCCGGGGCCGTGCTCGTCGCCAAGCTGACGCTGGGCGCCCTGGCCATGGGCGACCGCTGGTTCGGCGGCCAGACGAAAAGCCCCTGGGACCCGAAGAACGCCACCCAGGGCTCGAGCGGCTCTTCGGCCGGGCCGGCCGCGGCGGTGGCGGCGGGGCTCGTGCCGTTCGCTATCGGCACCGAGACGCGCGGCTCGATCATCTCGCCCGCGAGCCGCTGCGGCGTCACCGGCCTGCGGCCGACGTTCGGCCGGGTCAGCCGCTACGGAGCGATGGCCCTGAGCTTGACCATGGACAAGATCGGCCCGCTCTGCCGCGCGGCCGAGGACTGCGCCGTCGTCCTCCATGCCATCAACGGCCCGGACGGGCGCGACAACACCGTCATCGACGTCCCGTTCGCGTGGGACGCCGGCCGAGACGTCCGCACGCTCAGGGCCGGCTATCTCAAGGAGGACATCGAGCGGGAGATCCCCGACGATCCGAAGAATCCTGACCGGGTCCGGCGGATGAGGGAGACTCAAGCGTTCAACAAGGCCTCGCTCGAGATCATCCGCGGGCTCGGCGTCGAGCCGGTCCCCGTCGAGCTCCCGAAGATGGGTTCCGGACCGATGGACTTTCTGCTGACGACGGAGGGCGCGGCGGCCTTCGACGACTTGGTGCGAGGCGGCAAGCTCGAGTTGATGTCGGCCGAGCCGGAAAGGAGCGGATGGGTCGGCTCGTTCCGCCTTCACGAGTTCGTCCCCGCCGTCCAGTATATCCAGGCCAACCGGGCCCGCTACCGGCTGATGGAGGCCTACCACGAGTTCTTTAAAACGATTGACGTCCTCATCGGCAGCGCCTTGGGTCCGACGAACCTCACCGGC
The DNA here is from genome assembly GCA_963736255.1 of Candidatus Aminicenantota bacterium. Lineage (GTDB taxonomy): Bacteria > Acidobacteriota > Aminicenantia > Aminicenantales > Saccharicenantaceae > RBG-16-66-30. Next base: position 222,886 of record CAVTOI010000003.1, read on the forward strand.
CATCCGGAGATCGCTTTCCCGCAGGGCTTCGATTCCAAGGGCCAGCCCTCGGTCCTCCGGCTGACCGGAAAGCTGTTCGCCGACGCCGACATCCTGCTTCTGGCCCACGCCTTCCAGCGACAGACGGACTTTCACCTGAAACGGCCCCCGCTTCAGGGAAGTTGAGAGGTCCGGGGCCATTCGACCTCGATAAAATGTGCTTTGACAACTAATAATGACTAGAATATAATATTGGTCATAAGTCATTATGAGACAGATAGCCAAGAGATCGGATATCCGGGCCCTGATCCTCGATGCGGTCGATGTCCTGCTTGCAAAGTACGGGTACGGCAAGATGACCATGGAGGATGTGGCTAAACTGGTCGGCATTGGCAAGGGCACGATCTACCTCCATTTCCCGTCCAAGGAGGAGCTGGTCCTGTCCCATATCGACCGCATCGCGGAGACCGTCATCCGGAAGCTCGAGGAGCAGGCCGGCTCGTCCGACTCCTCCGACAGGCGGCTCCGCCGCATGCTTGTCCTGCGGGTCTTGCATCGGTTCGACAGCGTCGCCCATTATTCCCAGAGCCTCGGCGACCTCCTTTCGTCGGTCAGGGCGCCCCTTCTCATCCGGCGCCGGGCCTATTTCGAGAAGGAGGCGGCTGTCTTCGAGGGCGTCCTCCGGGATGGGGCCAGGATCGGATCGCTCGATTGCCCCGACCCGCGGACGACCGCGCTCGTCCTCATCCAAAGCACGAATTCCCTTCTCCCGTTCAACCTGTCGGCCGGCGAGCTCGGCCGCCGCGAGGAGCTGGAGGACCAGATCGGCCGCATCGCAGATCTCTTGATCAAGGGACTTCTTCCGTCCCTGTCGCGCCCGGCCAGCTGGACGCGCTGAATCGGCCTTAGCCATCATATCGCTTCTGGAGGTTTGAAATGTCCAAGACGCTCCGTTTGATACTCGTCGTCACAGTGGCCCTCTTGCTGTGGGTCTCGGCGCTCTTCGCGCAGGAAGCCGAGGCGCCGGCGGTCGACCGGGCCAAAAAGCAGGCCATCGTCGACGAGATCTCGATGCTGCTCAACAAGAACTACATATTCCCCGAGACAGCCAAGAAGACGGAGGAAGCGCTCCGAGCGCGCCTCGCGAGCGGCGCCTACGACGCTTTCGATCGGGCCCCGGCTTTCGCCCAGGCCGTTTCCAAGGACTTGCTCGAATTGAGCAAAGACAGGCACATCGGCTTCTCCTTCAACCCCGGAACGGCCGAGAACCTGAGGCGCCTCGACAGCCGCAGCGAGGACGAGGTCAAGAAGGCCCGTGAGCGCGAAGCCCTTCTCCACCGGAGAGAGAATTTCGGCTTCCGCAAGGTCGAGCGGCTCCCCGGCAACATCGGCTATCTCGATTTCCGCGTCTTCGATTCTCCCGATCTCGGCGGGCCCACGGCCATCGCCGCCTTGAACTTCCTGGCCTACTGCGACGCCGTCATCGTCGACCTGCGCCAGAACGGCGGCGGCGACACGTCCGGGATCCAGCTCATCTGCTCCTACTTCTTCGACCAGCCCGTCCATCTCAACGACATCTATATCCGTTCCACGGACCAGACGGAGAACTATTGGACCCTGCCTTACGTCCCCGGGCCGAAACCGTCCGGCGCCGACCTCTATATCCTGACGAGCGCCCGGACCTTCTCGGGGGCGGAGGAGTTCTCCTACAACATGCAGAACCTCAAGCGGGGGACAATCGTCGGGGAAACGACGGGCGGCGGCGCCCACCCGACGGACATGAAGATCGTCCAGAACGACTACATCCTGCGCGTGCCCTTCGCCCGGGCCATCAATCCCGTCTCCAAGACGAATTGGGAGGGGACGGGCGTCAAGCCCGATGTCGCCGTCCCGGCCGCGGAGGCTTTCGACCGCGCCTATGCGATGGCCGTCGAGAAGCTCGCCGGCAAGGCGACCGACCCCGACCGGAAAGCCGAATACGAGTGGATCCTGGCCGGGCAGAAAGCCAAGCAGAACCCGCCCCGCGTCGATGCGAAGGTCCTGAAGACTTACGCCGGCGTCTACGGCGAGCGCAAGGTCACCCTCGAGAACGGGTCCCTTTATTATCAGCGCACCGGACCCAAGTACCGGCTCATCCCCATGACCGCGACGCTCTTCGCCCTCGATGGACTCGACAATTTCCGGATCGAGTTCGTGGTCCGGGACGGGAAGGCGGTCGAGATTGTCGGCCTCTACGACGACGGCGAGCGCCAGCCCTCACCGCGGACGAAATAGGCCCCCGGCGCCTAAGCGGCTGGATCTCGGGAGACGTATTCTCCCTTGGTCGGGCCCCTCCGGCCTCCGCTGAGGGATCCGCTGAAAACGATGAAAAAGGATGCCGCATGAAAAGCAGATCCCTCGTTCTCTTGGCCCTCGTCGTCCTTCTCGTCCCGGCCGTCGCGGCCCCGCCACGCGATATCTTCGACCTGCTCCGGAAAGGGGATATCGCGGCCGTCAAGGCCATGATCGAGAAGACCCCGGATTTCCTTGACGCGCGCGAGACCGGAACGGCGATTCCCTCCTGCATCGCGCCGCGGAGGCCGGCGATGCCGATCTCATCCGTTATCTCGTCGACAAGGGCGCCAAGCCCGATCTCACAGGCGCGAGAACGCAGACCCCTCTTCATCGGGCCGCGACCGATGACCGCGCGGAGGCCGTGACCGCGCTTCTCGAGCGGAAAGCGGCTCTCGAAGCTCGCGATGATTATCAGCGGACGCCCCTCCTTGTCTGCGCCCGCGAACGCGGACAGGCTGCGACCGGCCGCCGTCTCATCGAAGCCGGCGCGGATGTCAACGCCGAGGATCGATTCGGGAGTTCGGCCCTCGAACTGGCCGCCTGGCGCGGCAAGGGCGAGTTCGTCGAGCTGCTCCTCGAGAAAGGAGCCCGGCTTCCGGAGCGGGGCGAGAAATGGCATGGACTGCTCCAAATAGCCGCGTCCCAGGGCCTGGAAACACTTTTCCGCCGCTTGGCCGATAAGGTCCCCGATCTCAAGGCGGCGGCCGGCCAAGGTTCGCTCAGGGCCGCGGCCGAGGGAGGGTCGGCCGCCATCGTCGGGCTCCTTCTGGATAAGGGCCTTGATCCGGCTGCGGCCGACCGCTTCGGCTGGACGCCTCTCCACTACGCCGCGCGGGACGGCCGGACCGACGCGGCCAAGATCCTCATCGCCAAAGGCGCGCCCTTGAACGTCCGGACGATCATGGGCCAGACGGCCTATAATGTCGCCGCGGAGAGGAAGATGAAGACCGTGGTTTCTCTTCTCGCCGCGAAGGGCGCCGATACGGCCCCCCTCCGGTTTCCCGTCCTCGAGGGCGATTATCTCGGCCAGAAACCGCCCCAGGGAAAGCCCGAGCTCTTCGGCCTGGGCATCGTCTCCTCGATCTGGGGCCTTCACAGCACGGCGGTCTTTTCCCCCGACGGGAACGAGGTCTATTGGGCCCCCATGATGACGGTTCCGGGGGAGATCTATTCCCAGGGCGGGCTGCTCATGATGAAGCGCGTCGGCGGGCGGTGGATGCCGCCCGACTGGGCTCCCTTTTCAGGCCCGGGTCTTGGAGACGATGTGCCGTTCTTCTCGGCCGACGGAAAACGGATCTATTTCATCTCCCGCCGGCCGCTTCCGGAGGAATCGGCCGCGGGCAGCGAAAAGATCTGGTTTGCGGACCGGACGGCCACCGGCTGGGCCCCGCCACGGCCGCTCGACCGCGTCGTCAACGAGCAAAACATGCACTGGGAATTCTCCATGGATAAAGCAGGAAACCTCTACTTCGCCGGGCAGGCGCCGGACGGCCTCGGGATGAACGATATCTATCTGGCCCGCTTCGTCGACGGCAAATATGAGAAGCCGGTCAACGCCGGCACGCCTGTCAACTCCGCGGCCGGCGAGGAGAGCCCCTTCATTTCCCCGGACGGCAGCTATCTCCTCTTCTCGCGCCAATATGATCTCTGGGTGTGTTTCCGGGGCGAGGGCGGGACCTGGTCCGAGCCCGTCGATCTGGGCCCGGAGGTCAACAGCCCCGCCGTCGAGCTCTGCCCGGTCGTCACGGCCGACGGCCGGTACCTGTTCTTCCTGAGCCAGCGCGACGGCGAAAGCCACGCCTACTGGGTCCCTGCCGGGGTCATCGAGAAGCTCAGGCCGGGACGCCGCGGATAGACCGGCCGGGCCCGCCCGTCAGAGGAGATAACGCGCGCGGGCGTGCTTCCTCATCGCGGAGAAGGTCGTTTCGAGGGACGCGCCCGACAGGCCTTCGATCTCGAATGTCCTGCGCCATTCCTTCCTCCCCACCATCCCGCCGAACAATCCTCCGGCCGCCGCTCCCGCCATAGCCAGGACCGACATGAAGGCGAGCTCCCCGACCTTGGGCGTGTCGATCGAGCCGTGCGAATCGGCTTGGATCATCGCGAATACGGAGACGATGGTGAGGGAGCCGCCGAGGATCGCGCCCGTCTTGACGGCCCCGCGGGTCCTTTTGCTGAGATAGACCCGTCTGACATCGGACCAGGGGACGGCCAGGCTGTCGCCGTGGGCGTCGACGATGACGACTTCGTTCGCTTTGACCGCAAAAAGCTCGCCTCCGGTCGTCCGTCCGTCCTTCATTTCCAGGACCGCGGCGGCTCCGGGGCGGTCCCTGGCCGACGCGTTAAGGGACAGAAGAAGAATGACAGCGAGGGGGATCAGGGGCGACACTTTTTTCACATCTTCCTCCCGGGGATCTCTATCCTCTCGGTCCCAGGATAGGCCCGGGCGGGTGGAATGTTGTCAAAGAAAGGTCAAGAAGCTGTCAAAACCGCCTTCGATCAGGGCGAAGGCGGCCGATGGGCTTCGAAGAGCTCGAGGCCGGCGAAGACCATCGCCGCGACCGCGGAGAAGAGCGCGCTGTAGCGGTGGAACTCGAACATGAACCTCTGCCCCGCGGTGCGCAGGAGCGGCAGCATCGGGAGCAGGGCGGACACAGTCAGCAGGAACCCGGCCGCGGCGAAGAGCCAGAAGGCCCAGAGCTTGACCCGGGCCGGGGTGATGCCCATCTTCCGTGGGTCGAGAAGGGAGAAGCTGAGGCTGGCCGGCTTCGGGACGGCGATGAAATCGCGGCCCTTGAAGAGGACGACGATCGTGAGACAGACGGCGAAAAGCCCCCCGGCCATGACGTGGCCGACCAGGGGGTAACCGAAGAGCCCGCGCGGGATGAAGATGCCGAAGAAGAACCCGCTAGCCGCCAGGTAGAGGAAGCTCCCGTAGAGGCAGACGTAAAGCCACTTTTCCAGGACCGGCTCGCGCCACAACGGCAGCCCCTTGACGTAGGACCACCAGGCCTTCGGCGACGCTTTGCGCCACATCTGGACCGTCCGGAGGGCGAGCCAGGCCGTGAACTTCTTGAAGACCTCGGCGTAGAGAATGGTCGACTTGGCTTCTTCGCGGGTCGTCCAGAAGCGGTGGAAGGCGATCCCGAGGAACGTCCCCGCGACGGCGAGGATGGTGACGATCGTGAACAGCATGGCCTTACCTCTTCTCCATGAACCCGGCGACGCGGCCGAGCGCGATGAGGCCGGCCACGAAAAGGAGGGCCCCGGCGACGAGCGCGCAGAGGGCCAGGACGATCTTCAGGGCCGGCCGGACGATGAACGACAGGCCGAAGACGCGCTGGAAGATCCCGCCGAGGCCCATGAAGGACGCCGCCGAGCGCTTCTCCACGCTCTTTGTGAGCAGAGGGCCCGTGCCCTTGATCTTGGCGAAGAAGAAGTCCGAGCCCCCGCTGTGACAGTCCGTGCAGCCGTTCCAGCCGAGCGATTGCTGGGCCGGCCTGACGTTGTGGGCCAGGGGCCAGGTCACGGGCCCCGCGGCCTTGTCCTTGCGGGACATCAGGTTGCCGCCCTTGTCGACCCGGAAGAGCCGGCCGCCCGAGATGTAGACGAATTGGCCGTCCGCCTCCGTCTTCGCCAGCGCCCCGAGGACAAGGGAGACCTGCTCCTCGGTCAGCGTCTGCTCTGTCCCCGCTTTGGCGGTCACGGTCCGGACGTCGAAGTCCGCGGCCAGCGGAGAGAACTTCCCTTCCATGAGCCAGCCGGGGCCGGCGGCCCCTTCGAGCCCGGTCGGGGTCTCGGCGATATCGAGATAGCCGTCGACGATCCGGTAGACCGTCTTCCTGACGGCGATCGCAGGATCACCCGGCTTGTCCACGACCGTCCCGAGCGCCTGGAGGAATTCCTGGAGCCGCGTCTCGACGGCCGGGTCCTTGTCCCCCGCCGCCGGGTCGAAATCCGGCACGAGGGGCAGGACCTCGGCGCCTTTTCTGATCCCCCAATAAGCCGGTCCGTCCGTCGCGGCCCCGGTCCGTTCCGCGGCGTCGATGCCGCCGTCGACGTTGGGGGCGAATATGAAAGCGCCGGAGACGAGAACGGGCGTCTCGTCCTCGGCCATGACCTGGCTCAGGCCAATGAGGACCCGGGCTATGCGCTCTTCCGGCTCGAGGAGATCGCCTGCCGCGGCCTCGACCTCGGCCGGCCTGAGCGGGACGATGTCCTTGCCGGCCCGGCGGGCCCAGAAGGCCGGCCAGACGAGCCGCTGCGGCGTGATCTTGTGCCGCTCGTCCTTCTTATAGACGGGCTCGATGATCGCCGGCGTGTCCGTCGACCAGGTCGCGACGCCGTAGATGCCGAGCCGGTTCGCCCGCGACGTCCGGACGCGCGTGAATCCTTCCTGGGGCTTCGGGCCCGAGTGACAGACCGTGCAGGCGAGTCTTTTGAAATGGACGAGCGGAATGCCTGTGTGCCTGGGATAAGGCGCGCCCAGGCGGCCGGGCACGACCGATTTCCGTCCTGCCGCGTCCTCGCCGAGATGGCAGCCCCGGCAGGTGAAGGACTCCGCCGTCCGCTCGCCCGTCTCGGCCGCCTCGCCCTCGTAGCCGCGGAGCATGGCGTGGCCGAGGTCGTTCCTATGGCAGTCCGCACACTTCAGGCCGGCCGTCCCGTGGACGTCCGGGTCGGCGCTCCACATGGCCGCGTCTTTCGGCGAGACCGAATGGCACGTGAGGCAGCGGTCGCTCGAGGGCTGGTAGTTCAGGTCGAAAAAGTAGCGGTGCTTGGAGTCGAAATCGGCAGTCCGGTATTTGACCGACGGCACCACGGCCCATTCGTGATCGTCGAGGTTGGGCCCGTCGTAGAGGTCCCAAGTTTCCTTGAGCCGGGAGGCCATGCCGCCGACTTCGCCGACGCCGGAGGCCGCGGTGGCCGCCCAGCGCAGGTTCTCGCGGAGGACCTGCTTGGCCCACTCGCTGTGGTCCTGGCGTCCCGAGCGGCTGTGACAGGCGAGACAGTTCACCTCGGCCCTGCCGGAGACGCTCCAGCGCGCCTCAGGATGGGCCGCGATCTCCTCGTCGGAGGGCTCGGCCGGGCCGCCGCCGGGCATGCTCCGGCCGAATAGCACGGTGAAATCCCAGGCCGTGATCCCCAGGCTCTCGGGCGAGAAGCTCCCCGGCCACTTCCTGTAGGAAAGAGGCAGGATCGTCCCCGTCTTCGGGTCGACCTGGAGCCAGGGTTCGCCCGGCCGGCCGCTCTCGGTCGCCGTCATGGCGCCGAAGTGCCAGCCGCCCCGGATCTTGGCGTAGTCGTGGCAAGGCCCGCAGGTGAAGCGGGCCGAGTACGGCAGGGGATCGGTCTCGGTGGGGATGATGGGCTCGTCGTTCTCGTCGCGCAGGGGAATGAGGTGGGCCGGGAGAGACCTGTTGCCGTCCCAGGTGACGTGCTTCTGGGCTTGCCCGGCGTCCGGCGAGGCGGTCTGCCCCCGCGCGCCCGCGGCCAGGACGAGGACGGCGGCCAGGGCGCCCCCGAAGCCCCAAAGAGCGTTCCGTCCGGCGCGGCTCATGCTTTGAACTGCTCCGGCCGGAACTCCACGACGCGGCCGGCCTTGACCGCTTCGTTGGCCTTGAGCACCGCGACGCAGGATTCGTACGCCAGCTCGGCGGGGCAATTGAGCTTCGTGCCGTTCCTCACGGCGTCGAAAAAATTCTCGAGGTGCGGCTGGTGGGCCGGCTTGGCCAGCTCCACCGGCAGGGGCCAGCGCCCCGCTTCGGCCGTCACCCGGACGTCGACGTAGATATTCTTCGTCGACGATTTCTGGATGGGCACAGCCTCGGACTGGAGGAGGCCGGCCTTGGCCAGGGAATCCCACTCGGGGGCGTGGGGCTCGCGCATGGCCCAGTTGCCGCGCTGGGGGATCTCGGACAGGACGAGCGAGCCGTTCTCGCCCATGAACGTCTCGTAGAAGCCGCCGTGCTGGGTCGTCGTCTGGACCTGGTAGAAGGCCCGGGTCGTGCCCTCTTTCGTCTCGAATTCGTAGATGGCCATGACGTTGTCGTACCATTCCCAGTTCTTGTAGTAGTCGAGGCCGCCGCTGGCCACGACCGACTTGGGCGGCGCGCCGTGGACCCAGCTGAAGAGATCGATCTGGTGGGAACCCAGGTCGACCATCGGGCCCCCGCCAAACTTCTTGTAAAGACGCCAGTTGCGGAACTCGGTCATGGAGCCGTAGCCGTATTTGTCGAGCGTGGCCTGGTCGATGACGTACTTCTCCGGCCAGCCCAGGAGGTCGGCCTTGGCCCTGTTCCACTGGGCGTAGGCGACCGTCACCCGCCCCAGGAGCCGCCTGTCGCGGATGAGCCGGTCGATGGCGTGGATGTAACGGGGATTGGAGCGGCGCTGGTGGCCGATCTGGAGGAGCTTGCCGGTCTCCCGCGCGGTCAGGACCATGGACCGGGCCTTGTCGAGCGTGTTGGCCATCTCCTTTTCGCAATAGACCGGAAGCCCGGCCCGGAGAAAGGCGTTGGTCTGCTCGGCGTGGACCCAATCGGGCGTCGCGACGACGGCCGCGTGGAGGCCCTTTTCGGCGGCCAGGAGATCGCGGTAGTCCTCGTAGACGTTGGCGACGTGCCCGTACTTCTTGAGGTAGTTTCCGGTGTACTGGCGGCTGTAGGACCAGATGTCGCAGATGGCCGCGATGCGGACCGACGGGATGCGCAGCATCGACTCGATGAGCACCCGGCCCTGGGCGCCGCAGCCGATGACGGCCACCCGGAGCTCGTCGGCGCTTTTCGAGGCGGACGGCGCGGGGACCGGCGCGGCCTGCGGCGGGTCCTGAGCGAAGGCCGGCCCGGCCAGCGCGGCGCCGAGTCCGGCCGTGGCGGAAGACCTGAGGAAATCCCGGCGGCTGATGCGGCGGGCCGCCGGCGTCTTGACTGCACTGCCCATGGTGTCACTCCTGCCTCGGTTGAGGCCGGCCCATCATACTATAAAACGGGGGCCCCGAAGAAGCGGAAAAGGAACGCCGTGGGCGCGATGGACGGTTGACTTTGCCGGGCGCCCGGACTACCCTGCCCCCAAGGGTATCCGGAATTCCGGCTATGACCGATCATCCGCATCGCAGGGGAGGCCTTTCCATGGCGAAGAAGACCGTGTCCTTGATCCTTGCCGCCGTTTGCGTCCTCGGGCTTGCCGGCTGCAAGTCAAAAAAGCCGGCCGCGGCCGCGCCCGAGGCCGAGCTCGAATGGTACCGCTATATCAGCGCCTTCACCTCGGGGACCGTGTCGCGCAAGTCCGCCGTGCGCGTTCTTTTCGTCGACAACGCGGGTGCCGGAAAAGCGGCGGCCGGGCTCTTCGAGTTTTCGCCGCCGATCGACGGGACGGCCGAATGGGCGAATCCGCGCGAGCTCGTCTTCACGCCCAAGGGCGAGCTCAAACCGGGCCAGGACTATCGGGCCGTTCTCCACGTGGGGAAGGTCCTCGACCTGCCCAAGGCCTACGCCCGGTTCGAATTCCGCTTCGGGGCCGTCCGCCCCGACATGGAGGTCACGCTCGACGGGCTCTTTGCCGAGGATACGGACCGGCCGCAGGCCCAGGTCCTGCGGGGCCGCATCGTCACGGCCGATACGGAGGAGAAGGCCCTGGTCGAAAAGGTCCTCGAAGCCGTCCAGGACGGCCGGACGCTCCCGATCGAATGGAGCCACGCCCAGGACGGGCTGACGCACTCTTTTTCTGTCAAGGACGTCGCCCGCAAGGAGGCGGCCTCGGCCGTCACCCTGACGTGGGACGGCGCTCCGGTCCGCATCGATAACCGGGGCCGGCGCGACGTCGACGTGCCCGCCCTGGGGGACTTCGTCGCCGTCTCCGTCGAGCCCGTCCTGGGTGAGACGCGGCATGTCCTCGTGCGCTTCTCCGACGTCCTGGCCAAGGACCAGAAGCTCCAGGGGCTCATCGACATCGGCGACCGCCCGTTGACCTTCGAGATCGACGGCAACGTCGTCCGGGTGTATTCGACCCAAGAGTTCCTCGGCAGCGTCAACGTCAGCGTCCAGCCGGGCGTCCGCAACTATCTCAACCGCCGGTTGAAAGACCGGTACGACCGGACCGTCACCTTCGAATCGATCCGGCCCCAGGTCCGCTTCGTCGGCCGGGGGCTCATCCTGCCCCGCAAAGACCGGCTGACGGTGCCCATCGAGGCCGTCAACCTGAGGAGCGTCCAGGTCGCAGCATTCCAGATCTACCCGGGCAATATGGCCCAGTTCTTCCAGGTCAACAGCCTCGACGGGGCGGAGGAACTGGCCCGCGTCGGCCGCTATCTTTGGCGCAAGACCGTCCCTCTCTCGGACGACTCCGCCGTGACCGGCCGCCTGACGCGCTTCGACCTGGACGTGACGCCACTGTTCAAGGAGAACCCGGGCAGCCTCTTCCGGCTCGTCCTGACGTTCAACCGCGGCAACTCGACCTACCCCTGCGCGGCGAACGATGGGCCGGTCGCGACCGAACCGCCTGTCAAGAACATGGACGACGCCGGCTACGGCCGGTATGCGAATTGGGATTATGATGACGAGGGCTATCCGTACAGCCCCGGCGACTGGTCCCGCCGCAACGACCCCTGTGCCGACGCCTTTTACATCCCCCGCTATAACCACGAGGCCGCCGTCGGACGCAATTTCTTTTCTTCGGACATCGGGCTCGTGGCCAAGCTCGAAGAGAACAATACCCTTCATGTGGTGACGACCGACATCGGCACGGCCCGGCCGCTCTCCGGCCTCCGGGTCCGGGCCTACAACTACCAGAACCAGCTCCTCGGCGAAACGACGAGCGACGCCAACGGGTTCGCCGTCTTCGCCTTCAAGGACCGGGCCTTCTACGTCTCGGCGGAGGGCGGGGGCGACATCGGCTATCTCCGCATCGCCGGCGAAGGCGCCCTGCCCCTCAGCCATTTCGACGTCGGCGGCGAGGTCACAGAAAAGGGCGTCAAGGGCATTCTTTATGGCGAGCGCGGCGTCTGGCGGCCGGGTGACACCCTCCATCTGACGTTCGCCCTCTTCGATCGCCAGAAGGTGCTGCCGGCCGGCCATCCCGTGCTCCTGGAGATCTCCAATCCCCAAGGACAGCTCGTCATGACGGCCAAGCCGGACAAGGCCGTGGTGCCGTTTTATGCGTTCCGCGTCGAGACGGACGAAGCGGCCCCGACGGGCAACTGGCAGGCCCGCGTCCTCGTCGGCGGCCTGACCTTCAGCAAGACCCTCAAGATCGAGACCGTCGTGCCCAACCGGCTCAAGATCGCTCTTGACGCCGGGCGCGAAGTCCTCGTCCGCAAGGACATGCCCTTTGACGCCGCCGTCACTTCGCAGTGGCTCCACGGCGCGCCGGCCTCGAACCTGAAGTTCGACGTCTCCGTCCGGCTCACAAGGCGGCCGACCCGCTTCGACAAGTACCCGGACTTCAGCTTCGACGACCCGGCTCGGGACTTCGAAGGCGCGACGGTCGAGGTGGCCAAGGGCACCCTCGACGCCGGGGGCCGCGCGACCGCGCGGATCGACATCGACCCGAAACAGCCCAGCCCAGGGATGCTCGACGCGGCGTTCACCAGCCGGGTTTTCGAGGAAAGCGGCGATTTCAGCATCGACACGTTCTCGCTTCCGTTCCATCCCTATGACGCCTATGTCGGCCTCCGTGCTCCCCAGGGCGATCGGGATCGGGACATGCTCGTGACCGACAAGGACCACGAGGTCTCGATCGCCACCGTCGACGCCTCGGGACGCCCCGTCTCCCGCGATAAGATCATCGTCTCCCTCTACCAGATCGAGTGGAAGTGGTGGTGGGACAGGACCGGCGAATCGCTCGCCCAGTACGTCTCGAGCGTCCAGACCCGGCCCATCACAAGAACCGAGGTCTCGACCCGGGACGGCGCCGGCAAGTGGACGTTCCAGATCCGCTACCCCGCCTGGGGCCGCTACCTCATCCGGGCCGAAGACCCGGTGAGCGGCCATGCCTCGGGCCAGATCGTCTACGTCGACTGGCCGGATTGGGCCGGCCGGGCCCGCGAAGAAGGCGGGCCCGGGGCGACGGCGCTCAGCTTCACGGCCGACAAGGCTTCTTACAAGGTGGGCGAGAAGGCGGTCATCTTCCTGCCCGAGGCCGTCCAAGGCCGGGCCCTCGTGTCCGTCGAGAGCGGGACGTCCGTCCTCGACAAGTTCTGGGTGTCGACGGTCAAGGGCGAGAACCGCTTCGAGGTCCCGCTCACGGCGGCCATGACCCCCAACGTCTACGTCCACGTCACGCTCATCCAGCCGCACCGCGAAAAAACGAGCGACACGCCCGTCCGGCTCTACGGCGTCATTCCCGTCCTCGTCGAGGACCCGGGGACGCTCCTCGAGCCCGCGGTCAAGACGGCCGACGAGTTCCGGCCCAGGGAGAAGTTCCGGGTCGAGGTCCGCGAGAAGGGCGGCCGGCCCATGACCTACACCCTCGCCGTCGTCGACGAAGGACTCCTCGGCCTGACCCGCTTCGCGACGCCGGACCTGCGCAAGGGGTTCTACGCCCGCGAGGCCCTGGGGGTCACGACGTGGGACCTTTTCGATATCGTCGCCGAGGCCTACGGCGCCGAGATGGCCCGCATCCTGGCCCTCGGGGGCGACGAAGGCGCTGAGTCGAAAGACAAGGCCAAGCAGCCGCGGCGCTTCCCGCCGGTCGTCCTGTTCGAAGGCCCGTTCGACCTCAAGGCCGGCGTGACCGGCAGCCACGAATTGACGATGCCGCAGTACTTCGGAGCCGTCCGGGTCATGGTCGTGGCCGGGCGCGAGGGCGCGTTCGGCCTGGCCGAGAAGTCCGTGCCGGTCAGGCGCGACCTCATGACCCTGGCCACGCTGCCGCGGGTCGTGCGGCCGGGCGAAGATATCGTCATGCCCGTCACGGTCTTCGTCACCAAGCCGGAGATCAAGGAGGTCACTGTCAGCATCGAAACGAACGGCCTCTTCGAAGTCGTCGGCGAGCGCACGAAGACCGTCCCCTTCGCCAAGCCCGGCGACGATATCGTCCCCTTCGCGCTCAAGGCGACGGGCGGGATCGGTCAGGGCGAGGTGCGCTTCCGGGCGGTCGGGGGCTCCGAACGCGTCGAAGACGCGATCGCCATCCCGGTCCTGGCCAGCAACACCGCTATCACCCAGACGACGCGGCTTCAGGTCAAGCCGGGCGAGACCGTCCGGCAGGACGTCGTCCCGTTCGGCCTGGCGAACACGAACACTGTCATTCTGGAGGCGTCGCCCCTGCCGCCGCTCAACCTCGAAAAGCGCCTCGATTTCCTCATTCAGTACCCCCACGGCTGCCTCGAGCAGACGCTCTCGGCGGCCCTGCCCCAGCTCTATCTCAAGAGCCTGGTCAAGCTCGATGAGCGCCAGGCGCGTGACATCGAGGAGCATATCAAGGCGGCCATCGAAAAGCTGCCCGGCTTCCAGATGACCAACGGCGCTTTCTCATATTGGCCGGGCAGCCGCGAAGGGCACGAGTGGACGACAGCCTACACCGGCTACTTCATGCTTGAAGCGGCCCGCCTCGGCTATCACGTGCCTCAGTCCATGCTCGACGCGTGGCGGGCGAACCAGAAGACGGCGTCCAACGCTTTTGTCACCGGCGGCGCCTCGGCCCAGCTCATCCAGTCCTTCCGTCTCTTCACGTTGGCCCTGGCCCGGGACCCCGACCCCGGGGCCATGAATCGCCTCCGGGAGAGCTCGGGCCTGCCGGGATTGGCCGGGCTCATGCTGGCCGCGGCCTTCCATATGACCGGGCAGGCCGACGCGGCGGCCGACTTGGCCGAGCGGGCCAAGCTCGAATTCAAATCCTATCGCGACGACCACGAGACTTTCGGTTCCGATTTCCGCGACAAGGGTCTCGCCGTCCGGGCTTTTGTCCAGATCGGCCGGTCCGACAAGGCCCGGCCGCTTCTCGAGGACATTTCCAAAACGCTCGCGTCGGACCTGTGGCTGTCGACCCAGGAGACGTCGTTCGGTCTGATGGCCCTCGCCTCCTATTACGGGACGGCGGAGGTCAAGCCCTTCCGTTATCGGTTCGGCTGGGACGCGGACAAGGCGACGGACGTCGCTTCGACGACGCCCTTCGACCGGCATGAATACGCCGACCTTCCTCCAAAGGGCCGGACTCTTGTCGTGACCAACACCGAGGCAGGGCTGCTCTACGTCAACGTCTACCGGCGCGGCGTGCCCGCGGCGGGCGTCGAGACGCCTTCGTCCGAGGGCCTCTCGATCGACGTCCGCATGCGCGACATGAAGATGAACGGCATCGCGATCGACAAGCTGGCCCAGGGGCTCGACCTCGTCGCCGAGGTCCGGGTCAAGAACCTGACCCCGAGCCGGCTTCAGAACCTCGTCCTGACCCACCTCGTGGCCTCGGGCTTCCAGATCAAGAACCCGCGGTTCAGCGGAGAGGCGGGGGCGGTTGCGGCCGTGGATTATCAGGACATCCGCGACGACCGGGTCTTGACCTACTTCGGGCTCGACGCTGGCCAGGAAAAAGTCTTCCTCGTCGTCCTCAACGCCTCCTACCGCGGCCGGTATTATCAGCCGGGGATCGCCGTCGAGGCGATGTACAACGCCGGACTCCACGCCAACACGAAAGGGCAATGGGTCGAGATCGTGCAATGAGCTTTGCCCTCTTGAAACGCCGTCGGCTCCTCATCGCCGGAGGAGTCCTCCTTCTTATTGCGCTTCTTTGGCTGGCGGTCCCGGTCGTCCGCTTCAAGGACCCGGTCTCTCCGGTCCTCTTCAGCGCGGAAGGACAGCTCCTCGGAGCCCGGACGGCCGCCGACGGACAATGGCGTTTCCCGCCGGGTGAGGGTGTCCCGGCGCGCTTCACGGGCGTTCTCGTCCGCTTCGAAGACAAACGCTTCTTCGTCCACCCCGGGATCGATCCCCTGGCCGTGGCCCGGGCCCTGAGGCAGAACGTCCGCTCCGGGAAGGTCCGGAGCGGGGCCAGCACGATCACCATGCAGGTCGTCCGGCTGGCCCGCAAGAACCGGCCGCGGACATATATCGAGAAGCTCAGGGAGGCCGTCCTGGCCCTGAGGCTCGAGACGAGCCGGTCGAAGAAGGAGATCCTGTCGCTCTTCGCCGCCCACGCGCCCTTCGGCGGCAACGTTGTCGGCATCGACGCCGCCTCGTGGCTCTATTTCGGCCGGAGCCCCGCCCAGCTGAGCTGGGCCGAGGCCGCTTTCCTGGCCGTCCTGCCCAACGATCCCGGACTCCCGGCCTCGGCGGACGGGCGGGAGCGGCTTCTCCGGAAACGGAACGGTCTTCTCGAGAAGCTGAGGGCACACGGGGCGATGCCGGATCTCGAGTGCCGCCTGGCCCTGGCCGAGCCCATGCCCGACCGCCCGCGCGCCGTGCCGCGAATCGCGCCGCACCTCCTCGACACGCTGGCCGCCCGTCCCGGCGCCGCGCCGCCCTTCCGGTCCTTCCTCGAGGCGGACCTGCAAAGAACGGCGAGCCGGATCGCCGGGCAGCACGGGGCGCGGCTGGCCGACCGCGGCATCAGCAATCTTGCCGCTGTCGTCATCGACAACCGCACGTCCGCCGTTGTGGCCTACATCGGCAATACCGGGCTCGAGCGGCGCGAGGACGAGGGCCAGAACGTCGATATCCTGCAGAGCCGGCGCAGCACGGGCAGCATCCTCAAGCCGTTCCTCTACGCCGCGATGCTCAAGGAAGGCGGACTGACGCCGGTGACCCTCGTGCCCGACACGCCGGTGCGGTTCGAGGGCTTCAGGCCCGAAAACTTCGACCGCCGCTTCCGCGGCGCGGTGCCCGCCCGGGCCGCCCTGGCCTGGTCGCTCAACGTCCCGGCCGTGCGCGAGCTCCGCGAATACGGCATTCCCCGTTTCGAGAACCTGCTCCGGCGGTGGGGGATGACGACGCTTGACCGGCCGCCGGACGATTACGGCCTGACCCTCGTGCTCGGAGGGGCGGAGGGCAGGCTCCTCGAGATCGCCGGGCTCTATGCCAAGCTGGCCCAGCTCGCATCGGGCATGCCGGGGGGCGGGCGCGAGGTGAGGCTGCTGCGGGACGAGCCGGAGGCGCGCTCGGGGATGCGCGACCTTGGGACCGCCTCAGCATACCTCACCCTCCAGGCCCTGACCGCGGTCAGCCGGCCGGACGAAGAGGGTTTCTGGCGGAATTTCAGCTCCTCGAAATGGGTGGCCTGGAAGACGGGGACGAGCTTCGGTCTGCGGGACGCCTGGGCGGTCGGGGTCACGCCCAACTACACGATCGGCGTGTGGGCCGGGAACGCCGACGGGGAAGGGCGACCCGGGCTGACGGGGCTCGGGGCCGCGGCCCCGGTCCTCTTCGATCTTCTCGGCGCCGTCGACGGCGGCGGCGAGGTCGTCCGTCCGCCGTCGGGTTTCAAGGCCGTCAAGGTCTGCAGCGATTCCGGCTATCTGGCGACCGACCTCTGTCCGGCCGAGGAGATCACGGTGCCCGAGGAAAGCGGTTTCGACCGGATGTGCGCCTTCCATCAGGCCGTCCACCTCGACGCGTCGGGACGCTTCAGGGTCGACAGCCGCTGCGAGCCGGTCGACAGGATGCGCCACGAGTCGTGGTTCGTCCTACCGCCCATCCAGGAATATTACTTCCGGGCCGACCACGCCGATTACCGGCCGCTGCCGCCTTTCAGGGCCGACTGCGGGGGAGGGCCGGCGGGCGAGCGGGGGACGCGGGTGATGAGCCTCGTCTATCCGGAGCCGGACATGTCCGTTTACGTCCCGGTCGGGCTCGACGGGAAGGTGGGCCAGGTCGTCTTCGAAGCGGTGCATCGGGAAGGCGGGGCGACCATTCACTGGCACCTCGACGAGACGTACCTGGCGTCGACGCGGGTCTTCCACCAGATCGGGGTGGCGCCCGAGCCCGGACCTCACCGGCTCGTACTGACGGACGACGAAGGCCGGCGGCTGGTGCGGGACTTCGAGGTCGTCAGCCCGCCGCGGCGCGGCGACCGCTGAGCCGGCTCCTACGTCTTCATATCCTTGTCGAAGGCGACCTTGGACGGCGAGAAGTTCATCTGACGGACGAACTCGAGAGATTCTTTGGCCCCGAACTCGCGGTCCATGGCGTTGTCCTCCCACTCGACCGAGAGCGGGCCCTCGTAGCCGGCGGCATTGAGCTCGCGGATGACGGCGTCGAAATCGACGTCGCCGTGGCCGAGCGAGCGGAAGTTCCAGCCGCGCCGGACGTCGCCGAAGGGCAGGAACGAGCCGAGAATGCCCGCCTTGCCGTCGAGGGTCACGGCCACATCCTTCATGTGAACGTGGTAGATGCGGTCGGGGAACTCGCGGATGAAGAGGTGCGGCTCGACGCCCTGCCAGACGAGGTGGCTCGGATCGAAGTTGAGACCGAGCGTCAGGCGGCACTTGAAGGTGTCGAGCAGACGCCGGGTCGTATAGACGTCGAAGGCGATCTCGGTCGGGTGGACCTCGAGAGCGAACTTGACGTTCTGCTCGTCGAAGGCGTTGAAGATGGGCGTCCAGAGCGCCAGGATCTTCTGGAATCCGGCTTCGACCATCTCCTCGGTCGTCGGCGGGAAGGAATACCAGGCCTTCCAGATGGGCGAGCCCATGAAGCCATTGACGATGTAGCAGCCCATGGCGCGGGCGGCGCGGGCTGTGGCCTTCATCTCGTCGACCGCCCAATTGCGCAGGGCCTCCGGCTTGCCTTTGACGGCGTCGGGGGCGAAGCCGTCGAGACGCGGGTCGTACTCGTCGCCGACGCATTGGCCGGCGAGGTGCGCGCCGAGGGCCCAGCACTTGAGGCCGTATTTCTCGAGCAGGCGCTTCCTTTTGCCGACGTAAGCGGGGTTGGTCGCGGCTTTGCGGACGTCCATATGGTCGCCCCAGCAGGCGATCTCCAGGCCGTCATAGCCCCAGGCCTTGGCCTTCTTGCAGACCTCTTCGAAAGGCAGATCGGCCCACTGGCCGGTGAACAGCGTTACGGGTCGCGCCATAATATTCTCCTTTGATTACTCATGGACCTTCCCTGAAATTAGAACGCGGCCGCCTTCGGCCAAAGCGAAGATAATCACTACTGGCAGCAACACACCGGCCAGGAGTTCAAAAGCGCCGCCTTCGATCCCGGATTCGCTTTTCTTGAAGCCGGGCATAGCGAGCTTTGCCAGCAAGAAGAAGAAAAGCAGCAAAGATCCCTGAATGCCGATTGCGTGGAAAAAGTTCACCTTCGTGGAATGACGTCTTCCCATATTGACCAGGACGGCAGCGAAGCCGAGGCAGGCCGCGAAAACGATCCACGGGGGTATGCGCTTCCAGCGATACAGGCTCGGGACGATGAAGGCCAGATAGATCCCAAAATAGAGGATGGGCCAATATGCATAAGCGAGGAGAGTTGCGGCCGGTTTGATCTGATTTGCCCTCATTCTTGCCAATCCCCGATCCTAGTCCATGCTTACCCAGATCGATCCTTTGGCCGAGCTCTCGACGCACTTCTCGATATAGCGGACGCCGCGGACACCGTCGTCGACGCTGGGGAAGTCGAGGTCGTCGCCCGCGAGGGGCTCGCCGCGGAGCTTCTTGCCGAGGGCGGTGATGAAGGTCGAATAGACGTTGGCAAAGCTCTCGAAATAGCCCTCGGGGTGGCCCGACGGCAGGCGCGAGAGCGATTGGCCCCGCGGCCAGAGGGGGTCGCGTCCGCGCGAGATCGTCCCGGTCGGCCGGTCGAGGAAGGAGACGCGGGCGGTGTTGGGCGTTTCCTGGAACCACTCGACGGCGCCCTTGGTGCCGTAAATGCGCAGGCGCAAGGCGTTGTCGTGCCCGGCGGCGATCTGGGAGCTCCAGTAAACGCCTTTGGCCCCGCCCTTGAAGTTGACCATGATGGTGGCGTTGTCGTCGAGGGGGCGGCCGGGGCCGAACCGGTCGAGCCGGGCGCAGAGCGCATCGATCTCGAGACCCGTCATGTAAGCGGCCATGAACTCGATGTGGCTGCCGATGTCGCCGACGCAATTGGAGAGGCCGGCGAGCTTGGGGTCGGTCCGCCAGGCGGCCTGCTTCTGGCCCGTGTCCTCGAGCTTGGTCATCAACCATTCCTGGGGGTATTCGCCGTTGACGAAGCGGATGTCGCCGATCTCGCCCGCGTGGATGATGTCACGGAGGTGCTTGACGATGGGGTAGCCCGAATAGGCGTAGGTGACACAGAAGGAAAGCCCCGTTTCGCGGACGAGGCAGGCCAAGTCAACGGCTTCGCTGGAGCTCGTGGCGAGCGGCTTCTCGCAGACGACGGAGAACCCATGCTCGAGGGCCATCTTGGCGGCGGGGAAGTGGGTGCTGTTCGGCGTGACGATGCTGATGAAGTCCGGCCGGTCGTGTCGCTGGGCCTCGCCCCGGATCATCTCGGCGAAAGTCCGGTAGAGGCGCTCCTTCGGCAGCCCGAGGGATTCTCCCGTGGCCAGCGTGTTGTCGTAGCTCTGCGAGAATGCGCCGCAGACGATCTCGGCCTTGCCGTCCATGGCGACCGACTTGCGGTGGACATCGCCGATGAACGCGCCAGGCCCGCCGCCGATCATGCCGTACCGGAGCTTGGGCGATTTCACGCCCGACGCCTGTCCTTCGATCATGCTGCTCCTCCTCTGCGAGGAATCCCATCCGCCCTGGCTTCCTTCTGCAAGACCATTCAGATATCTCCCAGCACCTCTCCTCCGAGTCGCTCCGGAGCGGCGCTGATGGTCGCTTCTAAGAATCCGCTCCCTGCCGTAGGTTTGACCCCTTCTTATTTCAAGGCTCTCCGGATGCGGTCGGCGGCGAGCTTGGCCTCCTCTGCGACGGTCGGATCGGAGAGGAGGGACTCAGCCGCCTTGAGGGATGTGACGCACGGGAAGCGCGCGAGAAGACCCAGCACCAGCTTCCTCTCTTCAGGCCGGGGCGAATTGGCCATGGCCTTGAGGAGGTCCCCCGCGGCCCCTTCGGCCTGCCTGTTCGGCTCCATCCCGATCATGCGGATATAGGCCCGGAAGGCCAGGACGCGGTGACTAAGGGCCAGGGACGTCCGGGCGATCTGGAGGACATCGTCCCTGGGCGTGATCGTCGGCCAGTCGGCGAGGGCCCGGACGGCCGCATCCACGAGCGTCTCAGCGGGGTCGCCGAGGGCCGCTCTGACCAGCGGCAGGGCCGAGTCGTCGCCGATCTTGCCGAGGACGCGCAGGAGGTCCGCCCTTTTTCTCGCGTCCTTCTCTGCAGCCAGACGTGTCTTGACCTCGCCCGCGCGGGCCAGCTCTCTCGGATTCGTCCGGGCCACAGTGGCGATCGAATCCTCCATCGCTTCGCGGGCCGTCTCGTCCTCGAGTCCGCCGAGAAGATCGAGAAGGTCGGGGATATCGCCTTGAGCGGCGATCGTCCGGAGCGCGGCCGCGGCCTGCGTTTTGAGCCCGGGCGAGCCGGAGCCGACGAGGTCGATTAGGGCCGGCTTGGCCCCGGCGATGCGCCGGGCGCTTGCGGCCTGGACGAGCTCGGACTTGATAGCGTCGTCCGAGGCCTTGGCGAGATGCATGAGGACCGCCGCATCGACGTCCCGCCCCTTGAGCCGGGCCAGCGCCTCGCGGGCGGCTTCCTGTTCGGCGCCGGATGTCCGGGCCGCTTTGGTCGCCAGGAAGATCACCGACTTCCCGTCACCGGCCTGGGAGATGGAGCGGAGCGCGGCCAGCCTCATGTCGAGGGACCGGCTCTCGGCGGCCGCCAGAAGGTAGGGCCGGGCCGTCTCGGCCGGGTATTTCGCCAGGAGCCCCACGAGCTGGATCTGGGCACCCTCCGGCAGACTCGCCATGAGGCCGGCCACCTTACCGATATCGCCCGCAGCGAAGTTGTCCGGCACCATGGCCAGGGCGGGCGCATAGAGCTGCGCGTCTTTTCCCGTCAGGGCCTTGAGAATGGCGCCCGGGGCATCGGCCCCGGCGGCGATCTTTCCTTTGAACGCGGCTTGTCGCGAGGTCGGCGAAGCGTTGGCGGCGAGGACCTTGTCATAAGCGGATGCCGCTGCGGCCCTGTCTCCCGCCGCCATAACACCTTCAGCCGCCAGCAAGAGCGCCGATGCCGCTTCGGACTTGAGAGGAGCGGCCTTCGCCAAAGCCGGCGTCAGGGCCTCGATGGCCTCAACGCCGCCGGTCTTCCCCAAAGCTTTGATCGCGTCCGAGGCCAGCGTAACGTCCTTACCGCCTGCGAGGCGCGCCAGGGCCGGGACCGCAGAGGCCAACTTCCTCTCGCCGAGCGAGAAGACAATACCCCGGCGGATGTCGCCCTGGGCCCTATCCAACGCCGCGAGCAGGGCTTGGTCGGCTTCGCCGCCGGGGATCCTTTCGAGCGCGTATCGGGCCGGGTCCGTCGTTTCCAGCTTGAGCACGAGGGACGCGAGAACGGGCACGGAGTCCGGGCCGCCGATAAGCCGGAGGGCCCGGCAGGCCGCCATCAGCCCGCCCGGTGCGGGCGAGCCCTGGACGAACTTGAGAAGTGCCGCCTCGGTCTCTTTCCGCGCCTGGGGGTTGTCCTGGCGGGCGAAGACGTAAGCCCTGAGCGCCATCGGCGCGCCGACGCCGGCCGCGAAATCGTAGGACTGGAGATCTTTAAGAATGGATTCCAACGAGTCATAGACGAGGCCCATGCCCTGTCGTGCCCGTTCCTCCATCTGGCCCGCCGCCGGGTTGGCCCTGCCGAGCGTCAACGAGGCCATGAGCAACAGGGCCGCGACCGCGATCTTCTGGTGTGTGTTCTTCATGCTCGCTCTCCTCACTCCGGCAGCTGCCAGGGCTTACGGTAGGAGTGGCCGAGGAGCCTCTCCGCCTCGGGATCGCCGATGATCGTCTCGGCCGCCGGGTCCCACTTGATCTTCCGGCCGACCTCCATGGCGATGACGCCGAGGTGACCGACGCTGGCCGACCGGTGGGCCGTCTCGGCCGGCGTGATCGTCTTGCCCCGGCTGCGGACGCAGTCGAGGAAGTTCTGATGATGGTCGCGGCTCTTATAAAGGCGGATCTCGTCAGGTCCGATGACCTCGCGCTTGAGGCTCGCGGGCTCGGTCTCGAACTGGCCGCGGTCGACCCAGATCCAGCCGTACTCGCCGATCCACTTCGTCCCGCTCCATATCTCGTCGTGGCCGCCGGCCAGGACCATGGGCGTCCCGTCGGCGTACTTGGCCT
This sequence comes from Candidatus Aminicenantota bacterium, assembly GCA_963736255.1. GTDB lineage: Bacteria > Acidobacteriota > Aminicenantia > Aminicenantales > Saccharicenantaceae > RBG-16-66-30. Next base: position 245,392 of record CAVTOI010000003.1, read on the forward strand.
TGACATAATAGCGCGTCGGGCTGTTGTAGATCCCGGACGCGGGGTATTCGCCCGTGGCCTCGATCTCGACCGGGCCGGTCTCGTCCCAGCCCATGCCCCAGTGGGCGATGTCGAGGTGATGGCCGATCCAGTCCATGTACTGGCCGCCGCCGAAATCCATGTTCCAGCGCCAGTTCATGTGGACGCGGGCCTTGCAGTAGGGCCACCACGGCGCCGGACCGACCCAGAATTCGTAGTCGAGGTTCTTGGGCGGCGCGACCAACGCCTCCTGGCCGAAGGTCCCGGCGAAATCGTAGTGCCCGGACGGCAGCCCGACCTCGATCCTCTTGACCTTGCCGATGCGCCCGTTGCGGACGAGCTCGCAGGCCTGGTGGAAGTTCTCGACGGAGCGCTGCCACGAGCCCGTCTGCCAGACGCGGCCGTAACGCTTGACGGCGTCGCACAGAGCCCGGCCCTCCCGCAGGTTGTGCGTCAGCGGCTTCTCGCCGTAGACGTCGAGGCCGGCCCGCAGCGCCGATATGGCCAGGATGGCGTGCCAGTGGTCGGGCACGGCGATCGACACCGCATCGAGGTCCTTGCGCAGGAAGAGCTCGCGGAAATCGTGATAGGTGGCGCAGGCCTTGTTGCCGTACTTTTTATCGGCCATGCCCTTGGCCATGGCCAGCGGCTCGGTGTCGAGGTCGCAGACGGCGACCCACTGGACCTCAGGCTTCTCGAGAAAGCTCTCCATGTTGCCCGGGCCCATCATGCCGAAGCCGATGCCGGCCATGACGATCCGGTCCGACGCCGCGACGGCGCCGTTCCTGCCGAGGGCCGAGGCCTTGACGATGGTCGGGAATCCGGCCACGGCGGCGCCGCCCGCCACGGCGACCGTTTTGAGAAAGTGTCTTCGATCCATCTTTTTCATGAGTCCTCCGGATGTCAGGGATGCCATTTCCAGCCGCCGCCGGCGTAGAGGAGCTGGCCGGTCAGCCACCGGGCCTGCTCGGAAGCCAGGAACGCGACGACGTCAGCGATGTCCTCCGGCCGGCCGACCCGGCCCAGAGGGATCTTCCGCGAGATCTCGGCCTCTTCGTCGGGGCGGAGCCAGCCCGTTTGGACGGGCCCCGGCGCGACGATGTTGACCGTGATGCCATACTTGCCGAGCTCGTGCGCGGCCGAACGGCTATAAGATTCCAAGGCATGCTTCGAAGCCGCGTAGCTTACCGCTCCGCTGTGGGCGTCGGCTGCGTCCGTGCTGACGGCGATGATCCGCCCCCACGCCGCGCCGCGCCCGATATGGCGTCTGGCGAATTCGACGATCATGAGGGCGGTCGCCCGTGCGTTGACGGCGTAGTGCGCGTCCATGCGGGAGGCGTCCGTCAGGCGCATGCCGAACCCGGCGTCCGAGACGCGGGCGGGGTCGAACGTATCGTATTCGCAGTGGGCGTGGTTGGCGACCAGGATCTCCACCGGACCGAGCCGCCTTTCGCACGCGGAAAAAAGGACCGGGATCTCGGCCGGATCGGCGAGGTCTGCCTCCAGGCAGGCCGCCCGGCCGCCCGCGGCCGTGATCTCGGCGACGACCTGTTCGGGCGGTTGTTGCTTCCTGGCCTCATAGAGCGCCGGTCCGCCGGCGCCGGATCTCAGCGCTTCGTCCCGCTCGGCCTCGCCGTGCGACGCTTGTCCGCGGCAGGACGTGACGAATACGCCGGCCCCCTCGGCGGCCAGGGCCCTGGCCGTGGCCGCGCCGATGCCGTGGTTCGCCCCCGTGACGAGGGCGATGCGGCCAGCCAGACGGGGTTCGGTCATGCCACCTCCTCGTGATCCGTCAGACGAGCGGCGTCACGCCCGGCACGGCGACCGGATCGACCGGGTGCGGGCCGAATTCGAGCTTGGACGGCACGAGGTCGAGAGTCGAGGCGTTCATGGCCCAGTCCCAGGAGATGGCCCGTCCGCTGTAGGCGCTCATGCGGCCCATGATGGCGCAGAGCGTGCTCTCGGCGACGCGCCGGGCCTCGTTGAGCGGCTTGCCGTCGCGGATGCTGGCGATGAGGTCGGCATGCTCGACGACGTAGGGGTTGGGCTCGTCGCCCTCGAACTTCCAGGCGTTCGGGCCGGAGATCTCGCCGTAGCCGAAGGCGTGGCCCTTCGTCCCGACGATCTTCTCCTCGACCCTCTCGGCGCAGCCTTTGATCTGGCGGCACTGGCTGGCGACCCGAACGCCGTTCGGGTACTCGAACTCGACGGCGAAGTGGTCGAAGATGTTGCCGTACTCCGGGGCCGTCCGGACCTGCCGCCCGCCCATGCCCATGACCTTGACCGGCGTCGCGTTGAAGGCCCAGTTCATGACGTCGATGTTGTGGACGTGCTGCTCGACGATGTGGTCGCCCGAGGTCCAGGAGAAGTAGAGCCAGTTGCGGCACTGCCACTCCATGTCGCTCATTTCCGGCGTCTGCTTGATGACCCAAAGGTCGCCCTGGTTCCAATAGCACTGCCCGCCGACGAGATCGCCGATGGCCCCGTCGTGGATGCGCTTCAGCGTCTCGAGGTATTTCTGCTCGTGCCGGCGCTGGGTCCCGGCGACGATGGCCAGGCCCTTCTTGGCGGCCAGCTCGGAGCTGGCGATGATCGAGCGGACCCCGGCCGGATCGACGGCCACGGGCTTCTCCATGAAGACGTTCTTGCCGGCCTTGATGCAGGCCTCGAGGTGGAGCGGCCGGAAGCCGGGCGGGGCGGCCGTGACGATGTAGTTGATCCTCTTGATGGCCAGGAGCTTCTTGTAGCCGTCGAAACCCGTGAAGCAGGTCTCGGGAGCGACCTTGACCGCGGCCGGGACCTTCTCCCGGAGCGTCTTGAGCGAGCTCTCGATGCGGTCCTGGAACGGGTCGTAGAGGGCCACGATCTCGACCCCCGGGGCGGCTTCCACGGCGTTGATGGCCGCGCCCGTGCCGCGGCCGCCGCAGCCGATGACGCCGACGCGGATCACGTCGTCGCCCGCGGCGCAACGTCCGCCGGAGCCCGCGACGGCCGCCACGAGCGTGGCCATGGAGGCGGCCGACGCCGTCTTGATGAAATCCCTGCGGGTCACACCGTTGTCGTTGTTGTTGTTCATTCTTTTCTCCTTATCAAGATGGGGTCAAACCTACCTTTTACCCTAAGACGTGTAAAAAGTATGTTTGACCCCCTCTTTCTTAGAAATTGTCGGCGGCGCGATAGGCCGCAAGCAGCGCCTTCTCCCCCTCGAGGCCTTTTTGGCTCTTGCCGTGCTCGAGGCAGAGAACGCCCGCATAGCCCTTGCCGTGGATGTGCTTGAAGATATTCCGGTAGTTCATCTCGCCCGTGCCCGGCTCCTTCCGGCCCGGCGAATCGCCGACGTGGAAGGAGGCCAGCTCGTCCCAGCAGGCGTCGATGTTGGGGATGATGTTCCCCTCGGTGATCTGCTGGTGGTACATGTCGTCGAGGATCTTGACCGACGGGCTCCCGACGGCCTTCGAGATCTGGTACGCCTGGGCCATCCTGGTCAGGAAGAGCCCGGGATGGTCCTTGGGATTGAGAGGCTCGAGGACGATGACGAGGCCCGACGGCTCGCACAGCGCGGCGAGCCTCTTGAGGTTCTCGATGACGTTGGCGGTCTGGTAATCCCAATCGAGGCTCAGGTTGAACCGGCCGGGCACGGCGAGCGTCCACCTGCATCCGGTCCGCTTGCCCGTCTCGACGGCGGTCCTGAATCGCCCCGCGAGCATGTCGCGGATGGCCGCGTCCCGGGTGACGAAGGATTCGACGCCGAAGTCGGCGTAGGCGACGAACGGCCCGATGGTCATCCCGAGGCGGCTCGATGCTTTGGCGAGCGATTCCTGCTCGGCCGCGGGCCTGCCCATCAGCCCGTTGTCGAACCAGGCCGTAAAGCCCTGATCGGCCATGAACTTGAGCTGGTCGGCCGCGTTCTTCCCGGCGTGGGCCTCGAACAACCCGACGCCGGGCGCGTACTTGAGCTTAAAGCCGGCGCCCTTGGCGGCAGCAGGCCTGGCCTGGCCGGACACGCCGAGAGGCGAGAGCGACAAGGCCGCCGCCCCGAGCGCGGCCGATCTGAGAAAATCTCTCCTGGATGGACGGGACTGTGGCTTCTTCACGGTTACCCTCCTCGACGGAAATCCCGGGCGGCGAACGGACAGACTCCGAGACCAAGCTCAGTGACAACGGAAGGGGAGTGTCCCCACTCGTTGGGACGGGGATCCTCGGAACGTGCGTCTGTCGCCCACGGCATGACGATTCTATTAAAAGGAGAGGGGCAATTCAATTCTCTCCTCTTTCCGACAACCGGATTAAATCCTACTTTTACCGTAGGAAATAGGACAGGCGCTGTCCCCGTTTTCGGACATGGTCCCTGACGTCCCTCCTGAACCTCCCGCTCATCCTTCCTTTTGGGCCTTGGCATGAGGCTTGCATTAGTGCTGACGTCAGGCCGGCACCAAGCCGGCTCATGGCGGCCCCCCGGGGGATGGAGGGACCGCCTGACAGAAAGGAGACTTCGATGAAAGTCCTGAAGATCGCTTTGGCCGTGCTCGTCTTCGCGGCCGCGGCTTATCCGCAGACCAAGGACCTGGGAATGGGTGCGTTTAGCAACGAATCGGGGGCCATCCTCATGGCCGTGGACGCCTCCCTGGTCAACCAGTCGATCAACACCCCGTACGCCATGTTCGTCCTCTTCATGGCCGCCAACGACAAGGGCGCCTCGCTCACGGTCGCGGCCAAGGACGTCGTCATGGTCTACAAGGGGAAGGAGTACCTTATGCCGTCGCTCGCCGAGCTGCGCGAGGACTACGGCGGAGGCCTCCGGGACCTCGATTTCTATCGCAAGCTCGGCAAGGAGGGGATCATCTCCTCCTGGGTCCGGCTCTATGAGTTCCCGGAGAAAGCCAACTTCTTCCCTCCGCTCACGCTCCGGTCCACCCTGGCGGTCACCGAGGGTCACATGTCCAACTTCTACGGCTTTATGACGCCCATTTATTTCAAGAACCCCGGGTTCGCCAAGGGGGACACGCTGACGATCAAGGTCCGGGACGCGAAGGACCCGGCCATTACGGGTGAGTGCGACGTCGTCCTGAAGTGACGTTCGGGGGCCGCTTCAGAGATTCGACAAGCTCGGCCGCGGATGAGACCGGCCGAAGACAGGCGCCCTCAGAGCAAACGTAGGCGGCGGCCCGGCCGCCGCCTGCGTTCATATCCTTGGTGAACGGGGCGAGGCGTTCGACTGCCCCCTCGGCCTCCGGTTGGTCGGTCGGCTTGAACAGCCAGGCGGTGTCCCGAGGGCATGTTCCCGTCGACGCCGCGAGAAGCTGGCGCGTTTCCTCGGCATCGGACCTTCCCACGACGACCACCTCCCGCGACGGCCCCAGGGCATAATCCAGCCCGCAAAGGAACTCCGTATACACTCGGGGGTGCGCGGCGACCTCAGGCGAGAACGCTGCCGCCAAGCGCGATGCGCGGTCCTCGAGATCGCGCCGCCCGGTGAGGCGGCCCAGCCGGAGAAGGTTCATGAACATCACCGAATTGCCGGAGGGCACCGCCCCGTCGTAAACGTCCTTGCGGCGGGCCAAGCCGTCTCGCTCTCCCGGGACCGTGAAGAAGAACCCGCCGGCGTCCTCGTCCCAAAAGAGGCCGATCGCGTCCTCCGTGAGCTCAAGGGCCGTTTCGAGGCGCTTCGGCTCGTATCCCGCCCCGTAGAGGGCCAGCAGGCCCCTGACGAGAAAGGCATGGTCGTCGAGGAAGGCGGGGACGCGGGCCTCTCCGCCCTCGAAGACATGAAAGAGCCGCCCGCCCGGGCCCCGCATCGCGCCCAGGACGAAGTCCGCCGCCCGGGCCGCCGCCCGCAGGGATCGCTCCTCGCCCGTCACCCGGAAGACGTCCGCCAGAGCCGCGATCATCAGGCCGTTCCAGTCGGCGAGGACCTTCGTGTCCTTGAAGGGCCGCGGCCGCTCGCCGCGCGCCGCCAGGAGCTTCTGCCGGATCGGCTCGATCCGGGCCTCAGTGGCCTGGAGAGACCTCCCGGCCTCGGCGACATGATCGTCGGGGACCCGGCCTTCATGGAGGACGCATCGTCCGTCCTGCCGCTCGGCGGATCCGCGCCCGGGACGCTCGTCCTCGCCGACGCCGAAAACGCGGGCGGCGATCTCGGCGTCCTCCCGGCCCAGCACCCGCTCGAGCTCGTCCCGCGTCCAGAGATAGGATCTCCCCTCTTCGCCTTCGCTGTCGGCATCCTCCGCCGTGGCGAAGCCGCCCTCCGGGGAGAGCATCTCGCGCAGGACGTAGTCGGCCACCTCGGCGGCCGTCCTTCTGAATTCGCGCCTGCCGGTCGCCGCATAGGCCTCGGCGTAGACCCCGGCCAAGAGGGCCTGGTCGTAGAGCATTTTTTCGAAATGGGGGACGAGCCAGTCGGCGTCGGTCGAATAGCGATGGAACCCGAAGCCGAGGTGGTCGTAGATCCCGCCGCGCCGCATGGCCTTGAGAGTCTTTCCGGCCATGCCCAGGGCTTCGCCTTTGCCCGTCCTCTGCCAGTACCTCAGGAGAAAGGCGATGTGGTGGGCGATGGGGAATTTGGGTGCGCCTCCGAATCCGCCCCGGGCCCGGTCGAAGTCCGCCGCCAATTCGCGGAAGGCCTCGTCGAGTGTCGCCGCAGTCAGCCTGTCTCCGCCCCGGGCCCTCACCCGGATCGGGGCCCTGCCGATCGCCGCTTCGACAGATTCGGCCGCCCGGAGGACTTCCTGCCGGCCGGTCCGCCAGGTCTCGGCGATCATGGGCAGCAGCTCGAGGAGGCCGGGCCGTCCCCAGCGGCGCGACCGGGGGAAATACGTCCCGGCGAAGAACGGCCGCTTGTCCGGCGTCATCACGATCGTCAGGGGCCAGCCTCCGGTGCCGGTCAGGGACTGGCACACGGCCATATAGTGCTGGTCGAGATCGGGCCGCTCTTCCCGGTCGACCTTGACGGCGACGAAGCCCGCGTTGAGGACGCGCGCCGTCTCCTCGTCGTCGAAGGACTCCCTTTCCATGACATGGCACCAGTGGCAGGCCGAATAGCCGATGGACAGGAATACGGGCTTGTCCTCGCGCCGGGCCCGTTCGAAAGCCTCCTCCCCCCAGGCGTACCAATCCACCGGATTGTGCGCGTGCTGCCGGAGATAGGGGCTTTTTTCGCCGGCCAGACGGTTGCTGTGCGTCATGGATTCCCCCGTCCCATGTTAGCACATGAGGGCCGGGCGTTCCTTCTGCCCAGACAACCTTTTCCAGCCCCGAGGAGTATATATGTGCGGCAGGCACGTGCCCATTCTTGGATCGAGGTGGACTTTGAAAAAGAGCTCTTTTTTGGCGATATGCGCCGGTCTGGCTCTCGCGTCCGCGGCCTTCGCCGCCGCGCCGGCCGAGACCCGGATCTACCGGACCCATCACGTCAACCCGCATTCGCCGAAGATCGACGGCCTCATCGACGACCCGGCCTGGGAGAAGGTCGACTGGGAGGGCGGCTTCATCCAACGGGAGCCTTACGAAGGACAGCCGCCGACGCAGTCGACCGCCTTCAAGATCCTCTATGACGACGAGAACCTCTATGTCGCCGTCAAGGCCTTCGACACCGAGCCGGGCCGGATCGAGCGGCGCATGTCCCGCCGGGACGACATCGACGGCGATTGGATCGAGATCGGCATCGACAGCTTCCATGATCACCGCACGGCTTTCTGCTTCGGGGTCAACGCCGCCGGCGTCAAACGGGACGCCATGGCCGTCAACGACAGCAATTGGGACGACAACACCGACCTCGACTGGGACCCCATCTGGGAGGTCGAGACGGCCCCGGACCCCGAAGGATGGACGGCCGAGATGCGCATCCCCTTCACCCAGCTCCGGTTCGCCGCGAGGCCCGAGCAATCCTGGGGGCTCGAGGTGACGCGGAAGCTCTTCCGTAAGAACGAACGGTCCCTCTGGCAGCACATCCCCAAGGACGCGGCCGGCTGGGTCTCGTTCTTCGGCGAGCTCCACGGCCTCGCCGGCATCAAGCCGCCGCGCCAGATCGAGCTCTTTCCCTATACGGTCGGGAGCCTGCGCAGCTTTGCCGCCGAATCCGGCAACCCCTTCGCCACCGGGCGCTCCCGGTCGCTCTACGGAGGGCTCGACGGCAAGGTCGGGGTCACGGGCGACCTGACCCTGAACTTCACCCTCAACCCGGATTTCGGCCAAGTCGAGGCCGATCCGTCCGTCGTCAACCTGACCGCTTTCGAGACCTACTACGAGGAGAAGCGGCCGTTCTTCATCGAGGGCCGCAACATCATGAACTTCAGCCTGATGGGCGGGGACGGCGACATGTCGAGCGATAACCTCTTCTATACCCGCCGCATCGGCCGGTCGCCCCAGTACGCCCCTGAAGTCGACGGCTTCGTCCGGGCGCCCGAGGCGACGTCCATCCTCGGCGCCTTCAAGCTGACGGGGAAGACCAGGGGCGGATGGTCGGTCGGCGTCATCGAGAGCCTGACGGCGGAGGAGAACGCGGCGACCTTCGTCGGCGGCGTCACCGACCGCGTCGCCGTCGAGCCGCTGACCAATTATTTCGGCCTGCGTCTCCAGAAGGACTACAACCGCGGCGCGACGACGATCGGCGGCATGGTCACGGCCGTCAACCGGCGTCTCGACGACGCCCACATGACCTTCCTCCACGACCAGGCCTATACGGGCGGCCTCGACCTCTACCACAGCTGGAAGAAGAGGACCTTCTACTTCTCCCTCAAGCTCATCGGCAGCTCGGTCCACGGCTCCCCCGAGGCACTCCTGCGCACACAGACCTCGCCCCTCCGCTATTACCAGCGGCCCGACGCGAATTACGTCAAGCTCGACCCTACCCGGACCTCGCTCTCCGGCTTCGGCGGCACGGTCGAGATCGGCAAGCAGGGGGGCGGCCACTGGATGTACATGGCCGGGGCCACCTGGCGCTCTCCCGGCCTCGAGCTCAACGACATGGGCTTCCTCCTCGGCTCCGACGAGATCATGCAGTGGACCTGGGCCGGCTACCGGGTCTGGAAGCCTTTCGCCGTCTTCCGCACCCTCAACGTCAACTTCAACCAGTGGATGGGTTGGGACTTCGGCGGCACGAACATCTACGCCGGCGGCAACGTCAACGTCAACTTCCAGCTCAAGAACTACTGGGGCGGCGGCTTCGGGATCAACCGCAATTTCGAGGGGCTCTCCTCGGCCATGTTGAGAGGCGGGCCGTCCGTGCGCATGCCCGGCGGCATGAGTCTTTGGGGAAACCTCCAGACGGACATGCGGCAGAAGGTGCGATTCACGCTCCAGGGCCAGAGCTTCTTCCGCGACAACGGCGAGGCCCGGAACCTCAACCTCCAGGCCGGCATCATCGTCAATCCGAGCTCGGCCTTCAACATCTCGCTCCTGCCGACCTTCGCGGTTTCTGCGAACGAGCTCCAGTACATCGCGACGCCGACCGTCGGCGGGGAAAGCCGCTATGTCTTCGGCCGGATCGAGCAGAAGACGGTCGCCCTGACGGTCCGCCTTAATTACAGCCTGACGCCGGACCTGAGCGTCCAGCTCTACGGCCAGCCGTTCGTCTCGGCCGGGAAGTACTCGCGCTTCAAGGCCGTCACGGACCCGAAAACGCGCGTCTGGGCGGACCGCTACCACGTCTACGAGGGGAGCGAGATCGCCTATGACGAGACGAGCGGGACCTGGCGCGTCGACGAGAACGCCGACGGCGTCGCCGACTTCAGCTTCGGGACGCCCGACTTCAACTTCCTCCAGTTCCGCTCGAACCTGGTCGTCCGCTGGGAGTACCGGCCGGGCTCGGCCCTTTTCCTGGTCTGGTCGCAAGGCCGGACGGGCTACGACTCGCTGGGCGACTTTCGTTTCGGCCGGGACTTCGGGAACCTCTTCGACGTCCGCCCCGACAACGTTTTCCTGATCAAGTTCTCCTACGGTTTCCAGCTGTAGGGAAGGCGGGGCGGGCCCTTCACTCTTTCAGGCCGGTTCCCTTTCCTGGACCAGCCTCGACGAGCACGAGCGGGCCGTCCTTGATGAGACCGATGCCGGGCGCGTAGAGCTTGTGCTCCCTGCCGTTCTCGAGGGGACTTGTTTCCGCGACCTTGAGGCAGTTCTTGAACTCGCCCGCCGGCGTCCGGAGCGACGCGTCGAGCGAGACGATCTCGGCCCGGTCCATGGCGACGCCGGGGGCGACCTCCTGGTAGAAGCGGGCCCCGACTTTGGATTGGCCCGGCATCATCAGCCCGAAACGGGCCCCATTCTTCCCGGACTCCCAAGCGCCTTCGTGGGCGACGACCCGGCCGTTCTTATAGATGTCGACCTCTTCGCCGAAATAATAGACGCCGTGGTCGGCCGTGTTGAAGGCGAAGAAGTTCCGCGAGACCTCGACCAGCCGGCCGCCTTTCGACTCCCGCTCCTCGACCACGCGGGTCTCGACGCCGCCGACGAGCCGCGTCTCTTCGAGGACCGTGATGACCAGACGCTCGTTACCCTTGGCGAGGACCAGGGCATAGCCTGGCTCGAGGCGGAAGAAGGTGTTCGAACCGGAGGAGACGAAATCCTTCTTATCGACGGTGAAGCTATCGACCCAAACCTCCTGCGAAGGAGCCGGAGCCGAGGCCGCGAGGCCGCCGCCGTTGAGCGCCAGCAAGGAGAGGGCCAGCAGACAGACGATCCTTTCTTTTTTCACGCCCGCCTGCCGTGCTATTTCGCCGCGGGGACGAGAACGATCTTCTCCAGGTTCATGGCGTGGTTATTGGTGATCGCCGTGATCTTGACCCGGAGCTTGTGCTCTCCCGCCGCGAGCGAGACCTTGCCGACGGTGAACGTGGCCGGGACATAGACGCTCGGCGACGACTCCGTCCGCGCCGCCAGCTTCTGGCCGTCGACCTCGACCTCGTAGCCGGCCTGGCCGCCCCACATGCTGGCGTAGGAGGCCCGGACCTCGTAAGTCGCGGCCTTGTCCGTGGTGAAGACCCATTCGGGGTAGTCGTTGACGTTCTGCCAGTTGGCCAGCATCGTCGTCCGGTAGAAATAGTCGAGGTAGGCGCGCTGGCCCATGCCCGACTGGATGTCGGCGAGATACGCGGGAAGATCGATCCGGCCGTCCTTCGTGGCCATGATCTTCCAGGGAACGACAACCGGAGGGCCGTCGAGCTCGAGGGCGACGACGGTTGCGTCGGGATCGGCCGCCCGGGCGGGCAGGGTCACGACGACGTCCTTGGCCGCGCGGCGGACGGCCAGGATTTTCGCTCTGTCGGCCAGGAGGTAGGCCTTCTTGACGTTCGTTTGGAGCCCCGGCAGGACGATCCGCGCATCCTGGGGCCAGCCCATGACGTGGATGTAGAGGGTCGAGCCCTTGACCGTCGCGCGGCCGAAGAACGGCAGCCGCTCGAAGGGGCTGGCCGTCGTGCCGTAGACGGCCTCTCCGTTCGTCCGGAGCCACTCGCCGATGCGGCGCAGCCGGGCCGCGAAATCGGCCTGGATGCGGCCGTCCGGCTGGGGGCCAACGTTGAGCAAGAGGTTTCCGCCCTTGCTCACGATCTCGACGAGCTGGCGGATGAGCTGGCTGGCGCTGTGGAACTCGGTCTCGTAGCGGTTGTAGCCCCAGCCGTTCCAGTTCATGGTGTAGCAGGCCTCCCAGAGGCGGGGTGTCCCGTCCGGGTTGCGGATGCCCGTCGCCGGGACGTAATTCTCCGGGGTCCCGAAGTCGCCGAAGCCGGGCTCGCGCCGGTAGAGGCGGTCGTTGATGAGGAGGGCCGGCTTCATCTCGAGCAGCATCTTGCCGATGGCGAAGGCCCGCTGCTCCTCGTTCGAGTGCTCCCATTCCCCGTCGAACCAGAGGACCGCCGGGTCGTACTTGCGTCACCAGCTCCTTGAGCTGACTTGTCGCGAAGTCCATGTAGCGGCCGAAGTCGGCGCCCTTCGCCGTCCGGTCCTTCTCCCAATCCCGGCGGGGCAGGTAGTCGGGGTGATGCCAGTCCATGATGGAATAATAGAACCCGAGCGGGATGGCGGCCTTTTTCATCGAGGCCGAGAGCGGACCGAGGATGTCCTTGCCGTACTTGGCCTTCATGATGTCGTAGTCGGAGACGGCGCTGTCGAAGATGGCGAAGCCGTCGTGGTGCTTGGAGGTGATGATGACGTACTTGACTCCCGCGTCGCGGGCCAGGGCGGCCCACTCGTCGGGGTTGAAGCCGACGGGGTTGAAATTGTCGGCGTAGTACTGATACTCCTTGAGCGGGATCTGGAGGATCTGGCGGGCCCATTCCTCGCGGCCGATCATCGAATAGACGCCCCAGTGGATGAACAGGCCGAACTTGGCCTCGCGGAACCACTGCAGGCGGTCGGACGCCTGGGCCTGGGCCGGGCCGGGCGACGGGGCGGCGCTGACGGCAAGACCCATTACAAGAAGGAATAGTGCGACGGCGGCGAGTCTGCGGGTATTCATGGTTCGACCTCTCCTGTCCGGCGGATGGCCCAAGATTATCCCCGTCGTCCGGGGCTGTCAACGGCAAGGGACGCCGAAAGGAGGGCCGGACGGAAAACGGGGACAGAAAACGGGGAAACGTCCCCATTTTTGAGTAATATAGGCAGGGGAGGCCGCAATGAGAACACGGATCGCCGTTATTGCCGCTCTAACCGGGGCCATCGTCGCCTTGGCCGGGATCGGGCCTCGCGCGTCCGCCGCCGCGCGGGAAAAAGGCGCCGCCGTTCCCGACCTCCCGGGGCGCGAATTCGTCCTCGTCTGCCGCGACGGCGGGGCTGGCGGATACGAGGCCTTCCCCGATGTCTGCCGTCTCGCCGACGGCCGTCTCATGGCCGTCTTCTACGCCGGCTATGATCACGTCAGCTTGCCGGCGGCGAAATGGCCGAAGGGCGGGCGGATCGATTACGCTCTTTCGAGCGACGAAGGGCGTACCTGGACGAAGGCCCGCCTCCTCCACGACGGCCCGGATGACGACCGCGATCCGTCCATCGTCCAACTGCCATCCGGAAAGCTCCTCTGCAATTTCTTTTCCTTGCGCCGGAAGCCGGCCGAGGCCGATTCCGCCGGGGCTTGGGACGGCCTGGGGACCTGGACCGTCGAATCGATCGACCAGGGAAGGACATGGTCGGCGCCGCGGCTCGTCTCGGCCGAATACTATTGCAGCTCGCCCGTCCGCGTCCTCCCGGACGGCCGGCTCATGCTCGGCCTCTATCGCCAGGAAGGGGAGAAGGCCTGGGGCGCCGTCACCACGAGCGTCGACGACGGCAAGACCTGGGGCCCGGTCGTCGACATCCCCAACGGCGGCTGGAAGCTCGACGCCGAGACCGACGTCGTCCCGCTCGAGGACGGCCGCATCTTGGCCGTCGAGCGCGAGCCGGCAACCTCGATGTGTTCCTCGATCTCGGCCGACGGAGGCCGGACCTGGAGCGACTCACGGCCCCTGGGTTTCCCCGGGCACTGCCCCTATCTCATGCGGACCTCCGGCGGCGTCCTCGTGCTGGCCCACCGCCTTCCCGGCACGTCCCTCCATTATTCCCACGACGACGGCCGGACGTGGAGCGAGAACGTCGTCGTCGACGACCTCCTCGGCGCCTACCCGTCCATGGTCGAGCTCAAGGACAGCACGATCCTGATCATTTATTATGAGGAAGGGCCGGGCTCGAACATCCGCGCCCGCCGCTTCCGCGTCGGCCCGGGCGGCCTCGAGTGGCTGACCTTCGATGACGACGCGGCGTACCGCCGTGACGACCCGCCGGCCGGCATCGGCGCTCCTTCCGTCAGCGTCTCCCGCGAAGGCCACCTCTGGCGGCTCAAAGGCCGGCGCACCGAGGTCGGGATCGACCTCGACACCCTCCGCCTCACGGCTTCGACGCCGGCAGCGACATGGACCACCCGCCCCTCGTTCGACGGCGACCTGACGCTCGGCGACGCCTCAGGCCGGGAGCTCGGAAGGACCCGGCTCGCCTCCGCCGCCCGCAAGACGGCCGCCCGCTATCGCACCGGTTTCCAGACCGGGATCAAGATATCGCTGGCGGGCTTCCACGCCGCGAACGGGCCGGAGCTCGAGTCCCCGATCGATCTCTTTGTCGGACTCGAGGGCGAAGACGAGGACCTCGTTTGCCGCATCCTGGCGGCCGACGGCGAGACGCGCGTCCGCGAGCTTCTCTGGCCGGCCTCTTTCGAACCGGGCACTTTCGAATCGACCGTCGTCCCGTTCATGCAGGGCATGCTCCTTCCGAAGGGCTGGCCGCGGGCCGTCCGGCTCTACGATTCCATGAGCTACGGCCGCGGTCTCTACATGCCCTGGTGGGGCTTCGACCGCGAAGGGGCGTCGGTCCTCGTCCTCCTCGAGACCCCCGACGACGCCGGCTGCCGCTTCGACCATCCGGCCGGCGGCCCGACATCGATCGATGTCCGTTGGGTCCACTCGCTCGGCCGCTGGTCCACCCCGCGCTCCGTCCGCTTCGCCTTCCAGGATGGGGGAGGCTATGTCGGCCTGGCCAAGCGCTATCGCCGGTACGTCGTCGAGACCGGACGGTTCGTCACGCTTCGAGAGAAGATCGCCCGGAATCCCCTTGCCGGCAGGCTCGTCGGGGCGCCCGTCGTCCACACCTCGATCCTCTATCATGTCCAGCCGCAGTCGAGCTATTACGACACGAAGGACCCGGCCAAGAACCATCAGCTCGTGTCGTTCGACAAGCGCGCCGCGGAGCTCAGGGCCCTGTCCGGTCTCGGCGTCGGACGGGCCTATGTCCATCTCGACGGCTGGGGGTCGCGCGGCTATGACAATCTCCATCCCGACGTCCTGCCGCCCAGCCCCGAAGCCGGCGGTTGGGAAGGCATGAACCGCCTGGCCGACGCGTGCGATGCGCTCGGCTTTGTCTTCGCCATCCATGACCAGTACCGGGACTACTATCTCGACGCGGCGACGTATGATCCCCGCAACGCCCAGGTCGGCGAGGCCGGCCGCCGCGAGTTCCACTCGACCTGGTACGGGGGGACGCAGACCTATCTCTGCCCCTCTCTCGCGCCCGGCTTTGTGGCCCGAAACCACCGGGCCATCCTCGACCACGGGGTCAAGCTGCGAGGCGCCTACCTCGACGTCTTCGCCGTCGTCCCGCCCGACGAGTGCTACAGTCCCGAGCATCCGGTGACCCGGACGGAGTGCCTGAAATATCGCGGCCTGTGTTTCGATTTCGTCCGTTCCTACGGCGGGGTCGTCAGCTCCGAGGAGCCGGCCGACTGGGCCGTCCCCAAGCTCGACCTCGTCCATCACGGACCGTTCCCGCTCGATCCGAACCCCGGCGCGGGCCCGGCCATGGGTATCCCCGTGCCGCTCTTCGACCTCGTCTATCACGACGCCATCCTGCTGCCGTGGTCGCTCGGCAAAGGCGCTTGGGGCATCCCCGAGGCCGACCTCGGCTTCCTCCACGGCCTCGGCCATGCCGGGCTGCCGTATCTCTTCCATCGCGCCTTCCGCCGGGGAGCTCGAACAGGTCCTGACGATGTGCGCCCTGAACGGCCGCGTCGGGACGGTCGAGCTAGTCCGGCATGAGTTCCTGGAGGGATCGTTCCGCCGCCAACGCTTCACGTATGCGGACGGCACGGTCGTGACCATCGATCTCGACGCCGGGACTTGGAGCATCACTCCGAAGCTGGACATCCCGGTCGAGATCAGGTAGCGCGCCGCTCGCGCTGTTCCCGCGGAGCCGGAGCCTCACCCCCCGATTCGTGCGTCGGCTGCCGCTATCCGAGAGCCAGGAAGACGATCCCGGCCAATCCGACCGCGATCCCCAAATAGCCCAGAGGCTTGATCCTCTCCCGGAAATAGAAGACCGAGAGCAGGACCGCGGCCAGGATAGGGCCGGCCGTGGAGACGGGGAAGACGACCGGCTCTCGCAGCTTGGCCAGGGCTCGAAGGATAAAGAAGTTGCCGGCGACGCTCCCGACCGCGGCCAGCGCCCCGTACCTGAAGAGGCCGCGGGCCGGCTTTTCTCCCCTGATCAGGAGGAACAGCCAAAGGGCGACGGCCCCGGCCGAGAAGGTCAGGAAGAGGAAGAACCAGAGGTTGATCGCGCCGAGGCGGGCCGCGGCGGCCTGGGCGAGCTGAGGGATGCCCGTGAGTATGAACGCCGTCCCGATCAGAGCCAGCCATTTCAGCCAGGCGGCCTTGGCTTCTCCCTTCGTGGCTGAAGCGGAGACCGAGATCAGGGCGACACCGAGGACGATCAGCAGGATGGCCGCGGCAGTCGACCGGTCGAACGGCGAGGCCCAGACGATGATCGAGAAGACGACGGGGATGAGGAAGGACATCGTATAGATCGAGATGGTCAGGGCGTAAGGACCGGCCTTGAGGGCGCTCAGAAAGAAGAAATAGGCGGCAGCCCCGCCGATCCCGCCCCCGACGGCGAGGAGGACGACGGGCGCCGAGACGAAGAGCGGCTGTCCGGAAACGGCGAGGACGGCCAGGCACAGGACCGCCGCGGCGGCGAAGAGCGACGCTGACAGGGCCGGAGAAGAATGGCCCCTGAGGCTGCCGAGCTTCATGACGAAGTTCATGGCCACGAAGCCGGCCACGACGAGAGCCAAATAGATCCATCCCATGGGCCGTCTCCTCCGCTTTCAGATCGACCGAAGGGCCTTGCGGGCGGACCTCAGGAACAGCCGCTCGACCCCGGCCCGGAACGGGAAAAGCTCATAGAACATCGGCGCGCAATAACAGGCATAATCGGCGGCGTCCCGGAAATCCTTGTCGGTCGGAACGTAGCCGATGTCGCCGTTGGCGTAGCCGACGGGCATGAGCGGGTCATCGGCCTTCCGGAGCTTCAAGCCGATCTCGCTGAAGATCTCCCCCGGCAGGGCGACGAGCTTCAGCCCGCCGACGGCGAGCGCCTGGACAGGGACACCTCGGACCTCCGGGCGACTTGCGCAGGACCGGAGCGGCCGCCAGGGCCCGCTCCCGCCAATCCGCCGCGAAGCGTGCGGCGCCGGGAAACTGCGAGTAGGTCTTCTCGAACGAGGCGGCCTGGCGCTCGATCGTCCGCTTGTCATAGACGGCAAGGGGGACCGTGATCCGGTACTCGCAAGCGGCCAGGCCCGGGTCCGGCTGGGGGACGACGAAACGCTCCGCGCGGGTGAGGCGCCGCTTGACGAAATCGGCGATGTCGAGAAGGTCGCCGGCCGTTCCCTCGCCCCAGCGGTTCATCTGGATGACCGGGTCGATGTCGCCGCAGAATCCCTGAAAAAAGAGGGCCTGGTCGCCGGACTTCTCGATCTCGCGGACGACCGCCCCGGGCCAGTCGGCCGAAACGTGGCTTTTGCGGCCGAAGACCACAGCGTGACAGGCGTAGCTCAGGAGGTAGATCTTTCGCTCGCGCGTCCGGAAAATGGCCGCCTTGAGGACCGGGTCGACGCCGCTGAAGTCCTTCCTGCGCCGGTTGTATCCGAGGGGCTCGATGGCCTCCATCGCGAAGGAGAATCCCGCGGGGCGGGGGGAGGAAACGGCTTCGGCGGCCGCCTCGAGGATGAGAGCGGACAGGCGGTCCATGTAAGCGGGGTCGATGCCCCCGAGGCCCGGCATCGGCTGGGTGGCCGGGCCGCAGTGCGTGTGCGTCGCCGCCAGGAGCACGGCCTCGCGGGGGAGACCGCAGGCGGCGGCGACCGCGGCCCGGATCGCATCGGCGTCGTCGACGGTGAAGCCGATGACGTCGCAGCTGATGAGGACTTGAGAACGATCACCGGCCTTGAGTTGGACGGCCCGGCATTTGAGATCGTCGAGGACCGACTCGGCCCGGCGGTCGAGATAGAATCCGTAGCCGGCGAGATCGACCCCGAGCGGCGGGGTGATGGTCCTTTCGCCGTAGCCGACGGTCAGTCCGCTCATGGGACCCTCCCTTCAGTCGATCGCCCGGCGGATTTCGCCTCGAGCATCGCTTTGGCCCTGGCGATGTGAGAGGCGAGGGTCTTCTTCGTCTCGGCGTAACGGTCGGGGAATTCCCGGTCGAGCCGGGCGGCCACGCTTTCGACGCGGCTGATGAACCGCCTGCCAAGCCGCTGCCCGCCGGGCTTCTCGAGCAGCCCGGCCGTCTTCTCGAGGACGCAATTGAAGCCCGTCATGGTGCTGCCGCTGATGAGGTCCCCGGGATAGAGCTCGACGAGGTCCTTGAGCAGGGCCCGTTGGCCGGGCGTTTCGGCCAGATGGACGATGGCCTGGCCGATCGAGCGGTCCGGGTCGTAGGCCCGGGGATTGAAAGCGTAGTCCGCGCAGGTCAGCAGCGGGATGCGGTTGATCTCGTTCTGCGGCGCGTGCGGGTTGCTCATGTAGCCGTAGGCGACCTCGTCGAGGTCCGGCTCGCGGCCGATGACCGGGCCGAGATGGAGAGCGCCGCTGCGGTCGTTGACGGGGTAGTTGTCCCAGATGACGACGCGGTGCCCGGCGGCCGCCCGGCGGAAGGATTCGGCCGCCTTCCGGGTCAGACGCGGGGTCACGATGGCGTCGCCGGTCCAGAAGACGAGGATGTCCCTGTCGAGGACCCGCCCGAGGGCCTCGGTGTACATTTTGGCCTCGCCCTCATCGGCCGGACCCCAGTAGTAGACCGGACAGAAGATGAGCTCGGCCGCGGGGTCGGTCTCACGAAGACGCCCGAACAGACGATTGGCCAGACCGGCGTGGGCGGCCCCGAGGGCGGCGATATCTTTATTGCCCTTGACATCGATGTCGTCGTAGCTCAGGCTGAACCAGCGCACGCCCAGGGCCTGGACCTCGGCGTAATTCTTCCACATCGCGGCGAAGTCCTCGTCGCTGTCGTAGCGCAACGGCCGGTCGCTGAAGAGGGCCGGGTGGAAGGAAAAGCAGAAGGTGATGCCGGCGGCGCGGCAGGCGGCGGCGACCCGGCCGATCCCGGCCAGCGTCTTCTCCGGCAGCGGCTCCCACCAGTTGTTGACGAAGCTCACCGTGTCCGTGAAAACGCTCGTGTAGCAGCTCATCAGGAAATTCATTTTGTACCGGGCGAGAAAGGGGATCTCGGCCAGGTACTGGTCCCACGTCCAGGCCCAGCCCTTGGTGCCGCGAAGGACGAATCCCGGCTCCTTCTGGCCGGCGGGGAGGGGGGTCGGGAAGGGGGACCGTTCCGCCGGAACGGTGACGCGGAAGGCCGGCGCGAGGGGATCGGGGCCGCTCCGGCCGCAGCCGGACGCGAAAGCCAGGATGATCGAAATCCCCAGAGTCACGGCCAGGCCGGCCTTTCTCAAGATGGACGTTCTCACTTTTTCACTCCCATTCCGCTGCGATCCTATCATCGCGGCGCCGGGCATGATCAACGATATTTCAGGTAGACTCGGGGGTCCAGGCCCGTGTCCGGGGGCAGACGCCACATGAAATCGGGGTCAATGCGGGGTTCGTCGTCACGGTGCTTCTCCATCAGGGAGATCTTCTTACGGATGAGCTCGGGGAGGTTCGTCCCGTACATATTGAAAGTCTCGCCCGTCGGGTCGACGGGCATGAAGCGCGTCTTCGACGTTTCGAAGAGAGCGGCCAGGTCCTTGGCGTTGGCGATCTCGTCGTCGACCATGGCCCGGACCGCGGCCCGGCGCCGGTCCTTCTCCGCCGCGTCCTTGGCCTCGATGAAGCCATGGACGCCGGCGACCCAGGCGGCCGTGTTGCGCAGGGTCCGGAAGTACGAGCGCAGGGCCCGGACGCGGTCGATCTGGTCGGCGAAGACCGCGCGCGCCTCTCCGGAAGCCGTACGGACGGTCTCGCCTAAAACGTCGATCGCCTCGTCCAAGGGCTTCCATGCCGCCCGGTCGGCCTGCGCGACGGCCGCGTCGGCCTGTTCCCGCGTCATGAGGGTCCAGAGGATGTCCGTGCCCAGGTCGACGAGGTTGGGATTGTTGAAGGTCACGGTCATATACTTTTCGTAATAGGCGCGTTCGGCCTCGGGGATCTTCCCAATGTCCGGGGCAAAGGGCCGGACGAGGAGGCGGTACCAGGGGAAACCCCAGTTGTTGTCGCCGTAGAGCATGATCGGGGGGAAGCCGCGGACGGCCGCGTCGCAAAGCCGCCAAGCCTTGACGAGAGCCGGGGCGCCATCCTTCCCGACGAGCCGGGCGGCAGCCGCAACCACGACCGCGTCGACGTCGGCGTCCGTGTCGAAGTTGAGCGCCCGCAGGACCTCCCTGTTGACGTCGTACGGCGCGAGCGGGGCCGGGTCGACCGTGACCTGGGCTTTGTCGAAGCCGGCCGCCTGAAGCCCGCGGACCTCCTCGGCGGCGAGCCAGGGCGAGGGGATGCCCAGGAGGTAGTTGTTCTGCAGGCGCGTCGTGGTGAAGATCTCGCTCCCCCGCTGCGGCAGCGCCTTCAGCCGCCGTCCCCGCGGCGAATCGTCGAGCTCCTTCGGCGCGACCCAGAGGTCGAGCCCCCCGGTCAGGCCGTCGAGGATGAACGTCTCTTCGTTCGAAAAGGAGAAGAGATTGAAGAGCAGGCGGAAGTCGGGACGCGTCTCGGCGGCGGCGTCGCGCAGCGTCCGGAAATAGCGCAGGACGTTCTCCGCCGCGGCCTCGGCGACGGCCTCGTGGGATTTCCATTCCCGCACGAGGTAGGCCCCGCCGTTGCGGCCGGCGTAGAGGCTGGCCGTGTACTCGAAGCCCGAGCCGCTGTCGTTCGTCCAGAGATAGATGTAGCCGAGGTCGGGGACCTCGCGCATCAGCCGCCGCATGAGCTCGGCGTAATGCCAGCGGACCGCGGGATGGGACAGGGTCAGCGTGAACCGGGGACGGTAGCTGCGGAACGGGTGGTCGACCCGGGCCCCTCGCAGATAGGGGTATTTTTCGAGGACGGCGTCGGGGACGGAGCGCGGCGAGCTGATATTGAGCCCGGGCGTCAGGCCGTATTTGACGGCCAGGCGGGCGTTCTCCTTGAGAAGGGCCAGATTGGCCGCGAGGTATTCCGGCGAATAGGCCCCGGCGTTGAGGGGGGTCTCGACGAACTGGTCGAGGTCCGGGCTGAAATAATAGAAGCGATAGTAGATCTCCCCGGGCGGGCCCTGCTCCGCCGGCATGTCCTTGGCCAGCGCGTTGACGGGAATGTGGCTGAAGCCGAGGCGGGCCAGCTCGCGGACCGATGCCTCCGGATCGTAGCCGGCCGCGACGCGCTTGGGATTGGCCAGGTAGTTGTCGCCGCCCTCGAGGCGCGAGAAGCGGGGAGTGACCATCCTCCCGTCCTGGACGCTCGAAACGTCGAGCCCGAGCCAATCGTCCTTGAGGAGGCGATAAAGCGCATAGAGGAGGTGGGGGGCGGAGGTTGTGAGCTCGCCCGAGCCGTCCGGGCCGAGCTTCAGGAACATCCAGCTCCTGCTCTTGTCGCCCGCCTTCCGCAGCGCGTCGGGCGAGGGCCCGGCGGCGAGCTTTTCGTCGGCCACGGCGATGCGGAAGACGCCGGCTTCTCCCGCCCCTGGTTGCACGAGGACCTTGATCTCCGCCTGCGGAACGAGGTCGCGCCGCATTTCTTCGGCCACGGTCCGGTCGACCGGCCGGCCGGCCGCGGGGATGGCCAGGATGCGGACCTTCTTCAGGGCGTTCTCCACCGTGGGGTTCCCTTGGGCGGAGAGGACAGGGCACAGGACGCCGCAGAGGCCCAGAGCTCCCAGGATCGCGATGGTTCTTGGCATGGACGCCTCCTCGCCGGGGGATCCGTCGGGACCGCGACGGCCGAAAGCCTATTCTAGGGGATTCCTCCCGGGGGGCGCAATGAGAAAAACGCCGGCCTCCAAACGTCGGTTATATGAAGGGCAATGACCAGTCAGCTGCTTTCCCGGACCGCAGAGGTCGTCTTCGACCACGTCGCCGCTGACCAGGCCGTCCTTCGGGCCTTTGACGCGAGGGGGAACCCGGTCTTCGAGGCCGCCAGGGGCATGGCGACTGCGCCGGGGCCGGAAGCCGCCGCCGCCGCAGAGGCCGGCGAGGCCCTGGTCGGCCGGGCCCTCGAGATCGGCCGTCCGGTCCTCGTCCGGGACCTCCGGCAGGAGCCGCTCTTCGCCGACCTCGAGATCGACGGGAGCGGGCGCCGTCCCCGGAGCGTGCTGTCCTATCCCTGGAGCCTGCGCGGCCGTCCGGCCGGCATCGTCTTTCTGGCCAGGAACGGGGACGGCCGGCCGTTCGATACGGACAACCTCGAGTTCCTGACCCTGGCCATGGCGCCCGTCATCTATCTGCTGAAGAAGAACGGCGGCGGAGGCCCGGTGGAAGCTGCCGCGCGGCCGGAGGACGTCCCTGCGCCCGGGGCTTTCCTGGGCGAGGCCCCGTCGGTCCGGCGCGTCCGGGCCATGATCGAGAAGATCCGCGATACGGACGCCCCGGTCTTCATCGCCGGGGAGAGCGGCACGGGGAAAGAGCTGGCCGCGAAGACCATCCATGAGACGGGAGCGCGCCGGGGCGGGCCGTTCGTGGCCGTCAATTGCGCCGCCATCCCGGAAGCGCTTCTCGAAAGCGAGCTCTTCGGCCACGCCCGCGGCTCCTTCACGGGGGCGGTGAGGGACAAGGTCGGGCTCGTCGAAGAGGCCTCGAGAGGCACGTTCTTTCTCGACGAGATCGGCGACCTGCCGCTGGCCCTTCAATCGAAGCTCCTGCGCGTCCTCGAGGAGAAGAAGGTCCGCCGTGTCGGCGAGACGCGCCCGCGGACCGTGGACGTCCGCTTCGTCAGCGCCACGAACAAGGACCTCGATCACGAGGTCGAGCGGGGCCGCTTCCGCCAGGACCTCTACTACCGGCTAAAGATCATGGCCATCGAGCTGCCGCCGCTCCGGGAGAGGCCGGACGACGCGTTGCTCCTTCTCAACCACTTCCTGGATGAATTCTCCCGCTCGATGGGCCGGCCGCGGCCCTTCGTCGCGCCGGTCGCGCTCGAGCTGCTGCTGCACTACCCGTGGCCTGGCAACGTCCGGGAGCTCCAGAACGAGGTCCAGCGGTGCCTGGTCATGGCCGCGGGCGGCCCGCTCATCCTCGAGGAATACCTGTCCCCCAAGATCAATCCGGCCGGGGAGACGTACTCCCGGGCCACGCACAGGTTCGCCGACGCCAAGGCCGATTTCGAGCGGCGGTTCCTCAGGGAGGCCCTGGTCCGGTGCCGCAATCACCGGACCCGGACGGCAGCCGAGATCGGCCTGACCCGCCAGGGGCTTTTCAAGCTGCTGAAGAAGTATGGCATCGTTGAAGCGGCGTCCCCGGCCCTTACACGGGACTTCTCCAAGTGAGGCCGGTCGCGGTCGGTTGATGGGATGGCGGCGTATATGCTACATTCACGCCATGGCCGAGCCCAAGGATGACACACGCGTTTATCCGGTCGTCTGCCCCTGCTGCGAGGCGACCCTCTGGATCGACGGCGAAACCAAGGCGGTCCTGAGGTCGGAGAAGGCCAAGAAGAAAAAGGGCTCGCTCGATGACCTCCTGATCAAGGAACACCATCGGCAGAGCGAGTTCGACCGCAAGTTCGACGCCACGTTCGAGCTCCAGAAGGAAAAACACTCCAAGGCCGACGAGCTCTTCAAGAAGGCGCTCGAAAAGGCCGAGAAGGGCGAAGACGAGGAAGGCTAGCCTCCCCGATCTTCAGCTGCCCGCCTGCGTCTCGTCGTCCCGCACCCGCGGCGACATCGTCCACCCCGTGAAGCCGAAGAGGACGAGTATCCCGACCGAGAGGTAGTTCATGAAGGCCCAGGGCAGGTAGGAGAAGGTCGAGACCCCCAGCGTCCCGGTGATGTAGACGCCGGCCATGCTCCAGGGGATGAGCGGCACGATGATGCCGCCGCTCTCCTCGATGATGCGGGACAGGTTCTTGGCGGCCAGGTCCTTCTTCTTGAAAGCGGGGGCCAGGAGGTCGGCCGGGAGGATCATCGACAGGTAGGAGCTTCCTGTGATCATGGCCGAGAGGACGGCCGCGCCGACCGTGGTCAGGACCAGGCTCCAGACGTGCCGGGTGAATTTCATCACCCGGTCGAGGATGACGGCGAGGCAGCCCGTGGCCTGCATGATACCGCCGTAGGCGAAGGCGGTGAAGGCGATGAGCTGGGTCTCCATCATGCTCATCATGCCGCCCTTGGCCAGGAGCGCATCGACGACCTGGACCCCGGTCCGCGCCGGGAGCCCGGTGTTCATCGCCGTTGCGACGACCGTGAACGGGATCTTCTGGATGACGACGGCCAGGATCGAGGCCACGAGGGACGACAGGACCATGGCCGGGATGGTCGGTTTCTTGGCGATGGCGAAATAGAAGATGACGGCCATGGGCAAGAGCAGGAGCAGGCTGAAGCGGAAGTTGGCCTTGAGGGTGGTCAGGATGAGGTCCAGGGTCTCCGACCGGGCGGCCGACGCGTCGTATCCCAGGCCGGCGAAGAAATAGATAGCCAGCCCGGCGAGCCAGGCGGGCCCGGCCGACGGGATCATGTGCTTGATGTGGTCGAACAGGTTCGACCCGGAGATGACCGTGGCCAGGTTGGGGATGTCGGAGAGCGGCGACATCTTGTCGCCGAAGTAGGCCCCGGCGACGACCGCCCCGGCGGCCGGTCCGAGAGGGATGCCGAGGCCCATGGCGATGCCCATGAAGGCCACGCCGATCGTCCCGATGGTCCCCCACGATGTCCCGCAGGCGATGGCCACGACCGATGAGACGAGACAGGCCGTGGCCAGGAAGAACTTGGGCGAGATGAGCTTCAGGCCGTAATAGATGACCATGGGAATGGTGCCGCTGGCCATCCAGGAGCCGATGAGAAGACCGACCGAGAGCATGATCAGGATGGCCGGCAGGGCCTTGTGAATGCTCTCGACGATGCCCCGCTCCATGTCCCGCCATTTGAAGCCTAGCAGGAGGCCCATGAACGCGGTGATCGTGGCGGCGGCGACCAGCAGGATCTGCGCCTTGATCCTGTAGACGCCGTAGCCGACGCCGAGGAGGAGGGCCATGGCAATGAGCGGGATGAGGGCGACCCCGAGCGAGGGCCGCCGGCCGGCGGGAGGGGCTGGGGTCACGGTCGAGGGCGGCGTCGCCGGCGTCCGGATTTTCTCATTGGCCATCGGCTCTCTCCTTCATGCCGAGAACGTGCCGCGGGCCAGGAGCCGCCCGGCGGCCATCATCCGTTTTCCCCGGGCGAAGACGTCGACGAGCCCGAGGCCGCCGTCGAGGAGAAGGATGTCGGCGTCGCGGCCGGGCTCGATGCGGCCCTTCCGGCCGAGCTTGTAGAAGTCGGCCGCGTTGGTCGAGAAGACCCGGACGGCCGTCTCGAGCGTCAGGAGGCCCGTGCCGACGGCCTCCCTGAGCTTCCGCAGCAGGTCCCCCTCGGTGGCGATGGTGAGCCGGACGAGCCGGCCGGCCGCGTCGAAGACGGGCATGCTGCCGTTGCTGTCCGAGCTGGCCGTCATCCGCGTGAGCGGCAGGCCGCGCTGGACGAAGGCCTCGATGACGTCCTCGAAGCCGACGTCGGGATCGCCTGGGGCGGGCTCGGGCCCGACGGTGATGTCGATCGAGCCGCCGGCGGCCACCCACTCGAGGCCCTGCTCGAAGAGCTCCGGGTTCCTGCTGACGTGGGTCGGGATGACCTGGGTCACGGGGATCTCGGTTTCGCGGATGAGGCGGAAGAGAAGCTCGAGACGGCGCTTGCCGTCGCCGAGGTGGAGGTGGAGTATGCCCGCCTTGCCCCCGAGCAGCCCGCCGACCCGGCACTCGGCTGCGAGCCGGGCGATCTCGTCGAAGACCGGCTGGGAGGAGCGGTGGTCGCTCACGGCGATCTCGCCGGCGCCGATGACCTTGTCGATGAGGACGAGGTCGGACCGGACGCTCCCCGTCAGGGTCTGGACGGGGATCCCGTAGGAGCCGGAGTAGATGAAGGTCGAGACGCCCTCGACATCGAGGGCCCGGGCCTTGGCCAGGAGCGAGGTCATATGGCGGGTGATGCCGTCGGTCCCGAGACAGCCGATGACCGTCGTGACGCCGCTCGCGACGATATCCTCGATGCGGATCTCCGGAGACCGCGTGGCCGGGCCCCCCTCGCCGCCGCCGCCCAGGATGTGGACGTGAGGGTCGATGAGCCCCGGGACGACGCGCATTCCGGCCGCGTCCACGATCTCGGCCCCGCAGCCGTCGGCCGTAAGGCTCCCCGGTCCGGCCACGGCCTCGATGACGCCGCCCGCGAGGAGGACGTCCTTCCGTCCGAGCGGCTCCGGGGCGAAGACCTCGCCGCCGCGTATCAGGGTGATCATGGGGCGCCTCCTTGAGGGGTGACGGGCCCTAAAGTAGCATGCCTCGCCGGCCCGCGCAAGCGGCCGCGCCGCCCTGCGGGAGCGTTTTGATATTCGGTGACGCTTTGGGTAGAATAGCCCCTCGACCATGGGCACCTACGAAGAAGAATTCGAGTCCATCCGGAAATTCCTCGACCGTACTACCCGGCTCTTCCTGTTCCCCAAGAAAGTCGATATCCGCGGCCGGGAGAACTTCGTCCGGGAAGGACCGAACGTCATTATCGGGAACCACTGCGGCAGCTACAAGGACGTGTCCATCCTGCTCCGGCACGTGCCCCGGATGATCTACTTCACGGCCAACCAGATGATCTTCACCCGGGAAGGGGCGTCCGAGCTCGTCCTCCGCCATCTCCACCGCCACATGGGGAGCATCGGCGGCTTCGTCCACATCCTGCTGGGGCCTCTCTACAAGTTCATGGTCGACTACGTCTCGGGCCATGCGGCCAAGATCGGCACCATCCCCGTCGATATGTACGGCAGCAAGCGGGCCTCCCTCCTGAGATGCCAGGATTACCTGAGGCGGGGGCGGGCCGTCATCGCCCTGCAGGGCCGCGGCCGCGTCCACCCCAAGGACCCGCACCCCTACGTCAAGGAGTTCCGGCGGGGCGTCTCCATCATGGCCTACAACCTCTATAAAGAGAGCGGCATCGCCGTGCCGGTGACGCCGCTGTCGATCTTCGGAACGCACATCATGTGGGGGGTGCCGGCGACGATCAAGGTGAACGTCGGTCCGCCCCTGTTCGTCAAGGACTACTGGACAGGCGAGGAGACCTCGACCGTCGAGGCCTTCCGGGCCGCGCTGCAGGGGACCGTTACGGACCTGTTCCGCGAGAGCCTGAGTTGGTAATCCGGCCGCTGAGAGCCGAGGAGGGACCAATGACACTCGAAGGCATGCTGATCGCCAGAGGCGGCGAGAAGGACCTGCTCCTTCTCCCGAAGATGGCCAACCGCCACGGACTCGTGGCCGGCGCGACGGGGACGGGCAAGACGGTCACCCTTCAGGTCATGGCCGAGCATTTCAGCCGCATCGGCGTCCCCGTCTTCATGGCCGACGTCAAGGGCGACCTGGCCGGGGTCAGCCAGCCCGGCCTGGCGAACCCGAAGATCCAGGAGCGCATCGCCAAGCTGAAGCTCGGCGATTACGCCTTCGAAGGCAGCCCCGTGGCCTTCTGGGACATCTTCGGCGAGCAGGGCCACCCCGTGCGGACGACCGTGTCCGATATGGGCCCGCTCCTGCTCTCGCGTCTCCTCAATCTCAACGATGTCCAGAGCGGGGTCCTGAGCATCGTCTTCCGCGTCGCCGACGATACCGGCCTCCATCTCCTCGACTTCAAGGACCTCCGGGCCCTGGCCCAGTACGCCGGGGACCACGCCGAGGAGTTCGAGACGGAGTACGGCCGGATCTCGCCGGCCAGCATCGGGACGATCCAACGGAACCTCCTGACGCTCGATGACCAGGGCGCCGACAGCTTCTTCGGCGAGCCGGACCTCGACCTCGACGATCTCATCCAGACCGACAGCGCCGGCCGGGGCATGATCAACATCCTCGCCGCCGACAAGCTCATGCTCACGCCGCGGGCCTATTCGACGTTCCTGCTGTGGCTGATGTCCGAGCTCTTCGAGCGGCTGCCCGAGGTCGGCGACGTGGAGAAGCCGCGGCTCGTCTTTTTCTTCGACGAGGCCCACCTCCTGTTCACGGACGCGCCGCAGGTCCTGCTCGAAAAGATCGAGCAGGTCGTCCGGCTCATCCGGTCGAAGGGCGTCGGGATCTACTTCGTCACCCAGAATCCCCTCGACGTCCCCGACGTCGTCCTCGGCCAGCTCGGCAACCGCGTCCAGCACGCCCTCCGGGCCTTCACGCCCCGGGACCAAAGGGCCGTCCGGGCCGCGGCCGAGACCTTCCGCCAGAACCCCAAGGTCGACGTCGAGACCGAGATCACCCAGCTCGGCACCGGTGAGGCCCTGGTCTCCTTCCTCGACGAGAAGGGCCAGCCCGGGATCGTGGAGCGGGCCTTCGTCCTGCCGCCGCACAGCCGCATCGGGTTGGTGACGCCGGCGGAGCGTCAGGCCATCGTCCAGAGCTCGGTCATCTTCGGGCACTACGAAAAGTCCGTCGACCGCGAATCGGCCTACGAGATGCTCAAGGCGCGGGCCGCGAGGGCTGCGGCCGATGCCGAGGCCCAGGCGCAGGCTCAAGCCCAAGCCGAAGCCCAGGCGCGGCAGCAGGCTCCCTACGGCTATCCCGCGCCCGCGGGGCGGGACCGGTCCCCGTATCCGCAGGCCCCGAAACGGCCGGCGGGCCGGTCCAGGGACACCTTGATCGAGGCCATGGCCAAGAGCGCCGCCCGGTCGGTCGGCTCCAACCTCGGCCGGCAGATACTGCGCGGCGTCCTCGGCTCGATCCTCGGCGGCAAGCGGTAAGAGGGGGTCAAACCTACGGCGGGAAGCGGATTCCGAGGAGCGACCATCAGCATCGCTCCGGAGTGATTCGTAGGAGCGGCGCTGAGAAATATCTGAATAGCCGCAGATTATAAGAATTAAGGGTTGACCCCATCTTTTTTTGTTATAATCCCTCCGATTTGGCAGTTATCGGTCTTTTCCCCAATCTCCCCCAAGGACGGTGAGCCATGTTCAAAGGACATCCCAAAGGTCTCTACGTCGCCTTTTTCGCCAATATGGGCGAGCGCTTCGGCTTCTACACCATGGTCAGCATCTTCGTCCTGTTCATGCAGGCGAAGTACGGCATGTCCGCGGCCGCCGCGGGCTCGATGTACGCGACCTTCCTGGTCGGCGTCTACGCCTTTCCTCTCCTCGGCGGCTTCCTGGCCGATCGCTTCCTCGGCTACGGTCGGACGATCAGCCTGGGCATCGTCGTCATGTTCATCGGCTACATCCTGCTCGCCCTGCCGACGCTGATGAACACCGGGTTCCCGCTCGTCGTCGCCGCCCTGACCGTCATCGCCCTGGGCACGGGCCTGTTCAAGGGCAACCTCCAGGCCGTCGTCGGCAACCTCTATGACGACCCGAAGTACGCGGGCATGCGCGACCGGGCCTTCAACATCTTCTACATGGGCATCAACATCGGGGCCATGTTCGCCCCCTCGGCCTCCATGGCCGTTTGCAATTGGATCATGGGCAAGTCCGGCCTCCTCTACGACGCCCGCATCCCGGCCCTGGCCAACGATTTCCTCAAGGGCAAGCTGGCCGATGCGTCCTCTTTCCTAACGATCGCCCAGGGGCAGGACGCCGCGGTGACCCTGGACAGCCTGGGCTCTTTCGCCACGCGCTACATCAACACCCTGAGCAAGTCCTACCACCTGGGCTTCGGCGTGGCCTGTGTCAGCCTGATCATCTCGATGGCCATCTTCTGGGGCTTCCGCAAGCACTACAAGACGGCCTCCATGAGCGAGCGCCAGAAGGCCAAGTCCGCGGAACTCAAGTCCCAGGTCGTCGAGCTTTCCCGCGAGCAGACCCGCGAGCGGCTGATCTGCCTCGGCCTGGTCTTTTTCGTCGTCATCTTCTTCTGGATGGCCTTCCACCAGAGCGCCGTGACCTTGACCTATTTCGCCCGCGACTACACCGTCCCCAGCGTCGGGAAGGCCACCAATCTCTGGTTCGACATGGGCGGCCTCCTGCCCGTTTTCCTGTCCGCGCTCGGTCTCTTCTTCCTCGTGAGAAAGGCCTCGGGCAAGCTGAGCCGCCTCCTGGGCGGCGCCGCCTTCGCCGTGTTCGGCGCCCTGGCCTATCTTCGCTACAGCGGATATAACGCGACGAACCCGTTCCAGCCCCAGATGTTCCAGCACTTTAACCCGTTCTTCATCGTCGTCCTGACCCCGATCGTCATCGGCATCTTCGCCTGGCTCCACCGCCGGGGCAAGGAGCCGTCGGCGCCGCGCAAGATCGGCTTCGGCATGCTCGTGACGGCCGCGGCCTACGTCATCCTGCTCGTCGGCTCGATCGGCCTGCTGAGCCCGAAAGCCCTCGGCGGCCTCGTCGCCCCGGCCGGATCCCAGGTCTCGGTCTACTGGCTCATCTCGACCTATTTCATGCTGACGATCGCCGAGCTCTTCCTCAGCCCGATCGGCATCTCCTTCGTCTCCAAGGTCGCCCCGCCCAAGTACAAGGGCCTGATGCAGGGCGGCTGGTTCGCGGCCACGGCGGTCGGCAACTCCCTCGTCGGGGTGACCGCCTTCTTCTGGGAACGCCTGCCGCTCTGGGCCGTCTGGGGCATCCTGGCCGGCGCCTGCGTCCTTTCCGCCGCCTTCATCTTCTCCATCATGAAGCGGCTGGAGCGGGTGGCCAAGGCCTAGGAGCGGGCTATAGGATCGTTTTCTTCTTTTCGAGATAGTAGAGGTAGTTCTCGTAGGTGACGTCCGGCGGGACGCGGTGGTCGACGCACGGCAGGTAACCGCCGCGCTCGACCAGGGGGCGGAGCTTCTCGAGCTCGCGGTCGATGGCGTCTTTCCCGGCGATGAGGGCTATCTTGTCGACTCCCCCGAGCAGAAGCACCTGTTCGCCGTAATCCTTCCTCAGCTTCAGCGGGTCCGTATGCGCGGCTTCGATGGGGAACATGCAGTTGATGCCGCCCCGGAGCCACCCCGGCACGAGCTCATAGATTCGCCCGTCACAGTCGAGGACGTTCACATGGATGCCCTTCGCCGCGAGGGCGCCGGTGATGCGCTTGTAGCGGGGCACCATGAGCTCCTCGAAGAGCTTCGGCGACATGAGAGGGCCGTGGTTGTAGCACATGTCCTCCCACCACCAGGCCACGTCGATCTCCCCGCCGCCCGGGATGTGATGCTCGATGAGCTCGAGGTCCATCCGGGTGATGTGCTCCATCATCTCCTCGACCCAACCCTTATCGGTCATCAGGGCGATGGACAGGTTCTCGAGGCCCATCCAGTCCCTGAGCCAGCCGTAGAGCGAGCCGCAGTGGAAAAGGATAGGCATGCCGGCGGCGTGCGCGGCGCCGATGGCCGCCTCGACGTCGCCGACCCGGCCCGGGCGCCCCGGATCGAGCCGTTCGTCCCGCATCTTTTCCCAGTCCGCCCGCGTCTCGACGGCGAACTTGAGGAACTTGGGCATGGACGAGTCGTAGTCGAGCATCTCGGTCAAGGCCCCTTCCTTGGTCTGGACGATGCGGCGCTCGCCCCGCTGCTCGATGGTCTTCTCCTCGAACGCGGGGAAAAGACCCTTGCAGATGGGGACCTCGGGGATGATCGAGATCCCCTCGAGCCCGAGGTGCCGCTCGACGTCCTCGTTCGTCCGGCACTCGCGGGGCAGACCCTGCTCATGCCAGACGGCGATCGTCTTGTCCCAGTAGCCGAACTCCATGTCGGGGACCCGGTCCGGCTTCTCCCAATGGAAGACCCTGTTGAATCTCTCTCTGATGGTCATGGATGGGAGGAATAATAGCCCGGAGGACCGGCTCCGTCAACCCAAGAATCCTTTCGGTTCCCGGGCGGCGTTGAAATGAGCCTCCGCCTGTACTAGAATGGGCAGGGATCGGAGCGGTCAATAATGAGCGTTCGATTAGGGTATCGTAACTTTTTCGCCCTCTTGGGTTTAGCCTGCCTCATGGCCTCGGGCTGCGCCCGGAAGAGCCCCGTTCCCGACGTCGTCGTCGCCGTCGACGCCGGCTGGCACGAGCGGGCCGCCGCCGCCGAAGTCCTCCGCTACCTTTACCTGAGGACGGGCAACCGTCCCGTCCTCAAGGAAGCCGCTTCCTTCTCCCGCATTCCCTCCGGGGCCGTGGCCGTCCTCGAAAAGGGCGGGGCGCTCGCCCGGGGGCTCGACGACCCCGACGCGGCCGGCCGGATCGCCGCCCTGGGACCCGAGGATTATTGGCTGAAGACCCTGGCGCGCGGCTCCAAGAGGATCGTCCTCGTCGCCGGCGGCGGAGGCCCGGGCGTCCTTTACGGCGCCTACCAGCTGGCCGAGAAGCTTGGCATGCGCTTCGGCCTCGAAGGAGACGTCGTCCCCGACGTCAGGGTCCCGATGCCCGTGCTCGACCTGGACGAGACCGGTGAGCCCCTCTTCGCCGTCCGCGGCATCCAGCCCTTTCACGATTTCCCCGAGGGCCCGGATTGGTGGACGCTCGAGAACTACAAGGCGATCCTCGGCCAGCTCCCCAAGCTGCGGATGAACTTCTTCGGCCTCCATACCTATCCCGAGAACCCGAGCAAAGAGCACGGCGCCACGCCGAACGCCGAGCCAACTGTCTGGATCGGTCGCCAAACCGATTTCCGGCCCGACGGGACGGTCACGGCGAGCTATCCGGCCAGCTATCAGAACACGGCCCGGGGCAACTGGGGCTACGAATCGAAAAAGACCGGCGATTTCCATTTCGGCGCCGGCCTCCTGTTCGAGCGCGACGATTTCGGCAACGACGTCATGGACGGCTTCAGCCCCGACCCGGCCACTCCCGAGGCCTCCGACGAGGTCTTCGACCGGGCCGCGGCGGTCTTCCGGAACGCCTTCTCCCTGGCCCGGTGCCTCGGCGTCAAGATCTCTGTCGGGACGGAAACGGCACTGACCGTCCCCGACCTCGTCAAGAAGCGCCTCGCCGATTCCGGCCGCGATCCGAAGGACCCGGCCGTCGTCAAGGACCTCTACAAGGCTATGTTCGAGCGGATCGTCGCGGCCTACCCCGTCGATTATTACTGGTTCTGGACGAACGAAGGCTGGACCTGGGACGACGCCTCGCCCGAGGCGATCCAGGGGGTGACCACGGATCTGGACATGGCGGTCCAAGCGTGGAAGGAAGTTGCGCCGCCGTTCAAGCTGGCCACCTGCGGCTGGGTGCTCGGGCCGCCCTCGAACAGGACCCTGTTCGACCAGGTCCTGCCCAAGGACGTGGCCATGAGCACCATCAACCGCGAGGTCGGCAAGGCGCCCGTGGACCCGGGGTTCTCCCGCGTTCGGGGCCGGTCGCTCTGGGCCATCCCCTGGATGGAGGACGATCCCGCGCTGACGTCACCGCAGCTGTGGGCCGGCCGGATGCGCCGGGACGCCGCCGACGCCCTGCGTTACGGCTGCGACGGATTGCTCGGCATCCACTGGCGGACGCGCGTCCTTTCGGCCAACGTCCTCGCCCTGGCCAGGGCGGCCTGGGACCAGAGCTGGAACACCCTGCCCCGGCGGGTCGCTGACGACGTCGGGCCCATCACCGGACAATATGTGGCCTTCAAAGGCCGGAAGATCTCCGGCGCCGGGCCGGGCGCCGCCGTCTATGAGGACGTCCGCGACCGCGTCTTCGGCTATCACCTGAAAGTGCCGAACGGGACCTACAGCGTGACCTTGCAGTTCGTCGAAGGCTCCATCGATCGGGCCCGCGGCCGCGTCTTCGACGTCATCATCCAGGGACGGAAGGCCGTCGAGAACCTCGATATCTTCGCCCGGGCAGGCGCCTTCAAGGCCCTCGACCTGACCTTCGGGGGCGTCGAGGTCGCCGACGGGAACCTGATCATCGATCTCGCCGACCGTATCCATTACCCGGCCGTGGCCGGCATCGTCGTCGCGGGGAGAGACTTCGTCAAGAAGATCAATTGCGGCGGGCCTGCCGTCCTCGATTACGAGTCGGACTGGCCGGAGACCGAGCGGCATCTCGGCGCCCTCGACCTCTACCGCGATTGGGCCCGGGCCCAGTTCGGCCCCGAGGCGGCCGAGGACATCGCGGCGATCTTTGCCCGCATCGACGGCCGGCACCCTGTCCCGGTGACCTGGATCGGCGGGCCCGGCAACATCCAGCCCGACCCCCGGCCGTGGGGCGAGGTCGCGCCGTCTTACGCGTTCGCGGATGAGCTGGCCGCCCTCGGACCGCGGATCACCGGCGCCGGGAACACGGAGAGGTTCGGCTATTGGCTGGCGAGCTTCCGCTACATGCGCGAGGTCGCCCGATTCAACGGGCTTTGGGATGTTTACAACAAGGCCGTGGCGAAAGCGAAGGCGGCCGGGTCCGAAACCGCGGCGCGGGGTATCCTGGCCGCCGAGGCCCTGCCGGTCCGGGCGGAGATGGCCGCCGCTCTGCGCCGGATCTTCGATGCGCTCCTTGCCACCGTGAGTACGACCGGCGAGCTGGGCACGATCGCCAATTGGGAACAGCACCTCCTGCCGGGAGCGTGGGAGCGGCCCGAGGCCGATCTCGTCAAGATGCTCGGGTCCGAAGTGCCGGCCGATTGCGTCCTGCCTCGCGCCTATGACGGCCCGCTCCGGGTCATCGTCCCGGCCGTGCGCACGTCGCTCGAAGCCGGCGAGGCCCTGGCGCTCAAGGTCCTCGTTTTGGCGAAGGGAGGGCCCGTCGCGGTGTCCCTGAACTGGCGCGAGATGGGACGCGGCGAATTCCGGAGCGTCACCCTGGAGCACAAGACTCGCGGCGTCTACACTGTGGTCCTTCCGCCCCTCGCCGGGGCGATCGAGTATTATATCGAGGTCGAGGCCGGCGGCGAAACCGGCCGCTTCCCGGCCACGGCGCCAGCTCTCAACCAGACGGTCGTCGTCCTTCCGGAGGCGAAATGAGCCGCCCCCCGATGACCCCCGATCAGGCCGGGCCGATGGTCATGCCCAAGAGGCTTCGCGCGGCCGAGATCGTCACCGCGGTCTCCGAGATCCGTCGGCGGTCCGCTGAAGAGGCGATCACCCTCGATTTCCGGGAGGTCGAGGAATTCGACACTTCGACCTTGGCATTTCTCCGTCATCTCACCGCCTGCTTCCCCGGGGTGGTCGCCGCCAACGTTCCCGATGCGCTGGCCCGGGCCGAAGCGGGGTTTGCCAGGCGGCCGGACGCCTGCTGGCCCGAGAAACCGGCGGTCGCCCCCTCAGGCAGCCGTTGGGGCCGGTTCCTGCAGAGCATGGCCGATCGTTTCCTCGCCCGCGTGCGGCTTCTCGGACGTTACATGGCCATGTTCGGCGACGAGGTCTATCACATCGGCCTTTACCTGAGGAAGCGCAAAGGCGTTTATCCGGGGGAGACCTGGAACCAGATGTTCTTCATGGGATACCGGTCGTTCCCCATCGTCTGCCTCCTTCTTTTCCTCGTCGGCGTGACCATCTCGATCACGTCGGCCGAGCAGCTCCGGCTCTTCGGCGCCGACATCTACATCGCCGACCTGGTCGGCTACGCCATGCTCCGGGAGCTCGTCCCTCTCATGACAGGCGTCATCCTGGCCGGGAAGGTCGGCGCCGCGGTCACCGCCGAGCTGGCCAGCATGACCGTCCTCGAGGAGGTCGACGCCCTCCGGACCATGGGCGTCGTCCCGGAGAAGTTCCTCATGGTCCCGCGGCTCATCGCCATCACGCTCGTCGTCCCGCTCCTCGTGGCCATGGCCGACGTGGCCGGCATCTTCGGCGGCATCGTGACCGCGCGGGTCACCTTCGGGATCCTGCCGTCGGCCTTCTTGGATCAGATGCTCAACACCGTCGACTGGACCGATTTCGCCTGGGGCCTCGTCAAGACGGTCGTCTTCGGCTGGGCCGTCGTCGTCGGCGCCGGCTTCAAGGGGCTGACCGTGGGCCGGAGCGCCGAGGAGGTCGGCCGGGCCACGACGGAATCGGTGGTCCTGTCGGTGACGATGATCATCATCATCGACTGTCTCTTCGCGTTCGTACTGTATTGACCATGGACATCATAACGGCTCGCAACCTGACCGTCGGCTACGGCCTGACCGAGGTCCTCTGCGACATCTCCTTCACCATACCCGATCGCCGCATCACGGCCGTCGTCGGCATCAGCGGTTCGGGGAAGTCGACGCTGCTCAAGACGCTGGCCGGGCTGCTTCCGCCTCTCGGGGGCGGCTTCGAGTTCGCCGGCCGCCCCGTCGATTACCGGTCCGAGGCCTCGCTCCGCTATCTCTACGGCAAGATCGGCGTCCTCTACCAGGACGGGGCGCTCCTCAACGGACTGAGCCTCTACGAGAACGTGGCCCTGCCGGTCCGCATGCACTACCCGGAACTGCCGGAAGCCGTCGTCCGCGACATGGTCCACGCCGGCCTGGCCCAGGTCGAGATGGCCGACAGCGCCGAAAAGAGCCCGTCCGAGCTCTCCGGCGGCATGCGCAAGAGGGGAGCCCTGGCCCGGGCCCTCGTCCTCGACCCGGAGGTCGTGTTCTGCGACGAGCCTTCTTCCGGCCTCGACCCGATCACGTCCCACCGGCTCGACGACCTCCTCCTGCGGCTGAAGGAGACCTTCAAGATGACCCTCGTCGTCGTCACCCACGAGCTTCGTTCGATCGAGCGGGTGGCCGACCGGGTCATCCTTCTCAACGACGGCGGCCTCCGCTTTGCGGGCGACTACGCCGACCTGGCCGCCTCCGACGACGAGTTCATCCGGACATTCTTCCTCACAAAGGACCAGCACCATGATGACGCATGAGCAAAAGAACCGGTTGGGGATCTTCCTCTCCCTGGCCACGGTCATCTTCGTGATCGTGGCGGGGTTCTTCATCATCCCCAAGCTCCGCGACCCCGGCGACGTCTACGTCATCAAGTTCCGCGACACGTCCGTCCACGGCCTCATCTCCGGCTCGCCCGTGAAGTACCGGGGCGTCGAGATCGGCCGGGTCACGAGCTTGACCGTGAGCCCGACGGACCTCGACTGCGTCCATGTCGAGGTCAAGATCCGGCCGGGCATGACGATGAAGACCGACATGCGGGCCACCCTCGTCTACGTCGGGCTGACAGGTCAGAAATATATCGAGCTCAGCGGCGGCACCGTCGAATCCCCGAACCTGGCCGCCCACGGCGAGATCCTGGCGGGACGGGGCCTCGGGGAGCGCGCCGACGACATCATCGCCAACGTCGAAACGACGGCCAAGCGGATCACCGAGTTCCTGTCCCCGGAGAACGTAGCCAGGTTCAACTCCTTCCTCGAGAACACCGATAAAGCGTCGTCCTCCATCTCCGGGGTCCTGGGGGCCCGCCGGGCCTCGCTCGAGAACACCCTGGCCAGCATCGAGAAGGCCTCGGCCGAGTTCGCCAAGGCGACGGAGAGGTTCGTCCCCTTGACCGAGGACCTCGACCGTCTCATCCGGACGGTCGAGTCGAACTCGCAGCAGACCCTGGGCAACATCTCGCAGCGGTTCTCGGCCGACGAGATGGGCCGGGTGATCACGGATGTCCGGGACTTCCTGGCGGCGGCCTCGACCAGCCTGAAAAAAGTCGAGAGCGTCCTCCTTGAACAGCAGTCGGAGCTGACGCGGACCTTCAGCAGCCTCGGCGTCGCCATCGAGAACCTGGCCCGCTTCTCCCGCGAGATCGCCGACGAGCCTTCGGCCATCCTGCGGACACGAAAGGACAAAAAATGATGAGGAAACTCGCCGTCCCGTTCGCGGCCATCCTCCTTCTCGCCTGCTGCTTCTCCACCCCGAACAAAAGGTACTTCCAGATCGTGGCCATGGATACGAACGCCCAGCTCCACCCCAAGATCGACAAGGTCCTCTACGTGGAGCCGGTCCGCGTCGATCCCCTCTACGATGATTTTCGGGTCATCTACCGGGTCTCGCCCTTCGAGCTGAAATACTACGCTTCGGTGTATTGGGCCAAGAAGCCCGACGACCTCTTCCGGGAAGCGCTGAGCGATTACCTCATCCGGAAGGAGGGCTTCTCCAGGGTCACGCTCGACGTCCTCCAGAGCGATCCCGCCATTGCCCTGCGCTCGAACGTCCGGCTTCTTGAGGAGATCGACAACCCCGACGTCTGGTTCGGCCGGCTGGCCATGGACCTGGAGTTCCTGGATTTCAAGACCGGGACGAGCCTCGCCCGGCACTCCTTCGACAGGCGGCTGCAACTCGCTGAACGGCAGGTCAAGCTCCTGCCGGCCGTCCTGTCCCGCATCCTGGTCGAGGAACTTGACGTGGCTGTCCGAAAGCTGGCTGAGGCGCAGGCCGCGAGATAGGGGACCGACGGGGACACGCACCCAAGGTCCATGTCCCCGCTGTTCAGGCCGTCTTAAGCCAGCGGCGCTCGATCTCCTCGAGCGTCTTGCCCTTGGTCTCCGGCAGGAAGAACCACATGAAGACGAGATCCAGGGCGCACATCGCCGCGTAAAGCCAGAATGCCGTCGACGGGTGGAATCTGTCGGAGATGACCGGGAAGGTCAGCGTGACGGCGAAGTCGGCGAGCCAGAGGATGAGGGTCGCGAGGCCCATAGCGCTGCCCCGGACCCTGATGGGGAAGATCTCGGCCATGACCACCCAGACGAGCGGGCCCATGGCCGAAGCGAAGAAGGCGATGTAGAGGAGGATGATGAGGAGCAGGGCCGAGGCCGGCAGGACGGGGAACCGGAAGGCGGCGCCGAGGAGAACGAGCGAGATGCCCATGCCGCCCGTGGCGACGAGGAGGAGCGGCCGCCGGCCGACTTTGTCGGCGAGGACGATGGCCACGACCGTGAAGAGCATATTGACCAGGCCGACGAGCGTCGATTGGCCGATGGCCGACATCCGCTCGAAGCCTGCGCCCTCGAAGATCCGCGGGGCGTAGTAGAGGATGGCGTTGATGCCCGTGATCTGTTGGAAGACGGCCAGCACGATGGCGATGAGGAGCGGCCGGCGGAAGGCCGGGCGGAAGAGCTCGC
Source organism: Candidatus Aminicenantota bacterium (assembly GCA_963736255.1). GTDB lineage: Bacteria > Acidobacteriota > Aminicenantia > Aminicenantales > Saccharicenantaceae > RBG-16-66-30. The sequence goes on from CAVTOI010000003.1 coordinate 284,244, forward strand.
GCAGCGAGCCCTCTTCGAGCGCCAGGGTGTCTTTGATCTCCCGGATCCCCGCCGCCGCGGCCTCGGCGCTGTCAGCCCGGGTGAGGACCGTTCGGGCCTCCTCCTCGCGGCCGTTCTTGACCAGCCAGCGAGGGCTCTCGGGGACGCGCAGGAGCAGGAGAAAGAAGAAGACCGAGGGGATGGCCCCCATGCCGAACATCCAGCGCCAGTTCGCCGGACCGGCCGCCGCGAAGACCCAGTTCACGAAGTAGGCCAGCAGGATGCCGGTGACGATGGCCAGCTGGTTGACGGAGACGAGGGCGCCCCGGACGCGGGCCGGCGCGATCTCGGCGATGTAGAGGGGCGAGAGGACGGCCGCCGAGCCGATGCCGAGCCCCCCGACGAACCGGAAGACGACGAAGGCCGTGATCGTCCGCGGCAGGGCGCAGCCGACCGCTGAGACGAGAAAGAGGACGGCCGACACGAGCATGAGCCGCCGCCGCCCGATCCTGTCGCTGATGGGGCCGGCCAGGCCGGCGCCGAACATGCAGCCGATGAGGACGACGCTCACGGCCCAGCCCTCCTGGAGCGCGTCGAGCGAGAACTGTTCCTTCATGTAGCGCGTCGCGCCGGCGACGATGGCCGTGTCGAAGCCGAAGATGAGGCCGCCGAGGGCGGCGACGAGGGTGACGGAGAGGACGTACCAGGCGGCTTTTTTCACGCGTTGAATTCCCGAACGGCTTCGAACATGGCCACGATGTTGGCGATCGGGACGTTGGCCTGGATGTTGTGGACGGCGTTGAAGACGAAGCCGCCGCCGGGGCCGAAGATCCGGCAGCGCTCCAGGACCTCGGCCCGGACCGCCTCCGGGGCGCCGAAGGCCAGGGTCTTCTGCGTATCGACGCCGCCGCCCCAGAAGACGATGTCCTTGCCGAATTCCGCCTTGAGATGACGCGCGTCCATGCCCGCGGCCGAGACCTGGACGGGATTGAGGATGTCGAATCCGCTCTCGATGAAGGCGGGGATGAGGGTGGCGACGGCCCCGCAGGAGTGCTTGAACGACTTCCAGTTCGTATGGGCGTGGACCCAGTCGTTGATCCGCCGGTAATACGGCAGGTAGAGCTCGCGGAAGGCGGCCTGGGAACAGAAGGTCGACTGCTGTGTCCCGAAGTCCGTGCCGCAGAGGAAAGCGGCCTGGACCTGGTTGCCGACCCGGGCGCGGATCTTTTCGAGGTTCCCGAGGGCGATCTCGGTCTGGCGCTCGAAAACCTTGTGGACGTAGGGGCGGCGGGTGAGCGTCGAGACATACCACTCCTCGACGTCCCGGATCCCTTTCGGATGCTTGAGGCCGGGGGCTGGCACAAGGGCGATGTCGCCGAGGGCGGTCCCGCCGAAGCTGGCGATGATCCCCCTTCCGGTCGCCCCGGCCCGGCGGCTTTCGGCCTCGAAGTGGTCGAGGGCCGCTTCGCTGATGGGTCCGAACTCCTGGACGTTGTCTTCGGGATCGAGCTTCGCCTCGTCGATGGGCTCCTGGCGGATGATGGTGTCGAAGAAGAAGCCGTTCTTGGGCAGGCGCCCCGAGGGCGGGGCCGAGCGGTCGCCGCCGGGGAAGACGAGCGTGTCGCCGTTCGGGGCCTTCGTCGTGCGGAAATTCCCGGACATGAGGACCTCGGTCCCGTCGTCCATCCGCCAGGGCGTCCAGTTCTCGTTGCGGTAGCCGAACATCGTGTCAGGCCCGTAGACGCCCTCGACGTCGATGCCGAGGACCGTTTGGAGGTCGTCGTCGATCCAGCCCAGCATCTGGTAGGGCTCGTGGACCTTGACCAGGCGCTTTTCGAGGCCGTAGTGCTCGCGGAGCCCGATGACGCACTTGACGTGCATGCCGGTGACGGCGGTGCCGTTGAAGTCGACGGGGATCCTGTCGGGCTGGCGGTGGTTGAGAGCGGCGTCCAGGCGCTCGCGGCCGGTCATCGACATGGGGGGCCTCCTCGGCCCCCAAGATTACCGGTTTCGCCTCCCGTTTGCAATAAAGAGGAGGTCAGGCCGGCTTCGCGTGCTTGATGAACGTCCCGGCCCGGTATTCGCGGAAGGCCGTCCGGAGCTCTTCCTGGGTGTTCATGACGATCGGCCCCTGCCAGGCCACGGGCTCGCCGAGCGGGCGGCCGGACATCAGGAGGAAACGGACGGGGGAGTCCGTCGTCGCGACGTGGACCCGCTCGCCGTCGCCGAAGAGGATCACGGAATTGTTGCCCTGGATGGATTTCCGCTCGAGGTCAAAATAGCTGGCCGGCTCGACGTCGTAGGACGACAGGCCCGGCTCATCCGAGAAGCAGGCTTCGCCCTCGAAGACGTAGGCGATGACCGTGTGGCCGGGCTTGGTCGGGTGGACGAACTCGGCCCGGCGGGGCATCGAGACATCGATGTACTCCGGGTCGATGACGATGTCCCGGACGGGGCCCCGCGTCTTCCCCACCGCGCCGCAGATGACCCTGGCCGCGACGCCTCCCGGAAGGGAGACCTCGGGGATGTCCGCGTTCCTGACGTCGCGGTAACGCGGGTCCATCATCTTCTGCGAGGCCGGCAGGTTGGCCCAGAGCTGGAAGCCCCCCATGCGGCCGTCCTTTCCGCCCTTGGGCATCTCCTGATGGATGACGCCGTTGCCGGCCGTCATCCATTGGACGTCACCCGCGCCGATGATGCCCTTGTTGCCCATGCTGTCTCCGTGCTCGGCCGTGCCGCGGATCATGTAGGTGATCGTCTCGATGCCGCGGTGGGGATGCCAGGGGAAGCCCGGCAGGAACTTGGCCGGGTCGTCCTGGCGGAAATCGTCGAACATGAGGAAGGGATCGAAGGCCGGCACTTCGCGGAATCCGAAACCGCGGCGGAGGTGGACGCCGGCCCCCTCGAGCGTGGGCTGGCTGATGAGGACCTTCTTGATGCTTCGGGTTTTTTCCATGATACCCTCCCCTGGCCCTATCTTACCATGCCCGCCGGCCGGGCCAAAGGAAGGACAGCCCGGCCGCCAGGATCAGCCTTCCGGACCCGCGCCCGACGGGGCCGGACCGCGGCTGACCCGCCGCATCAGCAGGAAGACCGGGAACCCCACGGCGAAAAAGATCGCGCCGTACAGGGCCTCGCGGGTCTGGGTCGCGAGAACGAACCCGGCTACGGCCAGCATCGTGATGATGAAGACGAGCGGCAGGACCGGATAGAGGGGGATCCGATAGCCCGTATAGGCCCCGCCGGAAAGCCTGGCTTTGCGGCGCAAGGAGAAGATCGAAGACGACACGACGGCCAGCGTGATCGTGTCGAGGAACATGACGTAGTTGACGATGTTCTCGAACTTCTGCAGGAGGAAGATCGAGACGAGGATGATCGCCCCGAGGAAGAGCAGCCCGAACTCCTGGGTCTGGGTCCTCGGATTGACCTTCCGGAAGACGGCGGGCAGGGTCCGGTCCTCGGCCATGGAATAGTAGACCCGGGGGATCTGCATCAGGGTGACATTGAGGAAGCCCATGGCCGAGAGGAAGATGGCCAGGGAGACGACGAGCTTGCCCGTCTCTCCCAGGGTGACCCGGGCCGTCTCGGCGGCCACGAGCTTGGCCGCGGCGATGCCGGGGACGCCAAGGACCTTGACGTAGGCCGCGTTGATGGCCAGGTAGCAGGCCAGGACGATGAGGATGCCGAAGAAGACGGCCCGGGGAACGTTGCGGCGGGCGTCGTGGACGTCGGCCCCGAAGTTGATCGTGTTCTGATAGCCGCCGTAGGCGTAAAAGACGTAGATGAAGGCCACGCCGAGGGCGAAGAACCAGGGCTTGTCGAGCGGGAGCGCGGCCGGGCCTGCGGGAACGTGCTTGGACAGGAAGGCCGCCGCCGCGAGGAGGCCGATCATGACGACCTTGAGGACGCTGAGGACGTTCTGGGCCCAGGCGCCTGTCTTGATGCCGAGGTAGTTGATGACGAGGAGGCCGAGGATGAGGCCGACGGCCGTGACCTGGACAGTCCCGGTCGTGGGGGCGGCCCCCGGGAAGACGATGGGCGTCAGGTATTCGGCCCCGATCAGGGCCACGCCGGCGGCCCCGGCCCCGTTAAGGATGACCACGTTGGTCCAGTTGAGCATGAAGGCCAGACCGGAGCCGTAATTCTCGGCCACGACCTTGTAGTAGCTGCCGGGCTTGGCGAAGCGGCCGCCGATCTCGGCGAAGGTCAGGGCGCCGATGAAGCTGATGAGGCCCCCGAGGGCCCAGGCGGCATAGAAGAGAGCGGGGGTCTTGGCCGCCGCGGCGACCATGGCCGGGGTCCTGAAGATGCCGATGCCGATGATCAGGCTGACGACGATCATCGTCGCGTCGAACGTGGTCAGCTTGGGCTTGATGGTCATGCGTATTCCTTTTCGGGCGTTTTCATCCCGGCGACCCGAACGGGGTCTTCGGCCAGGACCGCGTCGAGAGCGGAGACGACGAGGTCGGCGTCGGCCTCCGAGAAGCACAGGGGCGGCCGGATCTTGATGACGTTGTGGAAGGGCCCGTCCGTGCCGGCGAGGACGCCGAGCTCGCGCAGACGGTCGACGACATAGGAGGCCTCAGCGGGTGCGGGCTCGAGCGTCCGCCGGTCGCGCACGAGCTCGACACCCAGGAAGAGGCCGGACCCGCGGACGTCGCCGATGATCGGATGACGCCCGGCCAGTTGCTTCAAGCCCGCCATGAGATGGTCGCCGACGCGCCGGGCGCGCTCCTGGAGCCTCTCGTCTTCCATGACGTCGAGAACCGCCAGCCCCGCGGCGCAGGCCACGGGATTGCCGCCGAAGGTGCTGAAGAACTCCATGCCGTTGGCGAAGGAGGCGGCGATCGCTTCGGTCGTCACGACCGCGGCCAGCGGGAAGCCGTTCCCGATCGGTTTGCCGAGGACGACGATATCCGGGACGACGCCCTGGGTCTCGAAGCCCCAGAAGTGCGTGCCCAGCCGGCCGAAGCCGACCTGGACCTCGTCGGCGATGCAGGCGCCGCCCGCGGCCCGGACGCGGCGGTAGGCTTCGGCCAGATAGCCGGGGGGAAGGACGATCTGACCGGCGACGCTGGGCAGGGTCTCGGCGATGAACGCGGCCAGGCCTCCGCGCGCCCCGGCTTCTTGGGCCAGGCGACCCACGGCCGCGGCATACTTCATCCCCGCTTCGGGGTCGTTGCGCCGGTAAAGCCCGCGATAGTCGTCGGGGAGCGGCGCAACGTGGACCCAAGGCTTGCGGCCCTTGCCGCCGGGCCCTTCGAACTTGTAGGGGCTGATATCGATGAGCCCTGTCGTGTGGCCGTGGTAGGCCGACTCCAGGACAATGATATCTCCGCGGCCGGTGTACGTGCGGGCCAGGCGCAGGGCCAGCTCATTGGCCTCGCTGGCCGAGTTGAGGACATAGCAGACGCGGAGCGGCGAGGGCATCAGCGACGTGAGGCGGCCGGCGTAGCGCACCAGGTTGTCATGGAGATAGCGGGTGTTCGTGTTCAGGAGGGCCATCTGTTCCTGAACGGCCCGGACGACGCGGGGATGGCTGTGGCCGACGAGAGGAACGTTGTTGTAGGCGTCAAGATAGGCCCGCCCGGTCTCGTCGTAGAGATATTGCATCCAGCCGCGCACGATCTTCAGGGGTTCATGATAGGAAATGCTGAGATTGCGGCCGAGAAGCTTCCGGCGCGCGGCCAGGGTCTCCGGTTTTTCCGGTTCCGGGGCGGGAAAGCGATCGGCGGGGATGCCCAGGATCAGGTTGGGATCAGGGGAGAGACCGGTCCAGAGTGAGCGCCGGCCGGCCGCGGCCACGCCGGGGAAATCCTTGTCGAGACCGAAGAGATCGAGGATGATCTGGACGTGGACGTGCGGCCACCAGTCACCGTTCCGGGGCGGGGCGCCCACGGCCGCGAACGGCTCGCCCGCCCTGAGCTCCTTTCCGGGCTTCAGGCTGGCGACCGAATCCGGATCGAGATGGCCATAGAGCGTGAAGAACTCCTCCCCGGACGGGATCTCGTGGCGGAGGATGACCAGCGGGCCGTAGTCCTTGGGGGCCGCGTTCTCGGCCACCGTGTGGACGGTCCCGTCGAAGGGGGTGCGGACGGCGCTACCCGGCGGGACGCTGAGGTCGATCCCGAGATGGACCGTCCGGCCCTCGGCGACCTGGTTGCGTTCGGCGGCGGCGTTTCCCCCGGCGGCGAAGGCGCCCGTCGTATAGATCGCCCGGGCCTCGTCATAGCGCCCGACGCCCACGGCGGCGCCGGCGTCCTTCATCGCCCGCGAGATCGTCTCAGAGAGACGCGGCGTCTCGAGGTTGGCCGGGTCCGCGCCGAGCATGCGGCTGCCCACGGAGAGGTCGAGGACGACGACCGGTTCCGTGCGCAAGTCGTGCGGCAGGACCTGGGAGAACGACGTCGCGGACTCCTTAAGCCATCGAATGACCGCCGGCCCGTGAGGCGCCGGGGGCAGGCCGCAAGCGCATCGATAGGCATAGAGGGCGAGCCGGGGCGGGATCCGGTCAAAGGCTTCAAGGGCGGCCCAGGCCGGAGCTTCGCTGACGGTGAGATAGGGGTCGCCGGGTTCGGCCGCGGCCCGGCAGGCGGAGTTGACGACGCTGACCGCCAGGCGCATCCGGACGAAGGCGTCCAGAACGGCGACCTCCTCTTCGGTGAGCGGCAGGACGCGATGGTAGGCGGCGACGAGAGGACAGACGGCTGCCAGCGGGTCGGTCGTCCCGAACGCGGCGTAGGCTGCGGCGACGGCGGCTTCCGAAACCGTCACGGTCTCGATCATGTCGCCGAAGTCGATGAGCCCGGCGAGGCGCGGCGGCTTCCCGGGCTCGACGCGCACGAGGACATTATGCTCGTTGGCGTCCGCATAGACAACGCTCCGCCTCAGGCGGGGCAGGGCGGGGACCACCTCGTCGTCGTAACGGGCCAGGACCTTCTCGACCAGGGACCGGCGGCCCGAGTCGTGGACCGCATCGAGATGATCGCGGATCCAGCCGGCCCGGACGAGGTCCCATTTGAGCTCCCGGCGGGCCGATGGATGGCTGAGATCCGCCCAGGCCAGGTCCAGGCGGGCCAGGGTCTCCCCTAGGCGGGTCAAAAGCTCCGGTGTGACGGGGCGGATACCGGCGATCGGGCGGCCGGCGAGATAGGAGAGCATCCAAACGAGCCGCGCAGGGTCCCCGCCGAGACCGGTCGTTGACCAGTCCCGGCCGCTTCGATCGGGGATGACCCGGGGCACCGGCAGGTCGGGGTCCCGTCCGGCGAGGACCTTCATGGCGGCGCACTGCATATCGACGAAGCCCGGGTCGCGCGCCGGATGCATGACCTTGAGCACGCGGTGCGATCCATCCGCCGCCTCGAGTCGGAAGTTGTCGTCGAATTCGCTGGGCAGGGGATGGGCCCGGGCTTCGAGGCCGTAGAGATCCCGGGCCAGGCGCTCGGCGTCGCGCGCCGTGGCGCGCACCGGCGGGTGTGAGCCGACGTCCATCGGTCCCGTCTCCTATCGTTCCTGAGGCGATGCGGTCCGCCCCGGGATGATAGAAGAACCCCCGCGGTCCGTCAAGGACGGCCGGCGGGGCGCTTACTCCAGAACGAGGACGCCGTGGATCCGGAGCTTGGGAATGGTCACTTTCAACAGGCCGTCGGACCAGGACCATCTGAGCCGGCCGCCGTCGGGCCCCCAGGACACGGACGCCGGTCGAGCCGCCGTTCTAACGGTCAAAGCAATGTCCTCGAGCGGCGGGATGGCGTCGGTGAAGCCGTAGCGGTCGGGGAGGGGCATCCCGGCCGTGTTGAGCAGGTGGACGGAGAGCCACCCGTCTGCCGTCTTCCTGAGCGCCACATCGATCGTCGAAGGGCCTTCGACTGTCAGAGACGGATTCGGGAAGAGCTCGGCCGTGAGGTATCCTATGAACTCCCTGAGCCAGGGGTGATGGGACCGGAAGTAGATCGCGGCGACGGGTCCGTAGACCGCGGCCACCTTGCCCTTGCCGGCCGCGTTGACCGTGGCGGCAACCTGCCCGCCCTTTCGCGCGTCCCGCGTCGGATAGATGGCACCGGCCGCCCTGGCCGTCGTCAGATCGACCTTTTGCCAGATGCCGTCGGCGTTCGTGACCCGGCCCGCTTGTGCCGCGACCGTTCCCGGTCCGGCCACGAGCTCCGCTGTCCGCTGGGCCGGCGCGCCCCGGAGCGTGGCGCCGAGGATGGGTCCGAACTGCCGGGCGCACTTTTCCCCGAGCAGCAGGAGGCTGCCGCCTTGCTCGACGTACTCGGTCAGGGCCTGACGGAACTCCCCGGTCAGCTTGTGCGAGTCCGGAATGACGACGAGGGGGAATTCGTTCAGGCGGGGCCGGAGCTGGTGCTCGGCCAGGACGTCGACGGAATAATGGAGGTTGAGAAGGGCGTGGAGCGCGCCCTCGAGGTCCAGAAAGACGTCGCCCCAAGGCGCGAAGACGGCATCGGACTTGTCCCAGAAGCTTTCGCTCGAAAGAAGCAGGGCGACTTGCGGTATGCTCGTCGACTTGTGGCTTGCGGCCTGACGCGCCCGGCAGAAGGATGCGACTGCTTCTTCCTGGGCGATGACGGGCTCGACGATGAACCCGGAGCGCGTTGGCGTATGGTAGATCTGGAAGCCGCCGCCCTGCATGAGGACGACGGAGGCCTCCTGCATCAAGTGTTCGGCCGGCTTGATCGACCAGTTGAGACCCTGGCCTTTGTCGAAGCCCCAGGCCATGAGGTCCCACGGCATTCCGGTCGAGGCGAGGTAGCGGGCCTCGAGGCGGGCCCGGTCGACCGAAAGGGAGGGCGAATAATCGCCCGACAGGAAATCGAGCTTGGCCTCGACCGGCTTGGGCGCGAAGCTCGTGTACATCCAGTTCGAGGTCAGCTGGAGCGCGGGGTCGGCAGAGTGCACGGCGTCGATCCAGTGCGAGAGGTAGCGCTCGAAGGCGCGGCGGTGGAACATCTTCCATTCGAGCCAGCGGGGGTCGGAGCGCTCTTTTGGCGCGTCCCTGTATCCCGTTTCCTTCGTCCAGGCCGCCAGGGCCCGGGGCGAATAGTCGAGCTGGGTCGCCCAGCATTCGCCGTCCGCCCAGACGCCGTCGAGGCCGTACCCGGCCGTCACTTCCTTGAGCTGGGGAATGAGGAGCTCGTCGACGTACGGCCCGAAGACGCTCGTTGCGTTGGGATCGCGCTTCCCGTCCGGGTCGACGCGGGCCCAATCGGGGTGCTCGGCGACGGCCTTGCTGTCCCAGACCCCCGAGTAGTGGATGAACAGGCCGACCCCGGCGTCGCGAGTGGCCTTGCGCCACACCGCCAGGCTGTCGTTGACGATGCCGGGGCTGGCCCAGCCGACCGCCGTCGGATAGCCGGCCCACCCGGCGTGGCCCTTGCAGTCGTACTGGACGTAATCGGGCCTGACGCGATAGAGCAGGTCCCGGATGTTGTCCTCGGAGATGTCGGCCCCGAGCGAGGTGTCGGTAGCCTGGGGATGGAGGTCGAAGTGAAGTCCGAAGAAAGCGTCCTTTCGGGCGACGGGTGCCGAGCGCGGCCAGCCCGAGGCGGGCCCTGGCGTTCCGCCGGTCAGGGACTCTCCGGGGGCTTTGGGGCCGTCCCCACAGGAACCGGCCAGAAAGAGCGAGGCGAAGAGCCAGATGACGGCGGCTATGGTCTTTGGAATGCGCACGGAGCCTCCTTCTTTAGCCGGCCCAAGGATAACACGAAACCGGGAAGAGGGGACACGCACCCAGGGTACATGTCGCCATGTCCCGGGGCGGCTACTTCGACTTGAGCGCCTGCTCGACGCGCTCCAGGGCTTCGCGGAGGACGGACCGGGGGCAGCCGAAATTGATGCGGACGAAGCCGGCGGCCTCCTCCCCGAAGATCCGGCCGTCGGTGAAGTAGACCCGGCAGCGGTTCAGGAAGTATTCGTTGAGCTTGGCCGGCTCGATCGCGAGCCCCCGGCAGTCGAGGAGGGCCAGGTATGTTCCTTCCGGACGGACGAAGCGGATGCCGGGGAGCCGCTCGGCGATGAACGTCTCGATGAGATCGACATTGCCCTCGAGATAGGGTAGCAGCGCCTCGAGCCAGTCCTCGCCGTGGGCATAGGCGGCCTCGAAGGCGACGATGCCGAGGGCGTTCCCAAGGTCGAAGCCCGCGCGTTCCTCCTCGTCCCTGAACTTCTTGATGAGGTCGGGATTGGCGGCGACAACGGCGGCCGTGGTTAGGCCGGCGATATTGAATGTTTTGCTCGGCGCGATGCAGGTGATCGTTTGCTGGGCCAGCTCCGGGGACAGCGCGGCCAGGACATGATGGCGGTGGCCCTGATAGACGAGATCGTGGTGGATCTCGTCGGCGATGACGATGAGGTCCCGCTCGACAGCGATCCGGCCGAGCGCCTCGAGCTCATCTCGATCCCAAACCCGGCCGACAGGGTTGTGAGGGCTGCAAAGGATGAGCATTCGGCCCGGGGCGTCGATCTTGGTGCGGAGGTCCTCGAGGTCCATGACGTAGCGCCGGCCGTCGAACCGGAGCGGGTTGCGGACGACCCGGCGTCCGTTATTCTCGATGGCATAGGTGAAGGGATGATAGACGGGCGTCTGGATGATGACCGGATCGCCGGGGCCGGTGAAGGCTCGGACGCAGTAATTGAGCGCGGGGACGATGCCGGGGGTCATGGCCATTCCCTTCTTCTCGACCTCCCAGCCGTGCCGCCGCCTCAGCCAGCCGATCGCGGCCTCGTAGAACGACGGAGGGACGAGGGGGTAGCCGAAGATCCCGTGGTCGACCCGGCGCCGCAGCGCCTCGATGACGGCCGGCGGGGACTCGAAGTCCATGTCGGCCACCCACAGCGGGAGGGCATCCCCAGCCTTGAGGACCTGGCGAGGATAGACCCACTTCAGGGACTCTGTCCCGCAGCGGTCGATGACCTTGTCGAAATCGTATTTCAAATCAGGAACTTGCCGTCCTTGGCGATGGTCTTGCCTTTCGCCGTGATGGTCACCTTGTCGACCAGGGCGTCGAAGTGGAACTTGCTCTTGTTCTTGCCGATGCCGTAGGAGTCGCCGATGGCGAAGTGGACCGTGCCGAAGGCCTTCTCGGCCTCGAGCATGTTCGGGCATATCCGGGCGCCCTTGTTCGTTCCGATGCCGAACTCGCCGATGATCCGCGCCGTCGGGTCGTCGCCGACGGTCTTGATGACCTCGGCGATGCCCGCGCCTTTGAAGTCGACGAGCTTGCCGGCCTTGAAGGTCATCGTGCCGTGTCCGAGCTTGTCGTCGATGAGGCCGATCACGATCCTGCCGGTGAACGTCTCCTCGACCGGGGCCGTGTAGCACTCGCCGGCCGGGAGGTTGCCGTGCATGCCCTTCTTGGAGATGTCGCCGATGTCCTCGTGCCAGGCCCGGCCCTTGACGCTGAAGGCGATCTTCGTCCCGGCCGCGTTCTCGACGACGACGTCGCCGGCGTCCTTCACGGCCCTCATGACCGTCTTCGTGAAGCGGGCCATCTCCGAGAAGTCGATGGCCACCAGCCGCTCCATCATGTCGCGGGTGATGCCCGGCATCATGCAGATGCGGCCGTGCTGGCCGCCCTCCGAGACCATGAAGCCCCGGAAGGGCTTCTCGGCGAAGCGGCCCTCGAGGAGGTAGGTCGTGACCGAGGCGCCGCGGATGAGCTCCTTGAACTGCCGGGTCGGCTCCGTGATGGGCCGCAGGGTCTCGGTCATGAGGTAGGTCGTCGTCTCGGCGCCGGCTTTCTTGGCGTAGAAGGCCAGGGCCTCGGCGATCTCCATCTTCGGCTTGTCGGTGACGAGCAGGTACTTTTCCCCTTTCCGGAGCCGCAGGGCCTGGTTGACGGCCCGGTCGGCCGCGGCGTAGAGCTTGTTCGCTTTCATGGGTCCCCTCCGTACGATCGTTCCGCTATTTCTGCCGCCGCGCGTCCCAGTAGACGAAACCGCAGAGCAGGACGAACGCGGCCAGGCTGATGATCTGTCCGTAGCTGTTGAACCAGGGCCAGGGCGTCCCGTCGACCCAGCGCCCGCCCTCGAGCACCATGGGGATCCCCAGGCTGATGATGTGGTCGACCTTGAGAAGCTTAAGGACGGCCAGGACGATGCCCATGAGGGCGCCGCCGGCGATGAACCCGGATGAGATGAGGGTGCCGCGGTTGTTGCGCCGCTCGGCCAGCTCCTTGTCCTTTGTCGAGCTCTTGACCAGATGGGAGATGAAGCCGCCGACGAGGAGCGGCGTCGTCAGGGGCAGCGGCAGGTACATGCCCAGGGCGAAGGCCAGGGGCGGCACCTTGGCCAGCTCAGCGACCAGGGCCACCGAGGCGCCTATGGCGTAGAGGAGCCAGGTCACGGGCTCGCGCGACATCATCGACTTGATGACCGTGGCCATCAGGTTGGCCTGGGGAGCGGCCAGGGCGCCGCTCTGGAACGAGAAGGCTTTGTCCAGGATGTAGATGGCCACCCCGACGGTCAGGGCCGAGACGAGAATTCCGGCGAACTTGAACCGCTCCTGGTTGCGCGGCGTCGCGCCGAGCCAGTAGCCGATCTTGAGGTCGGTGACGAAGCTGCCGGAGATCGACAGGGCCGTGCAGACGACCGCGCCGATGAGCAAGGCGACGGCCATGCCCTCCTCGCCTGCGAGGCCCGCGCCGAGCAGGAGAACGCTCGACAGGATGATCGTGATCAGGGTCATGCCCGAAACGGGGTTCGTCCCCACGATGGCGATGGCGTTGGCCGCGACCGTCGTGAACAGGAACGACAGGAGGAGGCAGACGAGGACACCGATGACAGCCAGCTTGAGGTTCGAGATCCAAAGGAAATAGAGGAACAGGCCCGCCGACGTGGCCAGGAGGCCCAGGATGATCGTCTTCATGTTGAGGTCGCGGTCGGTCCTCCGCGTCTCAGCGGCCCCGGCCTTCTTGCCCTTTAAGATCTCACGGAAGCCGAGCGAGAACGACTTGACAATGACCGGCATGGATTTGATGATGCCCAGCACGCCGGCCATGAAGATGGCCCCGATGCCGATGTTGCGGACGTACGTGCTGAAGATCTGGGTCTCGCTCATCGCGGTGATAGGGATCGTCCCCGGGTAGACAACTCCCGGGATGTGCTGGCCGAGGAACCAGATCGCGGGGATGAAAGCGAAGTGCGACAGGAGCCCGCCGGCGACGATGACGGCGTTGTAGCGCAGGCCGATGACGTAGCCCAGGCCGAGGAAGGCCGACAAGGCGTCGATCTTGAGGACCATCTTGGTCTTGACGGCCAGACTGTCCATGAACGGCAGGAAACGGAAGGTGATCATCTCGTCCCAGAGCCGGACGCCGATCGTCAGGAACTCGTAGAGGCCGCTGACGGCGACGCCCAGGATGAGGGCCCAGGCCTGCTTGCCGCCCGATTCCCCCGAGACGAGGATCTCGGTCGTGGCCGTGGCCTCCGGAAAGGGCAGCTTACCGTGCTGCTCGACGCAGAAGTAGCGGCGGAGCGGCGTGAGGAAAAGGATCCCCAGGCAGCCGCCGAGGAAGGTCGAGAGGAAGATCTTGACGATGTCCGTGGGCAGGCCGAGGATGTAGAGGGCCGGGATGGTGAAGATGGCCCCGGCCACCAGGGCCCCGGAGGCGGCGCCGATCGACTGGAGGATGACGTTCTCCAGGATGGTGCTCTTCCTCTTATAGATGTAGCCGATGCCGACGGCCAGGATGGCCACGGGGATGGCGGCTTCGGGCACCGTCCCCACCTTGAGCCCGAGGTAGGCGATGGAGAAGGTGAAGAAGACGGACATGACGAGCCCCCAGATCACGGAGCGGGCCGTGATCTCGGGGACCCCGGACTCCGCGGGAACGTAGGGCGTATAGGTTTGACCGGGGGGGAGCTCCTGGTACGCTTCGGGGGGCAGGGTCTTTCGGGACGACTCCATCGTGGTCTCCTTTCTCAGCGCGGCGTTTATGCGCGGAACTCAGGCGGTGAGACTCAGGATGTCTTGGTATACCTCGACAGGACGTCTTCGGTGAGGCGCTGGTAGGCCTCGTAGTTGATCCTGACCTTCTTCTCCTCGCGGGCCTTGGCCAGGTAGGACTGGAGGAACTTGTTCTTCTTCTCGCCGAGGAGTGTGTCCCGCTCCGTGGCCTTGACCTTCTCGAACTCCTCCCGCGTCGATTCCTTCCGCTCGAGGACGCGGAAAAGGGCGGTGCCTTCGTCGACCGCGAGAGGCTCGCTGGCCTGCTTGATGGGCAGGCTGAAGACGAGGCTGTCGACCTCGGGCCTTTCGCCGACGAGGCTGAGGTACTGCTCCCTCTTGTGGGCCTCGATGAACTTGTACTCGAGCTTGAGCTTCGCGGCGTCCCCGCTCCAGTCGTCCTTGAGAGACGCCCGGACCTCGCGGAGCCTGGCCAGGGCCTTGTCTTTCTTGAGGGCGTCGACGACTTCCTTGGTGACCTGTTCGCGGACCTCCTCGAACGTGGCCGCGCGCTCCGGTTCGATGGCCTTGAGCTCGGCCAGGGCCTCGCCCGCGTAGGTGAAGATGGGGGCGGAGATCTCCTTTTCCTTGAGGAGGAAGATGGCCTCGCTGACGGAGCCGGACGAATCGAAATCGCCCAGCGGGTCGCCCCTCTTGAGGGCCCCGGTCGAAGCCGGCTTGAGGCCTTCCTTCTGCGCGGCGACGTCGAGGCTCTTTTCCTTGAGGGCCAGCTTTTCGAGCCGGCCGATGCGCTCGGCGACGAGGGCCCGGGCCTTCTCCTCTTCGAGGATGCCCTTGATCGTTTCCCGCACCTCGGTCAGGGGCTTGGTGACGGCCGGGGTCTTGTCCGTGACCTTGAACACCGCCGCGCCGGTCTCGGTCTCGACGACCTCGGAGACGCCGGCCTTGTCGAGCTTGCCCACGGCTTCGGTCTCCGCGGCGGTGAGGGACCTCCAGTCGAAAAGCCCCCAGTCGCCGCCGGCGGCCGCCTTGTCGTCCTTGGAGAACGAGCGGGCCAGGCCGGCGAAGTCCTCGCCGCCCGCCGCCCGGTTGCGCAGGCTGCGGGCCTGCGCCAACACGGCGTCCTTGTCCGCTGCGGTGAAGGGCAGCCAGATCCGGCTCACCTGGACCTTTTCGGGCTCCTGGAACTGGGATGTGTTGTTCTTGTAGTACCCGTCGATCTCGGCGTCCTTGACCGCGACCTCTTTCTTGACGTCGACGGTCCTCAGGACGACATAGTCGGCGGTGCGCTTCTCGGGGACCTTGTAGGCCGCCGCGTTCTTGTCGAAGTGGGCCCGGACCTCGGCTTCCGTCGGCGTTCCCGCGTCCTCGATCTTGGCCGTCTCGGCGACGAGGTACTCGATCTTGGCTGTGTCGTTCTGCTTCCGGAAGGCCTGCCAGACCTCGTCGTCGGTGACGAAGATGCCGGTGGTAAGGGTATCGACGGCCTTGCTGATGACCGCTTCCTGCCGCACCTCGGCCTCGAATTGGGCGATGGGAATGTGGTTGTATTCGAGGACCCGCTTGTAGGACTCGAAGCCCACGAACTGGCCGTCCTGCTGGAACGCCGGATACGAGACGATCTTGGCCCGGACCTCGTCCTTGGTCGCACGCAGGCCCATGTCCCGGGCGATCTTGAGCAGGAGCCGCTGCTGGACGAGCTGTTCCAGGGTTTGCTGGGGGACGCCGAGCTGCTGGATGAGGTTGGCGTTGAGCTCGCCGCCGAATTGCTTCCCGATGGCCTCGAGCCTCTGACGGAGGGCCTGATAGTAGGCGTCGGAGGTGATCTTTTCGCCCCCGATATTGACCAGCGTGTTGGACCGGCCGCCCTGGCCGCCGCCGACGCCGCCGCCCCAGATGGCGAAGATCGCGATGATGAACGTGGCGACGATGAGCCAGAGGATGGGCTTGAGCGATTTGACGTTCTTTCTCATGGTTTTCAGCATGGGTTCACCTTGAAGGGGCCGCGGTCCGGCTTCCGGCCCGGCCCGCGCGCCCGCGTCGCCTCAGCTCTCCGTCGAACAGGGGACGCAGCTTTTGGTAGGTCGTGTCCAGGTCCTCGATGAAGACCCGGGTGCCCCCGACGAGGGGCATGAAGTTCGAGTCCCCCGTCCAGCGGGGGACGACGTGGAGGTGGTAGTGCCCGGTGATGCCGGCGCCGGCGCTCGCGCCGAGGTTCATGCCGGCATTGAAGCCGTGGGGCGCGTAGGCCCGGCGCAGGACGCGCAGGGCGGCCTGGAAGAGGTCGGTGAGCTCGGTCCGCTCGTCCGCCCGCGCCTCGGCGAAGTCGGCCAGGTGCCGCTTGGGGGCGATCATGAGATGGCCGGGCGTGTACGGGAACCTGTTGAGCAGGACGAAATTGCGCCGTCCGCGGGCGAGCACCGTGGCCGCCCGATCGTCGCCGGCCTTGAGGGCTTCGCAGAAGATGCAACGTTCTTCAGTCATGGCGTGGCGGACGTAATCGGCTCTCCAGGGCGCGGAGATGTAGCGCATTACTTGTTGATCAGCTCCTTGAGGAGCTTGCTCGGCTTGAAGTAGAGGACCTTCTTCTGCGGGACCTTGACCGGCTCGCCCGTCCGGGGGTTGCGCCCGGCCCGCGGCGACCGCTTCCGGAAGCGGAAGCTGCCGAAGCCGCGGATCTCGATCTCCTCGCCCCTCAGGATCGCTTCGCGGATGGTCTCGAAGAACAGGTTGACGCCCTCTTCGGCTTCCTGCTTCGGGATGTTGAGCTCCTGGGAGATCTTGTTGGTCAAATCCGCTTTAATCATGGGTGTCCTCCTTTTTGGTTCCCTTCCTCTTCGGCGCTTTGAAGCCCTTGAGCTGGTCCCTCATGATGTCGCCGAGGGTCATGCGGTCGTTCTGCGATTCCATGAAGCGCTGGAAGTCCTGCTTCTCCATGTCGTAGACGGCCTGCTTGAAGCTCAGCGAGATCTTCTTGGCCTTGGGGTTCATCTTGATGATCTTGGCGTTGCGTTCGTCGCCGACGGCGAAGGCATCGGAGGGTTTCTCGAGCTTCTTCTCGTCGAGCTCGGCGGTGAAGACGACGCCTTCGATGCCCGGCATGATCTCGACGAAGGCGCCGAAATCCGTCAGCCGGACGATCTTGACCTTGACGACGTCGCCGACCTTCTGGCGGACGAAGAAATCCTCCCAGATGTCCCCCTCGAGCTGCTTGATGCCCAGGGAGACCTTCTGCTTGTCGACGTCGATGTTGAGGACAATGGCCTCGACCTCCTGGCCGGCCTGGAGCTTCTCGGAGGGGTGCTTGACCTTCTCCCAGCTGATGTCGGAGATATGGACGAGGCCCTCGATGCCCTTCTCGACCTCGACGAAGGCGCCGAAGTCGGTCAGGCTGGTGACCGTCCCCTTGACCCGGGAGCCGATGCCGTGCTTCTGGCGGAAGCTCTCGAGCGGGTGGGGGGAGGCCTGCTTGAGGCCCAGGGAGATGCGCTTGGTCGTCGGGTTGACGTCGAGGATGGTGACGACGACCTCCTGGCCCGGGGCGAGGACCTTCTTGGGGTGGACGAGCTTGCGGGACCAGGTCAGGTCGGAAATGTGGACGAGGCCTTCGACGCCCTTTTCGAGCTCGACGAAGGCGCCGAAATCGGTCAGGCTGGAGACCTTGCCGGCGATCTTCTGGCCGGCCTGGTACTTCTCGGCGATGTTGGCCCAGGGGTCGGGCGTCAGCTGCTTGAGACCGAGCGAGATCTTCTCGTCCCTCTCGTTGAAGTCGAGGACCACGACCTCGACCTCCTGGCCGACGGTCAGATGCTCGGACGGATGGGCGCCCTTGCCCCAGGAGATGTCCGAGACGTGGAGGAGGCCCTCGATGCCGCCGAGGTCGACGAAGGCGCCGAAGTTGGTCAGGGACTTGACCCGTCCCGTGATCTTCTGGCCTTTGGCCAGGCCGCCGAAAACGCGCTTCCTTTTCGTCTCGCGCTCCTCCTGGAGGACGAGCTTGCGCGACAGGACGGCGTTTTCCGTCTTGCGGTCGAACTTGACGACCCGGAACTTGAAAGTCTGCCCGATGAGGGCCCCGGCGTCCCGGACGGGACGCAGGTCGGCGTGCGACTCCGGCAGGAAGGCCGGGATGCCGACGTCGACGTTGAACCCGCCCCGGGTCCTCTCGGTGACCGTGCCCGTGACCGTCAGGCCGTGCTCGAAGGCCTGGTCCAGGCTCTCGATGGCCCGGAGGCCGTCGGCTTGCTTCTTGGACAGGACGAGGTAGCCGTCCTTGAGGTCGGTCCGCTCGAGCATGGTATCGACCTCATCGCCGGGCTTCAGGGCCTCCAGGACAGCCGGGTCCGTGAATTCCTCGTTGGGGATGAGGCCCTCGGTCTTGAAGCCGACGTCGACGAGGACGTGGGTCGGGGTCGTCTTGATGACCCGGCCCTTGAGGATCTTCCCCATGGTGATCTCTTTCGTGCTGTACTGGTAGCGGTCGAGCAGGTTCTCGTAGTCTTCCGACGACATCCGGTCGTCGCGTTCGGGCTGTTTGGTCGGCTCGGTCATGGCGCAAAGCTCCTGAATTGAAAGTACGGGGTCGTCCCTCCACGAAGGGCCCGGAAAGAACGACTTATCCTATCGAAGAAACTCCTTGTTGTCAACTCTAAGTCCTGATGACGCCAATACTTAGCGGCTAGGCGTCGACGGCTTTCTCCTCCTCGAGGATCTTGGCGATCTCCGTCTCGGAGGGCAGCCCGTCGAGGCTGTCGAGCCCGAGGTAGAGCAGGAATTCGTCGGAGGTCCGGTAGACGAGGGGATTGCCCGGCGCCTTCTTCCGGCCGACGATCTTGATCAACTTCTTTTCGAGCAGGGTCTTCAGCGCGCCTGTCGAATCGACGCCGCGGATGGCCGATATCTCGGACTGGGTCACCGGCTGGCGGTAGGCGATGGCGGCCAGCGTCTCGAGGCCGGCCGACGAGAGCCGGTTCTTGCGCTCGATCTGGAGCAGCCGGCGGACGTCCCGGTCGTAAGCGGGCTTGGTCGAGAAGAGCCAGCCCCCTCCGGCGCGGACGATGTGGATGCCGCGGCCGTCCGTGGCATAGTCCGCGACGAGTTCGTCGACCGCGGCCTGGATGTCGGCCGCCGGGACGCCCTCGAGGACCGCCTGCAGCCGTTCCGGGGTCAGCGGCTCCTGGGAGACGAAGATGAGGGATTCGATGAGGGTCTTGAGCGAGTTAGTCATGGGCGGCCGTCCTGCGCGCGTCCTTGCGGAGCCAGACGCGGATCGTCTGGAAGAGCTCGTCCTGGACGGCCACGGCCACCCGGGACTTGACCAGCTCGAGGATGCAGAAGAAGGAGACCAGGGCCTCCTCGAGCGAGGCGTTGGATTCGAAGTATTCGAGGAAATCGATAACGGACTTCTCGTGGAGGAGGGCCACCAGCTCCTTCATCTTGACCTCGATCGAGACGTCCCTGCCGCGGATGACGCGGGTGTCGTCCGCCGACCTGCGCTTCATCATCAGGAAGAAGGACTCGGCCAGGTCGAAGAGGGAGAGCTCGACCGGCTCGAGCTCGCTCTCGCCGTGGAGGGGCGGGATGAAGTCCCGCTTCCACTGGAGGATCTGGACGTCCTCCCGTTCGCGCAGGAGGGAGCAGGCCGCCTTGACCTTCTCGTACTCGACCAGGCGGTCGACGAGGACGCGGCGCGGGTCCTCGCCCTCGGCCAGGTCGGTCTCGCGCGGCAGCAGCATCTGCGACTTGATGTAGATGAGCAGGGCGGCGATGAACACGAACTCGGCCTCCCGGTCGAGGTTGATCTCCGTCTTCCGCTCGAGGTAGCCGAGGTAGTCGCGGGTGATGGCCGCGATGGGGATGTCGTGGATATCGATCTTCTTCTTGCGGATGAGGAAGAGGAGGAGATCGAGCGGGCCCTCGAAGACGTCGAGGCGGACCTGGTAGCCGTCGGCCGCCTCGGCGGCGGGCGGCGCGATGGGCGCGTCTTCGACAGGCAAGATCTCGACGGGTGCTTCGGGCATGCTAGGAGAAGAGCCGGAGGATGAGATTCTGGACGGGCGTGAAAATGTACGTCAGGACGTTGGTGTACATGAGGGCGATGAGGATGAAGAATCCGTAGGGCCTGAGGCGATCGAAAGCGGCGGCGGCCTTTTCCGGCAGGAGGCCGGCCAGTATCCCGCTGCCGTCGAGGGGCGGGATGGGGATGAGGTTAAAGACCGCCAGGGAGATGTTGATCATGGCCGTGTAGATCAGGATGACGACCACCCCGCCGATGGGCTTGCTGAAGAGCGAGGCCATGGGGATGCGGGCGCCGGCGAGCTTGATGACCTGGAAGATGAGGACCGCGGCCGTCGCAGTGGCGATGTTGGCGATCGGGCCCGCGAAGGAGATCCAGAGCCCGCCTTTTCGCGGATGCCGGAGGTTCAGAGGATTGTAGGGCACAGGCTTGGCCCATCCGAATACCGGCTGCTTGAGAAGGATGAGGACCAGAGGGAAGATGATCGTGCCGAACAGGTCGATGTGGGCGAGGGGATTGAGGGAGACCCGGCCCAACGCCGCCGCGGTCGGGTCGCCGAGCCGGTTGGCCGTCCAGGCGTGGGCCGCCTCGTGGACGGTGATGGCGAAGAGGATGACGAACGCCTGAACGAGTATGAGTCGGATATCCATGGGCTAAAAGAGGCTATTTATAGCACATATTGCTCCGGCCGTAAACACCGTCGGCCGGCCATCAGCGGGATTCGACGACGACTTCGAAGCCCTCGCGGACGGGGGGCGAGGCGTAGAACGGCAGCAGCTTGACCAGCTGTTCCTGGTAATAGCGGTTCTCTTCATTGGCAACGGCCGCGGCCTCGTCTTTCCAGACGGTCAGGGCGACGCAGCGGCCCGCCTTGCGGTCGGCGAGCAGGTAGATGCCCCGGAAACCCGTCTGGGCCCGGGCCGCAGGCACGACGCTATCCTTGAAGGCGCGGACGCCGTCGTCATACCTGTCGATATGGAACGCCAGCGTGGTCATGCGTGCATACATGTTCCCCCCCGCCGTTCGATGGCCCTGGCTGTCCGCCGGGCCCGGGATCATGAATCCCGTCTTGCGGCCGACCTGGAGCTTCATCGGCATCGGCCCCTCCCGATCCTGAGATAAGGATAAACCTCCGCGCCTTCGGCGTCAACCGGCCTTGATCCTTATTTGAAGGACGGGTCGCGGAAGACCTCGCGGCCGTCGAGGAGCGTCAGGAGGACCCTGGCCCGGCCTATCTCGGCGGCGGGGATGGCGAAGAGGTCGCGATCGAGGATGATGAGGTCGGCCGCCTTGCCCGTCTCGAGAGTGCCGCGGACCTTTTCCTCGTGGCAGAGCCAGGCGCCGTTCACCGTGTAGGCCCGGAGCATGGTCGCGAGATCGACCTTCTCCTCCGGGATCCAGGCCTCGCCCGGGCCGGCAGCGGGGTCCCGGCGCGTCACGGCGACCTGGATGGCTTCGAGCGGGTTCATGGAGGAAACGGACCAATCGCTCCCCCCGGCGATGACGGCTCCGGTCGCGGCGACGCTGCCGATCGGGTAGAGCCAGCGCGAGCGGGCGGGACCGAGGATGGGCAGGGTCAGGTCGGTGATATAGGTGTCGGGGTACGCCCAGAGGGCCTGGAAGTTGGCGGCGGCGCCGAGGCGCCTGAAGCGCGGGATGTCGGCGGGATCGATGAGCTCGAGGTGGGCGATGTGGTGGCGCATGTCCCGGAAGCCGTTGGCCCGGCCGGCGGCCTCGAATGCGTCGAGGGACATGCGGACGGCCCGGTCGCCTATGGCGTGGACGTGGATCTGGAAGCCCGCCTGGTCGAGCGCCCGGGCCAGGGCGTCGAAGGCCTCGGGCTCGAGGAGCGGCGTGCCCCGGTCGCCCGGCAGGTCGACGTAGGGTTCGAGGAGGGCGGCCGTGTGCGGCTCGATGACCCCGTCGGCAAAGATCTTGGCGGCGGTCGCCTTGAGGCGCGTTCCGGCGTAGCGCCGGCGGAGCGGCGCCAGGCGCCGGGCCTCGGACACGCCGCGACCGGCGTCTACTTGGAGCGAGGCCAGGACCCTGACGCTCAGCTCGCCGGCCCGGTCGAGGGCCGCATAGGCTTCCAGGATGTCCCCGTCGGCCCGGGCTTCGATGATCGAGGCGATGCCGAAGCGGTTGGCCATGGCCAGTCCCGCTTTCAATCCGTTGATGTATTCCACGGGCCCGAGGGCGGGGACATGCGACTCGACGAGGCCGGCCGCGCTCTCCCGCAGGGTCCCTGTCGGTTCGCCTGTCCTCGGGTCCCGCTCGATGCGGCCGCCGGCGGGGTCCGGCGTGTCCCGAGTGACGCCGGCCAGGGCCAGGGCCCGCGAATTGACCCAGGAGCTGTGGCCGTCGGCGGAGTCCAAGACCGCGGGCCGGTCGGGGACGAGGGCGTCGAGATCTTCCTTGCGCGGATTCGCCTGAGGGAAAAGGGGCAGGGCCCAGCCGCCGCCGGTGATCCAGGGGAGATCAGGGTGCGCGGCCGCGTACTCCCGGATCCGGGCGAACACCGCTTCCTTCGTAGCGAGCTCGGCGATATTGCAGGCGAGCATCTCGACGCCGCCCATGACGAGGTGGATGTGGGAATCCTGGAAGGCCGGCAGGACCATGCGGCCGCCGAGATCGACGACCCGGGTCGAGCCGCCTCGCCGCTTCAGGGCCTTGCGGCTGTCGCCGACAAAGACGATCTTTCCGCCCGCGACGGCCAGGGCCTCGGCCCGGGGCTCGCTTGACGACATCGTCGCGACCGCGGCGTTGGTCAGGATGAGGTCGGCGGGCTCGGCCGTCCGGCCACCCGAGCAGGACGCGGCAAGGAGGGCCGCGGCGATGAGCGCAAGCGCAACGGCACGGGTTTTCCTCATGGGCTGGGCTCCTCGTTATTATAGGCTATTCTGAGCTCGGACCGGCGGGGCCTTCCTTGAGGCGGCGGTCCATGGCCGCGGCGGCCGTCCGGGCGTCGCCCATGGCCAGGATGACGGTCGCCCCGCCCCTGACGATGTCGCCGCCGGAATAGACGCCGGGGAGCGAGGTCGCCATGGTCGCCCAATCGACGTCGATCGTCCCCCATTTCCCGACGCTGAGGCCCGGGGTCGTCTGCGGGATGAGAGGGTTGGGGCTCTGCCCGACGGCCACGACGACGAGATCGACCTCGGTCATGAATTCCGACCCGGGCACGGGAACGGGCCGGCGCCGGCCGGAGGCGTCGGGCTCGCCGAGCTCCATGCGCAGGCACTCCATGGCCTTGACCCGGCCGTGCCCGTCGCCGATGTAACGCGTCGGCGTCGTCAGAAAGTGGAACTCGATGCCCTCCTCCTCGGCGTGGTGGACCTCCTCGATGCGGGCCGGCATCTCGGTCCGTGAGCGGCGGTAGATGATGAGGGCCTGCTCCGCGCCGAGCCTCTTCGCCGTCCGCACGGAATCCATGGCCACGTTGCCGCCGCCGATGACGGCGGCCCGCCGGCCGGGGAAGACGGGCGTGTCGTAATTCGGAAAATCGTAGGCCCGCATCAGGTTAACGCGGGTCAGGTATTCGTTGGCCGAGTAGACGCCGACGAGGTTCTCGCCCGGGACCTTCATGAAGTTGGGCAGGCCCGCCCCGGTCCCGATGAAAAAGGCCTCGTAGCCGTCGTCACGCAGGTCGTCGATGGTCGCGGTCTTGCCGACGATGAAGTTCATCCGGAACTCGACTCCGAGCCGCTCGAGATAGGCGACCTCGGCGACGAGGATGCTCTTGGGCAGGCGGAATTCGGGGATGCCGTAGACGAGGACGCCGCCCGCGTCATGGAGGGCCTCGAAGACCGTCACCCGATGGCCGGCCCGGGCCATTTCGCCGGCCACGGTCAGTCCGGCCGGGCCGGCGCCAACGACGGCGACCTTGTGGCCCGTGGGCGGGGGGAGGTGGGGAAGCACGGCGCCTCCGCCGAGGCGCTCCGTGTCCGAGACGAAGCGCTCGAGGTTGCCGATGGCCACCGCGACGCCCGAGGCCTTCTTCAGGTGGCAGCTCGCTTCGCACTGCGATTCCTGGGGGCAGACGCGGCCGCAGACGGCCGGCAGGCTGTTGGCCTCCCGGATCTTGGCCGCGGCCGCGGCGAACTGGCCCTTTTCGACGAGCTTGACGAATGAGGGGATGTCGATCCGCACAGGGCAGCCGGCCAGGCAGCCAGGCTTGGCGCAGTCGAGACACCGCCGCGCCTCCTCGACGGCCTCCTCCGCCGTGAGCCCCAGATTGACCTCGCTGAAGTCTTTGTTCCGCTCGCCGGCCGCGCGCTGGGGCATGGGCCGGCGGCCGATCTTCATGCGCTCCTTGACCGGCACGGCCCGGCGCAGGTCCTTCCGCCAGCCCTTCTCGAACTCGGCCAGGACCTCGGCCGCGAGGGCGGGGCTGATCTTGTCCTTGGCGTCTCGCTCGCTCACGGGAAGCGTTCCTCCTCCCAGGCGCAGAGGGACCGGACCTCGTCGTCGAAGTAGGACTTCCTCCGCGCGTAGAGCTCGGCCCAGTCGACGAGATGGCCGTCGAAGTCCGGCCCGTCGACGCAGGCGAACTTCGTCCGGCCGTCCACAGTGACCCGGCAGGCCCCGCACATGCCCGTCCCGTCGACCATGATGGGATTGAGGCTGACCATCGTCCTGATGCCCGAGGGCCTCGTCGCCTCGGCGATGCTCGACATGAGATAGGTGCAGCCGACGGCGACGACCCGGTCGATCCTCTCCCGCCCGAGGACGTCGCGGACGTGACGGGGGACGAACTCCGTCCCTCCGTACAGCCCGTCGCGCGAGGAGACGATGAACTCGTCGGCCAGGGCCTCGAGCTTGTCCCTCCAATAGAGGAGGTAATCGGCCTTGACGTCGACGAGGACGACGACGCGGTTGCCGACCTCCTTGAAGGCCCGGGCGAGAGGATGGATGGCGGCGATGCCAAAACAGCCGCCGGCGCAGAGGACGGTCCCGACGGAGCCGATCTCCGACGGCGAGCCCAACGGCCCGGCGAAGATGGGGACCGTATCCCCGGCGTTGAGCAGGGAGAGCTTGCGGGTCGTGGTGCCGACGGCCATGAAGACAGCGGTGACCGTGCCGCGGTCCCGGTCCCAATCAGCGATCGTCAGCGGGATCCTCTCGCCGCGCGCGTCCGGCATGACGATGACGAACTGGCCCGGGCGGCACCTGCGGGCGATCTCGGGCGCCTCGACCTCGAGGACGTGGATGTTGGGCACCAGGCGTTCGCGACGGACGACGCGGGGCATCAGCGGGCACTCCTCGTTCTGGCGTAGCCGCGGCTGCCCGCGACAAGGTCGAAGCCGCGGAGCGCCGACCCCGGCCGATCCGGCGAAGCGGCGGGTTTCCCCGACGGCCGCCGTCCCCGGGTGCGGGCCGGAGGGGCGAGAGGAATGAAGCGAGGCTTCCCGGCTGGCGCCGCTCCGAGGAAGAACGGTTCCCCGGCCGTCGCGGCCTGTCCGAAGCCCTTCAACGCGGGGACGCGATCGCAGATCGCCCGTAGGACAGCGGCGGGGTCGGGCTTGTCCGACCCCGGCCGGCCCATCCGCCCCGCAAGCGCGGCGAGGATCTCTCCGTCAGGGCGGGCGGAGCCGGGGCAGGGCAGGGCCGGCGGATATGTCCGGACCCGTCCCTCGGCGTTCACCCATGTCCCGCCCGCTTCGGCGAAAGCCGCGGCCGGCAGGACGACGTCGGCTTGCTTGGCGTTCCGGCTCCAGTGCGTGTCCTGGCAGACCAGGAACGACGGCTTCAGGTCTCCCAGGTCGGGGACCGGGCCGGCGAGATAGAGCGCTTCGAGCGCACCCGCTTCGAGGCCGTCGCGGACATGGCTCCAGTCCTTTCCGAAGGAGAGGGCGCCGAGCGCGCGCGCGAGCTCGTGGACGCCGCGCTCGTTCGCGCCGCGTGCCAGAGGAAAGAGCCGGGCCCCGGTGATCAGGGCGATGTTCCAGAGCCAGGCCAGGGTCTCGAGGCCCGAAGGCCCGGCAACCGAGCCCGAGTCGAAGAGGACGGCCGCGGGCTTGCCAGACGCGAGAGTGCGGGCGGCCTCTTCGAAAGCCCGCCGGGTCCGGCTGGGCGCGGGGCCGCGGCTGGCAAGCGCGGCCTCGATATCGTCGGTGCCGTCGATGCCGGCCGCTGTCGCAGCCGCCGTTTTGATCAGGGCCGAAGCCAGGTCCGCGGCCGCGGCAAGGCCGCCGGAAGCGAGCCCGAGCTTGATGGCCGCCCGTCCGATGGGGCCTGCGGGGGCCTTGCCGGCCGCGACGAAACCCGCGCCGCGCCTGACGGCCCGGACGACTTGGAGCCAGACGATCGGGTGATCGTCCGGGAGGTCGATGTCCCAGGCCAGGATAGACCCGGCATCGCCGATCGCGGAGAGCTTGAGGTCTGCAGGGACCGTCCGGCCGTATTTCCCGGCAAACGCGTCGAGCGCCGTTTCGATGGTCGGCGACGGGGCCGCTGCCATGGCTCCCGCCTTGAGCGCCTCGCGCCCGAACTCGAGGAAGTGAAACGCGTCCTCTAGCGAAACCTGGGAAGGATAGACAAGCGCCCTGCGTCCGTCGACGGACGCCATGAGCCCGGCCGCCGCGCGGTCGAGGGCCTCATCCATGGACACCGGCTCGAGCTGTCCGTCCTTCCGGACGTGGGCTTGGAGGATCCTTTCCGGCCCGGAGAGGGCGCCGCGGACGAGGAAGCGGCCCTTGACGCAGGCCTGGCCGCGGTTGGGGAGAACGTTGACCGGCGTGGCGTCGATGACGGCGCCCTCCCGGATCCCGAGCGCGAGGACGCAGCCCTGGCCGCAGAACGGGCAGACGACCTCGGCCGCACGCGCGGCGCGGGGCCGGGGGCGAACGGCCCTTTCGACGAGGGCCCCGGTGGGGCAGACGTCGACGCAGGCCCCGCAGAACCGGCAGCCCGACTCGAGGAGCGGCCGGCCGAACGCCGTGCCCACCTCCGTCCGGCCGCCGCGCTGGATGAAAGACAGAACGGACGCGCCGCGGACCTCTTCGCAGACGCGGATACAGCGGCCGCAGAGGATGCACAGATTGTAATCACGGTCGAAGAACGGATCCTCCCGCCGCACCTCCAGATTCCGGTAGTCGGCGGGCAGGTCGACTTTGTCCAGTCCGACCTCGTCGGCGACCTTCTGGAGCTCGCACGCGCCGTTCTCCGGGCAAAGCACGCATCCCGTGACCTCGCCGGTCTTGCGGATGGTGGACTTGAGGTCATCGCAGGTCTTCTTTTCCGGGCAGACGAGGCAGGCGTAGGGGTGTTGGGCCAGGATGAACTCGAGGATCTTCTTCCTGAGGGCCACGATCTCGGGCGTCCGGGTCCGGACGACCTGGCCCTCCCCGGCCGGCGTCGCGCAGGCCGGGGCGAAGTCCCGGCGGCCGCTGACCTCGACCAGGCAGATCCGGCAGCCGGCGAAAGGCTCGAGGTCCGGGTGATCACAGAGGGAGGGAATGGAGATCCCGGCTCCTCGGGCGGCCTCGAGGATGGTCGCCCCCTCCCGGCAGACGACCTCGCGACCGTCGATCGTCAGCTTCATCGGGTCTCTCCGGTCCTTGGCGAGGCCGGCGTCCCGGCAACGGCAGGCCCCGTGGTCTTACGGACGGCGCGGACCTTGGCCGGGCAAACGCTGAGACAGATGCCGCACTTGATGCAGGCCTGTTCGTCGATGATGTGGACCTTTTTCAGCTCGCCCGCGATGGCGCCGGCCGGACAGGCCTTCTTACAAAGAAGGCAGCCCACGCACTTCTCGGGGTCGATGGCAAAAGAGATGAGGGCCTTGCAGACGAGGGCCGGGCAGCGCTTGTCGAAGACGTGCGCCTCGTATTCGTCGCGAAAATAACGCATCGTCGTCAGGATGGGGTTCGGGGCGGTCTGGCCGAGCCCGCAGAGGGAGCCCTGCTTCACCGTCGCGGCCAGCGCCTCGAGCCGGGCCAGGTCTTCGGCCGTCCCGTCGCCGGCCGTGATCTTGGCCAGGATGCGGGCCATGGCCCCGGTCCCGGCCCTGCAGGGGGAGCACTTGCCGCAGGATTCCTCCTCCGCGAAGCGTAGGAAGTACAGGGCGATGTCCACCATGCAGGTGTCCTCGTCCATGACGATCATGCCGCCCGAGCCCATCATGCTCCCGGCGGCCTTCAGGCTTTCGTAATCCACGGCCAGGTCCAGCATGGCCTTGGGAATGCAGCCGCCCGAGGGGCCTCCGATCTGGACGGCCTTGAATTCGCGGCCGCGGGGGATGCCGCCGCCGATGCCGTAGACGATCTCCCTGAGGGATATGCCCATCGGCACTTCGACGAGGCCGGTATTGGCGATCTTGCCGACGAGCGAGAAGACCTTCGTCCCCTTGCTCGTCTCCGTCCCCAAAGCCGAGAACCAGGCCGCTCCGCGGCGGATGATCGAGGGGACGTTGGCCCAGGTCTCGACGTTGTTGATGACCGTCGGCTTCCCCCACAATCCCCGCTCCGCCGGGTAGGGGGGGCGCTGGCGGGGGTAGGCCCGGCCGCCTTCGATGGAGGCCAGGAGCGCGGTCTCCTCTCCGGAGACGAAGGCGCCGGCGCCGCGGACGATCTCGAGGTCGAAGGCGAACCCCGTGCCCAGGATGTCCGTTCCGAGGAGCCCGTAGCGGCGGGCCTGCTCCAGGGCCTTCCCGATGCGGGCGACCGCCAGCGGATACTCGTTCCTTATATAGAGGAAGCCCCGGGCCGCTCCGACGGCCCGGGCCCCGATGATCATCCCTTCGATGACCGCGTGCGGGTCGGCTTCGAGGACGGAGCGGTCCATGAAGGCCCCGGGGTCCCCTTCGTCGCCGTTGCAGACGATGTACTTGGGGGCGCCCGCCGCCCGGCGCGCGGCGTCCCATTTGCGCCCGGTCGGGAAGCCGGCCCCGCCCCGGCCGCGGAGCCCGGCGGCGGTGATCTCGGCGATGATCTCTTCGGGCGTCATGTCGCCGAGGGCCTTGCCAGCGCCCGCGTAGCCGTCGTAAGCGATATATTCGTCGATCTTCTCCGGATCGATCCGGCCGCGGTTGCGAAGGACGATGAGCTTCTGGTGCTTGAAGAACTCGATGTCCTTCATGCGGGGGACGGGCTCGCGCTCCTCCGGCGGCACGTACATCAGGCTCCGGACCGGCCGGCCCTTCATCAGGTGCTCTTCGACGAGATGGGGAATGTCCGCCGGCTTGAGCCTCTGGTAGAAGATGCCGTCGGGCTGGACGAGGAGGATCGGTCCCCGCTCACAGAACCCGTTGCAGCCAGTGGCCACGACGAGGACCTCGCGCTCGAGTCCGCGGCGCCGCACCTCGTCTTCGAGGGCCCGGCGGACATCGAAGGCCCCGCAGGAGACGCAGCCCGTCCCGGCGCAGACGAGAAGGTGGGTCCGGTAGGTCGTCAAGAGCCGTCGTCCTTTTCCAGCTCGGCCAGCACGGCCGCGGCCCTGGCCTCGTTCATCTGGTTGTAATAGCGGCCGTCGACGACGGCCAAGGGGGCCAGGGCGCAGGCGCCGAGGCAGTTGACCCGCTCGAGCGTGTATTTTCCGTCCGGCGTCGTCTTGCCGGCGGCGATGCCGAGCTTGCGCTCGAATTGTTCGAGGACGGCCTCCCCGCCGCGGACGTGGCAGGCCGTGCCCATGCAGACGGTGCAGATGTGCCGGCCCCGCGGCGAGAGGCTGAAGGCCCTATAAAAGGTCGCGACGCCGTAGACCTGCACGAGGGGGACGCCGAGCTCTTCGGCGACGTGCTCGAGGGCTTCGGGGGAGAGCCAGTGGAAGCGGTCCTGGATGTCCTGGAGGACCTGGATGAGGGCCCCGCGCCTTCCCGCGGCCTTCGAGGTCAGGGCCTCGAGGGCGCTCTTCGACGGACACATGCGGGCATTATAGTGGTCGGACCCGCGTGAGGCAAGACGCCGGCTCAGAGGACGGGGAGATAGCGGTGGACCTCGTAATCGCTGACCTGCTTGTCGAACTCGCCGGAGACGTTCCGGGAGTACTCCTCGACCTCTTTGAGCTTGTTGGCGACGAGCGTCCGGAAGATGTGTTCGCCGAGCGCGTCCTTGACCACGGCGCTCCGTTCCATGACCCGGACGGCCTCCTCGAGGTTACGGGGCAGGACCCGGATCTCGAACTTCTTCTGCCGGGCGCCGCTCATGTGGTAGATGTTCTCCTCGACCGGGTCGGTGAGCTCGATCTTCTTGCGGATCCCCTCGGCCCCGGCGGCCAGCATGACCGCGAAGGCCAGGTAGATGTTGCAGGCCGGATCGGCAGCCCGGAGTTCGATCCGTGTGGCGTGCTCCTTGCCCGGCTGGTACTCGGGGACGCGGATATAGGCGGACCGGTTCTTCTGGCCCCAGGCGATGTAGACAGGGGCCTCGTAGCCCTCAATAAGGCGCTTGTAAGAGTTGACCCACTGGCTGAGGACGGCCGAGATCTCCCGGGCGTGGGTTATCAGCCCGGCCATGTATCGTTGGGCCATCAGAGACAGGTGATAGGGGCCGTTCTTATCGAAAAAGAGGTTTTTGCCGCCGCGCCAGAGCGATTGGTGGACGTGCATGCCGCTGCCGTTCTGGCCGTTGACGGGCTTGGGCATGAACGTGCCGTACAGGCCGTGCATGCGGCAGACCTTCTTGACCATGTAGCGGAAGATCATGGCGGTGTCGGCCATCTCCACGGCGTCGAGGTAGCGGAGGTCGATCTCGTGCTGGCTGTGGGCGGCTTCGTGGTGATCGTACTCGGTCATGATCCCCATGCGATGGAGGAGGAGCTGGATCTCCTTGCGGAGCTCGCCGTACCGCCCGCCGAAGAAATAGCCGCCCCCGTCGGTGAGCGTGGGCACATCGCCCGACGGGAAGATGAAGAACTCGAGCTCGGGCCCGCACTTGAGATCCTCGATCCCGAGCTCCTTCCGGGTCTGGGCCAGGACGCGCTTCAGGGCGGCCCGGCTGTCCCCCTGATAGGCGGCCCCGTCCGGCGTGAGGATGTCCCCGAACATTACCGCCTCGTGCCAGCGGACGCCTTCGGCGAAGCCCTGATAGGTCCAGGGAAGGACTCGGAAGCTCTTCGGATCGGGCTTGATGACGAGGTCGGATTCCTCGATGCGGACGAATCCGGCGATCGAAGAACCGTCGAATCCCTTGCCCTCCTTGAAGGCCGCGGCGACTTCCGAAGCGGGGATGGTGAAGTCCATCTGCCGCCCCAGGATGTCCGGGAAGAAGAGCCGGATGAACTGGATGTCGCTCCCTGGATCCCGGAGGACGGCGAGGACGTCCTTCTCGTCCCTCGTCCCGAAGGTCTTGATGACGGTCTTTGAGCGTGCCGGTTGGGCCATGTCGCGGTCTCCTCTCGTCCCCGGACGGCCGGGGGGCTGGATCTGATGCCAGATAATTAAAACGAAAACGATACGTTTGTCAATATATTTTGAATATATATTTACATTTGTTCCAAACTATGCTATTCAGTCGGATAATTGGAGGCGCCACCCATGATCGACGAGCTGGACAGGAAGATCATCCGGGTCCTCAACGACAACGCCCGTAAGAGCTTCAGGGAGATCGCCAAAGAGGTGGGAACCTCGGCCACCTCGGTCATCCATACCGTCAAGAAGCTCGAGGCCGCCGGCGCCATCAAAGGCTACATGCCTGTCGTCGACCCGGAATACTTCGGCATCGGTCTCACTGCCATCGTGGCGGTCCGCATCTCCAAGGGCAAGCTCATCGAGACCCAGAAGCGGATCGCCCAGGACCTCCACGTCGCCGCCGTGTACGATGTCACGGGGGACTGGGACTGCTTCATCGTCGGGCGCTTCACGGACCGCGAGGACCTCAACGGCTTCGTCAAAGGAATCCTGGCCATCCCTCATGTCGATCGGACCGTTACCCACCTCGTCCTCAACGTCGTCAAGGACGATCCCCGGGTCCCCGTTTGAACCCGGGATCGCCCTTGACGGTCCCCGGGTTCCCGTCCGGGCGCCGTGCGGCGCCGGCCCGCGTTCTTGACAGGCCCCGGCGTTGTGCCATAATCGATGTTCCCAACGAGCGAAGGAGAACACCATGGTCAAGATCGCGCATTCCCCGATAGGCCACCACTACATCGTCGAGGCTTCCGGCTGCGACCCCAAGATCATCGGCAGCGTCGAGAAGGTCCAGCAGATCCTCGTGCGCGCGGCCGAGATCGCCGGCGCCCATGTCTGGTCGATCTCGTTCAGCAAGTTCCCGCCGGCCGGCGTCAGCGGCGTCGTCGTCATCTCCGAATCCCACATCTCGACCCACACCTGGCCCGAGATGGGCTACGCCGCCCTCGACATCTACACCTGCGGGGCCAACACCAAGCCCGACAAGGCCGTCATCTACGCCGTCGAGGAGTTCGGCGCCGAGACGTCGCACATCACCGAGATCACGCGGGGCATCGACGAAGGCGATGCCGTGTTCTACCACAGCTTCATCACCTGGGAAGAGCGCTTGAAGAAGGCAGGCCAGAAGAAGGACCGCGAGAAGGACAAGGATTAGGGGAGCAGGGCATGGTCGTCGAATTCAGCGTCGTGCCCATCGGCCAGGGCGAGGAGCTCGCCGGGCCCGTCGCCCGGATCCTGGACGTTGTCGACAAGAGCGGCCTGCCGTACCAGCTGACGGCCATGGGGACCATCGTCGAGGGGGATTGGGAAACGGTCCTCGGACTCGTCCGGCGCTGCCACGAGGCCATGCGGGGCGAAACCGGGCGGGTCTTGACCCACATCACGATCGACGACCGGCCCCGGGCGTCGGGCCGGATCGCGGGCAAGGTCCGCGAGGTCGAGGAAGCGCTGGGGAGGCCGCTCAAGAAATAGCCCGCTCCGTGTAAAGCTTGTTTACGCCTCCCTGAAGGTCCAGCTCACCCCTCGCCTCTTCTACCTGTTCAGCACCTGTACCTGGATGCTCGGCGACCCTTCCCCTTGGCACAAAACCGGCACTCCTTGCGGGTGGTATTACAGGATCGATGTTATAATAAGGAGAACCGTGAGAAAAGCGGTCTTCTGGTTCCTGCTCCTTCCCCTCCTGCTCCCCGGTCCGGCTTCGGGCCAGGCCGGGTCTGCCCCGGCGACGCCCGAACCTCCCGCCGCCTTCGTCGAGCGCCTGCAGGGGCAGCTACAATCCCGGGACATGACCGCCTATCTTACTTCGTTCAAGCCCGGCCTCCGGCCAGACGAACAGGCCCGGCTCGGCGTGTACTTTGTCGACCTGGCCATGACCGGCGTCGCCCTGCGGACGGCCGGCATTCAGAGCGGCGGGGACGGCCTGACGCGCGTCTTCGTCCAGGCCTGTTTCGACAATGACCAGTCGGCCATCATCGAATCGTGGACGCTCGTCCTGGAGTGGAGCGACGGGGGCTGGACGATCGACCGGTTGGACGTGACCGCCACGAGGACCCGGCTCTACAAGGTCCGCATCCCCGCGGAACGGGCCGTCCGGGCCCGCCGGGTCGAGGTCAGCCATGCCGACGTCCGCTTCACCTTCACCGACGCCGCCGTCTTCTATGACAATCTCGACGGCGTCGAAACGGCGCTCGTCGTGGTCGGCCGCGGCCGGGTCGCCTTCACGCCGGGCGACGCCAACGAGAAACACCAGCTCGAGCTCCTTTACAAGAAGGACCGCATCGAGGACGACATCGAGTCCCTGTTCGTCCGCTGTTCCTCGGGCTACTTCGCCTCCAATATCGTCGTTTCGGCTGACGAGGGCGGAGCGTCGGTGTCCGCCGCCGAGCGGACCAAGGCCGCGGCCGTGTTCGCCCGGAACTACCCCCATTCATTCACTATCGAAAGCTCGATCGACGGGAACCTCCTGTCCTTCCTCCCCCAGGGCGAGGAAGCCGTCCTCCAGTTCAAGGCCCGCAAGGCCGGGGACCTGGTCTATATCTATTACCCGTTCTCCGACGACGAAGTCAGCCTCTACGACCTGGGCAAGGAGCGGATCGTCAGCCTCTACGCGCCGGTGTCGGAATCGCCGGCCCTGAAAAGGATGTTCCTCTCGTTCGACGAGAAGTTCGACGTCCGGTCCTACGCGCTCGACCTCAGCTTCGCCCCGGCCGCGTTCTATCTCTCGGCCCGGGCCCGCATCGAGATCGTCCCCAAGGTGGACCTCCTCGAGAGCCTCAAGTTCCGCTTCAATGCCGACCTGGAGATCCTCAAGATCGCGGACGCCGAGGGCCGGGAGCTCTTTTACACGATCGACAAGATCCGCAATATCCTCTATGTCTACTTCATCTCCCCGCCCGCCGCAGGGGCGACGGCGCTCGTCGAGGTCTTCTACCGGGGCCGGATGCGCCCGGCGACCCCGACGACGGACGTCATCGGCCAGGCCGGGACGGGCGACAAGATCCGCGTCCGGCCGCGCTACGAGACGGCGTTCTATACGCACGCCGGATTCTGGTACCCGGGGCCGGCGGAGGAGGACTATTTCCTGGCCCGGATGAACATCAGCGTCCCGCCGGAGTATACGTGCATCGCCAACGGCGAGCTCGTGGCCAAGGGCCGCCGCGAGGACCTGGGCGACACCCCCGCGATCGAAAAGGCGGGCAACATCGTCTACTCGTTCGCCTCCCGCTCGCCGGTGAAATACATGTCGTTCATCGTCGGCAAGTTCGAACAGGTCCGCGAGCGGCCCGGCCCGGTCCCCATCTCGATCCACGTTTCGTCGGAGATCATGGATTCGCGGCCGGCCATCGCCGACCAGGCGTCCGCGATCCTCGATCATTATTCTCGGGCCTTCGGACCCTATCCCTACGAAAAGCTGGGCATCGTCATGCGGCTCTGGCCCGTCTTCGGCGGACACAGTCCGGCCTCGTTCATCGTCCTCAACGAGGTCCCCTGGATCGGCGAATCGGGCTTCCCGGTTCCGCTCGACACTCCCGTCGACCTGTCGGCCTGGAGCGACTATTTCCTGGCCCACGAGATCGCCCACCAATGGTGGGGCCAGGGCGTGTCCTTCGATTCCTACCGGGACCAGTGGCTGAGCGAGGGCCTGGCCCAATTCGCCGCCGCCTCCTACCTGCGGTCCAAATACGGCGAGGGCGCCTTCGCCGGCATCCTGAAGAAGTTCTCCCGCTGGACCATGAAGAAATCCTTCCGGGGCCCGGTCATCATGGGCTCGCGGCTGAGCTATTTCGATTTCTCGGCCTACCAGGCCGTCGTCTACGACAAGGCCGCGCTGGCCCTGTTCATGCTCCAGGACCTCGTCGGCCGGGAGGCCTTCGAGGCCGGGCTCCGCGCCTACTTCGAGACGTACAAGTTCCGGGCGGCCCGGACGGGCGAGTTCATCACGGCTATGGAGTCTGCGTCGGGGCAGGACCTGAAAGCCTTCTTCAGGGGCTGGCTCTACGCGTGGGAGCTCCCCGAGGTCCGCGCGACCTGGACCGAGACCGTCGTCGCGGAGGGCGTCCGGGTCGATTTCCGGGTGTCCCAGACGAACGGCCCGTTCGTCTTCCCGCTCTGGATCGAATGGACGGCCGGGGGCAAGACGGGCCGGACCCTCATCGTCGTGGACGAAGCGACCGAGACCGCGTCGCTGACCCTGCCCGCGCGCCCGTCCAGGATCCGGGTCAACCCGGACCGGGCCGTGCCGGGCAGGTTTAACTAGGGTCTTCTCCCATTTCCGGGCTCCCTCTCGCGGCGGCGATGGGTGTTGCCTCGAAGATCCCCGTGGAGGAGGGGGGATCGGCAGGGGGCGGAGTCTTTGTAGCGGCCATCAGCGCCGCCCCGGAGCGACCCGGAGGGGCGGTGCTGGGAGAAACTCAAGAAAGAGCTCTTCTCGGATATTTCGCAGAAGTTCGGCTCCGCGTCGTTCCGCCGAACTTCTGCTTAGGCTGGGAAGCTCGTCGTATCGATCCCCAGCCGCTTGATCATCTCGTTCAGCGTCGTCGGCTTGACCCCCAGGAGCTTGGCGGCCTTGTTCTGGACCCCCTTTGTCTTCTTGAGCGCGGCCAGGATGATCTTCTTCTGATAGGCCTGGGTCCGGTCCCGGAGGTCGAGCGATTCCTCCGATGCGATGAGGGCCTCGTCGTCGACCGCTTCCCGGCCGAGCAGGAAGGGGGGCAGCGAGGCCCGGGTGATGACCTTCGAGCGCGACAGGACGATGGCCCGCTCGACGAGGTTCTCGAGCTCGCGGACGTTGCCGGGCCAATCGTGGGCATCGAGGATCTCGAAGACGTCCTCGCTCACGCCGTCGATCTCCTTGCGGTTCTCGCGGGCGTAGACGTCGACGAAGTGCTTGACGAGGAGGGGGATGTCCTCCTTGCGGGCGCGCAGCGGCGGGATCTCGATCTTGATGACGTTGAGGCGGTAAAAGAGGTCCTTGCGGAAGGCCTTCTGTTCGATGAGCTCCTCGATGTCCGTGTTGGTGGCCGCCAGGATGCGGACGTCGACCTTGATCGTCTGCGTCCCGCCGAGGCGCATGAACTCCTTCTCCTGCATGACCCGCAGGAGCTTGGCCTGGGTCTCGAGGCTGATCGAAGAGATCTCGTCGAAGAAGATGGTGCCCTTGTCGGCCGCTTCGAAGAGCCCTTTCTTCAGGGCCACGGCGCCGGTGAAAGCGCCCTTGACGTGGC
Organism: Candidatus Aminicenantota bacterium; assembly: GCA_963736255.1. GTDB lineage: Bacteria > Acidobacteriota > Aminicenantia > Aminicenantales > Saccharicenantaceae > RBG-16-66-30. The sequence continues at coordinate 320,729 of CAVTOI010000003.1, forward strand.
CGAACAGATGGCTCTCGAGGAGGTCGGGCGGGAGGGACCCGCTGTTGACGGTGACGAAAGGCGCCTCGGCCCGGTTCGAGTTCATGTGGATGGCCCCGGCGACGAGCTCCTTGCCGGTGCCGCTCTCGCCCTGGAGGAGGATCGTGCTCCGGGTCGGGGCGGCGGCTTTGACGAGGTCGAAGACGCTCTGCATGGCCTGGCTCTTGCCGATGATATTGGCGAAGCCGAAGCGCTGCCGGAGCTCGTCCTTGAGGCGGAGGTTCTCGTCCTGGAGGCGCTTGCGCTCGAGGGCCTTCTCCAGGGTCAGCAGGAGCCCGTCGTGTTTGAACGGCTTCTGGACGTAGTCGAGGGCGCCGATCTTCATGGCCGAGATGGCCGATTCGACCGAGCCGTAGGCGGTGATGATGATGACCGGGATGAGAGGATCGATCCGTTTGATCCGCCGCAGCACCTCGATCCCGTCCATCCCCGGCATGAGGAGGTCGAGGAGGATGACGTCGAAGGACTGGGAGGGGAACTTCTCGAGCGCCTCCTCCCCCGAGCTCGAGATCTCGACCTCGTAGCCCTCCGACGTCAGGAGCTGGGCCAGCACGTCGTGGATGACCGGCTCGTCGTCGATGACGTGGATGATGCCTTTGCTGCTCATGAGGATGTCCTCGGCGCCGGGGCGGCCGGCTTCCGGGCGCCTTCGCGGCCGGCCGGCAGAGTGATGGTGAACGTCGAGCCGCGGCCGGCCTCGCTCTGGACGTCGATGCGGCCGTCATGTTCCTTGACGATGGCGTAGCTGATGGACAGCCCGAGGCCGGTGCCCTTGCCGACGCCCTTGGTCGTGAAGAACGGATCGAAGATGCGGGAGCGGTGCTCCGGCTTGATGCCCGTCCCCGTGTCGGAAATGCGGACGACCTCGGCCCCGTCCTCGAGCGAGAGCCGGATGCGGAGCTCGCCCCCCTGGGGCATGGCGTCGAGGGCGTTGAGGATGATGTTGATGAAGACCTGCTGGAGCCGCTCGCCCTGCGCGTTGATGGGCGGCACGGGCTCGAGCTCGAGCGCCAGACGGATGTTCATGTTCTTGAGCTTGTAATCGATGAGGGACAGGATCTCTTCGAGGCTCTGCTTGAGGTCGACGCGCTGGAACGACGCCTCGGAAGGGCTGCGGGCGAAGGTCAGAAGGTTCTTGATGATGCGGGCGACCCGGTCCGTCTGGGCTTCGACCTTCCCCAGGATCTGCGCATAGTGGGTGTCGGTGAGCTTCTTCTGGAGCATCTGGATATAGCTGGAGATGCCCGTCAGGGGCGTGTTGATCTCGTGGGCGACGCCGGCCGAGAGGAGGCCGATCGAGGCCAGCTTCTCCGAGGTCAGCAGCTGCTGCTGCAGGCGGATCTTGTCCGTGATGTCCTCGAAGACGATGATGGTCCCGTAAGGCTGGAGGGCGTTGTCGAGAAGGGGCGTGCGGGCGATGTCGAAGACCTTCTTCCCGCCCCCGGCCGTTTCCATAGTGATCTCGCTGAGGAGGCGGAAGTCCGCCTGGCCCTCCTCGGGGAAGAGCGCGCCGTAGGGGGTCGGGCCGAGGACGTCCTGGAGGGTGCGGCCGAGAGCGGCATCCTTCCGAATGCCGACCTGCTCCTCGAGGACCCTGTTCCAGCCGATGACGAGGCCGGCCTCGTCGATGACGGAGACGCCGACGGTCAGGCTCTCGATGATGTTCTCGCTGTAGTCCTTGAGCCGCTGCATCTCCATGGCCCGGACGGTCTCGCGCCCGTAGAGATCGGCGTTCTCGAGGGCCAGCGCGGCCGAGCCGGAGATCGTCGTCAGCAGCTCCCAGTCCTCCCGCGAGAAATAGGACCCGTCGTGCTTTTTGCCCATGGCCAGGCAGCCGACGACCTTGTCCTCGACCTTGAGCGGGAGGACGTGGAAGAAGCCGGCGGCCGAGAGCTTCTCCATGGCCGCCCGGGCGGGCTCCGATTCGGACGCCGAGATGAAACCGAGCCAGTCCCTGTCCCGGAGGGCCCCGGCCAGCCAGTCGTCGAGGATGATGCGCCCGGCGAGCTCCGGGCCCTCGCCCCTCGTCTGGAGGACTTTGAACGCCCGCCGGTCGCTCTCGTCGGCCAGGAACAGGGCGACCCTCTCCAGGTTGAGCGCGTTGGCGATGGCCTCGAGGAGCGACGGGGCGAGCTTGCCGAGGTCCCGCTCGCGGTTGAGGTCGCGGGTGATCGACAGCAGGGTCCTCCGGTACTCGTAGCTCCTTTTATAGATGGCCCGGTCGAGGAGGGTCTGGAACATCCGCTTGAGGGGCGTGAACAGCGTCGCGCCGAGGACGATGGCCAGGACGCCGAAAACGATCGTGTTGAGCCTGTTCTCCGAGGACAGCCGGGTCCGGGAGCTGACGAAGAAATAAAGGAAGGCGATGACGAAGAACGAGAAGGTCAGGGTCGCCGCCTTTTTGAGGAAGACCTCGATGTCGACGAGACGGTAGCGAGAGATGGAGTAGGAGAAGACGAGGGGGATGAGGGCCTGGAGAAGGACCGTCAGCTCGGCGCCCGTCGACGGCCGGCTGCCGAGGATGAAAGGGACGATATAGAAGACCATCGAGGGGAGAACGCCGAAGGCGAGGCCGTAGACGATGATGCGGAGCTGCTTCTTGAGCAGGATGTTCGGGGCCCGCCGGGTGCTGTGGACGAGGATGGCCAGGGTGACCAAGGCGAACGCCGCGAAATGGAGCAACTCGAGGCGCTCGAGGCCGTCCTGGGTGCGGAGGATGGCGGCTTCGCTCAACGGGCCGGGGAAGGGGACGTGCATCCGGAGGCGGGCGAGGAGGAGAAGCTCCGCCGGCGCGTAGAGGAGGAGGACGGCATTGGGATGGTTCTTGAGAACGCGCTTGCGCAGCGGGAAGATCATGAAGAAGTGGAGGAGGAGGGGCGGGAAGGCCAGGAAGCCCACCTTGTCGAGCGCGTAGAAGACCATGTCGAGCGCCGTCATCTCCCCGGTCGGGGAGAAGACCATGAACACGGCGAAGGCGAGCGCCAGGAGGTAGAAAAAGACGTAGGGAAGGGACATCATCCGCCGCGAATTGAAGTAGACGATGAGGCCGATGGCCAGCGTCATGATCCCGACGAGAACGAGATAATAATAGATGGGGTTGACCGCCTTCCGCTGGGGATAGAAGGTCGGGAAGATCTGCATGCCCTCTTTGTTGATCTCGTAAGTGACGCTCTGGTCCGTCGCTTCGGCCTGCCAGAGGTTCTTGAGGACGTCGCTCTTCGTCCTTACCGGGACCTTATTGATGGCCGTGAGGACGTCGCCCCGGCGGATGCCCGCCCGCAGGAAGGCTTCGCTGCCGGGATCGACGCGGATGGCCCGCAGGCCGCTCTCGGAGGCCTTCCAGGTGACGCCGTCCGTGACGTCCCGCCAGCGGGCCTTCTGGACCACGTTCATCGTGCCCAGGGCCAGGACGGCGACGAGAGGGACGAGGACGAAGATCAGCGATTTCTTCATCGGCATCCAAAAAATTGAATCCGTGTCATAAAAAAAATTACCTAATCGAGGACATGGCGGGAACCCGCCCGGATGGCCCAGGCCACGGGGCCCTGGCCGAGCATCCGGCGGGCCGCCGGGTCGTCCTTGAGCCCCAGCGGATTGGTGCTCCTGGACAGCAAGTTGTCCATATAATCGTAGCTGGGTCTCTGGACCTCCCGGGGTGGGGGCTCCTGCGACGTCGTCTGCGCACCGGGCCGGATGGCCAGGGGACCGAGGAAAAGGGCGAAAAAGGCCCCAGCCAGCGCACCCGAGAGGGCCCTCTTCGTTTTTGTCACGGCAACTATAGTTAACCTCAATCCCCGGCTTTGTCAATACAATCCCCGGCCAGCCGTCTTCAGGGGCAGCCTGAGTTTCGGGGGCAGCCCCCGATGCGGGGAGCGCCGCCTTGCGGGGGCGCCAAAGGCCCAATTCCGGTTTGACAATAATTGGGCCCTGGAATAGATTAGGAAAGACACTTTTGAGCGGAAATTTGCCAAGATGCCCTATTATCTCTGCCGGATAGCCGGCGAGGACGGACGCGTCGAGAGTCGGTCTGTCCTTGCGACGGCGGCCGCGGATTGCCGCAGGATGTTCGAGGCGGAGGGCCGCCTCGTCCTGTCGGTCCGCCGCGACTGGAACAGGCTCGGCAACCTGGGCTATCGGATGGCCCGCAAGGTCAAGGACAGGGATATCATCCTGTTCAATCAAGAGCTCGTCGCCATGATCAAGGCCGGTTACCCCATCCTCAAGAGCCTCGAATCCATCGCCTCCCGGGTCAAGAACATCCACCTGAGGGAGGTCCTGATCGATGTCGCGGGGGAGGTCAAGAAAGGCAAGGCGCTGTCCGAGGCCTTCCAGCCTTATGAGAAGCTGTTCACCCCGGTCTACTCGGCCAGCCTGATGGCCGGGGAAAAGGGCGGCAGCCTGCCGGCCTCGATCGGGCGCTATATCCAGTACGCCAAGATGGTCACCCAGACACGGGCCCGCATTAAGTCGGCCATGACGTATCCGACGATCCTCATCGTCTTTTCCTTCATCCTCATGGGCCTCCTGATGAACTTCGTCATCCCCCAGTTCGCCGATTTCTACAAGAGCTTCGAGGCCGAGATGCCCCGGATCACCAAGACCGTCATGGCGCTGGCCGTGGGCCTGAACAGGCGCTGGTATGTCCTGGCGGGCCTCGCCGCGGCGGCCGCCATCGCGATCTCCCGGCTGCGGCGCCGGCCGGACTTCCTTTATCAGGTCGACCGGCTCAAGCTCCGCGTGCCCTTCGGCAAGACGATCTGGCTCGAGTCCGGGATCAGCCTGTTCAGCCGGACCCTTGGCCTCCTCCTCGAGGCCGGCATCCCGCTCCTTTCCGCGATCGGCATCGCCATCCAGGCCGTTCCCAACGCCTGGATGGTCCGGCAAATGAAGGACGTCCCCGACCACATCCGGAACGGCGAGGGGTTGTCGGATTCCCTGGCCCAAAGCGCCGCCTTTCCGCCCCTGGCCCTGGACATGGTCCGGATCGGGGAGAGCTCGGCCAACCTGCAAGGCATGCTCGGCGACATGGCCGACTTTTACGATGACCGGGTTCGTGGTAAAATTGAGACTCTGGTCACCCTGGTCGAACCAGTGGTCATCATCGTGATGGGGATCGTGGTGGCCGGGATGCTTCTGTCGGTGTATATACCGATCTTCAACATCATCCGTGTCGCCCGATGAAACGGGCGGGGAGGCGAGGGACTTGAGCAAGGTCAGGCTGGACGGCGACGAGAAAGACGTCCGGGCCCTGGCCGCGCGCTACCGCGTCCCCTTCATCGACCTCGAGGACGAGCACCTCGACCGGAACCTCATCCAGTCCTTCCCCGCCGAGTTCATCCACCGCCTCTCGTTCGTCCCTCTCGGCGAGGACAACGGGGTCATGAAGATCGCGGTCTCCGACCCCTCCGACATCGCCTCCATCGACGCCATCGAGGCCTTCCTCGGCAAGAAGGTCAAGGTCTTCGCCGCCTCGAAGCGGGCCATCCTCGAGGCCCTGCGCAAGAGCGAGACCGCCATGCAGGTCCTCCGCGACGCGACGGAGGGCTTCGTCACCCAGGTCGTCGAGCGGGAAAGCGGCGAGGAAGAGGATGTCATCTCCATCGAGAAGCTCGCCGACCAGGACGGCTCGATCATCAAGCTCGTCAACACCATCATCTTCACGGCCGTGCAGAAGCGGGCCTCCGACGTCCACATCGAATCGAAGGACGAGGACGTCAAGATCAAGTTCCGCATCGACGGCGTCCTCGGCGAGGCCATGGAGGCCATCGACAAGAGGTTCCAATCGCCGATCATCTCCCGCATCAAGGTCATGTCCGACCTCGACATCGCCGAGCGCCGCGTCCCCCAGGACGGCCGCTTCCGGCTGAAGATCAAGGACAAGACCATCGACTTCCGCGTCTCCATCATGCCCTGCATCTACGGCGAGGACGCGGTCGTCCGCATCCTCGACAAGGAGATGATCACCCAGGCCATCCGCGAGCTGCGCCTCGACGTCCTGGGCTTCTCCGACGAGATCCTGAAGAAGTTCCGCAAGTACATCGCCCAGCCCTACGGCATGGTCCTTGTCACGGGCCCCACCGGGAGCGGCAAGACGACGAGCCTCTATGCCGCCCTGACGGAGATCAGGTCGCCCGAGGACAAGATCGTCACCATCGAGGACCCGGTCGAGTACCAGGTCGATGGCATCACCCAGATCCCCGTCAACGAGAAGAAGGGGCTGACGTTCGCCCGGGGGCTGCGATCCATCCTCCGCCACGACCCGGACAAGATCATGGTCGGCGAGATCCGCGACCCGGAGACGGCCCAGATCGCCATCCAGTCCGCCCTGACCGGACATCTCGTCTTCACGACCGTCCACGCCAACAACGTCTTCGACGTCATCGGGCGGTTCCTGCACATGCAGGTCGACCCCTACAGCTTCATCTCGGCCCTCAACTGCATCCTGGCCCAGCGCCTGGTCCGGCTCCTCTGCCCGTGCTGCAAGGTGCCGGTCCGCTACAGCGCCGACCAGCTGGCCGAATCGGGGCTCGACCCCGCCCGTCACGCCGAGACGGTCTTTTACGAGCCGAAGGGGTGTTCCGAATGCAACTTCACCGGCTATCAGGGCCGGACGGCCATCGCCGAGATCCTCGAGCTCTCGGACCCCATCCGGGAGCTCATCCTCGAGAAGCGACCCTTGTCCGAGGTCAAGAAGCGGGCCAAGGCCGAGGGCATGACTTTCCTGCGGGAAGTCGGCATGGACAAGGTCCTGGCCGGGCTGACCGGGCTCAAGGACCTCAATAAAGTCACCTTCGTGGAGTGAGCGCGTGACATTCGGGAAACGGTTGATGCAGCATTTCACCGAGCGCCTCGTGCCCGACTCCGTCTTCCAGATCTCCGCCGGCCACCTCAGCGGCATCCGCGTCAGCCGGGGCGACGGGGCCATCAAGGGAGGCTTCGTTCAGCCCTTCCCGGAGCGCGCCGTCACGCCGTCGTTCGACCGGCCCAATGTGACCGCGCCGGCCGCCCTCGAAGAGGCCGTCGCCAAGGGGATGAAAGACCTCCGGCTCTCTTCGGGCACGGCCGCCCTCCTCATCCCCGAGTCGTCTATCCGCGTCTTCGTCATGAGCGTCGAGACCTTCCCCGGGTCGGGCAAGGAGAGGGACGCCTTCATCCGCTGGCGCATCGGCAAGCAGATGCCGCTCATCCCCGAGGACGCCCGGATCGACTATGCCGTGACGCCCGGCCGGACGGCCCGCAAGGTCATCGTGGCCATGGCCCGCCAGGTCGTGGTCTGGGAATACGAGGCCCTGTTCGAGAGGGCCGGGCTCAAGCCGGTCCTCGTCTCGGCCCCCTCCCTCGCCCTCGTCAATCTGGTCCGGGGGACGGGGCGGAAGGCGAGCGTCCTTCTCAACATCGAGGAGGACAGCCTGACGGTCCTCGCCCTGTCGGACCCCGGGTGGTCCCTGTACCGGCAAAAGGCCATCGGCCTCCCCGGCGGGGCCGCCGCCGACGAGCGCGCCGACAACATCGTCCGGGAAGCCGAGAACACGATCCGCTTCCTCGAGGACAGGGACAAGACGCGGATCGAGAGCCTGTGGCTGCGCTGCGCCGATGCGGCCGAGATGCCCGAGATCTTCGGACGGCTCCAGGAGCGGATCGACCTGCCGATCGATCCCGTCGACTACCGCGCGCCCGACGCGTGGACGGACGCCAACAAGGCCGTTCTCGCCCCGCTCATCGGACAGGTCCTATGATGGAACGACCCGCCCTCAACCTCAACCTGGCCACGCGGCCGCTCCGCAACAGGCGGCTGTATAACGCCGCGATCCGGGTCCTGGCGGGGCTCATCGCCGTCCTGGCCGGCTTGGCCGTATTCGCCGTCGTGAAATACGGCGGCGAGGCGTCGCGGATCAAGACCGCGAGCGCCGCGACGCGCCAGGTCCAGAACGACGCTTCGCTCGAGCAGAAGCGCCTCGATGCCGATATCGACCGGGAGGAGAAGCTCAGCCGGGCCCGCATCGAGCTCGTCAACGGCATCATCCTGCGGAAGACATTCTCCTGGGCGGGGCTCCTCTCGGAGCTCGAGCAGGCGCTCCCCGGCCCCAGCTACATCACGGGGCTCAGCCCCAGCTTCACCCCGACGGGGGCGGTCGCCCTGCAGATGCGGGTGAGCTCGCGCGGCCTGGACGATCTCACGGCCTTCATCACGGCCCTGACCGCCCGTGGCTTCAAGGACATCAAGGTCGGTGGCGAGCAGAAGGACGCGGCCGGCCGGCTGCTATCGGAGTTTTCGACAACCTATGAACGCCCTCTTTGATCTGCTCAACGACAGCGAGCGCCGGACGCTCGGCCGGCTCGGTCTGGCCGCGCTCGTCGCTCTGGCCGTTTTTCTCGTCCTGTTCGTCCGCCTCCGGGGGGGGCTCGAAAAGGAGCGGACGGCATCGTTCCGCCTCCACGAGGCCACGCAGAAGGTCGTCCAGAACCGCGACAAGGCCAAGGCCGAATGGAAGCGCTGGGAAGACGCGGGACGGGACATGGAGGAGCTCCGGGCGGGGTACTTCTACACCGAGGAGGCCGGCATCCCCTCGTTGCGCCAGGACCTCCAGGGGATCTTCGCCAAGGCGGGCACGGCCATCACCGACCTCGACTACGGCTACTCCGACATGGAGAAGGAGAAGGTCCGCAAGACGCTCGTCACCTTCACCTACAACGGCACTTACGCGGGCCTGAAGAAGCTCCTGGCCGTCATCGAGGACTTCCCCAAGTTCCTGGTCATCGAAAAGATCGAATTCCCCCGGACGGGTTCGGGCGGCGAGCGCCTGAACGCCAAGCTGACACTGGCGGGCTACTATGGCATCTAAGACGGCAGGACGGGCGGCGGCGGGGGCGATCCTGGCCCTCGCCGGGGCCCTGGCCCTCGTCGCGGCCCAGACCGGCGAGGCCGTGAAACCTCTCGTCCGCAAGGACCTCCTCGTCTTCGGCAAGGGCGAGATCGCCCCGCCGGCCCGCGACATCTTCCGGCCCAAGACCTCCGGGGCCGCCGCGGCAATCGTCCGGAAAGCCGGTCCCGCGACCAAGCCGATCGCGGTCGTCCCCGATCCCGACGCGCCGCCGGCCTTTTCCCTGAACATCACCTACGTGGGATCGATCAAGTCCGGCGGCCGGACGATCGCCCTCGTCCTCCGCGGCGGCCAGACGCTGTCCGTGAGCGAGGGCGACGAGGTCGCTCCGGGATACAAGGTCGTCAGGGTGACGGCCGAGGCCATCGTCGTTCGGGGTCCCACGGGGGAGACCAAGACGTTTGCGAAGCAAGGAGACCGGCCATGAAGAAAACCGCCCTGATCGTCATCCTGGCCTTCGTGGCCGCGGCCTGCCAGACGCTCAGCATCGACTACCGCCAGGGCATCAAGGCCGAGATGAACCAGAACTATGAACAGGCCGTGGCCCAATATCAGAAGGCGGCCCTCGAACACCCCAACGAGCCCAGCTACCGCCTGGCCCTCGTCCGGGCCCGCTCATCGGCCAGCCTTTTCTTTCTCCACAGCGCCCGGACCCTCGTCGCCCAGAACAAGAAGAAAGAGGCCGAGATCAGCTATCAGAAGGCCCTCTTCTTCGATCCCCAGAACTACAAGGCCGCGACCGAGCTCAAGGCCCTCACGGCCCCCGCGGAGAAGCCCGCCAAGAACGGCGAGAAGCTCGAGGGCCCCGTCCGGCTCAAGGGCTCGGGCGAAGCGCTCGATCTGAGCTTCCGAAACGAAGTCTCGCTCAAATCGATCTTCCAGACGCTCGGCCGCGTCGCCGGCGTCAACTTCCTTTATGACGACACTTTCCGGGACACCAACCTGGCCATCGACTTGACCGGCAAGGACCTCCAGCAGGCCGTCAACTTCCTGTGCGTCGCCAGCAAGAACTTCTCCCGCGTCATCGACGAGAAGACCGTCATCATCGTTCCCGACAACGTCCAAAAGCGGATGCAGTACGAGCTCAACGCCATCAAGACCTTCTACCTGTCCAACCTCGACGCGAGCGACGTCCAGATGCGCCTGACCCAGATGGTCAAGACGATGTACAAGGTGCCGGCCATCCAGGTCGACAAGAACCTCAACTCGGTCACCATCCGCGACACGCCTCAGGCCGTGGCCCTGGCCGAGAAGCTCCTTCGCGCCTGGGACAAGTCCAAGGGAGAGGTCATCATCGACGTTGAGATCATGGAGGTCAGCAGGCTCCGGGAAAAGAACCTCGGCATCGACCTCAGCTCAGGGCTCCTGGGCCTCCAGTTCAATCCCGGGAATCTCAACGAGGACGGCTATTTTCCGATCGACGGCGTCGACTTCGGCCGCCTCGCCAACTACCAGATGACCGTTCCTTCGGCCGTCGCCTCGATCCTGGCCGCCGACTCGGACACCCGGATCATCGCGCAGCCCAAGATCCGCGGACTCGGCGGGGAGAAGATGGAGTACATCGTCGGCCAGAAGGTGCCCATCGTCAATTCGACTTTCGCGGCCGTCGCGGCCGGCGGCCTCAACACCCAGCCCATCGTCAACTACAATCTCCAGGACATCGGCATCACCATCAAGATGACGCCGAGGATCCACCTGGAGAAGGAAGTCACCCTGGAGATCGAGCTGACGATATCCTCGATCGCGGGGGAGGGCACTGCCGGGATCCCCATCATCGCCAACCGCGAGGTCAAGAACGTCGTCCGGCTCAAGGACGGCGAGACCAACCTCCTCGCCGGCCTCCTCCGCGATGAGGAGCGCATGTCCGCCGGCGGCATCACGGGGCTCAAGGACATCCCCCTCCTGGGGCACCTGTTCTCCGCGAAGAAGAAGGTGGTCGATCAGACCGACGTCATCCTGACCATCACCCCTCACATCATCCGGGAGATCGACATCACCGAAGAGGACGCCAAGGCCCTTTGGGTCGATCCCGACAGTCTCTCCAGCGTGACCGGCGGAGGGGCGGGAGCGGCCGGAGGCGCCGCGCCCGGGCGCGAGGCGGCGGCCATGGGCGGGGAGGAGCCGGCCGAAGAGCAGCCCGAGGACGCCGGCCCGAGCAGCGTCTATCTCTCGCCGGCGAGCTTCGAGGCCCCGCGCCAACGGGAGTTCCGGATGAACGTCGAGCTGTCGAGCGAGCAGGAGATAGGCAATCTCTCGCTCGTGCTGACCTTCGACCCGCGCATCCTCAACCTCAAGGACGTCCTCGAGGGGAGCGCCCTGCGCCAGATCGGCGAGAAGGTCCCCTTCCTCAAGAACATCAGCGGCGGGACCTGCACCATCGGCTTCTCCAGCCCGCCCGGCGGCCGCGGCTTCAAGGGCCGGGGCGCCCTGGCGGTCCTCGTCTTCCAGGCCATAGGGGCGGGCCAGGCGTCCATAGCCTTTACCAGTGCGACGGCCGGAAGCCCCATGGGGCAGGCCATCGTCCTGGAGACGGGCGAAGCGAACGTCAATATCCGCTAGGGCCCGATGGTCCTCGTGCTTTCCGGACCCGTCCACGGGGGCAAGACCACCTTGCTCGAGCGTTCCCTGCCTGTCTGGCACGGGCGCGGCCTCGCCTGCCGGGGCTTCCTCAGCCCGGCCGTGACGGACGTGAACGGGGCCAAGGGTTACGACCTCATCGAGATCGAGACGGGCCTTCGCCGGCCTTATCTCCGGCGGGAAGGTGAGCCCGACGCCGAGCGGATCGGCCCTTATGTCTTCGTGCCGGCCGCGCTCGAACGGGCCCGCTCGATCATCCGCGACGCCGGCTCCGGCCGGGCTCTCGTCGTCGATGAGGTCGGGCCGCTCGAGCTCCGCGGCGGCGGCGTCTGGCCCGCCCTCCGCGACGCTCTCCGGCGTCCGGACGGGACGATCCTCCTCGTCGCCCGCGAAGAGATCCTGGCGGGCCTTGCGGCGGCCCTGGCCCCGGCCGTCCCCGCCGTTTTCGATGTTCGCGACCCCGATGTCCTCGCGCGCCTCGAAGCGCGCCTTTTCGGACAGAGCGTAACAGATGACGATCAAGGCTAAATTCTTCGCTTATTTCCGCGACCTCTTCGGCGGCCGCGAGATCGGCGTCACGGTCGGCGAGGGCGCCACCGTCGGCGACGCCCTGACGGTCCTCTGCGATACGCCCGAACGCCGCCGCGAGATCTTCGTCGGCGGCGACCTCAAGCCCCACCTCATCGTCATGCTCAACGGCGTCCCCGTTCGGTCCCTGAAAGGGCTGGCCACCCCGCTCGCTCACGGCGATACCCTCGCCGTCTTCCCGATCCTCGGCGGCGGGTAGGACTATCCCTCTATCCCAAAGCGAAGACGATAATCCCCGAAGCCCCTCCGCAGCCGGGACCGTCCTTTCCTTGCGGGGCCAATCCGGTTCTGGTATCTTAGGCCTCGAACATGCCCGATTTCCCGATCTCCGGATTCCACGGCCGCGTCCTCGTCGCCGACCTGACCCGCGGCGAAGTTCGTACCGTGCCCCTCGACCCCGACGCCGCCCTGCGCTACCTCGGCGGCCGCGGCCTGGGGACGCGGCTCCTCTACGACACGATCGACCCGGCCTGCGACCCGCTCGGGCCGGACAACGCCTTCGTCATCGCCTCATCGCCCCTCGTCGGCTCCAGCGCGCCCACCGCCGGCCGGGGCCATATGGTCTTCAAGTCGCCGCTCACCGATGTCATCGGAACGTCGAATTCCGGCGGAACGTGGGGCGCCGCGTTTAAGTCCGCCGGCTATGACGCCCTCGTCGTCACGGGCGCCTCCGCATCCCCGGTGATGCTCGACATCGCGCCCGGCCGCGCGGAGATCCTGCCGGCGGACGAGATCTGGGGCAAGACGACCCACGAGACGAACGACATCCTGGCCGCGGTCTCCGAGCCCGGGCGCCCCGCGCGCGTCCTCTGCATCGGGCCGGCGGGGGAGAACCTGGTCCGCTTCGCCGCCGTCGCCAACGACCGCAATCGCGTCTACGGCCGATGCGGGCCGGGGGCCGTCTGGGGCAGCAAGAAGCTCAAGGCGATCCGGGTCCGGGGCCGCGAGAAGATCTGCATCGCCGACAAGGAAAAGTACCAGTCCGGCCACGACCAGGCCATCTACCTCATGAAGCAGGCGCCGGTCACCAAACGGCTCATGCGCGACCTCGGCACGGCCGGCCTCGTCGAGCTCATCAACCTCATCTCCATGCTGCCCCACAAGAACTTCCAGGACTGCCTCCACCGCGACGAGGACGTCGAGCGCATCTCCGGCGAGACGTTGGCCAAGACGCTTCTCGAGAAGGCGGGCTCCTGCTACCTCTGCCCGATCGGCTGCCAGAGGCACACCCGGGTCGCCGGCCGCTCCGGCGGGATGGAGAGCGGCGAGGGCCCGGAGTACGAGACCATGGTCCTCATGGGCCCGCTCTGCGGCATCTACGACATGGCCGCCATCACCCGGGCCAACTATCGGGCCAACGAGCTCGGCCTCGACACGATGAGCTACGGCGGCACGCTCGCCTGCGCCATGGAGCTCGCCGAGCGCGGGCTCATCGCACCCGACGGGACGGGACGCGGGCCTCTCGCCTTCGGCGATGCCGAAGCCCTCGAGGCCTTCGTCGGGATGACCGCCCGACGTGAGGGGCTCGGCGCGTCCCTGGCCGAGGGGTCGTATCGCCTGGCCGCCGGCCGCGGCCGCCCGGAACTCGCCATGACGGTCAAGAAGCTCGAGATCCCGGCCTACGACCCGCGGGCCTCCTTCACCCAGGCTCTCGGATACATGACCTCGCCGTCGGGGGCCTGCCATCTCCGGGGCGGCTATGCCGTCTCTCTGGCCTTCTTCGGAGGAGCCAGGGAGATCCCCCGTTTCAGCCTGATCCAATCCCCGATCGCCATCCGGAACATGCAGAACACCGGCATCCTCCAGGACAGCCTCGGCGTCTGCCGCTTCACGGGCTATGCTTTCTCCGCCGACCCCTGGGCGCGCATGGTGAGCGGCGTCACCGGCCGCGACTTCTCCGTGGCCCGGCTCGAGGAGATCGAGAACCGCGTGGCCACGCTCGAGCGCCAGTTCAACGTCGAGGCCGGGGCGACGGCCGAGGACGACGCCCTTCCCGACCGCTTCGCCGACGTCCCCGTCGTCGTCGAGGGCCGGGAGCGCCGGGTCACCCGGGAGGACCAGGAGCGCATGAAGCGGGACTACTATGCCGTCAGGGGATGGGACTCGGACGGCCGGCCGGGGCCGGGCCTTCTCCGCGCCCTGCGCATCGAGGAGAGCCGGCGATGAGCGGACCGAGATGGCAGGCGAGCGAGGATCTCTTCCGGGAATTCCAGGCCCTCGGCCGGGCCTCTCTCCTCTATGACGTCCAGGACAGCCACAGCGGGAACATGGCCCTCCGCCGGACGAACGAGCGCGGCGAGGACGAGATCGTCATCACGGCCACGGGCTCTCAGAAGGGCGACCTCGAGCCGAGCCAGATCTGCTTCCTCTCGGCCACCGAGACCGATTACGGCTATTACAAAGCGTCCTCCGAGACCGACATCCACGCCCGCATTCTCGCCCTGCCCGGCGTCCGGGCCTCGATGCACGCCCATCTCAAAGACCTCATCCTGGCCACGCTCGACGACTCGCCCAAGCCGTCGCAGCCGCCGGACTTCGTCCCGGTCGACCCTCTGGCCCGCCACCACCTCGGCGCGGCCATCCCGGTCGACTGGTTCGCCGTACCGAGCGGCTCGCCGGAGCTGGCCCGCGTCATCCCCGAGCGGCTGGCCAGACACCCGCTGACCATCATCTTCGGGCACGGGGCCATGGCCAAGGGCCGCAGCCTCCGCGAAGCGTTCTTCCGGCTCTGCGTGGGCAACTACGCCGGGGCCGTCGTCGGGGGCATGGAGAAGCTGCGCATCGACGTCGGGGCCGTCCGCAGCGCGATCGCGGCCGACCCGGCGGGCGCCTTCGCCGCGCCGCCCCCCGACTACGCGGTCGAAGGCGACGACCGCTGCGATCTCCGCGACGAAGAGGAGATCCTGCGGGAATTCGTCAAGGCGGGCCACCGCATCTTCGAGTCGCGCCTTTCGCCCTTCCACTCCGGCTCGATGTCGGTCCGGGGCGTCGCGACGATGCTCTACGCACCCAAGGCCTCGATGCCGCGCGACGTGGGCGGGCCCTTGCTCAGCGTCCCTCTCGCGGCCGGTCCGTCCGACGACCCGGAGACGGCGATCCATAAGGCCATCTACGCCGCCAGCGATTTCCAATCGGTCATGCACTGCCACGTCCCTGAAGCCGAGGCTTCCGCCTATTACGTCTATCCGGGCGAATCGGCGCCCGCCGACCGCATCATCCCGATCGACGCCGAGGGCTCGTTCCTCTACCTCGTCATCCCCGTCCTGCCGCCGGACGTGCCCGTCGAAGCGCTCATCCGCTCTCTCCACGATTATAAGGTCGCCGTGGTCAGGGGCGGCGGGGTCTGGGCGGTCGGCGCGCAGTCGCTTTCCGAGGTCCTCCACCACCCGTCGTCCCTCCGCGAGATCTGTCTCTACAGGATCGGCGCCGTCGAGCGCGGCCTCGACCTCCGCCGCATGGAGCCCCTGAAGGCCAAGCGCTGGTGATCCCGCCCCCTCCCTCATCGGTCCTCACCCTTGCCCCCCCTTTGGGGTGAAGGCTCACCCCATAAAATCACCCTCAAAGGGTATTGTCCGCCATGGGAGTTCGGCTAATCTGTGGGGGAAGATCGCGCAGACCGGATGATCGAATGAGCCGCAACTATTTCGACAACCCGAACCACTCCGGGAATGCGGCCCGCATTCCGGGCGGCTTCGGACCGCGCAAGCTGCGGACCAAGATGCTCCTCCTCTTCGGCACCCTCATGGCCGGGTACCTCGGCCTTTACCGCGTCCTCCACGACAGGCCCGCGGCCCTGACCGTCCTGGGCCTGGCCTTCTTTGTCCTCGGCGTCCTGGGCGTCGTCCTTCTGAGCGGCATGATCACCCGGCCGCTGGTCCAGCTGACGAGGACCGCCGAGCGCCTGGCCGGCGGCGACCTCAAGCAGCGGGCCCGCGTCTTCGGCCGAGACGAGGCCGGCCTGCTGGCCAGGACCTTCAACGGCATGCTCGACGGCCTGGAAAAGTCCTTCAAGGACCTTGAGGTCCGCACCCGTACCCTCGAGGACGAAGCCGCCAAGCGGACCGCCCAGATGGACAAGGACGCCGCCGAGCGGGTCCGCATCGAGAAGGAGCTGCGGATGGCCCGGGTCGAGATCGACCATCTCGTGGACAAGCGGACCCAGGAGCTGGCTAGGGCCAACGACGAGCTCCACGGCAAGGTCCTCGAAACGCGCCGCTCCGAGGATTACCTCCAATCGACGCTCGACCGGCTGGAAAGGTCCCTCGAGGGGACCTTCAAAGCCATGTCCACGACTCTCGAGCTAAGGGACCCGTACATGGCCGGGCACCAGCACCGCGTCTCCAGCCTGGCCGTGACCATCGCCCAGGAGATGAACATGCCCTGGGAGAAGATCGAGGGCATCCGCTTCGCGGGCATCATCCACGATATCGGCAAGATCGCCGCGCCGGCCGAGATCATGGCCAAGCCGGGACGGCTGACGAAGACAGAATTCCAGCTCATCAAGGATCATCCCCGCATCGGCTACGAGATGATCAAGGACATCGCCTTTCCCTGGCCGGTGGCCCACATCGTCCTCCAGCACCACGAGCGCCTGGACGGGTCGGGCTACCCCGAAGGCCTCGTCGGCGACGCCATCCTGCCCGAGGCCCGGATCCTGGCCGTGGCCGACGTCGTCGAAGCCGTCTGCTCGCTCCGTCCCTACCGCCCGGCGCTGGGGATCGAAAAGGGCCTCGAGGAGATCCGCAAGGGCCGGGGCATCCGCTACGACACGCGCGCCGTCGACGCCTGCATCAAGCTCTTCCGCGAGGGCCGCTTCTCCTTCCGCAAGGAGACCGAGGCCCCCATCTATCAGTGACGCCCTCTCCGCCGGCCGCGGAGGGGCTTCGGGGATCATCTCCGTTCGCTGCGGCGATTTGAGACGCCGTCCCGGTCAGGAGCCGGGTTAAAGACGCCGCGTCTCTTCCCGTGACGGCTAAATCGCCGCTTTATGCTCACTCCGATGATTCCCCTAACCCCTTCTTCCGCGGCCTTCATTCCGGGCGTTCCTGCGTTGACTTGGGGGGTCGATTCCGCTAGAATTCCTGCACCCTGGCGGCGTAGCTCAGTTGGTCAGAGCATGCGGCTCATATCCGCAGTGTCGGGGGTTCAAATCCCTCCGCCGCCAT
Source organism: Candidatus Aminicenantota bacterium (assembly GCA_963736255.1). Lineage (GTDB taxonomy): Bacteria > Acidobacteriota > Aminicenantia > Aminicenantales > Saccharicenantaceae > RBG-16-66-30. The sequence goes on from CAVTOI010000003.1 coordinate 337,980, forward strand.
TTCCCGAGGCCTTCGGCCCCATGACGCGAGCATGACGATGCCCTCTAAAAAGCCCGCCGACCGCGTTTTCGCCGCCTTCAAAAGGACGGCGGTCGAGGGGGGGATGATCGTCCCCGGCGACCGCGTCCTCGCCGCCCTGTCCGGCGGACCGGACTCGGTCGCCCTGGTCGCCCTGCTCCTGAAGCTGCGCGAGGAGATGCCACTCGAGGTCCGCCTGGCCCATTTCAACCACAGGCTCAGGGACGAGGCCGGCGACGACGAGCGTTTCGTCCGGGACCTCGCGGACCGGTGGGTCCTTCCCCTGGCGGCTGGTTCGGCCGATGTCCGGGCCCGCGCCTCCCGCGGGAAGATCAACCTGGAAGAGGCCGGGCGCGACCTTCGTTATCGCTTCCTCCGACAGGCCGCGGCGGCGGCCGGGGCGACCAAGATCGCCACCGGCCACACGATGACCGACCAGGCCGAGACCGTGCTCATGCGGCTCATGCGGGGCACGGGCTTGGCGGGACTGGCAGGGATCGCGCCCGTCGTCCCCGGCCCGCCTTGTCCGATCGTCAGGCCGCTCCTGGCGCTCGCCGGGCCGGACCTTCGCGCCTGGCTCGACGCGGAGGGCCTGTCTTTCCGCGAGGACGCCTCGAACCGCGACTGCCGCTTCCTGCGCAACCGCATCCGGGCCGAGCTTCTGCCCGAGCTCTCCCGCCGCTACGAGCCGCAGATCGTCGCCCACCTGGCCCGGCTGGCCGGGATCGTGCGGGACGACGATGAGCTTCTCCACGGGTTCGTGCGTGAGCTCGCCGACGAGTTCATCCTCCGCACCGGACGGGCCATCAGCCTGGATCTCAAGACCCTGCCCCTCCTGCTGCCCGCCCTGGCCCGGCGCGTCGCCCGCGAATACCTCCGCGAGGTCGCGGGGAGCCTCAGGGACATCTCGTACGAGGACGTAGCCTCGCTCCTGGCGCTCGGTGAAGGCAAGGACCTGACCATCCGCAAAGGGCTCGTCCTGCGGCGGGAAGGGGGCCGGGTCGGGCTCAAGAAACGGGCGGTTTCCGCCGGATCGTATGAGCGCCGCTGGGACGGCCGCCTCGAGCTGGCCCTCCCGGCCGCGGGCCTGCGGCTCAAGGGAGCCCTTCGGATATCGGACGCTTCAGGACTGTCCCGCAAGAGGGACGACCGGGCCGGCGCTGACTTCGATGCGGACGAGCTCGTTTTCCCGCTGACGGTCAGGAACCGGAGGCCGGGCGATCTTTACAGGCCCCTTGGCGCGCCGGGACGGAAGAAGCTCAAGGAGATCCTCAGGGCCAAAGGCGTCCCGGCGGCGGGCCGCGATCGCCTTCCCGTCGTCCTCTCCCGGGACGAGATCGTCTGGGTGCCCGGCCTCCCCGTCGCCGAGCGATGCAAGATCACGGACTCGACAAGGTCCGTCTTTTCGATCCGGCTCCACGCAGGCCGCAAGCGGCGCCCGGCCGGCCGGGCCTCGAAGGCCTAATGGGGCAGCCGGCTCAGATACCACTCGACGATCTTCGCTCCCCAGATCATGGCGACGAAGGCCGCCGGGGCGATGAAGGTCCCGAAGGGCAGAGCGAATTGCGCGTCCTTGCCCCGCCGGACCATGAGGAAAACCCCGAAAAGAGCCCCTGTGAACGAGGCCAGGATGAGGACGAGGAGCGTCCGCGGGGCGCCGAGGGTGGCCCCGACCATGAGCATCATGGTCACGTCCCCCATGCCCAGCCCTTCTTTCTTGCGGATGAGCTTGTACGCGCCGTAGACGAGGAGGAGGAACCCCGCCCCAACGGCGGCCCCGAGAAGGGCGCCGCGGAAGGTCAGGTCGTCGCGGAAGAACGAATAGGCCAACGCGAGGGCGATGCCGGGAAAGGTGATGGCCTCGGGCAGGATCTGATGACGGGCGTCGATGAACGCGAGCACGATGAGCGCGCTCGTGAAGAGGCAGCCGGCGAAGAAGGCCAGGCCGAGCTCGCGGCCGGCGCTGAAATAAACGAGGACGAAGCCGGCGGCGGTCAGGGCCTCGACCGCAGGGTAGACCGGCGAGATCCTATGTCCGCACTTGCGGCACTTGCCGCGGAGGACGAGATAGGACAGGACGGGGACGTTATCGTAGGGCTTGATGGGCGCATGGCACCCCGGGCAGGAGGAGGGAGGCCGCGACAGGTTCAGCCCCCGCGGCAGCCGGTAGATGACGACATTGAAAAAGCTGCCGAAGACGAGGCCGGCCACCGCGACGAAGACGAGGGTCAGCGTTTCCATGGGCTGACCGCCGTCTGGACCTTTCCCGTCGCCGAGTCGTAGAGGTAATCCTTCCCGTCGAGGTCCCTGGGGACCTCGCTGATGAATCCCGTGCGGACGAGCGTCCCGAGGTCGGCCGGCAGGCGACCGAAGCGCTCGCGGTACTTCGCCGCCGCGTCCTCGAGGGCGGTCCCGTCGATCGTCGCCTTGACGAGGTAGAGATGGTTCGAGGCGATTCTCCTGGTCCTCTCGTCGGGCGCCCTCCTGTAGATGTCGAGCCACGTCTCCCACGAGGTTTTGAGGTCGCCCTTCTTGAACATCGCGTTGGCCCGGAGCCTTTCGACGAACTCCGGGGCGCCGGGGATCTTCATGCACTGCTCGAAATACTTCTCCGCCAGGGGATAATCCTTGAGGGTCATCAGGGCGATGTGCCCGGCGTTGAAGGGATAGACCCATTGGTCGGGGTTGTTAGCCGCGCCCCGGTCGAGGATGGAGAACGCGGCCTGGATGAGTGATCGGGCATACTCCTGGCGGCCTCGCCCGCCGCTGATGTCGCGGGCGCTCGACAGGACGTCCCGGGCGCCGTCGACCGCGATCATGGCCCCGACCTCGTAGGGGTCCTGGAAGCGGGGATCGAGCTCGTTGATGATGGCGAAGACATGGTCGAGGTGGTCGAAGCGGTCGTCGATCGTCGGTGTCGAGTAGTACTGGATGGACCAGAGATAGATGGCGTCGGCGGCCAGGGCCCGGTAGCCGAACGCGGCGTACTTCAGGAGCTTCCCCGACGGGATATAGATGATGGATGAGCCGGGCAGCTCTTCTCTGACGACCCGGTCCGCCGCGGCCTTGAGCGCGCAGACGCCGGCCGCCGCGGCCAGAAGAAAGACGACGAGAAGGGCCGTCGCCGCGCCCTTCCGGACCGTCGCTCGCTCGCCCATGAACCCCTCCCTCACCCTGGAGAATTCACGAGCCGAGGCGGCCGGGTGGAGAATAGCGGCGTTTTCATGAATGCCTAGATGAAATCCCGGCGCCGGAAGACGAGCACGGCCAAGCCGAGGATGAAGGCGGTATAGCAGACGCCGTAAAGGAAGGACGTGAGGTAGATCGCCGGCGGGATGGGCAGGCCGTGGACGACCTCCGTCTTGAAATTGAAGTTCTCGAGGTCGGGGAGGACCAGGTACAGGCCCCGGACGAGGGTTTTGCCCGCCCCCGGCTCCATCTTTTTGATGATGAGCTCGAGCCCCCAGGAAAGGTGGCCGATGAGGGTGAAGGCCAAGGCGAAGAGCGAGCTCAGGATGGGCGTCGAGAACGACGAGAAAAGGACGGCCACCGCGGTGATGAGGACGAGCTCGATAAAGATGTAGGCGACCGCCACGAGGAGGCCGCCCTCGATCTTGAGCGTGTGGGCGTAGACGATGGCCAGGAAAATGAGGGTCATGGCCGCGGTCATGACGAAGAGCGTCAGAACGAGGCCGAGGAACTTGCCCAGGATGAACTCGGCCCGGTGGAGGGGCTTGGCGAGCAGGGTGAAGATCGTCTTCTTGTCGATCTCCTTGTAGACGAGGCCCGTGCCGATGAGGATGGCCATGAGGATGCCGAAGATGGAGATCGAGCCCAGGCCGACGTCCTTGATGATCTTGACCCGGTCGCCGACGGTGAGGATGGCCAGGACCCGGGAAGCGGCGATGCCGAGGGCCGCGAAGAAGAAGAGAAGGTAGAGGACGCGGTCGCGCTTGGCCTCCTTGAAGGTGATCCCGGCGATGGCTCCGATCTTCATGTCCGCGTCACCGTGTCGACGAAGATGTCCTCGAGGGTTTCCGTCCGCGGGCTGAGGGAGATGAGCCGCCCTTTGCGGTCGTGGACGAGGCCGACGACCTCGTCGACGCAGGCCTCGTCGTAGACCCTGAGCAGGACCCGGTCGTCCCGCGTCGAGACGCTCTCGCCCAACCCCTCGAACGCCTGCGGCGGCAGCCCTGAAACGGTCACCTCCGTGAACAGGACCTTCTCCGAGACGAGGTCGCGGAGGCCGCCCTCCTTGACGATGCGGCCGCCGACGATGATGGCCACGCGGTCGCAGATCATCTCGATGTCCTGGAGGATGTGCGAGGTGAAGAAGACGGTCTTGCCCTCGTCCTTGAAGCGGACGATGATGTCCCGGATCTCCTTGCGGCCGAGGGGGTCCATGCCGCCCAAGGGCTCGTCGAGGACGACGAGCTTGGGGTCGTTGATGAGGGCCTGGGCCAGCCCGGCCCGCTGGAGCATGCCCCGCGAATACTTCCGGAGAGGCAGGTCCGCGGCCCGCTCGAGGCCGACGAGCTTGAGGAGCCCGGCGATGCGCTCGTCCTTCTCGGCCCGGCCGAGCCCGAACAAGTCGGCCGTGAAGGCCAGGAATTCCCGGGCCGTGAGGTAGTCGTAGAAATAGGGGTTCTCCGGCAGAAAACCGAGGGCCTCGCGGGAACGGGGTTGGGAAGAGGGCCGGCCGAAGATCCTGATCGACCCGGCGTCGGGATGGATGAGGCCGAGGAGGCACTTGATGGTCGTCGTCTTCCCGGCGCCGTTCGGTCCGAGATAGCCGAAGGTCTCTCCCTCGCGAACCGAGAAGGTGATGCCCTTCAGGATCTCGCGGGTCTTGGGAATGAAACCGATCCGGAATCTCTTCCGGAGGTCCTCGATCCTGATCGCGTCGGCCATCCCCCTTATTCTACGGAACCCCGGCGCCAAGTCAACCGCGCCGGGGCCAGGCGACACCCTTGATCCTCCGGGCGTTCTCCAGGAGCATGACCCGGATGAAGACGGGGGGGCCTTTACGGGTGAGAAAAAGCCGGTTTTCTCATCGCGGCAATCACCCCGTCCGGCGATTGACCCCCGGGGCCCCCCATGGGATTCTGGCCCCGGTCGCATCCGTGAGGGTGCGACGGCCTCGAAAGAGGCGGTGCCAAGGTTGTGAAAAGGGAGAAGGAGGATCCTTCTCCCCCCGTTCTTTCTCGTCCTCTTCTTCCCCTCGACCGTCTTGGGGAAGAGTCTGGATTCGGGTATAATCGGACGAACGTCATCATCCGAGGAGGTCGACGATGTCCGATTTCGGCGGGGCCGCGAAGCCGCTTTCCGAGAATCCCGACTACAAGATCGCCATCCTGGGCGTCCCCTTCGACGAGAAATCGAGCTATCTCCGGGGCGCCGCCGGCGGCCCGGCCGCCGTCCGGTCGGTCTCTACGGGCAAGTGCTACTGCGGCTACACCGAGCTCGGCGTCGATCTCGAAGCGGACACGGTCATGGTCGACCTCGGAGACGTCGATACCTCCGGCGACCCGGACAAGTCGTTCGCCCTGACGGAGAAGGCCGTGGCTGCGATCCTCGATAAGGGCGCTGTGCCCGTCATCATCGGCGGCGACCATTCCATCACCTATCCCGTGCTCAAGGCCTTCGCCCGCACATACAAGCCCCTTGACATCCTCCATTTCGATGCCCACCCGGACCTCTACGAGGACCTCTACGGCGACCGCCTGTCGCATGCCTGTCCGTTCGCCCGTATCCTCGAGGACGGCCTGGCGGCGAGCGTCATCCAGGTCGGGGTCCGGGCCATCACCGCGGCCCACCGGGCCAAGGCCCTCAAGGGCGGCGTCCGGATGGTCGAGATGAAGGACATCCAGGACCCCCTCCATCTCCGCTTCGCCAACCCGGTCTATATCTCCTTTGATATGGACGCGCTCGATCCGGCCTTCGCCCCGGGCGTGTCCCATCACGAGCCCGGCGGGCTCTCGACCCGCCAGGCCATCCAGATCATCCAATCGCTCAAGGGCCGGATCGTCGGCCTGGACATCGTCGAGCTGAACCCGTCGCGCGACACAGCGGCCATCACTGCCGCCGCCGCATTCAAGATCATCAAGGAGACCGCCGGGCGGATCGTCCGGCCGTCCTGAGGGAGGGACCCATGAAGCGTCTGCTCGTGATCGCCGTCCTGGCGGCCGCCATCGCCGGCTGCGCCCGGGCCCAGAAAGGGCCCTCTTTCGACGCCTGGTTCGTCGATCGGACCATGCGCGTCGATTATTTTCACGCCGGGCACTCCGCCGAGGAGACCTTCGCCCTGGACCAGGTCTACGATCAAGGCCCCTGGGCCGGCAGCCGCGCCCATCTCATCGACCCCTTCGAGCTCGGCCGGTATATGGTCAAGATCTACGACGACGCGAGCGGCACGCTCCTCTTCAGCAAGGGCTTTGACTGCTATTTCGGCGAGTACAAGACCTCCGATGCGGCTCTGAAGGGCGTGCGCCGGACCTATCATGAATCCGCCCTCCTGCCGTATCCGAAGAAGCCGGTCCGCTTCACCGTCGAGGCCCGGGACCGGCAGAACGCCTGGAAGGTCCTGTTCAGCCAGGCGATCGATCCGGCGGCCGAGTCCGTCATCCGCGAGCGGCTCGTCCCCGGCGTCCGGGTCTTCGAAGTCCTCAAGTCCGGCGAGCCCCGGCGCAAGGTCGACGTCGCCGTCGTCGCCGAGGGCTACACGGCGGAGGAGGAAGAGAAGTTCAAAACCGACCTTGACCGCTTCACCGCGGTCTTCTTCAAGCTCGAGCCTTACAAGTCCCACCGGGATAAGTTCAATATCACCGGCGTCTTCAAGGCTTCGGCGGAAAGCGGCTGCGACGAACCGAGCCACGGCTCGTTCAAATCGACCGCCCTCGGAACGACCTTCGACTCGCTCGGTTCCGAGCGCTACCTGCTGACCGAGGACAACAAGAGCCTCCGCGACATCGCCGCCCACGCCCCCTACGACGCCCTCACCATCATGGTCAACCACAAGCGCTATGGCGGCGGCGGGATCTACAACCTCTACTGCACGTTCACGACCGACAACCAGTGGTACGAGTACCTCTTCCTCCACGAATTCGGGCATTCCTTCGCCGGGTTGGCCGACGAGTATTACACGTCCCAGGTCGCCTACAACGAATTCTATCCCGCCGGCGTCGAGCCGGCGGAAGCCAATATCACCGCCCTTCTCGATCCGGCCAAGCTCAAGTGGAAGAACCTCACGACCCCCGGCACCGCCATCCCGACGCTCTGGGAGAAGGCCGAGTTCGACGAGATGGACAACGCCTACCAGAAGATCCGCGCCGAGGTGAACGGGAAGATCGCCCGGATGAAGAGGGAAGGGGCGGCCGCGGCCGACGTCGCCCAGGCCGAGGAGGAGTCCGAGCGGCTGTCGCGCGAGCACGCCGGGAAGGTCGACGCGTTCCTGAAGGCCAGCAAGTTCTGGGGCCAGGTCGGCGCCTTCGAAGGAGCCGGCTATGCGGCCAAAGGGCTCTACCGGCCCGAGCTCGACTGCCTGATGTTCACCAAAGGCACGAAGCCGTTCTGCAAGGTCTGCGAGGCCGCCGTCCTTAGAACGGTCCTTTATTACGCGGATTGACGCCGGCCGGGATCAGCGCCGTCGAGCGAGGCGTTACGGCGTTATCCGCCGCCGCGGCACGGTTTCCCCCCGTTTATCGTCCCAGATATTTAATATACCAGGCCCCGGGGCCTGGGGTTTGAAGTGCGGGCTGTTGTCAGCAAAAGGGGGGTTGATGATGGGAACCAAAAAGGTGGGGGCTTTCTCCAGCCCGCGCAAGAAAGCCATTAGTATTATAGCACCGGTCCGACCTTTGTAAAGTCTTTTTCCTTCATTTTCTGTTCTTTTTTTTCGGCGGCTCCAACCTATTGATTTTCTTGTTCATTCACCTCAGAATGGAGAGGAAATCCGGAGCCCGGGAGGGAGCATGGACCAGAAGACGGACCCGAAGAAGGTCGAGATCAAGGTCGACGAATCGGTCGCGCTCGGCCAGTATGCCAGCCTGGCCGCCATCCGCCATTCGCGGGAGGAGTTCCTGTTCGATTTCGCCTTCCTCTTCCCCGACGGGCCATTCGGCAAGCTCGTCTCCCGCATCATCGTCAGCCCGGCGCACGCCAAGCGCTTCCTCGAGGCTTTGCAGGCCAACATCAAGCGCTACGAGGACGCCTACGGGACGATCATCCCTTCGGACTTGCCGCCCTCGGTCAACTTCATCCAGTGACATGCGGCCGGTCCGCCCCCGGCTCCGGTCTTGACATCAGGGGGGATTTTGAATAATAGTGGAACCAGATCGAGAGGTGTTGTATCATTTCACAGGGGACTCAGCGTCGAGTCACGGCAGATAATGTCCATAATTTCTTACGGAGGTCATAGACATGGCTTATGAATTCAAGAACTCAAAAGGCGTCAGCTACTTCCTGCACTCGAAGGAGGTCCTCCTGAAGGGCGGCCGGAAGCAGATGATCTATTTCTTCGCCCGCGATGTGCGGCCCGGCGCCCTGGATGCGGTTCCCGCCGCCTACATGGTCCAGGAGACGACCAAGACCGGGATGCCCATCCTCAAGAAGAAGTAAGGCTTTTACCCAGGGCGAAATCGCGGCCGGGGGCCCCGGTTCCCGGCATGGGCGGGGAACCACCTTCGCGGCCTTCCCCGGAGGCGGTTCCCCTCTATTTTTTTCGGCGGCCTTTTTGACCGTCCCCGTCCTTCTGAGTATACTGAGGCCATGAAACCCCTCGCATCCAAGGCCCTGACCCTCGGTCTGTCCGCAGCCCTCGTCTTCGCGGCCTGCGGCGGAAAGAAGTCCTCCGACGCCTCCGGCCCGCAGCAGGGGAACCGGACCCTGCGCGTCGCCGTCATCCCCAAGGGCACGACCCACGAATTCTGGAAGTCGATCCACGCCGGCGCCGCCCGCGCCGCCGTCGAGCTCGGCGTCGACATCATCTGGAAGGGCCCGCAGAAAGAGGACGACCGGGCCCAGCAGATCACGGTCGTCGAGGACTTCATCAGCGCCGGCGTCGACGGCATCGTCCTCGCCCCGCTCGACGACCGGGCCCTCATGCGTCCGGTCCAGGACGCCGTGCGCGAGAAGATCCCGGTCGTCATCATCGATTCCTCCCTGCAGGGCAGCGATTTCGTGAGCTATGTCGCCACGGACAACTACAAGGGCGGCGTCCTGGCCGCCCGGCGGCTCGGCGAGCTCCTCAAAGGCCGGGGCCGGATCTTCCTCATCCGCTACCAGGAAGGGTCGGCCAGCACCGTGCAGCGCGAGGCCGGTTTCTATGATACCGTCACGGCGGAGTTCCCCGGCATCGTTCTCCTCGTCAAGGACCAGTATGCGGGGGCGACGACGGAAACGGCCTATCAGCTGGCCGAGAACCTCATCAGCCGCTTCCCCGACGTCGACGGCGTCTTCGCGCCGAACGAATCGAGCACATTCGGGACGCTCCGGGCCCTCCAGGAATCCCGCCTCGCCGGCAAGATCGTCTTCGTCGGCTTCGACAGCTCGCCCAAGCTCGTTCAGGGGCTCCGGGACGGCGACATCCAGGGCCTGGTCATCCAGAACCCGGACATGATGGGCTATCTCGGCGTCAAGACCGTCGTGGCCCATCTCCGCGGCGAACCCGTCGAGAAGGTCATCGACACCGGCGTCGTCCTGGCCACCAGGGACAACATGGATGCTCCCGAGATCCGGGCCCTCATCTCGCCCGATCTCACCCAGATCAAGGACTGATGAAAGACGCCCCCGCCGCGCCGCCGGTCCTCCGCATGGCCGGCGTCAGCAAGAGCTTCGGCGCGACGCGGGCCCTCGACGACGTCACCTTCGAGCTCGGCCGGGGCGATGTCCACGCCCTCATCGGCGAGAACGGCGCCGGCAAGAGCACGATGATGAAGATCCTGAGCGGGGCCATCGCACCGGACGCCGGCACGATGGAGATCGACGGCCGGCCCTACGCCCCGTCCGGGCCGCTCGACGGCCTGCGCTGCGGCGTTTCCATGATCTACCAGGAGCTGACCCTGGCCCCGCACCTCACGGTCGCGGAGAACATCATGCTCGGCCGCGAGCTCGACACCGCCGGCTGGCTCGACCGCAAGGCCATGGAGCGCAAGGTCCGCGAGGTCCTCGATCTCGTCCGCCATCCCGAGATCTCGCCGGACGTCCCGGTCGGCCGGCTGAGCGTCGGGGCCAAGCAGCTCGTCGAGATCGCCCGGGCGCTGTCCAACAAGTCCCGCATCCTGGTCATGGACGAGCCGACGAGCTCGCTCAGCCAGGAAGACAGCCAGCGCCTGTTCGAGATCATCCGCGGGCTCAAGGGCCAGGACGTCAGCATCGTCTACATCAGCCATTTCCTCGAGGAGGTCCAGCGGGTGGCCGACTCGTACACGGTCCTGCGGGACGGCCGGAGCGTCGGCGCCGGGAAGATGGAGGGGGCGTCCCTCGAGGACCTCATCCAGCTCATGGTCGGCCAGAAGTTCACCCAGCTCTTTCCGCGGGTCGATCACGCCGTCGGAGGGACGGTCCTCGCCGTCAAGGACCTGAAAGGGACGCGGATGACCGCGCCCGTCACTCTGACCCTTTCGAAGGGCGAGATCCTGGGTGTCGCCGGCCTCATCGGCTCCGGCCGGACCGAGATGCTGCGGGCCCTCTTCGGGCTCGACGAGGTCGAGGGCGGCACTCTCGTCGTCTCCGGCGCCGGCCTCGCCGGACGCCGGCCGTGGACGCGGATCCGGCGCGGCCTCGGACTCCTCAGCGAGGACCGGCAGGGGGAGGGGCTGGCCCTGTCCCTGTCCGTCGCCGATAACATGACCCTGAGCGACCTGGCCCCCTACCGGCGCCGCGGCCTCCTCAGTCCGGCCCGGCAGCGCCGCGCCGTCGCCGGCCTCATCGGGGAGCTCAAGATCAAGGCCAAGGGCCCCGGGCAGAGGGTCGGCGACCTGTCCGGCGGGAACCAGCAAAAGGTCGCCCTGGCCCGGCTGCTCCACCAGAAAGCAACGGTCCTCCTCCTCGACGAGCCGACGCGCGGCATCGACGTCGTGAGCAAAAGCCAGATCTACGAGTGGATCGGCGGGCTGGCCCGCGAGGGGAAAGCCGTCCTGTTCGTCAGCTCCTATCTCCCCGAGCTCCTCGGCATCTGCGACCGCATCGTCGTCTTCCACCGGGGCCTCCTCGTCGAATCGAGGCCGACGGCCGAGTGGACCGCCGCTGACCTGATGGCCGCGGCCACGGTGGGCCGGAGCTCGCGAGAGCAACACCCGGATCAAAGGAATGCGGAATGAGCCGTCAACGCCGTCCCAGCCTGGGCAAAGCCCTCAACATCTTCGGCCCGTTCATCGGCCTCGTTCTCGTCATCGCCCTGTTCTCCCTGATCCCCGAGGTCCAGGGCCGCTTCCTGAGGTTCGCCAATTTCAAGAGCGTCGCGACCCAGTCGGTCATCGTGGCCCTGGGCGCCCTCGGCATGACCCTCATCATCATCGCCGGCGGCATCGACCTCTCCGCGGCCTCCAACATCGCCCTGTCGAGCGTCATCGCGGCCTACGCCGTCAACGCCGGCGCCGCGCCGCTCGTCGCCGTCCTCCTCGGGGTCCTTACCGGCGGCCTCGTCGGGATGGCCAACGGCGGCCTTGTGACGCGGCTCCGGCTCGTCCCGTTCATCGTGACCATGGGGATGATGGGCATCGCCCGAGGGGCGGCCAAATGGATCGCCGGCAATCAGAAGATCGACGCGCCCATGACCTGGGTCAACGAGCTCATGGCCAAGAGCCCGAGACCGTCGTGGCTCCTCATCGCGCCCGGCATCTGGATCGTCATCCTTTTCGCCGTCGCCCTGGCCGTGCTGCTGAAATACACGGTCTTCGGCCGCCACATCTTCGCCGTCGGCTCGAACGAGGCGACGGCCCGGCTGTGCGGCATCCGGACGGACCGGACCAAGATCCTCGTTTACACGATCTCGGGGCTCTTCTGCGGCCTGAGCGGGGTCATGGAGTTCTCCCGCCTTACGGTCGGGGACCCGACCGTGGCCGTGGGTCTCGAGCTCGACATCATCGCCGCGGTCGTCATCGGCGGCGGCAGCCTGAACGGCGGTGAAGGCAGCATCCTCGGCACCATGGTCGGCGTCCTGATCATGTCCTTCCTCCGCAATGGCTGCACGATGATGGGCTGGCCGAACTACATCCAGGAGATCATCATCGGGGCCATCATCATCATTGCGGTCACGCTCGACCGCCTCCGCCACAAGAGAGAATAGATCCCTCTTCCGCCAAGTTCTGCCTCCGGCCGTCGTGCCGGCCCCGTTTGCGGGGCAGTTCCCTCCGGGGACAATCCGCAAGTTATTGTCCTAATAATAGGACGCCCTCCCTGTCGTCCCCCTGGGGAAGGGTATGGCACGATAGTTGCTTAGGATAGGAGGCGGAAGGAGAAAGACGATGAACAAGATGATGACAAAGGCTTCGCTCCTGGCGATCGGCCTCATCGTTTTGATCCCCCTCGGCCTCATGGCCCAGGACGAGGGATTCTACCCTTACAGTTTTGCCCGCCTGTCCTATGTCAGCGGCTCGGTGTTCGTCCAGCGGACAGCGGACCTGGGCTACGAAAAGGGCGAGGTCAACCTTGCCCTGGTCCAAGGGGACAAGCTCGGGACCGAAAGCGGCCAGGCCGAGATCCACTTCGGCCGGCGGAATTACCTCCGCCTCGGTGATAACACCAAGGTCGAATTCGCCGTCCTCCCCACTGAAGGGGAGGAGCGCATCAAGATCCACCTCACGGAAGGCAGCGCCTATTTCCGGGTGGCCCAGCTCGCCCTCGACAAGGGCATCGAGATCCATACCCCCGACGCGTCGTTCTACGTCCTCGAAGAGGGCCTTTACCGGTTCGATGTCAGGCTCGAGCGCGAGACCCAGGTCTTCGTCCGTGAAGGCAGCTTGGAAGCCGCGGCCGAGGACGGCTCCGTCCTCATCCATGCCCAGGAGACCGTGACGGCCGCCGACGGCCGGCTCCTCGGCGATCCCGCCTACGGGCAGTCCCGCGGCGACGCTTTCGACGATTGGAACAACGGCCGGGACGCCCAATTCTCCGCACGCAGCGACCGGCAGTACCTCCCGTCCGAAATGGAGGAGTACGAAGAGGAGCTCGATGACAACGGCCATTGGGTCTACGAACAGCCCTACGGCAATGTCTGGGTCCCGAACGTGTCCTATTACGACGATTGGCGGCCCTATTCCTACGGCCGCTGGGTCTGGTACCCCGTCATCGGCTGGAACTGGGTCTCCTCCGAGTCCTGGGGCTGGCCGGTCTATCACTACGGCCGCTGGAACTGGCGCTTCGGGCTCGGCTGGTACTGGATCCCCCGGAGCCATTGGGGACCGGCCTGGGTGCATTGGTGGTGGGACCGGGACAACGTCGGCTGGTGCCCCCTCACCTGGTACAACCGTCCCGGCTACCTCTACAACAACCGCTTCTATGACCGATACGACGACCGCTGGTTCTCGGCCCACAACCGGGCCATGACGGTGGTCCGCCGCGACCATCTCCAGTCCTCCGACATCGGCCGCCGCCGCCTCGGCGCCACCGATCTCGACCGCATCGGCCGGGTCGAGCTCAGGGCTCAGCAGCCCTCGATCCGTCCGAGAGTGGACAACGCTCAACCCCAGGCCATCGCCGCCCGGCGGGCCCTGACAGACCGGCCCGGCGGCCGGAGCCAGGTGAAGTCATTGGCGCCCTCCCATTCGCTGGCTTCGCCCCGGACGAGACCGGCCAGCGAAAGCCAGGCGCTGCGGACAAGAGGGCGGGACGGTTCCCTAACGCAGGGCGATCGGACCGCCGTCACCCGTCCGTCCGTCCGGGGCGATGCCTCGGGCAGCCGGGCTATCCGGTCCTACCCGAGCCAGCGCCTCTCCGGCAACCGCGATGAGTCCGGCGCCGCCAACAGCCGCCGGGCCTCTGTCGCTTCGCCCAATCGCAGGAATGAAGCCCGAAGCGGGGACAACACGGCCCGGGTCACCCGCTCTCAGGGGCAGTCATCCGGGTCTTCGAGGACCGCGACCGTCCGCGAGCCGCAGCGGACCGTCAAGAGCTCGCCCTCGACCACGCGGCAAGGCTCGTCCGACAAGGGCGAGCGGACCGCCCCCACGACCCGGACCGTCCGGTCCGGGTCGGAGCGGTCTTCCGATCCCTCCTCCGGGAGGTCTCAAAGTCGCACCTACTCCTCGAGCCGAACGATCTCCCGTCCGCCGGCGCAGCTGAGCACGCCTTCCTCCTCGCGGTCATCGTCCGGGCTCTCCCGTCCGTCCTCGTCCACCCGTTCGAGCTCCCCGACGTATTCCCGCCCCGGCTCCTCCGGCGCCCGGACATCGTCCCAGCCCCGCAGCACCTATTCCTCGCCGTCCCGCTCGGGATCGTCCTCGTCGTCCCGGGCGCGAAGCACCTACTCCGCCCCGTCCAGGTCGAGCGGCTCGTCCGGCCGTTCGGTCGCCGCGCCGCGGTCGTCGAGCCCGTCCTCCGGCCGCTCCTATAGCGCCCCCCGCTCGAGCGGATCTTCCGGCCGTTCCTATAGCTCCCCGCGGTCCGGCGGCGGCTCCTCGAGCCGTTCGTCCGGCTCCGTGAGGTCCGGCGGCTCCTCCTCTTCCGGCCGCTCCAGCTCGTCGGGCCGTTCGAGCTCCTCGTCCTCGAAGTCATCGGGCTCCTCGTCCAAATCCGGCAGCGCCCGGAGGAAGTGACGAAGGAGGCGCTTATTTCGTTCCCCACCGGCCGGGGGCCCTTCCCCCGGCCGTTTCTTTTGGTTCTTCTCCCTTTTCGGGGACTCCCTTGAGGCGGCGAGGGATGTTGCCTCGAAGATCCCCGTCCGTGGAGGGGGGACCGGCAGGGAGCGGAGTTTTCGAAGCGACCATCAGCGCCGCCCCGGAGCGACTCGGAGGGGCGGTGCTGGGAGAGACTCAAGAAAGAGTTCTTTTCCGATATTTCGCAGAAGTCCGGCTTCGTGTATTCTCCGCCGTCCTTCTGCCGGGTCGCTTCCCAGAGTCCGCTTCCCGCCGCCGGGGGGCCGGGGAGCTAGAGGCATATCCCGAGCAAAGCCGGAGGGAGGAGCTTTCGGAATTTGGAGAAGAACCTTTTTTCTTTACTTTTGGAGGTCGCGGTGGTATAAACTACCTCTCGTTCGGGGAGGATATTCCCGGGCATTCTCTTGACATATGGAGGTAGTCCCGATGCGTTCCACCAAGAAAATCGGTATCCTGATCCTTAGCCTGGTCCTCCTGGCCGGCCTGGCCTCCACAATGGCCTGTCAGAAGAAAACGGCCGAGACTCCCGCTGCCAAAGAGATGAAGGCCGTGACCGAGTTCGAAGGCACGGTCCGCGCGGCCCTCGGCCGGTACATGTACCTGTCGACCGCCATGGGCTTCGACATCGTTCTCCCCGGCTTCGACGCCGCAACGCTCATGGGCAAGACGATCAAGGTCAAGGGCAACCTTCTTCCCGAACATCCGCCCGTCTTTCTCGCCGACACCGTTGAATCCGGCGGCCAGGCCATCTACACGCGCAGCCAGGATTTCCAGGCCGAGGACTTCATCGAGATGAAAGTCCGCGAGGCCGTCCCGGCGCTGGCCATCACCGGCGTCGCCAAACCCGAGGAATGGGAAGGCAAGGGGCAGGCCAAGGTCTACGGCAAGCTCCAGAAGGGTGATGTCGACTGGATCGTTCTCACCGATGACAAGGGCCGTGAAATGGCCAAGATCGTCGTCGACTCCATCAGCACCTACGCGAATTACTACATCCAGAAGCTGCGGCTGTTCGACACGTTCTGGTTCTATGTCAACGTCAAGGATTCCGTCGACAGGCGTGACCGCACCCGGACCAAGGAGATCTTCCACGCCGACGTCGTCGGCGCCGGACTCTTCTGATCGGGCGATCGTTCTGAAATGACCGGGACGGCCCTTCGGGGCCGTCCCTTTTTTTTATCCGAGGAAGGACGAAAGCGAAGCGATCCCGGCTTCGAAAGGGCTGGCGACCTCGACCGCAAGGACCCTCCGCCCCTTTTCCTTCAAAGCCAGCGCGTCCCCTTTCGCCTGGGCCCGGAACAGCCCGCCGAAATCCTCCGCCGGCCGCTTGATGCCCGACACGGCCGGGATGCCGACCTGCGGAAGCCCTGCCGCCACCAGCATCAGGAACAGGCCCCGGTTCCCGTCGCCCTTGTGGAGCTGGCCGGTCGAGTGGAGATAGCGCGGGCCGAACCCGACTGTGACGGGGAGGCCCGTCATGAAGCGAAGGCCGGACGCGAGGCCCGATAAAAGGCCCTCTATGGCCCCGGTCCTGGGGAGATAGGCCAGCAGGGCGATATAGTCCCCTTCGCGGCGGCTGTCCAGGAACCGGGTCACCGCGGCGCCCGCGGTTTCGTCCGGGTCCTGCCGCTCGATCCTCAGGCCTCCGGCGAAGACGGGAGAGTCCGCCGCCGCGGCGGAGCTCAGACTCCCGCCGCCGGAGGCCAGGACCTCGCCGGTCCGCTTCTTCGTCGCTTCGACGTCGGGCTGGTCGAAGGGATTGACGCCCAGGAACCGGCCAGCGACGGCCGTGGCGAACTCCCATTGGAAAAAATGCCCGGCCAGGTCGTAGGGATCGTCGAACGCGAGCCGAATGAGGGGCGAGCCCGACCCTTCGGGCGAGCGGGGCCCTTCCGGAACGCCGATCTCGATGAACAGGCGGTCGGCCCCGTAGCTGCCGGCCGGCCCGGGCCTGTCTTCGACGACGGGCACGATGCCCCGGCCTTCCTTGCCCGTGCTCTCGGCGACGAGCTGTTCGAGCCAGCCCGCCAGCGGCCTGAGCCGCTGCGGCAAGAGGAGCGTCAGCTTGTCCATGCCCTCAACGGCCGCCGTTCCCAGGATCGCGCCCAGCAGGGCCCCTGGATTGTCGGCGGCACGCTCGACCCGGCACGCGCCCGCCATAGCCCGGGCCGGGCCGAGAAGACGGCCGAGGTCGATGCCCTTGAGCACGGCGGGCACGAGGCCGAAGGCTGACAGGGCGGAGAACCGGCCGCCGATGTCGGGCTGGCCGGCGAACGTGCGCCGGAACCTGAGCTCGCGGGCCAGCGCCTCGAGCGGCGTTCCCGGGTCGGTGACGGCGACGAACCGGCCGCCCGCGTGCCCCGTCCCGAGCGCCATCCGGACCCGGTCGTAGAAATAGGACAGCAGGGAGAGGACTTCGGCGGTCGTCCCCGATTTTGAGGAGACGACGAACAGCGTCTTGTCCGGAGCGAAGCGCGCCCCCGCCGCGGCCACCGTCCCGGGCTCGGTCGTGTCGAGCACGTCGAGCTCGAGCGAGCCCGGCCCCGTCGGGAACAGCCGCGCGTAGACCTCGGGAGCGAGGCTCGAACCTCCCATGCCCAGGACGACTGCCCGGGTCAGGCCCTGGCCGCGGACCGAGACCGCGAAGGCCTCGAGATCAGGGACCATCCCGGCGGCGTTTTCGGGAGAGGCGAGCCAGCCGAGCCGGCCGGAGATCTCCAGGCCATCGGGCCTCCAGACCGTCGGGTCCCGCTCCCAGATTCGCCGGACGATGCCGTCCTTTTCGAGGGCCGCGAGGCCCCGGGCGAGCCCCGGCTCCAGGCGCCCGGGGTTGACGATACGGATGTCAGGATTCGGTGATGTCATGGACGGGTCCTTTTCGTGCCGTGAGGATTATATCAGCAGCCGGGGCGCCGGATAAAGCCGCTTGATTATTTCCGCAGGATTCCGGAAGATAGGGGCTCGGTTGACCCCATCGCCGCGAGACCGGAGGATCCGCCCATGACCAACGCTCAAGCTGACGCGCCGGTCGGCTTCTTCCATCCGACCCGGCCCATCTACCGGTTCGTGAACCTCCTCTTCATCTCCTCCCTGACGTTCGGGAGCTATTTCGCCTACGACATCATCGGGGCCATCGCCCCGTCGCTCATCGAAGGCCTCAACGCCAGCCGGGCCACCGTCGGGGCGTTCAACACGATGTACAGCATCGCCGCCATTCTGGTCCTCCTCTTCGCCGGCGTCCTCATCGACCGGCTGGGGACGCGCAAGGCCGGCATCATCTTTTCCGTGCTCGTCCTCACGGGCGCGGTCATCGTCTGGCAGGCCAAGAGCATCCCCTTGATGTTCGTCGGCCGGTTCATCTTCGGCGCCGGCTCCGAGCCGCTGGTCGTCGCCCAGAGCGCCATGCTGGCCCGCTGGTTCAAGAACAAGGAGCTGGCGCTGTCCTTCGGCGTGGCCCTGACCGTGAGCCGCCTCGGCTCGCTCTTCGCTCTCAACAACGGCGAGCTCATCACGAAGTATTTCGGCAGCTTCCGCAACGCCCTCCTTTTCGCGGCCGGCGCGTGCGTCGTGTCGCTCGTCGGCAACATCTTCTACATCATCTTGGACAAGCGGGGCGAGAAGGTCCTCAACCTTCGCAACGAGAGCGCCGGCGACAAGATCGTCTTCAAGGACGTCAAGGCGTTCAAGCCGACCTTCTGGTTCGTCACCGGGCTCTGCTTCACGTTCTATGCGGCCATCTTCCCCTTCCAGAGCCTGTCGACGGACTTCTTCAACACCAAGTGGGGCATCGTCCGGTCGGCCGAGTCGGCGGGGAGCTTCCTGGCTCAGGTCTTCAACAACTTCCTCCATATCTTCAGCACGGCCGGCGGCGTCACGAGCATCATCATCTTCGCCTCGATGATCCTGGCCCCTTTCGCCGGGCGCCTCGTCGACCGGGTGGGGAAGAGGACGACCTTCATGATCGCCGGCTCGCTCCTTCTCATCCCCTGCCATCTGGCCATGGGCCTGACGAAGATCTATCCCGCCTACCCGATGATCCTCCTCGGCTTCGCCTTCGTCCTCGTCCCGGCGGCCCTGTGGCCGTCCGTGCCGCTCATCATCCGGCCGGATCGGGTCGGGACGGCCTTCGGGTTGATGACAGCCATCCAGAACATCGGCCTGGGGCTATTCCCGTTCCTCAACGGCCTTCTGCGGGACAAGACGGGCGATTACGTTGCGAGCCAGATCATGTTCGCCAGCCTGGGCCTGGTCGGGCTGACGTTCGCGCTCCTGCTGAAACGGGCCGACCGGCGCGAGGGCGGCGTGCTCGAAGCGCCGCAGAAGGCGAAAGCCTAGCCGAGTCCCTTTTTTTGAGGGTCCGTCCCCGGGACAAAGCGGCGGCCGGATCTCGGAGGTATCGAAGATGCGAAGATACGGCCAGCTCATCCGGGTCAAGCCGGAGAAGATCGAAGAGTACAAAGCCTACCATGCCAAGGTTTGGCCCGAGGTGCTGGAGACGATCCGCCGGTGCCACATCCACAACTACTCGATCTTCCATTGGAAGGGCCTGCTCTTCGCTTATTTCGAGTACCACGGCGCCGATTACGCCGCCGATATGGCCCGGATGGCCGCGGACCCCAAGACGCAGGAGTGGTGGAAGATCATGATGCCCCTGCAGGACCCCCTTCCGGACCGGCCCGAAGGCGAGTGGTGGGCCCCGACGGAAGAGGTCTTCCACACCGATTGAGCCGGGACGGATGCATGGAGCGCTCGGCCAAGGCCCTCGCCAAGCTCGACCGGATGGACCGGACCCTTCATCACCGGGAGGCGGATCGCGTCCCGGTCAGCGATTTCTTCTGGGGCAGCTTCCTCGGCCGCTGGCGCAGGGAGCTGGGCCTTCCCTCCGGCACGGACATCTACAAATACTACGACCTCGACTGGACGGTCACCACCCCGAACATGGACCCCCACGTCCGGCCATTCGAGACGCTCGAGGAGACAGGCGACCACGTGATCGTGCGGACCGGGTTCGAGGCGGTGATCCGGAAGAACTTCGCGGACCCGATGCCGGCGTTCCTCGAGTTCGATACGAACACGATCGAGAAGATGGAGGCCTTCCGGTTCGATGACCCCCTGGACGACAGGCGCTACTTCGCGGCGGGCGATAACCAGATCGCAGGCGTGGGGGACGGATTCGCCCGCGATTCGCCGCCGTGGGTCGAGACCGTCCGGATGCTTCACCCGGATATCCCCGTCTACGGCAGCGTCTGCGAGGCCCAGGAGATGCTCTGGCGCATCATCGGGCTCGAGAACGTCATGCTCTGGATCGGGCTCTACCCCGACGAGATCGGGCGCTTTGTCGAGCGGCTCGGCGAGTTCGTTTTGGGGCTGGCCCGGGCCCAGATCCGGGCCGCGGACGGCCTTCTCGACGGCATGGTCATCTGGGGGGACGTGGCCTACCGCAAGAGCCTCTTTTTCTCGCCGGGCTATTGGCGGAAGCACTTCAAGCCGGTCGTCAAGGCCCTTGTCGACCTCTGTCACGCCAACCGTCTGCCCGTGATCTATCACGGCTGCGGCAACGTCCGGCCGATCTTCGGCGATTTTATCGAGATCGGCGTCGACGCTTATAACCCTCTCGAGGCCAAGGCCGGGTTGGACGTCGTCGCCCTGAGGAGGGAGTACGGCCACCGGATCGCCTTCTGCGGCAACATGGATGTCATGACCTGGGCCCAGGGATCGGAGGAGGAGCTCCGGCGCGTCGTCCTGACCAAGCTGAACGCCGCCAAGGGCGGGGGGTATATCTTCCAGTCCGACCACTCGGTACCCGGCAACATCTCAGCCCGGAATTACGAGTATGTCATCGGTCTCGTCCGGGAATACGGCCGGTACCCCCTCCGGCTCGGGGAGCATGACCTCCCGGATATCGCCTGAAGCGATCCGGACGATCGAGCGCAGCCGGGCCGCGGGAAAAAGACAGACCCGAAAGGCAGACTCTCAGAGAGAGGATCGACCCCTCCGGGTCAGGAAATACCGAGCGATCAGGCCGTCAGGGCTTCTTGGCGATCTCGGCCTTGCTCTTGCGTCGCATGTCGGCGGCGTGAGCGCGCTTGTAGGTTTGGATATCCACGAAGCGCCCCTTGGCGTCGCGGACGGCGTAGAGCTTGGTGCCCTTGGAGCTGCGATGGGTCGTCCGTTTCATAGGCATAGGTCCTCCTGTCTATCGGGATCTACTTGCTGATCGCGTTCTTGACGGCCCCGTAGCCTCCCCCCCGCCGGTCCGGCCCTGATAAAGAGAACATGAGATGTCTCCAGTCTAGTGGGCGAACGGGCCGATGTCAATGAGATTCGCCGCCCATTTGCCCGGGGCCGCCGTTTTTGCTATAAAAGCGCTTCCGACCGATCCGATAGGGAGCCCTCGATGCCGATCATCCGAGCCGTTATTTCCGACCTGGGCCGCGTCGTTCTCTGGTTCGACAACGACGTCTTTTTGCGCAAGCTCGCAGACCGCTCCGGCAAGCCCTTCGCGGACATCAAGGCTGCGGTGCACGGCGACCTCGAGCTCATCCGCCGCTTCGACGGCGGCGTCATCGCGCCGGACGGCTTCCACGCCCGGGTTATGGCCCTGGCCGGGGCGGACATGCCCTACGGAGAATTCTACGATATCTACAACGACATCTTCTCGCTGAACCTCCCCGCGGTCGAAGTCCTTGCCCGCGCCAAAGCGGCCGGATACCGGGCCCTCCTCCTGTCGAACACCGACCCTGAGCGGTTCGGCTTCGTCCGGCGGCGTTTTCCCGAGATCCTGTTCTTCGACGACTATGTCCTCTCCTACGAGCTCAAGCTGCTCAAACCCGATCCGGCCATCTACGCCGAAGCGGCGCGGCGCGCCGGCTGCGCCCCCTGCGAATGCGTGTTCATCGACGACATGGAGGTGAACGTTAGGGGCGCTGTCGAGGCAGGCCTGGCCGGGATCCAATATCTCCCGGATACCGATCTGGCCGCGGAGCTCGAGAAGCTGGGGCTGCGTCTCTAGCCGAGGACCTGGACCCAGGCCTGGCGGGTCCGGGGTCCGTCGAACTCGCAGAAAAAGATCCCCTGCCACGTGCCCAGCCGGAGACGCCCTTCCTCGACGATGAGCGTGGCCGATGAGCCGGCGAGGGCCGCTTTGACGTGGGCCGGCGAGTTCCCTTCGCCGTGGGCGTAGGGGAGCGCGTCGGGCACGATCCGCCTCAAGGTCATGGCCAGGTCGGCCCGCACGTCGGGGTCGGCGTTTTCGTTGACCGTGACGCCGGCCGTCGTGTGGGGCGCCGTGATGACGCAAATCCCGCTCGCGACGCCCGACGCGGCCACGATCCGTTCGACGTCGGCCGTCAGGTCGACGAATTCCTGCCGCGCTTTGGTCCGGATCTCGATGATATTCATTGCCGCCTCAATAACTTAAAGAAATCTCCGAAAAGGGCTTGACAAGCCTCCAAACGGAGGTGTAAAGTCGCTTCGGAAAATACAATATTTGGTATTTTCCACGGAAGGGCTCCACAAGATATGGGATAATAGCCGAAAGGCCTTTTGGCATTGCCATGGTTTCGGGAAGGGTTGATTTTAACACGTTGCCGGCGGAATTCCCAGTCTTGTGAGCTGCGGAGAAGAAGGAGGAGGCAAGAGATGGTCAGCACGGTCGGCAGGATCAAGAAGCGGGACGGAACGGTCGCGGATTTCAACCAGGACAAGATCACCAGCGCCATCTCCAAGGCGATGCAGTCGGAGGGCATCACCGACAAGTCCATCGCCAAGACCGCATCCGACATCGTCAGTTTCATGATCGAGGAGAAGTTCGGCGGCTACACAGTCCCGTCCGTCGAACAGATCCAGGATATCGTCGAAATGGTCCTCATGAAGCAGGGCTACCACGACGTCGCCAAATCCTACATCCTCTACCGCGAGAAGCACAAGGGCATTCGCGAGGCCAAGAGGATCGGGATCAACCTCGAGCGGCTGGTCAAGGACTACCTCGGCAACGCCGATTGGAAGATCCGCGAGAACTCGAACGAGGGCGTCCAGAGCTTCGCCGGCCTCAACGCCCGCGTTTCCGGCGAGGTCCTGTCGAACTTCGCCCTCAACCATATCTATACCGAGCGGGCCAAGAAGGCCCACGAAGAGGGCGAGTTCCACATCCACGACCTGAGCTATCCCATCGTCGGCTACTGCGCCGGCTGGTCCCTCGAGAACCTCATCCGCAAGGGCTTCGGCCACGTCCCCAACCAGGTCCACTCGAACCCGGCCAAGCACCTCGACACGCTGACGCTCCACATGGTCAACTACATCGGCACCATGCAGGCCGAATTCGCCGGCGCCCAGGCCTTCTCCAGCGTCGACACTCTCCTCGCCCCCTTCGTCCGTCACGACCACCTCAGCTACGAAGCCGTCAAGCAGGACATGCAGAAGCTCATCTTCGGCCTCAACGTGCCCTGCCGCTGGGGCTGGCAGACGCCCTTCTCCAACCTGACCTTCGATTGGACCATCCCCGAGGATATGAAGAACAAGAGAGCCGTCGTCGGCGGCGTGGAGCTCGACACCTGTTACGGCGATTACCAGCAGGAGGTCGACTGGATCAACAGGGCCTTCCTCGAGATCATGATCGAGGGCGATCTGAAGGGCCGGGTCTTCACCTTCCCCATCCCGACCTACAACCTCAGCCGCGAGTTCGACTGGGATTCGGCCCAGGCCAAGCTCCTTTTCGACGCCACGGCCAAGTACGGCATCCCGTATTTCCAGAACTACATCGGCACGAACATGAACCCCGGAGACATCCGGGCCATGTGCTGCCGGCTCAACCTCGACCAGCGGGAGCTCATGCGCCGGCCCGGGAGCATGTGGGGGCCCGGCGACTCGACGGGTTCCATCGGGGTCGTCACCATCAACCTCAACCGGGCCGCCTTCGAGGCCTCCTCCAAGGAGGACTTCTTCGCCCGGCTGAAAGAGCTCATGGCCGTGGCCAAAGACACCCTCGAGGCCAAGCGGGAGATCGTCAACAACATGCTCGAGAAGGGCATGATGCCCTATACGAAGGTCTACCTCGGCCACTTCGACAACCACTTCTCGACGATCGGCGTCTGCGGCATGCACGAGGCCTCGATGAACTTCCTCAAGCAGGGCATCGGGACACCCGAGGGCCGCGACTTCGCCAAAGAGACGCTCGAGCACATGCGCGGCGTCCTGCGCGAGTTCCAGGAGGAGACCGGTCACCTCTACAACCTCGAGGCCACTCCGGCCGAATCGACGGCCTACCGGCTGGCCCGGCTGGACCGGCAGAAATACCCCCGGATCTACACCTCGGGCACCGAGAAGCACCCCTATCTCACGAATTCGACCCAGCTCAACGTCGACGCCACCCGCGACATCTTCGAGGCCATCCAGCACCAGGGCGAGATCCAGCCTCTCTACACCGGCGGGACGATCTTCCACGCCTTCCTGCCCGAAGCCATCGACGGCGAGACCTGCAGGAAGCTCGTCCAGCGGATCGCCCAGACGAAGCTGCCGTACTTCTCCATCACCCCGACGTTCAGCGTCTGCATGAACCACGGCTACATCCGCGGCCGGCACCACCAGTGCCCGGACTGCGGCGACGAGACCGAGGTCTACAGCCGGATCGTCGGCTACATGCGGCCGGTCCGGACCTGGAACGACGGCAAGCAGCAGGAGTTCAAGGACCGGACGACCTACGACAAGATCGGCTGAGTCCGCGTCCCACGAGCGATGAGGCGGTGAATCCATGGATTATCTGCTCTTCTCCTATCCCAACTGCGCCAAGTGCGACGCCCTGAAAAAGCGGCTGGCCGAGACAGGCACGCCCTACCAGGAGTTCGGCCTGACCCAGCCCCCGGGAAAGGCCAAGATCCGCGAGTTCATCAACGTCATCAAGCGGGACGACAAGGGCGCCATCATCCTGCCGACGCTCGTCGCCCACACCCAGGGGATCGTCCGGGCCGTTATCAACACCGCCGAGGAGTTCGACGGGTGGTCGAAATCAAGGGGATAGAGAAGTTCTCGAGCCGCGACTTCCCCGGCCACATCTCCTCGACCGTCTTCCTCGGCGGCTGCACCTTCCGCTGTCCGTATTGCCATAACGCCGACCTCGTGTTGCGTCCGGAGTCGATCCCAAGCCTGGCCGCGGACTACTTCCTGTCCTATCTCGACGGCCGCAAGGGCTGGCTCGAGGCCGTCTGCTTCACAGGCGGCGAGCCCTTGCTCCACGAGGACCTCGAAGAGCTCATCCGTGTCGTCCGGGAGAGGGGCCTTCTCGTCAAGATCGACACGAACGGCTCGTTCCCGGACCGTCTCGAGGCTCTTCTCGCGCTCGGCCTCATCGACCGCGTGGCCATGGACGTCAAGGCCCCGCTCGAGCGCTATCGCGAAGTGACCCGCTCGAACGTCGACCTCGAGAGGATCGTCCGGTGCGCCGACCTCCTCCGGGAATCGGGGGTGAAACACACCTTCCGGACCACGGTCATTCCCGGGCTCGTCGGCAAGGACGATGTCATCAAGATCGGCGAATGGCTCAACGGCGCCGCCCATTACGTCGTCCAGCAGTTCGTCCCTCAGACGACGATCGATCCCGCCTACCTCGAGGTCAAGCCGTTCGGGCGGGCCCAGCTGGAGGAGATCGCGGCCGCCGCACGGCCCTACTTCGTCGAGGTCGGTATGGAAAGCCCGTGACACTCATGCAACTCAAGGTCAAACGCATCCATCCCGAGGCCAAGCTGCCCGTCTACGGCCACCCCGGCGACGCCGGGCTGGACCTCTTTTCGGTCGTGGACCGCGACCTCGCCCCGGGTGAGGTCTTCGCCGTGCCGACCGGTATCCGGATCGCCGTGCCGGCCGGCCACGCCGGTCTCGTCTGGGACAAGAGCGGCATCTCCCTCAAGAGCGTCCACCGGCTGGCGGGGGTCGTCGATGCCGGCTACAGGGGGGAAGTGCAGGTCGTCATGATCAACCTCGGGACCGCCCCGTTCCCTGTCCGCAAGGGGATGAAGATCGCCCAGCTTCTCGTCCAGCCTGTGGCCGCGGTCGAGATCGTCGAGGCGGATTCCCTCGATGACACGTCGCGCGGCGAAGGCGGATTCGGCTCGACCGGCCTCTACTAGCGACGAGATCCGTCGCGGCATCGGGTGTTCGCCGGGATCAGGAAACATCGCCGTCATTTATGATAAGATATCCGGGAAAATGCCCCCCATGAAACGAGCTTTGGCCGTCGCCGTCACTTTCCTGGCCTCCGCGCTGGCCGCGGTTCCCGCCCAAGCCCAAGAGCCCCCGCCGTCGCGCCTGAAGCTCATCTTCGTCGAGCGTTTCCGCTTCGAGGCCTGGGACAACGCCGTGAGCCTCGACGACACGGCCGCCGATGCCTCCGCCTACACCCGCAACCGGACGACCCTGGGTCTGAGCTGGAAGGCCGCCGGGAACCTCGAGATCCTGGGAAAGGTCACCAACGAATTCCGCGTCTACCTGGCCCCCAAAGACCGCGCGTTCAACTGGCACGAGCTCTTCGTCGACAACCTCTATATCAGGTGGACGCTTCCGGGCCGCGTGCCTTTTACCGTCACGGCCGGGCGCCAGGACCTCAACTTCGGCGAGGGCTTCGTCATCGCCGACGGCACGCCCGGCGACGGCTCGCGCTCGTATTACTTCAACGCCCTTCGCCTCGACGCCGATCTCGCCAAGGGCCACAGGCTCACAATCTTCGCCCACGCCACGAAAGCGACGGACCGCTACCTCCCCGTGGTCAACCCGCGACCGCAGGCCCTGGCCGAGCAGCCGGAGAAGGCCCTGGCTCTCTATTACGCCGGCGCCTTCGGCAAGACGAAGCTCGACGCCTACGCCGTCCACAAGACGACCGATGCCAACGGGGCCTGGCCGGTCCCGGCGCGGACCGACACGTTCGGGGCCAGGGCCGTTATGGCCCTCTCCAAGCCCTTCTCGCTGACCGCAGAAGCGGCGCTCCAGACGGGCGGGTACGGGGACGCCGGCCGTTCCGCTTACGGTGCCATTCTCCACCTCGATTATGACCTCGCCGGCACCCTGCCCTTGCTCAAGTCGGCCGTCGTCGGAGGCATCCTCCTCAGCGGCGACGATCCGGCCACGGCCAGGATGGAGGGCTGGGACCCCATCTTCAGCCGCTGGCCGAAGTGGAGCGAGAGCTACATCTACACGTTCACGCGCGAGAGCCGGCCGTCCTACTGGAGCAACCTGTCGTCGCTCTATGCGACCCTGGCCTTCGATCTCGGCGCCCGCTCCGACGGCCATATCATGGTCCAGCAGATGGGAGCGAACCGGGTCCAGCCCGGGGTCTTCCCCGGGGGAACCGGCCGAGGCCGCGGCACCCTTGTCAGGGGCCGTCTGAACTATAAGATCAGCAAGTTCCTGACCGGCCGTTTCATCTGGGAGCACTTCGCCCCGGGGACCTTCTACCTGCCCGGCGCCTCGAGCTACAACTGGATCCAGTTCGAGATGATCTTCCGGTACTGAGCTCAGAGCTCAGCCTGGAAGAGCCGGACGGCCAAGCCCGGAGATTTCCGGCCCAGGCCCGAAAAGAAGATCTGCGGGGCCGGGAGGCCGAGCTTGAGCTTCCCCTGTCCGACGTTCAACAAGGCGGCTTGGACCGGGGCGGGCGGGTCATAGCGCCGGCCGGCGTTGTATCCGATCACCGCACCGATGGCCGGAGCCAGGCCCGAACCGACCAAAGCGAGTATGGCAAGCGCGTCATCGCTTTCGAAGACAAGGGACAAAAGGAGGGCCCCGACCGCTTCTCCCGCGAGGCCGCACAAGTAGGCTTTCCCCAACGACCCCGACAGAGGCCCGCTATTGCCGATAAGATAGACGACCAGCGGCGTCAGGCCGGCTCCGCCGACGATATGCCAGGCCACGACTCTGCGTCGCATGGCCTCGTCGTCGTCGAGGGTCATCTCCGATGCCGTCAGGATGGCGGCCCCGATCGCCGCCGCGCTCACGGCGGCTCCCGCGAGGAGTTGGACCGCGACTTTGCCGTCCGATGCCGGAGGCTTCCGGGCCTTCCCGGCTTCGCTCCTCAATGCCGGCACGGTTCCGCCGTAGGGCGGGGCCGTACGGAGGACCGCGATCGTCCTTCCGGCGGCCGCGGGCGTCAGCTTGGCTCCCAGCCGCCGGAGGGCGTTATCTCCCTCGTTCCCCGGCCTTTCGGCCAAGGAGAATCCGGCCGATAAGGGACGCGCGTCCTGGCTCATGGCCGGCGCCGTTATAAGCCCGGACAGCACGACGGCAAGTCCGAGACGGCCCAGGGCCGCCGCCCCGTTTCGGAATCGTCTGCTGTCCTCGTTCGTCATATCGGGTCCCTCCCGCGCTCGAACTGAGGGTAGTATACAAGCGGCGGGCGGCCGAGTTGTCAACAGGTTGTCAATTTTCTAAAGATCCGCGCCCGGGCCGCGGCACGGGACCGGTGCTAACGGACGAGGCTCAACAGGGGATTGGCAGCGAAAGAGACGGCCATGCCGATCGTCCCCGACTCTGCGGGCGGCATCCCTGCGATCGACAATCCCAGGCAGGTCCCGAGGCCGAGGACCGCCGACCCGATGGCGCCGAACTTGGTCGCCTTCCGGCTGATGAGGCCCCAGACGAACGGCCCGAGGAAGAAGGACCCGATGGCCCCCCACGAGACCGATAGGATGGCCACGATCGTCGCCGGCCGCAGGTAGGCCAGGACGACGGAGAAGAGGATGAAGACCGCGCTTGTGACGCGCATCATCCTGGTCAGTGTCCTGTCCGTGACGGCGGGATTGACGAACCCCGCATAAAGGTCCTTGACGACCGAGGAGCTGGAGATGAGGACGAGCGCCGCCAGCGTCGACATGGACGCGGACAGGATGAGCAGCATCATCAGCACGGAGAGAGAGGGCGGAACGACCTTGGCCAGGAACTCCGGCATCAACACGTCGAAGACGGGCTTCCCGCCGGCGAACGCCGCCGGCGCGGTCTCAGGCGTGAGGAACAGCCGGGCCGCGGCCCCGGTGAAGTAGGCGGCGCCGGCGATCAGAAGGGCGAACAGGGCCGAGGCGATCATGCCCCTCCGGATGGCCCGGTCGTCCTTGATGGCGTAGAACTTCTGGACGAGCTGGGGCATGGCGAACGGGGCGACGCTGGTCAGGAAGACGAGAGCGAAGAGCGGCCAGGCGCCGCCCGGGCCGACGGCGGCCGTGAGCCGGGGGTCCACGGCCGCGAGGCCGGTCGTCAGGCGGCCCAGACCGCCCGCCTTGCCGATCGTGCTGGCGATGAGGACGGCCGAGCCGACGCACATGATCATGCCGAACACGACATCGATCATGGTCATGGACTTGTAGCCGCCGAGCACGAGATAGAAAGCGGTGAACAGGCCCATGACGATCAGGGCCGTGCCGAAGCCGAAGCCGAAATTGGCCTTGAACAGGTAAGACAGGCCGATGAACACGGCCGCCGAGTAGGGGACGAGGAAGAGGAAGACGGCCAGCGAGGCCATCAGCTTGAGGAACCGGCTCGCATAGCGCTTCTCCAGGAACTCCGGCATGGTCGTGACCTGGAGATCGACGGACATCCGCCGGATGCGCTTCCCGAGAAGGCCCCAGACGCCGAGGACACCGACCAGGGCGTTGGCGAGGGCGACCCACAGTCCCGAGAGGCCGAAGCCCCAGCCGACCTTGCCGGCGAACCCGATGAAGAGGACCGCCGAGAAGTAGGCCGCGGCGTAGGTGAAGGCCGACATCCACGGCCCGACCGTCCGGCCGCCGAGGAAATAGTCCGTGAACGTCCGGGCCTTGCGGAGCCCGAGCCAGCCGATGACGAGGGTCACGACGGCGTAGGCGCCGATAACGACGGCTTTGATCAGCATGGCCCTCTCCTCTCCGGTCTGGCTCGGCTGGCGGGGACCTCCCTTTTACCCCCGGCCGGGGCGCCCTGTCAATCCGCGGGAGCATCGTTTTCGGGAAGGTATCCCATTGAAAAGGTCCGGCGCCTCGATTAGAATGGTGCTCCCGTCCATCGGGATGGAGGATGCGAGGAGGCCGCGGGACCCCGGTCATGAAGAATTACTGGTATTTCTTCCTGTTCCTCATCGTTTCGGTGGCCTTCTCGGTCGGCCTTCTCGGCTTTGTCGCCCTCATCCGATACCGCCGCCGGCCCGTTGGCGACAAGTGCGAACCCTACGAATGCGGGGTCGATCCGGCGATGCCCACGGCCCGGGAGCCGACCTCGATCCGCTTTTACCTTCTGACCCTCGTCTTCATCGTCTTCGAGGTCGAGACATTCTTCCTCTTTCCATGGGCCGTCGTCCACGACAAGCTCGGCCTCTTCGGCTTTATCGAGATCCTCTTCTTCCTGGCCATCCTCCTTATCGGTTATGTCTATGCCTGGAAAGCCGGGGCCCTCGAATTCCGGAGGGGCGATGAGTGAGGCGTTTGAAAAGGCCCCCTTTCTCCTCGCCAGGGCCGATCGGTTCATCACCTGGGCCCAGAAGAACTCGCTTTGGCCCTTCGGCTCCGGCCTGGCCTGCTGCGCGATCGAGATGATCGCCACGGCCGCGGCCCGGTACGATATCGCCCGCTTCGGCATGGAGCTCTTCCGGGCCTCGCCGCGCCAGGCCGACCTGTTCATCGTCGCCGGGACGGTGACGAACAAGATGGCCCCGGTCCTCCGCCGGCTCTGGGACCAGATGCCCGATCCGAAGTGGTCGCTGGCTATGGGCAACTGCGCCGTCTGCGGCGGTCCGTTTCCCACCTATTCGGTCCTGCAGGGGGTCGACAAGATCATCCCGGTCGACGTCTACGTCGCCGGGTGCCCTCCGACGCCCCAGGGGCTTATCCACGGGCTCATGATCCTGCAGGAGAAGATCGCCCGCAGCCATCCGACCAAGGAGATACTCGACCCCGATGCCCGCCGACCCGGCTGACCGTCCCGAGCTCCGTCAAACCCTCGAGGCCCTGACGGCGCGCTTCGCCGGCGCCGTGCTCGCCGGCGCCGTCGAGGGCCGGGAGCTGGCCGTCCGGCTGACGAAGGACGTCCTCGCTCCGGCCCTCCGCTTTCTCAAGGACGAACGCGGCTTCAACGCGTTCGAGGATCTCGTTGTCTTCGACAATCTCCAGGCGGCGGCCGGCGGAGGGGCCCGCTTCACCGTGCTCTACCGGCTCTATCTCTTCCCGGGAGCGCTCAGGGCCCGCGTGTCGGTGGATGTCGGCGAGGGCGAGGCCCTGGACTCGGCCGTCCCCGTCTACCGCTCCGCCGACTGGGCCGAGCGCGAGGCCTTCGACATGTTCGGCATCCGCTTCGACGGGCATCCCGGCCTGCGCCGCATCTACCTGCCCGACGAATTCGAGGGCCATCCTCTGCGCAAGGACTTCCCCCTCGCCGGGAGGGATCGTGGCCTTTAAAGAGATCGAGCTCAATATGGGGCCGCAGCACCCCAGCACGCACGGCGTCCTGCGCCTGAAGCTGGCCGTGGACAACGAGGTCGTCCTCGGGATCGAGCCCGTCCTGGGCTATCTCCACCGGGGCATGGAGAAGCTCTGGGAAAGCCTGACCTACGTCCAGGTCGTGCCGCTCACCGATCGGCTCGATTACCTCGCTTCGCTCTCGAACAACCTCGGCTATGTCCTGACCGTCGAGCGGCTGGCCGGGATCGAGATCCCCCGGCGCGCCCAGTACATCCGGGTCGTCCTGGCCGAGCTCCAGCGCCTGGCCTCCCACCTGGCCTGGGCCGGCTTCATGGCCAATGACATCGGGGCCATGTCGGTTCTCCTCTACGGGTTCGAGGCCCGGGAAGAGATCCTCGATCTCTTCGAGGAATATTGCGGGGCTCGGCTGACCGTCCACGGCATCCGCATCGGCGGCGTCATCCAGGACATCGACACCGGCCTGGTCCCGCGCATCCGGACCGTCCTGACGAATATCCCCAAGCGGCTTGCGGACATCCGGACCCTTCTCGACGAGAACAGGATCTGGAAGCAACGGACGGTCGGCGTCGGCCGCATCGCCGCCGCCGAGGCCATTGACTACGGCCTGACCGGCCCGCCGCTCCGGGCCTGCGGCGTCGCCTGGGACATGCGCAAGGACGTCCCGTATTCCTCCTACGCCGACTTCGATTTCGACGTTCCGCTCGGGAGGAACGGCGACGTGTACGACCGCTACCTCGTCCGTCTGGAGGAGATCGGCCAGAGCATCCGCATCGTCGGTCAAGCCCTGGACGGGCTGCCGGAAGGTCCCTTCATGGCCAAGATGCCCCGGGTCCTCAAGATCGCTCCGGGGGAGGCCTTTCATACCATCGAGGCCCCCAAGGGCGTCCTGGGCTTCACCATCCGCTCGAACGGCACGGACAAGCCGGAGCGGGTGAAGATGAAATCGCCGTCCTTCATCAACCTCCAATCGCTCGAGCACATGTGCAAGGGCAATCTCTTTTCGGACGTCGTCGGCATCCTCGGATCGCTCGACATCGTCCTCGGAGAGATCGACAAGTGACGCCCTTCGTCGCCGACCTTCTCATCCCCGTGGGCAAGATCGTTGCCGTCATCCTCTATCCCATGATCATGGTCATGGTCATGATCTGGCTCGAGCGCCGCGTCGTGGCCCTGATGCAGGGGCGGCTCGGCCCCAACCGAGTGGGCTTCCAGGGCGTCCTTCAGCCGGTCGCCGACGCCGCCAAGCTCTTCTTCAAGGAAGACATCATCCCCCGCCAGGCGGACAGGCGGCTGTTCAACATCTCTCCGATCCTGGTCATGTTCTCTTCGCTGCTGGCGTTTTGCTTCGTCCCCCTCGGGGAACCCCTCCGCATCGGGACGTATACGCTCACGCTATGGATCGCCGACAGCCCGGTCGGCCTGCTCATCGTCCTCGGGCTATCGGCCATCTCCGTCTTCGGCGTCATCTTCGGGGGCTGGGCCTCGAACTCCAAGTACCCGCTGATGGGAGCCCTGCGCTCGGTCGTCCAGGTCCTGAGCTATGAGATCCCGGCCGGCCTGACCGTTCTGACCGTGGCCTTTGCGGCCCGGTCCATGGACCTCGTCGAGATCGTCCGCCGCCAGGAGTCCTCGGGCATCTGGTACGGGTTCCTCATGCCCGTCTCGTTCGTCGTCTTCTGGATCTCCGCCGTGGCCGAGACCAACCGCGCTCCCTTCGACCTGCCCGAGGCCGAATCCGAGCTCGTCGCCGGCTATCACACGGAATACTCAGGCATGAAGTTCGCTTACTTCTATATGGCCGAGTACGCCCACATGGTGCTGGCGTCGTCGCTCGTCGTCCTGCTCTTTTTCGGCGGCTGGCTGCCGCCCTTTCAGGGCTTCAAGGCCCTGGCTTTCCTTCATGCCGTGCCCGGCTTCGTCTGGTATCTCATCAAGATCATGTTCTTCCTCTATCTGTATGTCTGGATCCGGGCGACCTTCCCCCGCTACCGCTTCGATTCCCTGATCCGGCTCGTCTGGAAGTGGCTCATTCCCCTGGCGCTCGCCAACTTCCTGGCCGTCGCCCTGGTGAGGTTCCTCCGATGAGCGGGCTCAGGAGCTTCCTCAGGTCCTTTTTCCTGGTCGACATCCTGCGCGGGCTGGCCGTGACTCTCAGGCTCTACTTCAGCCGGAAGGTGACCGTTCCGTACCCGGAGAAGGTCAAGGAACCGGCACGGCGCTTCCGGGGCCTTCCCCGGCTTTACCGGGACGGGAACGGGGAGCCGCTCTGCATCGCCTGCAAGCTCTGCCAGAAAGCCTGCGGCACGAACTGCTTCGACATCGAGGGGAAAAGGGAGCAGGGGGCCAAGCTCATGCGGCCGGTGAAGTTCGATTGGAGGCTCGACCGCTGCAGCTTCTGCGGCTTCTGTGTCGAGGTCTGCCCGACGAGCGCCATCCGCTTTTCGCCCGAATTCCGCATGACCGGCATCGGCCGGGAGCCGCTTCTATTCCACCTCGACGAGATGTACCTCGCCGGGGACGAGCTCCAGGAACATCTCTGCGGGGGCTGTCGGAGGGCCCGATGATCACGCTGGCCGTCTTCCTCTTTTTCGCTGTCCTGGCCGTCGCCGCGGCCGTCCTCGTCATCGTTCAGAGGAACGCCATGCACAGCGTCCTCTATCTGGCCCTGACGGTCCTGTCCACGGCCGGCGTCTTCTTCACCCTCCAGGCCGAGTATCTCGGGGCCATCCAGATCCTCGTCTATGCGGGCGGCATCGTCGTCCTCTATATCTTCGTCATCGTCATCGTCAACCTCAAGGAGATCGTCCCGGAGCGCCGGCGGTTCCTGCCCAAGCTCATCCTCATCGCCGTCCCTGTCGCGGCCGGCGTCGAGGTCGCCTATCTCCTTCTCGCGAAAGGGTTTCCGGCGGCCGGCCGGAGGGGCCAAGGATCGGGGTTCACGACCATGGCCGAGATGCTCTTCGGTTCCTATCTCTTCCCCTTCGAGCTGGCCTCGGTGCTGCTCCTGGCCGTGCTCGTCGGGGCCATCATCATCGCCCGGAGGAAGCTCGTCCATGATCCCGATTGAAGCCGTCATCGTCCTGGGCCTCCTGCTCTTCGCCGTCGGGACCGTCGGGGTCGTCGTCCGAAAGAACCTGGTCGTCATGCTGATGTCGCTCGAGCTCCTTCTCAACGGCGCCAATATCGTCCTGGTCGGGCTGGGGCGGTTCCTCGATTCGCCCCGAGGCTCCATCTTCGCCCTGTTCGTCATCATCATGGCCGTGTCCGAGGCGGCCGTGGGGTTCGCCCTGGTCCTGGCCTATTTCCGGCAGAAGAAACGCTACGACGTCGACGCCCTCGACGAGCTCAAAGGATAGCCGATGTTCGTTCTCATCCCGTTCGTCCCGCTCCTCGGCGCGGCGGTGAACGGGCTCATCGGCATCCGCTGGTTCTCCCGGCGCGCCGTGGGCGTCACGGCCGTCGGGGCGGCCGGCCTGAGCTTCGCCGCCGCCGTGGCCGCTTTCGCCGGACTCCTCCGTTCGACCGAGCCGGTCGTCATCAAAACCCTCTTCACCTGGGTCCCGGCGACGCTCGTGCGGACCGCGGCCGGAGGCTCCGCCTCGCTTCGCCTCGACCTCGCCTTCCGCTACGACTCCCTGGCCGCGGTGATGACCCTGGTCGTCACCGGCGTGGGGCTCCTGATCCACATCTATTCGGTGGGTTACATGGCCCACGACAAGAGCTACGCCCGGTTCTTCGCCTACCTCAACCTTTTCACCTCGGCCATGCTCGTCCTGGTGCTCGGCGCCAACCTGGGCGTCATGTTCATCGGCTGGGAGGGCGTGGGGCTCTGTTCCTACCTCCTCATCGGCTTCTGGTTCGAGAAGGATGCCGCCGCCAACGCCGGGAAGAAGGCCTTCATCACCAACCGGGTCGGCGACCTGGGCTTCCTTCTCGGCACGGGCCTTCTTGTTTACGCGCTGGGCACGGTTGACATCGCCGGCATCGCGGCCGCCGTCGAAGGCGGGTCGCTCCCCAGAGGGACGGCAACGGCCGCGGCCCTGCTCCTCTTCGTCGGGGCCACGGGCAAGTCGGCCCAGATCCCTCTTTACACCTGGCTGCCGGACGCCATGGAGGGTCCGACCCCCGTCTCGGCCCTCATCCACGCCGCGACCATGGTCACGGCCGGGGTTTACATGGTCGCCCGCCTCCATGTCCTGTTCTCCTTTTCCGGGACGGCGCTCGTCGTGGTCGGCCTGACCGGAGCTTTTACGGCCGTTTATGCCGCGACCATGGGTCTCGTCCAGACCGACATCAAGCGCGTCCTGGCGTATTCGACGATCTCCCAGATCGGCACCATGTTCATCGGGCTCGGCGTCGGGGCCTACGCCGCGGGGATCTTTCATCTGGTGACCCATGCGTTCTTCAAGAGCCTGCTCTTCCTCGCCGCCGGGAGCGTCATCCACGCCCTTTCGGGAGAGCAGGATATGAGGAAGATGGGCGGACTGCGCGGCCGCCTCCCCGGGACCTATCGCGTCTTCCTCGTCGGGGCGCTGGCCATCTCGGGCATCCCGGGGCTTTCCGGCTTCTTCTCCAAGGATGAGATCCTGGCTTCGGCCTTCGCTTCGGGGAACTATGTGATCTGGGGCCTCGGCCTCGTCGCCGCGGCCCTGACCGCTTTCTATATGTTCCGTCTGATCTTTCTGACCTTCTTCGGCGAGGAACGCTTTCCCGCGGAGGTGGGTCCGAAAATGCGCGAATCCCCCCCGATGATGCTCGTTCCGCTCCGGATCCTCGCCTTCCTCGCCGTCGCCGGCGGCTACGCCGGACTGCCCTCCGTCCTCGGGGGAGGGGACTGGTTCGGCCGCTTCCTCGAATCGAGCACGGGCGTCCCGAAAGCGCGCCCTGAGGCCGGGACCGAGGTTCTTCTCATGATCGGCGCGGCCGGGGTCGCCCTGGCGGCGATCGGAGCCGCATACGCGATCTATGTGAAAAGGCGGGGCGGGCCGGCCAGAGAGTTCGCGGCCAGATTCCCGACGCTCACCCGGACGGTCTCGCGAAAATACTACGTCGACGAATTCTATGGCCGGGTCTTCGTCGGCGGCGTCTTCGCGCTCGCCCGGATCGCGGATTGGATCGACCGGCGCGTCATCGACGGGCTGGTCGACGGCTCCGCGCGACTGGCGCGCGGCATCTCGCGCCTGGCCATCCTCTTCGACGAAGGGGCCGTCGACGGCGCGGTCAACGGGATCGGCCGGGTCCATTTGGACGCTTCGTCCGTTCTGCGCCGGCTTCAGACCGGCCGCATCTCCCATTACGCCCTGGCCGTCGTGATCGGTGCCGCCCTCGTTATCACCATCGCCGTCACGGTGTTCTAACCTGGACCATTCATGAAAACGCCGAATTTATCCCTCATCCATGAAAGACTAAGACCGGCGTTTTCACCCTTCGGGCAAGCCGATCCGGCCGCATCTGCTTCGTTGGAGCCAAGATGGCTCACGCCATCGCATCTGCAGCCGCCTCGGCTCGTGAATGATCCAGGTGCGACCATGGAGGAGCTCACGCCATGAACGTCCTCGGCCTGCCGATCCTGACTTTCGTCACTTTCCTTCCGGTCGCCGGCATGATCGTCCTCCTCGCCCTTCCCGGGTCGCGGACCAAGGCGATCAAGATCGCGGCCAATGTCCTGACCGGCCTCGAATTCGCGGCGACGCTCCTCATCCTGACGCGGTTCGATGCCTCTGCCGGCGAGATGCAGCTCGTCGATCGGCTGCCCTGGATCAAGGCCGTCGGGGCGCAGTATCTCCTCGGCGTCGACGGCATCTCGCTCCTCCTCGTCCTCCTGACCTCTCTGCTGACGTTCGTCGCCACGCTTTCTTCCTGGGGGGCCGTCAAGGGCCGGGTGAAGGAATTCTATGTCTTCCTGCTGCTCCTCGAGACCGGCATGATCGGGGTCTTCCTGGCCTTGGACCTTCTCCTCTTCTACGTCTTCTGGGAAGTCGTCCTCGTCCCGATGTACTTCCTGATCGGCATCTGGGGCGGAGAGCGGCGCCTCTACGCCGCGATCAAGTTCTTTCTCTACACTCTCTTCGGTTCGGTGGCCATGCTCATCGGCATCCTCGTCCTGCGGGCTGCCCACCAGACGTTCGATTGGACGGCCATGATCGCCGCCGGACCCGTCATCTCGCCGGCCCTCCAGGGCTGGATCTTCCTGGCCTTCTTCCTCGGGTTCGCCATCAAGGTGCCGATGGTCCCCTTCCACACCTGGCTTCCCGACGCCCACGTCGAGGCCCCGACCGCCGCTTCGGTCCTCCTGGCCGGCGTCCTCTTGAAGATGGGCGCTTACGGGTTCCTCCGCTTCTCCCTGCCGCTCCTGCCCGACGCCGCTCGCCGCTATGCTCCGGCCATGGCCGTTCTGGCGCTTGTGGCCATCGTCTATGGGGCGCTCGTATCGCTCATGCAGAAGGACATGAAGAGGCTCATCGCCTACTCCTCCGTCTCCCATATGGGCTTCGTCATGCTGGGCCTCTTCGCCCTGACCCCGATGGCGGCCAAGGGCGCGGTCCTCCAGATGATCAACCACGGGCTCTCGACGGGGGCCCTGTTCCTCATCGTCGGGGTCGTCTATGAGCGCCGCCACACCCGGCTTATCGCGGAGTTCGGGGGCCTCTCGTCGCGGATGCCCGTTTACGCGGCCGTGTTCCTGGTCATGGCCATGTCGTCGATCGGCCTTCCCGGCCTCAACGGCTTCATCGGCGAGTTCATGATCCTGATGGGCACCTTCCCGGTGAGCTGGCTGTGGACGGCGGTCGCCGCGACCGGGATCGTCCTCGGGGCGGCCTACATGCTCTGGCTCTACCAGCGGGTGATGTTCGGGAAGATCGTCCAGCCGGCCAACGAATCACTCAGGGACCTGACCGTCCGGGAATTCGCGACCTTCCTTCCGCTCATTGTCCTGGTCTTCTGGATCGGCATCTTCCCCAAGCCGTTCCTCGACATCCTCGACAAGCCGGTGGAGAGGATCGTCCGCATCGTCAATCCCGCCCCCTTCGAGGCGCCGCGATGAGCGTTCCTCCCGGCTACGGGCTGCGGCCCTTCCTCCCCGAGCTCATCCTGCTCGCGGCGGCGGCCGCGGCCCTGTTCGTCCATCTCTTTGCCCGGAAACGCGGCCGGCGGGCGGCGGGTTATGCCGCCTTGGCCGGGATCGGCGCGGCCGGAGCGGCCCTGGCCCTGACGCCTTTTTCGGCTGAGGCCCTTTTCGGAGGGCATTTTATCGCCGACCCGTTCGCCGCTTACATCAAGGCCGCGGTCCTCCTGGCCGGGGCGCTGGCCCTCGTTCTGGCCTTCCGTTTCTTCGACGTCGAGGGCGGCGAGCCCGGAGAGACCTATCCTCTGATGCTGCTGGCCATGGTCGGGATGATGGCCGCCGCTTCGGCCGCGGATGTCGTTACGACCTATGTCGCCTTCGAGCTCTTCGCTATTCCTTCCTATGTGCTGGCCGGGATCTTTAAAAAGGAGCTCCGCTCGGCCGAGGCGGGGATCAAGTACTTCTTCCTGGGCACGCTGAGCTCGGCGATCATGCTCCTCGGCCTGGCCCTGGTTTTCGGCCTCACCGGCTCGACCGCCTACGCCGAGGCCGGCCCGGCCCTGGCCGGGGCGGGAGGAAAGGCCGGTGTCGTGGCCATGGGGCTCGTGTTCGCGGGCCTCTTCTTCAAGGCCGCCTTCGTGCCTTTCCATATGTGGGCGCCGGATGTCTACGAAGGCGCTCCGACGCCGCTCGCCGTCTTTCTTTCGACCGCGCCCAAGGCCGCCGTCGTGGCCGTGCTCGTCCGGGCGATGACGTCGCTTTTCGGCGCCCACGCCGCGGAATGGCGTCTCGTCCTCCAGGCCGTTGCGATCGCGACCATGCTCTGGGGCAATCTGGCCGCTTTGGCCCAGAAGAGCCTCAAGAGGATGCTGGGCTATTCGGCCATCGCTCAGGCCGGGTACCTGGCCATCGGTCTCGCGGCCTGGGGGGAAACCGGCCGGATGGCCGTTCTGTTCTATGTTGTCGCGTACATCGTCATGAACGCGGCCGCCTTCGGCCTCATCCTTCTCGTCGACAGGGGAGGGCGTTTCGACGAGACGGTCGACGGCCTGCGCGGACTGGTCCGCCGGGCGCCCCTCGCTTCGGCCGCAGCCCTCGTCGTTCTGCTGTCGCTCACCGGCATCCCGCCGACCGCCGGATTCATGGGCAAGTACTTCCTCTTCACGGCCGCAGTGGAGAAGGGGATGGTCCCGCTGGCCGCCGCCGGGGCGCTCAACTCGGTCATCTCGCTTTTCTATTACTTCAGGGTCGGCAGGGCCATGTTCCTCGAGGAGGCCGCGGACGGGGCGGCTGCCGGTTCCGGCCCGCGGCCTTTAGGGGCCCCCTCGCGGCTCGTCACCGTCTTCCTGGCCGCCTGCGCCGCGGCCCTTCTTCTCATCGGCCTCCTGCCCGGCCTGCTCACCTCATTGGCGATCCCGGCCGTCCTGGCCCCGTAGGTCATGCTCTGATACAATCCGTTCGCCGAACAGGCGACGCCGGGCCGGGCCCGGGTGAAAAGGAGCCGTCCATGAAACCGACTGCCGAGCTCAGCCAGGAACATCAGGGCATCCTGGAGATGATCAGGATCCTGGCCAAGATGGCCGAACGGCTCGAAGCGGGGACGACCGTCGAGGCCGGGGACCTCGAGGCTGCCGTCGATTTCATCCGCGTCTTCGCCGACAAGTGCCATCACGCCAAGGAGGAAGGCCATCTCTTCCCGGAGATGGAAAGGGCCGGCATTCCCCGCGGCCGCGGCCCCATCGCCGTGATGCTGGCCGAACATGAAGAAGGCCGGAAGCATGTCGCCGCGATGGCCGCGGCCCTCCGCGGCGCCGGCAAAGGCCACAAGAAGGCCATGGCCGCGTTCGCCGCCGCGGCCAGGGGCTACGGCGAGCTGCTGACCCAGCACATCTTCAAGGAGGACCGCATCCTCTATCCCATGGCCGACGACAAGCTCTCGCCGGACCAACAGGCTTCTCTCGAGGAGTGCTTTGCCGAAGTCGAGAAGACCGTCGTCGGCGAGGGCCAGCACGAGGAATTCCATCGCCTCCTCGAACGTCTCGGGGCCGCTTATCCGGCCTGATCCTCGATGGACGGAACGCAAGGCCCGATCTACGACGTCGTCGTCATCGGCGGCGGCGTCGTCGGCTGTGCCGTGCTGAGGGAGCTTTCGCGCTACGACCTGAAGCTCCTCCTTCTCGAGAAGGAAGCCGATCTCGCCGAGGGCATCAGCAAAGGCAACAGCGGCGTCATCCACGCCGGATTCAACGTCCCCGCAGGCTCCCTCAAGGCGCGTTCCAATGTCGCCGGGCTGGCGCTGATGTATCCTCTGGCGGACGAGCTCGGCGTTCCCCACCGGAAGACCGGAAAGCTCGTCGTCGCCCTGGCGGATGAGGACAGGCCCCGGCTCGAGGAGCTCAAGGCCGAAGGGGACAGGAGCGGTGTCCCGGGGCTCGAGATCGTGGGCGAGTCCGACATCCGGCGCCTCGAGCCGCTTGGTAAGGGGACGCTGGGCCCTCCATTCTCCTCACACCGGCATCATCTCGCCCTATGAGCTGACCGTCGCTCTGGCCGAGTGCGCCTGGCAGAACGGCGCCGAGGTGCGGCTCGAGGCCCCGGTCGAGGCTGTCGCTTACGACGATGGCCTTTTCCGCCTGGCGACGCCCCGCGGCGTGGTCTCCGCGCGCCGGGTCGTCAACAGCGCCGGGCTCTTTTCCGACGAAGTCGCCCGTCTCGCGGGGATCGACGACTACCGGATCTTTCCCTATCGCGGCGAGTACCTCATCACCGACAAGGACTGTGGTCTCCGCCTCGGCATGCCGGTCTACCCCGTGCCGTCGCGCGACGACCCCGGCCTCGGCATCCACATCACCCCGACCCTCGAGGGGAACATCATCCTCGGCCCGAGCGCGGAGCCGGTCGAGGACAAACGCGAGGCCGCTTCGACCCGCGAGGTCATGGCCCGGCTCAAAGCCGAGGCCGCGCGGCTCATGCCCGAGCTCGGCCGGACCTCGTTCATCCACAGCTACACGGGCCTGCGGCCGAAGCTCGTCGATCCCCACGGAAAGGACAAGTTCGGGGATTTCATCGTCGAGGAAAGCGCCGTCCGCCCGGGCTGGATCAATCTCGTGGGCATCGAATCCCCTGGCCTGACCGCGGCCCCGGCCATCGCCGGGATGGTGGCCGGGATGATCGGGGCGGGCTTGGACCTGCGGAAGAGGCCGGATTTCGTGCCGGAGCGGCCGCGCCGGGTCCGGTTCGCCGCCGCCGGCGATGCCGAGCGAGCCGCGCGCGTCGCCCGGGACGCCGATTGGGGCGAGATGGTCTGCCGCTGCGAGCACGTCACCCGGGCCGAGGTCACGGCCGCCCTGCGGAACCCGTTCGGGGCCCGGACGATGGACGCCGTCAAGCGCCGGACGCGCTGCGGCATGGGCCGCTGCCAGGGGGGCTTCTGCACGCCGCGGATCGTCGAGATCTTCCAGGACGAGGGCGTCCCGGTCGGCCGCATCACCAAACGGGGCGGCGGCTCGCGACTTTTCTACGGAAGGCTGAAGGGCTGATGGCGGCGGAGAGCGTCGAAACCTGCGACGTCGCCGTCATCGGCGGCGGTCCGGCCGGACTGGCCGCCGCCCTCGGGGCCCGGCGCGCTGGGGCGGGCGCCGTCCTCCTCATCGAACGCGACCGGACCCTCGGCGGCATCCTCAACCAGTGCATCCACGACGGCTTCGGCCTGTTCCTATACAAGGAGACGATCAGCGGCCCCGAGTACGCCGAACGGCTCATCGAGGATGTCGCCCGCGATCCCATCAAGATCGAGACGGGGGCCATGGTCCTCGATCTCGCTCCCGACCGGCTCCTCCGCGTCAACTCCCGGCAGGGGTACCGGCTCATCCGGGCCGGGGCGGTCGTCCTGGCCATGGGCTGCCGCGAGCGGACGCGCGAGATGATCGAGATCCCGGGGACGCGGCCGGCCGGGATCTTCACCGCCGGCTCGGCCCAGAATCTCGTCAATCTCCAGAACCTTCGCATCGGCAACGAAGCCGTGATCCTGGGCTCGGGCGATATCGGCCTCATCATGGCCCGCCGCCTCGCCTTCGAGGGCGTCGCGGTTAAGGGCGTCTTCGAGATCCTGCCGTGGGTGAGCGGGCTCGAGCGCAACGTGAGGCAGTGCTTGATGGACTTCGCCATCCCGCTCGAGCTTCGGTCGACGGTCGTCGAGATCCGCGGCCGGGACCGCGTCGAGAGCGTCGTCGTGGCCAAGGTTGACGGCGCGTTGGCGCCCGTTGCCGGGACCGAGCGCGCCATCTCCTGCGATACCCTCCTTCTCTCGGTCGGGCTCATTCCGGAGAACGAGCTTTCGAAGCGGGCCGGGATCGAGCTGTCCCCGCTCACGGGAGGCGCTGTCGTCGACGAGACGCTCATGACCTCGGTCGAAGGCGTTTTCTCCTGCGGCAACGTCCTCCACATCCACGACGTCGCCGATGGGGCCTCTTACGAAGGCTTCGCGGCCGGCGAGAGCGCCGCCCGGTTCGCGGCCGGGGAGAGGGCGGCGGCGCGGACGGTCCGCGTCTCGGCCGGATCGAATGTCCGATACGCCCTGCCGCAGCTCCTGACGGCGGGAAAGGCGGGCGTCGAGTGGAGCTTCCGGGTCACCCGGCCGATGAGGAACGCCGAGGTCGAGATCAAGGGGAGAACGTCAGGCCGGATCTATGCGCGCAAGAAGTTCGCGCCGCCTGCTTCCGTCCGAGCTCCAGAAGCTCAAGGTCCGTGAAGCGGTCGAAGAGGACATCGAGGTGGCCGGCCATGAGTGAGCGTCCCGTCCTCGACCGCCTGACCTGCGTCCTCTGCCCGGTCGGCTGCGAGCTCGAAGTCGGGAAGGATGCGGCCGGAGAGATCCAAGTCCAAGGGAATCAGTGCGATAAAGGGCTTCCCTTCGCGGTCGAGGAGGTCCTCCACCCCAAGCGGAACCTGGCCACGTCCGTGCCCCTCCGGGGCACGGCGGCGGGGATGGTCTCGGTCCGGCTGACCCGGACCGTGCCGCGTGAAATGCTTTTCCCCATCCTTAAAGAGATCGCCAAGCTGCGCCCGGAGGCTCCGGTCCGCCGCGGCCAAGTCCTTATCGCCGATGTCCTCGGCACGGGCGCCGACGTCATCGCCACCCGCTCGGTCACAGAGGGGGTCAAACCTTAATTCTTATAATTCCTGCAGCAACTCGTCTTTGGTTTTCGGGAATTATAAGAATTAAGGTTTGACCCCTTCTTTATCCGAGGAAATCCCACTCGATGCCGACGCGCCTCAAGGCGTAGGGCAGCTCCCGCGTGTAATCCCCGTAGCCGGTCATCCAGTGGAAGCCCGGCATGCGCTTGGCCAGCGTGCGGTCGTCGCACTTGAAGCGGATGTCGATCTGGGAGCGGCAGATGGGCAGGAACGGCGCTTCGACGATCTCGCCGAGCAGGCCCACCCAGCGCTTGGAGGCGAAGTCCGGGGCGATATTGGTCGTCAGCTGGCCCTTGCTCATCTCGACCTTGGGCGCGGCCCCGTAGTCCGATTCGAAGTGGGTCAGGATGCGGGCCGGCTCGAACCTCTTGCCGTCCATCTTCCGCGGCGCGGTGCAATGGGCCAGGGTGATGATGCCGTCGTGAGGGTAGGTCGGGTCGTTGAGGAACACGGGATGGCCCGAGATGTTCGCCAGGA
Organism: Candidatus Aminicenantota bacterium; assembly: GCA_963736255.1. Classification (GTDB taxonomy): domain Bacteria; phylum Acidobacteriota; class Aminicenantia; order Aminicenantales; family Saccharicenantaceae; genus RBG-16-66-30. The sequence continues at coordinate 381,971 of CAVTOI010000003.1, forward strand.
GGACGCCGGACGGGATGACCACGAAGTCCGATTCGCAGAAGGCCAGGTAGCCGTCGTCGTTGAGCGTGCTCAGGGTGAGACAGGCCGACGTTTCGGCGAGGGGCATGATCGTCCCCATGCAGCCGTTGATGGTCAGGGCCCGGCAGCCGGCCTCCTTCATCAGGGCCCGGAAAACCTCGTCGAGGAGAAGCCCGTTCTCGACGAACGGCCGCCCCGTCTCGAGGCTCGTGCCGGGCTGCCGGAGGTAGGCATCGGCCCGGGTCCGGGCCCGGCGGACGGTCGCGGCGTCGGCTCGGGCCTCGCGGATGAGCCGTCCCAGGTCGTCGTACGGGACCGTGACGATGTCGAATTTCCAGGTGTCGACGACGAGCTTGGGCACGACTCCGGCCGGCTGGGCCCAGGCCTCCGGCCCGCCGACGGCCAGGATCTTCGTGCCCATGGTGTTGCGGAGCCCGGCCAGGGCCCGGAAACGCCAGAGGAGCTCGTCCTGGCTGTCGATGACGACGTCGTCCTCGTCGACGCCCTTGACCGCCAGGGCATCGGTGTGCTGCCTCAGGTAGCGCGGGCTGATGATCTCGTACCACAGATAGACCGGCCCGGACTTGTGGCGGCAGAAGTAGATGCGGTCCTTGCCCGTCTTGTCCAGGGCGGCGAAGACGTCCATCCAGCCGCCGGCCGCATAGACGAGAAGGACGTCGGCGCCGCCGATGTCCCGGACCGCGTCGAGGTCCGCGGCATGACGGATCGCGGAGACCGGCAGGAAGTCGACGGGGAAATCCGCTTTCTTGGCCAGGGCCGCGAGCTCTTCCCGGATCCGGGCGACTTCGCCGCGGGCGTCCGCCTCGGTGGCGATCCCGCCCCAGGAACGCCAGCTCGTCTGGGGGCGGCGCTGGGGGATCTCATAGGTGAGGATGGGCTTGACCTTGAGCGGCGTGAGGCGAAAGGGCTCGTCGACCGTTCCGGTCCCGCCCGCGAGGAGCGGCCAGGCGAGGCCGCCCGCGGCCACGCTTCCGAGCGCCGTCATCCCGGCGCCCTTGAGGAAATCGCGCCTCGTGACGGGATTCTCGAAAGGTCCCGTTCTCTCTTCGCAGGGGCAGCAACGGGGCTTGATCCCGAACGACGGGGCGGACTTGGGGTCGGTCATGGTCGCATCCTCCTCGGGCCGTGTTTTACTATGGCCGGAGACAGAAGTAAAGCGCCCGGTCCTTCTCGACGAGGACGGCCAGCGTCTCGAGATGCGGCGTGTGCGGGAAGAAGTCGAAGGGCGAGAGCGACGCCGCCCTGTAGCCCGCGTCCGTGAAGCCGCGGAGGTCCCGGGCGAGCGAGCGGGGATTGCACGAGACATAGACGACGGCCGGCGCGCCGAGGGCCGACCACCCGGCGCAGGGCCTTGCCTGTCAGCCCGACGCGCGGCGGGTCGACGATGACGATGTCGGCCGGCTCGCGGCTCGGCTCGCCGAGCAGGGCCTCGACCGTGCCCGCCAGGAAGGCGGCGTTATCGATCCGGTTGACGAGGGCGTTCTCCACGGCGTTGGCGACGTTGGCGGGCGAGGAATCGATGCCCGTCACCTTCCCCGCCGCGCCGGCGAGCGAGAGCTCGATCGCGCCGCTGCCGCAGTAGAGCCCAAGGACCCGGCTCTCCTTCGTGAGCGCGGCCTCTTCGCCGATGCGGCGATAGAGGAGCTCGGCCCCGGCCGTGTTCGTCTGGAAGAAGCTCGGCGGATAGACGCGGAAGGCCAGACCGGCCAGCTTCTCCTCGATGAAGGGGACGCCGGCGACGAGACGCATGCGCTCGAACTCGACGAGGTCGGAGCCGCGGCTGCTCGAGACGTGGACGAAGCTCCGGATCTCCGGCGCGGCCGCGGCGAGCTTCCCGGCGAGCGCGCCGAAATCGAGCTCGGGCAGCTCGGCCGTCACCAGGATGACCATGAGCTCCCCCGTGCGCTTCCCCTCCCTGAGGACAAGGTGGCGGAGGTGGCCCTTCCGGGTGGCCGGCTCGAAGCCCTCGAGGCCGTTCTCGCGGGCGAAATCGTAAAAAGCGGGGAAGATGCGCGTGACGACCGGGCCGAAGATCGGGCATTCCCGGACCGGCAGCGTCCGGCGATAGGTCTGGCGGGTCGAGGTGGTCCTCTCCCTGAGACCGAGGGCAAGCTCGCCGAACTTCTCGCCGAAGGAGAACTCCATCTTGTTCCGGAAGCCGTAAAGGTCCGGCGAGGCGGTGATGGGCCTCGTCGCGGCCGCGGCGTCCTGAAGCCCGGCCTCCTCGAGCGTCCGGCGGAGGTATCGCTCCTTGAGCTCGAGCTGCGTCCCATATTCGACGTGCTGGAAGAGGCAGCCGCCGCAGGGCCCGAAATGAGGGCACTGCGCGACGGCCCGCCGCGGCGACGCCGACTCGACGCGGATGACCTCGGCGACCTCGGCTGCCCCGCGCCCGGCGACGACCTGGACGAGGACGCGCTCGCCTGTGACCGCGCCCGGGATGAGGAGCTTTCGGCCGCCGGCCTCCGCCTTCCCGTCGCTCCCCGGGAAATCGATGTCCTCGACCTCGACCGTGAGGGGCGGGGCGGTAAAGCGGGCCAGGAGCCGCCGGACCTTCTCCACGGGGAAGCCGACGACATTGTCGTAATCGCCGTTCATCCTGGCGACGAAGGCGTCGCCGATCTCCTGGACGGCGTAGGCGCCGGCCTTGTCGAGGAATGTCTCCTGGTCGAGGTAGCCGTCGATCATCGAGTCGGTGAGCTCGCGGAAAGTGACGTAGGTCAGGTCGTAGCCGGTGAGGAGACGCCCCTCGGCCTTGGTGAAGAAGGCCAGGCCCGTCATGACCCTGTGCCGCCGGCCGGAGAGGGCCCGCAGCATCGCCCGGGCGTCAGCCTTGTCCTTCGGCTTGCCCAGGATCCTGAGCCCCAGGGCGACGACGGTGTCGGCGCCGATGACGACGGCCTCGGGGAAGCGCTCGGCGGCCGTCCGGGCCTTGAGCGTCGCGGCGGCGATGGCGAACTCGAGCGGGTCCTTCGCCGGGACCGCCGACTCGTCGACGTCGACCGGGAAGACGAGAAAATCCGGCGTCACCCGGGCCATGAGCTCCCGGCGTCGCGGCGAGGCCGAAGCGAGGACGATCTCCGCTCTCTTCATGGGAAGAGCTTCGAGCCCCAATCCACGTCGACGGCATAGGCCATGCAGCGCGAGAAGATGCCGTAGTCGAAGGCGGGGCACACAAGGCCGTGCTTCTCCAGGATGGGGGCCGCGTTCGTGGCCTCGAAACGGCGCTCGTCCTGCATGTAGGGCCGGTAGACCTCGAGATAGGAGTCGTAGAGGATCTCCAAGGCGTTCTTCGGCCGGCCGGCAAAGGACTCCGGCCCGCACGGCTCGATCCCCTCGAAGCGGAAGTGCCTCTTGCCGTAGCCGATGATGTCCTCGATCCGCGTCGATCTCGGGTTGGCGATGTGATAGATGCCGCCTTCGAGGCCGTCCTCGAAGAGGGCCATGAAAGCCCGGACGCAATGATCGACCGGGACGAGGTTGATGCCGCCCTCGCGCGCGACCTCGATGCGGATGGGCATGACCAGGCCCCCATCTCCGGCGAGACGAATGCCCAGCTCGGCGGCCTTGCGGCCGCCCCGTTCGCGGATATCGGCGATGTAGATGTCGCGGAGATAGACGGCCGCCTTGACAGGGTAATAAAGGGCGTTGAAGCGCAACGTGCGCCCCGTCCGGGAATCGCCGTAGACGATCGTCGGTCTGTAAACGTTGAGCCGGATGCCTCCGGCGCGACAGACATCCCGGGCCAGGAGCTCTCCCCGGGCCTTGGTCTCCTCGTAGACGTTCGTGAACGGCCCCGCCTCGACCCACTCCTCCGCGCAGGGTCCGGACCGCTTTCCCGCGACGTAGGCGGTGCTGATGTGGTGGAAGAAGCCGCAGCCGCTGCGGGCGGCGAAATCGAGGACGTTCTCGAGCCCGTCGATGTTGGTCGCTTCGACCTCGGCGCGCTTGCGTTCGCTGAAGGCCGTGCTCGAGGCGCAATGGACGATCTCGTCAAACGCTCCCGCCCGCGCCTGGGCCGCGGCCCAGGCGGGGTCGAGGATGTCGCCCTCGACGACCGTGATCCGGCGACGGGCCTCTTCTTCAAGAGCGAACCAGTCGGCCAGCTGGTCGATCCTGGCCTGGGCGCCGAGCTTCTTCGTGGGCCGGGCGACGGCCGTCACCCGGTAACCCGACTCGAGCAGGGCGACGGCGAAGTGGCTTCCGAGGAACCCCGCCGCTCCCGTCACCAGGATGCGCGAGTCACGGGCGGCCCGCTTTTTCCGCAGTGTCCCCAGATCCATCCTCATAGCGGCTCCCGGTCCCCTAGACCCGATAGAGGAAGCTTTCCTTGCGCGCGCAACCCTGGGAGAAGACGTACTTGAGGGACAAAACGCCGGGGACACGGGCGGCGAGGGTGTCCAGCCAGGGATCGAGCTCGGGCATGGCCCGGGCGATCTTCTCCTTCTCCGACGGGTCGGTGTGGTCGATGTAATAGTCGTACTCGAGGATGGCCCTTTTGCCGAAGTCCATGGGCGTCAGGAAACCGAAATCGTGATCGATGCCGTGCGCCTCGGCGACCCGGGCGAAGCCGTCAAGGATCTCATGGATGACGTCGAGCCTGGCCGGGGGGACATAGACCAGGAAGGCGAACATGTGCTTGCGCCGCGACATGCGGGCGCTGACGATGCGGTGCATGTTGAGCCAGACCATGTCGGTCATCTCAGGACGGGCATAAAGCTCCCGGTAGAACGGCCGCAGGCCCTCGGGCACCGCCGCCGCGATCGTTTCCGGCGAGGGGAGGAGCGCGGCCTCGACGAGGGGACGCATCTCAGGCCGGCACAGGAGCTCGAAAGGCGGCCCGCCCTCGTATTCGCGGGCCAGCTCGAGCCAGCGCGGCTCGAGGAGCCGGGGCAGGCCGAGCATGAGGAGCCGGATGAGGCCGGCGTCGATGACCGCAGGGGCCATCCTCCCGATGGCGTCCCGGGCGAAGCGGTCCGCGATGGCGAAGACCACGTAGTTCACGCCCAGGGCCTCCGGGAGCGCCTCTTTGAGCCTGCGGGCCAGGTCCTCGTCCGGCGAGAGGAACCCGGCGATGTAGTGGGCGCCGAGGACGGCCACGGCCAGGCCGATCCGCCTCTGCCCGAGCTCGCGGGCGAACCGGATGGCGGCGTCGAGGTCCGTGAACGGGACGAGGAGGCCTTCCTCGTCGTCCGTGGCCGGGTGGAGCCTGACCCATGCCTTCGTGCAGATGCCGGGCGAGGGCGCCACCCGGTGCTCGAAGGCGTAGTGATTGGGTCCCGTCTTTTCGTTGAGCCGGAAGACGCGACCGTCGCGGCCGACGAACTCCATGTCGACGAAGTTGTCCGCGGCCGTGCCGTAGACGTTCGACCAGGTCGAGAATGTCCCCGTGCAGACGAGGTTCCCGCAGACGGTGGCGGCCGGCTCGGCGGCGTTGACCCGGAGGCCGCGCCGGAAGGCCTCCTGCTGGAGCTCGAACGAGGTCACGCCCGGCTCGACCGCCGCGGTCCAGTTGTCGAGGTCGAACACGATGCCGCGCATCCGGGCCATGTCGAGCACGATGCCGTCCGTGAAGACGAAGCCGAAGACGCTGCCCCCGTTGCCCCGGATGGCGACGGCGAGGCCGAGCTCATTGGCCAGGCGGACGATCGCGGCGATCTCGTCCCGCGATCCCGGCAGGACCACGTAGCGGGGCATCTGCGGGCCGGCGAGGGGGAAGGGGTCGTCGGCGTAGGTCCAGAGGACCGCGGGGTCGTTCGAAGCCCAGTCCCCGCCGACGATCGCCCTCAGCTTCCGGAGCGGTTCGTCCTCGACGGGGCGGACGACCTCCCCCTCGTCGCGCCGGATATGCCTCGACATAGTCCTTGAGGGCGCGCATGACGGCGGTCGGCTGCATGCCCGTCACGAAATGGCATTGGGGGTCGCAGATCCCGCACATCGTGCAGGTATCCGCCGCGTCGAGAAGGGCTTCGGTAACGGGGATCCGCCCCTCGGCGAGGCCCCGATAGAGGTCCATCCGGCCCTGGGGGTAAAAAGTGACGAAATGCTTTTCCGGGCCCGAGGGGCAAAGCCCGGTTGCGAGATAGTCGATCTTGCACATGGCATAGTGACGGCATTGCGCCGCCAGGGTCAGGGCTTCCGGAACGATCTGCGGCATGTCAGGCCTCCAGGGGTTTTCTGCCGGAATAGATGGTCGCGATACCGAGGGAGACGGGCCGGACGGAGACGCCGGCGAACCCGGCCCGGGCGAGGCGGCCGGCCAGCTCCTCGGGCGGATCGAAGACGCGGATGGATTCGGCGAGATAGCGGTAGGGCCCGTCCGTGCCGGAGATGAGACGCGCGGCCGGGGGCATGAGCCGGAAGGAGTAGAACGCGTAGAGGGACCTCTGCCAGCGGCGGCGCGGCAGGGAGAACTCGAGGCAGGCCAAACGCCCGCCGGGCTTGAGGACGCGGGCCATCTCCCCGATCCCGCGGTCGAGGTCGACGAGGTTTCGGAGGCCGAAACCCACCGTGACCGCGTCGAACACGGCGTCGGGGAAGGGGAGGCTCTCGGCGTCGCCCTGGACGAAGGCGACGGTCCCGCCGCCGCGGGCCCGGCCGCTCTTGAGGCGTCCGGCCTCCATCATCGGCCGGTTGAAATCGCAGACGATCGCCCGCCCGGCCGGCCCGAGGCGGCGCGCGGCGCGCAGGGCCAGATCGGCCGTCCCGCCGCAGACGTCGAGGAGCCTGTCGCCGGGCCGCAGCCCTAGCCGCCGGACGGTGGCCCGCTTCCAGTGGAAATGGAGGCCGAGGCTGAGCACGGCGTCGGCCCTGTCGTAGGTCGCGGCGATGGGCGTGAACTGGTCGTGAACGAGCCGCTTCTTCTCTTCGGTGCCGACCGTCCTGTATCCGAAGCGGACCTTGTCCTCGGGCATCAGCGCGTCCGGCCGAGGGCGGCGTCCAGGACGGGGTCGGACTTGGCCCGGTAATCGGCGAACGTAGGCTCGACGAGGACGTCGGGCACGATCGCCTCCGGGTCGCCCGGGACGACCTGGAAATACTTGGTGGAAAAGGAGACCGTGAGCCCGGATTCCGGCAGCCGCATGGCCTGCACCTCGCCGAAGTGATTGGGCTTCCCGCCGCTCGGCTCGCCGAAAACGACAGCGGGAGCTTCCTTCCTGAGGTCGAGGGCGTTCAAAACGGCCGATGAGAAGGTGCGGCGGCCGACGATGACGGCCAGCCTGCCCTTTTGGAGCAGCGCCGGTCTCTTCTTGAGCGCCTCGAGGAACGGCCCGAAGATGGACGAATCGCCGCCGCCGTTGTGACGGAGATCGACGACGATCTTCCCGACCGCGGCGGCGTCCGCGGCGGCGAACATCTCTTTGACGAACGCCGCGAACGGCTTGTCGGCGGTCTCCCGGCACGAGTTGTACTTGAGATAGAGCGCCTTGTCCCGGGCCAGGACCTCATACCAATAGAAGACGTTGCCCTTCCGAAGATAGAGCGGGGCGTCGCGCTGCTCCGCCGTATCGGCGACCCAGGCGGGCTTCGACGAAAAGGAGATCGGGGTCATGTCGGCGGTCACCGGGCTCCCCGATCCCGCCAGCACGGTCAGCGAAGCCGAGTCGGCGGAAGGAATGAGCTTCAGGCCATGGAGGACGGCCGTGTCGACGAGAAAATTGGGGACCAGGTTCTTCACCTGGGAGCCGTTTTCATGGGGGATGACGGAGGCGAGGGCCGTCGTGATCTCTTCGATGGGCCGGCCCGCGACGGCGGTGATGCGCCCGTAGAGGAGTCCTTTGTATTCCGCGGTCGTGTTCAGGACGTAGATCCCGTCCTTGAACCAGTAGAGCATGAGCGGAAGCCCCCGCTGCGGGCGATAGCCGAGGGTCGTATGGGAGTCGCCGACAGAGGCCACGAGCTGGAGGAACCGGACCATGATCTCGTCCTGTCCGAGCGAGGGGAGGTCCTTCTTGAGGGCCTGGACCGCCTTGAGGAATTCGGCTTCGGGGATGCGGAAGAAGAGGCTCTTGTGCTGCTTCGGCAGCTCGGCGGCCAGGACATCGAGGTCCCGGGCCCAGCGCCCGGCCGTCATGACGCCCCGGTCGGATGCTTGCCGGATCGATACCGGCACGCCGCCCGCCATCGTCATGGAGGCCAGCATGGCGAGGGTCATGATCCCGGCTCCGAGCCGGCCCAAGAGCTTCCGGACAGGCTGATGTCCTCGATCCATAGGAGCCTCCTTGCAGGCGTCGATCCCGCGTATTATACCAATTTTGACGGCTTCGGGCGCCGGGGTGTTCCCGTCCGCCGTTGCTCTCGGGGACCGATGCGCATAAAATAGCCCCTGAGCTTGCCCATGAGCCGCTATGCCGTCGGCGTCGACCTCGGAGGGACCAAGGTCGAAGCCTGCCTCGTCGACGAGACGCGCGCTGTCCTGGCCCGCAAGCGCCGTCCGTCCGAGCCCGGCCTGGGCCGCGAGCGCGTCGTCGCGAACATCCTCGAGCTCGTCGCCGAGACCGCCGGCGGGGCCCGCTATGAGGCCGTGGGCATGGGCACGCCCGGCACGTACAGCGCCGCGGACGATATCATGTACGGCGCCCCCCATACTCCGCTCTACGAAAAGCCGGGGCTCGTCAGCCTCCTCCGGTCGAGGCTCGGCGTCCCGCTCGTCGTCGAGAACGACGCCAACTGCCTGGCCCTGGCCGAGTTCTTCGCCCAGTGCCACGGCCGTTTCACGACGGTCATGGCCGTCATCCTGGGCACGGGCATGGGCTCGGGACTCATCCTGGGGAACAGGCTCCACCGCGGACCGAACGGCAACGCCGGCGAGATCGGCCACACGTCGATCGCCATCGACGGCCGCCTGTGCGAATGCGGGCGGAGGGGCTGCGGGGAGGCCTACCTGTCGGGGCCCAGTCTCGGCCGCCGCTATGCCGAGCTCGCCGGGGAAGCCCTGTCTCCCGACAGGATCCTCGAGCGCTACGACGCCGGCGACCCCCAAGCCCGCCGGATCTTCGATGAATCGTTCCGGGTCATGGGCGAGCTCTTCGCCAACTGCGTCAACGCCCTCGACCTCGAGGCCATCGTCCTCGGCGGCGGCGTCTCGAACATCCCTCTCTGGTACGAGCACGTCCCGCCGGTCATGAACCGGGCGCTCTTCGGCGTCCCCGGACGCAAGATCCCCCTGCTCAGAGCGGTCCTAGGCGATTCGGCCGGGGTACTCGGCGCGGCCTATTTGGCGCTGCGCGGGATGGGATTGATGGAATTCTAGTCCTGGTATTTCCCCATGATGTAGTTCTCGAGATTCGTGATCATCACCTTCTGGTCGGTCATGATGGCCTTGACCACATCTCCGATGGAGATGACCCCGGACAGCTTGCCCTCCGTGCATACGGGCAGGTGCCGGAAGTGCTTGTCCGTCATCAGGGCCATGCATTCGTCGGCCCCCGTCTCCATGTGGACCCCGTAGACCTCCCTGGTCATGATGTCCCGGACGGGCGTGTCCTGGGACTGGCGGCCCATGAGGATGATCTTCCGGGCATAGTCGCGCTCGGACAGGATGCCGACGATCTCCTCGTCCTTGTCCACGACGATGAGAGCGCCGATCCCTTTTTTGGCCATGAGCTCGAGCGCCTCGAAGACCTTGGCGTCCGGCCCGATCGTCCAGGCTGTGTGACCTTTCTGGTCGAGCATGTCCTTGACGGTGATCATTGGATTCCCTCCTTATTTTAATCGAAGTATCCGGTCAGGTCATCCCGGTTGAGCCCCTGGGCCAGGGCCACGCGGGCCACCGCCCGGGCGACCGCCTTGTGCAACGCCTTATCGAGCGGGTTCGGGACGATCTCGCCCGGCTTGGCGAAAGCGGCGATCGTCTCGGCCGCGGCCATGAGCATCTCCCGGGTGATGCGGGGGACGTTCGCGTCCACGGCGCCGCGGAATATCCCCGGGAAGCCGAGGACGTTGTTGACCGATTTCCCGTCGGCGGCGAAGGCCGCGCCCGCGGCCAGGGCCCGTTCGGGATCGATCTCGGGATTCGGATTGGACAGGGCCAGGATGATCTGGCCCTTGCGGACCATGCTTTCCTTGATCAACCCGGGCACGCCGGTCGTGGCGATGACGACGTCGCAGCCGGCCATGATCCCTTCGAGGTCTGACGCGACGCCCCCGGCGCTGTTCAACCGGTCGAGGGCGCCGGGGGCGATGTCCGCGCCGAGCACGGGGTGGCCGAAGCGGAACATCAGCATTCTGGCCAGGGCCAGGCCCGCGGCGCCGAGGCCGATGACGCCGATCGAGCTTCGGGCGAGGTCCCTCCCGGTCGCCTTGGCCGCGTTGAGGAGGGTGGCCGTGACGACGACGGCCGTGCCGTGCTGGTCGTCGTGCATGACGGGGATGTCCAGCCGGGCCTGGATCCTCTCCTCGATCGCGAAGCAGCGGGGCGCTGAGATGTCCTCGAGCTGGATCGCGGCAAAGGTCGGCGCGATGTGGACGACCGTCTCGACGATCTCGTCGGGGTCCTTGGTGTCGAGGAGGATGGGCATGCCGGAGAGGCCGGTCAGTGTCTCGAGGAGACTGGCCTTGCCCTCCATGACCGGCATGGCCGCCTGGGGGCCGATGTCGCCCAGTCCGAGGACGGCCGTGCCGTCGGTGACGATGGCGACGAGGTGGCGGATGGAGGTGTAGCGGCGGGCGAGGGAAGGATCGTCGCGGATCTTCAGGCTGACCTCGGCGACCCCGGGCGTATAGACCCGGCGGAGCGTGCTCAGCGAGGAGATGTCGTAACGGCTGCGGATGGCGATCTTCCCGCCCTGGTGCATCTCCAGGACCTCGTCGCGGACCTCCAGCAGCTGGACCCCCTCGGTGGCCCCGACGGTCTTGATGAGCCGGTCGAGATGCCGGAGGTCGTCGGCGTAGACCGTGATGTCGCGGTCGACCGCCGAGCCGCCCAGATGGATGGAGCGGATCTCTCCGATGAGGCCGCCCTGATCGCCGATCGCCGTGAGCAGGCGGCCCAGGCTGCCTGGCTTCTGCTGAAGCCGGCAACGGAACGTCCTCTGGATCTTGCCGTCCCACCACATGAGCGGAATCCCTCCCTCAAAGGAATGACCGGACTGAGGCTATTATAGGGGGATTGCCGCCCCTAGTCTATGAGCAGGAAGGCGTAGCGGTTCATCTCCTGGTCGTATTCCGACAGGACCCGGATCGGGTAGCCGATCTTCCGGACGGTCGCGAACACGTCGACGCCGAGGCTCTCCGGGGTCGGCCGGGCCAGCTTCGGCTCCTTGCACTCCGCCCGGGTGGCCGAGCACTCGAGGCAGATGCCGCAGCTGTCGAAGAACAGGAGAAAAGCCTTGTAGAATCCGGCCTTGAAGACCTCTTGCTCGAGCTTGACGAGATCGAGATTGAGCTTCCGGGTCCAGGCGTGACGGTCCTCGGGCCGGTCGACCTTCTTGGGAAAGTGGAAGACCGCGGCGCGCCGGTACTCCCTGAAGAAGCGGGCGCATTCGTCGACCGGCGGCGTCCCGGGCGGGCAGGCCGCGTTCCGGCCGTACTCGCGGCAGCCGAAGCGGCACTTCATCCGGACCCACTCGGCCGTGACGATCTCCGCCGGATCGATCCAGCGGAAGTCCGCGAAGCCGCGGCCGGTGAATAATCGCTCGAGGTCCCGGCTCCCCGGCCGGTGCGGCCGCGGTGTCCGCGGCGCCGTCTTGCGCGCGGTCGTTCTCTTCTGGGGCATTCTCCGACCTCCTCGCCGGTCCGCCGGTCGTGATGGCCGCGTTATAACACCGGCCCCCGGCGCTGTCAATGAACGGAGGGGAGCCGGACGCGATCGGGCCGGGGCTTCCCCGCGGCGGAGTCCTCCGCTATAATCACCTCTCATGACCGGCTTCGCCCGCTTCGCCGTCGTCCTCGTCCGGCCCGACAGTCCCGAGAACATCGGACTGGCGGCCCGCGGCATGGCTAACACAGGCTTCACCGACCTGCGCATCGTCGGGCTCGACAAGCTCGAGCCGCCCGCCTGGCGCACGGCCATCCACGCCGCATCGATCATCGAAGGGGCGCGGTTCTTCACCTCCCTCGCCGAGGCGGTCGCCGACCGGGACCTCGTCCTCGGTTCGACGGCCCGCGTCCGCCACGACTTCCCTCTCGTCCCGCTCGCCGGGGCGGCCGGCCGGATCAGCGAGTATCCCGCGTCGGCCCGGGTCGGTCTCGTCTTCGGCAACGAGCGCACGGGATTGACCAAGGACGAGCTGGGTCTGGCCAACGTCCGTTTCCATATCCCCCAGGCGTCGCGACAGCCCTCCTACAACCTCGGCGTCGCCGTCACGCTGACCCTCCATGCCATCGCCTTCCGCGACGGGCCGTCGCTGACGCCGCGCAGGGACCTGCCCCTCGACCACGCCGCGCAGGCCGAGGCCGGCCGGCGCTTCAGCGACATGCTCGACAGCCTTGGCTTCATGCACGACACCAACCGGGCCTTCATCGTCGACAAGGTCCAGGACATCTTTTTCCGCATGGCCCTGACGGCCAAGGACCGGGACGTCATCCTGGCCATGTTCCGCAAGGCCCTCGACGGCGCGCGCGAGCGGCGGCCGCGCGTCCATAAGAAAGGAAAGGAGATCCCATGAACCCGAAAGAGCTGAAGGTGGTTTTCGGCGATAACTACAGGATCGACGTCGAGTACAAGGGGTACACGGTCAAGACCGACCAGCCGGTGAAGGACGGCGGCGACGCAACGGCGCCGTCGCCCTTCGACTATTTCCTCGTCTCCCTCGCCGCCTGCGCCGGGTTCTATGCCCTGGCCTTCTGCAAGGAGCGCAAGATCCCGACCGAGGGGCTCGGCGTGACCATGACGACCGAGCGGGGCGAAGTGTCCAAGATGATCGACAAGATCGGGATCGCCGTGGACCTGCCGGCCGGTTTCCCCGAGAAATATCGCGCCGCCTTGATCAAGGCGGTCGACCACTGTACGGTCAAGGCCCACATCCAGAGACCGCCGCAGTTCGAGATCGTCACCCGGCCGTAGCGGCCGGCGGCGTCAGCGCGTCTGCGGCAGCCAAAGATAGTAGAAGCCCGTCTTCAGGGCCCCGATCATCGCCTCGACGACCTTCGCGTCGAGAGGGGAGACGCCGCCGGGAAGGCCGGCATAGACGTTCGTCTTCGACTTCGGGAAATACGTGTAGGACACGAGCCGGGCGCTCTTGAGCGAGGCGAGGTCACGGGCCTTGCCGAAGGCGTCGTCGAAGTACCCGACGGCGTCGATCAGGCCGAGCTTCAGGGCCTGCGGGGCCGTGTAGACGCGGCCGTCGGCGATCGTGCGCAGCTCCGCGGCCGGCACCTTGCCCTGGCGGCCCCGGGTCACGACGGCGAGGAACCCCTCGTAGTATTCGTCGATAATGCCCTGGAAGATCGCTTTCTCGCCCTCCGTCATGTCCCGGAACGGCGAGCCGGAGTCCTTGACCGGGCCGGACTTGATGACGGCGACCTTGACCCCGACCTTGGCCATCAGCGATTCGACGCTCGGGAAGATCGAGATGACCCCGATCGAGCCGGTCAGCGTGGAGGGATGGGCGACGATGAAATCACAGGCCGAGGCGATGTAGTAGCCGCCCGAGGCGGCGACGCTCATCATCAGCCCGACGACGGGCAGGCCCGTCCGCTCCTTGAAGCGGAGGACCTCGTGGTAGACGATGTCGCTCGCGGTGACTTCGCCGCCGGGCGTGTCGAGCCGGAGGATGACCGCCTTGACCAAGGGATCGGCGGCGGCGCGCTCGAGGCGCTCGAAGACGCGCGCGACGACGCTTTTCTCGCGGGAGAAGATCCCGGTCTCGAGGGCGGCCGAGATCATCCCGTCGATGTCGATCATCAGGACCTTATCCCGGGCCGGGCTCGGCACGAGCACGACCTCTTGGAGCTTGTCCTCGCCGAGCAGGTCGATGCGGATCTGGGGAGCGCAGGCGGCCAGGGCGGCCGCAAGGACGGGCACGAGCAGGGCGGTCTTTTTCATGGGGCCTCCTCAGGCGGGATGCTTCTGGAAGCTCTTCTTGGCGCGCCGGGTGGGAGGGGTGACCATCCGGATCGCCCGCGGCAGGACCCGGAACTCGATGCGGTCCCTGTCGCCGAGGAACTCGCCGTTGAACTGGATGGGCAGGGCCCGGCCGCTGATGACGACGCGTTTGGCCTTGAAGTGCCTCATGCGATGCTGGTAGAGGCCGAAGTAGATGAGCGGGAAGAGGAAGGAGTACTTGACCGGCCCCATCTCGAACAGGCTGATATCGAGATAACCGTCGTCGACGACGGCCTTCGGCGCGATGTTCCAGCTGTAGCCGAAATAATTCGTCTTGGCGACGATGCAGTCGAAGAAATTCGAGGTGATCGTTTTTGTCTTGAACGGCCCTGACTTGTCGTAACCGTCGGTGAGCTCGATCGTCTTCTTGTCCAAGGGCGCGCTGAAGAGACGCCGGCCGGCCAGCACGTGGCCCCAGAGGCCTCCGATCTTGCCGCGGAGCTTCTCTCCGGTGACCAAGGCGGTGGCCCCGATGCTGGAGAATGCGGCGACGCGGCCCTCGAGCTCCATGAGGTCGATAGGCCGGGGGATGCCCTCGGCCAGGTGGTCGATGGCCCTCAGGGGATTCAAGGGGATGTCGAAGGCCTTGCGGAAGGCGTTGCCGCTGCCGAAGGGGATGACCCCGAAGAGAACGTCATCCTGCTTTCCGGCGTCAAAGATGCCCTGGAGCGTGTCGGCGATCGTGCCGTCCCCGCCCATGGCCACGATGACGTCGGCGCTGCGGGAGGCGAGGGCGGCCTTCTCGATCGTCGTCTTGACGTCGCCGAGGTCGTCGTAGATGTCGCCGGGGAGCCTCTTCTGAAGGTAGGCGCGCAGGAGCTTCCGCCTCATCCACCGGGAATTGGCCGCACGGGGATTGATGAGGCAGGCGGTCCTTAGGTTTTTCGTCGTTTCCGTCATGGCTGCGTGGGTCCCGTGTCGGCTTCGGAAGTCCCCCTCATTGTAGCGCATGTCCGGAGGGGCGTCAAAGCCGGCCGGGGCCGGGGATTGAACGGCCCCGGGCGTTGCGTTAAGATATCGCCCAAGCTCGCCATGAGACCCCTGGAAAAGACCGTCGCCGTCCGGGACCGGCGCTTCCTTCTGCGCGTCGAGACGTCCCACGCCTCCGCGGACTACCGGAAGTACGAGGACCTGCGCGAGGAGATATGGGGCTTTCCGGACGACCATATGTCGAGCTCCCGGAACATGATGTGCGAGAACGTCTGGCACGAGGGCGGCAGCCTCTTCATCGGGGCCTTCGCCGAGGCGGACGCCGGCGGCTTCACATTCGACGGAGAGCACCTGGTCGGCTTCTGCTACGGGTTCGTCGGCGTCCGGGACAAGGCCGTCGGGTTCCGCGACCCCGCTAACCTCCGCTTCTATTCCCAGTTCGCCGGGGTCCGGAAGGCCTTCCAGAGATACGGGCTCGGCGTCCTGCTCAAGGAATACCAGCGCGAGATGGTCCTCGACCTCCTCGGTGTCTCGTCCATCATCTGCACCTACGATCCGCTCACCGGCGTCAACGCCAACCGCAACGTCCACCACTTCGGCATGGACGTCCTCGAATATCTGGTGGACACCTACGGCGGGTACGGCGGCCTTCTCAACCGGCAGGACGTCCCCACGGATCGTTTCCTCATGTCGTGGGACCTCACGAGGGCGGACGCGCGCCCGGCGACCGATCCCGAAGCGGTCCTGGCCGCGCCCCGGTGCATCCGGGCCGGCGCATGCCGGGTGGCCGGGAAGAGCGGGGCGATCGAGCTCGAGGTCGTCGAGGGAACGGACCCCGGGGCGGACGGCGACGTCCTGCTCGTGCGCATCCCCCTGGACCTCTATCGGATGCTCCGGGAGACCGATGTCGCCGCCGCCGACGTGAGGCGCATCCCGGTCGACTGGAGGATGGCCACCCGCGAGGTCTTCCGGGGTCTCTTCGCCCGCGGCTACCGGGTCGTCGACTTTCTCAAAGCGACGGAGGACGCCCCGGGCAACCATTATGTTCTGGCCAGGGACCCGGTGGGCCGGCGATGAGCGCGGATCCGTCCCCCATCGTCGAGACCCGGGCGCTCTCCCGGACCTATCGCGTCGGGGACGTCCGCGTCGCGGCCCTCGCGGACGTCACGCTGGCGATCCCCGAGGGATGCTTCGTCGCCGTGACCGGGGCGTCGGGGTCGGGGAAATCGACGCTCCTCAACCTTCTCGGCGGGCTGGATACGCCGAGCGCGGGGACCATCGAAGTGGGCGGGGCCCTCGTCTCCTCGATGGACCGCGAGGCGCTGGCCCGGTACCGCCGGTTCGTCGCCGGCATGATCTTCCAATCCTTCAACCTCGTGGCCGCGCGGACGGCCCTCGAGAACGTCGAGCTGCCCCTCATCTTCGCCGGCGTCGACAAGAAAGAGAGGAGGCGCCGGGCGGCCGAGCTCCTCGATAAGGTCGGGCTCGCGCACCGGGCCGCCCACCGGCCGCCGGAGCTCTCGGGCGGAGAGCAACAGCGGGTGGCCGTGGCCCGGGCCTTGGCCAACGGGCCCCGGCTCCTGCTCGCCGACGAGCCGACGGGGAACCTCGACAGCCGGACCTCGCGAGAGATCGTCGGCCTCCTGGCCGGCCTCAACCGCGAGAGCCGCCTGACGGTCATCATGGTCTCCCATGAGGAGGCCCTGGTCCGCGAATACGCGCAGGAGATCGTGCGGCTCAAGGACGGCCGGATCGTCGCGGCGGAGGGGGCGGCATGAGGTTCGCCGACGCCGTCGAATTCGCCTTGACCAGCCTCCGAAAGCGCCGGTTGCGGACGTTCCTCACCGCATCGGGCGTGATGATCGGCATCGGCGCGCTCGTCTCGATGATCTCATTCGGCAAGGGCATGCAGAAGAACGTCACGGCGGCGTTCGAGTCCTCCGACCTTTTCAATACGGTCATGGTCATGCCCGGTGGTCCGGGGGGTCCGTCGGAGGACCCCGACCGGCGCGGGGTCGTCGCGGAAGAGGCCGCCCGGCCGAGGCCGCCCCGGCCGAGGCCGCGAAGAGGGACGCGGTGCTCGACGATGCCGCCGTGGCCGAGATCGCCAAGATCCCGGGCGTCCGGTCGGCCTATCCGGACATCAGCTTCCCGGCCCTCGTCGGCCTCGAGGGGGAGGAGGAGTTCCGGCTCATCCAGGTCGTGCCCGCGGCCGTCGCCGGCTCGAAGGCGGTGGGGGTCAAGTGGGGACGGCCCTATGCGTCGGACGACGAGGAAGGCGTCATCGTCAGCCGGATCCTTGTCAGGCGTTTGGGGATAGGAGACCCGGCGGCGGCCGTCGGCAAGACGCTGCGCGTCACCTCGGTCACGATCGACCTGGGCCAGGTCCTGTCGCTCGGACTGGGGGGCCTCCTCGGCGGCAAGGGACTTCCCGTGTCCCAGGAGGCGCACGACTTTCCCATCGTCGGCGTCATCGACACCAAGCCGTTCGGCGGCGGCCCCTCCCCGATGCAGAACGACGTCCTCATCGCGCCGGGCCCGGCCGGGCGGATCAAGCGGCTGCCGATCACGAGCGTCTGGGACCTGTTCCGGATGAGGGGCGGGCGTCTGGGCTATTCGGCCGTGAGCGTCAAGCTCGGCTCGCTCGGTGACCTCGCGACCGTCAAGACCCGGGTCCGCGAGATGGGCTTCACGACCTTCGCCCTGGCCGACCAGTTCGAGGAGATCACCAAGGCCTTCTATTTCATGGACATGATCCTGGCCGCCGTGGGCATGATCGCCATCATCGTCGCCGCGCTCGGCATCGTCAACACGATGGTCATGTCCATCCTCGAGCGCTTCCGCGAGATCGGCGTCATGAAGGCCGTCGGAGCGGGGGATGGGGACATCCGCAGGATCTTCTTCTTCGAGTCCGGCGCGATCGGGCTCGCCGGCGGCGTGTCCGGCTGCGTCCTCGGCTGGGCCACAAGCCTGCTCATCAATAGGATCGTCAACTTCACCCTGGCCCGGCAGGGCGTGCCTTTCATCGACTACTTCGCCTTTCCGTTCTGGCTCTTTCTCGGGGCCGTCGGCTTCTCGCTCCTCGTCAGCCTCGTCTCCGGCATCTACCCGGCCCGCCGCGCCGCCCGCGTCGACCCCGTCGTCGCCCTCCGGCACGATTAGGGGGGCAAAAAAAGGGGACGCATAAGACGGTGTCAGACCTACCTTTTACCCAAAACAGGTAAAAGGTAGGTCTGACACCGTCAAGGAGTCCCCATTTCTGCTATAATGCCCGTCAAATGTGCGCCGCGACGGGCCTTTTTCATCGGCGGGGGGAGATCGATCCCGGGAGACTGAAGGAGCAGCCATGAAGAACCATCGGGTTTGTGCCGTCATCTGTCTCGCCCTCGTCCTCGCCGCGCTCTCTTGCACCGTGGCCAAGACGCCGCCGACCGTTGAGGCGAAGGCGCGGCAGCTACACCAGAGGATACTGACCGTCGACACCCACTGCGACACCGCGTTCAGCCTTCTCCGCACGGACTGGAAGATCGGCGACCGCCACGACCCGTCCCTCCGCGCCAGCGGCAAGATCGACCTGCCGCGGATGAAGGAAGGCGGGCTCGATGCAGAGTTCTTCGCCGCCTTCGTCGGCCAGGGCCCTCTGACCCCCGAAGCCTACGTCAAGGCCAAGGACGGCGCGCTCCGCGCCGTCGAGGCCGTCCACAAGATGACGGAGACCTATGCCTCGACGATCGGCCTGGCCGTCGATCCGGCCGGGGCCCGGCGCCTCAAGGCCGAGGGCAAGCTCACGGCCTTCATCGGCCTCGAGAACGGCTATCCCGTCGGCCGCGACCTCTCGCTCGTGAAGCTCTTCTACGACAAGGGCGTCCGGTACATCACGCTCTGCCATTCCTCCGACAACGATATCTGCGATTCCTCGACGGACCGCCGGGACCCCGAGGACAAGGGCCTGAGCGATTTCGGCCGCCAGGTCGTGGCCGAATGCAACCGCCTGGGCATGCTCGTCGACATATCGCACGCCTCCGAAAAGTCCTTCTTTGACGTCCTGGCCGCGTCCAAGGCCCCGATCATCGCCTCCCATTCGAGCGCGCGGGCCGTCTGCGACAATCCCCGAAACCTGACCGACGACCAGCTCCGGGCCCTGGCCAAGAACGGGGGAGTCATCCAGATCTGCTTCCTCGGCGCCTATGTCAAGACGCCGCCCGTCATCCCCGAGCGCGAAAAGGCCATGAAGGACCTCGAGGCCAAATACGGCCCCGTCCGCGAGATCCGGGACGACGCGACCCGCATGAAGGCCATGGCCGAGCGCGACGCCATCAACAAGCAATTTCCCCAGATCCGGCCGACGGTCAAGGACCTCGTCGACCATTTCGACCACGTAAAGAAAATCGTCGGCATCGACTATGTCGGGATCGGCACCGATTTCGACGGCGGCGGCGGGGTCGTCGGCTGCGACGACGTCAGCGGCATGATCCACGTGACCGAAGAGCTCATCCGCCGCGGCTACACCGACCGGGAGATCGAGAAGATCTGGAGCGGGAATTTCTTCCGGGTCTTCGAGAAGGTCATCGCCCTGGCCGGAAAATAGCGGGGGCGGGCGCCCAGGGCGCGCCGCGGGGCGTAAGACATCTTTACGAACCCGGGGCCGAAGCCATGCTCATCTCGTTTGTTATCTTTATCATGATCGCTTATCGCGGTGGCACGAACCTTGCTCCGATATCGAGGCGAAGGGAAATGTGCATTTTCGGGGCGTTTTCGATATCATGAGTGCGATTCCATGACTGCCGCCCGCCGCCCGCTCGCCCTTCCCTCGAGCCTCTGCCTGCTCGTCATCATGGCCGCAGCCTCGGTGACGCCCGGCCCGGCCCTGCCGCGCTCGCAGGAACCGGGCAAGGCCCCCCGTCACGGCGGCACCTTCCGGCTCAAGGGCGCATACACCCCCTTCAACCAGGTCTTCGACCCGGCCGTCCCGTCCCACTACTTCATCACCGAGCAGCTTTTTGACGGTCTGGTCAAATTCGACAGCCGCTTCAATCCGATCCCGGCCTTGGCCGAATACTGGATGTTCTCCCCAGATGGGGCCCACATCACTTTCCATCTCCGCCGGGGCGTCCGTTTCCACAACGGGCGCGAGCTCACGGCGGACGACGTCAAGTATTCGCTCGAGCGGCTCATACGGATCGGCGCCGGCGGCTCCTCCCATCGGCACTTCACGGACAAGGTCGTCGGCGCCGAGGAGTACCGGCTGGGCAAGGCGGCCGGGGTGGCGGGCTTCCGCGTCGTCGATCCCCTGACCTTCGAGATCGAATGGAAGCGGCCTTACGTCGCCGGCCTCTACCTCCTGGGCATGTATTACTGCAAGATCCTGCCGAAGGACCTCCTCGAGAGCCAGGGCCGGAGCTTCTTCCAGAAGCCCGTGGGGACGGGGCCGTTCAAGTTCGCCGAGTGGCTCCGGAGCCCGCGGCTGGATATCCTCGGCGTCCGGCTCGAGCGGAACAACGCCTATTTCGGGCGCCAGGCCTACCTGGCCGCTCTCGAATACAGCCCCTACTTCACGGAGGACCAGTTCGAGGAGGGCAGCATCCACCTCGTCTCGGTGACCTCGGAGAGGATGCTGAGCAAGCGCTACCCGATCCTGGAGAACAACACCCTCAAGTCGTATGTCCTGGCCTTCAGCTGCGACATCCCGCCGCTCAACCGGCCCGAGGTCCGCAGGGCCCTGGCCGTCGCGCTCGACAAATCCCGCCTGGCCGCGGCCTGGGACAGCCCTGCGACGCTCCACCAGGTCCTGAACAACTACATTCCGCCCTTGCTCCCCGGCTTCTTCCCCCACGCGGCCGGCTCCTTCAGCGATAGCGATGCGGCCAAGCTGCTCCTTGACCGCCTCCTGCCGCAAGAGGGCCGGAAGGCCCTGACGCTGACCCTGCTGTGTGATGCGCCCAAGACCGACGAATCCTCCGGGTTCGCCCGCGAGCTCGAGCGCGAGCTCGGGGCCCTGGAGATCAAGCTCGAGGTGAAGTACCTCCGCAAGCCCGAGGATGCCCTGACCATCCGCACGCCCTATTTGAGATTCCTCCCCTACACCATGGATTTCCCGGACCCGGAGAACATCATCGGACCCCTCTACCGGTCCTCGTCCCCCCTCAACGCGGCCAACGCCCGCTATGCGAATCCCCGCCTGGACGCCCTCCTCGAGCTGTCCGAGGTCGAGACGAGCTGGGAGAAGCGGACGGCCCAGTTCCGGGAGATCGAAAAGATCCTCTTCACGGACGTGCCCGCGGTCCCGCTCTTCTCGGACCGGATCCGCATCGCCATTCAACCCGAGGTCCGGGGCGTTCAGCTGCCGGCCATGGGGTTCATCTTCCTCGACGTCAAGGACATCTGGCTGGGAGACCGGGAAAGGCCGTGAAGCTGAAGATCACGATCTACAAGCGGCTGGTGTTCTGGACCACCCTGCTCGTCTTTCTGCTTTTCGGGGCGGTGCTCTTCGTCATCCAGATCCGCGAGGCCGATATCCTCCGGGACGAGATGACGAACCGAGCTCTGCTCCTGGCCCGGAACATCGCCGACGCCAACCTCCAGAACCTGGCTCGCGCCGATTCGCAGGCCACCCAGAAGTACGTCGACGAGCACAGCGGCGGAGAGCCGGCCTACATCGTGATCTATGACCGGAATGGCCAGATCTTCGCCTGGAACACCCTCATCCGGGCCCACAGCGATGTCGTCTCGACGAGCCTGCTCGGGAAGGTCGAGGACGTCCTGACCCCCGAGGAGAGCGCCTCGGAAACGCGGCGCCTTCAACTCTTCGACAAGCAGGTCCGGATCCTCGAGCTCGAGGTCCCCGTCTTCACCCGGACGGCCGGGCGGTGGGGCACGGTCAAGATCGGGCTGTCCCTCGAGCCCATGTACGCCCGGCTCCGGGACATCCAGAAGGTCCTCCTGCTCATCGGCCTCGCCGGCTTCGTCATCGGCATCGCCGGGGCGGCCTTCCTGGCCCGGCGCATCACCCGGCCGCTCCACCGGCTCGTCGAAGGGACGGTCCGCATCGCCAACGGCGATTTCTCCCAGGCCATCGTCGATACCTCCCGGGACGAGGTCGGCGAGCTGGCCCGGAGCTTCAACGAGATGACCTCCCAGCTCGTCCACGCCCGGGAGAAAATGGAGGACGCCAACCGGCAGCTCGTGCAGCAAGAGAAGCTGGCGTCGATCGGCCGCATGGCCGCGACGATCGCCCATGAGATCCGCAACCCCTTGACCTCGGTCAAGCTGAACATCCAGAAAGTGGCCGAGGAGGAGCGCTTTGCCGAGATGGTCAAAGCTGCACCTCGACCTCTCCCTCGAAGGCATCGATCAGATCGAGCGCTTCATCAAGGAGCTGCTCAACTTCACCCGGGTCCAGGAGCTCAGCCTGGAGCGCTGGCCCGTTGCCCAGATCGTCGATGAGTCGCTCAAAGTCGTCAAGGACACCATGGCCCAGAAGAGGATCGTCGTCGAGAGGGCCTGCGACGAAGGCCTGCCGCCCATCCTCGCCGACGCCGACAAGCTGAGGCAGGTCTTCCTCAACGTCCTCCGCAACGCCCAGGAGGCCCTCGGCACCGGCGGGAAGATCAGCATCGCCTGCGACACCGTCGCGGAGGGAGCGAGGACGATGGTCCGGGTGCGGATCGCCGACAACGGCCCGGGCATCCCGGATAAGGACCGGCCGAACATCTTCGAGCCGTTCTACACGACGAAGCCCTCCGGGTTCGGGCTCGGACTGGCCAACGCCCGCAAGATCGTCGAGCAGCACAACGGCTCGATCGGCGTCGGCAAGAAGCGCGGCCGGGGGTGCGTGTTCGTGATCCTCATTCCCGCGGAGGCGACGCCATGAGATCCATCCTGATCATCGAGGACGATCCGCTCGTCCGCAAGACCCTGGCTTCCCAGCTCGCCAAGAAGGGCTTCGACATCGTCGCCGCCGAGACGGGGGAGGACGGCGTGCGGGCCTTCGCCGAATCGTCGCCGGACATCGTCCTCCTCGACGTCCGGCTGCCCGACGTCGACGGGCTGGAGGTCCTGCGGCGGATTCGGGAGCGCAATCGCCGGGCCGTCATCCTGGTCATGACGGCCTTCGACGACATGAAGACGACGGTCGAGGCGATCAAGCTCGGCGCCTTCGAATACCTGGTCAAGCCGCTCAATATGACCGAGCTCGAGCTGGCCATCGACAAGGCCTTCCAGGTCCGGGCTCTCGAGGAGAAGGTCAGCTACCTCGTCGAGGAGCGCCAGAAGGAATACACGATCGACAACATCATCGGCCGGTCGGCCGGCATGCGGAACGTCTTCAAGATCATCGGCTCCGTGGCCAACACCAGGACCAACATCCTCATCCAGGGGGAGAGCGGCACGGGCAAGGAGCTCGTGGCCAAGGCCATCCACTACCACAGCCCCTTCCGGGACGAGCCGTTCATCGTCATCAACTGCTCGGCCATCCAGGACACGCTGCTCGAAAGTGAGCTCTTCGGCCACGTCAAGGGCGCCTTCACCGACGCCGTCAGCGAGACCAAGGGGAAGTTCGAGATCGCCGGGAAAGGCACCCTCTTCCTCGACGAGGTCGGCGACGTTTCGCCCAACCTGCAGAGCAAGCTCCTGCGGGTCATCGAGTCGCGGGACTTCATGAAGGTCGGCGGGGAGAAGGTCCTCAAGACCGAGGCCCGCATCATCGCCGCCACCAACCAGAACCTGAAGAGCCTGATCGAGAAGGGCAAGTTCCGCGAGGACCTTTTCTACCGGCTCAAGGTCGTTGAGATCACCCTGCCGGCCTTGCGGGAGAGGCGCGAGGACATTCCCGACCTCGTGGCCTACCTCCTCGAGAAGATCAACAGGGAGCTGCGCCGCAGCGTCCGCAAGGTCCCGCCCGATGTGATGAAGATCCTGACCGACACGCCGTGGCGCGGCAATGTCCGTGAGCTCGAGAACGCGCTGACCCGGGCCGTCATCCTGGCCAAGGGGGACGTCGTGCTCAAGGAGAACCTGCCCCTCGAGCCGGACGAGAAGCGGGCCTTTCCGGACGAGCTTGTCCCGCTCGAGGAGGTCGAGAAGAAGTACATCCAGCATGTCCTCGGCGCGGTCAAGGGAAGCAAGACCCGGGCCAGCCAGATCCTGCAGATCAGCCGGCCGACCCTGGACAAGAAGATCAAGGACTACGGCCTCGACCTGGGGGAATCGTCCTGAGGGAACGGCTGTAAACCCCGCGCCCGGTCTGTAAAAGAACTTGGCCGGCGGCGGCCGGGCCGCCCGGCTCCGCCCCCATTCCCCCGAGAAGAAGGGGACCCGAGTTGGCACAAAAGGTGCAACTTAAGGGGGCGGCCGCGAGGAAGAGGCCGCCCATGCTCACTAAAAAGATCATCCTGGTCGACGACGACGACACCGTCCGGAAGACCTTCGTCCTGCTTCTCGGAAAGAAATACCGGGTCACCCCGTTCAAGGACCCCCGCCAGGCGCTGGCCAAGCTCAAGGAAGGCCGGGCCGACCTGATCATCGCCGATTACCGGCTTCCGTACCTCAACGGCATGGAGCTTATCAAGAAGCTCCGCGAGAACGGCTTCGAAGGGGAAGCCATGCTCATCACCGCCCACCCCGAGGAGGTCAAGATCGAAGACATGGGCCGGTTCTCCATCAGCCATTTCTTCGTCAAGCCCCTCGACCTCAACGACCTCAACCTGTCGATCGACCGTGTCCTCCAGCCCCGAAACCCCCTCGAGCCCGCCGCCTAAGACGGGGTCAAATCTACCCTTCGTCACTTTTCTTGAAAAATGGGAATTCTTCATTTCCTCGTCAAAAGTAACGATGGGTAGATTTGACCCCTCATCTTTTTTAAGAAAATTTACATTTTCTGGCCGCCCCGCCGGCTCCGACAGGGGAGATGAGCTGGCATAAAATATGCATCTTCCCGGGGTGGAGCGACAAAGTGGCAAGCGGCATCAAACAGAGGATTCCCGATACCCTTCCATAACCCTCCTTCTTTTTGTTCCCGGAAGGAGGGGCGCCTCGGGGGCGCCCCTCCCTCCACTCTTTCCTCCCTTCGCCCTTCCCTTTAAAAGGTACTCCCCACTTCTCCGGGTTTCCCTCTCGCGGCGGGCGATGGGTATTGCCTCGAAGATCCCCGTCCGCGGAGGGGGGACCGGCAGGGAGCGGAGTCTTCGAAGCGACCATCAGCACCGCCCCGGAGCGACTCGGAGGGGCGGTGCTGGGAGAGACTCAAGAAAAGCTCTTCGGATATCTCGCAGAAGTCCGGCTTCGTGTATTCTCCGCCGTCCTTCTGCCGGGTCGCTGCCCGGAGACCGCTTCCCGCCGCCGGGGGGCCGGGGAGCTAGAGGCGATACCCTGAGCCCTAGCCGGAGAGAGGGACCTCCCGGGGTCGGGAGAGGCCCTCCTTCCGTTGACTCCCTCTCCGATGCTGGTGTAGCATGATGCGGAATCCCGGGGTCATTCCCCCCCGGGTTTCCGACCTTCGAGAAGGAGAGCCGTCATGCCCAGCCCCACCAAGAACCCGCACCTGCCCTTCGGCGACCAGCGCACGGCGCCCTGGTACGGCAAGGACATCATCTCCGTCAAGCAGTTCACCCGGTCCGACCTCGAATACGTCTTTGGCGTGGCCCACGAGATGAGGGTCATGGTCGAGCGGGTCGGTACGTTCGACCTGCTCAAAGGCAAGATCCTGGCCAGCATCTTCTACGAGCCCTCGACGCGAACATCGTCCTCCTTCATCGCGGCCATGGAGCGGCTCGGCGGCAACGTCATCAACATCAACGAGGTCCGTTACTCCTCGGTGGCCAAGGGCGAGAGCCTGCCGGACACGATCAAGACGCTCGAGTGTTATGCCGACGTCATCGTCATCCGCCACCCCGAGCTCGGCTCGGCGGCCAAGGCCGCCGAGGCCGCCCACAAGCCGGTCATCAACGCCGGGGACGGCGTCGGCGAGCATCCCACCCAGGCCCTCCTCGACGCCTTCACCATCCATGAGGAGCTGGGCCGGATGGACGACCTGACGGTGACCATGCTCGGCGACCTCAAGTACGGCCGGACCGTTCACTCCCTGTCCCGGCTGCTCTCCCTCTACAACGCCCGGCTCCACTACGTCTCGCCCGAGATCCTGTCCATGCCGTCCGAGATCATCGCCGAGCTCGAGGCCAAGGGCATCCGCCAAACCGCGCACCGGACCGTTGAAATGGCCCTGCCGGAGACCGACGTCCTCTATGTCACGCGTGTCCAACGCGAGCGCTTCGAGAGCGAAGCGGTCTACGAGTCCGTCAAGGGCGCCTACGTCCTCGACAAGGCCGTCATGACCGGCGCCAAGAACAAGATGATCGTCATGCATCCTCTGCCCCGGGTCACGGAGATCAGCACCGATTTCGACGACGATCCCCGGGCCGCCTACTTCCGGCAGATGGAGTACGGGCTCTATGTCCGCATGGCCCTGCTGGCCATGGTGCTCGGCAAGGCCTGATCCGGTCCCGCGCCGGCGAGAGGAGTCGTGACATGCCGAAAACCCCCAGGATCCCCGCCCTTCTTGCGATCGGGCTTCTCGCCGCCCTGACCGTCCTGCCGCTCCCGGCCCAGAGGGTCGGGTTCGGCCCCGACGAATTCGCCGCCCGCCGGGCCGCCCTGTCGGAGCGCATCAAGGACGGCGCGGTCATCCTTTTCGGCGACGCCGCCGCGCCCGCCGGGTCCCATTTCCGCCAGGACAATGACTTCTTCTATTTCGCCGGGAACGAGGACCTGGGCGCGATCCTCGTTCTCGTGCCGGCGTCGCGGGGGGCTTACCTCTTCCTGCCGCCGCAGACGGCCCGCGAGAAGACGATGGACGGGCCCAACCTCCTGGAGGACCCCGACGGCAAGGCCAAAGGCGGCTTCACGGACATCTTCCCGTCGAGCTATCTCGATGAATTCCTGGCCCGCTCCCTGGCCCGCTTTTCCGGCCGCTTCCACGTCCGGCTCTCGCCCCGGGACTCCCTCGACGACGCCCGCTCCGAAACGGGCCTGATGGACGGCCGCCGGTCCCGCAGCCACTACAACGACCAGCTGTCCTCCGACCTCTACCGGATCGAGAAGCTGCGCCAGCGCTATCCGCAGATGGAGCTCCGGGACCTCGCCCCGGTCATCGACGAGATGCGGGCCATCAAAACGGCGGGGGAGATCGCGGCCTTGCGCCGGAACGGCAAGCTCTCAGCCGAGGCCGTCCGGCAGGCCATGCTGGCCGGGCGCCCCGGCGTCTACCGAGTATGAGATCGAGGCCGCGGCCATGTCCGTCATCCTGAAGGGCGGGGCCAAGGGCGCGGCCTACGCCCCGATCGTCGGCTCCGGCCCCAACTCCTGCATCCTGCACTACGACAAGAACACCCGGCGGGTCGCGCCCGGCGACGTCGTGCTGATGGATTTCGGGGCCGATCTCGACCACCTGGCCATGGACATCACCCGGACCTGGCCGGCCTCGGGCCGCTTCTCGGACGAGCAGCGCGAGGTCTACCGGACCGTCCTCGAGATCCAGAAGGCCTGCATCGAGGCCTACAAACCCGGCGCGACGCCCAAGGACGTCCGCGACCACGTGGCCGCCGTCATGAAGGCCAAGGGCATCGACCCGCGCGGCGAGCAGGGCGGCTTCGGCCACGGCGTGGGGCTCTCGGTCCACGACGTCCCTCTCGGAGGCGTTCTCAAGGAAGGCATGGTCTTCGCCATCGAGCCGGGCCTCTACTATCCCGAAAAGGGCTTCGGCGTCCGCATCGAGGACACCGTTCTCATCACCGCGGCCGGCTGCGAGATCCTGACCGCGGGCGTGCCCAAGGAGATCGACGAGATCGAGAAGCTCCTGGCCGGCCGCGGCCGCTAGACCGGTCCCGATGACGATGGAACCCGCCGAGATCCTGGCCCGCATCGAACGGGGGCTTTGGGCCCCGCTCCCGGGCATCCCCGCCCAGCTGGCGATGGCCCCTGAGCCCCGCCCGGGCCACAAGGCCTATTTCGAGGTCGAGGACACTTGCCGCAAGGCCGGCGTCCTCATCCTCCTCTACGTGAAGGACGGCCGGCTCCGCGTCCTCCTGACGCGCCGGACGGAGCGGGTCCTCAACCACCGCGGCCAGATCTCGTTCCCGGGAGGTGAGCAGCACCCGGGCGAATCTATCGAGGCCACGGCCCTCCGCGAGACCATCGAGGAGCTGGGCCTCGATCTCGGCGCCGTCCGCGTCCTGGGCCGCCTGACGCCGCTTTACATCCCGCCCAGCAACTATTGCATCTTCCCGACCGTGGCCGTGATCCCCGGTCCCCTCGAGTTCCATCTCCAGCCGGACGAAGTGGCCGAGGTCATCGAGGCCCCCGTCGACCATCTGGCCGACCCCGCGACCGTCCGCCGGGAGACCTGGCGCTACGGCGGCCGCGATATCGAGGTCCCGTTCTACGAGTTCGACGGCCACAAGATCTGGGGGGCCACGGCCATGGTCCTCGCCGAACTCCTGTCTCTTCTGTTACAATAGCGCCGAAGCGAGGTCCGGACATGAGCAAGCGCAAACGCATCCTGAGCGGCATCCAGCCGAGCGGCACGATCCACATCGGCAACTATTTCGGGGCCGTCGAGAACTGGGTCCGCCTCATGGAGGATTACGACTGCTTCTTCACCATCGTCGACCTCCACGCCATCACCGTCACCTACGACCCGGCCCTCCTTCCCCAGCGCGTCTGGGACGCTGCCCTCGACAACATGGCCGCCGGCCTCGACCCGGACAAGTGCACGATCTTCGTCCAAAGCCACGTCCCCGAGCACACCGAGCTCTGCTGGCTCCTCACTTGTGTGACGCCCCTTGGCGAGCTCGGCCGGATGACCCAGTTCAAGGAGAAGTCGGAGCGGGAGCGGGAGAACGTCACCGCCGGGCTCCTCAATTACCCCATCCTCATGGCCGCCGACGTCCTTATTTACAAGGCCGCCGCCGTGCCCGTGGGGGAGGACCAGACCCAGCATCTCGAGTTCACCCGCGAGGTCGCCCGCCGCTTCAACGGCCGATTCGGCGACTATTTCCCCGAGCCGGCCGTTCTCATCGGCCGCGGCGCCCGGGTCATGGGCATCGACGGCGCGACGAAGATGAGCAAGTCCATGGATAACTTCATCGGCATCGGGGAAGAGCCGGAGGCGATCTGGGAGAAGCTCCGGCCGGCCAAGACCGACGAGGCCCGCAAGCGCCGCAGCGACCCGGGCAACCCCGACCGGTGCAACATCTTCAGCTACCACAAGCTCGTGACGCCCGAAGCCGAGCTCGCCGAGATCGTCGCCGGCTGCACCGGGGCGACCATCGGCTGCATCGACTGCAAGAAGATCTTCCATCGGAACCTCATGAAGGTCCTCGATCCCATCCGGGAGCGGCGCCAGGCCCTGGCCCAGCATCCGGACCGCGTCCGGGACGCCCTGGCCGAAGGCGCCCGCAAAGCCCGGGGAGTGGCACGGGAGACCCTCGACGGGGCCAAAAAGCTCATGGGCCTCTCCTAAGGGACAACCCCCCTTTTCCTTGGAGGGAACCTTTATCGGGTCTCCTTCGTCTATCCCTTTTGAACGTCGATCTCTAGGAGGCTCCCGTGTCCAAAATCAAGGTCCTTATCGCCCTCTCATTGACCCTGCTTCTTCTCGCGGTCTCGTGCATCCTGGCCGGCGAGGAATACAAGGCGGATTTCTCGAAGACCCTGCCGCTCAAGGCGGGGGAACGTTTCTCCCTCGAGAACGTCAACGGGGGCGTGACGATCGCCACCTGGAAAGAAGACAAGGTCGAGATCAGGGCCGTCAAGACCGCCCGCAGGAATAAAGAGGACCTGGACAAGGTTGAGATCCGTGTCGACGAAGGCGCGGGCTCTGTTTCGGTCAAGGCCGTCTGGCCCAAGTTCCCGCGGCGGGCCAACGTCAACGTCGAATTCACCGTCATGGTCCCCGAGGGCGTCAACCTGGACGAGGTGGGCACGGTCAACGGCGGGGTCGACGTCACCGGGCGCTACGGCCGGCTCGATGTGGGGACGACGAACGGCTCCATCGCGGTCAGGGACGCGTCGGGCGAGCTGGAGGCCGGGACGACGAACGGCGAGGTCCGGGTCAGCCGATTCGAGGGGCCGATCGAGGCGGACACGACCAACGGCAACATCCGGCTCGAAGGCGTGGGATTCAAGGACGGCGTGACGGCGGAAACGACGAACGGCTCCATCACGCTGGCCGTCGCCTCTCCCGAGTCCCTCAATGCCGACCTGCGGGCCCGGACGACGAACGGCTCCATCACCGTGGATTTCCCCGTCACGCTCCAGAACCTCGGCCAGTCGAAGCGCCGGGTCGAAGGGCGGATCGGCCAGGGCGGGCCCGAGATCTCCCTCCATACGACAAACGGCTCGATCAAGCTCACGAAATAGCTGTATGACGCCCTTCACCCGCGAGGTCAAGGCCGTCATCCGCAGGATCCCGCGCGGCCGGGTCGCGACCTATGGCCAGATCGCGGCTTTGGCCGGGCGGGAACGCGCCGCCCGGGGTGTTTCTTGGATCCTCCATTCGTCCTCGGAGGCGGCGGGCCTTCCCTGGCACCGGGTGATCGGCGGATCGGGCCGGATCTCCCTGCCGCGGGGCCGGGGGCTCGAAGAACAGAAGAGGCGGCTCGTCGCCGAAGGGGTCCTGGTAGGTCGCGGCGGCCGGATCGACCTCAAACGCTATCAGTGGGAGCCGTCCTTCGGCGCGGCCGGCCGCTCCAGCGCCGCGAAGAGATTCCTGAGGGGACTCCTCAAGGGCGCCGGCTAGGACTTCTTTGGCGCGTGGCGGAAGGGCCCTTCAGCAGGAATCGTTATTTCGCGTCCCTGATCCTGATATTCCTGAAGAAGATAGGGGCGCCGGCGTGCTTGCCCTGGAAGCCGATCCGTCCCTTCGTAGCCAACTCGGCGAACGGCCGGCTCAGCCAGGACGGGATCTCGCTGCCGTCGGGGTTGGTCTTGGCCGAGGTCCACAGGCTCATGTCCATGTCCGTGACCTTCTCGCCGTTGAGCTCGACGGTGATCCTCTGACCCGCGCAGGTGATCGTGAAGCGGTTCCATTCGCCCGGCTGCTTGACCAGACTCTTCGTCGGGGCGAGGTGGCCGAAGATCGCGCCGCAATGCCAGGTGGCCGGCGACTTGGCCCACTCTTCGGCGAAATCGTCCGCGATCTGGACCTCGACCGAGTTCGGGATCCAGTTGGCCATGTCCGAGCAGTAGACGATGACGCCGCTGTTCGTGCCCGGCGCGGTCTTGAACTCGAGGTCGAGGACGAAATTCTCGTAGTCCTTGTTCGTCCAGATGGCCTGGTCCTCCGAGGCCGTGAGGACGCCGTCGGCGACCGTCCAGATCCCGGCCGGGAACTCGGCGTTGGAGAGATCGGCGGCGAAGAGATCGGTCCACTGCGGTTCCTGTGCGGCGGCAACGGGAGCCGCCGGCGACGAGGGTTCCTCGGCCTTCTTACAGGCCAGGGACGTTCCCAGGGCCAGAACGCAAAACGCGATGACGAGGGATTCCGTGCGCATTATCAGGGGCTCCTTTCTTGGGACTGTGTTTTCCCCTACTTTATCAGTTTTCTTCTCCCGCTCGCCATAAAAATGTCGGGGACACGTACCGGAGGCCCATGTCCCCTGTGCCCGCTCCCGCCAGAGGATAATGGCCTTGAACAGCGCAGCTGCAGGCACTATTGGCCTTAACGCTTGCCATTAGGCCGCCCCTGGGCTATCCTCTAGTCCCGAATCCGTCGAGGAGGTCCCGCCATGAGCCGACGCTTCCGAAGCACGATCCCGGCCCTGATCGCCCTGGTCCTGCTTTTCGCATCCTGCGCGCCCAAGCCGGCGGCGACCGTCCCCGCCGTTAAACGTCCGCTCGTCCTCGGCATGCACGCCATCACCGAGACCGACGCCGACGCCAAAGCTCTCATCGGCGAGGTCCACGCCCTGGCCAAGCGCGGCGTCAACCTCCTCATCGTCGAGGTCGATTACTGGTACGATTACGCCTCCCACCCCGAGCTCCAGATGGAGAACCCGGTCAAGAAGGAGACGGTCAAGGCCCTCGTCGCCGCCTGCCGGATCCCAGGGGATCCGACTTGTGCCCCAGTTCCAGAGCCTCGGCCACCAATCCTGGGCCGAGAAGACGTTCCCGCTTCTCATCAAGTACCCCCAGCTCGACGAATCGCCCGGCAAGTACCCCGGCAACAAGGGGACCGATCCCTGGGGCACCGAGTTCTACTGCCGGAGCTGGTGCCCGCTTCACCCCGATCTGCTGCCCGTCATCAACGATATTTATGACGAGCTCCTCGACGTCTTTGAGGCCGACGCCCTCCACATCGGCATGGACGAGGTCTTCATCATCGCCGACGCCGACTGTCCCCGGTGCGCCGGAAAACCTACCGGCGAGCTCTTCGCCCGCGCCGTCAACGACGCCTACGACCATATCGTCCGCAAGCGCGGCAAGGAGATGATGATGTGGGCCGACCGGCTGCTCGACGGCAAGGCCACAGGCTACGGGCTATGGGAGGCGTCGATGAACGGCACGGACGCGGCCATCGACATGGTCCCCAAGGACATCATCATGTGCGACTGGCACTATGAGCGGAAGTATCCATTGCAGCTGACGCCCCGGTCGACCTTCCCTTCGGTCCAGATCTTCGTCGACAAGGGCTTCAGGGTGCTGCCGACGAGCTTTCGCGATGTCAAAGCCGTCAAATCGTTCATCGACCAGTCGCTCGCCGTGCCGTCGGACAAGGTCCTCGGCCATCTCTGCACGCTCTGGCATCCCCTGACGCCCGGAACGGCGGCCCGGCTGCCCCAGCTCAAAGCGGCATCAAAGAAGATCCGGAAGGCTTCGTCGGGAAGCTGAAACCGGCCAGCCGGCACCGGCCGCCGCCGAAGCGCTATTTTGCCACGGTGATGAGGTTCCGGCGCCTCAGCTCCTCGAGCCCCTTCTCCCATGGGCCCGCCGCGCCCCAGAGATAATAGGAGAAGTACCGGACCGTCTTCTGGAAGATAGGCACCCACGGCTGGAACTCGGCGTAGTAGTGCGCCGATTCGCCGTTGGAGGGATGGTTCATCCACATGTGGAGGAACTCGGGCTCGGTCACGGGGAAAGCCCCGACGAACGAGACGTCCTCGACGGTGTCGCGTCCGGCGTTCCAGCCTTCTTTGAGGAAGAAGACCTCGCCGAAATACTCCTCGGGCCTCATCCTCGCTTCGCGCAGCCCCGTCTTCGCCGGGATAATAAAAACATCCTCCGTCCAATGCTTCTCGCCCAGCGCCAGGATGGGCTGCGGCCCGAGCATGTTCAGCTCGGGGTTGCGGAACTCGAGCGCGAAGCGGACTTCGAGGAGAGGGGAGGCCCCGTCGAGCGTGAAGACCTTTTCGATGCGGTTGCCGTAATAGTCGGCGGTCATTCGGACGGAGGCCGACGTTCCGCCGTTCTTGACGATCTCCGCGTCATAGACCTTGTGCGTCTCGATCGACGCCTGGCCGAGGAAATCCTCGAAGCCGCCGTAGGGATAGAAGCCGCGCTCGCGGAAGGGCCGACGGTCGGTCGCCTCTTTCTCCGGCCAGAGCTTGAAGAGGACGTTGTCGTTCTTTTCCTTGACGATATACTCGATGACCCGGGCCCCGATCGCGAGCAGTGTGACCTTGACCTTGTCGTTCTCGAGCCGGTATTCCATGAGCCCGTCGCCGTTGACGTCGAGGGGGGTGACCGTGACCTGGCCGGCCGGTTCGCCGACGCCGAGCTGGGTCTCCGCCGTAACGCCGAGCGCAGTTGTCTTAACGGTATAGGCGCCGGGCTGGAGCGGCAGCCTGAAATCGAGGGCATGGTGCTCGCCCGTCCGGGCCGTCCCCGTCAGGGACGTCGCCAGAACTGGAGCCGCCGGCTTGTTCTTGGCGAAGACCTTGACCTCGACCGGGTAGGATTTGGCCTCTGTGAAGTTATGGACAGAGACGGGGAAGACGACCTCGGGAGCTTGGCCGTAGAGCAGTTTGTGCACGGACACGGCCGGCGGCAGGTCGAGTACGGTCAGCGTCCGCTTGCGACCGCCCGGCCAACGCGCTTCGATGAGGATGGGATTGGCCTTGGCCATGGCTGCGGCGGAGGGGCTGAGGACGAACGAGAACGAACGCTCGGTCCCCGGCGGCAGCAGGACATCGGCGGAGCTCTTGTCGACCGCGAGCTCGGGCGCCGGCCTGGCCTCGATCGTTGCCGCCAGAGGTGAGTCGCCGAGGTTGGCCATTTTGATCCGAAGGTTATAGCCTTCGACCTCGGCTTCGAGCTGGACCCTGTCCGCGAAGCGGTCCTCCAGGTTGACGCGGTCGAGAAGGAGCATCTGCAGGGCCTCCCGCAGAGGGGCCGGTCCCATCATCCGGCCGAGCGGGAGAACGCCGACAGCCCGCCGGTCCAGGATGGCCTTCCATAACTCCCCACGGTCGAAGCGGCGGCCCTTTTCGGTGAAGAGGACCATCGCCGCCGGCGCCTCGTCCTTGATGAATCCCGTCTGCAGGATGAAAGGCACGTTCTCGTTGTCGATCTGCTTCTTGTTGCCGTCGATGGCGATCTGCCCGTCGTACTTGTACTTGTCGCAATCCGGGGCGTAGACAGGCCGGAAGAGATATCCGCCGCGGTCCTTGACGAACTTGATCCACTCCTCCTCGGTCGGCATGTCCTGGATCTTGAGGCCGCTGTAGTCATTCAGGCCGTAGGCGACGGTCCCCAGGCTGTGGCTGGCTTTGCCCGTGCCGACATCGACGGCGACGTCACGGAGCCCGACCTTGTCCAGCCAGACGGGGAGCTGCTTCAGCATCATGTAGTCCATATAGCCGCTGAAGGTGAACCAGTCATTGCCCTGGCCAAGCCCCTGGCCTATGACCTCGAGGGGATGCCCCGGATGGCAGGTCACGCTATGGAGGAGGGTTCCCGTCCCGAACCAGCCGCGGTGGAGGTCGTGGCGGCCGATGACGTCCCGGAGGTTGGATAAGAGCTCCCGGAAGCGCTGCCTGTCCCCGGCATCTTCGGAGAGGACGACGAAAAGACGCCGTTTGCCATTTGCGAGCGCGAAGGCGATGAGCTCGCGGTAGTCCCCGGCCCCGGCTTGGTAGCTTCCGATCGAGGCCCGTGCGCCGGCCAGTCCGGGCGCCTTGGCCAGCAGCCTTATGCCCAGGGGGTTCGACGGTTTGACCCAAACGAGGGCGTCGCGCACGTCGAGCGCCTTGCCGAGATCGTCGTCGCCCGGGTCCTCGAGTTCGGCCGGGCGGCTTTCGAGCCAGGCGTCGACAAAGCCCTCGTCAAGGACCAGGCCGGGAAGGCCAAGCTCCTCGGCGATGTCGGCCTTGTTCTGGGCGATGGCCGTGGCCACGTCGGGTTGGCCGATGAGGAACAGGTTGCCGTGCTGGGCCCAGCTCCAGGCGTTCGTCTGCCAATAATTCGTGTAGCCGCTAAACCGGCCCGGCCACATGATCCGAGGTGCTTTGACGGTTTCGCTCGACGATCGGACGAATCCGGCGAGAGGACCTTCCTCGCTCTGTGCCAGGAGCTGGGCTGGGATGATAGCGCCCAATATCGCGAGGATCACGGCGGTCCGAATCTTGCGGGCGGCGTTCATGGAACTCCTCCTCACGCGGTCTCTAGGTCCAAGGTTTACCCCATCCGGGCCGCGAATAGCAATCGGTTGGGGGGAAGAGGGACACATAACTGCGGTACATGTCCCCGGGATCTAGTCCCAGATGTGGGAATACTTGGCGCCGCTTCCGGTGTTGAAGAGGACGACGGACTCGCCGTCGCGGACCCAGCCGTCCTTCCGGAGCCGCAGGAGCGCGGCCAGCGTCGCGCCGCCCTCCGGCGCCGGCCAGATGCCCGTCGTCTTCCCCATAAGGTAGGTCGCCTCGAGGATCTCGGCGTCCGGAACGGCCACGGCCGTGCCGCCGCTCTCGCGCAAGGCCCGGAGGATGAGGAAATCGCCCACGGCGGCCGGGACCCGCATGCCGTCGGCGATCGTCTTGGCATTCGGCCAGGGCTCGGCGAATTCCTTTCCTTCGTGGAACGCCTTGACCATGGGGGCGCAGCCCGTCGATTGGACGGTGACCATCCGCGGGCGCTTGGGGCCGATCCAGCCGAGCTTTTCCATCTCGTCGAAGGCCTTCCACATGCCGACGAGCCCGGTGCCGCCGCCCGTCGGATAGACGATGACGTCGGGGAGCCGCCAGCCCATCTGCTCGGCGACCTCGTAGCCCATCGTCTTCTTGCCCTCGATCCGGTAGGGCTCCTTGAGGGTCGAGACGTCGAACCGGCCGTGCCTCTCCACGCCTTCCCTCGCGGCCTTGCCGCAGTCGGTGATGAGCCCGTCGATGAGCGTCACCTTGGCGCCGAGGACCCGGCACTCGTTGATGAACGGCCTCGGGACGTCGGCCGGCATGAAGACGTGGGCCTCGAGCCCCGCCACGGCGGCGTAGGCGCTCATGGCGCAGCCGGCGTTGCCGGCCGTCGGGATGGAGACGGCGCGGACCCCGAGCTCGAAGGCCCGCGACACGGCCGCCGAGAGGCCCCTGGCCTTGAATGAGCCGGTCGGATTGAGGCCCTCGTCCTTGACGTAGAGGGGCCCGTGGCCGGTTTCCCGCTCGAGCCGGGCTGTCCGGAAGAGCGGCGTGAATCCCTCGCCGAGCGAGAGCTTAAAAGCGTCGTCGCGGACGGGCATCAGCTCGCGGTAGCGCCACATCGTCGGCTCGCGGCGGGCGAGGTCCTCGCGCGTCACGGTCGCGCGAGCGGCGGCGAGATCGTAGCGGGCGAGGAGGGGCTTGCCGCACTGGGGGCAGAGGTTCCACAGCCTGTCGGGCTCGAGGCGCTCGCCGCACAGCCCGCATTCGAGATGGGAGAGTGAGCTTCGCGTGTCCATGCCCGGCTCAATCCTTATACAACGATTCGATGACGTCGGCGTACTTCTGCTCGACGATGTTCCGCCGGACCTTGAGGGTCGGCGTCACCTCGCCCAGGTCGAGGTCGAAATCGCGGTCGAGGACGGCGATCTTCTTGACTCTTTCGTAGGAGGCCAGCCCCGGCGTCATCCGGTTGACCTCCTCGAGGAGGAACTCGGCGATCTCTGGCCGTCGGCTGAGCTCGGTCCGGTCCCCGAAGGCGATGCCGTGCGCCTTGGCGTACGCTTCGAGCTTATTGAAATCCGGCACGACGAGCGCCGAGATGAACTTGCGGCTGTTGCCGACGACGACGGCGCTGGCGATGAGGGGACTGGCCTGAATGAGGCTCTCGATGGGTTGGGGAGCGACGTTCTTTCCGCCCGAGGTGACGATGATGTCCTTCTTGCGGTCGGTGATGATGAGAAAGCCGTCCTCGTCGAACCGGCCGATGTCCCCCGTATGGAGCCAGCCGTCCCTCAGGACCTCCCGGGTGTCGGCCTCGTTCTTGTAGTAGCCCATCATGACGTTGGGGCCGCGGGCCAGGATCTCGCCGTCCTCGGCGATGCGGAGCTCCACGCGCGGGATGGCCTTTCCCGCGGTCCCGAACCGGACCTTGCCCGGCGCGCTGCCCGTGAGGACGGGCGAGGTTTCCGTCAGCCCGTATCCCGGCATGATCCTCAGACCCAGGGCATAGAAGAACTCGGCGATGTCCCTCGACAGGGGCGCCCCGCCGCAGATGGCGTACCGGATCCGCCCGCCGGTCTTGGCCGTGATCTTGGAGAAGACGAGCTTGGCCGCGATGGCGCGCTTGAAGGCCAGATGGACCGGGACGGGCCCGCCCGCGATCGTCTTGGCCGCGTACTTTTTCCCCGTCGCCAGGGCCCAGACGAAGATCCCCCTCTTGAGGCGCGAGCCGGCCAGGACCTGGTCCATGACCCGGGCGTAGATCTTCTCGAAGAGCCGGGGGACGCTGACGATGATGGTCGGCCGGACCTCGGCCATGTTCGAGGCCACGGCTTCGATGCTCTCGGCGTAGGCCATGGCCGCTCCGACGTTGAAGAGGAGGAACGTGGCCGTCCGCTCGAGGACGTGGGACAGGGGCAGGAAGGACAGGCCGGTGTCGGCTTCGCAGAAATCGATGAACTCGGTCAGGGACACGACGTTGCTCACGAAGTTGGCGTGGCTCAGCATGACGCCCTTGGGCATGCCGGTCGTGCCGGACGTGTAGATGATGGAGGCCAGGTCCCCGGGACCGACCGCCTCGACCGCCCTCTCGAAGCCCCCGGGATCGTCGGCCTCGAGGCGCCGGCCCATGTCCTCGACGTCCGATAGCGCGTGCGTCCCGGCCGGGGGATCGCCCTCGATGACGATGACGCGCTCGAGCGCGGGAAGCGCGCTCCGGACCGCCTCGACCTTGCGCCACATTTCGAGGTCCGAGCAGACGACGATCTTTGCGCCCGCGTCGCCGATGATGTAGCGGATCTGGTCGGGGAGGAGCGAGGTGTAGATGGGGACCGTGACGGCGCCGGCGCAGAGCGCGGCGAAATCGGCCATGACCCATTCCGGACGGTTCTCCGAAAGGATGGCCACCCGGTCGCCGGGCTTCAAGCCGAGCGCCCGGAAGCCGAACGACAGACGCCGGACGGTCTGTTCGACCTCGTCCGTGGAGATCCTCTCCCAGACGCCGTCCCGCTTGACCATCATCCGGTCGGGTTTCTTGTAGGTCCGGCAGGAATGGAGGAAGAGACGGCTCAGTGTTGTGAGGGAGGGATCGGTCATCGCGGTCTCCTTAGAGGACCGTCATTATACACCATGACGAGTGCGGCCGGCGAGGAAAAACCGATCCTGGCCCTAGCGGCCTTGGATGGTCTTGATGAGCGCGGCGGCCTTTTCGGCAAAAGCGGGGTGCGCGGCGGCCATGCGGGCCAGCTCGAGGGCCCGCCCGAATGACCCGGCGTTATGGTAGCCGGCGGCGCCGTTGTACTGACAGGTCGCTTCGATCGCCCGGACCGAGAGGATCTGGGCCCGTTTCCTGGCGGTCAGGCGGGCTTTTCTGTCCGGCGACATCTCCGAGGCCTCGATCTCCGCGATCCTCTTCTCCAGGCCTTTTTCCTTGTCCTCGTAGCTCATCGCGGCCCCGTCGAAATAGACCCCGGAATTCAGCCAGTCCTTGCGGTCCGCATAGAGGCGTCCCAGGTGGTAGGCCGCTTCGCTCGCGGCGGGGTCGAGGTCAAGGGCCTCGCGGAGGTCCTTCTCCGCGTCGTCGAGGCGCCCCTGCTTGTAGGCGATTATCCCGGAGAGGGCCGCCACGTCGGACATGCCGACGAGGAAGACCTTAGCCGATTCGATCGAGCGTCGCGCCTCTTCGAGGCGCCCGAGCTCGTGCCGGTTCCAGGCCGACCAAAAGTGCCCCTCGCCCATATAGTAAGTGCCCAGCTCGAGGAGCCGGCTGAGAACGGTCAGGGCTTCTTCGTTCCGCCCGAGATAGCCGAGGGCCAGGCCCTTGCCGAGAAGGGCGTCGCGGTAGGCCGGCAGGAGCGCCAGGGCCTTCTCGTTCCACTCGAGACAGCTCTCCGTCTCCTCCATCTGGAAGGCGACCTGGGCCAGGGAAATGATCGCGGACAGCGATCCGGGGATCGTCTTGTTGACCTTCAGGTAATGCCGTTCGGCCGTGAGGAGCTTTCCCGCGAGCAGCGCCTCCTCGCCGAGGTAATAGTGGACCTCGGCAAAGCCCGGGTCGAGCGCGAGCAGGGCCTCGAGCTCCTCGGCCTCGAAGGCCGGGCATACGGCGGCCTGGAAGGCCGCCAGCCTCGAGCCGGGATGGAGGTCAAGGATCGCTTTGCGGTCGAGCTTATCCTCGAACTTGAAAGAGAATTCGCGGCGCAGGGTCAGGCGGAGCGCGGCCGCCAGATCGTCGGTCCGTGCCGCGGCCTCGAGCTCCCGGTCGATCGCCGGCACCCTGGCCCTCACCCAGTCGAGATGGGCGTCGATCGTCCGCCCGGCGGTCTGGTCGATCCCCGGAAAGCCTTTGATCTTGTTGGGGAGCCCGGCGACGAGCTCGAGCCACGGCGCATAGCGGGCCAAGGCGGGATCGTCCGCGGCCAGCGTATCGAGGTCGACGGCGGGGCCGTCAGTGAGGATGCCCAGGTCCTTCTTGCGGAGCTCCAAGGCGAGGGACGCGCGAAGGCATTTCTCCGCGACCCCGGCGCGCCGGGCCGGCGTGGCCAGAGCTTCGCCGTAGATCCGCAGGGCGTCCCGCAGGGCGGCGTAATGGCCCGCGGCATAGAGCCCGTCGGCCTCCGCCAGCCGCGCCGCCCAATCGACGGGCGGCGCCTCCGTGACAGGCGCCTTCGCGGCCGTCGCGCAGGCCATGGCCATCGACAGAACGCAGGAGAGGACGGCCGCCCGTGTCCCCATTCTCGAATTAGCCATCTCCGGTCCTTCAATCGAGAATTCGCCTTGGCCCTCGGATCCGTTTATCCGGCGGCCCGTACCAGCGCCATGGTCCCATTCTAGACCGCTTTGAGAGCAGGGAAAAGCCCCTAAAACCGGCGTTTTTATAAATAGTCCCGGCTAAGCCCTTTCATGAGGTGAGGCGTATTCTATGCGATAATGACGGTACAAAAGCCCGGAGAAAGGAGTCGACTGAGATGAAGAGAAGGGATTTCGTCGGGAAAGCCGGTTGCGCCGCCGCGGCCTTCGCCGCCGCGGCCGGGTTCGTCAACGGGCAGGAGCAGGCGCCTCAGGCACCGGTGCCGCCTCCTCCTCCTCCGCCCAGCTCCAAGCGATATAAGATCGACATTGAGATCTTCGAGGCGCGCCCCGATTCTTGGTGCCACAAGAAGGGCGACAAGTTCGCCTATCCCGCCGACTGGGGCAAGCTCTGCCCCTGGCTTCGGGCCAGCCTCAATGAGTTCGTCCGCCTTCTCGAGAACGGCGTGACGTTGCCGTGGATGTACGAGGGGACGCCCTACGCCAAAGTGGTCGATCCCCGGGGCGTCACGACCGAATATGTCCGCTGCCCCGACCCGACGTCGGCCCTGGTCGCCAAGATCGTCCGGACGCGAGCCTGAGACCACCCAACCTTTGGCGGTGATCCGGAGTATGTATTAACAGAAGGCGAGAAAAGATTCGCAAGGAGCCCCCCATGAGCCTGAGCCGCCATGCGCATCTCATCCTGGCCGCCTTCTCTCTCTCTGCCGTCATGTCCGTTCCGGCTTTCCCGTCCCCGTCCCAGGCCCAGGCCAAGCCGGAGGATGCCCGGTCCGCCCGTTTTGACATCGCCAAAGCGTCCGCCCCGATCAAGATCGACGGCGTTCTTGACGAGGAGTGCTGGACCGAAGCCCCCGTGATCCCGCTGGCTTTCGAATGGCAGCCCGGCGATAACATCCCTTCGCCGGTCAAGACCGAATGCCTCGTCACGTACGATCTCCGCAACCTTTATATCGGCTTCCGATGCTTCGATCC
Organism: Candidatus Aminicenantota bacterium; assembly: GCA_963736255.1. Taxonomy (GTDB): domain Bacteria; phylum Acidobacteriota; class Aminicenantia; order Aminicenantales; family Saccharicenantaceae; genus RBG-16-66-30. The sequence goes on from CAVTOI010000003.1 coordinate 423,389, forward strand.
CGAGCCGGGCAAGATCCGGGCCCATCTCATGGACCGGGACGACACGGATACGCTCATCCTCGACGACCACGTCAGTTTCATGGTCGATTCCTTCAACGACGAGCGACGGGCCTTCCAATTCAGGGTCAATCCCAAGAGCGTCCAGGCCGACGCCAACTTCAGCGAGTCGGAGGGCTACGAGGATTTCTCCTGGGACGCCATCTGGGACGCGGCCGCGAAGATCACCGATTGGGGCTGGGCGCGTCGAAGTGGCGATCCCGCTCAGCCAGCTCCGCTTCCACGGCTCCGACGGACCCGCGGACCTGGGGCTTCAGCGCCGAGCGGTCCTGGCCGCGCGACGCCCGGCACCGCTGACGTCGCACCCGCGCTCCCGGAGCGTCAACTGCATCCTCTGCCAATTCAATAAGCTGACCGGATTCGAAGGCATCACGCCCGGCCGGAACATCGAGATCGACCCGACCTTCACGGCCGGCCGGACCGACGCCATGGACCCGGCCGGGCTTCCCGGACGGTTCTCTCGTCGCGGGGCATTCGGATCGCGAGCCCGGCGTGACCGCCAAGTGGGGGATCACGCCGAACCTCATCCTCAACGCCGCGGCCAACCCCGATTTCTCCCAGAGTCGAGGCCGACGTCGCCCAGCTCGAGATCAACCGCCGCTTCGCCCTGTTCTATCCCGAGAAGCGGCCCTTCTTCCTCGAAGGCGCCGATCTTCTTCCTGACCCCGGTCCAGGCCGTCTTCACCCGGACCGTGGCCGATCCCGTCTGGGGGACGAAGCTCACCGGAAAGACCGGCCGCACCGCCTTGGGCTTCTTCGCCGACCAGGACCGGATCACCAATCTTCGTCTATCCCGTCGAACCAGGGCTCCGCCCAGGCCTCGCTCGACCAGGACGTCTTCGGCGGGCGTCTTCCGGCTGCGCCAGGACGTCGGCAAGATGTCGACGCTCGGCGTCCTCTACACCGGCCGGGCAGGGAGCGATTACTCCAACCACGTCGGCCGGGGCGGACGGCTTCTTCCGCCTCGACCAGAAGAACTCGATCACCTTCCAGTTCCTCCATTCTGAGACGGACTACCCCGGCGCCGTCACCTCGGCTCGTACGGCCAACCGGAAGGACGATTCGGCGGCAACGCCCTCAGCCTTGCCTTCACGCACGCGACCCGGTCCTGGATCATCGGCTTGAATTACGCGGACCTGTCCCCGGGCTTCCGGGCCGACTCCGGGTTCGTGCCCCGCGTCGATACGCGGGATATTGCGGCCAACGTCTTCCGCCAGATCTGGGGCAAGCCGAAAAGCTGGTACAACTACATCCGCCTGGGCGCGGCCGGTCAATTCACTTACGATCACGACGGGAACCTGACCGATCGCGGCCTGATGCTGGGCCTGCTCGTCCAGGGCGATCTCGAGACCCAGCTCAACGTCCACGGCATCTTTCTCGAGGACGTTCTACAACGGCGAGTACTTCGATACCGCCTCGGCGGCCGTCGCCTTCCGCATCCGGCCGTTCAGCGGCTCGGAGGTCGGCCTCCAGGGCGAGGCCGGCCAGGGCATCGACTATTCCAACTCGCGCCGCGCCACCGTCCTCTCGGTCGGGCCGTACGGCTCGTTCAGCCTGCTCCGCCATCTCAACCTGGTCCTCAGCCACGCCTTCGAGCGGCTGTCCCTCGGCGGCGATACGATCTACACCGCCAACCTCAGCCAGGCCAAGCTGGTCTGGAACTTCAGCGTCCGCTCGTTCGTCCGGGCCATCCTCCAGTACCAGGACCTCGAACAGAATCCGGCCATGTATGCCGACCCGATCGATACGCGCGCCAAGGGCCTGTTCAAGCAGCTGTTGTTCTCCTACAAGCTCAACCCCCGGACGGTCCTCTTTCTCGGCTATTCCGACAACGCGATGGGCGGCGTCTTCGACAGTTGGCTCGGCCCGGACCGCGTCGGGATGACCCCGACCGACCGGACGTTCTTTCTGAAGATCGGCTACGCCTGGCAGATCTGACCGGGGGAGGCCCGCTTATCAGGCCAGGACCGACCGGGCTTTCCTGACCCGGGACCGCACCGCAACTCCGTAAGGGCAAGCCTTCTCGCAGGCCCCGCAATCGCGGCAGGCCGGTTCCTTCTCTCCGCAGGAGGCCGCCGCAAAGGCATCCCTGGCCCGCTCCGTTTTGCCGTAGCTCTCCCTGTAAGCGAGCGCGCGCAGGATGGCCGTCGTGTCGATGCCCTCGGGGCAGGCCCGGCGGCACCCGGCGCAGCCGTGGCAGTAATCGGTCCCGTTCTCGCGGACGTAGCGGACGAGGGTCGCCCTCTCCGCGGCGGCGAGCCTGGCGCCGGCGGCTCCCAGGTCCTCTTCCATCTGCCGGCGGTTGAGGATCTCGGTCACGGCCGAAGCGACTCGAGTATCGTCAAGGACCCATTTCAGCATGGCCTGATAGAGGGACGCCGCGCCGGTGCGGTAATTTTCGAGGTCCTGGCGCCGGCCGCCGACCTTGAGGGTCTTCATGGCCACGACGCCCACGTCTTTGGCATGGGCCAGCTCGAGCAGGGCCCGCATGCCGCTCGTCCCGAGATAGTCCGGGTAGGTCTCGACCGGGCGGCCGGGCTCCTGGATGTCGAAGACGTTGTAGCCGACCTGGATGACGTCGTAGAGGCCGCAGTCGACCGCTTTCCGGACGACCTCGTCATGGTTGGCGTGGCAGGACAATCCCCGGAAGCGGTAGGCGCCTTCCTCCTTCAGCCGCTCGAAGGCCTCGAGGACCCGCTCGTCGACGAGGACCGCGGCCGACTCCGCGCCATGGATCATCAGCACGTCGATCGTCCCGACGCCGAGGCGTCGGAGGCTGCCGTGGACCGATGTCATGATGGAGGCCGCCGTGTCCCGGGGTTCGACGTGGAACTTCGTGGAGAACCGGACTTTGTCCGGCCCGGCGTCCTTGATCAGCCGCCCGATCTCCCGCTCGGCGTTGCCGTTGTCGTAGCTGTGGGAGGTGTCGATATAATTGACGCCGCGGTCGATGATGGTCCGAAGAAGGTAGGGGTCCGGAAGGGGACTGCTGCCGAGCGAGACCTCGGAGACGAGAAGACCCGTCCGGCCGAGACGGCGGCAGGGCATCCCGTCCTTGACGGCCCGGTCCGGGGCCGTCTGGTTGGGGCCGGTCCACCCGGCCAGCGAAGACCCCAAGGCGACCGCGCCCCCGGCCATTGTCTTGATGAACGTCCTTCGGTCCTGAGGCTTTCGGCTCATCGCTCTCCTCGCGGCGCATCCAATCTAGCTGAGCCGCGGCTGTCGGTCAAGCCGGGATGAGCCGAGGCTTGGCAAAAGAGCGGCCTGCGGGGGAACTATGGGCCGGCCCGCCGCGTCTCTAGGATTATGGACAACGCCGGTCCGTCTCTGCTAAAGTCCACCCTTCCGGCGACTTGAAAGGAGCCCGCACATGAATAGGTCCATAGCCCTTCCGATCGTCCTCCTGGCCGGCCTCTGCGCCCTGGCCGGGGCCGCCTTCCCTCAGGCCCCCAGGAAGGCCGACGTCGTCGGCACCTGGGCCGGCACGGCCATCGTCAGCGAGGACGGCACGGGAATGGAGATCACCCTGATCGTCGGCAAGGCCGAGTCCGGCTACACCGGCAAGCTCAGCGACGCCAGCGGCTCGATCCAAGAGGCCGAGATGAGGAACGTCGTCTTCAAGGACAACAAGCTGACCTGCGCGTTCGACCTGCCCGAGACGATGGGCGGTACGCCGATCACGATCGAGCTCACCCTCGAGGGCGAGATGCTCAAGGGGGTCTGGTTCGATCCCGAGGGCAATTCGGGCGCGATCGAGCTGTCGCTGAAAAAATAGCCGGGCGATCCCGTCCCGGACCCGCGCGTACGGGGGGCTTGGATTGGGCCCCCCAGCCGTGGTATAAGTCCCCCGAGGCGATCACCGTGAGCGGCAGCATCTACGACGAGCTCAAAGAACGCGGCTTCGTGGCCCAGGTTTCCGACGAGGACGCCGTCCGCAAGATGCTCGAGGCGGAAAGGGTCACCTTCTACGTCGGATTCGACAGCACGGCCACGAGCCTCCATGCCGGAAGCCTCGTCCCCATCATGGCCATGGTCCACCTGCGTCGGGCCGGCCACCGGGCCATTGCCGTCGTCGGCAGCGGCACGACCATGGTCGGCGACCCCAGCGGCAAGACCGAGATGCGCCAGATGCTCGAGGAAGCCACCATCCGCGCCCAGGGACAAGCCATTCTCATCCAGCTCGCCCGCTATCTCCACTTCGACGGGACGAGCGCCATCGCTGTGGACAACGCCGACTGGCTTATGCCGCTCCACTACATCGCCTTCCTCCGGGACATTGGGCGGCACTTCAGCGTCAACCGGATGCTGGCCGCCGAGGCCTACAAGCTCCGTCTGGAGAAGGGCCTGTCCTTCATCGAGTTCAACTACCAGCTCCTCCAGGCCTACGATTTCCTGACGCTCTACCGGAAGTACAACTGCACCCTTCAGATGGGCGGGGACGACCAGTGGGGGAACATCCTGGCCGGGGTCGACCTCATCCGCCGGGTCGAGGGCGGGACGGCCCAGGCCCTGACCTTCCCGCTCCTGACGACGGCCACGGGAGCGAAAATGGGCAAGACGGCCCAAGGCGCCGTCTGGCTGGACGGCTCTCTGTTCAGCCCGTACGACTTCTACCAATACTGGGTCAATTGCGACGACCGGGACGTCGGGCGTTTCCTTCGCATCTTCACCCTGGTCCCGCTCGACGAGATCCGGCGCCTCGAAACGCTCAAGGACAGCGGCATCAACGAGGCCAAGCGCATCCTGGCCTACGAAGCGACCAAGATCACCCACGGTGAGCTCGAAGCCGACAAGGCCCGGCAGGCCGCGGCGGCCGCCTTCGGGGGCAAGACCGCGGGCGGCGGGCCCGGCGAGGCGCCCGGCGGCGCCGGCGACGTCACCGCCGTCCCCACAACGGCCGTCCCCCGGTCGCGCCTCGAGGCGGGGATCGCCCCGGCCGGCCTCTTCACCGAGGTCGGCCTGACCCCGTCCCGCCGGGAAGCCAAGCGGATGATCGAGCAGGGCGGCCTCTACGTCAACGAGGAGCGCATCGACTCCGTCGAGCGGCTGCTGACCCTCAGCGACCTGGGCCCCGACGGCGGCATGCTCCTCAAGGCGGGCAAGAAGAAGGTCCACCGCGTCGTCCCGGCCGCCTAGGGGCGTTTGCGCCGGGGTGGGATTTGTGCTTTACTATTCAGATATTTGCATACCCAAGGAGAATCGAATGAAGCACGCTTTGACCCTTATCCTGGCCTCCGCGCTGGCCCTTTCCGCCTGCGCCAAGAAGGCTGAGAGAGTTGTCCTCAAGGAGGGCACTCCCGCCTACACGCTGGCCACGGACCTGGCCAAGATCGTCCCGGCGCTCGGCCCCGACAAGACGACCGTTCTGGTCAAGACCAAGGGTTTCGACGTCACGGCCTCGGAGGTCATCCAGGCCGCCTGGGAAAACCTGGGCAAGCGGTCCGAGCAGCTCAAGACCTTCGATGCCGGGCAGATGAAGACGACCATCGACCGGGCCGCTACCTCCTTTGCCGAGCGCAAGCTCCTGCTGGCCGCCGCGGCCGCCGCCAAGACGGTCGTCCCGGCCGAGGAGCTGAACACGGCCCTGCAATCCGAGTACCAGCAGGCCGGCGGCGAAGAGGCCTTCCTGACCGCCCTGAAGGGCGCCGACATTTCGATCGACCACGTCAAGAAGAGCATCGAGGAGACCATCCTCATCAACAAGCTCCTGGCCGGCATCGCCGAGAAGGGCGCCGCCGTCTCCGAGGACGACCTGCGCAAGGCCTTCGCGCAGGAATCGTCCGGCGACAAGACCGCCTCGGTGCGCCACATCCTCCTCATGACCCAAGGCAAGTCCGACCAGGAGAAAGCCGCGATCCGGACCAAGATCGACGGCATCCTGGCCGAGGCCAAGGCCGGCGCGGACTTCGCCGAGCTCGTCAAGAAGTATTCCGAGGACACCGGGTCCAAGGACAACGGCGGCCTCTATGAGAACTTCCCCCGCGGCCAGATGGTCAAGCCCTTCGAGGACGCCGCGTTCTCCGTCCCGATCGGCGAGCTCAGCGGGGTCATCGAAACGGAATACGGCTATCACGTCCTCAAGGTCGTCGGCCGCCAGAAGGAGACCCGGACTTTCGAAGAGGCCCGTCCCGAGCTCGAATCCCGGCTCAAGCAGGGCAAAGAGGGGACGGCCGTCCAGGACTATGTCAAGGGACTCAAGGACAAGGCCCAGTTCAAGCTGATCGGGCTCTGAGGCCCGCCGGGCCGGCGATGAGATAGCCGGCCTTTTATCACCCTCCAGGAGGGGGACGGGGCCCCTGTCAATTCCCCCCTTCCGGGGATTGCGGGGCAAGCGGCCTGGCCGCGACAATGGGAGTGGACGCGTACCCCGCGCTCCGACTTCCGTCCCTGGAGGAATGATTATGAAGAAACTGACGACGGTTCTCGTGATCGCGGTGTGCGCCGGTCTCCTGGCCCTGCCTCAGCCCTCCCGCGCCGATGTCCGGTTCGGCATCAAGGCGGGCGGCAACATGGCCAAGCCCACGGGTCTGGACGCCCAGGACCCCCTGGCCACCCTGAAGAACAAGGTCGGCTTCAACGGCGGCGTCTTTCTGGCCCTCAATTTCGGGAGCGTCGTGACCATCCAGTGGGAAGCCCTCTATACGATGAAGGGCGCTACCTACGTGGCCCTCGACGACACCTTCACCGACAAGCTCTATGCTGATTACATTGAAGTGCCCCTGCTCCTCAAGCTGAGGCTCCCCCTTCCGGTCATCCAGCCCTTCGTGTTCGCCGGGCCGACCGTGGGCTTCAAGCTCCAGGAGAAGCTGGAGTCGAACGGCGAAGAGGTTCCCCTGACCGAGAACCTCCTCAAGAACAACGACTACGGCGCCATCTTCGGGGCGGGCCTGAACCTCGGCCGCAATTTCATGATCGACGCCCGCTACAGCCTGGGCCTGCAGAAGGTCATCTCCACGGTCGAGGGCGACGTCCAGCCCGATTTCAAGAACGGGGTCTGGTCGGCGAGCCTCGGCATCGCCTTCTAGCCCGGACCGGCGACCCTCGAGATCTAACGGCGCTTCCGCCCGGCGGAGGCGCCGTTTTTTTTACCCGCCGGCCGAGCTTGACAGGGGGCGTGGGGGGCATGTCCTTCACCTATCAGCGGGAGTATGCGACCTGGATCGAGGAGGCCAAGCCGGCGAAGACCCGGGCCCGGCGGATTGCCGAAGAAGAAATGGCTCAGCGCTCGTACAGATAGATGTAGTGCTTCTCCCCGTTCTCGTCCTCGATCGTCTCGGCCTGGACCTCTTTGGCCTGCCAGCCGGGGATGGCGTAGTTGTGGCAGACGACGCGGCTCTTCGGCCGAAGCTGGGCCTCCAGGATGGGCCGCATGAGGTCGTTCGATTCGGGGAGGAGGTAGAGGCTGACGACCGTCGCCTCGGAGATGTCGGCCTTGGTGGCGTCCATGGTGATGAACTTGACCTGGCCCTCGACGCCGGCGGTCTTCGCGTTGCGCTCCGATTCCTCGATCATGGCCTTGTCGATGTCGATCCCCACGCCGCGGGCCCCGTAGCGGCGGGCGGCGGTGATGACGATGCGGCCGTCGCCGCAGCCGATGTCGTAGAGGACGTCCTTGTCCGAGACCTTCGCCAGCTCGAGCATGCGGTCGACGACCGGCTGGGGCGTCGGGACCCACGGGGCGAGGTCGACCGCGTCGGCCCGGCCGTGGGACCCGAGGAAGAGGTCGATCGTCTCGCCCTCGTCGTAGCGGAAGGAATAGGGGCTGCCTGCGTCGAGCGAATAAACGGCGTCCTTCTTACCCGTTGAGAACTCGATCATGAGGGAGCCCGCGGTCTTGAAGCGGTCGACGGCGCTGGGGACGATCTCGCGGTCCTCGGCGGCCTCGGGCTTTCCGGCCGGATAGACCCTGTAGGCGACGGCCCTGTTGGTGACGTTGCGGAGGGTCGTTTCCTTGAGACGGAGCGACTCGGCCGCGGGGGCCGCGGCGGGGGCCGGCTCCGGCTGGCGCCGGGTGCAGGACGAAGCGGCCAGCGCGAGGAGGACCAGGGCGAGGACCGCCGTGTTCTTGATTCTCATCCCTTGCCTCCCCGGATCAGGATCGGTCTCCATCACGGCGCTAGCGGCCGCCCTTCAAGGCCTTGACCTCGGCGATGAGGCGGTCGATCTCCTCGCGGTCGCCGGCGGCCAGCCGCGGATACAGCTTGGCTTTGCACGCCTCCAGGTGTTTCAAGGCCTCGGCGTACCGGCCCTGATCGCGCAGCGCGACGCTGATGTTGATATACGCGTCGAGGAGGCCGGGGTCGAAGCTCGAGGGCCCGCTCGTAGTCGCGGATGGCCCGGTCCGCATGACCCGTCATCAAGGCGACGGAGGCGCGGCCGTTCCAAGCCACAGCCAGCTTGGGTTCGAGCGCGATGGCCCTGTCGAAATAGCCTAAAGCAGCGTCGGCCGTCGCCTGGCTATTGTCCCCGGTCAGACGCATGAGATGGACCTGGCCGATGTTGCTCCAGCCGAGGGCGAAGGTCTTGTCGAGGGCGACGGCCTTTTCGAAGCTCTCGAGAGCCTCGTCGTAGCGGCCCAGGGCGAAATAGGCGCCGCCGAGGTTGAGCCAGACGGCCGGGCTCTCCGGGCTTAGAACGGTCGCCTTCCGGTAGAGCTCGAGGGCCCGGTCAACCTCCCCGGCGCCGAGAAGGGCCAGACCCAGGCCCGACATCGCCGCGGAGAACTCCGGCGATCCGACCACGGCCTTCCGGCCTCCCAGGCCTTCGAGGATGGCCTGGGCCTTGGCCAGGTCGCCTTTCTTGACCCAGAGGGCGGCGATCTTGGCCTGCAGCGGGGCGTTCTGGGGCTCGAGGGCCGCCGCCCTTTCGTAGCTGGCCAGGGCCGCATCGGGCTCGTCGAGGAGCTCCTCGGCGTCGCCGAGCAGGATGTGGGCGGACGTCATGGAGGCGTCCCCGGCTACGATGGCCCGGCAGAAATCCCTGGCCTCGGCCGGCCTCCCGGCCTCGATCAGGTCCATGGCCAGGAAGACCTTGAACGATTCCCGCTCCGGGAACCGCTCGATCGCCTGGCGGAGGACGGCCAGGGCTTCGGTCTCCCGGCCGGCGTTCTTGAGGACCTGGTAGCGGACGTCGAAGATGTCGGGCAGGTCGAGCCCCGGGTTGCGCGCCAGGACCGCCGCCAGCCGCTTTTCGGCCTCTTCGAAATCCCTCTTCGCGACGAGGTCCTTGAGAGCGACGACCTCGGCGTAGAGCTCGATGCCCCGCTTGGGGTCGGTCGTCTTCGCGGACTTCGACGAGAAGCTCGAGATGTAGCCGAGGGAGGTCAGCTTCTTGATGTCGCTCGCGCTGAGCTCGCGCCGGCTGGCGCCCGTCGCGGCCTCCGCCGCCTGCCGGACGAACTCGCCGAGCTTCTTGTCGACGGCCCGGGCCGTCTCTTCGCTGCCGGCGATGAGGTTCCGCGTCTCCCGCGGGTCGGCGTCGACGTCGTAGAGCTCCGCGTCCGGAAGGGATATATACTTATGGGGTCCGTCGATGAGCCCGGTCAGGGGGGCCCAGTTGAACTCCTCCTGGCCGAACAGGCTCTCGAAATAGATCTCCCGCCGCCCCTTCTCCTTCCCGTCCGCGATCGCCCAGAAGCTCCGCCCCTGGACAGCCGGCGGGACCGGCGCCTTGATGAGCTCCAGCAACCCGGGCATGATGTCGACGAGGCTGAGGCGGCCGGCCACCCTCTTCGGCGACTTGAAAAGACGGGGGTTGTGGAGGACGAGGGGCACGCGCAGGCTCTCCTCGTAGCAGAAGATGCCGTGCCCCTGCTCCTTGTGCTCGCCGAAGGCCTCTCCGTGATCGCCGATAAGGACAATGACGGTGCTCTCGTAGAGCCCCCTGTCCTTGAGCGCCTGGACGATCTTCCCGACGTGGGCGTCGACGAAGCGGACCTCCCCTTCGTAGAGGCTCCGGGGGGACTCGCCGGAGACGGCAGCGCCCGGCTCTCCGTGCGGCACGTACGGTGAATGGGCGTCGTAGAAATGGACCCAGGCGAAAAATTTCCGGCCGGAGGGGCGGGCACCGAGCCAATCGATGAACTTGCCGCTGACGCGGTCGGCCGGGATCTCAGCCGTGTAGTTGACGAGCGGGCGGCCTGTCTCGAAATCCTCGTCGAAGGTGTCGAAGCCCCGGGCCAGCCCGAACTTGGCGGCGACGGTGAACGAGGCCACGATGGCGGCCGTCTCGTAGCCCTGGTCCTTGAGGACCCCGGCCAGGGTCGTCTCGGACGCCGGCAGGACGTACGTGCCGTTGTTGCGAACTTGATGAGAGACCGGGTATCTCCCGGTGAAGAGCGAGCAGTGGGCCGGCAGCGTCAGGGGGACGGGCGTGTAGCAGTCCTCGAAGACGATCCCGGCCCGGCCGAGCTCGTCGATGCGGGGAGAGACGGCGTGGGTGTTCCCGTAAAGCCCGAGGGCGTCGGCGCGCGTCGTGTCCAGCGTGATCAGGAGGATGTTCATCCCCGAGGCGTTGGCCGGCGCCTTGGGCGAACAGCGCGGCGCGAGGAGCAGGACCGTGAGCAGGGCGGCCCCGAACGCGAGCTTCCTTCGCATGGTCCCGTCATTATATCAGAATCCATTTTGACCGTAAAAACGGCCGCCCGGGGGCGTTGACTCGGGCCCGGCATTCCCTTAGAGTGGACGACGATGTCCCGCTTTCATGCGCTCAAGACGTTCGGAGCGGCCGCGCTTCTGGCGGCCGCCGCCCCGGTCTGCGCGGCCGTCGCCGCCGGGGACGGATCGTACTTCCGGCCGTTGCGGACCGGCGCGCCGCCGGCGATCGACGGCCGCCTCGATGAGGCCGCGTGGCGCGAGGCCCCCTCGGTCGAGCTGACCAAGACGTTCATTCCCGACTTCGGCCGGGAGGCGAGCGAACGGACGGTCGCCTACATGGCCTACGACGCAGAGAACCTCTATTTCGCCTTCAAGTGCTACGACCGGGAGCCGGACAAGATCAAGGCCGCCCTGGCCGATCGCGACACCATCCGCTCCGACGACTTCATTTGCATCAACCTCGACAGCTTCAACGACCGGCAGTCCCTTTATGCCCTCTATGTCAATCCTCTCGGCATCCAGACCGACAGCCGCTATGCCAGCGGCAACGAGGATTTCAGCGTCGATTTTGTCTGGTCGAGCGCCGGGCGGATCGATCCCGACGGCTATAGCGTCGAGCTCGCGGTGCCGTTCAAGAGCATCCGCTACGCCGGGAAGAAGCGGGTGGAGATGTCCATCTTCTTCGAGCGCCGGGTCTCGCGCCGGTCGGAGCACTCCTCCTATCCGGCCCTCGACCCGGCCCGCGGCTACTTCTTCCTGACCCAGATGATGCCCCTCGAGCTCGAGGACATCCGGCAGTACACTCTGCTCGAGGTCCTCCCGGCCTACACCTTCCGGGACGGGGCCGAGAGGGTCGAGGGCCTCATGGACGGCGCGCCGGCCGTCCACGACGGCCACCTGACCGCCAAGTACGGCATCACTTCCCAGCTGATTCTCGACGGGACATATAATCCCGATTTCAGCCAGATCGAGGCCGACGCGGGCCAGGTCGACGTCAACCTCCGCTACGACCTTTTCTTTGCCGAGAAGAGGCCGTTCTTTCTGGAGGGGAGCGAGATGTTCCAGCTGGCCGGGACCTCGGACTCCGATCCCCTCCGGGCCGTTGTCCACACCCGCACGATCATCGACCCGCGGGTCGGCTTCAAGCTCTCGGGCAAGGTCGGGAAGAAGGATACCGTCGCTTCGATCTTCGCGCTCGACGAATCGCCGTCGAGCGGCCCGACCGGCGTCCCCGGGACCGACAGGTATGCCGGATTCGCCGTGCTTCGCTACAAGCGGGCGGTCGCGGGCGACGGCTATCTGGGCGCTTTCTACACGGGCCGCGATTACGGCGGCGGCTCGAACGAGGTGGCCGGCGCCGACGGGCAGCTCCGGCTATCGAAAGCCAGCCTGCTGAGCTTCCATGGCCTCGGATCCTGGACGCGACCGCTTGACGGCGCGACGACGGGCGCGGGGCTTGCCTTGGGCGCCGATTATCTTTATGACACCCGGAACCTCAGTGTAAGTATCTCATTATACGATATTTCTAGTCGATTCCAAGCCGACACCGGATATCTGACACGCCAGGGCGTGGCCGGATTCGAGGCCAACATCACGCCCCGGCTCTATCCAAAGAGCCGCTTCTTCCGCAAGGTCGTGTTCGTGGCCGCCGCGGCCGTGGTCAAGGATCTGCCGAGCGGGCTCTTCGAAACGAACGATGCCCTCGGCCTGACGGTGCTCCTGCCCGGGAACACGACGGTCCAGGCCCAGGCGCATTATTCCACGGAAGTCTTCCTCGCCCGGCGCTTCGATACGAGCGGGGGGCTTGCCCAGGTCCTGAGCCAGGTCACGAAGTCGCTCTACCTCCGGGGGCTTTATTCGCGGGGCAATTCCATCCGCTACGTCCCCGACCCCTACCAGGGCTATGGCAGCCGCGTCTCGGGCAGCATGACCTACAAGCCTTCGGAGAAGTTCGACCTGACGGCCAGCCTGACCTACTCCGATTTCACCCGGCGGTCGACCGGGGAGAGGGAATACGATTATGCCATCTGGCGGGGCCGCCTGACCTACCAGCTGAACAAATATCTCTTCGTCCGCGGCATCGTCGAGTACAACGCCTTCCGCCGCGAGATGCTGACGGACCTGCTGGCGTCCTTCACCTATATCCCCGGCACGGTCATGCAGCTCGGCTACGGATCCCTCTACGACAGGACCGAATGGGTCGACGGCGAATACCGCGACACGGGACGCTTTCTCGAGATGAAGAGGGGCCTGTTCTTCAAGGCCTCCTATCTCTGGCGGCTGTGAGCGGCCCGGATTTCCCCTCTCGGCCTTGAAAAACGCGCTCCGAAACCTCATAATAGAGGCGTAAGTCATATTCATATGCGGCGGGTTACGGGACGCGTCCCGGCGGAGGCGCCGGGCGGGCTCGCCACAGGAGGCATTGATGGATCGCAAGTTCTCATCCCAGCTCGCGGCCGGCGCCGCGATCCTTATCTTCGCCGCCGGACTGGCCATGGCCCAGGCCGGACGGGGAACGGCCCGGATGGCCGGGAACGTCCTGGATCCGGCCGGCAAGCCCGTCGCCGGGGCCCAGGTGACGGCGGTCTTCACCCAGGCCGGCGGCAGCACCTTCGAGACCACCTCCGATAAGAAGGGCGAGTGGGTCATCATGGGCGTCGGGACCGGCAACTGGGACGTCACGGTCAACGCCAAGGGCTACCTGCCCGTCACGCAGCGCGTCTACACCTCCCAACTCAACAAGAACCCCAAGTTCACCATCAAGCTGGAGAAGAAGTCCGAGGGGACGGGCATCGTCCAGGACGAGGCGACCTTCCAGACCCTCGAGGAAGGCAACGCTTTCTTCAAGGAAGGCAAGTACGACACGGCCCTGCTGATGTATGAGGAATTCCTGGCCAAGAACCCCGGGGCCTACCAGGTCCTTCTGAACATCGGCGACTGCTACCGCGAAAAGGGCGAGTACGACAAGGCCATCGAGAGCTACAACAAGCTCATCACGCAGGCCGGCACCGACTCCACCATGGGCAAGGCCATGGGGGCCAAGGGCCTGGCGGCGATCGGCCTCTGCTACCTGAAGCAGGACAAGCTCACCGAGTCGCAGGACTATTTCAAGAAATCGATCGAGATGTCCCCGCAGGACGAGATCCTGCCCTTCAACGTCGCCGAGATCTATTTTTCGAACTCGCAGATCGACGACGCCATCAAGTATTTCGAGCTGGCCATCCAGATCAAGCCCGACTGGCCCGACCCCTACCTGCGCGTCGCCTATGCCTACCTGAACAAGGGCGACAGCACCAAGGCGGCCGAGAACCTCGAGAAGTTCATCAAGCTCGAACCGGAGACGGAGCGCACGGCCCAGGCCAAGGCCATCCTCGAGGCGATCAAGAAGTGATCCCCCGCCCCCGCGCCCGGACGTGCCGGACGCGGGGGCTTCTCTTTTCCCTTCCTCGAACCGCCAGGCCGGCTCAAACGACAACCAGACTCCTGATAAAGCTCTGATAAATAATCAGATGCGGGGCCCGGCCATCCTCTGGCGGCCTCTTTCCCCCAGGGCAAGTATAGCCGGCAAAAAGAAAGGGCCAGGACTTCGCAACCGCTTTAAGACGGGGTCTAACCTAGACCTTTTTAGTTTCTCATCCTGAGACCCGGTGCGTTCCTGGTCCGTTGGGAAGAACTAAAAAGGTATGGGTTTGACCCCTTCTGGCGATTTTGCGAAGACCTGGTCCCTTCTTTTTGAACAAAAAAAGAAGCGTCCCCAGGCATAAAAAAAAGCCCGCCCCCCGATCGGGGGGCGGGCTTTGAGCTTCTGCGTGTACTGCTGCTGCTTCTGCTTAGAAGGAGAACCGGGCGCCCATGCGGATGGACCACGAGCCGAAGCGGCCGTTGTAGCCCTTCTGCGGGGTGGCCTGAGCTTCGGGGGAGCCGATGTAGGAGATGTCGGGCCGGTAATAGGCCATCCGGTCACGCCAATAGTAGGTGCGGTTGGTGGGGACGCCGTTGATGACGACGGTGTCGAAGAGCGGGGTGTTGGGGTCGACGGCGGTCCCGTCGAGGAGGAGCTCATCGGGGATGGTCATGGAGTTGCGGGTGGGGATGTATTGGGCGTTCTGCCAGGTCTTGGTGTTGGTGACGTTGCTGATCTGGGTGTTCAGAGCAACCGTGTAGCGGCTGCCGACCTTGATGGCCCATTCAGCATAGACGTCGGCCCAAGCCGTGAAGGGCAGGGTCCCGATGTCGCCGTAGCCTTCGGGGTAGATGTAGCTGTTGTTGAAGTTGAGGCGCGAGGAGATGGGGTTCCCGCTGCGGCCGTAGGCGGCGAAACCGAGGGTCAGGCCCATCGGGAAGGTGTAGGAGCCGTAGGCCTTGACGTAGTGGGTACGATCCTGGGGCAGCGTGCCGTTGATGGCCGTGCCGTCCATCTCGTACATCATGAACCAAAGGTCGTACGAGCGCTCGACGTTCGGGGAATTGCGGCCGAATTCGTCGGTGGAGGAGAGGCCGCCGTAGTTGCCCTTGGTCAAGCTGAGGGTGTAGTTGATCGAGCCCTGCCAATTGTGGCTGAACCGCTTCTCGAGGGAGAGGTTCAAGCCGTAGTAGTTGCGAAGGGCGGGCCGCTGGGGCCAATAATCGAGGCCGGTCGGCTCATTCTGCAGGGTTTCGAAGAGGTTGATGATCCAGGCGCTGCCGGGATTGCCCTGATAATACTGCTCACCCTGGGGGGTGATGATGCCGATGTCCTCGATCGTCCGCAGCAGCTTCTTCCAAACGCCGCGGGCCGAGAAGGACAGGTCTTCCGACAGCTTCTTTTCGGCGCCGAAGGAGACTTCCTGCTGGGCGACGGGCTTCATGTCGGGCTGCAGCGTGTCGAACGAGGGGATGCGCCAGTCGATGGTGCCGAGATAGGTGCCGCCGGCGGACTGGCTGACTTCGGCGTCGTTGCCGTTGACGTTGGAGACGAGCCCGTTCGCGGCGATGAGCCGGTAGTCGGGGTTGTCCAGGGTGTAATAGTCGGTCTGCCACTTGAAGCCGCCGAACGCGCCTTCGGCCATGTACAGCTTCATGACGTCGTAGTAGATGCCGAAGCTGCCGAAGACCTTCAACGAGGAATCGCCGAAGACGTCATAGACGGCGCCGAAGCGGGGGGCCAGCTTGTCGGCGAATCCGAACTGGATGGGCTTCTTGTACTGGTCGGGAACGTTCGCGTTGAACGTCGGGATGTACTCGCTCTCCGTCCGGAGGCCGGCGTTGATGGTCAGCTTGCCGTTGATCGTCCAGGAATCCTGGAGGTAGATGGCGTAGGTGTTCCGGTGGATCTTCCAGGCGGAACCGTAGGGCTGACGCCAGCTGCCGCGGATGTCATAGAAACCGTAGGTGCCGCGGGTCGCCGGGGTGCCGTAGGCCTCGAGGGCCGTGCAGGTCTGGTCCCAGCTGATGTTGACCATGGGGCTGACGGGGCCGCTGAGGACGTCTTCCTGATCGCGGATGATCTGGAAGCCGGCCTTCCAGGCGTGCTCGCCGGCCAGGCTGACGAAATAGGACAGGTCGAGGTTGCCGGAGTACTTCTCCAGCTTGTACCGGTCCTGGACGGATCTGGAACCGCCGTAGTTGGCGGCGCCGGCCAGCTTGAGGGGCACGCCGGCCGCGATGAAGGCGGCGTTTTCGAACTCGCCGCCGGGGCCGAACATCAGGTTCTCATTGTTGAAGTAGTAGGTCGTGAAGCGGTTCGCGATCTGCTGGTTGTTCGTGTTCGTCATGTGGTAGCCGCCGCGGAGGCTGACGAGGAAATTGTTGCTGGCGCTGTAATCGGCCAGGAAGGCGGCGGACCAGTTCGGATAGTCGAATCCCTGCTTGCCGTAGGCGTAGTTCTTGGTGCTCGAGCCGAGGATGGAGGGAATGGCGCCACGGTAGTTGGACCAGTTGTTGACCATGGAGGCCGACACGCGCAGCCCTCTGACGGGGGCGGCGGTCAGCTTGACCTGGCCGTTGAAGCCGAGGTTCTTGTTGTAGAAGGGGTATACCGGGAGCGGGGAGACGATGTTGGGATCGGGGTTCGTATCGTCGCTGTTGAAGAACCGCTGGGCATAAGTCCGGGAATAGACGGGGTTGACCGACCCGAAGAACCACAGCTTGTCCTTCAGGATGTAGCCGCCGAGGGTGAAGACGCCCTCGAACCGCTTGTAGTCGTCGCGGACGCGGCCACCCTGCCAATAGAGGTCGTCATCGTTGACGTACTCGGGGACGTTGCTGTTCAGGGGGCTCCAGCGGAAATATTCCCTGGCCTTGCCCTGCATGAACTGGGTGTTGTCGTTGTAGTAGAAGCTGACGTCCCCGTGGTAGGCGTTGCCGCCGGAGCGGGTGATGACGTTGACGACGCCGCCCATCGAGCCGCCGAACTCGGCGTTGTACCCGGAAGCGGTGACCTTGACTTCGTCAACGAGCTCCATGACGGCGCCCTGGGCGTTCGTGCCGATGTGGGGCTGGGTGATGTCCGCGCCGTCCATGTACCACATATTCTCGGTCCCGGTGGCGCCGTCGACCGAGAGGCCGCCCGTGCGGTTGTCATACTGGACGCCGGGGATGGTGCTGACCAGGCCGTCGAAGCTGCGGTTGCGGGGCAGGGCCATGAACACTTCCTTGGTCATGGTCTGGCTCTTGACCGTGCTCTTGACGTCGATGAGCGGGCTCTGTCCGATGACGGTGACCTGCTCTTCGAGGGCGGCCTGGTTGAGCGTCGCGTTCAGCGTGATCTGCTGAGACAGCTGAATGACAATGTCCTTCCGGATCAGGGTTTGGAAGCCCTGGAGGGTGAAGGTCACTTCATAGACGCCCGAAGGCAGAGAGAACAGACGGTAGTTGCCGTCGCCGTCCGTGACCGCCGTCGCCTTGCCGACCAGCCGGGGGCTCGTCGCTTCGACCGAAACGCCGGGAAGCGGAGCGCCCGTGTTGTCCACGACCTTGCCAGACATCTGGGAGGTCGGAACGAGCTGGGCGAAGGCGACCCCGGCCATGAACAGGGCGAGGATCGCGATGATGAATCTTTTACTCATAAAAAAAATTCCTCCTAAGATTTCGATAACCTAAGTCCCAAAGGCCGCCCGCCGCCTGCCGACCGGTTTCCGGCCGCGAAGACGGGCGTCCCGAGACAAGAACGACCCGTTCCTGCCTCTTCCCAATCCCTCACGTGGACGTGTCCTCTTGTTCTCACCTCCTCGTTTCGCAGAATAGTATGGTTGCGCATTATTCTCTACCCTCATTTTAGCAAGTATCATGCCAAGGTCTGGTCACTTTTAATTAATTTAATATGTGTTACTTACATATCATCATGGACCGCTCGTCCTACGGTTTTTTGGACTTATCCAATTTATTGGATTTAATTGAAAATAGGGCTTTTGTCCCCCATCCAGCCCGGCCCGGACCCGGCGGGGCCACAGGTCCGGCGCAACCGGCTTGTTGACGCGACCCCTGATGCGGCCTATACTTGGAAAGTAATGCCTTCCTCGAGGGGAGTCCGACCATGAAAAGACCACGATCCTTGAGTGCGTTCCTGGCCGCTGGCGCGGTCCTCCTTTCCGTTCTGGCGGCCGCGTCGAGCGTTTCCGCCGCCATCCCGAAGAAGGACGCTTGGTACACCCAGCACTATATCGTCATGCAGGATTTCGAGAGGAAGCTCTACCGCGATCTCTCGGAGGAAGGCCGGAAGGGCTTCCAGGACCTCTTCTGGGCGGCCCGGACGCCCGAAGCTAGGGGGAAATTCAAAGCCCGCCTGGAATTCGTCATCAAGAACTTCTGGAAAGAGAACAGCAAGCAACCGTGGAACACCGACCGCGGCCGGACGTACCTCCTCAACGGCGCCCCCGCTTCGATCGACTATGACCAACGCGTCGACCTGGCATCCATCGCTACGAGGCCCGGCCAGGGCCTTGACGTCGCCAGCTCGAACGAGGACGTCGGGGCGAACAGGGCCGAGGTCTGGATCTATCCCTATGACCAGTACTTCATCCAATACACGTTCGCCTTCGTCCAGCCCTCCCAATGGAGGAGGACCCAGACGACCGGCAGCCGTTACCTCGGCGAGCTCGAGACCTTCAACAAGACGGTGACCTTCGGCATCGTCGACGAAGCGTCCTACAAGCAGGGGCTGGACGGCCTGGCCCACAAGAAATAGCCGGCCGACTGTCGGAGAGACCGGTCCTGCGCGAGCTTCTCGTCCTCACCGCCTGCCTCGGGCTTTTCCTCCTCTATCTGGCTTCGGAGCGCGTCCGGCTCGAACGGGCCCTCCGGCGCGTTCCGCGCCGCGTCGCGGTCACGGGGACACGGGGCAAGTCCGGCGTCACCCGCCTCATCGCGGCCGGGTTGCGGGCCTCCGGCGCCCGGGTCCTGGCCAAGACGACCGGCTCCAAGCCCGTCCTCATCTTTCCGGACGGCTCGGAACGGGAGATCGCCCGGACCGGACCGGCTTCCGTACGCGAGCAGGTCCGTCTCGTCGAGCTGGCCGCGGAGTCCGGGGCGGAGGTCCTCGTCGCCGAGATGATGAGCATCGGGGCCGAGTGCCTGGCCGTGGAATCCCGGCGCATCCTGCGGCCGGGGACGCTCGCGTTGACCAACGTACGCCTCGACCACATGGACCTGATGGGGCGGGAGAAGGCCGCGATCGCCCGGACCCTCGCCGCGGCCTTTCCCGAGCGGGCCGATGTCTTCATCCCCGAGGAGGAAGTCGCCCCCGCTTTCGAAGAGGCCGCCGCCCGGACGGGCTCGAAGCTCCGCGCGGTCGCCCGGGGGCCGGCGGGGGAGGGGCCTTCGGCGGGGGCGCGCCCGCCGCTTGGAGAATTCGAGCCCAATCGGCGCCTGGCCCTGGCCGTTCTGGGCTCCTTGGGGGTCGGCGGCGTGACGGCTGAGCGGGGCTTTGCCGCGGCGGCGCCCGACCCGGGCCATCTCCGCGTCTGGCGCTGCCCGCTAGGCGACCCGCCCCGTCCGATCGTTTGCGTCAACCTTTTCGCCGCCAACGAGCCGGAGTCCTCCGCCGCGGCGCTTCTCGAGGTCAAAGCGGCCGTCCCGTTCGTCGGGCGGCTGGTCACCGGCATCCTTAGCCTTCGCGAGGACCGGGGCGATCGGACGCTCCAATGGGTCCGGGCGGCCCGGGACGGCTTTTTCCGCGAATTCGCGTCCGTCGTCCTCATCGGTCCGCCGGCCCGGGCGGCGCTCCGCAAGTTCCGGCGCCATGCCGGCCCGGGCGGTCCGGTCTTCTCGCGCGCCAGCGGCCGGTCGCCGAAGGACCTGATGGACCGGACGCTCTCTTCGATGACCGGCGAGGCCGTCGTCGTCGGGCTGGGCAACTTCGTCGGTCCCGGGGACGATCTCGTCCGCTATTGGGAACAGATAGGAACCGCTCATGACCGTTGAGACTCTCCTCATCGGGCTCGTCCTGGCCCTCCTCTGGGCCGAGCTCACCGACATATCTCCCGGCGGCCTCATCGTCCCGGGCTACTTCGCGCTGTACCTCGGCGAGCCGCTCCGGGTCGCCGCCACGATGGCCGTCGCGCTGTTGACCCTGGCCGCCTTCAAGCTCCTCGCCCGAAGCGTCATCCTGTTCGGCCGGCGCCGGTTCGTGCTGACGGTCCTCGTCGGGGCCGTCCTGGCCCAGGCCTGGCTCCTCGTCCTGCCCGGCCTTTTTGCCGCTCCGGCCGGGCTCCGCGTCATCGGCTTGATCATCCCCGGCATCCTGGCCTCGAGCCTGGCCCGACAGAAAGCCCTGCCGACCCTGGCCTCGCTCGCCGCGGTCTCCACGCTGACCTTCGCCCTGGCCAAGCTGGTGGCGCTGCTGTGAAGGCGCCGTCCCGGGATCGGACGCTCACGGCGATCTATGCGGCCGCGGCCCTGAGCCTTGTCTATCTCCTCTTGGGGCGGTCCCTCCCGCCCCTGTCATCGTCTCCGGCCGTTCGCGCCGAAATGGGCGAAGCCGCGAGCTCATGGCCCGGGCCTCGGCCGCCGTGAGGGACTGCCGCGTGGGCCGGGGCTTCGCGATCGACCTCGCCGCGGACCCCAACGGGACCGGCTTCATCGGCGAGGAGCGGACGGAGATCACGACCTCGGCCGGCCGGCTCGAAGCGAAAAGGACGACGACCAATCCCGCCTTTGCCGCCCTCGTCGTGTCGCTGCTCCACGAGGCCGGGGTCCGAGAGGGCGACGCCGTTGCGGTCGGCGCTTCGAGCTCTTTCCCGGCGCTCGTCGTCGCGACGCTCGCCGCCGCGAAGGTCGTGGGCGTCGAGCCTTTGGTCATCTCTTCGCTCGGCGCGTCGGAGTGGGGAGGGAACATCCCGGGGTATTCGTGGCTGGAGATGGAAGCCTGCCTGAACGAGAAGGGGCTCATCGACGTCCGGCCGATCGCCCGGGCCATCGGCGGGGAGGAGGACATCGGGCTCGACATGAGCCCGCAGGGGCGCGCCCTCCTTGACGAGCGGATCAGGGCCGGCGGCGCACCCTTCCTCGAAGAGCCCGACCTCGAGCGCAATGTCGCCCGGCGGATGGCCCTCTACCGTGAGAGCGCCGGGGCCCGGCCCATCAAGGCGTTCATCAACATCGGAGGCAGCTGGGCGAACCTGGGCACGGACTCGGCCGTGTTGAAGGTCGAACCGGGGCTGGCCCGCCGCGTGCCCCTTCCGCCCCCGGACCGCCGGGGCGTCATTCAGGCCATGGCGGCGGCCGGCACCCCGATCATCCACTTGCTCAACGTCAAGGGGCTGTGCGAGCGCTACGGGCTTCCCTGGGACCCCCGGCCCCTGCCCGTGCCGGGCGAGGGCCCGTTCTATCGCCGCGCCGCGGCCGACTCGCGGACGCACACCGCACTCACCGCGGTCTACATCCTCTTGGTGCTCACGCTTCTATTCTCCACCCCTCGCAAGCTCTAGCTCACTCGCCTTCTTAGAAGATGTCTTCCCAATTGCGAGGGGAATCCGACGCGAGGCTGCGAAGCATGTCGCCCCAAGGCCCTTGGAAAAAATGGGGACGTTTCTATTTTTAAAATTAATGCATTATTTTCGAAAATAGAAACGTCCCCATTTTTTTATTCATAGTAGAGCTTCGAGGGGTCGACCGACTTCGGGTCCTTGAGGAAGGCGCCCGTGCCCTTCTCGATGACGTCGGTGTAGCGGGGCACGCCCGAAACGACGACGGCTTTCTCCGGATGGTCGCCCGACCAGATCTCGAGGAGCTGGAGGACCGTCGACGTGTGGCGGCCGACGCGGACGTCGATCGGCCAGCCCTTCTCGTCGATCTTCTCGAACAGCAGGCCCCGCCTGCCGGCCCTGACGACGAATTCGTCCTGACCCGTGAGCAGGAGCCTGCGGTCCGTCCGGCCCCGCGTCGCGTCGAGGAAAGGCTCCGGCGCTTCGAGGAGGAGCGACATGGCCCCGGTCGCGTCGCCGATCTCGCGGTGGGAGAGGCCGCGCAGCGCCTTGGGCGAGTTCTCGACGCCGATGGAGAAGCCCTCGATGCTGCTGATGAACATCGACGCCGCGGCGGCCAGGTCCGCGCCCTTCTCGTGGGCGACGATCGTGCTGATGACGGGATACTGGAGCTCGGCCTCGTGGAAGTCGATGGCGATATCGACCTTCTCGCGGCGGATGAGCTCGATGATGGCGAAGCAGGTCTTTTCGGTCAGTGTCCCGTTCGGCCGGCCGGGGAAGGCCCGGTTGAGATTGCGGATGTCGACGTAGGCCAGCTCCTGGCGTGTCGGGTAGTGGAGATAGACCTCGGGATCGGGCCACTGGTCGAGGGGATCCGACCAGCGGTCGCCCATGCGGAACTTCTGGCCGCCCCAGGACGTCGGGATGGTGAAGTCCGGCGGATAGGCCCCGCCGAGGCGGGTCACCCTCGATGCGCTCCGGTTGGCCGTCAGGATGACGAAGATCCGCCCGCTCGAGAGCTCGGCGTTCTCGGCGAAGATCCAGGAGGCCAGGCGCCCGGCCGGCTCTTCGGGATGCGTGCCGCCGAGGAGGAGGACGGTCCCGCCCGGCTCTCTGCCCTCGAGGACATAGACATGGGCGTCGTTCACCGTGCCCTTGATCGGCGCGAAATAATCTCCGAGCGTGACGACCCGGGAGACCCCAGGGCCTGGGACGACCGGCTCGGCAAGGTGCCGGCTCCTGTAGAAGCTCAGGCCGGCAGCTATGGCCAGGGCCGCTCCGAGCGCCGCGATGGCCGTCTTGCGGATCATTTGAGCCTCAGCAGCCGCAGCAGGAAGGGGATGAGGACGATGACGTACAGCGCCTCCTCCTGCCAGTTTTTTCTTTTCAGGAAATTCCGGACGAGCAGGATGGCGATAAAAGCCGTCATGAGATAGTAGAGGACCGTCACGATCGTGTTCATCTTAAAACACCGCCAGGAACGCGAGCTTCTTGCTGAAGACGACCATAAGCGTCCCGACGATGGCGATGATGATCCCCGGCACGAGACAGTATTTCAGGAACTTGCCGTAGGGCTCCTTCATGCCCACCGTCGAGGTCGTCAGGCGGCCGATGATGGCCGTCGGCGGGATGGCGTCGCCGAGCGGCCAGATGACGCTCATCCCGGCCAGCGCGATGACCGGGTTAAGCCCGATCGTGTTGAAATACAGGACGAGCGGCACGCCGAGGACGGGCGCCGCCCCCCACATCAGGACGGCCTCCGACACCGGCAGCGTGACGGCCAGCGTCAGGAAGACCACCGTGATGGGCAGGGTGACCGTCGTGATGGCGATGAGGCCGCGGACGCCGGTGAGGGCCATGATCTCGACCAGGACTCCCGCGCATGTCAGCGTCCCGATGAGCGGCAGGAGCTGGTGGACCGTGTCGACCGAGGTCCTGAAGAAGACGATCCTGACCGGCGAGAAGAGGAGAGCCGTCGCGCCCGCCGCCGCGAACATCAACGGCAGGCCCAGGACGGGCACGTCGAAGGGGAGGACCCGGCCGGCCCCGACGAGGACGAAGAAGACGATGAAGGGCGCCGCGACGCGGGCCCAGCTCATGCGGGCCGGGGCCTCGGGGAGCTCCGCGAGCGCTTTGGCCAGGTCGACGGGCTTCGATCCCGCCCCGAGGATGAAGATCGTCACCAGGGCCAGCAGGACGCAGGGGACGAGCAGCGGCAGGAAGAAGCCGACGTAGGGCATGTTGACCCCGGCCGCCGTCAGCATGGCCCAGAGATTGACCGGCGGCGCCGCCGCGCTCAGCCCGGCGATGACGAAGATGATGGCCGCGATCTTGGGCCGGGGGATGTCCATGGTGCCGAGGACCGTGGCGGCCATGCCCCCCATGATGAGGACGGTGACGCTGCCGGCCCCGGTCAGCGCCCCGGGCACGAGGAGGAGCAGGGCCAGCAGGACGAAGAGAGGCGCCTTGCGGCGGTGAAAGCGGCGGAGGATGGACCGGACGACGAACGCGGCCGCCCCCGATTCCTTGAACAGGTTCATGAACAGAGTCGCGGTGACGAAGATGAGGACGATGTCGAAATAAGTGAACGCCCCCTCGACGATGGCCCTGGCCGGAATGCCGTTCCCCGCGGCCAGCGCGCCCGCCAAAGCGGCGGCGAAGAGCGAGAGCTCGGTCGAGATCTTGAACAGCTTGGCGATGACGAAGGCCGCGGCCATAACGGCCAGGACGATGGCGGCTGACGTCGTCGCGCTCATCCGTTTACCGGGCTGTGACCGTGATCCGGGCGATGCAGGTGAAGGACTGGGCCGAGGTCATATCGCGGCAGATGCCCCGCTCGAGGAGCAGGACGCCCCTTTCGTAATCGTCCCAGCGGTACTTGTCGGTGTCGAGGGACCGGCCGGTGATGGCGGCCAGCTCGGAGACCCCCTCGGCGACGGGGGGCAGGCCCAGGTATTCGAGGACGACGTTGACGGGGCGCACGTCCTTGATGGCCATGTGCTTGCCGCCGTTCATCATGGCCACCGAGAGCGGCGGTCCGGGATCCTCGAAGATGTACACCGTGGCCGTCTTCCCGGCGTCGTAGGTGTCCCGCCGGCTGTAGGTGTAGGCCCGGGCCTTGACCGGGAAGAGCTCCTGCTTGATGGCCGTGAAGGACAGCGTCTCGAGCTTGGTCTGATTGAGGTAATAGAGCCCGAGCCCAAGCAGGGCCGCCACGATGAGCGCCCGGATGATCGTCTGCATGTCGTTGCGGACGATGATGACGATGATCCAGAGGATCGAGAGACCGAACAGGACGAGCATGACCGTCTTGGCCGTTTCCGTCGCGATCATGGCCGGACCTCCTTCGGACCCCGGGTCCGCTTCTTTCCGGCGGGCATTGTAGCACAGCCGGCCCCGGAAGGGGTAGAATGTCCTTTTTACCGGCCAAGGAGGCCCCTATGAAACGCGTCCCGCCCGCCGCTGCCCTCGCTTTCGTCACCGCCTGCTGCCTGCTCTTCGGCGCCGTCGCCGCCCAGGACACGCCGCCCCGGCCCGCGCCGAGCGCCCCGGACGTCCTCCGGGCCATCATCGCCGAGGCTTCCGGCGAGCGGGCCCTGCAGAACGAGATCTCTCTCACCGGGGTCAACAGGAACCGCAAGCCCGAGGAGTATCGGACCGGCTACTTCGAGTCTGCGTTCATCCTCGAGAAGCTCCGCGAATACGGCCTCGACGAGGCCTATACGATCGACCTGCCCGCGGAGGACCGGACGGCTTGGGACGCCGAGTCGGCAGAGCTCTGGACGGTCGAGCCCGAGCTCCGCAAGATCGCCGACCTCGCCGATGTCCCCGCCTCTCTCTGCTCCGGCAGCGAGTCCACGGACACGACGGCCGAGCTCATCTACGTCGGGCCTGGCAACCGCGAGGAGTTCTATAAGGACAAGTCCGTCGAGGGCAAGATCCTGCTCGTCAACGGCTCGCCCGAGATGGCCCGGCGGATCGGCGTCCAAAAGTACGGCGCCGCGGGGCTCGTCGGCTGGTCGTCGAGCCATCCGGAATTCGACCGGGACCAGGTCGGCTGGAGCGGCCTGCGGCCGGGCGGGCAGGACCGCGCGACGTTCGGTTTCATGGTCTCCGAGCGGCAGGGCCAGGAGCTCCGGGACGCCTTGGAGCGGGGCCGCAAGATCGTCGTCCGGGCGGTCGTCAAGACCCAGGTCGTCAAGGACGCCAAGGACCAGCTGACCGTCGGCCTGATCAAGGGGACCGACCTCGCGGACGAGGAGCTCGTCTTCACCGCCCACCTTTATGAGGGCTGGGCCAAGCAGGGCGCCAACGACAACGCCTCAGGCTGCACGGCCATCCTGGAAACGGCCCGGGTGCTGAAGAAGCTCCTGACGGAGGGCAAGATCCCGCCGCTCCGGCGGTCCGTGCGCTTCCTGTTCGTGCCCGAGATCTCCGGGACCGAGGCCTACCTCCGGCTGAACCCCGACATCAAGAAGAGGATCTTCGCCGACATCAACCTCGACATGGTCGGCGAGGGCCTGGTCATGAACCGCAGCTACTTCCGCCTCAATCAAACGCCCTGGTCGCTGCCGACCTTCCTCAACGACGTCATGGCCGCCTATATCGAGTGGATGGGGGATTCCCAGCGTGACGCCCAGGAGGCCAGCTGGCGCGAAGGCGGCGTCCTGGCCCCGACCGGCTCGCGCGATCCGTTCTATTTCCTCGTCGAGCGCTACTCCGGCGGGAGCGACCACGACGTCTTCGTCGACGGCGGCATCCGCATCCCGGCCGTCCTGATGATCGTCTGGCCCGACCAGTGGTACCACTCGAGCGGCGACACGCCGGACAAGTCCGATGCGACGCAGTTCAAGAGGGTCGTGACGATCTCCGCCGCGGCGGCGGAATTCCTGGCCAACGCGGGACCCGCCGAAGCCGGTCGGATGATGGCCGAGATCGGGGCCCGCCAGGGCGGGCGGCTGGGCGAGGACAGGGCGCGGGCGGAGCGGCTGCTCCTCGCTGCCGACGCGACGGCGGTCCATACGGCCGCCCGGGAAGCCCGCGTGCTCGTCGATCAGGGCTTTGTCCGGGAGAAGAAGGCCCTGGCCTCGGTCCGGCATTTCATCGGCGGGGACGCCGGGGCCGAAGCCGCGCTCGCGGGGCGGCTGGCCGGGCTCGACGCGGTCCGCGCCGCCCACATCAAGGGCGTCGACGAGCTCTACGCGCTGCGCTGCCGGACGCTCGGCCTCAAACCCGAAAAGGCCCTGCCGGGCAAGGACGAGATCCGGCTGGCCGGGCTCGTCCCCGTGCGGACCGAGAAGATGGGCGGGATGATGGCGATGTGGGGGCTCCGCGAAGAGCTGCGCAAGCTCAACTACCAGCCGCCGGCGTCGATCATGATGGCCGAGAGGGAGCTCCGGAACTTCATCGACGGGGAGCGGTCGATCCTCGACATCCGCAATGCCGCGTCCGCCGAATACGCACCGATCGATCTCCTCGAGGTCGAGAAGTGGGTGGGCATCCAGGAGAAGCTCGGCCTCGTGACGATCAAGAAGAAATAGAGCCGGCCCAGTTTTGGGCGAATCCCTCTCTCCGGCAGCTCAGGGTATCGCCTCTGGCTCCCCGGCCCCCCGGGAACCAGTCGTCCGGTTCCCCCCGCTGCGCGGGTCCCCCCTCCACGGACGGGGATCTTCGAGGCGACACCCCTCGCCGCCGCGAGAGGAATTCGTTGGAAAGGGGAGAGCTGCTACTTCGTGAACAGCTTCTCCAGGGCCGGGATGAGGTCCATCGTCTTCTCGAACTCGACGAGGGGGATCTTTTTCGACTGGGAGATGACCGTGAAGCGGCCGTCCGAATTCCCTTCTTTGAGGACGAGGAGGATGTCCGAGTTCGGAGCCACGGCGTCGATGGACTGCTCGTCGGTCGTGTCGCCGGCCGCCGCGCCCTGGGAGCGGCGCTTCATGCCTTCGATGTGGGCGCCGATGATCTTGACGCCCGACTTGCGGGCCTCGGCGATGAGGGCGGCGGCGCGGGCCAGCTCGTCCTCGATCTCGATGCCGGCCGCACCCATGCCCTTGAGGCTGGCTCCCATGGTGATGATGAGGGTTTTGTAGGGCGTGCCCGCCTTGGCCTTGGCCTGGAGGGTTTCAGGGGTCGCCAGCGGGTCGATGTCGTAGGGCATCTTCAGCCGCTGCAGCACGACCTTGATCGTCGTCGGGCCGATGCTCTGGCCGCAGGACGTGACGAGGACGGGCAGCTCCGCCTTGGCCTCCTGAGCCTGGGCCGCGAAAGCGGCGGGGACCAAGGCGAAGACGAGGGCGGCGGCGGCCAGAGCCGTGGCGGATCTATGGCGACTTAGCATGGACGGACTCCTTTCTTCGGCGCGTGCGGCGCGAGAGCCCATGTTAGGCCAAAGGCCCGGCGCGGTCAACTCGGCCGGCTGGATCGGCTCGCGCACCGCAATGACGGCATCCCGTCTGCGGCTGCCTAGAACAGCCTTATCCTCAGACCGATCTTGAACGTGAAACCACGCAGATCCAGGATGGCCTGCCTGATTCCAAATGGGCTATCATCACCGACCTGCCAGATAGCTTCGCTGACAAGCAATTTTTCATGCCCTCCCCCGTAGTTATGATCCTCCCCAAAATAGTGAAATAGAATCCCATCCTCCGTAATTGTATGAGATGAAATGAGAGTGCCCGCTGCGTCATAATCTCTACCCTCTATGATCATGCTGTCCCTTCAGGGTATCGATGTCATGACCCAGTTGAGCCTGGCCAGGAAGAGGTGGGGCTTTGTGATGAACTGCAATAGCGCCTTCTTGAAGGGTGTCCTATAATGCTGCCTGGCCATCGCGGCAAAAGTCCTCCTCTCATTCGATTTTGCGCTTGAAGGGAGTTTACGACTGCCCACTTCCTATACCGAATTGCGAACATCGCCATACCCAGCCGAAGGACCTCCAGGCTCCTGGCTACTGTATCTTTATACCAACAGTCTCGGTCTTGATGGACTCTCCGTCTGCCCGGAAAGCACGCACAAAAGAACTCCACGTGGAGCCGCCGGGTAGATCGGTAAGCCAATATGACGTAACATTAGCTCCTACTTGAGCCATTTGCGCATAGACTCCGTTGCTAACTTTTGCATAGATCTTGAACCCGGTTTCATTGTTTGAATTGTCAGTCCAGGTAAGCTCCAAATCGTATTGACCGTCGTTTTCATATACGGTGGTCACGAGGTTCGTTGGCTCTGCAGCAGTGGTCCTGCCAGGGCTCGCCGGGCCGGATCGAGCCCGTGACGGTCGACGAGATCGCGGCCCACATCCGCAACCTCTCGAGCGACCAGATGGAGGGCCGGGCCGTCGGGACGCCAGGGATCGAAATGGCCGCCCGCTACCACGAGGACTACTTCCGGACGATGGGCCTCGAGCCCGCCTTCGGAACGAGCTACAGGCAGACGTTCCCCCTCAAAGGGTCGAAGCCCGATCCGCAGGCCTCGCTCGAGATCAGCGGCCCCGCGTCGCCCTCACGCCCGCGCTGTGGGACGAGTTCGTCATCCGGACCGAGCGCGAGGACGCGCCGGCCGAAGCGTCGGGCGAGCTCGTCTATTGCGGCTATCTCGTCCAGGCGCCCGAGCGGAGCTGGGACGACATCAAGGGCGTCGACCTCGCGGGCAAGGTCCTCCTCGTCGAGGTCAACGAGCCGGGCAACCGGCCGGGCGGCGTCTTCGACGGCGAGGACATGACCTACTACGGCCGCTGGCCCTACAAGTACGAGAAGGCCGCCGAGCTCGGCGCCGCGGGCGTTCTGATCATCCACGACACGAAGGGCGCGGCCTACGGCTGGGACGTCCTGCGCGCCTCCTGGGGCAACGAGAGCTTCTTCCTGCCCGACCGCCATCCCCGGCTCCTCTTCGAGGGCTGGATGGGCGGGGAGACGGCCGACCGCGTCCTGGCCGCGGCCAAGCTCGACCGCAAGGCCCTGCGCGCCGCGGCCGAGACGCCGGACTTCGCCCCGGTGCCGCTCGGGCTGAAGGCGACGGTCCGCCAGCACCGCGATCTTCCAGACGGTCGAGGGCGTCAACGTCGCCGGGATCGTCCGGGCCAAACACCCCGCCGCGACGGGACGGACGATCGTCCTCTCGGCCCATTACGATCACTTCGGAAGGGACGAGACGCTCGAAGGGGACCAGATCTATAACGGCGCGGTGGACAACTGCTCCGCTTCGGCGGCGCTCCTGGCCACGGCCGGCTTTTACGCCCAGAGGCCCGACAAGCTCAAGGACGACCTGTGCTTCGTCGCCGTGACGGCCGAGGAGCAGCTCATCCTCGGCTCGGACTATTTCGCCCGGCACCTTCCCCCCCTCGTCAAGACGGTCGTCGCGGACATCAACTTCGAGATGACGAACGTCTGGGGCGAGACCGAGGATGTCTTTGCCATCGGGGGGCGGCAGTCCGACCTCGACGGCGTCTGCCGCGAGGCCGCGGAGAAGCTCGGCCTCCGCTACATCCCCGAGCGCAACGGGGAGCTCGGGTTCTTTTACCGGTCCGACCAGTTGAGCTTCGCCCGGGCCGGCATCCCCGGCGTCTGGCTGAGCCAGGGCGTCGTGTCCAGGGGACCGGACAAGGGCCTTATCCAGAGGAAATTCGACGATTACCGGGCCACGAAGTACCATAAGGTCACGGACGAGATGCAGCCCGACTGGGACTTGCGCGGGGCGCTCCAGATCATCGCCTGGGCCCGGGAGATCATCGCCCTTCTCCAGGAGCGCGAAACCCTGCCCCAGTTCGCGCCGACGAGCGCGTTCAGGCGCGCGAATTGAGGGTTGGCTTTTTCCACCGGGTGTGTTAAGATTTTAGGGCATGGAGAATAAACCCGCCCCTCACATATCCCGTTTTTCCGATTACCTCAAGCCCAACCAGGTCGTCTTCGACCTCAAGAGCAAGGACAAGGTCGAGGCCATCGAAGAGCTCCTCGACGTGCTGGCCAAGCAAAAGCTGATCGACAACAAGAAGCTCATCCTGACCCGCATCATCGACCGCGAGAACCTCGTCTCCACGGCCATCGGCTACGGCGTCGCCCTGCCTCACGCCCGCGTCGACGCCGAGGGCGAGATCGCGGTCGCCGTCGGACGGTCGGAGAAGGGCATCGACTTCGACGCGCACGACGGCCAGAAAGTCCACCTCATCATCCTCGTCGTCTGGAACCCGACCCTGCCCGGCCTCTTCAACCACCTCTTCGCCGGCCTGGCCCGCTTCCTCATCCGGCCCGAGAACCGCGGCCGCATCTTGGCGGCCAAGGACAAGGCCGAGCTTTACGACATTCTTGCCGGGATCGAATTCAAGTTCGTCCACGAGGAAAAAATCGTCAGCCGGGCCCGGATGCTCAAGAAGCTACAGGAGATCGAGCTGCGGAAGAAGAGAGCCACCAAGGAGCAGCAGAAGGAGCTCCAGAAGCATGCGGCCATGATCCGGGAAGAGTTCGACCGCGACGTCCTGTCCCGCTTCGACCGGCTGATGGAGCGCTACGGCTTCGCCGTCGCTGACGCCTTCGAGGGGGTCTGCCAGAGCTGCAATATCAACATCTCGACGCAGATGTATTCGGCCATGGAAGACTCCAACGACATCTACGTCTGCGAGAACTGCGGCAAGTACCTCGTCTCGGCCAAGAAGAAGAAGAAATAGCCGGGCCTCCGGTTCCGAGAGCCTCCTATTCGGCTTGCTCGGGATATCGCCCCTGGCCCCGCACCCCGGAAACCTGCGAATCCGGTTTCCCCCGCCTTCGGCGGGCCCCCCTTCCATCACGGGGCCTCAGTGCGACATCCCTCGCCGCCTCACGTCGGCTCTGCCATGGATAGCAATCTGGGGCCGGGCTTCACTGGCAAAGGGGGCCGGAAGCGCTAAGAGATCAGTCGATGGCGTCGGCGGCTAAGTTCTGAGGGGTAAATAGCTTATAGACGGGGTAGGTTTGCACACCCCGGCCCCACTGGGCGACGATGTCCCGGTCGAAGAAATTCCAGACGAGAAGGCCGTCGTCGCTTTCCGGCTCCAGGAGGTAGGCGGCCAGCCGTCCCAGAGGCTGGGCCGTCCGGACGAGGAGGGTTCCCTTGGGGAAATCGCGCTTTTCGACGGCGTACTCGCCCTTGACGGTGTTGGTCCGGTGGCCCTGATAGAGGCGCTCGGCCCCTTTGACTTCCTTGAGACCGAAGGCCTCCGTCTCGAGAGCGGCGGGCGACGCCAGGCGCTCGACGGCGATGCCGTGCTGGCGGAGTTTCTCGGGGATCTCCGTGCCCGCGACGGGGATGAGGTAAGCGTAGGGGATGCGGACCGAGCGCTTGGCCACGAAATCGGCGTAGTAGGGCATGACGTAGGTTTTGGAGCGGTCGGTCGGCCTCATGCGCGGGAAGGGACCGGGGGCGGCGCCTTCTGCGGGCGGGGTCGGGGCTTCCATCTCGTAGCCGAGGATGGAGATCTTGCCCGGGAGCGGCTGGACGTCGATGTCGAGGCCGAACGTGTCAGCTTCGGCCGGGGCGAGGCCGCTCTGGATTGTCCGGGCGTCGGCGTCGGCGACGAGCTTTTGGAGCTCGGCGGCGTTGGCCGCGACGTGATCGAGAAGGCCCTTGAGGAAATGGTAGTTCCCGGCCACGCGGGTCTGGAAATCGGCGTAGTTGTAGTTCTCGATGAGGACGGAGAGCCGGTTGCGCAGGCCGACATAGTTGGTCATGTAGCGAGGCTGGTGCCCGAACGTCCGCCAGCCCTTTTCCATGTCCTTGAAATCCATGGGATCGCCGTAGGGGACGGACAGGGTGCCGTACTTTTTCTCGACCGCGGCGTCGACCGCGGGCAGCATCTTGTCGCGGGCGTATCTCAGGACGGCCGCGTCGCCGTTCGGGCAGAGCGGCCAGGAATAGGTCACGGGCTCCTGGTGGTAGGAGCCGTCGGTCGTGTGGCAGTCGACGAGGAGCAGCGGGTCCCAGCGCAAGAGGACGTTGCGGACGAGGCCCCGCATCTCCGGGCTCTCGAGCTTCATGGCGTCCCGGTTGAGGTCGAGGTTCTGGCCGTTGTGGCGGACGCCCGAGCCTTTTTCAGGCCCCACCTGGCCCCTGCGGTTCCGGGGGTCCATCTTGTCGTTGCCGTCGGCGTTGAAGATCGGCGCGATGAGGAGGACGACCTTGTCGAGATAGGGCAGCTTGGGATCGAGGACGATGTCGCGGGCGAGCATCAGGGCCGATTCCTTGCCCTCGACCTCGCCGGCGTGGATGTTGGCCTGGATGTAGACGACGACGCGCTTGTCGTAGCGCAGGGCCAGCGGGTCCCGCGGGGCGGGCTTGCCGATGACGAGGAGAGGGATGGCGCGGCCCTCGGTCGACGTGGCGATCGTCTCGACGCGGACGAGGGGCGAGAGCTTCTGGAGGTCACTGATGAACGCGAGGACCTCGGCGTAGGTCGAAGTGGCCTTGTAATTCGTTGATTCAGCAGTCGTTGCGGGCCCTGACGCGGGGGCCGCGGGAGGCGGCGGAACGGGGGCGACCGGGGGCGGTTGGATCGGAGGAGCCTGGGGGCGCGGGGCCTGACCCGGAGGCGGGGTTTGCCCCGGCGGCGTCTGCCCTGCGGAGGGAAGGGCGACGAGGAGCTGTGCGACGACGAGGACGGCCAGGGCGAAGAAGAATCGGGGTGTCGATTTCATGAGAACCTCCGTTGTTTTGACGCCGGAACGGCCAGTTTATTCCACTTAAATCGGGGACACAATACCAATTCCCCATTTTTCAGGTGGCTTTGAAAATGGGGAATTGGTATTGTGTCCCCGAATTAGGCTACCATAAGGACATGGCGATATTCGGTGTCAGCCCCGACAAAGAGAAGGCCCTGGCGGAGCGGATGGCGGAGCTCGGCATCCGCGAAGAGGATATCGTCGAGAAGTTCATCCGCTCGGGAGGCCACGGCGGCCAGAACGTCAACAAGGTCGCGACCTGCGTCTACCTCAAGCACCTGCCGACCGGCACCGAGGTCAAGTGCCAGCAGGAGCGGTCCCAGTCCCTGAACCGGTATCTGGCCCGCCGCATCCTGACCGACAAGATCGAGACCGCCATTCTCGGCAGAGAGAGCGCGGAAGAGCAGCGGATCGCCAAGATCCGCCGTCAGAAGAGGAAGCGCTCGAAAAGGGCCAAAGACAAGATGCTGGCCGGCAAGCGCCGCGTTTCCGAGAAGAAAAGAGGCCGGACCTTCAAGCCTGATCTGACGGGCGACTAGAAGGCGGCCCCGCGCTCGTGCCGGCCCCGGAAACCCAGCCGCTCGCCGGGCGTTCCGGGCACCTCTAGCGGTTCTGGCGCATGCCTCCGGAGACGCCCGATTGATCCATGACCGGCCAGACTTTGGCCAGGATGAGGACGTTGTCTTTGAAGACGGCGCGGATGACGGTGTATTTCTCGAGACGCAGCGTCAGGTCCTTCCCCGTGGACATGCCCGCCGAATTGACCTCTCCGATCGCCGTCGAATCCGTCCCGACGAGCTTGTCGTAGATGACGACGCGGTAAGTCCCGGCCCCGCCGAAGATAGCCGGGATCTCCTTTTTCGAGAACTTGATCTTGTTGCGATTGTGCTTGCCCACGTCCTGGGGCGTCGGATCCTTGGCTTCCCAGGCGTCGAGGCATTCGAACTCCCAGTCCTCGATCGCGGCGAGGACCTTTTCGAACGGCGCGCCCATCATGCCCTGAAGAGCCTCGTCGTACTGCCTGGCCAGCTCTTTGGGCTTCTGCGGCTCGCCGGGGGCCATTCCGGTTCCGAGGATCACGAGGCCCGCGGAGACGACGGCGGCGATCCGGTCTCGGAGACTTGCCTTCATGTCGACCTCCCCAAAGAGAAAAGCCCGTCCCGGCTTGCGCCGGGACGGGCTTTTGAGCTTCTGCGTGTGCGGCTTAGAACTCGAAGCGGACGCCGAACCTCCAGATCCTGGGATTGAGGATCTCGTAGAGCTGGTCGTTGAGCGCGTAGGAGGAGGAGCTGTACTGCTGGAAGGTGCCGTTGACGTCCCGGAAGTACGCGGTGCCGGGATAGCGGCTGTACTGTCTGTTGGGCATGTTGGAGTTGAGGAGGTTGAAGACGTCGGCCATGAGGTAGAGCCGTCCGGCGCCGATGGCGATCTTCTTTTCGAGCCGGAGCGAGACGTTGTAGAAGGTGGGCAGGCTGTCCGTCGTGATCGGCCTCGTGTAGACGGTCGCGCCGTGATCAGCGGAGTAGTTGGGGACATCCCGGTCATCGATGTTGAAATAGTTCGGGATCTTCCATCCTTCGCGGGCGTTGAACGTCCCGGAGAGGTTGAAGCCGTAAGGGAGCTGGTAGAGGCCGCTGACCTTGAACATCCACTTGGTGAACATGACGGCGTCGAGCTTGCCGCTCTGGGAACCTGACGGCTCGGCGTAGGTCTTGCCGTCCTGGCTCCACTGGTTGGTGGGGTCGAACCAATCGTTGCCCCAGTGGGTCCTCTGGTCCTGCCACGTGAAGGAGGCGTTCATGAACCACCTGTTGGAAAGCCTCTTGTTCAGGACGAAGTCGACGCCCACGTAGCTGTACCAGGCGTCGCCGAGGCGGACGAGGTTGTAGCTCGTCGAGGTCGTCGGATAATCCGTGCCGGCGACATAGTAGGGCCGCCCGCCCGCGTCGCCCGTGGAGTACGTGGTGCCGCCCGTGTTGATCCAATTGCCGAGGCCGTCCTGCGACCACGTGCCGCCGATGATGTAATTGTCGGGGATCGTCCCGCCTTCGACCCACCACGTGCCGCCGCCGGGCGGGGCCACGGCCGGGTCGATGACCTCGGGGCCGGTGTAGTTGGGATACTCGGACGAGTGCGCGGTGGGATAGTAGCGCAGCGAGACGGTGTTATGGTCGTACTTCCTGTAGGTGAAGTTGACCTGGGCCGAGAAGTCGGGGATGATCTCGCGTTCGAGGGTCAGCAGGGCTTCGCGCGTCCGGCTGTCCGACTGGGCCGCCCTGTTCAGGAAGTAGGTCGTGATGCCGCTCGTGTAGTCGAGGTTGATGGGGTTGTTCCAGTCGAATCCGGAAACGTAGCCGGCGAAGTAAACGTCGCTGTCCCAGATGCTGGCGCCGCCCATTGCGGTGGAGGCAGCGGCGGTCAGATTGCCGGTGTCGTCGAAAACGCGGTAGGGCTGATAGATCGGGCCGACGGTGCCGCGGCTTGAGTAGCCCCAGAACATCTCATCGAATTCCATCTTGCCTCTGCCGTCGGCGACGGACTCTCCGGTGTTGTCGTTCCACCAGTAGCCCATCGAGCCGCCGGTGCCCCGCGGCAGGGCCGCCCGCCAGCCGGTCCCCATGACGTCGCCGTACTGGGACAGGGCCAGCTTGGCCACGGTCTTGCCGTCGCCGGTGACGTCCCAGGTGAAGCCGATGCGGGGAGAGAACGTGTTCCACTGATAGGCCCGGGCCGCCCCGTTGACGATCTGGCTGTTGCCCTTGACGGGCTCGGTCGTGACGTCGGGAAGGACCGTGTCAAGCGTGCTGATGACGTTCGAGGCGAAGACCTTGTTCCAGGATACCGTCCAGGGGTCTTCGGGGTTGCCGTAGATCGCGCCGAACGTCGTCGCGCCCGCCCCCGGCCACTGCTTGTCGTAGCGCAGGCCTAGGGTCAGGGTGAAGTTGCCCTTGACGATCGTGTCCTGGAAATAGGTCGCGAACTGCTCGGTCAGCTGGCTGAAGCGGGCATCCCGACGCATCGAGACCCATTGCCAGCCGGCCATCTCGGCGTTCGTCCGGGCCCCATCCAGGTTGGTGTCGAGCTGCAGGCTGTTGTAGTTCCTGTCCACGCGGAAGCCCTGGAAATTGCTCGACAGGCCGGTCTGGATCTTGTGGGAGTATTCCGCGCCGACCTTGATCTCATGGGACAGGCCCAGGAGCGTGTCGTTGAAATAGGTGGCCTGGACCTGATAGTTGTTGCGGGGCCGGGAGACGAGGTACGAATCCCACGTCAGGTTCTCGCCCGAGGCGTAGGGGACGTACTTCGAAGCCGTTTGGTCATAGGTCACCGGGGAAAGCAGGTTCTCGTCGGCGACAGGCCGCCAGCCGAATCCGGCGTCGTTGAACGAGTACTTCAGGGAGACGAAGAAGTTGTTGCCGAAAACGTGCTCGTCCTGCAGCTTGACGATGGGGCTGCCCCAGTGGTACTTGCCCGTCTGGTGGTCGCCGCCGGGCTTGGTGACGCTGTCGTTCCGGCCGAACTTCTCCTTGGCGCCCGAGGTCAGCAGGAACTCGAAGCGGTTGTTGGGCAGGATCTGGGCGTTGAGCTTGAGGTTGTAGTTGTTGAGAAGCGACTGGTCCTTGGCGCCCGTGAGGGTGTAGACGAAAATGTCCTGGACGCCGTAGGCGCCCCACCACCACAGCTTGTCCTTGATGATCGGGCCGCCGGCGTTGAACCCGTAGTCCTTGATCTGCTGGATCTTGTTGGTGCGGACGATACCCCGGGCCTGCAGCTCGGGGGTCAGGTTCTCGGCCTGGAAGAAGTTGTCGGTCAGGTAGAACCGGCCGGCCAGGCTCATCTTGTTGCCGCCGCGGCGGGTGACCATGTTCAGAGCGACGCCACCCGTCTGGATGCTCACGTCGGCCGCGCCACCCGTCTGGATCTGCAGCTCTTCGAACATGTCGAAGTCGTAGTATCCGGCCGAGCCGCCGAGGGCCGACGGGTCGGTGACGTCGATGCCGTCGACCGCCCAGAGGTTGTTGGCGCCGTCATTGCCCGAATAGCGGGCGCCGGTGTTGTCGCCCTTGGTCAGGAACGCCGACTGCTGGCCGGACTCGTTCCCGCCGACGTTCTCGCGGTCCATCATGATGGACGGAGCCAGCTGGAGAACGACCCAGGGGTCACGGGCCGAGGGCAGCGACTGCATTGTTTCCTTGTCGACGTTCTGCCCGACCGTCGTCTTCTTGGTGTCGACGACGGGCGTCTGGGCGACGACCGTGACCTGTTCCTCGAGCGTCCCGACCTCGAGGGCCAGGTTGATCTCAGCGTTCGTCCCGATCTGGACGATGATGCCGACCCGGGTCTCCTTTTTGAACCCGGTGAGCTCGGCCGTGAGATCGTACGTGTACGGAGACAGGGACAAGAACCGGTAGATCCCCGTCGGGCCCGAGACGGTGCTCAGGGCCCCGATTTGAGAGCTCGTCAGCATGATGCTGACGCCGGGAAGGGGATTCCCTTCTGTATCCGTCACCTTCCCGTAGATCGTTCCCGTTCTGACCTGTGCCGTCAATGTGACGGCGAGCAGCAACAGGGACAGAACAATGAGGGACTTCTTCATGAATGATACCTCCTGTCGGTTAAAACGCCTCCATTCTTGAGCAGCTTTCCACTCTCCCCTCTCCAAAAAAGCGATAGTGCCCCTACCTCATTAACACCTCCGGAGTTTATTGTTAAGATGATAATATCCCTCCGTTTTTTGTAAATCATTGCAATAACTATGCCAAAAAAATTGCGATCCGCGAGGTATGTCAGATATCAGATATTAAATGATTTAGACGACAAAAGGAGGGGTGGAAAGACGATCGCGGCTCCAAATATTTGAATATTATTCAAATATTTGGATAGTGCGGCTTATTTTTCCAGATCTTCGACGCGCTTCTTGATGGCGGTCTGACCCGGGTCGAGGGTCAAGGAAGCCCTGAACGCGGCCAGGGCGTCGGTCTTCCTTCCCAGCCGCTCATAGCACGTTCCCAAGGCGTTCAGGACGTTCGTGTCGCTGTTGTACATCCTGTTCGCGAGCAGGAGCTCGGCCAGGGCCGCCTCGTTCTTCTCCTGGCCCATGAGGGCCAGACCCTTGATGACCTGATACGGGAACTTCCGCTTCTCGTCGGCGCGGAGGTGCTCGGCGACCTTGAGGGCTTCTTCATAGGCCCCGACCTTGTTGAGGAAGCTGCCGTACCTGACGACCCCTTCGCCGTAGTCGGGATTGAGCTGATAGGCTTGTTCGTAGAGCGCCCGCGCCGCCTCGGGGCGGCCCATCTTTTCGGCCTGCTGGGCCAGCATGTAGCGGTAGAGGAACTGATTGGAGAGGGCCAGGCCCCTGGCGTTGGCGATGGGGTGCCCCAGGGCCGGGCTCGGCGAGACGACGAAAGACGCCGTCTTCTCGTCGATGACCGCGCCGCCGGAGTCGATGAGGCTGACATGGATCTCGTAATAGTCCGGCTCGAGGTCGGACGCGGGGATGGTCTGGGCGATGGGCAGGACCTTCCCTGCGGGATGGGCGGAAAGCCGGAGGGAATAGGACTTCCGGACCGGGTTGGCTTCCCTGAGCCCCTGGATGACGATCCTGGCCTCGCCGTTCTGGAACAGGTCGCCGGTCGCGTTGAGGACGCTGAAGAGGACGGCGATCTCGTCCGCCCTGGCATAGGTCATCTTGGGGTCGGTGACGAGCTTCCGGTCGTCGACCTTGAACGGGTAGTGGACGTCGCGCGGCAGGGTCTCGAACCGGTAGCCGAGGAAGGGCCCGTCGATCGACGGCGAGGCCTTCGCCGGCGGGATGACGAGGTCCCTTTCGAGGACGCTGAACTGCTTGCCGACCGTGTTCGTCAGCAGGACGTTCAGCTTGAACTTGCCCTCGATGAC
The DNA here is from genome assembly GCA_963736255.1 of Candidatus Aminicenantota bacterium. Classification (GTDB taxonomy): domain Bacteria; phylum Acidobacteriota; class Aminicenantia; order Aminicenantales; family Saccharicenantaceae; genus RBG-16-66-30. Next base: position 462,527 of record CAVTOI010000003.1, read on the forward strand.
GGGGAAAGAATCCTCGATGGCCAGGCCGTTGCCTTTGATCCGGCCCCAGTCGCTCTGGGGGAAATAGAGGGGGAACTCCCGGCTGTACTGGAAGACGATGTCCTCGCCGCTCCTCAGGCTGACGTCGGCCCGGAAGCTGCAATAGAATTGGTTCTTCGGCTCGTAGGTGTCGACGTTGACGTCGGCCGGCACCATGGAGAAATGCAGGAACCGCAGGCCGGTCTGGGGGTCCTCGATGAGGGCCGTCGTGGCGTAGCTCTCGACGTAGTTCGTCAGGTATTCGGTCGAGACGACACCCTTGTAGTTGAGGAAGTGCGAGGCGTACGACGGATTGACGTCTTTTTTGGGCGAGGTCAGGATGTTGGCCAGGAGGATGGCGTTGCGCGTCGACGGAGAGAGGTCGAAGTTGTATTCCCCCGGGATGCGGGTGATGGACAGCTCGGCCAGGGTCGGGTAGAGGTCGCGGATCTTTTCGTAAAGGGCCTCGTAGTCGAAAGGGTCTCCGAGGTCCCGCTGGTTCCGGATGAGGCTGGCCGGTCCGTCCGAGACCGGGTCGTAGAGCTTGTACTCGCCGACGCCCCCTCTCTGATAGAACAGGAGGACGAACTGCGGCGGGAGGTCCTTGCGCGCGTCGCCGTAATAGCTCCAGGAAACGCAGGGGACGACGCCGAGCGTCGCGTCGAAGCGCTCGATGCTGGACGGCTGGCCCAGGATCATGTAGATGCGCCCCATGTCCGTCCGCCAGCCCTCGCGCGTGGTCATGCGGCCCAGGGTCTCGTTGGCGTACTTGAAGCGCTTGAGGATCTCCTCCCGGTACTCGTTCTCGGGCGTCCCCGGAGTCGGGTCGCGCTGTTTCCAGAACGTCTCGATGAACAGGTCCCGGTCCCGGTCGTTGGTGAGCTGCAGGAATACGTCCCGCTCGACGGGCTGGATGTGATAGGCGACGAGGTCGAGCCAGCTCCGGTAGAGCTCCGGCAGGTCCTTCGGCGCGATCTTCTGCGCGGGAACGAGCAGCGCCGGCACGAGCAGGATGAGCGCCAGACGGGTCGTTATCCTCATGGCCGGGCGGGGACGGCTATTTCTTCCTCAGGTAGTCGAGGAAGCCCTGGACCTGGCTTGCCCTCTGGGACTCGGCGTCGATCTTGAGGTAGCTCTCGAACGACGCGATGGCTTCGGCGTTCCTCTGGAGATTGAGGTAGGTCAGTCCGAGCTGAAAGAGGGCGTCCGTCGAATCCTTCTTCCTTTCCACGGCCTTCTGGTAGAACTTCAGCGCGTCCTCGAACTTGGCGTTATTGTAGTAGTTCGTCCCCAGGTTGTAGAGCACGATGGGGTCCTCGATCTTCTCGGATTCGACCTTGCCGTACCATTCCAGGGCCTTGGCCGTGTCGCCGCGGTTGGCGTAGCAGTTGCCGACGGCGATGATGGCCTCGATGTCCTTCGGGTCCTTCTCGAGGAGCTTCAGGTAGCTCGCCTCCGCCAGGTCGTACTTCTCCTGGGCGAAGTAGCAGTTGCCGACGTTCCGGTAGATCGGGTAGGCCTCGGGGTACTTGGCGAGGATCTCCTCGAAGACGGCCCGGGCCGCGTCGTAGTCCTTGCTCTCGAAGAGCCCGTTGCCCTTGCCGAGCAGGTCCTTGACCTCATCGGTGACCACCAGGCCCTCGACCTTGGTCAGGGAGACCGTGATCTCGGGGTTCTTCCTGTTCTCGGAGATGTCCGCGGAGATCTTCTTGGGCGCGTAGCCCATCCTCTCGAAATCGATGTTCCAATTGTCCGTCCGGATCCAGGCGGCGAGCCATCGGCCGTCCTTGTCCGTTTTAATGGAGAAGCCGCCCTGGGCCTTGGGCGAAAAGAGCCGGACGGTCACGCCTTCCAGCGGGTTCCCGGCTTCGTCGCGGACGATGCCGGCGACCCGGCCTTTGCCTTTGTAGTCCTGAGCGATAAGGACAACGGAGATGACGAGCAGCAGACAGCAGATCCAAGCGCTCTTCTTCATTCTGACCTCCTGCGCCATCTTCCATATTATCATGTTCAAAAGTGAAAGCAAAGCCGGCGGCCCGGCTCAGTCGGCGATGTAGCCGAGACGGTGGCTGAGGCGGCAGCCGCCGCCCTTCACCCGGACCTCGAGGCGGTGGAACCGCCCGTCGCCCGCGTACGCCTTCGGGGTGTAATAGAGGAGATAGTAGTTCTCCGCGGCGGCGACGGCGGACCTCATGGCGGCTTCGATGTTGGCCGTCGAGGCGATGTATCCTCCGGTCGCCCGGCTCATCTCCCGGAACGGGGCGAAGATGTCCTCCGACTGCTCCTGCATGGTCACGCCCGGGACCTTGGGCGCGGGGCGGGTCAGGAAGAGGAAGTGGACGGCCGCGCCGGAATCCGCGTAGGCGGTCTTGGCGGCCTCGATGTCGATCGGCGTGTCGCGGTGGAAGAACTCGAAGATGCCCGTGACCGTCTGGACGATGTCGGGGCGGTCGTTGAAGGTGCTCATGTAGGCGTCGAGGACGATCGGGTCCAGCTTGGGGATGAACTCCCGCTGGTAGAAGAGGAAGACCTCTTTCCGGCCCGACTGGCCCCGGAGGTGGTCGGCGAACGCCGCCATCTGGGCCGTATCGATCTTCCTCAGGCTCTCGAGGCGGGTCAGACAGGTCCAGTACATCTGGAGCTGTTCTTCGACCGAGGTGCTGACCTCGTAGACCGAGCCGGCGGACACGAAGATATCGCTCGCCATGGGCGATTGCCCGTTCGTGCGGCTCATGCCGACGGCCCCGACCATGGTCAGGGCCAGGGACCTCATGTCGTCCAGGACGTCCAGGTACTCCGCGCTCCCGGTCAGGATGTCGCGCCGCAGGATGCCCATGATCTGCTGGAGGGCCCTGGCCCGGCCCGCGTCCGTGAAGACGTCGCTCTTCATCCGATAGGTCCTCATCGGGGTGATGAGGACCAGCTCGTCGCCGGGGAGAAGGACCTCGCGGATGAAGTAGTCGACGGCCTCCCGGATCCGCGGGTCATACTCGGACATCTCGAAGTCGAGGTAGAAATGCCGCTGCGTGTCGGGCACGAAGGGCATGGACTCCTCCCGGCGTTCGATGGCCGTCTTCCTGACGAGATAAACGGCGTCGAGGGACTGGAGCCGGCCGTCCTCATAGAGCTCGAAGTCGGAAATGGTCAGGTCGTCGACGAACCGGTCCCCTTTGAACACCCGGACGGGGACTTCGATGTTGAGGGTCGTCGTTTCGTGGCGAAGGACCTGGGCGGAAAGCGTCGCGGCGGACGCGAGCGCCAGGGCCGTCAGGATGAGCCCCGCCGTGGTTAATTTCATCTCAGTGCGCCCAGCCATTATATCACGCCTGCAGAATCATGCCGGCCTCCGCGGCCCCGGACGCTCAGCCGCGGTGGGGCCGCCCGCACTCTGCGGACACGCCCTTCAGGATGTCGACACCGTGCGGCAGGGCGGGCAGGATGGCGGCCAGGCTTTCGCGCACGGCCTTTTCGCTCCCGGGGAGGTTGACGATGAGCGTCGACCCGCGGATGCCGGCGGCGGCCCGGCTGAGCATGGCCGTCGGCGTCTTCTCCGCGCCGGCCCGGCGCATGGCTTCGGGGAGGCCGGGCGTCTCGCGCTCGAGGACGCTCTTCGTCGCTTCCGGCGTCCAGTCGCGCGGGCTGAAGCCCGTCCCCCCGGTCGTCAGGATGAGGTCCAGCCCTTCGTCGGACCAGGCGATGAGCGCGGCCCGGATCTCCGCCTGGTCGTCGGGGACGATCTTCGTCCGCGCGACCTCGCCCCCCGCCGCCTCGATCATCTCGCGGATGGCCGGCCCGCTCCGGTCCTCGCGCTCGCCGCGCGCCCCCTTGTCGCTCACGGTGAGTATGCCGACCTTCATCGTCACCCTCCGATCCTGAACATGTCGCTCGAGAGGCACTCGATCGCGCCGCGCTCCCAAGTCGATTTGGCCTCGAACGCCGCTTCGAGGACGTCCGCGATCCCGGCCGGCCCGGCTTTCCCCTCGCGCAGCAGCCGGCGCAGGTCGATCCCGGTCCGGTCGAAGAGGCAGATCCTCAGCCGGCCGTCCGGCCCGAGCCGCATCCGCTCGCAGCCGCGGCAGAAGGGCTCGGAGACGGGCGTGATGAAACCGAGGCGCGTGCCGTCCTCGAGAGTAAAGACGCTGGCGACGCCGCCCGGGTCCGGCACGGCCGTCAAAGGGCCGAAGGCCCCGGCGATGCGGGCCCGGACCTCTTCGCCCTTGACGAACAGGGCCGGGCGCCAGACCCCGAGCTCCTTGCACTCGGGGCTGAGGCCGCTCGTCGGCATGAGCTCGATGAAGCGCAGCTCGACCGCCTCCTGCCGCGCGAAGCGGACGAAGTCGATGATCTCATCGTCGTTGACGCCGCGGATGACGACCGTGTTGATCTTGATCGGAGCGAGCCCGGCCGCCCGGGCGGCCTCGAGGCCGGCGAAGATGCGGTCGAAGCCCGTCCGCCGCGTGATGGCCTCGAAGCGGTCCCTGCTGAGGGTGTCGAGGCTGACGGTGACCCGCATGAGCCCGGCCGCCTTGAGGCCGGCCGCGAAATCGGCCAGGTGCAGGCCGTTGGTCGTCAGGGCCAGGTCGTCGGGCCCGAGCGCGGCCAGGAGGCCGACGAGCGCGACGACGCCGCGCCGCGCCAGCGGCTCGCCGCCCGTCAGCCGGAAGCGCCGGACGCCTACGGTCATGGCCGCGCGGGCGACCGTGGCGATCTCCTCGTAGCTCAGCATGTCCGCCATGGGGACGAGAGGCACGCCGGCTTCGGGCATGCAGTAGATGCAGCGGAGGTCGCAGCGGTCCGTGACCGAGATGCGCAGGACCTTACCGCTTCTCAATGCTGTCTCCGGGGCGGACCGCGCCGTCGTTCAGGACCTCGCAGAAGATGCCGCGCGCCGGCATGATGCAGTCGCCGACGAGGTGGAAGACGGCGCACTTCGTATGGCAGTCCTTGCCGATCTGACTGACCCGCAGTCGCACCGTGCCCGCGATGACGAGCTCGTCACCGATGGCCAGGGCGGCGAGGTCGATGCCCCGCGTGGTCAGGTTCTCGGCGAACGCGCCCGGCCCGAGCGCGACGGCCGCCGGGGCGCCGGTCCGTTCCCTCTGCGCCTCGATGTCCTCGATCGCGAGGAGAGAGACCTGACGATGCCCGAAATCCTTATGGGCGTCGCCCTCGATGCCGCGCCCGGCGCGAAGCTCGACGGCCGCGGCGGGCCGCTTGATCTGCCCCTTCTTGACGCTCGTGTTGACGGAGACGATCGTCCCCGCCCTGCGGGCGGCCGCGGTCACGCCCGTCTCCGGAAGACCCCGCTCTTGCCGCCGCTCTTGAAATCGAGGCGCAGCCGGACGACCTCGGCCCCGCGCTCCACGGCCTTGACCATGTCATAGACCGTCAGGGCGGCGACGGCGGCGCCGGTCAGGGCTTCCATCTCCGCTCCGGTCTTGGCCTCGGCGGCGACGCGGCAGCGCACGCGGACGCCCGTCTTCATGATGTCCAGGTCCACGGCGACGTTTTCCAGGGGGATGGGATGGGTCAGGGGGATAAGCTCATGGGTCCGCTTGGCGGCCTGGATGCCGGCCAGCCGGGCCGTGGCGAGAACGTCCCCCTTGGCGATCCTATTGGCCCGAACCAGGCGCAGCGTTTCCGGGCCGAGCTTGACAAGCGCCGACGCGGTCGCTTCGCGCCGGGTCACGGCCTTGGCCCCGATGTCCACCATTCGGGCCTTTCCGTCGCGGTCGACATGGCTGAGCCTGGCCATCGGTCAGCGTCCGTCCATGAAGAGGATCTCGACCTCCCGGCCGGCTTCGACGTGCCGGACGTCGGCCGGGACGACGATGAGGGCGCGGCTGCGGACCATGGAGCGAAGGACGCCGCTCCTTTGGTCGTCATAAGGGGCGACCTCGAGGGCGGGCCCGCCTTCCGCGAGAAGGCCGCGAAGGAACTGGGTCCGCCCCGGCTTGAGCGTGATGTCCGCCGTGAGGACGGCCCTCCCGGCCACCGGTCCGGGGACCAGACGGCCGAGCATGGCGTCGATGGCCGGCCTGGCGAAGAGGAAGAACGTGACCATGGCGCTTGTGGGGTTGCCGGGCAGGCCGAAGACGAGCTGGCGGCCGCGGACGCCGAAGAAGACCGGCTTCCCCGGCTTGATGCGGACCTGCCAGAAGACCGGCTTGACCCCGGCCGCACGGAGCTCGTCCTTGACCAGGTCGTAGTCGCCGACCGAGACGCCGCCCGAAAGGACGAGGATGTCGGCCCCCCTGGCCCGGGCGAGCTTCGCGGCAAGCGAGGCCCTGCGGTCGCGGGCGATGCCGAGATAGGACGCGGCGGCGCCCGCGGCGACGGCCATGGCCGTGAGCCCCGGGCCGTTAGTGTTGCGGATCTGGCCGGGTCGCTTCTTTTTGCCGGGCTCGACGATCTCGTCCCCGGTGGCGACGACCGCCAGCTTCGGCTGCCGCGTGACGGCGACGCGGGCGAGCCCGGCCGCGGCCAGCATGGCCACTTCGGCCGGGCCGATGAGCGCGCCTCGTCCGAGAGCGACGTCGTTCTTTTTGAGGTCCTCGCCGGCCCGACCGATGTTGTCGCCCGGCCGGACCTCGCGCCGGATCTTGACGCCGCGGCCGGTCGCCTCGGAGTCCTCGACCATGACCACGGCGTCGGCGCCGCCGGGCAGGGGCGCGCCGGTCATGATGCGCGCGGCCTGGCCGGGGCCGAGGGCCTTCCGGGACAGGCGCCCCGCGGGCAGGTCCTCGAGGACGTCAAGCTTGACCTCCGCGGCGGCGTCCGGTCCGGCGAGCCGGGTGTCCGCCGCCCTGACCGCGTAGCCGTCCATGGTGGCTTTGGTGAAGGGCGGGATGTCTTCGCGGGCGCGGACGTCGCGGGCCAGGGTCCGGCCGAGGGCGCGGGCCAACGGGACGGTCTCGGCGGGGAGGGCCTTGGCCGCGGATAGCACGAGGGCCCGGGCGTCCTGGTATTCGATCATGAGGGTCATCCGGCGTCCGCCGGACGTTCGCCGACGATCCGGACGGATTCCGGCTCAAATGTTAGCAGAACCTCCCGGTAAAGGGAAATGCCTGCCGCCTCGAGGCCGGAGAGGGGAAGGGAGGCCCGGAAGGGGACATCGCCGCTGACCCGGACGAGGGCTGTGGCGGCGTCCGTCGTCTCCATCCGGCTCACGCGGCCGCGGAAGACGTTGGGCCCGGCGGGCGGCGAGGAGCCTTCGCCCGCGGCAAAGACCCGGATCGCGGCCGGGTCGATGACGCAGGTCACGTGCCCCTTGGCCGCTCCCGGGAAGGTGATCCTGAGGCCCGGCTTCGGCTCGATCCAGCTCGTCCGGCCGTCGGTCGCGGCGGTGCCGCTGAAGCAGTTCTCGTGGCTGAACTCGACCCGCCGCCCCTCCGAGAGATAGAGGATATCGTCGGCAAGGCGGGAGGCCTGGGCGAAGGCGTGGGTCGAAAAGACGACCGTCGTTCCCCATTCCCGGCCGGCCTCGCGCAGGACCGCCTCCATGCGCAGCGCGAGGGCCGCATCGAGATTCGCTGTCGGCTCGTCGGCGAGAAGGACCCGGGGGCGGAGGGCCAGGGCCCGGGCGATGGCCACGCGCTGGGCCTGGCCGGCGCTCAGCCCGGAAACGGGGCTGCGCCCCCGGCCGTCGAGCTCGACGAGAGATAGAGCGGCATTGACCCGGCCGCCGATCTCGGCTTCCGGGAGCTTACGGAGCCTGAGGCCGAAGGCGACGTTGTCGGCGATCGTGCCTTTGAATAAATAAGGATGATGAGTGAGCAGCACCGCGTCGCGCCGGGCCCGGGCGGCGCCGTCCTCCTCCGCCCACGGGTCGCGGCCCAGGAACTCCAGCCGGCCCCGGCCCGGCCGGAGGAGGAAGGCGAGGAGCATCAGGAGCGTCGTCTTCCCGGCGCCGTTCGGACCGACGAGGGCCAGGATCTCGCCGGCGCGAATGTCGAGCGCGTCGAGGGCGAGCGAGAACCGGGCCGGCGACGCCGGGTAGGAGAAGTCGAGGCGCTCGAGGCGATAGACGGCTTCGCTCATCCTACGATTCCCTGTCGCGGCCGCTGAGGCCCGTCTGGACGAGGATGTTGACGCCGAGCGTGATGACGAGCAGGAGGGCGCCGAGGATGACCCCGTTGCGGAATTCGCCCTTGGACGTCTCGAGGGCGATCGAGGTCGTGATGTTACGCGTGGCGTTGCGGATGTTGCCGCCGAGCATCATGGCGATCCCGACCTCGGAGATGGCCCGGGCGAAGCCGGCCAGCACGGCGACGAGGAGCGGGAAACGGGCCTCGCGCAGGACGATCCAGCCGGCCTGGCGGCGGCTGGCGCCAAGGGTCAGGGCGGTCTGGCGGGCCCGCCGGTCGACCTGGCGCAGGGCCGTGTAGGAAAAGCCGACGACGAGCGGCAGGATGAGGAAGGTCTGGCCGACGGTCATGGCCGTTTGGGTATAGAGCAGGCCGAGCCCGCCGAGGGGCCCGTTGCGGCTGAGGAGCGAATAGAAGAGGAGCCCGATGACGACGGTCGGGGCGGCCATCCAGGTCTGGTTGATGAGCAGGACGAGCTTCTTGCCGCGGAATTCGCGGCCGGACAGGAAAAGGGCGATGGGAACGGCGACGGCGCTGGCGATGACGGCGGAGAGGCCGCTCGTCTTGAGCGAGACCCAGACCGCCAAGGCCAGATCGCGGGCGATCATTTGACGAGGTCCACCCCGGCGACGGACGCGAGGGGCTCGAAGAGGGGCCGACCGGCCTGGCCACGGAACTCGCCGATCAGCCTCTGGCCGCGGGGCGAGGTCAGGAAGGCGATGAAGGCCATGGCCTCGCCGTAACGGGCCGAGGGGACGCGTACCGGGTCGATGGCGATCACGGCATAGATGTTCTCGAGCTCGAGGGCTTTCTCGTAGACGGGGACGAGGCCGGAGAGTCCGCGCAGCGCGTGGAAGGTCGCGGTATCGGTCAGCGTGTAGGCGCGCCTCTCTGAGGCGATACGGAGGGTCTCGGCCATGCCCTGGCCCGTCTCGAGATAGCCCGCTTCGGGCTTGCCCCCGGCCAGGGCCCAGAGCTCGAGCTCGCGCGTGTGCGTGCCGGACCTGTCGCCGCGGCTGGCGAAGGCCGAGCCGCTGGCCTTGATCCGGCCGAAAGCCTCGGCCGCCGACGGGGCGCCGGCGACACGGGCGGGGTCCCCGGGCGGGCCGACGACCATGAAATAGTTGCGGGCGATGACCCGGCGGTTGACGCCGAAGCCGTCACGGATGAACTCGTCCTCGAGGCGGCGGGCGTGGACGATGACGACGTCGGCGTTGCCGTCACGGGCCTGCTTGAGGGCCGCTCCCGTCCCGACGGCGATCCACTTGAGCGTGATGGCGGTGTCTTTCTTGAAGGCGTCGGCCAGGACGTCGAGGAGTCCCGTGGCGTCGACGCTCGTCGTGGTGGCCAGCATGAGCGTCCGTCCGGCCGGCTGACGGGCTTCGGCCCCATCAAGATATTTCCCAGAATCGCCGCTCCGAGTCGCTCCGCAGCGATTCTGATGGTCACTCCTCAGAATCCGCTCCCTGCCGTACGTGTCCCCGATCTGCGCCGTAAGCAAGCCGCCTGAAGAGACCGCGGCAACCATCGCGACGATCGATAGGGACCGCAGGGCCGAGGGGGGGAATCGCCGCAAGTCGTCTCCTTTTCTAACGCGGAAGGAGGGGCCGTTTCCCGCCTCTCCCTATCGGCCGAAGGGCGTGGCCTCGATGGCTGTAGCCCCATCGGCTCGGAGCAACGTCTTTGATAGCACAACGGGCCCGGTGTGTAAAGCCGGGACGGACACGCGAGTGGAGACGTGAGGGGACATGTACCCAGGGTACGTGTCCCCGGAAGGGTGGGGGGAGGGGTCGAGGGACCGGTCACCCCGGCACGTGTCCCTGTTTTAGGCGCCGGCGTCAGCAGGCGTAAAACGCGTCGATGACCGCCCGCCATTCGTCTTCGGTCCGGACCTTGACAAGGGCGTTGCGGAGCTCGGTGCGGCGGGGATGCATCTTGGCGTACTGCAGGCTGAAGTGGCGCAGGATCTTGAGGCCGCGACGCGGATCGTAGGCATCGCAGGCGAGGCGATAGTGGCGATAGATGACCTCGCGTTGCTCGTCGAGGCCGGGCTGGCGCGGCGTCTGTCCCGCGGCGAGATCGCGGGCCTGGGCGAAGAACCAGGGATTGCCGATGGCCCCGCGGGCGGCCAGGACGCCGTCGACGCCCGTCTCGGCCATCATGCGCAAGGCCTCGGCGGGGGTGGAGACGTCGCCCGAACCGAGGATCGTCCGGTCCGAGAATTCACGCTTGACCGTTGAAAGGAAGCCCCAATCGGCCCGGCCGGTGTATTTCTGTTCGACGCTCCGGGCGTGGACGGCGATCGCGGCCGCGCCGGCCTCGAAGGCGCCGCGGGCGATCGTCCAAAAGCTCTCGTGGGCCGTATCGGCATTCCGGAAGGCGCGCCTCAGCTTGAGCGTGACCGGCCGGCCGGGCGCTGCGGCGACGACCGCCCGGACCGTCGCCAGGGCGCGCTCCGGGTCGTTCATGAGCGCCCCGCCGCGCCTGTGCGAAACGACCTTCCTGACGGGGCAGGCGAAGTTGAGGTCGATGACGTCGAAGCCCATCCGGTCGAGCGAGCGGGCGGCATCGGCCATCGTTTCGGGCTCGATGCCCATGATCTGCCCCGCAACGGGATGGTCGGCCGGGTCGAGACGGATAAGGCGCTTGCGCAGCTTCCCTTCGAGCAGGACCTGGCGGTCGAGCATGGCCTCGGTGATGCAGTAGGGCGCGCCGAGGGAACGACAGATCAGGCGGTAGGGGAGATCGCTGTAACCGGCCAGGGCCCCGAGGCCGACGGGAAAGCCGACGGCGACGGCCCCGATCCGGAGGGGCATCTATTTCGGGCCCGCCAGCGTCACGTCGACGGCGAACGAGAACTTCTTGGTGTCGAGGTTCGGACGGGACAGCGAGTCGAAGGAGTCCAGATACTCCTGGCCCCAGGTGCGCCCGGTCCCGGACGTGTAGTCGCTCCCGCCCGTGGTGGCGCTTCTTCTGTTGCCGGCCTCGGTGGAAAGGCTCCTTAGGGACCGGCCTCCCCATTCGAAGGAGACGCGGATCGCCGCGCCGGGAGAGCCGCCGATGGCGCCGGGGACGAGGTCGGGAGAGGCCAGAGGGACCCGTATCTCGTAGACAGTCCCACCCTCCTGCCAACCCGTGCCGAAATCTGGAGGAAAGACGTCCGTTTGCTTTCGCAGGGGTCCGTAGGAGCTGCCCTTTGCGTCGACGGCGAAAGCGAGGGAGACCGGGTGGCGCGGCATCTTCCGGATCTCGGACTTTTCGGCCTCGCTGAGGATGGCGCCCTGGCTCTCGCGCCAGACGATGTAGCCGTCGGCGCTGATCTGCCTCGACAGGAGGAGGGCTCCCTTGGCGGGCTTGCGGCTCTTAACGGGGCGCCCGAGCACGGCCATCCCCGTGGCCTCGACGGATTCGATGGACTCGGGCTTTTTCACGACCAGGAGGATGTAGAGGTCCCGGCCGTCGTTCATGAACGCGAACTCCGCGCCGGCCTTGGGGTCGAGGACCCGGGGGACGCCTGTCCATTCGTCGGCCTTCCCGTCGAGACGCACGGGTGACGTGAGCTTCGTGCTCTGCGCGGCCGGTACGGTCGCGGCGGACGCGACAGGCGCGGCGATAGCGCAGGCGATCAGCAGGACGCAGAGGGATTTGCATAACGGACGAAAAGCGATCATATATGAATTCTACCACATGCGCCGGGGCAAACAAACCCGCCCCGCCTCAGGCAAGATGGGGTCAAACCTACCTTTCGTTAGAAAGTGATGAAAGGTAGGTTTGACCCCTTCTTGAAGTTGCGCGCGGGCGCGGGTTCCGTTAAGATGCGCCTCTCCGGAGGGAACGCATGAATAGAGCCGTGAGATCGTTCGGGTTCGCCCTTTTAGCGATCCTCGTCCTGGGCGCGGCGGGCTGGCTGCTCCAGGCCGGCTCGGGCCAGGAAAAAGCGTCCTCGCGGGCTTATGTTGGCCATGAGAGCGACGCCGACATGGCGGGCCTCATCCGGCAGTATCCGGGCGCGGCCGGCACGAGGCTCGACGACTGCCAGACCTGTCACAGGGGCGGGGTCGAGGGCACGGATACGGAGAGGGAGTACAGCCCCTGCAGCTACTGCCATCTCATCGTCTTTCCCAACGCGAGATACAAGACCGGGGTCCCGGAGGATTACGAAGCGACGCTCAACGGCTACGGACTCGCCTATAAGAAAGCCGGCCGCACCTTCGAGGCGTTTGCCGCCGTCGCGGGGCTCGATTCCGACGCCGACGGCCACCGCAACGGCGCCGAGATCGCCGACCTCCGCAATCCCGGCGATCCGGCCAGCCGGCCCGGCCTGCCCCTCGCGCAGACGATAAGCTTCGGCTGGGACGAGATCCGTAAGCTCCCCGTCCACAGCCAATTCATGCTGATGAACAAGACGACCCAGCGGCTCGACGAATACGTGACCTATAAGGGGGTCCGGATCATCGATCTCCTGGCTGCCGCGAAGGTTCATTTGACCGGGATCACGGGCATCACCGTGTTCGCTCCGGACGGCTACAGCACCGACTACAGCCTCGAGAATATCAACACGCCGTTCCCCCAGGGCTTTTATTATGACGGCCCTCTCGCCTTTGACGACCCCGATCGGACCCTGCTGGAGCGGCCGGCCGCCGTTCCCCCCGGGGTCAAGAACGGGAAGCGGATCCCGGGGACGCCGTGGCTCCTGCTCGCCTACGAAAGGGAAGGGGCGCTCCTCGATCCGTCATCCTACGAGCAGTCGACAGGGCGGCTGGTCGGGGAAGGGCCCTACCGGCTGGTCAAGCCGCAGCGCGAGCTCAAAGGGGACCCGGCCAAGCCCGGCCGGCCGGACAGGTCGGTCAACGCCAAGAAATTCGGCGACGGATGGGATTTTTCCTCCCGCATCGATCATAACGCAGGTGCCGGCGCCCGGGGCGCCTGCGTCATCAGGATCAACCCCATGCCCGAAGGATACGAAGAATACGACTGGAAGAACGGCTGGCCGCTCATCGGCGAAAAGAAAGTCGTGATCTACGGCTACGGCGTCCGGTAAAAAAGAAGGGGTCAAACCTTAATTCTTATAATTTCGCCTTTGCCGGGACCGTCCGTCCTTAAACAATTATAAGAATTAAGGTTTGACCCCCTCTTATGAGGCCAACCTGATGATCGTCTGCAAGAGGACGTTCGCGCCCTTCTCCAGATCATCCCAATCGACCCGTTCGCCCGGCGCGTGGCTGATGCCGTCGGGTGAGGGGATGAAGATCAAGCCCGAGTCACAGGCCCCGGCCAGGATCTGGGCGTCGTGCCCGGCCCCGCTTGAGAGCTTCATCGACGGATAGCCGAGCGACCGGCATGCCTCTTCGATGATCCCCGTCAGCCGCGGCGCGACCGTGACCGGCGCCGTCTGGTCGACGACCTTTGAGACGAAGGTCAGCCCGCGCGTCGCCGCGATGTCCTCGGCCAGGGCGAAGACGTCCTTCTCGATCGCCGTCATGGCCTCCGGCGAGGCGCTGCGGAACTCCAGCGTGAAATCGGCCCGGCCCGGGATGACGCTGAATGACCCGGGATGCAGGGCCGCCTTCCCGACGGTCAGGACGCTCCCGTAGTACCGCGTCGCCACAAGCTGGGTGGCCCTGAGCGCGAGATCGGCCAGCCCGAGGAAGGCGTCGTGCCGCAGCTCGAGCGGGGTCGTCCCGGAGTGGCCCGATTCGCCGATATAGGCGCACCGGCGGTAGTGCTTGCCGGCGATCTTCTCGACGATGCCCACCGGCACGCCCTCGTCTTCGAGGACCGGACCCTGTTCGATGTGGAGCTCGACGTAGGCCTCGAGCGCGGGCCGGTCCTTGTGGGCGGCGAGGATGCCGTCGGCGGTGAAGCCGGACATCTTGAGGACGTCGCTGAAGGGCACCCCGAACGACGTCCGGCCGCTCCGGACCTCCTTTTCGTCGAGGAGCCCCATGAACGCCCGGCTGCCCATGAAATCGCCGACGAGGTTCCCCTCTTCGTCCGTGAAGGACGCGATCTCGAGGGCCTTCGTCAGGGGGACCTTCTCCTCCGCGATCCGGCGCGCGGCCTCGAGCGCGGCGAGGACCCCGGCCGCCCCGTCGAACATGCCGCCGTTCGGCACCGTGTCGATGTGCGATCCGGCCATGACCGTCTTCCCGGCGCATTCGAGCCGTCCGAACTGATTGCCCGCGCCGTCCTGGCGGTAGCAGAGGCCTGCCTCTTCCATCTTCTTCCTGAGCCAGGCCCGGGCCTCCAAGTCGGCCGCGCTGAACGAGGGCCGGTTGATCCCGCCGTGCTCGTCCCGGCCGATGCGGCCGAGCTCCTCGAGGTCGCGTCTCAGGCGGTCGATGTTGATGCGGATGTCCATGTCTTCCCCCACCACGCCCTCGCAAATCAGAGCAGCGCGAGCATGTCCATGACCGCCCGTTCGATGCCGACGACGGCCGCCCGGGCGACGATGGAGAAACCGATGCTGAGCTCGGCGATCTCGGGGATGGCCACGATGGGGCCGAGGTTCCTGTAGTCGAGCCCATGCCCGCCGTGGACCTCGAGCCCGATCTTGTGCCCGAACTCCGCCGCCTTCCGGACGGCTTCGAGCGCCCTGGACCGCTCCGGCCCGTCCTTGAGCTCGGCGTAGGTCCCGGTGTTGATCTCGATGAGGTCGACGCCGATCTCGCGCGCCGCCTTGATCTCTTCGAGGCTCGTGTCGATGAAGATGCTCGTCCGGATGCCCGCCTTGCCCAGCGCTTTGACATGGAGGCCGAGCGCCTTCCGGTTCGACGCGACCTTCAATCCCCCTTCCGTCGTCAATTCCTCGGGCCGCTCGGGCACGAGCGAGACGACGTCCGGCCGGATGTCGAGGGCGACCTTCTTCATCTCCTCCGTCGCGGCCATCTCCACGTTGAGCTTCGTCTTGACCGCCTCCCGCAGGAGACGCAGGTCCCGCTCCTTGATGTGCCGCCGGTCGCGGCGGATGTGGCAGACGATGCCGTGGGCGCCGGCCTGCTCGGCGAGCAGGGCGACGAGGACGGGCTCGGGCTCGGTCGCCCGGCGGGCCTCCCGCAGCGTGGCGAAGTGGTCGATGTTGACGGCGAGTCTCATGGTCATTTCTCCCCGAGATGGCGGCGGATGGCGTCGGCGACCAGCGTGGCGCAGGAATCGACCGTGGCCCTGTCGCGGGCCTCGACCATGACCCGGGCCAGGGGCTCCGTCCCCGAGTACCGGAGGTCGATCCGGCCGTCCCGGCCGACGGTGCTGCGGACGACCTCGACCGCGGCCATGATCTCCGGGAATTCCGAGAAATCCGGTTTCCGCCGGACCCGGACGTTGACGAGCGTCTGCGGGAACTCGGTCATACCCTCGACGAGCGAGGCCAGTGTCGCGCCGCGCTCGACCATGACCTCGAGCATGCGCAGCGACGTCAGCAGGCCGTCCCCCGTCGGCAGGTCGTCGAGGAAGATCGTGTGCCCCGACTGCTCTCCGCCGAGGTTCGCGCCGCGAGAGACCATCTCTTCGTGGACGTACTTGTCGCCGACCTTGGTCCGGACGAGGCCGATGCCCCGCTCCTCGAAGGCCCGCTCGAGGCCCATGTTGCTCATCGTCGTGGCCACGACTTCGCTCGTCCGCAGCCGGCCCGCCTGCTTCATATGCACGGCCTGGACGAAGAGCGTATGATCGCCGCTGAGGAGGCGCCCCTCCCCGTCGACCCAGAGGGCGCGGTCGGCGTCCCCGTCGTAGGCGATGCCGATCGCGGCGCCCGATGCCCGCACCCGCGCGGCCAGCCCCTCCGGATGGAGCGAGCCGCAGCCGGCGTTGATGTTCCGGCCGTCGGGGGCGGCGTTGATGGCCTCGACCTCGAAGCCGAGCCCGGCGAGGATCCGCGGCGCCAGGACGGAGCTGGCCCCGTTCGCGCAATCGACGACGACCTTGAATCCCGCCCCGCCCGCGGCCCCTGCCGACGGCCTGGTGCGACCTGTGAGATAGCCGGCGTAATCGCCGGCCAGCGTCCCGTCGACCTCGACCTCCGCCTCGTGTCCGGGCAGGCGGCCGCGGCCCTCGAGCACGACGGCCTCGATCTCGAGCTCCCACTCGTCGGGGATCTTGACGCCGAGCGGCGAGAAGACCTTGATGCCGTTGTCCTCGAAGGGATTGTGCGAGGCGGAGATGACCGCGCCGGCCGAGAAGCCGCGCATCTTGGTCAGGTAGGAGACGGCCGAGGTCGGGATGACGCCCGCCGATACGGCCTCGCCCCCCGCGACACGCACGCCGCGGGCGAGGGCCCGCTCCATCCACGGGCCCGATTCGCGCGTGTCCCTGCCGATGAGGACCCGCGAGCCGAGCCCCTTCGCTTCGAGTAGGCCGACCAAGGCCTGCCCGAGCCGCGAGATCGTCGGCTGATCGAGCGGGAAGTGCCCGGCGACCGCCCGGACCCCGTCGGTTCCGAAGAGCTTCTTCTTCACGGCCTACTTCTTTTTCTTGGCCGCCGGCTTGGCGGCCGCCTCGTCCGCTTCGATGTGGACCGTGACCTTCGCGCTCGTCCGGGCCGTGACGAACCGGAGCTCCGGCCTGGGCAGGATGATGTCGGCATTGAAGACGGTCGATTCGGTGAGCCCCGAGATGTCGACGGGAGCCGTTGAGGCTGCCTGGGCGTCCTTCACGCGACTCTCCGGCCCTTGGACGGAGACGCTCACCGGTTCGATCTCCGTCCGCGCGACACGGAAGCCCCGGGCGGGCTTGCCGCGGAGCGTCGTGTGGACCTCGAGCGTCGCCTCGGTCGTCTTCTCCAGCTTGATCGTCACCTTGCCCGGCGCGATGCCGACGACCTCGGCGCCGGCGGGCACGGCGATCATCGAGGTCGTGAGCTGGTATTCCTGCTGGAGCACGGTGGCGCGCTCGAGGTCGAGGCTGGCCACGAGCTCCGACGGCCCGATCTCGTTGAGGAGGCGGTTGGGCGCCCGGAGCGTGATGTCGATCGCCGCGACCGGGCGTTCGACGATCTCCAGGCCGGCGGGGACGTTGCGCGTCTCGAGCGGGATGGTCAGGGATTTCTCCGAGGACACTTTTTCGGCCGGGACGAGGAGGAGCCAGAGGCCGAGGGCCAGGCCGAGCGAGACGAGCTTCAGCTTCCAATCCCGTGTGATCCAGCGGGCCAGCGTGCGTCTCATCGGTCTCTCAGGTAGCCGAGCAGGCGTTTTTCCATGGCGTCTTTGTCGTCGAACCGCTCGAGCTGGCCGCGGAGGGCCAGCGAGACGGTCCCGGTCTCCTCGGAAATGACGATGACCGCGGCATCGGTCTCCTCCGAGAGGCCGATGGCGGCGAGGTGGCGGGTCCGTGTCTGGAACGGGCTCTTCAGCCGGTGGGCCGCCGGCAGCGGCAGGAGGCAGGCCGCCGCGACGATCTTATCGCCCTTGATGATGACCGCCCCGTCATGGAGGGGCGAGTGCGGGAAGAAGATCGAGACGAGCAAGTTCTTGGACAAGACCGCGTCGATCTCGGCCCCGCGATCGGCGTAGGTCGAGAGGGAGATCTCCTTCTCGATGGCGATGAGAGCCCCGATTCTCTTCTGCGACAGGAAATCGATGGCCTGGAAGAGGTCGTCGATCTTCTCCGTGAAGGAGCGGAGGGCGAAGGGCTTGCGGAAGGTCCGCGAGCCGATCTCGGTCAGGAACCTCCGGATCTCGGCCTGGAAGAGGACGATGATGGCGATGATCAGGTAGTTGACGAAGGACCGGACGATGCGGTTCGAGACGCCCAGCCGTCCCCAGACGGTGACCAGGTAGAGGGCGCCGATGAGGGCCAGGCCCGCCGCGGCCTGATAGGCCTTGGTGTCCCGGATAAGCAGGATGATGTAATAGATCATGAAGGCGATAAGCAGGATGTCGAGGACGTCGAGCACGGTGATGTGACGGAGAAGGGCCCAGGCTTCAGCGAACATGGCCGGCCTTCCCGTTCGCGGCGTTGCTGGCGGCCGTCGCGGCCCCGGACCGGGCGCCGGCGCATGCGGCCCCGTCATCCCCGGAGATGCCCAGGATCGCCTCGGCCGAGCGGACGGCCCGGGAGATGGGCCCGACGTCGTGGACCCTCAGGATGTGGGCCCCGTGCGCGACCGAGATCACCGCCGCCGCGATCGTCCCCTCGAGCCGTTCGCCCGGAGGCAGGTCGAGGATCGCGCCCAGGAACGCCTTCCGCGAGAAGCCGATGAGCAGCGGGCGCCCGAGCTCGAGGAAGGCCTCCTGGCGGCGCAGGAGCTCGAGGTTGTGCTCGAGGCCCTTGCCGAAGCCGATGCCGGGATCGACGATGATCCGCTCCCGCGGGATGCCGGCGGCCTCGGCGGCGCGGATGCGCTCGGCCAGGAAGCCGCTGATCTCGCCGATGAGATCGGCGTAGCGCGGGGCATCCTGCATGGTCGCGGGCGTGCCCTTCATGTGCATGAGGACGACGGCGGCCCCGAAGCGGGCCGCGACGTCCGCCATGCCAGGATCGGAGCGGAGGGCGCTCGTGTCGTTGACGATGTCGGCCCCGGCTTCGAGCGCGGCCTGGGCCACGGCGGCCTTGGTCGTGTCGACTGAGATGAAGGCCGAGGTCTTCTTCCGCAGGGCCCAGATGACCGGGACCACGCGGCCGAGCTCCTCGGCCTCGGGGACGGGCAGCGAGCCGGGCCGGGTGCTCTCCCCGCCGACGTCGATGATGTCGGCTCCCTCGAAGGCCAGCGCCACCCCGTGGTCGACGGCTTTCTGGGCGTCGAAGTACAGCCCGCCGTCGGAAAAGGAATCGGGCGTGACGTTGACGACGCCCATGAGCCAGATGTGCGGACCGAGGGTGAAGCGCTGTCCCCTGATCTCCAGGGTGCGCGCTTCTCTTTTCATGGTCCTCGCCTGGCCCCGCCTCAGCTCTGCCCGGGCGCCTCTCCGGTCGGGGCGGCCGGGGGTGCGGGCGCGGGGGGGGCTTCAGCGGGGGCCGCGCCTGTGCCGTCGATGACGCCGTTGATCTCGTCGGAGCTCAGGGACTCCTTTTCGAGAAGAAGCTCGGCGATCTTGATCAGCTTGTCCCGATTGCCCTCCAGGAGCTCCTGGGTCCGGTGCAGGCTGCGCATGATGATCTTCTTGACCTCATCGTCGATGCGCTCGGAGGTCTTCTCGCTGAAGTTCTTGTTCACGGCCAGGTCGCGGCCGAGGAAGATGAGGTCGTCGCGCTCGCCGAAGGTCAGCGGCCCGAGGTCCGACATGCCCCACTGGCAGACCATCTTGCGGGCGATCTCGGTCGACTTCTCGAAGTCGTTGGCCGCGCCCGTCGTCGTCTTGTTGAGGAACATCATCTCGGCGACGCGTCCGGCCATGAGCACGGACAGCTGGGCTTCGAGGTATTCCTTCGTATACGTGTAGCGGTCGTCGAGGGGCAGCTGCTGGGTCAGGCCCAGGGCCAGCCCCCGCGGGATGATGGTGACCTTGTGGATGGGGTCGGCCTCCGGGATGAGCGCGGCCGTGAGGGCGTGGCCGGCCTCGTGGAAGGCCGTGTTCCTCTTTTCCTCGTCGCTGATGATCATGCTTTTGCGCTCGACGCCCATCAGGACCTTGTCCTTGGCCGACTCGAGGTCCTTCATCGTGACCTTGTCCTCGCCCAGGCGCGCCCCGAGCAGGGCGGCCTCGTTGACGAGGTTGGCCAGGTCGGCCCCGCTGAAGCCGGGGGTCGAGCGGGCCAGGACATTGAGCTTGACCCCGTCGTCCAGCGGGATCTTGCGGACGTGAACCTTGAGGATGTCCTCGCGGCCCTTGACGTCGGGCATGTTGACGATGATGCGGCGGTCGAAGCGCCCGGGCCGGAGGAGGGCGCTGTCGAGGATGTCGGGGCGGTTCGTCGCCGCGATGAGGATGATGCCCTCGTTCGAGTCGAAGCCGTCCATCTCGACGAGGAGCTGGTTGAGCGTCTGCTCGCGCTCGTCGTGGCCGCCGCCGAGGCCGGCGCCGCGCTGGCGGCCGACGGCGTCGATCTCGTCGATGAAGATGAGGCAGGGCGCGTGCTTCTTGCCCTGGTCGAAGAGGTCGCGGACGCGCGAGGCGCCGACACCGACGAACATCTCGACGAAGTCCGAGCCGCTGATCGAGAAGAAGGGCACGTCGGCCTCGCCGGCCACGGCCCTGGCCAGGAGCGTTTTGCCCGTGCCCGGCGCGCCGACGAGAAGGACGCCCTTGGGGATTCGGCCGCCGAGGCGCTGGAACTTGCGGGGCTCGCGGAGGAACTCGATGATCTCGCCGAGCTCGTACTCGGCCTCCTCGACCCCGGCGACATCCTTGAAGGTCACCTTCTTCGCCTGGGCGGAGAAGAGCTTGGCCCGGCTCTTGCCGAAGGCCATGGCCTTGTTCCCGCCGGACTGCATCTGGCGCATGAAGAAGACCCAGAAGAGGATGAGCAGGAGGATGGGGAACCAGCCGATGAGGATGGTGAAGATGGGACTCCGGGCCGTGTCCTTGACGACGATGTTGACCTTGTTGTCGCGGAGGATCTTGATGAGGTCGTTGTAGCCCGCCGGCAGGACGGTCTTGAAGGTCTGTCCGTCGGTGAACTTGCCGCGCAGCTGGCTGTCCTGGATGGTGACCTCTTCGACCTTGCCCTGCTCGGCCTCGGTCATGAACTGGGAGAAGGTGACGTCCTTCTTGGCCATGGCCGGGGACTGCAGGAGGCTCCAGGCGAGGATGATGATGATCCCCGCGGAGAGCCAGAAAAGAAGATTTCGCATTGGTTTATTCTTAGGCTGAGGCATAATTCTCCGTCCTTTTGAAGTGATATTTTATCACGATTCGCCCCTTTTCGGTAGGGGACATTCATATTGACGCTCATTCGCGGGCGGTGGTATAGAAAGGGTCATGAACCTCCACCCCATCGACCTCGTCATCATCGGCGTCTACCTCGCCGCCGTGGCCATGGTCGGCGTCGTCGTCAGGAAGCGGGCGACAAAGAAGCTCGATTCGTTCTACCTGGCCGACCGGAACGTGCCCTGGTGGATGCTGGGTTTCTCTGGCTGCTCGAGCTACATCGACATCGGCGGCACGATGTCCATGATCGGGCTCATCTTCTACGTCGGGCTCAAGTCGATGTGGGCGACGCACATCTTCTGGGGCTGGTTCATCATCTGCTTCTACATGGCCTTCCAGGCCAAATATATCCGCCGCTCCGGGGTCATGACCTTCGCCGAGTGGAACGAGACGCGCTTCGGGTCGGGGAAGGACGCCGAGGCGGCCCGGCTCACGGCGGCCATCTTCCTGCTCATCCTGATGATCTGTAACCTCATGTTCATCAGCGTCGGCACCGGCAAGTTCGCCGAGGAGTTCCTGCCCTTGCCGCGCTGGGAGGCGACGCTCATCGTCCTGGCCGTCGTCGGGGTCTACGTGACCTTGGGCGGGTTCTTCGGGGTCATCCTCACGGACGTCTTCCAGACGCTCCTCATCGGCGTCGGCGCCGTCATCATGGCCGTCATGGTCTTCGCCAAGCCGGCGGCGATGACGTTCATCCACAAGGACCCGGGCTGGTTCTCGCTCGCCCCGACGTGGACGTTGTGGTCGGGGTTCGCGGCGGAGACGCCGCCGGCCTACCAGCATTTCGGGCTGTTCGGGCCGCTCATGGCCGCGGGCTTTTTCTGGATGATCTTCCGCGTCCTCAGCGGGCCGAACGTCTGGGACTTCCAGTTCTTCCTGACCACGCGATCGCCGCGCGACGCCCAGCTCGCGGCGGGCATGTGGACCGTCGGCTACAACCTGCGCTGGGTCCTCGGCGTAAGCTTCATGGTCCTCGGGATCTTCTATCTGGGAGGGACGCAAGCGGGGTTCGACGCCGAGAAGATCATGCCGCTAGTTCTGCTGAAGATGCCGGTCGGGCTGCGCGGCCTGTTCATGGCCGTGCTGCTGGCGGCCTTGATGTCGACGATCAGCGCCATGATCAACGTCACGAGCTCCGTTGTCATCAACGATTTCGTCAAGCGCTACTTCGCCAAGGACCTGAGCCAGAAGAAGCTCGTCCGGCTGGGGCAGGTCGCTTCGGTCGTAGCCGTCCTCATCGGGTTCGTTTTCTCGCTCTCCTTCACGAACATCGTCACGGCCTGGGAGATGATGGTCTTCGTCGTCGTCACCGTCATCCTCGTGCCGGCGACCCTGAGGTGGCACTACTGGCGGTTCGGGGCCAAGGCGTTCGTCTGGAGCATGGGCGCCTCGGCCGTTCTCATCTCGCTCCGGTTGATCCTCGTCAAGGGCCTTCACGCCTCGGCCTCGCTGGCCATCGACGTGGGGATCGGCCTCGTGACGACGATCGCCGCGGCCGCGCTGACGAAGCCCGCGGACATGGAGATCCTGGTCAAGT
Organism: Candidatus Aminicenantota bacterium; assembly: GCA_963736255.1. GTDB lineage: Bacteria > Acidobacteriota > Aminicenantia > Aminicenantales > Saccharicenantaceae > RBG-16-66-30. The sequence goes on from CAVTOI010000003.1 coordinate 484,972, forward strand.
TCTACACCAAGGTCCGGCCGTTCGGGTTCTGGGGTCCCGTGAGGCGGGAGTGCGTGAAGAGAGGGCTGGTGCCGGCCAACGACAAGATGCCGAAGATCGACATGCTCAACGGCGTCATCACGGCCGGGTTCCAGTTCTCCCTGGCCATCCTGCCGTTCTACCTGTTCATGCGGAACTGGAAGCAGCTGGGGATGTGGACCGGCGCCGCCGCCGCCATCGCCGTCATTCTCTACTTCACCTGGTACAAGAACCTGCCCAGCAAGGACGAAATTTAAATCGGGGACACAATACCAATTCCCCATTTTATCGGTGTGTGATGAGCGGAAGCGCACATGAAGAGACGATGCCAGGGAGAATGCTTAAGGATGAGTTGGCCGCTATGAACAAGAAGAATTGGGGAAATGGTATTGTGTCCCCGATTTCGATTCACCTCATCTGCAGCGCGCACCTCGACCCGGTGTGGCAGTGGCGCTGGGATGAAGGCGCGTCGGAAGCGTTGGCAACTTTCAGGAACGCCGTCGACATCCTCGACGAACACCCCGCGCTTATCTTCTGCCACAACGAGGCCGTGCTCTATCAGTGGGCCGAGCGGCTCGACCCGGCTCTCTTCGCGGACATCTGCCGCCTCGTCAAAGCCGGACGATGGGCCATTTCGGGCGGCTGGTTCATCCAGCCTGACGTCAACCTGCCGGGCACGGAGTCCCTTATCCGCACGATCGCCGAGGGCCGGCGATACTTCCGCGACCGCTTCGACGCGGCGCCGCGCGTGGCCTACAATTTCGATTCCTTCGGCCACAGCGGCGGCCTGCCCCAGCTCCTGCGTCTCGCCGGCTACGAGATGTATGTCCACATGCGGCCTCAGGCCCCCGAGCTCGCGCTTCCGGCGGATCTCTATCGCTGGCGCGGCGTCGACGGCACGACCATCCCGGCCTACCGCATCGCCGTCGGGCTCTATCACACCGAACACGACAACATCGAGGAGCGGCTCCGCGCCGGCGTCGAGCTCGCGTTGAAGCTCGGCCGCGATGTGCCCGTCTTCTGGGGCCTCGGCAACCACGGGGGAGGAGCGACGCGCCGCGACCTCGAAACGATCGATACCTTCATTTCCCTTGAGAGGCGCGTCCGGATCGTCCACAGCACGCCCGACCGGTTCTATGACGCGGTCAAGGACACCGCCGCCGCGGCCCCGGTCCACGACGGCGACCTCCAGCGCTCGTTCACCGGCTGCTACACGTCGCTCTCCCGCCTTAAACGGCAGGCCGTCTCCAGCCTGGGGCGCCTGGTCCAGGCTGAAGCCGCCGGCGCCGCGGCCTGGTGGCTGGCCGGGCGCGAGGCTCCCGCCGAGGAGCTCCGCCGTGGCCTGGAAATTACATGTATTCAACGATTTCCACGATATCCTCACGGGCACCTGCGTCGAATCGGCCGAGCGCGACGCCCTGGGCCAATACGGCCGGGCCGAGGACATCGCCCGCCTTGCCTCGCTCGAGGCCGCCTCCGCCCTCAACCGCGGCAGCCGCAACAGCCCTTCGCTCCCCGTCACCGTCCTCAACGCCAATCCGTCCCTACGCCGCGTCCCGGTCGAATTCGAGTGCATGGTCGACCATCGGCCGTTCTGGAAAGGCACGTGGCGCATGCGCCTCTTCCGGGCCGACGGCCGCGAAGTCGTCTGTCAGGAAGAGCAGCCCGAGTCGCTCCTCCCGTTCAACAACTGGCGGCGCCGGATCAGCTTCGTCGACGACCTGCCGGGCGTGGGCGTTACGCGCTATGAGCTCAAGGCGTTCGAAGTCAGGGGACATGTACCGGAGGTTCGCGTCCCCGCGGCTTCTCCGCTCGCCCGTCGCGTCGACCCGAAATCCGGGCTCATCGCCGCGCTGGCCGCCTTCGCCCGCTGTCCCTCCGGCGGGCCCCTCTTCGAGCCGCTCGTCGTCGAGGACACGGCGGATTCGTGGGGAACGGGCCGCGGCAGCTATCGGAAGATCACCGGCCGGTTCAAGCCCGCGTGTCCGCCTTTCGTCGTCGAGCAAGGACCGGTCCGTACGATCACGCGGTCGATCCTCGCTTATCGCGCCAGCCGTATCGTGCTCGACGCCATCGCTTATCCGTCCTGGCCCGTCATCGAGATCAGGTGCCGCGTCACATGGAACGAGCCGAAGCGCCGGCTGAAGCTCGCCGTTCCGACCTCGCTTGCTGCGCCGGTCCTCCTGGCCGAGGTCCCCGGCGGGGCCATCCTTCGTCCCGATGACGGGGAAGAACATGTCCACGGCAGATGGCTGGTCGTCGAAGGACGATCGGGCCGGCGGAGCGAAAAAGCGCGATCGAGAGGGACAGGCCCCTCCGGGGACAGCCCCTTGGCGGTCGGCATCGCCTCGAGCGGCCAGCACGGCCTCGATTTTCACGACGGCGAGATCCGCCTGTCCGTCCTCCGGAGCTCCGCCTATTGCCACGAGCGGGGATTCGACCTGGGGAAGGGTGCCTGGAAATTCGCGGACATCGGCGTCCACGAGTTCCGCCTCCTCGTCACGGTCGGTGTCCCGGCTGCCGTCACGGCGATGATGCCCGGCCTCGCCGATCATCTCGCCGCCCCTCCCGCGGCGTACGCTCATCTGCCCTTCGACGCGGATAAGGTTGTCTCGGCGGAGAGGCTCCTTGACGTGAGGCCCGCTTCCATCCGGCTCCTCGCCTGCAAACGGTCCTGGGACGGCAAGGCGCTCGTCGTACGGCTGCAGGAGGCCGTCGGGAAGAAGACGAAGGCGGAGCTCGCCATTGCCGTTCCGGGTCAGGGCCAGGGGGGCAAGATCAAGAATCCAGAACGGGGACACGTACCCCAGGTTCATGTCCCCGTCGTCTTCGCGCCGTTCGAGATCAAGACGCTGCGCGTCGAAAAGGACGGAACCTGGCGAGCGGTCAAGCCGATAGAAGAAAAATAAAGCTATTTGATCGCGACGCCCATCGTGTCGCGGTGGAAATCGATGAGCGTCCGCATATAAGGGCCGATCTCCTCCGGGCTTCCGAAGCCGGCCTTCTCGCGCCGCCGCCGCCCGCTCCTCCTTGGTCACTTCTTCGCCCACGGCCCAATGCTTGATGTCGCGGTAGCAGCCCAGCGTGTAGATATCCCACGAGGCGCCCTGGTCCCGCACGAAGATCATGTTGTAGGGCCGCTTCGTCTCGACGCCGTAGACGTTTTCCATCTCCCGCTCCTTGAACAGTTCCTCCTGCTTCCCGGGGAGCGAGACGAAGATCTCGATATGGTAATACGCCGTGCTTTCGAACGCCTTTTTCACGAATTCAAGGGGAGGCCCCATGACGAAAACGTCTTCTTTCCACGACGAGAACGCGTCGAGCTGGCGGGCGAAATCGCTCCAAGACAAGCCGGCCCCCGCCGCGGCCTTGTCCCGCTTCGCCACACGCCGCTTCGCGTAATAATCGACGTAGCTCCCCATCGGCGTGAGGACCATGAGGTCCCACTGGTCGCCTTGCGTATGGCGCCACCAGAAGGGTCGGACGTCTCCGGACGCCTCGATGACCGCCATGCGGTCCTTATAGAGCGCGATGAGGTCCGCGAGCTTCCCCTGCGCGGCCCTCACGAATGTCGTCTTGTACAGGTAGACCGGCTTCGTCGACGGCGGAGGACCGGTCACCTCTGATGCGGCCGCGGCCGCGATCGTGGCTAAGGTGATGATCGCCGATCCGATGGCTAATATTCTCTTATGGCTCCACATGGGGTCCTCCACTCTAACCGGGTTTTTTCAGACACAGCTCCCTCATCATACTCATTCCCGGTCAATTGAAAAGCGGCTCAACTTGACCGTAACAGACGTTTCTCCTAATAATGGAGGACGTCTGAGACATCATTAGGTAACCTGATGAGCATGCCCTCGATCGGCGACCCACGGAAGGCCCGGTCTCCCATCCTGCCCCTGGCCCTGGCCTTCATTGCCGCCGCGGCCCTCGCCTCCGCCTGTAAGGCCCCCGCGAAGCCCAAGGACTTCAACGTCCTCCTGGTGACGATCGACACCCTCAGGCCGGACCGGCTCAGCTGCTACAACCAGACATACCTCCGGACGCCGCAGATCGACGGCCTCGCCGCGCGTGGCGTCCTCTTCGAGAGGGCCTTCGCCCACGCGCCGCTGACGCTGCCGTCCCATGCGAGCATCCTGCTCGGCTCGACCCCGCTCGCCCACGGCGCCGACGACAACGGCATGCGCGTCGTGCCCCGCGGCGTTCCGAGCCTGCCCAAGACGCTCAGGGCCGCGGGCTATGCCACGGGAGCTTTCGTCAGCGCCTTCCCGCTCGACACCCGCTTCGGCCTGATCGAGGGCTTTGACGTCTATGACGACAAGTATCCCGCCCGGCCGGCGGCCGCCCTGGACTTCCCCGAGCGGCCGGCGGAAAAAACGATGGCCGCCGCCTTGGATTGGCTCGCGGCCCGGAACGGCCGGTGGTTTCTCTGGGTCCACCTCTACGACCCGCACTCGCCCTACGCGCCGCCGGAGCCCTACGCGACTCGCTTTGCCGCCGATCCTTATTCCGGCGAAGTCGCCTACGTCGACGAGACGCTGGGCAAGCTCTTCGGCGCGATCGACGGCCGCGGCGAGACGGGCCGCACGCTCGTCGTCCTGACCGCCGATCACGGCGAGTCGCTCGGCGAGCACGGCGAGATGACCCACGGCTACTTCGCCTACAACTCGACGATCTGGGTGCCGCTCGTCGTGGCCGCCCCCGGACTCGCGTCCGCCCGCGTCAAGGACCTCGTCAGCCACGAGGATATCTTCCCGACGGTCTGCGATGTGCTCGGGCTTCCGGCGCCCGCGGACCTGCCGGGCCGGTCCTTCCGGCCGCTCCTCGAAGGCCGGACGCAGAAAGCCCGGCCCGTCTACTTCGAAGCGCTCGAGGGCTATTACCATCACGGCGCCGCTCCGCTCAGAGGCGTCATCGAAGGCCCCATGAAGTTCGTGGATTCCCCGATCCCGGAGCTCTACGACCTCCGGAACGACTTCGATGAAGCGAACGACCTGGCCTCCGGAACGGACCTCGCTCGGTTATAAGAAGATCCTCGACCGGACGATGGCGGGGGAGACCGCGGCGCACGGCGGCCGGGCCCTCCGTCTCACCGACCGGGAAACCGCCGAACGCCTGCGCAGCCTGGGCTACGCGTCCGGCCCGCCCGCTCCGGCCAAAGAAGGACTTCGGGGCCGCGGACGACCTCAAGACGCTCCTCCCGCTCGAGCAGAAGCTCGTCCAAGCGACCCAACTCGAAAAGGAGGGCAAGCCCGACGAAAGCGCCCGCCTCCTCGAAGACCTCATCGCGGCCCGTCCCGGTCTCACCCGGGCCTATGCCCAGCTCGCGGAGCTCGAGTATTCACTGGGCCGGCGCGAAGGGCATCTCAGGGCGCTCGAGCGGGGAGCCCTGGCCAATCCCGCCGACTTCACCATGGTCTCCGCCCACGGCATCGCCCTCGTCGAGCACGGGGAATTCGGACGCGGGATCGAGGTCCTTGGCCGGGCCCTTGCCCTCTTCGACGAAGACCCAAACGTCTGGGGCTCGCTCGCCGAGGCCTACTGGAAAACGGGCGAGCTCGAGAAGGCCGAAGAGCACTTCCGCAAAGCCCTGACCCTGGCCCCCGGCGACGCGATCATCAACGGCAATCTCGGCAATCTCTATGTCGAATGGGGGCTGAGGACGCGTGACGCCGGCCTCGTCAAAAGGTCCTTCGCCCATTTCGAAGCGGCCCTGGCCGCCGATCCGTCCCTCGCGTCGGTCCATAACGGCCTCGGCAGCGCGTGGAAGATCGCCGGCGATACGGCCAGAGCGGTCGCGAGCTGGGAGAAAGCCGCCGCTCTCGATCCGGCCTACGACCTTCCCGTCTATAATCTCGGCCTGACCGCGCTCGAGACGGGGGACAAGCCCCGGGCTCTGGCCCTCTTCCGGAAGTACCTCGCGCTCAAGGGCGACGCCGTCAGCCCGGAGGAGCGCCGAGAGATCGAATCCCTCATCGCCGAAAGCCGGAGGTAGCATGACCCGCCGCGAGCTCGTCAAGGACATCATCGCCCTCCGCCCGGCCCCGCGCTGCGGCCTGTGGCTCGGCAACCCCCACCCCGACAGCTGGCCCGGCCTGCACCGCTATTTCGGGACGACGACCGAGGAGGAGTTCCGCCTCAAGCTCGGCGACGATTATCGCTGGATCTCGCCGAGCTTCGCCGAATCGACCTTCCCGACAACGGCGGCCAAGGGGATCTTCAACTGGAACTGGGCCGCCGGAAAAGCGAGCCACGGCGTCGCCGGCCCGCTGGCCGAGGTCGAGGACCCGGCCGAGCTCGACCGCTTCGATTGGCCCGACCCGGCCGGGCTCGATTTCACGGAAACGCTGCGGGCGCTCGACTCCGCCGGGCCCCACTATCGCGCCTCCGGCTTCTGGACCCCCTTCTTCCATGACCTCATGGATTTTTTCGGCATGGAGGCCTACTTCATCAAGATGCATACCCATCCCGAGGTCGTCGAGGCGGCCACGGACCGGGTCTGCGGGTTCTATTACGAGGCCAACGAACGATTCTTCGACCTGGCCGGGGACAGGGTCGACGCCCTGTTCTTCGGGAACGACTTCGGCACCCAGCTCGACCAGATGATCAGCCCGGCCCTGTTCGATCGTTTCATCATGCCCTGGTTCCGGCGATTCACGAGCCAGGCCCACAAGCGCGGCTATCAGGTCGTCCTCCACTCCTGCGGCTCGATCCACAGGGTCATCCCCAAGCTCATCGCCGCCGGCGTCAATTGCCTCCACCCGCTCCAGGCCAAAGCGGCGAACATGGACGCGGCGACGCTGGCCCGGGATTTCGGCGGGAAGATCGCCTTCCTCGGCGGGGTCGACACGCAACGCGTCCTCCCGCTCGGCACGCCCGAGGAGGTCAAGGCCGAGGTCCGGCGGGTCAAGGCGATCCTGGGCCCGCATCTCATCGTCAGCCCCAGCCATGAAGCGATCCTGCCCGACGTCCCGCCGCGCAATGTGGCCGCCATGGCCGAAGCCGCGACGGAGTGACGGGTTCTCCCGGCGCCTGTCCCGACGCGGCGCTTGAAAGGACGTCGATTTTTCCCTATAATCCACATCCCTTTTGCAGGGGACAGTCTGACAGGCGATGGACATGGCGGGCAACGGGAAAAAAGAGAACATTCTGACCTCCTGGAAGGAGATCGCAGCCTACCTCGACCGGGATGTCAGGACCTGCGTTCGCTGGGAGCAGCGCTATGGCCTGCCGATCCACCGTCTCGAGCGGGATTCCAAGGCCAAGGTCTTCGCCTACAAAGACCAGATCGACGAGTGGCTGGCCGAGCGGTCGGCCGGCGGGACCTCCCGATCCGGCGGCAAAGGCTCGGCCAGCTCTCCTGCTCCGGCCTCTTTCCGATCCTTTTCGCCCTGGCCGGGCTCGCCGCCGCGGCCTATTTCCTCTTCTTCCGGGGACCGTCCTCTGCCTCTCCTTCCGTGCCCGCCGATTTCCACATCCGCGGCTCGGAGCTTGTCATCACCGACGAGGCCGGACGGGAGCTCTGGCGCTTCAATACTCGCGTCCATAATCTCGTGAGCGAGGCCGAGTATAGGACTCACTTTCAGGACCTGGAGCAGGGTGCCGATTATTCGATAAGCTGGCCGTATATAAAGATCATCGATCTTGACGGGGACTCCCGGCCCGAGGTGCTGTTCAGCGTCCAGACGAAGTTCGATATCGGGGAAGGAACGCTGATCTGTCTTGACGATCGTGGGCGGGAGCTCTGGCGCTTCGCGGCCGGCCGCGAGTTGGTCATCGACGGACAGGCATTTCGCTGGGAATACCGCATCTTCGGATTCAACGCCGAGGATTACGATGATGACGGCGCGCCCGAAGTCCTCGTCATCTCTCACCACAAGCCGGATTGGCCCTGCCAGACCGTCCTCATCGACGCCGCCGGCCATCGCGAGGGCGAATATTGGAACGCTGGATATTTCATGGACGCTCGCGCCGGCGACCTCGACGGCGACGGCGACAAAGAGCTCGTCCTGTCCGGCGTCAACAATGAATACAGCCGCGGCTGTATCGCCATCTTCGAGGCGGGCGGCTTGCGCGGCGGTTCGCCTCAGGAACAAAAGTCCTACCGCTCGCCCGATCTCGCCGCGGGCGGCCAGGCGGGCTATATTCTCTTCCCGATGTCCGATGTCGCGGCGGCCATGCACCTCCGCGGCGACCCGATCAACTACATAGCGGGGATCTACGAGGGAGACGGCCTGATGGTCTATGCCACGGGGACGCAGACTTATTATGATCTCGATCGGGCACTCAACTGCCAGAACGTGACCCTCAGCAACACATTCAAGAACCATCATGATGATCTCATCCGCGAAGGCAAGGTGTGGAGTGTCCTCGACGAAGGCTATAAAGAGAATTTGAAGGATGCCATCCTCTATTACGAGAATGGGACCTTCGTTACGCGGTCGCCGGCTCTGGCCAATAAGACCAAGCGCCTCGACACAAGGCTCGAGAGGAAGAAATAGCGTTTCAGACCGGCTGGCGGACAACCGTCCGGATCCGCACGCGGCCCGACCGCGAAGGCGGGAGGGTCAGGCAGCCCGTGCCGGTTCGACTGGCCGCCGTACAAAACCCTGCTTGCCGCGGGCCGGGCGCCGGGGACCCCCCAACGATGCTAGCGCCCCGGCCTGCGCGGAGGACCAGCGATCTCGGAACGGCCCCTGACCAGGCGAGGACCACGCCCCCCTTTGCGGTTCTGAGGCGGAATGACGTTCGGCCCTCTTCCTCGAGAAGGACGCAGCCGGACGGTCTTGGTGGATCGGGATAAAGCTCGAGCACAAGGGGGTCGATGCGGCCCTCGGGTATCCTCCTTGCCTTTTCCATCATCGGGACGATCGCCCCCGCCCGGACGAACAGGGGCATGACGTCGAGCCGGGCCGCGGCGTCGACCGTCGCCGGCCCCGCGTATCTCCGCCCGGTCCAATAATCGACCCACTGGCCCGCGGGGAGATAGACAGGCAGGCGCGGCGGCCCGGACCGGCGGCCGCCGCCGCGTCCGAGCTCCTCGATCCTATGGATGACCGGCGCCACGAGGAAAGACGGTCCGAACATGTACTCGTGGTCCCAGGCCGCGGCGTTCGGGTCGTCCGGGAAGACGAGCGGCAGGGCGCGGATGACGGGCATGCCGGTCTCGCGCGCTTCGAGCGCCGCGCTCCGGATGTAAGGAAAAAGCCGGTATCTCAGCCCGGCGAATTTCCTGACGATGGCGAGCGCTCTGTCCCCGAACTGCCACGGCTCGCGGGGCGAGTCGCCGTGCATGCGGCTATGGGATGAGAACAGTCCGAACTGGGCCCAACGGACATAGAGCTCGGGCTCGGGCGTGCCGCGATAGCCGCCGATGTCGTGGCTCCAGAGCGCGAGGCCCGACATGCCGGCCGAAAGCCCGCCGCGAACCGTCGCGGCCAGGCTATCCCAGTCCGAGGCCGGGTCGCCCGACCAGCAGATCGGGAACCGCTGGCTGCCGGCCGTCCCCGAGCGGGCCCAGACAAGGCCGCGTCCCTTCTCCTCCGCAGTGACCTCGAAGACCGCGGCGTTGTAGAGGAGGGGATAGAGATTGTGAACTTCGGCTCCGGTGCGTCCGTCGTGGAAGCGGGCGTCCGCGGGGATGTCCTCGCCGAAATCGGTCTTGAAGACGTCGACGCCCATGCGGAGGACCGGGCGGTGGAGGTCCTTGAACCAGGCGCAGGCGCCGGGGTTCGTCATGTCGACGATGGCCGCGGGCGCGTTCCATGTCTCCGCCTTCCCGCCCAGCCGGACCCGGCCGTCCGGCCGCGGCGCGAGCGACAGCCCGTAGTCGATGACGTAGACCTCGCCGTCCGGCTTCAGGACGAAATAACCCTGGTGTTTGCCGTGCTGAAAGAGCTCGCTCTCGGTCGAGATATAGGGATGTTCCCAAAGGCAGAGCTTGAGGCCGAGCGCGTGGATGCGGCGGATGAGACCTTCCGGGTCGGGGAAGGCCGTGCGGTCCCATTCGAAATCGCAATATTTTCGCCAGCACATCCACCACGGGTCGATGTGGATGACGTCCGCGGGCAGGCGATGCCGTTCGAGGCCGTCAAGAAGGGACTCGATCGACGCCTGGTCCCGGTAGGTGCCGCCCGAGGACAGCCACAGACCGAAGGACCAGTCGGGCACCGCCGGGGGGCGTCCGGTGAGCGCGGTGAAGGCGGCCAGGATCTTCTCCGGGTGCGGACCGTGAAAGACGTACATCTCGACGGCGGGCGCCTCCGCCTCGAACGTCCAGGATTGAAGGGATGTCGCGCCCAGGTCCCAGGTGACGCGGGCGCCTGTCGCGACGAACAGGCCGAAGCCGACGCTGCTCCACAGGAACGGCACGTTCTTATGCGAGCGCTCGCTCGTCGACCCGAGGGCGTCGACCGTCCAGGAGACGATCCGCAGGCCGGCCTTGTCGAGCCGGGTGAACTTTTCGCCGAGGCCGAAGAGCCGCTCGCCCGGGCGGAGATGGAACGATGCCGCGACCGAACGGACGCGGCCGGGGCCGTCGAAGAAACCTAGGGGCGGAACGGCCGGGCGCCCGAGCCCGTCGATATCGGCGGGGTTGTCGGAGAGGACGGTACGGCCGCCGCCGTCGAGGAACCGGAAGCCGAAGGGATCGAGCCGGATCTCCAGAGCGAGATCGGGGCCCGAGACGACGAGAAGCCCTCCCTTTTTCGGCTTCACGGTGAGGCGCACGGGGCGGGTTTTGACAGGAAGGACCATCGGCGACTGGCCGGGCGCGGCCGAACCCTCCGGAATGATGGAGATCTTCCAGGTCTCGGGAGTGAGCGCCCGGGCGACGAGGCGCGCGGTCCTCCCTCCGGCCGTCCTGAGATCGAGTAGCAGTTCCGGTGTTTGAAGCGGGGGACACGTACCTGAGGTACATGTCCCCGCCGGAGCCCCGGCAGTTCTCCTGCCTCCGAGAAGTCTCCAGCCGGTAACAGCCAGAATGGGGTCGAAGCTCATGCGACGACCTTCTGCCAAGCCGGGTTCCCGGCGTCGATTAGAGCATAGATCTCGTCGAGGTCGGTTTCGGGCCAATCCTCTCCGACGAGGCCGTTGGTGATGTCGACATGGACGAAGAGGCCGCGCGGGGTCGGGGCCGCGGCGATGATCTTCCGGACGAAATCGGCCATGCCGGCGAACCGGATGTCGCGGTGGAGACCGACGCGGCAGGCGAGGACCGTCTTCCCGCCGAAACGGGCCAGGACCTTGCCGTAGGGCGCCTCGCTCGCTCCGAATTCGAGGCCCCGCAGGCCGCGGACCTTTTCCAGGCTGGAGAAGAGGTGCGTCCAGTCGCCGCAGGAGTGGATGTAGATGCCCCCGAACGCGTCCGAGAGCCGGTTGAGATAGGGGACGCCGAATTCGTCGTGGAGCTCCGGCGAGAGCATCACGGCCACGTCGTTGGCGACCGAGATGCCCCGGCCGTCCGGAAGCCAGGGCTGAAAGGCGCTCGGTACGAACTCGGCGCCGGCCGCGCGGACGACTCTGCGCTGGGTGGAGGCGAATTCGATCATGAGGTCGGTGATCATGTCGAGGAGCCGGTGCACTTCGCGCGGCGCCGTGATCAGGGCCTCGAGGAACGCCGTGTGGCCGAAGATGAGGGCGGCGTTGTCGAGCGGCCCCTGGATGTCGCCGAGGCGGACCGGCATCGTGTTCCCCGTCTTCTCGAGGAACACGCGGGTATGGTCGAGGATGCGGCCGAGCTCGCCGTCGGTCACCCGGGGCCGCTTGAGGTCGCGGACTCTTTCCAGGCGGTCCCCGATGACCGGCCGCACGGCCGGGAAATCGTTCTCCCACCAGACGACCTCGGCGCCGAAGGCCGAGGGGACGGCGATGACCCCGAGCGTCGGGCAGAGGGCCGGGACGAGGTCGCCGCGGAGCTTCGATTGGCCCTCGATCTCATCCAGCTGGGCTTCGAGGAATTTTTGCGGATCGAGGAGCCGGGCCTTGACGGTGTCTTTCCCTTCCGTCGAGAAGAGGGCGCTGCGGACGGGGGCGCCGCCCCGGACCCGCGGGCCCGCGTATCCGATGAGATAACCCGGGCGGTCGTCGTTCCCGAGCGCCCAGAGCCGGGTCAGGAAGTCCCGCGCGCTCATGTCTCCTGTCACGCCCGCCCCCATTCCTCGGCCGCCTCCATCATGGCGTTGATGTTGGCGAGCGGCGAGCCGGGCGGGATGTTGTTGCCGTCCTGGACGATGAGCCCGCCCCGCGGCCCGAGCTTCTCGATGACGCGCCGGGTCGCCAGCCGCACTTCGTCCGGCGTCCCCGCGTGGATGAGCATCGGGTTGACGTTGCCGATGAGGACGACGCGCCCGCCCATGGCCGCGCCGATCCGGTCGAGGTCGACCTCGTAGCCGAAGCCCTGCAGCTCGTGGATGGCCAGGTCGTCGCGGAAGATCTCGAGCAGGTGGTCGCTCTTGCCGCACATGTGGAGGCTCGTCCGGCCGTCGAAGTGGAAGCGCAGCCGCTTTTCGGACGGCAGCACGACGTCGCGGTAGGTCGCGGCCGAGAGCGAGACCGCCAGGTCGTCCGTCCAGGCGAAGTCCTTGGGCACGGGGAGCCTCTCCTCGGCCCAGCAGAAGTCGAGGTATTCGATGAGCTTGCCGGTGACGATGCGCAGGAGCTCCCGGACGAAATCGGGCCGCTCCTTGACCGCGATGAAGATCTCCGTCTTGCCCATGAGATCGCCGGCGACGCCGAACGGGCCGTCGGATGTGTGCGTCAGGGCCGGGTTCGCGCCCGGGAAAAAGACAGGCCCGCCCTGGAACCGGACGGGGTATCTATCAGCCACGGCCATCATCGCCTTCCGATAAGCGACCTGCTTGGCGTTCATCGCGCCGTGGACGAAGTCCATCGCCTCGAGGCGCTGAAGGTCGGCGTCGCCGGCCACCCAGCCGCGGCCGACCCAGGGGATATCGTCGTCCGGGAAGATGATGTCGACGCCGAGGCTCCCGGCCTCGAAAGAGTTCTGGAAATCGGTCCAGGCGCCGACCCAGGGGCCGGTGATGGAGTAGGCGTCCGTGCGGACGTTCTCGAGGAGCCACTTCTGGGCCAGGATCTGGGTGCGGAGCATCGTTTCGGGATCGCCGTAATAATCGCGGAAGCGCACGCCGACTTGCGGAACGAGGAAGCGGTGGGCGATGGCGGGGATGACGGCGATGCGATCGGGCCGCTCGAACCGCCGCGTCTTTTCGACGCGCTCGCGGCGGGCGGCGATCTCGTCGATCGGGACGCCGATCTCGATCACGGGGCGGGCCGGGCTGATCCTGCCGGACACGGGCGGTCCCGGCCCCTAGCGCCCGACCCTGCGGATGCGGGGATCGGAGAAGATGTCGTGCTCGTCCGTGCTCGTCGACGAGAACTCGGAGACGACGGCCCCCTTGTCGCCGGCCTGGAACCAGTGGAGGGAGTTCGGCGGCAGGGTGTACTGGTCGCCGGGCTTGAGGACGATCTCGTGGCCGACCGTCAGAAAGGACTTGTACTTCTTCGGCACGCGGGCTTTCGGCTTCGGCGTGCGCTCGCCGGCGACATAGAGATAGACTTCGCCGTAGCGGCAGCGGAACGTCTCCTTCTTCCCCAGGTTCCGCCCGTTGACGCGCGGGTGGCGGTGCTCCGGGCAGATCTGGCGGGGGAGGAGGACGAGCTCCTTGGCGCAGTAGCGGTCGTTGTTCTCGTAGACGATCACCTCGAGCCCCATGTGCTTGATGTCGCCGAGACCGAGGTCGGCGATCTCCATCGTTTCGAGCTCGCTCCGGGTGACGGGGATGCGGGCCTTGCGGAGCAGGGCCGCGGCGCGCGTCCCGGGCTTGAGCGACGTCTTTGGCTTTCATGGCCCCTCCGATAGCCTAAAGGACCACCTTGCGCCCCGCCTTCCGCGCGGCGTATTGCTCCGCGATCCAGGCGTAGGTCTTGGCCATCCCCGTGCGGAGCGGCGTCGACGGCTCCCAGCCGAGGATCCGGCGGATCACGGTGTTGTCGGAGTTGCGGCCGCCGACGCCCAGCGGCTGCGTCAGGTCGTAACGGCGCTCGACCTTGTACCCGGCGATGTCCTCGATGATGCCGAGAAGCTCGTTGACCGAGACGAGCTCGTGGGAGCCCAGGTTGATGGGCGTCGCGATGAGCTCGTCGCAGTGCATGATCATGTCGATGCCGTTGACGCAGTCCCCGATCCACATGAAGCTCCGGGTCCGCGTCCCGTCGCCCCAGATATCGACGGCGGTGGTGCGGTTGTCCTTCGCCTCGATGACCTTGCGCGACAGGGCCGCCGGGGCCTTCTCGCGGCCGCCGTCCCAGGTGCCGAACGGGCCGTAGACGTTGTGGAAGCGGGCGATGGCCGTCTTGAGGCTGCGCTCGGCCCAGTACTCCTGGCAGACGATCTCCGAAAAGAGCTTCTCCCAGCCGTAGCCGCGCTCGGCGTTGGCCGGGTAGGCGTCGGACTCCTTGAGGGCACGGCATTGAGTGTCCTTCTGGAGGTCGACGTTGTAGGCGCACGCGGACGAAGAGAAGAAATAGCGGTCGGTGCCGGCCCGCTGCGCGGCCTCGATCATGTGGGTGTTGATGAGGACGCTCCGCAGGCACTCGATCCGATAGCGCTCGATGAAGCCCATGCCGCCCATGTCGGCGGCCAGGTTGTAGACCTCGACCGCCCCGTCACAGGCCCTGACGCAGTTGTCGCGAAAGCTGACGTCGAGAACGAGGTTCTCGACCCCCGGGGTCCTCTGATACCACTCCTCGAGCGGCTTCTTGTCGACGGCCCGGATGCGAGTGAAGCCCTTGTCGTGGAAATAGCGGACGAGCGACCCGGCGATGAACCCGCCCGCGCCTGTGACGACGATGAGGTCGTCCGGCTTTCGGAGATCCTCGATCCGCTTGGGCCTATCCGCGGCCATGGCCGCTCCTTCCGTCCTCTCAGTGGCTCGTCAGCTTGACCTCGCTCTTGCTGGTCATGTTCATCGGGATCGTCATGCCCGCGGCGGAGATGTCGATGGACATCTGGGTCGTGGACTCGGTCGCCCCCTTGACATAGATGCCCTCTTTGACCGCGAAGTACCAGACGTCCTTGCCCTTACTGGTCCCCGAGAAGGTCATGTCCGCTCCCCCCTGGTTCCCGGTGCCGGTGACGGTCCCGGTGACGTCCGACGAGATCTTGGCGCATTCCAGCCCGTCGACGGTCTCGAAGCCCACGAGGGTATTGACGTTCTGGAGGTCGACACGGATGTTCATCGAACCCGTCTTCTCCTCAATGGAGGAGCTCGACGGCCAACTGTCCCCGATCTTGACCGGCTTCCCCGCGAGATCGGGGAAGAACGTCTTGAAGGCGGAACCCAGATTGCGGGTCTCGCCGCCCATGTCGTAGCTGATGGCCTCGGCGCCTGTAACGTCCACTTCCGACCCGAGAGGGGAGAGGACCATGTCGAAAGACTTGCCCTTGACGGAGGTCATGTCCGGGGACAGGTCTCCCTGGGCGCTGCTGGTCACCGTCACGGCGACGTCGTCGATCCTCACCCCCACGAGGAAATTCTTGTCCTTGGACCCCGCCGCCTTGAAGGTGAAGGTGTTCGTCCCTGCGGTATGGGTGTCCATCGCCTGACCCATGACTTCCATGACCTGGGCTTCTTCCGACTTGCCCTGGTAGGTCAGGATGCGGCCGGACGGCATCTTGTACTCGAGGACGGCCGAGGCGGACGCCTGCGCGGCCGTGACGGACGTCGCCCGGGCGTCGGGAGCGGTCGGCGTCGCCTGGACGGCACCGGTGGCCAGAACGAGGATGGCGGCGATGGCCGCGAATATGGCGGGCCGCCCAGTGAAAGCGTTCTTCAGTTTCATGATCAAACCTCCTGAGTGAAATCCTATAGATTCTATCATGAATGCGGCCTTTTTTCTCCTCCGTGCGATCATCGAGGAGCGAGGACAGCCGCGAGGGCGAACGCGAGTGTTAAGGGGGGCCGGCACATCGGCCGGCCCCCGCCTGATGATCTAGCTCTTGGACTTAGCGGCCGCGTGGACCTTCTTGATGAAGTCCCAGACCTCCGGGGCGATCATGTTGTATTCCTTAGGGATGGCCCCAGCGCTGTAGGCCTTGGCGATCTGGGCCTTGAGCTCGGGCTGGCCGCCGTAGACCTCGTCGAGGAGCACCGTCCAGCGCTTCCCCAGGTCCTGCGCCTTTTCGCTCGCGGGATCGAGCCCGATGTTCTCTTTGACCTCGTCGATGAGCGCCGCCCAACGGTTCTGATAGGCGGTCATCATCTCGGGGGTGTACTTCTTCCCGAGCTCCTGGAATTTCTTGAGCTCTTCCTGCGAAAAGAACTTCTCGTGCCAGCCTTTCTTGACGTCTTCGCCCATTTGAATGACCTCCATGATCTTAATGAGTTTTTGTTTGTGGATGCGGCCGTCCTTCTCGAGGCGGACGAGGACCTGTTCGATGGCCCGCGAGGCCTCGCGCAGCCGTGCGATCTCGTCCTTGACCGCCTCGGCCTGGACCTTGAGGGCCTTGACGGCCTCGTAGCCCTTGCTGTCGAGGAGGCGCCGGATCTCGTCGAGGGAGAAACCCATGAACTTCAGGGTGACGATCTGCTGGAGCTTGAGCAGGTCGTCGTCGGTGTAGACCCTGTAGCCGTTGGGCCGCTCGAAGCCCGGCTTGAGCAGCCCGAGCTCGTCGTAGTAATGGAGCGTCCGGACCGTCACCCGCGTCAGCTTGGCGAATTCCCTGATGAGATATCCGTTCTTCTTCATGGCCTTGTCCACGCCTCCATTGTGCACTATGACGTAACGTCAGAGTCAAGTGTTTTGCCCAATTATTTTGAGATAATTTCGGCGGGCGGAACGTCTCCCTCATATCGGGCTGATCCGACGGCATCCCGAGATCGCTGGCCTTGACCCGGGAGGAGTTGTGTATTACAATGTATTACATGAAAAAGGCGACTTTGACCATCCGCCTGGATGAGGAGCTCGAGGGGCTCTTGGACCGGGCCAGCCGGAAAACGGGGAAGAACCGGAGCGAGATCGCCCGCGAAGCCCTTCGGCGCCAGATCCGGCTCGAGGTCTTCGAGGACCTGCGGCGCCGGATCATGCCTTTCGCTGAAGCCAGGGGCTACCTCACCGACGAGGATATCTTCTCCCAGATCTCATGAGGATCTTCCTCGATACGAATGTCATTGTCGCGGCCGTGGCCACGAGGGGGCTCTGCGCCGACGTCGTGCGCGAGGTCCTCGCCCGCGGCCAACTCATCGTTTCCGAGGCCCTGTTCGAAGAAGTTACGGCGGTTCTCACGGAAAAGATGAGGGTTCCGGCCGCGTATGTCTCGGATCTGACCTCACTGCTCCGTGATGGGGCGGTTTTGTCACACCCTTCATCGGATGCGGAGGAACTTCCGATCCGCGATCCGGCGGATAAGATCCTGCTCTCAGCCGCTTTGGCCGGCCAGGCCGAACTCTTCGTGACGGGCGACGCCGAGCTCCTCGAACTCCGCGAGATCGGGCCTATGGCCGTTGTATCCCCGCGCGGATTCTGGGAGCTCGTGAAGTCGATCCCTAAAAGCTGACAAGCCCCGCTTTCTTTAACAGCTCGAGATGGGCGATGACGGCCTCGAGGGGCGTTTCGTCCCGGAATTGCGTGTCGAGCATCCTCTTGATATCCAGGGCGCTCGTCTTTCCGTCGCAAAGCAGCTGGATCTCCCCCGTGTTCCGTGACGCGCCGCGGCCGGGCGTTGCCGGTTGACTTCCGGCGGCTTTTCTCGCCTCCTGGATGGCGGCCTGATAGCCCCCGTAGCCGTTCGCCCTGATCTTGGCCAGCGGCTTGGGGATGATGGCGGCCGCTCTCCTCTCGGCCTCCGAGGGCCGGAGGTCGACCGGCTTGAGCCGGAGCGTCGCCGCCCGCCGGCCCATCGCCTGGTCGATGGCCCGCAAATGGGCCGTCTCGATCCCCGAAACTGAAGCCTTGAGCTCGGCGAGGAAGCGGGCGAACCCGCCCTTGTCCGCGGCCAGCTCGGCGACCGCGTCGAGGGTGGCCCGTTCGTTCCGGGAAGAGGCCTGGAGATAGCCGCGGGCGCGCTTGTACGCGGCCGGGAACGCCGCCGCGTCGGCCCGGGCCATCTCCTCGAGGCCCCGGGCCAGCTGGTGCCCGATCCGGGCCGAGGCGTTGGAGACGATCTCGGAGGCGATGCGGCAGGCCTGTGCGTCGTCGGCCGCGGCGATGGTGTAGGCGGAAGCGGCCGTGATGATGACGGCCCGCTTCATCTGGGTCGGGTCGAGCTTGTCGGGCCGGTCCTCGGACGTGTGGTACCACTTGTCGGGCCAGGTGTTCAGGACGACCCCGGGGACGCCGATCGCCCAGTCGTTGAAGACCTCGTGGTCGGAGGAGCCGAAGTGGGTCCCGACGTAGTAGTACATCGGCTCTTCGCTCCCGCTCGGAGCGACGATGCGCCGGGCCATGGCCTCGTCCATGCCGTTCGTGACGTAGGAGCGGGTGGCTTCACCGACATAGCGGAAATAGTTCTCGACGACGTCGTTGACGTAGTGGGGATTGCCGTAGGTCGTCCGCATGACCGTGAAGAAGGCCAGGCTCCGCGACAGCTGGTCGCCGACCATGTCCAGGTTGATGTCGCAGAGCGTCCGGGCCATGCGCGCGGGCTCGGCCTTGACGTAGGGGATGGTCCCGGAAAATTCCGGCGCCCAGAGAAAGCGGATGGTGCGCTTGGGCCGCGGCAGTCGCCCTTCGGCGATGAGCGCTTGAAGCGTGCGCGCGGCCTCGAGGATGGCCGCCGAGCCGGAGGAATTATCGTTGGCCCCGAACATCGCGTAGCCCTCGAAGATATGCGCAGTGACGATGACCTCCTGGGCCTCGGCGTCCGTGCCGGGGATCGCGGCGACGATGTCCTCGAGGTCGGCCTTCTCCGTCTTTGCTTCGACGACGGCGTGGACCGTGATCTTCTGGCCCCGTTTCAGGCGCTCGCTGAGGAGGACGCCCTCGCGCGGCGGAACCAGGAAAGCGAACTTGGCCTCGGCGCCGCGGACGTAGAGCCCGCCCCAGGGGATGATCAAGGGGTCGAAGAGCGGCCTCGGGGAGGCGAAGGAAATGACCCCGGCCGCGCCCTTTTTGAGGCAGCCGATATTGTGGACGGGCCCCGGGTATCCCGATGTGACCAGGATCTTGTCCTTGACGTCGAGCCCTTCGAAGTCCTTCGGCTCGCCTTCCTCGACCCAGACGAGCTCGGCGGTGACGTCGGCCGAAGCGCTGCCCGAGGCCAGCATGGCGGTCAGGTCGGTGTAGGAGGCGATCTTCTCCCGTCCCGGCTTGACCTCCCAGAGCTCGCCCTTGACCCCGTCCCAGGTCTCGCCGCCCGGGAAGCGCAGGATGGCCGCTTCGGGCAGTCCGGCTTCCTTGAGGCGGTCGAGGACGTACTGGGCCTCGGCGAACGTACCGGCGTACTCGGCGGACTTGCGGTCGCGCGGGAAGCCGCACATGGCCATGACGTGGTTCATGGCCGTTTCGCCCGAGGCCTCGCCGACGATCTCGTCCATCAGCGCCTGAGGGAGGAACGTCCATTGGAGCCACGGCGTCATCTGCGCCGCGGCCGGGAGGCCGATGAGGAGGAGGGCCAAGGTCAGAAGGCCGAATTTTTTCTGGGTCACTTCGATTCTCCGTTCCTTCGGGATCGTCGCCGTTCTGTCTTTAAGACGTGGGCGCGTGTCGGGAGGTTCCGGGCCGGGCGTCGTGCTACTTACCAATGGTCATGGCGGACGAGATCGGCAAGGGGCCGGCGCTTCTTGGGCGCGGCGGAATCGGCAGCGTAGCCGAGCGGCGTGAAGGCCGAGGGGATGACCTCAAGAGGAAGGCCCAGGACTTCCCGGGCGGCGGCGGGATCGAAGGCGGCGATCCAGCACGTGCCCAGTCCTTCCTCGGCTGCGGCAAGGACGATGTGGCTCATGACGATCGTCGCGTCGACCTCGGCGGCGTTCCACCCGTCGGCCTTGCGGACCCAGGCCTCGGACGGTACCGCGCACAGGCATAGAACGAGAGGGGCCTGGACGAACCAATCGCGGCCATAGATCTGTCGCAGGTCCGCCTTGCGCGCCCCGGTCTCGATGACGATGACCCGGAACGCCTGGCGGTTGGCCGCCGTGGGCGCGATGCGGGCCGCCTCGAGGACGCGGCCGAGCTTGTCCTCTTCGACCGGGTCCGGCTTATACGCCCGGACGCTGTAGCGCTTCTTGATCAGCTCCTGGAAATTCATCGATCACCTCCTGGCGCAGGGGCCCGTGGGAAATTGGGGAATTGGTATTGTGTCCCCGATTTAATTCCCCTCAAGAACAAAGACATACCTACCGCCGCCGGTCGTGATGCGGATGGCGCCGTCCTTGTCGACGGCTCCGCCGATCCCGGCTGCCCCGACAACGAACCTGTCCGCTGTCCAGATCGTCTGGCCGCCCTCGGTGACCTTGATGTCGCGGATCCCGAGCTTGGGGACGACGACCTCGGCCTCCGACCCGAAGGGGACGGTGACTTCGACACGGATGGACCGCTCCGTCCGCGACCAGGCGCAGGCGACCTCGCCCCGCACGGTCATCGTCGAGCCGGAGGCGTGCGTCAGGTCGCGGACCATCTGCGGCGCGATGAAGACCTTCTCGAAGCCGGTCGTCCCCGGCGCCAGGTTGATCCCGGCCAGGGCCTTATAGAGCCAGGACCCGACGCTCCCGAACATGGGGTGGTTGTGCGAGTTCATGGACGGCCCTTCGCGCTTCTGCCACAGCTCCCAGAGCGTCGTCGCGCCGTTCGCGATCATGTAGCCCCAGCTCGGGTAATCGGTCTTGCAGGCGATGTCATAGGCCAGGTCGGAGGTCCCGCTCCGGGTCAGGAGCTCCATGATGTACTTGGTGCCGATGATGCCGGTCGTCAGGTGGGAGTTGTTCTTGTAGACGATGTTGTCGAAAAGCCGGCCCCAGGTGCCGCCCTGCTTTTCCGTCGGCAGCTCGAGGAAGAGCGCCAAGGTGTTGGCCGTCTGCGTGCCGTCGGCATAATCGCCGGTCTTCGGGTCATAGAACTCCCTGTTGAAGGCCGTCCGGATCTCCGCGGCCAGCTTGTCGTAGAGTGCCGCGTCGGCGGTCTTCCCGACGACCCGCGCGACGTCGGCCTGGACCTTGACGTCGTAATAGTAGTAGAACGACGAGACGATCGCGCCGGGACATTTCTCGACGGCCACCCAGTCGCCGTAGTGGCTCCATTTGAGGACGCCGTTCTCGGCGGTCGACCTCAGGAACTCGACGTACTTCTTGAGGCCGTCGTAGTGTTCCTCGAGGACGCGCGTGTCGCCGTAGTACTGATACATGTACCAGCAGATGAGGGGATAGGCCGTGCCCCAGGCCGGGTCGGCCGGCCGCTCGCCCCAGATATGGGGGACCGTGTCCGTGATCCGTCCCTTCTCGTCCTGGACGTCGCGGATGTCGCGGACGAAGTTCGTGTAGAAGGCGGCCATGTCGAAGTTCATGATGGCTTCCTCGGCCGTGCCTTGGGCATCGCCCATCCAGCCCATGCGCTCGTCGCGCTGGTCGCAATCGGTCGGGATGCCGTGAAGATTGGTCTTCTGGCCCCAGGTGATGATGCGCTGAAGGCCGTTGAGGACGTCCTTGGAGGCGGCGAAGCTGCCGATGGGATCGACGGCCGAGTGAACGACGCGGCCGCGGATCGAATCGAGCTTGGGTGTTCCGGGGAAGCCCGTGACCTCGACGTAGCGGAAGCCGTGATAGGTGAAGCGCGGCTCCCAGATCTCCTCGCCGACGCCGTTGAGGATGTAGTGGTCCTCGGCCTGGGCCGAGCGCAGGGTTTCTTGGTTGAGCGTGCCGTTCTCATAAAGGAGCTCGGAGAAGCGGAGCCGGACGTCCGTGCCCCTCGGCCCCTCGGCGCGGAGGCGGGCCCAGCCGCTGAAGTTCTGGCCCATGTCGAAAACGTAAACGCCCGGAAGGGGACTCGTCATCTTGAGGGGCACGACGGTGTCGACGACCTGGATGGCCGGCATCAGCTGGGCCGAAAGCACTCCCTTCGGTCCGTCGATCGCTTCGGCCGCGGGCCAGTCCTTATCGTCGAAGCCGGGACGGTCCCAGCCGGGCGTTTCGCGGCGGGCGTCGTAGGATTCGCCGTTATAGATGCTGTCCTCGAAGATGGGGCCGTCGGCGGCCTTCCAGGACGTATCGGTGACGACGCTCACGACGCTGCCGTCCTCGAGCTCGACGTTGAGCTGGAGAAGGAGGGCCCGCGACTTGTACCAGCCGTTGCCGAGGGTGACGGCGACGGCATTCGCCCCTTCGCGGACGAAAGGGGTCACGTCATAGGTCGCGTAGAGGACGCGCTTGTCGTAGGTCGTCCAAGCGGGATCGAGGACGTGGTTGCCGGCCTTCCGGCCATTGACGCGCAGCTCGTAGTAGCCGAGGCCGGCGATGTAGGCCCGGGCCCGCTTGACCCGGCCCTTGAGGCCGAATTCCTTGCGGAGCTGGTTCTTCCTGCCGATCCAGGCGCCTTTCCAGTCGCTCTTGGCGAGGAGCCCGGTGTCGAATCGCGCTACGGCGCTCCAGGCGCTCTCGCGGCCGTCCCGGTCCCAGGCGCGGACCTTCCAGAAAAGGGACTTGCCGCTTTCGAGCGTCTTCCCGGCGAAGGCGATCTGCGTGGACCTGGGGGAGGCGATCTTCCCGCTGTCCCAGATGTCTCCCGCGGCGGCCTGGGGGTCGGTCGAGACGACGATCTGATAGGCCGACTGGACCTGGCCGCGTTCCGCATGCCCGTTGACCCAAAAGAAGCGCGGCTTCGGCATGTCGATACCCATCGGGTTGACGAGATATTCGCAGCGCAAGGACACCGGGGCCAGCGGTCCGGCGCTCTCGGCGGCCGCCGCGACGGGGGCGACGGTCGGGGTTGCGATCATGGCCAGGGCCGCGAGGCCGAGGCTCAGGCGGATTCTCAGGCGGGGACCTGCGGACGGGGTCATGGGGAACCTCCTGCGGATTCGGTTCCTCCTAATTATCACAGGGCCGTCGGAGGGTCAATCGGGCCGGCTTAACGCGCGGACGGGCTTGACACCCGGCTGAGCACCTGCCTATCATGAACTGCCATGGCGAGAACCCGGCCCGCGCTTTTTTGCCTGTTGTTCCTCGCTCTATCGGGTCTGAGCTCCCCTATGCCCGCCGGTCCCTCCCGGTCCTCGTTTCCGGCTCCCGTCCAAGTCCCCGCGGCCGCGGCCCAAACCGAGTCGCAGATGATGAGCCGGCTGCTCGCCTTGGCCGCCGATTATTGCGACCGGCTGTCCCGGGCCTCGATCGATTTCGTCTGCCTCGAAGAGGTCACGGAGACGATCATCGAACAGCAGCCGTACGTCCGGCCGTCTCCGCACGGCCGGCCTGTTTGGCAAGGCCAGGCCGTAGAACATATATATCTGTACGATTATCAGTTCATCGTCGAGGCCGGGAATAAGACCGAGAAAAGGCGGATCCTCGAGCTCGACGGCATCAAGCAGAAGCCGGAAGACACAGACCTCGACACGCGGTCCTTCTTTTACAGGAATGTCCTGTTCGGCACGGCCGATCTGCTGGCCGGGTCGAGGCAGGGATTCTATCGATACGAGCTTAAAAGCCGGGAGTCCCTGGACGGGCTGGCCGTGGCTGTCATCGACGCCGTTCCCGCCCCGGGACTTGCCGTCGCCGTCAACCGTGGGACCGTCTGGATCAGAGAGACCGACGCGGCCATTCTCAAGATCGTTTGGAATGTCGCGGCGATGGAGAACAGCGCGGCCATCCTGAAAACGGCCAAAGAGCTCAAGGGCGCGCCGCAGATCCTACAGGTCACCGAATTCGCCCTCGAGAAGAACGGGGTCCGCTTTCCGGATCATTTCCGCATCGAAGAGGCCTATATCGGCAAGAACGGTAAGAAGCGTGTCCGGGCCGTCATCGATGCGGTCTATCGGGACTACAAGTTCTTCACCGTCGAGGTCGAGACCGGGACGATCAAACGACCCTGACGGGTCTTTTGGGCTCGTTCAGATACATAGGTAACACCTTGGGCCATGATAGGCGGCACTATGTAAGGGCTGTCCAAAAAATTGGACATTCTTATTGGATTATCCAAAAAAAGGTACATAAGCGGCCTCTATCAAATGCCTAACTTAAATATAAAAAACGAATTAACGAAGGATGACCTTGGCATGGTTTATGCACAGTCCCTAATAGGGAGGAAGCCATGAAACAATCATTGAAGAAGGTCTATCTGCGACTTCTCCCCGTTCTGGTCATATTGATCCCGCTCATTACCCTATCGTGCGGTTCCGTGACCACGCCGAGAGCAGGCCTGAACGTTATCGCCACAGTAAGCCAACAGACGGCCGGAAGCATGACTTTCCAGATCGGCGTCGAGAACACCGGAACGAAGACAGAGACTCTGCAATTTCGTTCTGGTCAGTTCTTTGATATTGAGGTCAAAGACTTAAGCGGACATCTCGTCTGGAAATATTCTTTTGACGGCTATTTCACTACCTTAGTATGGGGTTTTGAACTTGCGCCGGGCCAATCAGAAGTCAAGGAGCATGTCTGGAACCTCACGGGAAACGATAAGGATCCACTGCCTCCCGGCCCCTATAAAGCGAAGATATACATTACGAACAGTCCCCGAGATGAGGGGCTTTCGAAAACGGTCAGCCTGACCATCTGAGCGGTTCAGAACGATCCTCTCTCGGCTCCTGCAGCAAGCCGAAACTGAATGCGGATGATCTCTGAGGATCGCTTCAGTATCCAACGGGGTTCCGAGCAGGAAGCTGGCCCGTCGGGCAGTCTGTGCGGCAGAAAGGGAGTTGAAAGGTCCCGGTGGTTCTGTTATAATCCGCCAGTCTAAAAAGGCCTGGTAACGGGCCTCTCTGGCAAGAATTGGCTAATTTCGCGGCCGGCCAAACCGCGAGCTAATTGGCCAATTGTGGTTAGAGATTCTCCCCGGTGGGGCTGTAGCTCAGTTGGGAGAGCGCTTGAATGGCATTCAAGAGGTCGCCAGTTCGATCCTGGTCAGCTCCACCACCGAAATAACCCCTCTTCGCTCGGACTGACAAGTATCTTTACACCGACGTATCACTTTTAAATCCCGGCTTCGGGTACGGCTCGCCGCTCACTCCTTTTGACAGGGATTTTCCTCTGATGGCGCTCCCTTCGCTGTGCCGGCTTCTTGGCACGCTTATTGCTCCGGCTGAGGTTGATAGGAGATGCGGAAATGATAAGATCCGAGCAGATCCGCCGAACCTTGGCCTCCATACTTTTCCTGGCCTCCTTTGCGGGTTTCGGCCCCGCCGCCCACGGTCAGCAGTCAAGCACGAACAACGACATCGTGATCGGCACGCGGGTGTCTTTTCCGTCGAAAGTGCTCAATATGGACCTCGTCCTCTCCATCTATCTTCCTCCGGGATACGGGCAGGGCGCCGCGAAATACCCTGTTCTCTATGATCTGAACGCCGACAACACCTTCGCCCATGACGCGGGCGCCGTCGATTATTTGTCCGGGCAGTGGCTCGGCTACATTCCGGAGATGATCGTGGTCGGCGTCCCGTGGCTCTCGGGCCATTATGTTCCGACGCCGTTCGAGAAAAGGGGCTCGGAGCCCCAGGCCGGCGACCTGCTCTTGAAGTTCTTCCGTGACGAACTGATGCCTTTCATCGAGCGGAGCTATCGGACCTCCGGCTACAACATCCTCTCCGGCCATTCCGTGGCGGGATTGTTCACCATGTATGCCCTCTTCACCCAGCCCGACCTTTTCTCGGCCGGGATCGCCAGCAGCCCCGGATTCCTGGCCCAGAACCAGTACTGGCTGAAGAACCTCGACAAGATATCCCCGGCCGGGTCCTTGGCCCACAAGTCCCTCTTCATGACCGTCGGCCAGAGAGAGGATGACGAGACGCTCAGCATGTACACCGAGCTCGAGAGATGGATGAGCTCCAAGGACCTGAAAGGGCTGGCCTGGAAGAGCGCCCGGTTCGACGGAGTCGACCACATGTCGATGACCGGCAAGAGCCTCTATGACGGGCTCCTCTTCATTTTCGACGGCTGGCAGTTCCCCCGTCTCCTGATCAGGTCCGCCGATATCCCCGCCATCGAAGAGTACGCCGCCAAGGTCAAGGCCCGCTTCGGCGGCTTGCTCGACTATAAGGCTCCCGAGTGGCTCCTCACCGAATTTGCGCGGATGTGGTTCGCCCATGGAGAGAAATTCCATAGCAACGATTCATATGACAAGGCCGCCCGCTTGGCCGATCTCCACGCGAGGCTCCATCCCGAGAATTGGAATCCCTATTACCGGCTGGGCGAGATCTGCACGGCCAAGGGGGACAAAGAATCGGCCCGGAAGAATTACGAGCTAGCGGCGGCCAAGAACCCGGGTCGGACCGAGGCCGAGAAGATCTATCTTCAGATCACCAAGGCCAAGCTGAACCCTTCCCGGCCCACGGCCCGACAGCTCGCCCTCTATGCCGGCGACTACGGAGACCGCAAGGTGACCCTCGAAAAGGGGGGCCTCATCTATCAAGGAGCCGATCCCCAGTCCCAGCCCCAGCGGTTGGTCCCTCTCACCGAGACCCTCTTCGCCGTGGAAGGCAACGACAGCTTCTGGCTCGAGTTCGTCTTGACGGACGGAAAGGTTTCGGCGCTCGCGGGACTTTACGCCGACGGGCGCCGCGAATCTTCTCCGCGGACGATCTAAAACGTCATTGCCGTTTTGAGGGATGGCATTCAAGAGGTCGCCAGTTCGATTCCGGTCAGCTCCACCACCGAAATAACCCCGTTTCCCCCTGATTATCCAGCGCCTTCCTCCGCGCCTCAAGATAACCGAAGAGCGAGCCTAATTCCCCCTCATGTGGGGAACGGGGATCTGGCTGGGGTCCACCGTTCCGTGCTTCATCTCATAGCGCCACTTCCAGATGGCGTAGATCGGGGGGTAAACGAGCAGCTCCAGGATGAAGCTCGTGAAGACGCCCCCGATCATCGGGGCCGCGATGCGCTTCATCACGTCCGAGCCCGTCCCCAGAGACCACATGATGGGAATAAGACCCATGAACATGGCCGTCACGGTCATCATCTTGGGCCGGATCCGCTTGACGGCGCCGTGGATGATCGCCTCCTTGAGGTCCTCGAAGGTCTTCATGCGGCCCTGCCGGACCTGGTCATAATAGGACATGTCGAGAAATAGGAGCATAAAGACACCTGTCTCCGCGTCCAATCCCATGAGGGCGATCATGCCCACCCAGACGGCGATAGAAACGTTGAAATTCAGGATGTAGAGGAACCAAACGGCGCCGATCAGGGAGAACGGCACGGCCAGCATGACGATCCCCGCTTTGACCGGGGACTTGGTGTTCATATAGAGCAGGACGAAAATGATGAAGAGGGTCAAGGGGATGACCACTTTGAGCCGTTTCTTCACCCGGATCATGTTTTCGTATTGCCCGCTCCACTGAAGGGAATATCCCGCCGGCAGGGTCAGCTTTTCGCCGACGATCTTTTTGGCATCGGCCACATAACTCCCGATGTCGCGGCCGGTGATGTCGACATAGACGTATCCGGCGAGCATGGCATTCTCGTCACGGAGCATGGACGGTCCAAGAGTCAGGCGGATGTCGGCCAGCTGCTCGAGCGGGATCTGGGCGCCGGACATCGTCGGGACGAGCACGCGGCGGAGCTTATCCAGATCGTCTCGAAGCTCCCGGGCATACCGGACGTTCACCGTATATCGCTCGCGACCCTCGACGGTCGTCGTCACAGGTTCGCCTCCGATCGCCGACATGATGATCATCTCGACTTCCTTGATGGTCAGCCCATAGCGGGCGATATCCTCGCGCCGGATATCGAAGTCGACAAAATAGCCTCCTGTTACGCGCTCGGCGAAGATGCTTCTTGTCCCCTGAACATCCCTCAGGATGGTCTCGAGACTCGTCCCGATCTTCTCGATCTCCTTCAAGTCCGCACCGTAGACCTTGATGCCGATGGGCGTCCGCACGCCCGTCGTCAGCATGTCGATCCGGCCTTGATGGGCATCGTCCAGGCGTTGGAAACGCCGGGGAACTGCATCTTCTGGTCGAGCTCGTTGACGAGCTGTTCCCACGTGATCCGGTCGCGCCAGATATGACTCAACGGCTTCCGGAGGAACCGAGGCAGGGAGGAATACCAGCGCTTGACCGGCCGCCATTCGCTCTCCGGCTTGAGGACTACGGTCGTCTCCATCATGCTGAACGGCGCGGGATCGGTCGAGGTCTCGGCCCGGCCCGCCTTGCCGAAGACCCGTTCGACCTCGGGTGTCGACATCAGGACCTTGTCCATCGTCTGGAGGAGGTTCTGGGTCTCGGTCACCGAGATCCCCGGCAAGGTCGTCGGCATGTAGAGGATCGTCCCTTCGTTTAGAGGGGGCATGAACTCCGACCCCAGCTTGAAAAAGATCGGCACGGTCGCGACCATCAGGAGGAGAGCCCCCGCGATCGTGGCCTTGCGGTACCTGAGGACGAACCTGCAGGCGGGCTCATAGATCCGGAAGAGGATCCTGCTGATCGGATGCTTTTCTTCGGGGTAATACTTGCCGACCGTGAATGTATTCACGATCCCCGACAGCCATTTCGGCTTGAAATGCTTGTAGTCCATGCGGGTGAAAAGCATGCGCATGGCCGGGTCGAGCGTGATGGCCAGGATGGCGGCGATGGCCATGGCCAGGTTCTTGCTGTAAGCCAGCGGCTTGAACAGCCGCCCTTCCTGGTCGACGAGCGTGAACACGGGCAGGAAGGCGACGGCGATGACAAGGAGCGAAAAGAATACCGACGGCCCGACTTCCTTGAGAGCGTTAAGCCGGACAATATGATAATCGCCCTTCCGGCCGCCTTCCTGCCAAAGCTGGAGCTTCTTGTAGGCGTTCTCGACCTCGACGATGGCCCCGTCGACGAGGACGCCGATGGAGATGGCGATCCCGGACAGGGACATGATGTTGGAGGTCAGCTTCATGCCGTAAAGAGGGATGAAGGCCAGCAGGACCGAGATCGGGATGGTGAGGATCGGGATAATGGCCGAAGGGAAGTGCCAGAGGAAGAGGAGGATGATGATGCTGACGATGATCATTTCCTCGATGAGCTGACTCCTCAAGGTTTCGATCGACCGGTTGATGAGCTCGGAGCGGTCGTAGGTCGTCACGACCTCGACTCCCGGGGGCAGGGAGGGCTCGATCTCCTTGAGCTTGTCCTTGACCCGGTTAATGACATTCAGGGCGTTTTCGCCCGAGCGCATGATGACGATGCCGCCCACGGCATCGCCCTCGCCGTCGAGGTCGGCGACGCCGCGCCGGATCTCGGGACCCAACGCGACCTGCGCCACATTCCGGATGAGGACGGGGGTCCCGCTCATGTCGTTCTTGACGACGATCGATTCGATGTCCTTGATCGACTTGGCATAGCCGCGGCCCCGGACCATGTACTCTTTGCCGGTGAACTCCACCAACCGGCCGCCTACGTCGTTATTTCCGTCCCGGATGGCCTCTATCACGGTCATGAGAGGGATGTTATAGGCCTGGAGGGCGTGGGGATCGACGTTGACCTGATACTGCTTCTGAAAGCCGCCGACGGACGCGACTTCCGCGACACCGGGGACGCCCTGGAGCCAGTAGCGCATGTACCAGTCCTGAAAGCTCCGGAGCTGGGCCAGGTCGTTCTGGCCCGACTTGTCGACGAGGGCATACTGATAGACCCACCCGACGCTCGTCGCATCGGGCCCCATCTCTGTCTGGACGCCCTGCGGCAACCTGGGGATGATCTTGCTCAGGTATTCCAGCGTCCGGCTGCGGGCCCAGTAGAGGTCCGTCCCGTCCTGGAAAATGACATAAACATAGGAGAACCCGAAGTCGGAGTAACCCCGGATGGCCTTGACCTTGGGCGCTCCGAGCATGGACGTCACGATCGGATAGGTCACCTGGTCCTCGATGACGTCGGGGCTCCGGTCCCACCTCGAATAGATGATGACCTGGGTGTCGGAGAGGTCCGGGATGGCGTCGAGGGGGATATTCCGGATGGCGTAAACCGCGCCGACGATGGCCGCGGCGACGAAGATGAGAACGATGTATTTGTTCTTCGCCGAGAACTCGATGATCCTTTCAATCATGTTTATCGACTCCCGCCGCGGGCTTGACCATCCGGCTGAGGGCGGCCTTGAGGCTCGACTCGGAGTCGATGAGGAAGTTGGCGGACGTGACGACATTCTCGCCGTCGACAAGCCCGTCGAGGACCTCGAACATGTCCTCGCCCCTGACGCCGAGCTTGACCTCCCGGGGCTCGAAATATCCGTCGCCCTTGGCCACGAAGACGATCTTGGATACGCCGGCGTCCAGGACGGCGTCGACGGGGACGGTCAGCCTCGTGCCGTAGTCGACATGGATCTCGAGGTTGGCGAACATCTCGGGCTTGAGCTTGAGACCGGGATTCGCGACTTCGATCCGGACCTGGTTCGTCCGCGTCTCGGGCTTGAGATAGGGATAGATGTAGATGATCTTCCCTGTGAAAGACTCCCCGGGATAATAGGAGAGGGAGATCTTCGCCTCCTGCCCCGTCTTGATGAAGGGCAGCTCGTACTCGTAGATCTCGCCGAGGATCCAGACGCGGGAGAGGTCGGCGATCTTGTACAGGTCTTCTCCGGCCATGATCTTCTGGCCTTGAAGGACGTTCTTCTCGACCACGATCCCTGACCCGGGGGCATAGACCGCTACTGTCTTCTTGAATTGCCTCGTGCGCTCGAGCTCATCGACCTGGCTGTCCGTGATATCCCAGAGCCTCAGCTTCTCCCGGGCCGACTTGAGGAGGGTCGAGGCATCGCCGAGCGCCGCGCCGGCTTTGAGAGCAATGAGGTACTCCTGCTGAGCCGAGACAAGCTCGGGGCTGTAGATGTCGAACAAGGGCTCGCCCTTCCGAACGGCCCGGCCGGTGGAATTCACGAAGAGCTTCTCAACCCAGCCGTCGAACTTGAGGTTGACGATCGAGATGTTCGGCTCGGCGTAATCCACGCGGCCGACCGCCTTGACGAGCTTGTGAATGGACTGCGATCTCACGGCCGCCGTCTTGATGCCGATGAGCTGCTGCCTCTCCGCGCTGATCTTGACCTGGATCCGGCCGCCGACTTCGGTGACGGTGCCGCTTTCTTCGACCTCGAAGGGCACCATCTCCATGCCCATCGTATCCTTTCCCGGCTTGTCGGAGATTTCGTTGGGGCTCATGGTCGAACGGTACATGACCTTCTTCTTGGGGGCGGGCGCTTTTTTGGCTGCGGCCGGCTCTTCCTGCGTCTCCGCGGGCACGAGCTTCATCCCGCAGATGGGGCAGTCGCCCGGCCTGTCGGACGTGTAGGAGGGGTGCATCGGGCAATGGTAGAGCGTTTTTTCCGCGCCGGGCTTGGCTTTCTCGGCCTGGGCGAGGGTGCCTCCGGCGGATCCGGCCGCTGGACCGGTTCCTTTGTTCCCCTTGCAGGCCGCAAAGAGGACGGCGGCGGCGAGGACTATCACACCAAGGACGATGTACCTAGTTCTGGTCTTCATTCTTCCCTCCCCAATTCACGATCTCTTTCGCCGAATACTCTTCCAGCCGCGCGATCGAGCTCCACAGCTCGGCGAGCTCCCTGTAATAGGCTATTTGATATGAGAAATGGGTGTTGATATCAGTGAGCAGGGCCAGGAAATCGGTCTTGTTGACCTGATAGCTGGCCAGCGAAGATTCCACGGTCAGCGAAGCTTGCGGAATGATCGCGTCTTTGTACAGCTTGAGGAGGCTCTCCGCCGACCGGGCTTTGAGATAATCTTCGGTGACCATGAAGGTCACGTCGTTCTTCGCGGAGGCGAGGCCGCTCTTCGAGCCTTCGAGCCGGACGAGCGATTCCTCGAGCATTTTGGACTGCTTCGTCTTGCGATAAAGCGGGACCTCGAACCCCAGCATGATCTCGTACATGCTGGGCAGCCGGCCTTTGAATTCCCAGCCCGCCCCGACCACGAAGTTCGGAGAGAGCTCCTTGCGGGCGAAGGCGACCATCTTGTCCCCTTCCTCGATCATCAAAGAAGCTTCCTTGACCATGGGGGAGTTCTCGGCCGCGGCCTTCTTGACGTCTTCCAGAGATATCGGGAGGCTTTCGATCCCCTGGTCCTGTGGCATCCCCAGGGGTCTGTCGGCGGGGAAATCCAGCAGCAGGTTGATCTGAGCCTGGAGAGATTTGATCATCTCGGCCATCGGCGTGATCATCTCGTCCATTCTCGAGATCTCGACCTGGGCCTTCAGGACCTCCGACTGGACGCCGTCTCCGACGGAGTACTTCGTCTCGGTCAGGTCGAGAGCTCTTTGCAGGAAGGCTTTCTGTTCCCGGAGAATGACGATGGACTTGTGCAGGGCGAAAAGCTCGAAATAGGCGATTTTTACGTCCTTGAGAACGCCCAGAACGACCGCGTTGCGGACTTCCTTCGACCTCTCGAAGACCTTCCCTGCGATCTCACCCTTGAGCCGGAGCTTTCCGGGAAACGGGATGGGCTGGGAGAATGAGACCCCGACCCCGCTCATCACCTCTTCGCCGAGGGTGAACCTGGGGAAACCCATGTTTTTCAGGGTGAAGCCGACCATCGGATCGGGCAGGCTTTTTTCCTGGGGGATCCGGAAGGACATGGCGTCGGCCTCAAATCCGATGGACTTGATCTTCGGGTTCCTTTCCAGTGCCTGCTTGAGGAGGTCGTCGAGGCGCACGGCGTCTTCCTGGGCGAAGAGAAGCGCTGGGAACAACATCAAAAAACATAAAGAAACGGCTTTCTTCATGGTCGCCTCCTACTGCCAACCCCTACATATGGCCGGAGCGCAGGGCACACGTCTTGTCGTGATTTATGAACAGTGACGACACGCTTTTCTTGACCGGAACCAGCGCGATGAAGGCCGTGATGGCCAGCAAGACCAAGGTGAAGAAGGCCTTCTTCAGAGGGAGCGATATCGTCGTAGGCTTGCCCAGCAGCTGCTTGGCCCTCACCTCTGTCGGGTCAAAGAACCAAGAAGCCGCCGGGCCGTTGAGTTTTTGGACCTTTAAGAGCGAGCTGACAAGGTCCAGCGGGTCGGACTGAGAGCGAATGGAGTAGGCGTCCGCCGTCAACTCCGATGTCAGATGGAAGGTCCTCTTGAGGAAGCTGCTGACCGGAAGGAAGAACAAAAAGTCCGATATGAACGAGATAACCAAGCCCTTCAAGGGGTCTTTCGATCTTTGGTGATGAGACTCGTGGAGGACGACCGCGCGAAACTCTTTTTCGTCTAGTATCTCCATGAGCCTGGTGGACAGAAAGATCCGCGGCCTCAGGAAGCCGCCTGTAAAAGCAAGCGGAGAGCGGTCCTCGAAGAGCGTGACGTTCTCTACGGAGGGAACTCTGAGGGCGCTGTTGATCGGAACCGCGCTACGCGAGGCACGTTCGACGAATGTCATCGTCCGCAAGATCATCTTAACAGTTCGGAAAAGGGTATAAAGGAATGACGCCGATAAGAAGACGAGGATGAACGCCTTGCCCGTTTCTCCAAGAACCTGCAGGAAGGGCACGATTCCCAGGCAGCGAAGATTGCAGCTGAAAGCCGCCGGGCTCGGCAGAGAGAGGAAGAGAAGGGCCGTTTCCGGATGCCGGTAGAGTTGAAAAGAGATCAGGAGGAAGAACAGGGACAGCCCACCCAGGAGCAGAGCGGGGTTCGTCCACGTCTTAGTCTTGAGGTTCCCCATTTTTCTTCTCTTCGAGCAGCTTTCCGAGCTTCTCGAGCTCTGCCTCAGGCATTTTGGAGAACATGTCGGCGAAGGCCGAGACGGCCAGGTCCGGCGATACCTCAAAGGCCCTCTGAACGAAGCTCTCCGTGATGGCCCGCTCGTAGGCCTGGCGGGAAATCATCGGAGTGAAAAGGATCGTCCCCGACTTTCGGTCTTTCTTTATGAGGCCCTTCTTGGACAGCCGGTCAAGGACCGTCAGCGCCGTCGTGTAAGCGATGTCGCGGTGCCGACGGATCTCCTTATGGAGGTCTTTTCCCTTCATGGGCCCGCCTGCCCAAAGGATTTCCATGAGGGGCCGCTCAAGCTCCTCGGACAAGGGGCTTAATTTCCCATATCTCGATAGGCTTAATAATTTCATGCCTCTATGATATTCTACAGACTGTAGAGTGTCAAGGGCCGTCGAGCTTCCTTTAGCAGTCTTCCGGGCCGAGAAATCCCCGACGGTTCGCTCTCGTCCTAGAACATGTAAGCGATCTTCATAAACAGGGTGTCTATTTGCTCCCCGGCCACTCCGAAGACCGTCGAGCCCCTTTGGTAGGCAAACTGGATAAGGCCGAATGGCGGCTGGAAACGGTAGACGAAGAGCGCCTGGATGCTCATTTTGTCGATAGACGAGTTGACCTGATAATAGAGCTTCAGGAAGAGGTCGTTCGTGAAATTGTAGGTTGTCCGAAGGGAGTGGATCCAGGTGCTGGCGCTTTCTGGGTCCGGATTGAACGCCAGGCGCGTTAGGCCGTATTCGAGAGAAAGGTCCTTCACGAGCCTGTAATTAACCGCTCCCTTGACAAGATCGAAGTTGAGGCCGAAGTTGCGGCCAAAGGCGTAGGCGACGCTGGCCGACTGCCACTCGCGCGTGTTGTATCCCATCGTGAATTGAGTTTCACGGTTCCGGAACTCCTGCTCGAAGAGTTTGTATTCCTCGGTGTAATCGGCTTGGAGCGAGAGCTTATTCTTGAAATCGAAGACCACGCCCTGGTCAATTTGCCAGGACCTCAGCGTGCCTTCAAGTCCCCAGTAGATGTTGTAATTCGAGCCGTAATCGATTCTCTCGAGGAAACCCCGCTTGAACCAGAAGGTTTTTTCCAGGGCGGAATCGAGCTCCCGGCGATTGTCGTCGCTGACGAACCCGACGGCGTTGGCGTTATCGCCGAAGGTCTCGCCGAGCTGGGAGTAGCGGATATGGAAATGAAACGTGGCCGTGTCGATCGAGGGCCGGAGGAAGAAGGCGACGTTGTTGCCTTTGACGTCCCCATAGCTCATCGCCAGCTGTCCTGTGAAGTGAAACGTATTGGAGAAATTGACGGATGTATCGAGGCCGGCAGTGCCCGTGTTCCGGCCGTTGACGAGCCTGTTGGCGGCGAGGAACCCGACGAACGAGTCCTTGAAGATGTCCTTTTTCAGCCGGAAAACTGAGAAATTG
This sequence comes from Candidatus Aminicenantota bacterium, assembly GCA_963736255.1. Lineage (GTDB taxonomy): Bacteria > Acidobacteriota > Aminicenantia > Aminicenantales > Saccharicenantaceae > RBG-16-66-30. The sequence continues at coordinate 520,234 of CAVTOI010000003.1, forward strand.
GCCGAGTCCGTCCCCAGTTCTGCATCTGGCTTCGCCTGCGCGGTCAGTCCCGAGAATTCGAAGCCCCCCGCTTTTCCATAAACCTTGGCCCCGCCGTAGATGTCGCCGATCCGGCGCGAGTAGAAGAGCCGGATCCTCTGGCTGTAGATCTCAGAGCCCTCGAGGAAGAAGTTCCTTTTTTCGGGAAGGCTCAGCTCGAACCGGGTCAGGTTGATCTGTTCCTGGTCGGCTTCGACGGTAGCGAAATCCGGATTGAGAGTGAGATTCCCGGAAACCGACTGGGTGAACGCGTAGCGAGCATCCAGTCCGGCCTCGGCCCCGACCGTCTTCCAATCCTCGAGCTTGCCCACGACATGAGGGATGACCTGGAGCTTTTTCGAAGCCAGCTCGAGGTCCAAACCGGTGAGGCGTCCGAACTGGGACACTTTGTCGGGCGAATCCACGAGGCCCTGCCAGCAGTCGATTTCCAGGCGGCGGGGGAAGATCCGGGCGAGCCCGAGCCCCCAAGTCCTCTGCCGTCCCGGCTTGTACTTCAAGCTGCGAAACGCTCGATGGCGATCTCGGCGGTCCAGCCCGTTTCTGTCTTCCGAGCGGCAGATTTCCAGACACCGTCCCAGGTCGTGTTGGTCGTCAGGCCGTTATCGGTGATCCTTCCGTCAGACTGAGTTCCCAGACGATCGCAAGCACCACGACGAGGTCATCTTATCCGATTTGCCGTTCTTGCGCGAGCGTTGGGTCAATGCGCAACGCAATTTCTCCCGATACCAGCGGACGCCAAATCGAGGTGCCCGCGATGTCCACGTAGAACTCGAACCAGAAGTCTGGCATATATCTTGCTTGGTTATTCGGCGAAGGGCCGAGACTCAAATTTTCAGAACGATTGGAGATGCCCGATGAACAATGCGGCCGAAACCACTCCGCAACGCGCGACCACGACCTATCAAGCCAAGTTCCCTGTTACTCTCAAGGCCGGGGATTATGACCTGCAGACCATTATCATGGATTTTGCCAAAGGAGCGGTCGTCCCGGACCATACTCATGGCGGCTTTGTGTTCGGCGTGGTGTTGAACGGCGAGATGACTTTAAAGGAAAAAGGCGGCCAGAGGGTCATAAGAGCCGGAGAGAGCTGGACGGAGGGCCCTGGCTATGTTCACTCGGCGGTCAATTCCGGCGCTATGCCGACGAGGGTCGTGGTCAGCATTCTCTTGCCGAGGGGCGCCGAGGCGACCACGGTCGTCAAGCCGTAGACATCCTTGATCTCTTGCCGGGGCAGGGGCATCTTACCCGCCAAGTTGCCGTTGACTTCCCCCCTGTAAACAAGATATTTTGGGGCCGCATCCGCCGAGCCCCGACAAAACCTGTGAAGGAGGCCGCCCATGTCAAGAAAGAACGCCCGGCGAGACGAGTGGGACGCGCGGCTTATGCCGGAGGGCAAACCGCCGCGGAGGAGGGGCACCGGCCGCAATCAAGGGCTCTCCCTGATGCTCCTCGCCGTCGGCATCCCTCTCGTCCTCTTCTTCATTCAGGTGGACGGTGCGCTGAGGTTCTCGACAGAGGACAAGATCTACGAGCGGACCCTGACCGCCGCCGAGCAGCAGGAGATACGCGCCGCCATTGTCAACGAACAAGCCAAGCTCGACACGATCCAGAAGGTCGTCGAGCAGATCAAGGAGAAGTACCGCGGCGAGACGGGCGCGAGCTATGACCGCGACGTCTGGGTCGTCCACGTCAAGGAAGGCCTGGCCATCCCCTTCAAGTACGTTCTCGCCCTCGGGGCGCTGCTTTTCCTGGTCGGGCTGGGCAAGCTCTTCATCTAGGGGCCAGAGGGCCGGGGGCCGTCGCCGCGGGGCGCCGGAGAATCGGAAGGAGGGTTCATCGTGATCATCATCATCGGGCTGCTGCTTCTGTCGCTGTCTTGTCCCGTCTCCGCGCAGACGGCGAAGGCGCCTGACGCGGACACGCTCCGGTCCGGCCGGGGCTACATCGCGACACCGGCCTTCACCGAGGCCGCGGACAAGGCCGTCCTGGCCTTGTTCAAGGGCTTGAGGGTCGCCGACGTCGTCGACGGCATGGACTCGGTCGGCCTCGTCGACACCGGCACCATGGACCAGGAGATCCACGCGCTCTGGCGCGATACCGCGACGTTCGGCCACCGCTTCGCCGGCATCGCCGTCACGGCCCGCTACGTCCCGACGCAGAGGCCCGCGGCCGGCGTCCTGGCGACCGAGGCGTACGACGCCTGGGCGGGGGACTGGTACGACAAGCTCTCGCCGGAATCGTTCGCCCCGCTCATCCGTCCGGGCACGGCCCTCGTCATCGACGACGCCCCCCGCACCGACGTCGGCTCGATCGGGTCCTATAACATCCTCGAGTGGCAATCCCTCGGCTGCGTCGGCGTCGTCACGGACGGGACCTCCCGCGACACCGACGAGATCATCACCCAGAAGGTCCCGCTCTACCTCAGGCGGACCGGCCGTGGCATCCGGCCCGGGAGGAACGAGCTCGAGTCCGTCAACCGGCCCATCGTCTGCGGCGGCGTCCTCGTCGTTCCGGGCGACGTTATCGTGGCCGACGGCGACGGGGTCGTGGTCGTACCCCGGGCCAAGGCCGAAGCCGTGGCCAAGTACGCCCGCAAGATCATGGACGGGGACAAGGAAGGGCGGCGGGAGCTCTACAAGAAGGTCGGTCTCAAGCCCGACCCGTCGGTCAAAAAGTAAACCCTCTTCCCGGCAGGTCCTTGGCTATTTTGCCGGCTCGGGCGGCGCGGGCGTCCCGCCCTGGAACAGCCGGACCGTCTCGGGATTGAACAGAATGATCATCGAATAGATGCCCAAGGCCGTGCCGAACGGCACGTGGGCGAGGCTCAGGAACGAGACGACCAGCATCAGGATGCGGGCCCATTCCCTATGCTGAAGGAGGCCCAGGCCTCCTATGATCTGAGGCAGGCCGATCAGGCCCAGGAACGAGCTGGCGATGATCCCGATGATCCGCAGCGCGCCCGGCCCGACGTCCTCGACGTTGGGGATCTGGGCGACGCCGAAAAAGAAAAGCAGGGCCAGGAAGGCCAAGCCCAGGCAGAACACCCCCAAGACGACCCACAGGATCCCGATGACCTTGACATGATCTTTCATGCGGCACCGCCTTTCTCGCTCATTATATACAAGAAAGGCCGCTCCGGGCCAAGAATCGCTTGCGCTGCCGCCCCCGATACAAGAGAATGATGCCGGAACCGCCCGAATAGGGCTGGGAAGGAGATGAACGCGCGTGTTTCGAGCCGCCCTCCTCTTTGCGCTCTTGGCCTGTGCCGCCTTCGCAGTCGCCGTCGCGGCCGAGCCCCGCGGCATGCGACGGCAGACGAGCGCGCCGAAGGTTGAAAGCCAGGCCCTTTCCAGTATTGAGCGGGCCGAGGTCCTCAAGGGCAAGATCATCCTGCGAGATATCCCCAGCCCCGACCGGAAAGGCCGGACATTTGAGGCCGTCGGTGTCCTTCTCGCGACCCTGGAGGATGCCCTGGCAACCATCACCGACTTCCGGCGCCACGGGGAGTTCATGCCCCGCGTTGAGAAAACGGTCGTCACCGATGAAAGCGATTCGGTCTCGGTCGTCGAGCAATACCTGAAGCTGCCTTTGGGCGTCCACCGCCGCTACCGGTTGAGGTACTCGGTCTGCCGGGGGGATGACGGCTTCCGGGTCGACTGGAAGAAACTCCCTTGGCCGGAGGTCCCCCTCAGCCAATCCGTGGTCGATACCTCAGGCCACTGGCAGGTCGAGCGGTTCAGCGAAGGGGGGCTTCTTGCTTTTTATCAGGTGTATACGGATCCGGGGCGCGTCCCTCTCGGGATGAAGGGCCTGGCCATGTCGCTATCGAAACACGAGATCCCCAAGGTGATCGAGAGGGTCAGGGAGCGTCTGCGTTCGCTTTCCGCGCCCCGACCGGTCAAAGATCCCCCGACCCCGGGCTAGAACTCCTGCCCGTACCTTCCCGCCGAGCCCAGGACCTCGCGGTTCTTCCGCTTGTACATCTCGATGAGGGCGGTTCGCGCGGGACCGAGGTACTTGCGCGGATCGAATTCGCCGGGCGATTCAGAGAAGACCTTGCGGATCGAGGCCGTCATGACCATGCGGCCGTCGGTGTCGATATTGATCTTGCAGACGGCCGACCGGGCGGCCTGCCTCAGTTGTTCTTCGGGGACCCCGATGGCGTCCTTCATCTGGCCGCCGTACTTGTTGATCGCGGCCACGGCGTCCTGGATGACCGACGACGCGCCGTGGAGGACGATGGGGAAACCGGGGATCTGCCTTTCGACCTCGGCCAGGATGTCGAACCGCAGAGGTGGCGGGACGAGGATGCCCCGCTCGTCGCGGGTGCACTGCTCGGGCTTGAACTTGTAGGCGCCGTGGGAGGTCCCGATGGAGATGGCCAGCGAATCGACGCTCGTCCGTTTGACGAAGTCGACGACCTGCTCGGGGTGGGTGTAGGTCGACTTGTCGGCTTGGACGTCGTCCTCGATGCCGGCCAGCCGGCCGAGCTCGCCCTCGACCGAGACGCCGAGCGGCCGGGCGTATTCGACGACCTGGCGGGTCATGGCGATGTTCTCCTCGTAGGGAAGGTGCGAGCCGTCGATCATGACCGACGAAAAGCCGTTCTCGATGCAGGATTTGGCCAGCTCGAACGAGTCGCCGTGGTCGAGGTGGAGGGTGATGGGGATGGGGTGGTCTGCGCCTTTGGCCTTCTCCATCTCCCGGGCCATGCGGACCGCTCCCTCGGCCATGTAGCGGAGGAGGGTCTGGTTGGCGTACTTCCGGGCGCCGCTCGAGATCTGGAGGATGACCGGCGAGCGCGTCTCGACGCAGGCCGTGATGATGGCCTGGAGCTGCTCCATGTTGTTGAAGTTGTAGGCCGGAACGGCATATCGCCCGGCGAAGGCGCGCCGGAACATGTCGTTGGTGTTGGCGAGGCCGAGATCTCTATAGGACACGGGCATATCGGACCTCCTGGGGATCCTGAAAAGCACACCCATCATAGCCCAAGGGCCGCGCTTTTCAAAGCGCATTCGCCGCCCGGCGGCGGCCAGCCGTGCCCTCCGGCCAAGCCTTGTCTTTTTGGGAGGCCTCTGGTATAACCCGGGGAGAACGTGTATCCGAAACTCCTGACCGAGGGAAGCCCCGCATGATCAAACGCACGACCTTTCTCGCCGTCTGCCTCCTCGTCTTCGCCGTCGCCTTCGTCGCGGCCCAGGGCCGGATCGAGGTCCGCAAGGACGGGGCGTCGCTGACGCTTGCCGCCGACGGCCGGCCGGTCGCGGCGCTCGTTCCTTTCGCCGAAAAGAACTTCACGGTGGAGGACGCGGTCCGCGAGGTCCGTCCCGGACTCCTCGAGTGGACGCGGACCTTCCGCTACAGCGGGCAGGATTACGTCCGGCCGGCGCGGCTGACCATGGAGCTCGAAGCGCTCTATCCGTCGCGCTACAGCCTCATCCCGGCCGTATCGTACGACGGGAACGCCTGGGGCTCGGGCCTCGAGCCCAAGGGCTTCGTCAAGGACGGCCAGCCCTGGACCTTCGCTTACCATCGCACCTCCATCCCCGGCGCGACCTACTCGGAGTCCGAGGCCTGGTCGGTCGGTCTCTTCAGCGCGCCCGGACAGCTCATCGGCGGCTTTTCCTGTTCGCTCGAGCCGCGCGCCGACAAGACCGTCCACCGGCTCGTCTGGCCGGAGGAGGAGACGCCCCAGGTTTATGCCATGCGCGACGCTTATCAGGACGCCTATCGCGGCGACCTTCGGGTGTCCCGCGGCCAGACGATCGCGCTCAAGGCCTGGATCGTCGTCGGCGCGGTCACAACGCCCCGTCACGGCTGGCATGCCCTTGTCGACGCCGCCTGGTCGCTCAACGCCCGGACGCCGAAACCGCGCTTCGAGCCGGAGGAGCTCTGGGAGCTCGGGGCCCAATTCGCCGCCGACAGCCTATGGGCCGAGGAGAAGGGCTTCAAGGGCTTCTCCATCGGCCTCGGCTGGGACCCGCAGGAGCAGGGCTGGGTCCAGCGGCAGTCCTGGAAGTACGAGATCGGCTGGGCCGGGCAAAATATCTCCCTGGCCAACGCCATGCTTCACGACTATCTCCTGTCGAACGAGCGCCGCTCGCTCGACAAGGGGATCCTATGCCTCGATACGTGGCTCAAGAACGCCCGGCTGAAGAACGGCCTCTTCCGCTGCCACTACGATTACCTCATCGGGCTCGAGGACCCCAAGAACGAGGTCCAGGACGCCTGCAATCTCGGCCATGCCGCGCAGGGCTATTTCGAGGCCTTCGATCTGGCCGCGCGCTGCGGCCTGAGCAAGCCCGAGTACCGGGCGGCGGCGCTCGGCGTCTGCGACTTCGCCCTGAAGGCCATGCGGGCCGACGGCCGCATCGGCAAGGCCTGGACGAGCGACGGTAAAGTCGTCGACCCCGAGGGCACGATCGGCGCATTCCTCATCCCGCCCCTCGTCACGGCTTACCGGGCGACGCACAAGGCCGCCTACCTCCAAGGGGCGGAGAAGGCCTACGCGTTCTATATCGGCGAGTTCGTCCGCAACGGCTTCACGACGGCCGGGGCCCTCGACACCTATTGCATCGACAAGGAGTCGGCGACGCCGCTCCTCAAGGCCGCCCTCGAGCTCCACGACGTCACCGGCAAGGCCCAGTACCTGAAATGGGCCGAGGACGTTTCCTATTACCTGGCCACCTGGCAGTGGCACTACAGCGTGCCGTTCGCCGAGGGAACGGTCCTCCGAGAGCTCGGCTTCGACACGTTCGGCGGCACGGCCGTCTCGACCCAGCATCATCACCAGGACCCGTACGCTCTGATCATCGTCAACGATTGGATCAAGCTGGCCCAGCTCACCGGAAAGGCGGTCTGGCGGGAACGGGCCGTGGCGGCCTGGGCCAACGGCACGATGGGCATCTCGGGCGGAGACCTCGTCGTCATGGGCAAGAAGAGGCCCTATGGCAGCCAGGACGAGGGGTTCCTCCACACGCGCTGGCTCCAGCCGTTCGCGGTCAGCCAGTGGCTCGTCGCCTGGCCGACGGCATTCAGGCTGGAGACGCTGCGCCAGAATCCCAATTGGTCGGTGTTTAACAAAGATTAAATCGGGGACACAATACCAATTCCCCAATTACAAAGGCTAAACAAATAGGGTAGGGATGTGAATCACAGCATCGATCCTCTCAGGGACAATATCCGGCGAAGAATTCAGAAAAGAATTGGGGAAATGGTATTGTGTCCCCGATTTGTCGCCCTCGCGGCGGCCGTCGTTATCATGTGCGCGGCGGCGGCCGGCCAAGACGCGTTAACAGCCCCCGGACGCTGGACGGCCGGCAAGGCCCGCACGTGGGCCGACAGCCAGCCCTGGACGCTCGGCTGCAACTACATCCCCCGGACGGCCATCAATACTCTTGAGATGTGGCAGGCGGAAACCTTCGATCCGGCGATCATCGACCAGGAGCTAGGCTGGGCCGAGGACCTCGGTTTCAATGCCGTGCGCGTGTTCCTGCATTATCTCCCGTGGGAGCAGGACGCGGGCGGCTTCCTCCGGCGCTTGGAGCGGTTCCTTGAGATAGCCGACAAGCACCACATCGGGACGATGTTCGTCCTCTTTGACGACTGCTGGAATCCCAAATTCGCGCTCGGCCCGCAGCCGGCCCCGCGGCCGGGCGTTCACAATTCGGGCTGGGTCCAATGCCCCGGGCCGGACCTCCTCCAAAGCTCCGGCCGCTGGGGCGTCCTCGAGGATTACACCCGCGGGGTCGTCGGCTTCTTCCGCGGCGACCGGCGCGTCCTGGCCTGGGACCTTTACAACGAACCCGGGAATTCGGACTATGGATCGAAGTCGCTGCCCCTGGTCAAGAGCGTTTTCGCCTGGGCCCGTTCGGCCGCGCCGTCCCAGCCGCTGACGGCCGGCATCTGGGACGAATCGAAAGAGCTCGCCGAGCTCAACCGGTTCCAGCTCGAACGCTCCGACATCATCTCCTTCCACTCCTATCAGAAGCCGCGAGGATGCGGAGCAGAGGATCGCCGCGCTCAAGGTCCACAACCGCCCGCTCGTCTGCACGGAATACATGGCCCGGACGGCCGGGAGCCGGTTCGAGGAGATCCTGCCGCTCTTCAAGGGCGAGGACGTCGGGGCGATGAACTGGGGCTTCGTCAGGGGCAAGACCCAGACGATCTTCCCCTGGGGCTCGAAGGAAGGCGGAGCGGAGCCTCAGGTCTGGTTCCACGATGTCCTGCGTCCGGACGGCGCCCCCTATAGCGAAGGCGAAGCCGCGCTCATTCGCAAGATCGCCGGGAAGGGCCGGCCCGATGAAGGCGGGACGGTCGGCGCCGTCGCCAGGCCATTCCACGCCTGGGCCCTGACGCCGCCGCTCGGCTGGAACAGCTGGGATTCGTTCGGCCAAGCCGTCACCGAAGACGAGGTCAAGGCCAACGCCGATTTCATGGCCGCCCGGCTGGCCGCGCTCGGCTGGCGCTATGTCGTCGTCGACATCGAATGGTCGGAGCCGCAGCGACTCGGGCCCGATTACCCGGTCCGCTCGAAGTCCGAGGTCGACGCGTTCGGCCGGTTCATCCCGGCCGCGTCGAGATTCCCCTCATCGGCCGGAGGGCGCGGCTTCAAGCCCCTGGCCGACCACGTCCATCGCCAGGGCCTGAAGTTCGGCGTCCACATCGTCCGAGGCATCCCGCGGCTGGCCGTAGAGAGGAACACGCCCATCGAAGGGTCGCGCTACCGGGCCGCCGACATCGCCGACAAGGCGGATTTCTGCGACTGGAACGAGGACCAGTGGGGCGTCGACGTCAAGAAGCCGGGCGCGCAGGATTGGTACGACGCCCTCTTCAGGCAGCTCGCGGCGTGGGAGGTCGATTTCGTCAAGGCCGACGACCTCTGCTACCGCGGCGAGGAGATCGCCATGCTGCGGCGGGCCATCGACAAGACGGGGCGCCCCATCGTGCTGAGCCTGTCGTACGGGCCGATGCCGCTTTCGCGGGCCGAGGCGCTCGTCGAGAACGCCAACGCGTGGCGCCTGCTCGGCGACCTCTGGGATTACTGGGACCAGGTCCTGCCCGCCTTCCGGCGGCTCCACGATTGGACCCCCTACACCGGTCCGGGCCACTGGCCCGAGCCCGATATGCTGCCGCTCGGGCATCTCCGGTTCCTGCCCGAGGGCTGGTCCAAGAATGTCACGAGGAACCCGGGCTATTTCGACATGGCTTCCCACGGCGGCCGCGAGGACGTGCCGAATTTCCTGAGCCGCGACGAACAGCGGACGATCATGACGCTGTGGGCGATCTCGCGGAGCCAGATGATGTTCGGCGGACACCTCCCTGCGAGCGACGCCTGGACGCTCTCGCTCATCACCAATGCCGGGGTCCTGGCTGTCAACCAGAAGAGCCGCAACAACCGCCAGCTCTTTCACGCCAACGGACTCGCGGCCTGGACTGCTGACGACCCGGCGGACGGGGCCAAATACGTCGCTGTGTTCAATGTGAGCGACAGGGAAGAGAAGGGACTGGACCCGGGTATCCCGATCTTGGTCCGGCTGTCGGACCTTGGGTTTTCCGGCCCCGTCGCCGTGATGGACGTCTGGAGCGGCCAGCCGGTCGGCGTCGTTAGAGGCGAATTCGCCCCGGTCGTGCCGTTTCACGGCTCGGGACTGTTCCGGCTGCAGCCGGCGAAACGGTGAGGAGGGGGACACGCACGGGGAGAATGGGCGGGAAAATGGGGACGCTTCTATTTTTCGTCGCGAAAAATAGAAGCGTCCCCATTTTCGTTTGCCGCCCAAGAGGGACATTCCTCAAATCGGAAAATGGCATTGTGTCCCCGATTTGATAGAATAGCCGAGATGCGCATCAAGCTGGCTTACGGGAAGGACGGGCTGCCGCTCGAGCTCGACGACGCACTCAACGCCACGGTCGTCGAGCCCGTCTTCGTTCCGCCGCTGGCCGATCCGGCGGCCGCTATCCGTGCCGCCCTCGAAGCCCCCGTCGGCTCGCCGCCCCTCCGCGAGCTCGTCCGTCCGGGCATGCGGGTCGGGGTCGTCTTCAGCGATATCACCCGTCCGGCCCCCAATCCGCTGCTCCTTTCGGCCGTGCTCGAGGTCCTGGACGCCATTCCCGGCGTCGAGGCGACGCTGTTCAACGCTTTGGGCACGCACCGGCCGAACACCGAAGCCGAGCTGCGGAAGATGCTGGGCGACGGGATCTTCGAAAGCCGCCGCATCGTCCAGAACAACACTTTCGAGCCGGCGACCCAGGTCCGCGTCGGCGTGACATCGAAGGGCCACGAAACCTGGCTCAACGCGGAGCTCATGCGCTGCGAGCTGAAGGTCCTGACCGGCTTCATCGAGCCCCACCTCTTCGCCGGCTTTTCCGGCGGCGGGAAGGCCATCATGCCGGGCATGGCCGGCCAGCGCACCGTGCTCGGCAATCACGACGCCGGCATGGTCGGGCACCCGAACGCGATCTGGGGCGTCACCCACGGCAACCCGATCTGGGAGGAAGTGAGGGAAGTCGCCGGACAGGCCGGACGCCTGTTCCTGCTCAACGTGACGCTCAACCGCGACAAGGCCGTGACGGGCGTGTTCGCCGGCGATCTCGACCGGGCCCATGCCGCCGGCTGCGCCTTCGTCAAGCGCTCGGCCATGGTGCCCGTCGCCCAGCCGTTCGACATCGTGGTCACCACGAACTCCGGCTACCCGCTCGACATCAACCTCTATCAATCGGTCAAAGGCATGCGGGCGGCCGGCCAGGTCGTCCGGCCGGGCGGAGCCATCATCATCGCCACGAGCTGCTGGGACGGCGTCCCGGAGCACGGCCTTTACGGCAAGATCCTGAGAGAATCAAAAACCCCTCAAGAGCTGCTGCGGAAGATCTGCGCACCCGGATTCCTCGAGCAGGACCAATGGCAGGCCCATATCCAGGCCCTGATCCAACAGAAAGCCGCGATCTACGTGAGATCGGACGGCCTGACGGACGACGAGATCCGCGCCGCCCTCCTCCAGCCGTGCCGCCGCATCGAGGACACGATCGCTGATCTGGCGGAGACCTACGGCCCCAGCGTCTCGATCTGCATCATGCCCGAGGGCCCGCAGACGATCCCCTACGTCGCCTGATGCCGGGTGCGCCTTCCGGCGCGGCCTCAGCTTCCGTCCGCGAGGACTTTCCGGATGAGCCCTGAAAGCTCCTGGGCCGTGAAGGGCTTCATGATGAAGGCCCGTATCCCGTCCCTGCCGACGGTCTCGCCGTTGACCTTCTCGCTGAAACCCGTGTTGAGGATGATCGGGATGTCCGGCCGGATCTTGACGAGGTCCCGGGCCAGCTCGATCCCCGACGTCCCCGGCATCGTCTGGTCGGTGATGACCAGATCGAAGGCCTCCGGGTCTTTTTTGAACGCCGCCGCCGCGGTCCGTCCGGAGGACCGGGCCGTGATCTTGTAGCCGAGCCGTTCGAGCATCCGGGCCAGGCTCTTGAGCTGACCCGCATCGTCGTCGACGAGCAGGATCCGCTCGCTGCCGGTCTCGGCCGCCGGGGCGGCTGCGGCCTCGGACGGCTGCGCTCCCTGAGACAGGAGAGGCAGGAAGACGCTGAAGGTGCTGCCCTTGCCCACCTCGCTGTAGGCCGTGATCGCTCCGCCGTAGCTTCGGACGATGCCGTGGACGACGGACAGGCCCAGCCCGCTCCCTTCGCCCTGGCTTCGGGTCGTGAAGAAGGGCTCGAAGACCCTGTTCAGGACCTCCCGCGGCATGCCGCAGCCGGAATCCGCGACCGCCAGTCGCACATAGGGACCGGGCTTGAGGCCGGAATGCCGGGAGGCCATCGCGGCGTCCACGTGGACCGTATCGAGCTTGACCTCCAACCGGCCCGGCTTGCCCTTCATGGCCAATGAGGCGTTCTGGCACAGGTTCGAAAGCACTTGGTGGATCTGCGCGGGGTGGGCCTCGACCGTGGCGTCGCCGGCGCGGATCGCCTCGTGCACGGCGACGGTCCCGGGCAGGGTGGCCCGGAAGAGCTGCAGGGCTTCCTGCACGACGGGGGCGATGCGGAGGGGGCTCCTCTCCCATTCCTTATGATGGCTGAAGGTGACGATCTGCTTGACCAGCTCCTTGCCCCGCTCGGCCGCCCGAAGGATGAGCGGCAGGGATTCCCGGGCCGGGCAGCCTTCCTCGGTGTCGAGGAGGGCCAGCTCGGTGTTGATCGTAATGGCGGCCAGGATGTTGTTGAAATCGTGGGCGATGCCTCCGGCCAGGGTCCCCAGGGCCTCCATCTTTTGGGCCTGACGCACCTGCTCCTGGAGTATGACCTCCTGGGTGATGTCCCGCTCTGTGATGAGGATGCCGGGGGGGTCCTTGACGGGGGTCGCGACGACCTCCAGCTCGACCGCCCTTTCGCCGGGCCGCGCCAGGGTGATGTGACCGTTCCAGTTTTCGCCGTGCTGGACAGCGGCACGGAATGCCGCGGCTCCCGCGTCGCCGGCGACGAGATCGAAATAACTCCGGCCGGCCGCGGCGTCTTTGCGGAGGCGGTTGATCCTCTCGAAAGCGGCGTTGACGTAGAGGATCCGGCCGTTCGGGTCGGCCATGACGACGGCCTCCGAGGCCAGCTCGACCGCCGCCCCGAGGCGCAGCCGCTCCTGTTCGGCCAGAGCCCGTCGCAGGGACTCCGCCTGCTTTTGCTCGGTGATATCGTGGACCATCCCGACGGAACGCACGATCCGGCCCGAAGAGTCCCGGACATGCTCGCACTTCTCGTGGACGCTCCGGACCTCGCCGGTGTCCCGGCGGACGACCCTGTGCTCGATCTCGTATCCGCCGCATCCTTCACGCAGTGAACTCAGATAAGCCGCGTCAACGGCCTTCCGGTCGTCCGGGTGGACCGCGGCCAGAAAAGTCTCGTAGGTCGCATCGAATGCCTGAGGCTCGTAACCGAAGATCCGGAAGACCTCGTCCGACCAGGTCAATCGGTCGGCGAGGACGTCGAGCTCCCAGCTGCCGAGGTGGGCGATCTCCTGGGATCTTTCGTGCCGATGCTCGCTTTCGCGGAGGGCCTCCTCGGTCCGCTTACGCGAGGAGATGTCCATGAAGACGACCGCGAACTGGAGGGGAGCGGGGCTGTAGGCGTAGATCTCGAACCAGCGGCAGAGAGGCTCCGGATAGTAGCGCTCGAACGTGAGCGGCTCTCCGGTCAGGGCCACTCGCCCATAAGTTTCGATCCAGTCGGGCTCGATGTCCTTCAAGACCTCCCGGACGTTCCTGCCCATGACATCGTCCCGGCGCATGCCCGTCAGACGCTCGAAAGCGGGATTGACGTCCAGGAAGACGTAGTCGACGACGCGCCCCGCGTCGTCCGTGACGACCTCATGAAGGGCGAATCCTTCGGTCATGTTGTTGAACAGGGCGCGGTATCTCTCTTCGCCGGCCTTGAGAGCCTGTTCGGCCCTCCGGCGCGCGCTGATATCCTCCACGATGCTGGCGAAGCGACGCCCGCCCAGGGGAAAGGTGACGATGTGAAGGTGCCGATCGAGAGCCCTCGCGTAGGTCTCGAAGTCGATCGGCGTTTGAGTGGCCACGACGCGGGCGAAGACGGGCAGGTATTCCGTGTAGACGGACGGGTAGAGTTTGCCAATGAGCCCGCCGACGATCGCCTCCCGGGCGATCCCGGTGTGGCGGGTGTAAGCGTCGTTGACCTCGAGGACGCGCCAGTCGACCGGCCGCCCCTCTTCGTCCTCGATAAGCTCGTACAGGGCGAAGCCCTCGGTCATGGATTCGAAGAGACTTCGGTATTTTGCCTCGCTTTCGCGCAGGGCGCTCTCGGCCCGCATGCGCTTTGTGATATCGTGGGCGTAGAGATTGACGTAGGCCTCTTCCGGCGGGCGGATGGCGGTGATCCAATACAATCGACCCGCGGCGTCGTCGATCTCGGCCTGGATGGCCTCTTCTTGATCGGAGGCTTGGAGGGCGAGCCGTTCGATGGGGGGCGGCAGGGGACCCGTGGCCGCACCGCCGAATGCGGCGAGGAAGCGCTGGGCCGCCGGGTTCGCATAGAGGAGTTGCCCGCTCTCGTCGGCGCGAAGGACCGGATTGGGATTCTGCTCCGGGAATTGGGCCAGGCGCTTTTCGACCTGCCGGGACTTTGCGCGCTCGGCGCTCTCGATGACCTCCCACCGCGATTCCCGCCGGACAAGGGCGAAGCGATGGTTGCGGACGACGTCGAGGACCTCGTTCGCCCCGCAGCGATCGAGCGAATAAGTGCAGAGGGCCAGTATCCGGCTCTTTCCGATGACTTCGTCGACGGCGGCTTCGTAGTCGGTGAAGGCCCGCCAGTCCTCTTTCTCGAGCCAGAAGGTGTTGCCGCTCAGCCGGAGGCCCTCGTAGCCGCGGGCCCGGGCCTCGCGGAGCTTGGCGGCCCACGCGTCGAGGACCAGCCTCGAATCGAATTCCCCTCCGGCGAGGTACCACGCGTCATGGGGGATGATCTCGATCCGGCCGTCGCGGACGTACTGTTCGAATCCCGGCACGGCTTCGGCCAGCGCCTTTTCCGCGGCGGCCTTGTCCAGGGGCGCGGAGGTGATCCACATGCAGAACTCGTTAGCCGCGAGGCCGGCGGCGAAATAGGGGACGAGGATGTCCAGGAGGTCCTGGGGCGTTCGGTAGAACTGGCAGAAATGCATGCCCCAGGGGATGTCCCCGATGATGTCGATGCCGGACTTCCTTAGCTCGGTGCTCATAAGCCTCGCTCTCCCTGGGTACGAATGCGACCACGATAGGTGAGCCGCCCAGGTTAGTCAAGTGCCGGCGGCCGGCCCGGTGTGGAAATTCCCCGCCGCCCCAGGTAGAATGGGGTGTTAGGCAGGTCATGATGAGAGCTCTCAGAACAGCCGCGCGCGCCTCGGCCCTCGCCATTCTTGCCGTCGTCGGCGTTGCCGCGTCCTGCGGCAGGCCGCCGGCCATATCCTGGGGCGAATCGGCGCGCGCGGTCCTCGTCGAACGTGTCGGTCCGGACGGCTCGGAAGGGCCCGTCTACTGCCGGCGCGACCGGGTCTGCGGTTCCGACGTGCTGCCTGGATTTTATCGGGCCCGGGATTTCCGGCCGGCTTGGATCGACGACGCCCTCACGCTCGGCGACGCACGCGGTCTAATCGCGGCCCTGCGCCTCGTCACTGAAGATGGCCTCGACCCGGCGAATTACCATCTGGCCGCCCTCGAATCCCTGATCGCCGAGATCGATGCGGCGCGGGCCAAGGACCCGCGGCGGGTGCCGCCGGAGTCCCTCGCCGACCTGGAGATGCTCCTCACGGACGGCTTTCTCCTCTGCGGCTCGCATCTCGTTCACGGCCAGGTCGACCCGGAAACGATCCAGTCCGTCTGGCTCGTCAAGGGCCGCGTCGAGGACCTGTCGGCCGTCCTGGAGAAGGGCCTGGCGGCCAAGGACATCCCCGCCGCGCTCGACTCCCTGCGGCCCGGCCACGCGGTTTACCGCGGCCTTCGGAAGGCCTACCGCGAACACGGCGCCGTCGTCGCGGCGGGAGGATGGCCGGGATTCCCGCCCGGCCCGAAGCTCGTCAATGGCGACCGCGACGCCCGGGTCGGCGCCCTCAGGCGGACCCTCTCGGCGATGGGCGACTTAGCCGGGGCGGCGAAGCCCGAAGAGGCGGACCTTTTCGACGATGTCCTCGAGAGCGCGCTCAAGGCCTTCCAGCGCCGCCACGGCCTCGACCCCGACGGCGCCGCCGGCGCCGAGACGGCGTCCGCCCTGAACGTGTCCGCCGCCGAGCGGCTGAGGCAGATCCGGGCCAACCTCGAGCGTTGGCGCTGGATCACCCAGGACCTGGGCGAGAAGTACGTCCTCGTCAATGTCGCCGATTACCGGGTGAGCGTATACGAAGCCGGCAGCGCGGTCATGTCCATGCAGGCCATCGTTGGCCGGGACTACCGGCAGACGCCGGACTTCAGCGGCCGGATGTCCACCATCACGCTCAACCCCCCTTGGAACGTGCCTCCGACGCTCGCCCGGGAGGACATCCTGCCCCATATCCAGAAAGACCCGGCCTACCTCCGGAAGAAGGGGATCCGGATCTTTGAAAACTGGAGAGAGGGGGCACGGGAGATCGATCCCGGGGACATCGACTGGTCGCAGGTCAAGCCGGAAGGCCTGTCCTACAAGTTCCGTCAGGACCCCGGCCCTCAGAACTCTCTCGGCCGGATCATGTTCATGTTCCCGAACAAGTTCGACGTCTATATCCACGATACGCCCGATCGCGGGCTCTTCACCCGGGCGGCCCGGAACCTCAGCTCGGGCTGTATCCGGGTCGAGAGGCCCCTCGACCTCGCCGCCTACGTGCTCCGCGACGATCCGGCTTGGCCGAGGGAGAAGATCGAGGAGGCGATGGCCTCCGGGGAGACGCAGATCATCCTCCTCCGGAAGAACGCCCTGGGTGTCCATGTCCTTTACTGGACGGCGTGGCTCGGGGGGGACGGGCGGATCCAGTTCCGGAAAGATATCTATCTCAGGGATGCGGCCCTCGACGGGGCGCTTGCGGAACGCGTATCGGTCGCCGCTGAGTAGCCCGGCTCACCAGGTCCGGACGCGGCCGACGTCGACGTGGACGAAATCCGATCCGGGATAGATCCCCACGCCTCCGCCCCGCAGGCCGACGGCGGCCCGGTAGAGGTCCCGGAGCTTGATCCCCGGGACGCGGATATCGATGGCCTTGCCGACGAGGTGAAGGCTGTTGGCGGCAACGCCCCCTCCGCCGTGCATTCGCAGGTAGGTGTTTGTCGCGGGCGAGCGGTAGCCGGAAATGACGTGGAAGGGATTGCCTATCGAGAGCGCCCGGGTGAGGCGATGGAGAAGGTCTAAGAGCCCGACGTCGATGTCCTTGATATCACCCGTGCGGGTGTCCCTGAGAATGTGGTTGATCTTCTCGAGCGATGCGGGCACGAGACAGCCCGACTGGCAGTACTCGACCTCAGCCGACTCGGCGGTGTGCGTGTTGAAGAACGAGAGGTCGCGGTCGAGGGGAAGCCCCCCGTCAAGGGGGCCTGGGGAGGCGAGCGCGCTGAGGCGGCTCATGAAAGGCAGGGCGAGCGCGGCCATGCCCAAGCCGAGGAACCGCCGGCGGCCCGGGGCCTCAAAACCCTTAGGGGGACAGTCTTTTTCTTTCATCTAACCTTTAGTCGTCGGTCTATTATACCAGACGCTCTCTTTCCTGCAAGAAAAGACGGGCCAAAGAGGGCTTGAACAGGCTAAAAAGGCTGGAAGAAAGGAGAACTCAGCGGACGACGACCTCGTCGACGAAGATCCAGGACAGGCCGCCGGCGGAGGGGTGCCAGTCGGGCAAGCGCTTGGTCCCCTCGATGCGAAAACGGACAAAGCGGACTTGGCCGAAGGAACCCGCGTCCGTCATATCTTCCGACCAGGAGAACACGCGGACGCTGTCTTCCCCCCGGTGGTCTCCTGTCAGCGTTTTCGTGCCGATTTCGCGGAACGAGAGGCCGTCGGAGGAGACTGAACAGGTAACGCTGTGGGGATGGAGGATCCAGCTTCGCTCGTCCGAGAGCGTGCTCAAGGCGATCTCCCGGGCTGATGACGGTTTTTCGAGATCGAGGACCAGCGTGGCGTCGACGCCCTCCCAGCCCAGCCAGTGGACCTTGAAATCGCTCGCCCCGCGGACGCCGTTCGTCAGCACGGCCGGGTCGCCCCCGGCGTATTTCGGGGAGGGCGGCGGGTCGGCCGCGACCGGCCTGCGGAAGGCGATGTTTCCCTCGACCTGGACGTCGATGAAGCGCAAGACGCCGTCGCGGTAGGCTTCCGGCGTCAGGCCCGACTCGTTGAGCGTCCGGACCCCGCCCGCGCGGCACCGTTCGTAGAAGTTGTCGATGAGGCGCACCATGCCGGGCTCGGGGACGAAGCGTCCGTCCTTCTCCTTGTAGAATCCGCGTGGGCCGAACATGTCGTTCTTGCCGATCTCGAGCATCGCGTACATCAGGGGCAGGCGGGCCGTCCGGACCCTGACCAGGATTTCGGGGTCGCCGGCCGCGGCGGCTTCGGCCCTGTCAAAGAGGGCATTATAGGATGCGACGTCAGCGGCGGAAAGATGATCGCCGGCGTGGACGGCCGGGGGCTCGTAGATGTCGAGCCTGGCCCCGGACCTCCGGAGCGCCGCGCCAAGGGACTTGGTGTATTGGCCGATGAGCCCGCCGGCCTTTCCGTAATAGCCGGCGAGAAAATCCTCGGTCACGGCGTCGACGTCCGCCCGCGGGTTCCAGAGAAGGCGCGCCAGAAGGTAGGCCTTGAGCTCGCTCGCCTCGTGGCCGGGGCCCGTGTTGGACTGTTGGAAGTGCTTGCGGACGCCGTGGTCGACGAAGAACCGGATGTTGGGTTGGAGGACGTGGAGGTTGGGGAACGGGGAGACGTGGTGGGAGAAATTGACCGTGTAATCCCAGAGATAGAGATGGCCGCAGATGCGGCTCCAGGCCTCGATGTCGCGCACGAACGAGGCGCTCGAAGGGTCCTCGGCGATGGGCAGGCTCCGGTTGAGCTCGATCGTGCAGAGCATGACCTCGACGTTCGGAGCCGGTCGGGTCAGTCGGGGCGCCGGGCGCGAATACTGGTAGGCCAGGGTCGAGATCGTCTTGTCGGGGAAGAGAGCGGCGACGCGATTCACGAAGCGGAGGACGGGGCCCGCGGGCGATCCTTCCTCATCGATCGCCGCGAGGCACGCGGGGCATTGGCAGTAGGAGGTATTGTCGTTCTGGCTGATCGACCAGATCTTCCTGTCGGGCTCGGCGGCCATGTCCTCGCGGAGCTTGGCCGCGGCGATGTCGAAGACCTCGGGCCGCGAGAGGCAGGGCTGGTCGATGATCCTCTTCCCGTTCATCAGGGCGAAGTACTCGGGGTGCGCCGCGAAATGGGTCTGCCAGGGCACGAGACGCTGGAAGGTGTGGACGTAATAGCCCGTGCCGTAGAGGTCGCGATGGTCGTGGAGCCGCATCCAGTCGAGATAGTCGGCGTCGAGGGCGAATTCGCCGTTGACGACGCGCACGTCGTTCACCGGGTTGTCGGCCTCGAAGAGGCAACCGAGGGCGAGGTCGTCACAGGGCGGAAAGACCTCCGCCGTGGGGCTGTAGCGGCGGCAGCCGAAGTATTTCTCGAGCAGGTGGACGATGCCGTAGATGGCGCCTTTGCCGCCCCCGCTCGCGACGTAAAGATTGCCGGTGGACGTGCCGACGAGGAAGCCGTCCGGGCGGAGAGAGGAGAGCGAGGAGGCGATAACGGGAGGAAGATCTTTCGGAGGAAAGCCGATGGCGGCGACCCCGGGTTTGCCCGGTTCCCCGGCCGCGAGAACGGGCAGGTCGACCCCGGTCATCTTGAGGATCGAAGAGCGCAGGATCTCGGCGGCCCGGCGCTCGACGGTGCCCGCGGTCTCGGGGATCTCGATCCTGGCCGCCGGGCGGCCGTGATCGACGAAAACGAATGCCCGCCCGCAGGGGCTGAGCTGGACGGGGCGCGAAGCGGGCCGGGCGGAGGACCCCGGCGCGCACATCGTCGTGAAGATGAGCGGGAGGACGATCAAGGCCCCGGCCAGGCGCGGATCGAGAAATCCGTGACGCCGGTGTTCTTGCGATCGCCAGGTCGACATCACCCGGCACTCTAGACCAAACCGCCTTTCGCCGTCAAACTCGCTTCAGCTTTTGAAGCGGTCCAAGAACTCGACCCGGACCCA
Organism: Candidatus Aminicenantota bacterium; assembly: GCA_963736255.1. Taxonomy (GTDB): domain Bacteria; phylum Acidobacteriota; class Aminicenantia; order Aminicenantales; family Saccharicenantaceae; genus RBG-16-66-30. The sequence goes on from CAVTOI010000003.1 coordinate 539,990, forward strand.
GAACGTGTCCCTGCTCCCGTTTCGCGTCGATGTGAAAAAGAAATATTTCCCGTCGCGGGTGACATAAGGGCGATTCTCGGAGCCGGCAGAATTGACCTTCTCGCCCAGGTTCTTGGGCGGCCCCCAATGGCCGTCTTGGCCCTTGAAGGAGATGTAGATGTCGTCCCCGCCCGATCCTCCCGGCTTCGTGGAACAGAAGAGGAGATAGCTTCCATCCGAAGCGATGAACGGATCCCACTCGTTGGAGTCCGTGTTCAGCAATCCTATGTTGGCCGCCGCGCCGTACTTGCCATCCTTGAAGGGGCACATGTAGAGGTCGAACCGGCCTTTCCCGCCGGAGCGGTTGCTGAAGAAATAGAGGTCACCGCCGGCCGTGTCGGACGCGAAGCTCTCGTCGTCGTCCGGGGTATTGACCGGTGCGGGCAGGGGAGCCCGGTCGCCCCATCCTTCGGCCTTGAGCTCCGCCTTCCAGATATCGGACGCCAACGGGCCTTCCCTTTCCGTTTTGACCTGATAGAGCATCGTCTTGTCGTCGCTCGAAAAGACGAAGTCCCCGTTGTGGGCCATGGTCTCCCAGAAAGGGATGAGCTCGGGAGCGGTCCAGACGCCGTCGACCAGGCGCGTGATATAGGTGAAGCAGCGGCGGTCACGGAACCTCTGAAAGAGGAATGCCGTCCCGTTCAGGGCAAAGCCGGAGCTTCCCTCTTCCTCGTCGGTCGTGATGATCCCCGGCGCGAAGGGCTGAGGTGTCATCCCCGGCGGCTTCTGCCCCAGGCAGGGGCCCTCGAGCCGCGGGAACGGCTGTCCCCCTCCCGCATCAATGCCGGCAGAAAGAATGAGGAGGACCAGGATCGATGGACTCAGGCGTTTTCCCACGGAAGACCTCCGGTCAAATGAAGATAAGGGCGGCGATCGAAAGGACGGCCAGGACGAGGGAGAGCTTGTGGAGCGTGCGCCAGGCGGTGTTGGCTTCCCGCAGGACCTCGAACTCGGTGACGTAGACGACCTCGCAAGCGCCGTTGCCGCGGTCGTTGCGGACCGTGCTCGATCCGCGCGAATAGCGCGCCCCCTTGATGCTGTAGGAGACGAGCCAGCCCTTGAAATGGACCTGGTCGCCCGTGCGGGCCTTGAGAACGGCGTCCGCCACGAGTGGATCTGCAGGGAGCAGGTGGTTGTTGGACAGGCAGTTCTCGGTGAAGAGAGCACCCGTCTCCCGGTCCGGGTAGCGATAATAACAGGTAAAATCGCGGTTCCTGAAGGTCATGCGCCCATAGACGCCGGTCTCGACGTTCTTGCCCCAGATGACGCAGATGTCCTTGGTGTTGAGATAGTCGTTCCATTGTTTATGGGAGACATCGATGAACGAGGAGGAGTGATGATAGGAGACGATCATCCCCCACAGCTCATAGCTGAAGAGAGGGGTGACCGTGTAAGTGAAGCCCTTGCGCGTGACCTCGAACGGCTCGGGGACGCCGTCCTTGGTCTGAACGGGATTCTGAAGGAGCGGCTCGGCGGCAAGGCCCTTATCGGGGAGGCGGTAGCGCATGAAGAGAGAGGCGACGAGCACAAGAGCCGCCACGGGGAGCGAGATGCGCGCCAGCCGCCGAAGCCCCGGGTACCTGTCCCTCATTTGACGAGGACGATGTCCTTCTGCGGGCGGCCCAGCCACTCCGCGCCGTCGCGCGTCACGACGACCATCTCCTCGATGGTCACGACGCCCCGGCCGGGGACGGTCAGCCGCGGCTCGATCGTGAAGACCATGCCTTCCTCGAGCTTCCGGAACGGCTTCTGGGCGTACTTTTCCCAGGCCGGGCCGAGAAGGGCCGTGCCATCGTGGGCGAAGCGGCCGACCTGGTGGCCGAGCGCGTGCGGGAATTCCGCGTAGCCGGCCCCGACGACGATCGAGCGGGCGACGGCGTCGATCGCCCGGCCCTCGACGCCCGGCTTCATGGCCGCCTTCGATTCCTCGACCGCGCGGAGGATCGTGCGGAAGCCCTTCATGACGTCGCCCGGAGCCGCCTTTTCGCCCGGTCCGAGGATGTAGAATGTCCTCTGCATGTCCGAGCAGTAGCCTTCGACCTTGACGCCGAAGTCCATGTTGAGGACGTGGCCGGGCTCGACCGTCCGGCCTGTCGGCGAGTAATGGGCCTGGGCCGTGTCGGGACCGGTGAAGACGGCCGGGCACGTGGCGCGGCCCCAGGCCGTGGGCAGCTTGCGGCGCTCGGCCTCGGCCAGGATGAACGCGGCGATCTCGCTCTCGGTCCGGCCCGGGGCGATGAATCCGCCGGCGAGCTCGAAGATCTCCTCGGTCGCCTGGACGGCCTGCTTTATCCAGCCGACCTCGGCGGCGGACTTGCGCTCGCGGAGGGCCGAGACGATCTTCTCGGCCGGGACGAGGCGTCGGCCATCCCGGACTCGGCCAGGAATTCGTGGAGCGTCAGGTACATGCCGTGGGTCAGGCCGTCGCAGATCTCGCTCGCCTGCGAGTAGTTGACGGCGATCGTCTTCGGATCGAGTTCCTTCAAGTAGGCGAGGAGAGGCTCCTTGATGCCCGTGACGTAGCCGAGGACCTTGTCGTAGGCCCCGGTCTCCTCGATGCCCTTCTGGTCGTAGAGCCCGACGACGGCCCGCGCGCGGCCGTCGGCCGAGACGATGAAGGCCGAATGCCAGGTGACGGGCCCCGGGGCGAGGAAGACGAGCGTGGGGTCGCCGCAGATCTCGCTCTCGCGGGTGAAGGTGATCCAGCAATCGACGCCGAACTCCTTGAGCAGTGCGGCGGCCTGTCCGACCTTTTCCTGGATGAGGGTCATGTGTCTCCTCCGGTGATCAGCTGGCGAAGCGCTTCAGCTTCTTGAGCGAGAGCGCGACCAGGACGGCGGCCGCGATCATGAGCGCCGCGAGAATGAGGAAGAACTCGTGATGGGCCAGGCGGCTGTAGGACTTGCCGAGCAGGCCGCTGCCGTAGCTCCCGACGGCCGTCGCCGCGAACCAGCCGCCCATCATCAGCCCCGCGATCCGCGGCGGGGCGACCTTGGAGACGAACGACTGGCCCATGGGCGAGATGAGGATCTCGGCCAGCGTGACGATGAAGTACGTCCCGATGAGCCAGCCCGGCGACATGATGTTCTGGTCCCGGTTGCCGCCGTGCGAGCGAGGCCCAGACCATGATGAACATGGCCAGGCTCATGATGAGCATGCCGAGGAGGATCTTGACCGGCGTCGAGGGCTCCCGGCCCTTCCGGTTCAGGCGGCCGAAGAGGGCGAGGAGGAGCGGGGTCAGGGCCAGGATGAAGAAGGGCTCGAAGAACTGATAGGTCTCGGGCCGGAGCCATTTCAGGACGACGGTCGACCGCTCGGCGAAGAGGGTCAGGCCGAAGAAGTTCTGGTAGAAGGCGACCCAGAAGAAGATGACGATGAGGAAGAGGATAACGAGGGTGGCGATGCGCTGACGCTCCTCCCGCTTGTCCACGGCGGGGCAGGCGGCGGGGGGAAGGGCCTTCGCCGGCGGCGGAGGGGCGCGACGGCCGCAGCGCCGGCACCGAGCTTGCAGTCCACGGGCCGGAGGGCGGATTCGCCGGCACGGAAGATGATCAGGGCGAAGACCATGCCCACCGCGGCGACCCAGAACGAGAGATTGTAGCTGTGGAAGACGGCGTTGTTGAGCGTCGCGACGAGCGGGGCGACCATGGCCCCCAGGTTGACGCCCATGTAGAAGATGTTGTACCCGGCGTCCTTGAGCTCGGGCCTCCCGGCGTAGAGGTTGCCGACGAGGACGGCCATGTTGACCTTGAAGATCCCCGTCCCGATGCCGATGAGGAGGAGCCCGATGTAGAACGGGCCCACTCGGCCCGGACCTGACACGGCCAGCCCCACATAGCCGAGGGCCATGAGGAAGGCGCCGGCCCGGACCGTCCGGATCTGGCCGATGACCCTGTCGCCGAGCCAGCCGCCGAGAAGCGGCACGAAATAGCACAGGGCCAGGAAGAGCCCGTAATAATCGCCCTTGCGGGCGTCGGACCAGCCCAGGACCTTGTCCATGTAGAGGACAAGGATGGCCATGAGCGTGTAAAAGCCGACGCGCTCCCACATCTCGGTGAAGAAGATGAAGGCCAGGGCGCGGGGGTGTTTCTTCAGCATGCGGCCGCCTTTCGGCCGTATGCTAATAAAAAAGAAGGAGAGGGTCAAACCTACTTTTTACCGAAAAGAGCAGGTTTGACCCTCTCCTTGACGGATCCGGGATCCTGATCGGGACCGGGGACCGGGGCCGCTGATGCGGCGGCGGCGTCGTCGGGAGGAAGGATCGGCACCTCGAGCGCCGCGGCCGGGATGCGCCCGGTCAGGGACTTCAGGAATTCCACGAGGTCCTTGATCTCGCTTTCCCCGAGCTCCGTCCCCAGCTGGACCTGGCCCATGATCCGCACGGCATCGGCCAGCCGGCCGGCCGATCCGTCATGGAAATACGGCGCCGTCATCTCGACGTTGCGCAGAATGGGCACCTTGAAGACATACCTGTCGGCCTCGTCCTTGGTGACGCTGAAGCGGCCCTCGTCGATCTCCGCGCTTACGGTGCGCTTCCAGTATGGCTCAGCCACGCCGAATTTCTCATAGTCCGCCCCCCCAAGATAGGGCCCGGAATGGCAACTCGCGCATCCCGCCTCGATGAAGTCCTTCAGGCCGCTCTTCTGGCCGGGCGGTCAGGGAGGCGCCGTCACCGCCAACGAAGGCGTCGAAAGGCGCGGGCGTTACGAGGGTCCTCTCGAAGGCCCCGACCGCGAGGGCGAAATGCTCCGCCGTCACCGGCTCCGGCTCCCTGGGGAAAGCTCTTTTAAATAGCGTGACATAACCCGGGATGGCCCTCAGCCGGGCCTCCGCCGCCTGATAGGACGCCATCCCGAAGCTGGGGCCTCCGACAAGAGATTGCCTGGCTTGGTCCTCGACGCCCGTCCTGTTCCCGACCCAGTGGGCCGAGATCTGGGCCGCGGCGTTGAGGACGGTCGGGGCGTTGCGGGCGCTCACCCGGCAACGGTTCCCGATGGACTTCGTCAGACCGTCGACCGCGTAGAGACCGAGGGGATGACAGCGGGCGCAGCTGACCGTTCCGTCGACGGAGATCCGGCTCTCATAAAAGAGCGCCTTTCCGAGAGCGACCTTCTCCGCCGTGATAGGATTGTCCGGCGACGCCATGACCTCGGGGAGAGTGCCGAAGAGGCCTCGGGCCTGGCCGATGAGGCCGGCATCCGGCCGCGCCGCCCGTCCGGAACAGGCCGCCGCAAAGGCCATCGCACCGACGGCGAAGATCATCATGGTTCTACGCATGAGCATCGACCCCTTCCACGTCCCGGACCGTCGCGGGCGCTTCCGCCCTCGACTGCGAATCCATGGTAGTCCCCGGCCACACGCCGGTCAAGGCCGGTTGACTTCGCCCGGGGCCGGCGATATATTCCGGGGCTCATGGAGGCCTCATGAATCCCAATCCGTTCCTCGGCGTGCTGCTCCACGCTCTCGGCGGGTTCGCCGCCGGGAGCTTCTATATCCCCTATAAGAACGTTCGGGGCTGGGCCTGGGAGGTTTACTGGCTCATCGGGGGGACGTTCAGCTGGATCATCGTGCCCTGGATCGTGGGGCTACTGACGTGCCCCGATCTTCTCGGCGTGCTCAGGTCCGGGTCATCCAAGACGCTCCTCTGGACCTACCTCTTCGGCGTGCTGTGGGGCATCGGCGGCCTGACCTTCGGCCTGAGCATGCGCTACCTGGGGCTCTCGCTCGGGATGGCCCTGTCGCTCGGGTTCTGCGCCGTGTTCGGGACGCTCCTCCCGCCGGTTTTCGAGGGGCGGATCGCCGGGCTCGTGGCCACGACGTCCGGGCGGATCGTCATCCTCGGGATCCTCGTCTGCCTCGCGGGCATCGCGATGTGCGGGGTGGCCGGGATGAGGAAGGAGAAGGAGCTCTCGGACACCGAAAAGAAGGCCTCCATCGCCGAGTTCAGCTTCGTCAAGGGCGCCTGGGTGGCCGTGTTCGCCGGGATCATGAGCTCGTGCATGGCCTTCGCCTTCGCCGCGGGCAAGCCCATCGCGGAGGCCGCCGTCCAAAGCGGGGCCAGACCGATCTTCCAGAACTTCCCGGTCATGATCGTCGCCCTGCTCGGCGGCTTCACGACGAACTTCGTCTGGTGCGCCGCCCTGAGCTTCAAGAACAGGTCCTGGCGCGATTATCGCCGGGTCAGGCCGGAGGGGAGCGCCGGCGCCGCCGGCGGCGCGTCCCCCTTGGCTCCCAAGCCCATGCCCTCGCTTCTCTCCAATTACGTCTGGGCGGCCCTGGCCGGGACGACCTGGTACTTCCAGTTCTTCTTCTACGGCATGGGCACGACCCAGATGGGGAAGTACGACTTCTCGAGCTGGACGATCCATATGGCCTTCATCATCATCTTCAGCAGCCTGTGGGGGATCTATTTCCACGAGTGGCGGGCGACGGGAAGACCGACGCGCCGGCTCGTCGTGGCCGGGATCGTCGTCCTCATCCTGTCGACGGTCGTGGTCGGGGTGGGCAACTACATCGCCACGGTCAAATAGGCCATGATGAGGACATCGCTCATGCGGCGGATCGCGCTCCCGGTCCCTGTCTGCGCTTGCGTCGGTCTCCTCTTCTTTGCCGCCGGTTGCCGAGGGCGAACGCCGCGATCGGGCGCGGGATCGACCGAGATCGCGGCGGACCGCGCTTCGGCGATCGTGCTGCGCGAGGACATCTTCGAGACGGCGCCCTTCTCTCAGTGCCACGCGTCGACGATCGCAGAGACCGGATCGGGTCTTGTCGCGGCTTGGTTCGGAGGGAGCGGCGAGGGCAACCCCGACGTCGGGATCTGGCTGTCCCGGAAGGCGGGCCATCGATGGTCGGCTCCCGTCGAAGTGGCCAAAGGGATCGCGGCCGACGGCGCGGCCGAGCCGTGCTGGAACCCCGTGCTCTTCCGCCCGACCGGCGCTCCGCTTCTCCTTTTCTACAAAGTCGGGCCCTCGCCCGCGCGCTGGCGCGGGATGCTCATGAGGTCGGCGGACGACGGCCGGACCTGGGCCGCGCCGGAGCCGTTGCCCGAGGGGATCATCGGACCGGTCAAGAATCATCCGATCGAAATGGCCTCCGGGACGATCTTGAGCGGCAGTTCTACGGAGGACGACGGCTGGCGTGTGCATATCGAGAAAACGAAAGACAGAGGCTCGACCTGGGCCAGGACGGCGCCGATCAATGACGGCAAGGCTGTCGGGCTCATTCAGCCCGCCCTCCTGAAGACCGGAAGGCGCGGCGTCATCGCCATGATGAGGAGCAGCGCGGGCCGGATCTTCGAGTCGAGGAGCGAGGATGCGGGCGCGACTTGGACCTCTCCCGAGCCCACCGTCTTTCCCAACCCCAACTCCGGCATCGACGCGGTAACCCTGCAGGACGGGCGGCAGGTCCTCGTCTATAATCCCGTCACCGAAGGCCGGGGCATCCTGGCGGTCGCGGTTTCCAGCGATGGAGGCGGATGGCAAAGGGTCCTGACGCTCGAGGAAGAGAAGGGCGTTGAATTCTCTTATCCCGCCATCATCCAGACCCGGGACCGGCTTGTCCACATCACCTACACCTGGAAACGGCAACGGATCCGCCACGTTGTGTTGGACCCGGCCTCGTTCCCGCCGCCCCCGACGAGTACGCCGGCTTCGGGCGAAGGCCGGGCGGTTTGTGTCATGGAGACGAATTTGGGCACGATGGCCTTCGAGCTCTTCGAAGCCGACGCGCCGAAGACGGTCGCGCAGTTCATGGCGCTTGTCGGGAAAGGCTTCTACGACGGAAAAGACTTCTACCGGGTCGTGCGCGGGCCACGTCATCCAGGCCGGGGGCGGCGGACGCGCCGCCGCTGCCGCCGGAGTTCAACACCCGGCCGCACCTCGTCGGCACCCTCGGCCTCGGCCGCGTCGGCGACGAGTGGAGCGGCGATTCCGAGATCTACATCTGCGTTGCGCCGCGGCCGCATCTCGACGGCCGCTACACGGTCTTTGGCCAGCTCGTCGAAGGCCTCGATGTCCTCGAGCGGATCGCCGCCGTCCCGGTCGAGGAGCGTTGGGAAGGCCCGGACAAGAAGATGGCCATGCACAAGCCCCTCGAGCCGGTCGTTATCCGCCGCGCCCTGATCAAATGAAATCTCCCGATTTATCGGGAGGCCTTGAGGCGGTCCCAGACCCTGATGTAGAGCGCGTTGGCGGGGCCGATGTCGGCGATCATCTCGCTCTTGGCGCGGATCCCGGGCTCGAGGAAGATGCCCGGGTTGTCGCGGATCTCGGCCGGCAGGAGCGGGTAGGAATCCTTGTTCGGGCAAAGGTAATAGATGAAGGCCGTGTTCTCGGCCGCGACCGCGGGGTCCAGGAGAAAATCGATGAAGGCGTGGGCCAGGGCGGCCTCCCGGGCGTCGGTGGGGATGACCAGGTCGTCGCAGGAGATGATCGTGCCCTCTTCGGGGACGAAGAAGCGCACGTCCGGGTTCTCCCGGCGCACCTGGAAGACGTCGCCGCTCCAGGCGTGGACGAGCAGGAACTCGCCCGAGGCCAGGCCGATCTTGTACTGCTCGTTGTCGAACTTGGCCAGATTTTTCTTCCATTCGAGGAGGAGCGTCTCCGCCTCGGCGAGCTCCGCCTCGCTCGTCGAGTTGATGCTGTGGCCAAGGCACTTGAGGGCCGCGCCGATCGTCTCGCGCATGTCGTTGAACATCGTCATGCGGCCGCGGAGGTCGGTGCGGCCGAACATCCGCCACGATGGGACGACGTCTTTGACCCGGCCCTCGAGGTAGGCGATGCCGGTGTTGGTGATCATGTAGGGCACGGAATGATCCATCGTCTTGTCGATGGCCATCTCGAGGTATTCGGGATCGATGTGGACGAGGTTGGGGAGGAGGGCGCGGTCGAGGCGCCGGACGAGGCCCTGGGCGTGCATGAGGCTGACCATGTAGCTCGACGGGGTCAGGAGGTCGTAGCCTGTCGCGCCGGCCCTGAGCTTGGCGTACATGGCCTCGTTCGACTCGAACGTGTCCAGGACGACGCGGCAGCCCCGCTCGCGCTCGAACCGGCGGATGAGCTCGGGCTTGATGTAATCGGACCAGGTATAGACGCTGAGGGTGGGCATCGCCTTGCCGCAGGAGACGGAGACAAGGACGGCCAGCGCGGCGAGCCCGATGGCGGCCACGAGGACCGACAGGCCGGCGCGAGAGGCCCCGTTCGTTCTCTTCATCGGTGTTTCCCGAAGGCCTCGTTATAATTCAGATCGGCCGGCAATTCAACCGGATCTTCGGGTGGCCAGCCGCTGGCTCAGGATGACGGCCGTCAGGGTCACCGCCAGGAGGAGGGTCGAAAGGGCGTTGATCATCGGCGGCGCGCCGTACTTGATCATGCTGTAGATGCGGAGCGGCAGGGTCGTCGAGCCGGGCCCGGCGACGAAGAAAGTGATGACGAAGTCGTCCACCGAGAGCGTGAAGGCGAGAAGCGCGCCGGCCACGATCCCCGGCATGAGCATGGGGATGAGGACCTTGCGCGTGCTCTGCCACGTGCTCGCCCCGAGGTCGCGGGCCGCCTCGATCACCGAGAAATCGAAATCCTGGAGCCGGCCGAGCACGGTCATGGCCACGTAGCTCGTGCAGAAAGTGACATGGGCCAGGAAGATCGTGAACAGGCCGAGCGGGACGCCGGCCGCGACGAAGGCCATGAGCAGGCTGATGCCCATCAGGATCTCGGGGACGACGAGCGGCTGATAGATCAGCGTGTAGTGGACGCGCTGGAGCCGGCTGGCGCCCCAGCGGTGGAGGGCGTACGCGGCCGCCGTGCCCAGGATGACCGAGAGCGCCGTGACCGAGACGGCGATGATGAGCGTGTTCTTCACGGCTGCCCAGATCTCGGGCGACTGGAAAAGCTTGGCATACCACGTCAGCGAGAAGCCTTCCCAGCGGCTGGAGAAACGGGCCGGATTGAACGAGTTGGCGATGAGGATGACGATCGGCAGATAGAGAAAGGCCAGGACCAGGCCCGTGACCACGATCGGGAAGCGGCTTCGCCTCACGGGGCCTCTCCCATGATGATGTCCGACTTCTTGCCCTTGCGCTGGATGATGAGCACGGCCACGAGCGGGGCCAGAACGGCCAGGACGAGGACCGCCGAGAGGGCGCTCGCATGCGGCAGGTTGCGGTCGGTGAAGACCCGCTGGGCGATCTTGTTGCCGAGCATCTCCCCGGACGGGCCGCCGACGAGGTCGGGGATGATGTAGGACCCGAGGGCGGGGATGAAGACGACGAGGATGGCCGTCACGAGGCCGGTCCGGATGCCGGGCAGGAAGACCTTGCGAAAGGACTGGAACGGCCGCGCCCCGAGGTCGCGGGCGGCCTCGACGAGCCGGAAGTCGAACTTTTCCGCGGCCGCGTAGATCGGCAGGATCGTGAACGGCAGGAACGTGTAGACCATGACCAGGACGACCGCCGCCGGATGGTAAAGAAGGGTCGTATCCGGCCCGGCGAACCCGAGCGCCTCGAGGACCCTCTTGACCGGGCCTTCAGGGTGAAGAAGCGATTTCCAGGCGAACACGCGGACGAGGAAGCTCGTCCAGAATGGGATGATGACGAGGAGCAGAAGGCGGTTGCGCCAGCGTGCCGGGGCCCGGGCGATCGTGTAGCCGGCGGGCAAGGCCAGCAGGATGCAGATAGCGGTCGTCAGCAGGCTGATCCAGAGCGTCCGCCAGGCGATGAGGACGTAGCTCGGCGTGGCCAGGGCGCGGATCGTGTCGAGTGTCCAGCCGCGGCCGATGCCGCCGTAAGGGTTCGCCGGCCGGAAAGCGATGACGAACACGAGCAGCGTGGGGATGACGACGAAGAGGCTCAGCCACGTGAGCGTCGGCAGGGTGACGAGCCATTCGGTGCGCCGCCGCTCCATCCTATTTCCCGTTCAGGGGCTCGCCGACGCCCTGCGGCGGCACGGCCAGCAGGCCCTCGTCCGCTTTCCTGAAGTGGTCGAGCATGAAGCCGTCGTCCGCGTGCCACCAGATCCAGCAGTCGTCCTTCCAGCGGAGGGGCTTCTCGTCGAGGAAGTACCGGTCGTGCTGGCGGAGGACCTGGATCCTGTAGCCGCCGGCCCGGACCCAGTACTTCGTGTTCGAGCCGAGGTAGATGACGTCCTCGATGACGCCGGGAACGTAGTTGCGCTGGGCCTTCTCTTCGGGCCGTTCGTGGGAGATATGGATCTTCTCCGGCCGGATGCTGAGATAGATCGGCTGCCCGGGCTGCAGGACCTTGTCGTTGAAGCAGAGGACCTCCGGCAGGCTTGCGATCGTGAGCCGGCAATAATCGCGGTCGAGGCAGTCGTGGACCCGGCCCTCGAGGAAGTTGGTGTCGCCGATGAAGGCCGCGACGAAGCTCGTCCGGGGCGACTCGTAGATCTCGGCCGGCGCGCCGATCTGCTCGATCCGGCCGCCGTCCATGACGGCGATCCGGTCGCTCAGGCTCATGGCCTCGGCCTGGTCGTGCGTGACGTAGAGAAAGGTGATGCCGACCTCGTCGTGGATGAGGTCGAGCTCGATGAGCATCTTCTGCCGGAGCTTGAGGTCGAGCGCGGCCAGGGGCTCGTCGAGAAGGAGCACGTCGGGCTTGTTGATGAGGGCGCGGGCCACGGCCACCCGCTGCTTCTGACCGCCGGAAAGCTGATCGGGCTTTTTGTCCGCCTGGTCGGCCATGCGGATGAGCTCGAGCATGCGGCCGACCTCGGCCCGGATCTCCGCTTTCGGGCGCTTGGCGATGGCCAGGCCGAAGCCGATGTTGTCGCGGACGGTCATGTGGGGGAACAGGGCATAGCTCTGGAAGATCGTGTTGACCTTGCGCTTGTTCGGCGGGAGGCCGGTGATGTCCCGGCCGTCGAGGAAGACGCGGCCGGCGTCGGGGTCCTCGAAGCCGGCGGCCACGCGCAGCATGGTCGTCTTGCCGCAGCCGCTCGGCCCGAGCAGCGAGAAGAACTCGCCCTTCTTGATGCCGAGGGAGACGTCGGCGACGGCGCGGATCGGGCCGAAGCTCTTGGAGATGCCGCGGAATTCCAGGAAGTCGCTGCTCAAGGTTGCTTCATTATGAGAAAAACAGGCCGGGAATTCAATACAAAGAAGACGAAAAGGAAGTGATAAAAAGAAGGGACCAGGTCTTCGCACCGCCGCAAACCGGGGACACGTACAAAGAGTCCATGCCCCCTTGCGAAGACCTGGTCCCTTCTTTTTCTTTTTTCCGTCGGCTAGCGGATGGGGATGACGAGCGTCGTGGAGGCGTGGCCGAGCGATCCCGTGACCCGGTCCGCGGCATAGACGTGGAGATAGTACGTGCCGGCCGCGATCCCGGATATGGGGAGGTTAAGGGTCACGATCTCCATCGGTCCGTTCCGGACCTGTCCGGCGATCGCGGCTTGGACCGGAAGCTGCGCGCCCGAAGCCGCATTGACGAGAGAAGCGGACAGGGCCAGGTCCGATGGCCCGCCACCGGGGACGACGCAGGGGAGGATGACCTGGATGCTCGCCGCGCTTGCCGGCGATCCCGAAAGGATCGGCGAGAAGAGCGAGCTGTCATAGGGGTAAGTCTCGGCCCAAGGGAAGACGTCCTTCGATTTCCGGGCCCCGGCCATCAGCAAGGTGCCGCCGGCCCGCGCTTCGAGCAACAGGGGGGTGCCGAGCTGCAGTCCCGTTACCGCCGGCTTGACGACCGTCGCCCGGGCCGATGCGACCGCGCTCAGGCCCGAGTCCAGGTCGCGGATGACGAGCCGGCAGGCGTAATCGCCGGGCTTGAGGGACGACCCGGCCGCGAAGACAATGTCCCGACCCCGGAACGAGGCCGGATCTGACTCCTCCCTGACGAGGGCGCTGATATCCCCGTTGCCGTCGAAGAAGATGGCCACGAACTCGAGCTTCCGCCCCACGAACTTTGCCGTGACCTCGCCCGGGATCCGGGTCAGGAGCGCGAGGCGCGAGATCCCCTCCGCCCCCGACGTCAATGCAGCCATGGGGATCGTCACGGGCATCCGCGAGAGCGACCTCTCGTTGAGGGCCAAGTCGAAGAGGTGGATCTGCTTTTCGAGATCGGAGTATTCGGCATAGGGCTTGGGATTGAAGTAGCCGGCCTGCGTCCGGACCTCGCAGCCCTTGCGAGCGACCTCGACCTTGACGTCGTGATAGCCGCCATCCCATTTCTCGCTGACGGAATAGCCGAGGACGTAGTAGGTCCCCGTCAGGCTCCGGACCTGGTCGATGTTCTTCTCGTACCTGTTGATGTTCGAATAATACCTCCCCCCCGTGATATCGGTGAGGCGCTTGAGCGAATTCAGCCCGGTCGCCTTGGCGTCCTTGAAGATGTCCGTGGGGCCGACGGCCGTGCTCATGGCCCGGCTCCCCGTGGCGAGCGTTTGCTCGTCGTAGGTGAACAGCGACGCTTCCATGGCCGATTCCCGCGTGTCGAAGGCGTAGAACGAGCAGCCCGAGGCGGCGAACTCCCGGTACATTTCCTCGTTCTGCTTCCGAAGCACGTGGTCTCCCGAGGCGGGTCCGACATTGCCCCGGTATTGGGCGTTGTTTGGGGTATAACCGTAGATCAGGGAATTCGGGATCCCGGTCGAGAAGAAGATGAAGTGCTTCTGGCCCTCGATGAGACGCAACGACCGCGCAAAGGCCGTCATTTTGTCCATGTACCTCAGGGCCATGCTTTTCGATTCCTGGCGGGCGCCCTCCGCCTCGGCGCGGAAGTTTATCCCCATGGCCGCGCCGGCACCTGATCCGGGGGAATCCTGCATCAGGCGCCAGTAGCTGTCCTCGATCTGCGTCGCCCGTCCTTTGATGTTCGAGTGGCCGATCTTCTCTACGACCTTCCGAACCTTCTCGTGATCCGTCGTCATGTACTCGTGGAAGGCCAGCCCCGCTACGGCGGAATAGGTCAGCACGGCGACCTCGTCCTCCGGGCGGACGAGCGTGTCCAGGAAATGGAGTGCGGCGGTGCGGGCCTTCAGGATGCCGCGGACGTTGTTGTAGGCGAAATCGAAGAAGAGGAAGTATTTCCGGCTCGCCGCGCGGACCTCGGGGGGTGCAGGCGCCGCTTCCACGGCCCGGCCCTCAGGATCTCTCTTCGGAGAATCGGCGCCGGCCGCGTCCGCTTCCGCCGAGAGGGCATGCTTCTCGAATTCGGTCAGGGTGACGGGGGTCCCGTTATCCGTGACGGCGAAATCCTCCCTCGTCAGGTCGCCGACGGGGTTCCCCTTCTTATCGGTGACCTGGACGTGGATGAGCTTCAGGACGACGGAAACCTCGTACTGGAGAGGCTTGACGGCGGCCTGCCCCGTTTGGGGGGACGAGGAGGGGGCCCCGCCCGCGGCGGCATGGACGCCGCCCTGGGCCAGCAAGAGAGACAGGGCCACGACCAGAGATAAAATGCCTCTTTTCACCAAATTCTCCATCTCTAAGCATGAGTTCAGCGCCCCGCATTGTCAAGGCAAGATGGGGTCAAACCTATACGATGCCGCCTTCTCACCAAGATATTTCCCAGAAGCGCGGCTCCGAGTCGCTCCGCCACGCTTCTGTTGGTCGCTCCTAAGAATCCGCTTCCCGCCGTAGGTTTGACCCCATCTTATTGACGGTGGTGAGACGGCGGCATAGAATAGACACGAAGCTAGAGCAAGAGATGATGATCACCAGGTTTGCCGTCCCTTTCCTGATCCTGGCCATCCTCTTTCTGCCTCTGCCTTTTGCCCTTTCCTATCTCGTTTTTGGCGTCCTCCTCGCGGTCCGGCCGCGCGGCAAGCCCTGTCTCGCTCAAGCCGTCGTCTCCCGCGCGGGCGGTTCGCCCCTTCTCAGAAGCCCGCCCCGCTGACCTCCTCTCTCGTCTCCGCGTCAGCAGAGATCCCCTATTTGTCGCCAGAGGAGGAGTACTATGACCGATGACAAACCCGCCGGCCCCGCCGGGTGGAATCTGAAGAAAGAGCACCGGCCGCGGCCAATATCCGCCCGCCTCAAATCGGCCTTCAACCGGTTCCGCGGCCATCCGGTCGAAACCGACCTCGAAGGGTATGCGAGGGTCGTCCGGGACGTCCGGGCTTTCCATGAGGAGAAAGGATTTGTCCGCTTATCAGATGGGGAGATCGGCGGCCTCGCCGCATCTCTCCGCCGGCGCTTGGCCGACGGGGGGCCGTCGAAACCGAAGCGCGGCGCCGGCGGAGAGGAGGATGCACGGATCGAAGCCTTCGCCCTTGTCCTCGAGGCCACGCGCCGCGCGACCGGCCTCGACGCCTATGACGTCCAGCTCATCGCCGCTCTGGCCATGGCCGAAGGGACGATCGCCGAGCTCCCGACGGGAGAAGGCAAGACGCTCGCGGCTGTGTTCACGGCCTCTTACTTCGCCCTCGCCGGCCGGCCCGTCCACGTCCTGACCTTCAACGATTACCTGGCCCGCCGCGATGCGGCTTGGATGGGCCCCGCTTACCGGCTTCTCGGCGTTTCCGTCGGCGCCGCCCAGGAGGGCCTGGACAAGCCGGCGAAGAGAGCGGCCTATGCCTGCGATGTGACCTATGCCACGGCCAAGGAGGCCGGTTTCGACTACCTGCGCGACCGCCTGGCCCACGAACCCGGCGAGCTCGTCCACCGCCCCTTCGCTGCGGCCCTGGTCGACGAGGCCGACTCCATCCTCATCGACGAGGCGCGCGTCCCGCTCGTCATCGCCGGGACGGCCGGGGCGAGCGGCGTCGACGCGTCGCGGCTGGCCGCCGTGGTGCGTGCGCTCGAGCGCGGCCGCGACTACGAGACCGACGACGAGAACGCCAACGTCTTCCCCACGGACGCCGGCATCCGGCGGATCGAATCCCTGCTCGGGAGCGGCAACCTCTTCGCTCCGGAGAACGAGATGCTTCTCGCCTCGGTCCACTGCGCCCTCCACGCCCAGCTCCTCCTCGACCGGGACGTCGATTACATCGTCCGCGACGGCCGGATCGAGATCGTCGACGAGTTCACCGGCCGGGTCATGGACAAACGCCACTGGCCGGACGGGCTCCAGGCTGCCGTCGAGGCCAAGGAGGGGGTCCGGCGCGGGTCGGAGGGGCGCATCCTCGGCTCGATCACCCTGCAGCACTTCTTCCGGCTCTATCCGACGCTCTGCGGCATGACGGCCACGATCGCGCCCTCGGCGCGCGAGGTCAGGGAATTCTACGGCCTCGGCGTCGTGGTCGTGCCGCCGCACCGGCCCTGCGTGCGGCAGGACCTCCCCGACGTCGTCTTCACCCACAAAGCCGCCAAGTCCAAGGCGCTGGTCCATGAGATCACCGGCGTCCACGCCACGGGCCGCCCCGTCCTCGTCGGCACGGCGAGCGTCAGGGAATCGGAGGAGCTCACGGCGGCCCTCGCCCGGGCCGGCATTGGCTGCGAGGTCCTCAACGCCAGGAACGACGAGCTCGAAGCGGCGCTCATCGCCCGGGCCGGCGGCCCGGACGCTGTGACCATCTCGACGAACATGGCCGGCCGCGGCACGGACATCAAGCTCGGCGGCCCGAACGAGGAGGAGCGCGACCGGGTGGCCGGGTTGGGCGGCCTCTATGTCATCGGCACGAACCGGCACGAGAGCCTGCGCATCGACAACCAGCTCCGAGGCCGGGCAGGCCGCCAAGGCGATCCCGGCTCGTCGCGGTTCTTCATCAGCCTCGAGGACGATATCTTCGAGCGCCACGGCCTGACGCGGCGGCTCTTCGACCGCTACCGGCTCGAACGCCGGGACGCCCCCGTCGACAACGACCTCCTGCGCAAGGAGATCCTGCATGGGCAGCGCGTCATCGAGGGGCGCAACCTGGACATCCGTCGGGCGCTCTGGGACTATTCGACGCTCGTCGAGACTCAGCGGGAGATCGTCGCCGGCTGGCGGGACGCCGCGTTCTGCCCGGAGGGGGGAGAGGGCGCGCCGTTCGCTCCCGCGGCGGAGATCCGTCAAGGCGCGACAGCCCGGTTCGGGCGCGAGGCCTTCGACCGGTTCGCCCGGCGGGCCGCTCTCTTCCACATCGACAAGGCCTGGGCCGGCCATCTCGCCTGGCTGGCCGACCTCCGCGAGGGCATCCACCTCGTCTCGCTGGGGCGAAAGGACCCGCTCCAGGAATTCCAGAAGGCCGCGACGGACTCGTTCCTCGAGCTCGAGGGCCGGATCAGCGGCGCGATAGAGGAGTCGCTCCGGTCCCTTATCTCCCGCCAGGGTCCGGTCGACATCGAGGCCGAAAGCCTGAAAGGGCCGTCCTCGACCTGGACCTATCTCGTCAACGAGGACCAGTTCGGATGGGGCGTCCAGCTCCTCAAAGGCTCGAACATCGGGTTCTCCGCCGCGGCCGCCGCCCTCTACGGCCCCCTGTTCGTATTCACGCTCCTCGTCAACCGCTTTAAACGGAAAAAGGAGGGGGTCAAACCTTAATTCTTATAATTTCACAACTATGGGCCTTGCTCATGGTGACCGAGCTTCTCTGGGAAATTATAAGAATTAAGGTTTGACCCCATCTGGTTTGACAGTTCGCGCGGCGGCGGATAAAGTAGGATTTCCGCAGTCCGGGGAGACGAGAGCGTTGAAGAACGATCCGAACGTGATCACAGAGGCCGCCGCGAACGGGCTCGAGCGCAAGCTCGGCCTCTTCCCTCTCACCAACATCGTCATCGCCAATATGATCGGCGCCGGCATCTTCACGACGTCGGGCCTGCTGATGCAGGACCTCCACAACCCCGTCGTCATGCTCGCCCTCTGGCTCATCGGCGGCCTGGTGGCCCTCTGCGGCGCCCTCAGCTACGGCGAGCTCGGGGCGGCCATCCCCCATGCCGGCGGGGAGTATGCCTTTCTCTCCCGCCTCTACCACCCCATCCTCGGCTTCCTCTCCGGCTGGGTCTCGTTCTTCGTCGGCTTCTCCGCGCCTATCGCCGCGTCGGCCATCGGCTTCTCGGAATACCTGACCCGGGCCTTTCCGGGCCTGCTCCATCCCGGCCTCTTCCCCGGCGCCTCCGAAGCGACGATCATGAAGAAGCTCTTCGCCATCCTGATCATCGCCGCCTTCACGTTCCTCCACACCCGCGGCCTCGAGGCCGGGGCCCGCGTCCAGAACGCCCTGACGGGACTGAAGATCCTCCTCATCGTCGGTCTCGTCGCCGCCGGCTTCGCCTTCGGGAAGGGGAGCCTGGCCCACCTCACGGCCGCGGCGCCCTTCCATTTCGACTTCACCGGGATCAAGACGATGGGCCTGTCGCTGATGTGGATCATGTTCGCCTACAGCGGCTGGAACGCCTCGGCCTACGTCGGCTCCGAGGTCCGCGACCCGTCGCGTAACCTGCCGCGCTCGCTCCTCCTCGGGACCGCCGTGGTCATGGTCCTCTACGCCGCTCTCAACCTCTTCTACGTCTACGCCATCCCGCCGGCCCAGATGGAAGGGGTCATCTCGGTCGCCGGGCTCGCCGCGGGCAACCTCTTCGGAAAATCTGCCGGAACGGTCCTCTCCCTCCTGATCTCGTTCGCCCTTTTCTCCTCTCTCAGCGCCTATCTCATCCTCGGGCCGCGGGTCTACTATTCGATGGCCCGGGACGGCATCTTCTTCAAGTCCATCGCCCGCGTCGACCCGAAGCGCTGTGTGCCGACCCGGTCGATCGTTCTGCAAGGCGGGATCGCCGTCGCCATGGTCTTTTTGGGGACCTTCGAGCAGCTCCTGACCTACATGGGCTTTTCCCTGGGCATCTTTCCCCTTCTCGCGGTCCTCGGCGTCTTCAAGCTGAGACGGTCGGGCCGGAGCGCGGTGAAGCTCCCGGGCTACCCCGTCGCCTCGGCCGTCTACATCATCGTCGGAGCGGCCATCCTCGTGCTGGCCTTCCTGCGCGCCCCGGTCGAGTCGCTCATCGCCATCGCCACGGCCCTGATCGGGATACCGATCTACTACTTTTTCAAGTGGACCGCGCGCAAGCAGGGCTGAGCCTTCCTCGTTCCCGCCGAGGCACCTGCCGTCCAGAGGAGCCCCGCCGGGACGGCCTCAGTTGACTATCGCCCGGCTTGAGCCTATCCTTTAAGCGGTAGGGACGGGGTGGACCAAGCTCATACGGGGAGAGAGTTCTGTATGCGGAGCGCGCGGACCTTAGTGTACGGACCGGCTCTCGCCGCGACGGCCGTGGCCCTGGCCATGATCGTCTCCCTTGGGGGCTGCTCCCTCGAGAAGATGGCCCTGAAGAAGGCCGCCGGCATGCTCACTGGGCCCTCCGCCTCCGCCGACGTCTTCAGCTCCGATAACGACCCCGACTTCGTCGGCCAGGCCCTGCCCTTTGCCATCAAGCTCTACGAGTCGCTCCTGGCCTCGCTCCCGGACCACGCCGGCCTGCGGCTCCGCACCGGCAGCCTGTACATCATGTACGCCAATGCCTTTGTCGAGACCCCGGCCGACATGACGCCCCGCCGCGAGGCCGAGACGAAAGAATACCTGCTGGCCCGGGCCAAGAACCTCTACCTCCGCGGCCGGGACATTCTCTTCGTCGCCGTCGAGAAGAAGAATCCCGCCATCCGCCGCCAGCTCAAGGAACGGAAATACGCGGAGGCGATGACCCCCTTCGGCAAGGGTGACGCGGACTTGCTCTACTGGACCGCGCTCGGCTGGCTGGCCGCTTTCTCCGTCGACCCCTTCGATATGACCCTCGGCCAAACCGTGCCTCAGACCAGGGCCATGATCGAGCGCGTCGAGGCGCTCGTGCCCGATTATGGCCATGGTTCCCTCGACTCGTTCTACGTCGGCTACTACGGATCGCTGCCCGACTATCTCGGCGGCGACCCGGCCAAGGCCCGGGAGCATTTCGCCAAGGCCCAGGCCCTGGCCGGCAAAACCAATACGTCCTCTCTCATGGCCCTGGCCACGACGGTCTCCGTCAGCGAACAGAACGTGTCCGAGTTCAAGGAGCTTCTCGGGCGCGTCCTGGCGTTCGATCCCGACAGCAGCCCGGAGAACCGGCTGGTCAACATCCTCAACCAGCGTAAAGCGCGATGGCTGCTCGGGCACATCGACGACTTCTTCATCGAACCGGAGCGTCCATGATCAAGAGACTATCGGCGGCCCTCATTCTCGCCGGACTCGTCGCGCCGGCTCTGCTTCTTGCGCCGCGGCGCGCCGCGGGCGCCCCGGCCCTCCTCCTCCTCCTCCTCCTCCGTCGCGCTCGTGATAAAGATCGCCAGCATCGCCCCAGCCCGGTCGCCCTGGGACAAGGCCCTGCAGAAGGTGGCCAACGAGTGGGAGCGTCTTTCGAACGGCGCCGTCCAGGTCAAGATCTTCCCCGGCGGCACCGTCGGGGGGGAGCAGGATATGATCCGCAAGATGCGCCTGGGGACCATCCAGGGCGGCGTCTTCTCGACGATGGGGCTGGCCAAGGTCGACAACTCCATGACGGTCCTCTGCATCCCTTTCCTGTTCCATTCGCGGGAGGAGTTCAACGCCGTATTCGAGCGGATGAAGCCCGCCTTCGAGAAGTCGATCCAGGAGAGAGGCTTCAGGACGATCATGTGGACGCTCGCCGGCTGGGTCAACTTCTTCTCCAAGAAACCTGTCGTTACCCCCGAAGATCTGAAAGCGCTCAAGATCAGCGTGACGTCCGATTTCCCGGAGATCGAGCAGGTCTGGAGGCGGATGGGCTACGAAGCCGTCTCGGGCGATTCGGGCGACCTGATGATCCAGCTCCAGAGCGGCGCGGTGACGGCCCTCTACCTGCCTGCC
This sequence comes from Candidatus Aminicenantota bacterium, assembly GCA_963736255.1. Classification (GTDB taxonomy): domain Bacteria; phylum Acidobacteriota; class Aminicenantia; order Aminicenantales; family Saccharicenantaceae; genus RBG-16-66-30. The sequence goes on from CAVTOI010000003.1 coordinate 560,749, forward strand.
CTCGTGGCCGGAGCGGGCCAGTACTTCGCCCTGGCCCCCCACATGCTTACGGCGCCTCTCGCCCCGCTCGTCGGGGGGTTGATCTTCAGCGAGAAGGCCTGGGCGTCCATCCCCGCCGACCTGCGCCAGCCGTTCCTCGACGCCGTGGCCGGCGCTGCCAAGGGGCTTTACGAAGAGACGATGGGCCTCGAAGCCGACGCCGTGAAGATGATGAAGGACAACGGGCTCATCACGCATGATGCCACGGAGGCGGCGCTCGTCAAATGGCGCGAAGCCGCCGACCTGGCTGTGAGCCAGCTCCTCGGTCCGGTTTTTTCCAAGGAGATCTACGACCAGATCACGGGATACCTCCGGGAATACCGCATATCCCATGGCCACTAGGCTCGTCCGCCGCGCCCACGCCGTCGAAGACACGATCGCCGTCATCGCCATTTTCGCCCTTGCGGCGATGCTCCTTGCCGAGGCCGTCGCGCGCAAGATCTTCAGCACCGGGGTCCCCGATTCGGGGACCTATGTCGAGCACCTCGTGCTCGCGGCCGCGTTCATCGCCGGGGCGATCACGTCGCGCGAAAAAAGGCACCTCGCGCTGGCCACGGGCCTGTTCCTGCCGGAGCGCCTGAAAGCGCCCGCGGAGGCGGTCACCTTCGCTCTCGCGTCGGGGCTGACGCTGGCCTTCGGGTCGAGCGCGCTGTCGTTCGCCATGAACGCCTTTGCCGCGTCGGACCGGGTCGGGTTCCTGCCGAAGCGGGCCGTCGTCATGATCATGGCGGCCGGGTTCGTGGCCATGAGCGTCCGCTTCATCACCGGGATCGGGAAGAGGGGCGCGAGGCTCGGGGCGGGGGCCGCGGCCGTCATCCTGGGATTGTTTTTCGGCTTCGACCCGATCGTGCGGCTCGTGACGGCCGGGGGGACCGTCGCATCGCCCGCGCTGGCCGCGGCCGGGGAGTTCCTGCGGCCCTTGAGCGCGGCGGCGTCCGGGCCGATGATCATCGTCCTCATCGCGGCGGCCTTCTTTGGCTTGCCCATCTTCACGGTCCTCGGCGGGATCGGCTTCCTCCTCTTCGTCAAGGCCGGGCAGCCGCTCGAGATCATCCCCAACCAAGCCTACGGGGTCCTGACGGGAGAGGCCATCCCGGCCATCCCGCTGTTCGCGGCAGTCGGGTTCTTCCTGTCCGAAAGCAAGGCGGGGGAGAGGCTGGTCCGCTTCTTCCAAGCTGTTTTCGGCTGGTTCCCGGGCGGGCTGACGGTGATGGCCGTCATCGTCTGCGCCTTCTTCACGACGTTCACGGGGGCTTCCGGCGTGACCATCCTGGCCCTGGGCGGACTGCTCGCCGTCATCCTCGAGAAGGCCGGCTATCCCAAGCGATTCACGGTCGGGCTCCTGACGGCTTCGGGCAGCATCGGCCTGCTCTTCCCGCCGAGCCTGCCCGTCATCATCTACGGCGTGACCTCCCAGACGAGCATCCGGGACATGTTCGTCGGAGGGTTCGTGCCGGGGGCCTTCCTGGTCGTTTCGGTCATGGCCATCGGCATCGCCTACTCCTGGAAGCACGGCATGCCGCGGCATCCGCTGAAGGTCCGGGAGGCGACAGCGGCCTTCCGAGATTCCTTCTGGGAGATCCTGCTGCCGTTCATCGTCTTCGGCCTTTATCTCGGGGGGATCGTCAGCCTGCAGGAAAGCGCGGCGGCGGCCCTGCTCTACGTCTGGATCGTCGAGACCTTCATCAAGAGAGACCTGAAGGTGCGCGACCTGCCGCGCGTCTTTCTCAACGCCGTGCCCATCATCGGCGGCGTGCTGATCATCCTGGCCCTGGCCAACGGCCTGTCCTATTACATCATCGACGCTCAGGTCCCCCAGAAGCTCACCGAGTGGGTCGCGGCGGAGATCTCGTCGCCATACGTCTTCCTTCTCCTCCTCAATCTGGCCCTGCTCATCGTCGGCTGCTTCATGGACATCTACTCGGCCATCCTCGTCGTCGTGCCGCTCATCATCCCGCTGGGGAACCTCTTCCATATCCACCCGGTCCACCTCGGCATCATCTTCCTGGCCAACCTGGAGCTCGGGTATCTGACGCCGCCCGTGGGCCTGAACCTGTATCTGGCGTCCTATAGGTTCAATGAGCCCATCCACCGGGTCTACCGGGACGTGCTGATCTTCCTCGGTGTCGGCATTGTGGCCGTGCTGCTCATCACCTATGTGCCGCTGCTGACGACGGCTTTGCTGTAAGAAGGGGGGTCAAACCTTACATTCTTATAATTTCCCTCTGGGCGGAGGGACTCGCCGCCTCTGAAATGTATCGGAATCGTACAGGTTTGACCCCCTCTTATTTATCCCGGTTGAAGTGGGGCATGTCCCAGGGGATCTCGAAGGGCGAGCTCGACGAAACCGGCGTAGACGCCGTCCTTGTACCATGGCGCCTGATAGATCAGCTTCTTCTTGCCGTTCTTCTGGATCGTGTAGACGTTGGTCCGTTTCTCCTCCATCATCCCCCGGAGCTTGGACCGGCTCGGCTCGGGGTGGCAGTCGAGGACATTCGTGCCGATGAGCTTCTCGCCGCCGTCGGCGGCGAAGACCTGGCGCGACGTGGCGTTCATCTCGACGATCCGCCCCGCCGTGTCGCAGACGGTGACGGCCCCCGAAAACTCCTTATCCCATTCGACAGCGCTCATGACGGCTCCTTCCGCTCTCCTCTATACCATAGCGACTTCGGCCCTGGCAATTTGATAGAATACCGGCACGGGAGGACGACATGAGCGACTTGGCGGCATTCTCCGGCTTCACCAAGGAGACCGTGCGCTTCTATGCGGGGCTCCGCAAGAACAACAACAGGGCCTGGTTCGAGAAGAACCGGGCGGTTTACGACGCCCACGTCATGGCCCCGGCCAAGCTCTTTGTCACGGCCATGGGGGAGAGGCTCAAGAGGATCGAGCCCGGCATCATCGCCGTCCCCGCGGTGAACAAGTCCATCTTCCGCATCAACCGCGACACGCGTTTCAGCTTGGACCCGGCGCCCTACAAGACCAACCTGGGCATCTACTTCTGGGACGGCTGCCGGTCGCGGATGGAGTCGTCGGGATTCTATTTCGGGTTCGAGCCGCCCGACCTCTACGTCGGCGGCGGCATGTACATGATCCCCGACAGCCTCCTCGGCCGATACCGGAAGGACGTGGTCGACAAGAAGCGCGGGGCCGAGCTCGGCCGGATCGTGGCCGCGCTCCGGGCCCGGGAGGGCTTTGCCGTCGAGGGCGGGCACTACAAGCGCGTTCCGGCGGGCTTCGACCCGGGCCACCCCAACGCCGATCTCCTCAAGCACCGGGGGCTCTACGCCAGCTTCGAAACGAAGGTGCCCGAGGAGTTCTATTCGGCGCGCCTCCTGGATTATTGCCTCGAGCGCTTCGAGCCGGTCGTCCCTCTCCATCGCTGGCTGATGAAGCTGTTCTCGTGAGCGTACCCGGGCAGGCGGAATAAGCGAGGGGCCATGCGCGATAACGGGAAGATAGGCTTGCGAGCGCTGTCGCTGACGTTTGTTGCCGTCGTGGCGACGTCCTTCTGCGCCGGGAAGCCGGCCCCGGCCGGGCCCGTTTCGCGCGGCTACACGATCCCGCTCATCGACCTTGCCGCCCAGACCGGGCGCCAGGTCGTGGTCGACCGTGAGCCCGGCCAGTACCTGGGGCACCCGACGACGGTGCTGCTCGAGGACGGCCGGACGATCGTCATCGTCTATCCCAGGGGCCACGGCCGCGGCGCCATCGTCATGAAGCGCAGCGCCGACGGCGGCCGGACCTGGAGCGGGCGCCTGCCGGTGCCTGAGAATTGGGCCACATCCCTCGAGACGCCGACCATCCACCGCGTTGTCGGTCCGGATGGTCAGAAGCGTCTCATCGTTTGGTCCGGGCTCTACCCGGCGCGCCTGTCGGTCTCGGAGGACGACGGGGCGACGTGGACGCCGCTAACGCCGGCCGGAGATTGGGGCGGGATCGTCGTCATGTCGGCCCTCGTCGAGCTCAGGCCGTTCGGGCGCGGGCGCTATATGGCCATGTTCCATGACGACGGCCGTTTCTTCGCCAAGGAGCCGCATCAGAAGGACCCGGTCGTGTTCACGCTCTATTCGACGTTCTCGGAGGACGGCGGCCTGAGCTGGTCGGCCCCAAAGGCGGTTTATGCGGCCTCCGAGGTCCACCTCTGCGAGCCGGGGATCATCCGCTCGCCCGACGGCAGGACCCTGGCCGTGCTCGTTCGGGAGAACAGCCGTACCCGCAACTCGTTCGTCGCCTTCTCCGAGGACGAGGGCAAGACCTGGAGCGAGCCGGGCGAGCTCCCGGGCTCCCTCACCGGGGACCGCCACACCGGGAAATATGCCCCCGACGGCCGGCTCCTCGTCTCCTTCCGCGACATGACCCACGAAAGCCCCACGCACGGCGATTGGGTGGCCTGGGTCGGGACGTTCGACGATATCGTCAAGGGCCGCGAGGGACAGTACCGCATTCGGCTCATGGACAACACAAAGACGGCCGACTGCGCTTATCCTGGCGTCGAGGTCCTGCCGGACGGCACGTTCGTCGTGACGACCTACGGGCACTGGACCGAAGGGGAGCAGCCGTACATCGCGGCGGTCCGCCTCAAGCTCGACGAGCTCGACCGACTCGCCCGTTAAATCGGGGACACAATACCAATTTCAGAATTCTGATAAAGGGAATCGGTGTGGAGAGTGCGGACTAGGCGAGCCAGTCGACGACCCTGAGCCCCTGGATCCGGCGGAACTCGCGGGTATTATGGGACACGAGCGCGGCGCCGAGGCTGAGGGCATGGGCTCCGATCTGCGTGTCGAGCGGGCCGATCGGCGTCCCGGCCGTTTCGAGCGCTGCCCGAACGGTTCCGTAGAGTTCCGCGGCCGGCTCGTGGAAATCCGCTCTGTCACGAGCGTCATACCCGCGGTCAGCCGGTTCGGGGCGAAAAATGCGAGACGGCCGCAACGTTCGGAAGCCTGCCTGGCGTATACTTTAGAGGCCTGGAATATCGCCGAAGGGAGGCCCCATGAAAAGAGCCGTTGCGATCGCTGCCTCTTTGGCCGCTGCCTTCATCCTGACGGTCTGCCGGGGCAAAAAGCAGCCCGCCGCCGCCTACCCGGTCAAGATCGAGACGACTGACGGGATCAAGACCGTCACGAACCCCGCCTTTCCGAAGGAAGGCGTCTTCCGATACGCCCTCCAGGAGGACCTGACCATCGGCGGCGAAAGCGGAGGGGCCGAATCCGTCCTCAACCGCCCGCAGGATCTTGGCGTCGACGCCGACGGCAACATTTATGTCCTCGATTGGGGCGACTGTGACTTCAAGGTCTTCGCCCCCGACGGCAGGCTTCTCCGGAAGTTCGGCAAGAAAGGCCAGGGGCCGGGGGACTTCGACATCCCGGCCTATTTCGAACTGGCCGCCGACGGCCGGATCTTCCTTCTCTCCGGCCGTCAGAACCAGATGATCACGCTCGACAGCGCGGGGAAATATCTGTCTAGCTTTCGAGTGGACGGCTTCTGCATGGCCCTCGGCCTCGACGGGCATAACAGGGTCTATTACAGCCAGATGCTGACTCCGGAGATGGGCGGCGGCGAGGAGTTCAAGCTCGTCCAGAACCGGATGGCCCTGTTCAAAACGGACGAGCTCGGTAAGGAGAAGACCCGTTTGGGCGAGTACCTCAACGGCACCATGTTGAGGAAGATTTCAGGAGAATATGGTCACGAGCATGTCTTCGCGCGAATCCTACATGACCTCCTGGCTCGTCGGCCCCGGCGACCGGGTCTACATGGGTTATAACAAGGACTATCGTCTCGACCGTCTATGACCCCGATTGGAAGCCCGTCTTCCGGTTCGGCCGGGAGTTCACGCCCGTCCGCCATCCCGACTACAAGGCGGACGGCCCCCACCCCGAGTTCTACCCGGCGTTCTCCGACTGGCGCAAGTTCTTCGACGAGAAGGGCGACCTGTGGCTGGAGCAGTACGTCGAAGAGGGCGTCAAGGACCACGTCTTCGACGTCTTCTCGCCCGAAGGGATCTACCTGAAGCAGGTCCGCGTGCCGGAGGCCCTTTACCTCGTCCGCGGCGATAGCGCCTACAGCATCATCCGCCAGGAGGACGAGTTCCTCGTCGTCAAGCGCTTCCGGATGGCGCCTGAAGAACGAACGGACAAATAGAAACCGGGGGCTCCGGCCCTAGCCGCGGCTCGGGCCTGCGCCGAAGGCGAGGGCTCGACGAATGGACTGCGAGATCTCGCGTGCCCCGAACGGCTTGTAGACGAACTCCCGGATCCCGATGAGCGCGGCTTTGTCGCCGTCGACGATCTCGCTGAACCCGGTGCAGAGGATGACCGGCAAGCCGGGCCGTATCTTCAAGGCCTCTTCGGCGAGCTGATTGCCCGTCAGCTTCGGCATCGTCTGGTCGGTGATGAGCAGGTCGAAGCCGAGCGGATCGCGCTCGAAGAGGGCCAGGGCCTCGGCGCTGTCGGTCCGGGCCGTCACCGCATAGCCGAGGCGCTCGAGCAAAGCCGAGACGCCTTGGAGCTGGACCGCGTCGTCCTCGACCAGCAGGACCCGCTCGCCCGATCCCCGGACGACCTCGGGCCGGGCGTGGGTCTCTTCCGGCGGCCCGATGATCCGCGGCAAGAAAACGGAGAACGTCGATCCCCGGCCGGGCTCGCTGTAAACGGTGATCACGCCGCCGTAGCTTCTGACGATGCCGTAGACGACCGACAGGCCCAGGCCGGTACCCTCGCCGGGCGGCTTCGTCGTGAAAAACGGATCGAAGATCCGGTCCGCGACCTCCGCGGTCATACCGCACCCCGTGTCGCTTACAAGGAGACAGACGTGAGGACCGGGCTGGAGCTCCGGATGCGTGGCCGACATCTCCCGTTCGACGTCGACGGCCTTCAGCTCGACTTTCAAGACCCCGCCCCCCTCCCGCATGGCGTAGGCGGCGTTGACGCACAGGTTCATCAGGATCTGGCTGACCTGGGACGGATCGGCCATCATGGAGTCCGACGATTCCTCGAGGGCCTCGCGGATCTCGATGCTCGACGGCAGGGAGGACCGGAGGAACCTCAGGGTCTCTTTGGCGATGGGGGAGACCCGAAGGGCCCGGCGTTCCTGTTCCTTTTGCCGGCTGAAGGCGATAATCTGCTTGACGAGCTCCCGGCCCCGGCGGGCGGCCTGGAGCAAGAGGGACAGCTGCTTCTTCTCGGGCTCGCGGTCGCCGGCCTCGAGCAAGGTCAGCTCCGCGTTGATCACGATGGTCGCTAGGACGTTGTTGAAATCGTGGGCGATGCCGCCGGCCAAGGTCCCCAAGGCCTCGATCTTCTGGGTGCGGCGGATGAGGTCGTCCTTTTTCCGGATCTCAGCGGTCCTCTGCCGGACGATCTCCTCGAATTCCTCGGCCGACCGACGAAGGACCTCTTCGGCCGCCTTCCGCTCGGTGATGTCCTGGATGAAGCCCGTCAGGATCTCCGGGTTCCCCCCGGTGTCCCGCCTCATCTCGCCGACTTCCCCCCAGACCGCGCGGAGGGAACCGTCGGGACGCACGATCCTGAATTCCATGGGCGAGTGCGGCCTGCTCGTCGCTCCGGCCTGGATCAAGGCCCTGACCTGCTCCCTGTCGTCGGGATGGACAAAGTGGTCGATGAGGTCCCGCACGGTCCGATCGAATTCCTCCCGGCCAACCCCGAGGATGCGCAGCATCTCATCGGACGGATGGAGGATCTGTTTTTGGTGTCTCCCAGGTCCAGCTCCCGATGTGGGCCAGCTCCTGCGCTTTCCTGAGGGCGGCCTCGCTCTCGGCCAGGACCTGCCGCTGTTCCTGAAGATGCTGGATCAACTCCTTCGAGGTCTCGAGCTGGGAGAGGTCGACCCCGACGAGGCAGATCGTGGCTCCGTCGGGACGATCGAGCAGGTTGGCCCAGGCGTAGACGGGAACGGAGGCGCCGCCCGATTCAAGGACGATCCGGGCTTCGGCGGGTCCGCGTCGGGCCTTGGCGAGCATCGAGCTCAACCGCCGGCGGCTGTTGCGGTCTACGAACTGGGACAGCGGCTTTCCGGTCACGTGCTCGAGAGGCTTCCGGACCATCTTGGCAAAACAGTTGTTGGCGAAGAGGATGGTCCCGTCCGGCGTGATGGCCAGGCCGGCCTCGGACATCGTCTCGACCATCAGCCGGTAGACGCTCTCGGACTCGCTGAGCGAGAAGATCCGCTCGCCCTTGCTGCCGGAGACGATGACCGCGTCAACCTCGCCTTCGCGGATGGCTCGGAGGGCGTCTTCGGCCTCGGCCAGGCGGCGGCGGAGGTTCTCGATGCTCGCCGGACTCCGTGCGGCTGTGGGTCTGGCCAGCGGCGCGACTCCGGCCGGGGCCGGCTTCGCGCGTCGGAAGACGACTGCTTGGTCATTTCCCGGATCTCAAGATCGAGGCCGACCAGGACGCGCTCGTATCGGCCATGTCCCCGATCATCCGCCGCAGCGGCAGCGGGAGCTTCTTGATCAGGGTGGGAGCGGCGATGATCTGCTCGCCGCGGGCCAGGGTCGGCTGACGATAGATATCGACGACGTCCAGGACATAGCGGCCTTTAAGGTGGTCTTCGCAGATCTCGGTGATGGTCCGGATGGCCGCGGACGACCGAGGCGTCATGCCGGCCACGTAGAGCCGCAGGACATACCTCGTGTATCGGCTGCCGGCGGCGGCCTCGGCCGAGCGGCCGGATCCGGCGCCGGCGGCCTTCATGCGCCGGGGCGCCATGGCGGGCGCTGTCTTCCCGGCGGTCATTGGGCCTCCGGGTCCGCGGCGCGACGACCGCGGCTCCGGGGCCGCAGGTCGAGGCCGACGAGGACGCGCTCGCGCGTCGGACAGGTCGCCGATGATCTTCCGGACCGGGACGGGGAGCTTCCGCACGAGCGTCGGCACGGCAACGATCTGGTCGCCGCGGGCCAGCCGAGGGATTCTTCAGGAGATCGATGACCTCGATGTGATAGAGGCCTTTGAGATGCTTCTTCGCAGATGACTTTGAGGTTCTCGAAGGCCGTTGCATGGCCCGGGGCGTGAAGCCGGCGATATAGAGCCTCAGGTCCCAGCGCGCCGCCTTCCGCTTTCGCGCCCGGCGTTTCGCTTCGGGCCCAGCTTCTGGCTCGTTTTCATGGCCGCCTCCCGCGCGACCCCGTCTCGGCCCGCCGGGACGGTGCGGGGCCTTCGGCGACATCAGGCAGACGGATGCCCCGGCGGCTGAACACGAACTCCCGGATCCGGTGGGAATGGGCCATGCCGCGGCTCTTGAGGACGTAGAGGCGACGGCGTGCGCTCGCCGGCCGCTTCGACCAGTGTGGAGGATGATCCAGGTGTCCATCAGCGGAGGAAACGCCGACCTCGCTCTGTTCGGGGAACTCCGCCCGGCGCGCGTGAGGCTCGTGAACATGGACGTGACGCTCGAGGTTCTTGAGATGGTCCGACGATGCGGGTCAGCATGGACGTGATGTCGTTCTGGCTCGCCGAGATTGCTCAGGCCCGTGATCGGGTCAACGATCACGGCCTGCGGGCCGGAATTGCCGGACCACGGCCCCGTGGAGGTTGACCAAATGGCTTTCCAGCCCGTGAGAGCGTGGGCCGGACCGAGTCGAAACGGAGCAGGCCGTACCGAACGTACGGCCCCAGTCTGAATGCCGACGGAGGCCATGTTCCTGACGATCTGATCCGGGGATTCCTCGAAGGCGAAGTACAGGCACCGTCCGCCCGCGCCGGCAGATGCTGTCGGCGAAAGCGCAGGCCAAGCTGGTCTTGCCCGTGCCCGACGTGCCGCTGACGAGGACGCTGCTGCCCTCCCGATAGCCCTTCCGCGTCCCAGCATGGCATCCAGGTCCGGGATGCCGGAGCTGTCATCCAGCGTCTTGGACACGGGGTAGGTCAGGGCCGAGGCGAGCTGATCGGCAGGACGCTCAGGCCGTGCTCGTCGATCATCGTCGGGATACTCGTTGGTGCCGTGGGCTTGCTGCCGCGGTACTTGACGATCCGCAGCCTCCGCGTGGCGTCCTGACTCGATGACGCGGTGGTCGAGGCAGATGACGCAGTCGCTGACGAATTCCTCCAGGCCGTGCCGGGTCATCTGGCTGTCCCGGGACTGCTCTCCGGTGATGATCGCGGTGACGCCCTTGTCCTTGAGCCAGCGGAAGAGCCGCCGGAGCTCGGCCCGCAGGATGCCCTCGTTCGGAAGGCTGGAGAAGAGCGACTCCACGGTGTCCAGGGCGACGCGCTTGGCGCCGATCCGATCGATCATGGAGCCGAGGCGGACGAACAACCCCTCGAGGTCGTATTCGCCGGTCTCCTCGATCTCGCTCCGCTCGATGTGGACGTGGTCGACGGCGAGCTTCCGGCGCCGGATGAGCGACGGCACGTCGAAGCCGAGGCTGGCCACGTTCGCGGCCATCTCCGCTTCCGTTTCCTCGAAGCTCATGAAGACGCCGGGCTCGCCGAAGTCCCTGGCCCCGCGGACGATGAATTCCATGGCCAGGAGCGTCTTGCCGCACCCGGCGCTGCCGCAGACGAGCGTCGGCCGGCCGAGCGGCAGGCCGCCTTCGGTGATCTCGTCGAGCCCGCGGATGCCGGTCAGGCACTTCGGGATCTGTTCGAAATGCGTTCAGAGGTTCCCGGCCTTGCCGAGCCGGTCGTATTCCTAGCTGACATCAGGTCCTCCTGAATATCGGGGGAACGCCCGGAGCCGCAGGGGAAGTTTAAACCACGCAGGCTATGGGCCTGTTTGTCTGTTTCGTGGTGATTTATAAAAGAGTGAGTGAAGTGAAGTGAGGGAGCGGAAGGACGGTTGAAGGAGGGAAGGAGGGAAGGAGGAGGAGGGAAGGAGGGAAGCGTCTTCGACGTCTTCTCGCCCGAGGGGATCTACCTGAAGCAGGTTCGCGTGCCCGAGACGCTTTACCTCGTCCTGGGCGATGCGGCCTATAGCATCATCCGCCAGGAAGACGAGTTCCTCGTCGTCAAGCGCTTCCGGATGGTCCCCGAGCCGACGGCGAAATAGCCCGATCTAACGGAGGATGAGCAGCCAGCCCTTGCCGGGCTCGATGCGAACCTGATCGCCGGGCTTGAATTCCGCGGCGTCCTGGAACTTGTCGATGGCCGGGGCGGTGAGGACGGCGGTCTTGGGGTCGAGGCCGAGCTTCTTCCAGTCGATCATGAGCCGGACATTGACCGGCTCTTCGGCCCAGCTGGCCAGGGCGATGAGGACCGAGGGCCGGCCCCCCTTCCCGTCGGCGCGCCTGACGTAGCTCGTCGCCAGGAAACGCCTGTCAGGAAACCACCCATTCCAGGGGTCAGCGCTTTTGACGTCCCGTGGCCTGACCGGGTTTCCGTCGACCCACCAGCCGATCATCTCGCTCTCCGTGATCCCGAACTCGTCCCAGACCTTCCAGAGCGGTCGCGGATCGCCGGCCCATGGCAGCCGCGAGGTCATGCCGAAGACCATGCCGCGCCAAGGATTGCCGCCGTCCTGGAGCATCTCGCCCATCAGGCCGAAGGGGATGCCCGACATCTCGACAAGCCAATAGTCCGGGCCGCTCCCGTTGTAGTCGAAGTACTCGCCAAACCAGAGGCGGTTGAGGAACGGGAAGTGCTCGAGATAGAGGTTGGCGCTCGAGGCGAAGCCGTCGCGGACGTTGTACTGGTTGGCGCTGTGGAGGTCGATGAGCGCCCCGGGCCGACGCCGGTCGAGGACCTTGCGGACGCGCTTCATGGTCGTCCGGTCGAAGGCGACGTCGTCGAGGTAAAGGCCGTCGATGCCGACGTTCCGCGCCACCCAGTCCAGCCCCTCGATGTAATAGTTATGCCAACGGGACATGCCGCTGTTGATGACCGCCGCGTCCTTGAGCTCGGGGACGAACCAGGCCGCGATGTAGTCGCTCCCGAGGTGCTCCTGGAGCCAGGAATAGCCGCCGCCCGGCCCCGGCGAGAAGATCTCGTGCCCCAGGCTGCGCAGCGCGAAGAGCTCGGGCGCGCGGTTGGAGAGCTCGCGGATGGTGTCGTAGATCTTGACCTTGAACCCGCGCCCGTGGGCGTCGTCGACGTAGGCCTTCATCTCGGCGACGCGCAGGAAGGGGTAGTTGATGTAGGGATTGACGGCGTTTGCGTGGTGGACGTTGATGACGTTGGCGCCGGTCGCCGCGACCTCGTCGAGCGGCGTGAAGGCGTGATAATAGCGCTCCCGGAAATGGGCCGGCGGGTCGATCGTCTTGAACGGCGTGATAAGGAGCGTGAAGTCGAAGTGGAGCGCTTCGCCGGCCCGGATCGTCCGGGGGCCCGAGCTGGCCTCCATATGGGTCGTTCCGGAGGTCTTCCCGAGCCTCACCGCGCCCCGGCCCTCGTTCCACCAGGAGGGCGGCATGGCGAGGGGCTTGGAGAGATAGAAATTCGTGTTGAGCGGCCGGGAATAGTTCTCGGCCCGAAGCGATACCTGCATGCCCGCGTTCACGCTCCCGAGCCAAAGAGCGTCCTGGTTATTCTTCTGGTCCCAAGTCCACTCAAAGACGGTGCCGATGGTGGGCCCGCCCTTGACGCCGAGACCCATCATGTACCGGGCACAATTGTCGCTGAAGGGAACATCGAGCATGATGTCGGAAACGTCCATATCGCGGAGAGCCGTGACCGCGACCTTATAGTCGACGAAGCCGTCGAATTCCATGCGGGCGCTGAGCTTCATCCTCAGATCGCCGGCCGCGCTTTCCGCCTCCCAGACGACGGCGCCGGGTCCCTTCCGGGTCGGGCGAGGGGCAGGACCCGCAGGCGTCCAGTTCAATTCGCTACCGCGGCCATCGCGGACGATGAGCTTGATCGGATACGGGGTCACGGCCACGGCCTTCGTCGAAAGGCGGGTCATCTCTTGGGCGAAATAGCTTCGGATGCGGGCCGGGAATCCGTCCGGCCCGACGGTCAGGGACCGGCCGAGGCAGCCGATCGTCATCCCGTCGATCGTAAGGGGCGTGAACGGTGGAACGATCTCGTTGTCCTGGGCCAGGGTCGAATCGAGCCAGCGGAGGCGGCTCATGCGAAAGGGGTCGCTGTCGCCGGCATCCTCCAGGACCTCCTCGGTGACGGCGATCTCGACGGCCAGGATCGTCTCCGGCAGGCCGGCCGGAACGACCGTCATCGTGCCCTTGAAGGTGCCCGGCGGGATCGAGCGCGGGATCCTGACGCCGCACCACAGCGCCTGGACCTTTCCTTTTTCGACCGGGACCGCTTTAACGATGGGGGAGCCGTCCCAATCGGTGCCCCCCCCGTTGAAGCAGGTCAGGTCTTTCGCTGGGATGACGGCTTGGCCCAGGGCGAGGTCCGAGAACCTGACCTCGAGATCGGAGAGGGCGGCGCGGGCCGCCCATACGCCGACCTGAAAGGTGAAATACTCGCCCCGCGCGGCCCGGCCCGTGACGACGCCCGCGGGTCCGGCGACGGCCCAGCGGTACGGCAGGAAGTCGGCCATGCGGATGGAGAGCGTCCGGTCCTCAGGGAAGAGGAGATAGGGGGCGGCGGGATGAGCGGCGAGAAGCGCCTTGGTCTCCGGCGCCGTCGCGACGAGCTCCATCGGCGTGAACGCGCTGAACTCGTCGGCCGACTGGATCTCGACGACCTCGGCGCTGGGGACGTCAGCCATGGGGACCTGGCCTATCGCGTATTCATCGCGGACGAGGACGGCTTTGGCCGCGTCCAGCCAGCCCGGGTCCCCGGTGGCTTCGGGCAGATCATATTTGATATTGGGATAGTTTTTGCGCCCCTCGGATCTGTAGGGCATGAAATAGACGTAATAATCGCCGGGAACGGTCTGCGGCTCGAAGAGGAGGTAACCGATCTCCCCGGTGACGGCGAGCGGCAGGACGTTCGTGATCCGTTGCCCGGTCGAAGCGTCCACGACGATGATGTTCTTTTTTTCCGGCTCGAGGTCGCGGCGGCGCCACGGGATGCGGACCTGGACGACCGCCGGTTTCGCGATCGCGGGAGCGGCGGCGGCTTGTGCCGAGCGCTTTTTCGGGAGGGGCACGGCCGGCGGAGCCGGGGCTTCGACCCTGATGACGACCCGGTGATTCCCCAATCCCGATTCGGGATCCCATGTCCCGGCGCCGCGCTTCGGCTCCTGCGGACCTTCGCCGCTCCAGGAGAGGGCCGCCGAAGTCAGCAGGAACAGAGCGAGGGCGATCAAAGCGGCCGGCCGCGGCCGTGCTTCAGGGACGATTGTATTGGACATCGGCTTCTCCTGGGGAAATCGGGGACACAATACCATTTTCCGAATTATCTTGTCTCTCCCGAATTGGGGAATTGATATTGTGTCCCCATTTTAAAAAATGACTTGACATGCATACTACTATGCATTACATTGTATTAGGTTATAATATGGAAAACAAAATCACCCAGTTACGCAAAGGGATCCTGGAGCTGGCCATTCTGGGCGCGCTGTCGAACGGCCGTCACTACGGGTATTCCCTGGTCAGGACCATCGCCGGAGGGTCGGATATCGATCTCACGGAAGGGACGATCTACCCCATCCTCGGCCGTCTGGCCAAGGAGGGGCTCGTCCAATCCGAGTGGGTCGAGTCGAGCCAGGGACCCCCCCGAAAATACTACACGTTGACCCCCAAGGGGGAAGAGGCCTTCCGAGTCCTCGAAGGGGAATTCCGGAAGCTGGCCGCGATCGTGTCCAACGCCCAGAAGGGGACCGCCCCCGACGATCGAGGCGAACATCTCAATGTTCTTGATGTCGCGAAGGAGTCGAACAATGGCTAACGGTTTCAGCGGGCCCGTCGCCCAGATCGTCGACAATTACCTCGAACGGCTGAAAAAGGGCCTCAAGGGCATCCCCGCCAAGGACCAGGACGAGCTGGTCAGAGAGATCACCTCACACATCTACGAGTCATTTCGCGCCGATACGGAAGGCGACGAAGTCTCGCGCATCCTCCGGGTCCTCGACAAGCTCGGCGAGCCCGCCGCGGTCATCTCGTCTCGCATGCCCGAGGCCATGATGACCGTCGGCAAGAAGAGGAAGCTGCCCTTCCTCATCCTGGCCGGGATCCTCATCGCCTTCTTCGGCGTGCCGCTCGGCCTTGGCGGATTGGGCGCCGCGATCGGGCTGATCATCGGCCTTCTGGCCCTTGTGGTCTCCTTTTACGCCGTCGCCTTCAGCCTCATTCTGACCGGCTGGCTGAGCGCGGTGTTCATGATCGTCCGCATCTTCAGTCCCGGGTTCCTCGACCGGTGGATCGACATCTATCCCCTCGTCTCGGACCCGACGTTCAACACGGTCATCTACATCGTCGGGGCCCTGCTGATCGCGGCCGTCGGCTTCGGCCTCCTCTGGCTGGGTTCACGGCTGATGCGGGGGATGCGGTTCGTCTTCCGGTTGCTGTTCAACAAGATCAAGAACTGGCGCAAGCGCGCGCCCACGTCCGCCGCCGGGGAAGGAAGTCCTCGGAGCGGACAATAAGAGAATAAAAAGGGGAAGAATAAAAAGGGGACACAATACCAATTCCCCATTTTAAAATTGGGGAATTGGTATTGTGTCCCCGATTTAGTTATCTGACGAAGTTACTTCTTCGGCGCTTCCTCGATCTCGGTGAACAGCGACGGGGCCTCGCGCTTGCTCTTCCAGATGGCCCAGATGGTCGCCCCGAGCAGGATCGCGACGATCACGGCCAGCCCTGGCGTCATCTTGTTGTACTTGACGATGATGGGCGCCGCGAGCAGGCTGACGATGTTCGTCACCTTGATCATCGGGTTGAGCGCCGGTCCCGCCGTGTCCTTGAGCGGGTCGCCGACCGTGTCGCCGACGACGCCCGCCTTGTGACGGTCCGAGCCCTTGCCGGTGCAGGCGATGACATCCTTGGGCTCGTCCTCGATGCACTTCTTGGCGTTGTCCCAGGCGCCGCCCGCGTTGGCCATGAACACGGCCAGGAGCTGGCCGCTCAGGATGATCCCGGCCAGGAATCCGCCCAACGCCTCGACCTGGAGGACCAGGCCGACGATGAGCGGCATGAAGACCGAGATGAGGGCCAGCGGCACGAGCTCCTTCTGGGCCGCGACCGTCGAGATCCCGACGACCCGGGCGTAATCCGGCTTGACCTTGCCTTCCATGATCCCCGGGATCCTGAACTGCCGCCGGACCTCCTCGACGATGAGGCCGGCCGCCCGCGTGACGGCCCGCAGCGACAGCGAGCTGAACAGCCAGGGCAGGGCCCCGCCGAGCAGCAGCCCGATGAAGACCTTGGTCTCGGACAGCCGGATCGCCGTCATGACGTTCTGGATGCCGAGCTGGATCTGGACCCGCCCGACGTCGGTGATGTACGACGCGAACAAGCTGACCGCCGCGATGACCGCCGAGGCGATGGCCACTCCCTTGGTGATAGCCTTGGTCGTGTTCCCGACGGCGTCGAGGTCGGCCATGATCTGGCGGGCCTTGACCGTCTCTTCGTCGCACTGATCGTGCCAGGCCATCTCGGCGATGCCGTTGGCGTTGTCGGAGATCGGGCCGTAGGAGTCCATGGCCACGTTGTTGCCGGTGTGGCTGAGCATGCCGATGCCGATCATGGCCACGCCATAGAGGACGTAGAGCGCCCCAAGCGAGCTGTAGAGCGCGAGGGCGACCATGAAGCTGATGGAGATGATGACGACCGCCCAGACGCTCGACTCCATGCCCACCGCCAGGCCCGTCAGGATGGTCGTCGCAGGACCGGTCTTGGTCGACTTGACGATCTCCTTGACCGGGCTCTTCCGCGTCGAGGTGAAGTAGGAAGTCAGGGGGTTGAAGGCCACGGCCAGCCCGACGCCGACCGAGGTCAGCATGGCCAGCTTCCAGTCGTGGGCGTAGTTGATGGCCACGACGAAGGACCACACGATGGTGTTCACGCTCGAGACCTCATAGGACCTGAACATGGCCTCCTCGGCGTCCTTGGCCCGCATGAACTTGATCGGGAAGCGTTCCCAGATCGGGACCGTGAAGGTGCCCAGGATCGAGGAGATGACGCCGATGGCCCGGATGATCAGTGGATAGACGATCCACTTCAAGGCGTGGGTCGGGTCGATGGCCATCAGGGCCAGTCCCAGGATCAGCGCGGAGACGATGGTCACTTCGTACGATTCGAAAATGTCGGCGGCCATGCCGGCGCAGTCGCCGACGTTGTCGCCGACGAGGTCGGCCACGACGGCCGCGTTCCGGGGGTCGTCCTCGGGAATGTCCTTCTCGACCTTGCCGACGAGGTCGGCCCCGACGTCGGCCGCCTTGGTGAAGATGCCGCCGCCGACCCGCATGAACAGGGCCAGCAGCGTGCCTCCGAAGCCGAACCCGAGCAGGGCGTCGGGCGAGGCCGTGCCGAAGACGATGAAGATCAATGTGCCGCCGAAAAGGCCCAGGCCGTCGGTCAGCATGCCCGTGATCGTCCCGGCGTAATAAGCGATCGACAGGGACTCATTGAAGCCCCGCCGGGCCGCCGACGCCGCCCGCACGTTGGCCTGGATGGCCATGCGCATGCCGAGCTGCCCGACGAGGAGCGAGAAGCCGGCTCCCATGATGAAGGCGATCGTCCGCCCGATGGCGACGATGATCTGCGCGCTCTTCTGGCCGAACTCGGCCACCGCCTCCTTGCTGGCCGGCACGACGTAGACGCTGAGGAACAGGGCCACCGTCAGCAGGCCGATGATGGGCAGGATCTTGCGCAGCTGCGTCTTCAGATAGCTGTCGGCGCCGATGCGGATGGCGTTCCATATCTCCTGCATCTTCGGCGTGCCCTTGTCTTTCTTGAGCACGACCTTGCGGAGCATCCAGGCGTACCAGAGGCTGATGAAGGCCGTCAGCATGACGCCGCATATGGCGATCTGCTCGAAAGAATTCAGCCCGTGACGGGCGAGACCAAGGATATTCATGCGCGTCTCCTCACTCTAGCGGAATGGACGGCGGCCGGGGCGGTCTGACCGACCCCCCGCGCCCGGGAACGCGCTCATTTTACACGTCTCCGGCCAAAAATCAACCCCGCTTTTGTGCTATAATGCCCGTTCCGTCCCAGAGGACGGCCTTTCCCATGAGCGATTATCAGTTCATCTTCAAACCCTATGCCGAGATGACCGACGCGGATTACGCCGAGGTCGGTTTCCGGTCCGGCCTCGAGATCCACCAGCAGCTCCTGACCGGGAAGAAGCTTTTCTGCCGCTGCCCGGCCGGCCGCTACAGCGACAAATACGACGCCGAGATCCTCCGCCACATGCGGCCGACCCTGTCCGAGCTCGGCGAGTACGACGGCACCGCCCTCATGGAGTTCAAGACCAAGAAGGAGATCATCTACCGGATCAACCGGGAGACGGTCTGCACTTACGAGATGGACGACACGCCGCCGTTCATGATGAACGAGGAGGCCCTCGACATCGCCCTCGGCGTGGCCATGCTCTACAACCTCGCCCTCGTCGACGAGCTCCACATCGCCCGCAAGCAGTACCTCGACGGCAGCATCCCGACCGGCTTCCAGAGGACGACCATCGTCGGCGTCACCGGCTGGGTCCCGTACAAGGACCGCCGTATCTCCATCATCCAGCTCGGCCTCGAGGAGGACGCCTGCCGCGAGGTCAGCGACGTCGGCCACCGCCGGATCTACCTGACCGACCGCCTGGGCATGCCCCTCATCGAGACCGTGACCGGCCCCGACATGCGCACGCCCTCGGAGGTGGCCGAGGTCGCCCAGATCCTGCGGCGCCTTGTGCGCAGCACCGGGCAGATGCGCACCGGAATGGGCGCGGCCCGCGAGGACGTCAACGTCAGCGTCCGCGGCGGCACGCGCATCGAGATCAAGGGGGTGCCGCGCATCCCCCGCATCCCGCTCCTGACATACCATGAGGCCATGCGGCAGTGGAACCTGCTCCGCCTCCGCGAGGAGCTCCGCGCCCGCGGCATCACCCCGGAGACCTTCAAGTCCGGGTCGGAGGACGTCACCCGGATCCTCCTCAAGACGAGCTACCAGCCCGTTCGCGACGCCCTGGCCGCCGGCGCCGTCGCCTCGGCCGTCGTCCTGCGCGGCTTCCGCGACCTCCTCAACTGGCAGACGCAGACGAACACCCGGTTCTCCCGCGAGATCTCGGACCGGGTCCGCGTCGTCGCCTGCCTGACCAAGCTCCCGAACATCATCCACTCCGACAGCCTCTCGGAGACCCTCTCCAGCGCCCGCTGGGATTCCGTCCGCAAGGCCGTCAAGGCGACCGCCGACGACGCCGTGGTCGTCGTCTGGGGGCCGGCCGGCGACGTCAAGACGGGCGTCCAGGAGATCGTCATCCGGGCCCGCGAGGCCGCGGCCGGCATCCCCTCCGAGACGCGCCAGGCCCTGCGCGACGGCACGAACGGCTTCGAGCGCATCCTGCCGGGCGCGGACCGGATGTACCCCGACACCGACCTGCCTCCGAAACAGGTCAGCGAGGAGCGCCTGGAGCGGATCCGCCGCGCGCTGCCGGTCCCGATCTGGACGCGCGAGGCGTGGTACCGCGAGCTCGGCCTGCCCGCCGATGTCGTCGAACCGCTGGCCGTTTCGCGGCTGGCCGGCCTCTTCGAGGTCCTGGTCAAGGAGTGGAAGATCGGCCCCGTCGCCGCGTCGGTGGCCCTCGTCCAGTTCCGCAAGCGGCTGAAAAAGAAGGGACTGGACCCGAACGTCCTGACCGAAGAGGCCCTCCGCACGATCTTCGCCCTGTTCCGCGACCGCAAGATCTCCCGGGACGGCCTCTTTGCCTTGATGGAAAACGCCGCCCGCGGCCAGGCCCTGCCAGGGGCCGGGGAGATCCGCCCGGCCGCCGAGGAGGAGATCTACGCCCAGGTCGTCGCCTCCAACGGCGCTTTGCGGGAGATGAAGGTGCACAATCCCGACAGGAAGGCCCACGTCCTGATGGGCCTCGTCATGTCCGCCCTCCGCGGCCGCGTCGAAGGCGCCGCGATCGTCGAACGCGTCCGGTCCGCCGCCGAAGGGACATGCTGATGGCCGACAACGACTCCTACAAAGGCTACCGGGGCGAGGCCCTGGCGACCCTCAAGAATTTCGGGGCCGAGGTCTGGAGCGACGTCGAGGTCACGACCTCGCGCGGCACTTACACCGGGATCATCCTGCCCCGCTCCGAGACCGCCGACCCCCACTACGTCGTCATCAAGCTCCGCTCAGGCTACAACATCGGCCTTCTTGCGAGCTCGATCGAGGCCGTCACGATCAGCGGACGCAAGGAGGCCCACTACAAGATCCCCGAAAAGGAATTCCCCTACGACCCGGCCAAGCCGAACGTCAAGCTGCTCGGCACGGGGGGGACGATCGCCAGCCGCCTCGACTACCGGACCGGCGCCGTCATCCCGGCCTTCTCGCCGGGCGAGCTCTACGGTTCAGTGCCCGAGCTGGCCGACATCTGCAACCTCCAGACGGAAAAGCTTTTCGGCGTCTTCAGCGAGAACATGGGCCCGGAGCAGTACATCGCCACGGCCCAGGCCATCGGACGCGAGATAGAGAAAGGCGTCCAGGGCATCGTCATCGGCCACGGCACGGACACCATGCACCACACCGCGGCCATCCTGTCCTTCATGGTCCAGGATTCGCCCGTGCCCATCGTCATGGTCGGCTCCCAGCGCTCATCGGACCGGCCCTCCTCCGATGCCGCCCTCAACCTCATGCACAGCGTCAAGACCGCGGCCGAGAGCGACATCGCTGAGGTCATGGTCTGCATGTTCGGGCCGACCTCGGACACGTACGGGCTCCTCCACCGGGGGACGCGCGTCCGGAAGATGCACTCGAGCTACCGGTCGACTTTCCGGACTATCGGCGACATCCCCATCGCCATGGTCAGCCGGGAGAAGATCACGCCCCTGCGCCAGGACTACAAGCGCCGCCGCGCCGACCGCAGCGTCAAGATCGACACCGCCTTCGAGGAGCGCGTCTCCATCGTCTATTACTACCCGAACATGAAGCCGGACATCATCGACTCGCTCATCGACAACGGGTATCGCGGCATCGTCATCGCCGGGACGGGCCTCGGCCACGTCAACAAGCCCCTCTATCCCGCGCTCAAGAGGGCCAGGGACAAAGGCGTCTCCGTCTACATGACCGTCCAGACGCTTTGGGGCTACGTCCAGATGTACGTCTACGACACGGGCCGCGACATGATGGAGCTCGGCGTCATCCCGGCCGCGAACATGCTGCCCGAGGTCGCCTATGTCAAGCTGGCCTGGGCCCTGGGGAAGAGCCAGGACGTCGAGGAGGTCCGCAAGATCATGCTGACCCCGATCGCCGGCGAGATCACCGAGCGCGAGCCCTCCAACGGCTATCTCATCTTCCAGGGCGGCATCCCCGAGGTCGAGGAATTCATCTCGACCATCAAGAAATAGCCCGTCCCGCGGGCTTCCGGGGGGTCCTCCCTGTCAATTCGCCATCACCTTTAGCGACTAAACTCTTGACTTCACGAAAGGAGTCACCATGAAAAAGATCGCTGCGTTTCTTGCGGTCCTGCTGCTTGTGGGCGTGACCTTTGCCGCCAGCCAGCCCGTGGCCGGCAAGAAGTTCGAATTCGGCACCTCTTTCTCTTTCTCCAGCTTCAAGTTCAGCGGCGACACGGGTTCGACCTCCGTGCTCAGCCTGCCGCTCCGCATCGGCTACTACCTCTGGAAGGGCCTGGAGATCGAGCCGGAGCTCATGGCGATGAAATTCGAGGACAGCGATTTAGCCTATCATCTGAGCGGGAACCTGTCCTACAATTTCAAGGCCGGCCAGGTCGTTCCCTTCATTCTCGGCGGCGCCGGTTTTGGGAACGGGTTCTCGGTCGGACCGCTGGTCGAGGGGGCGTCGGGCGTTCGCGCGTTCCTGATCAACGCCGGCGCGGGCGTCAAGATCCTGGTCGGTCAGTCGGGCGCCGTTCGCATCGAGTACAGGTTCACGCGCAACCGCCTCAGCGAACCGGGATTCGAACCAGAAACCCTCAACTCGCACCAGGTCTTCATGGGGCTGTCGCTCTTTTTCTAGAACTCGAAGCGGAGCCCGAACCTCCAGACGCGCGGGTTGAGGATCTCGTTGTAAAGCCTGTTGAACGGGTTCGCCGAGAACTCCCCGGTGTCCACGTAGTAAGTCCCGAGGTAGGCGTCATAGGCCCGGTTGACCACGGCCGTGTTCAGCGCGTTGAAGACATCGGCCATGAGGACCATCCGGCCGGTGCCGAGCGAGATCCTCTTCTCGATGCGGAAGGTCAGATTGTTGAAGACCGGCAAGCTGTCCTTGGTCACGTCCTGAAGATAGACGGTATTGGACCGATAGAGGCCCGGCCACGATTCGGCGTTGGCATAGGCCAGGGTGATGTAGTTCGGGATCTTCCAGCCCTCCCGGGCGTGCAGGGTGGCCGAGACGTCGAACCCCCAGGGCAGCTGATAGAGGCCGCTGAGCTTGGCCAGCCAGCGGGAATACATCTGGACGGACACCTTGCCGCCGGAGCCGCTCCCCAAGTTGCCGAAAGGCTGGCCGTCGACCGCCCATTGGTTCGTCGGGTCGATGAAAGAGTCGCCCCAATGGACGCGCTGGTCCTGCAGGGTCAGCGAGGCGTTCAGGAACCAGCGGTGGGACAGCCGCTTGGTCACCGCGAGGTCGAGGCCGAGGTAGGTCCGGTAGGCCGTGCTCTTGTCGACCATCCGGTAGGGCGTGTTGCCCGGGAACGTCGCGACGGGCAGATACCAGGGCCGGCCGCCGGCGTCCCCGAGATCGATCGTCTTGTCGCCGACGGTGATCGTCTCCGGGACCGTCCCCGCGACCGTGAACCACGTCGCCGTGTTGTCGATGACGAGGTCCGGCGTCGAGGGAAAGATGTCGGCCGGGTAGAAGGGCTTTTCCCAATCGAAGTTGTCGTAGCGCCGGAAGATGGCCGCGGCCGAGGCGGCGAGGTCGGGCCGCAGCTCCTTTTCGAGGCTGAGCATGATCTCGCGCGTCCGAGGCGACGTCTTGACGTTCTTGGCGTTGGGGTCGATATCGCTGCGAAAGAACGTGGTCAGGTGGTCGTAGTTGATGGCGCTGCGATTGGCCCAGTCGAAGCCCTGGTAATTCCCGGCGAGGAAGGCGTCGCTCTCGAAGCCGCCCACGAGCGCGGCCGCCGCCGCCGCCGAGAGGCCCCCTGCCGAGCCGAAGAGCGCGTAGAGCTCGTTCGGCGTGTCGGGGTGGAGCGCGGAGTACTTCCAGAGAATTTCCGTGAGATCGATCACCGAGTCGGCGTCCGCGTCGTTCCACCAGAAGGCCAGGTTCCCGGTGAGGCCGAGAGGCCGCGGCACGTTGGCCCCGGCGGCGAGGATGTCGCCGTATTGGGACAGGGCCAGCTTGAGCACGGTCCGGCCGTCGCCCTTGAGGTCCCAGCTCAGGCCGATCCGGGGCGACCAGGTGCTCCACTGGTATCTCGCGTTGACGGCGTTGACATTGAGGGGAGTGAAATACGTGCTCAGGTTGGTGATGGAATCGGACGAGAAGATGTTCGTCCAGCTCGAGACGGTCGTGGCCAGACCCAGCGGGCCCGTCGAGGGCCTCTGGCGGTCGTAGCGCAGGCCCAGCTGCAGCGTGAACCGGCCCTTGGTGACGGTGTCCTGGAGGTACCCGGAGGCCTGATCGGCCAGGTCGGCCCGGCGGTTCTCCCGGTTCAGCACGAACAGCTGATAACCCGCGGGGGGGACGACGAGGCCCTCGCCGAGGTCGATGAGCGGGTCGGTGAAATTCCGGAAGACCTCGTAGTTCTGCGGGAATCCCGAAACGCTTGTCGCTTTCTTCTTCGAGAACTCGAGGCCGGCCTTGATCTCGTGGGCCAGGCCGAAGAGCTCGTCCTTGTAGAGGGTGGCGGAGAGCTGGACGTTCTTGTTCGCCCGGACGATCCGGCTGTAGTCCCAGGAGGCGTTATAGGCCGCCGAGAAGGGGACGTAGACGCCCCGGGCGATGTCGTAGGTCACGGGGTCCCTCATCTCCTCGTCGAGCATGGGCGTTGACAAGGTGCCCGCGTTCATCCAGGTCGCTTTCACCGAAACATAGAGATCGTTCCCGACGACCTGTTCGTCCTGGAGCTTGAGGATGGGGCTACCCAGGCGGAAGCGGCCCGTCTCGTGGTCGCCCTCCGGCTTGGAGACCGTGGCGTTGGCGCCGAACCTCTCCTTCGAGCTGGTCGTGAACAGCGCCTCGGCCTTGTTCCCGGAGAACGGCTCCGCGTTGAGCTTGAAGCTGTAGTTGCTGAATTGCGTCCGGTCCGGGACGTCGTAGATCGAGTAGGTGAACAGGTCCTGGACGCCGTAGGCGCCCCAGAACCAGACCTTGTTCTTGGCGATGGGACCGCCGGCGTTGGCCCCGAAATCCCTGAACTGCTGGATCCTGTTGGTGTTGGGGACGCCCCCGTTCTGGAGTTCCGTGGTCAGGTTGCTGCTTTGGAAGACATTGTCGGTCCAGAAGAAACGGGCCGCGCCGCCGATCTTGTTGCCGCCGCGGCGGGTCAGCAGGTTGACCGCGATGCCGCCCGTCTGGAGCGAAACGTCGCGGGCGCCGCCCGTCGTGACCGCGATGGTGTCGATCGTGTCGAAGTCGTAGGAGATGCCGGACCGGCCGAGGTCGAGGGGATCGCTGACGTCGATGCCGTCGACCGACCAGGTGTTGTCGATGCCGTTCGTGCCGTCGCCCCGGCTGACGAAATGGGCCTGGTCGCTCGATTCGTTGCCGCCGACGTTCTCCCGGTCGAGCATGACCGACGGAACGAGCTGGACGATGGCCCAGGGATCGCGCGCCGTCGGCAGGATCTGGAGCTCACCCCAGGAGAACGAGGCCCCAGTCGTGAATCTTGTCTTGTCGATGACCGGAGAGGGGGTGCCGACGTTGACCGTTTCCTCGGCCTTCCCGGGCTCGAGGACGAGGTCGACAGCGACCCGGCCGCCGAGCGCCACGACGACGCCCGACCGCGTTGCGGTCTTGAACTCCGCGAGCTCGGCCTTGAGGCTGTAATCCGCGCCGGGGAAGACGGCCGGGAAGCGGAAGATGCCGGACGGGCCGCTGACCGTCCTCTGGTCGGCGGCCTGGGGCCTCGAGAGCGTGACGGCGACGCGGGCGAGAGGCTTGCCCGCCTTGTCGACGACCTTGCCCTGGACATCGCCCGTTCTGAGCTGTGCCGACAGGGACATCGCGAAGAAGAGTGTAGCCAGTATCCGCACAGCTTGCTTCAATAGGGCCTCCTGGGTCGTTCCGTGTCCGCTATCATGAAAACTGCTCGTCCGTCGATTGTGTTCCACCAATTATAGCAAAATCCGGGTCACTTCGTCTTGAGGAAATGCAGGGTCCGCGGCTCCCGGTCCATATGGTAGACGATCAGGGCCTGAAGCGTTTTCCGGATCGCGGCGATCTCGTCGGCCGGGAACGGGGGGGCGCAGCCCCCGGGCGGCGGGTTCTTGCGGACCCAGCGGAGGAGATCCCGGATGGCGGGCGGGACCGGGTCCTTCTTGAACGGGGCGCAATCCCCGCAGTACGCGCCGTCCCTCTTGGGGGCCAGCCAGCCCGGGGCGAGGGGCTTGCGGCACTTCCGGCAGCCGCCGAGGTCGGGGAGCAAGCCGTTGGCTTGGAGGAACCAGGCCTCGAAGTAAGCCGCCGCGAACTCCCGGTCGCCGCCCTCCTTGAGACAGTGGAGGACGGACAGGAGGAGGCGGTAGAGCACGTCCTCGCGGGCCCGGGTCGGGGCGAATTCCTCGATGAGCTCCGCGAAGTAGGTCAGGAGGAAGGCGGTGTCAGGCTCGGCCTGGACCTCGAAGAACGACTCGATGAGGTCGCAGCCGGAGACGGTGATGAGATCGCGGTGCTCCTTCTCGTAGTAGAACACGCGGACGACGGACATGGGCTCGAGCGCGCTGCCGAAGCGGTTGCCGAACTTGCGGGCGCCCTTGGCGACGCCGCGGATGACGCCCTTGTCGCGGCAGAAGAAGACGGCGATCTTGTCCTGGTCGCCGACGTTCATCGTCCGCAGGACGATGGCATCGGCCTGGTCGGTGGGCATGGGTTCAAGCGCTCGGGAACATGGGCCGGAGCGTCACCTCGCCGACGGGGCGGACGCCGGGACCTCGAGGAAATCGCTGAGATTATCCGGCCGGATCTTGATGTCGGTCAGGACCTGTCCGGAGCGCCCGAGGGGCTTGGCCGGACGGCCGTTCAGGCGGAAGCTGAAGCCTCCGGCGTTGCCGGTGTGGATGATCAGCTCCCTGTCGGCCTGGGCCCGGGCCGCGGCCCCGGCGGGGAAGAGGCCGTCGACCTTGATCTCTCCGTCGGTGCGGATCTGGATCCAGGTCTCGGCCTGGAACGAGATTTCGATCGTGACACCTCTCCAGACCTCCTCTGCGACCGGCGGAGGCTCGGTTTTCGGAGAGGGGGGCTTGACGGCGGCCCCGGACGGGCTCTCCGTCTGGGATTGCGAAACCGGCGCGGGCCCGGGCTCCGTCTTTTGAGCCGGGGGAAGCGTTTCCCGGGCG
The DNA here is from genome assembly GCA_963736255.1 of Candidatus Aminicenantota bacterium. Taxonomy (GTDB): domain Bacteria; phylum Acidobacteriota; class Aminicenantia; order Aminicenantales; family Saccharicenantaceae; genus RBG-16-66-30. The sequence goes on from CAVTOI010000003.1 coordinate 587,263, forward strand.
ACGACGGTCTCGGGCGGCTGCTGAGGCGGCCTCGGGCGCCGGGACGACCACAGATAGAAGACGGCGGCGATGACGACCAGGGCCGCCAGCGTGCGCCAGCCCCAGGCGAAGATCCGTTTCCGGGACGCGGCCGACAGCCCCGGCTTGGGCGCTTCTTCAACGAAGAGATCGGTGACCGCCTCGTGGGCGGGAGCCTGAGCCGGCGCCGTCTCGGCAGGGGATTCCGGCTCGATCGGGACAGTGGGCACGTATTGAGGGACCTGTTCGGCGGGAGCGGGCCGCGGAGCCCTTCCTCCGACAAGCCCGGCGGCCTTGTACCGGGCCAGGACCTCGTCCGCGTCGAGACCGATGGCGCGGGCGTAGGAGCGGATGATCCCCTTGACAAAGAACCCGCCGGGCATCTGGTCGAGATGGTCGGCTTCAAGCGCCTCGAGATGGCGGGGGACGATCTTGGTGGCCGCGGCGATCTCTTCGATAGAGATGTTGCGCGATTCGCGCTCTTCCCTGAGTTTCTGTCCCAGCGCCGCCATTTGTCCTGATTCTAGCAGAGACCCGGGGGGCAAACAAGAAGGGGTCAAACCTTAATTCTTATAAATTTCGATTTCCTCTGGCTTTGCGGCTAAGAGGCTGATGCCGGAAATTATAAGAATTAAGGTTTGACCCCTTCTGGTTAGACTTTCAAGAACTTCGAGACCGAGGTGGCGCTGCCGATGAAGCCGGTCGCCGCCCCGCCGACGAGCAGGAAGACCGCCTGGGTCAAGTCGGGGTAGCGAAAGCGGAGAAGCTGCTGGAGGGCGCCGAGCTGCGCGCCGATGTAGACCGGAAAGAGGCTGATGACGGCGAAGAGCAGCGCCAGCGAGAGCAGGCTCCCGAGGAGGCCCAGGGTGATGCCCTCGAGCCAGAACGGGATGCGGATGAACATGTTCGTCCCGCCGACGAGACGGAGGATCTCGATCTCGTTCTTCCGGGCGAAGACGTTGAGCTTGACGACGTTGGAGATGATGAAGAACGACGTCAGGATGAGGATCCCCCCCAGGAACGCCCCGATGGCCCCGGCCAGCCGGCTGAAGCCCTGCATCTTCTCGACCCAGTCCTGGTTGAACATCACGTCGGTGACGCCCGGGCGCTTTTTCATCCCCTCGACGAAGGCGACGACCTCCTTCGACGCCGAGGCCTTGGCGTTGACGCGCAGCTCGAACGACGAGGGGAAGGGGTTGCCTTTGAGCCCGGCCACGATATCGGCCAGCTCCGGGAAGCTCGCGCGGAACCGCTCCAGGGCCTCGGACGGCTCCACGAGCCTGACGCTTTCGACGAACGCGGGCCGCGAGATCTCCTGGCGGATGGCGTCGACGGCGTTGGCGGACAGGCCCTCCTCGAGATAGAAGGCGATGCTCATGTTGCTCGAAAGCTCCCGGGCCGTCGCCCGCAGGTTGTTCGAAAGCGACATGAAGATCCCGACCGTGAGGAAGGACAGGCAGATAATGGTCACCGAGAAGATGTTCCGGGTCCGGAACTGCCACAGGTTATTGCCCGTGACGCTCAGGAAGAACTTCAGCTTCTCGATCACGCGTGGGCTTCCTTCCCGACGATCTTGCCCTTCTGGAGGAAGAGGATATTGTCCCCGAAATGGCGGATGAGCTCGCGGTCGTGACTGCCGATGATGACCGTCGCGCCCTGCTTGTTGATGTCTTTGAACAGGGTGATGATCTCGAAGGCCAGCTCGGGGTCGAGGTTGCCCGTCGGCTCGTCGGCCAGGATGATCTCGGGGTTGTTGACGACGGCCCGCGCGATGGCCACCCGCTGCTGCTCGCCGTAGGAGAGGTGCGCCGGCAGCTCCCACATCTTCTGATGGAGGTTGACCTTCTGGAGCGTGGCGAAAACGCGGCGCCGGATCTCCTTGCGGCCGACGCCGATGACCTGCAGGGGGACGGCGACGTTATCGAAGACCGACCGGTGGAACATCAGCCGGAAGTCCTGGAAGACGATGCCCATCGTCCGCCTCAGCGTGTAGATCCGGTTGTCGTGGATCTTGAGGATGTTGACGCCGTTGATGAGGATCTGGCCCTCGGTAGGCAGGATCTCACGGAAGATCGTCTTGAGGAGGGTCGATTTGCCCGATCCGCTCGGCCCGGTGACGAAATAGAAATCGCCGTCGTTGATCTGGAGGGTGACGTCGGACAGGGCCCAGTACGGCTTTTGATACTGTTTCCAGATGTGAAAGAGCTCGATCATGGTTGTGGCGCCCCCGCCGGCCCGGGCCGCGCGGCGGCCTTCTATTTCTTGATGAACAGGAACATGAACCAGCCGAAGGCCAGGGCGCCAGCCGTCATGACGGCGAACAGGAGCAGGCCGTAGCGGAAACGGCTCTTGAGGTCCGGGCGGCGGACGAGGGCCAGGACGAGGGCGACGAAGAACGCGTAGATGACCATCGACAGGAGGTGGCTCTCGAGGATCATGATTTCTTCCCCGCTCCGATGTCGTAGGCGTCGAGGGCGACGAGGAAATTGAGCAGCCCGGCCCCGGCGATATAGGCGGTCCCGAACTCGAACGTGGCCCGGGCCAGGTCCCCGCCGCCCCAGTGGAAGTAGCGTGACAGGGCGTAAAAGAGCCCGTTGCCGAGGTCGGCGAAGAAGGCCAGAATGGTCAGGGGATTGTCTGTCTGGAAGGGATAGACGCGGCCGCCCATGGCCAGGCCGAGGCCGGTCATGGCGAAGATCGAGATGAAGAAGAGGGCCGCCCGGCCGTACTTCCTCTGGACCGCGTGGCCGAGGCCGGGGACGGCCCAGCCCAGGATCATGGCGATGATGCCTTTGATTTTCATTAGATGGCATCTTAAAGGAATCAAGGGGCGAAATCAAGTTGGCGCCCGGAACGGGGTCTGGCGTGATTTTTCTTGCCCTTCTTGGCGTGGAGCAAGAAAAACAGGCCTGACCCCTTCTTGGATTTGATAAAATGGCCTTATGCCCGAGCTCCCCGAAGTCGAGACGATCGCCCGGACGCTCGCGCCCGGAGTGATCGGCCGCACGATCGCCGGGATCGAGCTCATCTACCGGCCGCTCGTCCGCACCGGCCGCAAGAAGCTCGAGACGATGCGAGGCCGGCGTGTTCTCGGCGTCCGTCGGCGCGGCAAGATGCTCCTCATCGAGTGCGAAGGCGGCCGGAGCCTCGTTTTCCACCTCAAGATGACCGGCCAATTCCTGCTCGCCGCCCCATCGGATGAGCGTGACAAGCATACGCGCCTGATCATCCGGTTCGCCGACGCCAAGGACGAGCTCCGCTTCAGCGATGTCCGGAAATTCGGGTTCCTGCTCTGCCTCGAAGGCGAGCCGGAGTCGGCCTGCGGCGAGCTGGCTTGTTTGGGGCCGGAGCCCCTGGAGATATCCCTCCCGGAATTCGCCGGCGTCCTCGAGGGGCGCCGCGGCCGCATTAAAAGCCTGCTCCTCGACCAGACCCGGATCGCCGGCATCGGCAACATCTACGCCGACGAGATGCTCTTCGACGCCCGCATCCACCCCGAGACGGCGGCCGATCTGCTCACGAGACAGGCTATCGAGCGGCTTTACGGGTCCATGAAGAGGATCCTGACCCAGGCCATCGCATCGAGCGGCTCGACCATCCAGAACTATCGTGACGTCGAAGGCCGCAAAGGGAGCTTCCAGGAATCCCACAAGGTCTATGACCGGACGGGGGAGCCCTGTGTTTCGTGCGGAACGCCGATCCGGATGACGCGCGTCGGCGGCCGGTCGAGCCATTTCTGCCCCAAATGCCAGAGGAAGAGGACGCGCCGCCCCTGAAATTGAAAACGGGGGCCGATTCGGCTATAGTAAGGCCGATTCCGCTGGGTGCCCCTGTAGCTCAGTATGGATAGAGCAGCAGATTCCTAATCTGTTTGTCGCCTGTTCGAGTCAGGCCAGGGGCACTTCTTTAGCTTATTTTCAGACTCTGTACGATCGATTCGAATATCTCTTGATTATTCTTTCTCGAGATGACTCCCGGCACAGCGAGAACCTCATTGACCCTTTCTTGACGGATTGCTCCTGACAGGGCCTGTATCGAGGCGTTGGTTATGACCAGTGTTCTGTTGCCCGCAATGGGGAAGTAGTATGTGGTCTGTCCGCAACCCTCTGCTCCTTCGTAGACGGCGAAGCCGGAAAAATTGCCGATCGTGCAGGGATCGATAAATCCGGGCGACGCGACAAGCTCCCCATTCACGAAATTCTCTTGAGGGATGTAGGGGCTCAACGCTTTGACGGTCTCGGTGAGACCTCTATTCATGAGCCGGATCTTCATTTCAAGATCGGTAAGTCTGTCGTATGTTTTTTCATCGCCCATCATGTCGCAAGGCCCCGCATTTTTGTAGGGGATATCGTGGTGGAGCCTGGCGATACCGTCCGTGGTGCTGGCCGTGAGGTTTTCAGGATAGATAAAAGATATGCCCGTATCGGGGTTCTGATATTGCCTGTGGGCGTCTCCACCGACGGGTGGATTGTCTTTTCTGAGGAAGTAATATCCCGCTCCGGCGATGATCAATATCAACATCATAAGAATGAACTTCTTCATTTTAGTCAAACCACCCTTTCCGTTTGAAGTACCATAGCTCAACCATGGCCAGTGCGGCCATCAAGACGACGACAATGATGAACCCGTAGCGGAACTTTGCCCCGGGCAGCCCGCCGACGTTCATCCCCAGCAGTCCCGCGATAAGGCCGAGAGGCAGGGTAATGGCCGAGACGATCGTCAGGATGCGCAAGCGCTTTTCCACCCGATCGCTGCCCGCCATCTGGTAATAGGCGTGCAGATCGTTGACCCGGGCCTCCAATCGATAGATCCCCCTCTGCGCGATCTCGACTTCTGACGCGAGGTCTTGGATATAAGCCTTGCGGTGAGGTTCCTTTAACGCCTCGTTGTCGGAAGCGTTGAGGCCGGCGATGCAGTAGAGCTGGTTCTCGACCAGGGAAACGAGCTTGTCGACCTGCCAGCGCAGCTTGGTGAGATCGCCGGCGTGCACGGTGCCGGGGTCCTCGTTCAGGATCTTGGCCATATGCAGGATCCGGTCGCGGACTTCCGTTTCTGCGTGCACGCTCAGATCGGTCAGATCATCGAGGACGAGATAGAGGATCTGGACCAGGTGACTCAAGCGGGGTGCTTTATCCGCCGCCAGGCTCCGGATAAGATCGTCAAGTCCGGGCACCATGCCGTGGCGGACCGTCACCAGCACAGGAGACTGCAATAGGAATGTCAGGTAGGCCTGACCCTCGGCCTCGCGGTCAAGCGCCGCCGGATACTCCAGCAGGACAGCCGGGCCATAAGAGATAACACCGGGCACGACCTCGAGGTCCAAGCAACGAGCGAGCATGAGAGGATGGATGTTCAAGGGCGCCAGAAACTGCCGCAGTTCCTCCGGTCCGGCGTCTTCTATATCAAACCAGCTTTCGCCAATTTGGCCAGGTCCTTCCGTTGGCCAACCTTGCGGGTCCGGTTGCTTCTGAAGCTTTCCTGAAATGAGCAGGTACCAGTTGATTCTCATCTTGGGACCCCCAGGCCATTCCTTTGATCGCCGATTAATCCCATTCTATCTTAACGCCGCAGTTCCTGTAAACTTCGAGGGGTGTCCAGACGGGGATGAGGGGCCAACAACGGCGGACAAAGCCGGCCCGCAATACCGTAAAAGGTGACCCGTGCCAAATATTCGAATATCCGATGAAACAGGACATGTGCTGTTCTACGGTGCCATTTGAGGCCGGGGTAACGGCTCATTGGGCCTTGCCGGAGTTTATGCGCCACCGGCCGCCTGAGATCCCGCCTATTTTACAGAGAGGAAATCAATTTCCGGGCATTCTGAGTACAGGGGCAGATCCTGGCATGAAAACGGCACCCTCTGATCGAGGAGGTCCTTGCAATTCCAATACAGCCGCTCAGGGAGCCAAAGAGGATGCACGTTAAAGCGCGCACCCGAAGGGTGTTGCGCACCAGTGCGGCCGCCCTGCTGGGTATGGCACTGCTTCTCGGCGTCCTGTTCTTTTCGCTGCGCAACGTCATCCTGCGCAGCGTCCTGGACGGCCGCCTCCGCTCCTACCAGGTGAACCATCCCGGGGACGTGCTCGTCGTCGGCGCGGCGAGATTCAGCGGCCTGGCGAGCGTTGACCTGGAGAACATCCAGGTGCGTGCCGCCGCGAAGGACCTGGCCGCGACCGTTAAAAAATGTACCGTCCAGGTCCACTTCCTGAAGATGCTCAGCGGCCGGGTGAGGCTGAAGCGTTTGGCGCTGAGCGACCTCGACCTCGACCTGAGCCGCGAAGCCATTCCCGGCCCGGCCCCGTCCGGGTCGAGCGATACGGGCGCGGCCCCGCCGCCGCGGACCGCTCCGGGCCCGGCGCCCGACCTCGGAGCCCGGGGGGCGCGGCTGCTCGACCTGTATTTCACCCTCATCCCTGACAGCCTGGAGATCGAACGACTCACGGTCCATTCCGTTTTCGGCGATGTCCGTCAGGGCCTCTATTTCCCCCGCCTGGCCGTCCGGGGCTCCGCTTTTGAGACGACGCTCGAGGTCTTCGACCAAGGGAAAAAATGGGTCTACATTCTGGCCGGAGCGATCGAGAGGGAGGAAAAGCGGCTGGAATTGCGCCTGCTGCCTCGCGAGAAGAGCGGCCCGGTCATACTGCCGTTCGTCGAACGGCAGTGGGGGCTGAAGGTCGATTTCGACTCCCTGGCCGTCGGCCTGCACAGCCGGGGGCGCGAGGGCGGCGTGCTGCACCTGGATGGCTTGCTGGCCGTCAGCGGCCTGGTGCTGAACCACCCGAGCATTGCCGCCGAAGATGTCCACCTGCAGAACGCCTCCGTCGATTACAATCTGAGCATCGGCGCCGATTTTATCGAGCTGGACAAGGCCACGAAGATCTCATTCAACAGGCTTTCCTTCCATCCGTACTTCAAGTTCCAAACCAGGCCGGCCCGGCAGCTGACCCTGAGGCTTGATAGAACCGAATTCGAAGCCAACGACTTTTTCGGTTCGCTGCCCGCCGGGCTGTTCACCCGAACTCGCCGGCATGCAAACCAGCGGGGACCTCGCGTACCATTTTGATCTTTTCGTCGACTTCAGCCGCCCCGAGACGCTCCAGCTCGCATCCGGCCTGGAAAGACGCGATTTCCGGATCATGCGCTTCGGCGGCGTCGACTTCAGGTCCATCAACGCGCCGTTCCTCCATACGGTCTTTGAAGAAGGCCAGGCCGCTGAGATCGTTCCTGGTCGGGCCCGAAAACCCCGATTTTCGCAGCCTCGAGGAGATCCCGCCCTTTTTGAAAAGCGCCGTGATGATCTCGGAAGACGGCTCATTTTTCCGGCATCACGGCTTTTTGCTCGAACCCTTCAAGGATTCCATCGCCGCCAACCTGAGGGAAAAACGCTTCGTGCGCGGCGCCAGCACCATCTCCATGCAGCTGGTCAAGAACCTCTACCTCAAGAGACAGAAGACCATCGCCCGCAAGCTGGAGGAGATGATCATCACCTGGCTGATCGAGGAGAACCGGCTGGTCAGCAAGGAGCGCATGCTCGAGATCTACCTGAACATCATCGAATGGGGGCCGCAGGTCTACGGCGCCCAGGAGGCGGCGCGCTTCTATTTCGACAAGGACGTCGCCGACCTGACCCTGGCCGAGGCGATATTCATGGCCAGCATCATCCCGCAGCCCAAGCGCTTCATGGCCTCGTTCGACGAGGACCAGCGTCTGCGACCGTGGACTGCAGGCCTATTACGCCGACGTGTCCGCCAAGATGCTGCAGCGGGGATGGATCGACCAGAGGGATTTCGACACGCTGATCGCCGATGTGCGGCTGCGGGGCCCGGCCCGCCTGCTGCTCAAAGGCACCGAGATCCGGCCGGAAGAACCCGACTCGGATCATTCACGATGAAACTCGTGACGATCAGATCCGCTTTCCCGCTTTTCGCCCTCTCATGCGCCCTGGTCCTTATCCCGTCCTGCGGGACCCCGCCGCCACCGCCGGTCGAATCGGCCCGGGGCGTCCTCATGGACCGGATCGGACCGGCCGGAACCATCGGGCCAACGTATTGCCAGCGCGACAGGATCTGCGGCTCCGACGTCTTGCCCGATTTTTACCGGGCCCGGGATTTCCGCCCGGCCTGGACCGATAACGGCCTGGTCCTTGCCGACGCCTCTTCTTTTCTTGACGCTTTGCGTCTCGTCGCCGAGGACGGGCTCGACCCGGAGAACTATCACCTGGCCGCGCTTGAGTCCTTGCTTGCGGAGATCAACGCCGCCAAGAAGAAGCACGCGCTGCGCGTCCGGCCCGAGGCCCTGGCCGACATGGAGATGCTCCTCACCGATGCCTTCCTCCTCTGCGGTTCGCACCTCGTCCACGGCCAAGTCAACCCGGAGACCCTCCAGTCGGAATGGTCCGTCAAGGGCCGCTATGAAGACCTGGCGGCCGTGCTGGAAAATGGACTGGCGGCGAACGATATTCCCGGAGCCCTTGACTCCCTGCGGCCGGGCCACGCCGTATACAGGGGGCTGAGAAAGGCCCTCCAGGAGTATCGGGCTCTCGCCGAGGCGGGTGGCTGGCCGGAAGTCCCGCCGGGCCCCAAGCTCGTCAAGGGAGACCGGGACGCCAGGGTCGAGGCCGTCAGGAAGACGCTCTCGGTGACAGGCGACCTCTTGGAAGCGGAGGGGGAGGGCGACCCGGCCTTCTTCGACGACACGATGGAGCGGTCCGTGAAGGCCTTTCAACGCCGCCACGGCCTCGAGCCAGACGGCGCCGTCGGGATCAAGACGGCGATCACGATGAACGTCCCCGCCGCCGAGCGGCTGGCGCAGATCCGGGCCAACCTCGAGCGCTGGCGCTGGGTCACCCAGGACCTGGGGGACCGATACATCCTGGTCAATGTCGCCGGGTTCAATGTCGAAGTCGTCGAGGCGGGCCGCGACGTCCTGGTCATGCCGGCCATCGTCGGGAGGGCTTACCGCCAGACACCCGAATTCAGCGGGAGGATGTCCTATATCGAGATCAATCCCGCCTGGAACGTGCCGCCGAAGCTGGCCCGGGAGGACATCCTGCCCAAAGCCAAGGAAGACCCGGTCTATCTCGAGGAAAAGGGATTCCGGGTTTTCGAGAGCTGGGCAGAGGGCGCGCCGGAGATAGATCCCGCGGCCGTGGACTGGTCGCAAGTCGAAGCGGAGAGCCTGACCTACAGATTCCGCCAGGACCCCGGACCCTACAACTCACTGGGCCGGATCAAGTTCATGTTCCCGAACAAATTCGACGTCTACATCCACGACACGCCGGAGCGCGGGCTTTTCAGCCGGGCCGCGCGGGATTTCAGCTCGGGCTGCATCCGGGTCGAAAAGCCCCTCGAACTCGCCGAATACCTCCTCCGGGATGATCCGGAGTGGACGAGGGAGAGGATCCTGGCCGCGATCGAGGCCCAGGAAACGCAGGTGGTCAGCCTTCAGAAGCCGCTGAACGTCCATCTCCTCTATTGGACGGCGTGGCGGGCCGAAGACGGGCGGGCCCAATTCCGGCAGGATATCTATCTTAGGGACGCGTCCCTGCATCGGGCCCTGGAAGAACAGGCGCCGGTTTCGACCAGGTAAGGCGGATCACGATGGAGAAGACTATTGGGCGATCCGGACCGTGGCCAGCGAATACGGCCCGCCGCCCGTCGCGAAAGGCGAGCCGGGCACGGACGTCAGCGCGCCGGTCGCCGCGTTAATCGCGAAAGCGGAGATGGTGCCGGAAAAAGAATTGGCGACGTAGACGAACTTACCGGAGTGTTCGAAGGCGATGGATTTCGGATAGACCCCTTCGGCGGCGAAAGGCGAGCCGGGAACGACCGACAGCGCGCCGCTCGCCGCGGCGATGATAAAAGCGGAGATGGTCGAGCCCGCGTTGGCCACATAGGCGAACTTGCCCGCGGGGTCGACGGCGACGAAAGCCGGCGCCGTCCCGCCGGCGGCGAAAGGCGAGCCGGGGACGGCCGTCAAGGCCCCGGTCGCGACATTGATGGCGAAGGCGGCTATGTTGTTGGACGCCCCGTTCGTCACATAGACAGACCTGCCCGAAGGATCGATCCCGACCGTCGTCGGAGAGGTCCCCCCGGCCGAATAAGGCGAGCCGGCCATGGGCGTGAGAGTGCCGGTGGCGGCGTCGACGGTGAAAGCCGAGAGACTGTGGGATCCCGAATTCGCGACATAAGCGAACTTCCCGGACGGATCGACGGCGACCGAGACAGGCGCCAGGCCCGTCCCGAAAGGCGAGCCGCCGAACGGCGTCAAATCTCCCGTCGCCCCGGTGACGGCGAACGCGCTGATCCCGTTCAAGGCCGAATCGGCGACATAGACATATTTCCCCGCGGGTTCGACGGCGATCCACGACGGATAGGCCCCGCCCGCCGGAACCGGCGAGCCGGCCGTCGCCGCCAGCGCGCCCGTCGGGTGATCGATGCTCAGGATCGAGATATTCCGGGAGGCGTAGTTCAGCACATAGAGGAACTTGCCGGACGGGTGAACGGCCACGGACCAGGGGTGGACGCCGCCGGCCGTGAAGGGGGACCCGGAGATCTCCGTTAGCGTCCCCGCGGCCGGATCGATCTCGAACGCGGATATCGTGTGCGACTCGGAATTCGCGACATAGGCGAACTGCTTGATGATAGGCTCGGGCGGCTCGATCGTGAACAGGGCCGAGGCAATGGCCGAGGTCGTCCATCCCGCCCGGTAGGCTACGGCCTTGATCGTCAGCGTTTCGGCGACGTGGACAGGGGCCGCGTAGACGGTCCCGACGCTCTCCGACGGGGTCGTCCCGTCGACCGTAAAGCGGATCGCCGCTCCCGATGTCGCGGTCGTGATGGCCACGTCTTGGGCCGACTCGTAGGTCCCGGGCGCGGGATCGAACGCCGGAGCGGCGACCTCGAATCCGATCGTGTACTCTCCGGAGGTGACCGGCGAGTTCCTCCACCCCGCCTGGAAGGCGACCGCCTTGAGCGTCAGCGATCCGGCGATATGGACCGGGGCCGTAACCAACGTGCCCAACACAGCCGTCGGCGTCGATCCGTCGGTCGTATAGCGGATGGCCGCCCCCGCCGTCGATGTCGAGATGGCGACGTCCTGCGGACCACCGTAGGTCCCTGGGCCGGGAGCGAACGCCGGAGCCGCGACCTGGGGCCCGATCAAGTACTGGCCCGATATCACGATGGAGGTCGTCCAGCCCGCCCGAAAGGCGACGGCCCTCAACGTCAGGCTTTCAGGAATGGGGACAGGACCGGCATACAACGTCCCGCTCGCGGCGGTGGGCGTCGAACCATCGGTCGTATAGCGGATCTCTGCGCCTGTGGTCGCCGTCGTTATGGTGACGTCCTGGGCGAGCATGTACGTTCCCGGCCCCGGGCTGAAGACCGGAGCGGCAACGAGGGGTTCGATCGTGTACTGCCCCGAAACCACGGCGGAGGTCGTCCAACCTGTGCGGGTGGCCACCGCCTTGAGGATAAGAGTGCTATCGACATGGACGGGAGCCGTGTAGGCCGTCCCGCCCGTGGTCGTCGGCTCGGAGCCGTCAGTCGTATAGCGTATCGTCGCTCCCGAAGTCGCGGTCGTGATCGCGACGTCGAGGGCCGAGGAGTAGGTCCCGGCCTGGGGACTCAACAGCGGGGCGGCGACCGTGTCCGGCGGCGGCTCCACGGTCTCGGCTCCGCATCCGAAGGAGAGAAGGAGCAGAAGACACAGCCAGATAGCGGGGGTAAAAGCCCTGTCCTTCATTTCGCCCTCTGAAAGGATAATAATCCCGTCGACCGGGGCCTGTCAAAAGGCGTATCTCCCGCATGAGGGAAAAACGGGGGGGAGCCCGGCGCGCCGCCGCCTCCGGGCCCCGCCCCTTTTCGTGTGATCGTTTCGGACTTACTTCTTCTCGACCTTCTTCTCGCCGGCCGGCTTTTCCGTCCCTTCGGCCTTGCGGACGGCCTCGGCCTTCTTGGCGTACTCCTCGGCCTCGGCCTTGACCTGCTCGAGCTTCTTCTCGAGGTCGGCCTTCTTCGCCGCGTCGGTCTCCCTCGACAGCTCGAGATCGATCTTCTTCATCAGGAGCGTTCGCTCTTTCGCGCCGATCTCGAGGGCCATGATCTTCTGATCCTTCATCGCGGCCAGGATCTTTTCCTTGATCGCGGCGTCGGGCGCCTCCGCGAGCTTCTGCTCGAGCTTGGCCATCGTCTCCTCGTTCTTCTTTTTCATGTCCTGGAGCTGAAACATCTTCTCCTTGAGGGCTTTGGCCATCTCCTCCTCAGTCTGCTTCGCAGGCGCTCCGCCGCCTTTGCCTGGGCCTTCCTGGCCGCTCTGCACCGACGCGTGTTGCCCGTCCGGGCCCTCCTTGACGACGGTCCTGGACTCGGCGAAGACCAGGACGAGGGCCATGGCCAGGGGCAGGATGAGAAGCGGTTTCCACCGCGCCAATCCTTTTGTTTCCTGCTTGGATAGCATGACGATTCTCCTTTTGATTTGAGATGTTCGGAAGCTGCTCGCTAGCTCGAGCAGCTCACCGCCCACATGCTGCTCGACGATGAGCAGCTGATACCGGGCGAGACCGCAGCCCTGCGCGACGACGGCGCGGTCGGCCAGGTATTCGTGGGTTTCGCGCAGCGAACTTTTGTACGGCCATACAAAAGGATTGAACCATTGGATGACGGTCAGAAGCTCCGAGAAGACGATGTCGAAGGAGTGGAACTGCCGGACATGGGCCAGCTCGTGGGCCAGGATCCGGTCCATGTCCCCGTCCGGGACCTTCGACTTGTTGAGGAAGACGAAATTAAAGAACGAGAAGGACTCGCCGGGGTGGCCGCAGAGAACGATCCGCAGGCCCCGCTGGCGGACGCAGCCGCAGCGCCCGACGAGGAGAGCGATGCGGGCCAACCTGACGATGAAAAGGAGAAACAGAAACGCCGCGCCGGCGGCGTAGACGATCGGCAGGACGCCGGGAAGACCAGCGTCCCGCGCCGGAGGGGCGACGGCGGCCGTGCCGGCATATGCGGGCAGCGCCGAGGCGTAAACCACGGTCTTGAAAAAGGGCGAGGGGACCTTCAGGAGAGGGAGGACCAGCGAGAGAACGGCCGAACCGAGGAGGAAGACCCTGTTGAGGGCGAAGAACGTTTCCCTCCTCAGGACGAGCCAGTAGAAGGCGTAGAAAAGGGAGAGGTAGGCCCCTGAGCGGATGAGATAGACGGCGAGGTCAGGCATCTTTTTCCGCCTTCTGTTTCCTGATCTCCGAGCGGAGGACGGTCAGGATCTCCTCGAGCTCGGAGACGCTCAGGTTCCTGTCGCGGGCAAAGGAGGATACCAATTCCTGAAAAGAATCGCCGAAATAGTCCTTGACGAAGTGCTTGAGGAAGGCTTGGGTATAGTCCTCTTTGGCGACGAGCGGCCGGTAGAGATGGGTCTTGCCGAAGGCCTCGTGGTCGACAAAGCCCTTCTTCTCCAGGATCCGCACGATCGTCGAAACCGTGTTGTAGGCGGGCTTGGGGGAGGGCAGGCGTTCGACGATGTCCTTGACGTAGGCCTTTTTAAGGGCCCAAAGGACGTGCATGATCTGTTCTTCGGCGCGGGTGAGCTCTTTCATGGCACTCCTAATATAAAACTAATTTATTAGTTTGTCAACTATAAACTTAGTTAAACGAGAATTTTCCCCGCTGTAAAGTTCCTTTGCTCGCAGCTGGCATCTCGGTCCCCATGCTCGGCCGGCCCCGGGCAGATTTCCCATGTCGATCCTATGCGGGTGAACGTGCATAGCTCTGTACAGCAATCGGCATGCCAAGGTTCCCGAAAGGCCCCGCCTCCCGCCGGGCGAAGGTTATATTTGACTTGAAGGGGTTCCCTGCGTTTTTATTGGGGAGCAGGATTCCCCGATGGGGCCGGTCCGCCGGCCGGAGGTTCATCATGATGAAGCGTCGCATCTCGCTCGGGATGGCCGTCCTTGGGCTGCTGGCTCTCGCCGTGGTTTCCGTCTCACTTGCCCAGGACAGTCCGTTCGTCCCTGAAAAAACCGCCCGCTGTCTCCGCGACGAGGTCTCCGGGGACCGGGCCTTCGACGTCGTTCGGGCGCTGACGCCCTATCACCGGATCATGGGCTCCCGGACTTACCTCGAGGCCGCGGAAATGCTGGCCGGTCTGGCGCGGCGGTCGGGACTCGAGAACATCCGGGTCGTTCGCCAGAAGTTCGAAGGCGGGATGAGCTGGGACGCCCGGACCGCGAAGCTGTGGCTTATTGAACCCGAGACCGTCAAGCTCTGCGACTTCGATGAGCTCCCCGTATCCCTGGCCGTCTTCAGCCGGTCCGCGCACGTCGAGGCCGAGCTCGTGGATATCGGCCGGGGCGCCTCTTCCGAAGACTTCGCGGGGATCGACGTCGCGGGCAAGATCGTTCTGACGACCGCGCCCCCGGCTCTCGCCGTCAGGACGGCCGTGTGGGAGCGGGGTGCCCTCGGCGTCGTCTCGTCGGCGAGCGTGCATCCCGAGGCCGGCTTCGATACGCCCGACCAGGTCGCCTACATCAAAGTCCCGGCCGTCACACCGGAGGGGAAGCCTGAGCCTTGGGCGTTCATGATCTCGGCCCGGCGTCACGGCTATCTGAGCGACCTTCTCAGGCGGGAAGGGGCGCGCAAGCGGACGGTCAGGGTCAAAGCGGACATCGATACCGAGATCCGCCGCCCGCCTGAGCAGGCCTATCTCTGGGCGGAGATCCCCGGGAGCGAGATCCCCGATCAGGACATCGTCCTCACGGCGCACCTCGACGAGGAGAGCACGTCGGCCAACGACAACGGAAGCGGCTGCGGCTCTCTCCTGGAGATCGGCCGCGCGATCAAGGTCCTCGTCCGGGAGGGCAAGCTCGCGCCGCCGCGGCGCGACATCGTCCTCTGGTGGCCGAACGAGCACTCTTCGGAATACCAGTTCCTCCGCGAAAATCCGGAGGAGCCGAAGACCTGGCTGGCGGCGATCAACCAGGACATGGTCGGCGCGCGGCAGAGCATGGGATCGCGGGTCCAGCACATCATCCGGACTCCCGCTTCCCTGCCGAGCTATCTCAGCGACCTCATCGAATCGATCGCCGACTCCGTCATCCTCGGGAATTCGGGGTTCCTCAGCGCCGAGGAGGCGGGGACGCCCCAGCCGTTCTCGAAGCCTCTCCTGTCGTTCCGGGGCTCGCGCGAACGATACGCCGCTATGGTCGTCCCGCACAGCGGCGGCTCCGACCAGGAGGTCTTTTGCGACGCGCGCGTCCGGGTCCCCGGGGTTGCCCTGATCAACAACCCGGACGCCTATATCCATTCGAGCGACGACGACCTTCAGAACATCGACGCCACGCAGCTCAAGCGGAACGCCTTCATCGTCGCGGCGGCGGCCGTGTTCCTGGCCAGCGCCGGGGACGAGGATGTGCCCATGATCACGGGGGAGGTCTTCTCCAGGGCGGTGAAGCGGCTCGGGTCCGACTTGAGGACGGCCATCGGCCACGTCCGGGAGAACGGCGGCGGCGACACGGCACGTTCATACGCTGAGGCCCGGAACCTCGTCGATCAGGCCGCCGTCCGGGAACGGCAGGCCGTCGAATCCGCGCTCGTTTTCGCCCTTCCGGGCGGCCCGAACGCGGCGTTCGTGAAAGCCCGGGCCGCCCGGATCTCCGCCATCGGCGCGGAGCTCGGGCGCGAGCTCGACGCCTTCTATCTCGGGATGACGGGATCGAAGCGGCTTCCGGCGCCGGCCCTGACCCCCGAGGAAAAAGATATGGCCCGGCGCGTCCCCATGAACGCCGGGACGCTCGACGAGTATTTCGGCCGGCGCGGATGGGCGGTCGGCTTCCCGGGGCTCCACCCGATCATGGCCAAGGAATGCTACTGCTTCGTCGACGGGACGAGATCGTATCTCGATATCTTCCGAGCGGTCGAGGCCGAGGCGCTTTCGGCGGGCGCGTTCTACTATGGCCGGGTCACGCCCGCCGCGGTCCGGGCGCTCCTCGACGCGGCCGTGGCCAAAGGCGTCCTGACGCTGAGGTAGGCGCTGCGCTTAATGGAGCTTCATCGTCAATTCAGCGATCCTCTGTCCGCGTCGATGGCACTGTTGTCTGGCCCTCTCGTCCGGTTTATTGATGGAGACCGGCCCGTAGTGGTCGCCTTTCGGATCCCCGGGAACGACCATGCCGGAAATGAGCATGGCCTCGATAATGCCCAGGATCGTGGTTTCGTTGCCGCCGCCGACATTCATCGAGCTGCTGAAAGCCGCCCCGACCTTGCCGTCGAGCCGGCCGTGAAAGCGGACGGTATCGTCGAACAGCTGCTTGATCGGACCGGCCATATGGCCGTAGTAGGTCGGCGAGCCAACGACGATCGCGTCATAGCCGGGCAGATCATCGGCCTTGACCTTATCGACCGATAGGCAGTCGGTCGGTAAGCCGGCCTCGTTCATCGACTTGGCGATGATCTCCGCCATTTCTTTGGTGTGCCCGCTTCTCGAGTAATAGACAACGATCCCTTTGGCCATTTTCCTGACTCCTTTAACCCAACCTATAGCTTATTCGCCGCACGTGGGTTCCGTTCCTCTCAAGAGCCCGATGGCAATGGCGTAGGCGCAGCCGACGCCGGCCCGCACGGTAACCGCCTCGACCGGGCAGTTCCGGGCGCAGGCGCCGCATTCCATGCAGGCCTCGCGATCCCGCAGATCCGCTTTTCCCGATCCCAGGACGAAAACATCGTGCGGACAGACCTCCCGACAACGGCCGCAGCCGATGCATTTTTCGGGGCTCAGTTCGAGAGTGACGACATTTTTCAGATAAGACTGTCGCATTTCCATGACTCCATTCTACAACGCGGCGCCCAGCGTCAGGACCATGATCAGGATCCCGAGGCCGGCGGAGATGATCTGCAGCGGAAGGGCGATCTTCATCTCTCTGACCACTCCGGAAAGAGAGGTGAAGGTCGTGGCCCCGGTGAAGTTCATCGCCAGGAATGACGCAATGGGCGGGAGCAGAAGAAGATAGAGGAGGGCGGTTTTCCATCCCACTTGCCACGAAAGATACAACCGCAGATAGAGCAGGGTCCAGGCCAGGCCGAGCAGCCAGCCCTTCCAGGCAAAAGCGCGGCCGGGAATGAGCGGCAAGAGCAGCGGGACGAAGAAAGCCCCGGCCAGGATCGCCCCAAGGAACGGAATGAACCGCGTCGCTGCTATCGTCAATAAGACCGGGAACGGACCGAAACCCGTGCGGACGAGCGTCAGGACGAAGAGGAGCCCGAACAGGATCAAGGCCGGCTTGAGGACCCCCGCCAATTCCACCGGTGTCAGGATCAGGCGATCCCAAAAGGTGAAACGGACGGCTCTCATGGCCGGCGTGGCTTTCAGGCCGGCTCGCAGGAATTCGGGAATATCGGCCGCCCGCACCGGACCGTAGATGACCTCGAAGCCGGAGCGCCTCAGGACTTCATGGGCTGCCACCCCCGGAGCGCTTAATTGGGGCAGGATCAGACTGCGCCCCTTGACGACTTCGCCCAGCCCGACCTGGGCGATCCGGCCCACCAGCTCCTCCGTGCCGAAGGTCCCTTTGCCCGCGGCGCACCAGACATTGATCCCCTTCGTGTCGATGACCAGGATCCAGAGGTCCAGGCCCGACAGCGTTTTCCGCAATCGGTCGAAGCTCATCTTATAATTCGCCGAAACCAGCACCGGGGAGTCGGCGGCCGGGTGGCCGACGGCATAGAGGCCGGGTTCGACCGCGTAGCTCATCCGCCCCCACCCCCAACGCGCCTTGAACGCGCCGAGGATATCGGCCCGGCTCAATCGCGTCGATACCCGGGGGAAGCTCTGGCCGGAGACCGCAACCTCGCCGGCGATCCAAGCGACTTTCGGGCTTCCGATCATCCCTATCTCCCGAGCGCCGGTTTCTCGATCCGGCGCGCGCCGGGGCCGAGGATCGGGCGGCCGGGACGCGCGTCCGTGATCTTGCCGCCGTCGACGACGAGCTCGCCGTTGACGGCGACGTACTCGAATCCCTGGCTGTAGTGGTTCGGATCGGCGTAGGTGGAACGCTCCCTCACGGCGCCGGGATCGAAGGCCGCGATGTCCGCCGCCATCCCCGGGCGCAGGAGGCCACGGTCGTGAAGGCGCATCCGGGCGGCCGGCAGGGAGGTCATCTTGCGGACCGCTTCCTCCAGCGTGATCAGCCCGGCCTCGCGGACGTAGTGGCCGAGGATGCGGGCGGTCGAGGCCCAGGCCCTCGGATGCGACCGTTCGCGGGAGAAGATCCCGTCCTCGGCCGAGGTCCCCGAATCGGTGCACAGGGAGACGAGGGGGTGCTTGAGCGCCGCCTGCACGTCCTCCTCGCTCATGCCGAAGGTCACCCGACTCGTGTTCCCCCGGTCATCGAGCACGATGTCCATGACGGTGTCGAGCGGGTCCTTGTGCTCATCTCCGGCGATCTCTGCGATCGTCCGGCCTTCGTACTTCTTGAAGGCGGGATTGAGGACGCTCGTGATGAGGATGCGCGAGGCGCCCTCGGGCCAATCGGGGTTCGCCGCCAGGAATTCCTTCCTGGCCCTGGCGCGGGCCGCCGGGTCGCGGAGCCGCTCCAGGAGCCGCTCATGGCTCCCCTCCTGAAGCCAGGGAGGCAGGCTGTCGACGAGGGCGTTCGAGCTCGCCGTCCATGGATACTGGTCGGCGGAGACATCCAGGCCCTGCGCCCGCGCTTCCTCCAGCCGCTTGAGGACAGCCGGCATGCGGCCCCAGCTCGCTTTTCCGGAGGTCTTGAGGTGATAGATCTCCGTCGGGATCGACGCTTCCCGGGCGATGCGGAAGACCTCGTCCAGGCTGGCGTCGAGGCCGACGCTGTTGTCGTTCCCCTCGTCCCGCTGGTGCGTGATGTAGCTGCCGCCGTAGGAAGCGGCGACGCGGGCCAGGGCGATGATCTCTTCCGTCGAGGCGAAGCGGTCGGGCACATAGATGAGCGCCGTCGACAGCCCGAGGGCCCCGTCTTCCATGGCCCGGGCCACGGCCGCCTTCATGGCCTCGAGCTCGTCGGGCCGGGCGGGCCGGTCGTCCTTGCCGATGACGAGATTGCGGATGCCGCCGGCGCCCACGAACGTCCCCAGATTGACGGCGGACCGCACCCGCCGGAACGTCTTCCAGTATCCGGCCAGCGTCGTCCAATCGGGGGTCACCCCGTATCGGGTCCAGACGTCCCGGCCTTCTTCGATCATCCGCTGGTTCAGCGGGGCGATCGACGACCCCTCGCCCGTGATCTCGGTCGTGATCCCCTGCGTGATCTTGCTGGCGACGCGATTATCGACGAGCATCTTGTATTCGGATTGCCCCATCATGTCGATAAACCCGGGCGCGACGACAAGGCGCGAGGCGTCGATCCGGCGCTTGGCCTCCGCCTTGGCGAGATCGCCGATCGCGGCGATCCGGTCTCCGATGACCCCGACGTCGGCCCGGAACCAGGGCGCGCCGGTCCCGTCGACCACGCGGCCGCCCGCGAAGATCAGATCATAGACGCGTTCCTGGCCGGGTCCGGGACCGGCTGTGGCGGCAGGCGGCGCGGTGAGAACGAAAGCCACGAGGATAGCGATCGGGCCTAACGCAGCCTTGGGGGATCGGGTGTCCATGTTCGCTCCTTCAAGAACGGGCCAGACATGGATATACCGCAGGAGGGAGGGGCCGTCAATTCATCTGTCGATTAACCCATAGGGGTGATTGACCTCCGGGGCGAGGCGGGCGAGAATGCGCTTCCCGGAGGGTACTGAAATGGAAAATCGGAAAGACAAGAGGTTCGGTGAGCGGAACCCCGTTCTCATAAGGGACGCGGCCCCGGAGCGGGGGACGACCGCCAACGGCGCGATCAATGCTTATACCCACGACCTTTCCGTTTCGGGGGCCCGGATCAGGAGCCGGGTGGATTATCCCGTCGGCTGCGTCATCCGGATCGACATCGACCTCAGGAGGACCAGTCAATCCCTCAGACTCGACGGCGAGGTCGTCTGGACCCGGAAGAGCGAGAGCGGCCATCGGTTCGATCTCGGGGTCGAATTCGAGCACAGACTTCCCGATACGATCCTGTCTTTGATCAAGCATTTCTACGCCAAGGGGGTCGGGATCCCTTCTTCGGTTTCCTGAACCTGCGTCTTTTTCCCGTACCGGTCATTGACATTTCGGCCCGCCGGACCCTATATAGAAACCTGGGAGCAGGTCCGCCGTCGGGGAGAAAGGCAGGTTTCGCGTGTCAATAAGAACCAGACTCCGGATCGAGAGTCAGGTCGCGCTGATGGTGCTCGCGGCCGCCTTTGCGGGCGTGCTCTCAGCTGCGCCTCAAGCCGCCGCCGGCGATCCCGGCCAGGCCTCGACGGTCGCGGCCAAGCCTCCTGACGAAGAAAGGCCTTCATATTTCACCGCTCTCTGGCAGCTCGACAGAAAGACGCGGGGATCCAAGCCGGGCATCACCTTCCATCGGTCCAACTACGCCGTCGCCGCCTCCTACAACTTCACCCCCAATCCGGCCCCCCTTCAGGAAGTCGACCCGCTCAAGACGCTCACGAAGCCGGAAGTCACGTTCCAGCTCAGCTTCAAGGCCCGGCTCTGGCGGGACATGTTCGGGAAAGACATGGTCCTGTGGCTCGGCTACACCCAGAGGTCCTTCTGGCAGCTCTACAACTTCGACGACAGCTCGCCCTTCCGGGAGACGAACTACGAACCGGAGGTCCTGCTCAACATCGGCACCCACTTCAGCGTCCTCGGCCTGAAAGGGCGCTTCATCCAGCTCGGGGTCAACCACCAATCGAACGGCCAGTCGGAGCCTTTGTCGCGGAGCTGGAACCGGCTCGTCGCCAACATCGGGATCGAACGGGGCGACCTCTCGGTCCTCCTCAAGACCTGGTACCGCATCCCGGATGCCGACGACGACAATCCCGGGCTGACGCACTTCACCGGCAACGGGGAGCTCTGGGCTTATTATTTCCTGAAGAGGCACCGGCTGGGGGTCATGGTCCGCGATAACCTGAATTTCCGGGAGAACCGGGGCGCCATCCAGCTCGAATGGAGCTTCCCGATCTTCGCCGTCATAGCCGGGCACGTCCAGTACTTCCTAGGCTACGGCGAGAGCCTCCTCGACTATAACCACCGCGTCCACCGCGTCGGGTTCGGCTTCATCTTCACGGATTGGTATTAGGCGCTGGGCGTTCACGCGGCCCCGATGGCCCGCTTCAGGGCCTCGAGGTTGGCCGCGGCGACCTTTTCGCCCCGCATCGCGATCCGCCCCGGTTTCGAAAAGCTGAGGACACCCAAGTCGACCGGGACTCTCAGGACGAGATCGGCGTGCCGCGCCCTCTCCTCGAAGGACGCGGCGGAGGCGACCTCGATCGTCCTCTGGACGATCTGGAACTTGCTCTTGATCTTTTCCCTCGGCATCCTCTTGATGGGCCGGTGAACGTCGACGAGGACCGCCACTTCCGCCCCTGCGCTCCGGGCGGCCTCGACGGGAGCGCTGTTGAGGACCCCGCCGTCGAGGAGGAGCATGCCGCCCATCCGGACCGGGGCGAAGACAAGCGGCAGCGACATCGTCGCCCGGAGGGCGCGGCTGAGCTTGCCCCGGGTGAATACGACCTCCCGGCCCGAGACGAGATCGACGGCGTTGCACATGAACTTGACCGGCAGGTCCTCGATGCGGACGCTGCCGACGCAGCTCTTCAGATAGGCCTCGATGGCGTCTCCCTTGTCCACGCCGATCTTGCTGAAGATCCTGTTCCTGGTGTCCGAAAGCAACAGGTACTCGAACAGGTTCCGCGACCGCTTGAGGGGGCCCCGGCGCCGCGCCTTGTCGGCGCTCTCGTCGAGGCCCACGCCGTCGAGCATCTTCGTCAGCTTGTCCCCGGACAGGCCGCTCGCGAAGAGTCCCCCGACGAGCGCCCCCATGGACGTTCCGGCGATGACGTCCGGGACGAGGCCGTGATCGTCGAGGACCCTGAGGACGCCGATGTGCGCCAGGCCTCGGGCGCCGCCGCCCATGAGGACGAGAGCCCAGGTCTTGGAGGCTTTCATGAGGATTATCCCCAGGATATCACCGTGCCGGAGTCCCCGTCAACGGAGGCCGGCGCAGGGGGTGACATATCACCGCCTGAATCACCCCCCGAGGTGATTGCCCCCGGGCGCCCGAACGCCGCAAAATGGAAGGCGTAGCGAGACAAACTCTCCCCAGGAGCCGGACATGTTCGAGAGACGCAAGAGAAACCGCTTCGTCGAACGGAACGAGGTCCTCCTCCGGACCGTCGTGGACAAGTACCAGGGCCCCGGCATCGCCGCCCACACCTTCGACCTGTCCACGGGCGGGGCGAGGATCGTCACGTCGAAAAGCTATCCCGTGGGTTCGGTCATCAGGGTCCGCCTCAACCTCGCGGGCTCGGACCAGGTCGTCAACCTCGACGGGGAAGTCCGCTGGCTCCGTCAGAAGGACAACGAGGACGCCTACGAGATCGGGATCGAGTTCGAGCGGTTGACGTCCCAGGCCGTGCTCGCCCTCATCCGGCATCTCTACGGCCGGCATGAAGGCATTCCCTCGACGGTCGCCTAGCCCGGACCATTCATAAGAACGCCGGCTCTCTCAGTACGGCCAAAAGACCCAAGTCCGGCGTTTTTATGAATAGTCCGGGCGGCTACTTCCCGGCCGTTAAGTAGAATCCCGCCACCTTGAGCGCCAGGTCCGCGGCGTCGACGTCCGAGCGGTTGGCCAGGACGACGACCGTTAGGCCGTCGGCCGTAAAGCGCTGGATGGCCGTCCGGAACCCGATCGTTTCCCCGTAGTGCCACATCCGGGGATGGCCCCGCCACGCGTCGAGGAACCAGCCGAAGCCGTAGTCGGCCGGCTTGCCGTCGGGCCCGACGGGGCCCTTGCCCGGGACACGCACGGGAGTCAGGGCCGGAGCCATATCGGCTTCGCCGAGCAAGAGGTGCCGGCGCAGGCCCTCGTCCCAGAGGGTCAGATCGTAGAGGGACGAATAGACCCCGCCGTCCCCGAGGGTCGCCGAGGTCCGGCTCTGGTCGGTGAAGCGCCACCGGCCGTCCTCCTTCGTGTAGCCGAAAGCGCGGTCGGAGACGCGCGTCCGGCCGCGGACGAGGGCCACGGTGTTGTCCATCCTGAGGGGGACGAAGATGCGCTCGCGGAGGAACGTCGGAAAGGACCGGCCAGAGACTCTCTCGACGATGAGGCCGAGCACGACGTAGCCCGAGTTGCTGTAGCGCCAAAGGGCCCCGGGCACGAACCAGCCGGCCTTCTGGGCCTTCAGGAGCTCGAGGACGCCGGCGTCGCCTATCTGGGATTCCTCGACGGAGAGGGAGGGGTCGGCCGGAGGCATGAGGTCCTCATAGTCGGGGAGGCCCGAGGTGTGGTCGAGGAGATGACGCACGGTGATGGCCCGGCCGTACTCCGGGAAGTCCGGGAAGATGTCGGTCAGGCGGTCCTCGTAGCGGAGCTTGCCGTCGCGCACGAGCATCATCACCGCCATCGCGGTGAACTGTTTTGTGACCGAGGCCAGCCGGAAGGCGGTCCGGCCGTCGATCGGGCGCATGCCCTGCATGTCCGCGACGCCGCGCGTGCCGAGATAAGCGACCTTTCCGTCTCTCAGCACGAGGATCCCGGCCCCCGGCTCGCGCGCGGATCCGGCGGCGGCGAGGAGGGCGTCGGCGAGCTTATTCGGCTTGTCTGCGGCCCCGGCCGTCCCGGCATTCCGGCCTGCGGCCGTGACGGCGAGCGGCAGGGCCAGGAGGAGCGCCGCGGCCAGCTTCATGAAGGGTCCCACGGGAATGTCCATTGTGAGCGCATCGTAGACCAGCCGGCCGGCGAATTCAAGGGCCGGCCGCCGGGGCGTCATTCGAACTTGAAATGCCGCTCGCGGAACAAGCGCAGGCAGGCGTCGACGACCTCGCGGTCGTAGAGGATGCCCCGCTTCTGGGCGATCTCCTCGAGGGCCGCCCCGATGCCCAGGGCGGGCCGATAGGGACGGTGGGAGGACATGGCCTCGACGACGTCGGCGACGCAGAGGATCCGGGCCTCGAGCAGGATCTCCTTGCCGGCCAGGCCCTGGGGGTAGCCGGAGCCGTTGACGAGCTCGTGGTGCTGGTGGACGATCTGGGCGATCGGCCAGGGGAAATCGATCTTGCTGAGGATCGTGTAGCCGGCCTGGGCGTGCATCCGGATCATGGCGTACTCGAGCTCGGTCAGCTTGGTCGGCTTGCTCAGGATCTCGGCCGGGACGTAGAGCTTGCCGAGGTCGTGGATGACGCCGGCGATCTCGATCGCCTCGCATCGGTCCTCACCGAGGTCCATCTCGCCGGCGATGGCCCGGGCCAGCCGCGTGACGCGCTCCTGGTGGCCCGCCGTGTACGGGTCCCTCATCTCGATGGCCGAAGCCAGCGAGTCGATCGAGGCCTTCAGGGTCGTCCGGAGCTTGGCCAGGCCTTCGCGGAGACTCTCCTCGGCCTTTTGGCGGTCCGTGACGTCCTGGACAAGGGACGTCACGCCGATGACCTGGCCGTCGCCGCCGACGAGCGAGGTGTTGTACCACTCGCAAAAGATGGTCCGGCCGTCCTTGGTGATATTCTCGTTGGTGCTGCGCTGCCCGCCGCGGCCGGCCATGA
This sequence comes from Candidatus Aminicenantota bacterium, assembly GCA_963736255.1. Classification (GTDB taxonomy): domain Bacteria; phylum Acidobacteriota; class Aminicenantia; order Aminicenantales; family Saccharicenantaceae; genus RBG-16-66-30. The sequence goes on from CAVTOI010000003.1 coordinate 611,914, forward strand.
GGTCGGCCCAGACCTTGTCGACCTGGTCCTTGAAGGCCTGGGGCACGATGAAAGCGGCTTGCCGGCCGACGGCCTCGGACTTCGTGTAGCCGAAGATCCGTTCGGCGGAGTCGTTCCATACGAGGATCTTGAAGTCGGTATCCCACTCGATGACGGCGAGAGGGGTCTGCTGGATGTGGAGGGACAGCCGCTGCTGGTTCCGCCGCAGCCTGTCCTCGGCCCGCTTGCGCTCGATCGACCGGGCGACCTGGGACGAGACGAACTCGAACATCCGCAGCTCGGCCTGTCCGTAGGCCTTCGGGTCCTCATAGTGCTGGACGACCATGGCGCCGATCGTCATGCCGTCCGCGACCAAGGGGACGCCCAGCCAGATGGCCGACGGCGCGCCGACGAGCTCGACCTCGCCGCTTTTCCGGAGGGCGCGGTCCGTGGCCTCGTCGCAGAGCACGGGCCGGCTCGTCCGGATGACGTACTCGGTCAGGCCCTTGCCGGGCTTTATGGGCTCGGGCGGCGCGTCTTCCTCGTCCACGTAGTACGGGAAGCTGATGAGGTCGGCGTTGCGGTCGAACAGGGCGATGTAGAAGTTGCCGGCCGGCATGACCGTGGCGATGATCTCGTGGACGGACCTGTACAGGTCCTCGAGGCTCGGCGATTTGTCCGCGGCCTGGGCGATGCGGTAGACGGCGTTCTGGAGGAGCTCGGCCTGCTTCCGCTCGGTGATGTCCTGCATCATGCCGATCATCCGCCGGGTCCCCCTGTCCTCGTCGATGAGGAAGAAACCGCGGTCGTGGACCCAGCGATATCCGCCGAGTCCGTGCCGGAAGCGGTAATCGACGTCGAACGTCTTGCCGGCCTTCTCCGCTTCCTCGAGGAGGCGGACGGCTTCGGCGCGGTCCTCGGGGTGGATCCGCTCGGTCCACTCGACGATGCCGCCCATGTGCTGGAGGCCGTAGCCGAGGACCTGTTCGAGGCCGCCGCTCCAGTCGATCAGGCCCGTGGCCGGGTCATAATCGTAGACGACCTGTCCCGAAGCCTCGATGACAAGCTCGAACCGCTTCTCCCAGGCCGTGGCCGCTTCCTCGCTCTTCTTGCGCCCGGAGATGTCGTTGGCGATGCCCATGATGACGGTCTGGCCCCCGACGCGGAGGGGAAAGGTCCGGATCTCGACCGGGACCTGGCGCCCGCCCTTGCCGGTGAGGACGAACTCGTCCGGACCCGTGGGCCGGCCCAGGACGTTCTGGGCCAGGAGGCCGGCCGCCCTGACCAGCTGGCTTTTCGTGAGGAGATGGGTCTTGAGGAAGTTCTTGCCGATGAGCTCCGCGCGGCGGAACCCGAGCATCCGCTCGGCCTCGATGTTCCCATCGATGAAACAGCCCTTGAGGTCCATGAGGTAGAACGCGTAAGGGGCGTAGTCGAACAGGAGCTTCAGCCGGTCGAGGGAGAGCTCCCTTCCGACGCCGGTCCCGTCCGCGGGCGTCAAGCCGTTCCAAGGCGCCTCCGGCCCGGCGGCGCCGCCGCCCGAGAGGTCCGTCTCGGCCCGTAATCCCAGCGAACAGATGGGCAGTCCGGCGAGCGGTCCCAGAACGTCGGGTTTGCCCTCGGGGGCCTCCGACAGGGCGAGGGGAGAACGGCCGAAGATCCGCATGATGACCTCGGGGACATTGTGGAGCCGCGGGGTGGGTCCGGCCATCCCCTCCAGGAATGGAAAGAGGGGTGATTATCGGGCCTGAACTCTCACCTCCCGAGGGGGGGATCAGATCCGGAGCAGGTAGGAGACCTTGAGGGTGACGGAGTAACCGCCGATGCGGCCGAGGACATCGTTGCGCTCGCTCTTCTTGAACGCGAGCTGGACGATGTTGCCGGCCCCGAAGTAGTAGCCGACGAGAAAATCGAAGCTGTACTGTTTCTCCTCCGTCTCGCCGAGGAGGCGCGTGTTGAGGAACAGGTTCCGGGTCAGCTGGTAATGGAGGGCCGTCTCATAGGCGAGGGCGTTGTAGGGCTCCTCGCCGGTGGCATCGACCGTCTGGCGGATCCAGCTGCCCTCGAACGACCATTGGAGGTTGCTCCGGGGCGCCAGGACCACCCCGCCTTCGACGGACGTCTGGGAGCCGGGAACGACCGTGGTGAAGCCCTCGGTGTCGGAATAGACACCGCGCTTGTCCCAGCTCGATTCGAGGCTGACCTCCTTGAGGAAGCCGCCCCGCTCCCAGTCGGCGTCGAGGTTGAAGCCGTAGGTCTTGATATAGTCGGGGGTCCAGACGAGCGCGTCGTCCTCGTCGCGGACCTGGTATTTGCTGCGGCCGAGATCAAAGCCGCCATGGAGGTCGATCCGGTTGAAAAGCTCGGAGAAGACCATGAACTCCATGCCCTCCCCGGTCGGATGGCCGTAAGAGTCCTGGCTGAACGCCCCCCCGACATCGAAGCTGAGGCGCTTGAACAGGCCCTTGTCGTATCTCCACGCATAGCCGGCCATGAGATCGTAGGACTGGAAGTCGATCCGGTCGATGAAGCCCGTCCGGATGGCGACATTGTCCTCGACCCGCTGGAAGCCCGACATGATCTGCAGGCCGGCATCGGGCTCCCGCTGGAAGCTGAGCTGGTAGATGCCGTTGCGGGAATGGCCGGCCCCCTCGTTGAAGGTCCGCGCGCCCATCCCGCTGATATAGTAGAAATCGCTGAAGTTGAAATTGAAGTCGAGGGCGACGTTCTGGTTGTCGACCGGCCCGCCGGGGGCCTTCGCGTCCCGGAATCCCGCGTAATAGATGCCGATCTGGGAGTTCTTGAAGATGTCCTTTTGAACGCGGAAGACGCCGTGATAGGAATCGCGGGCGGGATCGCCCTCACCGACATTCACCTTGTTGAGGGCCCCGAGGATGCCGAACCCGAATCCGCCGGTCTTGCCGGAGATCTTGGCCGCGAACTTGGGGTTGGGGACGCGACGGGAATAGAACAGGCTGACTTCACCGCCGTGGAATTCGTCCCCGCCGCCAAGAGAAAAATAGCGGCTGCCCTCGGTGAAGAAAGGGCGGTGCTCGCTGAGGTAGTTCTCGTAGGGGGACAGCTGCGGGATGAAAGGATCGGATTCGACCTCGCTGAAATCCGGGCTGGCCGTGACGTCGAGATAGAGGTTGGGCTTGATGCCCCACTTGATGTCGAGGCCCGCCGCGGCCTTGGTGTCGTTCGGCGTGCCTTCCTGCTTGGACGTCCGCACCCCGGCGTAGGGGAAGAACTCGAGGTTGTAGCCGGGCCGGAGGCCGGTCAGGCCGCAGAGCTCGCCGGTCTGCTGGAGCTGGGGCAGGTCGCGGTCGACGTCCGTCCAGTAGTCCGTCTCGTTGAGGCGGTGGATGTAGCGCTCGAAGTTGACGCCCCAGATATCGAGCTTCTGGGCCGAGAAGCGGAGCGACTTGAAGGGGATGGCCATCTCGGCGCTCCAGCCGTCGGGCCGCATGACCGCTTCGGACCGCCAGATCGTCTCGACGGAGTTCTTCTGGACGCCGCGGGGATTGACGGCGAAAGTGATGCTCGTCCGCTTATCGTTGTAGGCGTCGAGGATGAGCTCGATCGCGTCGTTCTCGTCCCACTCGTTGCGGGGCGTCAGCTCGGCCCAGATCCTATCGGGCTGGGAATCCTTCATGAGGAAGGCGAAATAGAGGTTATCCTGGTCGAAGGCGGCCCAGACGAAGGTCTCCTCGGAGGCTTTGGCGCCGTTGATGGGGTCATATTGATAGAAGCCGGAGACGGGCTCGACGGATTGCCAGCAGGCATCGTCGATGAGGCCGTCGATCTTGGGGCGGCGGCACCGTGATGCAGCGCACATCAAGGCGCTTGGCGGGCTCCTGCGCGCCGAGCGAAGCGGCGAGGACGAGCGCGACGAGCGCTGGGAAACGGCCAGCCGGATCAGCGTGCGGTGTCGGGGATCGGGCATCCTCGGACTCCTAAAGAAAAGCAGTATACCACAGGCTCCTTTTGGACGAACCGGCCCGGGATTCCTTCCCGCCGAGCAAAAAGAGAAGGGACGGCCGTCAGTAGCGCCAGCTCTTGAGGTCGGCGCCCTTCGGGGCCGTGGCCTCGATCCGGTCGACGATCCGCGGCAGGAACATCTGGTGGTAGCGGAGGCGCGAGATCGCGTTCGGCCGCTCGTGGTCGCCGTTCCAGCAGTGCTCCGCCCGGTCGCCGTAATCGATATCGCCGCCGTAATAGGGATCCTTCGTGCTTTCGAGGAATGCCTCCGCCAGGTAAACGGCGTTGTTCAGGTAGTAGTTGTCCATATCGCCGACGTAGATAGCGATCTTGCCCTGGAGCTTGGGCCCGAGCGTCTTCCAGTCCCGCTCGAGGATGTGGACGAGGTCGAAGTTCTCCTTCCAGTACTCGGCGACCTTCCGGTCGATCTCGCCGGTGAGCTTGTCCCAGATCGGCTGCGGATAGCCGTCGGCGCCGACGGGGCCGAACACGGCCTGCCAGATGTCCCACTGGTCGCCCGACCGGCCGTGCGACGCCAGCGCGAGCTCCCGGAGGTTCGTTTCCTCGAGGGTCGCGCTGACCTCGCCAAGATAGTTGCGGAGACCCGGCCGGGGCGTCCGTTTCCACTGGCTGTCGACGTAATAGGCGTTCCGGTGCTCGTAGATGTTGACGACCGTGTAAGCGCGGAAGTCGATCGGGTCCGGACAGCAGGCGAAGCAGCCGTTGAATTCGTCGGGATAGAAGACCTGGGCGGCCAGGGCCTCCCAGCCGCCGGTCGAGCCCCCGTAGAGGAAGCGCGCCCAGCCCTGGCCGAGCCCGCGGTATTTCTTTTCGATGTAGGGGATGAGCTCCCGGACGATGGCGTCGCCGTACGGGCCGAGGTTGGCGGAATTCACGGCGTAGGAGTCGTCGTAATAAGGATTGGCGTGCTGGATCTCCATGATGATGGCCCGGGGGAAGCCCGGACCCGTCCATTCCTTGAAGAACGAATAGGCGTATTCCTGCTCGATCCTGTTGTACCCGGCGAGGCGGAAGCGCTCGCTGTAGTCGGGCTCGAGGTTCGGGTCGGGCGGCGTTTCCCGGAAGCCGCCGAACGTGCGCGGGAAGTGGCCGTGGAAGACGATGAGCGGATAGCGCGCCTCCGGGTGCTCGTCGAAGCCTTCGGGCAGGAGCAGGCAGGCGCCGAGGTGCATGGGGCGACCCCAGAACGCGGTCAGCCGCTCGCTCTGAATGCGCTCGTGGCGGATGTATTTCGTGTCCTTGGGCGCAGCGATGGGCGGGATCTCCTTGTCGAGGACGATGCGGACGGGCCCGCCGCGGCCGGGATCGAGGGTGATCTTCTGCGGGGTGCTGTAGAGATTGCCCGGCGCGGCGTTCCAGCGCTGGCCTTCGCCGCGGTCCATGGGCAGCTTGACCGTGTGGCCGTCCGACCGATGGAATGTCTCGTACCGGTGGAGAAGGGCCTGGACGTGGTACTGGCCGGCAGGCACCTCGGCCAGGCTGCGCAAAGGATAGCCGAAGGCGGACCCGTCGATGACCGCTTCGGCCCCCGGCTTGAGGCCGTCGACATCGACGCCGAAGACGAGCTGCGTCGAGGGGCCGTCGTTGACCTGGAACCGGGGCTCGGCGGCGTCGCTCGTCGAAAGGAGCAGCAGCATCCGGCCGTCGATCGGGGCGGCCGACCTCTCCGCGGGGAAGGAGACGGCGAATTTGACCTCGGCGCGGGAGTCGAGAGGGACCGCGAGCAGGACGACGGCCGCCAGGGCCGCTGCCCGGGCCGGGAAACGGCGAAGGGCGGGATTCATGGGAACCTCCTGAAGAAGGGAACGGATCGTCGATGAAGGGAAAATAGCACAGAGCCGGACGGATTGTCGACCGGTTATCCCTGCCCTTGCGGATGGCAAGCATAACACGCCTGGGAGTTGTAGGAATACCCGGTGACGCCGTTATGGTGGCTGTTCGTCTCCGTCTGCCCATGGCAGCCGAGACAGCTGAAGACACGGAAGTCGCTCGTCTGGTGGCATTCGGAACACGACACGGCGTGACGGCCCGAGCTGATCGGGAAGGGGTGATCGAAGGTCGCGCCCTGCCAGCCGGTGAACGACGTCCCGTGGCAAGTCACACAGTCGGTCGGGAAGCCGGCCGACCTGTGGTTGGGGTCGGTCGCCGCGTTATAGTCCGCGAGATGGCAAGACACGCATTCCGTTGAAGTGCCCTGGTAGACGCCGTTGGCGTGGCAGGCGGAGCAGTCCGCCGTGGCGTGGAGGCCCCGAAGCGTGAAAGCGGTGTGGGCAAACGTCGCGCCCGACCAGCCGCTGAACGACGTCCCATGACAGACGGTGCAGTCGAGCGGGAATCCCGCGGCGCTATGGTTCGGGTCCGTCGTGGCGTTGTAGTCGTTCTGGTGGCACGACGCGCAGTCCGTGGGCGTTCCGGCATAGACCCCGTTCTGATGGCATTCGGAGCACGCCAGGGAGGCGTGCTGGCCTTGGAGAGGGAAGCCGCTGTGATCGAACGAAGCGTCCTCCCAGGCCCGCTGGGTGTGGCACGAGGCGCATGTCGTCGGGAACCCGGCTTGAACATGGTTCGGATCGTCCGTCCCCTCGTAATCCGAGCGATGACAGCTGTAGCAGTCGGTCGACCGGCCCGAGAAGCCGCCGCTGCCGTGGCAGGCCTCGCAGTCGAGGGTCCGGTGGATGCCCTCGAGCCGGTAGCCGACGTTGACCTCGTGGCTCCAGAGACCGGGATCGACCTTCTTCCAGGATTGGGGCGTGTGACAATCGGAGCAGCGCGTCCCGAGGCGCAGGGCGTAACGGTCGTCCTGACGTCGCTGCCAGTGACAGACTTCGCAGTCGGTGGGCGTGCCCTCGAAGACGAGGTTGATGTGGCATTCCCGGCAGGCGAGGGTCCGGTGTTTTCCGGTGAGCGGGAAGTTCGTCCGGTCGTGGGATTCGACCGTCCAATCCTGGCCGGCTCGAGGGGACTTGGGGCCGCGGCGGCCTTCGTCCTGGCTCGAGCCTTTTTGCGGCCGTGAGGACCAGGAGCGATACCAGGGCGATTGCCGAGCCGGCGGCGAGCACGGTCGCGGAGTTCCGGCGGGCACGTCTCATGGCTTCCTCATCGGCTCCTGTAGATCAGCCTGACGAACAGAAAGTGCTCGTTCTCCCCGGACCGGAGGAACCCGCCGTATTCGACGGACGCCGAGAGCGCCCGGCTGAGGCGGATGAGCGTCCCCAAAGAGACGTTCCGGTAATCGGCGAGGTGGACGATCTGTGGGTCGCCGGTCGACGTGTCGATGCGCAGCCCGTTGAAAACGTTGGAGAAGCTTCCGCTCAGGGAGAAGCGGCCAAAGTCCTTGGTCAGCGAAACATAGTAGGTGTTGGATTCCGCGAGGTCGCCGCGGTTGATGGCGTAATTCCCGACGACGGAGAGGCCCTGGTCGAAGAGGTTCGAGGCGGAGGCGCTGAACCTCCAGGTGTGGTTCTTGATCCCCAGGTCCTTCTGTTGGCTTTCCTGGCGCGCAATGGAGAGACGAACGGCCCGCGCCGGCTTGAAGCTCAGCCGGACACCGTAATAGCTCGTGTAGTAGAAACGCTCGATATCCTGGTTGAAAACCGTCGGGTCCTGGGAGGCTTCGAGCAGGTAGCGATGGAAGTCGAGCCCCTTGCCCGAGCTGTAGCTCGCCGTCACGTCGACCCAGCGGCCGAGGTCCAGGCGGACGTTCCCGAAAAGCCGCGACAGGCGGTTGCCGCCCGTGACGTGGCTGCCGAGCTCGTATTCCGCGTCGCCGTAGAGGACGAGGACCTTCTCGACGGGCAGGAAGATATTGGCGTAGGCGGATTGCCTCTCGACGCTCCCATCGTAGCGGAGGTAGTTGAACGTCAAGCCGGCCGTCCGGCCCTGGGTGCCGAGCCAGCGGACGAAGGCGCCGGCCTTGAGATATTTCGTGTCGAGGCGGCTGATGTAGGGCGAGGACTGGAGCCCGCCGAAAGCGCCGATGAGGAAATCCCGGCCGATCTTGACTCCCGCCATGCCGCCGAGAAGCGACCCGATGCCTGCGGTGTCGTACAGATTCATCTGGCCGATCGAGAGGGTGAAGGGGGAGCCCGGCTTGTCGTAGGTCAGGCGGGCGTTGTAGAGGATGATCTGGTTCGTTGCCTCCTGGCGGATGCCGATCCGGTCCCGGGCGTCCAGCGACAGGGTCCAGCCCTGCCCGGGACGCTCGATGAGATCGAATTTCAACCTGAGCGAGGCCTGGTTGAAGAAGGTGCCGTCCGAGAAGCGTGAGCCGTTCCAATCGAGATAGACCGTCCCGGACTGGTAGAAGGAGGGAGCGGGGGTTTGAGCGGCCGCGCGCATCCCGGCGAGGAGGACCGTTGCGGCCAGCACGATCGAGGACGCCCGGATCGCGCGGTTCATGGCCGTTCCTCGGCCGGGAGCCGCCCCACCGTCCAACCGTCCTGAGTGTGACAGGCGAGGCAATTCTCCTGGCGGCCCGGGTGGGGCGGGACGTGGCAGCCGCGGCAGCCCGGGACCTTGAGAAGATAGGACCGTCCGACGCTCCGCGGGAAGGAGTTCGCCGCCGTATGGCAGACGTCGCAGTGCTTGGTCCTGAGATGGGCGCCCCGGAGATCGGCCCCGGTCTCGGCATGGTCGAAGTCCGACGGGTCCAGCGGCACGATATTGGCCTGGCGGCCTTGATGCTCGGCATGGCAGACGGCGCAGTCCTCGGCCTTGTCGCGATGGAAACCGGTCTGGGCGGCGATGCGGGAGGCGATCTCCGTGTGGCAGGCCAGGCACTTGGCCGGGGAGACCTTGCCCGGGGCCGTATGGCAGACCGCGCAATCGGACTCTCCGGGCTTGACGGCGTGGAAGGCGCTCAGGGGGCCGGGCATCTCCTGGGTCGCCGCGACCAGGACGGCAGCCGCCGCGATCGCCAGAGTGATTAGGACCAAGCCGGGGCCGAGAAGCAATGCCGGACGGGATTTGGTCTCCATTTTTTCCTACCGTCTTTATATATCCTATGTATTTAATACAGATTTGTCAAACTCTCCTGGGGGGATCTGCCCCGGGGGGGGCGGCAATTTCCTCCAGCCGTTCACCTTTAGGGGTGATTGACGATGGGGGCGGCTAATCCGATGATGGACCTGAATTTATGGAAGGAGCCGGCCCATGGCCAAGATCCTATTGCTCGATTTTACCCCCGCAGACCGGGATCGCCTCGTCTCCGAGAAATACGACGTCGACGTTCGCACGACCGGCTGGACGACCGGCCGGGACGAACCCCTCGACCTGCCCGGCGACAGCGACGTCGTCTTTTACCAGATCGGCGGCGAGGCCGCGGCCGTCCGGCCCGACCTCCACGCCGAGGTCCGGGAAGCGCTCGCCGAACGGGTCCGCGCCGGCGCGCGGGTCGTCTGTTTCGTCGGCGGCGGCGACGCCTTGCGGCTGACGAACATCATCGGCCCCATGGACGGTATCCAGGTCGGGGACAGCGCCCGGACCGACGCCGTCGTCTTTAATCCCAAGGCCCTGTACCTTGTCCCCTTCGAAAGGTTCAAGCCCTTCATCGCCAAGGCCTTCCGGCTCCTGCCCGAGACGTTCGGGGAGGGTGTCTGGGAGCGCGAATCCTCCACGAACGGCAAGTTCGAACTCCTGGCCAAGACCGCCGACGGCGCCCCCGTGGCCATGATGGTCCGCAAGGGCAAGGGCTATTTCATGCTCCTGCCCTCGTTCGGGCCGAAGAATATCGAGATCGTGGACCATCTCCTCAAGGACACACCGCCGGTCTCGCCCGAGCTCGCCGGGGAGCCGGCCGCCGACTGGCTCGACGGCGACGACTACGTCTTCCCCGAGCTCAAGGCCCTGGTGGCCAGGCGCGAGGACGAGAAGAAGAAGCTCGAAGAGGTCCTGGCGGATTACGACCGCCAGATCAAGGACATGAAGGCCGGCGGGCAGGAGGAATTCCACAGCCTGCTCAAGGGCGAGGGCGCGGCCCTCAAGAACGCCGTCATCGGCTCGCTCCGCTACCTCGGCTGGGGCCGTGTCGTGGACGTCGACCAGTACTGGAAGAAGACCATCCGCAGCAAGGAAGAGGACGCCTGGGTCATCGATCCGCCCGACATGCCGGTCGAGGCCGGCCTGCGCAAGGGCGAGCTCGTCATCGTCCTCGTCCGCGGCAGCAAGAACTGGGCGACCGACGACGAATGCGGCCTGCTCCAGAAGTTCAAGGGCCGCCGGATGCAGGAGTTCGACAACACCCGCATGAAGGCCGTCCTCGTCGGCAACTATCACTCGGCGACCGAGGCCAAGGCCCGGCCGAACCCGTTCTCGGCGACCCAGATCGAAGAGGCCCAGAAGGACGGCAACGGGCTCCTCACGACCTACGAGCTGTTCCGGGCCATCAAGGCGGAAAAAGAGAACCGCATCTCCAAGGACGCCATCCGCGAGCAGATCAAGCTCAAGACCGGCCTGATCTCCTTCGACATCTAAATCGGGGACACAATAACAATTCCCTGATTTCGTGTTCTCAAAGGGAAATGGGGACGCTTCCATTTTTCAAATTAATGCATTAATTTTGAAAATAGAAACGTCCCCATTTTTTTGTTAGAATCACCCTCCTCATGAACATGACCTGGATCGATTGGGGCATCGTCGCCGCCGTCTTCGCCTTCATCGTCGCCGTCGTCATCCTGAGCAAGCCGCTCATGCGGAGCGTCACCGACTTCCTGGCCGCCGGCCGCACCGGCGGGCGCTATCTCATCAGCCTGTCCCAGGGGACGGCCTCGCTCGGGGCCATCACCATCGTCGGCATGCTGGAGATGAACTACATCGCGGGCTTCAATATGCGCTGGTGGGAGATGATCATGGCCGTCGTGGTGGTCGGCATCAGCGTCTCCGGCTGGGTCCTCTACCGGTTCCGCCAGACGCGGGCCCTGACCATGGCCCAGTTCTTCGAGATCCGCTACAGCCGGTCGTTCCGCGTCTTCGCCGGGGCCCTGGCTTTCGTCTCCGGGATCATCAATTTCGGCATCTTTCCGGCCGTGAGCGCCCGCTTCTTCATCTATTTCTGCGGCCTGCCGCGGACGATCGACGTCTTGGGCCTTCCTGTCTCGACCTTCGCCCTGATCATGATCGTCATCCTCTGGATCCCCCTCTACTTCGTCTTCAGCGGCGGCCAGATCGCGGTCATGATCACCGACTTCCTGCAGGGCATCTTCGTCAACACGGTTTTCATCGTCATCGTCATCGTCCTGATGCTCAAGGTCGATTGGGCCCAGATCTTCCAGGCCCTTTCGATGGCCCCCGCCGACGCCTCGCTCGTCAACCCCTTCCACACCGGGAGCACCAAGGACTACAACTTCTGGTACTTCTTCATCGGCATGATCGGTGTCATCTACGGCAAGCTGTCGTGGCAGGGGACCCAGGCCTACAACGCCTCGGCCAAGAGCGCCCACGAGGCCAAGATGGGCGACGTTCTGGCCAACTGGCGGGGCATCCCGCAGTGGGGCCTGTTCCTCGTGTTCGTGCCGATCGTGGCCTACACCTTCTGGCACGGGCCCGCTTTCGCCGACGCCGCGGCCTCGGTCCGCCCCGTCCTGGACGGCCTGGGCTCGGACGCCCTGCGCAGCCAGCTGACCGTGCCGATCGCCCTGACGAAGCTCCTTCCGGTCGGGCTGATGGGGGCGTTCGCGGCGGTCATGCTCGCGGCCGCGGTCGGGTGCAACGAGACCTATCTCCATTCCTGGGGCTGCATCTTCATCCAGGACGTCGTCATGCCCATCCGCAAGAAGCCGTTCGCCCAGGCCGAGCACATCAGGCTCCTGAAGCTGTCGATCCTCGGCGTCGCCGCCTTCAGCTTCGTCTTCAGCCTCCTCTTCCAGCAGAGCGAGTACATCTTCCTGTTCTTCGCCATCACCGGGGCCATCTTCGCGGGCGGCAGCGGCGCGGTCATCATCGGCGGCCTCTACTGGAAGCGCGGCACGACGGCCGCGGCCTGGTCGGCCATGATCGTGGGGGCGGTCACCGCTGTCGGCGGCATCGTCGTCCAGCAGCTCGTGCCCGATTTCCCGATCAACGGCCAGATGTTCTGGGGGCTGGCCATGGCTCTTTCGAGCGTCGTCTACGTCGTCGTTTCGCTCCTGACGGGTCACGGCAAGGCCCACGACATGGACAAGATGCTCCACCGGGGGGAATACCGGATCAAGGAAGAATACACCGTGGTCGACGTGGTCCCGGTCAAGGGCTGGAAGGTCCTGGGCATGGGCCGGGAGTTCACCCGCTGGGACAAGGTCATCTACGTCGCGACATACGCCTGGACGGCCGCCTGGGTCGTCGTTTTCGTCGTCGGCACGGTCCTCAACCTGACCCAGCGGGTCGGGGACGGGACCTGGATGCATTTCTGGAAGACCTACACGATGATCTACCTCGTCGTCTCGATCGCCGTCATCGTCTGGTTCTCGGTGGGCGGCATCATCGACCTGAAGAAGATGATCGGGGCCCTCAAGATCATGAAGCGCGACCACACCGACACCGGCTTCGTCGACAGAGGCCGGGGTTGAGGCCCGGGGGCTGAGGCCGGGGCCGGAGGCTGAGCCATGGAGTTCGGACGCTTCTCCGCGGACGGCCGTGAGTTCGTCATCACCGACGTCCGGACGCCGAGCCCCTGGATCAACTATCTCGAGAACGGGCGCTACTTCGCCACGATATCCGGGAACGGCGGCGGCATCTCCTACGACCGGAGCCCCCTCCACGGACGGATCACGCGCTACCGCATCAACGACGTCCCTCCCGACCGGCCGGGCAAATACATCTATGTCAAGGACCGGGACACAGGCGAAGTCTGGAGCTTGACCTGGCAGCCGGTCGGGCGCGAACCCGCGGCGGCCTACCGGGTGGCCCACGGCTTCGGCTATACGCGAGCCGAGGCCGAGGTCGAGGGCATCGCCTCGTCGGTCGTTTTCTTCGTGCCGGTCGATGACGACTGCGAGATCTGGAAGGCGGTCCTGACGAACCGGTCGGGGCGGACGCGACGTCTGGCGGTCGTCGGCTACGTCGAGCTCGCCCTCGGCCACGCGCTCGTCGACCTCATCAACCAGTGCGACGACCAGCACTTCAACAGGGTCCATTTCGAGAAGGGCCTCCAGGCGATCTTCGCCACCAAGACCTACTGGGTAACGGAAACGCAGGGGACCCAGCACCAGGAGAACAAGGAGTGGGACCGCTGGGCCTATTTCACGGTGAACAGGCCCGTCGCGGCCTACGAGACGGTGCGGGAGAGGTTCATCGGGCCTTTCCGGAGCGAGTCGGACCCGATCGCGCTCAAGCGCGGCCTCGGCTCCGAGGATATGGACTGCGGCAACGCCGTCGCGGCCCTCGAGGTCGACCTGGAGATCGGCCCGGACGAGTCGGCCGACGTCATCTTTTCCCTCGGGGTCATCTCCAAACCGGAATTCGAGCGGACGAAGGGCGACGTCGTGGGAAAGTTCCGGGATGCGGCGTCGGTCGACGCGGCGCTCGGCCGTGTCCGGGCGGCTTGGGACCGCTTCTTCAGCCATACCCGGGCCGCAACGCCTGACGCCGAGGCCGATGTCTTCCTGAATTTCTGGACGCCCTACCAGGCCAAGGTCGCCTTCGACGTCGGGAGGGTCGCCAGCTTCTATTACTGGGGGATCGGGCGCGGGTTCGGCTATCGCGACACGGCCCAGGACACGATCGCCATCGCCATCGCGGATGCGGCCCGGGCGCGGGCGCGCGTCGGGCTGCTGGCCCGGCAGATGCGGCGCGACGGCAAGGTCTACCACCACTTCTACGGCGACGGGCAGGGGGAATTCACCGAGCATTGCGACGACCCGCTGTGGTTCATCCTGGCGGCGACGGAGTATCTGAAGGAAACGGGCGATCTCGGGCTTCTCGACGCGGCCGAGCCTTTTCTCGACGGAGGAGAGGGCACGGTCCTCGACCACCTGATGGCCGTGGCCGGATTCGCCGGCGCGAACCTGGGGCCCCACGGCCTGCCGAAGTTCGGGCGCGGCGATTGGAACGACACCCTCGATTACATCGGCGGCAAAGACGGGGGCGAGAGCGTCTGGGGGGCCATGTTCTATGTCGCCATGCTCGACCGCCTCGCCGAGCTCCTCGATTTCGTGAAGGCGGGCGGGAAGGGCGACATCGTGCGCGAGCTCCGCGGCCGGCTGGCGGGGGCCATCGAGGCGCATGCCTGGGACGGCGAGTGGTACATCCGGGCCTTCGGCGAGGCCGGGCGGAAGATCGGCTCGAAGGCGAACGCCGCGGGCCGCATCTTCATCAACACCCAGAGCTGGGCCGTCATCGCCGGGCTGCCGGACCGGGCGCGGCTCGTCCGGGCCATGGACAGCCTCGCGGAGCACCTCGACACGCCGTACGGGCCGAAGATCTGCGCGCCGGCGTTCCGGGAGATCGATCCGGCGATCGGCCTCATCACGCGGTGCGTCCCGGGCAAGAAGGAGAACGGCGCCGTTTTCTGCCACCCGGCGGCCTGGGCCATCCAGGCCGAGTGCCTGCTGGGGAGGGGCGAGCGGGCTTATGCGTATTTCAAGAAGCTTCTTCCCGGACGGGTCGACCAGGAAACGTTCTCGGCCGAGCCCTATGTCTACTCGCAGTACATCACGAGCGACGAGCACCCGACGGCGGGCAAGGCCAGCCATTCCTGGCAGACCGGGACGGCCGCCTGGATGTACCGGGTGGCGTACGACCACATCCTCGGCGTGAGGCCGTCGTATGCGGGGCTGGTCGTCGACCCGGTTGTGCCGCGGGCGTGGACGCGGTTCTGCGTCGAGCGTGTCTTCCGCGGGGCCCGGTACCTCGTCGAGGTCGAGAACCCCGACGGCGTCGAGCACGGCGTCGCGTCTGTCGAGGTCGACGGCGAACGGGTCGAAGGGCCCATCGCGCCGCGCCCGGCCGGCTCGGTCTGCCGGGTGGGCGTCAGAATGGGCAGGGCGAGATGAGACGAGAAGGGGGAGGGACCATGCGCCGACATCCCGGCAATCCGATCCTGACGAGAGACGACATCCCGGATATCCCGCCGCTGCTGACCGACGCGACCTCCGTCTTCAATCCGGGCGCCGCGAAGGACGACGGGATCACCTATTTGATGCTCCGCGTCCAGGCCCGGTCGCGCGAGACCTTCATGGTCGTGGCCGAAAGCGCCGACGGCTTCCGCTTCGTCGTCCGCCCGGAGATCGCGGAGATGAAAGGGATCGAGGGTGTCCGCGAGAAGATCTATCACGCTTACGACGCCCGGATCACGCGGCTCGATGGGGCCCATTACGTGATGTTCGCCATGGACATGGACAGCGGCTGCCAGCTGGGTCTGGCCCGGACCGGGGACTTCAGAGAGTTCCGCTTCCTCGGCGTGACGTCGGCCGACGACGTCCGTAACGGCGTCCTCTTCCCGGAGAAGGTCGGCGGCCTCTATCTCCGGCTCGAGCGGCCCAACAAGGCCAAGCTCGCGGGCGGCCCGACGACCGGGACGGAGATCTGGCTCGCCGGGTCGGACGATCTCTTGAGCTGGCGGCGGCTCGGCCCGGTCATGGGGGGCCGGTTCCATTACTGGGACGAGTACATCGGCTCGGGGCCGCCCCCTGTCAAGACGCGCCAGGGCTGGCTCCACGTCTATCACGGCGTCGCGACGCATTTCGGCAGCGCCAACATCTACCAGGCCGGGGTCGTGCTTCTCGACCTCGGCGACCCGACCAAGGTCATCGGCCGGTCGAGGGGCAACGTCCTCGAGCCGCGGGAGCCCTACGAGACGTGCGGCCAGGTCCCCAACGTCGTTTTTCCCTCGGGGATGGTCGTCGACGAGGTCGACGCCGAGGGCTACGCCCTGCCGTCGAGCCCGGTCAAGGTCTACTACGGCGCGGCCGACACGGCCGTGGGCCTGGCCGTGACGACGGTCGGCGAGCTCCTCGACGCGGCCTCCGAGCCCCCGCTATAAGAAGGGGTCAAACCTTAAATCATATAATTTTCTTAGCTCTTACGGACCGATCCGGGCGGGCCGAAAAGAAAATTATAGGATTTAAGGTTTGACCCCCTCTTTCTTATATGCTAAAAAAGAGGACTTCGATCCGGCCTGCGGGAGAGAAACATGAAGAGAACGGAGAGGCATCACCTCAAAGAAGACGAGATGGCGCACGGCGTTCATTGGGCCGTCGAATTCTTCCAGAAGTACCGGCGCGAGATCACCCTCGTCGGCGCGGCGCTCGCCTTCGCGGCCGTCGTCTTCGCGGGGCTGCTCGCCGTCCGCGCCAACGCCCGGAGCCGCATGAGCCGGGCCGTCGGCGAGGTCAGCGCCCTGGCCGCCGAAGTCGCCCAGAAGCCCGAAAAGCTGGCCGACCTCGAGAAGCTCGCCGCGAAGGGCCGGACGGCCCGCCTGGCCTCCCTGGAGCTGGCCCGGCATTGGGCGGAAAAGGCCGATTGGGCCAAGGCGGAATCCGTTCTCGACCGGCTTCCGGCCGGCTCGAAGGACCTCCTCTATTACCAGGCCGAGGACCTCAAGGCCCAGGTCGCCCTCGGGAAGAAGGACTTCGACAAGGCCATCGCCATTTACAAGAAGATGGCCGATGAGAAACCCAAGGTCTATCCGCTCGACGCCATCCTGTTCCATCTCGCCGAGAGCCATGAGCTCAAGGGCGATACGGCCGCGGCGGTCGAGCTCTACAAGAAGCTCCAGGCCGATTTCAGCCAATCGTACTTCGGCTACGAGGCCTCCCTCAAGGCCGGCAAGCTGGAGGTCCGGAAGTAGGACCGGATTTTGCCAATTGTCCCGGAAGGGATATAATAACCCCTAAACCCCAAGGAGGCGTCCCATGGCTTTCATCATTACCGAAGAATGCATCAACTGCGGCGCTTGCGAGCCCGAGTGCCCCAACCAGGCGATCAGCGCCGGTGAAGAGCGCTACATCATCGACCCGGAAAAGTGCACCGAGTGCGTCGGCCACTTCGACACGCAGCAGTGCGCGTCCGTCTGTCCCGTCGACGCCTGCGTCCAGGACCCGGACCGCAAGGAGACCAAGGAAGAGCTGATGGCCCGGTTCCACAAGCTCACCGGGAAATAACCCGCGGCGACAGGTCCGTTTCGAAGGAGGAGTGAGCCCGTTTCACTCCTCTTTTTTTTCATACGACCATGAGCGATACGACGGCGCGGCGCAAGACTTGGACGAACGGGCTCCTCTTCGGCCTGACGGTCCTGACAACCTGGTTCGCCGGGACGTTCTTCGCCGCGTACTTCCTGTCCACCGAGGTGGCGTCCCCCGCCGCGCTCTCTCTCTCCCCGGTTCCTCGGGCTGGGACTGCTCTACTCGGTCGTCCTGATGATCATTCTCACGGGCCACGAGCTCGGCCACTACCTGACCTGCCGCCGCTACGGGGTCCTGGCGACCTTGCCCTTCTTCATCCCCGGCCCGCCGTTCCTGGGGACGTTCGGCGCGTTCATCCGCATCAAATCGCCCGTCCGCCTCAAGCGGCAGATCTTCGACGTCGGGGCGAACGGACCCCTGACGGGCTTCGCCCTGGCGCTGCCCGCGCTCATCGTCGGCCTGGCGTTCTCGAAGGTCGGCCCGCTCCCCAGGGCGCCGGAGCACACATGGCGCACGTTCGGCGAGCCGCTCCTGTTCAAGCTCCTGAGCGGCGTCCTCTTCGGCAGGATCGCCGAGGGGTCGTCCCTCATCCTGCATCCCATCGGCTTCGCCGGCTGGGTCGGGCTGCTGGTCACGGCCTTCAACCTGATCCCCCTCGGCCAGCTCGACGGCGGGCACGTCGCCTACGCCCTTCTCGGACGGCGGGCACGCGTTCTGTCCTGGGTCATGGTCGCTTTCCTCGCCGTCATGGGCGTTTTCTTCCACTTGAGCTGGCTCATCCTGGCCGGCGTCATGCTCTTCTTCGAATTCAAGTCCAAGATGCGTCTCCGGCACCCGCCTGTCACCGACGAGGACGCGCCGCTGGGGCTGAAAAGGACCGTCCTGAGCCTCGTCGTCCTTCTCATTTTTGTGTTGTCCTTCATTCCCGACCCGATCAAAGGCGCGAGCCTGCTCGATATTCTCCGCGGCTCGTGGGGAGCGGGCGGATGATGCGAAGGGACCGCGGAGGGCCCGGATTTTTGCACAGCTTTTGTGGAAAAGCTGTGGAAAAGGACGGCTTCTGCCGAGGCAATATCCGGTCCTGCATCAACATAGCTCGGTTTGCACAAGAACCTGTCATGACCGCAATTAACGCCGTATCAGCGAGTTAATAACTCATTGAAATGATTGATGTTGTGGCGTTAGAATAAAAGGAGACCCAAAGAGGCATCGATGACGGACCAATTCCGCGAAGCCGAGGCGACTTTCTCGCTGTTGCTCGAAAAATTCAAGGAAAAGAAGATCTCCCAGCAGGAGTTCGCCGATTCCTTGAAACAGCTCCGCATCAAGGACGACGAGGGGCGCTTCTGGGTCATCGGCGCGCAAAGCGGCAAGTGGTACGCCTTCGAGAACGGCGAGTGGATCGAGGCCAAGCCGCCCTCCCAGATGGAGAGAAAGGCGATCTGCATCTCCTGCGGCTTCGAGAACGACATCGAGGCCGAATCCTGCGCCCGTTGCGGCAGCCGGCACGACGAGGCCTCGCCCGAAACGGCGGCGGCGGCGGACCCGCCGGCGTCCGCAGGGGCCGTCGGCAGAGATCCCCGCCGCATCCGCCGCGGAGATCACCGTCCGCTCCCTCGACGTCATGTCGTTCCTGTGGTTTTTCGGCGCCTTCGGCCTTTTCGCCGGTATCGTCTTCGGCCTGCTTGCCGGGGTGACCGGCCTGTTCTCCGGATTCGTCTCCCGCCTGCCCGGCTTTTTTATCGATCACCAGGGCGACCTCCTGGGCGGGCTTGCGACTTCTGTCGTCGGGGGCATCCTGGGGTTCGCCATCGGCGCGGCCGCGGGCGCGGTGACGGCCCTCGTTTCGAACGGGATCCTGTCGCTCGTCGGCGGGCTCAGGTTCCGCCGCTCCTGAGCTTCGCCAGGGCCCAGGCGATCTGACCGAGCGACAGCGATTCGTCGTTGGGGGAATAGGCGAGCGGCCGGAGAACGCGAAAACCCGCCGCGGCGAGCTTCCTTTCCGTGCTTGCGAGAAGCCGCCTGTTGAGAAAGACCCCTCCCGCGAGAGAAACGACGTCCGTTCCGTGCCCTTCCCGGGCCCTTTCCGCGACGGTGACGATGAGGCCGGCCAGGGAATCATGGAACCTTGCGGCGATCGTCCCGACGGGCGTTCCCTTCTCGACGTCGCGGACGAGGCCGCGGACGAGCGGCGCGAAGGAGATCACGACAGGACCGCCGGCCGTCTCCGGCTCCGAAAGGGCGACGGGATAGCAGCCGCGATAAGCGCCGCCGGCGGCGGCCTCGAAGCGCATGGCCGCCTCGGCCTCGAACTCGAGGCGCTCGGGCGCCGTCCCGGCGAGGAACGAAACGGCGTCGAAGAGCCGGCCGCAGCTCGACGTGAGCGGGCTCCGCAGGCCCGTTCGGACCATGGCGAGGACAGCGTCCCGGCGTGCGCGCCCGATCCGCCTGAGCGGCGCGAGGCCGGCGGGGATGTCCGCGCCGAAAGCCCGATCGAGCCAGGCCAGGGCCATCCGCCACGGCTCGCGGGCGGCCAGGTCGCCGCCGGGCAGGGGGACCGTCTCGAACCGGGCGAGCCTCTCGTAACCGTCGTAATCCGCCAGCAGGAACTCCCCGCCCCACGCCGTCCCGTCGTCGCCGTAGCCGTAGCCGTCGAGGGCCACGCCGAGGACGCGGCGCCGGGGCACGACCCCGTGTTCGATGAGCGGCGCCAGGACATGGGCGTAGTGGTGTTGGACGCGGAAGTGGGGGATGCCCATCCGGGCGGCGTAGCGGGTCGTCCGGAAATCGGGGTGGAGGTCCGACACGACGGCGGACGGCCGGGCGTCGAAGAGGTGCAGGAGGTGGGCCAGGGTCTCCTCGAAATAGCCGAAGTTCCGATAGTCGTCGAGGTCGCCCAGGAACTGACTGGTGACGACATAGCCGTTCTTGTAGAGGGAGATCGTGTCCTTGAGCTCGCCGCCGAGGGCGACGATGACGCGGTCGGACCGCAGCGCCGCGGGAACGGGCTGGGGATAGGGGACATAGCCGCGGGCGCGGCGGACGAAGAGGGGGCGGCCCGCGACGGCCTTGACGACGGAATCGTCGGCCCGTGTCGCGATCGGGCGGTCGTGCGTCAGAACGGCGTCGCAGAGCTTGCGGACGCCTTCCGTCTCGTCCTTGATGATCGGGGCGTCCTTGGCGTTGGAGCTCGTGGCCACGATGAGGTCGAGGCGCTCGAGGAGCAGGTGGTGGAGCGGCGTGTAGGGCAGCATGAAGCCGGTCTCGTCGAGTCCGGGCGCGATGAGCGGGATGTCCTTCTTCTTTTTGAGAAGGACGATGGGCCGGCGCGGCGAGATGAGGAGCGCGCGCTCGGCCGCCGCGACGGAGGCGAAGCGGCGGACGACGGCGAGGTCGCGGGCCATCAGGGCGAGCGGCTTCGTCCGGCGGTCCTTGGCCCGGCGGAGCCGGGCCACGGCGGTCTTGTTGAATGGATCGCAGACGAGATGGAAGCCGCCGAGGCCCTTGACGGCCAGGATCCTCCCGGCCCGGATGAGCGCCGCGGCCTCGGCGACGATGTCGCCGCGGAGCTTGCGCCCCGAGCCGGCGTCGAGGAGGGTCAGGCGCGGCCCGCAGACCGGGCAGGCGATGGGCTGGGCGTGGTGGCGGCGGTCGAGCGGGTCCTCGTACTCGCGCCGGCAATCGGGGCACATGGGGAAGCCGGCCATGGTCGTCTTGGGGCGGTCGTAAGGAAGGCCGCGGACGATCGTATAGCGGGGTCCGCAGTTAGTGCAGTTGGTGAAGGCGTAGCGGTAGCGGCGCTCGCCCGGCGCGTCGATCTCCCCGAGGCAGTCGTCGCACGTGGCGATGTCGGGCGAGATGAACACGAAGCCGGAGCGGGCGCGGGTGGCGCGGATCTCGAAGCCCCGGCAGCCCTCGAGGGGCGCCGGGAGGACGTCCAGCTTCTCGATGACGGCGAGAGGAGGCAGCCCGGCCCTCAGGGCGGCGGGGAACTTCGAGCGGACGACCGCGGCCGGGCCTTCGATGTGGATCTCGACGCCGGTGCCGGCGTTCTCGACCCAGCCGTCGACGCCGAGGCGGCGGGCCAGGCGATAAACGTAGGGGCGGAATCCGACGCCCTGGACGACCCCGAAGACCGTGAGGCGGGCGGCGGACCGTCGCGACCCGGGCGTCATGCGGGGCCCCCGGCTCACGTCGAGGCCTTCCTGCGGGCGGCCGCGGCCTCACGGCTGTAGAGGCAGCCGCAGTAATCCTGACGGTAAAGGCCGCGGGAGCGGCTGAGGTCGACGCTCTTCTTGAAGCCGTCCTTTTTCTTGAAGTCCGCTTCGAGGAAGACGACGCCGTAACGGGCGCCGAACTGCCGGCCGATGCGGTTCAGGACCGCGGCCTTCTTCCAGGGGCTCAGGCTCATGACCGTGGCGAAGGCGTCGAAGCCCTCGCGGGCGGCCCGGGCCGCGGTCCGGCCCAGCCGCACGGCGTAGCAGACGTCGCAACGGCGGCCTTTCTCCGGCTCGTCCTTGAATTTTCGCGTCAGGGCGATCCAGCCGTCCGGGTCGTAGCCGTCCTCGATGAGGGGGACGCCCGAATCGGCCGCGACCCGGCAGGCCTCGTCGAGGCGGAGGAGATACTCCTCGCGCGGCTGGATGTTTGCGTTCGAAAAGAACCCGGCCACATCGTAGCTGTCCTTGAGGACCCCGAAGACGTAAAGGGCGTCGGGCGCGCAGCAGACGTGGACGAGGATGCGAGGCTTGGGCACGGGCTATTTCAGGTGCTCAAGGCGGTCCTCGAGCTCGGCGATCGTCTTGTTGACGCCGTCGATCTGGAAATAGACGACGGACAGCTCCTCGTGATCGAACCGCGCGGCGTCGAGGATGCGGCCGACGTTCTCGAACACGGGCACCATGAGGCGCTTGACGTCGACGATCTTGTCCTGGGTGCGCTCCTTGGCCCGCTGCCACTCCCGGATCTCTTTTTCGCGGACCATGAGCCGGTCGCGGTACTCCTCCTCGATGCGGTGGATGGCCTTGTTGAAGACGCGGACCCGGGCCTCGACCTCTTCGAGCCTGCGGTCGAGCCGGTAGCGCTCCTCCTGCAACCGCTCCGCTTTCTCGCGCATGGCGCTGACGCGCGCGGCGAGGGAAGCCGATTTCTCGCGGACCTTGTCCAGCCGGGCCGTCCGTTCGGCTTCGTCGAGCTTGCCGTTCGAGCCGATCTGGCGGATGTCCTTTTCGAACGCCCCGAGCTGGACCTCGGCGCTCTCGGTCTCGCGAAGGGCCGATTCCAGGGCCTCGCGGATCTCCTGCTTCTTGTTGGCCAGGGCGAGCATCTCCTCCTGGTGCGGCTTCCGGGCCTCCTCCTGTTCGGCGATGAGGGCCCGGAACCTCTCGACAGCGGCGTCATGCTCGCGGCCGAGGACCTCGATCCGGGAGTAGACGTCATGCCAGGTCTTCTGGTGGCGCCCGATCTCCTCGTCGAGGGTGGCCAGCTTGGCGCACTCCTCCTCGACGCAGGAGGCACGGATGTCCTCGTCCCAGGCCTGCTTGCCGAGCTCCCTCCAAAGCGCCGCTTTCTTCTCCGCTTCCTTCCTCAGCCGGGCCTGGATCCGCAGGCGGGTCATGTGGCGGCGGGCGCCGGAGAGGAACGCGCTGATGCGGCGGCGGAGGTCCTTGTCGCGGAGGAAGATGAAGGCGATGAGGAGCAGGATGACCAGGAGAAGGAACCACAGCAGCCAGAAGGGGAGTCCTTCGGAGACGCCGACGGGGGCCTGTGCTGGGAGGGTCGCGTCCACGCCCCAATTATGGCTTATTTGTACTGCTGGAACAAGCGGACGAGCGTTTCCTTGGTCATGAGCTCCGACTGACGGAAACGGATCAGCCCTTTGCGGTCGATGATGATCGTGGCCGGGATGAATTCGCCCGGCTCATAGGCCGTGATGATCTCCGGCGTCGCCAGCGCGATCGGATAGTTGACGCCCATCTTGCGGGTCCATTCGATGAGCGCCGGCGCGGTCATCTCGTCGACGGACAGGCCGAGGATCTCGAGGCCCTCGCCCTTGAGCTCTTTGTAGGCCGCGATGAAATCCGGGATCTCGCGGCGGCAGGGAGGGCACCACGTCGCCCAGAAGTTGACGACCAGGACCTTGCCCTTGTAGGCCGCCAGGTTCAGGGTGTTTCCCTGGAGGTCCTGGACCGAGAAGTCCGGGGCCGGGACGGGCTCCAACTTCGTTTCCTGCGGGGGCTGGGCGCAGGCGGCCGCCACAGCGGCGATCGTCAGGGCCAGCGTCACTATGACAAAAACTCGGGCGAACTTGAGCATTCTTATCTCCTGTACCGGGGTATCAGATAAGGACGATGTCAATTATAGGGGAAGGGCGGCGGCTCGGCAAATGCGGTAAGAACAGAAGGGGTCAAACCTTAATTCTTATAATTTCTTCTAGACATCAAAAGCCCCTGGAAACTCCAGCGCCGTCGGAAAGATTATAAGAATGTAGTAGGTTTGACCCCCTCTGACCTTAGGCGGCGCAGCCCTTGATCAGGCGCTCCCAGCGGGCGTCGACCTCGGCCTGCACGGCCGCGATCTCGTCCGGCCCCAGGTGCCGGAAGCGGCCCTGGAGGCGCATGTAATCGTCGACCGGCTTCCTCTCCTTGAGCTTCAGGTTCAACGTGGTCTTCTCCCCGTTCTCGATCTCGAGGAGCGGGAAGTAGCCGTTCTGGACGGCCATGCGGGCCAGCTTGATCGTGTCCTCCGGGCGGCTCTTCCAGCCCGTCGGGCAGGGCGCGTAGATGTGGAAGAACCGCGTGCCCTTGATGTCCTTGGCCTTCTTCATCTTCTTGAAGAGGTCCTCCGGGTGGGAGATGCTGGCCGTGGCGATGTAGGGGATGCGGTGGGCGGCCATGATGGCCACGATGTCCTTCTTCGGCCGGGTCTTGAAGTGCTTGACCGGGGTCGTCGTCGTCCAGGCCCCGTAAGGGGTCGCCGACGAGCGCTGGATGCCCGTGTTCATGTAGGCTTCGTTGTCGTAGCAGACGTAGATGATGTCCTCGTTCCGCTCGGCCGCCCCGGACAGGGCCTGGATGCCGATGTCGAACGTGCCGCCGTCGCCGGCCCAGGCGACGACCGTCGTTTCCGTGTTCCCCGTCATCTCGAGGCCGGCCTTGACACCGGTCGCCGTCGACGCGGCCGTTTCGAACGCGCAGTGGTAGATCGGCACGTCCATGGATGAGTAGGGGTAGGGCCCGTCGATGACGGCCCAGCAGCAGGCCGGGATGCAGAGGACGGTCTTCTGCCCCAGCGCCTTGAGCATGTAGCGCATGGCCAGCGTCGCGCCGCAGCCCTGGCAGGCCAGGTGGCCGCAGGCCATCAGCTCGTCGGCCGGCAGCGTCATCGTGAACTTTTTTTCTTTTTTGACTTCTTGGCTCATTTCTTGACTCCGATCCAAACGATCTCCTCGTCGGGCCTGTCCTTGGACAGCGCGTGCGCGGCGACCTCCTTGAACGAGTCCGTCGTGATGTCGCGCCCGCCGAGCCCGGCGATGTAGCCGAAGAGCGGCGGCATGCCCGGCCGGCCGTAGACCGCGGACTTCACTTCCTGGTAGAAGATGCCGCCCGCGCCGTAGGAGCAGTTCCGGTCGACGACGGCCGCTTTCTTGACCTTCCCGAGGACCTCGCGGACCCGTTCGAAGGGGAAGGGGCGGAAGACCTTGATGCGCAGGTTCCCGGCCTTGACCCCGGACCTCCGGAGCTCGTCGACCGCCACGCGCGCTGTGTAGCCCGCCGTTCCCGAGGTGACGAAGATGAACTCGGCGTCGTCGCAGAGATAGGGGTCGACGAGCCCGAGGTTGCGCCCGAAGAGCTTCTCGTACTCGCGGCCCGTCTCCTCGATCAGCGCCGGCGCCTTCTCCATGTCCCTCTCCAGCCTGTAGCGGAGCTCCATGTAGTGCTCCGCCCCGGTCAGGCCGCCGAAGGCCCGCGGATCGGCCGGGTCCAGCTTGATGGCCGGCTTGAACGGCGGCAGGTACCGGTCGACCAGCGCCTGGTCCGGGACGTCGACGACCTCGTAGGTGTGCGACAGGGCGAAAGCGTCGAGGATGACCATGGCCGGGATCATCAGCGTCTCCGCGACCTTGAACGCCTGGATGACCGTGTCGACGACCTCCTGGTTCGAGGCGCAGTAGAACTGCATCCAGCCCGTGTCCCGCTGGGACAGGCTGTCGTTCTGGTCCGCCCAGATCGACCAGCCGGGGGCCATGGACCGGTTGACGTTGCCCATGACGATGGGGTGGCGCCCGCCGCCCGCCCAGTGGAGCATTTCGTGCATCAGGGCCAAGCCCTGGGACGACGTCGCTGTGAACGTCCGCGCCCCGGCGACCGACGCGCCGATGCAGGAGGCCATGGCCGAGTGCTCGGACTCGACCTTGATGAACTGGGCGTCGAGCTTGCCGTCGGCGCACATCTCCGACAGGAGCTCGACGACCTGGGTCTGCGGCGTGATCGGGTAGGCGGAGATGACCTGCGACCGCGAGAGCATCGCGCCGTAGGACAGCGCGTGGTTGCCCATGATGACTTTTTTCATCTCCGCTCCTCCACCATGACGATGCACTTGGCCGGGCATTCCTCGGCGCAGATGCCGCAGCCTTTGCAGTAGTCGTAGTCCACGACGGGCCACTCGTCGACGACGTCGATCGAGGGCTCGGGGCAGAACTTCCAGCAGATGCCGCACTTGATGCACTTGCCGAGGTCGATCTCGGGCCGGATGTTCCGCCAGGCCCCGGTCAGGTTGTGGGTCTGGTGGCCGACCGAGCAGATCATGAGAGGCATCTCTTCGGCCGACTTGAAGACGATCTTTTTCGCTTTCTTGGGTCTCATGGCGTCCTTCCTCTTCCTCAGGCCATCTCGTACGCTTCCGTGGCGGCCTTGACGTTGTCCTCGGCCTTGATGGGGACCCCGTCCCGGATGGCCGCGGCCAGGGACTCGAGCCGGGCCAGGCCGAGGATCTTGATGACCGCCCCGGCGATGGCCGTGTTGACGATCGGTGTGGCCATGCTGCCGAGCTTGTGCTTGACGGCGATGGCCGTGGCGTCGATCGTCCGGACCTTGAACTTGCCGTGGAAGGGGAAGTCCTCGGGCCGGCGGTCGCTGTTGATGATGATCGTGCCCCCCGGCTTGAGGCCCTCGGTGATGTCGATGGCCTCGACCAGGGTCGGGTCGACGACGACGACGTGGTCGGGCGCGTAGATGCGGCTCTTGTCATAGATCTGCTTGTCGTCGATGCGGATGAAGGCGACGACAGGCGAGCCGCGCCGCTCGACGCCGAACTCCGGGTAGGCCTGGACCCACTTGTCCTCTTTGGCGATGGCATCGGCCAGGATCTTGGAGGCGACGACGGTGCCCTGACCGCCGCGGCCATGGAAACGGATTTCGACCATGGGCCTCTCCTTTATGGTGATGGACGGACGGCTATTATATGCCCGAACCCGGCCAAAGGGAAGGGGATCGGCGCGGCTAGAGGATCGACGTGCCGAAGGTGTCGCCCTGGTTGATGTCGCCCGTCTCGAGGCCTTTCTTGAACCAGCGGACGCGCTGCTCGGACGTGCCGTGGGTGAAGGCGTCCGGGACGACAGTGCCCTGGGTCTGCTTCATGATCCGGTCGTCGCCGACCGCGCTGGCGGCGTTGAGCCCCTCTTCGATGTCGCCCGCCTCGAGGTAGCCGGCGATCTGCCGGGCGTAGTGGGCGAAGACCCCGGCCAGGAAGTCGGCCTGGAGCTCCATGCGGACCATGAGCTTGTTGAAGTCCTTCTCCGTCATGCGCCCCCGCTGGGCCATGACCTGGTCGTTGGTGCCGAGCAGGTTCTGGACGTGGTGGCCGACCTCGTGGGCGATGACATAGGCCAGGGCGAAATCGCCCGGGGCGCCGAGCTCGCGCTGCATGTCCTCGAAGAACAAAAGGTCGATGTAGACCTTCTCGTCGCCGGGGCAATAGAAGGGTCCCATGGACGCGCCGGCCACGCCGCAGGCCGATTCGACCCGACCCGAGAAGAGCACGAGCTTGGGCTCCCGATAGCTCTTGCCCATCTCCTGGAACTGCGTGTTCCAGACGTCCTCGATGTCGGCCAGGACGGTGGAGACGAATTCGCCCATCTCTTTGTCCTTCGCGCTGAGGGGCTCTTCGGACCCCGTCGCATAGGGCTGGTCGACCTGAAGGCCCTGCGTGATGTCACCCGGGTTCCCGCCCAGGAGCATGTACAGGATGGCGATGACGATGCCCAACCCGCCGATCCCGCCGCCGACCGCGAGACCCCGGCCGCTGACGCCGCGCCTGTCCTCGACGTTGCCGCTCTGCCGTCTTCCCTGCCATTTCATTGCTAACCTCCTGGGTTCGGACCTTAA
The DNA here is from genome assembly GCA_963736255.1 of Candidatus Aminicenantota bacterium. Classification (GTDB taxonomy): domain Bacteria; phylum Acidobacteriota; class Aminicenantia; order Aminicenantales; family Saccharicenantaceae; genus RBG-16-66-30. The sequence continues at coordinate 639,374 of CAVTOI010000003.1, forward strand.
GGGTCCGGATTCAACGGACCTGCCATAGGCGCTTCAGCCAGCCGGCCGCCTTCCCGAGAGCGGGGACGTAGGCGGCCGTCTGATAATGGGTCAGCCCCGGCACGATCTCGATCCTCACGGCCCGGCCGCTTTTCTCGAGCGCTTGGAACGCTGGCCGGGCCTTGCCAATGGGGAAGATCTCGTCGTCCTCGCCGTGGATGATATAGAGCGGCACGCGTCCGGCCCCTTCCAGGTCCTCGGGGCCGGGGATGCCCGCGACGGGGATGGCCGCGCCGAACAACTCGGGATGACGGGCGGCCAGCCGGTAGGCGCCAATAGCGCCCATACTGAAGCCGGTCACGGCCACGCGGCGGTCGTCGATGGCGTGCGTCTTCTTTACCGCGGCGACGAGCGCGAGCACGGCCTCCTCGCTCACGGGGTCGGTCCAGCCCCGCCCCGGGCAGTTGGGGGCGAGGACGATGGCCCCCAGCCCCTTCATGGCCGGCATGACGAGCAGGTCGGCATATTCGCCGCCGATGTCGGGCGTGACGGGACCGCCGTAGTGCAGCGCCAGGATGAGCGGCCGGGGCCCGGCCGGTTGACCACCCGAGGGCTCGTAGACCGCCGTGCGCATGGCCGTCCTTCCCGGCGCGAGCTCGATCATCCGCACGGTCTTGGTGTAGGGAGCCTTCCTCGCGGGGGCCGGGGCGGCCGAGGCCGCGACCGAGCAGCCGGCGACGCCCGCCAGGACCCACACGCCGATCCGCGAACGCTCTCTCCTCATATCACTTCGCCGCCTGCGCCTGATAAAGCTTTTTCAGCATGACCGCGTCGCCCTCGAGGTTGGGGCTCTCGCAGATGACCAGGCCCTCGACGCCGAGGTCGCGCAGGGCCTGCAGCCATTCGTCGTAGCGGTATTCCGTCTCCTCGAGGTTGAGGTGCCTGATCTCGCCCCGGTCCCCGAACTGGATCCCGGCGATGTGGACGTGGACGTTGCGCAGCGACCTCGGTCCGAGCTTGCGCGCGACCTTGCTAAGGACGCGCTCGAAATCCGGATACGAATTGATCTTGCCCTCGCGGGCGTAGAGGTGAGAGAAATCCAGGCAGGGCTGGAGCCCGTCGACGTCGCGGCAGAGGGCCAGGATCTCGTCGAGAGAGCCGAACTGGGCCCGCTTGCCCATCGTCTCGACCCGCAGGGTGATCGCCAGGCGCTCGGACCTGAGGATGGACTGGACCGCGGCCAGCTCCAGCTTGACGGCGGCGTAGGTCGCTTCGGCCGTGTCCTTTCCGTAGAACGCGGCGTGAAATACGACGCTCACCGCCCCGCAGGCCGCCCCGACCCGCGCCGTCTTGAGCAGCCGCTCCCGGCTCTGCAGCCGGATGCCGGGGTTCTCCGAGTTGAAGTTGATGTGGTACGGGGCGTGGACGCTCAGCCTGACGCCCAGTCGGGCCGCCTGCTCGCGGACCTTCGCGGCCGTGTCCAGGCCCATCTTGACGCCGTTGACGAACTCGATCTCGAGGCAGTCGAGGCCCAGGCCCACGATGCGCTCGATCCCGGCCAGGCTGGAGTCGTCGGCCGATGAAAAGGGAACGCCGGCCGTGCCGAAAAGAAGGCCCCTAGGCGCAGTTGTCACCGGACTTCCTTCCGGCGCCGAGGAACTCGCTGACGATGCGCATGGCGCAGAAATCGCCGCACATGGAGCAGGCCCGGCTCGTCGTCTTCCGCCGCTTCCGCACGGCCGCGAACTTGACCGGGTCGATGGCGAGGCGCCGCTGGGTCTCCCAGTCGAGCCGCTTGCGAGCCCTGGCCAGCGCCAGGTCGCGTTCGATGGCCCCGGGGACGCCCTTGACGATGTCGGCCGCGTGGGCGGCGATCTTCGAGGCGATGAGCCCCTCGCGGACGTCGTCGTCCGTGGGCAATCCGAGATGCTCCGCCGGCGTGACATAGCACAGGAAGTCGGCCCCGGCCGCCGCCGCCACGGCCCCGCCGATGGCCGAGACGATGTGGTCGTAGCCGGGCGCGATGTCGGTGACGAGAGGCCCGAGCACGTAGAACGGCGCGCCGTCGCAAAGCCGCTTCTCCAGGCGCATGTTCATCTCGACCTGGTCGAGCGGGACGTGGCCCGGGCCCTCGACCATGACCTGGACCCCGGCCTCCCGGGAGCGCTTGACGAGCTCGCCGAGGGTCAGGAGCTCTTCGATCTGGGGCCGGTCCGTCGCGTCGATGATAGAGCCGGGCCTCAGTCCGTCGCCCAGGCTGAGGGTGACGTCGTGGCGCCGGGCGATCTCGAGCAGCCGGTCGAACCGGGCGTAGAAGGGGTTCTCCTTCCCGTTGCGGAGCATCCAGGCGACGAGGAAGGCGCCGCCGCGCGAGACGACGTCGGCGACGCGGCCCTGGTTCTTCAGCCGGTCGATGGCCCTGAGCGTCAGCCCGCTGTGGACGGTCATGAAGTCGACGCCCTCGCGGGCCTGGGACTCGACGGCCTCGAAGAGGTCCTCTTCGTCCATGTCGACGATAGACGTTCCGCGGTCGATGGCCTTGACCGCGGCCTGGTAGATGGGGACGGTCCCCAGCGGGATGGGCGTCCGGGCCAGGATGGCCTTGCGGATCTTCCTCAGGTCGCCGCCCGTGCTCAGGTCCATCAGGGCGTCGGCGCCGTACTCGAGGCTGATCCGGACCTTCCGCAGCTCGTCGGCGAGAAGCGGGAAATCGCGGGACGTGCCGAGGTTGACGTTGACCTTGGTCCTGAGGCCCCGGCCGATGCCGGAGGGCCGGGCGGGGGAGTGGACCGGATTGAAGGGAATGACGACGAGCCCGCCGGCGACAAGCTCGGCCAGCTTCTCCGCGGCGACGCCCTCGGCGCGGGCGACCTTCTTCAGGGCCCCGCTGAGGACGCCTTTTCTTGCCTTTTCGAGCTGCGTCATGGTGGGTCGGTTCCGTCCTGGAGGATGGAAAACAGAGTATAGAGGACGCCCCGGGGACTGTCAAGAAACAGGACGGATGATAGCGGCTCGCCATCCCTTGCCCTGGCTTTCATGGTCCCGCTGGACTACAATGCTTCGGGCGCGGGATCATGCTGCCGATAAAGCGGGCCGGAAAGAAGATCTTCCTCCTCCTGGGGCCTGTCTTGGCGTTCGGCCTTGCCGCTTCGGCGCAGGAGATCTCCGGCCAGGACCCTTTTGAAGTCAGGATCAAACCCGGCCGCCGTGAAGAGTCGATTTCGGACAGCTTGAGGGCGTTCGAGCGCGATCCCGCAAGCGTCTCCTCTTTCAAGAGGCTGCTGCGGATCTTGGAGCAGACCGGATCCCCCTCCATCGAAGCGGCGATCCCGGATGTCGTCCGGGTCCTTGAAGGGCTCGTCGCGGCCCATCCCGGAAACGCCCGGTTTCATTACGGATTGGGCGTCGCCCGCATGAGGCTGGGCGATCTCAACCTGGCCCGCGCGCAGTTCGAAGCCAGCATCCTGTCCGGGGCGGAATTCTGGGAGGTGTTCGAGGACCTCGCCAACGCTTATCTTTCCGAGGCGGACATCCAAAAGACGTTGGCCTTCTTTCGGGCACGCCTCGAGCAGAGCGCGATGGACCCGTTTCTCCATCAGGCCGTCGGCCTGCTTCGCTATTATTCCTCGGAGTATCGTGAGGCCTTCGCGTCATTGGAAAAGGCACGGGAGATCTTCCGGGCCAAGGGGATGAGGGACGGTGAGGCCCAATGCCTCCTCGATCTCAGCGACGTCTTCACCTACCTCAATGACTATCCCGGCGCGCTCGAGCGGGCAACGGAGGCGCTTCGCCTGGCCCGAGCGCTCGGCGACAAGCCGCTCGAAGTCATGAGCCTGGAGCGCCAGGCCTTCGTCTGGGCGGACCTGGGAAAGGACTCCCAGGCCTATGACGCAGGCACGCTCGCCCTGGCCCTGTCCCGGGGCTTGGCCAGCCAGAAGTTGGAGATCCTCTGTACCCGCACCTTGGGAGTGCTTCTCCTTAACAGGGGAGACCTTAGGGGGGCTGAGGAGCACTTGTCCGGGGCCCTGAGCTACTATCGCGCGACCCGGGCCCTGAGAAGCCAGGATATATGCCTTTACTGGCTGACGCTGCTCCTGAAGAACAGGGGAGAGTACGCCAAAGCCATGGACTGCGCCCGCGAAGCCCTCGGGATAAGCCGGCTGATCGGATTCAAGACAGGCGAGGCCTTCCATCTTACGACCATCGGGGACATTCATCTTTCTCTGGGCAACCATGAGCGGGCCCTCGAATTCAACAAGGAGGCGCTCGCCATCGCCGAGAGATATGTCGGCAAGTGGAGCAAGGAGGAGTGCCTCAATACGATCGGGCACGTCTATATGGAGCTCCAGGACTACGGCCGGGCCCTGTCTTCATATGCCGAGGCCCTCAGGTATATCGAGAAGATCGGCCACAGGCGGGAAGAGTCGCGCTGTCTTTATAATCTGGGCTTCGCTTATTTCAAGCTCGGGGATCTCGGGAACGCCGCGGCCTGCTTTGAGAGAAGCCTTTCCGCCGCCGATCTGGGCCGGAATCGGATCGTCGGCGCCAGCATCCAGAACCGCCTGGGAGACCTCTACCGGCGACAGGGCCTCTGGGACAAGTCCGAAGCGGCCTATGGTCTGGCCGCCGCCGCCGGACGCGATATCGGCCATCCGGCCGTGATCTGGGAGGCCGCCGCCGGTCTAGGGGCGCTCTGCGCGGCACGGAACGATATCCCCCGGGCCATCGATTTCTATAAGGAGGCCATCGCCGTCATCGAGGACCTGAGGATCCAGCTCCTGCTCCGGGAACAGAGCTCCGGATTCTTTCAGTCCAAGGTCTCGATCTATGAAGCCCTCGTCAATCTGCTTTATGAGGCCTATCAGGCAAGACCCGCCGAAGCGATCCTCGAGGAATGCCTGTTCTACGCCGAAAAGGCCAAAGCGCGGTCTTTCCTGGACGACCTCCAAAGAGCCGGTGTTGCGGCCCGAGTCCTTCCCCGGGAGATGGGACTGCAGCTGGAGCTGATATCGAGCAACGTGTCGCGGCTTTCGGCAGAGCTCAGCGGCGGGCTCACCGATGAAGAAGATCGTGCGGAGATCCGTCGACGGCTCGAACGGGCGGAAGACGACTACGAGACCCTCCTCGCGAAGGCCGGAGCCGAAAGCCCGGGCAATCCGCTGGCCGACTCGAACGAACCGCGCCGGCTGCCGGAGATCCGACGCGCACTCCTGGACGGCCGGACAGGACTCATCGAGTATTTCGTGGGGGACGAATGCCTGTTCGTTTTTATCGTCACCCGTCATGGTCTCTCCGTCGAGCGGCTGGCGGCGCCGGAGAGCAAGCGGTCACTCCGCCTGGCGGCGGACTTCGTTCGCCTCCTGTCATCGAACGAGATCATCGACACGGATGTCGTTCCGGCGGGCCGCCGGCTGTACGGCGCGCTGATCGGCTTCGCTGACAAGGGCCTCCTCGCGGGCCTCGAGAACCTCATTATCGTTCCGGACAGGAGCCTGCATTACCTGCCCTTCGAAGCCCTCGTCCCCCCTGATGGCGCCGGGCCCGGGTCCGGCCGGGCCCGTTTTCTGATGGAGGATTACGGCCTTTCCTATGCCCCTTCGGCGTCGACGCTCGTGAGCATCCTCAACCGCGAAAAAGCCGCGGGAGCCGGGCAGGACCTGCTGGCGATCGGAGACCCCATCCCCGGCTCCGGACGCGGTGGCCCGGGCGGCCAGGCGCACGGCCAAGACGTGCTGTTCGAGTACTACCGGGACCAGCGCTTTGCGCTCTTCCCTCTCGAGTTCGCCTCCCGGGAAATCGATGCCATTGCCGGGCTCATCGACCCCGCGTTCCGGCGCACAGTCACCCGCGCGGAGGCGACCGAGGACCGCGTCAAGCGGCACTCCCTGGATGACTACAAGGTGCTCCATTTTGCCACGCATAGCCTCCTCGACGAACAGGTCGCCGCCCACTCGGCCCTCGTCCTGACCCAGGATCGGGGCTCGGGAGAAGACGGGTTCCTCCAGGCCCGCGAGATCTACGACCTGCGCCTCAAGGCCGACCTCGTCGTCCTGTCGGCCTGCCAAACCGCCGCGGGAAAGATGGAAAAAGGCGAGGGGATCCAAGGTCTGGCCCGGGCCTTCTTTTGCGCGGGGTCGCGGTCCGTGATCGCCAGCCTCTGGAACGTCAACGACGCTTCGACGGCCCGTTTCATGCGGACTTACTACGAATTCCTGACGAGCGGGCGGACCAAGCGGGAAGCCCTCCGCCTCACCAAGATCAAGATGAGCCGGTCACGCGAGTCCCATCCATTCCATTGGGCGGCTTTCATTCTGATCGGCGAGGGAAGCGCCGGAGTCCCCCTGCATCCGTCGCCCTGGTGGCGCCGGTTCTTTCATCTCTGAACGACGAATCTGCCGAATTCCGATTCGACGGTCCGGCCGTCCTCCATCGAAGCCGTGATCTTCCAGAAATACACGGATCCCTTCCGCCACGTGCTTGTCACGGCCGTCGGCGGCGTGTAATGGGCCCCAACGAGCGAAGGGGATCGGTGGATCGGTTCGAGCGTCTGATCATAGATATCCAGCCGGTAGGTTCGAACGCCGGGTATCCTCGTCCAACGGAAGTCTCCGGGTTCTACAGCCTTCGAGCCCCGGGGCGCCAGCAGACCGATCTCGATGCCCGCCGCGTTCCGCTCGGCCATGGGCGCCTGGCCCTTCCTCAGGCCGGGGAGAATGCCGAGCGCGACGAAAAGGGCCAAGACAGCGCCTGCGGCGGGAATGACCAGCCAGCGGCGGGTCCACACGCCGGGCCGCCGGCCGCCGCGCAAGGCACTGAGCTCGCGCCGCGCGAAGGTCCGGAGCCTTTTCCGGGCTTCCGGGCTTCCGAGGTCCAGGCGTTCCAAGTCGTGGAGGATATCCTTGCTTGCCCCCTGAAGCTCGATCGACGCGTCGAGGATGACCCGGCAGTCCGGACAGACGAGGACATGATCGAGGAACTTCTTCTTGTGCTCTTCGGGCGCGTCCCCCTCGAAGAGGCGGATGATCTCTTCCCGCGAAGGGCATCTTTTGGAGATCATGATTCTGTCCCTGGAGGCGGATTCTCGGATAGGGGCGCCGCGGCGCTTCCGGCCCGTGCCCGGCTGATATCTCTCAGATCGTCAATGCCCCGATAGAACAGGTGGCGGACCTTTGTTTTTTCCCACTTGAGCGATGCGGAGATCTCCTCGATCGTCTGGCCCTTCAGGAAGAGACGCAGGACCTTTCTCCTGTTCTCGCTCAGGGCATCGACCATCTCCCTGATGGCCTCCTTGGACTCGCTTTCGTCCAGGCGGCCCTCCGGGAAAGATTCCCTGGGAAGAGCCGTGATCTGGCCGGCTCCGGAGAAGATCCGCTTCAGGTTTTCGGCTTCGCTCGCAGGCCGCTGCTTCATCGCTTTCCTTAATTCGTCGATCGTCTTGGAATAAGCCACTCTCTTGATATAGGACGGAAGATTGTCGATCCTTTTACCTTTTTTGAGGAATGTCCAGATCTTGATCCGGACCTCCTGCTCGACATCCTCGAGGTCGATGCCGTCGCGGCGGTGAAGGTTTTTTTGAATGACCTGCCTGATGAGGACCGAAAACCGATCGATGACAGCCTTCGTGTCCTGTTCGAGGTCCTTCATTGAGCCCACCATATTATCACATTCCTGGTACACATGAGGACCTTTCTGCGTCGGATAATAAGAGACGGAGGTATCATTGCGAAAACCAACGGCAGATCGGATGGCATGGACGGCCGGGATGCTCGCCGGCGCTCTCATCCTGGCCCTGGGGCTCGCGGCCTGTTCCTCGCGCCCCCCGGCGAAGGCCCCGCTCCAGACTCTCTTCGACGAGGGCCGGGACGTGTTCTATGACGACGTCGCGACCCATGTCGCGAACAACCCGGACCGCGGCCGGTTGACCGGCACCGAACGTTCCAAGATCGCCGGACTCAAGGACGTCTACCCGCGCCTCTACGGGCTCATGGCGAACTATTTTTATCCGAAGGACGCCCCCGTCATGGACGCGCTCCTCGCAGAGGGGAGCGACGCGTCGATGGCCCGCTTCCGCGAGAAATACCTCGATCTTGTCCGCTTCACGGCCCGCATGTTCGCGGACAGCTTATTCGAGCCGAACCCGACGGGGCTCTTTTTCAAGGATCTCCTCCTGCAGTTCAAGGGCAGGGACACCGTCGATATGGTGGTCATGGAGACAGGGAACATGGCCAATATCGATCTTCCCGCGCCCGACAAGATCGTCCCCAAGACGCTGAGCCCCGAATTCGACAAGCAATGGGGGCTCGACGCGGCGAGGTTCCGGGAGGCCCATCGTCTCAGCAAGGGAAGGGGAGTCCGGGTGGCGGTGCTGGATACGGGGATCGATATGACCCATCCGGTCTTTCAGGACACCGTCTGGGGGAGTCATTACAATTTCGTCGGACGCGACAGCCTCCCCTGGGTCGAGGACGGCCCGCCCATGGTCGACTGGGGCTGGCACGGCACGGTCGTGACTTCGATCGTGGCCAAGTACGCGCCCGAGGCCCGGATCACTCTCTATCGTTACCTCGACGGAGACAGCCAGAACGATTCCCCGTTCCCGATCATTGTCTCCAACAACATGGGCGCCGCGATCTACAAGGCCGTCCACGACGGGAACGATGTCATCAACATCAGCGCGGGGACCGGCCTCTACACTCCTTATCTCGAGGAGGCTTGCCGGTATGCCTGGGAGAATAACGTCATCATCGTGACGGGAAGCCCGTACTATCAGGGCCGCTATCTGGGAGGCGCGGAAGACTATCCGGCCCAATATCCCACGACGCTCGCGGCCACCGCCATTGACCGTTTGGCCGAGAACAAGTACGGGTATTGGGAGATCGCCGCCCCCGACCCGATGACGACCGTGGGAGCGCCCAATGCCCCATTCGTGGCGTTCCCCGCGTACTCGGGCGAGACGGACGCTTACGCGCCCGGCATCTCGTGCGCCACCCCGATCGTCGCATCACTCGCCGCGCTGGCCGCCTCCGCCTACCCGCGTCTCGGAACCGAGCCGCCGGGGCAGTATGTGGAGACGATCAGGAGGCTCCTGACCGAGAACGCCAACTCGAGGATGGTCGGTTTTGACGGTTTCTCGCCGGAATGCGGTTTCGGCATGATCGATGCCGTGACGACCGTCGAGGCGGCCCTCGAGCTCGGCGCCGCCCGCCCCGTCCGCGATGCGGTTGCGGACCAGCTCTCTTCCGCTCCGGTGCCCCCGCCGGATGCGGTCTTTGCGGAGGGCGAAGCGGTCTTTCACAGGGCCCTCAAGCTGGCTTTGGGGCTTCACCCGGAAAGGGATAGGCTCCTCGCTTCGGAGATCGCGAAGATCGAGGGCGGGCCCAAGGGCATTCCGGTCCTTTATGAAAACCTGGTCAATATCATCTTCTGGCGAACGGCGCCCGGCCTGCTCGAGCTCCGCGGAAAGGACGAAGCGGCCTTCAGAGACCGCTATTTCGCGCTTTGCCGGGAGGCTGCCGATCGCTTTGTCGAATCGCTCTTTGCCGAGAGCCCGGCCACTCAGGACCTGCTTCAGTTTCCGGAGAACCGGGGGCGCGGCCGCCTCGACCTCGTTCTTGATTCCCTGGGCACGGGGCCTCGCGCCGGACGCATCCTGGATGCCATTAAGGGCTTGGGGCCGGCTTTTCTGGATAAGAGCCGCGCCCTGCGACTGGCCAAGCTCGGCGAGGCGAGGACATCCGGCGGCGGTCGGGGCATCAAGATCGCGGTCGTCGATTCCGGATGTGACTTCTCCCTTGAAGGCCTGAAGGCGGCGAAGCTTCGACCATGCTTCGGACTTGTCGCTCGTCGGCGGGACCGGGGCTCCATGGAGCGGGGACAGAGCCGTCCCCGGGGACATGGATGGCCGCGGCACGCTCTTGACCATGCTCGCCGCGTGGTGCGCCCCCGAGGCGGATATCGCGACCTACAGGATCAGAGCCGCCCCGGGGCAGCCTTATGAGTACTGGCCGGCCCTCGAGCTGGCCCAGGCCCTTTACAAGGCGGCGGACGACGGCTGCGATATCGTGATCACCGGCGCGGCCTTTGGCCGCGATTTTCCGTTCCTGAAGGAAGCCTGCCGGTCCGTCTACTCCCGCAACGTCATCGTTATCGCCCCGAACGGGCTCATTCCCCCGGGGAGCTCGCGGGAGACTCCCGCTTACCCGGCGGCCTACAACTCCGTCATCGCCGTCGCGGGCGCCGACGACGCGAGCGGCCCCGGTCTGCGGCCATGGGCGCTTTCCGCCCCGGCCAAGGCGACCGCGGTCACCGGCCCCGCCTTTGCCGCCCCCGGCGTCCCGCCCTCAAACGCTTACGCCGCCGGCGCGTGCGGCGGCTTGGTCGCGCTGCTTTCTCAGCAGATCCCTCGGACGGGGAAAGAGCTTTCCGGCCAGTACGTGCAGCGCATCGCCGAGATCCTGAAGAAATCGGCCGATCCGAAGACGCTCGGCTACGGCACATTCAACGTCAAGGTCGGCTACGGATTCATCGACGCCGCGAAAACGCTGGGAACGGGACTTCAGGCCTATATCGAGAAGATGAACCTGCTCGAGGACAACTTCAAGAAACGGATGGCGAGGAGAGCGGAGATGGCCGAGGAGGCCGCAAAAAGAGAGGCCGAGATGAAACAGGCCCCGGCCAAGAAAAAATAGGCTGCCCCGCGGCGCCGCGAGGGAGGTTTTCATGATCGCTCAGATCAGACGTTTTGCGCTTATTGCCGCGGGGCTGACCATCGGCTTCGCGCTTCTCGTTCCCGCCTCAGGCCTGGCGCAAGCCGCCAAGAAGCCGTTGACGCTCGAGGCGATGATCTCGCTCAAGTCGATCGGTACGGTGGCCGTGTCCCCGTCCGGCAAGATGGTCGCCTTCGATGTGACGTCCGTCGATTGGGCCCGCAACACTTTCACCTCGGACGTCTGGCTGGCGGACGTCGAGAGCGGGAACGTCTTCCCGGTGACCAAAGGACCGGACATGAACATGGGTCCGGCCTGGTCGCCGGACGGCCGGGCCGTGACCTTTCTTTCCACCCGCCGCGGCAAGCCGCTATTGTTCGTTTTCCGTCCGGGCCTCGGCGAGGCCGAGCCCCTGATCGAGGCGCCGGGCGGCGTGCAGAAGTACGCCTGGTCGCCCGACGGGAAAGCCATCGCGTTCTTGACCCCGGAAACCCCCGACCCGGATCGGGAGAAGGCCCGGGGATCGGGTTTCGACGCCGTCGCGATCGACGCGACTCGGCCCCGCTCGCAGCTGCAGATCTTCGATGTCGCCGGAAAGACGATCAAGACCCTCGTTGCCGGCGATTTCCACATCATCGGGTTCTCCTGGTCGCCTGACGGGTCCAAGCTGGCCCTGGTGACTTCGCCGAAGAACATCGAGCACGTGACCTGGGATTTCCAGACTTTGAGGACCGTCAACGCCGACGGTAGCGGGCTCGCCGCCCTCGATTTCCCTTATTATGCGGCCTTTACGCGCCGCGGCGAAGCCATCTGGAGCCCGGACGGCCGTTATATCGGGCTCGAGGTCGGCGATCTCAAGAAGCCGGAGCTCTACGGTCACATCATCCAGCTGTATGATCTCCAGACCGGCCGGGTCTCCAACGCCTCGGGCGATACGGACCATTTCCTCTACAACTGCCGCTGGGCCGCCGACGGGGGCGGGGTCTATTATGTCGCCTACCATCTCCTGAACAGCCAGATCTTCCGTCTCGATCTCAAGACCCGAACGGCACGCCAGCTGACCCATTTCCCCAAGATGGAGATCAACGCGGTGTCCTTCGCGGCCGACGGCCGGACGATCGCGTTCTCGGCCGGAACGCCGGACTGGCCCCAGGAGATCTACGTCGGCGATATCAACGAGCCCGACAAGGCCCGCCGCCTGACCGACCTCCACCCGGAGCTCAAGGGGACCTGGCTGGGAGAGACCGAGGAATTCACCTGGAAGTCGACCGACGGGCTCCCGATCTCGGGGAATATCGTCTATCCGCTGGGCTATGCCAAGGGCCGAGCCTATCCCACCGTGACCATGATCCACGGCGGCCCGGCCGGGAATTTCAACAACTCTTTCGCCGGGAATTACTATTGCCCCGCGCAATATTTCGCCGGGCAGGGCTATCTCGTCTATATGCCCAATGTGCGCGGCAGCATCGGTTGGGGATCGGCGTTCCTGAGGGCCAATCTCCGCGACTGGGGAGGCGGGGACTATCGGGACCTGATCTCGGGGCTGGATACGCTCGTGGCCCGCGGCTTGGCCGACAAGGACCGGCTCGTCGTCTGGGGAGGGAGCTACGGCGGCTATATGACCAACTGGATCGTCACCCAGACGTCCCGCTTCAAGGCCGCCCACAGCGAGGTCAGCATCGCCAACCTCCAGAGCCTGTGGTCGGTTTCCCCGATAGGCCGGATACTCAGCCGGCAGTATTTCGGAAAGACGCCTCTCGAGGATCCCGACATCTACAGGAAGCTTTCCCCGATCACCTATGCGAAGAACGTCAAGACGCCGCTGCTCCTCACCCAGAACGAAAAAGACGAGCGCGTCCCGGTCGAGCAGGCCGTGGAGTTCTTCCGGGCCGTCCAGACGACGGGGACGCCCGTCGAGCTCTATATCTATCCCGGAGAATCCCACGGGACGATGATGCCCAACCACCAGCTCGACAAGCTCCGGAAGACCGAGGCCTGGTTCAAGAAGCACCTCCGGTGACCGCAACGAGAGATGCGCCGAGGAGGATCCCGGCCCGCCGGGTGGTACAAACCCCCGGCTTCCGGCGTCTTATTAGGCAAATAGGATTTGAACGATATTCTTTGCCCGATGCCGGAATCGAGGCCATGGAGGAGAGAATGAGCAAGAAGTCGAGAGTTTTGAGCGTCCTTTTGGTGAGCTTCTGCCTGGTCCTGTCCGCGGGACTTCTGCGCGCCCAGGAGAAGGGAAACCTGAAGATCAAGGTCGTCGATGCCAACGAAAAGCTTCCCCTGCCCACCGTCAAGGTGACCGTCACGGGAATGCGCAAGCCGGCCGTGACGAACGCCGAAGGGATCTTCCTGGCGGAAGGCCTTCCCGCGGGAACCGTCAGGATCGTCTTCGAGCTCGCCGGCTTCCTGACGGAAACGCGGAAGAACGTGTCCATCACGGCGGGCGAAACGACGGAGCTGGAGGTCGCGATGCGCATGGGCTTCGCGAGCGAAATGACGGTTACGGCCCGCCGGGAGGTCGAAAGCCTCCAGAACGTTCCGCAGAACGTCGTGGTCTTGACGGCCGAAAAGCTCAACGAAACCCCGCAGGTCAACATCCTCCAGGCCCTCAACAGCGTGCCCGGCGTCGACGTCGAGACGGGCAGCAGCTCAACGGCCCTGGGGACGTTCATGTACATCGACGGTTATTCGGACGACTATATCAGAAAGATGGTCGACGGCGTCGATGTCAGCCAGGTCATCAACAACTGGAGCATGCTGAACATCTACCCCGAGGAGATGATCGACCAGGTCGAGGTCATCAAGGGCGGCTCGTCCTCGGTCTGGGGATCGAACATGGGCGGCATCATCAATGTCATCACCAAGCGGCCGCGCAATATGACCCGGCCTCTCATCACCTTGAAGTCCACATTCTCGAGCTTCGGGGAGATGGACTTCACGGGCGCCAACGCTATCCCCAACAAAGGCAACAACTTCGACTACTCGGGTTCGATCCTGGGGAATGTCGACAAGTTCGGCTACATGCTCGGCTATAACGGCACGAACAACGGCGGCTTCATCGAGCACGGCCGGGAGAAGAATTATAATCTCTTCGGCAAGGTGAGCTACGATTTCAGCGACAGGACGTTCCTCGACGTCTTTTACAGCGCGAACAAGATGAACACGCAGACCATGTCGTTCCTGAACCTCGAGGACATGCTCGGCCCCGAATTCCCCTTTTACTGGAATTACCAGGCCGATTACATCGGGACCTCCAACGTCGCCTCCCTCAAGTTCTCGACGAGCCTCAGCCCGGCCTTCAATCTCGAAAGCCAGATCAAGTACAACCGGTCCGTCATCGACGGGTCGACGGAGTACCTCGGCGGATCGCTGTACCAGCCTCCGGCCGGGACGATCGAAACGACCCGATCCATCGAGCAGAAGACGGGATTCACTCTGAAGGGCGCGTACAATCCCGGCGAATCCTTCTCCCTCGTCTCGGGCCTCGACTACTATAGGACCATGGCCGATTTCTCCGGCTATATCCCCGGCCAGCCGGTCATCCACGTCGACACCGTGGCGCCCTTCGCAAACGCCGAGTTCCGGATCGGGAGGCTGGGGATCCATGCCGGCGCCCGGTACGACTACGACAGCTCCTTCGGCAACCAGCTCAGTCCCTCCATCGGCGCGACATTCAATTTCCTCAAGGCCTCCCTTTTCCGGCTCAACGTGGCCCGGACCTTCAAGGTCCCGGCCCTCTGGTATACCCTCGGCGTGTCCTATTTCGACATGATCCTCCCCAATCCGGACCTCAAGCCGGAACGGGCCTGGGCCTATAGCGCCGGCTTCGAAACGCAGGAGCTCGGCTTCCTCTACCTGAAGGCCTCCGCCTACTACCATATGATGACGGACGGCATCGTCCAGGTCCCGGCCGATACCGAGGGCCGGTTCACTTGGGGCAATATCTCGAATTTCTCCCGCAAGGGCTATGAGGCCGAGATCGGCTTTCTGACCCGGTTCGGCGTCACCGGATATTTCGGCACCAACTACAACAAGCATGAGGACACGACCGCGGAGGAGGCCGTCCTTTTGACCTGGATCCCCACCCGGACCTATAGAACGGGACTCAAGTACAGGAACGAAAAATGGGATCTTCTGGCCAATCTCCGGGGCCGCTGGATCTGGTGGAATATGGATCCGTCTCTCGTGGAGCTGTTCACGCCCCAGGACAAGCTATGGATCGTGGACTTCCGGGTGTCCAAAGGGTTCAAGGTTGGAGCGACGACCAAGGTCTCGGTGTTCCTCGATGTCTTCAACCTGACGGATGTGGCTTACTGGGACCGGAGCGATATGCCCAATCCTCGGCGCTGGGGCCAGTTGGGGCTCGAGATCGGGCTCAGGTAAGGCGGAGCCTTTAGGATAATCGCAACTTCTGAGATCAAAGGAGGCGGCGGCCAGTGCCGCCGCCTCTTTGTTTAACGGGACAACAAGAGATAGCCCGCTCTTGATAGCCGGGGCGGACACCAACTTCAGGAGATGTTCATGAAAGCGAATCGCATGGGCCTGATCGTCCTCGCGGTCTCCTTGGCCGCCTGCGGAGCTCCCGGAGCGGATGCGACGAAGAGCGGTCCGGAATACCTGCCCCAGGACGGACCCGGCGGCCGGCCCTTTTCCGAGGCCGTGCGTGTTGGCGACGTGCTGTATCTTTCGGGTCAGCTGGGAACCGACCCCTCGACTCAACAGATCGTCCCGGGCGGCATCGCCGCCGAGACGCGGCAGACCCTGGAGAACATCGGAATAACCCTGGAAAAATACGGCTCGTCCATGGATCGCGTCGTGAGTGTTACGGTGATGCTCGCCGACATGAGTGAGTGGGCGGAGATGAACAAGATCTATGTGACGTATTTCCCGGTCAATCGGCCCGCCCGCAACGCCTTCGGTACGACCCGCCTGGCCCTCGGAGCGCGGGTCGAGATCGTGTGCATCGCCCACGTCGGGGCGGGCAGATAAGGGACAGGCAGTCAGCTTCTGAGTGAAGCGCCCGCCCGCGGCCCTTCCGGGGTTCCGCGGTGGTACAATTCGCATTCACTTTGCGTCCAATAAGAAGTAAAGAAGATCCCAGGACGGCTGGGAAGGAGACGGAACCATGCGCCAGCGACCCCTTTCGACATCAATCCTCGTCGTTCTCTGCCTGCTCGGCCTGAGCCTCTCGTTCGCCTGCAAGGACAAGAGCACGACCGAGCCCGGCGCGACCTGGCTGGGCGCGCTCTATGATCAGGGCCAGGACATTTTCTATCAGACGATCAGAGACAAGATCGCCGCGCATCCCATGCGGGCCAGCCTGACGGAAGTCGAGCTCCAGAAGATCCAGGAATCGGAGACCCGCTATCCCAGGCTGTACGGCATCCTGGTCAATGTCTTTTACCAGAAGGACGAGCCCACGTTCACGCTCCTTCTCGACAAGGCGGATAAGAAGTCCCGGCGGCGTTTTTCAGGCATGTATCTCGACCTGGCCCGGTTCGCCGGAGACATGTTCGTGGAAACCTTCTTCGCCACGGATACCTCGACCGGCCTCGTCCGCAAGATCAATCCCAACTTCAAGGACCTCGACGCCGTGGATATCGTCGTCCGTTCGGTCGGATACGGCGCCAAGCTCGACGCCCCCCCGCCCAGGGAGTTCTTCAGCAATCCGGTCAGCCCGGAATTCGAGCGCCAGGGTGCGCTCGACGGCGCGCGCTTCAGGCAGGCGCATGGCCATCACCCGCGGAAAAGGGGCCAAGATCGCCATCCTCGATTCGGGGATCGACGAGAGTCACTCGATCTTCAAGACGACAAAGTGGGGAAAGAACTTTTCCCTGGTCGGCCGCGAGGGCCAACCTTGGGCCACCGACGCCTCGCTGGTCGATTGGGGCTGGCACGGCACCCTGATCACCTCGGTCGCCGCCACCTTCGCTCCGGAGGCCCAGCTGACGGTCTATAAGGTCCTCGACGGCGACACCCAGAATGACCCCGCCTATCTGCTCCTGCTCGAGAGCTTCCTCGCGGCCGGCATTTACCGCGCCGTCCATGACGGGAACGATATCATCAGCATCAGCGCTTCCGGGGCGACGCTGGATTCCGAGTACCTCCGGGAGGCCTGCCGGTACGCCTACGCCCAGAACCGGATCCTCATCTCCGGGGCCCTCTACAGCAAATGGTTCAAACAAGGCGCCACCCTCAATTTCCCGTCCCAGTACAAGACCGTCGTCGCCGTCACGGCGGCCCAAAAGAACCCGGACGGGAGCTATGGCTACTGGGACGTTTGCGCGGCCCAAAAAGAAAATACCGTGGCCGCCCCGAACGACATCTTCGGCGGCTTTCCGACCTACGTCGGCGAAAAGGACACCTACATTCCCAGCATCTCGGCGGCCATTCCGGTCGTCGCCTCCCTGTTCGCCTTGACCGTGTCCGTTCATCCGAGACAGGGCGACGAGCCGCCCGGTCAATATGCCCAGACTCTCATGGACCTCGTCAACAAGAATGCCAACCCGGAGCGCGTCGGGTTCAAGGGTTTCTCTCCCGAGTGCGGCCACGGGCTCATCGACGCGGAACGGACCGTCCAGGCCGCTCTGGAATTGAATTCAAAGCGCTAGGAGCGTTCACGGAATTGCGGCGCGTATCCATCCGCTCGGCGGCCATCGCGGTTTCGCTTTCCGCCCTGATCGCCGGCGTCGCCTGCCGGTCGAACGCGCCGCCGGCCGGCCCGGGCCCCGGGTTCCGGATCGGCGTTTCGTATCCGAAAGAGCTCGGGCCCGGACCTTTCGACGGACGAATGCTCCTGGTCATCTCGGACAGCGACAAGCGCGAGCCCCGATTCCAGGTCAGCTCCCGCAACGATGACGCCCCGCCCGTCTTCGGGATCGACGTCGAGAGCTTGAAACCCGGAGAAGAAGCGGTTTTCGACGCCGAAGTCTTCGGCTTCCCGGTCGATTCGATCGCCAAGATCCCGCCCGGCGATTACTTCGTCCAGGCGCTTCTCCATAAGTATGAAACCTTCCACCGCGCGGACGGCCATACCGTCAAGCTTCCCATGGACCGCGGCGAAGGCCAAATGTGGAATATCGCCCCCGGCAATCTCCTCAGCGCCCCCCGGCGCGTGCGGATCGATCCCTCGAAGCCGGAAATGGTCCACATCGTCCTCGACAAGATGATCCCGCCGTTCCCGGAAGAAAAAGACACGAAGTACATCAAGCATATCAAGATCCAGAGCCGTCGCCTCACGGCATTCTGGGGCCGCCCGATGTTCCTCGGCGCGGTCATCCTCCTTCCCGCCGGATTCGACGAGCACCCCGAGGCCCGCTATCCCTTGATGGTCTATCAGGGGCATTTCTCGCGGACCTTCGATGCCCTCGTCGGCTTCCGCGAGGAACCGCCCTCTACCGTCCAAGGAACGGAGAACGCCGCCCGCCCCGGCGTTTGGGGTGAATACTTCCGGGCCTATGAGGATTACAGCCACAGGTTCTTCGAGGCCTGGACCGGTCCCGGCTTCCCCCGCATGATCCTGGTGACGATCCAGCATGCGAACCCTTATTTCGATGATTCCTACGCCGTGAATTCGGCCAATCTGGGCCCTTACGGCGACGCCATCACCTACGAGCTCATCCCCCATATCGAGCGACAATTCCGCGGCATCGGCCAAGGCTGGGCGCGGACGCTCTACGGCGGATCCACCGGGGGATGGGAATCCCTGGCCGTCCAGATCTTCTATCCCGACGAGTACAACGGGACATGGACGTTCTGTCCGGATCCGATCGATTTCCGGGCCTATTCGCTGGTCGACATCTACGCCGATAAGAACGCCTATTTTTCGGACGGACCTTGGAAGCGCACGCCCCGGCCCGCTTTTCAGAACGAGATCGGCGAGGTCCTCTCGACGAACGAGGAAACGAATCATCTCGAGCTGGTGCTCGGGACGCACGGCCGCTCCGGCTATCAATACGACGTCTGGCAGGCCGTTTACGGCCCGGTCGGGGACGACGGCTACCCCAAGCCCATCTGGGACAAGCGGACCGGGGTCATCGATCCGTCCGTGGCCGCGTATTGGCGCGAGCACTATGACCTGCGCCATATCCTGGAGCGCGATTGGAAAACGCTTGGGCCAAAGCTCAAAGGCAAGATCCACATCTATACGGGCGATATGGACAACTGGTACCTGCACAACGCCGTCTACCTCATGGAAGCGTTTCTCAAGAGCACGACAGACCCCTTACTTCGACGGGACCGTGGAGTACGGGGACCGGCAGCCCCATTGCTGGTGCGGCGGGGAGGGGCTTTCGCTCCCGGTGTCCATGCTGACGATCAACCAGCGCTTCGCTCCGGAGATGGCCGCCCGCATGCTCAAGACCGCGCCGCGGGGCGCAGATGTGACCAGCTGGCTTTACTAGACACAACGTCGGGCGTCGCCCCGCGAGACGACGTCTGCGACGAGGCCATACTTTTTCAGCCGGTCGATGGCCTTGAGGCCAAGGCCTTTCCTGGCCTTTTCGAGCTGTGTCATGATGGGCCCGGTCAGTCCCTGAGGATCGAAATCAGAGAATGGAGGACGCTCCGGGGACTGTCAAGAAACCGGACGGTTCCGCCGGGGAGTAGCCGGACCCATTTTCCCCTCACCTCAAAGGGCTATCTCCGGGGGTGATTTATCACCCCTGGATTCATCCGGCCTGACGATTGTCCGTCAGGGGAGCGCCCCTTATCATGGACCCGTCATGAATCGACAGGCCCCGACTTCTCCCCGCGCCGATCGTTCGGCTATAATGGGGCCGCTTCATCTTTCGCACTAGCCGGTAAGACGCCCGAATTCCCTGCCGCGAGGTGCGGCGTTTTATCCAACGGCGGTAGCCTGCCGCCCCGAATCTATCTTTCCGCCATGGACGTCCCCAGCAAGCTCATCGTCCGGAACACGGCCCTGAACCTCTTCGGGCTGGCCGTGCCCCTGGCCGTCGGTTTCGTGACCATCCCCATGGTCGTTCGGGCCCTGGGGACCGAGCGTTTCGGCATCCTGGCCCTCGTCTGGGTCGTGTTCGGCTATTTCGGCCTCTTCGACCTCGGCCTGGGCAGGACGACGACCCGCTACGTCGCCGACTGCCTGGGCCGGAACGAGTCCGCCAAGCTCCCGGGCTATGTCTGGACGACGGTAGCCCTTCAGACCGCGATCGGGCTCGCCTCAGCCCTCCTTTCGCACCTGGCCGCGCCTTTCATCGTCCGGAGCATTCTCAACATCCCGGCCGGCTTCGAGGCCGAGACCATCCTGACCGTCCGCCTCGTGGGCTGGTCGCTCCCCATAATGTTCGTCAGCTCCTCGTTCCGCGGCGTCCTCGAGGCGGCCCAGCGCTTCGACCTGGTCAACGCCGTCAAGGTCCCGGTGAACGTCCTGTTCTATGTCCTGCCACTCGCCGGCGTGGCCATGGGCTTCGCGCTCCCAGGCATCGTGGTCCTTCTCGTCGTTTCCCGGGCCGCGGCCCTCTTGGCCTGGGGGGTTATGGCGCTCCGCGTCCTGCCCGCGCTCGCGACCCGGCCCGTCATCGAGCGGGCCCTCGTGCGGCCCTTGTTCTCGTTCAGCGGCTGGCTGGGCCTGTCGAGCATCCTCTGGGCCGTGACGACCTCGATCGACCGGCTCATCATCGGCTCGCTGATCACGGTCGAAGCGGTGACGTTCTACAGCGCGCCCTACGAGGCCATCAACCGGATCGGGGTCGTCCCCGGCAGCCTGTCGATGGTCCTCTTCCCGGCCTTCAGCTTTCTCGACGCCGGCGGACGGACGGAGACGACCGAGTCGCTCTTCGCCCGGTCCTCGAAGTTCCTCCTGCTCTCGACCGGGCCCGTCTTCATCCTGCTGATGTTCTTCGCCGCGGACCTCCTCCGGCTCTGGCTGGGGCCCGAGTTCGCCGCGCAGAGCGCGTTCGTCGTGCAGGTCCTCTCGGCCGGATTCTTGATCAACACCGTCGTGACCGTGCCCAACAATTACCTGATCGGGATCGGCCGGGTCGACGTCGCCCCGAAATACCAGGTCTTCGAGCTCGTCGTTTTCGCGGCCCTGACCTGGCTCGGGGCCAAGTCCTGGGGTATCAAGGGCGTCGCCGCCGCCCAGGCCCTGCGCCTGGCCGCCTTCTCCGTCTTTCTCCTTGTTGTTTCGTTCACGGCCGGCCGAGTCCGCTTCTCTCACGTCTGGAAGAACGGCTTCGCCGGGGTCCTCGCGTCCCTGGCCCTGTTCGCCGCGGCGCTTGGCGCGAACGCTGTCCTCGGGTTCGGCCTCTGGGGCGCCGGCGCGCTGGCCCTCGTCTTCGCCGTTATCGCCTATCTCAAAGTGCTGACCGCCGAAGAGAGGGCCTTCATCACGGCCTTCCTCCACCCCCGGCGAGCGACTGTCCCGGCCGCGCCGGAACGGGGGGACGCGAATGACGGCGGGCTCAGGCGCGGGCGTGGAGATCAGGATCGCCTTCGTCGTCGCGACCAAAGACCGGCCCGAGGAGCTCCGGCGGCTGTGGTCGAGCCTCCTCGCCCAGAGCCGCGTCCCCGACGAGGTCGTCGTCGTCGACGCGGGCGCGCAAGCCCCATCGCTCGAGGCCGAAAGCGAAGGAGCGCGGCCCGTCCTGCGGCTCGTCCGCAGCTCCGTCGCCTCGGCTTCGCGGCAACGCAACATCGGTCTCGACGCCGTCGGCCCCGGCGCCGGCCTCGTCGGCTTTCTCGACGACGACGCGGTCCTCGAACCCGACGCCGTCGAAGAGATGCTCCGCTTCTGGGCCCTGGACGGCGCCGGCGTCGCCGGGGCCGCGTTCAATATGACCAACCATCCGCCGCTCGACTGGCCCTTCCTCAAGCGGCTGCCGCTCGTCGAGCGCCTCGGCCTCTACTCCGGCCGCGGCGGCGCCGTGACCCGCTCGGGTTTCCAGACCATGATCGGTCCCGTGGACGCCACCGCATGGACCGATTGGCTGCCGAGCGGGGCTTCGGTCTGGCGGCGCGAGGTCTTCCGGCGCTTCCGCTTCGATGAGTGGTTCGCCGGCTACAGCTACCTCGAGGACCTCGACTTCAGCTATCGGGTCGGAAAAGCGGCCAGGCTGGCCGTCGTCGCCCCGGCCCGCTACCGCCACCTCCCCGCGGCCGGCGGCCGCGGCACGGGCTACGCTTTCGGCGTCCGGGAGGTCCTCAACCGGACGTATTTCGTTCGCAAGCACGCGGAGCTCTCCCTCTCCGGGTGCCGGGCCGCGCTCGGCCTGCGGCTCCTGATGAGCCTCGCTTTCGCCGTCCGCGAACGCAAGCCGTCTTACGCCGCCCGGGCCTTCGGCAACGCCGTCGGCTTGGTCAGGTCGATGATAGGGGAATGAGGTCCGACTGATGCCGCTCCTTTCCGTCGTCATGCCCGTCAAGGACGGCGCGGCCTATATCGAGGCGGCCGTCGCGAGCCTCCTGGCCCAGGACCTCCGCGACTGGGAGCTCGTCGTCGTCGACGACCATTCGCAGGACGGCACGGCCCGCATCGCCGCGACGCTCGCGGCCGGAGACCCGCGCATCAGGCTCGTGACGAATCCCGGCGCAAGGGCAAGTCCAGGCGATCAACCACGGCTTCGGCTTCTGCCGCGGCGACCTGCTGAAGATCATGGACGCGGACGACCTCCTCGCCTCCGAATTCTCGGAGGCCGTTCCCGGGCTGGCCGCCGCCGAGGCCTCTTACCACGACGCCCTGCTCCTCGACGAGGGGACCGGGGAGCGGAGGCGGCTCCGCATCGGCCCGCGCTTCGAGGACATGGACCTCGCGGCGTCGCTGCGGCGGATCATGGTCTCCCCGCCGCGTTGGTCCTGGACGATGACGCGCCGGGTCGCCGAACGGGTCTTCCCCCTGCCGGCCGGCCTTCCGTCACCCCACGAGGATGTTTTCCTCGGACTGCTCGTCAAGAAAAACGCCCGCGTGAAGCATGTCCCCCAGCCCCTCTACGTCTACCGCCAGCACCCGGGACAGTTCTACGGCGGGCTGTTCAACTTCTCCGGCCCGGCCGTCGCCCGCCGGGCCCGGGCCATGCTCGGGATCATCGACCTCGTCGGCCGGAGCGAGATCGTCCGCGGCGTCGACGACGCCGATTCCCTCCTGGCGGCCTCGAGGACGTATTACTCGCTCCTGGGCCGCGACAGCCTGTCCTGGAGCGATATCCTCCGGGCCCGCCTGGGCCCGTCCAACAAGGCGCGGGCCGCGGTCATCCGCAAGTTCCCGGCCCTGGCCGCCCGTCTGTCGCGCTTGAAGGCGGCGAGAAGAAGACCATGAACACGGCGAGACCCAAGGTCCTGGTTTCGGCCTACGCCTGCCACCCCCAGCCCGTCGCCGCCCATTTCCCCGGCGAGGCCATCCTGGGCTGGTCGCTCGTGCGGGAGATCGTCCGCTTCGCCGACGTCGACCTCATCACCTGGGCCTTCAACCGCGACGGCGTCGAAGGAACGCTCCGAAGCGACGACGGCCGGCCGGCCGCCGTTCACTACGTCGAGCTGCCGCCCCTGATCCACAAGATGCTCCGCGACCGCCATTACGGCGTGCGCTTCGACTATTTCCTGTGGCAGCGCCGGGCGGCCGCCTTCGCCCGTACGCTCGCCGCCCGCCAGTCCTTCGATCTCTTCCACCAGATCACCTTCTCGAACGACTGGATGCCGAGCTTCATCGCCCCTGCGCTTCCCGTTCCCTTCGTCTGGGGCCCGATCGGCGGCGGCCAGAGAGTTCCCGGCGAGCTCATGGGGACGCTGGCCCGGCGCGAACGGCGTCAGGAACGGTCGAGGGTCTTCCTCCAGAACGTCTGGCGTGCGACGCCCGCCCGCCGCCGTTCGGCCCGCAAGGCCTCGGCCATCCTGGTCTGCAACGAAGAGACCCGGGAGGTCCTGGCGCCTTGGGCAGAAAAGATCATCGGCTTTCCCGTCAACGGCATTCGCCCGGAGGACATCGACGGCGGCCGGACCGGGTCCGTCCGGCATGCGGGCTTCCGCCTTCTCTACGTCGGCCGGTTCGACGCCATCAAGGGCCTGACCCTGGCACTCGATGCCCTGCGGATCCTCCGCGTGATCGCGCCCGAGGCGACCCTCGAGCTCGTCGGCGAGGGGCCGGAACGGCCGCGCCTCGAAGCGATGGCCTCGCGCCTCGGGATCGCCGACTGGATCGTCTGGACCCCCTGGAGCACGCGCTCCGAGGTTTTTCAAAAGATGCGTCAGAGCGATGTCTTCCTGTTCCCGTCCCTGCGCGACGGGGGAGGGGCGGTCGTCGTCGAGGCCATGGCCAGCGGCATCCCGACCGTCTGTCTGGACGTCGGCGGCCCCGGGTCCCATGTCCGCGAACCTTGGGGCATCAAGGTCGCCCCCGGACGCCCGGACGCCGTCGCGGCCGATCTGGCCGCCGCCCTCGGCCGCTTCTGGTGCGACCCCGGCTTGCGCGACCGCATGGGCCGCGCCGCCCGCGACCGCGCCGCTTCCACCTACGAGTGGGGCCGCCTCGGAGAGAAGCTCCGCGGCATCTACGAGGACGCGCTGGCCGGCCGGCCGCCGCGCCGGGAGGGCCGCCCGTGACGCTCTCCCTCTTTCTCTGGGCCATGGCCTGGGGCGGCGTCTTCACCGGGATCTACAACCTCGTGCCGCTGCCCTCGATCCACGACCGCTTCGCCCTTTTTCAGGGCGGCCGGGCGCTTTTGCCCGTGGCGGCTTCCTACTTCTGCGTCCTCTGGGCCCTGGCCTCGCGGGCCCGCTTCCGATTCGGCCGGACGTCGCTCGGATTCCTCGTCTTCTACGGGTCGTTCGGCCTGGCCGCCTCGATCTTCTATTCTCCCGACATCGTCACCGCCCTGTACTGGGGCTCGGCCTATCTCTCGCCCCTGCTCGTCATGTGGTTCGTCATCGAGAGGCCCGAGCCGCTGCCCATCCTCAGGGCCATCCTGCGCGCGAACGGCGCCGTCATCATCCTGCTGATGTTGGCCGTCCTGCCCGAGGCCTATCGCTTCGGCTTCGGCCGGGCGACCCGCTACGAGATCTACATGATGCCCTTTGGCCTCGGCGAGGTCCGGGCCAACGGCGTCGGCCGCTACGCCCTCATCGTGCTCATCATCGCCGGCGTCAGCCTCGCGACCTCGGCTTCGAAGAAGCGGCTGCTGTGGCTGCCGCTCATCCTCCCGGCCGCCTTCATCCTGATGCAGACACAGTCCCGTTCGGCCCTCCTGGGCCTGGCCGTGGCCGGCATGCTCTTCGTCATGATCCGCGGCGTCGACCTGCGCCTCCTTGTGGCCGGGCCCGCGGCGGCTTATATCATCTGGGTCTCGGGCATAACCTGGCGGGCCAAGGGCGCGCTGAGCTCGCTCATCTTCCTGACCGGCCGCGAGAACAACTGGCAGAAAGGGCTCGAGCGGATCCGCGAATCGCCCGTCTTCGGCTGGGGCTTCCATGCCGACCGGCTGCTGCTCAATGAAGAGCACATGCACAACTCCTATCTCCACGCCGGCATTCAGGCCGGTGTCGTCGGGGCGGTCCTGTTCACCGCGGGCATGGTCGTCCTGTGGGCCTTCATTTTCAAGATCGGCATCATCCGCCGCATCCGGACCGCCGGCGCGCCGGACCGGACCCTGCTGACCCAGGCGGTCCTCGTCCTCGGCTTTCTCTCGGCCCGGAGCGTCTTCGAGTCTACGGCTGCTTTCTACGGCGTCGACCTGCTGCTCTTCGTCCCGGCCGTCGCCTATATCTACCAGTGGGCCTTCGACGACCCCCGTCCGGAACCATGAAGATCTTCATCCACACGATGTACTACCTCCCGGATTTCGGGAGCGCGCCCGTCCTCATGGACGAGCTGGCCCGCGCCCTGGCCGCGGCCGGGCACGGGGTCGAGGTCGTGACGACCCTGCCGAGGACGCGCGGCGCGGCGTTCCGGGGGCTCTTTTATTCCCGGCGGGTCGAAGGCGGCGTCGTCGTGAAACGCATGTGGACGAACCGCTCCGCGCACCCGCTGGCCCGTCTTCTCGCCTGGAACATCTACACGGCCGGGGCCCTGCTCAACCTGCTCGCCGTCCGCAGGGGCGACGTCCTGTTCCTGAGGACGCCGCCTCTCCAGCTCGGCGTCCCGGCGTTCTTCGCCAAGGCCCTGCGCGGCGCCCGAATCGTCGTCAACGTCCAGGACATCCACCCGGACCTGGCCATCGAATCCGGCATCCTGACGGACCCGGCCGCGATCCGCTTCGCCAAGGCGCTCGAGAAATGGATCTACGGCCTGGCCGACGCGATCGCCGTCATCAGCGACGGCTTCGCCCGGAACCTCCGGGCGAAGGGCGTGCCGGACGGCAAGCTCGCGGTCCTGCCGAATTGGGTCGACACGGACGTCCTGGCGCCCGGGCCCAAGGACAACCCGGTCTCGCGCCGGCTCGGCCTCGACGGCAAGTTCGTCGTGATGTACTCGGGAACGATCAGCATCAGCAGCGACCGGGCCCTGGAGCGGGCCCTCGAAGCGGCCGCGCTCCTGGCCGGGGACCGCGAGGTCGTGTTCGTCCTCGTGGGGGAGGGATCGAAGAAGGCTTCGCTCGCGGCCAAGGCGTCGGCCTTGGGCCTTGCGAACGCCGTCTTCCTGCCCTTCGTGCCCTTCGCCGAGCTCGCGTCCCTTCTCGCTGCGAGCGACGTGCTGCTCGTCCCGCTCGACCGGGACAAGTCGGACCTGTCGGTGCCGTCGAAGCTCTACACCTTCATGGCCGCCGGCCGGCCCATCCTCGGCCTGGCCTCTCCCGATTCCGAGGTCGCGGTGCTGCTCCGCGAGAACGACTGCGGCCTGGCGGTCGCGCCGGACGACCCGGCGGCGATCGCCTCGGCCGTGCGGGCGCTCAAGGATTCGCCGGAAAGACGGCGGGCCCTGGGCGGCCGGGCCCGCGATCTCGCCGTCCGCCGCTTCGCCAAGGACACGGTCCTTCGCTCCTATGACGCCCTCTTGAGGTCCGTGGTATCCTGACCTGGAGTATTCATGAAAACGCCGTGTTTCTCCGACAAAACAAAAAAACCAAGACCGGCGTTTTCACCCTTCGGGCAAGCCGATCCGGTCTCATCTGCTTCGTTGCAAAGGGTTCGCAGTACTTCGAGTACAGCTTCACCCTTTGACGCCTCGCATCTGCGGCCGCCTCGGCTCGTGAATAATCCAGGCTGATGGCCAAGATGTCGACCGGAAAGAAGTTCGTCACCTACTTCCTGCCGCTCATGCTGTGGATGGCCTTCATCTTCCCGGTGTGGAACCGCGCCCTCGGCTCGAGCCGGATCTATGAGATCTTTGCCGACGTCTTCCGCTGGCTCCTCCCCGGCGCCTCGGCCCACGCGCTCGGCGTCTGGTATATCATCTTCCGCAAGACCCTGCATTTCATCGAGTACGGGCTCCTGGCCTTCCTCTTCTACCGGGCCTTCCGCGGCGGCCGCGGGCCCCGCTGGTGGAAAAAGGCGGGGCTCCTGGCCTTGGTGTCCGCGTCCGCGTATGGCTTCCTCGACGAGCTCCTCCAATCGTACGTTCCCCGCCGGTTCGGCAGCCCGTTCGATTGGGTCGTGGACACCGCGGGGGTCGCGACGGCCATCGGCCTCCTGGCCTGGATGGGCGGGCGGCGCGACGCCGACCCCGGCTCGCGGGCCGGCCGGGCCCTGTTCCTCAAGCGGCCGTTCGACATCGCCCTCTCGGGGATCGGTCTCGTCCTGTCGGCGCCCCTCTGGCTCGTCATCGCCCTGGCCGTATGGCTCGAAGACCGCGGGCCGCTCTTTTACATGCAGGAGCGCGTCGGCCGGAACGGGCGCGTCTTCAAGGCCCTCAAGTTCCGCTCCATGCGCACGGACGCGGAGACGGAGACCGGGCCGGTCCAGGCCGTCGCCGGCGACCCCCGCGTCACCCGGGCCGGACGGATCCTGCGGGCCACGGCCATGGACGAGCTGCCGCAGCTCGTCAACATCTTCAGGGGCGATATGAGCTTCGTCGGGCCCCGGGCCCTGCGTCCGAACGAGCGGGAAGTCGACGGCGGCGCGTCGCCGGTCGCGCTCTCCGATATCCCCGGCTACGCGGCGCGCCACGCCGTCCGGCCGGGATTGACGGGCCTGACGCAGGTCTACCTCCCCGGCGAGACGCCGCGGCGAAAGAAGTTCCGCTGCGACCTCCTCTATATCCGCAAGCGGAGCTTCTGGCTCGACCTCGAGCTCATCGCCCTGTCGTTCTGGATCACCTTCCGCGGCAAGTGGGAATCAAGGGAGCCGAAAGTCTGACCGTGTGGGCCTCGGGATCGCCTCCGTCCCGAATCGGGGACATGTACCATAGGTACGTGTCCCGGTGCTCCTCGGCTCAGCGCGTCGGCTGCGGGGCTGTTCCTCTCACGGCGTTTCCCCCATCCGTGCTCGCCGCTCCAAAGCGCTCTTCGGCATCAGCGGCTCCGCGCGGGTGGAGGGCCCCCGCGCCGTTGCGTCACCGCCCCTCGCCTTCGGAAAGACTGGACCCGACTGGCGGGCAGGGGATCTTCCACTGGTGCGACCAATCGATTCCCGAATAATGATAGCTCATGTTAGACTTTAGGCTTTAAAAAAGATCATGGCATGAAGAATGCGGATGTGATCGTCGTCGGGGCGGGGCCGAGCGGGCTGCGCACGGCCGCGCGGCTGGCCGCGTCCGGCCTCGACGTCCGGGTGCTGGAGAAGAAGCCGCGTATCGGCGCGGGCGTCGTCTGCACCGGGATCGTCGGGAAAGAGGTCTTCGACGACTTCGGCCTCGACCGCGGCTCGATCGTCGAGGAGCTCCGCCGGGTCCGGCTTGTTTCGCCGCGCGCGACCGAGCTCGTCTACGAGCACCCGCGGGCCTTCGCCTGCGTCGTCGACCGGGAGCGGTTCGACGGTGCCCTGGCCGCAGCGGCCGCCCAAGCGGGCGCGGCCGTCTCCTGCGATGCCCGGGTCGAGGACATCGCCGTCGGCCCGGACGCCGTCATCGTGACTTTCAGGGAAGGGGACGGCGCCGTCCGGCGCGAGAGCGCGGCTGTGGCCGTGCTGGCCACGGGCGTCGATTTCGGCCTGCAGAAGAGAACCGGATTGTCGTCGCCCCGGGATTTCCTGAAGGGGGCCCAGGTCGAGTGCGCTTTTCCGGGCGCGGACATGGCCACGCTCTTTTTCGGGCGGGACGTGGCCCCGGGCGCCTTCGCCTGGTCGGTCCCGGCCGGCGGGGGACGGGCCCGGATCGGGCTCCTGACCCAGAAGGACCCCAAGGCCTGCCTCCGCAGGCTCCTCGAGCGCCGCTTCGACGGCGCGAGCGTCGTGACCGAGCAAAGCGGGATCAGGACGAGGCCCGTGGCCCAGGGACTGCTGGCCAGGACCTACGGCGACCGCGTCCTGGCCGTAGGCGAGGCGGCGGGGCAAACGAAGACGACGACCGGCGGCGGGATCAGCTACGGCCTGGCCTGCGCCGACTTGGCCGCTGACGTCGTCCGCGAATGCTTCGGCCGGTCGTCCTTCGGCCCGGCCGATCTGGCCGCTTACGAGCGCCGCTGGAAGGCCCTGCTCCAAAAGGAGATCCTGGTCGGCCAGTACACACGGCGGATGTGCGCCCGGCTGAGCGACGGCCGCATCGAGTCCCTTTTCCAGCTGGCCCGCACCGACGGCATCGTGCCCATCATCCGCGACAAGGCCGATTTCGACTGGCACAGCGGGCTCATCTTCGCCCTGCTGCAGCGGCTTTCGTTCATGAAGGTCTTCCGCGAGGTCAGGGACCGGCTGGGACCGATGAGCTTGTCCTGATACCCGGCGTCCCCGGAAACCTAAAGACGTTCGATGAAAAGACAGACAGGCTTCATCGCCGCGACCCTCCTCGTCCTGCTGGCGGCGGGCTTGCGCCTGTCCGGGCAGACCTACCGGAGCTTCCGCGAAGATTACGAGGCCATCCGGGAGCAGTCGAGGCTCCGCATCGGGCCCCTGCGCCTTGTGCCCGTCTTCCGGCTGTCCGAAGCGGGCTACGACTCGAACGTCTATTTCCGCGAGGACGGCGGCCAGGTCGTGCGCGACGCCACGGCGACCCTGTCGCCCGAGCTCCGCGGCTACTGGCTCGCCGGCGGCTCGATCATCCTGTCGGTCGTCGAGAACCCCGAGTACCTCGCCTTCGCCCGCGAAAAGGCCCTGCGGGCCTTCTCCAACAGCTTCTCCGCGGGCCTGCGCTGGCTCGCTCCTCCGGCGGTTCTCCCTGTCCGTCGACTATCACTCGCTGAGCCACGTCCGCCGCGCCCTGAGCGACCTCGATCACAGGATCCGGGACACCGCGACGGGAGGGACGGCGTCCGTCTTCTTCGAGACGCCGCGCGGCACCGCCTTCGGCGTCTCCGGCGGGGTGGACGATTACCGCTACAAGGACGTCGCCTCGGGCGCTCCCGACGACGTCTACGGCCGGGCGCTCGACCGGCGCGAGACGTCGGCGGCCGTCGAGGTCCATTATCGCGTCTTCTCGCAGAGCTACTTCTTCTCGTCCGTCGGGTGGACGCGCTATGATTTCAGCCATCCCGAGTCGGCCTGGCGCGACGCCTCGTCGATCGAAGCCGCCGCGGGCTTCCGCTTCCCGCTCGCCGGGCGGGCCCGGGGAAAGGTCCTCGTCGGCTGGAAATCGTTCCGGCCCGAATCCGCCGATCGCCTGGCTTTCTCCGGCCTCGTCACGCAAACGGAGGTCGCCTTCCGCGTCGGGCGCCTCGGCCTGACCCTCGGCTTCGACCGCGACAACGCCTTTTCCTACATCGAGACCGCCTATTATTACGTGGACGCCCGGGCCCGGGCCGGCCTGTCGCTCTATCTCTCCCGGGGCATCAGGATCGACGGCGGCGTCCAGTACGGCACGATGTCCTTTCCCGAACCGCAGGAGATCGGGGTCGACGGCGGCATCGTCGTCATCGTCGACCGCAGGGATGTCCAGCGGAACTTCTCCGTCGGACCCGTCGTCCGCCTTTCAGGGACCGTCGGTCTCGGGCTGACCTACAATTTCTACAGGCGCACGTCCAACGCCCCGGGCTTCGACGTCCGCCGGAATTTCATCGGGGCATTTATCACCTATGAGTTCTAGCCTGGACTATTCATAAAAACGCCGGTTTTCTCAGTAAAGCAAGAAGACCCAAGACCGGCGTTTTTACCCGTCGGGCAAGCCGATCCGGCCGCATCTGCTTCGTTGGAGCCAAGATGGCTCACGCCATCGCATCTGCAGCCGCCTCGGCTCGTGAATAATCCAGGCCAGCCCCCGGCTGAAGGAGCCGCCCATGAAGACACTAGCGAAGGCCGCGGCGTCCGCGGTCATGGCCGTCATGATCCTCGCCCTCGCCGGCACCGCGGTCTCCGCGGCGCAGGACACGAGCGCCGAATACAAGATCGGGCCGAAGGACCTCCTCGAGATCACCGTCCTCGGCGTCCAGGAGATCAGCAAGATCGTCGTCCGCGTCTCCGAGGAAGGCCGCATCACCCTGCCCCTCCTGGGCGAGGTCGAGGTCGGCAACCTCACCAAGTTCGAGGTCGAGAAGAAGCTGGCCGGTCTGGCGGGCGAAAAGATCGTCCTCAAGCCCCAGGTGACCGTGCATATCCTGGAGTACCTCAGCCGCCGCGTCTCCGTCATCGGGGCGGTCGAGAGGCCGGGGCCGTTCGAGCTCCTCGGCCGGCAGACGGTCCTCGCCGCGATCTCCGCCTCGGGCGGGTTGACGCGGGACGCGGGGGAGGAGATCGTCATCATCCGGCAGCTGCCGGCCGGCGACAGCACCTCCATCCGCATCTCCATCGACGGCCTGTTCGTCCAGGGCGACCCCAAGCTCAACGTCGTTCTCGAGCCGGGCGATGTCATCAACGTCCCCGTCGACAAGCTCGTCCCCATCTACGTCTTCGGCCAGGTCCGCAACCCGGGGGCCCTGCAGGTCAAGCGGTCGAGCCTGCCGACCCTGACCCAGGCCATCGCCCAGGCCGGGGGATTCACCGACCGGGCCAACCGCAAGCGGGTCCAGATCCGTCGCAAGGACGCCTCGGGCAAGGAGTTCGAGATCACCGTCAACGTCCGGAACATCCTCAAAGGGAAGACCAAGGACGTTCCCCTCCTCGTCAACGATACTATCTACGTTCCGGAAAGCCTCCTCTAGCCTGGACATTCGGGAGAACCGCCATGAAGGGTTTCGCCAGCAAGACAGACAGGAAGGAGATCGATCTCCTCGAATACGCGAGGATCGTTCTCAAGCGCAAGTGGGTCCTGGTCACGTTCGCGGCGGT
Source organism: Candidatus Aminicenantota bacterium (assembly GCA_963736255.1). GTDB lineage: Bacteria > Acidobacteriota > Aminicenantia > Aminicenantales > Saccharicenantaceae > RBG-16-66-30. The sequence goes on from CAVTOI010000003.1 coordinate 671,302, forward strand.
GCTCCTCGCGCTCGCGGCCGTTCTTTCGTTCACCAGGACGCCGCTCTACCGGGCCACGGCCACCCTGCTCATCGACGAGCCGGGGGCGAGCCTGCTCAACATCCAGGACGTCCTCAACGCCGGGGCCATCTATCGCAGCGACTACCTGGGCACCTATTTCAACACCCAGCTCCGGCTCCTGACGAGCCGGTCGCTGGCCGAGCGGGTGGCCAAGAAGCTCAACCTCGGGGCCCGGCCCGAGTTCCGGGAGGCGGACGGGCCCCGGGGCGGCTTCCTCGCCGGGCTGAAGTCCGTCATCACCTTCCGCTGGCTATCCGGACGCGGCGCCGGCGGGGAGGGGGCCGCGTCGAAGACCGCTCCGGCGCAAGCGTACGCGAGCTACGCCTATGCCATCCTCGGCGGGCTGAGCATCGCCCCGATCCCCGAGACGCGCCTCGTCTACGTCAGCTATATCTCGCCCCACGCGGCCCTTTCCGCCGACGTCGTCAACGCCCTCGTCGAGGAGTTCGTCAGCTTCTCCGTCGAGACCCGCTACGAGGCGACCAAGCAGACCTCGGAGTTCCTGACCGAGCAGACGGCCCTCCTCCGCGAGGACCTCAAGCGCAAGGAGGAGGACCTCCAGAAGTACGGGCAGGAGAAGGACCTCCTCTATCTCAGCGACAACGAGAGCACGGTCGTCAACAAGTTCTCCGACGTGAATACGGCCCTGACCACGGCCCAGATCGAGCGCTACGCCAAGGAATCGGCCTACCTCGAGCTCAAGGGCCTCGACGTCGACAGCCTGCCCGAGGCCGTCAGCAACCCGACGATCCAGGCCCTGCGGACGACCTATTCCCAGGTCAAGTCCGATTACGAGGAGAAGGGCCGGATCTACCGCCCCGAGTACCCGGAGATGGTCCAGCTCAAGGCCCGGCTCGACGCCACCCGCAACACCCTGCAGGACGAGCTCCGCAAGGCGGTCGAGGCCGCCGAGTCGGACTATCGCTCCGCCCTCAAGAAGGAAGGCTCCCTCCAGGGGCTCCTCAACGAACAGCGCGGCGACGTCACCCGGATGAACAGGAACGCCATCTTCTACCACACGCTCCGGACCGAGGTCGAGAACATGCGGACGCTCCTCAGCACCCTCGTCGCCAAGCAGAACGAGATCCAGGTCTCGAGCCAGCTCGGCGGCCTGCGGACGAGCAACATCAAGGTCGTCGACCGGGCCCTCGTGCCGCCCGGCCCGTTCACTCCGAACGTCCGCCGGAACCTGCTCATGGCCCTGCTCGTCGGCCTCTTCGGCGGGCTGGGGCTCATCTTCCTCGTCGAATACCTCGACAACACCGTCAAGGGCCCCGAGGACGTCGAGAAGCTGGCCGGGCTGCCTTCGCTCGGCATCATCCCGTATCTCTCGGCCGAAAGCCCGCGCAAGAGGGCCGGCGTCTACGGTTCCCACCCCTCCTACGGGTCGGAGGACGCCAAGGCCGGCGACGCCCCGCCCGAGGTCCGGGAGATCGAGCTCATCAACCACCTCTACCCCAAGTTCTCGATCGCCGAGGACTACCGGACGGTCCGGACCTCGATCCTCTTCTCGCACGCCGACAGCACGCCGAAGACGATCGCCTTCACCAGCACCCTGCCCCAGGAGGGCAAGTCGGCCACGATCTCCAACCTGGCCGTCTCGTTCGCCCAGCTCGAGGGCAGGGTCCTGCTCATCGACGCCGACCTGCGCAAGCCCCGCCTGAGCAAGATCTTCAACCTCAGGAACGCCACCGGCCTCAGCTCCTACCTCGCCGGCAAGGCCTCTTTCGACGAGGTCGTCCAGAAGACGAGCATCGACAACGTCTGGACGATCCCCAGCGGCCCGCATCCGCCCAACCCGGCCGAGCTGCTGAACTCGAAGCGGATGAGAGAGCTCCTGGCCCAGGCCAAGGACGAGTTCAGCGTCGTCCTTCTCGACACGCCGCCTGTCCTGGCCGTCATCGACCCGGTCATCGTCAGCTCGCTCGCCGATTCGACCGTCTTCGTCGTCCGGGCCGGGAAGACGACCCGGCACTCGCTCCAGCGGGCCGTCGAGGAGGTCCGCAAGTCCAAGGCCGACATCATCGGCGTCGTCTTCAACGAGGTCCGCATCGGGCGTCAGGGGATCGGGACGCCCTTCTACCACTACTATGAGTACGAGTACACCTCGGCGGAGCCGGGAGGCTCGGGCGGCAAGGCCGACGGCGCGGCCCGGGCCGCGGCCGGCCCCGGCCCGCACGGGAAGTCATGAAGAGGAAGACCATCGATTACGGGCTCGCGGCCCTGCTGCTGTGGAGCCCGCTGCCGGCCGCGTCGGTCGAGGAGTGGTCCGTCTTCGTCATCGAGCTCGCGGCGGCGCTCATGGCCGCCGCCTACGTCCTCATGGACCCGAAGCCGGCCCTCAACCCCCGTCTGCCGCCTGTCCTGAAGGTCATGAAGCCGGTCACGGCCGCGCTGTTCGGCTTTCTCGCGCTCCAGGTCCTGCCGCTGCCGGCCGCACTCGTCCGGATCGTCTCGCCCGCGAGCTACGGCTTCCGCGCGCAATACGCGCCCGAGTTCGCCCGGATGAAGTTCATGACCCTGTCGATCGCCCCCGGGGAGACGCTCGCCGCGTCGCTCTTCCTCGCCGCGCTCTTCATTCTCGGTTTCCTCGTCCTCCACACGGTCGTCCGCGGCCGCCAGATCCGGACGCTCCTCGCGGTCCTCATCGCCTCGGGCGCCTTCCAGGCCCTCTACGGCCTCTTCGAGCTCTCCCGCAGCGACCCGCGCATCCTCTTCTATAGGAAGGTCTTCAGCCCCGAGTCCGTGACCGGCACGTTCGTCAACCGCAACCACTTCTCCGGCTACCTGGAGATGATCATCCCCCTGGCCATCGGCCTGGCCGTCGCCCGGATGAACATGATGACCTTCGGGATCAAGGGTTTCCGGGAGAAGCTCCTGCTCTGGACCTCCAAGGGCATCCTGGTGAACGTTCTCATCCTGGCCGCCGCCGTCGTCATGTCCGTCGCCGTCGTGCTATCGAACTCGCGGTCGGGCCTGGTCACGCTCGCCTTCACCGTCTTTCTCTTCTTCGGCTTCTCCGTCGCCGCCTTCAGCCGGTCCGGCTTCCGGCAGCCCTGGGTCGGGAAGACCGTGCGGACGACGTTCCTTTGCGTCACCATCCTGGCCCTGACGGTCGGCGTCGGGTCGACCATCAAGCGCTTCGCCCTCGACGATCTCCTCCATGAGGACCGCCCCCAGTACTGGGCCAACACGGTCCGCATCGTCGGGGATTTCCCGCTCTTCGGCACGGGGCTGGGCACCTTCGCTTCGGCCTACGGCGCCTACGAGGAGACGAGCGCCTCCGAGCTGCGGCTCGTCCACGCCCACAACGATTTCCTCGAATACGTCGCCGAGCTCGGCGTCATCGGGGCCCTCCTTCTCATCGGAGGCGTCCTCTATCTCGCCGTATCGGCGTATCTCGTCTGGCGGCAGAGGAGGAACGCCCAGGCGCGGGCGCTGGCCCTGGGCGGCATCGTCGCGCTCGCCGGGATGGGCCTCCATGCCGTCACCGATTTCAACCTCCACATTCCGGCCAATATGGTCCTTTTCGCCATCGTCCTGTGCCTGACCGTGGTCATGGCCTACTATCGGAAAACCTGAGGTTCCCTTGAAGAAGATCCTCCTCGTCGCCGGGCTGGCCGTCCTCGTCCTCCTTCAGGCCGCGGTCGCCTGGAACGCCCGTCTCTACTGGCGGGCGAAGGACGCCGCGGCCGGCGCGGAAACCAGGGCCCGGCTCCTCGTTCGGGCCGAACGCGTCTATCCCTGGAACGCCGCCGTGCCGTTCGAGCTCGGCCAGATCGACTTCGAGCGGGCCGCCGAGGCCCTGGGCAACCCGGCCGAGCGGGATGAGCTCTTCCGCCGGTCCGTGGGGTCGTACCTCCGCTCGCTCCGCCTCGATCCGGCGTCGCCAGCAGCGCATTTCGAGCTGGCCCAGGCGCTCCTCTATATGAGCTACCTCGGACTGCCCGGGCCGGTCGGCCATTTCGAAGAATACCGCCGGGCCGCCGAGCTCACCGGCCACAACAGCCAGATCCACTACGACGTGGGCAAGGTCCTTCTCGGCCGTTGGGAGACCCTGACGCCGGGGGAGAAGGACTTCGCCCTCGGCATCCTGAAAAGATCGCTGGCCGGCAAGAGCGACGATCGCCTGCCCGATCTTCTCGAGACCTGGAGCCTCTCCTCCCGGGACTCCTCCGTCATCGAAGCTGTCCTGCCCGACGACCCCGGGTCGCTCAGGACCTATGCCCGGTTCCTCGGCGAGAGGGGCCTGTCGCTCGCAGCCCGGCGGTCGGCGCTGGCCAGGGCCGAGGCCCTCGAGGTCGGCCGGGCCAAGTCCGAGCTCGACCGGGGCCGCCGCGAGGCCGAGTTCTTCCGGACGGCCGCGTCCACGGAACACTGCGCCGCGGCCCTCAACGCGCTCCGGTCCGTCAAGTTCTATCAGAACCTGACCGGCACGGAGCTCTTCGATCCGCAAGACTACGCGAACACCCTCAGGGCCGTCCGCCGGCTCCTGGCCATGAACCGTATCGACGAGACCCGCTCCCTCTCGGACCCGGACGGGACGATCGCCGCCTACCTCGCCCTCGAAGACGATTTCACGGCTCTAGGCGAGTTCGAGACGTTCATCAAGGAGCGGGGCATTCTGGCCGGGGACGAAGCGGGCTCTCCGTTCCGGGACCTCGAAACCCTGGCTTTCAAAACAGAGCTCGATTTCGGGCTGAACCGGTACCGGGACATCGCCCGCTTGGGCGCGCTGCTCACCGCGAGCTCCCTCGTCATCGCCCCGTCAGGCCGGCCGGGCTACGTCCGCATCCTGCGCCTGATCGGCGAATCCAACCTCAAGCTCGACAACGTCTACGAGGCCGAAAGGTACTACCGGATGGCTCTTGAAGCCGCCCCGGACGACCTCGACGTTCTCCTGGGGCTCGAGCGTTGCTACGGCCGTCTGAACGCCGAGGCCGATGCGGCCTTGGTCCGCCGCGCTATCGGCCGGCTGACGAGTCCCGAGGAGATCGACCTCGGCGGGCGCCTGGTGCGCAAAGGGGAGACCTTCGCGGTCGAGCTCGTCACGTCCGGCGGGCCCCGGGCGGTCCGCCTCGACTTCGCCCCGGCCGTGCCCGGCGGACACCCCCTCGTCGGCATCTTTCTCGAAGGCCGGGTCGCCTGGGAAGAAAAAGGGGACACCGGCTCGGCCGAGTTCCCCGCTTCGCTCCGGCCGGGGCGGTCCACCCTGGAGATCGCGGCTGTCGACAGGGACATCAGCCTGGTTCGGCTGAGGATCGAAACCCCGGCCGCCGCCGGACCCCGCTGAGCGTCCTATCTCTCGGAATATGAAATATTTAGGGGCCTTGACAATTCCCGACCAAGGCGCCTATCATAAGTGTTGGCAAGGAGGAAACCCATGAGGCGAGGTGCCAAAGGTGTCTCATGGGGATCGGCGATAGCGCTGGTCCTCGTCTTAGCGTCACCGGCCGTCAGGGCCCAGGTCCCTGGCAAAGGGAACCTCGTGGGGTTCATCTTCGGACATGACGGCTCGACCCCCGTCGCGGGGGCCGTTGTTATGGTCAAGAACCTGACCACGGGCGCCGTCACCGAGGCCGCGGGGTCCGACGAGCTGGGCGTGTTCAAAGTGCCCGGGCTCAGCCCGGGGCTCTACGCCCTCGGCGTCAGGTCCGAGGCGGGCAGCTACAATTCCCAGGATTTCTTCGGAGTGACGGCTGAAAAGACCGCCAAGATCTCGATCGCGCTCGACCCCTACGATGCCGCTTCGGCGGCCGCGGCCGCCGCCGTCATCAAAGCGCAGCGGGACAAGGGCGAGGCCTACATCGGCAAGGTCGTCAAATATCATGCCGAGACGAAGGAGGCCGAGGTCCTCATCGAGATCGGGCTCATCCAGGCCGAGGACCGCATCCACATCAAAGGCCAGGCCACGGATTTCTACCAGGACATGAAGGGCCTGAAAGCCTACGGGACCAAGACCAAGCGGGTCACCTCCGGCTACACGGCCGTCGTCCGGACATCCAAGCCCTGCGAAGAAGGCGACTTCGTTTACATCGTCTGCAAGCGCGGCGTTCCGCCGTTCTTCCTGGCCCCGCTCGGCATCGCCGCCATCGTGGCCGGGGCCATCCCGCTCTCCGCGACCTTCGAAGAGGAGCCGGTCTCGCCGTTCGGCATCCGCTAGCGGCTCTCCTCTCCCGGCGACCCATCAGTATTCCCCCGCGCGGGGCTCCTGCCGTGTACGATCCTCAACTGTCCCGACTTCTCGTCCTCAGCTGCCGGCCCGATCCGGACGGCGCAGGGCGCGCGGAGGTCCTCCGCCTCGCCGGGGCCGGTCTCGATTGGGACAGGGCCCTCGCGAAGGCCGAAGGGGAGGGCATCCTGCCCCTGCTCTATTGGGCCCTCCGCGACGATCCCGGCGCCGTGCCGGGGCCGGTCCTCGAAAAGCTCCGCCTGGCCTTTCTGAGGAACCTCGCCCGGACGACCCAGCTTTACCGCGAGATGGAGCCTTTTCTGGGATCCGTCCGCCTGTCCGGGCTCCGGGCCGCCCTCACCAAGGGCGGCCGACTGGCCTTCGACGTCTATCCCGACATCGCCCTTCGCCCGTTCTGGGATGTGGACTTCATCGTCCATCCTTCGGATTGGACGGAGCTGCGCCGGATCCTCGACAGCCTCGGCTTCGTCGAGGCCTCGGCGGGCCCGACCGGCCCGGTCCTCGACTGGGCCTATTCTCCTTACTTCCGCAAGGGCCCGCTTTTTCTCGAGTTCCACGGGAGTCCCCTCGGCCTCCATTTCCCGAGCAGGGGCGACGACGGCGTCTGGTCCTCCGCAGGCCGGCTGCGGGTCCGGGGCACGGAAGCGCTGGTCCTACCGGCCGAGAACGAGCTCTGTTACCTCTGCGTCCACGCTCAGCAGCACTCCTATCAGCGCCTGATCTGGCTCGCCGACATCGCCCGCCTGGCCGGGCGGGCCGGGCTCGATTGGAGCTGGGTCGCCCGCATCGCCCGGGACGAGCGCATCAAGGGCCCTGTCTATTATGGACTGCACCTCGCGGGCGCGCTCTGGCCCGGGTCCGTCCCGGCGGAGCCGCTCGCCGCGCTGCGGCCCGGTCCCGCCGAGATGGCCGGGCTCCGGTTCCTCTGGCCCGCGGCCGCGACGGCCGCCCGTGCCGCGGCGCCGGCCTGGCCCTATTACATGCCTTCGATCTTCTCGCTCTGGGAGCGGCGCGACCCTGCCCTGGCCGCGCGCATGCTGGGTCAGATACTCTTCCCGCCGCGGGAATGGATCGCATCGACGACGGGCGTCCCGGCAAACTCGCCCCGTCTCTACGGACGTTACGCCGAGCGTCTCCTTAGGCCGGCCGTCACGGCGGCGCGGCGGATGATGGAGAGGGGATGAGCGCGCCGCCTGTCCTCGTCGCCGAAGGCCTGGTCAAGAGGTATCCCGTCTTCCGCGGCTTCCGGGACCTCATCCTGCATCCCTTCGACAGGCGCACGGTGACCGCCCTCGACGGGCTCGATCTCGAGGTCGGCCGGGGCCGCGTCTTCTGCCTGCTCGGTCCCAACGGCGCGGGCAAGACAACGCTCATCAAGGTCCTGGCCACCCTCGTCCTTCCGGACGGCGGCCGCGCCTCGGTCGCGGGCCACGACGTCGCCCTCGAGCCCGGGCCGGCCAAGAGCGCCGTCGGCTACGCCGTCAGCGACGAGAGGAGCTTCTACTGGCGGCTGACCGGCAGGCAGAACCTGGAGTTCTTCGGCGCCCTCTACGGTCTCGGCGGCCCGGCCCGCGACCGCCGGATCGGCGAGCTGCTTCGGCTCGCGGGGCTCGAAGAGGCCGCCGACCTCCGCTTCAACGGCTATTCGACCGGCATGCGCCAGATGCTGGCCTTCGCCCGGGCCCTGCTCGCCGACGCGGCCATCCTCCTCGTCGATGAGCCGACGCGGTCGCTCGACCCCCAGGCCGCCGACCGGGTCCGCGCGTTCCTTCGCGGCGAGCTCGCCGGGCGGCAGGGCAAGACCATCCTCTGGGCCACCCACGACCTCGGCGAGGCCGCCGATTGCGCCGACGACATCGCGGTCATCAGCCGGGGACGAATCCGCCTCCGCGGCCCGGCGGCCTCTCTCGCCGCCGGCGGGCGCGCTTCCCTCCGGCAGGTCTACGAGCAGGCCGTCGGCGAGTCGGAGGAGAAGCCGTGAGGGGGTCGGGACGAAGGGGCGGGTCCGGCGCCGCGGTCATGGCCGCGTTCCTCCGCCGCGACCTCCGCGAGGCCCTGACCTACAAGTTCTCGTTCATTTCGTCCCTCACCGGGATCCTTCTGTCCTCGGCGACATTCTACTTCGTGGCCAAGCTCGTCCCGCGGGGCACGCCCTCGCTCGGGCCTTTCGGCGGAGACTATTTCTCCTTCGCCGTCGTCGGCGTCGCTTTCGCCGGGCTCCTGGGCATGTTCCAGGAGGGCTTGGCGGCGGTCGTCCGCAGCGCCCAGCTCTCCGGCACCCTCGAAGCCCTGCTCGTGACGCCCGTGCCCGTACCGGTCATCCTGTTCGGCTCCTCGCTCTACTCGCTTCTCTTCCAGGTCGTCCGCACGGCGCTCCACCTCGGCGTCGCCCTGGCTTTCTTCGGCCTGGCCCTCGGGCGCGTCAACGCCGCCGGCGTCCTCGCGGTCGGCGTTCTGACCGTGCTGTGCTTCCTCAGCGTCGGCGTCCTGTCGGCGAGCTTCATCCTCGTCTACAAGACCGGCAACCCCTTCAGCTGGATCATGGGCACGGTCTCGGGCCTGCTCGGCGGGGTCGTCTTTCCCGTCGCGCTCCTGCCGCCGTGGATCCGCTGGATCTCCTCGCTCCTGCCGGTCACCTATGCCCTCGACGGCATGAGAAAGAGCCTCCTGGCCTCGGCCTCGTTCGCCGAGGTCCTGCCCGACGTCGCCGCGCTGGCGGCGTTCGGCGCCGTCCTCCTTCCCGCGAGCCTCGTCGCCTTCCGGCTGGCCGTGCGCAAGGCCAAAAAGGACGGCACGCTCGCCCATTATTGACATTCCTCGCCTGTTCCCTCCGCCCACCGACCGTAGCGAACGGGAGTGAGCGGAGGGCAGAAATCCGCCGGAGCATACACGCAGGCGGGTTTCTGCGAAATATCTAAGAAGAGGACGCTTCTCCGGCCGTCCCCCCGCTGATCCCGCCTGTTTCCTCGATCCCCCTTATCTGCTAACATGGTGGCGGAAGCTCGAGATGATCCTCCGAAAGCGCCTCACCCTGACGTCGGTCCTCGCGGCCGCCGTGGTCTTCGCGGCCGCCGCGGGCGCCGTCTCCGCCGGAGTGCCGCCCGAAGTGAAGGCCAAGGCGGCGGCCATCTTCGCCGCCCTCGAGAGGATCGAGGCGGAAGCGGCGCGTCCGGCGCCGACGCGGCCGCTCACGGCCCCGCCCGCCCCCAAATCCGGCTCCCGCAGCCTGACGTTTTCGGAGGCCGAGCTCAATGCCTACGCCGCCTGCCGCGTCGAGGCCGAGTTCGGGCCGTACATCAAGGCGGCGGAGTTCAAGCTCTTGGCGGGCAACCGGATCGAGGGCCGCATCGCCATCGATCTCGGCAAGCCCCAGGCCTCGGGCATCATGGCCCAGAAACAGGACCTGCTCTTCGCCGCCCGCGTCGAAACGGAGAACGGCAGGATCCGCATCAACATGGACAAGCTCTATCTCGGCACCCAGGCCATCGTGCCGGCCTTCGTCGACGTCGTCATCGGCGTCGTCTCCCGTCTGCAGGGCGTCGAGCCGACGAGCCTCAACGACTGGTACGAGCTGCCGCCCGGCGTGCAGAGGCTCGAGAGCCGGCCCGGGCAGGTCGTCATCATCTACTGAAATGATCAGGATCATCAGCGGCATCTACAAAGGGCGCCGCCTCAAGCTCGTGCCCAGCACCTCGGTCCGGCCCATGCAGGACAAGGTCAAGGGGGCCCTGTTCAACATCCTCGGCGACCGGGTCCGCGGCAGCGTCTGCCTCGACGGCTTCGCCGGGACGGGTTCGATCGGCCTGGAGGCCCTGAGCCGCGGCGCCGCGACCTGCGTCTTCGTCGACGAGTTCTACCCCTCGATCAAGGTCATCAAGCAGAACGTCGCCAAGTGCGAGGCCGAGGAGAAGTCCGTCGTCCTCCATCGCGAGTTCAACCGGGCCGTCATCGACCTCGCCAAGCAGGGCGTCCGCTTCGACCTCATCTTCCTCGACCCGCCCTACCGGCTCCTCGAGGAGAGGAACCCGCTCAAGGTCGTCCGCAAGCGCGGCCTGCTCAAGCCCGGGGGGCTCATCGTCCTGCGCCACTTCTTCAAGATCAAGCCGAAGCTCGGCGACTTCAAGCTCGAGCGCCGGGTGGCCCTGAGCGACGACATCCTGCTCCTCTTCTCGCCGCTCCCCGCCGAAGCAGGGGCCGCCGCGGCCGGTCCCGCGGCCGGGCCGTCCAAGCCGCGCTTGCCCGCGAAGCCCCGTTCGCTTAAAATGAGGGCATGAAGAAGACAGGGGGAGCGGATCCTTTCTGGAAGGACGCGCCCCTCGTCGACGAGAACGAGATCTTCTCCGAGCTCCACGTCAAGCGGGGCAGCTCCCTCTTTCTCGGCCGCTACTCGGTCAACGAGGTCTTGGCCGTCCTCAACAAGAAGGGCTTCCTCAAGGAGGCCCGCAAGCGGTTCCTCTGGCCGCTCGCCTACGAGCTCGATTCCTCCGACTACCCGCTCCAGAGGCTCCAGATCTTCTTCCGCGAGCCGGGGCCCGAGAACCTTATCGTCGACGTCAAGGTCAAGGAGTGCGAGTTCGCGACCCGGCCGACCGTGCCGGGCCTGCCGGCCCTCCCGCCGCAGAAGGCCCTGGCCTTCGAGTGGCTGACGCTCCAGAACCCCCTGGCCAAGCGGGGCGAGCCCTTCTCGCCGCTTCCGGGGCAGATCCGGCCGGGGCTAAGCATGCGGCTGCAGATCATGGACCTTTTCGTCTACCTCGGCCGGCTGACCCGCAAGGATTGCCTCCTGGCCTTCCCGGCCTATTTCCACAACGGCGTCCTCTTCTCGCGCTACTTCCACTTCTGGGACCCGCGCAAGGAAGCCGAGGTCCTGGCCATCCGCCGCGCCTTCAGCCACATGCCCTTCCGCCAGCTGGCCTGGGTCGTCCACCTGAACTGTCTCAGGCGCGCGGACGGCTCCGTCTACGAGTGGCAGGCCGAGGAACAGCTCCACCCCTTCACCCGCCCGCTCAAGGACTATTTCGATTCCCGGCGCTACAAGGAGGCCGTGAAAACGGGCCTCAAAGGCCTGGAATTCACCGTGGACCGGGACGCTTTCGAGAGGCGGTCGGCCGAGATCCCCACCTTTTGCGGCGGCGCCTAGATTCTGCTATAATACCGCGCTCAAGGAGATCGTTCCATGAAAAAAGACATCCATCCCGGATACCAGGAATGCGCCGTGACCTGCGCCTGCGGCAACACGTTCGTGACGAGGTCCACCAAGAAGGAGATCCGGGTCGAGATCTGCTCCCAGTGCCATCCGTTCTTCACCGGCAAGCAGAAGTTCATCGACAGCGCCGGCCGCGTCGAGAAGTTCAAAAAGAAATTCGGCGACGCCAAGGACATCATGGCCGCCAAAGACCTCCGGGCCAAGGACATCAAGGCCGCCAAGGACCTCCGGTCCAGGGACATCAAGAGCCAGGCGAAGAAGAAAAAATCCTCGCGATGATCCAGGAACTCCTGGCGATCGAGGACAAGTACCGCCAGCTGACCGCGGCCCTCTCCGACGCCGCTATCGCCGCCAACCCCCAGAAGATCCGCGAGCTGTCCAAGGAACGGGCCGAGATCGAGCCCGTCTTCCGGAAATACGAGGAGTGGAAGCGCGTCCGCAAGGGCAGCGAAGAGGCCCGCCACATCCTGGACGATCCGGCGACGGACCCCGATCTCAAGGCCATGGCCGAGGTCGAGGTCGGGGAGCTCGAATCCCGGGAGCAGGCCCTGGCCGGCGAGCTCCGGACGATGCTCATTCCCAAGGACCCCAACGACAGCAAGAACGTCATCCTCGAGATCCGGGCCGGGGCGGGGGGCGACGAAGCGTCCCTGTTCGCCCAGGACCTCCTGCGGATGTATTCCCGGTTCGCCGAAAAGAGGGGCTGGAAGTTCGAGGTCATGGACACGAGCATCTCGCCGATCGGGGGGATCAAGGAAGCCATCGGCGAGATCCGCGGCCAGGGCGCCTATTCGGTGCTCAAGTACGAGAGCGGCGTCCACCGCGTCCAGCGCGTGCCCAAGACCGAGGCCTCCGGCCGTATCCACACCTCGACCGCGACGGTGGCCGTCCTGCCGGAAGCCGAGGAGATCGACCTCAAGCTCGACCCCAAGGACCTCAAGATCGAGGCCTTCGGCTCGTCCGGGCCGGGCGGCCAGAACGTCAACCGGAACTACACCGCGATCCGCGTCACCCACAAGCCGTCGGGCCTCGTCGTCTCCTGCCAGGACGAGAAATCCCAGCACCGCAACAAAGAGAAGGCGCTGAAAGTCCTGCGCTCGCGGCTCATGGACATCGCCCAGAGGGAGCAGCAGTCGAAGATCGCCGACCACCGCCGCTCCCAGGTCGGCACGGGGGAGCGGAGCGAGAAGATCCGGACCTACAACTTCCCCCAGTCCCGGATCACCGACCACCGGCTGAACGAGAACTTCCACAACATCGAGGGCGTCCTCGACGGGGACCTCGACGAGATCCTGGACCATCTCGTCCTCCAGGCCCAAGCCGAGGCGCTCGGCGAGACCGGGCCCGCCGCCGGCCAGGCCAGGAACGTTGGAAGCTAACACGACCCTCATCGATCTTTTCCGTGGCGGCGTCGCCCTTCTCGGCGACCGGCCCCAGGCCATTCTCGAAGCCAAGGTGCTCCTCCTCCGGGCGGCCGGACTGACCGAAGAGCGCTACCTGGCCGCGCCGGCGCGGCCGTGCCCGCCGAAAGCCGAGGCCTTCTTCCGGCGGCTCGTCGCCAGGCGCCTGGACGGCGTGCCGCTCTCCCATCTCACCGGGACCAAGGAGTTCTGGTCGATCCCTTTCGAAGTGACGCCGTCGGTGCTCGTGCCGAGGCCCGAGACCGAAGGCCTGGTCGAAAAGGTCCTCGAGCTCTCGACCCGCGAGAGCGAATCCATCCTCGACGTCGGGACGGGCAGCGGCTGCATCGCCGTCGCCCTGGCCAGGGAGCTGCCCCGGGCCCGCATCCAGGCCGTCGATGTCTCCGAGAGGGCCCTGCGCGTCGCCCGCCGGAACGCCTCCCGCCAGAAGGCCAAACATATCGAGTTCCGGCGGAGCGACCTGTTCTCGGCCTTCTACGGCACGGGCGCCCGGTTCGACTTCATCGTCTCCAACCCGCCGTACGTCTCGCGCGAGGAGTGGGAGACGCTGCCGCCGGATGTGAGGGATTTCGAGCCGAGGCGGGCGCTCGTCGCCGGCGAGTCCGGGATCGAGCTCATCGAGCGGCTCGTCCGCCGGGCCCGGACGTTCCTCAAGCCGGGCGGCTACCTCATCTTCGAGATCGGCGAGGGACAGCGGGACAAGGTGCTCGGCCTGTTCAGCCGGCGCTGGACCGAGATCGAGACGGCCTGGGACCTGGCCGGCAAGCCCCGGGTCATCACGGCGCGCCGAGCCTGAGACGCGGGCCTATCAATATTTATTCTTGTACTCCCAGCAGATATAGCCCCGGGCGGGAATGCTGACGGTGATGGCGCCGTCGGAGGCCCGTCCCGGTTGGCTCTTCCCGGTCACGAGGTCCGTCCACTTGGCGGCTTGAAGTGAGCCCGGCCCTCGTTTCTGACCGGGTTCCGCCGCCTGCGAGAGCGGGACGATCTCAACTTCGATCGCCTCGGCCGAGTGATTGACGACGGCGGCGCGGACGCCGCCGGGAACGAAGCACGAGGCGAGGTCGACGTCCTCGGTCGTCCCCAGGATATCGACGGCGCGTTGGCCGCCCGTAACGGCCATCGCGGCGTCGAGGACGTCGCGGACGACATTGGGAAGGTCCCGGGCCGCGGTCGCCGCGTCCATCGCGAACGAGGCGACAATGCCCTTCCCGACGCGGTTCATGAACACGGCCGCCGAGCCGTCCTCGAACTCCGCGACGACCTTGGTCTTGCCTGCCGGCTTCCAGCCGGCCCAGGCCTGATCCCCACCGAGCCCGATCCGGGCCCCTCCCTTCACCCGGATTCCCGCCGGATTCCTCGCCGTGATCGCCTTGCGGGGGACCTCCGTCCCTTCCGCGGCGCCGAGCAGCTTGTCCCTGTCATAGGTGTTGCCCATGGGGAGCTGCGGGCCGAAGGCCAGGACCGCGCCGCCGCGCTCGAGGAACGCCTGGACAAAGCGGCTGTCGGTCGCCTGGAAGCCGGAGACGTCGGGCAGGACAATGGCGATCCTCTTTTCGAGGAGGCGGGCGAGGGCGTCCTCGTTCGGGGCATAGGGATAAAAGGGATAGAGGGACTCCTTGGCGGTCGGGGAGAAGGGCACGAAATCGGCCGCGACCCCGAGCCGCCGGAAGGCGTCGAACGCCGGCACGTAGGAGTTGACGAAGCGCTCGATGACCCAATCTTCCCACGGATAATAGAAAGCGACCGGGTTCGGGCCGCGGGCGATCTTCGCCCAGATGAGATTGTAGGCCGCGAGCCCGTCGACGACGGCCTCGCGGGCCCGGGCGATGTCCTTTGAGGGCTTGCGGCCGGGGCCGTGGATATTGGCGTGATAGGTGAAGAAGCTGATGCCGTCCGACCCGGCCGCCGTGGCCGCGCTCAGGATCTGGCCGAGGACGTTCTCGTAGGTCGTCGTGGCGTGGTCCTTGGAGACGCGGTTTTCGAGATAGCCGAAGAGCTCCGTGTGGGTGATGGCGATCTTGTCCTGGAGCCACTTGCCGCCGATGCCGACGCCGCAGAGGTCCCGGACCCGCCGCAGGGGAAAGCGCTTGACGTTGTCGGGACGGAACGAGGCCATGGTCTGGCCTTGGAAAATGACCAGGTCGAGCGAGTCGAGCATAGCCAAGTAGCCGGAGAGCAGGGGATCGTCGACGTACGGCGCGCACGACGCGAGGAGGTTCGGATGGAGCGTCTTGACGTGGCCGCAGAAGTCCCGAAGGTAGGGTACGAGGTAGGTGCCGCTGCCTTCCTGGTAGGAATAGAACCCGGTGAGGGAGGGGTGATGGCCGTAAAGCGCCCAGAGCTCGCCGATGAGGGACCGGATCTCGGCCGGCGCCGTCGAGTAATCCGTCTCATGGGTCATGTCCCAGGAGACGGAAAGAAGGCAGGGAAAGCCCAGGCGGTCGGCGTGCCGGAGGAACGTCTCGACGTAATCTCCGGGCGTGCCAGGCTTTACGTCCGTTCTGGCGATCTTCGAAGGGTAGTAGGCTTTCTTGGGGTCCATGAGGACATGGACGATGAGGAAGTTCAGGCCGAGTCCATGGATGTCGTCGAGGTAAGCCCGGATGTCGGCCTCAGGCCTCTTCGGGTCGACCAGGCTCAGGATGGGATAGTCGAGGAGGATGCGGCCGCGGAGGAACCAGCCCTTGCCGATGGCCCGGGGCGCCTTTTCGTCGCCCGTCCAGGCATGGATGGCGTAAAGGCCTTCGGGGTCGCCGGCGCCGAGGGTGAGCGTGGCCTCGAACGAACTTGCGCCCGGACCCGCCGGCCCGGCTTTCAAAACGAGGGGCGCCTGTCCCGTCGAGGGGCGCAGGAGCGCGGCACGGACCTCGCCGGCGCTCTCGGGCGCCTGGATCCTGATGATGACCGCATCGCCCGGCTCGGGGCGTCGCGGCGTGATCGTCACGTCGATCCGGTCGAACGCGAGGGTCGGGAGAGCGAACAGCCCGAGGGCCAAGGCCAGGATGAAGCCGGGAAAGGACGTGCGGATGATCGTCACGCGCCGCCGCCCGTCACCCACTCGTAGCCGCAGCCCTGGGCGTAGTGGATGACCGGCCGCTCGGAGAAATGCTTTTTCAGGAACTCGGAGAGACCGCGGACGCCGGCCTCCTCGGTCGCGCCGTGGTTGACGACCACCAGGGGGTGCCCGGTGTCCCGTGCATAGACCGTCTGGGTCCAGGTCCTGACGACGTCATCGATGGCGACGAAGAGGTCCGGCGCGAGGCCCATGAACTCGATGGGATCGCAGAAGCAGCCCGTCCCGACGCCGACCGATGCGACGGAGCGGCCCCTGTCCCCGTAGAAGGCGACGCCCGGCTGCCGGACGTCCGCCATCTTCCGGGCGATCGCCCGGGCCACTTCGATGGCCGGCCGGGGCGCCGTGCGATAGACGTTGTAATACGGCTCCGAGCGGATGATGTCGTCGCCGCTGAATCCAAGCAGCCGGCCGAAGGCGAAGGGGATGCCGAACCCGCCGATCTTGTCGAGAACGTCGTGGCAGCGGATGATCACCAGCTTGTTGGTGAGGATCCAGTCCTTCTTCACGAGCACGGCCTTCCCGTAGGCTTCCTTGCCGGCGGCCGAGGCGGCGAAAAGGTCCGGGCTCTTCTCGTCGAGGTCCCAGTGGGTATAGAAGGCCGGCTCGTGGACGACGAGCAGATTGACCCCGTCGCGGACCGCCTGACGGCAGGTGTCCCAGTAGGGGAGCCAGCACGTCCCGATGCCGGTCACCTCGGTCCCGGGGTCGCCGATGACGATGCGGTCGACGGACGGCTCCTCGACCTCGGCGAGCGACCGCAGATAGGCGGCGACATCTTTGGCCAGGAGGGGTTCGGCCGTCATGCGGGCCGCGGCGGGCATGCCGGTTAGCGACGCCGCGCCCGTCCCGGCCATGATAGCTCCGGCCGACGCGGCCCCGGCCAGCTCGATGAATCGGCGACGTCTCATTTCAGCCTCCTTCCCCGGCCGGCCTAGCGGCCCGGTCACGACGATTCTATGACATCCGCCGCAGGAAAAGGAAGGGGCGGGCCCGATTGATTCAGGATGCAAAAGGTGCGATAAGAAGGCAGGAGGCGCAGATGAAGAGAGACCGTCGGTTCCCCGGGATCGTCATCGCATTTCTTCTTGCCGCGTTCGTGCTGGCGCCGGGGGCGCCGATCAGCCCCCTCCGCTGACGCCTTCGATCAGGTCAAACGGTTGGGCCGCGGGGTCAATATCCTCGGCTACGACGCCGTCTGGAAGAACCCCAAGAAGGCCCGCTTCCAAGAAAAGCATTTCCAGCTCATCCGGGAGGCCGGATTTGAGACTGTGCGCATCAACCTGCACGCGCTCCAGCGCATGGGCAAAGCCCCGATCTACAAGCTGCCCGAGGCTTGGCTCGCGACGCTCGATTGGGCCGTCGAGAGCGCCCTCGCCGCGGGCCTCAACGTCATCCTGGACCTCCACAACTTCAACGATGTCGCCAAGGACCCGCCGGCGTTCAAGCCGCGCCTCACGGCCTTCTGGAAGCAGATCGGGGAGCGCTATAAGGACAAGCCCGAAGCGCTCGTCTTCGAGATCCTCAACGAGCCGAACGGCAAGCTCGATGCCGCCGCTCTGGAACGCCTGGCTCGTCGAGGCCCTGGCCGTCATCAGGGCGGCGAATCCCGGCCGCACCGTGGTCGTCGGCCCGCCGATGTGGAACGGCATCGGCTATCTTGACAAGCTCGAGCTGCCCGAAGCCGACCGGAACATCGTCGTGACCGTCCACTACTACGAGCCCTTCCCCTTCACGCATCAGGGGGCGCCGTGGATGCCCGAGACCGTCAAGCTGTCGGGGGTGAGCTGGGGCAGTCCGCAGGAGATCAAGCGCCTGGACGCCGACTTCGACCGCGTCCAGGCCTGGTCGGAGAAGCACCGCCGGCCCATCCTGCTCGGCGAGTTCGGCGCCTATGACAAGGCCCCGATGGAGTCCCGCGTCCGGTACACCGACCGCGTCGCGCGCGCCGCGGAGGCGAGGGGTTGGGCCTGGGCCTACTGGCAGTTCGATTCGGATTTCATCGTCTACGACATCGACAAGGGCCGCTGGGTCGAGCCTATCCTCGGAGCCCTGATTCCCCGATCGTTGAACTGTGTTTCGTAAAGCGCGGCGTAGAGCCCGCCCTTGGCCAGAAGCTCGGCGTGCGTGCCGCGCTCGACGAGGCGGCCCGCTTCCAGGACCAGGATGACGTCGGCCGCCAGGATCGTGCTCAGGCGGTGGGCGATGACGAGGCTCGTCCGGCTCTTCATGATGCGCTCGAGGGCGTCCTGGATGAGGGCCTCGGACTGGCTGTCGAGCGACGACGTGGCCTCGTCGAGGACGAGGATGCGCGGGTTCTTGAGGATGACCCGGGCGATGGCCACGCGCTGCTTCTCGCCGCCCGAGAGCCGGTAGCCGCGGTTGCCGACGACGGTGTCGTAGCCTTCCGGCAGGCCGGCGATGAAGTCGTGGATATTGGCCGCGCGGCAGGCCGCTTCGATCTCGGCCGGCGAGGCCTCGGGCTTCGCGTAGAGGAGATTGGCCCGGATGCTGTCGTTGAAGAGGAACGTTTCCTGCGTCACCATGCCGATCTGCTCCGACAGCGTGCCCAGGGTGAGATCGCGAAGGTCGTGGCCGTCGATGCTGACCGTGCCTTCCGTCGGATCGTAGAACCGAGGCAGCATGTAGGTGACGGTCGTCTTGCCGGACCCGCTCGGCCCGACGAGCGCGGCCAGCTGGCCCGGCTCGGATCTCGAAGCTGATGTCGCGGAGGGCCCAGGTGCGGGCGGCGGGAAGCCTGATCCGGGGGCGTTCCGTTCCCGGCTTTCTTCGCGGCCTTCTTCAGCTTGCCCCCCTCCTGCGACAGGGGAGGGGCCATCGTGGCCGGGCTGCGGGGACCGCCGAACCGGACGACTTCGGCCAGGCCCGCGGCCGCGGCTTCCTCGGCATCGTCGTCCGGCTGGTAGCTGAACGAGACCTTGTCGAAGCGGACATGTCCCCGGACGGCTTCGAGGGCCTTCGCGTCCGGCCGTTCCGCGATCTCGAGCGGCAGGTCGATGACCTCGAAGACCCGCTCGAAGCTGACGAGCGAGGTGGCCAGGTCCATGCGGGCGTTGGTCAGGGCCGAGAGCGGCCCGTAGAGCATGCCCAGGTAGGCCGTGAAGGCGACCATGGTGCCGATGGTGAAGCCGGCGCCGCGCAGGACGAGCAGGCCGCCGCCCCAGAAGACGACGACCGTGCCGACGGCGCTGATCAGGCTGACCGTGAGAAAGAACCAGCGCATCATGTAGGCCTGGCGCACGCCCGCCTGGCGGACGCGCTCGGCCCGGCCCCTGAACCGGGACACTTCGTCGGGCCCGCGGCCGAACAGCTTGACGAGGAGCGCCCCGCTGACGTTGAGGGTCTCGTCCATCATGGCGTTCATCTCGGCGTTGAGCGTCATCTGCTGGCGGACGATCGTCCGCAGCTTCTTGCCGAGCAGGCGGGCCGGGACGAGGAAGAGCGGCAGGACGGCGATGGCCAGGAGCGTCAGGCGCCACTCGAGGCGCAGCATGATCACGAGCGCGCTGACGAGCGTGACGGAGTTGGTGAATACGTCGACGATCGTCCCGCTGACCGCCCGCTGCGCGCCGATGACGTCGTTGTTCAGCCGCGACATGAGCTCGCCGGTCTTCGTGTGGGTGAAGAAGCGCAGGGACATGCGGTGGAGATGGTCGAAAAGCTCCGTCCGCAGGTCGCAGATGACCCCCTCGCCGACGGAGGCCCCGAGGTAGCGCTGGGCGACCCCGAGCAGCCCGTTGACGAGGGGCACGGCCAGCATGCCCAGGGCCAGCAGGGTCAGGCGATGCATGTCGCCCTTCGGCAGGGCCTGGTCGATCAGGTTCCGTATGAGCAGCGGCGGGGCCAGGCCGAGCAGGGTCGTGACCAGGATGATGGCCAGCATGACCGCGATCCGCCCGAAGTAGGGGCGGCCGTAGGCCATCGCCCGCCGGACGAGCGCCCAGCTGAGCTGCGGCCGGTCCTGTTTTTCGTCGTAGCGGAGAAAGGGCCGCCAGCCCGAGCCGTTAGCCACGGGAGAGCACTCCTCCTATTTCACGATGTTGCCGTCGGCGTCGATGACGAAGATCGTCCGTGAAGCCGAGCTCCGGATCTTGGGCTCGATCTGGGCCCGGTCGCCGACGACGATCCAGGTCGACGCGCGTCGGGATGGATGGTCTTTTTGGCGGCCTTGGCCAGGTCGTCGATCGTCAGCTTCTGCACGAGGCCCGGATACTTCTGGTAGTAGTCGTCCGGCGAGGCCGTACTCGACCATCTCCTCGAGCGATCCCAGGACGGCCCCCATGGTCTCCCACTGGCCGGGCAGGCCCAGGACGATGCTGTTCTTGGCGTTGGCGAATTCGTCCTGGGTGATGGGCTTCTTGCCCAGGATGCCTTCGAGCTCGGCCTTGATCTCGACCATGGTCTCCTTGGTCTTGTCCGATTGCACGGGCGCGAGGACCAGGAAGGGCCGCTGGCCGCGGGCGCCGGGGAGGGCGCTCTGGGCGCCGTAGCTCCAGTGCTTGTCCTCGCGGATGTTCATGTTGATGCGCGAGACGAAGTCGCCGCCGAGGATCGTGTTCATCGTCGTGATGGCGACGTTGTCCGGGTCGGCCGACGAGGGCGCGGGGTGGCCGCAGACGACCATGGACTGGGGCGCGCCCGGCTTGTCCATGATGTAGACGGCCGGCTTGGCCGCGATCGGGACGACCGGGATCTTCTTGGCCGGGGCCTGGCCGGCCGCCCAGCCCTTGAAGAGCGCTTCGAGCTTGGGCTTGAGCTCGGCCATGGTCGTGTCGCCGACCACGATCAGTGTCGCCCCCGAGGGCTTGAACCAGGTCTTGTGGAACTTGACGAGGTCGGCCCGGGTGATCTTGGCCACGGTGTCGGCGTAGCCGGAGCCGGTGAAGGGGATGGCGTAGGGATGGCCGGCGCCGTAGACGAGCCGCGGGAAGACCCGCAGGGCCATGCCGAAGGGCGAGGCCTTCTCCTGGGCGATGCGGGCGATCTGGAGCTTCTGAAGCCGCTGGAAGTCCGCTTCGGGGAAGGCGGGGTCGAGGATGACGTCGGCGTAGATCGCGAGCGCCGGGTCGAGCTTGTCCTTGAGCGTCGTCAGGGAGACGGACGACACGTCGATGTTCGAGCCCGCGCCGAGGCTGGCGCCGAGCATGGCCAGCTCGTCGCTGATCTGGAGCGAGGTCCGCTTGGCCGTGCCCTCGTCGAGCATGTTCATGGCCAGGGACGCCGTGCCGGGGAGGCCGCCCTGGTCGGACGCGTAGCCCGCGTCGATGTTCAAGGCGAAATGGATGACGGGGATGTTGTGGCGCTCGGCCAGCAGGACCTTGAGCCCGTTCCCGAGCGTGGCCCTCTGGAGGGCCGGGAAAGTGACCTGAGGCGCCGGGCCGACGGCCGGCATGGCCTTGCGGTCGACGTCGGACGCGCCGGCCTTAAGCGCCGGGTAGGGCTGAACCTCGAGGATGTAGACGCCGTCGGAGAGCCAGTGGTTGGCGCTCTCCTTGACCGAGTCCACCGTGGCCTCTTCGATGTGCTGGAGGGTCTTCTTGTAGGCGTCGGGCGAGCCGCCGTAGACCATGCTCGAGGCCAGCAGGTCGGACTTGCCGCCGAAGCCGCCGATCCGCTCGACGCCCTGGATGAAGCGGGCCCGGGCCTGGATCTTGACCCGCTCGAGCTCGGCCGCGGTCGGGCCGTCCTTGAGGAACTTGGCCAGCTCCTCGTCGATGGCCTTCTCGACCTTGGCCAGCTCGACGCCGGGCTTGGCGTCGGCCTGGATGGCGAACTGCCCGCCGATCTCGCGGGTGTTGATGGAGCAGTTGACGGAGCTGGCGATCTGGTCGTCGTAGATCAGGCGCTTGTAGAGCCGCGAGGTCTTGCCGTCGGCCAGGATGGAGCTCGCGAGGTCGAGCATGTCGGCGCACTCGGTGCCCCAGCCCGGCACGTTCCAGAGCTTGTAGAGGCGGGCCTGGGCGACGCGGTCCTGGACGGACTCGCGGTGGGCGCCGGCCATCTTGGCGACCCAGGCCGTCGGCCGGGCGATCGGCGGCGAGGGCGGGATGTCGCCGAAGTACTTCTTGACCTTCTCGAGGACCGTCCTGGCGTCGATGTCGCCGGCGATGGCGATGACGGCGTTGTTCGGGCCGTAGTAGGTCGAGAACCAGGTCTGGAAGTCCTCGAGCTTGCCGCTGCTGAGGTCGTCGATCGAGCCGCCGACGGACCAGGAGTAGGGGTGGCCGGGCGGGTAGGTGCCCTTGCAGATGAGGTCCTCGGTGATGCCGAAGGGCTCGTTGTAGCCCTGGCGCAGCTCGTTCTGGACGACGCCGCGCTGTTCGTCGAGCTTGGCCTGGGTGATGGCGCCCTTGAGGTGGCCCATGCGGTCCGACTCCATCCACAGGACGAGGTCGAGGGCCGGGACGGGGACGTTCTCGAAGTAATTGGTCCGGTCCTCGTTGGTCGTGCCGTTGAGGTCGGTCGCGCCGACCTTCTGCATGGGCTTGAAGTAGTCGTCGTTGTAGTTCTCGCTGCCGTTGAACATGAGGTGCTCGAAGAGGTGGGCGAAGCCGGTCTTGCCGGGCTTCTCGTTCTTCGAGCCGACGTGGTACCAGACGTTGAAGGCGACGATGGGGGCCTTGTGGTCCTCGTGGACGATGAGCGTCAGGCCGTTGTCGAGAACGAATTTCTGGAAGGGGATGTCGACCTTGGAGGCCTGGGCGGCCAGGAAAGGCGCGGCCAGGACGACGAGGGCGATGAATACGGCCGCGGCGGCCGGGTGGGACAGGGACTTACGCATGAGGTCCTCCTGAGAAAGGGATAGGCCCGATTATACGCCCGTTCCGCCTTCGCGGGAACCGGCTATTTTTTGGCTCATCTCCCGAAACCGGGACATCCCTTTCTCCGGCTTTGCTCAGGATCGGCGGGAAGCGAGCTCTCGCGAGCGACCTGCAGAGTCGCGGCTGAGCACTCGACGTCGCGATTCTACGAAATCTCTTAGAAAAGCGCTTTTTAAAGATATTTCTCAGAAGTCTGGCTCCGGGCTGCTCCGCCATACTTCTGATGGTCGCTTCGAAGACTCCGCTCCCCGCCGGTCCCCCTTCCCTCACGGGGGCTTTGTGGCGATATCCATCGCAGCCTCGAGAGGAATTTCCCGGGAATGGGAGATGAACCTATTTTTTCAGCCTGTTAAGCATCGTCCGGCCGTTGGCGTTGCCGGGGTTGAGGTCGAGCGACCTCTCGTAGCTCCGCACGGCCAGGTCGGTCTTCCCCAGGGCGGCGTAGCCCTCGCCCAGGCTGTCGTGCGCGTTCCAGGAGTCCGGGAAGCGCTCGACGTTAAACTCGAATAGGACCACGGCCGCGGCGGGCTTGCCGCTCCTGAGGAGCGTATAGCCAAGCGCGTTGATCCGCCCTTCCTCGACCGCCGGGTCCTTCGGGTCCTTCGTCCAAAGGTCGCGATAGCCGGTCAAGGCCTCCTCCAACCGGCCTTCCTGGAGGAGCTCAAGCGGAACCTTTCGTCCCGTCTGCCAGCCGGGCGGCCGATCGCTTCCCGCGGGGGAGATGAACGTCACCTCGCCCGCTTTGCCGAACACGATAGCGGACCTGGGCGTCCCTGCGGACGAACTCGCCCGCGGCGACCGGCACGAGCTCGAACTCGCTTCCCTCCGTTTGCGGCCCGGGAGAGCTTCGCGTCCCGGAGCGAGATCGTGAGGACGTCGTCCGAGCCGGTACCGGTAGCGTCCCTGGAATTTTTCGAGGGCGCTCGTTTCCACGATCAGCGGCGAGCAGCGCCGGCTGAACGAAGCTCTTCCAGCCGTATTCGGCGGCGATCGCTCTCGGAGGATCTCCCCGATGAGCGCACCCGCGCGTCCGTCTGAGTTGGTCATGATGGCCGCGCCGTAGCCGCCGTCGCGGTCGGCCACAAGCTGGGCGATGAAGCCGACGTCCTGCCCACCGTGGCCGTAATAGACCTCGCCATCGTGCTCTTCGAGGAACAGGCCAAGGGCCATCTCCTGGCTTCCCGCCGACGGCGATCTGGGGCTTCAGCATCAGCGCCGCCGTCTCTTTCGACAGGACCTTGTTCGACTTTCCCAGGGCGGAGCGCCGGACCTCGATGGCGAACTTGGCCAGATCGGTCGGAGTTGTCCACAGCCCGGCCGCGGCCATCTCCGGATAGGCGAAGCGTTTTCCCGGGATGACCTTGCCCTGCGCATCGTGCCCCGAGGCGGCGAGCTTCAGCCGCTCCGGGGTGAAGGTCTGCTCGTACGAGCTGCTCGTCATCCCGATCGGCTCGAGGACTTTGGTCCGGAGGATCTCCGGGAAGGGCGCCTTTTCGACATCGGCCAGGGCCAACTGCATGACGGTGACTCCGCCGCCGGAATAGCGCATTTGCTTGCCCGGCTCGAGGTCGACACGGACGGCCGGGGAGTTGCCTTTTCCGTCGAGGATGTCCGTGATCGAGGGGACGGGCTCGCCCTCGGCATAGCCGCGGAAGCCGTGGACCGTCGTCCCGCCGCTATGGCTGAGGAGCTGGCGAAGCGTCACCGGGTGCTCCGCGGTCAGCTCGTTCTCAGGGAGCTTCCACGTGGTCAGCACGGCATTGATGTTGTCGTCGAGGCGGATCTTCCCCTCTTCGACGAGCTTCAGGGCCCCCATGGCCGCGACGGGCTTGCTGATGGAACCGGCCACGAAGAGCGTCTTCTCGGTGACAGGCTCCTTCGTGTCGACGTCCATGACGCCGTATCCCTTGGCCCACACGATGCGGTCCTTGTCGAAGACGGCGACGCTCACGCCCGGGATGCCGTAGTGCTTCATCCGGTCGAGAATGTTCCCCGTCGGGTCGCCCTGGATAACGATAGGCGTCTGCAGGCCGTTCTCGACGCGCGCGATCCGGGCGGCGCCGTCCGCCTTTCCGCAGCCCGCGAGGGCGGCCGAGGCCGCGATGCCGAGGAGGAGGAACGTCAGGAACCGGGATCTTTTCATAGGGCCTTCCTTTCTTTTTCTAGCGTAGACTCGTCCGTCCCTATATACGGCCGGGGGAAGCCGGATGTTGCGGAGAGCGTGGCCGGCCTACCGCGCGGGCATCGGGAAGCGGGATCCGTCGAAGGGCGGCATGAGCCGCGTCGTCTCGAAGCGGATCTTTTCCCAGACGGCCAGGTCCATGCCGCGGAAAACGCCGACGACCTCGGGATCGAACTGGCGGCCGGCGTTCGCCTCGAGCTCGAGCCGCGCGGCCTTGAAGTCCCGCGGCCCGCGATAGGGGCGGTGGGAGGTGACGGCGTCGAGCGTGTCGGCCACGGCGAAGATCCGCGCCTCGATCGGGATGGCCTCGCCCTTGAGCCCCTTCGGATAGCCCGAGCCGTCGTAACGCTCATGGTGGCAGAGGATGATGTCGCCGACCTCGCGCACAAGCTTGACGTCCCGGACCAGGCCGTAGCCGAGGGCGGGATGGCGCTTGATGACCTCCCATTCCTTGGGGCCGAGCGGTCCGGGTTTCTTCAGGATGGAGTCGGGGATGGCCATCTTGCCGGAATCGTGGAGGAGGGCGCCCTTTCGGATGCTCTCGAGCTTCCGCGGATCGCGGATGCCGGCCGCTTCGGCGAGGACGTGGGTATAGCGGGCGACCGTCTTGGAGTGGCCGTAGGTCTCGACGTCGCGCAGGTCGAGCGCGGCCATGAAGTTCTCGAGCGTCGTGTCGTAGGCTTCCTCGAGCTCCCGCGACTTGCGGATGTGGCGGGCCAGCTCCTTCTTCAGCCGCTGCAGCTCGATCGCCTCGGGCGGCTTCGGAAGGCTCTTCCGGGCGTCGACATCGATGCCGAATCTCGACAAAAATGCGCAAATTTCTGCCCGTTTTTTGTCATCTTCGACGATCAAAACGACCTCGGCTTCGCTCACTGAGCCTTTTTATACATCTTTTTTTTCGGACGTTCAAGTTGAGCCATTTCACCCTTGACATTGAAGCGACCGAGTCATCATAATAGTCGCGCCAAGGTTCAAGGAGCGGACATGGAACACGACCCGAACATCTTCAGGGATTCCTCTCAAGTCATCCGGGAAGTCGAAGACCAGCTCGAGCGCATCCTCCAGAAGAAATTCCGTGACGTCGATTCGGATCTCGTCGAACGCATCAATCGGGAGAAGGAAGCGGCCCGCAAGCGCAAAGAGGAGATCGAGCGCGAGTTCGACAAGGAAAAGACCGCCCTCAACGACTACCGTGTCGTCGTTCGCGATTTCGAGGAGCAGCGGGCCGGCCTGCTCAATGAGGCCCGCGACCGCTGCCAGAAAGTCCTCAAGTTCCAGGCCGAGATCGAAAGCCTGGCCAAGTCCACCGTGGATGAGATCAAGCGCGTCAACGAGATCCAGGACCGGCTCGAGGTCCTGAGGACGAAGACCTCGGAGCGGGCTGCCTTCCTCAAGAACGACCTGCGCGAGCGCTTCGGCATCATCGCCGAGGTCATGGAGGAGGAGCCCAGGCCCCTCGGCATCGATCTCGACGAGGAGCTCGAGAAGCTGCGCAAGGTCAAGGAGCTCCTGAGCATCGAATCGGCCGCTGCGAGCCTCGGCCGCCTCGGCGGCACGCCGGCCGCAGAGGACGAGATCGCGGTGATGGACGCCGCCGCGGGCAAGGCCGCCGCGGACCTCCCCGAGCTCCGGGACCTCATCGCCGGGCCGCCGGCCGCGGAACGGCCTGAGACCCTGCCGGAGCCGGAGCCGAAGCCGGAGCCCGCCGCGGCCACCGAGGCCCCGGTCGAGCCCCACGACGACGACATCGGCGAGGACGAGGCGGCGGCCATCGTCGAATCCTACCGCCGTACGGAACCCGCGAACGGGAGCGGCGAGATCCATTACTTCCAGAAGGACCGGACGATCGTGGCCGACCCGGAGAAGCTCCTGGCCGCCGTCGACCGGACGCTCGAGGAAGGCCAGCGGCTGACCGTCAAGCTCGGCCAGACCGAATCACCCAAGGACCAGTTCTTCATCAAACAGGAGCTCATCAACTGGCAGGAGGGCCTGCGGGCCCTCTTCCTGCGCGTCGTCAAGATGTGCGAGAAGAGCTCCTGGACGCTGCCCCGGTTCACCGAAGACGCCATCAACACCCAGGTCCTGCGGCGGCTGCTCGAGCGGCTGAGCATGGAGAACTGGAGCAACCTCGACGACTTCGCCGCTTTCACGTCCAGCGTCGGCGAGATCCGTAAGCTCTTCCAGGCCCGGATCGAGCCGCGGCTGCCCTATCTTCTGGCGCTCAAGCGGGAGATCGAAGGGGAATAGGCGCTCGGCCCCCGCGGCCGGCGCGCCGCGCAGCTAGCGGCTAGGGAAGGGGTTCCCGTCTCCGGAAATTAGCGAGATAGCCCTCGAGGCCCTTGATCCCGCCCGCGCTCAGGTCCCGGAACCTTACCCCCGTGTAGAAGAAGCCCGGATCGCCCCCGCCTTTCTCCGAGTAGATGACCTCGCTCGTGATCGGCGTGGCCCTGTCGTCGATGAAGAGGAACGTTTCGAGGGCCGGGTCCGCGGGCAGGGGCGTGTCGGAAACGATGCGCGCCCCTTCGAGGCTGATGTTGACGGTCTTGGCGATCTTGAATCCGCCATTTTCATGGAAGAGGAACGGCGTGGAGACGTTATAGCGGTCGTACTTGCGCTTCTCGCGGAAGGCCGGGCCGCCACGCCGCGGATCGCCGGGCCTGGCGGCCTCCCCGAGCTCCTGCCAGACGAAGCTGCAGACGCGGTTCTTGTCGACGGGGGAGGCCACGGCGCCGCGGGTGACGAGGTCCGGGCGCTCTTTGCCCTTGGCCTCGGCCAGGGCCAGGTCGGCCTCCCCGGCCAGGCGTTTGAGCTCGGCCTTGGTCAGGACGGCGGACGGGTCGCCGAGGCTCTTCGGGAACACGGTGACGCCGAAGGACATGGTCAGATTGCCGCGCGGCTGGAATTCCTGCAGCTCGAAATAATGGTCCTCGACGCTCTTGCGGATGCGCTCCGTGAGCAGGGCCGCCTCCTCGACGTCCTTGACGCCCAGGAGGAAGAAGAGGAACTCCTCGCCCCCATAGCGGCAGATCAGGTCTTCCTCGCGGATGGCCAGCTTGAGGACGTGGCCGAGCTCGCGCAGCAGGCGGTTGCCGGCCTCCTGCCCGTTGCGGTCGTTGTAAGCCTTGAACCAGTCGACATCGCCCATGACCAGGGCCATGGCACCTTCCTCGCGGCGGCGCTTGCCGAGGGCGTTGACCTTCTGCAGGACCTTCTCGAAGAACGGCTCCGGCCGGAGGAGCCCGGTCAGGGGATCGTACTGGATGAGGTTGAGCTTGGTCATGGCCATGGCCATGTGATCGGACAGGCCGCGAAGGATCTGCTGGTCCTCGCGCGTGAAGCTCTCGGGCCGGCCCGCGACCGTCTTGTTGATGACCTCGAGAACGCCGATGAGCTTGGGCCCGTGCATGATGGGCACGCCGAGCAGGTTCCGCGGCGCGGTCTTGAGGAGGGACGTGTAGCGCTTGCTCATGCGCCGGTCGAAGGACAGGTTGGAGACGTTGATGTCGTGGCCGAAGCGGGCGACCGAGGCGGCGAAGTCCTGGGCCTCGAGCGGGGCGATGTATTTCGAGAAATCCGAATGCGTCAGGAAGGCGTTGTCCCAGACGAGGGGCTTCAGGTAGCGGCCGAGAGCCTCGCTCTCCTCCATGATGTAGACCGAGACGCTCCCGGCCTGGACGATGTCGCGGATCTCGGGGACGATGTCGAGGAGGCTGCTGACGTCGTCGGCCCCGTAGATCCGGCGGAGGATCGCTTCGACGCGCTGGCGCTCCTTCTGGGACCCGACATAGCGCGATTCGATGGCCAGGCGCTTTTCGACCTCGCGGAGAAAGCCCGAGTTGAGCAGGCCCTTGATCTCGCTGATCTCGCTGAGGACGTCCCTGACCTTGGCCTCCTGGTGACTGAGGGAGCGCCGCAGGGAGGCCGCCTCCTCCTTGAGGCGGGCCCTCTCGACGATGCGCCCGAGCGTTCGGAGGAACGGCAGCTCCCGGGGCTCGGCGGGGGAGGTGCGGCAGAAGTCGGCGTCGACGTCCTGAGGCCACTCGTCGGCCGCGCGGGAGATCAGGCCCTCGTCCTCGCCGACGATGAGGACCCCGATCGGCGGACGGACAATGGCCTTGAGGGTGTGCGAGCCGGCGAGGGACGCGTCGATGACGACGGCCGCGATGTCGCCCCCGGCCAGGGCGGAGAGCGCCTCTTCGGGATCGGCTTCGCACCGGACGGGCCCGTATTTGCGGGCCAGGCGGGCCAGACGGTCGGCCTCAGCGGGCGTGGGGTGCATAACGAGGATGTGCGTCTGGATCATAGCCCTTTTCGCAAACTGACCGTGCAAGGCACGGATGTCTTCCTTTTCCGATTCTTATGTATACCAGATTCGTGCCTGGGTCAACGATTTTTTGGTGCCGGCCCGGTCTCGGGAGAAAAGCGCTCATCGGTTTTGTATCGTGCCGCGCGGCTATGATATATTGCCAGCGAAAAGTGTCAAAGGAGACAAAAAATGGCGAAAATATCCAGCGGTCCGATCACGAATATTCGGGCTCCGCGGGGCTCGCATCTGACGACCAAGGGCTGGTCCCAGGAAGGCGCCCTGAGGATGCTCATGAACAACCTCGATCCCCAGGTCGCCGAGAAACCTGCCGAGCTCATCGTGTACGGAGGGACCGGCCGGGCCGCCCGAAGCTGGGAGGCCTACCGGGCCATCGTGGCCAGCTTGAAGAAGCTCGAGAACGACGAAACGCTCATCGTCCAGTCTGGCAAGCCCGTGGCGGTGTTCAAGACTCACGCCGAAGCGCCGCGGGTCCTCATCTCCAACGCCATGATCGTCCCCCAGTGGGCCAACTGGGACGAGTTCCGGCGTCTCGAAGCGCTCGGCCTGACCATGTACGGGCAGATGACGGCCGGCAGCTGGATCTATATCGGCACGCAGGGCATTCTTCAGGGGACCTATGAGACGCTGTCGGCGGTGGGCCGGAAGCATTTCGGGGGCTCGCTCAAGGGCAAGCTGACCCTGACCGCGGGGCTCGGCGGCATGGGCGGGGCCCAGCCGCTGGCGGTGACGATGAACGACGGCGTCGCCATCGTCGTCGAGGTCGATCCGCACCGGATCGAGCGGCGGCTCGAGACCCGCTACGTCGACGTGTCCACCGGCAGCCTGGACGAGGCCCTGCGCCTGGCTAACGAGGCCATGCGGAAGGGGGCGCCCTTGTCGATCGCCCTGCTCGGCAACGCCGCCGACGTCCTGCCGGAGTTCGTGCGGCGCGGCATCACGCCGGACATCCTGACCGACCAGACCTCGGCCCACGACGAGCTCAACGGCTATGTGCCGAACGGCATGCCTTACGCGGAGGCGATGGCGCTCAGGAAGAAGGACCCCGCCGACTATATCCGACGGTCGTACGCGGCGATGGCCGCGCATGTCGAGGCCATGCTCGAGCTCAAGAAGCGGGGGGCCAGGGCGTTCGACTACGGCAACAACATCCGCGGCCAGGCTAAGAAGGCGGGCGTGGCCGGCGCTTTCGACATCCCCGGCTTTGTGCCCGAGTATATCCGGCCTCTCTTCTGCCTCGGCAAGGGCCCGTTCCGTTGGGCGGCCCTGTCCGGGAAGCCCCAGGACATCTACGCGACGGACGAGGCCGTGCTCAAGGAGTTCCCCGAGGACGAGGCCCTGGCCCGCTGGATCCGCAAGGCCCGCAGCCAGGTCAAGTTCCAGGGCCTGCCGTCGCGCATCTGCTGGCTCGGCTACGGCGAGCGGGCCCGCTTCGGCGCCGTCATCAACCGGCTGGTGAAGACGGGGAAGATCAGCGCGCCGATCGTCATCGGGAGGGATCACTTGGACACGGGGTCGGTCGCCTCGCCCAACCGCGAGACTGAGGGCATGCGGGACGGCTCGGACGCCATCGCCGACTGGCCCGTCCTCAACGCGCTTCTCAACGCGGTCAGCGGGGCTTCGTGGGTGTCCGTGCACCACGGCGGCGGCGTCGGCATCGGGCTCTCGATCCATGCCGGGATGGTCATCGTCGCCGACGGCACGGCCGCGATGGGGCGACGCCTGGAGCGCGTCCTGACGGTCGACCCGGGGATGGGCGTCGTAAGGCACGCTGACGCCGGCTATCCTGAAGCGATCGCCTGCGCCAAGAAGAACGGCATCAAGATCCCGATGATGAAGTAACGCCTGGGGACGCTTGGGGACATGTACCCTTGGTACGTGTCCCCGGTTTTTCTTTGTGCAGTTTTTCTTTGTTTCCGGTGCGTGTGTTACCTGGGGCAGGCCCAGGGGGACATTACCCTTGGTACGTGTCCCCGGCTTGACTCCCGGCTTGACCGGCCGCCCGACGGTCGCCGGACGTGGACTGTACCTCACGGACGATCCTGCCGATCGTCAACTCGCGTTGCCGATACGGCCTGCGCCGGACCTTTACCCCTTTTATTATGAGAGGCTTGAGCTCCGCCTTCGCGGGCCGTCGGCTGGCATGCGCCTTGCTTTTAAGAAGGGCGAAAGGAGAAAGCCAATGAGAAAGCTGGCGATCTTGGCCCTGGCAGGGCTCATCATCGTGTCCGCGGTCACTCCATTCGCCGCGGCCCGCGAGCTGAACGACCAGACCGCATGCAACAACAACCACATGAAATGCCGGGAGTACACCCTCAACCTGGACGCTCCCTGGTACAAGGTCATGGTGCTGCTGACAGCCTGCGACATCGCGTTCGGCAAGTGCATGCTGGGCATCTGACGGGGGAAGCCGGAGGGGCCCTCGCGTCGGGGGGGCCCTTCCGCAACGGGGAAGGAGGGGATCCGTATGAGCAGGACGAGATACGTGGGCGCGGTAGCCGTGGCCGCCCTTCTCGCGGCGATCGTGACCATCCTCCCGATTGGCGCTGCCCTCCCAAAAGGGGGGCTGTCCCTCCCGCAGGCCGGTGCCGGCCGATCCGTCCCCAGCCGCAACGCCGTGGAGGTCCAGGCGGTCGCGAACGATGAGGACGAGGCTGCGCTCGGCCGCCCCCTAGCGCTGGCCGTCGACGCGGACCGCCTGTACATCGCCGACGCCATGGATTGCGCAGTCAAGATCTTCACGAAGGACGGAAGGTTCCTGAGTTCCGTGGGACGCAAAGGCGCGGGCCCCGGCGAGCTGTCTTTCCCCTCCGGCGTTGCCACGGCCGGAAGCTCGATCGTCGTCGCCGACAAGCTCAACTTCCGGATCCAGACATTCGACGGAGACGGAACGGTGCGCGGCGCCTTCAAGGTCCCTTTCGCGCCAGACAGGGTCTTCGCCCTGGGGGAGGAGCGGCTCCTTGTCACGGCGAATCCCACCGGCCGACGTTCAGGCGAACGGCTGCTCCATATCTATGACCCGGCCGGCCGCCTCGTCTGGGAAGGGCTCGACGCGCACGCCTCCTCCGACCCGATCGCCGACACGTTCCGCAACATGATCCTCGTGTGCCCGGGTGAGCAGGGCGAGTTCTGGGTCGTCCATCGGAGCGGCGAGAGGACGATCCGCCGTTTCTCTGCTTCCGGGGGCCTTCTGGCGGAGATCGATGTCGATGCGCGATACGCCTCCGTATCTGTCGACCTGGCCGCCGGACGGGGAGCGCTGCGGCTCGATGGCTTCTGCTGGGCCGCGGCCTCCGACGGGGAGCTTCTCTATCTTTCGGCGCCCGAGTCGGTGGCCGGCAAGGACCTCGGCCCGGGGCGCACGCTCTCAGTCATCGACGGGCAGGGCCGGCTGCAGGCCCGGATCGAGCTGCCGTGCGCGATCCACCGCTTTCTCGTCGACGACGGCCGCGTGTTCGCCGTGGACGACGAAGGCTCGCTAAGGATCTTCGAGGTCGGCCGATGAGACCGGGCTTCCCGCTCTTCACCGCGGCCGCTCTCATCGCCGCGGGTCTCACGGGAGGGGCGCGGGCGGCCGTCGACGTCCGCATCTGCTCGAGCCTCGAGGAGGCGTCCCCTCCCGGCTCCGGGCCCGTGCTTCTCGTCTTTTTCTCGACCGAGTGTTCCGTCTGCTACGAGGAGCTTTTCGAATCCCGTTATCTCCTCGACAAAGGGCGCTGGCCCGTCGCCGTCGTCGGCGTCACGCTCGGTCTCCGCGACGATCTCGAGGTCTTCCTGGAAAAGCACGCCTGGACGTCGCCGGTTGTCCTGGACCGGCGCAAGGTCCTGTTCAGGAAGCTCAAAGTCGACGCCGTCCCCTTCAGGGCCCTCCTCGTGGGGACGGAGGAAGTCTATAGGGACGACCCGTATCTCGGCCCCCGGGCCCGCGGGGAGGAGCTGAAGAAATGCCTGACCCGGCTCTTTGCGCATTGACCTGGCGCATCACGCGCCGGCGGCTCGCCACGTCGCCGCTTGCGGCCGTGGCCGCCGCGGCCTTCCCGGCGCTCGTCTTTTGGATCGGCCTCACCGATTCGTACGGGACCGCGGCCAAATTCTTCTTCTTCCTTCTGCCGCATGTGTTCCTCGTCGCCGCCCAGGACACCGTCCGGACCGACGTCGAAAGCGGCGCCCTCGAGAACGTCCTCTTCCTCGGCGGGCGTTTCCGGGGCTATCTCATGGCCAAGAGCTTCGCCGTGGCAGCGGCCGCCGGGGCCTATGCCGCCGCGCTCTTCGCCCTGTTCGCGGCCTGGGGCCTGGCGACCGGGGGCTTCGAGCCCGCTTTCGCGGTCCGTTTCGCCCTGGCCCTCGTGGCCGGGCTCTATTACGTCGCCCTGGCCGGCGTCCTGAGCTATTTCTTGCGCGCCGGTTCGAACGTGCTGATCATTCTTTTGGCCCAGTCGGCCGTGGTCCTCGGGCTCATCTTTTCGGCGGGTCCGCGGGCCGGACTCCTCGACTATGCGGCCACGGGCGACTTTCCCGGTCTCGGGCCCAAGGCCCTGTTCGGCGCCCTTGTCGCCGTCCTGCCCAACGTCATCGTATCGAGCCGGCTGACCCTTTTCGCCGGAGAGGTCCTGGCCGGGCTCGGTCTGGCCCTTCTCGCCCAGGCCCGGCTCACCCGGCGGCTCGAGATCAGGAATTAAGGGGGCGTCTATGATCGAAGTCCACAAGCTGGCCAAGCGGTTCGGCCGGACCGAGGCCCTTCGCGGCGTCAGCTTCAAGACGAGAAAGGGGACGATCACCGCCATGCTCGGCGAGAACGGTGCGGGCAAGACGACGACGCTTAAGCTCGTCCTGGGTTTCCTGCGGCCCGATTCGGGGACCGTCGCCGTCGCGCCCGGCCGCATCGGCTACGTTCCCGACCGCCCCGCCTTCTTCCCTTGGCTCGACGGGTGGGCCGTGCTCGGCCTGGCCAGGCCTTTCGCGGGGCACCGCGGCGCCGGCAACGGCCGCGACTTCGGGGCCTCGGTGCTGGCCGCCGCAAGGAGCCTCCTTTTCGACCCGGTCCTGCTCCGGCGTCATCCGGGGACCTACTCGGCCGGGAACGCCAAGAAGTTCTCCTACCTTCAGAGCCTCGTCCTCGCGCCGGACCTCCTCGTCGTCGACGAGCCCTATTCCGCGCTGGACCCGCCCTCGATCAAGTGCGTCCGGGACATCTTCTGCGGCCTGCGCGACGCGGGGAAGACCGTCCTTCTCAGCTCCCACATGCTGGCCGAGATGGAGAGGATCGCCGACGGCTTCGTCGTCCTGCGCCGGGGAGAGACGATCGCCCATGCCGGGCTTCGGGAATGGCGTCTCATGCGCTCGGCCCGGACCGCTCCGGACCTCGAATCGGTCTTCCTGCGCCTGACCGCCCCGTAAACTGGCGCACATTCTTCAAAATGCCACCTCCTAATTGGGGACGAATGTCCTCTGCCGATGCCGAACACAGGCAAATAGGATCGGGACCATCCTTTTGCGCGCGGCCGGCGCGTGAGGTATGATGAGGCGCCTCGCGGAATGGCTGAAGGAGGGCCGGCACAGATGAAGAGGTCAGCTCTGTCTTTCGCGGCGATCGTGATCGTTACGCTCGTTTCGGCGGTTCCCTCGTTAGGCCAGTGGTCCCTCGACTTCGAGAACGGCGTGGCCCTGGCCGGCTACAATGACGTTCAGATCCCTCGCGACGTCGGGACCCTATTCTCTCTCAGCGAGGACCTGACGCTCGATCCCGCTTACTTCTTCCGTCTCCGCCTCGGCTATCGATGGAAGGACAGGCACACCCTCTCGATCTTCGCCGCGCCCTTCCGGCTCCGGGGCGCCGGGACCGCGGACCGGGAGATCGATTTCAACGGGGACACATTCGGCCCCGGCGTTCTCTTGACCGGCGTCTACAAGTTCAGCTCCTACCGCCTGACGTACCGCTATGATCTCGTGAGGCGGGGCCGGTGGCGGGTCGGGCTCGGACTGACCGCGTTCATCAGGGATGCGGCCATCAGGCTCGAGGGGGGCGGACAGATCTCGACCAACTCCAATGTCGGTTTCGTGCCTCTCCTCAGCTTCCGCGTCCTTTGGCAAATCACCGACGATTGGGGCGTGCTCCTCGAAGGGGACGCCGCGGCGGCCAAACAGGGGAGGGCGGAGGACGTGTTGCTGGCGCTCCAATACCGCCTGAGCGACCGCCTCGCATTGAGGGCCGGGTACCGGATCCTGGAGGGGGGAGCCGATGTCGAAAAGGTCTACAACTTCGCCCTCGTCCACTATCTCGGCGTAGGCGTTACGTATACCTTCTGAGGCCGCGGGTGTCCCGGATCGATAGGAATTTGCTTTTCATGCGCAACCTCATCTGGGCTCAGATGACCGTGCCGTCCGGGATGACGGCGCCCTTGGGGATGACGATGATGCCGTCGACGATGGAGTAGTTGTCGGCCGTCTCGTCTGCCGCGCCCCGGGCGTTGATGAGCTTGACGCCGTGGCCGATCCGGGCGTTCTTGTCGACGATGGCGTTGCGGATCTCGCAGTCGCGCCCGATGCCTACGGCGGGCACGCCCCGTGCGATGTTCCGGGCGATGTCCTCGTTCGACTCATAGAAGTCCGCGCCCATGATAACGGCCCGTTCGAGAACGGTGTTCTCGCCGATGCGCGAGCGGATGCCGACGATGGCGTCGCGGATACGCGAGCGGTTGACGATGCTGCCCTCGCAGAGGATGGCGTTCTCGACGTCCGAGGCGAGGATCTTGGAGCCGGGCAGGAACCGGGGATAGGTGAATATCGGCCGCTCCTCGTCGTAGAAGTCGAACTTCGGCAGGGGCCGGGTCAGGTCCATGTGGGCGTCGAAGAAGCTCCGGATCGTCCCGATGTCCTCCCAGTAGCCGTCGAAGAAATGGCCGCAGACCTTCCTCTCGCCGATGGCATGGGGGATGACCTCCTTGCCGAAGTCCTTGGAGTCGGTGTGGGCGAGGAGGTCGCGCAGGACGCTCTGGCTGAAGACGTAGACGCCCATCGAGGCGAGGTGGGTGCGGCCGTTGGCCGGGGTGTCGAAGCGCTCGAAGACGCTCTCCTCGACCCGCATGCTCTCGACGTCGGCCGGGTCCCGGGGCTTCTCGCGGAACTCGGTGATGCGGCCGCGGCTGTTGACCTTCATGACTCCGAACTCGTGGGCCTGCTCGGCCCGGACGGGCGTCAAGGCGATGCTGATCTCGGCGCCCGAGGTGATGTGGAAGTCGATGAACTTCCGGTAATCCATCCGGTAGAGGTGGTCCCCCGAGAGGACGAGCACGAGGGCCCCGGCGTCCTCGATGAAATCGAGGTTCTGGCGGACGGCGTCGGCCGTGCCCTGGTACCAGTTCCTGTTGTCGAGGGTCTGCTGGGCCGAGAGCAGGGTGATGTAGTCGCGGTGGAACGCGTCGAAGCGGTAGGTCGTGAAGATGTGCCGGTGCAGGGATTCGCTCGCGAACTGGGTCAGGACGAAGATGCTGCGGACGTTCGAGTGGATGCAGTTGGAGATGGGGATATCGATGAGCCGGAACCGGCCGGCGACGGGCACGGCCGGCTTGCTCCGGACCTTGGTCAGGGGATAGAGCCGGCTGCCCTGGCCCCCGGCCATGATGATGCTGACGACGTTCATGCCCGGCGCTATTTGGCCGCGTTCTGGACGGGGGCGAGGTCGTCAATGATCCACATGCCCCGGCCGTTCGTGGCGATGACGAGCGCGTTGTCGCGCGGGTGGACGGCGATGTCCCAAACGTAGCTCGTGGGCAGCCCCGAGCCGAGGACGTTCCAGGTCGCGCCGGCGTCGCGGCTGACGTAGACGCCGGTGTCCGTGCCGGCGTAGAGCATGTCCTTGACCTTGGGGTCCTCGCGGACGACGTTGACCGGCCCGCCGGGGATGTTGGCGGCGATCGAGACCCAGGTCTTGCCGTAGTCCGCCGACTTGAAGATATAGGGGTTGAAATCGTCGTCGTGGCGCCCCACCAGCGTGACGTAGACGGTGGCCGCGTCGTACTTCGACGCGACGACCTTCCAGACGTGCTTGTTGTAGGGGAGTCCGGCCGTGATCTCCGTCCAGCTCTCGCCGCCCGTCTTCGTCACCCAGACACGCCCGTCGTCCGTGCCGGCGTAGATCAGGCCGAACTTGAACGGCGATTCGTCGACGGCCGTGATCGTGGCGAAGGGGATGGCGTAGGGCCATTTCCCCTGCTGAGCGGGGTCGTTATAAGTCAGGTCGGGGCTGATCCGCTCCCAGGTCTCGCCCCGGTTCACGGACCGGAAGAGGTACTGGAAGCCGTGATACACGATGAGCGGGTTCTGGGGCGACAGCGTCGTCGCGGCCAGCCACTGGCCGCGGTAGGCCGGCTCGCCCTCGGCGGCCTTGGGGTAGATCTCCTTGCTCGTCCACTGGGCGTCCTTATAGACGGAGCGCTCGAGGCGCCCGTAGAAGGACGACGAATACATCGTGTTGGGGTCCTCCGGGTCGACGGCGATGAGAGTTCCTTCGCCTCCCGGAGCGGTCTCCCACCTGGGCTGGGGCGCGGCGAAGCGCCGGCGCCCGGCCGCCGGGGCGCCCGTCGTCGGCTTTCTGAGCGGGATCAGGCCGCGATAGGTGCCCTGGTCCTGGACCGAGCCGTAGGCCCAGAACGGGGTCGAGTTGTCGAGGGTCACATTGTAGAACTGGACGGCCGGGATGCCGTCGTGGAAGTCCCGCCAGGTCCTGCCGCCGTCGTAGGAGATGTTGACGCCGCCGTCGTTGGTGTTGATGAGGTGGCTGCTGTCGTTGGGGTCGATCCACAGGCCGTGGTGGTCGCCGTGGAGGCCGGCATAGTTGAGGGCCTGATAGGTCTTGCCGCCGTCGGCCGACTTGGCGAGGCCAAGGCCCATGATGTAGATCGTCTCGGTCGAATTGGGGTCGACGCGGATCTGGCCGAAGACCCAGCCGTAGGTGCCGCCGAAGCGCTCCATGCCCGGCGGGCTGACCTTGCGCCAGCTCGCTCCGGCGTCGTCGGAGCGGTAGACCTCGGCGCCGACGATGCCCCGCTGGAGCGGCCGTCCGTAAGCGTCCCTCTCCCCGGGCTTGGGCTCGGTGCCCGGCATGTGGTTATCGACGTAGGCATAGAGGGTGGCCGGTTTCGTCCGGCAGAGGTCGATGCCGATGCGCCCGGTGAAGTTCGTATCGGGGAGGCCGGCGTTGATGGCCGTCCAGGTCTTGCCGCCGTCGGTCGTCTTGAACAGGCCGTCCTCGCCGCCGGGCACCGGGTCGCTCCAGCGCATGCGGATCCGGTTCCAAGTCGCGGCATAGAGGGTGTCGGGCGATTGAGGGTCCATGACGATGTCGTTCGCGCCGACCTTGTCGCTGACGAAGAGGACCTTTTGCCAGGTGGCGCCGCCGTCGGTCGTCTTGAAAACGCCGCGCTCCGGATTCACGGTCCACTCGTGGCCGGTGGCGGCGACGTAGACGATATCGGGGTTCTTGGGGTGGATGACGACGCGGGCGATGGTATACGTCCCTTCGAGGCCCATGTGCTTCCAGGTCTTGCCGGCGTCGGTCGATTTGTAGACGCCGATGCCCGCCTCGGAGGCCCGGAAGATGTTGGCCTCGCCCGTCCCGACCCAGACGACGTTAGGGTCGGACTCGGCGACGGCCAGGTCGCCGATCGAGAGCGTCGGCATGTCGTCGAAGATGGGCTCCCACGTCGTCCCGGCGTTGACCGTTTTGAAGACGCCGCCCGTGGCCGCGGCGGCGTAGAAGACCGTCCGGCTACCGGCGGGGATGGCGACGTCTGTGCACCGGCCACCGAGGTCGAACGGCCCGATGAAACGCCACTTAACGTCCTTGAAGGGCGAGCTCGCTCTCATGGCCTGGTGCTGCTTGAACGCCTCGAGGCGCAGGGCCGGCGCGGTGTTCTCGATCTTCTTCTGGCCCGTCCTCGCCGGCGTTTTGCGCTGAGGCGCCGCGGCGATGGAGCCGACGACGAGCGCGGCGACGGTGACGGCAAGGATCGAACGCTGGGACATACGCATGGGGGACCTCCCGAAGGTAATCATGGCGAGACGGCCAAAGTATGCCATAAATCGGGGACACAATACCATTTTCCGAATTACCTGGTCCCATAAAGAAATCGGAAAATGGTATTGTGTCCCCGATTTAAGGTCAGGACAGGATCTTGAGGAGCCGGTAGTCGGATTCGATGTCGGTCTTTTTGACGTCGCCGGCCGCGCCGAAGGGGAGGAACTCGACCCGGCCGCTGACGAGGTGGACGAGCCCGCCCGTCCGCCCATCGGCCAGGGCCTCGACGGCCGCGTTCCCCAGCCGGGCGGCCATGATGCGGTCGAAGGCCGTCGGGCTCCCGCCGCGCTGGACGTGGCCGAGGACGGCGATGCGGGTCTCGAGCCCCGTCGTGGCGGTCACGGCCGAAGCGACGTCTGCCGCCGAGGACCGGCCCTCGGCGACGACGATGATCCAGCTGGCCTTGCCGCGCCGGCTCCCTTCCCTGATCTCTTCGCAGACGGCCTCGAACGGGATGTCCTTCTCCGGCAGGAGGACCTCTTCGCAGCCGCCGGCCAGAGCGACTTGCATGGCCAGCCAGCCGCACTTCCGGCCCATGACCTCGACGACGAAGATGCGCTCGAGCGACGTGGCCGTGTCCCTGATCTTGTCGAGGGCGTCCAAGGCCACGTTGACGGCCGTATCGGCGCCGATCGCGCTTTCGACGCCGGGGACGTCGTTGTCGATCGTGGCCGGGACGCCGACGACGGGAAAGCCGTGCCGCTCGGACAGGACCCGGGCCCCGGTGAGCGAGCCGTTGCCGCCGATGACGATGAGGCCGTTGACGCCGCGGGCCCGGAGATGGGCCAGGGCGGCCTTCTGGCCGGCTTCGTCGCAGAACCCTTCGGCCCGGGCCGTTTTGAGGATCGTCCCGCCGAGCCCGATGATGTTGGAGACCGAGCGGCGGTCAAGGGGGACGTAATCGCCGCGCATGAGCCCCTCGTAGCCGCGCATGACGCCCTCGACGGCGAGCCCGCGGGCCACCGCCGTCCGGACGACGGCCCGGATGGCCGCGTTGACGCCGCCGCAGTCTCTCGTCAGAAGGGCGATCTTTTTCATGGCCCGATTATAGCAAAAAACCGGCTTCCCCGGCTCCTCGTATGATAGAATACTCATTAAAAGGAGAGTGACCGCAATGGCCAATAAGAAATTCATGGGACTCGGCTGTCTTGCCATCGTGATTTTGGGCCTCCTCATCGTCGTCTTGTATGGAACGGGCGTCTACAACTCGCTCGTCGGGCTCGACCAGAAGGTCCAGGCCCAATGGGGGCAGGTCGAGAACACGTACCAGCGCCGGGCCGATCTCATCCCCAACCTGGTCGAGACCGTCAAGGGCGCGGCCGCCTTCGAGAAGGACACGTTCACGGCCGTGGCCGAAGCGCGGGCCAAGGTCGGCCAGGTCCAGGTCAACCCCGGCCAGCTGACCGCCGACAACCTCGCCCAGTTCCAGCAGGCCCAGGACGGATTGTCCTCGGCCCTGTCGCGGCTTCTCGTCGTTGTCGAGAAGTACCCCGAGCTCAAGGCCACCGAGGCCTTCAAGGAGCTCCAGGCCCAGCTCGAAGGCACCGAGAACAGGATCACCCAGGAGCGGATGCGCTTCAACGAAGCGGCCCAGGCCTTCAACACGCGGCGCAACAGGTTCCCCGCGGCCATCATCGCCGGGTTCTTCAGCAAGTTCGCCGAAAAGCCTTACTTCAAGTCCCAGGCCGGCGCGGAGACCGCTCCCAAGGTCAAGTTCTAGCCGGTCCAGGCTGATTTAATCGTGACTTCAGCCCGGCTTCGCCGCCCGCCTCTTTTCCTGGCTTTGGCCGGGGCGCTGGCTCTTGGTGCGCTTGCGCTCGCGCCCGTGGCCGCGGCCCAGGAGCGGATCCCGCCCGCTCCCGACCGATGGGCCACCGACGAGGCCGGCTTCCTGTCCCGGCCGGCGGTCGCGGCCCTCGACGCGCGCCTCGAGAATTACCAGCGCCAAACGGGCCACCAGCTCCTCGTCTGGATCGGCCGGACGCTCGGCGAGAACGCGGTGCTCGAGGACTGGGCGGTCCGGGCCTTCGAAGCGTGGAAGGTCGGCCGCAAGGGCCTCGACGACGGCCTGGTCCTCTTCATTTTCGCCGAGGACCGCAAGATCCGCATCGAGGTCGGCTACGGCCTCGAGGACGAGGTCCCGGACATCTACGCCTACCGGGTCATCAACAACATCCTCGCTCCGGGCATCCGGGCCGGGCGGCCTGACGAAGCCGTGGACGCGGCCGTCACCGCCCTCATCGGCTACATCTCGGGGGACGAAACCGCAGCAGGGGAAGAGGCGCCGAGAGGGCCCCGCGGCAAGTCCACCGTCAAGAGCGTCTTCTCCGGGATCATTATCCTCATTCTGATCATCGTCTTCATCACCAACCCATCGCTCGCCCTCTGGCTCCTCATCAACATCCTGAGCGGCGGCGGACGGGGAGGGGGCGGAGGCGGCTGGGGCGGCGGCGGGGGAGGCGGCGGATTCAGCGGCGGCGGCGGACGCTCCGGCGGCGGCGGCGCCTCGGGCGGATGGTAGGGGAGGAGGGGCGATGACCGTGCACAGCCGTCACCGGCTCTTGAAGACGATCGACATCGAGCGGGTTAAGGCGGCCATCGCGGCCGCCGAGCGCGCGACCTCCGGCGAAGTGCGCGTCTCCGTGGCCCGATTCTTCTGGGGCAAGGTCCGCCCGGCCGCTGAGCGGGCCTTCGTCAGGCTCGGGATGGCCAAGACCAAGGACCGCAACGCGATCCTCTTCTTCATCGTCCCGGCCAGAAAGAAGTTCGTCGTCCTCGGCGACGAGGGCATCCACGCCAAGGTCGGCCAGGAATTCTGGGATTGCGTCGCCGGCCTGATGTCGGAGCATTTCCGAAAGGGCGAATTCACCGAAGGCCTGGTCAAGGGGATCGGCGAGGCGTGCAGCCAGCTGGCCGCCCATTTCCCTTACGATGCCTCGGTCGATATCAACGAGCTGGCCGACGACGTCGATTTCGGCGAGAATTGACCGCCGGGCCACGACCCCGCCGCCCGCCGAAAAAATGGGGACGTTTCTGTTTTTTTTGTTCATCTTCGGCTCATCCGGCTTTCATGAAAGAAATAAATAGAAACGTCCCCATTATTTTTCCAGGGCGCCGGATATGGTATAACCGGAGTACGAATCCCTCTGGAGGTCCAATGAAAAAGCCAATGCTCACACTGATCATAATGATGTCCCTGGTCCTGGCTTTCGCCGCCTGCAAGAAAGAGGCTGCCCGGCTGGCCTACCCCGAAACGAAGACGGTCGACCAGGTCGACGATTACTTCGGCACGAAAGTCGCCGACCCTTACCGCTGGCTCGAGGACGACAATGCCGAGGAGGTCAAGGCCTGGGTCCAGGCCGAGAACGCGGTGACGTTCGGCTACCTCGATACGATCCCCTTCCGGCCCCTGATCAAGGCCCGGCTGACCGAGATCTTCAATTACCCGCGCTACTCGTCGCCGTTCCGGGTGGGCGAATATTATTTCTTCACCAAGAACGACGGCCTGCAGAACCAATCGGTCTATTATGTCCAGAAGGGGCTTGACGGCGAGCCCGAGGTCTTCATCGACCCCAACGCCCTCTCCGCGGACGGCACGGTCCGCATCGGGATCCTGGGCCCCTCGATGAACGACAAGTACCTGGCCATCAGCCGGGGCGAAGCCGGCTCCGACTGGTCCGAGATCCGGGTCATGGAGATCGCCACGAAGCAGGAGCTGCCCGACAGGATCCTGTGGAACAAGTTCTCCGGCGCGGCCTGGCACGGCGACGGCTTCTATTACAGCGGCTACGACAAGCCCGCGCCCGGCGACGAGCTCAAGGCCAAGAACGAGTACCAGAAGGTCCTCTTTCACAAGCTCGGCGACCCGCAGGAGAAGGACGTCCTCGTCTGGGAGGACAAAGAGCATCCGCTGCGCTATGTCGGCGCCGGGACGACCGAGGACGAGAAGTGGCTCTTCCTCGTCCTTTCCGAAGGCACCAGCGGCTCCGAGATCTGGATCAGGGACCTGACGAAGAAGAACGCGCCGATCTCCCTCCTCATCAAGGGCTTCGCCTACGACAGCGCGCCGATCGAGATCGTCGACGACAAGGTCCTCGTCTACACGAACGAGGACGCCCCGAACTTCCGGGTCGTCCTCGTCGATCCCAAGGACCCGGCCAAGGAGAAGTGGGCGACCGTCATCCCCGAGAAGGCCGAGGTCCTGAGCGGGGCCGGGACGGCCGGCGGCTACATGTTCTGCAATTACCTCAAGGACGCCAATACCAAGATCACCCAGTACAAGCTCGACGGGACGCCCGTCCGCGAGATCGAGCTCCCGGCGCTCGGCACGGCCGGCGGCTTCGGCGGCAAGCGCGACGAGAAGACGCTCTTCTACACGTTCACGTCATTCACCTACCCCCCGACGATCTACAAGTTCGACCCGGCGACAGGGGCGTCCGAGGTCTTCCGCAAAAGCGAGGTCAAGTTCGATCCGACGGCTTACGAGACGAAACAGGTCTTCTACGCCGGCAAGGACGGCACGAAGGTGCCGATGTTCATCGTCCATAAGAAGGG
Source organism: Candidatus Aminicenantota bacterium (assembly GCA_963736255.1). Classification (GTDB taxonomy): domain Bacteria; phylum Acidobacteriota; class Aminicenantia; order Aminicenantales; family Saccharicenantaceae; genus RBG-16-66-30. The sequence goes on from CAVTOI010000003.1 coordinate 715,238, forward strand.
CCTCAAGCTCGACGGCAGGAACCCGACCTTCCTTTACGCCTACGGCGGGTTCAACATCAGCATGCAGCCCGCGTTCAGCGCCGCCAACATCATTCTTCTCGAGAACGGCGGCGATCTACGCCCTGGCCAATATCAGGGGCGGCGGCGAGTACGGCGAGACCTGGCACAAGGCCGGCATGCTCGACAAGAAGCAGAACGTCTTCGACGACTTCATCGCCGCCGCCGAGTTCCTGATCAGCGAGAAGTACACGTCGACGGAGCGGCTGGCGATCGCCGGCGGTTCGAACGGCGGCCTGCTCGTCGGCGCGGTCATGACCCAGCGGCCCGACCTTTTCGGGGTCGCCTTCCCGGCCGTCGGCGTCATGGACATGCTCCGCTTCCACAAGTTCACGGTCGGCTGGGGCTGGGCCGTCGAGTACGGCTCGAGCGATAACGAAAAGGATTTCCCGTATCTCTACAAGTATTCGCCGCTCCATAATTTCAAGGACGGCGTTTGCTATCCGGCGACGATGGTGACCACGGCCGACCACGACGACCGGGTCGTGCCCGCCCACTCGTTCAAGTTCGCGGCCACGCTCCAGGCCAAGCAGGCGTGCGCCAAGCCTGTCGTCATCCGCATCGAGACGCGCTCCGGCCACGGCTCGAGCAACCTGAGCAAGGCCATCGAGGATCTGACCGACCAATGGTCGTTCATGTTCTTCAACATGGCCGTCACGCCGATCTACAAGTAAGGTAAAACAGGAAGGGGTCAAACCTTAATTCTTATAATTTCTGGAGCGAGAGCTCTTCCGGATGGGTGAGAATTATAAGAATTAAGGTTTGACCCCTTCTTTCTTTTATTTGATCTCCAGCGCTTTTTCCAGCAACCCGCGGTACTTGTCCATGAGCTCTTTGTTGAGGTCGTTCGGCGGGTTGGCATCGGCCGGCAGGAACGGCTTATACGGGTGGGTCTTGCCGTACTCGTCGAATTCCTTCCTGAGCTTGGCCAGCTCCTCGGGCTTGGTCAGGAGATCGATCGTCGAGGAGGCGATGGCCTTGGCCCCCGCGTTCAGGCCCTTCCAGGCCGTCGAGCCGTAGAAGCAGGCCACGGCCGACCAGTGGTGGCCGATCGATCCCGGCACCGAGCCGGGGAACCCGATCGTGGCCGTGGGCGCGATGAGGGTCACGTCGCCGACGTCGGATGACCCGCCGCCGGTGAACTGACCGCCCCGCGGGGCCTCGAGCTTATCGATCGCGAGCGGCATCCCTTTCTGCTCGGCCCCCAGCTCCTTTTGGAGGGCCTTGGCGAAGGCGTGCTCCTCCTCGCTCCAAGCGGGCATGCCGACGAGCTCGATATTCTTCTGGAAGAGCTCGGCCGCCGCCTTGTTGGCGTGGCGCTGGTGGATGGCGCTGACGACCTGCATCGACGCGAGCTCGACGCCCGCGGCCAGGGCCCCGGCCTTCGCGCAGTCGACTACCCGCTTGTACATGTCTTCGAGCCGCTCGTCGGTGTTCCGGACGTAGTACCAGACCCTGGCCTTATCGGGAACGACGTTAGGGGCTTCGCCGCCGTCGATGACGACATAATGGAGGCGGTGGGAGAGGGGCAGGTGCTCGCGGAGATAGTTCGTGGCCACGTTCATGATCTCGACGGCGTCGAGGGCGCTCCGTCCGACCCAGGGCGCGCCGGCCGCGTGAGCCGTCTTGCCCTTAAAGGTGAAGATCGTCGAGAAGAGGGCGTTGCCGCCGACGCCGTACTCGGTGCCGAAGCCGCTCGAGCTGTGGTTGTCGATGACGGCGTCGACGCCTTCGAAGAGACCGGCCCGGATCATGTAGGGACGGCTGGCCACGATCTCCTCGGCCGGAGAGCCGAAGACCTTGATCGTGCCCTTGATATTGTGGGCGGCCATGGCCTCCTTGACGGCGATGGCCGCGGCGGCCGACGCCGTGCACATCGTGTTGTGGCCGCAGCCGTGTCCGGGAGCGCCCTCGACCACGGGGTCCTGCTTGGGAACGCGCCCCTTCTGGGACAGCATGGGCAGGGCGTCGAACTCGCCGAGGATCCCGATGACCGGCTTGCCCGAGCCGTAGGTGGCCACGAAACAGGTCGGCATCCCGGCCAGGTCGCGCTCGACCGTGAAGCCGGCCTCTTCGAGCGTGTCGGCCAGGAGCTTGGAGGACCGGAACTCCTGGAGCCCGAGCTCGGCGTATTCCCAGATCGAATCGGAGATCTTGCCGAATCTCTCGACCGCTTCCGGCCGCGCCAGCCAGTCGAGGACCGCCTGTTTCTCCTTGGCGATCTTGACCTTGGCGGCCGCGCCGGCCGCCGGGCCCGGGACGAGGGCCAGGGCGAGCAGGAATACAACGGAGATGGTAACGAGCCTGTTTCTCATATCGCCTCCTTCACTTCTTGAACTTATCCAGAAGCTCCGTGTAGCGGTTGGAGAGGTCGGTTTCCCGGCCGTCGATATAGACCTTCTTGATATTCGTCCGGAGCTCCAGGATGTCCCCGTCGGCGAGGACGATATTGGCCGCCTTCCCTTGCTCCAGGCTGCCCATCGTCTTGTCCACGCCAAGGATCACGGCCGGGTTGATGGTCACGGCCCTGAGGGCCTCGGCCTTGTCCAAGCCAAAGGCGGCCGCTTTCGCGGCGTGGTAGGGCAGGTCCTTGGCGACGCTCGCGCTCGACGACGAGAAGGCGATCTTGACTCCCGCCTTGGCCATGAGGCCGGGATTGCGGAAGAGCGCGTCGTAGCCGTCTTCCCAGACGGGAGGCATGTCGTAGAGCGAGCCGATGACGACCGGGATCGCGGCCTTGGCCAGCTCGTCGGCGGCCTTGAAGCCCTGCTCGACGCCGTAGAAGACGGCTTTGAGCCCCTCATCGCGGACGAACGGAATGGCCGCGCGAATGTCCTTCTCGCTGTGGACGGATATCATGGCTGGCATCTCGCCCTTGAGCAGGGGGAGAAGGGCCTCGTAGGTCTCGTTGAATTCGGGAAGCGCCAGCGTCCTGTCCTTCGCCGCCGCGTCCCTCCGCTTTTCGTACGCCCGCGCGGCGCCGAACAGCTGCTTCAGCTCGGCCAGGAGTGCAGGCGCCTCGACCCGCACCTGGGCGGCCCCGCGCCCTCCGCCGAAGCCGCCCCGCCCCGTACGGAGCCCGGGCAGCTCGATGTGCATGGCGGCAGCCGGCTTGACGGCCATCTCGCGATTGGTCCAGCCGTCGAGCCGCAGCAGGCAGCTCACGCCCGGCGATGACGCCGCCCGACGGGGCGACGACCGCGGCCGTTATGCCGTTCGAGCGCGTGATCGGGATGTGCATCGAATCGTAGCGGACGGCCTCCAGGGCCCTGGCCTGGGGATTGAGGCGCCCCGTCTCCCGGCTGTCGACCGTAGCGGAGACTCCGCTGATCTCGACGAGGCCGAGCGACGAATAGCTGTCTATCATCCCGGGGTAGGCCCGGAGCCCGGCCGCGTCGACGACCTCGGCCCCGGCCGGCACGGCGACGTCCGCGCCGATCGCGGCGATGACGCCGTTCTTGATGACGATCGTCCCTTTCTCGATCTCGGCGCCCACGACCGGGATGATCCGGGCGTTGGTGATGGCGATGACCTTGCCGCCGCCGCCCGCCTGGGCCGGCGAGGAACCGGCGCCGCGAGAACAAGCCCAAGCACGAGCGCCAAGGCGACAAGGAGGACCCGTTTCGTCGTCATGACACGCCTCCTTCGCCGCGCCCGGGGCCGCCGCGGCTTTTTCGGCGGCCTCCTCCCTTTCCTTGACGAGCGCGTCGCGGTCGAAATAGACGTCCCCTTCGATGATGGTCATGTCGCACCGCGTGTAGGCGCTCATGGGGTGCTCGCTGAAGACGGCGATGTCGCCCTGCTTTCCGACCTCGAGGCTGCCGACGATCTTGTCGACGCCGAGCTGGATCGCCGGGTTGATGGTCACGAGCCGCAGGGCCTCGTCCTCGGTCAGGCCGCCGTATTTCATGGTCTTGGCGGCGTCGTTGAACAGGCGGCGGATACGCTCGCCGCTGTCGGAGTTGATAGACACGAGGACGCCGCGCTTGGCGCAGTACCCGGCGTCGTAGGCGATGCCCTCGGCCGCTTCCATCTTGTAGGCCCAGCTGTCGGCGAAGACCGATATCCCGATCCCGGCCGCGGCCATCTCGTCGGCGATCTTGTATCCCTCCCAGATGTGCTCGAAGCACTGGATCTTGAACCCGAATTCCTTGGCCAGCTCCATGAACTCGAGGGTCTCCGTCGCCTGATAGCTGTGGCAGCGGGCGACCCGCTCGCCGCGGAGGACCTCGGCGAGAACCTCCATGCGCAGGTCCTTGCGCGGCGGGACGAGATTGCGGGGCGGCGTCTTGGCCGCCGCGGCGCGCTTATACCGGTCCCATTGTTCCATGTAGTTGCGCGCCTTCTCGAACTCGCGGCGGATGATGGCGTTGGCGCCCATGCGCGTCGCCGGGTAGCGTTGGGTCTGCCCGGGCTGGACGGTCCGGCTGGCCTGCTTGACGTTCTCGCCCAGGGCGAACTTGAGCGTCGGCAGGGCCTCCTTCACCACGAGCTCCTCGGACGGGCGGCCCCATTTCATCTTGAGGACGACGTTCGGCCCGCCGATGGGGTTGGCGCTGCCGTGCATGGTGTGGACCATGGTCACGCCGCCGCTCAGCGCGGTGAGGATGGCGGTGTCGTCGGCGCTGATGACGGTGCCCACGTCGGCTTCCGGCGTGATGGCCTCCGAGCCCTCGTTCGTTCCCGCGAGCGCGATGTGCGTATGCGAGTCGATGAGGCCCGGCAGGACGAAGCGGCCCGCGGCGTCGACGACGCGGACGCCGGGCGGGGCGGCGATCGTCCCGCCGATCTCCTTGATGATCCCGTCGACGACGAGGATGTCGCCCTTGACGACGCCCTTGGTCACGGTCAGGAGCGTGCCGTTCTTGATCAGGATGTCTCCGCCGTCGGCGAACGCGGGGACGAGCGCGGCCGCGGCGAGAAGCGCGAAAACCGCGAAGCGGGGGAGGGCGGCGTTTCTCATTTGGACACCTCCGCGTATTTGAACAGGACGCCGTCGACGAAGACCCTCGAGACCTGGGCCTTCTCGTCGAAGATCCCGCCCTTGACCAGGACGACATTGGCGATCTTGCCCGGCTCGAGCGTCCCGAGCGACCTTTCGAGGCCGAGGTAGCGGGCCGGCTGGATCGTCAGGGCCTTAAGAGCGGCATCCTCCGAGAGGCCGGCCTTGATCGCGGCGCGCACGGCCTTGAGGAACGCGGCCCCGTCGGCGCTCGTCCCCGAGACGAGGGCGAAGGCGATGCCCTCCTTGGCCAGGGTGGCGGCGTTCGCCGGGTAGATCTCGGCTTCGGCCTTCTTGCGGAGCTCCTCGCCCTGTGTCGCGTACATGCTTGCGGCCGGCGGCCGGAAATCGAGCGCGACGAGGAGCGGCACGGGGTTCTTCTTGAGGACGTCGGCGGCGCGCCAGGCCTCGTTGGCCCCGGCGATCAGGGCGTTGAGCTTGAACTCCGCGGCGATCTTCAGGGCCCGCTTGATGTCCTCGACGTTGTTGCACTGGAAGACGACCGGCTTGCGGTCGCGGACGAAGGGCACGAGCGCCTCGAGCCGCGGGTCGTACTCCGTTCTCTTCAGCCCGTCCGGGCCCTTCGCGTACTGGACCTGCCGCGCCGCGTAGTACTCGGCGTCGATGAAGCTCTGCCGGATGTGGGCGATCGTGCCCATGAGGCTCGACGGGTAGCCGCCCCTCTCGGTCGTGAAGTTGATGTGGAGGGCCGCGCCGTTGCGGAGGACCATCGGCCGCAGGGGCTCGCCGTTGAGGTTGAGGAGGACGCTCTGGCCCTCGAAGATGCCGCGCGTCGGGGCGGCGAGCACGGTCGTGAAGCCGGCCTTGTGGAGGCCCTCGACGGTGGATCTCCTGGGTTTGAGCTGGTCGAGGACGAGAAGGCCGGGCCCCGGCGGGAACCTGTCCTCCTGGGGCTGTTGCGCTTGCGCCTGAGGGAAGCCTTCGGGCTGGGGCGCCTGCCCCTCGGCGCGGGCCGGTTGTTCCATGAACAGGTTCGAGAAGGCGGAGATCAGGCCGGGATAGGCGATGAGCCCTTCGGCCTCGATGATTTCGGCGTCCTCGGGGACTTTGACCCTGTCGGCAAGTCCGAGCGACTCGATGAGCCCGTCGCGGATGACGATCGTGCCCTTTTCGACGGCCGGGCCAGCGACCGAGACGATCTTGCAGTTGCGGACGGCATAAGTCGGCCCGACGTCGCCCGCCGGCATCGGCGGCGGCGCCGCGGCGAGAGCCAGGGCCGAGATGACCGAGAGGATGAGGGATCCGGAGACGCGCGCGGAGTGTTTCATGGGCCTCCTTAACAAACGTGGTATACAATAAGCGTAAGACGGGGTCAAAGCAAAAGATGGTGTCAGACCTACCTTTTACCCGTTTTGGGTAAAAGGTAGGTCTGACACCATCTAGAGCGGCTTGCCGCACCCCCGACGCCTGTGCTATAACTGATTGGCCTGTTTGCGCCTTCCCGTCGGGGAGGGTCGCCATCCGCAGGCCGGAACGAACAAGCGAGAAAAACCATGGTCCGCGTACGATTTGCCCCTAGCCCGACGGGCTTCCTCCACATCGGAAGCGCCCGCACGGCCATCTTCAACTGGGTCTATGCCCGCCACGCCGGGGGGAAGTTCCTGCTCCGCATCGAGGACACGGACCTCAAGCGCTCCGAGACCCGCTTCCTCGACGAGATCCTCGAGGACCTCAAGTGGCTGGGCCTCGACTGGGACGAGGAGCCCCTCTTCCAGAGCCGCCGCTTCGACGTCTATCGCCAGAAGGCCGAGGAGCTCCTGGCGGCCGGCAAAGCCTACAAGGACGGCGAGGCCTTCCTCTTCAAAGTCGCTCCCGGCCGCACCATCGCCTTCGACGACCTCATCCACGGCCGCATCGCCGTCGAATCGGACACCATCAAGGACCAGGTCATCATCAAGTCCGACGGCTCGCCGACCTACAACTTCTCCTGCGTCGTCGACGACGCCTTCCTCGGCATCACCCACATCCTCCGCGGCGACGACCACATCTCGAACACCCCCAAGCAGATCATCTTCTACGAGGCCTTCGGCCTCACTCCGCCGCGCTTCGGCCACATGCCGCTCATCCTCGGCACGGACGGGGCCAAGCTCTCCAAGCGCCACGGCGGCGTCTCCGTCGAGGAGTACAAGCGCGACGGCTTCCTGCCCGAGGCCCTTGCCAACTACCTCATCCTCCTCGGCTGGATGCCCAAGGACGGCCGCGAGGTCATGCCGCCCGACGAGGCCGTCAAGCTCTTCGAGATCTCGGAGATGAACGACGTCCAGGCCAAATTCGACCTCCAGAAGCTCCGCTGGCTCAACGCCGAGTACATCATGAAATCCCCGAACGTGCGCCTCGCCCCGCTCCTCCGGCCCCACCTCGACGCGGCCGGCCTCCCCTCCGCCGCCATCTCCGACGCCTACCTCGCCAAGGTCCTCGACCTCTACAAGATCCGCATCAAGACCCTGGGCGAATTCCCGGCCATGACCGACTGCTTCTTCCGCGACGACTTCGCCTTCGACGACGAGGGCCGCAAGCACCTCGAGAAACCCGAGAGCCGCGAGTACCTGCGGCTCCTCGCCGACCGCCTGGCCGGAATCACCGATTTCTCGCACGCCGCGATCGAGGTCGTCTTCCGCGAGTTCGCCGAGGAGCGCGGCATCAAGGCCGGCCCGATCATCCACCCGGCCCGCATGGCCGTCAGCGGCAAGACCAAGGGCGCCGGCCTCTTCGAGATGATGGAAGTCCTCGGCCGCGAGCGCGTCGTCGCCCGCATGAGGAGAGCCGCGAATGGCGCATAACTTCGTCCGCGACATCATCGACGAGCACCTGCGGACGGGCCGCTTCACCACGGTCCGCACCCGTTTCCCGCCCGAGCCCAACGGCTACCTCCACATCGGCCACGCCAAGTCCATCCACCTCAACTTCGGCCTGGCCCGCGACTACAAGGGCCTCTGCAATCTCCGCATGGACGATACCAACCCGGAGACCGAGAGCATCGAATACGCCAACGCCATCAAAGAGGACGTCCGCTGGCTCGGCTTCGACTGGGAGGACCGCGAGTACTACGCCTCCGACTACTACGAGCGCCTCTACGACTGGGCCGTCGTCCTCATCAAAAAAGGCGTCGCCTACGTCTGCGACCTCGACGTCGACCAGGTCCGCGAGTACCGCGGCACCGTGAACAAGCCCGGCACGCCGTCGCCCTTCCGCGACCGCACCGTCGCCGAGAACCTCGATCTCTTCGCCCGGATGCGGGCCGGCGAGTTCCCCGACGGCTCGAAGACCCTGCGGGCAAAGATCGACATGGCCGCGCCGAACATGCTCCTGCGCGACCCGCTCATGTACCGCATCCGCCGCGAGCACCACTACCGCCGCGGCGACGACTGGTGCATCTACCCGACCTACGACTGGGCCCACGGCCAGAGCGACTCCATCGAGGGCGTCACCCATTCGATCTGCACCCTCGAGTTCGAGGTCCATCGCCCCCTCTACGACTGGTACCTCGACCAGCTCGGCGTCCACCATCCCCAGCAGATCGAGTTCGCCCGCCTCAACCTGAGCCACACGGTCCTCAGCAAGCGCCGCCTCCTCGAGCTCGTGGAAGCCAAGCTCGTCTCCGGCTGGGACGACCCCCGCATGCCGACGATCTCCGGCTTCCGCCGCCGCGGCTTCACGGCCGAGGCCATCGCCAATTTCGCCGAAATCATCGGTGTCGCCAAGGACAACAGCATCGTCGACATGCCTCTCCTCGAGATGTGCGTCCGCGAGCACCTGAACCGGACGACGCCCCGGGTCATGGCCGTCCTGCGGCCGCTCAAGGTCGTCATCACCAACTACCCGGAGGACAAGGTCGAGGAATTCGACTGCGTCAACAACCCCGAGAACCCCGACGGCCGGCACGCGCCGCGTCCCGTTCTCGCGCGAGCTCTGGATCGAGCGCGACGACTTCATGGAGGACCCGCCGTCCAAGTTCTTCCGGCTCTCGCCCGGCAAAGAGGTCCGTCTCCGCTACGCCTACTTCGTCAAGTGCGAAGAGGCCGTCAAGGACGCCTCCGGCAACGTGGTCGAGCTCCGCTGCACCTACGATCCCGCGACCCGCGGCGGCGACAATCCCCCCGACGGCCGAAAGGTCAAGGCCACCCTCCACTGGGTCTCGGCACGGCACGCCATCGAGGCCGAGGTCCGGCTCTACGACACCCTGTTCACGGTCCGCGACCCCTCGAGCGTCGCCGAGGGCGTCGATTGGAAGGCCACGCTCAACCCCAAGTCGATCGAGGTCATCCCCGGCGCCAAGGTCGAGCCGGCCCTCGCCTCGGCCTCCCCCGAGAGCCGCTGGCAGTTCGAGCGGCTGGGCTACTTCTGCGCCGACCGCCGCGATTCGAAGCCCGGCGCCCTCGTCTTCAACCGCACGGTGACCCTCCGCGACGAGTGGGCGAGGATCGTCAAGGCGGGCCGGACTCGGACCGGGACACCGGCCGCGAGAACAAGTAGCCTGCCCGGCGCTTGGCCCCGCTTGACTCCGCTCCGTCGAATCATATAATCCGGCAGGGAACCAACAAACCCGGTCTCCGCCTTCCGGCATGAGACCGTCCGACTCCGCACAGCCAGGAGCAGCCATCGATGAACAAGACGAACGATCCATCCGGTGCCAGCATCCGCAAGGTCATCGACTTCGCCGCCGAAGGTCTGGTCGACCGGGAGACCCTGGTCGAGCTGATCGTCCTCGGCGCCGTCGCCTCCGAGCACGTTCTGGTGATCGGGCCCCCGGGAACGGCCAAAAGCGAGGCCGTCCGGCGCGTCGCCCGCGCCCTGGGCGGGCAGTACTTCGAGTACCTGCTCGGCCGCTTCACGGAGCCCTCGGAGATCTTCGGGCCCATCGATATCCGCCGGCTGCGCGACGGCATCGTCGAGGCCCAGACCGAAGGCATGCTGCCCCGGGCCGACATCGCCTTCCTCGACGAGATCTTCCTCGGCTCGACGGCCATCCTGAACACGCTCCTCGGCGTGCTCATGGAGAAGGTCTATCGCCGCGGCTCGACCGTGGAACGCTGCCCCCTGCGCGTCTGCGTGGGGGCCTCCAACGCCCTGCCCCAGGACGAATCGCTGGCGGCCTTCGCCGACCGCTTCCTCATCCGGGTCTTCCTGGAGCCCGTCGCCGATCCCATGCTCGAGAACCTCCTCGGCCACGGCTGGTCGCTCAACGCCCGCGCTGCCGACGAATTCGTGGCCGACCTGGCCCTGATCGACGGGCTGAGCGAAAAGGCGCTGGGCCTCGACGTCTCGCCCGTGCGGGGCCTCATCGCCCAATCCGTCCGCCTCCTCCGCAAAGGGGGCCTCGAGATCAGCGACCGGAGGATCGTCAGGTTCCAGCGCCTGGTCGCGGCGGCGGCCGTGATCGAAGGCCGCGACGCGCCGGCGGCGAAGGACCTCTGGCCGATCGTCTTCGCCCTGCCCACGGCGCAGGACCAGGACAAGGGCCGCGAGCTGCTGAGGGAGCTCCTCGAGCCCGCCGCGAGCGACACGCTTCGGGCCAGCGCCTCCGAAGCCTCCCTGGGCATGCTCGCCAAGGCCGCGGGCTTCGCGGCCGAAGGGCGCCGCCTGCTCTCGGAGCGTCCCTCCGAAGGCGACGCTGAGCTCGCGCCGTGGCGCCTGAAGCTCGAGGGCCTGGCCCGCGAGATCGACGCCTCGTTCGCCCGGGAATCGCTGCCCGCGGACCTGGCCGGGCTGCGGCAGGACATCGTCCAGGTGATCGGCGAAGGCGAATGATCCTGCCGCGGGTCAGCGTCCGTTGGACGCTACGCGAAGCGCCCCTCACGCCCGTCGCCGTGGCCGCCGCCGGGGACCGCGCCAGGGCCCTGGCCCGGCGCCTGCTGCGGGACGATCTCCCTCTCGCGCTCGACCGCCTCCGCGGCGCGGCCGCCGCCGACGCGCTTGTCGTCCTGGGCGCGGCGCCGGACCTGCCGTGGGTCGACGGCGCGATCTATCTCGGGAAAGACGTCCAGGCCGGCTCCCTCCTCGTCCCCACCAACATGGCCCCGTCCGTCCCGATCGACGCCCTGGAACGCGCTTTGCTCGGCCGCTTCGCGCATCTCGCGCCGCCGGTCGTCGTCCTGCCGGCTCCCGGCTTCGTCTTCAGCGCCGCGCCGGCCCTGCCCCTGAGCCGGGAGATGATCGCCCGCTGGCTGGAAAGCGGCGCCTGACCATGACCCGCCTGCCCCGCGAGCTCGCCCCGTGGGCCCCTTTCCTCGAAGCGTTCCCGGACGAGGCGGCCGGCGCGATCTGGCCGTGGCTGCCGCGGCTCAACACCCTTCTCGGCCCGGTCCAGGTCGATTCGGAGCGGAGATCGGGAGAGACGGACGGCTTCGACGGCCTGACGCGCCGGGGCGCCTACGACCGCCTGGTCACGACCGAATGGGCCCTGCTCGAGCTCCTTCCCGACGAGTTCATCCGGCGCGCCGCCATGAACGAGCAGCTCTTCCTGAAGCCGGCGCGCAAGTCGCCGCAAGAGGCCAAGCGCTCGGTGATGCTCTTCGACGCGGGCCCCGACCAGCTCGGAGCGCCGCGCCTCGTCCACCTGGCCCTGCTCATGATCATGGCCCGGCGCGCCCGGACCTCCCGCACCTCCTTCTCGTGGGGGATCCTGCAGAACCCGCCCGAGATGCTGGAGGGATTCTCCGCCGGCGAGCTCTCCCGCCTCGTGAGCTCCCGCACCTGGGAAGCGCCCGCCCCGGGTCATATGGACCGCTGGGCCGAATCGCTGGCCGCCTTCCAGCCCGAAGATCTGTGGATCGTCGGTTCCCCCGGCCTCACGCGACTGGCCCGGCTGCCGAACGCCTCGACGATCCTCGTTGACGAGCCCCTGGAGGTCCCCGCCACGCACCTCTCGGTGACCGTGGCCCGCCCGGGCAACGCGCCGCACAAGAGGGTCCGGCTCGAGCTTCCGGCCCCCGCCGCCGGCGTCCGCCTGCTGCGCGCCTCCGCGTACCGGAAGATCGAGCCCCGTCCGGCGGGGCCGGCCCTCTACGGGCCGATCCAATTCTCGTGGACGGGCCGCCGGCTCTTCGCCCGGGGCCCGGACTCGACGCTCGTCGCCTATCACATCCCGAACACCACGAACGAGCCGCCGGGCAAGACGCGCGTCCTGAGCCCGAAGCCGGGCGAGTCGCTGCTGGCCGCCTCGATGGCCGGGCGGCATTGGTCGTGGGTGACATTGAGCGAGGACCGGATCGTCGGCCACGGCCCCGAGGTCGGGCGCGGCAGCGCGGCGGCCGCCGGCGCGCCGGACATCCCCGGCGGCGAGCTTCTGACGTACATCGTGGAGGCGCCGCCCGAAGACGCCTGCGTATCGCCGCTCGAGCCGTCGTGCGCCGTCACGGTGGAAGGGGCCCTGCGTGTATGCGCCGTCTTCACCGACGCCCGCCGGACCCTGATCGGGGTCACCGACGGCCGGGTCGTCCTCTGCAAGCCCCACGTCTCGTTCAGCGTCGACTATACCGAAACGCACGGCCGCAGCCTGCTGATGATGGAGAACCCGCCCATGGGCCCACGCCAGCTGGTGCACGGCGTTTACGGGCTCATCGCCGACCATCCGTTCGACCTGGGCGGCAACGGCACCTTCGAGATCGTCAACGACTACACCAGGATCACCGACCGGACGTTCGGGATGAACGATGTCGCGCTGCGGTGGAGGTTCTGCCGCCTGGCGGGGGCAAAGGCGGAGCCGCGCTTCGACCTCTACCAGCCGGCGGGGAGCCGGGTCGCCGGCTGGCTCCATCCCTGCGGCGAATACGGCGACAAGAGCTCGGGGCTCGTGTGTTGGCGGGAGGAGCCAGGCCTGGTCGTGTCCGTCTCCGAGAAGAGCGACTTCGTGCTCTTCAACGCCTTCGGGCCGATCCGTTCCTGCCTCTTTCACCCGACGAGGGCCATCCTGGCCCTGACCACCGACAGCGACTTGATCGTTTACAGCATTCCGGAAAGCCGGGAGCTGCTGCGCATCCCGTGGGGTCGATCGTGAACGCCGATCTCGATCTCGGCCCCCGCCGCGCCTCCCACCGCGGCTTCGTCGCGGCCGCCGGCTTCTGGCTCGACCCGGCCCTCATCGGCGCGGAACGGATGGCCGGCCGCATCCTGTCCCTGTGGAGCGAAGGGTGCGTTCTGCACGAAGCGGCCGGCGGCGTCGTTCTCGTGCTGCCTTCGCCCGCTCTCGTCGAGAGCCGCCGCGCGCCCGGGGTGGCGCTGACGCGCCGCGCCGGGCTTCTCGCCGGCTTCCCCGTGACCGACCGGGAGATCGCGCGGCTCGCCCCGCCGCCCGGGAGCGCCCTGCTCTGCCGGGAGGGCCGCGTGCGTGTCTGCCCGCTCTCGGGCGAGACGGCCCTGGACCCGGCGGCCTGGCTCGACGTGGAGGGTTTCGCGGCGCGGGAGTCGCGGCCGCTCGGCGATCTTCCGGCCCCCGCTGCTGTCAGCCGGGGCCTCGAACCCGCCCCGCTCGAATCCCATTTCGGCCCGGAATTGACCCGCCAGCCCGAGGAAAAGACCAAGCTTCTCCAGGCCCTCGAGAAAGCCCTGGCGCGTAAAGGCGCCGGCGCCTTCGAGTCCCGCGAGCCGCGGGCCAGGCCGAGGATAGAGCTTCCTCCCGATATGGGGTGGGCCATCCTCAAGGTCCTGGCCTCGGCCGCCGGGCTGGCTTTCATTATCTGGATCGTTTTGAGCGGCGGCCTATTGAGCGGCGGCCTATCGATCACCGGCGTCCTCATCGGGTTCATCTTCACGTTCTATTTGTTCGCGGCGGCCGGATCCCCCTTCTCGAGCCCCTTAAAGAGCTGGCCTCGCTTCTGCGAAGCCGGAGAGCGCACCGCCCGGCGGCACGGGCCACCGCCGCGAAGCGGGGCCCCCTCCGTCGGACGCGCCGGGCTTCCTGGCTGGGCCGCGCCCTCGACGCGACGCGCGGGTTTCTCGGCTCGACCGTCGGCCGCACGCCCGCCGCCTCGCTCCTTGTCGGCCGGCAGGCGCGCTACATGCACAAGATGACGAGCATGTTCGAAGAGAACGACCTCGACGACGCCCTGCGGCACGCCATCCCGCTCGCCACATTGGGCCAGATGGACCGGGCCACATGGTCCCCTTTCCGGCCCAAGGCCCGGGTCGATCTCTCGATAGGGCTGGGAGGGACAGGCGGGCCCGCCCGGCTGATCTTCCTGAGCCCGGATTACCAAGCCTATCTCGTCTCGCTTTACCGGGAGGCCTGCGCCCGCCTGGAACGGGCCGGCCAGATCGAAAAGGCCGCTTTCGTGCTGCTCGAGCTGCTGAAGGAGAACGAGGAGGCCATCGCTCTCCTGGAGCGCCATAAGCGGTTCCGGTTCGCCGCCGAGGTGGCGCAGGCCCGGGGGCTTCCCCCCGGGATGGTCATCCGCCTCTGGTTCCTGGCCGGAGAACCGGCCGAGGCGGTTCGCGTGGCCCGGACGACCGGGGCCTTCGCGGACGCGGTCGGCCGCCTCGAGCGGACCCATCCCGACGAAGCGAAAAAGATGCGCGTCCTTTGGGCCGGGTACCTGGCCGAGGCCGGCAACTACGGGGCGGCCGTCGACGCCGCCTGACCGTTCCCGAAGCGCGCCGCCTGCTCCTCGAGTGGATCGAGCGCGGCATCCGTCTCGAGGGGGCCATCGCCGCCCGCCTGATGGTCAAGAGGATCGCGCTCGAACCCGAGGCCCTCGAGGGCCTTCTGCCGAAGATCGGGGAGATCCTCCACGACACCCTGCCCGGCGGCCTGCGCGCCAAGCTGAGCCTGGGCAAGGCCCTCCTCGAACACGAAGGCCGCGAGGACCTCCGCGCGCTCGCGGGCTTCGTCCTGCGCAACCTGCTCAAGGACCTTCACGCCGAGCCCTTCAATCCCGGGTTCGGGTCGGTCGTCCAGGGCCTCAAGAAAGCGACCGGGGACCGCCTGCTCGTCGAGGACCTCCCGTCGCACGCCTTCCCCGTCCCCGCCGCCGGCCCGAAAGGGGGGCTGACGTTCGGCCGGGACGCCTCGGACGTCGGGCTCCATCGCCTCAACGACGGCGTCTGCCTGCCGAGCGGCCGGCTGGTCGTCGCCCTCGGCGAGGCGGGGGTCCAGGTGCTCTCGCGGCGGGGCGCGCTCGTCGCGCGCATCGACCAGCCCGCCGACTGTCTCGTCCTCAACGACAGCGGCAACCGCGCCATCGCCGTGGCCCGGCGCGGCGCGGTGAGCCGCCTGGCGCGCATCGACCTCGAAACGCTCAAGGGGAGCTACTGGTGCGACGCCTTGATCGACCTCGCCGCCGAGACCTTCGACGGCGAGGTCTGGTACGTCGCCCAAGGGGACGTGCTCATGGCCGTCGACTGTCTCGCGGACCGCTTCGAATCGATCTGGCGGGTCGGCGATCTCAAGGGACCGGTCCTGGCCATGGCCCGCAACGCCTCGGCCCTGAGCTTTATCCTCGAAGGCACGTCCGCGCCGGAGCACTGGAGGTACGATCTCCCGTCGCTCGTCCTGCGCCAGAGGTACGAGATCTCCGGCGAGGACGATCCCGCCTGGGTCTGGGAGGTCACGCCGAAGGACCATTTCGGGGCCTGCCGCTCGAAACCGGAGCCGCCCGAGCAGGGCGGCGAACGCTTTTTCATCCGCGTCGGGATGAAGGAACGAAGATCCGTCTGGCAGAGCCGCGACATCGAGGGATCGCCGGGGTTTTTCCGGCTCTACAACACGACCGCCGCCGTCACGACGCGAACGGCCGAAGGCCAGCGGGTCTACTTCTTCCGCTGGCCCGGCGCGACAGCCGAGCCCGCGGTCACGCTCGACCTCGCCGGGGCCGGCTCGGTCGCGGTCCGGCGCTACGCGAACACCTTCTGCGTCACCGACGACCGCGGCCGCCTGCTGGTCCTGGCCGGGGACGACTTTCGCCTGATCCGCGAAACGAGATCGTAGGGCCCGGCGCCCCGTTGTGTTCCCGCTCCCGCTTCTGCTAGTATGGAATGCGGCCAAGACCTAGGAACCGGAGCCAAGAGTTGCCCGATCAAGTTCACGTCCTCCATAACGCGAGCCTTCTCACCGACTCGGACGTCTATCTCTTCAAAGAGGGCAACCACTTCAAGCTCTACGACAAGCTCGGCGCGCATCCCCTGACGGTCGACGGCCGCGAAGGCACGCAATTCGCCGTCTGGGCGCCCAACGCCGAGCGCGTCTCCGTCATCGGCGACTTCAACGGCTGGGACCCGGCGCGCCATCCCCTGGCCGCCCGCTGGGACGGCTCCGGCATCTGGGAGGGCTTCATCCCCGGCGTCGGCAAGGGCGCCCTCTACAAGTACGCCATCGCCTCGAAGGTCCGCGGCGCCCCCCGGTCCGAAAAGGCCGATCCCCTGGGCTTCTACTCCGAGGCCCCGCCGCGGTCCGCCTCCGTCGTCTGGGACCTGGACTACCGCTGGAGCGACAAGGAGTGGATGGCCAGCCGGGCCGCGTCGAACGCCCTCGGCGCCCCCATGTCCATCTATGAGGTCCACCTCGGCTCCTGGCGCCGCGTCCCCGAGGAAGGGAACCGCTCGCTGACCTACCGGGAGATGGCCCCGCTTCTCGCCGAATACGTCCGGGAGATGGGCTTCACGCACGTCGAGATCATGCCCATCATGGAGCACCCCTTTTACGGGTCCTGGGGCTACCAGACGATCGGCTACTTCGCGCCGACGAGCCGCTACGGGACGCCGCAGGATTTCATGTATCTCGTCGACATGCTCCACCACTACGGCATCGGCGTCATCCTCGACTGGGTGCCCTCGCACTTCGCCACCGACGGGCACGGCCTGGGCCAGTTCGACGGCACCGAGCCTCTACGAGCACCAGGACCCGCGCAAGGGCTTCCACCCCGACTGGAAGAGCGCCATCTTCAACTACGGCCGCAACGAGGTCCGCGACTTCCTCATCAGCAGCGCCATGTTCTGGCTCGACCGCTACCACGCCGACGGCCTCCGCATCGACGCCGTGGCCTCCATGATCTACCTCGACTATTCCCGGAAAGCGGGGGAGTGGATCCCCAACCGCTACGGCGGCCGGGAGAACCTCGAGGCCCTGAGCCTCATCCGGCGCCTCAACGAGGTCGCCTACGGCGCCTTCCCCGGCATCCAGACGACCGCCGAGGAATCGACGGCCTGGCCCATGGTCACCCGGCCCGTCAGTCTCGGCGGGCTCGGCTTCGGCCTCAAGTGGAAGATGGGCTGGATGCACGACATGCTGGCCTACTTCAGCAAGGACCCGCTCTTCCGCAAGTTCAGCCACAAGGACCTGACCTTCAGCATGTGGTATGCCTACACCGAGAATTTCGTCCTGCCCCTGTCCCACGACGAGGTCGTCCACGGCAAGGGCTCGCTCGTCGGCAAGATGCCCGGCCTCGAGATGGAAAAGTACGCCAACCTCAAGGCCCTCTACGGGTATATGTTCACCCACCCCGGCAAGAAGCTCCTCTTCATGGGCTGCGAGTTCGCCCAGTGGAAGGAGTGGACGCACGAGGAGAGCCTGGAGTGGAACGCCCTCGACCACCAGACGCACCGGGACGTCCAGCGCTGGGTCAAGGACCTCAACGACCTCTATCGCCGGGAGCCGGCCCTCCACGAGCTCGATGTCGAGCCGGCCGGGTTCGAGTGGGTCGATTTCAACGACGTCGACCACAGCGTCGTCAGCTACCTGAGGAAGGGGCGGTCGACGCCGGACCTCATTCTCGTCGTCTGCAACTTCACGCCCGTCTCCCACGGCGACTATCGCGTCGGCGTGCCCGCCGGCGGCCCGTGGAAAGAGATCCTGAACAGCGACGCCAAGGAGTACGGCGGCCACGGCCTGGGCAACCTCGGCGCGGTCGAGGCGGTCGCGGAGCCGCTCCACGGACGGAGCCATTCCCTCCGCCTGACCCTGCCGCCGCTCGGGGTCCTCGTCTTCAAGAGGGAGATGTGAACCGCTTCATCTGCATCCACGGCCACTTCTACCAGCCGCCGCGGGAGAACGCCTGGCTCGAGGAGATCGAGGTCCAGGATTCGGCGGCGCCCTACCACGACTGGAACGAGCGCGTCGCGGCCGAGTGCTACGCGCCCAACGCGGCGTCGCGGATCCTCGACACCCGGGACCGCATCGTCGATATCGTCAACAACTACGCCTCGATCTCGTTCGACGCCGGGCCGACGCTCCTCGCCTGGATGGAGCGCGCGAGCCCCGAGACCTACCGGGCCATCCTCGACGCCGACAAGGCGGCCCGGGCCCGCTTCCACGGCCACGGGACGGCCATGGCCCAGGCCTATAACCACATCATCATGCCCCTGGCCACGAGCCGCGACAAGCGGACCCAGGTCCTCTGGGGCATCCGCGACTTCGAGTCCCGGTTCGGCCGCAAGCCCGAGGGGATGTGGCTGCCGGAGACGGCGGTCGACCTCGAATCGCTCGACATCATGGCCGGCGAGGGCATCCTGTTCACGGTCCTGGCGCCGCGCCAGGCCTCGGAGGTCAGGCCGCTCGCCGGCGGCGAGTGGCGGGACGTGAGCGGGGAGCGGATCGATCCGAAGAAGCCCTACCTCTGCCGCCTGCCTTCGGGCCGGACGATCGCGCTCTTCTTCTATGACGGCCCGATCTCCCATGATCTCGCGTTCGGCAACCTCCTCATGAACGGCGAGCTCTTCGCGAAAAGGCTCGTCGCCGGCTTCTCCGGGGAAGCGATGGGCCCCGAGCTCGTCCACATCGCGACCGACGGCGAGACCTACGGGCACCATCACCGCTTCGGCGATATGGCCCTGGCCTACGCCCTGCAATACATCGAGAAGAACGGGCTCGCGGAGATCACCGTCTACGGTGATTACCTGGAGCGGTTCCCGCCGGCCGACGAGGTGAAGGTCGTCGATGACTCGTCCTGGAGCTGCTGCCACGGCGTCGAACGCTGGACGCGCGACTGCGCGTGCAGCTCCGGCGCGCACGCCGGCTGGAGCCAGAAATGGCGCGCCCCGCTGAGGAACGCGATGGACTGGCTGGGCGCCAAGGCCGCGTCGGTCTTCGAGTCCGGCCTGGGCGCCTTCGCGCCGGACCCCTGGGCGGCGAGGGACGACTACATCCGGGTCGTCCTCGACAGGTCGCCCAAATCTGTCGAAGCCTTCTTCGCCCGTTACGTCGAGAGCCCCCTCTCCGGGCAGGACAAGATCCGGGTCCTCAAGCTCCTCGAGATGGAGCGGCACGCGATGCTCATCTTCACGAGCGACGGCTGGTTCTTCGACGATATCTCCAACGTCGAGACCGTCCAGGTCATCCAATACGCCGCGCGGACGATGCAGCTTATCCGCGACATCGGCGGCGCCGACCTCGAGCCCGAGTTCCTGAGGATCCTCGCGGAGGCGCAGAGCAACGTGCCCCGGCACAAGAACGGCGCCGTCGTCTACGAGAAGCTCGTCAGGCCGGCGATCGTGGATTTTCTTCGCCTCGGCGCCCACTTCGCGGTGTCCTCCCTTTTCGAGGCCGGCCCCCAAGCGGTCAGGACCGGGCAGTACGCGGCCGATGCGGACGTCTGCGAAAAGAAGGAAGCCGGGCAACGGAAGCTCGTCCTCGGCAAGGTCCGGCTGCGGTCGAACGCTACCTGGGAAGAGCGGACGGTCGATTACGCCGTTCTCCATCTCGGCGACCAGAACATCACGGCGGGCGTCGGCGACCATGGCGGCGAGACCCCGTTCCGGGCCATGTGCCGGACGATCGCCGAGGCTTTCGCCAAGAGCGACATGGCCTCGGTCGTGCGCCTGATCGATCAGCACTTCGGGGCCCGCATCTACACGCTCTGGCATCTGTTCACGGAAGAGAAACGGAAGATCCTGTTCAAGATCCTGGAGGGGAACCTGCGTGGCGTCGAGGCGGACTTCCGCCAGATCTTCGAGTCGAACTACGCCATCATGCAGGCCATGCGGGAGATGCAGATCCCGCTACCGGAGGCCCTGTCGGCCCCCGCGGAATTCGTCCTCAACGCCGATCTCCGACGCCTGATGGATGCCCCGGGCCTCGATCTCGAGGGACTGAAGAAGCTGGCCAAGGAATACGAGGCTTGGGATTTCAGGCCAGACGGCGAGGCCCTGAGCTACGTTGCCGGCCGGAAGGTCGCGGCGCTCATGGCCGCTTGGGCCGAAAAGCCGGGGGATGTCGCCGGGCTCGACAAGGCCGAGGGACTCCTCCGGGTCCTTAAGCGGATGAATATCGGCCTCGATCTCTGGCCGAGCCAGAACATCTATTTCTCGACCGGAAAGGCGCTTCGCGGCCAGGCGGAGCCAAAAGACGAGCAGGGTCAAAACGACGCCGCCGAGTGGGCGCGGGCCTTCAATTCCTTGGGCGAGCTCCTCCGCGTCGACCCGGCCGTTTTCTTGCCTTCCGAGCCCGTTTAGGGTATAAAAGACCGCGCACCGGCCTTCATACGTGCCTGTAGCTCAGCTGGATAGAGCGTTGGACTCCGGATCCAAAGGTCGGAGGTTCGAATCCTCTCAGGCACGCCACGTTTCCCCCAGTTTTCAATGATTCAGACGCGCTGGACTCAGAATCCCGTGCCTCACAAGGGGCGTGTGGGTTCGGTTCCCTCCGCCGGCATGCCCGATCTCCCTGGAATGTCAGCGATTTGCGATGAGCCCTGACCCTCTCATCGCTGTCCGTCCAAAACCGTAATTTTACTGCGCTTTCAGCCTTCCTGCTCATCATGCCCTACATCGGGCTCCTCATCGGGACGAAGAAGCCGGGATGGTTTTTTTATCACGCCACAGTCACACGGGCGGCACACGGGGATAAGTCTGTTATTGAATTCCCCCGTCCTCGAATGTCACTCTTTAGGTCATGAAAAAGCCGGGAACTCACGGAGGACCCCACGCCCGGCCTCTCGGGGGAATAGGATCTGTTTGTCCTATCTATGAAGAGTCTTCTATAGCATTTCTCAGTTGGCCCCAATTGGCATTGATAATTATGTATTGATGATAACAAGGGCTATTGGCATAATGTCATTCTCTAGACAGGAGGATGGCCGATGGGAAAAGTCCTTTTTGCAGGGCTAGCCTTTGATAGCGAGCACGATAGAAACCGCTACGTTTATAAACACTTAATTATCATAAAAGTAATTGATGAGAAAAAGGTAAAAGATGAGATTGCAGACCCCTATGAAGGATTCGCAGGCCTTGGAGGGCTCCTATTTGGCTATGTTATCGGGGCTATTGTTGCGGTCGTAATCTTGCTTATCTCTGCAAGCCAAATCGGGCTCCTGTTAGCGGTGCTAGCGTTTTTTGGATTACCGCTATATTTCAATTCTCGTGCTATACGGAAGAATCGGCAAGACAGCCAAAAGAGGGCGCGAGAAAAAGGAGAAATTCTGCCCACGGAAGCGAGCGTCGCCACTCAAAAGAACCTTAGTCAATATTATGGACAGTATGAGGATTTCCTCAAATCAATGAATAGTAGCGTTGTCTGGAATATCTTTGACAAATTTATGGCAAGATATCCGACGTGGGAAGAACAGCACGAACATTATGGGGACGTAGCAAACCTGGTTAAGATCAAAACCAACATCTACGTCTCCGGAGAGGATATTGACCTTCTCCTTAAGATACATAAAGAGAATAAGAAGCTGAGCCTAATTAATGCGAGAGTCCAACTAATGATGTCGGAGTTATCCAAATCGGGAGAAAAGACACTCCAAAATGTTGCGGCGGCCTTCGTTAAGATATTTTATATTGATTATCTAGACGACCCTTATGGCGAAGAGGAAGTCTATCCTATTTATGCCGGTAATCTATCAAAAGAAGGCTTGAGTTTTAGCGTGGCTGAGATTGGGGAGGCAGTTGACCGGCAAAGAAGCCTTCAAGTTGCTCAGGATTTCGAATTGAAATTGAATACGACATATTCCGGTAATACTGAGTCAATTTTGGAGGAAGCCAACCCGTATGAATTCGAGAGGTTAGTATCCCATATCTTTCTAAAAGCTGGCTATAACACTGAAGTGACAAAGAAATCAGGCGACCAAGGAGCTGACATTATTATCGAAAAAGATGGAATATCGACAGCCGTACAAGCTAAAAAGTATGCAGGCAGTGTGGGAAACAAGGCTGTCCAAGAGGTAGTTGCGTCAAAGAAGTTCTATGACTGCGACCGGGCCATGGTAGTTACTACAGGTGAATTTACCAAAGGGGCTAGAGAGCTAGCGCAACGAAACGGCGTTGAGTTGGTTGATAGAAGGAAACTCCTGGAACTTATCAAATCTACCTCATAAGAGGGCAGTCCTCGGACTTATTCGGGGGCCTCCTCAAGCGCTGTGCCCATAGCCGAATTCCCTGAAAGTTCACTTGGTGTGCCTAAATGGATGGGCTGGAAAAGGCTGCTCGGCCAGGATTATGCTTTTGCCTGTCAACTTATTGGACAAACTGCTCCAGTTTTTCGTTCGAGTCGTTCTCTTTGGCTAATCCATCAGAACTCTTTCAACGCAGGATCCTTCCAGCGTCTTTTTGACCTGCCTCCCTCACAGGGATCCCGCCCTTGCGTTAGGATTCAGTTGGAACGAGGGAAGTGGATATGGCCAAGGGCACATCTCATATCTTCGCGAAATTAGCCAATAGTTCTTGTCTAAGGCCAGAGACAACATTAATAAGGTGACTTATAATCGGAGAGAGATCGTCTTCTCCTCGAGAATAATAGAGAACCTTCAACTGCTCTAGTCTGCTTATATAAACGCGGGCGCATGGCACGCATGCGGCAAGAGAGAATAAGTGGGGGCTATTCTTCGCTGAAATAGTCGAGGTCTATCCGCTTCACCTCATAGGTTGTTATGGGGGACACGCCGATATTGTGGTCAATCATGAACTCGGCTAATCGTTCACCATCGACGAGGACAATCTTGTTATCTATCCTAGACGCATATTCCGATGCTTCCTTGGAGAAGTTGGCGGTGGTAATAAAAACACCTTTCTTTGCCCTCTGCCCTTGTAGGGCTCCCGCAAATTTTTGAATCTCCGGTCGCCCCACTGTGTTCTCCCATCTTTTGGCCTGGATATAGATGATATCTAGGCCCAGCTTGTCTTCCTTGATGATGCCATCAATTCCTTCGTCCCCAGTCCCCCCAATAGCCTTGCTAGCGTCGGGGCGACTGCCGCCGTAGCCCATTTTAACAAGCAGTTCCACCACTAGCCTCTCGAACATCTTAGGACTGGTCTTCTTGACCTGAGAAAGGATCTCATTAGCCAGGCTATCATTTAGACTCTGGTATGCTCGCTCTAATACCTCCTCCGGGGTTTGGGGCTGCCCAGGCGGAGGTTCGGGACCTCGAGGTTTAGCCATCCGAAACTCTCTGAATTCCTCGAAATTGTCGAGGAAGCCGATATTAATTCGTGATGGAGGATTCTCCAGGACCTCAAGGCCTCTCTTTGTTATCTGAATAAGGCCTCGAGATCTGGAATCGAGAAGCCCCGCCTTTTTCATATATGTTCTGGCCCATCCGACTCTGTTGTCGAATGTCCGTTGAAGTCCTGAAGGCAATATTTCCCGTCGTTCCTCCTCATTCAGCTTGAACCGGCTCGCAAGCGCCTCTATTGACTCTCGAAAGGTCCGTTCTTTGCCGTCCTTAAGGAATTCAAGGAGGGGCAGCATGATTGTCTGGAAGTCGGGTATGGGCATATCATTCCTCCCACATATTACTTGGGAGTTGATGTTATTCTCGGACGTCGGAAGTTGTCAAGGCGCCATTCACACTGTCAAGGCAACGTGAATCTTTCCGGTCTTGGGGCAACATGAATCTTTCCGCTTTTATCTTCACCTAGATTCCATCCCGGCTAATGGGGCCGGATTTTTTAACTGCAGCAACCGCCAATCGCATGTCGGCGGCAGGGCAGCGGGCGGAAAACTCACCCCCTGGCTGGCTTAATACTTGAAGACCGTTCAGAAGATCCTTAATGAAGGAATAGGATAATACTCCCGGGTATTGACAATATTGAAGCCTATCCATATAGTAGTCTCGAATAGTCTCAAGGAGTCTCATTCTCGGATGTCAGTGGTCATCGAAGGTAAACAGTATCTAAGGACCCACGAGGCCCTCGAGCAAGCAGGGATAAGTCGGGCGACCTTCTTTAGGTGGCTTAAGAAAGGCGTTATACCTGATACTTTTCTTAAGGATCGCCGGGGATGGAGGCTTTTTTCGGAAAGTGACGTTAGCCGAATTCGCCATGAAGCGGAAAAGACGTATGTAGAGTCACGGCCAGAAAGCGATGTTCTCGGCAGTCAATCGGAGGCGAAATGATAAATCCTAAGGAAAGAGCGAACAAGTATCAACCTCTTGGAGATTACCTGAGGAAGTGTAATGCGAGCACGGTCAGCCTTACTTTGCCTCAGATTGAGAAGATCCTCGGATTCAGTCTGCCGAAGAGGCTCGTCCATAAACTCCTGGTGGTCTAATACGCCGGAGAACGGGCATTATCAGGCTCGCGCCTGGACCGATTCCGGCTTTCGTGTAACGGTCGAAGGAAGCAAGAGGGTTTTTATCAGGCAGAACGGCCCGAAGAAGGCAGCGTAATAGGCCTGCTAAGAAAGCGCTCCATGAGTCCTCGTAAAATCAAGCAGACGCAAACAGTGAAGGCGGGGAGACAACTCAAACCGAATAGGGATGGCGATCTTGGGCAGTTTAAGTTTATTGACCTCTTCGCCGGTATTGGTGGTTTCCACCATGCTTTGGATCGAATCGGCGGAGAATGCGTGCTCGCATGTGAGTTTGATGAGGATTGCCAGAAGGTCTATCGGGAAGTGTTCTTTAGGGATACCCCGCAGCTCCTGGTCTCCAACATTCGAGAGATCACGCGCTCGGTCATTGAGGATGAGAATGCCCTGCGGTCGAGTCGTGAGATAGCGCGCCGTGTCCCCGACCATGACATTCTTTGCGCGGGCTTCCCATGTCAGCCTTTCTCGAAGTCGGGCTGGCAGCAGGGGACAAGAGACAGGACTCGGGGAACGCTCTTCTTCGATATTCTGCAGATCATCAATGCGAAGAAGCCGAGATATGTCTTTTTAGAAAACGTCAGGAACTTGGGCGGGCCTCGCCACACAGATACCTGGGCTACCATCATCGCGTCAATCGAAGAAGAGGGCTATCGCATTAGGAGAGAGCCTCTGGTTTTCAGCCCACATCTCCTCCCGCCAGAGCTAGGCGGCGCCCCACAGGTCCGAGACCGGGTTTTTATTCTCGGCGTGAGGGAGGACGTCAATAACGGGCAACTGCAGGACATCGCCCAGCTTGCAGATCTCATGAAGCGAAAGAGGCTCTGGGACCCTGATAAATGGAACATCCGCAAGTATCTCGACGATGATTCAGAGATCCCAAGGGTCGAGCGATACTACATATCGACAGACGAAGCGACCTATTTAGACGCTTGGGGCTACTTCGTCGAAAAAATCGAAGTTGAAAGCCTTCCCGGATTCCCGATCTGGGCTTATGCTTTCAAGGCGGCACCGGAAGCTTGAGAAGGGCATGGCCGACTGGGACAGGGATTTTCGTATAAAGAACTCGGACTTCTATCGGAAAAACAAGGCGTTTATCGACAATTGGATGGATATGCAATGGGGTCCCGAGAAGAAAAAGGTTCTGGATTTTCCCTTCTCCAGGCAAAAGTTCGAGTGGCAAGCCCGCAAGACGCACCCAACAAGAGCGGGCCGGACCCTTCAGGATCTCGTCATTCAGTTTCGCCCAAGCGGCATTAGGGTCAAACCGCCAACCTATCTACCGGCGCTGGTCGCGATCACTCAGACTTCCGTCATAGGCCCCATGCTGCGAGGGCACGGAGGCGCCTTTAGAAAGCTGACCCCTGTAGAAGCGTCGCGCCTCCAAGGAATCCCTGATTCGGTGTACAAAAGCGGAATCGTGAATGATCAAGTGGCGTTTAGGCAGCTAGGGAATGCGGTCAACAGCGGAATTATCGGCTATGTAGCAAGCATTCTCATGGAGAAGAGAGCGCTGCCCTTAGCTAAGCGCGAGCGTCAGCTAGAGCTCCCCAGCCTGTCTACCTGATCGAAAGCTCTTCCATAAGCGCGTGGGCTATCGAGTACTTTTCCCTTCGCGGTGATCCGTCGGCATTTCTCCAATCCTTTTGTGCTGAGCCCAGGCGCTCGCAGGACTCTTTGTCAAGGAGGACAATGTGGATATCCGTAAGGGTTGCCGACGTTTTTCTTTTGCGTGAAGGCGCCTTTCTATAAATTCTCTCTTTCTCATAAAGGCTCAATCCTCCCTTGAGGGTATCGTGCCACGCTTTGAATGAGCCGTCAGCATCGTACTGACAGTCAACGCACAGCATGATCAGGCCATGATGACCATTCTCATCTACAGAAAGGTCGATTGCCTCGCGGTCATTCAGGATTGCCGATGGCTGATGAACAGGGTGTACCTTAATATCCCAATTGATAAGGCAAAATGCGTCGAAGACGACGTTCCCATACTTTTTGCCTGGGATCCTGCAGTGATTACTTAATGCCTCTTTCGCGATCATCTCCCCATAGAACCCTATCCATTCGAGCTGCCGCCATTGGAAATCTCGACGCTTCATCTCGTGAATGGCGGACTTCCCGTCCCAATCACGAGGCAAGTGCAGAAGCAGGCTCTTTATTTGCCTTGCTTCTTCAAGAGTCGCATTGAGATCATGCATTTGATCCCTCCAGTTGAAATGGTGACTTGAACGAGTGGGCTATTTCCCGCGTCCAATCAACGGCTCTCATTCAGGACTGTAAACAAACGTTTACGCTCGTGCTATATTAACAAAACAGAGCCGCAAGGTCATCCGATGATAAAAGGCTGAATTCATTACCTATATGGGGAACATGGAAAGTTACCCGCGACATATAAGCATAGCAATGCCGGGGAAGAGCAGCATGAAGGTTAAGTACCCCTTGCCGAGCTCAGATAATGTCTCCCGCGCGATGAAAGGAAATAGGGCAAAAAATACGATTCCAGAGATTATTCTTAGAAAAGCTCTGTGCGGGCAGGGAGTAAGGGGTTACCGACTAAATTGGAGATTGGCGCCCGGAAAGCCCGATCTCGCGTTCCCTGGGAAAAAAGTCGCAATTTTCATTCATGGTTGTTTCTGGCACAGTTGCCCGTACTGTAGGATCCCCAAACCCCGAGGGAATCGGGCCTATTGGGCCGCCAAGTTGCTCGGAAACCAGCGGCGTGATAAGAGAACAAGGCGAGAGTTAAGAAAGCAGAACTGGAGAGTTTTGGTTATTTGGGAATGTCAATTGAAACATAATCCTTTCAAGGCAACGAATAAGGTAGTTGAGTTACTTAGCAAGGAAGTGGCAGATCGGGGGCGTTCGCAAAGCCAATAAGCGTGGCGTCTGTCGATGTCCGCGCTAAAACAAAATACGTGGTATTGCCCTGCGTTCAACGACTAAACTTAGGGTTTGAATACGGGATTTGCAGGCCGGATAATTGATTCTTATGAGGACTGCCCTTGTTGCCGGGTTGGATTCAAGAACCTTTACCGCTGTGCATTCATATGTTAACTACCCATTAGATGGGAGAAAACGATTTCGCAGGACATCGGAAACTCTACTAAGCCCGGTTTCCTTGATTATTCAATTGTGGGCCACGAGTCCTAACCAGTTAAAGAGCCATGAGAAGCGCAAATATTCTGCATGACTTGGCAAGGGAGAAAAATAATGGTGTTAGTTGAGCAAATCGCTCGGTTGCTGGGAAAAGGTAGTGTCGAGGCACTCGCCGAATGTCTCGTGAACGAGCTTGGGGACCAGCGCGAAGCGTCTCCAACTGATCCGCATGGTCTTCTAGTCGACCTTGCAAGACGTGAAAAAGCGCTGCGGCCCGATGAGCCGGAATTGACTCTGACCGCAGCCCTGACTGCATTATCCGCGATTGACCAACGGATACCAGTGATGATCTCTATTAAAAAGATATTAGACCTGCCGGAAACTGCAATCTCTAGCCACGAAGACCTTATAAGGCGTTTGTACGAGGACAGTCGGTTCGTGGGGAAGGAGCCGCAAGGCGACCTCCCCAACCTCATATTATCGATTGTGAAATGCCGTGAACCGGCCTTGGATAAGGACGATTTGGAGCTCTACGTTGAGGAGGGTCAGCCGACGGCATTCTTTTATGAGACGGCGCGGGCGATCTTGGAGACAGCGGGTGAGTCTCCCGACGATCTTGATGAAGACGTGCGCGCGGAGGAAGAGGAAGAAGAGGAGGAGGATGAAGAACAGGAGGAAGAAGACCAGCCGGTCCGCGCTGCCGTTAAGACTTTCATGGTTCAGAATTTGGTGCTTTTGGTCGATGAGAAGCGCCTTGATATTGAACCAGCATGGCAAAGAACAGACGTCTGGTCATTGAAGAAGAAGCGCGAGCTTATTAGGTCCCTAATTCTCGGTATCCCGCTGCCAAGCATCATCCTCCACTCGCGGGCGGGCGGCAAGATGTCAATTATCGATGGGAAGCAGAGATTGCTGTCCATTATCAAGTTCGTAAAGAACGAGTTTAAACTCCCTAAGTATGATGTGGAGCCATCCAGTCCCCTCTTTGCTTGTCGAGGAGCATTCTACGACAAGATGAATAAGCCATCCCTTCCTGATGATATGAAGGGAGAAGCTCCGCATGAGAGAGATCCCTGCTCTAGTTTTCGAGGACGTATCCGAGAAACGCCTGCGCAATATCTTCCATCTGTATAATGTCTCCGGCATGAAGCTGAACGCAGCAGAGATTCGAAATGCAGTCTATCAAGCGAATCCGGTACATCGCGCAATCCATGTTCTTGCCGGAGAGGGGAACGGTCAAACTGATCTAGGAATCGGGGGGCTGGCCATACAGGAGGACTTTAAGCGCAAGCTTCCGTGGCAAATACCCTGGGGCAGGCCGCCGCTATCAAGGGGTCGATTTCCTTGCTCGCTATTTAGGGTATTCGAGGGCTGCGCACGGCGATAACTCAAAGCCATTCGGGACGCCTTCAACCTCGAGGGCAATTGATAATTATTTTGATTATTGCTCTGCCTCTGAATTGGATCACGCTATAGCAAAGGAGATCGTGGAGGTTTTTCACGCAACAGAAGAATTTTTCGACGTCGATGATGCTCGGCTTGCTTTCTATGTGCGAGACAATAAGGATAGGCGTAAGTTTAGCAAGTTGGCTGCTACTACCTATATGGTTGCTACACGCCTCCTCCTCCACCTGATCGCCCGGGGCATCATCAATGAAGATGCGGCGAGGGCCGCAAGCGAATTAGCATATACGAAGGTGCCCGACAAGCAGCAAAGCGCAATTATCTGGGGATACCAATCCCAGGTATTATTGACTCTCCGTGACGCTCTGGGCGCAGAGGCTATCTCGAAGGCATCAGACGAATGGCGGGACTTCTTTATGAAGATGGAACTATGCAGATTGGAGCCTGGGGGAGAGCGTCAATAGTGCAGACTCGCATACGTCCCGCCGGTCCTGCCGATGGCATGCTGACTTGGGAGCAGCAGTATCTCTCTTATCTCCGGAATATGGGAAGGCTGCGTCCGCAGACGGAGCAGGAACTGAAGAGATGTACAGATGAGGCCTTCAGAGCGATCAATCCGACTGCAGAACCGCACGAATTTGAGCTCAGGGGTCATAGTAGGTCCGGTACAGGCCGGGAAAACCGGGTTGATGATTAGCCTCACGGCAAGGGCCCTTGATATTGGATTTCGTGTTGTAGTTGTCTTAGCAGGATTGAAAGACGACCTGAGGACTCAAACGGCGTTCAGGTATATAAATGAACTTCTACAAAGAGGGGATAGGGTTCCAGGAGCGCCTGGATCATTTACACACCCTCTGGGTGAGGGATACCACGGAAGTCGAGATGACTGCTGGGCTCCTCTTTATTATGAAGACGTAAATCGCGACGACGCCTTTGTCCATCTTGTAAGCGGGAATCTCAGACGTGGAAAAAAGATCCTTGCCGTGACAAAGAAGAATGTCTCAACCCTGAACCGGCTCAGGGATGCTCTCGAGAGTGCCTCATCTCAAGAAAGAGAGGGACGCCTGCCCATCTTGGTGCTGGATGATGAATGCGATGAAGCGTCGGTCTCAGGTGACCCCGATGCCCCAACCCCAGAGCGCATTGCTGCCTTGTGGTCAAGTATCCCGCAGTATGTAGCGTATATCGGCTTTACGGCGACGCCGGCGGCTAATCTTCTTCAAGAATCGTCATCGTCGCTTTTTCCTAAAACGTTTGTCCTCAGCATGCGTGCACCGGGTGACCAGGACTCGACTTTGATATATCTTGAGCCTGATTTTGATCGGCGGCATGTCGGTGGCTATGCATATTACGAGTTTATGGAGGCTCAACAGAGACCGAACTTTTTAGTATGCAGTGCAATGACCGATGAGGAATTTGAAGGGGGGCCGGGAGGAGAGACCGAGTTAGAGGAAGCTTTAATAGCTTACTTCGTTAGTGGGGCGATTCGGTTATCTATGCAGCCGATGTGCGATTTGGATAATCCCCAGCGCCTTCCCCGTCCTCATACAATGATGGCTCACACGGAATCAGGCATAGAAGATCATTGGAAGTTATGTGAGCGAGTTGCCCGTTTGACCAAGCGTATGGCTGGAAAACCTGACGAAGTGCATGAGAACTTACGAGTGATGGCGCCGAAAAGACGACTGAAGCCGGAGGACCTGGATAGCTGGCTACGAATGCAGAGCGAAAGATGGCGCTCATGGTACGAGCACTTTAAGACAAGTCGAGAAGTGCTCTTACAGATTGTGCCAGACCGGGATTCGGCGCGATTCCCGACGTGGGACGAGATCCAGCCCTACTTTGCGAACGTGTTCAATCATGCCCAGCTCAGAGTCGTCAATTCTGATGAATCTTCAAGTGATAAGCCTTTACAATTCTACCCAACCTATTCTTCCGAAGGGGCCAAGCCACCCTCAGACATCTACTCAATAATCATTGGCGGAAACCGGCTTTCCAGGGGCTTGACCATCGAGGGTCTTTGCATTTCATACTATACGAGAAGCCCTAATCAGTTCAGTGAGGATACGGCTATTCAGCGGGAAAGATGGTTCGGGTACAGAGGGAGTTTTCTTGAATTCTGCAGGCTCTTCACTCAC
Source organism: Candidatus Aminicenantota bacterium (assembly GCA_963736255.1). Lineage (GTDB taxonomy): Bacteria > Acidobacteriota > Aminicenantia > Aminicenantales > Saccharicenantaceae > RBG-16-66-30. The sequence goes on from CAVTOI010000003.1 coordinate 746,403, forward strand.
CGCTCATTGGCGATTCGGCTACGACGATTCCACGAGCACGAAGATGACCTGCGCAGACAGTTAGCATGGAATATCAGGAACGGCCGGACGCCCTTGGGCGCAACATACCGTTTTCTGACCACTCGCGATAGCCGGCCTACCGCGAAGTTCGGTCGAGGAGGCTTGCCTTCAGAGATAGAAGTATCAGGTGTTAAGCCTTTTGTCGACCGTGTGCAGATGGGCAACTCTCCTGAAGAAATTGAAGTCGCCCGCGCTAACCAAGACCATGCGTATGAATTAGCGACGCGAGTCCTACGAGAAGGAGAAGAGTGCGTAGCCCAAGGGGAGAATTGCAGGGATATGTAGCCCATGAAATACCTGCAGGTGAAATAGCCGCTTATCTGGACGGCTTCCACTACACGTTCCACAATCCCGACCCCGCGAGGGGCGTCGCATGGAATCTAAAGGATGATTATCGCGCTCCGGTTCAGGGCATTGGGATTACGAGTCCGGGAATGCCCCCTCGGTCGGATCCATTTCTGATTGCGGCCTACCTAAGATATTGGCAAGCTGCTTTTGAGATATGCCAGGCGGATCCGTTAAAAAACCTATTTCGTGATGCTGATACGATATCGCGCTGGCAGCCATGCCCGGCGCCTATGTTTAACCTTGCTGTTCGAGTGGGATCTTTGCGACCCGATACCGAAAGCCCATTTAGATTTGAATTATTAAATAGAGCAGTTGACTCGTCCGGACTTGTGGGAGCGCGCTGGGGTGGCCGTGGTTATGGAAGTCATGGAGACGAGTGGATTGATATGACGCCGCCAGAAGAAGACGGAGATGCTCCTCGTCCAAAAGATGCGGCAGGCCTCTTCCTCCTTCATATTATTGGTCGTGACGCGCGTGGCAGGGATGGACTTGGCTCCCCGTACCTTTTTGATCGTCCATGCGTCGGTCTGGTTATTCCCGATGGCGGGCCCTGCATACGCTTTGTATTGGCAGAGGAGCCGGGATGACAGAGCAGCAAACAGTCAACTACCTGGATGTCGAGGGGCTCGTTGAACTGATCGGCCAGTTGACACGACTTCCCGGAGAGGAGCGTGATGCCTACACCGTCATAGCCCACAGGCTCCATTTGGCACGGAACGCAGATGATTGTATCGAGCTATTTATCGAAGGGCCTTCCGAATCCTTTGACCAAAGTGCCTTGGGGAGAGGACTTGAGTATGGCCAGTATCGTGATGCACGAACCGGTTGCGTATTTTCAGCCCTCGTAATTCGATCTGCAACGGGGGGCATATGGGAACGCCCCATGGCGCATTTAGCCTATGAGGCAATACAGGCGGTCAATCGAAATGGGGATATTACCAACGAAGAGCTTTTGGCAATAGTCAGTCCCTATCTTCGGCTTGTTGTCGAGCGGCATCTGCTGTCAGCTGAGCAGCAGATTGGCTTAACTGGAGAATTGATATTCCTTCAGGAGCTGCTTATTGCCGCGAATTCCTTTGGAATCTCGGGCAGGGCGGCTCTTGATTGCTGGAAAGGGTGGGATTCGGCAAGTCGCGATTTTAAAGGCGGTGGCGTGGCGGTCGAAGTGAAGGCGACGGGCGGTGCGTCCAGACAACACTGGATTCATCCGATTTATCAACTCTTGCCTAATCCCGCTACAAGGGAGAGAGTATATATATTCTCGCTTGGGTTACGTATTGATAGAAGCAGAGATTTCAGGTTGACGACTGTCATCTCCCGCGTTCTGGAAATGCTGGCTCCTGATTTGCAGGAGTCCTTCAGACATCAATTAGGGCAATATGGTGGTAGCGGCTTCGCATTTGCTGATTGGCGACAATATAAGCTGGAACCGGGATTCCTAGTAACTTTGCCGCCATCCATTTTCAGGGTCGACAATCTAAAGGAGTCTCTCAGGCCAGAAGCATTTGTAGATGGAAGGTTACCTTCTAGAGTAGCAGACCTTCGTTATGTCCTAAGCCTAGAGGGCTTGCCGATAGTCACGCATGCTGAGCGGGACGAAGTCTTACAGGAACTCCTATCAGTTCGGTAATTTAGTTCTCCAGCTAACGATAGAATCTTCGTCGCCAGCAACCCCATATTAGTCTCCGCGCGTACTTATATCATCCACTTGGCGGAAGCTTCAAGGCGTACCGATGGCCCAAAATAGACTCACCGCCGGGTTTGGGATACTGTAATCCCCACCATTTCTGGAGTTTATTCTTCTGCTCCGTCGGCCGCCTTATCCAAAGGTCTAGCCTCCCGGGGCCTCCTTAATGCCTGAATTCCCCCCAGCACGACCTTCCCCGCGTCGTCCCAAGCGTAAGAAAAGTCAACTTTCCCCCGAGGTGGGCGCCAAAACGGTGCTGGGCCGGCTCCTGAGGATCAGAGAGCGCCAGCTCCTTCAGTTCCCTCGTTTCACGGGTCATTCCCATAATAACGTCGAATAGCTCGTGGAAGCCTTGCAGCCGGTAAGTTGTGACGTGGCCTTTTTCGGCCTCCGGCGGGGGCGCCATGTTCCAGTCGGAGAAGAGGTTCCCCATGAGAACACCTCCCGTTCTGTAGACAAGCTCCTGCTTGAGCATCTTGCCCAGCTCCCAAAATGTTCCGTTGGGCTCCGTGATGAACAGGAGCATGCACTCTGGATCGTAAACGCTCGGATAGAACATCTGAATCTCGCCTGTTTCTTTGTACCACCCGAAGGTTTGGAACTTGGGGAAGTACGTCGTGCTCTTGACCGTTGCCTCGCCCTTGCTGTAGATGCCCAGGTGGGTAGTGATCACGTCGGGGAACAGCCCGTAGAGGGGGTTGCCGGCGACGAAGATGGGTCGCGGCCTTTCATAATAGAAAAAGATGTTGGGGCGCTCATCTGACATTGTCTTCCTCCCTGCGATTGAGATGCCAGGGGCGGGCGGAAGGGCCCAGGCATGAGGCGAAGGGCGCGGCAGGCGCAAAACGCGCCTCGACGCTTCCTGACGTTACGAGGATGGAGGGCCGAGCGAGGGAGCAAAAATAAAAATAGGACATTTTGTTGCCTCTTGGCCGCATCCTCGCTTCATGCGAGAGGCACCTTGGGTGTCCGTCCCAGGTTGCCGGGCCACTCTTACGGTGGCCACTCTTGATGCACTGAAAAATATAGGGCTTCAGCGAGCAACTGTCAAGCAGGCCGCGGTTAAGCGGGGGAAGCAAATATGATGGATCTAGAACAAAAGGCTTTTAGCCCGAACCAATCTGTTTGTATAATAGGCCCGCCAGGGAACTATGGTTAACAATTTCGCAAGGGGCTTGTCCAAGCCTTCTGCCTCCGGAGTTATAAAGAGCCGTCTTTGTTCTTCATTGAACCCGAGGTCCATGCGGTTAGGCTGCACATTACACTAGAGGAAAATAATGGAAAATCTACAGACCGTTCAAGAAATATTCTCGGACAAACTGTTTCGCGTTCCGGACTATCAGCGAGGCTACGCATGGGAGAAGCGGCAGTGGCAGGACCTCATAGATGACCTCATAGACCTCCCTGAAGGGAAAGAGCACTATACGGGTACGATTGTCTTGAATCGGGATATCGACGATGGGGTATTGAGAGAAGAGGGCGGAAAACAACTCCGCATTTTTAATATTGTGGACGGCCAGCAAAGGCTTACGACAATCCTTATCCTCCTAATTTCCATCTCCAGAGAGCTAAAAGAGGAAGGCGCGCGCCAGGCTCTCGCCAAAGGCATACGCGAGGACTATATTCAAATCGCTGATCTTGAAGGGCGGAAGCATCCGAGACTCATGCTCAATCGCGATTGTCACGAGTATTTCCAGAATAACATCATTTCCGAGGAACCAACACTTCAGGGCCCCGAAATCAAGTCTCATGAGTTGCTGTGGGGGGCTAGGCAATTCTTTAGAGATTACCTAAAGGCCCAAAAGAAGGATGCCGAAGAGTATGAGCGGTTCCTGCTGAACTTACACAACAAGATCACGAATTGTATGAAGTTCACGGTCTATTCTGTCCCCGATGCCTCCGATGTCGGAGTGATTTTTGAGGTCATGAACAACCGAGGAAAGCCGCTTTCTGAAATGGAGAAGGTCAAGAACTACCTCCTCTACCTCACATCAAAGATCCCACTGGCTTCAGTGGCAGATGTGAGCAATGATATCAATCTCGCCTGGGGATCAATATTCGAACAGCTGATGGAAGCCGATGCTTCATCCGTTGATAACGAGAATCAGTTGCTCAGAAGCAGTTGGCTTATGGCGCACAACTATATGCCTCGAGATTGGAAGGGCTATGACACGATCAAAGCGGAATTCAGCCTGAAAGAATACGCGTCTGATTACGGCAAGCTTCTGGAAATCGTTAAAAGCTATGTGTCCATGCTGCGTCAGGCGTGCCAAGCCTATTGTGATATTGTATCGCCGGAGCGGGACAAGGCATTCAACGTATTCGTGGAATCTAGTCAAACCAGGAACCTTTTGAGGCAGAAATCGATTAGGCTCGTTCGAATTGGCAACTTAGCTCCTTTCCTGCCCCTTCTTATGGCGATAAGGATCAAGTATCCCACGGACTCGCAGGCATATCTTGATGCTCTGGACATTTGCGAGGTCTATGCCTTTCGTATTTATAGGTTCCACGAACGGCGGTCCAATACGGGGCAAACTTATCTCTTTAAGAAGGGCTATCAGCTGTATAACGGCAAGGTCACTCCCAAGGAGCTTATTGCGAAACTCAAGAAGAAGATCATGGAATATTCGCCCGATGACCGGTTTAAAGAAAAGATGAAGATCGGTGGGATGAATTGGTACGAATTTTATGGTCTTAAATACTTTCTCTATGAATATGAGGAGCATCTTTCAAGGGGAAAGGGCGTCCAGATGCCTTGGGACGATCTTCTAAAAAAAGATAAACAGGATACGATCGAACATATATTGCCCCAGTTGCCGACTCGCGAATACTGGCAGGAGAGGTGGAAGCCAGAACAGATTCACAGTTATATGCATGATATTGGGAACTTGACTCTCACGTTTGACAATTCCGTATATAGCAACAAGCCATTTCCGGATAAGCGGGGCATGCCGGGTCTAGCGAACTGCTATACCACTTCAAACCTCTTTCAAGAAAAGGCGCTGGCCAGCTATCAAGACTGGACAGAGAAGGAACTTCTGGAACGAAGAGAAAATATCGTTAATTGGGCTGCTGAAAGATGGGGTATTTTCGTGTCGCCTGAAGAATCGATTACTGAAGACGACGAGTATTCAGAGGAAGACATTGAAGAGACCAATGATGTTGGGGAAGAGGACTCGGGCAAGCTCAAAGAGTGGACAGAAGCCGAGATCACGGAGTATTTGGATGAAATGAAGGAAAGGAGGGGGCAGTGGACCTACTCCTATTACAAAGCCTTGGCCCTTGCCGATCAAGAAGCTCGAGTACGGGGAAGTATTGAGAAAGGCCAATGAAGTCGCGGGAGGTGGATTTGACGCCAAGAAGATGGGCGGGCTTCAGGCAGCAATTACGCGAACGATTGATAATGAAGGAATTGAACGACTTGACGAAATCGAAGACGCCAAGAGAGCGTTACTGGTTGTATTCTCTGAATAAGAAATATGCGGAAACAATTAGAAGGTATTTCGGTTTATAGAGCCCGGGAATAGCGAGCCAGATATGAAGGGCAGAAGGACCGTTCTAACTGGCCAAATGGGGGAGTTTCTGGCTTGCGCTGAATTAAACCGACGAGGATATATCGCAACGCCCTTCTCCAAGAATGTCCCTGAGATCGACCTCCTAGTGTTTGACGAACACCTTCGGGCGATACCTATTCAGGTCAAGGCTTTTACGTATGCAGGGCTTGCGGGAACGGCGACGACATATATGGATGTCACTATCACTAAGGACGGGAGGCAGCTGGTAAGGAGAAAGAAACAGATCACAAACCCTGATCTGATATATCTCTTCTTAAGAGTTGGCGCCAAGTACGGAGAGGATGAGTTCTTCCTTATGAGGAAAAAGGACGTCTGTGAGATCCAGTACAAAGATTACAGGGGATGGCTAAAGAAGCATGGCAACCGGCGACCTAACAAGCCTAATAGCCTGCATTGTGCTCTCTGGAAGAAGCACCTCGAGCCGTATCGCGACAACTGGGCCATTTTGGGCGAAAAATAGCCCAGCATTTTAGGCTAAAGAGCAGGGGATGCCAAAATGACCGACAAAAGGCGAGGTGCCCTTCTCGAAGAATGTGCCGAAGAGGGGAACGCTAAATGGGAGCAGTGCATCAAGAGAGAACAGCAACTCTATCCAAGACAAAAGACCATCAGAAGCGAGTTCTACAGGGACTATACCCGGATACTCCATTCCACTGCGTATAGGCGGCTCAAACATAAGACGCAGGTCTTTTTCGCCACTGAGAACGATCATATCTGTACGAGGATAGAGCATGTGAATCACGTCGCGTCCGTGAGTTTCACGATAGCAAAGAACCTTGGGCTTAATACCGAATTGACGTCTGCGATCGCTATTGGGCATGATCTTGGCCATGCGCCATTTGGACATCAAGGGGAAGCAGTCCTTAAAGCAATAACGAAGACGCACTTGAAAGATGAGTTTTGGCATGAGAGAAACAGCCTGAGGTTTGTGGACGTAATTGAAACGTTGCCCGACCCCGAGGGCTATGACAACAACCTTGCGCTCACATATGCCGTCAGAGACGGGATAATATCTCACTGTGGCGAGATCGACGAAAACGGCCTTAGGCCCAGAGATGAGAGAATCGACTTGGCAGAAATTAAGGCCCCAAACCAGATAGCCCCTTATACCTGGGAGGCATGCGTAGTGAAGGTCGCTGATAAGGTCGCCTATCTTGGCAGGGACATCGAAGACGCCCGGGCACTCGGCATTATCACCCTGAGCGATGCAAAAGAGTTCTTGCGAAAGACGAAACTGAGGGCCCTAGATAGGCGGATTAGGTCTATTCAGGAATTGAACAATACCGTGATCATGAATGAATTGGTATGTGACCTTATCGACAATAGCAGTTTGTCGGGAGGGATCCGATTTTCCGACTTTTACTGCTCCTTGACTAAAGAGATAAAAGATTTCAATTATGAGAAGATTTACAATCACCCCAGATTACACTTCTTCCGGAAATATGCGGAACTGATCATCCAATCGGTATTTGAAAAGCTCCAGAGTTATTATTACGGGACCGCGACCAGGGAGAAGCTCGAAAGGGATAGGTCGGTATTTCCCGAACTAGTCAGGTACTTCTCCTCTTGGCTGGTGAAGTACTCAAGCCGCTTTGTCGAGGAGAGAGCCAGGCTCAAGCACAAGAATAGGATAGTCTATGAGCTGGAGAATGAGCAAGACTATACAAGGGCGATCGTCGATTTCATCTCAGGGATGACCGACAGTTTCGCCCTTAAGTGTTTTAGGGAATTGACTACTTTCACCTAGAGGCCCTAATGCTGAGGCGAATGGTCGAAAAATTGTGCGACAGAATGAATATCCAAAAAAGCGCCGGTTTCCCGTGGTCAAAAGGCATCCCTGACAGGAATTTCCCTAGGCCTATGACAGGGGGGAGCGGGTGTGCAGCGCCAGTCCTGTTGATAATTGCCATATCGGGAGGCTTGCTGTACGTCCTGCTTTTCTTATAAAGCGCAAGGAGCCGTATCATGGCCGAATTGGATCTCGTCGAGTTCCTGCTGAAGACAACGGACCTTGAGGTGAGCTGCCCGAAATGCGGCAGCTCTTTCAGCCCCAGGCAGGCCAAGTTGTTCGATATCCGTGCTCCATACCCCCAGAACGTGATCAGGGCATTCAAGAATAAGGAGGGTCAGCTCGCCTCTGCCCTCAAGGGCCTAGATAGGAAGAAACAGAAGCTCGAGGGCAAGATAGAGTTGCTGAGGGAAAAAGAAAAGAAGCTCAAGCACCGGAAGAAGGAGCGCCCGAAGAGGATCGAGACCATCACCAGGAGCATCAACATAGGCCAGATCATCGAGAAGATCATTCCAGCCTCAAAGAAGTTCAGATACAACGTCGCCGATTGCCGGAGTATGTTCGACCCGATCGATTACATTGCCTTCAACGGATACTGCGCCAAGGGCGCCGTCGACAGCATCTCGTTCATCGAGGTGAAGACGGGAGACGCCAGCCTTCAGAGAGTCCAAAAGAAGATCAAAGAGGCCGTCGAGGGCGGTAACCTCAAGATAAGGACCTACTAGAGATGGGACCGGCAAATCTCTTGCTGGCGTACTACAGGGACACTCTTTACATCTTCGGCATTTGCCCCTGTTGCGGGGAGATATTCAACCTGAGCCAATCGGTGATACGCCTGAGGCGGCGACCGGTGAAACTCCCCAGATATGATCACCTGCTCAACGCTCAAGGGCTGATCGACGACAAGGAACAGGAGGTCGAGCGCGTCGAGGGCCGGTACGGCGAGCGCCTCGATGCTTTTACGGAGAGGGAAGAGGAGTTCAAGTACGTTGAGCCGGAGATCATCCGAAAAGTGAAGGTCCAGGGCCGGCGGCAGGCGATGAACCGGATCAAGAAGATAGACAAGGTCTTCACTCGGAAGAGCATCGACCCGCGGGATATCCGGGTCACCTGTTCGCCCGTGGAGTTCATTTCGTTCAACGGCATGACGGAGTCGCGGGAAATAGACAGCATCGAATTCATAAACCACCACCCGGGCTCCGTATCCCAGGAAAGGTCCTTGGGCTCGGTAGAAAAGACCATAAAGAAGGGAAACGTCGAATTCGTCCTGATCCGGGTGTCTGATGATGGTACCGTCTCGCACACGTCGCCCGGTGAGATCGAACGGCAGCTCAACTCTCCCAAAGGGCTGTACCTCCGTCCTTGAGGTGAAACGCCCTTCTGCCACTTAGCTATTCGGTTTTTTCGCCGAACCCCTCCCGATGGCTCAGATACGACCCGCCGTTCCCAATGCTCCCCGGCATTCGCAACCCTGTCTGCGGCTCGCCGATTTGCTCCCTCGGCCGGGGTATCCAAAGGTCTAGGTTCCTGATTTTTTTAAGCTATTGATATTAAAAACAGTTCTCGATAAGGCTTCATAAGGGAGTGTAAGCTAGGTTCCGCCCTTCAGATAATCTAAGATCGCGCTAATTTCTTTGTCGGCCGAACACTTTTCCGCTATCCATTCTGTGGCTCTATTGGAATCCATTGATTTATCCTCAAAAAGGCCGAGGACCTCCAGCGCTTGTTCCCACTGAATCCTGTAAAAGGCGTGCATGTCCCTGATTTGGCACTGACCATTTCTAGTACTGAAACTCAGTGCACCTTCGGCTAGAAGCCTTTTTAGAGAAAATACGGCTGGATAAAAATACTCTGGATCGCTTAATTCAGATTTATCCTTTAATTCAATCAAGGAATTCTCAACCATCACAGCGGCCCAACCCATTTTAGACCCTTCTAGCGCGTTCTGGGCCAGCAGGTCAGGGATAAGCCCCCTCCAAACTTGTTCAGCTTCTATTTCTTGGATTATTGGGATTGATTTGCGACCGAGTCTGGCAATCTCAGGCTTATTCACATCAATATGGAAATGACAAAGCTCGTGCAGTACCGTGCAGAATAGGGACTTTTCAAGGAAACTGGTTTCATTAGCGCCTTCTACCAGAAAGTTCTTTCTCTTTCTCATTTCCGTATATGCTTTGTTCTGTTCCGCTAAATAGATGATTACTGTGGAATCTCCGCTCTGTCCCATCGCCTTTCTCTTAAGATTAACGCCAAAATCGCCCACTGAATTGATGACTTTAATCCCTTTTTTATCTGCCTGACGACTGAGGACGAGGCAAGCTCTTCTCTTTAAGAATCAAAGATAACGAACGGCGGATGTCTGCTATGCAGCCTTCAATCGCAGCACATTGTGGGGAGCTGAGACCTATCCGGATTTCCGGATCATGGTAGGGGCATTTTTCATAACCGCCTTCAAAATAGCCCGAAGGAATAATATATAGGGGCGATCTTGATTTCATTAATGATGTGAAACTCTTGTTGACCCGCATATATTCCGATTCGATTTCTCTTATGTCGGATTGTGAATATGCCTTGCCCAGAGCGATGAGGAGTCCCTGCAGAAGCCGCAATTCCGGATTGCGCGTCTGGTCAATAGCTCCTGCTATCTCTTTGAGGTGGCGGGCTAGATACTGGGTTTCTTTAGGGAACAGGGCGTTGATTGTATGTTTCTGGCCATCCTCCGGAGAATAAAACACGCCCGCTGAGGCACCCATCTCTTCAAGCGTTTTCCCCTTAGGCAATCCGGAAGGACAATGCGAAAATGCCAAGAATCTTATGAAAAGATTATCTGCTCGCAAACACGCGTTAAGGAGCTTGACAAGTACTCTGCGAAGATCAGCGGCGAGTCCCAGTCTTCCTAGACCGACTTCATCCGCGGAGATAAGTGCTGCTTTATAGGCACCGATCTTGACGAAATTGGCGACATGAGCAGCGACGCATATGAGGATTTCACTGCGCTTCCCCCGGATCCTTGGTAAGGCTTCCGGCCAGTTGTTTACAATTGCGTCGAAAACGTCTCCCTCGGGCACTGAAACCAGAGAGGGCACAGCATTCTTGAAATTGATGACCTTGTCCTTCAAGTGTTCTTTTACTGCAGACTCTACCCTATTAAAAAAATCAAGTGAATCCGTCCATCGGCCAATTGTTGTCGGTAAACTCTTACTCCAGGTAGAATAGTCCTCGGTAAGCAAAAGTGTCTTGTATATATATTTCAAACGCTGCCGCGACTTTAGGTGGTCCATATGGTTCCTGGGAGTACTTATCTATCCTCTCGGCCACTATGCTCGGCTAAACCTCATTCCCCTCGACAATCTCTCTTTCCCTATGCTTTTCTAAAAACTTCCGAATCGTCCCCCTCTCTCTCTCATTGAAAAGTTTAATTTCTTTGTTTAGATCGTGGATAAACTTCTCTCCTTCTTCGTAATTTAGGGCAATTTCATGCATCTTATCTAATGCCTCAGGATTCATTCGAATTCCTAGATTAGAATTAGCCAAGGCAAGCTCGTACATAACCCAGTGTTTCTGGTCCGGAATCGCATCCTTATCCTTAAGCTGGGCCAAGAGATTCGCGGCATCTTTGTACCGGCCTAACCTGTTAAGAGCCTGGCACTTGTATAGAATTGCAGATGCAAAATCATCTATAAGAGCTAGTGCCTTCTCAGCATATTCAAGGGCGAGGTCAGGTTTAAAATATGGAAAGGGGGCCTCGAGATAAACCTCCGCGAGATTATTCATTGCGTAGACATTTTCTTGATCTAGCTTAAGAACTCCCTTGAAGGCATTAATTGCATCATCATATCTCTCTTGATCGTAGGCAACGGTGCCCAGAAAGAATATCGCGGGCCAAAAAGTGGGATCAGCTTTAGCGCTCTTTTCCAGGCTCCTCCGGGCCAGCTGATAATCCTTTTGTTCGTAATACTCGTCTCCCTGGATATAATCAGGCAGTGCCTTCAGGCGGGAATCCATAGCTTCCACCCTGTCTTCTACCTGCTCTATTCTTTCAGCCTCATATTCGATTCCGAATGCCTTAAACTTGCGGAGAGAAGGGAATAATAGAAATACAAGAAGAGTTATAAGCAGGTAATCAAAACGAGTTTCTTTCAATTGATCCGGCAAAACGAGCTTATATAGAACCAGGCCGAAGTCCAGGACTAGTCCTAAGGCCCACATTATGTACAAGAATGTCTCGATTCGGAGCTTGGATTTGACGTCTTTTGGCGCATCAGTACCATGAGTTTTGGATTGACGGCCCGTTTTATTCTTCCTTGATGATCCCATTGGCTCCCTCCTGCCCCTCCCTTCGTACGAGCGAAGGGCTGCGTTTCCCCAGAATCTCTCAATTAACGTTCATGAAAGAGATTATGTGTGCCAACAATTATATATATAAATAGAGCTTCCCTTCAATACTTGTCAATCTGGCCTCCAATCCAAATTTGGCACTTCTTTTAAGTACATAATTAAGACTATCATTAGGTATTTAGTGAAATGCGCATATTAGCTAAAATTATCTTATGAAAGCATCGGAAACTAAGTCAGCCTTTTGTAAGGATGCTCGAGGTAGCCAACGTGCTATATCAGGATTGTTTGAAAATATGACGTATCCGATTATTAGGAAGTTCTTATTCAGAATAATGTTCACAGTTTGCCCTGTAATAGCATTGCGGACAGCTTTTAGATGGGTACATCCAAGCGTTTATATGCATTGTAAGAGCGTCAAGCGGTTGTCGCTGGCCATAGGCACTGAATATGGAAGAATATTCCATAAGAGCCTGAACATAAGAAATCTCAAGACTGCAGCGTTCTTTCATGATGTCGGCAAGCTTTATGGGTGACGATCTCCTAATAAAGAAAGAGTTATCTGAAAATGATAAGTGGCAGATTAGAAAAAATCCCGAATATGGAGCACAGATTATCAGAAGAATATTAGATCCAAGAATACAAGAAGCAGTGATTTCACATCATGAAGAAATCAGCGGGGAAGGCTACCCGCGGGGAGTTGCTGGAGACAGGATTTCCCTTTTAGCTGAAATCATCTCGACGGCTGACGATTTCTGCGCAATGACCGAGAACCGAGGATACAACACCCCTCTTAATCCTGGGGAAGCTTTTATAGAAATCGAAAAGGAAACAGGTATTCGCTATGATGAGAAAATAATACGAGCCCTGAAAAACGCGCTAAATAGGAAAGGTGCTAAGGAGTAGTTTAAAAATGCTTTGCTTGTTCTCGTATCTTTATAGCGCGGAGTTCAGGAAATTCTATATGTCCCAATAACGCCAGAGAATTAATTGGGCGATTATAAAAGGTTTTCAGTGCCTCTATTGGGCGGTTCCCATTTTTTCTTGGGAACGGCGTCTTTCAGGATTGATCATATGAGGTAACCCTGATTTATTTATTCTATCCGTCTTCTCATATTTCTGACACTACGCTGAAATTAAATCAGCAGTCCCCGCGATTGACCTAAATGTGATTGTCTCGGCATGCTTTTAGCAGCGAATGGCCGTCCGCATTCCAATTCATGATATCTGATCTCGACCGCGTCATTCGAGCCTGTTACGAGTAAAGTCAATCAGCTCCTCGCTTGAAACTCTGAATTCACCTTGGCCCACACGTCTTTCTAATCCCCGCCAAAAACGGCGCTCTGCCATATCTAGTTTTGTTCCCCTCATAGGCCGCCGGTAGCCTGCTTTCTGTAAAGGGGATTTGGGGATTCGTGCTCTATTGAAACCCAAGTGGATAATCTGTCGTGGAGCACCGAGTAGGCTGGATAAGCGTTTGTTAAGGGCCGATAATGCCGATTTCGTGGGACGATTGCAGGGCCAATAGCAGCAACAGTAGGTTCTAGTATAGCGTCCCGCCGACTTGATACACATCTTGAGGATTCTTGCCAATTCTTCGAATTTCTCTTGATTTCCGTGGGCTGCCTCGCTGACATCACATGAGGAAATCTTGAATGCCATTTAATTCCCCTTTCACTAAAAAAGATATTTAGAGCATTTTGAATCAAATAGGCTGTAACCGAAAATTATGCGCCATAACGATACAAAAATAGGCCGTGCTATGAGGCGGTGTCAAGCAGACAGGCAATGGGCAAGACATCGGGAATGGAGTCTCAGCAGGGGCTTTCTGTCCATAGAAGTAATTGACTTCGTCCAGACGGTCATTTATTATCAGGTCCGCATAGATGTGAAGGTAGATGGGAGCCTTCGGCTATTTGTTTGGTCCTCTGATGACCTCGCCGTGATAAATCATTGTTCTAGTTACCCTTTAGTCCAAAGGAGGAATGGATGGACACATCACTTCTTAGTCACCGGATAATCTTTCTCCGGGGCCCAATCGATTCTGAATCTGCCAACGATGTTATCCAGCAATTGATATTCCTAAATGCGAAGGATGCAGGGGAAACTATAGACCTTTATATTAACAGCCCGGGAGGCGCTGTGTCAGACGGGCTCGCCATTATCGACGCGATGTTCTGTATCAAAGCTCCGCTTAGGACGATCTGTATCGGGCGTGCGTGCTCAATGGCGGCTTGGATACTGGCAGCAGGTTCAAAGGGGGAGCGGTATGCTACTCCCAATGCCGAGATCATGTTGCACCAGATGGCAACGACGATAGGCGAGAGCCAGCAGACCTCACACCTACATTCCTATGCGGGACACATGATCAAACTGCAAAAAAGGCTCGTCGAGCTCCTGTCAAAGTGGACTGGACAACCAGGGAAGAAGATTGGCCGTGACATTGAGGTGGAGCTCTTTCTGACCGCAGCTGAGGCTAGGGATTACGGCCTTGTCGACCACATTATGGAATATCAGAAGTAGGAGCTGTGCTTGAAGCCAGAATCACCTTACTTTTGGACGTTCCGAAGGGCCAAGGGAAATGCTGATAAAGCATCCTCCTGGCATTCCATGTTCGGCCTTAAGCTGGCCTCGCTGCGGTCGATCCAAATAGAGGACAAGCTCAGAGAAGCATCTGTCCAGGACAATCTCTGTCGGCAGGTGAATTTCATCAATTCGCTCTATCAGGAAGGCCCAGCGAGGGCATTTGAGATCCGCCATTTGTCGATGCCTCAACCCGACCTGCCAAGCGCCGGCAGCATCCATACGCTCCTTTTTGCGAAGACCTCAGGCAAGACCGAAGAAGAGGCAGTGGCCAACGCCAGGGTGCTTTTTGCCGAGCTGTCTCCTCTCATACACGGGATTTTCGAAGACCATATGTTCATTCCTCTGGAAGAGAAAAGTGAGTTCGATAAGTACCGGACCCCTTTTCTAGCACGATACGCCGCCGAACTGCGGAGGCGCGTCGATGTCGTCCACTTGGATACGCTCAAAGAGAGGCCTTCTCTTCAGCAGAGGAAGATCGGCTCCGTCAAGACGCATTCGGACGATGATGTCTGCTTCGTCTATCCTTTCATCCCAACCCAGAGCACGCTCGCGACGGTCTTCAGGATCATGTTGCTCCTTAAGCATCCCGTGGTCATCTCGGCTTCCATCGCCCCAGCTACTCTGACTCCTAGAGAAGAGGAGGCGCTGAACCGGGAGATCGCGAAGTGCGAAGAACTGGAAAGGGGGCAATCGTCTTTCTCGGCCATTTTCCAGCGTCGAACGTCGGCCCTTGCCCAGGCAATGGAAGGCCAGTTAGCCCGGCTGCAGGATGCTCCGTTCCTTCTTCGCGTGCGGCTCATAAGCCCTGAGCCCCTGCCGCGGACTTTCCTTGAGGCGTATGGAGTCGAGATAACGTCGTTTCATCGGGCGGCACCCTTCCGGGAAGATATCATCACCGCTGGATACGATATCAATATCCCCGCCGGTCGTCGCGACCAGCTGAGTTTTATAGAGAACTCATATTACCTAGAATTCGGCCAATCTTCGCCCTCGGAGTTTCCTAAGGACCTCAGGCGGACCATTGGGCTTGTTGATGCCGAGGAAGCCAACTGCGCGTTTCGCCTGCCGATCGCAGTCAATAACGATATGCCAGGCTTGGATACCAGGCGCGTTCGTTTCGTCCCTGTCCCCAAGGAGTTGAGTTCGCTTCCCTCTCCTGGGAGTCTGTTTTTGGGAATCAACGCCTATATGGGGATCAAGCACCCCGTCTTCATCCCGGAAGGCGACCGCTTATATCACATGTATTGCGTTGGCCAGACCGGGACGGGCAAAACGACCCTCCTCAAGACAATGATCCTCCATGATATGACGCAAAAGGAAGGGCTAATCGTCATAGACCCCCACGGGGACTTATATAAAGAACTTCTCGGACTTGTTCCCAAGGACCGATGGGATGACGTCGTTCTTCTGAATCCGACAGACATGGACTTTCCTATAGGACTGAACCTCCTTGAGGCCTCTAACGAAGAAGAAAAGTACTTCGTCGTCCGGGAGATGAAATCCATAATCGAGCGGCTCCTCCTCGATCTGTACCCGGGCTATGGGGCCGGGATGATGGGCCCGATCTTTTTCAAGCATATGCAGATGAATATGCTTCTTACCATGTCGAACCCTGATGACCCAGGGACCCTTGTTGAATTCGCCGAAACCTTTCAGCGTGATGATTATTGGAAAAGATGGTTGCCCCTCAGGTCCGGCGACCCTCAATTGAGAGCATGGGTAGCTCATTCCCTAAAGGGCTCGGGCTATACCAAGGTGACAAGCGATACCGGTGTCTCCGTTGGGGATTATATTAGCAGCAAGTTCACTGACTTTTTTCTTGATCCGAAATTAAGGCTCATTTTCGGTCAAAAACACTCTTCGATCCATATTGGCGAGATAATGGACAAGGGGAAGATTCTTCTCGTCAATTTGGCAAAGGGGGAATTAACAGAAGCCAATTCCAGGTTCTTGGGTATGGTCCTAATGGCCAAGATAATGGCCGCGGCGATGCAGCGGATTCGAAATCCTCAGGCTGAACGCAGGCCTTGTTACCTATATGTCGATGAGTTCCAGAACCTGGCGACCTCGAGTTTTTCGATATTGTTGTCCGAGGCCCGAAAATTCGGGTTGGGCCTGGTTCTTGCTAACCAGTTCCTTTCTCAGATTACGGACAGAAGCATAATAGACGCAATCTTCGGAAACGTCGGCGCCCTTATAGCATTCCGTGTGGGAAATGAAGATGCGGCAAAGCTTGAACCCCAGTTCTTTCCCATATTCGACCGTTATCATCTGACGAATGTCCCCAATTGGGAGGCCTGCGCTAAGACGACTATCCAGGGTCAAGTAGCCCATCCGTTCAGCCTCAAGACGGTTCTTCCGCCTATCGAGCGTAAGGAATCGACGGCTGACGAGGTTATCAAGCGTTCGCGCTTTAGTTATGGCACGGCAAGAGCCAAGGTCGAAGCGGAAATTGAAAAGAGCCTCTCTCTGGAATTGAAGCCCCCGTCGATTTGAACCCTCCCAGGGGTTATGCGTATATTTCATAGGGAGTGGGGGAAATGAAAATTGGGGACCAAAAGATCATTGACGGACTGGCGGTATTTTCCGCTGGCTATTTGAAGCGATGGCTTGAAACAAACCTCTATGACAAGCTCTTTGAGACCGAGATCGGGAAGAAGCTCAAATCGCTGGGGACCAAGGAAAGATATGCTATCGAAGCTGGCCTAAACCTCCTTATGGTGTTCTTTGACCAGAAGCTCTCGACCGACTCGGCGATCAAGAAGCTCATTATGCTTGTCGGAACAGATATCGCGCCCGAGATTTCAAGCCGGCTGGTCGGGGACGCAAAGGACCATATAAAGCAAGCAGCCGCTGTCCCCGAAGAAAAGGAATTGGCCAAGGTCCTCGCCGAGCTGGATGATCAAGCGCTTGCAAACCTTCTAAAGTGGCTGCAAACCGCTTCCGCGACCGAAAAAGAGCAGGTGCTCGAGCTCTTCAAGGGGCTGACCGGCGAAGAAGTCGCCAAGCTAGCCAAGCTGCCGCCATCTCTCTTGCGCGAATTGCTTGGGTTGCTTGAATTGCGCGGGTCTTCCGGCAAGGAAGGAAGCTCGACCGAGGCGATAGATCGCCTTAACGATAGGTGGGAGCGTTGGCTGAAAGCCAAGAAGGAGGGAAAATAGGATGTTTAAAGCGTTAGGGAAGTCGATCGAGCTGCTGGCCAGGACGATCTTTCTAGGCGCCGAAAAGGCGGCCGAGAAGGCCATAGGCTATGCGGAGTTATACATAAAGGGGCTGGCCCTTTTGGCCTTCCTCGCAATCGTCTTTCCGATACCTTTTCTTGTCTGGGGCGTGACCACCGGGCAGAGGTTGATCACGTCCCTCACCGGGCTCTTCTGGTTTATGTGTGCTGCCCTGGTTTTTGCCGTAGGGACCCCGTTGGGGATTGTCCTCGAGAGCATCGCGGGAGGGCCGAAAGGAAGCTACGTACGATACCAAAAGTTCTTCGTGGGGATTTTTACTACGGGCCTATACATCAGCATGTTGTTCTCCATAATCCCCATAGCGTCTAATCTGGACAATTTCCCACTTTTAATAATTGTGCTCTTGATCCTGGGAATGTTGAACGGTTGGGCATTCAAGAAATGGCTCATCGTCCTTGTGGCGTCTATCGTCTTTGCTGCTCTGCTTTTTACGTTCATCTTTCCGGCCCCATACGATTCTCTAATCGTAAAGATGGATGCTGTCAACCGGCCAGTAGAGCTGGACATCACGTACGAAGACACTCAAGTCAAGGGCTTTTCTTTCTTCAGGTCGGATGGGAAGAACATCTATTGGTATACCCGCGCTCTGGACGGTAACTTCGAGCTGTTCAACAGAAGGGGATACCACCCTCTCACTAATGAAAAGCTCCGCCCTCTGGATTCACCCGCCGCTAAGATGCTGATGGAGCGCCTGAAGAGCGAGTACGAGCGCAGAATGGGCGAAATGCGAAAACAGGAAGAAATAGCTCAAAAAGCCCAATCTGCCTCAGAGGCAGAGAAGAAGAAGTACGGGTTGAGCACCGTAATCGTTGAGCTTGCGGACAAGATCATCCAAAAGATGCAGGGACAAAGACAACGGAGTCTTGCCTTAATGCCTTTCACGCAGGAGGATTCCGGCCGTGTAACAGCATTGGCGATGCGTGTGTATTCAGGTTTGAGGTCACCGATCCTGGACAGCAGGAAAGTGACACTAATTGACGAGGCCAAGATTGGCGAAGCACTGGCAAGCACCCCCGATTTCCGACCGGCTACTCTCACCTCCCAAGAATTGAACAAGCTTCGGGATGTGGCTGGCGCTCATTATCTCTTGAGAGGAACCTGCCAAGAAACAGGGGATATGATCGAAATGACCTGGTATCTGACAAATCTCATCACATCGGAGGTATACGCGGCGTCGACGGTCAAGGTATTCGAGGATTCTACAGTCTCGAGCCTTTTGCGTTCTAACGTCGACGATTCCATCATCTTTCCCAAACCAATATTCACGCCGCCCTTGCCTGATCCTCCGGCTCAGGAATCACCGAGGCCTATCGAGCCTGTCCGATTACAGCCCGCCAATCCTCCCTTAGCTGTGGCTTCTCCAGTGAGCCCGAAGCCTGCGCTGTGGCCAAAGGTAATCGAATATGACGACATCAATACAAAGATCAACGCGAGAGACCTCCTCAATCCTAATGACTGGCAATCGTATTATGACCGGAAAAGCAGGCCCTCCGGCTATCATTTGGTAGAACTGACCCGAGCGGTCATTCAAGAAGAGACAATTACCTTCGCCCTAACATGGACGAACCTCACATCGGCAGATGCCCGATTGTACTTAGCCAGGCTCAACAGCAGCAGCTTTGAGCGTCCCTTCGTTCAAGACAGAAATGGCCGCAAGTATTATTGTTCTTCCTTTGTGCCGAGTGACGGGAAGGAAATCAAGCTCAAACGCAAGACTCCAGTAAATGGCCAGATTACATTCTCAAACTTTCTTCGAAGTGACACCAGCATTAGCGTTGTCGACCTATATATTCAAGTCCAAGGCAACCCGAATCCAGTTAGATTCATAGTCCTTAGGTCTATTAGTTTAATAAAATAGCCCCCCGCTTAGTTCTTATTCTTCAAATCCCTTTCATGATGTTTGAGGGCGTTGCATATAAAGTAGAAGACGTGCTCGCACTATGGCCATTTCCGGCTAATCGCCCTAACGAATCACCCTTCTCGACGTCCCGAAAAGGGCAGCCTGGGCGAACTTCTAATGTTTCCGGGGCTTGATAACTCTTTCACAGTCGTGATACATATATGCCAGATTGGGACGATGGGCAATCGGCTGGTCAAAGTTTTATTTGGTTCGCGGTTGTGGCGTCGTGCTTTGAAGGCATGGTCCATAGAGCAGGAATCCTAAGAGGCTAATTAGATTACGCAGGTGGTGTTTCTAATGAACAAGATCTCAGTAACCAGAATGAAAGCAGAAGAAGCTGATGATACCGCGAAATTAGTGAAGAAGACGGTTTGGAATCTGCGATATTACAACAAGCTCGCACAAAGATCTGAGCTCGCCAAGTATTCGCCTGAAAAACTAAGAAAGAAAGTTAAGGATGACCAGGACTCTGTTCTATTGGCTAAAGACGGTCATGAAATCGTTGGATTCTGCATCAGTAGCAAGGACGCCTTTACAATTTGGCTAGACTGGTTCGGGGTAAAAAAGGGGGCAAGGAGACAAGGAATTGGGAGCGCACTCCTTAGGGCCTTAGAAGGGACTGTGCGTGCTAGAAAGTGTCATAAGATATGGTGTGATTGTAGAACCTCTAATACTGCTTCAATAAGAGCGCTGGGCACTTTCGGATTCGAGAAGATTGCCACTGTCGAAAACCATTGGTATGGTCAAGATTTCATTTTGTGGCACAAATACGTGATAGATAAAGGTAAATGAAAAGGGAACTGTCGGGCCGAATCTTCCTGCAAAGATGGCTTGTCATATTTCTCTCGGTAGTTGGCTTTTTGGGAGCGGTTATTGCGATTATCCCTCTGCATCTGGGGTTCTTTAATGGCATGTTGCTAGTCCTCATAAGCGCCGCGTTTAGTGCCATTATTGCGTACGTTAATCTGCCCGCTAGACAAATACTGCCCGATGATATCGTTCCCATCGAGACAGCTAGCAAGAAGATATCAAAGATACATTACCCTACTGATAAGGTCCTTGTGAAAAGAGCGAATGACCTGGCAATTCACATTTTTGGAGACGATACTGTTAGTTATCAAGTTTATGAGCAATGGAGGGCAAAGAATCCCTATATCATTACGACTCTAACCGATAGAAGAGGTGAATTTGCGGGTTACTTTGATGTAGTGCCTTTAAAGCCTAAATTTGTAAGAGGGTTGCGTGAGGGATACTTAGGAGAAAACGATATCGAGGCAGATTGCATATATGACAAGTATGAGATGGATAGGGCAAAATCAATTTATTTTGCCGGAATAGCAGTGACAAATCCTAGGGAAAGCTCTGGTAAGATTAATGCAGCTGTATTAATCTGGGCAGCAATAAAATATCTCGAACGGAATTACGACCTGAAGAAAGGTCTTAAGGTATTTTCTATTCCTGCAACTCAGGACGGTAAAAGGCTCTTGGAACGCCTTGGATTCAAGATATGTGGATTCCCATCTGATCGTAGAGATAATCATTACCTATATTCATTGACCTTAACGCAGAACAAGATTGAGCCTCTAGGGGCGCTTTATAGCCGCATAAACGCAATGTGTGACTATTCGGACTACGACAGAATAAAAAAATTCAGGCAAAAGCCAAGCTAAAACAAGCACCGAGTGTCCCGAATCTGCACGGAATCCAAAGCCGAAGGAAATGTGAATGGCTCAAATGTGGCACAGGCGCACCTAAATAGGGCTGTACTGCCCTTAATATCAACCACATAACTCGGCACTCGCTCGTTCTCCGGATCCAAAGGTCGGAGGTTCGAATCCTCTCAGGCACGCCACGTTTTCCCCATATGGCCAGTGAAATCATCGGTTTAGGCCCGACCTCGACCCGGCGACCGGCCTGCCCTATTACTGAGACGACCGGCCCCGCCGCTTAGCGCTTGAGCGTCCGGTGCTTCATGCGGTGGGGCTGGTCGGCCGCGGCCCCCTTGCGCCGGCGCAGGTCCTCGCGGTACTCCGAGTGGTTCCCGAAGATCCAGTGGATGGAGCCGTCCTCTTCGAAGGCCAGGATGTGGGTGGCGACGCGGTCGAGGAACCAGCGGTCGTGGCTGACGACGACGGCGCAGCCGGCGAAACCGGCCAGCGCGTCCTCGAGCGACCGCAGGATGTTGACGTCGAGATCGTTGGTCGGCTCGTCGAGGAGGATGACGTTGCCGCCCTCGGACAGGGCTTTGGCCATGTGGACGCGGTTCCTCTCCCCGCCCGACAGCGTCGAGCACTTCTTCTGCTGGTCGGTCCCGTTGAAGCCGAACGAGGCGCAGTAGGCCCGGGTGGCAATGGTCCGGCCGCCGACCGTGATGAGGTCCTCGCCGCCCGAGATCTCCTCGAAGACCGTCTTCCCGGGATCGAGGACGCGCGACTGATCGGCGTAGGCGATCTTGACCGTCTCCCCGATCCGGACGCGCCCGGCGTCGGGCTTCTCCGTTCCGGTTATCATCCGCAGCAGGGTCGTCTTCCCGGCCCCGTTGGGGCCGATGACGCCGACGATCGAGCCCGGCGGGATGCTGACGGTCAGGTCGTCGATGAGGGCCCGGTCGCCGTAGGCCTTGGAGACGCCCTCGAGCTCGATGACGACGTTCCCGAGCCGCGGCCCGGGCGGTATGGGCAGCTCCTGCTCTTCGCGGTAGCGCTCGAAATCCTGGCCGAGGAGATTTTCGTAGGCGGTGACGCGGGCCTTGCCCTTGGCCTGGCGGGCCTTGGGGGACATGCGGACCCATTCCAGCTCCCGGGCCAGGGTGCGCTGGCGCCGCGACTCGGTCTTCTCCTCGACCGCCAGCCGGGCCTGTTTCTGCTCGAGCCAGGAGGAGTAGTTGCCCTTCCAGGGGATGCCCTCGCCGCGGTCGAGCTCCAGGATCCAGCCGGCCACGTTGTCCAGGAAATAGCGGTCGTGGGTCACAGCGATGACCGTGCCCCGGTACTCCTGAAGGTGCCGCTCGAGCCAGGCGACGGAGCCGGCGTCGAGGTGGTTGGTCGGCTCGTCGAGGAGCAGGATGTCCGGTTCCATGAGCAGCAGCCGGGTCAGGGCGACGCGGCGCCGTTCGCCGCCCGAGAGCACCGCGACGGGCGTTTCAGGAGGCGGGCAGCGCAGGGCCTCCATGGCGATCTCGAGGTGGCTGTCGAGGTTCCAGGCGTCGTGCTTGTCGATCTCCTCCTGGAGCCGGGCCTGCTCGGCGAGCAGCGCGTCCATGTCGGCCTCGGGGTCGCCCATCTTGTCGCAGACCGCGTCGTATCGGGCCAATATGTCGACGACCGGCTGGACGCCCTCGCGAACCGTCTCGAGAGCGGTCTTGGCGGGGTCGAGCTGCGGGTCCTGCTCGAGGAGCCCGACGGAATAGCCCTTGCTGAGGGCGACCTCGCCGATGTAGCCCTTGTCCTTCCCGGCGATGATGCCGAGCAGGGTCGACTTCCCCGAGCCGTTGAGCCCGAGGACGCCAATCTTGGCGCCGAAGTAGAACCCGAGCGAGATGTCCTTGAGGACCTGGCGGTTCGGCGGGTGGACCCTGCCGACCCCCGACATGGAAAAGATGACCTGGGTATCAGATGGCATGGGCGGATTCTACCCGAATTCGCCCTCCGCGGATAGCCAGGAACAACCATGTCTGGATCGTCACCCCGGCGGACGAAGTCTAGGCACTTGACAGGAGGCCCCCACGAACCGAAATTGTCCATAGAAGGGTCGATCGTATCCGTCAGCTCGGCATTGCGAACATCTCCGGGATGGGGGAGGCTGAGATGAGGTCCAAAGAAACCACTCTCCGGCGCACGGTTTATGCCACAACCGCGATCGCCATCGGCGTGGCTGCTTTATGGGCCATCTTGTTCTTGCCTCGACTGGCTGGGCATCCTATGGCGATCGCCGACCGCGTCGATCGTTCTTCCAAGATATTCTTTGCCATCCAATTGGCGGCGGTCCTCGTTTTGCTGGCGGTTGTCATTCTGAGCCGGCGCGGCGCCAAAATGCTCAGCGGCCCGCTTTATCTCGGGGCGCTCCTCCTGTTTCTACACAACTTCTTTGTGTTCAACGGTGCTATCAATTACCTGCAGGCATATCCAGGATTTACTACAGAGGCGATCTTGATGCTGGTCTGTGTCGGGGCGAACTTTATCGCGGCAATCCTGTCTATAAGAGCAGGGAACAAATATAGGCGCTTGTCCCTGCCCCGAGGCAGGTGAGGGGCCGGACGGCCCTAACCTCGACGGCGCGGTCGAGCGGCTCTCGCCCATCCTCATGACGGCGCTGGCCGCCGGCCTGGCGCTGATCCCCCTGGCGCTCGGCTCCCAGAAGCCCGGGAGCGAGATCGAGGCCCCGATAGGGGTCGTCATCCTGTTCGGGCTGTTGTCGTCGACCCTGCTGAACATGATCGTGGTGCCGGTCGTCTATCTGCGTTTCGGCAACCGGAAGTGGAAGGAGCCGCCTCAGTTCTCGTGCCCGTGCCGGTGATGGATGTCCGGGAGATGCGGGTGGACGTGCGCCGACCCCGCGTGCTCGTGTTCATGGACATGGCCCCGGGCCGGGATGCCCTCCGGATGGACGTGGGCATGGTGGCCATCGTCGTGCTGGTGCCAGTGTTCATGCCTTTTCGCGCGATGGATATGTCGATGGGCATGCCGCCCGAAGAAAAGGACCGCCAACGAAACGACGATCAGGACCGCGGCCATCGTCTGGACCGGGCGGATCCTCTCTCCCAGGATAAGGACCGACAACCCCATCCCGAAGAAGGGGGCCGTCGAGAAGAACATCTGGCTTCGCGTCGCCCCGAGCTTCTGCGCCGCGATGATATAGAGGACGATGCTGATCCCGTAACAGAAGACGCCGACGAGCAGGGCCGCTCCGGTCGCCTGCCAGGAGGCGACATAAGGGGCCGTGGCCAGCCCGATGACGAGATTGACCGACCCGGCCACCAGGCCTTTCCAGAACGTGCTCTCCGCTGGGCTGATCCCGTCGATGAGGGCCGTGAAGTGGTTGTCGAATCCCCAGAAGAGGCAGGCCAGCGCGACGAGCAGGGCGGATTCGACGGCCGCCCGTCCGCCCCCTCCCGTGAGCATCACCGACGCGGCGAATATCCCGCCCAAGGCGACCCATCCGGTCCGGGTGAGACGGTCGCGGAAAAGCAATTGTCCAAGCAGGGCCGTGAAGACGAGCTCCAGATTCAGCCAGAGGGACACAGACGAGGCCTGCCCGATCCTCAGGCCGAACAGAAGCGACAACGGGCCGAGGAGGCCCCCGCAGAGGATCGCGCCGACGAGCAGCCGCCGGCTCTTCCCGGGGATCCTCCAGACGGGCGTGAGCTTCTTCCTGAGGATCGTTCTGGGGGCGACTCCCAGCGCTGCCCCGAGATAGAGAAGGCCGGCGAGCTGGAACGGGGAGATGCTCCTCAGGATCAGCTTGCTGAGAGGGGAAGCGGAGCCGAACAGGAACGCGGCGAGAAGGGCTAGGATGATCGCAAAATACACAACAGAGTCATCTTACCCGATTTCCGTTCCTCATACGAGAAGAGGGACATGGCACGAAGAACGGTCAACTACATAATCAGGGGCTCGTTCGTTCTCCGGATCCAAAGGTCGGAGGTTCGAATCCTCTTAGGCACGCCGCGCTTTCCCCCTGGTTTTAGGTCATCTAGCCTTTTCCTGTTTTCAGCCTGAGTTTATAAAACTGAGCCTTTTCTAGCGGTTTTGTCCACGCCGTGTCCACGCGCCGAATTAAGGGATTAGTCCAGACAAAAACAGAATAAACATAATACATTTCAGCGGCCGGAGTACATTTATTTTTTACCCAATAATCCCAATTATAAGTCCAATCAAAGGCGCACTATTAAATGCCATATGAGAAATAATTCCGATCCATGTATTTTTTCGCTTATCGATTACAAACGAAAGAGCCAGGCAAGATGGTAATAGAATTATGAGATTCCATTTCCAAAAAACATGAAATACTCCCCAAAGGGTTCCATGAACAACCCAAGTCCATTTCTTAAAGAATAATTCCTGTCTGGGCAAAATATATCCTCGCCACCAAAATTCTTCACCAACAATGTTGAATAATATGAAAACTAAGTAAAAAACAGCGATCCACCATTGTCCCTTTAATGGGATCCCCATAAAAGTGTTTAGAAGAATATTCTGTTCAAGTCTCGGGTCGACCGCCGGTAAAAGGAATTCTGGAGGGGAAAATAACTTAAATTGAATTAACCATTTTGAAGTGAAAGATAATGATTCATAGATTAAAATCGTTACGACAAGCAGGCCAAAGGTATATATCCAATCCAATTTAGTCATTTTTTTTAGCCGGAACCTGGTTGAAAAAGTGGACCATTTAAAGTTATTACCTTCAATTTTGAATGCAATAAGTGCAGCAAAAAGCATTAATGATAATGGAGTAACCATTGAGATAAAAAAGTTAACAAAATCATTAATTCCATTCTGATGAAGTTTTTGCATGACAGAGTATATGCAAAAACTGAAAATTGCTGATGGAATTCCAAAAAACAAAAGTGAGGATATTATCCCCATCGGTTTAATTTTCATAGTATTTGATGTTTCCATATTAAGTATCTAATATAAAGATGTAGTGAGTATTATGCGTAATTATCGGCAGCATGTACTAGCGCTTTAGCTTCGAGGTGGCGAGCGTTTTCGAAATCGCGGCGCAATGCAGGATCATGTTGTTATTTATCGTGTTGGCAAAAACCTTGAAATCTGGCGGGAATTCCAAGTGGAAGTCGGTGTAGGCAATCGTGCCAGTCACAAGTCATCCCTACATAGTTACATAGTTATTGCGCAACGTTCCGACAATTGTTTATACCGACCAATTAGCTACCATTAAGTTTTTACTGAATCAGATGTTTTTAAAATTATCTATTTGAACTGTGTAATGTTGCGATTTATGATCATACCGCGTCCACACTTTCTGCCATGCCAGATTCTAGAGATCATGTTTTAAAAAGGTTTAATTTAATGTTGGGCTTCAGTACTTTTTATTTTCATTATTACCGTTCTGCTTAAAAATATATTGGGGCGTTCGCATATTTCTAATCCGGTATTTTCCATTTTATGAATAATTGTGTCGAATTTATATCTGGAAACATGAAATATTTGTTCTGAAATTAAGATTTTTGTTTCTGGTTTCAATATTTTCTTTATTTCAAAAATGATATTGTCAATATATTTTATTTCATGAAAAGAATAAAAAGCAAAAATAAAATCAACTTTCTCTGTCAAGCCGAGTGTGCTTTCCTGATTATTGTGGATTTGAATTACGTTGCGTAATTCACTTGTTCGTAATTTTATTATTAAAAAATCTAGCATCCCTTTTTGCACGTCTGTAGCAATGACTTTCCCTTTCTTTTCTAGTAATTTAGCAATCTCTAATGTAAAGTAACCTGTCCCACAACCTAAATCAAGAACAGTCATCCCTGAGTGGATATATTTTTGTAAAATTCTTCTCGGATTATGAAGCAATAATCTAAGTGGGCTTTCTAAAGAGTCTGCCTTTTCCAGCGGGTGCAAGTGGGTTAGAGGAGAGTTATTCATAAAAAAAATTGTCTTCTACCTAAGTTCCGAATAGCTACAAAGCGATTACGACAAAAATACAACTGTATCAGGTATTGATTGCATTACATGACTGATATACTTTGCCAGCATAGGTCGTGTCAAATGATGTTCGCGACTTCGGGGCGATCGCTCATGCTTAGCCGCTTGAGCCGTCAGCTCATGACCGGTCCAAAGACCAGAACGCCTTGTTCCCCGGATGTAACTGCGCTCGCTCACCCAGTCCTCCGAGTACTCGATGAGATAGCAGATCGTCAGGCGGACATAGCTTTCGACCGAAGGGAAGACCCTCACGACCCGGACCTTCTGAAACAGGGTATCGATCCTAAGGAAGGGATAGCCTTCGGCCAGAGGGCGAGCCTTGAAGCCCTCGACCTGGGCGTCGAGCTCCTTGTTGAACTCCGAGACCCGGGAAGCGGAGATGTTCTCGATGCCCATAGCGTGGGCCAGACGCTCGATCTTCCGGGTCGAGACCCGTTGACGAAGGCTTCCTGGACGACCGCGATCAGCGCTTGTTCAGACCGGCGTCTCTCCGAGACGAAGAACGGGACATACCCGTCCTTCCGGACCTTGGGTACCAGAAGATAAACCGTCCCCATCCGTTGACCGATTTCGCGCCCTCGCTCCGATACGCCCCTTGAGGACCAAAGGCACGCTTCTTGAATCGGTCGCCCCGGTGTGCCGGGAATCTAGCGCTCTCGCCATCCGGAGCGCACGGCCCTCTATCGGGTGCTGTTCCATAACTTCGACCGGTTCCTGAGCGGTTTTCTATCCGGGCGTTTTTACGCCTTCTCCTTTTTCTCCGCCCGGTCAAGGTTTTCGAAAATGCGGCGGAGATAGGACTCAAAGCGCTCGATCTCCTCGTCCCCGAAACCGCGATAGTACAAATCGGCCATTTCCCTGGAGACGGCCTTGTATGCGCGTTCAAGAGCGCGGTCTTTTTCCGTGCGCTTGATTAAGATCTGCCGCCGGTCGTTTGGGGAAGGCCGCCGGCGGACAAGGCCGGCCTCTTCGAGCCGGTCGAGCATGCTGGTCAAGGTGGATTTCTCGAGCGACGTTCGTTCCCTGAGCGTTTGAATCGGGATGCCGTCCTGCTGCCAGAGGGCGAACAGGATCCGGCCCTGGGCGGGATTGATTTCGATGCCGGCGGCGCGCAGCCGGCCGGCAAAGACGCGGCCGGAGACTTGATGGACTTTGGCCATCAAAAATCCCCCTTGATGCAGCTTGTTCAACGTTTCTCTCTCAAGTCGAAAGAGTAATTGACGCTGCCGTTCCAACCCCGGCCGTAATGGGATTCAAAGCGAAGAACCGTATAGTCGGGATCCTCGGGCCCTGCCGGGTAATACGTTTCCCAACCCGGACGCCAGAGCGCCCGACGCAGAACCGGATCATCGTCGATGGTCAATTCGCCGGCCAGCATGAGGCTGAAATAGATCTCCGGCCGGCAGAAAAGCAGGGAAGCCCGCGGACGGGAGCGGACGTCTCCGACTTTCGATGAGGACGTATTGGTGTCCAGATAATACCGGAACGTCCCATCGAGGGGGCGCAGATACTCCTGAAGCTCGGGATAGCGCGGGCCGCGCAGGTTGAACATGACCCGAGCCTGAGGAAAGCCGTCGGCGCCGACGGTCGTCACGACGACGTCGGGGCAGGAGGCGATCAGCTCCAGACAGGATCTTTTTCATTTGATTTGCGGTTTGGTGATCGAAAAGTGGGAATGGACAAGCATCCATCGGCCGTCATGGCGGGCATAGACCTCCGTGACGTTCATCCGGAAGGTGTTTATTCCCGTTTCATCGTAATCGATCATGTTGTAGGAGAGAACGGCGGCCTCGCCATGAACCTGGACTCTTGGATCGATCATTTCGTACTTGGGAACCCGGAAGGTGCCCTTAAGCGGAGAGAGGAACTTTTCAAAGGCCTCGCGTCCGTCCAGGCGTTTTCCCAGGCTCGGATCGAAATAAGTGATTTCCGGGGCGGCCAATTCGAGGAAGCTGTCCGTATCGCCGGTTCCCCAGCGGTCGAGCATGGCTTTTTCCATGGCGATGATTTCGGCCGTTGGATCGTCGGCCGGCTTGGCGGCCGGAACCACGGCGAGCAACGGGATCGCCATCATCATCGTCAGCGTGAACAGCGCAATTGGCATGTTTTTCTCCATAACCGTTCTATGTAGGAAAGTACTATATAGAACTAATAAAGAGCGTTTGTCAAGCCCGGGTGAAGATGCGGTGGAAATAATCACCAAGTTGAAACAGCAACCGGGCAAAGACATCATTATCGATGGGAGTGCCACGCTTGTCCGGTCGCTCACGGGAACGGATCTGATCGATGAGTATCGGTTCTTAGTCCGCCCTACATCATGGGAAGGGGAAGGCGGTTCTTCCCGGACGGGACGCCTCCGACGCGGCTGCGGCTTGTCGAAAGCAAGATGATCAGTGCCGGGGCCCTTGCTCTGATCTACCAGCCAGCCAGACAATGATCCGGTTTCGACGCCGGCGCTACGATTGATTCGCCGTGAAACGCCCCAGGGCCCGCCCTTCCGCCTAATTGTCAGAATTCCGAGATCAGGGAAAACCATCTTCCCGCGGATGATCCCCACACTTCCTTATAAGTGGCGGTATTGAACTGGGGCCAATAGGGCGTATCCTCATTGCCTCGCGACTCCATGCCCACAGGGATCGCTCCGACCATTTCTCCCGGCAGGGCATTGTAGAGCTGCGGATAATTGCTGCCTTCGCCCCATATCAAGGACTGCCCGAAGGGATTTCGGCCGACGATCCAGAAGAGTTGCTGTTCGGCAATATCGATCAGTTCTTTGTCATTGAGGAACTTCCCGCACAGAGCGGCAGCCTTGCCGGTTGCGAGCTGGACGGCCGCATTTCCCTTGAACGAGAACCAGACCGGGAAATGACGAAGATAATGCTCTTCATCCAGCCTGACGCCGTTTTCAAGCTGTTCCTTGAAATCGGCGGTAAGATCCGTGCCCTCGCCGATCTGCGGCTGGAGCGCGAGGAAATTTTCCCTGTCCTTGACCTCATCTTTCTGATACACGCCGCTGGGTATCAAGCCATAAGGCTCGACGTATCGATAGATATTCTTCAAGTATCCGCCAAACAACCGGATCGCTTTCTCCCACGTCACATGATCGGGGTGATGGGGTTGGGCCTCACAAAGGGCCGTCAACGCCTGCATATAGACCTGATCTCTTGACTGGTGGTTGAAGTGCACGATCGATCTCCGGTCAAGGTCCCGGTAGAAGAACCCCGCGGTCTTGTTGACATCGTTGAGCGGCTTCGTTCGCTGACACTGAAGCGCGTACTTGATGCTCTGCGCCGCCTTATCGGCGTAATAGTCCTCGTTCGTCAGCTTGTAGAGCATGCTCGCCGCCCAGGACATGGTCGCCATGTACTGGCTGCGGGACGTCATGCCGGTGTGTCCACCGCTTCTCGAACCCATCTCCTTGAATCCAAGCTCATCGAAACGCTTTGAAGCGAATCCAAAATCTTCTTTCGCGATCTTACGGAGATTCTCCCGAAGCATCGGATCGTTCTCGATCGACATCGAGGCATAGGCCTCAATGCCTGACAACAGGAAATTCGCAAATGCGCTGTTCGCAGCCCCCACCTGGTGCCGGCCCTCATCATCGGTGGACCCGATATAGCCATCTGTCCACAGATTCGTCCCCCATCCCTGGAAGCGGTCCCCGTTCTGGAGCCTCGTCTTCATGACCAGATCCAGTCCCCAGAGGGCCTCTTCCATCAAACGCAGATAGAGATCGGTATTGCCCTTTTCCTTGGCCCTGTTCGCCATTTCAAGCATGGAAAAAGCGATTTCTCCGGTTTGCACGAATCCCTGGGACATATCGGCCGCATCATGCCAGCCGCCGTTCACGGGATAGATGTGGCCATTGTAATCACCATGCACCTCGGTATGGCAAACCCCGTGTTTGCCGGGCACCGGATAGCCGCATCGCTCGCAGAACATGAAATTGAGCACGCGCCAGGCCGAGTCGTCCCATAAATCCGAGTCTATATAGAACGGCGCCGTAGTTATGTCCCCGACTCTGATCCGATATTGTCCCTCGCGTCGATAGGAGGTGAAATCAACTGTCTCGAAGCTTCCGATACTCGTCTTGACCGGCTGGATCTCCCCTTCATAGACAACCTGAGAGGTTGCATGATCCACGATCTGGAACTTCCCATTGTGCTTGGCGACATTGACGATCGCCGATTTCGTGCTGCCGGGGCGGTACCCCGAGGTCGAGAAAATGATCCTGTTTTCAGCCGGCTTCCAGCCGCTTACGGCCTCCGGCTTGTCGACGACCTGCAAGGTCACATTGGAAACGTCGAATTGCAGAAGATCCCCCATCGTGCGTTCCTTGCCAAAGACTTCGATGGCAAAGGATATCTTGGTGACCTTGTCGCGCGGCAGTTCCGCCATCTCGACAAAGCATTCATTCCATTGGCCGTTGATCAGGTTCATCTCATGATATCCTTCCCGGCCGTATCTGTCTGGCACCTTGATCTTTCCGTCATTCTCCACATAGAGGTTCAGATAAACGGCGCGGGCGCCTTCGCAGTCCGGATAAACGTAGAGATGAATGCGGTTGTATTTCTCCCAGTTCCTGCCGCCCACGTCGAAGCTGGCCATGGACGTCCCCCGGCCAAGGCCCCATTCGGGTATTTCATCGACATAACTGGGTGCGACCAATCTCAGACTGTGCTTTCCGGAGATGCTTCTTTCGGCGGTCTGAGACATACTTCCGATGCCGCTATGCGACCATGGACTCATGTCTTCCATGTCGCAAAGCCCATCGGAGATCAGCACGGTTTTCGTGAGCCCAAAAGTCTCAAATGACTTGCTGTAGTCAAGCGGCAACGGACTGTGAATGTATCCCGTGCTGCGGATATCGTTT
This sequence comes from Candidatus Aminicenantota bacterium, assembly GCA_963736255.1. GTDB lineage: Bacteria > Acidobacteriota > Aminicenantia > Aminicenantales > Saccharicenantaceae > RBG-16-66-30. The sequence goes on from CAVTOI010000003.1 coordinate 778,462, forward strand.
TTCAGCTTCTCATCCACCTGGGGAAATAGAAATGACGAGCTGCAGAGAATGATCAGAGCCATCACCTTCAATTCTCTCATGCCATGTCTCCTTCAAAGCGAAAGCGCCGAACTCTGTTGAATAAATAGCATGGGCTAATCTAAAGGGTCAATCCCCATTTGAATTCGTGGCGTGGCCGTTCGTGACCTGACCCCTTCACAGGGATCCAGCCCGTGCGCCAGGATTTCGCTGGATCGAGGGAGGAGGATATCCCACTATTGTCCTACAAGAATGTAGCCCGGTAAAAAGCCGAGTTACCCGTTTCTTAAACCGGATCCAAAGGTCGGAGGTTCTGGCGAAGGCGTACTATTCTCTGGAAAATAGATAAGAGAACGGGATGGCGATCAAGTCCCCGATGATGTACGTAAGGAAGATCGCGCTGAACATCACCACATATAACGGGAACTGGCCTTTGAGGAACATCGGTACGGCGACGACGGCCAGCCAGATCGGCTTGTAGATCAGCTGGAGAAGCAGAAGAGGGACGAACTTGAGCGGGCGTCGGAGCGCCGGGATCGCCGCCAATCCAGACGCCAGGAGAACGCTCCCATAGAGCTTGAAGACGACCGGGTCCTGCGCCGGATAGCCGAGGGCGGATTGCGTGACATCAGGAAAGAAGACCATCCCGAGGCCGGTCCCGCCGGCCCCAAGGAGAGTGTAGAGATACATCGCCTTGAGCCAACCCCTGCGAACATGAGGATTGCCGTCCATATTGTTGCCCTCGCCCTATAGCTACTTGATCACGCCCAACTGCTTCATAAACGCCAGATTGTCGAAGTAGCTCCTGTCTTCAGCAATGAGCCCGTCGGGCGAGATCTTAGCGAGGAACGCAGCCTTGAAACTGACCTTTTTACCCGTGGGCGGCACTTCGCCTTCCGGAGTGGCCAGGGGAGCGGTGAATGTCCCTTCACCGACGGCTTCAAAGACGATCGTATCGGCAGAGAAGGCGACTATAGACAAATCGGCCTTGAAGTCCGGCATAGCCTTATACATCGCTTTGTAATACTCCAAGAGGGCCTCACGGCCGCGGACCGGCGTCGACAGGTCCGCTTGGATCATGATGGCGTCCGGCGCATAGAGGTTGGCGACGGCGACGGGATCCGAGGATTTCATCGTCTCGACGATCTTGTCCGCGACCTTCTTCAGGTCCAGCTTCGGCTCTTGCGCATAGCTCTGAGTGAAGGCCATAAGCAGAAAGACCAAAGCCAAGCACACAACACAAGACATCCTTTTCATGAAAACCCCTCCCTTTTTGGAATAAGAAAAGGCGTATTTACGAAATGGGCCTTTTCCGCTTTGCCGACTTGTCTTACCCCCTGACAAATGCACCATAATAATCGGTCTGTGGAGGATAATTGTCAAGGGAAGATCTTCCTCGGGTTAAGGGGTTGGGAGTCGGTCCCAGCCCCTCCGTCGGGTCCAAAGGTCGGAGGTTTCGAATGCCGCCGGTCTCTTCAAGTTGACACCCAGTTCCTGACGGGAATATCCTTGATTTGTGAGGGAAGGGCTCTTGTCCAAGATATCCCGCAGGGAATTCGTTGAAAACAGCTTCAAGTTGGCCCTTTTTGCAGGCCCGGGCCTGCAGTGGCTGATGAGGCCTGACCCTTTGCGGAAAGGGGCCGCGGCCCAGGAAGGTCACCTGCCCGGACAGAGGCCAGGGGAAAGCCTCGGTCGCTTTTTCGGCGCACAGACGCATTTCGGGCAGTATCGGTCCGGTATCGATGAGATCCTCGATCTCATCAAGGACGCGGGCATAGGCTGGATCCGGGACGAGGTCTATTGGTCGCAGGTCGAAATGGAAAAAGGCGTTTTCAGGTTTCCGCCGGCCTACGATCGTTACCTCAGAGCGGCCCAAGCTCGCGGTATCCAAGTCCTCCTGGTCCTCGATTTTGGCAATCCCGCGTACTCTGTGGCCGAGAAGAGCGGCCCGGTTACGGAAGCCGAGCGCAGGGCCTTCTCCCGGTATTGCGGCGAGGTCGTCAAGCGCTATAAGCCGTTCGGCGTACGGACTTATGAGATCTGGAACGAGCCGAACGCCTCGACCTTTTGGAAGCCTCAGCCAAATCCCGAAGACTACGCGAGGCTCCTCGATGCCGCTTACAAGGCGTGCAAGGATGCCGACCCGGACGCGACCGTCATCGGCTGCTCGACTTCAGGGACCGACCTGGAATTCATTGGCAGGGTCCTTGACAGCGGGGGAGATCATTCCATGGATGGCATCTCCTTTCATCCCTACAGCCAGCCGCTTGCCCCGGAAAAGAAGCTCTTGACGGACATTTCCAAGCTGGCGCGTATCTCGGCCGCCAAGCCGCTCTGGATCACGGAGATGGGCTATCCGACCCACGTTGGGGCCGCCGGCTTGGATGAGGAAACGCAGGCCAATTATGCGGTTCGGACTTTTTTACTGGCGAGAACCTCTCCAGCCGTCGAGCGTGTCTTCTGGTACGATTTCCAAAATGACGGCGAGGACCAGGACGAGGCCGAACTCAATTTCGGTCTCGTCAGGATGGACAGGACTCCCAAACCTGCGTACCGCGCCTGCCGGACGATGGCGTCGCTCGTCGGAAATCTCCGCCCGGCCGATTTCCGGCTCACCGGGAACACATATCTCTTGAGCTTCGGGGAAGGTGAGGACAGGCTGACCGTTATTTGGAGACTCGGCGGGGCTGAATCCATCGATATCCCTTGTCCGAGCGGACTTTACCGGTTGATCGACGGGGACGGAGAAAGCCGGATCGTCGAAGCGAAAGGATCCTCTCTGGAAGTGCCGGTATCGGAAGAGCCGAGATATATAGTGAAGGCACAAAGGATACCGGATCCCCGTTTTTAACCCCGGATCCAACGGAGGCGGGGGAGAGCCCTCATCTGGCAGTCGCCTTCAGCTTGACAGCGTGGCCCCATAACTGATAGACTAAACAGCAAATAACTGGCGTACGCGGATAAGAACCCCGTTTCCGTAAACCCCCCCGAATACGATTGGCTTCTTCCCCCCGGACGCAGAACAAGAGAAAGTAGGAGTTTTTTATGGAATTCAGCAATTTTGATCTTCACCCCCATGTCGCGGCCGGGGTCAGGGCCGTCGGCTATCTCAGGCCGACGCCCATCCAAGAGCAGGCGATCCCGCCGGTCCTCAAGGGGCACGACGTCATGGGGCTGGCACAGACGGGGACAGGGAAGACAGCGGCCTTTGCCCTGCCGATCCTCGACCGTCTGATGCGGGGACCTCGCGGTCATGTACGCGCCCTCATCGTCGCCCCCACGCGGGAGCTGGCGGAGCAGATCCATGAGACGATCGTCAGCATGGGCAAGCCGACACGCCTTCGAAGCATGACGATCTACGGCGGTGTGGGCGTAAGCCCCCAGGTGCGGAGCCTTCGCAACGGCGTCGATATCGTGGTGGCCTGTCCAGGGCGTCTGCTCGACCATATCAACCAGCGCACGATCGACCTGTCGCGCGTGGACGTGCTCGTCCTCGACGAAGCGGACCGGATGTTCGACATGGGCTTCCTGCCTGATGTCAGGAGGATCGTCAAGCATCTGCCCGCGCAGCGGCAGACGCTCCTGTTCGCGGCGACCATGCCCGATGATGTCCGCAAGCTGGCGCACGAGATCCTCCGCGCCCCGGTGACGGTTCAGGTCAATTACGCGGCGCCGATCAGCACCGTCGCGCACGCCCTCTATCCTGTCGAGCAGCATCTGAAAACCGCGCTCCTCCTCGAGCTGCTGCGTCATACCGATACGGGATCGGTCTTGATATTCACGCGCACGAAGCACCGGGCCAAGCGCTTGGGAGAACAATTGGCAAATGCCGGCTACCGCGCCGCATCCCTGCAGGGCAACCTGTCGCAAAACAAGCGGCAATCGGCGCTGGACGGATTCCGTGACGGCTCTTATCAGATACTCGTCGCAACGGACATCGCGGCCCGCGGGATCGATGTCTCGAGCATATCCCACGTCGTCAACTACGACATGCCCGACACCGTCGATGCGTACACGCACCGTATAGGGCGCACGGGGCGTGCCGCCAAGACCGGCGATGCGTTCACATTCACGACTCGTGAGGACGGGGAGATGGTCCGCGCTATCGAACGCGTCCTCGGTAATCGGGTGGAGCGCCGCACGCTGGAGGGCTTTGACTATAAGAAGCCCATGCCGGGCCGCGATATCGAATTTGCCCGTCTTCCGGGAAAGCCTCAGCACGCGCAGGGAGCAGAAGATCGCGAAACCGTCCGGAAACCGCCCGCGACATCCGCCTCACAAAAGAAATATGCGGACGGAAGAGAGGGAAAGCGCAAGTTCGGAAAAGGAGTAGCGCGGAGGCCACTCTCCCGTTCGGCCTATCGCCGGGGCATTTTTTCTCATTCCTCATGAACGCAGCCGGCTCCGGCCGCAGGGATAGCGCCTAAAGCCAGGGCCGCCCGGCTGTCTCAGCAGTGATCTAGCGCCCCTTGTTATTGTCCGGGGCCTTGGGCCCAACAGGTTCGGCGGCCTTGCCCGTGTCTGATCCGTCGGGGTTTTCCGCGCCTGGGGTCTCCGCAGGCTTGGGCTTCTTCGCTTCCAGGCGCTTCTTCGCGGCCAACTTGGCCGACTTCTGCCATTTCCCCTCTCTCGCGATCTCCGCCTTCCCCCTCGCCACCCTGTAGGCCGAGCCGGTCAAGTTTATTCTGGCCATGATACGGATATCTCCTCCCGGAGATGATAATGCCTTGCCGCCCCTGTTTCAATCCCTTTCTCCGCTCCGGCCGGGAAGGCAAGATTGGTATAATGCCGTCATGAGGAAAGACGTGGTCATTATCGGCGCGGGCGCCGCGGGTCTTTGTTGCGCCGTCGAGTGCGGAAAGCGGGGCCGGTCGGTCGTCCTCCTCGAGCACACCGGGACCGTCGGGAACAAGATCCGGATCTCGGGGGGCGGCGCCTGCAACTTCACGAACCGCTTTATGGACGAGACTCATTTTCTCTCGTCAAATCCGCGCTTCGCGAGATCCGCTCTGTCCCGGTTCACCCCGCAGGACATGATATCGCTCCTCGAGCGCCACAAGATCCGGATCGTTGAAAGAAGATGGGGCCAGCTCTTCACCGGGGACGGGGCAGGCCGGATCGTGAGAATGTTCCAGGACGAATGCGCCCGGGCCAACGTCGCGATCCAGCTCGATTGCCGGATCGAGGCGGTTTCAAAAGGAGAGTCGTTTGAAACCGTTTCCAGCCAAGGCCGTTTTGAGTCCGGATCGCTCGTGATCGCGACCGGAGGCCTGGCGATGCCGAAGATCGGGGCCACCCCTTTGGGTTACCGGATCGCCCGGCAATTCGGGATGAATGTCATCGAGCCCGTTCCCGCTCTGGTCCCGCTTTTGTGGAGAGAGAACGATCTCGCAGATTTCAAGGACTTGTCGGGACTCGCGTTCGACGCGATCGTCAAATGCGGGCGCCACTCCTACCGGGAGAATATTCTTTTCACGCACCGGGGATTGAGCGGGCCCGCCGTTCTGCAGATCTCCTCGCATTGGAATGAAGGCCAGGCGATCTCCATCGACCTTCTTCCCGAACGAGATATCTTTCAGGAAATGATGATCCATCGGAAGGAAAAAGCGGAGCTGAGCACTTTTCTTTCCTCGTTCCTGCCGAAACGGTTCGTCAAGAAATGGTGCGAGCTCTATTCCCCCTCCAAGCCCTTGAACCGGACTTCTGAAAAAGAGCTCCGATCGGTCGCTGAACGATTGCATGATTGGCAGGTGACGCCCAAAAAACGAGACGGTTACGGCGCCGCGGAAGTGACGGGTGGGGGCGTGGACACGGACGAGGTCTCTTCCAAAAGAATGGAATCAACAAAATGCCCCGGCTTGTTCTTCGCCGGGGAAGTCCTGGACGTGACCGGCGAGCTGGGGGGATACAATTTGCAGTGGGCATGGTCTTCGGGCTGGGCCGCCGGCCAATTCGCCTGAAGCGCTCTGAGGGGGCCGGCGAGTCGAGTTCGTGAAGATCTAGTCGCTCAGCGTTCCAAGGTGTCGTAGAGCGGGTGGGCCGGACGGACCACGGCGCTCTCGTCCGAGACCGTGACGGCCAGAACGCGGATCCGCTCGTCGTTCGGCAGGGTCAGGGTCGTCGCCCCGGCCGGCGCTTCGAGCGCATAGGCGAATAAATAGGAGAACGCGTAGGGGTCGTTCGTGCCGTCCTGCAGGTGCCGGTGCGAGGCGAACCAGGCCACGGACGCCGGCTTGACGAAGCCGGGGACGAGGGAATGATATTCCTGGATCGTTCGGAGCCGGGGCGCGCCGCCGCGCGGGCCGGTCGCCATCTCCTGGCGCGTCGTCCAGACGCGGTTGTCCCACTGGCCGATATAGCCGCCCCAATCCTGGACGGTGAGCTCGACCGGCTTGTCGCCGATCTTGAACGTCGACTTGATGTCGCCGGAGGCCGACGCGGCCAGGATATAGACCCGGCCCTTGGGGCGCTGCGGGAGCGCCAGGACCTGGCCCCGGGCGGCCGCCGCGTTGTGCTTACCGGCGGGGCCGAGCGCGAAAGCGATGCCTTCGTACTCGATCCGGTCCGGCAGCATCTCGGCCGGAAAGGAGCGGCCCTCGCCGTCGAATCCGCCGACCGGGACCTCGCCGTCGCGCGTCGTCGCGTAGACGTCGTAGTCGAGAGGCACCGTCTCGAACGCCGGCGCCGCCGCGCGGACCCGGGCCGGGCCGATCTTGACCGCGAAGGAACGGACCTCGAAGGGCTTGAAATCGGCGACGAGCGCGCCGCGCTCGATCCTGGCCGGTCCGACCGCATCCTCGACGCCGTTGACCTCCCGGGCCGCGACGAGCGGGGCGGCGAAGGCCACCTTGACCGCGACGGCCGGCTTGCCGCTCATCTCGACCAGACGGACGACGGTCTCGTCGCCCTCTTCGGCCTTTTTCAGGGCCAGGGCCCGGACACGGGCGTTCCCGACCGACATCAGCGACAGCGTCTTGCCCAGCGCCCCGGCATGGGACGGGACGAGGAACGCGGCGAGGGGCTGGTCGAGGCGCAGCGCCTCCCAGTCCGTCGCGCCCTTGCGGAAGTCCCCGGCGTGGCCGGCGAGGCCGTAAACGATCTCGTGACGGCCCCAGTCCTGGGTCGTCTGGTCGGTGTAGCCGCGGCTGCCCTCGATCCCGGGCGTGCGGACGAGGGTCAGGCGCAGGGTGTGGTCGTCCGGCTTGTCCGAGCCGAACTTGGCCCCGGTGAGCACGGTGGCGCCGAACGCGCCGGTAGAGTCGGTCAGGTCGACCCACTGGTGCGAAGGCATCTCGAATTGCTTTTCCGTGTTGGTCGGCCGTTCGATCGTGCCGATGTCCCAGTTATAGGTCGCGACCGCGTTCTTCGCAGTGAGCGGGAAGACGGCCTTGACGTGGCTGGCCGGGGTCTTCCAGTCGACGACCGTCGCGAACTCGACGCGGTTCGCCGCGCCGCCGGCCGCCAAGCGGACCGTCTGGGTGAAGACCGAGCCTTCGGCCTCGCGCCGGACCTCGACGGCCACGCGGGCCGGGCCGTTCTCGACGACCGCGATCTTGGCCGGGCCCCCGACGTAGGCCCGTGGCGCGCGGCTCTGGTCGGCCCAGTCCATGTTCCAGGCCGGCCATTGGGCGGGCTTGTCGGTCTTGATCTCGAGGCGGGCCGGCGCGGCCAGGAGCTCCCGGCCGAGGGCCTTGTCGAAGATGGAGGCGACGTCGCCGTTCGCGTCGAGGGCGACGCGGTAGCGTGAGTTCTCGAGCGAGGCGGGGCCGACCTTGAGCGAGGAGGCCATGGGGGCGTCCGCGGGCCTGACATCGTAAACGGCGAAACCGACGGAGGGGACTTTGGCCGCGAAGACGACCTTGCCGTTCGCAAGCTGGGCCGGGGTCTCCCGGCCGTCGGGGCCGAAGACGCGCACGGCCTTGGGCGTCCCGCCGGGGAACTCGACGGCCGCCTCGACCAGGTCCTCGCGCGGGACGGACGAGGCCGCTCGTGACGACGACGGCCGAGCCTCGGACACGCGTGTCCAGGACGGAGGCGACCGTCTCGACGGCGTCCGCAAGGGCGCCGCCGAACTGGTTGAGGGCCAGGACCTCGTCGTTCCAGGAATATTCGTAGGCCTTGGGGATGCTCGTCCCCGGGATGATGTCGTGGAACTGGCCGCCCATGACCAGGGTCCAGGCGTCGTTGAGGCGCTTGCGGGGATAAGCGCGGCCACCGAGCCATTCGGCGGCGAGCGAGGCCCGCTCGGCGTCGTCGGCCAGGACCTCGTTGCGGCGGTTCCAGCGCTTCATGTAGGCCTGGGAGGTGATCGAGCCGGCCGAGTGGTTGGTCAGCTCCAGGTCGCCCTTGTAGCGGGGGAGCTTGGCCCTGACCTCGGGGCTGATGGCGCGGAAGAGCTCGTCGGACGTCGCCGACACCACCCGGACCGGACCGTCGCCCACCTTGACGGGCGCGGCGCCGGGCGCGAGGACGGCCTGGCCCCCGGTCACGATCGCCTCCGCGAGCCTGACCGAGCGCTCGTTGGGCGATCCGCCCGTATCGCCGGTGCCGTAGTACATGTAATCGGCGAAGAGGCCGGAGGCCTGCCCGTTGAGCGCGATCCGGGCGGGCCAGTCGATGGCCTCGGCGGGGCGGCGTTGGGGCTGGCTGCCGGCGGCCTGAGCCGGCGGCGGCGGGGGAGGGGGCGTCTTCGAGAGGTCGTAGGTCACCGAACCCCCGTACGAGCCGGGATTGAAAGCGGCGATGATGCCCTTGCCGTCGAGGCCCTCCCAGACGCCGACGTTGAAGGGGATGCCGGCCGGGGTCTTCTCGGGCGAGTCCGGCCCGCCGACCGGGGCGAACGAGCCCCAGGTCAGCTTCTGGGTCGAAAAGCCGAGGAGGCCGCAGTGGGCCAGGATGCTCGGCAGCGAGGCCGGGAAGCCGAAGCAGTCGGGCAGCATGAACTCGGCGCTCGATCTGCCGAGCTCGGCCCGGAACCAGCGCGTGCCGTAGAGGATCTGGCGGATGGTCGATTCGGCCGAAGGCGAGTTGACGTCGTTCTCCTCCATCGAGGCGCCGGAGGGATACCACCGGCCGGCGGCGACGTAGGCCTTGACCTTCTCATAGGCGGCCGGATAGTACTCCTGGATCATCCGGTAGCGGTTGGCGCCGCTGAAGTTGAAAACGTAGTGCGGATACTTCTCGAAGAGCTCGAAGTTGGTCCGCATCGTCTTGGGCAGGTATTCGCGGATGGTCGTGGGATAGTCCCAGCGCCATTGCGTGTCCAGGTGGGCGTAGCCGACAAGGTAGAGCGTCGGTTTTTGGCCGTCCGGGGATTGGCTCGCGGCCGGGTCGGGAAAGGAGCCCAGGACGGCCAGGGCGGCGAGGACGGCGAGCAGGATTCTGGGAGCGGCGTTGCGCATGGTGACCTCTTCCCTGCGGCCTCGTCGGCGGGCCGTAAGCCAGCCAGCATAATCCAAACGAGGCCAAAAGAAAACAGGCCGTTTCCGGCTCGCGGGATGAAGCGGCGAAGCAGGGCTCTTGACTCCGGCTCAGGGCCCGGCTATTCTCGCCTTGTGAAGGAAGATGAAAGCAATCATTTACACAGAATACGGACCGCCGGAAGTGCTGCGGATGCAGGAAGTGGAGAAGCCCGCGCCCCGGGACAGGGAAGTGCTGGTCAAGGTCCATGCCACCACCGTCACGATCGGCGACACGATCATGCGCGATCTCGATATGCCGCTCCACGGCTTGAAGCGGCTCCTGGCGCGCATTTACCTGGGGTACAATAAACCCAAACGCCCTATCCTGGGGATGGAACTGGCCGGAGAAGTTGAATCCGTCGGCCGGAAAGTGACCCGCTTCAAGCCTGGCGACCCGGTTTTCGCCTCCACCTTCGCCGTCAATTTCGGAGGCTATGCCGAGTACAAGTGCCTGCCTGAAAAAGGGGTGATAGCGCTCAAACCGGCCAATCTCACCTACGAGGAGGCGGCCGCCATCCCCGGCGCGGGGGTGACGGCTGTCCAGTGTCTCTATAAGGGGAAGATCCGGCCTGGGCAAAAAGTCCTCATTTACGGCGCGTCCGGCGCGGTGGGCACCTATGCGGTGCAGCTGGCCAGCCGCCACTTCGGGGCAGACGTGACCGGGGTGTGCAGTGGCGCGAATTTCGAACTGGTCAGGTCCCTGGGGGCGAGTCAGGTCATTGACTATACCCGGGATGATTTCACCCGAAACGGCGCGATCTACGATGTGATCTTTGACGCCGTGGGGAAGCTGCTTCCCCCACAAGGCAAAAAGGCGCTCAAACCGGGCGGCGTTTACCTCAACGTCCTAACCGCTGCGACCCGCGGCGAAAAGCTCGAACACCTGCTCTTGCTCAAAGATCTGATCGAGGCGGGCAAGCTGAAACCGGCCATAGACCGCGTCTATCCAATGGAGCAGATCGTTGAAGCGCATCGCTATGTCGAGAAAGGGCATAAAAAGGGACATGTCGCGATAACCGTGAGACACAACGCCGGCTAGAGATAGCAGGCTGCTCTTGCGCCCTTTCATGCATGGAAGGATCGTTGACATCGGCGATTGGCCTATGTTAACAAGTCATCGGGGACATCGTCTTCCTGGGCCTGGGGGAACGGCGAGCTGGCCCGGCATTTCAGCCGCAATAAGGGGCACCTGGAATAGGGGCGCATAATGAGAACGTGCCCGAAATGTGGGAATTCAAATGCTGACGGCACGATGTTTTGTGATTGTGGATATCTCTTAATCGCCGAGCCTGATTTTGAAAAGAGGCGAGTTGAAGAACCGGGGATCCCTTCGTCGAGAGGGCCAAGTCGTCCGCCGAGGCCGTCAAGTCGTTTTGAGCGGCGGGAATCGGTAAGCGTTTACCCCGCACAGGAAAGCGAAAAGGAGAAACGAGGGAAAGGGTGGGATTATTGGCTGGGTTGGGCCGCCGTTCTCTTCGGCTTTCGTCTTTTCATGTCTCTCCTTTCGCCGCCAACCCGGCCTGTCCATAATTCTCCTAGCTTCCTTGCCGATAAACCTCTGACCATCGATCTTCAGAGCCCCTCGTTGAGCCGGAACGAGCCGGTCCGTCGAAAGGCGAATAACATGGCTCTCGAGCTGCGTGCGGCCCTCGACCGGCTCCCTCCTGAAGAAAGGGAGCGTTTTGAGAAACTTCAGAAAGAAGCCAGAGAGATCGTCCGCAGATGCCTGACCCTGGAGGAGTATGAATTCCTCCACGGCAGGAAGCCGGGACAGAGCCAAAACTCATTGACAAAGGAAGAGCTTAAAAGGGCCGTGTCCTTGGTGAAAAAGATCGATTCGATGATCACGGCCGAAGAGAAGAAGAAGGTGGCTGAAGCAAACGAATGGTATTGGCGCCTCGCCGGGCCCGGCAGCGGCCGGCCTCAGCCCACAAATTGACATGACCTTGACGACTTACGTGTTGCCCGGGACGCCGGAACTTCTCTTATCGTAGATCCGTCAATAAAGCATGCTCAGCAAACGAACAAACCGCTTCCCTGGGCCCTTTTACGCCGGGCTGCTCTCAATTCTCGCCCTTGCCGCCGCGATGCCGAGTGCGCCGCCGGCCATCGCCTCGGAACAACCCTCCCAGGCGCCAGAGGCCGTCGAGAAACTGGTCAACGTCGGGGGGTACGATCTCTACTTCCGGATCATCCAGGGCAAGGGCCCGGTGATCCTTCTCGAGTCCGGGGGCGGAATGGACAGCACCGAGTGGGCGGCGCTGGCCCCGCGGCTCTCTCGGGAAACCGGGGCGACCGTTGTCGCCTACGACCGCGCCGGCTACGGCAAGAGCGGCTTGCCGGAGACAAAATACGACTTGCATGAAGACACCGAGGCGCTGTGGCGGGGGCTCCGGCAGCTCGGGCTCGATCGGGATCTCATTCTCGTCGGACACTCCTACGGCGGCTTCCTGATCCGCTTCGAAGCCGGCGAACATGCGGGCTCGGTCAAGGGTCTGGTGTTCGTCGATCCGTTCACGCTCGAATTCGTCGACGCGCTGGGGATCGAGGCCACCGACAACAAGCTTGGAAAGCTCTCATTCGATGCCTCGCATCCTGAGAAGCTCACGAAGTATCAGCGTGCCGAGGTCCGTATGACCGGCGCCCCGGGCAGCAACCTGGGCGAGAAGTGTGCCGCCGCCCGCAAAGTGGCTCTTCCGCCATATCTGACCGTGCGGGTCATCACCTCCGGCAAGGATTGGCTTCCTCCTCAAGATCAGAAGCTCTGGCGTGAATCCCACGAGCGCTTGACAGCGTCGATCGAGGGGGCGAAGCTCATTATCGCTGAACAAAGCGACCATATGATCCCGGAGCGCCAGCCGGATCTGGTCTTGTCCGTCGTGGCGGAAGTCGTACGTCTGACAAAGTGAGCGCGGATTCTCGCCGTCCAGGAATAGAAATCCTTCCGCCGACGGGTTATAATCCCCTGACCCATGATCGGCCTGATTTCAAAGATCGTTCGAAGGTGAGGCCCATGACAAACAAGCTCTTTTCCGTTGCGGACATCCCCCGGCGCAGGTTCCTGGAGCTCGGCCTGAAGGGAGGCATCGCGCTGGCTGCGACCCCGGCCCTGCTGCGCGGCGCGCTGGCCGGCCAGGCGCCGCCGCGGCCTCAGTTCGACCTCGAGGACCTGAACAAGGTCATCCGGCGGGCGCTGGCCAAGGGCGGCGAGTTCGGCGAGGTCTACATTGAGAACCGCATCTCGCGCTCGATCCTCCTCGAGGAGGGCAAGTTCAAGAGCGCCGTCTTCGGGATCAGCCAGGGAGCGGGCGTCCGCGTCATCTCCGGGGACAAGACGGGCTATGCCTATACCGACGATCTGACCGTCGAGGCGTTCCTGCGCGCGGCCGATGTGGCTTCTTATGTCGCGCGCGGCTCGAAGGCCGCGAAACCGGTCGATATCCGGCAGGAGAAGCGGCCGTCCTACATCACGGTCCGGGTCCCGCTCCAGACGGTGGCCGACGAGAAGCGCCTCGAGATCATGAAGCGGGCCCATGACACGGCCCTCGCCTACGACGCCAGGATCATGATGGCCTCGATCGACTATTACGACGAGGTCCGCGGCCGCGTCATCGCCAACAGCGAAGGCCTCTACCTGACGGACGAGCTGCCGCTCATCTTCTTCATCGTCCAGACCCTCGCCGCGGGCAACGGCACGTCCCACATGGGGCGCGAGCGCCTGAGCCGGCACGCCGGGATCGAGATGTTCGAGGACCTCAAGCCGGAGGACGCGGCCCGGGCCTCGGCCCGCGAGTCCGTGGCCATGCTCGACGCCAAGGCGGCCCCGGCGGGCAAGATGGATGTCGTCATGCAGAACGGCTGGGGCGGCGTCCTCGTCCACGAGGCCGTCGGGCACCCGCTCGAGGGCGACAACATCGCCCGCGAGACCGGCGTTTTTGTGGGCAAGCTCGGCCAACAGGTGGCCAACCCGAAGTTCACGATGGTGGACGACGGCACCCTGCCGTGCTTCCGCGGCACGACCGACACCGACGACGAAGGCACGCCCATGAAGCGCAACGTCCTCATCCAGGACGGCAAGCTGGTCAAGTTCATGACCGACATCCTGTCGGCCAAGCAGCTCAAGATGGAGCGCACCGGGAACGGCCGCCGCGAGTCCTTCCGCTACATGCCGATCGTCCGGATGACCAACACCTTCATCGACAAGGGGACGGACAAGCCGGCCGACATCCTGGCCTCGACGCCGAGCGGCATCTACGTCCAGAGCCTGAGCGGCGGCAGCGTCAACCCGACGGACGGGGTCTTCAACTTCACCTGCCGCGAGGCCTACCTGATCGAGAACGGGAAGAAGACGACCCCGGTCAAGGGGGCGACGCTGATCGGCAATTGTCTCGACGTCATCCAGGGCATCGACGCGGTCGGCAACGACCTGGACTTCGGGCCGGGGATCTGCGGCAAGGGCCAGGCGGCCGAGGTCGCCGCCGGGCAGCCCACGCTCAGGATCCGCGGCATCAACGTCGGCGGCTCGCGGGCGAGATAGGCCGGAGAAAGGACAAGGACGATGGACATCAAAGGATTAGCCGGACAGCTGGTCAAGAAGTGCCTGAAGAAAGGCGCCGACGCGGCGGAAGTCTACGTCGAATCGGGCCGGAACCTGAGCCTCGACGTGCGCAAAGGCGATATCGAGACCGTCCAGGAGGCGGCCGCCTCCGGGGCCGGGATCAGGGTCTTCGTCAAGGGGCGGATGGCCTTCGCCAGCTCCAACGACCTCGGGGAGAAGGCCCTCGAGGACGCCGTCGGCCGGGCCATCCAGTTCGCCCGGGTCACGACGTCGGACCCCAACAACGTTCTTCCCGACGATCCGGGGACGACCGCGGTCGCCGGGCTCTACGACCCCCGCATCGCCCAGGTGCCGATGGAGGAGAAGATCGACCTGGCCAAGCGCCTGGAAAAGCTGGCCCTGAAGGACCCCCGGATCACCAAGAGCGACGGCGCCAGCTACCGCGAATCCGAAAGCGAGATCGTCATCGCCAACTCGAGCGGCCTGCTCAAGAGCTACCGGTCGTCGGGCTGCGGCTACGGCGTCTCGGTCGTCGCGGAGAAGGGGGAGCAGAAGTCGTCGGGCTCGGATTCCTGCAGCCGCCGCTTTTACGGCGATCTCAAGCCCGCCGAGGAGGTCGCCGCCAAGGCCGCCCGGGAAGCCTATGAAACGCTGGATCCGCGGCCGGTCAAGACGCAGCGGGCCGCCGTCATCTTCCATGCCGACGTCTCCCGGGCCCTGCTGGGCGGCATCCTGGGGGCGGTCGACGGCGAGCGCGTCCTGCAGGGGGCCAGCTTCCTGGCCAAGAGAATGGACCAGAAGATCGGCTCCGAGATGATCACGATCGTCGACGACGGCACCCGCGAGAAGGGGATGGCCAGCGAGCCGTTCGACGGCGAGGGCGTGCCGACCCAGAAGCGCGTCATCGTCGACAAAGGCGTCCTGAAGGGCTTCCTCTACAACACCAGCGTGGCCAAGCGCGCCGGGGTCCGGAGCACGGGCAACGCCTCGCGGGGCGGCTTCGGCAGCCTGCCGGGGATCGGGCCGCACAACTTTTTCATGGCGGCCGGCGCGGCCAAGCTGGAGGACATCATCGGGGCCACCAAGACGGGGCTCCTGGTCAAAGGCGTCACGGGCTACGGGATCAATCCGGTCAACGGCAACTTCAGCGGCGGCGCGTCCGGATTCTGGGTCGAGAACGGCAAGATCGCCTTTCCCGTGAGGGGCCTGACGATCGCCGGGACTGCCGAGGAGATCCTCGACGGCATCGACATGGTCGCCGGCGACCTGGATATGAGCCTGTCGATGGCCGCCCCGACGCTCCGCGTCCGGGTCCTCCAGATCGGCGGGGAATAGCCTACGCTTTTTCGGCCGTCTTGGGCGGCACGACCGGGGGCCTGCCCGGGCTTATGAGCTTTTGGGAGAGGATGTCCCATTTCTTCATATTGTATTCGGCCTCGGACAGCCCGCCCGCCTTCTCGAGCTCATGAAGAGCCCGCAGCAGCTTGACGGCCTCATCGACCTGGTTCTGCTTCAAGCCGACAAGCTGGGCTTTGGCGCTCTGCCACTCTTCCGGCGTCAGGATGCCTTCGTCCAGGAGCCCGGTCAATTTCCGGATCTCCGCCGCGGCGCTGGCCGGCTTGCCCGCTTGGACCGCCGCGAATTCGACGGCCCCCGCACAGGCGGCGTCGATGTCGTTCTTGAGCGCCATTTCGTCAAAAGCGGCCACGCCCTTGAGATCTCGCGTCAGCTTGGCATACGCGCGGCCAAGCTCCAGGGCCCGCTCTCTGCGATCGGGATCCGTCGGGCCCTGTTTGAGCCGGTCGAGGGCATCCCTATAAGCTCTCTTGGCCTCGTTCAGCATGGACTTCCTGCCTCTGGCGGAAAGCCACCAAACGACGACCCCGGCGATTATAACAAGGACGAAGATATATGCACCCATGCTTTCCTCCGCGTATCGGCTGCTCGGGCAACTGATTCTACGTCACCCCCGCCGGCAACGCAACCGGCAAGTCCCGGCGTTTCCTCGCTCAGCGATTGTCAAGTATAATGGCCCAATATGGTCCGCATATCCGCCGAACACGCTCAGGATATCCTCACCCGAACGCGCGTCCTGGTCGGGAAGTGCCATCCGCGACTCCCCGGGACCCAGGGATGCATGAGGGCCGCGGAGGAGTTGAAAGGCGAGCTTGCCAGATCCTGTGACCAAGCGTTCCTCGAGGAATACCGTCAGAGCCCGGCTGCGTTCTTCGTGATGAACAAGATCCTGGCCTTCGATTATCTCATTGCGGCGGCGCTCTTCTTCCTGGGGGGATGGGGGGTTCTCGCCTCGGCCGCGGCGTTGACCCTGGGTACGGCGTATTTTATTAATGAATTCGCATTCTTGGGCCGCTTCTTTGATCCGCTTTTCAAGAAGAAGCCCGGCGCGAACGTCGTGGGGATCATGGAACCGGCATCGGATGTCAGGCGGAAGATCGTTTTCTGCGCCCATCATGACAGCTCTCCCGTCTGCAACTTCTTCGAGAAGCTGCCGCGGGCCTACGCGTTCCTGGTCGTCCTCCCGATCGTGTTCCACGCTGTCGCCAATATCGGCGCGATCATCGCGGCCGCGGGGCTGTTGACAGGCTCCGGAGGAGGCGGGCATCACGGGCTCAAGGTCTTTCTTGCCGCGGGGTGCGTTTTCGTCGTTCCCCTCATCTGGTACTTCGGCCGGGACGCCTCGCCCGGCGCGTCCGACAATCTCGTTTCGAGCTTTGTGCTGGTCAAGCTGGCCGAGTTGTTCAAGTCCGGCGCGGTGCCGATGCCGGAAAACACCCGGCTTGTTTTTCTGAGCGTCGACGGCGAGGAAAACGGCCAGCGCGGGTCATTCGAATATGCCAGGAAGCACAAGGCCGAGCTGCTGGGCCTCCCGACTTTCGTCTTCAACATGGATACGCTGAGCCGGTTCGAGGACCTGGCGTTCCTGAAGACCGATACGAACGGATTGCGCGGGCTTTCGGTGCCGCTGACCGCCGAATGCATCGATATCGCGGCCGGCCTGGGCTATCCGGTCAAGGCGGTCCGGTTTCCGTTCGGCGGGGGAGGGACCGATGCCGGGCAGTTCGCCAAGGCCGGCGTCGCGTCCGCCTCCCTCATCGGCATCTCGACCCGGCCGATCCGTGGGGATATCCATTATCATACCTCCCGGGATACGGTGGACAATATCGATCCCGCGGCCGTCGAAGCCGGCCTGAACCTCGCCGCCAATTTCGCCGTCGAGAAGGGCGCGCCGGCCCCGGCGGAGGACGGGCGGAAGGGTCTTAGAAGCTAATTCCGAACCTCAATCCAATGGCTAAGCCGCCGAGAAAGGCCGTCCGCTCGGGGAAGGTCACCTCGGTCGTCCGCATCAAGGCGGCGCCGGGATCAGATGACCCCTGGAAGCTCAAGAGTTCTGTCCTCGTGTACGAGGGGATGTTCGCCCGGATCCACCGGTATTCGGCGAAGGCCCCTATTGAAAGCGCCGGATCGAAATAGTAGTCGTATGACATTCGGCCTCTCGCCGTCCAGGTCGTCATCGTGCGGCTATCCGTCCAGGAGGAGCTCGAGGAATACGAATAGACGTCACTGCCTGTCCAGCCTATCCAGGCCGGGCCGGCGGCCAATCCCAGTTCGACGGAGTGGGGACGGAGGAACGCCGGCAAGGCCGGCCGGAAGGACAAGCCGACGAGCAACGAAGTCGATCTGAGGACTTCGTAGCTGCCGAAAAAGGCGCCGTATTCCTGACCGTCAAGGGTCGATGTGAATTGCAGATCTCCGGAACGGTAGCTTGCAGAACGCCTGGGAATGAAGAGCTCAACCTCGGCGGCGAGCTGCCGGCTCCATGCATAGGCCAGCGTGATATGCCCGAGGCTCGATCTCGGCAGGCTGATTCCCGTGTACTGTACGGACGAATAGGGACCTGTTTCCTCAGGCGGGAGGTCCCCGACGAATCGGAACGCGAGGTCCTCTTCCTGGAAGGGATACCCCGATCCCCCTATGCGGTTCCCGGGCATCCACGTCAGTCTGAACCGGGTCCGATCATAACGTGAGAGAACGGGCCCCATCCGGGGCTCCCCGGCTGTCGTGATCCTCGACGGGGGGACATAGGCTTCCGGCTCGCGTGCCTGACGGCTCAGCTTGGCCCAAATCCGGTCCAATTCCGGCTCGGGCAGGCCGGCGAGGTCGGTCTCGTCATCAAGTCCGGCTCCCATCCCGGCCACGAGACCGAGAAGACTGGTGGGGGGCGCGATGAACAATCCTCCGAGAAAGGCCCCCCCGGCCACCCCCCATTCATCGTCGGCGGCGATCCCGCCCCAGATGGCTCCGCCGACAGCCCCGGCCAGGAAGCCGTAGAGCAATCCTTGAAGGGCCTTCGATCTCCTGCGGACCTTGATGTTCTTGATCTCGGCCACAAGGATGGATAGGTCTTTGCGTTCAGCGTCCAGGAGAACCAGAGAATCCGACTTGACGGCAATGAGTTCGCCCCGGAACTGACGGCCGTCCTGGGTGGTGACGATGATGTCGATCCCCCGCCAATTCGCGGCGGATAAGGTCCCGGGAAGCGCAAGCATCAGAATGGCCAGGATCGCCGCGACCAGTTTGCCGGACCCTTGTTTCATGGCAGGCCACCTCCGTCTGCTTCTTTTATAAGCGCGTCCGGTATAGAAGTTGTCAAGGATTTGTCAATATTTCGCGGGTCATCGGGCGCCGAACCTACCAACCAAAAGCCAGGGATGGTAAGATGGACGGAATGAATAGAGCGGTCAGGAGAGCGGCGATCGCGACCGCGATGACGGCCGTCTTGATCGCCGTCGTCTTCTCTCAGTCCCAGACGGCGTTCGACCCGGGAAAGACCTACCCGGTCGAGGCGCTCAAGGAGGACCTCAAGACCCTCTGGGACGTGCTGGAGGAAGGACACGGCGGGCTCGATCGCTATACCCCGGCGGACATGCTCAAGAAGAGCTTCGACGCGGCCGGAAGCTCCCTGGCCGGCCCGTTGACGGAACTCGATTTCTACTCCAGGCTGCTGCCGCTCGTCGCCGGGATCAAGGACGGGCACACGCGCCTGATGCTTTCCCCGGCCGCCGGCGCTTACCTTGACGCCCAACCCGTCTTCCTTCCCTTTGGGCTCCGCTTTCTGAAGGACAGGGTCTATGTCTTCAGGAATCTGAGCTCGGACGCGGGCATCGAGGACGGCGCGGAGCTCCTGGCCATCGACGGGACGCCGATGAGAGACGTCGTCTCGGCGCTCCTCGCGCTACTTCCGAGCGACGCCGGGATCCGGACCAGCCGCCTCCGGCGCCTCGAGCATCCGGCCGCTTTTGGCCGGCTCCTGGCCCTCCGGTTCGGGCGGCGGGGATCCCGCCGGATCAGCTTCCGGCCGTTCCCGGGCGAGGAGATCAAGGAGATCACGGTCCCGGGCATCACGGCGGCCGACGTCGTCCGGCTGCTGGCGGAGAGATACCCGGCGACGGCCGAGCGCCGCCCTGCCTACGAGCTCTCGTTCCGGGGGATGACGGCCGTCCTGACGATCCGGCAGTTCGGCGACGATCCGGACAAGGCCAAGCCGCGGTTTCCGGAATTCCTGAACGAGTCGTTCCGCGTTCTGGAGGAAAAGAAGACCGCGGGCCTCGTCATCGACCTGCGGGGTAACGGCGGCGGGTTTGACGAATACGGCAAGCTCCTCTTCGCCCACGTCATGGACCGTCCGTTCCTCTATTATTGGGCCCTCGAAACGAAGAAAGACCGCTACGATCTCTTCCGCTTCACCGACGAATCCGCGGCCAGCGCCGAAGAGCTGGCCGGGCCGCTCAGGAAGAACGCGCGCGGCGGGTACGACGTCACCGGCCATCCCAACCGCGGGCTCCAGACGCCACGGAAGCCCCGGTTCGCCGGGCGGGTGGCCATCCTCATCGACGGGGGCAGCTTCTCGACGACGGGGGAGACGGCGTCCGCCTTCCACTACCACAAGAAGGCCGTGTTCTTCGGGGAAGAATGCGGCTCCGGCTACTACGGCAGCACGTCGGGATTCATGGTCACGGCGACCCTGCCCAACACCCGCATCCAGATCCGCGTCCCGCTTGTCCTCTGCCGGATGGCGGTCGACGGCTATCCCAAGGACCGGGGCATCATTCCCGATTTCTCCGTGACGCCGGCGATCGAGGACCTCCTGGCGGGCCGCGATCCGGTGATGGCGCGGGCCCTGTCGTTCTTCGAAAAGGGCCGATAGCCTATTTTTCCGGCCCCCGATCCGCCTCCATGAGGGCTTTGAGGTCGATCGACTTCACCGTTCCGACGCTCGCCAGAGGCTTGTCGAACTTCTTTTCGTCCCCGACGACCACGATGATCATCTTGGCCGGGTCCATGTACTTTTTGGCCGCGTCGAGGATGTCCTGCTTGGTGACCTTGCGGATGTTGTCGATATAGGTGTCGAGATAATTGTCGGCGTAGCCCTCGAGCTTGAGCGTCATGACCTGGCTCATGACCTGGTTCTTCTGCTCGAAATTGAAGACGAAGCTGTTGATGATGGAATTCTTGGCCGTCTCGATCTCCTCGTCGGACACGAGGTTGGTCTGAAGGTCGCGGACGATGTCCTTGATGAGCCCGAGGGCCTCGACGAACTGGGCCGCCTTGAGCTGGGAGGCGACCATGAAGGGGCCGCGGTCCCGCCCGTCCATGACCCCGCCGTAAATGCCGTAGGTCAAGCCGCGGTCGGACCGGAGCTCCTTCATCAGCCGGGCCGTGAAGCCGCCGCCGCCGAAGATGTTGTTCAGGACTTCGAGCTTGTATTGGTCGGGGCCGTTGCGGCGGGCCCCCAGATGGCCCAGGTAGAGATTGGCCTGCGGCGTGTCCTTATAGGCGTAGTAGATCGTGCCGTCGGCCCGCTCGGCCAGAGGCGCGGGCTCGGCCAGGTCGACCTTGGCCTTGGCCCAGCCCTTGAAGACCCGGTTCAGAATGGCCTTGACCTCGTCGGCGGAGACGTCGCCGGCGACGCCCAGCATGAGGTTGGACGGGGAGAAGATCTTCTTGTGGAAGGCCGCCAAATCTTCGCGGCCGATCCCCTTGAGGGTGATCGGTTTGGCCCGCCGTCCGTAGGGCGAGTCGGGGCCGTAGAGCTTCTCCTGGAACAGAATGCTCGAGACCTGGCTGGGCCGGTCCCATATCCGGCGCATGCCCTCCAGGGATTGATTGCGGGCCAGGTCGAGCTTGTCCTGCGGGAAGGCCGGGTTCATGACCAGGTCGGCGTAGATCTCCATGAGCTTGCCGAAGTCTTTTTTCAGGGAGCTCCCGGTCACGGTCATGTACTCGGAGCCGCCCATGGCCTCGACCGTGGCCGCGATGAATTCGAGCTCCTCGTTGATCTGGTCGCCGCCGCGGGTCTTTGTCCCCCCGGTCCGGAGGACGGTCGCCGTGAGCTGGGCCAGGCCGGCCTTGTCGCCGGGCTCGAAGAGCGATCCTCCCCGGAAGTAGCCGAGGACCCAGACGAGGGGCAGCTCGGCGTCCTGGATGTAGGCGACGCGGATGCCGTTCGCCAGCGTGAACATGACCGGCTTCGGCATCTTGAACGACAGGGGCGGGGGAGCCCCGAGCTCGCTGGGGTGCCTCTGGGCAAGGACCGGCAGGGCCAGGATGAGGAGGGCGAACGCGATGGCCGCGGTGAATTGGGTCGTGGTGCGTTTCATGATCGTTCCTCCTTCCTCAGGACGCCTTGGCCTTTTTGACGAGGTAGGCCACGGTCCGGTTCTCCGGCGTCAGATAGGTCCTGGCGAAGGCCATGACGTCGTCCGCCGTGACGCTCCCGACGAGCTCCCGGTAGGTCTTGAAGAGCTTCCAATCGCCGAAGAGCAGCTGGTAGCGGATGAGCTGCATCGCGATGCCGAAGTTGGAGCTCATCGAGCGGATGTAAGAGGCGTCGAGGTTGTTCTTGACCTTCTGGAGCTCGCGCTCAGAAACCGGCTCGGTCTTGACCTTCTCGACGTGTTCGAGGATGGCCTTTTCGACCTCTTCCAAGGTGTGAGGGTTCCGGGGCACGGCGTTGAAGGTGAAAAGATTCGGGAAGCGGGCGCCCGGGGACGAGCCGGCGGATATCGATACGGCCAGCTGCTTGTCCTGGATGA
The DNA here is from genome assembly GCA_963736255.1 of Candidatus Aminicenantota bacterium. GTDB lineage: Bacteria > Acidobacteriota > Aminicenantia > Aminicenantales > Saccharicenantaceae > RBG-16-66-30. The sequence goes on from CAVTOI010000003.1 coordinate 800,613, forward strand.
GGTCCTTGTAGATCCGCGACGTCCGGCCCGTGGTCAGGATATAGCCCAGGACGGAGGCCGTGGCGTCGTCCTTCGAAGGGAAGGTCGGCTTGTGGTAGCCCATCATGAGCTGCGGCTCGGCGTCGAACTCGAAGCGGACCCGGCGCTCGCCGAGCTGCTTGGGCTCGACCGTCCGGAAGAGGGGCGGGTCGTCGCCGCGGGGGATGTCCCCGAAGTACTTCTCGACGAGCGGGATGGCCGTCTCCGGATAGATGTCGCCGACGATGGCCAGAACGCAGTTGTTTGGCGTGTAGTACTTCTGCTTGAACGCCTGGGCTTCCTCGAGGGTCACGGAGTTGATGTCCGAGGCCCAGCCGACGACGGGGTGGTTATAGGGGTGGGCGATGAAGGCCGCGCCCATGAACATCTCGCTGAGGAGCCGGGTGGGGACGGCGTCGGTCGTCTGCTTGCGCTCTTCCTGGATGACGCTCCGCTCGATATAGAACTCGCGCAGGACCGTGTTCCGGATGCGCTCGGACTCCATGAGGCAGAAGAGCTCGAACCGGTTGGCCGGCAGGCTGATCATGTACATCGTCTGGTCCGTGCCCGTCCCGGCGTTGAGCCCGGTGCCGCCGGCGTTGCTGTAGATGAGGTCGATCTCGTCCTTGACGATGAACGCCTTCTGCTCCTCTTCGAGCTTGGTCAGCTCGGCCCGCAGCCGGGCGACCTTCTCCTTGTCGCCCTGGTCGCCCTTGGCCAGCTCGACGCTCCACTCGTGGCCGACCCCGGCGATCTTGTCCATCAGGACCTTCTCTTTCCCGTAATCCTTGGTCCCGATCCTGGGCGTGCCCTTGAAGGCCATATGTTCGAAGAGGTGGGCGGTCCCGGTGATGCCGGGGTATTCGTCGACCGACCCGACCTTGAACCCGTAGAGCGTGCTGAAGACCGGCGCCCCGTGGCGCTCGGCAAAGAGGACCGTCAGCCCGTTCTTCAGAGTGTGCATCGTGACCTTGTCCTCGAGGCTCTGGGCCGGCAGGAGCGCCGGGCCCAGGGCCAGGGCAAAGGTCAGGAAAAGACATGCGTACGAGATCCGTTTTTGATATTTCATGGCCACCTCCCCGCCTGATTGTCCACCTGTCGCCGGCGAATGTCAAACGTTTAGAGGTCCGGGAGATCTTCGAGGATCTTCTTGAATCTGCCCGTTTTTTCCTGGACGGTCAGGTCGTCGACGAGAGGAAGGATGACATCGTGCAGGTCCTTGGCCAAGGCGTTGTCGAGCCATTCGACCGCATGGGCGACCGAATGCCGCGTGCCGGTCCTGATATTCTGATAGGCCCGCCGTATGTCCTCTTGGGGGTAATACAAGCCCAGCAGCTTGAAGATGTCCGCGAACGTGGCTTCGAGGCTTCTGGCCAGGTCGCGCCGGCCGTCCGTCCCCTCCGAACCCGCGCCCTCCCCCTGCAGGTCGAGGAAGTCGCGGCAGAATTTCCTGACCAGGGCGAAGGTCTTCCTTTTGGCCACGGCCTCGGAGATGGGCATGTCCGTGTTATCCGAACGGAGCCGATCCAGGACGTCGATGATCCTCCTGTCGAGCTCGCCCCTCCCGTACTCCAGCTCTTCCGTAAGGGACCGGACGGCCCGCCGCGTGCCGATCCGTCCCAGGACGTCGACCGCGGCCCGGCGCACGGCGAATTCCCCCGAGCGGTCGAGCAGGGACCGTTCGAGCGCACTGACGGCCGTATCGCCGTAGCCCCTCAAGGCCTCGACGGCGTCCTCGAGGTTGACGGAAATGCCCAGCTTCCGGATGATGACCGGGACATATTCTTCCCTTTTGAGCCGGGCCGCGCTCTTCAGGGCATAGGCCGATACCCCGGGATCGTCGTCGCCGATGAGCCGGGTGAGATAGCCGGCGAGAAGAGAATCCGGGCCCATCAAGCCGATGGCCTTGGCCAGCTCCATCTTGTCGACAACGGAACCCGGGTCCTGCCCCAGGACCCTCTCCGCATAGGACCTCATCACGCGCTGGTAAGCGTCCGACGACAGGATGAGAGGGATCTCGGTCCTGATCTCTTCGGGAGTCAAGCTCCCGAGGGACTCGGGGAAAAGGGCCGCGGCCCCGGCCTCGAGCCGGTCGCTCAACGCCTTGGCCCGGACTTCCTCGCTTTTCCCGGCGATGATCTCCTTGAGATCCGGGCTGATCTTGTCTTGGGCCAGGAGGTCGAAGAGATGCAAGGCGTAGAGGATCGAGCTGTAGCTCCGGCTGTCGATCGTGTCGAAGACGAGCTTGGCGGATTCGACGTCGATTTTTTCGGCGAGCTCCCTCTCGGCGGGGTCCCACAGCGGCTGGATGTTCTCTTTGAGGGCCAAGAGGTATTCTTTCCCGACCTTGAGGGCGATGATGATCCAGGGGACCAGAAAGGCGATGACGACCCAGCTGAGATAACGGGACAGCGCCGGGTCGAACTTGGGGGTGTAACCCTCGATCCTCTTGTTCAGGAGCAGGGCGAAGAGGAGGAGAACGAGGGCCCCGGCCACCTTGGCGAACTGGCTGACGAACATCTCGATGAAGGCCTTGGCCCTGTGACGGAGCCGGGCGGGCACGGGGATGTACATGATCTCCCGGAAGGGATGGTCGACCGAGAAGGACAGGCTTTCGTCGATGCCCCTGATGAACACCCCGGAGACGAGGCCGAAGGGCGTGAGGAGGATGGCCGCCGAGCCCGCCAGGAGCGCCGCGGGCGTGAGGAGCAGGGTCCGCGGCGCGGTCAGCCTTTTCAGGAGGTACCCGGCCATCAGGAAGTTCAGGAAGAAGGCGAAGACGGTCAGGGCGGCTTCGAACAAGCCGAAGAAGGCCTGCAGGCTCTCCTGCCGGGTGCCGTAGTGGCCGTAAGCGGCGGAGAGGAACTGGAATTCGATGCACGTGGAGACGACGATCCCGATCCCGACGATGGCCGCGATCAGGACGAGGAACCTGTCCTTTCGGACGGCCCTGAAGCTCTCGAGGACCCCGGCCTCACGCTTTTCGGGCGGCTTCTTCGGGGCCGGGGCCCGGCCGGCTTCCGGGGGCCCGGCTTCGTGGAGTCTGAAGATCGCGCCGACGACCAGCATGCATCCGAACAGCATGAGGCAGGCCAGCGGCATCAGGAAGACGCCCAGCGGTCCCTCGGAAAGGAGAACGACCAGCAGGCCGCCGAGGATGCTGCCCAGGAGGCCGCCGCTGTTGAGGAAGACCATCAAGCGCTTGGCCTGTCGGGGGTCGTACACCTCGTTGACCGTCATCCAGAAGCCGGTGATGAGGACGATGATCAGGACGCTCGCCCAGACCCAATAGAAATAGTTGAGCGCGCCGCTGCGTTGGCCGAGATCGGTTTTCAGGACCCATTGGAGCAGGAGACCTGAAGCGGCGAAGAACGCCAGGCTGGGGATGATGAGGGCCTGGACGGACCTTCGGGCTTGGACCTTGGAATGGAGGAAGACCACGGCGCCGGTCGCGACGACAGCGAGGAGGTACACGATCGGGAGCCAGCCGACGCCCTCTTTGAACAGGAAGTTGCTCGTGCGGAGGGCGTTGATGATGGTGTAGGGGGCGGCGATGAGGAAGAAATAGGAGAAGATCAGGACGGCGAGCTTCTTTTCCTGGGGCTTGATCTTGACGATCCGGCGGAGGCCCCTGGCCGGCGTGTTCGCATCCATGCCGCCTTCCCCCCTCGGGCAGGCTGGAGCGGAGATTAGCAAGAAAAAAAGGCCGAGTCAACGGTCCGGGCCGGCACGGGCCAGCCACCGCGCTCCTTGACTCAGGGTCGCCGCCGGCGATATTATCAGGGCTCACGAAAAGGCGCGTTTTGTCATCGAGAAGGCCGGCCAGGGGGCCCTGTAAGAGACTTCAAGGAGCGTGAAATGCGGGCGAAACCCGATTACGCCGCGGCGGGCGTGGACTACACCAAGATCGAGCCGTTCAAAATGGCCATGGTGCGGGCCGGAAAGAGGACGCTCGCCTTCCCCAACAGTCGAGGCGTATTCGTCGATCCGGACAGCGTGGGCGCGCACGGGGCCGTCTATGAGTATCGGGGCTCCGGATCCCACCTCTGGTGCATGACCCAGGAAGGCCTGGGCAACAAGAACTGGATCGCCGAGTGGATGTACCAGCACGCCGGGACCGGCCGGACCTACTACGAGGGCATCGGCATCGATTCGGCCCTCATGGCGGCCAACGACGTCATCTGCCAGGGCGCCCTGCCCGTGATCTTCACCGACGAAGTGGCGGCGGGCGACAGCGAGTGGTTCGCGGACGGGAAGAGGAGCCACGACCTGGCCGAGAGCTTCTATCGGGCCTGCGAGATGTGCGGCATGGCCCTGCCGGCCGGCGAGTCTCCCGCCCTGCGCTATCTGGTCAAGGCCGAGCCGCCGGTGCGGAGCGCGCCGTCGCTTTCCGGCTGCGTCACCGGCATCATCGCGCCCAGGACGAGGATGGTCACGGGCGAGAAGCTGGCTCTTGGAGACCACATCATCGGGGCCCCGTCGTCGGGGCTCCACGCCAACGGCGTTTCGCTTGTGATCAAGCAGGCCCTGGCCCTGAAGGACCAGTTCCTTCATCTCCTGCCCAACGGGAAGACCCTGGGCGACGAGGCGCTCATCCCGACCCGCTCCTATGTCCGGCTCGTCGAGGCGCTGCAGCAGGAGAATATCGAGATCCACGCCCTGCTCGGCGGCACCGGCGGGGGCATCTCCAAGATCGCCTATGCCAAGAAGCCCTTCACGTACCGGATCAAAACGTGGGTGGACGAGATCCCGCCTCTCTTCGAGTTCATGCTCGAGGCCGGGGTCAGCCTGCCGGACTGCATAACGACCTTCAACTGGGGCATCGGATTCTACGTCTATGTGCCGGAAAACGAGGCCGAACGGACCGTCGAGGCAGGACGCAAGGCGGGCTACGATCTCATCGACCTGGGCCAGGTCGAAGCGGGAGAGCGCTGCGTCATCTTCGAACCGGAGAAGATGACCCTTCCCGCGATCGAGTAGATCCGGCTGGAGGGTCGAGTCAGGCGGTGACGAGGGCGGGGGCCGAGTTCAGGAAGAAATCGAGCTCGGCGCGGAGCTCCGCGACCCGGGCTTTGGCCTGATCGTATTCCCTCTTGATCTCGGCCAGCCGCTCTCGGACCCGGGCCTTTTCTTCAAGGTAGCGGGCTTCGGGCCCTTCGGCCAGACGGCGCATCTCCGTCCGGACCTTGGCGCGCACCCCGGCCATTGTCTCCACGTATTCACCGCGCAGGGCCCTGAGGCCTTCCCGGCGCCTGGCGACTTCCGCCTTCAGCGCCGCGACGAGGCCGGCCAGCGCGAACCCCTGCCTGAGGCCTTCGACGAGCTGATGCACGGAGATGATGGACTCGACCCGATGGGCGTTGGAGCCGCAGAACACGAAACCGTTCTCGAGGTCGCCTTTCCGCGCGGCGTCGAGGGCCTCGGAGATGCAGTAGCGGGCTTCCCCGGCCCCGCAGCTTTCGAGACAGCGCGACGGGCACCGGACGACCTTCTTGTCCCCGCGGGCGATGGCTTCGAGGAACTTGCCCCGGATGGCCCGGCCCGGCATGCCGACGGGGCTCCGGATGATCTGGATGTCCTCTTCCCGGCAGGCCAGGTAGGCCTTCTTGAAGCGGACATCGGCGTCGCACTCGTGGGTGGCCACGAAACGGGTCGCCATTTGGACCCCCCTGGCCCCGAGCTTCAGGAAGCGGTGGATGTCATCCCCCGTGAAGATCCCACCCGCGGCAATGACGGGCAGGGACCGGTTCCAGCGCGCCTCGAATTCGGCGAGTACATCGACGACTTCAGGAACGATGCGCTCGAGCTGGAAGGCGGGGTCGTCGATCTCGTCCGGCTTGAAGCCGAGATGCCCGCCCGCGCGCGGGCCTTCGACGACGACGCCGTCGGGGATATCGCCGTAGGCTTTCTCCCACGCCTTGAAGATCAGCCGGGCCGCCCGCGCCGAGCTGACGATCGGCACGATCTGGACCCCGGCCGCGCGGATGGCCGGGACCGGGATGCCCTTGATCGGCAGGCCGGCGCCGAGGAAGAGGACGTCGGCCTTCTCCTCGACCGCGGCGTCGAGGAGCTCGTGAAAGCAGTTGACCGCGACCATGATGTTGACGCCGATCAAGCCGGCCGACCGGCGGCGCGCCTCGCGGATCTCCCGGCGCAGGGCCCGGACGTTCGCGGCGGTGGGGTCGTCGTAGTAATCGTCCTCGATCATCCCGATCGCGTTGGCCGCGATGACGCCAATGCCGCCTTCCCGGGCCACGGCAGAGGCCAGATTGGAGAGAGAGATCCCGACGCCCATGCCGCCTTGGACGATGGCCAGGGCCGCTTTCTTCTCACCGATCCGGAGAGGCGGGATCGGGTACTCCGATATGCAATTCTTCTTGAATTCGGAGAATTTGGCCTCTAAGGCCGCAAATAGACTCATAATAGGATAGTTCTCATTATTTCTAAGATACCGATGGGCCGAATCAATAATAGGGGCTTGACATCGACCTGTCAAATTATTTTTGATATGTCCTCTTGGGAGGACATCTCCACAAGCCGTTCTCTCTGAAGCTTCTTGGTACGGTTCTTGCAAACTACACGGCTGGAATGAACGATAAACGGATCTCAAGGAGATAAAAATGAAGAAGATGATCCTTCCGGCCCTGATCCTGGCCCTCCTCTTGCCGACGGTGGTCGCCTGTGCCCGGCACTCCGGGTACCATTTTTATCCCCATACACCGCGCTTCGCTCCGATCCATCCGGCCGAGGTCGACCTCCTGAGGCGCGAGCCGCGCCGGGACCACATCCGGCTGGGCGAAGTTTGGGTCCGGCCGTCCTGGAGGATGAACCGCTACGACGTCGAGGGCATGCTCCGCGAACGGACGGCCCGCATGGGCGGGGACGCCCTGGTCATCGTCGCCGACCGCTATTTCCGCGACGGCGTCGTCTATAACTACTGGCGCGGCGCGCGGAGCGTTTACAGACGCCAGATCGTCGGCATCGCCATCCGCTACCGGCGCTAGCCGCTTAATCTTCCGGCCGCCGGGGCGTAGAATAGAGGCGATGAAAAAGCTCCTGCCCGTCCTCTTTATCCTGCTCCTCATTTCCGCCCAGGCCCCGACGGGGCGCGTCGTCCCCGACGACCCGTACTTCAAGTACCAGGTCAGCTTCCTCAATCCCGGCGGGAAGATCGCCATCGAACGGACGTCGATCAAGCCGTCGCCGGTCACGCTCGACGCGGTTGCCGGGATCGATGCGGACATGACCCGGGCCTGGACGATCTCGACGGGAAGCCGGCGGACCGTCGTTGCCGTCCTCGACGACGGCTTCTTCTACGGCCACGAGGACCTGGCCGGCAACATCTGGGCCAACCCGGGGGAATCCGGCCCCGACGCGTCGGGCCACGATAAGGAGACCAACCGCGTCGACGACGACGCGAACGGCTACGTCGACGACGTCATGGGCTGGGATTTCGCTTTCGACGACCCGGACCCTGACTGCTATGTCTTCGACGGCATGAGCAAGGACCGCATCCAGCCGTACTGGCACAGCATCTCGGCCCTGGGCATCATCGGAGCGAGAGGGAACAACGGCAAGGGGATCGCGGGGATCAACTGGGACGTCTCGCTGATGCTGCTCAAGATCGGAGCCCAGGGGATCGGCCGGAACGAAAAGGACACGCTCCGGCCCGGGAGAGCGGCCAAGGCCATCCGCTATGCCGCGGACAACGGCGCGCGGGTCGTCAATTGGAGCGGGTTCGTCAGCGACCCGGCCCCGGACGCGCTGGCCGAGCTGAAGTCGGCCATCGAGTATGCCGGGAGGAAGAACGTCCTGCTGGTCGTCGGCGCGGGCAACTCCGGGCTGGACATCGACCGGCCGGAGAACTTCACCTATCCGGCCTGCTTTCCCCTCGATAACATCCTGACCGTGGCCATGATCGATTTCCGGGGCGGGCTCGTCGTTTACGAATCCGGGGGGCGCAGGCTGGGATCCAATTTCGGGGCCGCCAACGTCGACATCGCGGCCCTCGATGAGAACTATGCGACCGACGTCGAGAACGGCCGGAGCACCTACCGGCTGAGCGGGGGGACGTCGAACAGCGGCCCGGTCGTCGCCGGGATCGCCGCCCTCGCGCTTTCGGTTGATCCGGGGCTGACCGCCGCGGCCCTCAAGAAAATCCTGATGGATTCGGCGACGCCGGTCGCGGGTCTCGCCGGAAAGGTCGGGAGCGGCGGGATGGTCAACGCGTACAAGGCTTTGTTGGCGGCTCGCCGGCCCTAAGCTGTCCGGTAGGCCGGATGGCGGGCGGCGGCCAGATTGACGATGCGGCTTCCCAGCTCCCCATAAGAGTAGCCGATCTCGGCCGCGGCGTAGGTCAGGGACGTCAGCGGATTGATGTCGGGGTTCGGGTTGACGTCGATGACATAGAAAACGCCGTCCCGGAAGCGCAGGTCGATCCGGCCGTAGTCCCGGCAACCCGTGGCCCGGTACGTCGCGAGGACGATCCGTTCGAGCTCGGCCCGGGCCGGGGGATCCAGCGCCGCCGGGACGCGCAGCTCGATCGTCTCGTAGAGGCGGGACCCGGGGAGGTATTTGGCGTCGTAGGTGAAAAGGCGGTCGCGGATGTCCGTTAGCCCGACGTAATCCATCTCGGCCGCGGGCATGGCCGTCACGTTCCCGTTCCCCCAAGCGGCGACGTGAAACTCCCGGCCGTCGATGAACTCCTCGACCAGGGCGGGCTGCCTGTGTACGCTCAGGATATAGCCGACACGCCGTTCGAGCTCGGCCCGGGACGTGACGACCGATTCCGGCGAAATGCCGATGCTGCAGTGCTCGTTGGCCGCCTTGACGATGGCCGGAAAGACGCTCCACCCGTTGATCCCGGGCCTGTCGAAGACGGCCCACGGCGGCGTGGGCAGCCCGCTCGCTTCGAGGATGCGCTTGATCTGCGGCTTGTCGTGGGAAAGCGACAGGACGCGGGACGACGCGCCCGTAAAGGCGAAGCCGAGCCGCTCTAGGACCGCCGCGACCTCGGGCTCGCTGTGCGGGACACCTGGAAGCTCCTCGCACCAGTTGAACACGATGAAGTCGCGGGGATCGCGGGGCGCGAGACGCGCGGCGAGCTGTCCGTCCTCGACGGCCAGGAGCTCGACGGGATGGCCGATGACCTTCAATGCGTCGCCGAGGGCCGCGACGTCCTGTTCGGCGTCACGGACCTCGTCCGGGGTCCAAGCGGGGCTCATATTATGGATCAGAAGGACGGGCAAGTCTCGACGCCGATTCTCGACCATGGTTCGATAACAGATTAACACAAACGGCGACCCGAAAAACAAATTAAAAGTTGTCCCAACGAAAATATCTTTATATCGATAAATTTATAGCGGCGCTTGCGGAATTCGACGGAGCGCTATCGGAGGGGACCGACGACGTGACCGCGGAGATCACGTTCGGGGAAGGGGATGAAGACTCCGGGAGAGCGCCAACATCGCAGCCGAGCCGATGAGGAGAGCGATATCGATGCCGACACCCAAACGAAACGTCCCGAAAAGGCTGTAGAAGATTCCCAGTAACCCGAGCCCGACGGAATATGCGCGGGACGAAAAGCCTTTGGCCAGCAATCCGAGACCGATGGCCATCGACAGGGTCGGACAAGGGATGAGCCCCGTCGGGGCCCGATAGAGGTAGCTCACCCACGAGGCGCCTTCCAAGAAGTGGGGGTAGACCCAGCCGAAGGCGACCATGAAGATCCCGATCGCCGATGCCCAGGCGGGAGGCCGCTCCACCCGAACGGCCGGCCGGCGCGACCCGATAGCCGCAAGGCCGGCGGCGAAGAGCAGGAAGACCGTCCCGTTAAAGGGGTTCCCGTAGAGCCATGCGAGCGCACTCACTGAGATCAAGGGGACGGAAAGGAGCAGGCCCCCTGTCTTTCGCGTCGGCCGCCAGCCTAGCAGTAACGCGGCGATCAGCGCGGCCAGCGCGACGTGCCAGAGAACGGCCATCAGCGACTGGCCGTTGGAAATGGCCGCGAGGCCCTGGAGGATCTCGTTGGGTGTCGGCATCGCCACTCTCCTTGTCGGATCTAGCGCGATATCTTGAGGGAGGCGCTCGCGGACTTCGACGGGTCGCTTTCCGACGTCGCCCGCAGCGTGACCGTCGCGGACTTCGTTGCGCCCGCCGCGTGCGACACGAAAACGGTGACCGGCTTGGATGCGCCGGCCTTCACGGCCGCCAGCGCGTTCTGCAGGCCGGCCGTCCATCCCTGGCCGTCGATCGAAACGGACAATCGATAGACGTCCGCGCCGAATTGAGCGCCGGCGGCCGCGGCGGGCGCGCTGCCGGTGTTGGCCAGCGTGAACGCGACGGGCGTGTTCGCCTGTCCGACCTTGGGGACCGACCGCTTCTCCGGCGGAGCGATGGCCGCGCCGCGCGGCTGCGGCCCGGCGCTGTCGAGCGAACGGACGGCCAGGGTGTAGACGAGGATCCCGTCTTTGTCCTTGCGGAGGTCGATGATATAGAAGTGAAGGCGGTTGGGGGCGTCCTCCCATTCGTAGAAGCTTCCGGAATCGAGCCCGGCGTGGAAGAGGGCGTCGTTGAGCTGGCGGTAGTCGGCCACGGTCCGCATGACCTTTTCGCCGCCGGGCCTGACATAATCGACCTCGTTGATGTCTTCGGGGTGGGCGTCGATGACCCAGATGTAGCTGTTGAACTCGTTCGGCCCGCCGTTGCGGCCGCGCAGGCCGTCCTTGTTCTTGGCGATGAGGACGCCGTTGTCGGGGGTGAACGAATCGTAGCCGATGCGCTGGACGACCTCGAGAGTGTAGTAGCTGTAGTTCGGCGTCCCGGCGGAGAGCGGATTCGTCGCCGGATCGTCGGGGGGCGTCAAATCGCCCGGCTTTTCGCCGTCGAATTTGATGACCAGGCCCGTGTAGGTGCCGGGGAGAGGATCGACGGCCCGGGCGGCGACCTCGGCCACGGCCAGGCCGTTAGCGGCCAGCGCGGCCCGGCCCAGGGTCAGGAGGGCCGTCTCGTCGATGAATTTATTCTCGAGGCGGTTGCGGACCATGAGCCCGGCCGGCATGAACGCGCCCTCCATCGGCGGCACGACCCAGCGCTTGTGGGGCCCGCCCGGCCCGTTGAAGCAGCCGCGGTCCATCATGTCCCAGGTCCCGGCGGCGACGCGCCGGTAGGGCTGGACGTAGGGATTGTTATTGAGGTCGGGCAGACGGAAGGCGAAGTGGCCGAGCTCGTGGGTGATCGTGCCCGAGTTCTCGCCCTGGCGCATGGAGGACAGGCCCCACTGCTGGGCGCCGGCCAGCCAGCTCGTCCACGCGACGTAGCGGGTCGGGATCCAGCGGGGCTTGGCCGGGTCGGGGTTTCCCCACGCGGCCGGGATATCGTCTTTGGAGGCGAACTTCATCTCGCCGAACTCCTGCCAGACGCCCGTCTCGTCGTAGCTCGCGTAGAGGCGGAGGACGGCGTCGAAGTCCTTGCGGATGTCCTTGCCGACGGCGGCCGTCCAGATCTCGTCGCAATCGCGCTCCATGCGGCTGTCGGCGCGGCTGCCATCGGGCGTCTGGTCGTTCTGGCCGTACTCGTTGAGACCGTAGGCCCAGATAGGCTTGGGCATGCGGTAGGGACCGAAGGACTGGACCTCGGTGATGCCGAACTTGCCCCGCGACTGCTCCATCCAGTAGCCGTTGATGGTCTGGCCGTGGTTGACCTCGCCCGGCGTCATCCAGAAATCGGCGAAGAACCGGGGGACGTCCTCGCGCTTGACGGGGTCGATCTGAGGATTGCCGAACGGGTCAGAGCCCTTGGGCATGGTCATGACGAAGGGCTGGCCGGGGAAATCGATGCCGACGACGGCCAGGCGGAATCCCCTTTCCGGCTTGAGCGAGGGATCGGCCCAATTGCGGCCGGGGATCGGGCGGTAGTCGGCCCAGGTCATCGTGTCCTGGTCCTGGACCCGCTGCGGATCGATGGGCCCGGGGACCCCTGACCCGGCCTTCTGGGCCGGCGACGGGGCGGCGATCAGCAGAACGAGCGAGAGACCGGCGATCCCCAGGGTCGTCGCGAAGCGGAGGCTTGGGCGTCTGGACATGCGTCCTCCTTCATTTCGGCGCTACACAACTAAATACACTTAATTCCTGGGCAAGTGAATAACTTAGTGAATTTAGTTGTGTGGCACGGGATTTTGACAACTTCTTGACAACTCGGACATCGGCGGCCTTATAGTATCCTTGAGCAAGGCGATCCCGGAAGCGTCCCGTCGAGAGGGAAGATATGAGCCGTCATCGAAGGCGAACGGCGATGGCCGTCCTGGTCACGCTGGGTCTGGTCCTATCTTTGGGCTGCGGCAGCATGACGAACCACATGCAGCGGGTCCCTGTCACATCCTTTCCCGCCGGCGCCTCCGTCACCGTCAACGGGAGGCCCAAGGGCGAGACCCCGGTCATGATCTGGCTGGACAGGAAGGACAAGGACCATGTCGTCAGGATCGAGTATCCGGGCTACGATCCCGTCGAGATCCGGCCGAAGAATGTGACGTCCGCGCGCTCGGTCATCGGCAACTTTGTCTTGGGAGCGGCCCTGGCCTTCCCCATCGCGGTATACACGTCGATATCCTCGCATGAAGACCATTTCTTCCTGATGACAGCGGGTTTCGGCGGGTTGTTCACGCTTATGGATATCGGACTGAAGTACGGATACGTGCTCCGGCCGAAAGAGCTCAGCGTGACGCTGACAAAGGCCAACGGAGAGCCGAAGGTCCGGGTCCTCCTCATCGATGCCGCCGCAATGCGGAACATCACCTGGATCAGGGTCCGCCGGGACTGAGCCGCTTTTGGATCAGGGCCGGATCAGGCCGATATCTCCTTGATCTTGAGCCTGGACAGGTCCGGTTGGCCGACTCCCCATTCCGCCGATCTGGTGATCATCAGGACGTCGGCCGCCTCGAGTCCGATGAACGGGGCGCTGTAGGCGTCGACGGCCACGGGGTCGGTCCCGAGGACGACCTTGTTGAGCCGGCGGAGCTCGCCCGGCCCGGCGGGCCCGTTCGTCAGCAGGAATTCCGTGGCGTCGGCGACGCAAAGGTCGGGCTTGCGCAGGGTGTTGAGGTCGGCGATGCACTGGGCCAGGAAGGGGACGTCGTCGTATTCGCCCTTGGCCCCCGAACCGGCGTGGAAGAACTGGTTCGAGGCGTTGGTGTTGACGCCCATGAGGTTCTTGAGGTTCCCCGACATGCCCACGCCGACGTGGTGTTTGATGATGGGCAGGTTGATGAAGACGTCGCAGTCGAGGAACTCCTTGACGACGCTCGTTTTCTTGAGGTGCCTGTTCTTCGCGACGGCCGTCTCGACGTAGTTGGCCGAGCACTTCTTGACCGAGGCGATCTCCTTCGCGTATTTCGACGAGAGCGGCGCGCGCTTCCAATAATCCGCCAGCGGGTCGAGAAGGTACTGGATCTCCTTGGCCCCGGCCTCGAGCGCGGCGAGGACGACGGCCAACGTCAGATCGGGGTGGGTGTGGCTGCCCGGCCGCGTCCACCACGCCGGGGCGTTGATGAGCAGGCCGACCGACGAACCCGGCCTCACGAATTTCTTCATCCCGCCAAGGGCGGCCAGGCCCTTGTTCACGGCGAGCAGTCGATCGGTCCCCGTGACCGCCGCCATGTCCGGGATCGCGTCCGTCTGCGCGCCGAGGCGGTGCGCGCCGGCGAACGCTCCGGCGAAAACGGCGGCCCCGGCGGCGGCTCCAGCTTTCATGAAATCGCGTCTCTTAATGGCTTTGCTCATTTCGATCTCCCTGGTTTCGGTGACACATACTAAGTACACTTAATTCGCCCATAAGTGAATAGGCGGGGGAAAATGGGGACGCTTCTATTTTTCGCCCTGAAAAATAGAAGCGTCCCCATTTTCGTGCCTTGACAGGCGGCAGCGGGGCCTGATATATCAGCACCCGGATTCGAAATGCCGAAGAACGCGATCCTGGTATTTGCGGCCCTCGCCGCGGCGGGCGCCGCTTGGGGCCAGGGCGGCATGATCCCTAGGGAGAAGACGCGGCCCGAGGACCCGCGCACCTTCCGGACGATCGCCGCCTTGCCTGCCGGCGGGCCCATCGCCATCGACGGCGTCCTGTCCGAGGCCGTCTGGCAGACCCCCGGTTCCGGCGGCTTCACTCAGCGAGATCCCCGGGACGGGCAGCCCGCCTCCGAACGAACGTCCGTCTGGGTCGCCTTCGACCGCGACAACCTCTATGTCGCCGCCCGCCTGTCCGACGCCGAGCCCGGCAAGATCGTCGGCCGTCTCGGCCGCCGCGACGAGGCCGTCGAATCCGACTGGTTCGATGTCGGCTTCGACCCCTATCACGACCGCCGGAGCGGCTACTACTTCGGGGTCAACCCCTTCGGTTCGATCGAGGACGGCACCCTCTTCAACGACGAGGATCTCGACGAGACCTGGGACGGGGTCTGGGAGAGCGCCGCGCGGATCGACGACCAAGGTTGGACAGTCGAGATCCGCATCCCCTTCGACCAGATCCGGTTCAAACGGCGGGAAGTCCAGGTTTGGGGCGTCAATTTCCAGCGCCTGATCAAGCGCAAGAACGAGGAGGACCATTTCGCCTGGGTCCCCAAGGAGCAGAACGGGCTCGTCTCGAACTTCGCCGAGCTCACCGGTCTTGCGGGCATCGCCTCGGGCCGCCGCCTCGAGGTTTCGCCGTTCGCCCTGTCGAGGGCCATGTTCAGTCCCGCCGTCCCCGGCGACCCGTTCCGCACCGGGCGCGAAGCCGGCGTGGGCGGCGGCTTCGACCTCAAGGGCGGCCTCAGCAGCAACCTGACCCTCGATCTCTCGGTCAATCCGGATTTCGGCCAGGTCGAGGTCGACCCGGCCATCATCAACATCAGCGACGAAGAGACCTACTACCGGGAGAAGCGGCCCTTCTTCATCGAAGGCGCGAGCATATTCAATTTCGGCCGGGGCGGGCCGAACGTCTATCGCATGTTCGGCTGGGAAGACCCGGGCCTCTTTTACAGCCGGCGCATCGGCCGGAGCCCCCAGGGGCGGCCATCCGCCCCGGGCTATTTCGACGCGCCCGATTGGACGACCATCCTCGGCGCGGCCAAGGTGACCGGAAAGGTCGGCCGCGACTTCAACCTCGGGGTCATCAGCGCGGCCACGTCCCGCGAATACGCCGATATCGACCTCGGAGGCGCCCGTTCGACGGCCGAGGTCGAGCCCTTCAGCCATTACGGAGTCGCCCGGGGCCTGAAGGAGTTCGGCGAGGGACGGAGCGGCCTCGGTTTCATCGCCACGTCGGTCTTGCGGGACGTCAAGGCCGGCCCGCTCGACGATTCCCTTTCGCGAAACGCCCTCGCCCTCGGCGTCGACGGCTGGACGTTTCTCGACAAGGACAGGGGCTGGGCCCTTGCCGGTTGGGGCGCTCTATCGACTGTCCACGGGAGCGCCGCGGCCATGACCGCGCTCCAGCGATCCTCCCTCCACTATTTCCAGCGGCCGGACGCCGATTGGGTCGAGGTCGACGAGAACGCCACGTCCCTTTCCGGCTGGGCGGGCCGCCTTTACATCAACAAGCAGAAAGGCAATATCGTCTTCAACGCGGCGATCGGCGCCATGTCCCCCGGCTTCGAGGCCAACGACCTCGGCTATCACAACCGCGGAGACATGGTCAACGGGCATATCGAAGCCGGATATCGGGAGCTCCAGCCCGGGCGTCTTCTCCGCAGCTGGTCCGTCACGGGGTCCTATTACCGGAACTACGATTTCGGCTGGAACAGGATCGGGGAGTACGTCTATCTCGACGGCAAAGGCCAGTTCCTTAACTACTGGACGGCCGCGATCCACCTCGATTGGGAGCCGCCGAAGTACAGCCACTACCTGACGCGCGGCGGGCCCATGGCCTTTTATCCGGCCGGGGAGACGATCCGCCTCAGCCTCGAAGGGGACGATCGCAAGGCCTTCGTCCTCGACGGGAGCGTGCAGTACCGCTATCATCCAAGCGGGGGATACAATTATTCGTTCGCCGCGGGCCTGGCCTGGAAACCGAGCCCGAACTTCCGGCTCTCGATCGGGCCGAGCTACACCTGGCGGTATTCCGAAGGGCAGTGGGTGAGGAGCGTCGCCGATCCGCTCAAGACCTCGACCTACGGCCTCCGTTACGTCCTCTCCGACATCGTCCAGAAAACGCTGCCCATCGAGACGCGGATCAGCTGGACCTTCACGCCGCGGCTGAGCCTCCAAGCCTATCTCCAGCCGTACATCGCCGTGGGGGATTTTTCCGCTTTCAAGGAGCTCCGTGCGGCGCGGACCTTCGACTTCGACTACTACGGCGACGGGGACTCGACGATCGCGCTTGCCGACGGCGTCTACACGGTCGATCCGGACGGCGCGGCCGGTCCCGCGGCGGCGTTCACGTTCGCCGACCCGGACTTCAGCCTCAAGTCGCTGCGGGGGACGGTCGTCCTGCGCTGGGAGTACCGGCCGGGATCGATGCTCTATTTTGTCTGGACGCAGCGGCGCGCGGACTATTCCGACCCCGGAGATTTCGAGCTCTGGCGGGACATGGGCGACCTCTTCCGGGCGCCGGGCGAGAACATCTTCATGATCAAGTTCTCGTACCGGTTCGAGCTTTAGCTGGCCCGGCCGCAGGCCTTTTTCGCGAAGGCGTCCATGAGGGTGCCCGGAGCGATGGGCATCCAAATGTCCGTGTTGAAGCCGGCTTCCCTCACCATCCGGCTCCCTTCGGAGTCGTAGATGTTCACCTCGAGGATGGTGAACTCGTTGCTGTAGCAGTTGATCTCGAAGAGCGTCCGGACCTCTTTGACCGCCCTGCTGACGACGAGCGGAAAGAGCCCGGGCATGTCGATGATGCCGAGCTTGCGGCCCAGCCGGCGTTCCTCCTCCCCCAAGACCTCCCGCCGGGCCTCTTCGAAGGGCTTGGCCGGACGACGGAAAACGGACCTTTCCCAGATCCTGACGATCGCGGCCTCCGCAATGAGGCTCGGATCGAGGCTGCCCTCGCTGACGTAATGCTCGGCCGTTGCTTCATCCGGTGCGGACGGGGCGAGCTTGTTCAGTGCATACCAGTCCCACACACGGCCTCGGTCCGCTGAAGCCCTTTGGCTCAGGCCGTAGAGAAGCCAGGCATCCTGATCCTGAGGGCCACAGCGTATCGGGAGGGCTGTGACAAGCAAAAGGAAGAGCATGGCCAGGCCCTCGAAACGCGTTCTGACGTCACTCACGGCTGAGCCCAATATAGCGGAATCGATGGCCTACCGAAAGGGCCGATAGAGAAAGGCCCGCCTTTCCTTGCGGGGAGCAAGACATAGAAATCGAGAGGGGACACCCTTCACAGGGTGCCCCCTCCCACTGCGCTTGATCGTTCAGTAATCGACGCCCTTGACGTACGTCCGATGTCACGTGGCTTTGGGAATGATGCTGACGGGCCGCATCATCTCGTTATCCTCGTGGTCGATGATGTGGCAATGCCAGACGTAGCCATGCCCCCCGTTCGGGATCGAAGGGATAGAAGTTATTGACCAAGTCTCCTGCGGCCACATCGGTCGGGGCCCAGCGGACGATGATCCGGGTCACCTGGCCGGGGAGCATGACGGCGGTGTCCTTCCAGCCGGCCTCCTAGGGTTTGGGCGCGAGCACCGGGCCCTGCAGGAAGGGCGTCACGTTCGGATTCCCCCCGACGACGTTCGGAATGCCCAGCGAAATCGGGATTGGTGGTGTTGCTGTAGGGGTACGGCGGGCCGTAGGCCTCCTTGACCACGCCTCCATACGCCGCGGCGTACTTCTTCATATAATTGCCGGAATTGAAGTTCTGGCGGTTGAGGATCTGGAACTGGGCAAGGTGCAGATGGATCGGGTGGGCGTCGGCGGTCAGATTGATGATCTCCCAAACCTCGGTATCCCCTTCTTTCGGGAGTTCCGAGTACAGGTACTCGGCCGGGGTCAGCACGGGCGGATGATTGGGCGGGAACACGCCTTCTTCGACCGGCTCCATGGCCTTTGCGGCGGGATTATATCGCATCCCGTTCCACTTCGTGTTGTTGAGCACGACCTCCAGGGGGCCTCCCGGATAAGCGGTTTGCAGGCCCGTCACGGGGTCGATGGCTACCTTGGCCGGGCCTATCACCTCGTTCAGCGTGAGCTGACGCGTCATGTTGACGGTCGTCCCGGCCAGGGACACGATAGGCGCTGCCCTGAAGGGCACGGCCGAATTGGGATTGTAGCTCGCGTCCCCCGCCGCCGCCGGGCCCGACGAAGAACTTGACGATCTGGCCGAGCGTTGCACCCGTTTGGCGATCCTCCCTTGGGATAGGGAGTCCGGCCGGAGTTCCTCAGGATCAGCTGTCCGGAAGGATTCGAGGCCCGGTAGACCGGGTCATTGAAGTCGATGATAACGTCGTAACGCTCGCCTGGCATGATGAGTCAGCTTGTTATTGACGAGCGGCGTTGGGGTCGATCTTGACCGGGGCATTGATATAGCCGCCGTCAGTTCCGATGACCCAGATCGGAGGGCCGTTCAGTTTGGTCACCGGGTCGACCAGCCAGAGCTCATATGTACGGGCGTTCGAGCCGTTGAGGAAGAGGAAGCGATAGCGTTTGGACGGAAGCGGGGCGATCGCCGTTCCGACGGTCGGCCAAGCCTTGCCGTTAACGACGATGGCGTCGCCGACGAACTCCGGCACCCAGTAGGGATGCTCGGGGTTCGATGTCCAGAGTATCCCGGCGCCGCTATCGGCCGGGAAGAACAGCTGACCGTTGGTGTCAAACATGCGGTCTTGGATGATCAGGGGGATCAGGTGCTCTTGGGCGACCGGTCCGGCTGCGTCCCGGCCCTTGGGAAGATTGGCCGGTGCGGGGTAATTGACGTTGCCGGCTTGGGGATCCAGCAAGACGTACCCTCCGGCGAGTCCGGCATAGACGTTAAGACGGGTCGCTCCGAGGGTGTGATCATGGAACCAGATGTTCGCGGCCGGCGCCGTATTTGGGTACCTGTAAATGAAGCTGGGGCCGGCGCCCGGGCGCCCTGCTCGAGAGGCCTCTCGTCCAATAGCCGTGGCCGGAAAAGCTGCCGTCGCTCGTAACCCATGAATCCGGGCCGCCGTCGAGGACCGCGGGGATCTCGCCTCCATGGAGATGGACGGCGGCGGGGATCGGACCGTTATAGGTCAGCGAGCCCAAGTCGCCGGGGGCCGGATAGGTCGAGCCGTTGGCGTAGCCGCCCATGGCGACCTTCTTCGCCTCCGCGTTCAATTCGTGGTTCAAGGGGTCGGCCCAATGCAGAGTCTGGTCGACCGAGTGCTTGTAGGCCAAGACGTTCGTCGTGGCAACGCTTGCCCAAGGCGTTGACGAAATTGATTTCGGTCGGCACGCCGCGCTTGGCGACGACGATCGGGCCGAGGTAAGAAGTCTTGGCTTCCGCTCCGCTCAGTTGGTCATCGTCAAGATAGCCCCATACATAAGTCCCTGTGTACCCGGGCACGGCGCCGGCCGGAAGGATCGGGAACTGGAATTCCTTCATGGTGAGATTGAATCTGACTCCCGACGTCGAGTCGACGACGTTAAACCGCGGCAATTCGTCGATCCACTTCGGGATGCTGCTTCCCGCGAGCGGGATCTGTGCCGTCGCCTGGGCCTCCGCCTTGTTGCCCGGCAGGACCAGGATCGTCATCGCGGCGATGGCGACGATCCCGGCTGCCCCTACGATAACTCTTACCCTTCTCATAGAAACCTCCTCCTTAGAATTTTGAGCTTATTACCTATGGAAAATGGCGGAAAACACGCGAAACCCTTGGCGAGAAGGTTTTAGCGGAGCCGTCCGCGCGTATCAAACGCATCGGTCTATGGTCCCCAGCTTCCTTAGGCACGCCCCTCTCTTAGCAACAATCATGCCACCTTTTGGAGAAGACCGTCGATATGGCTATACCATTGTAAACAGTTATGTTAATTGGACGTCTTACTCCTCCTGACGGCCGGTGTATGGGACGAGCCCGCTCCGTACTACCGTCCGGCGGAACGGAATCCTATTTCATGGAAGTGGGGCAGCCGGTTCGTCCCCGTTCCCCAGCCGCTTCTTCATCCCGAAATCCCAGCGCCAGACCTGGTAGATGGCGGGATAGACGAGGAGCTCGAGCAGGAACGACGTATACACGCCGCCGAGGATCGGGGCGGCGATCCTCTTCATCACGTCCGCGCCCGTCCCCGTCGCCCACATGACGGGCAGCAGGCCGATGGCCTCGGTGCAGACGGTCATGAACTTCGGCCGCAGCCGGTGGACCGCCCCTTCGATGATGACCCCCTGCAGGTCGGCCAGGTTCCGGAGCCGGCCTTCCTTTTTGGCTTTATCGTGGGCCAGGTCGAGATAGAGAAGCATGAAGACGCCCGTCTCCGCGTCGATCCCGAGCAGGGCGATAAGCCCGACCCAGACACCGATGCTCAGGTTGTAGCCGAGGGCGTAGAGGAGCCAGAGGGCCCCGACGGCCGAGAAGGGCACGGCCAGGAGGACGATCGACGTCTTGACCACGGACCTGGTGTTCATATAAAGGAGGACCAGGATGAGGAACAGGGTCAGGGGGATGACCACCCGGAGACGGTCCTGGACCCGGGCCATGGCCTCGAACTGGCCGCTCCACCGGACCGCGTACCCGGCCGGCAACGCGACCTTGTCCCGGATGATCTCCCCGGCCTCGCGGATGTAGCCGTCGACATCGTCGCCGAGGATATCGACATAGACGTAGCCCGTGAGCAACCCGTCCTCGTCCCGGATCATGGACGGTCCCGTCGTCTGCTTGACGGTCGCGAGCTGCGTCAGCGGGATCTGGCGCTCGCCTTCGCCGACGGGGACGAGGATCCGGCCGATGGCGTCGATGTCGCTCCGGAAATCGCGCATGTAGCGGACGTTCACCGGATAGCGGGCCCGGCCCTCGACCGTCACGCTGATGTTCTCGCCGCCGAGGGCCCCGGCCACGACCTCCTGGGCTTCCGAAACGAGGAGGCCGTAGCGGGCGAGCTCGGCCCGCTTCCATTCGATGTCGATGAAATAGCCCCCGCCCGTCCGCTCGGCGAATACGCTGCGCGTCCCTTCGAGCTGGGAGAGGAGGTTCTCGACCCGGAGGCCGATGTCCTCGATGACGGCCAGGTCGGCGCCCTGGATCTTCAGCCCGACCGGCGTGCGGATGCCCGTCGTCAGCATGTCGATGCGGCCCTTGATCGGCTGTGTCCAGGCGTTGGACAGCCCCGGGATCTGCAGGGCATCGTTCATCAGGGTGACGAGGTCGTCCTTGGAGATGCGGTCCGGGGTGATGTGCCGGAAGACGGAGCGCAGGAACCCCGGCGCCCAGGAGGAGTACCAGGTGCGCTTCGGCCGCCACTCCGACTTCGGCTTGAGGGTGATGACCGTCTCGAGCATCGACAGGGGAGCGGGGTCGGTCGCCGTCTCCGCCCGGCCGGCTTTGCCGAAGACGCGCTCCACTTCGGGGAATTCGCGGATGATGCGGTCGGTCGCCTGCAGCGTCTTCCGGGCCTCCTCGATGGAGATCCCGGGCATGGTCGTCGGCATGTAGAAGAGGGACCCTTCGTCGAGCGGCGGCATGAACTCCGTGCCGAGCTTGAAGTAGATCGGGACGGTCAGGACGACGATCAGGACCGCCGTGGCGATGACCGCCTTCGGGCGGCGGAGCGTCCACCGCGCCGCCGGCTCGTAGATCCGGATCAGGAAGCGGCTTATGGGGTGCTTTTCCTCCGGCCGGATGGTGCCGACGAGGACAGCGTTCGTCGCCCGTGACAGCCAGCGGGGCCGGAAGCCGAAGGTCCTGAAGTGGGTCACGGCCAGCCGCAGCGCGGGATCGAAGGTGATGGCCAGGAAGGCGGCCACGACGATCGTGAGCGTCTTGGTGTAGGCCAGGGGCCGGAAGAGACGGCCCTCTTCGGCCTCGAGCGTGAGAACGGGGAGGAACGACGCGGCGATGACGAGCAGGGTATAGAAGCTCGGGCCCCCGACCTCCTTGATGGCCCGGACGATGACGCCCCGGTAGTCCTCCTTGCGGCCGTCCCGGTCCCATTCCTCGATCTTCTTGTGCGTCTGTTCGACGACGACGATCGAGGCGTCGACGAGGGTGCCGATGGCGATGGCGATGCCGCCGAGAGACATGATGTTGGCGGTCAGGCCCATGGCCCGGAAGGGGACGAACGAGATGAGGACGGAGACGGGGATGGTGATGACGGGGATGAGCGCGCTCGGCAGGTGCCAGAGGAAGAGCATGATGACGAGGATGACGGTGACGATGACCCCGATGAGGGTCGAGGTCAGCGTGTCGATGGAGCGGTGGATGAGCTCGGAGCGGTCGTAGACGGGGACGACGCGGACCCCCTCGGGCATGCCGGGCGCGACCTCCTCGAGCCGGGCTTTGACCCGGTTGATGACGTCGAGGGCGTTCTGGCCCTGGCGCATGATGACGATCCCCGAGACGGCCTCGCCCCGGCCGTCGAGGTCGGTCACGCCGCGCCGGATGTCGGGGCCGAAGACGACCTCGCCGACGTCGCGGACGCGGATGGGCGAGCCGGCGTCGCTCGCGCCGACGACGATCGTCTCGAAATCCTCGATCGACCGGGCGTAGCCGCGGCCGCGGACCATGTACTCGGTCCCGCCGAACTCGATCAGCCGGGCCCCGGACTCGGCGTTGCCGCCCTGGACGGCCTCGATGACGCGGCGGACGGAGATGCCGTAGGCCTGGAGCCGGTTCGGGTCCAGGTTGACCTGGTACTGGCGCTCGAAGCCGCCGACGGGCGCGACCTCGGCGACGCCGGGGACGGATTTCAGGTAGTAGCGGAGGTACCAGTCCTGATACGAGCGGAGCTCGTCGAGGCCGTGGGTGCCGGAGTCGTCGACGAGCGCATACTGATAGACCCAGCCGAGGCCCGTGGCGTCCGGTCCGAGCTCGGTCGTCACGCCTTCCGGCAGGCGCTGCGTGACCCCGGACAGGTACTCGAGCGTCCGCGAGCGGGCCCAGTAGATGTCCGTCCCGTCCTTGAACAGCACGTAGACGAAGGAGTAGCCGAAGTCCGAGAAGCCGCGGACCGTGGTCACCCCGGGCGCCCCGAGCATGGCCGTGACCAGGGGATAGGTGACCTGGTCCTCGATGATGTCGGGGCTGCGGTCCCAGCGGGAGTAGATGATGACCTGTGTGTCGCTCAAGTCGGGCAGGGCGTCGAGGGGGACGCGGTTCATCGACCACCACCCGGCCACGGCCATGGCCGCGACGAGGGCGAAAATGACGATGGGGTTCTTGACCGAGAAGTCGATGACGCGATTGATCAACGGCCCGCCCCCCGGTTCGCACCGGCCGCCGGAGCCGGAGGTTCCGGCGAGGCGTCCTTGATGAACTCCGAGGGATCCTTGTCGAACCGCTCCTTGCATTCCGGGGTATCGAAATAGTAGGTCGTGCCGAGGTGTTCGCTCGTCAGGCCGGCCGCCCGGGCCTTGGCCGTGTCGACCTCCGTGCCGCAGACCGGATCGGTCGCGGATTCGCCGTAAACGCCTTCGGCGACGGCCTGGAGGCGGCTCTCGGAATCGATGAGGAAGACCCCGGAAAGGGCGATCTTCTCGCCGGCCTCGAGCCCGTCCCGGATCTCGACCCGGCCGCCGAGCGTCCAGCCCGTCTGGACCTCGCGCGGCTCGAAAACACCCTCGCTCCGCTCGACGAAGATCGTCGCGCGGCGGCCCGTGCGCAGGACCGCGTCGGAGGGGACGGTCAACGCGGACTCCAGGGTGAGGGGCAGCTCGACGTCGGCGAACATATCGGGGCGCAGGGCGAAGTCCGTGTTGGACGTCTCGAGGCGGACCTTGAGCGTGCGCGTCGCCGCGTCGAATACGGGCAGGACCCGGCTGGTGACGGCCCGGAAGGACCGGCCTATGGCCGGAAGCCGCACTTCGGCCTCGACGCCGGGCTTGAAATAGGGCGCCTCGTTCTCGAAGAGGTCGGCCAGGATCCAGACCCGGCTCAGGTCGGCCACGCGGAAAAGCTCGTCCCCGCGGGAGAACCTCTGGCCCGGCGAAACGTCCCGGGTCAGGATGAAACCCGTCACGGGGGAGACGACGCGAACGTCCTGAGTGGGCTGCCGCGTCTTGCCGAGCTCCTCGATCTGGCTGTCGTCCATGCCCAGGCTGCGCAGCTGGTCGATCTGGCGCTGGAGAGAGCGCTGGTCGAGCGCGGCCTGGAGCGGGATGTCGCTCCGGCTGAGCTCGAGCCGCTGGCCGGTCTTGAGCTTTTCGGCGGCGTCCAAGGCATAGATGAAGGCCTGCTGGGCGTCGAGGAATTGGGGCCCGTAGAAGGTGGCCAGGATGTCGCCCTTCCTGACCAGGGTGCCGACCGAATTGTCGGAGGACTTGTTGATCCAGCCGTCGACCGACGCGGTCAGCCGGTAGACCTTCGTCTCGTCGGCCGCGACGCGGCCGAGGACGCGGAGGGTGTGGACGAAGGGCTTCTTTTCGACGACACCCACGCGGACCCCGATCAGGCGCTGGCGCTCGGGCGCGATGCGGATCGCGCCGGGAGGGAGTTCCGCGGCATCCGAGGGGTCGGACGAGGCGGCCACCCCGCCTGCCGGCGAGACGGCGGACGATGGGGACACCCCGGTCCGTTCTCCCAGCCAGAGGCCGGCGATGAACGCCACGGCGATGAGGGCGACGATGATGACAAGGGTTTTCCTTCGCATGACCTCTCCTTCCCGGGGGCTATATTACCCTCGAGGCCGCGCGTTTTCAAGAACTCTCGGTGATGGCCACCTGAATGCGCGAATTAGTCTCGAAGGGAACGACCGGTCGACAACGAGCCGGGAATGAAGTGAGTTTAGTTGGGTGTCACCGAATTCAGGCAGACGATCGTGGCCCCCCAGCCTCCCGCGCCGATCCCGGCGTCCTTGAAGCCGGCCACGCGCGGGTCCTTTTTGAGAACGGCGTGGACGATCGCCTTGAGCGTCCCCGTCCCTTTGCCGTGGATGATGCGGATCTCCGTGATGCCGCGGCTCAGGCACGCCGCGATGTATTCCGGAATGAGATCTTTGACCTCCTTGGGGCTGAAGGTGTGGAGGTCGAGGACGCCGTCGATGGGGATCTCGATGGGGTCGTCGATGTTCGCGGCCATGGGTCCGATTCTAGCGCAAAACCCCGGAAAATACACCGCCCGAAAGGTTTGACAACAAGCGCGGACTCGTCTAGACTAGAGGGGATTTTTTCGGCCCGCTAGCTCAATTGGTAGAGCAGCAGACTCTTAATCTGCGGGTTGTAGGTTCGAGTCCTACGCGGGTCATTTTTCTTTTATTAGTCCCGTCATACGGGACTTCCCCTGAGAGCACTCCACCTCCTTCGAGGCCTCTCCTCCTAACGAAGGCCGGTTCTGCCTTGGCCGCTGCGGCCTCTTGCCCCGGGGAAGGGCGGCCTTTCCCGTCTGCCTGATCCCCAAAAACCCCTTGGCATGAATCTTGCAAAAATTACAGCGCAATTCTGGAATGGTCACAGTGCGCTGCCCTGTTTAGGTCGGCGGGACCTTAAAGCGCTCCTGTGAGGGAGGGACTGCGATGAACAGACCAAAAGCGGTCGTCGTGCTTGTCGTCGTATCGGGCGCATTATTCTTATCGGCCTGCAGCAGCTCAACCACGCCCCCCGTCACGACGACCGGGTCGATCCGGATCACGTCGGTCCCGACCGGCGCCAGGGTGTTTCCTGGACAACGTGGATAAGGGCGTGACCACGGATTGCACTCTGACCGGCGTCGCGACCGGCAGCCGGTCCATCAAGCTGGTCATGGCCGGGTATACGGATTACGTGGGATCGGCGACCGTGACGGCGGGGCAGACGGCGACTGTCAACGCCACGCTGACCGCAACGCCGCCCGCCGGCGCCCTTTCCGTGACCCCGGCCGGGGGGCTCACATCGACCGGCCCCACCGGCGGTCCGTTCACGCCGGCGAGCATGGACTTTTCGCTCCAAAATACCGGCACGGCGGCTATCGATTGGACGGTCACTGCCAACCAAACCTGGATCACGGTGTCGCAGGCCTCAGGCAACCTGGCCGCCGCGGCATCGGCGACCGTGACGATTTCGATCAACGCCGGCGCGAACACGCTCTTGACGGGGGCCCATAACGCCACCGTAACGTTCACGAACACGACGAATGCGACAGGGAATGCGACGCGCCCGGTGACCTTGACGATCTCGGCGCCGCCCGGCGCTCTCGCCGTGACCCCGGCGGGAGGGCTCGCCTCGACCGGCGTGGCGGGGGGTCCGTTCACGCCGGCGAGCATGGACTTTATGCTCCAAAATACCGGCGGTGTGGCCATCGCCTGGACGCTGTCCGCGAACCAGAATTGGATCACGCTATCGTCCGCCGCGGGCAACCTGGCCGCCGCGGCATCGACGACGGTGACGGTTTCCATCAACAGTGCCAATCGCCAATGCGCTCGGCGTCGGGGTTTACAACGCCATCCTGACCTTCACGAACACGACGAACGGAACCGGGAACACGACCCGCCCGGCGAGTCTGACGGTCACCGATACCTCGCAGCCCGTGACCGTGACGGTGGATTATACGCGGGTCCTCCCGTTGCCGAACCCGAATGGAGCGGATTTTCCTACCCTGGCCTGGTCGTTTCCCCCGAACACCCAGGGAACGGCGGGCATGGGCAAAGTGTCCAACGATAACTTCAGCAGCGCCCTGATCCCCATCCGGACGGAAACGGTCATCACGATGTGGGTCATCGACGACAAGATGAACAATGGGACGACCTCGTTCGTGTGCCGGACCATCAAGATCAACGGGCAATTGGTCAATGTCGGGGCGACGCTCTACGGGCAGGCCACGTTCATCTTGGGAAACGACGGGATCGTCAGATAACCGGTGCCGTCGTTCGATTCCTGTCGGACGGGGATTTGACCTGGATCATCAACACGGCCATCCGCACGGGCACGCCGAGGGGCACGCGAAACACTTCGCTTCCGAGCCCCTGAGCCATGGCGGTGGGGCGAGGTCCGGGTCCGAAGGGCACAACGAGCACGGGCCGGAAACCCATCGCGACGACGGCCACGCCCTTCATGGCGACGACCTCAAGAAGCGATTCTGGATCTCCCTGGCCGCGACCCTCCCTATCCTCGCCCTGTCGCCCATGATCCAGCGTTTCCTGGGTCTCGGCGAGAGCCTGAGGTTCGCCGGCGACTCCCTCGTTCTCTTTGTCTTCTCCTCGTTCGTCTATTTATATGGCGGCCGGCCCTTCCTTCAAGGCTTCCTCGGCGAGATCAAAGCGAAGAAGCCGGGCATGATGACCCTGGTCGCCATGGCGATCACCACCGCTTACGTTTATAGCAGCGCCGTCGTCTTCGGCTTGGCCGGAGAGGTCTTCTTCTGGGAGGTGGCGACGCTCATCGACATCATGCTTCTCGGCCATTGGCTGGAGATGAGGTCGGTGATGGGGGCTTCGCGCGCCCTTGAGGAACTCGCCCGCCTCATGCCCTCCGAAGCCCACCTGGTGCGGCCGGACGGGTCGTCGACGGATGTCCCGCTCGCCGAGCTCAAGGCGGGCGACCGGGTGCTTATCAAGCCCGGCGAGAAGGTCCCCGCCGACGGGGACGTGATCGACGGCGAGACCTCCGTCAACGAAGCGATGCTCACGGGAGAATCCGGGCCGGTGCCCAAGATAAAGGGAGCCAAGGTCATCGGCGGGTCGATCAACGGCGAAGGCTCCCTCACGGTCGAGATCAAGAGGACAGGGCGGGAATCCTATCTCTCCCAAGTGATCGAACTCGTCCGGCAGGCCCAGGAGAGCAAGTCGAGGACTCAGGAGCTTTCGGACCGGGCCGCCCTCTGGCTGACCCTCATCGCCGTCGGCGTCGGCATGCTGACCCTGTTCGCCTGGCTCGTCCCCGGCGGCAAGGGCTTCGCCTTCGCCCTCGAGCGGATGGTCACGGTCATGGTCATCGCCTGTCCCCACGCGCTGGGCCTGGCCGTGCCCCTTGTCGTGGCCATCTCGACCTCGATCTCGGCCCGCAACGGCCTCCTCATCAGGAATCGGGCCGCTTTCGAGCGGGCCCGGAAGATCCAGGCGATCGTTTTTGATAAGACGGGGACATTGACGGAGGGTCGGTTCGGCGTGACCGACATACTGGCTTTTGGCGAGGGCGTGGGCGAAGCCGCAATCCTGAGATATGCCGCGTCCGTCGAGGCCCGTTCCGAGCACGCCATCGCCAAAGGCGTCGCCTCCGCCGTCTCGGGGAAGGTCATCCCTGTCGAAGGGTTCAAGGCCGTACCCGGCAAGGGCGCCGAAGGACGGGTCGACGGCCGCGACGTCAAGGTCGTGAGCCCGGGCTATCTGAGGGAGAGGAACATCGAGGCCGGAGATGAAAGGATCGGGCGGCTTTCCGCCCAAGGCAAGACCGTCGTTTTCGTCCTGCTCGACGGCCGGCTTGCCGGGGCGCTGGCCCTGGCCGACATCGTCAGGCCGGAGGCGAAAGAAGCCGTCGCAAGGCTCAAAGCGATGGGCGTCGCGTGCATGATGCTGACGGGCGACAACCGGCTCGTCGCCGAACGTGTCGCCGCGGCGGTGGGGCTCGACGAGTCGTTCGCCGAAGTCCTGCCGCAGGACAAGGCCGCAAAGATCAGGGAGGTCCAGGCCCGCGGGCTCGTCGTGGCCATGGTCGGCGACGGCGTCAACGACGCCCCGGCCCTGGCCCAGGCCGACGTCGGCATCGCCATCGGCGCGGGCACCGATGTCGCGATCGAGACCGCCGACATCGTTCTCGTCAAAAGCGATCCGCTCGACGCGGTGGCGATCATCAGCCTGGCCCGGGCGACCTACCGCAAGATGGTCCAGAACCTCGCCTGGGCGACGGGCTACAACGCGGTCGCCATCCCGCTCGCGGCGGGAGTGCTCTATCGCCAGGGTGTCGTGCTAAGCCCCGCGCTCGGGGCGGTTCTGATGTCGCTCAGCACCATCATCGTCGCCGCCAACGCCCAGCTGCTCAGGCGGAACGAGGCCCGGAAACGGGGGTAGCCCCGCGCATCGGGCCGCGCGTCACCGGGTGAGCCCGGCGATCGTCTCCGCCACGAGGCGGTTGAACTCGTCCGGGCGCTCGAGCATGGGGTAATGGCCCATGTGCTTCATGATGACGGCCTCGAAATCCGGTTTGATCTTCCGGTTCGCTTCGACGCTTGTCGGATAGAGATCGCCGTTGATGGCCCGGAGGGGCACGGTCAAGCGCGCCGCCGCCGCGGCCCCGTCGTATCCCGCCATCCCGAAGAACGTCGCCTTGGCGGCGGCCGGCAGGGTCCCGGACATGCGCTTCTCGGCGTCCGCAATGACGGCCGGATCGGCGTCCTTGTGGAAAAGCATGCCGACCATGGCCTTCAAAGCGCCGGCATAATCCTTCTCGAAATATTCGCCCCTCTGCCGCACGTTCTCGGCCGAAATGACCCCTTCGAGGAGTTGGAACGTGTCGACCCCTACGACGCCGAGCGCGCGCCCCGGAAGGAGGAGGGCCGCCTCGACGGCCACGGGCCCGCCGAGCGAATTCCCGAAGATGATGACCTTCTTCGCTTTCTCGGCGTCGACGACGGCCTTGACGTCCGCCCCGAACTCCGGGATGCCCCATTTCGTCCGGTCTGCGCCGGATTCGCCATGGCCGGCCAGGTCAAGGGCGATCGTCCGGTAGCGCCCGCCGAACTCTTTCAGCTGACCGTCCCAGAAGCCCCGGTTGGCCAAGCCGCCGTGGATGAAGACGAGGGCCGGCTCGCCCTTCCCGGCGACCGAGTAAACGATCTCGACGCCGTCCGCGGCCCGGCACGTCTTCCGTTCGATCTTGACGCTCATGGGGCCTCCCCCTCCGCAGGATACTGCCGCCGTTGCGGCAAGAACGGCCAGCATCGTCATGCCTCCCACCCGCCTCGATCTTTTCATTGTCCCCTCCTCACTTACGGCGATTCATAGCTAAACTCATTCAAATACCCGTTCAAGAGACAGTAAGGCGAAAGCCGATATCGCGGCGATCAAGAGTCTCATGGGGCGATTATCCTGGCCTCGCGTGCCGTCCGATCCTCATTCGGCGACACGCGACCCAACTCAGGAGATAGTGTCCGTTGGATAGGACATTAATTGAGTTGAGTTGTGTGGCACCGAATTAAGGGCTAAAATCAGTATATCAAAAATGCCGAAGCGAAATGAAGGGAGCGGACAATGAGCCGAGCACACATCCGCCGCCGGGATTTCCTCAAGACCATGGCTGCCGCCGCGGCTGTCGGGACGACGGCCTCCTCTCTCAGAGGGGCAGCCCCCCTTGGGGGCGGCCCCCTTGCCTCCGGTCCTGCCGCCGGCTTTGACGCGAAGGGCCTGCCGACCATGACGCTCGGGAAGACGGGGGTTGCCGTGCCGCGCATCGGCATCGGGCTCGGCAGCCGCTTCTGCGCCGTGACGGACGAAGCCGAGGCCGCCGAGATCCTCGAGGCCTGCCTCGACCACGGCTTCTTCTATTGGGACACGGCCTACAACTACACCAACAAGGCCATCATCAGCGAGGAGCGCATCGGCCGCGTCCTTGAAGGCCGCCGGAAAGAGGTCTTCCTGGCCACCAAGTTCGAGGAGCGCACGTACGACGGCGTCATGCGCCAGCTCGAAGGGAGCCTGAAGCGGCTGCGGACCGACCACCTCGACCTCTACCAGGTCCACCTCATCGAGTCCATGGCCGACCTCGAAACGCTCGGCCTCAAAGGCGGCGCCCTCGACGCCCTGCGCAAGATCAAGGACCAGAAGATCGCCCGCTTCATCGGCTTCAGCGGCCACTCCGACGCCGCGGCCATGGCCGAGGCGGCCCGGCGCCACGATTTCGACACCATGCTCATCGCCCTCAACCATTACGAGGAGCGGCGCGGCGATTTCGAGGGCGGGGCCATCCCCGCGGCGGCGTCCCGGGACATGGGCGTCATGATCATCAAGTCCGTCCGGCCGCGCGAAACGGTCGCCGGCCTGGCCGCCTCCGACCTCATCCGTTACGCCCTGACCCTGCCGCTCGTCCACTCGGCGGTCGTCGGCACGGACAGCCTCGAGGTCGTCCGCAAGAACGCCGCGCTCCTGCGCGATTTCAAGCCCCTGTCTCCCGAGGAGATGGCCCGCCTCTCGGTCAAGCTCGAGCCTTTCTTCGCAGGCAACGGCCTCCCCTGGATGAGGGCGGGCTATCGGGACGGGGAGGGGTGTTGAAGGCCGGCCCCCTGGCCGCTCTGGCGGCGACAGCGCTGTTTTCCTTCACCCTCGTCCCCTCTTGCCGGAGCGGTGATCGCGCGCTCGTGCTCCTGGCCGCCTATGATTTCGAGGACGGCTCGGCCGTCGGCTGGGCCCCGGACGATCCCTCCCATTGGCGGGTCGTCGCCGAAGACGGCTCCAAGATCTACGAGCTTACGGCGCCGGGCGTGCCAGGCCCCGTCCGCGCACCGGCCTCCCGCTCGGTTCTCGTGGGGCGCGACGTCTCGTCCTTCGAGTTTTCCGGCCGGCTGCGCTGCCACACCGACGCTTCGAATCCCTTCCGTGACATGTGCGTCATCTTCCATTATCGGGACCCGACCCATTTCTGCTACGTCCATTTCGCCGGCAAGAGCGATGACGTCCATAACATCATCGGCCTCGTCGACGGGGCCGACCGGGTCAAGATCAACGCCGAGCCGGCCGGCGCGTCCGTCTTCCGCCTGACCGACCTCGCCTGGCATGCTTTCAAAGTGATATGCGACGCCCGGACCGGCGAGATCCGGGCCTATCTCGACGACATGGCCGTGCCCATCCTGACCGCCCGCGCCGCCGTGCCAGGCCACGGCCGCGTCGGCGTCGGCTCGTTCGACGATACCGGCGCCTTCGACGACATCGAGCTGAGGGCCCCGAAAGGAGGAGCATCATGACCATTCGCGACACCTTGAGATCCATTCTCAATCCCCCCGAGGGCAAGCCCCTGGACGACGCCTGTATCCTCCTCGACAGCGCCGAGGCGCTCGATTCGACCATCCGGTCCCGGGACAAGCTGATGGTCCTTTTCTACGCGTCCTGGTGCCCCTACTCCCAGGCCTTCCTCCCGACCTACCTCGCCCACGCCGCGGCAGGCGATCCCTGTTATGCCCGCATCGTCGTCGACGATGACGATCCTCTGGTCGAGAAGTACGCGATCAACGTCTTTCCGACCGTCCTGTTCTTCGAGAAAGGGGCCCTCGTCCACAGGCTCGACGGCGCCTATCATCGCGGCCTGAGCCAGGGCCAGCTCCAGGACTTCGCCCGCCGCTGCTCCGTCAAGTAAGCCCATGGCCAAAAGACGGCGCGCGGCCGCCCCTGTCCTCCCGGTCCTCTTCCTCATGACCGCGGCCATCGCCTCTGTCTTATGCGGTCGGCCCTCCACCGTGACCTTCGGGGTGCTGGCCGACGCCCAGTTTGCCGCCTCGCCCCCCTCGGGCAGCCGGTCCTACGACCGCTCCTGGCTCAAGGTCAGGGCCGCGCTCGATATCTTCAACGGCCGGGGCGTTCGATTCGTCGTTCATCTCGGCGACCTCATCGACCACGACGCCGCGAGCTATGACCTCATCCTGCAGGCTTTCGCCCACTCGCGGGCGCCCGTCCGATTCGTCCTCGGGAACCACGACTTCGACATCGCTCCGGAGCTCCGGGCGGGGGTCCTCTGCCCGCCTCGGGATCGGCCGCGGCTATTACGCGTTCTCTGAGGGCGGCTGGCGCTTCATCGTCCTCAACGGGGACGAGCTGGGATTCAATTTCCCCAAGGACGGGAAGCTGACCGGGGAGTCCGAGGCGATGTTCGCCGCCCTGGCCGCCGCGGATGCGGCCCAACGCCACCAAATGGAACGGGGGCGTCGGCCGGGAACAGCTCGCCTTCCTCGATGCCGAGCTCGCCAGGGCCGACGGGGACGGCCGGCCCGCCGCCGTCCTCTGTCACTTCCCCGTCTTTCCCCCGGCCGGCCACAACCTCTGGAATGATGAGGCCGTGGTCGCCGTCCTCGAGAAACACCCCTCGGCGAAGGCCTACTTCAGCGGTCATAACCACTCCGGGGACTTCGCCCTCAAGAACGGCATCGCCTACTTGACCTTCGCCGGCCTCGTCGAGACTCCCGATACGGGTTCCGGCGCGGTGGTGACCCTGGCCCGGGACCGTATGCTGGTCGACGGGCTCGGCCGGGAGCCCGACCGCGAGGTCCCGCTCCGCCGCCCCCCTGATTGACAGTCCATGCCGATTCTGCAATTGTAGTTGAGTATCCCGCAAAGGAACGAAAGGCTGAACCCATGAATAAACATTTCGCCCGGACCGTCCTTCTCGCCGCATGCGCCTGCCTCCTCCTGGCGGGCTGCCAGACGAAAGATGAACAGATCGTCGAGGATACCTATGCTTCTCTCGTCAAGCTCACGGCGAGCGACACGGCCGACGGGGACAATTTCGCCTACACCGTCGGCCTCGACGGCGAATATGCCATTATCGGCGCCCCCGCGGCCGAAAGCACGCTGACGGACAGCGGCGAGGCCTACCTGTTCCGGAGATCGCAAGGCGGGCTCGACGGCTGGGGCGAGATCAAGGTGCTCATCGCCGGCGATGCCGGCGCGAGCGATTTCTTCGGCTGCTCCGTCTCCATCTCGGGCGACTACGCTGTCGTCGGGGCGGGCGGGGAGAACGGCACCGGGACCGACCAAGGGGCCGCCTACGTTTTTTACCGCAATCAGGGGGGGGCCGACAACTGGGGCCAGGTCAAGAAGATCGTCGGCAACGACACGGCCGACGATGACGGGTTCGGCTACTCCGTCGCCATCGACGGGACGACCATCCTCGTCGGCGCCGACGGCGAGGACGGCTCCGGCGCGGACCAGGGCGCGGCCTATCTCTTCACCAAGGACCAGGGCGGGACCGACAATTGGGGCCAGGTCGCGAAGGTCATCTCCGGCGACCCCGATGACCTCAACCAGTTCGGCTATACCCTCGCCCTCAAGGGCGATTACGCCCTGGTCGCCTCACCCAGAGAGGACGGGGCCGGGTCCGACCGCGGCGCGGCCTATTTGTTCTCCCGCAATGTCGGCGGGACGGACGCCTGGGGAGTCGTGAAGAAGATCGTCCCGAGCGACCCGACCGACGGCACCTGGTTCTCAACCGCCCTGGCTATCGACGGGACGCTGGCGGTGGTCGGAGCGGGCTGGGACGACGGCGGGGGGACGAACCGGGGCGCCGCCTACGTTTTCGGGCGGGATATCGGCGGCACGGACAACTGGGGTCAGATCAAGAAGCTCGCCGCGAGCGACGCGCGCGACGCCGATATGTTCGGATACAGCGTGGCCATCGACGGGACGAACATCGTTGTCGGCTCCGGCTGGGCCGCCGCCGGCGGCACGGAACGGGGCCAGGGCTACATCTTCGCCAAGGACGAGGGCGGCGCGGACAACTGGGGTGAAGTCCAGCGGCTGCGGGCCAGCGACGCGGCGAACGAGGATTGGTTCGGCTACTCCTCCGCGATCTTCGGCTCCTATGTTCTGATGGGCGCCGTGGGAGAGGATGGGGCCGGCTCCGCGCGGGGCGCGGCCTACCTTTTCAAGAAGATCTGAAGCCGGCGCCGGTACGGCCGGATTGACAGGTTCGCCGTTTTCGGCGAGAATCGCCGTCGACGATGCCTCGATACGACCTGGCCATCACCCATGACTGGGAATACGACGGGGATTTCGTCCGCCTCGTCGACCAGTCGGCCCGATCGCGAAGCCTGACCACCCTCCTCGTCCCGCCGGCCGACGCGGGCCGCGTCCTCGGGGAGTTCCGCTCCGGGAGCCTCGATTTCGCCGTCCTGCTCGACCGGGCTTCGGGGTCCTCTCCGGAATTCATCGCCCTTCAGGCCCTGGCCGTCGAGAGGGGCCGGGATGTCATCGAGGGCCTGGACAAGCTCCGCTGGGCCTCCGACAAAGCGACCATGCATCTGGAATTCCATTCCGCCGGCATCCCCACGCCCTACACGATCATCCTGCCGGCCTTCGCCGCGCGGCAGGGGATCGATCTGACGTCCCGCGAGCTGGAGCCGCTCGGCGTTCCGTTCGTCATCAAGCCGGCCAATACGACGGGAGGGAGCCTGGGGGTCGTCGCCGATGCCTCCGGCCTGGACGACGTCCTGGCCGCCCGCCGGACCTACCCGGCGGACAAGTACTTGCTCCAGGAGAAGGTCGTGCCCGAGGCGAAGGACGGGCGGCGGTTCTGGTTCAGGGGATTCTACGTCCTCGGCCAGGTCCATGTGACCTGGTGGGACGACCGCACCCATGTCTACGCCGAGCTCGGCCACGACGAGGCCGCGGCGGCCGGCCTCGACCCGATCTATGCGCTCGTCCGGGCGATCGCCCGCGTCTCCCGGCTCCGGTTCTTCTCGACGGAGGTGGCGCGGGACGTCCGCCGCCGCCTCGTCGTCGTCGATTACGTCAACGAGATCTGCGACATGAGGCTCCGGTCGGCCCACCCGGACGGCGTGCCGGACGCGGTGGTAGAGCGGATCGCCGACCGTATCGCCGCCCATGCCGCCGAGGCCGCGACCCTGTGGCCGCAGCGGGGCCCGGCCGGGGAGTCCTCATGAAGCACAAGGGCCCGATCATCGGCCTCCTCCTGGCGCTCGTGGCCGGCTATTTCATCTTCTTCAGCAAGGTCGCCGACAACAAGGGCGGGATCGAGATCATGGTCGACAAGTACCTCGAGTCAAAGATCAAGCTGACCGAGGCCGATCTGGAGGGCCTGTCGCGCGAGGTCCTCACCTATGCGAGCGAAGGGGAGGGGCTGCCCGAGACTCTCGATGCGCTGAGGCGTTTCCACCCGACCGCGGGCTCCCTGCCCGATGCCTGGGGGACGAAGATCCGTTATGAGAAGCTGTCGGATTCGAGCTTCCGGCTCCGCTCGGCCGGGCCGGACCGGGTCTTCGACAACGTCGACGATATCGTCAAGGATTTTTGACGAAGAGCCGCTTGATCCTGGCCCAAAGCGACTTCCTGGCCGGCGCTTCCTCGATCTCGAGCTTGCCGACCGACTTGCGGAAGGCGGCCTGGGGCGGGAAATAGGGCGCGCGCCGGAGCAGGGCCA
Organism: Candidatus Aminicenantota bacterium; assembly: GCA_963736255.1. Lineage (GTDB taxonomy): Bacteria > Acidobacteriota > Aminicenantia > Aminicenantales > Saccharicenantaceae > RBG-16-66-30. The sequence goes on from CAVTOI010000003.1 coordinate 836,751, forward strand.
GATCGTACTCCTTGCGCCTGTCGGGATCGCGAAGCGTCTGGAAGGCCTCCTGGATGCGGCCGAGGATGGCGTCGCGCTCGGTCTCGGAGACGAGCCCGTAGAGCGCGAGCGATCCGCCCCGGTAGGTGGCCAGGGCAGCCTGATAGCCCTCCCAGATCTCGTCCTGGGAGGCCGTCCGCTCCACCGACAGGAGCTCGTAATAGTTCCAGTCCTCGATCTTCTTCAGCATCAAACGTCCGGCAGGCGGATCTCGGGAGGCGTCCGCAGGGTGAATTCGATCGAATAGGCCAGCTCTTCGGACATCTGACGGATGGCCCGTGCGGCGGGAGAGCCCCGGTGTTCGATATAGTAGGGCCGGAGGCCCCGGAGCGAGGCCGGGACGTCCTCGTCGTAGGGGATGGCGCCCAGATACTTCATGTCGATGAGCAGGTACTTGCGGACCACGTCGGCCACCGACCGGCCGAGGAGGACGTCGTCCTCGCCGCGCGTCCTGTTCATGACCAGGCAGGGACGGAAGCCGCGCAGGGCCCGGTAGAGGATCGTTCCGTAGGACCTGTCGGTCTCCATGAGCGACTTGAAGAAGCCGTAGAGCGACTGCGAGTTCTTTTCGATCTGGTCGAGCATCTTCTGGTGGAGGTCCCGGATCTTGTAGTGGTCCATGTAGAGCTTGAGGACCCGCATGATGCACGACTTCAGGAAGAGGTAGGTGTTCTCGATGGCCGTCGGCTCGGGGGTCGTCACGACGACGCCGGGATTGGCGCTGAGGAAGAAGTCGAGGGTGTTGAACGAGCTGCCCGTGCCGAGGTCGAGGATGACGTTCGAGGTCGCGAGCTGGCGGATCTGGCGGAGGAGCCGGAGCTTGCGGTAATGGGGGAGGTTGGCGACGAAGAGGATGTTCTCGGTGCCCTTGACGAGGCGGAGGTTCCGGAACGGGGTCTCGACGGCCGCCGCCTCGAGCGTCGGCACGGCCCCGGTCAGGAAGTCGCCGAGGTCCGGGTGGGAGGGCTTGATCCCCAACAGGGTGTGGAGGTTGGGGGCCCCGAGGTCGGCGTCGATCAGGACGACCTCGCGGTCGAGCGAGGCCAGGTGGAGGCCGAGATTCGCCGCGACGAAGCTCTTGCCCGTTCCGCCCTTGCCGCCGCCAATAGCCCAGATGCGCTTATCCATGATTAACCCTGATTAACCTTGGCCCCGACACCCATTTTTACCACAGACGACGGCCGAATTCAATTGAGGGGGGACTAGCCCTCAGAGGCAGTATCCCGGGGCCGTTGAGGACTGTCCCTCTTGCCGAAGGGAATCGTCCGCTTTGGTCAGGGACTGCCCTCAATCGCAAAATCGCGGGGCCGTTGAGGACGTCCGCCTTCGGAGGGCCTCTTTTTTCCGATGATCCTAGACGGTCAGGGCCTCCTCGCCCTTTGTCGCCGCGCCCCTCTTCTTGTTCCAGGCCTTGCGGATAAGCAGGCACATGACGAGGAGCAGGGCGACGATCAGGACCCGGGCGCCCCAGAGATAGGGCCGGTCGGCCGGCTCCTTGCCCGTCATCAGGAGCGCCTTGATCGCGTCCTGGTAGGTCCACATGGCCAGGAGGACGAGCAGGTAGACCGGTGTGATGTAGGTCAGGATGAACTTGAAGATCCGGGGTACCTTGAGGTCGGCGCCCTTGTGCATCTCCACCCAGCCCTTCTTGAGCCCGAAGACCCAGGAGAAGAGGACGATCTCGATGGCCGCGAAGACGACCAGGCCGAACGTGCCGGCCCAGAAGTCGAGCTCGTCGAGGAAGCCGAACCGGAAGAAGGCGATGACCAGGGCGCTGCAGAGCGATGAGCACCGCGAAGACGGCCTTGACCGCCTTCTCCCGCTTCCACTTGAACTCGTCCTCGAGGAAGGCGATGGCCGGCTGGGTCATGGCCACCGACGAGGTGATGCCGGCGATGAAGAGCAGGAAGAAGAACATGCCGCCGAAGATCTGGCCCAGCGGGATCTTCTGGAAGATGACCGGCAGGGCCTGGAAGCCGAGGTTGAAGGCCCCGCCCTGGGCGATGGCCTGGGTCTCGGCCGCGCCGAAGAAGACGACGGCGGCCGGGATGGCGATGGTGCCGCCCAGGATGACCTCGGCGAACTCGTTGGTGGAGGCGGTCGAGAGGCCGTTCAGGGTGATGTCCTGCTTCTCGCGGACATAGGAAGCGTAGGTGTTGATGATGCCCTGGCCGAGGCTCAGGGTGAAGAAGATCTGCCCGGCGGCGGCCAGCCAGACCGTGGCCGACCCCAGGCGGCTGAAGTCCGGGTTCCAGATGAAGCCCAATCCGGTGGAGATGTTGAGCTCCGGCGCGGACGGGTCGGGCGTGCCCAGGGTCAGGACCCGGATGACGAGGATGATGCCGAAGATGAAGAGGAGCGGCATGCCGTACTTGGCCAGGACCTCGATGCCCTTGGAGATGCCCTTGTAGAGGAAGAAGAAGTTCAGGGCGATGGTGATGGCCCAGAAGATGAGCACGGGGACCATGGAGCTGAAGAACTCGTTCGACTCGAGGCCCTGGAAGCCGTGCAGGAAATGGCCCATGGCCTCCCGGTTGGCGTGGCCGAAATACTTGCCGGTCAGGGAGAACCAGGAGAAGCCCAGGCACCAGGACTCGATGAAGTTGTAGTAGATGACGATGAGGAAGGGGATGACGATGCCCAGGGCGCCGAGGTACTTCGACGGCGCCTTCTTCCACAGGAGATTGAGCATGCCCGGCGTCGTGCCGTGGCCGTGGGCGCCGCCCATGCGGCCGATCGTCCACTCGACCCACATCATCGGGATGCCGAGGAAGATGAAGGCGACGAAGTAGGGGATCATGAAGGCGCCGCCGCCGTTGGACGCCGCCTGGACCGGGAAGCGGAGGAAGTTGCCCAGGCCGATGGCGTTGCCGGCCACGGCCAGGATGAGCCCGATGCGCGAGCCCCATTGCTCGCGGCCGCCGGCCTCGACGACGATCTCCGGCTTCTTGGCGAACAGGACGCGGGAGAAGCAGTAGATGGTCAGGGTCAGGATGAAACCCCAGCCGAATAGGAGGAAAAACCAGCCGTTTCCGGTCAAGCCTTGAGCCATGGGACCTCCTCTGAAAATCCGGTCAAAATTAGATACCATAGGACGCCGCCCCTGTCAAAACAAATCGGCGGGCTTGCGTTCCGGCCCGGTTTCTGGTATAGTCAGCCACTACATCCGTCTAATTTTCCGCAGGAGCCGACACACTTTGGACGAAGCATTCGGGAATATCGACAGCAAGTACCGTTTCATCATCCTGGCCGCCAAGCGGGCCAAGCAGCTCCTCAAGGGCGCCAAGCCCAAGATCCAGGGCAAGTCCAGGAACCCTATCCGCATCGCCCAGGCCGAGGTCCGGAAAGGGCTCATCGAATACGAGATCATCCCGGCCGGGATGGACGAGGTCCCCGAGCGCGAAGAGCGCGTCTTCGTGGGCGGCGGGGTCCCCGACGAAGCCGTGGAATCCGACGGCGTCGCCGTGAAGGACCTGGTCGATGAGGACGTCGAGGTCGAGCCCGGCGAGGAGACCGAAGCCGAGGAGACCGAAGAGGAAGCCGAGGGCGAGGACGACGTCGCCAAAGAGGACAAGGACGAATAGCCCGGGCCCGGCGGCGGCTCAGTCCGTCGCGCCCGTTCCCTCCCGATCGCGGATCATTTCGACGTAGCTTTGGGTGATGAAGTCCGCCCGCCCGAACCCGAGGGCCCGGGCGAAGCGGGTGATCTCGTGCCGTTCCCCCTCGAGCTCCACGAAATTCCCGGCCGGCGTCTCGTCGATGCAGACGGTCAGCCGGCTCTTCCGCAGCACCGTCCGGTGTTTCCGGTACGAAAACGTCTCCTTGAGGCCCAGGGCCTTGAGGATCTTCCGGGCTTCCTTGGGATCGCGGACCTGGGTCTCGCACTCCTCGCGGACCTTGAACGAGCGGGATTTCTGCGGCTCCCCCTTATAGGTCAGGGTCGCCCGCTTTCCCGCCGTCCGCAGGCGGAGGGCCCGGCGCCCGCCGACGAGGGGGCTGCCGTCGAAGTCGAAGAAGACGTCGGTTTCGAGGTGCCTGTCCCGGGCGACGACGGCGCCGAGGCCGAGGACTTTCTCCCGCAGGGTCTTGGGATCGTCGATGCGGATCTTGACCTCGATCTCGGTCATGGCGTCTTCGCTTCCCGTCCTTCAGCGCTTCCGCAGCAGGCCGAAAACGGCCAGCCGGATGAGGGTCTCGCGCGGCGACGTTTCCGGGAACGGGTGGATGGCTTCGAGCGACTTCTCGGCGAATTCGCGTGCCCGCCCGGCCGCATAGTCGAAAGCTCCGGCGGCCGCCAGGCCCTCGACGAGCCCGCGCCGCTCCTCCGCGGAGATGTCCTTCCGCCCGACCAGCGATTTGATCCTCTGCCGCCCGGCCCGGCCGTCGGCCTTGAGCGCCCGGATGGGGGGCAGGGTGATCCGCCCCTCGCCGAGGTCCGACAGCGTGGGCTTGCCGAGGACGCGGACGTCGCCGGTGAAATCGAGCAGGTCGTCGACGATCTGGAAGGTTTTCCCCAGATTCAGGCCGTAAGCGGCGACGGCCTCCTCCTCCTCGGGCGAGGCCAGGCCGAGGATGGCCCCGATGCGGCAGCAGGCGCCGAAGAGGACCGCGGTCTTGTTCTCGACGATGCTGAGGTACTGTTCCTCCGTGATCCGGAGGTCGCCGGACGCGGCGTACTCGTCGAGCTCGCCTTCGATCATCCGGGCCGAGACGTCGGCCAGGAGGCGGATGACCCTCTCGTGGCGGGACTGAAGGGACAGGCCGATGGATTTGATGTAGAGATAGTCCCCGAGGAGAACGGTGATGTTCGGGCCCCACTTGGCGTGGACCGATTCCTTGCCCCGGCGGACGCCCGCGTTGTCGACGATGTCGTCGTGGATGAGGCTGGCCGTGTGGAGGAGCTCGACGAGCGAGGCCAGGAAGACCGACTCCTCGCTGCCCGGACTGAAGAGCCGGGAGGTCAGCAGGACGAGCGCCGGGCGGAGCCGCTTCCCCTTCTTGCGGAGGACGTAGCGGCTGATCTCGGCAGTCAGCGGGTTGGACGAGCGGGACCAGGACTCGAGCCGGTCCTCGACCCGGTCGAGATCGGACCGGATCTCCTTGTAGAGCGACGACATGTCGTTCCACTTGGCGACGGACGACCAGCGGTCGACAAGAGGGGTCGGCGAGGTCATCGGTAATTCGCGAACTGCATGTGGATGCCGAGGTCCTTCCCCTTGAGGAAGGCGATGACCTCCTGGAGGACGTCGATCTTCGCCGACGACACCCGGACCTCGTCGCCTTGGATGGCCACCTGGGCCTTGAACTTCTCCGCCTTGATCATCTTGACGATCTCGCGGGCCTTCTCGATGGGGATGCCGGCCTGGAACAGGACCTCCTGCTTGACAGTCCGGTTGGCCCCGTCCTCGATGCGGCGGTAGTCGAGGGCTCGCAGGGGGACCTTCCGCTTGACCAGCTTCTCCTCGAGGGCCAGCCTCAGGGCCTTGATCTTGAGATCGTCCTCGGCGACGAGGGTCATCTTGTCCTTCTCCAGGGTGATCTCGACCCGGCTGTTCCGGAAATCGAAGCGGTTGCGGATCTCCTTTAGGGTGACGTTGACGGCGTTCGCGACCTCCTGGAGATCGATGCGGGAGACGATATCGAAGGAGTGGTCCAAGCCCATGGCGGGGCTATCTTAGCATTGACCCCCCGTTTTTTCAAACGGGAACATCACGGAGAAATTCCGGGTCGTCGCCCCGGCCAGGTCCTCGAGGGGGAGGCCCCGGAGGCCGGCCAGGACGCGGGCCGTTTCGACGACGAAAGCCGGCTCGTTCCGCCGGCCGGAGCCCCGGTAGGGGACGGGGGCGAGATAGGGGGAATCGGTCTCGACGAGCAGCCGGTCGAGAGGGACCTTGGCCGCGACCTCGCGCAGCGCGGCGGCCTTGGGAAAGGTCAGGATGCCCGAGAACGACACGAAGAACCCTCTGTCGAGCATGGCCCGGGCGATCGCCCAGTCCTCGGTGAAGCAGTGGAGGATGCCGCCTCGTCGGAAGCCCTCACCGTCGACCGCGTCGATGAGGTCCGCGCCGGAGAGGCGGCTGTGAAGGATGACCGGCAGGCCCGCTTCCGTCGCGACGGCCAGCTGGCGCCGCAGGGCCTTGACCTGGATGTCCCTGGGAGAGAGATCGTAATGGTAGTCGAGGCCGATCTCGCCGACGGCCCGGATGGCCCCGGCCGCGGCCAGGCCCGCGAGCTCACGGAGATGGTCCGGGGTGAGGTCCTTGGCCTGATGGGCGTGAACGCCGGCCGCCGCGAGCACGGTCGGGAACTCGGCCGCGAGAGCTGCGATCGCCGGCAGGCTCGCCGCCCGGGTCATGTCGGCCGGGCAGAGAATGGCGACGACCCCCGCGGCGAAGGCCCGGCGGACGGCGTCGGCCCGGTCGGGGTCGAACTCGGGCATGTCGAGGTGGGCGTGGGAATCGACGAGGCGAAGCTTCGTGTCCATGGCGACACGGGACCCTTCTCGGAGTTCGTGATCGTTCATCTTCTCGGCTGCGCTCGGGATATCGCTCCTTGCCCCGCTCCCCGGAAACCTCCTTATACGGTTTCCCCCGCCTCCGGCGGGCCCCCCTTCCCTCACGGGGCCTTGTCGCGACATCCCTCACCGCCTCGCGATGAACGAATCCCCGCAGGGAGAAGGGGCAAAAAAAGGGGGCATGGACACGAAGTCCACGCCCCCGGTTATGACTTACTGGGCCATCTTGATCTTCAGCGTCCGGAGCGGGAGCGCGCCGTAGCTGAGAAGCTTCTGCAGGAATTCCTTGGCGTTGAAGGAATCGCCCTTGAGCTTGCGGTAATCCTTCTCCATGTCGAGGATCTCTTGATAGCCGATGTAGGGCTGCGAGCCCGCGCCCGGATTGAGGACGATCTGGTTCCAGCGGCGCTCGGCCTCGGCCTTGGTCATGAAGCCCCGGACCGTCATGTAATCCATGACCTTGTCCTTGGTCCAGGTGCCCTCATGGACGTTGATGTCCATCTGGAAGAGGATGACCGTCTTGAGCATGAGCTTGAGCTGGTTGAGGCGCATGCGCAGGTCGTAGTTGCCGTAGCCGGATTCCATGAACAGGTCTTCCAGGAAGATCGGCCAGCCCTTGAGAAGCCCTTGATTGGGGGCCATCCTCTTGATGACGGACGGGTCCCTGCGGGTGAAGAAGGCCGGCGCGAACGAGCCGGGGAAGATGTTCTGGATGGCCATGAAATCGATGTAGTAATTGTTGTGCTCTTCGAGGAAGGAGGTGGCTTCCTCGGCCGACCAGGCCGCAGGGACGGGATTGACGAAGAGGGTGTAGGGCCCGGACGACTCGAAGGCGCCGGGGGTCGTCAGACGTGTCCAGAGGCCGCCGCTCATATAGGCGGGCATGGGCTCGATGGCCAGGTTGTCCGCCGGCAGCTCGATGATGTTCTGCTGCTGGATGAAGGTCTTGATCGAGTCCGCGCTGCTGCTGATCCTGGCGACGAACTCGTCGCGGCCGACGTGGTCGCCCTTGATCTTGTCGAGAACGCCCTGGATGACGGTGTTCCGGGTCTGCTCCTCGCCCTTCGTCCGGCCGAGCTGTTCGATATCGATGTGGGGGTACATGATCTTATAGAACGGGATGCAAACGAGGAACATCTCCCGGCGGATGTTGTTGAAGTCGGCGAGCGAGCGCTGGACGATCTCCTCGAGGATGGGCAGGTTGCCCTGCGTCGTCCGGCGGAGCATCCGCAGGTGCGGTTCGGGCATGCGGAAGTTCCCGGTCGACTTGGCCAGGAGCTCGCCCTTCAGGTAGCGCTGGTAGTCCTCGAGGGCGGCGACGGCCTTGACGACCTCGGCCTGAAGGGCCGCGGCGCCCCCGGAGAGCGTGGGGATATCGACCCGGTAGAAATCGAGGATGGCCGGCAGCTGGTCGATGGCCGCCTGGGTGTATTCCTGAGGCGGGTTCTTGAGGCTGTCCTTGGCCCTCTTCACGAGCCCGGGGATGAGCTTGGCGCGGGCCGTCGCGGACGCGGCGCCGGAGCCGCCGTTCTTGACGAGCAGGCTCCTGAGGCTGTTGATGAAAAGGTCGTTGTAGAGGAGCGGGTTGTCCTGCCAGGGGAGGGTGTACTGGAGCTTGAGGAACTCGAGGTCGAGGAAGTCGAGGTACAGCTCGTGATCGACCTGGTTGTCCGCCGACAGCTTTGTCCTGTCGATCTTGGTGACCAGCTCCTGATTGAACGCGTCGAGCTGCTCGTTGAACTTGTCGAGGGCCCCTTCGCTCGGGTCTTCGAGCTTGTCGTTGTACTTCGTGAAGCCCTGCATGGTCCCGGCAGTCGGGTAGAACTTGAAATAGGCGTCCCAGAACGAGTCCTGGAACTTCTTGAACTTGGCGTCCTCAGCCGACTGGGCGAGCAGGATGCCCGTCGTGCAGGCGACGAGGGCGAGCACGGCGATGACAGCGGCGGTCTTTTTCATGCGTTCCTCCTCAAAAGCGTCTCGGAAATCCTAGCACACTTCTTCCTTCCCTGACAAACCCTTTTACAGCCCTCGCTATATGTGAACGGGGTCCACTTTTACCATCGGATGAAGGCCGAAGCCCAGGTGTACCCGGACCCGAACGCCGTCAGGGCGACGAGGTCCCCCCGCTTGATCCGGCCGGATCTCACGGCCTCGTCGAGGGCGATGGGGATGGAGGCGGCCGTCGTGTTGCCGAAGCGGTCGATGTTCCGGACGACCTTTTCGACCGGGATCTTGAGCCCCTTGGCCACCATGAGCGAGATCCGGTCATTGGCCTGGTGGGGGATGAGGTGGTCGATGTCGTCGACCGTCAGGCCGTTCTTTTCGAGACCGAGGCGGACGGCCTCGGGCATGCGCTGGCACGGCGTTGACGAAGACGTTCCGGCCGTCCATTTTCGGGGCGAAGCGGCCCTCTTCGAAGAAAGCCGTTTGGAACGTCGGCTTGTCCTTGGGGCTCGGCTTCTCCATCCACAGATGGGAGACGAAATTCCCGTCCGCGAACAGGTGGGTCGAGAGGACGCCCCGGCCGTCGCCGTCCGCGCCCGGCTCGAGGATGACGGCCCCGGCGCCGTCGCCGAAGAGGACCGACATGTCCCGGCCCCTGTCCGAGAAATCGAGGTTGCTCGATTGGACCTCGGCGGCGACGAGGAGGATCCTCTTGCACGTCCCGGTCCGGATGTACTGGTCGGCGACGGACAGGGCGTAGATGAAGCCGCTGCACTGGTCGCGGACGTCCAGCGCGCCGTCGTGCCCAGCCCGAGCTTGGCCTGGACGATGACGCCGATGCCTGGGAAGTAGTGGTCGGGGGAGAGGGTCGCCGCGACGACGAGATCGATGGTGGCCGGATCGATCCCGGCGTCGGCGATGGCCAGCCGGGCCGCTTCGACAGCCAGGTCGGACGTGCCGACCCCCGGATCGACGTGGTGCCTTTCGACGATGCCGCTCCGCTCCCGGATCCACGCGTCGGACGTGTCCATGAGCTTTTCGAGGTCATGGTTGGTGACGACGCGGGGCGGGACGTAATGGCCGGTGCCGGTGATGATGGTCCGAGGAGTTGTCATGCTCATTGGTATTATAGAGGATGCCTCCCAAAAAATGAAATTCGGACGGCGGAGGTCCGGATCAAAGCAAACCCTTCCAGAGGTACCAGGCGATCGTCTCGCCCAGGCCCTGCTCGAGGGAGAAGATGCTCTCGAAGCCCAGCTCACGCCTGGCCTTGCCGGCGTCGGCCACCCAGCCGTCCGGCTTCATCTGCTTGTACTTGCTGACGTTGAAGAGGGCGTTCCCGCCTCCGACGAGGCGCCCGACGCCCTCCGACGCGACAAAGGCAAGATAGGCCGACCAGATGGGCAGCCGGATGGGGACCGGCCTCTTGCCGAGGATCCCGGCGGCGATACGCCCGATGTCCTCCCAGCTGTAGGCCCGCGGGTCGGCGAGGTTGAAGATCTCCCCGCTCGGGCGGCCGGTGTCGCTGGCCATCAGGCAGGCCCGGACCGCGTCACGGACATAGATGAGGCTCAGCCGCTTCTGGCGCCCGAGGATCGGCTTGATGCCCCGCTTGATCCAGCGGAAGAACTCCAGGAAGTCCTCGTCCCGGGGCCCGTAGACGGCCGCTGCCCTGAGGAGGACGACGGAGAAGCGGTCCTTGTACTTGAGCACCTCCCGCTCCGCCTGGAGCTTGCTCTCGCCGTAAGGGGAGACGGGCCGCGGCGGATCGTCTTCGCAGACGCCCCCCCTGGGGGACGAGGGCCCGACGGCGGCCAGGCTGCTCACGTGGACGAAGCGGAGATCGCCGGACTGAGCCTCGAGGGCCCGGAGCAGATTTGCCGTGCCTTCGCGGTTTACAGTATAATATTCTTTCGGTCTCAGGGTTTTGGTCAGTCCGGCCGCGTGATAGACGCAGGCCAGGCCGGCCGGCAGGACGGGCACGCTCCCGAGGTCCCCGGTGAGGAGGCGCACCCGCTCGATCCCCTCGAGCCAGCGCAGCTTGCACGGGTCGCGGACGAGAGCGATGACCTCGACGCCGGGTCTTTCGAGGAGCGCTTCGACGAGATGGCTCCCGAGGAAGCCCGTTCCTCCGGTGACCAGGACTCGCATGGGCCGGATTGTATGAGATTCGGCCGCGGCGGTCAATGACGCCGTGGGCGTATCTTCGGAATCGACGGAATCAGAGGAGACGCGCGTGGACCTTTTCGACAAGTGCCTGTCCTTTACCCGGGCCGACGAGCTCAAGGCGGCCGACCTGTACCCCTACTTCACCCCCATCCAGGAGGCGGTCGGGAACCGCATCAAGGTCGGAGGGCCGGCCGATGATCATGGTCGGCTCGAACAACTACCTCGGCCTGGCCGATCATCCCCGGGCCAAGGCGGCGGCCAAAGAGGCGGTCGACCGCTACGGGGTCGGGACCTGCGGCTCGCGCTTCCTGACCGGCACGATCGACCTCCACGAAACGCTCGAGCGGCGGCTGGCCAAGTTCCTGGACCGTGAGGCCGCCCTGACCTTCAGCACGGGCTATCAGACCAACCTCGGCATCATCTCCACGATCGCCGGCAAAGGCGACGATATCCTCATCGACCGCATGGTCCACGCCAGCATCATCGACGCGTGCCGCCTGTCGTTCGCGAAGGTCCACAAGTACCGCCATAACGACATGAAGGACCTCGAGCGGCTGCTGGCCTCGCTCGACGCCGGGACCGGCAAGCTCATCGTCGTCGACGGCGTCTTCAGCATGGAGGGGGACATCGCCGACCTGCCGGGCATCGTCCCTCTGGCCCGGAAATACGGAGCCCGGATCCTCGTCGACGACGCCCACGGCATCGGCGTCCTCGGCGCGAAAGGCCGCGGCACCCCCGAGCATTTCGGCCTCGAAAACGAGGTCGATCTGGTCATGGGCACCTTCAGCAAAACCTTCGCTTCGATCGGCGGCGTCGTGGCCGGCGCGAAGCCGGTCATCTCCTACATCAAGCACCACGCCCGGTCGCTCATCTTCAGCGCCGCGGCGACGCCGGCCTCGGTCTCCTCGGTCCTGGCCATCCTGGACATGCTCGAGACGCAGCCCGAGCTCCGGACCCGTCTCTGGGCCGTCACCGAGCGCATGCGGACCGGCCTCCGGGCCATGGGCTACGATACGGGCCGCTCGCAGACGCCCATCATCCCCGTCCTCGTCGGCGACGACGAGAAGGGCTTCATGCTCTGGAGGCTCCTGCGGGAAGAAGGGATCTTCACGACTCCGGTCGTCTATCCCGCAGTCCCCCACGGGCAGGCCCTGATCCGGACGAGCTACGGGGCCGGCCACACCGACGAGGAGCTCGACGCCGTTCTCGCGGCCTTCGAGAAATGCGGCCGGACCCTGGGGATCATCTGAGCAGGCCCGGAGACCGGACCATGACGAAGAAAACCCGGCTCGCTTCTCTCCTCGCGCTCGTCTGGCTCGCGGCCGCCGCGGCGGCCCAGGCGGCGACCATCACCATGCCCCTGTCGCAGGTCAAGCCCGGCATGAAGGGCCGCGGCAAGAGCGTCTTTCAGGGCCGGGTCATCGAGGATTTCGAGGCCGAGATCCTCGGCGTCCTCGCCAACACCTCGCCCAAGCGCAGCGTCATCCTGGCGCGGCTCACGGGACGGGGCCTCGAATCGACCGGCATCATCGGCGGCATGAGCGGCAGCCCCGTCTATATCGACGGCAAGCTCATCGGCGCCGTCGCCTACGGCTTCAGCTTCTCCAAGGAGGCCATCGCCGGGATCACGCCGATCGAGGAGATGCTCGCCGTCGGCACGACGCCGGAAGAAGCCGCGCCGGGCGCCGCCGCGGCCGTCATCATCCGCGAAGGCATGACCCAGGAGGAGCTTTCCGGGACGTTCCTGGAGGCGCTCGCGACCGGACGCGGCGGCCGGGGGAGCGGGTTGACCCTCGCGCCCCTCGAGCTGCCGCTCGTCGTCAGCGGTTTCCCCGCCCGGGCCTTCGAGAGGGTCCGTTCGTTCTTCGCCCCCCTGGGCTTCCGGGCCCTCCGGGGCGGGACCGGCGGGCAGGCCAAGCCCTCCGACGCGCCGGCCGCCGCCTCTCTCCGCGAGGGCGATGCCGTCGGGGTGCAGCTCATCGGCGGCGACCTCGATATGTCCGCGGTCGGAACGGCGACCTACGTCGACGGCAACAGGGTCCTCGCTTTCGGCCATCCGGTCTACAACCTGGGCCAGGTCGACTACGCCATGACCCGGGCCGATGTCATCACGGTCATGCCCAGCCTCGAGAGCTCGTTCAAGCTGGCCTCGATGGGCCCGGTCATCGGCCGCTTCAGCCAGGACCGGACGCCCGGAGCGGCGGGAGAGATCGGGGCCCTGCCGCATCTCATCCCGCTCAACATCGTGTTCCAGACCGGGCCGGCCACCCGCAAAGAGTACAAGCTCAAGCTTGTCGCCGACAAGTTCCTGACCCCGGCGCTCATCAACATGGCCGTCTCCGGGCTGGTCACGAGCGAGGCGCGGAACTACGGCGACGTCTCGCTCGATTTCAACGCCGACGTCTTTCTCGACAAGGGCGGCCTCGGCGTGCACCTCGAAGACCTCTTTTCCGGCAGCTACGACGCTCCTCCCGTGGGCCTGTCCGGGCTCTTGGCCGCCGTCGTCCACTACCTGTTGAACAACGAGTTCAAGGACGTCGGCATCTACCGCGTCGACCTCAATGTCCGGGCCATCGAGGAGAGCCGGCTGGCCACCCTCGAAAAGGTGCTCCTCGACAAGTACGAGGTCTCTCCGGGCGAGGCCATCCGTCTCAAGGCGTACTATCGGACGCAGGACGAGAAGAGTCTGGCCGAGGAGGTCACGATCGCCGCCCCCGCGCTGCCCGCAGGGAGCGAATTCCAGATCCTCGTCGGCGACGCCGCGTCGATGCAGCAGATCGAGCGGGCCCAGTACCGCATCCAGGAGTACGTCCCGAGGAGCCTCGAACAGCTCGTCCGGCTGCTCAGCAATCTCCGCAAGAACAACAGGATCTATTTCAGGATCATGGCCACCAAGCCGGGTCTCTTCCTAAAGGGGGAGGAGATGCCCAACCTGCCGCCGACGCTGAAGACGATGTTCGCTTCGCCTCGGGCTTCGGCCGCGGGCCCGACGGAGATCACCCGGTCGACGCTGAGCGAATACCAGCTCGCCATCCCCTACGTGTTCAAGGGCGGGGCAACCATCCCCGTCCGCATCCGCAAGTAACGAAGTAGGAGCCCTCGATATGCGCAAACGCACCCTGCCCGCCGTCCTCGGATCCCTCGTGCTGGCCTCGTCCCTCCAGGCCGTCGTGCCCCAGAAGTGGGAGCTCCGGACCCGGGACGACTATCTGCGGGGCAAGTTCGACGGCATCTCGGTCTCTTACGACGGCTCGCTCGCCCTTGCGCCCAAGGAAGAGAAGATCGCGGCCCCCCAGGAAGAGTTCTATCTCTCGGTCCTGGCGACGGAGGACGGCGTGACGTTCCTCGGCACGGGCCACGGCGGCAAGGTCTACCGCATCGACAAGGACGGCAAGGCCGAGCTCTGGTTCCAGGCCTCTGAAATGGACGTGACCTCGCTCGTTCGGGACAGGAAGGGGACGCTTTATGCCGCAACGTCCCCGAACGGAAAGGTCTACAAGATCACGGACAAGGGCAAGGGCGAGGAGTTCTTCAATCCGGCGGAAAAATACATCTGGGACCTTCTCTTCCTCGACTCGGGCGAGCTTTGGGCGGCGGTCGGCGAGAGCGGCGGCATCTACCGGATCTCCCCGCTCGGCGAAGGCCGGATGTTCTTCAAGGCCGCCGAGAACCACATCCTCTGCCTCGAGCGGACCTCCCGCGGGGACGTCGTCGCCGGGAGCGGCGGCAACGGGCTCGTCTACAGGATCTCGACGGAGGGGCGCGCGGCGGTCCTCTTCGAGACGCCCTACGAAGAAGTTCGGGCCCTGGCCCTCGACCGCGAAGGGTTGATCTACGCCGCGGCGTCGGGGACGCCGACGCGGGCGCGGAAGGACGAGGGCTCGGAGGCGCCCGTGCGTCTCGACAGCGAGGTCGTCCTCACCGTCAGCGCCTCCGGAGGCGTGAGCCGGCCCGCGACCGCCTCGGGCGCGGCGCCGCCCGCCGGCCTCTCGGCCAAGGACGGCGGGGCGCTCTATCGCCTCACCGCCGACGGGCTGGCCAAGCGCCTGTGGAGCTCCGACGACGAGATGATCTACTCCCTTCTCTGGCGCGAGGACGGGAACAGGGTCGTCTTCGGCACCGGCGGCAAAGGCCGGATCTATTCCGTGGACCGGGACGAGAAGGTGGCTCTGCTCCTCCAGCAGAGCTCCGAGCAGGTCTACCAGCTCGTGCCCCTCGATTCCAAGATCTACGTCCTGTCGAACAACCCCTGCTACTTCGGGCTGCTGCTCACCGAGCAGCGCTTCACGGGTGAATACACGAGCCCGGTCCTCGACGCCCGGACACAGGCCTCATGGGGGCGCATCGTGTGGGACGCCGCCGTGGCCGCCGGGGCCTCGGTCCAGCTCCAGAGCCGGAGCGGCAATACGAGCGAGCCCAACGCGACCTGGACGGACTGGTCGCCCTTCTACGGCAAGACGGAGGAACAGGTCCTCAGCCCGAAGGCCCGCTTTCTGCAGGTCAAGGTCCTCCTGCGCACGCAGACCGGCAAGGCCTCGCCCGTCTTCAACCGCCTGACCGTGTTCTACCTGCAGGCGAACGTGGCCCCGTCGGTGACCCGGTTGGAGTTCCTGAAGCCGAACGAGGTCCTTCTCAAGCTCCCGGACCAGGATGACGTCATCCTCGGCGTCGAGAGGAACCTCGCCGAGGCGCCGCAGAAGGCGGACGAGCTCCGCATGGGCATGGCGGCCCGGAGATCCGAGCGCAAGGGCTTCCAGACGGTCACGTGGGACGCGGCCGACGAGAACGGGGACACGCTCCGGTACGCGCTGGCCGTCAGGAAGGACGGCGAGACCGAATGGCGCGTCCTCGAACCGGCCTGGGCCGAGACGATCTACGCTTTCGACACGCTCGCCTTCCCGGACGGGACCTATCTCTTCCGGCTCACGGCCTCCGATTCGCCGTCCAATCCGCTGGGTCTCGAGCTCAAGTCCGACAAGACGAGCCCGCCCCTCGTCATCGACAACTCCCTGCCCGTCGTCAAGGGGTTCACCGCGGCGAGGACCGGGGCCGGGCTCGACATCGCCTTCCAGGCGGAGGACGCTTATTCCTACATCGAGGAGGCCAAGGTGCTCGTCCGGCCCGGGGAATGGCTCGTCGTATTCCCGGTCGACGGGATCGCCGACTCGCGCAGCGAATCGTTCAAGATCTCGCTGAAGCTTCCGGCCGGGGCGGAGAACCAGGTCACGGTGAGGGTCCGGGACAGTTACGGGAACGTCGGGGTGTTCCGGCAGAACTTCTGAGTCCGGGCTACTTCCTGGCCCGTTCGAGGTACTTGTCCTCACGCGTATCGACGCGGATGACGTCCCCTTCCTTGATGAACTCCGGCACCTGGACGATCGCGCCGGTCTCGAGTACGGCGGGCTTGTAGAGGGCCGTCTTGGTCGCGCCTTGGAGGCGGGGCTCGGTGCTGGCGACCTTGAGGTCCATGATGTGGGGGAGATTGACGCCGACGGCCTTGCCGTCGTACATCTCGACCTCGATGACCGTATTCGGCTTGAGGTACTTGACGGCCTCGCCGATGGCCTCGGCGTTCATGGTGACCTGCTCGTAGTTCTCGAGGTTCATGAAGAAGTAATCGCCGCCCTGCTCGTAGAGGAATTCCATCTCCAGCTCGTCGAGGCGGGCCTGCTCGAGCCGCTCCTCGGAACGGAAGCGGTGTTCGGTCTGGGAGCCGACCAGGATGTTGCGCAGCTTCGTTTGGACCATGGCCTTCCACCGGCCGGGCGTGATGAGCTGCATCTCCATGACCCGGTACAGGGTGCCGTCCATGATGATGATCATGCCTTTGCGGATGTTGGTCGCGTCGATCATTAGGGTCCTCCGAAAGGATACGGACGCCCGGGCGTCCGTCAAGCGGCCTATTCTATCACACTCGTCAAAGACATGCATGGAGGCACCTCGGCGCTGCCGCCTCCGTCGGCCTCGGGGCGGCTCGGCGGTCAGCCTCTCCCTCCTGGAAAAGTTTGGAAACGCCGGGCCGTGCGCCGGACTCGGCGCCAAAACAACTCGCTCGGCGTGCGCTACGCCTCGCTCAAACACGTTTTGGCGGTTTCCCCTGAAACTGCCCTCATCCGGCTTCGGTCCAGCTAAACTTTTCCAATGTCGGGTTCGACTGCCCTCCTCGCCGCTTTTTCCGGCCGCCTCTAGGCATAGCCATGCGCGCTTGTCTGTGGCGATCGATGTGGCATAGAAGATATGACAAGATGATATGACGGGTTGCTTTCAGCCGACATTTCTTTTATATAGGGTTGCGAAGGAACGATAATGAAAAACGTTTACGGCGTGTTATCGCTCATCCTGGCGCTCGGGCTCGCGACGGGCTGCAGGACGGCCGCGGAGGGGAACATGGTCGACCTGGTTCTGGTCAACGGGAAAGTGTGGACGGGCGACCCGGCGCGGCCGTGGGCCGAGGCCGTGGCCGTCCGCGACGGCAAGATCTTCGCGGTCGGGACGGCGGCGGAGCTGCGGGCCCTGTCGCCCTCCGGGGCGAAGCTCGTCGAGCTCGGCGGCGCGCTGGTGCTGCCGGGGTTCATCGACAGCCACACCCATTTCCTGGCCGGCGGGTTCGCCCTGAAGAGCATCCAACTCCGCGAGGCGAAGAGCCGGGAGGACTTTGTGGCCCGCATCGCGGCCAAGGCCAGGGAGATCGGGCCGGGGCGGTGGGTCCTCAACGGCGACTGGGACCACCAGCAGCTCACCCCGGTCGAGCTGCCGCGCAAGGATTGGATCGACGCCGTGACGCCCGACAATCCCGTCTGCGTCAACCGTCTCGACGGGCATATGATCCTGGCCAACAGCCTGGCCCTCAAGCTGGCCGGCGTCACCAGGACGACCCCCGTCCCGCCGGGCGGCGAGATCGTCAAGGACCCGGCGACCGGCGAGCCGACGGGGATCCTCAAGGACACGGCCATGGACCTCGTCTATGCCAAGATCCCCGATCCCACGTTCGACGAGAAGCTCGAAGCGGCCGAAGCATCGGTGCGCCACGCTGCGGAGAACGGCGTCACCTCGGTCAACGAGATGGCCGACGCGTCGAGCCTGGAGATCTTCCAGGAGATGGCCCGTCGCGGCCGTCTGACGACCCGCGTCCACGTCTACATCCCGATCACGGAGGTCGACGCGCTGGCCCGGCTCAAGCTGAAGTCCCCGTTCGGCGACCCGTATCTCCAGCTGGCGGGCCTCAAGGCCTTCATGGACGGCTCGCTCGGCTCGGCGACGGCCTATTTCTTCGAGCCGTACACGGACGATCCGAAGACGTCCGGGCTCCTCCACGGCCAGATGTTCCCCGAAGGGATCATGGAAAAGCGGATCCTCGAGGCCGATCGGGCCGGGCTGCAGCTGGCCGTCCACGCCATCGGCGACCGGGCCAACAGCCTGCTCCTCGATATGGTTGAGAAGGCCGTGGCCGCGAACGGCCCGCGCGACAGGCGTTGGCGTGTCGAACACGCCCAGCACATGAGGCCGGCCGACATCGCCCGGTTCGGCCGGCTCGGGCTCGTGGCCTCCGTCCAGCCTTATCACGCCATCGACGACGGACGCTGGGCCGAAGGCAAGATCGGGCCCGAGCGGGCCAAGACGACCTATGCGTTCGAATCCCTGCGCCGGGCCGGGGCGGTCCTCGCCTTCGGGTCGGACTGGACGGTCGCCCCGCTGAGCCCCATCCTGGGGATCTACGCCGCGGTGACACGCCGGACCCTCGACGGGAAAAGGCCCGGCGGCTGGATCCCGGAAGAGAAGGTCAGCGTCGAGGAGGCCGTCCGCGCCTACACGGCAAGCGGCGCCTGGGCCCAGTTCGCCGAGGCGGCCAAGGGGACGATCGAAGCCGGCAAGCTGGCCGACCTCGTCGTTCTCGACCGCGACATCTTCACCATCCCGCCCGAGGAGATCGGCGGGACCAAGGTCCGGATGACCGTCTTCGAGGGCCGCATCATCTACGGGAAGGACTGATGGCCGCGGGGCTTTTCCCGGCCGAGCCCGGGCATATCGGCTCGGACGAATCGGGCAAGGGGGATTTTTTCGGGCCGCTCGTCATTGCCGCCTTCTTCCTGCCCGAAGGCCAGGAAGGGGTCATGCGGGAGCTCGGGGTCAAGGACTCGAAGAGGACCTCGGACGCCCGCTGCCGCGAGATCGCCGAGGCCCTCAAGCGGGGCTACCCGTACCACTCCGTCATCAGCATCGGCCCGGAGAGATACAACGAACTCTGGGCCAAGCTCCGCAACCTCAACCGGCTGCTGGCCTGGGGGCACGCCCGGGCCATCGAGAACATCCTCGAGCGCGTCCCGGCCGGGAAGGCCATCACGGACCAGTTCGGCGACGAGCGGTTCGTCCGCAACGCCCTGCTCCAGAAGGGAAGGGAGATCGAGCTCGTCCAGATGCCCCGGGCCGAGGAGGACGCCGCGGTCGCGGCCGCCTCGATCCTCGCCCGGGCGGAGTTCCTGACGAGGCTGCACTATCTTTCAAAGGACGTCGGGACGGAGCTGCCCAAGGGCGCCTCGGAGCAGGTCGAGGCCGCGGCCGTGAAGCTCGTCCGCGAGAAGGGGCCGGGCATCCTCGACAAAGTGGCCAAGACCCACTTCAAGACGACCGTCCGCGTGCTGGCCGCCGCCGGGGTCGACAGGCTCGTCTGAGATGATCGTCCTGGGCAAGGTCGCCCTCATCGTCGCCCTCCTGCTCGTCCTCATCCGCTTAAAATGGGACCTCGGCCTGATCCTCTTCCTCGACACGTGTCTTGCGGCCGCGCTGTTCGGCATGACCCCCGGCGCCTTCGGCCGGGCCGTCCTGGCCGGCGCGACGTCGTGGGAGACGCTCGAGCTCGCCGGGATCGTCATCCTCGTCCTCTACCTCGGCGAGTTCCTCCAATCGAGCGGGGCCTTCCGGACCATGGTCGGCGCGCTGAAGAACCTCGTCCGGGACGACCGGCTCATCCTGGCCATCCCCTCGGCCTTCATCGGCCTCCTGCCGATGATGGGCGGGGCCATGATGGGGGCGCCCATCGTCGAGGAGGCGGCCCGCCGCTGGGAGGTCGACCCGGCCTGGAAGACCTTCTTCAACTACTGGTTCCGGCACGTCTGGGAATACTGGTGGCCCCTCTACATCAATATCATCATGGCCGCGGCCATCTTCCAGGTCCCGGTCTGGAAGATCAGCCTTTACCAGGTGCCGTTCAGCCTGGTGGCCATAGGGGCCGGGATCTTTGTCCTGTTCCGGAAGCTGCCGCGACTGCCTTGCGAGCGGGAGCGGTGCGGCTCGTGGAAGGACGCCGGGCGCGTCGTCTTCAGCATCTGGCCCATCGTCCTGACCATCGTCCTCATCTTTGCCTTCCGGCTGAACATGCTCATCGCGCTCGCGGCCGCCTCGGTCCTGACCCAGCTGACGTCGCGGGGCGGCCTCAAGTCCCGGTGGGGCGTCGTCGTCCGCGGCTTCTCGATCCGGACGGTCTGGCTCATCATCGCCGTCATGGTCTTCAAGAAGGTCCTCGAGTCCTCGGGGGCGCTCGACGCCGTCGTCCGGGCCGTCCCGCCCCACGGTTTGTCGGCGTACGCGCTGGTGTTCGCGGCCCCGTTCGTCGTCGGCCTGCTGACGGGCGTCAATCAGGCCTTCGTGGCCATCTCCTTTCCGCTGCTTGTCCCGATCATCGGCAAGGGGGCGCCCGACATGGTCCTGCTGACCTTCGCCTACGTCAGCGGCTTCGTCGGCATCCTTCTCTCTCCGGCCCATCTCTGCCTGTCCCTGACCGCGGATTATTTCAAGGCCGACCTGAAAGACGTCTATCGCATCCTCGCCGGGCCCGCGGCCGTCGTCTTCGCCGTGGCCCTGCTGGAGCTCCTGATCTTCCGCATCTTATAAAAATAGAAACGTCCCCATTTCTTTGTTGATATAATGGCGCCGGAGGAGACACCCATGGCCGAAACGCGGCGGCTTTATTACGAGGACCCGTACCTCCTCGAGTTCGAGGCCGAGGCCGTCGAGCGGCGGGAGCACGACGGACACCCCGCTGTCGTCCTCGACCGGACGGCCTTCTACCCCGAGTCGGGCGGGCAACCCTGGGACAAGGGGACGATCAACGATGTCGACGTCCTCGCGGTCGTTGAGCTCGACGGCGTGATCCTCCACGTCCTGGGGTCGGAGATCCCGGCCGGGCCGGTCCGCGGGAGGATCGACGCGGCGACACGGACCGACCACATGCAGCAGCACACCGGGCAGCACGTCCTGTCGCAGGCCTTCTGGGAGCTCCTCAAGGGCGAGACCCTATCCTTCCACATGGGCGCGGACGTCTCGACGCTCGAGATCGGGCTGAAGTCGATCTCCGACGCCGACTGCGACCGGGTCGAGGATCGGGCCAACGCCGTCGTCTGGGAGGACCGGCCGGTCAAGACCTATTTCGTGCCCGAGGAGAGGATCGGCGAAGTGCCTCTGAGGCGGCCCCCGAAGAAACAAGGGCTCCTCAGGGTCGTCGAAGTCGACGGGTTCGATTTTTCGGCCTGCGGCGGGACGCACGTCCGGCGGACCGGCGAGATCGGCCTGATCAGGGTCGGCGGGACCGAAAAGATCCGCGGCAACCTCCGGTTCGAATTCCTGTGCGGGGGGAGGGCCCTGCGGGACTACCGGGCCAAGGACAGGTCGGCGCGGAAGCTGGCCGCGGCCTTCTCCTGCCCGGCCGCGGACGTGGCCGGGCCGGTCGAGAAGCTCTCGGCCGAGGGCAAGGCCCTTAAAAAGCGGGCCCGCCGTCTCGAGGAGCGGCTGGCGGCCTTCGAATCCCGGGAGATCATCCGCTCGGCTGCGGGGCGCGTCATCGCCGGCGTCCTCGAGGACAAGACGCCGGAGGAGGCCCGCTTCCTGGCCCTCGCGATCGTCAAAGGCGGGCCATTCGCCGTGGCCTATGGGGCCGTCGGAGAGAGCCAGGCCCATGTTCTCGTCGCCCGGTCGGAGGCCCTCAAGACCGACCTCAGGCAAGTCGTCCCCGTCGTCGCCGCGGTCGTCCCCGTCAAGGGCGGGGGTGGCCCCTCGCTCGTCGAACTGGTCATGGCGGATCGGGCCAGGCTCGGGGACGCCGTCGACGCCGCCGCGGCGTGGCTGCGGGACAACGCGTGAAGCGCGTCCTGGTCGTCGGCAGCTCCAACACGGACATGATCATCCGTGTCCCGCGCATACCGCGGCCCGGGGAAACCATCCTGGGCGGGGAGTTCACGATGGCGGGCGGCGGCAAGGGAGCGAATCAAGCCGTCGCCGCGGCCAGGGCCGGAGGGCGTGTGACACTCGTCGCCCGGGTCGGCGACGACATCTTCGGCGAGCGGGCTCTGGCCGGCTTCAGGGCCGACGGCATCGACACGCGTTTCGTTCTCCGGACCCCCGGCGCGGCCTCGGGCGTCGCCCTGATCGACGTGGACGACCGGGGCGAGAACAGCATCTCCGTCGCCTCCGGCGCCAACGCGCTCCTCTCCGCCGCGGACGTCGAGAGCGCGGCCGAGGCCTTCGCCGCGGCGGACATCGTTCTCGTCCAGCTCGAATCACCGATCGAAACCGTCGAAGCCGCGGTGCGGAAGGCGGGGGAGAAGGGCGTCCCGGTCATCCTCAATCCGGCCCCGGCCCGCCCGCTCGACGAGGATCTCCTGTCCCTCGTCTCCGTCCTGACCCCCAACGAGAGCGAAGCCGAGCTCCTCTCCGGGATCGCAGTCAGGGACGCGGACGGCGTCCGCCGCGCGGCCGCGAGGCTCCGGGCGCGCGGCGCGGCCAGAGTCGTTGTCACCCTCGGGGAGCGCGGGGTCTACGCGTCTGCACCGGAATTCGAAGGGCCGGTCCCGGCCTTCAAGGTCGACGCCGTCGACACGACGGCGGCGGGCGACGTCTTCAACGGGGCCCTGGCCGTGGCGCTCGCCGAGAAACTCCCCTTGTCCGAAGCCCTCCGCTTCGCCCAGGCCGCCGCGGCCATCTCGGTCACCCGTCCCGGCGCCCAGCCCTCCGCCCCCACCCGCCCAGAAATAAACAAATTGATCTGATGGTCTTTCTCCCAATATCGGGGTGATCCCGCAGCGAGGCGGCATAGGATATCGTTCCGAGGCCCCCATGAGGGAAGGGGGACAGGCAGGGAGTGGAGTCTTCGGAACGACCATCAGCGCTGCTCCGGAATGACCTGGAGGAGCGGCGCTTCCCGGCGGGGAAGCGAGGGGCGATATCCTGAGCTGAGCCGGGAGCCCTCCCGATTTCAATCTGAGGTCTTATTCGTAGCGCAGGGCGACGATGGGGTCCATGTGGGCGGCCTTTTGGGCCGGGAAGATGCCGAAGAACAGGCCGATGGCCCCCGATACCGAAAGCCCCAGCACGACCGACCAGA
The DNA here is from genome assembly GCA_963736255.1 of Candidatus Aminicenantota bacterium. Lineage (GTDB taxonomy): Bacteria > Acidobacteriota > Aminicenantia > Aminicenantales > Saccharicenantaceae > RBG-16-66-30. Next base: position 859,790 of record CAVTOI010000003.1, read on the forward strand.
GGGAGACCGTCGCCGGGAGAGGGGTGGCCGCCTTGACGATGAGGGCGATGCCGAAGCCGACCAGGACGCCGATGACGCCGCCGACCCCGGTCAGGAAGATCGCCTCGATGAGGAATTGCTTCAGGATGTCGCCCGCGCGGGCCCCGATGGCTTTGCGGATGCCGATCTCGCGGGTCCGCTCCTTGACCGAGACGAGCATGATGTTCATGACCCCGATGCCGCCGACGAGAAGGCCGATCGAGGAGATGACGATCATGACCAGGTAGGCCGCGCCCGTCAGCTGGTTGTAGAGATCGACCATCGTGTCCTGGGTCATGATGGAGAAGTCGTTGGGCTTTCCGGAGGGGACCTTGCGCCGCTGGCGGAGGACGTTGGTGATCTCCTCGATCGTCTCGCCGAGCGTGTCCTGCGCGCGGGGAGCGGCGATGATCTCCAGGCGGTCCTTCTCGTAGCGGAAGTATTTCATCAGCGTCGTGATGGGCAGGCCGACGAAATTGTCGCGGCTCTGGCCGAACATCTGACCCCGCTTGCTCAGGACGCCGATGACGGTGAAGGCCTCGGGCCCGACGCGGATCTCCTTGCCGACCGGGTTCGTCGTCGGGAAAAGAAGGTCGGCGGTCTCCGAGCCGAGGACGCAGACCCGGGCGCTGCGGGCCACCTCGGACTCGGTGAGGAACCGGCCGAGGCGCGGCAGATAGAGGGACATGACGACGGGCCACTTGTCGTTCATCCCGATGACCATGGCCGTGTCGCTCTTCTCGTTCCGGTACTTGACCTCGACCTGGTCGAAGGGGCTGACATAGATGCTGACGGCGACGGCCTTGACGAGGGGGGCGCCCTTTTCGATGGCCTGGGCGTCCTCGAAAGTCAGGTCCTTGCGCGTCCGCTGCTCGTCGGTCATCCGCCCCATCTGGACGGCCTCGTTCTTGGTGATGATGATGATGTCGGAGCCGGCCGATTGGAGCTCGGAGAGGAAGCTCTTGTTGAGGCCCTGGATGATGGAGACCATGCCGATGACGGTCATGACCCCGATGACGATGCCGAGGATGGTCAGGAACGAGCGCAGCTTGTGGGAGCGCAGGGAATCGAGGGCCATGCGGAAGACTTCGCGGAAGATCTGGAGCCTCATTGTTCCGCCCTCAGGGCCTCGACGGGATCGAGCTTGGCCGCCCGGTTGGCCGGGTAGATGCCGAAGAACAGGCCGATCGACCAGGACATGACCATGGCCAGCACGATCGAGGCGGGCTCGACGCTCGAGGGCATGGACGTCGCCGCGGACGCGATCCGCGCGACGAGAAAGCCAAGGGCGATGCCGATGAACCCGCCCAGGCCCGAGATGACCGCGGATTCGATGAGGAACTGGTAGAGGATGTCCCGGCGCCGCGCTCCTACGGCCATGCGGATGCCGATCTCCTTCTTCCGCTCGGAGACGGAGACGAACATGATGTTCATGATGACGATGCCGCCGACGAGGAGGGCGATCGAGGACACGGCGATCATGGCGAAGTAGATGCCCGATGTGGCCGTCTTGTAGAACTGGATGAAGGTCTCGGACGTGGCAAAGGAGAAGTCGTCGGGGTCGTTGTAGCCCCGCTTCCGCCACGACCGGAGGACCGTCCGGACCTCCTCCTGGGCTTGGGCCATCTCCTCCTGCGAGTTCGTATGGATGTTAATGCTGAGCGAGCGGCGCGAACCGTAGACCTTCATGAAGGTCGTGATGGGGATGCGGACGTAATTGTCCTGGCTGTAGCCCAGGATCTTGCCCTTCTTCTTGCCCACGCCGATGATCTGGAAATTCCGGCCGCCGACCCTGAGCCACCGGCCGAGCGGATCGAGGGAGCCGAAGACCTTCTCGGCGATGTCGGACCCGATGACGCAGACGAAGCGGGAGTTCGTCTCGTCCATGCTCTGGAGATGGCGGCCGCTCGTGAGCTCGACGACCGAGCCGATCTCGTGGTCGAGGTAGGTCACGCCGCGGACCTCGGTCTCCTTGAGCGACTGGCTGCCGTACTTGACGGTCGCGCTGGACGAGGTGGAAGCGCCGACGAGCTCGCAGGCGGGGCAGTTGGCCCGGATGAGGTCGCGCTCGGCGAGGGTGATGTCCTTCCGCTTCATCTGTTCGCGGAAATCGTTGAGGGACGTCCCGATCATGGAGAACTTCTGGACCGAGAAATCGTTGGCCCCGTAGAACGACATCTTCGTGTAGACATAGTTGTTGAGGCCCTGGATGACGGAGACGACGGCGATGATGGTCAGGACGCCGATGATGATGCCGAGGAGGGTCAGGAAGGTCCGGAGCTTGTTGGACCTCAGGGAGACGAGGGCCATCGTGAACGATTCTTTGAGCTGCAGCTTGGCCATGGATATACCTTGTCTATTCTACCTTATGTATACGAAACTCCGAAAAGTTGGTTCAGCATGACGCCTCAACAAGTCCCCCCGATACCCATGACGGCCCCGGAGGGACGGCGGGGATCATCTCCGTTCGCTGCGGTGATTTGAGACGCCCTCCCGGTCCAGAGCCGGTTAAAGACTCCGCGTCTCTGTCCCGGGAGTGCTAAATCACCGCTCTATGCTCACTCCGACGACACCCCGCCGCCCCTTCTTCCGGGGCCTTCCCCGGCTATTTCTGTTCATTTGCTTGATTACATCGATCCCTCAAAATAACGTCCTTCTCCCATTCCCGGGAATCCATCTCGAGGCTGCGATGGATATCGCTCCAAAGCCCCCGTGAGGGAAGGGGGACCCGCCGGAGGCGGGGGAAACCGTATCTGCAGGTTTCCGGGGCGCGGGGGCAAGGAGCGATATCCTGAGCATAGCCGACGAGGAGGATTCTCGGAATCGTGAGACGAACCGAAGAGAAGCCCGCCCGACGCGGGCGGGAGAGATGCGGCTTGACAGTTGGCGGAGTGAGCCCCATAATAGGGAGACCTTCCTATGTTAATGAGACTCAATAAGTTCCTGGCGCACGCCGGGGTTTGCTCGCGGCGGGAGGCCGACGTCTGGATCACCGAGGGCCGCGTCGTCGTCAACGGCAAGGTCGTCCTGGAGCTCGGGGAGAAGATCGACCCGGCGCGGGACAAGGTGGTCGCCGGCGGCAAGCTCGTCAAGGCGGAGGAGGAGCGGCAGGTCTACATCCTCCTCAACAAGCCGGCCGGCCGGGTCGTCAGCGTCAAGGACCCGTTCGGGCGGCCGACCGTCATGGACCTCCTCAAAAACGTGCCCGCCCGGGTCTATCCCGTCGGGCGGCTCGACCTCGACACCGAGGGGGCCCTCCTGCTTACGAACGACGGCGACCTGGCCCTTCGCCTGACGCATCCGCGCTTCGGCGCCGGCAAGGTCTACGAGGCCCGCGTCGAGGGCGAGCCGAGGGATGCGGACCTCGACAAGATCCGCCAGGGCATCTTCCTCGAGGGCCGCAAGTCGGCCCCGGCCCGCATCATGGTCCTCCGCCACGGCCACCGTCACACGACGCTCAAGGTGGAGATCCATGAAGGCCGGAAGCGCGAGATCCGGAAGCTGTTCGAAGCGATAGGATTTCCGGTGGCCGGCCTGGTGCGCGTCGATTTCGCCGGCCTGACCCCCGAGGGCCTCAAGACCGGACAGTGGAGATACTTGCGGACCGCGGAGGTCCGGCGGCTGAAGAAGCTCGTCGGGCTCGAAACGCCGCCGCCCGTTACTTCGACCCGTCCGGCAGCCCCTCGCCCTTCTCGCCCGTCGCGGCAAAAGCCTTGAGGCCCTTGGCGAGCCTCTGAAGCTCCCTGTCGACCAGGCCGTGGACGGTGCCGTCCGGATAGTCGCCCTGGGCATCGGCGGCGCCGGCCTCGACGCCCGTCAGGATCTCGATCCCCTCGTCGATCGTCTTGACCGGATAGACATGGAACTTCGCGTCCTTGACCGCGGCGACGACGTCGGCCTGGAGCATGAGGTTCTGGACGTTCTGGTGGGGGATGATGACGCCCTGGGAGCCCGTCAATCCCTTGGCCTTGCAGACCTCGAAGAAGCCTTCGATCTTCTCATTGACCCCGCCGATCGGCTGGATCTCGCCCCTCTGGTTGAGCGAGCCCGTGACCGCCAGGTCCTGCCGAAGGGGCAGTCCCGACAGGCTCGACAGGATGGCGTAGACTTCGGTCGATGAGGCGCTGTCCCCGTCGACGCCGCCGTAGGACTGCTCGAAGGCCAGGGAGGCGCTCAGTGACATCGGCCGCCTGGTGGCGTACTTTCCCCGCAGATACCCGCCCAGGATGAGGACGCCCTTGTTGTGGGTCGGGCCGCTCATGTCGGCCTCGCGCTCGATGTTGATGACCCCGGCCCGGCCCATGGCCGTCCGGGCCGTGATGCGGGCGGGCTTGCCGAACATGAACTGGCCCATGTCGTAGACCGACAGGCCGTTGACCTGGCCGACCACGGCGCCCTCTGTGTCGATGAGGATGGTCCCCTCCTCGATCATCTCCTGGATCTTGTTCTCGATGAGGCTGACCCGGGCGAACCGCTCGGCGACAGCCTTGTCGATGTCCTCGCGCCCGACGGCCGTCTTCTTGTTCTTGCGGGCCCAATAGCTCGCCTCGCGGATGACGTCGGCGATGATGTGGAACCGCGTCGACAGCTTCTTCTGCCGCCCGGCGATGCGCGTCGAGTACTCGATAAGGCCGGCGATGCCCTCCTTGTCGAGCGGCAGCAGGTCGTCCTCGTCGCAGATCTTCTTGATGAACCGGACATAGTCGCCGAACGATTTCTCGGCCTTGTCCATTTCCGAATCGAACTCGGCCTTGATCTTGAAGATCTTCTTGAAGTCCTCGTCCTGGAAGTAAAGGAGGTTATAGATATAGGCGTCGCCGATCATGACGACCTTGACGTCGGCCTTGATGGGCTCCGGCTTGAGGCGGGCGCTCGTGAACAGGTACATCTGGAGGTAGTTCTGGATCTCGAAGATCTGATTGCGCAAGGTCCGCTTGAGCACCGGCCAGACGCCCGGCTCGACGAGGGCGTCCAGAGCGTTGATGACGAGGTAGCCGCCGTTGGCCTTGAGGAACGAGCCGGCCTTGATCAGGGTGAAGTCGGTCTGGCTCATCCCGATCCTCGACATGGTCGATTCGATCGAGCCGAAGAGGTTGACATAGTTCGGGTTGGTCTCCATGACCACGGGCGCGCCGTGCTGGTCCGCGTTGTCCACGAGGAGATTGACCCGGTACTCGAGGAAGTCCTCCACCGGCTCCTTCTCCTTCTCCTCCTTCTTCTGGTTCTTGAAGGCGTCGAGGTTCTTGACCAGCGCCTTCTCGGCCTCGTCGAGGTAGGCGGCTATCTTGGGATAGCCGAACTTCGACCGCATGTCGTCGATGGCGCCGCGGATGACGGGCGTGATCGACTCCTCGTCCCAGCCCCGGAGCAGCGTCCGCGTCTCCTCGTCGATCTCCTTGAGCCGGTCGAAGACCGCCTCGAGCTTGGCCGTCAGCTCCTCGTACTTCGCGCGGAGGGCATCCAGCGTCTCCTTGGGGACCTTCTTTTCCTTGACCAGGCCCTCGATCTTGGCGAAGGGGATGGGCTGCCCCTCGAGGACGGGGATGAGGTCGGGACGGCTGAACAGGCCCATCTGGACCTGGATGACGGAAAAGCCCTGCGCGGCCACCTCCTCCTCGAAGGCCTGGAGGATCTCCCGCTGCTTCTTCTGCTGGGATTCGATGAGGGCGTCGCGCTTGTCCGTGTAATAGGGGCTTTTCAGGAGCTGGGGCACGTTCGTCTTCAACATCTCGATGAGCTTGGTCATCGCTTCGGCGAAGGCCTTGCCCTGGCCGGCCGGCAACAGGATGAGGACGGGCTCGTCCGGATACTTGAAGTTGTTGACATAGAGGATGTCGTCGGGCGTTTTGTCGGCCTTCTCGAGCTGGTCGAGCAGCTGCTTGATCGTTGTCGTCCGGCCGGTGCCGACCATGCCCGTGATGAAGATGTTGTAGCCGAGGCTCTTGATGTCGAGTCCGGTCTGGATGGCCCGCAGGGCCCTCTCCTGGCCGATGATCTCCGTGCAGGCCCTGGCCTCCGCGCTCGATTCGACGGGGACGACGTCGGGACAGCACGTCCAGCGCAGGGCGTCCGGGGTGAGCTCGGCGAATCCGGTTTTCGTTCTCATGCCTCAACTCCTTGAGGGCCAAACTATCATAATCCCCCCGTTTCCTCAAGGCGGCAAGACGGCGCACAGGGCGCTCCGGCCGGCCCCCGGGTCAACGGAGGGGCCGGATGCGGCCGGGGATGAATTGCGCCCCGACATCTGATAGAATAAGGCCCCATGAACATCCGGCCTGTCCGTTCCCCGGCTCGCCTCGGCGGCGGGGTCCGCGCGGAGGCCGGACCTCAACAAAGCCGATCTCCGACAAGGAGGCGTGACGACATGAAGATCTATCAAGGCAAGCTCCAAGCCAAGGGGTTCCGGATCGCGATCGTGGTCAGCCGTTTCAACAGCTTCATCTCCGAGCGGCTGCTCGAGGGGGCCTTGGAGGCCCTCCAGAAGATGGGCGCCCAGGAGGCCGACCTGACCGTCTACAAGGTGCCGGGCTCGTTCGAGGTCCCGATCATCGCCAAGAAGGTGGCCAAGGCCAAGTCGGCCGACGGCATCCTCTGCGTCGGCGCCCTCATCCGCGGCGACACCCCCCACTTCGACTTCCTCAGCGCCGAAGTGACCAAGGGCCTGGCCCAGATCGCCATGGAGGACGGCGTTCCCGTCTCCTTCGGCATCCTGACGGTCGACACGGTCGAGCAGGGCATCGAGCGGGCCGGGACCAAAGCCGGCAACAAGGGCTACGACGCCGCCTTCTCGCTCATCGAGACCTTGAACGTCATCAAGGAGGCGGGCCTCCGCTGAGGGCGGGACGCGGCTCGAGCCATGGGACCACGACGCCGGGCGAGGGAGTGCGCCCTCCAGATCCTGTTCGAGCTGGAGTTCAACGCCGGCGATCCCAAGGACCTGGTCAAGGTCTACTGGGAGCATCAGAAGGCGGCGCGCGAAGCCCGCGCCTACGGAACCTGGATCGTCGAGACGATCCTGGCCCACGGCGGGGACATCGACGGGGCCATCCAGGCGGCCTCGAAGAACTGGCGCCTGGCCCGGATGGCCGTGGTCGACCGGAACATCCTCAGGATCGCGGTCTGCGAGCTCCTCTACGAGCCCGCGCTCGTCCCGGCCATCGTGATGGACGAGGCGATCGAGATCGCCAAGCGCTACAGCGGTGAGGAATCGGCCGTCTTCGTCAACGGCGTCCTCGACGCGGTCGTCCGGAGCCTCAAAGGGACCCCGGCGAAAGCCGGCGGGGCGGCCAAAGAAGGAGAGCATGAGTAAAAAAGAGGAGCCCGCCGAGCTCGACCAGGACGTCGCGCGGCGGGAGAAATACCGGAAGCTCGGGGAAGCGGGCGTCCCGCTCTTCCCCTATACGGCGGCCCGGACGCACGAGGTCGCCGAGGCCGTCGCGGCGTTCGCCTGCCTGACAGCGGCCGAGCTCGAAGAGAAGAAAGCGGCCGTCGTCGTCCCCGGCCGGATCATGTCCCTCCGCCGGATGGGCCGGGCGACGTTCTTTCACATCTCCGACGGGCGGCAGCAGCTCCAGGCCTATGTCCGCGAGGACAAGGTCGGGGCCGAGGCCTATGAGCGCTTCGCCCTCTTCGACCTCGGCGACATCGTCACGGTCTCCGGGACCCTCTTCAAGACGCGCACCGGCGAGCTGACCGTCCTCTGCGACGCCGTCACCTTCCTGGCCAAGTGCCTCCACCCGCTGCCCGAGAAGTGGCACGGCCTCCAGGACGTCGAGCTCCGCTACCGCCAGCGCTACCTCGACCTCATCATGAACCCGGAGGTCGGCGAGGTCTTCCGCCTGCGCAGCGCCGTCGTCGCCCACATCCGGAGGTTCTTCGACGCCCGCGGCTACGTCGAGGTCGAGACGCCGATGATGCACCCCATTCCCGGCGGCGCCCTGGCCCGGCCGTTCAAGACCTTCCACAACGCCCTCGGGCTCGATCTCTACCTCCGCATCGCCCCGGAGCTTTACCTCAAGCGCCTTGTCGTCGGCGGCCTGCCCCGGGTCTACGAGATCAACCGGAGCTTCCGCAACGAGGGTATCGACGCCCAGCACAACCCCGAGTTCACCATGCTCGAGTTCTACGAGGCCTACAAAGACTACTTCGATATGATGGACCTCACCGAGGAGCTCCTGTCGGGCCTGGCCGTCGAGGTCGTCGGCAAGGACGAGGTCCCGTACGGCGAGCATACGATCTCCTTCAAGCGCCCCTTCAAGCGGCTCAAGTTCATCGACGCCTGCGTCGAGCACAGCGGCCTGGCCCCCAGCCGCTTCGAAGACCGCCCCGGGCTCATCGCGTTCGCGGCCGGCCTGGCCCCGGACAAGAAGCCCCAGTCCTACGGCAAGGCCCTCGATATCATCTTCGACCGCTTCGTCAAGGACCACATCGTCCAGCCGACCTTCATCACCAACCCGCCGCGGGAGATCTCGCCCCTGGCCAAGACCTCGCGCGAGAACCCGGAGGAGTCCGAGCGCTTCGAGCTCCTCGTCGCCGGGATGGAGGTGGCCAACGCCTTCTCGGAGCTGACCGACCCGGCCGAGCAGCGGGCCCGCTTCGAGGAGCAGGCCGCGGAGCGGCGCCGGGGCGACGAGGAGTCCCACGTCGTCGACATGGACTATATCGAGGCCCTCGACTACGGACTGCCGCCGACGGGCGGGGAGGGCATCGGCATCGACCGGCTGACGATGATCCTGGCCGACCGGAAGACGATCCGGGAGGTCATTCTCTTCCCCCTCCTGAGGCCGAAATAAGCCCATGAGCTTCGAGCTGTTCGTCGCCCGGCGGTACCTCACGGCCAGGAGGAAGCAGGCCTTCATCTCCGTCATCACCCTGATCTCCGTCGCCGGCATCGCCATCGGCGTCGCCGCCCTGGTCATCGCCATCGCCCTCATCACCGGGTTCCAGGGCGACGTCCAGGAGAAGATCCTCGGGGCCACCTCCCACGTCATGGTCTCGGACCTCGGCGGCCGGGGCCTCGAAGGCTACGACGAGATGGCCGGGAAGATCCGGGCCATCCCCGGCGTCGAATCCGTCTCGCCCGTCGTCTACAACACCGTGCTCATCACCGGGATCGGCGAGAGCTCGGGGGCGCTCGTGAAGGGCATCGATTTCGAGAGGGAGCGCACGGACTCGGCCTGGCTCCAGAAGCTCGAGGCCGGCAAGATCCCCGTGACGGGCGGGTCCCGCGAGGGGCTCCTCCTCGGGCGAGAGCTGGCCCTGCGCATAGGCGCCCAGGTCGGCGACGTCGTCGGCATCGTCACCGCCTCCTCGACCTTGGGCCCGACGGGCCTGCTGCCGAGGCGGAAGACGTTCGAGGTCGCCGGGATCTTCAACACCGGCCTCTACGAATTCGATAACGCCACGGCCCTCATCGCCATCGGCGTCGCCCAGAAGCTCTTCGGCCTCGAGGGGCGGGCCAGCTACATCCAGGTCAAGCTCGCGGACATCTTCGCGGCGCCGGCGATCGGCGAGGAGATCAAGGCGGTCCTGCCGCCCGTCGTTTACATCACGACCTGGATGGAGCTCAACAAGTCGCTCTTCTCGGCCCTCAAGCTCGAGAAGAACATCATGTTCCTGACCATCACCCTGATCGTCATCGTGGCCGCCCTGAACATCATCGCCACCCTCATCCTCATGGTCATGGAGAAGACCCGCGACATCGGCATCCTCATGGCCATCGGAGCGACCCCCCAGATGGTCAACCGGATCTTCTTTTTCCAGGGGGCCCTCATCGGCGTCATCGGGACGGCCCTGGGCGTCGCCCTCGGACTCGGCTGGTGCGGACTGGCCAACGCCTTCGAGCTCATCAAGATCCCCGTCGACATCTACCAGATCTCCCACGTCCCGTTCCGGATGCGGCCGTTCGACCTCGCCGTCATCGTCGGCGTGACCCTCCTCATCACCTTCGTCTCGACCCTCTTCCCGGCCCGCCGGGCGGCCAAGATCGACCCCGTGGTGGCGTTGAAATATGAGTGAGTCCGTCCTCGTCGCCGAAGGCCTGGGCAAGACCTACCCCCTGCCCAAGGGCGAGCTCCGCATTTTCGAGGGGCTCGATTTTACCCTCGGGCGCGGCGAGCTCGTGGCCGTCATGGGCATGTCGGGCGTGGGCAAGACGACGCTCCTCAACCTCCTCGGCGGGCTCGACCGGCCGTCCGAGGGCCGCGTCTTTCTCGACGGCGAGGACGTCTTCGCCGGGACCGACCGGGAGGTCGCCTCGGTCCGCAACCGCAAGATCGGCTTCGTCTTCCAGGTCTACCACCTGCTGCCCGAATTCACGTCGCTCGAGAACGTCAGCTTCCCCCTGATGATCGGCGGCGTCCCCCGCAAAGACGCTTTCAGCCGGGCCCTCGAGATGCTCCGGGAGGTCGGCCTCGAGGACAAGGCGTGCTCGCGGCCGGGCCAGCTGTCGGGCGGCGAGCAGCAGCGCGTGGCCATCGCCCGGTCCCTGGTCAACAACCCCTGCCTGCTCCTAGCCGACGAGCCGACCGGCAACCTCGACTGGAAGACGGGGGAGAGGGTCCTCCGCCTCGTCCTCGACCTCCACGAGCGGAAGGGGCTGTCCTCGATCCTCGTCACCCACAACGAAAAGATCGCCCGCTACTGCCACAAGGTCTACATGATGGAGGCGGGGACGATGAAACGCCTGGACTCGCTCCCGAGTTAGAAGATAGGGAGCGGCCGGCCCCGCGGTGCGGCGGCATTTTGACCGTGCCGGCCCGATATGGTATACAATAGAAGGATATTCGACATGAAAAAGGCCCTTCTCCTCCTCGGACTCCTCGTTCTCCCCGCCTTCCTGGCCGCCCAGGATATCGTGGAGAAGGTCGAGATCGCCGGCAACGACCGGGTGACCACCGAGACGGTCCTCTACTACCTGACCGTCCGGGAGGGGGACCTTTACAGCGCTGACCAGTTCCGCCGGGACTTCCGGGTCCTCTGGTCGACCGGTTTCTTCTCGAACATCAAGTTCGAGGAAACCCAGGGGACCAGGGGCAAGATCGTCAAGGTCACCGTCGAGGAGAATCCCGTCGTCCGGGCCGTCACCTTCAAGACGGGGAAGAAGATCAAGGAAAAGGATATCGTCGAGAAGCTCAAGGAGAAGGACCAGTCCATCCTGCCTTACTCCTACTACAGCGCCTTCAAGGTCCAGCGCATCAAGGACACCATCACCGAGCTCCTCTACGAGAAGGGCCTCCTGGCCTCGAAGATCGAGACCGAGACGGTCAAGCAGGGGAAGAACGAGGTCGACGTCCAGATCCGTATCGACGAAGGGCCCAAGCTGCGCGTCGGCGAGGTCGTCTTCGACGGCGGTCTCAAGGTCCCGGCGAGCACGCTCAAGTGGTCGATGAAGGACAACCGGCCCCACAGCCTTTTCAACTGGGTCGCCGGCAAGGACGTCTTCAAGCAGAACAAGCTCGAGGAGGACGTCGAGGTCATCAAGAAGAAGTACCAGGAGCTCGGCTACATGGAGGCCTCCGTCGGCCAGCCGCGCACCGAGGAGTTCGTCCGGCGGTCGGTCCTGTTCAAGAAGCAGAAAATGATCCGGCTCGTCTTCCCCGTTACGCCCGGCTACCTTTACCGCACCGGCGAGGTCAAGGTCGAAGGCAGCAAGGCCCTGAACGCCAAGAACCTGCGCAACCTCGTCAAGCTCAAGACCGGCGAGATCTACAGCACCAAGGACCGGGAGAAGAGCATCGACGACATGGGCGAGGTCTTCCGGGACTTCGGCTTCGTCTACGCCCAGGTCATCCCGGTCGAGAACCTCGACCCCAAGAACAAGATCGTCAACGTCACCTTCAACGTCAACGAGGGCGAGGTCGCCTTCCTCAACCGGCTCGAGTTCCGGGGCAACGCCTACACGAAGGACAAGGTCATCCGGCGGGAGATGATCATCCGCGAGGGCGACCGCTTCAGCTTCAGCCTGTTCAAGAACAGCATCCTCCGGATCAAGCAGCTGGGGCTCGTCGACCTCGAGAAGGACCCCGACATCAAGCCGAACCCTGACGATCCGACCAAAATGGACGTCCAGGTCAACGTCAAGGAGATGCAGCGCAACAACATCCAGTTCACCGCCGGGTACAGCGGCTACGAGGGCCCTTTCGTGGCCTTCAGCTACTCGACGGTCAACTTCCTCGGGGCCGGCGAGAACGTGGAGCTCGCCATCCAGACGGGCAAGCTCGTCAAGAACTATTCCTTCGGCTTTTCCGAGCCCTATCTCTTCGATAAGCCGATCACGGCCGGCTTCAATGTCTACGACCGGAAGACCGATTACAGCACCTACGGGCTCTACAAGCAGCTCACGCGAGGCGTCGACCTGAGCCTGGGGTCGCGGCTGTTCGGCATGTGGCGGACCAACCTGACCTACACGATCCAGCGGGTCGAGATCGACTATCCCGAAGGGTCGTTCTATCAGCAGTATTACGGCCAGGTCGGCAAGTATTACGAAAGCTCCATCACCCCGATGCTCTGGCGGTCGACGATCGACAGCCCGCTGACGCCGACGCGCGGCACGCTGTATTCGGCGAGCGTCAAGTACGCCGGCAGCTTCCTCGGCGGCGCCGTCGATATGATCAAACCCCAGCTCGAGTTCACCCACTACCGCCCGGTCCTCGGTCGCGGGCCCAAGTCCCACGTCATCGGCGTCCACGCCCAATACCAGTTCGTCCGGGCCCTCCACGGCACGCGGGTCCCTTACTGGGAGAGGTTCTTCCTCGGCGGCGAGCGCTCGATCCGCGGCTATGAGGTCTACTCCATCGGTCCCGTCGACGCGAACGGCTACAGGCTGGGCGGCGAGAAGGCTCTCGTCCTCAACGCCGAGTACATCATCCCCGTCGGCGGACCCCTCTACGCCATCTTCTTCTATGACCGGGGCAATTCCGTGGATTACGGGTCCACCCTCGCGTGGAAGGACATGTACTCCTCGATGGGCCTCGAAGCCCGTCTTTTCATCCCGGCGCTGCGGGTGCCGTTCCGGCTGATCTTCTCCTATAACAATAAGAAGATATTTGCGGACGATCCGGATTTCGCTTTCCGTTTCGCCGTCGGCACGACGTTCTAGGGAGGTTTCCGATCATGAGACAACACGCACGCATCTTTGCGCTCGTCGCGGCGGCCGCGGCGGGACTGGCCGGGCTGGCCCTCGCCCAGGAAGGGAGCAAGCTGGGGATGATCAATTCCCAGGAAGTCCTCGAGAAATCCGCCGAGGGCAAGAAGGCCATCGCCCAGCTCCAGGCCGCCGACAAGAAATATACGGACGACATCACCCGTCTGGACGACCAGATCAAGCAGCTCCAGAACCGCCTGACGGCCCAGCGGCTGACCCTGACCGCCGAGGCGGCCGCGGGGATCCAGACCGACATCCAGAAGAAGCAGACGGACCGCCAGCGGGCGGTCGAGGATGCCTCCCGGGCCATGCAGGAGCTCCAGGGGAAGACGCTCAGCCAGATCCAGGCGGACCTCATCCCTCTCATCGAGCAGCTCCGGAAGGACAAGGGCCTCGACATCGTCTTCGACCTGACCAAGAGCGGGGCCGTGTTCTTCAATCCCGCTCTCGACCTGACAAGCGAGCTCGTCCGGCGCTATGACGCGATGAAGGCGGCGCCGCCGGTCAAGAAGTAGTCCGGGGCGGAGAGGCGGACCATGATCTCGACCGAACAGATCATGAAGTTCCTGCCCCACAGGTTCCCGTTCCTGCTCGTCGACCGCGTCCTCGACATCGTGCCTGCGAAAGCCGTCGTCGCCATCAAGAACGTGACCTGCAACGAGCAGTTCTTCCAAGGCCATTTCCCGGAATGGAAGATCATGCCCGGGGTCCTCATCGTGGAGGCCATGGCGCAGGCCGGCGCCGTGCTCCTCTTCAGCTCCATCCCCGATCCCGAGACGAAGTTCGTCGTCCTGAGCAAGGTCGACCGGGCCAAGTTCAAGAGGATGGTCGTGCCCGGGGACCAGCTCCGGCTGGATGTCCTCTGGGTCCGTCAGAAGGGCCGGATCATCCAGATGAAGGGGAAGGCGTTCGTGGAAGGCGAGCTGGCCGCCGAAGCGGAGATCACCGCCACGGTCCTCGACGTTTCCGAGGTCAAGTTCCCGCTTACTTGACCGTCTTGACCAGCTTCCCCGCCGCCGGGGTGGCGGCGAGTTCCAGCCCGTTCATGACGGCGAACTGGGGCCACGACCTTTCCGGCCTGCCCTCTACTTGAGAATGAAGAAAGCATCATCAAGGCTGGTATTGAAAGTGACGGCCGTGACCGTGATCCTCATGGCGTCGGAGCCGTTCTGGACCTGGCGGATGGCATACGGGACCATGACCCCCCCGACTTTCTGGTAATTGGTCGAAAACTCCTCGGAATCCACCTCGGCGCCGCTCTGGTCCATGGCCAGCGATACGGCCTTGTAGGGGAGATAGGTTTCGGGATCGAGGCAGAGGGTCGTCTTGTGCCCGTCGGGTTGCGTCTGCTCGAGGACGATATAGTCCTTGCCCTCGATGGCCTCCTTCGGCTTCAAGGCGTAGGTCACGCCGGTCTTCTGGGGGTGGAGCAGGGCCTGGTTCTCCGTGGCGCCTCTGGCCATTTCCTTGGCCATGAAATCGGGCATTTCCTCGGTCGCTCCGGTTTGCAGGTTCGTGAACCAGCCCTTCTGACCGTCGAAGGCCTGGATGACGGTCATGTTCGCTTCGGCGATGGTGATGTCCATGCGCAGCTTGTCGGGTTCTTTCATATAGATCGTGATCGGTACGGTAATGCCGAACTGGACGATCTCGGCGGTCCCGGAGACCGTCGTGTCCTTGATGGATTCGAGCAGCTTCCGTCCGCCCATGGCCTCGATCAGCTTGTCGACGACGGCCATGGCCTCCTTGCTGCCCGCCGGCGCGGCCTTCTGCCCATAGCCGGGAATTGCGGCCAGGGCGGCCAGAAGGACGGCTCCGAGGATCCAGGTTCTCGTTCTTTTCATCGACTCCTCCAAGTTCCCTGAGGTCGTGATTCATTTTAGACCAAACCCTCCCACTTGCCAAGCACGGCCGGATGGGGGAGAGGCCGCCGGGCCTCTTCGATCCGTTTTGAAGGGGGAAGGCTAACCCATGTCAAAGCATCTGTTTAGCCAGATCAACACTATTCGCCTCAATTAATAAAACTCATTCATAATAAATAAAATACATTAAAAATGTCAGGTGTCTGTTTTTAGATATGTGCTTATATAGGACACCTAATAATTGCCAATGATATTATTATGCTTGACTTAGAAAGAATTTCTATGTTATAATAGTAATGTTCAAATATAGGACATATTTTCGTATCGCGGATGGCGCCGGGAATGTCTCAACGACTAGCCCTCATCACTTGTGCGAGCTTGAGCGGTGAGGTCCGGTCCGTTCAGTCGTCCCCGGATTTCCAGAACGTCCGCTTCCATCTCCTGCCTGTCGATTGCGATCTCAGCGAGTCGTCGTGGACGGGGCTCGGTGAGACCTTGGCATCATGCCGCAAGCAAGGCTGTCCTGTCGGCCTCGCCGGCGGCTATTGCCTGACCCGGCCGGTCAAGGATCTCGGCCTCGCCGGGACCTGTCATATGGACCAGAAATGCCCGTGCGTGGAGTGGATCGCGGACAAGGACCTCCTCGACCGGCTGCTCCAGGACGGGGCGCTCCCGGTGCTTCCCGGCTGGGTCAAAGACTGGGAGACCCGCGTCGATGCCCGCTGGCCTTCGGATCGAAAGGCCGCGCAGGCATTTTTCCGCGATGTGGCCCGGAAGGTCGTCCTGCTCGATACGGGCGCCTATCCCGGCGTCGAGCGCGAGCTCAAGGCCTTCGGCCGCTTCCTCCGCCTGCCGTCCGAGGCCCATCCCGTCGGGCTGGGCCACTTCCGGCTGGCCCTGGCGCGGACCGTTCTGTCCTGGCGCGTAGACAACCTCAAAACGGACAACGAGGACCGCTTGGCCGTCCACGGGCGGCGCATCTCCGACTATGCCCGGGTCGGCCATCTCCTCGGCGCCGTGACGGGGGTCAAGACCGAGGAGGAGGCCGAAGACGCCGTCCTCGATCTCTTCCGCGTCATGCTCGCTCCGCAGGGCGCGGCCTATCGGTCGCTGGAATCCCTGTCCGGTCATCCCGCGCCTGAAGGCTCGCCTCTGGACAGGATCGTCGGCCTCAACGCGGATTATGCCTGGACCGACGACCGCAAGTCGGTCTTTCTCAAGATCGCCCACGGCCGCGAGATCCTGGGCGTCGTCGAGCTGGCCGGCCTCGACGGGCCCGACCGGGGCGAGCACGACCTCGACCTGGCCCTGACGGTGGCCAGGCTCTCCGGTTTGGCCCTGATGAGCGTCCGGATGGCCCGGTCCCTCGAATCCGCGCGCGAGCGGGCCGCCGTCGCCGAGGCCGCCCTGGCCTTGGGCGAGGAGAGGATGACGCTGATCTTCAGCTACCCCCTGGGCAGCTACAGGACGACGCCGCACGGCAAGATCCTCGACGCCTCGCCGACCCTGGCCCGCATGCTCGGCTACGCGGACGTCGAGGCCCTCAAGGAGGTCAACTTCTGGGACCTCCACAGCGACCCGCGCGACCGGGACAACAAGCAGGCCTTCCTCGACTCGACCTCCATGGTCGGGATGTTCGAATCCCAGCTCCGGCGGACCAACGGCACTCTCTTTTGGGCCGAGGATTCCTGCCGGGCGGCCAAGGACGGTCTGGGCCGGGTCCTCTATTACGACGGGGTCATCGAGGACATCACCCAGAAGAAGAAAATGAAGGACGACCACTCCTGGGTCGTCGCTCTGCAGGCCGCTGTCGCGGAGGTATCCGAGCGGCTCCTGTCGCCGGCCCCGATCGAAGAGATGTCGACCCTGGTCATGGAAAAGGCCCGCCGGCTGACGTCGAGCGCCTCCGCGTTCGTCGGGCACGTCGATCCGAGGACTGGAAGCCTTGTCCCCGCCGCCCTGACCCCCGACGCCCGGGACATGCTCGGGGCCCACCCCGTGGGCGACGCGAGCTTCCATGGGAATTCCGGGTTGTGGCGCTGGGTCCTCGAGAAGAAAAGGCCCATCGTGACCACCATGCCGAGCCTGGACCCGCGTTATACGGGCATGCCGCAATGGCACCTGCCGGTCCGCCACTTCCTGGCCGTTCCCGCCATCATGTCGGGGACGATCGTCGGACTGATCGTTGTCGCCAACGCGGGCAACCCCTACGTCGAGAGGGACCTCCAGGCCGTGGAGCGCCTGGCCGACCTCTATTCGATCGCCGTCCAGAGGACCTGGACGGAGGACGCGATGCGGGAGCTGTCGCTCGTCGACGACCTGACCAAAGCCTACAACCGCCGGGGCTTCATGACCCTGGCCGAGCAGCAGATCAAGGTCGCCCACCGGACGAAAAAGGACATGTCCCTCTTCTACGCCGATCTCGACGACCTCAAGACGATCAACGATTCCCACGGTCATGAGCAAGGCGATGCGGCGCTCGCCGAGGCGGCCGGCCTGCTGCGCGAGGCCTTCCGCGATTCCGACATCATCGCCCGGATCGGCGGCGACGAATTCGTCGTCCTGGCCATCGACGTCGCCGAGGGGCGGGTGGCGACCCTGTCGCGACGGCTGAGGGAGAAGATCCAGGCCCGCAACGCCCGGACGGATGTCGCTTACCCCGTATCCTTCAGCCTGGGGATCGCCCGCTATGATCCCGACAAGCCGTGCACCCTGCAGGAGCTCCTGACGGAGGCTGACCGGACGATGTACCAGGAGAAGACGGCGAAGAAACGCGCCGCGGCCGTGGCCTGACGGGAGTCAGTTCCTTATCCCGTACTTGGCAAGCTTGTTGTAGAGCGTTGTCCGCGAGATCGACAGGATCTTGGCCGTCTGGCGCAGGTTCCCCTTGGTCACCTTGAGAAGATATGTGATGTAGTCTTTTTCGAGGTCGCTGAGGGACGACAGGTGGCTGCCGCCGGCGAATGCGATAACGCCCTGGGGGGGGATGTAATCACGCAGATACTTGGGCAGGTTGGCGACGTCGATGAAGTCCTTCTTGCAGAGCATGGCGGCGCTCTCGAGGACATTGGCCAGCTCGCGGACGTTGCCCGGCCAGCCGTACTTGAGGAAGAGCTTCTGGACCTCGCGCGAAACCCCCCGGACGTTCTTGGCGAAGCTCCGGTTCGCGCCCTGCAGGAAGTGGCGGACGAGCAGGGGGATGTCCTCGAGCCGCTCGCGGAGCGGGGGCAGGTCGATGACGACCTTGTTCAGCCGGTGGAAGAGGTCTTCGCGGAAAGCCCCCGTCCGCACCATCTCGGCGAGGTCCCTGTTCGTCGCGGCCAGGACCCGGACCTCGACCCCCATGCTCTCGTTGGACCCGAGGGGGCGGAACTCGCGGCTCTCCAGGACACGGAGGAGCTTGGCCTGGACGGCCACGGGGATCTCGGCGATCTCGTCGAGGAAGATCGTCCCGCCGTCGGCTTCCTCGAACAGGCCTCGCTTGTCCTTGTCGGCTCCGGTGAAAGCCCCTTTCTTATAGCCGAAGAGCTCGGATTCGAAAAGGTTCTCGGGGATGGAGGCGCAGTCGCAGACGGTGAGGGGATTGTCCTTGGCGGGACTGAGGGCGTGGATGGCCCGGGCGGCGAGCTCTTTGCCCGTGCCTGTCTCTCCGGTGATGAGGACGCTCGAGAAGTACTTGGCGATGTTCTCGATGAGGGCGAAGATCTCGAGCATGGTGGGGTTGCGGCTGATCAGGCCCTCGAAGGCGTATTTCCGCTCCAGCCTCTTCTCGAGGTGCAGCGTCTCCCGGCGGAGCTCGCGCTTGCGCGAGAGGCGGCGCAGGATATCGCCGAGGATGTCGCGCTCGTAGGGCTTGGGCACGAAGTCGGTGGCCCCGGCGCTGATGATATCCAGGGCCGCCTCGCGGCCGACCGGTCCGCCGCCGACAAGGACGTCGACGAGGGCGTCGGACCTCTTGATCTTCTTCATGATCACGAGTCCGGCGGCGAGCGCGTCGCCGGCGTCGACGAGGACGACCCGGATGCCGTGCTCGCGGATGACGTCGAGGTAGTTGTCTTCCGTCTGGGAGAAGAAGACGTTGAAATCGGCGGCCACCGGGGCCTTTTTGACGGTTTCGTAGAGAGAGAAGTCGTCGGAGATGATCAGCAGGTTGGTTTGCGCGTCCATCGCTCCCCGCCCTTTTCCCTCGGCGGCGCCGTCATCTTATCAAAAGGGACCGGGACTTCGCAAGCTCCAACTTGCGAAGCCATTCCCCGGGCCGGCCCATGAGAAATCTCTGGGACACGATCCCTTTTCCAGAGAAAAGGGTCATGTCCCGGATTTCTCTCGCGTCCCGGATTTCCCGGGCCGGCCCCGCACGAGGGTGAGACGGGTCCGGTTGCGGACCTCCTCCTCGATGCGGACGACCGGGTACTCCGCCTGGGCGAGGTACTTGACGTGGGCCCGGAGATAGGCCAGGCCCTGGCCGCAGAGGAACTCGAGCCAGTCTCCGGTCGCCGTCTCGTCCATGAGCTCGGGCGTCTGCTCGTTGAACGTCGTCTGCGCCCGGGGCGTCATCCGGTTCTCGGTCGGGCCCTTGCGCTTGGCGAAGATATTGACCCCGTCGGTGAGCTCGAGGGCGTTCATGTGCGGCGCCCAGCGGGCGGCCCAACGCTCGTACCGGTCGTAGAACATCCGGTTCGAGGCGGCGATCGCGGGGTCGGCGGCAAGCTCGGCCGCGATGAGCTTGGCCAGCGCCGCCCCCGCCTCCCGGTGCTCCTCGTAGATCGGCAGGCTGAGGGTCTTGAAGTAGGTGAACCAGCCCTTGGGGATCCAGTAGTCGCGGAAGAGATAGGGCGTGTAATTCGAGAACGGCTGGACCCACTCGTGGGAGGGATAGCCGTGGAGATTGAGGAGGATGTCCGGCGCCCAGCGGTCCGTGAGGCGCGCCCGGACCGCGGCCTCGGGCAGCAGGGGCTTCGTCCCGGTCTGGTAGCCCATGTCGACGCCGAGCGCGCCGTAGCGTCCGGCGTGGAGGCTGTGGAACGGCTCGTTCTTCTGCATCGCGAAGGCGAGCTCCGCCCCGTCCGGGTTCTCGACCGGCTCGAAGACGAAGCTCATCTTCTTGAGCGCCTCCCGGGCAGCGGCATCGCGGGCCAGGATCTCGGCGAAGCGGAGGAGATAGCTCGTCGACGACACCTCGTTGGCGTGCTGCCGGGCGACCGCCTGAAGGGTCGGCTTGAACGTCACGAGTCGGGGCAGGGAGACGTATCTCCCGAGCGGCAGAAAGAGCTCGAGGACCGGCACGTCGCGGCCTTCGTACGAGCGGCCGCCGACGTAGCTCCTGACACCATCGAGCGCGGACAGGCGGCGGACGATGTCCCCGGCCATGTCCGGGGAGATGATGTCGCGGGTCGTCACGATCCGCTCATCGGGCCGCGCGGGACTGCCCCCGCGAGGGGACGGTCCCTCCTGGCCCGAAGCTCCGCGCGCTTGGGTGTCTCCGCCGGCCGGAAGGGCGGGGAACCGCTCGTCCTTCTCCTGCGACTGATAGCGGGGCCGGAGCGTGACGGCGTCGAGGCCGGGAAAGCGGAAGGGATCGGCGACGAGCCCGGCGTCGAAGAGCTTGCGCCAGGTCGCGGCCAGCTCGACGAGGGCCAGGTAATCGGCCTCCTTCTCCCACTCGGATTCGAAGACGACGTTCGATACCCGGCCCGCCCGGCCGTCGAACACAAGCTCGGAGGCCCGGGTCTCCTTGGCCTTGAGGGCGGGGAAGGCGATCTTCCGGGTGACGCCCTCGCGGCCCTTTTCTTTCCAGCCAAGGACGATCTCGGGGACCGGGGCCGGCCAATCCTCGAGGACGACGCGGACCTTGGCCGGACCGCCTTCGAGCGAAGGGTGGAGGGACGGAAAGACGTTGCCGGGGGCCGAGGACCGGGACGTGTCGGCCGCGGTGTCCTTGTCCTCCGGGTCGAAGCGGGTGATGCCCCGGAAGAGGTCGAGCGTGTCGAAGTAGATCTCGTCATGGACGGCTTCGAGCGACGAGATCATCTCCTCGTCGAGGCCGATCCGGTAGTCCGGCTCGCTCGCGTGAAGGTCGACGAGAAGGCGCTTGAAATAGGGTTGCTTGGAGAAGGTCGGCTCGCCGCCCGTCTTCTTCCGGACGTGGGCGACGGCCGCGGCGAGGACCTCCCGCTGGTAGAAGTCCCAAAATTTCTCGAGGTCGGTTTGGAGTGGCTGGTCGCAGACGACCGAGCCCCCGGCGACGATGCGGAGCCATCCGGTGGTCACCTTGGCGGTGCCCCATTCGGGAAGGACGCTCGAAAGCGGGATCTCCCGGGTCCGCGGCGAGAAGCCCGCGGTAAAGACGGTCTTGCCGGCGGCGTCGGCGGCCTCGACCGTGTAGATGTCGGCGCCCGGCGCGGCCATCTCAAAGGCGATGGACCCGAGCGGGATGCCCAGCTCGCGGGAGGCGATCTCGTCGACGGGATAGAGCTCCTGGAGCCAGCGTCCCGGCTCCGCATAGGTGCGCTTGACGCGGGTGAAGTCTTCGCGCTCCTCGGCGAAGCGCACGGTCAGGCGACGGATGTCCTGGCCCTTGAGGGCCGGAAGGACCTTCTCCACGAGCCAGTGATACCCGGGCTTGTAGGCCGACAGGACCTCGACCCGGGCCGCCGGGAACCCCGACTCTTTGAGGAAGGACGCGACCTCGCTCCGGACCTTGTCGCGGACGGCGGGGGATTCGCTGACGCCGAGACTGACCTCGACGCCGCCGCCTTTGCCCGCCGCATCGACGAGAGCCTTCAGCCGGTCTTTAAGCAGGGCCTTGGCGTCATCGACCTCCCAGGTGAACGTCTTTTCCTTTTCGAAGACGGCTTTGCCGGCCTTGAGCGACCCTGAACGGACCGTGACCGGCGCGCTCCCCGCGGCGGCCCTCAAGGCGGCCCTGACGGCGTCCTCGAAGGGCGGGTTCGGCCGCGGCAGGAGCACGTCGGCCTCGACCGACTCGAGGTCGCGGCCCTTGATATCGGCGGCCGCCTTCTCCACGGCGTTCATGATGACGGCCTCGGCGGCCCCCTTCTCGCCGGCGAGGAACTTGTCGAGGTCGGCGGCCAGGCCGGCCAGCTCCGGGTTCCCTTCGCCGTATTCCGCGAAGTAGGGGAACGTCCGGGAAAGATAGGAAATGGTCCTGTCGAGGCCGGTGGGATCGGCGCCGCGGACGACGAGGGCCGAGGACTTACCGAAAGCCTTGGGCACGATCTTGATGATCCCCTCTCCGGGACCGAGTGCCGGGAGCCTGAGCTTGCCGGTCTTGACGAGGTCGGCGGCGAGGTCGTTCTCGCCGACGAGGACCGGCGCGGCCAGGGCTTTGCGGCCGTCGATCTCGGAATCCAGCTGGACGATCGGAAAGGAGGCCCCGGCCGTTCCCAGCACGAGCCGGCTGGTGAGATCGGCCAGGCCCAGGCCCGCATACTCTTTGGGGACAACGACGACCGCATCCAGGGCGTCGGGAATGCCGTCGCGGTCCTGGTCGGAGTAGGCCGCCTTGGTGGAATAAAAGCCCAGGAGGTCGAACTCCTTGCCCGCGGCGTCGGCCGGTCGTTCCTTGAACCCGGGAGTGAGGAGTCTCTTCGTCGCGCCGGTCCTCGGCAGGACGGCCGTCGAGCGCGCGGCGCCGTAGCCGAGCTCGAAGGTCAGAGCGGCGCAGGCCGGGTAGGAGAGGACCGAAGTCCTTCTGCCCGCGCGCTGGTCCGCGGCGAGAAGAAGGAAGGCCTCGTGGGCCTTCACGCGGTCCCCGTCCGCGGCGAAATGGACCTCGACGGACAGGTTCGCGATCTGGCCCTGCTCGAAGGACAGGGCCTTCAGGCCGTCGGCGACCGGCGGCGCGGCCGGGAACTCGTAGAGCGCTTCGCGGACGATCGTCTTTTGAAGTTCGAGGCCAGCGGCGGCCAGGAATGCGGCGAGGTCCTTTTCGAGGTTTTCGTAGGTCGCCCCGGTCTCGCGCCCCCAGATCTCCCAGAAGTAGGGCCAGCGAAGGAAGAAGGCGCGCCCTGTTTTGAGGAGGGCCTCGTCGGAGCCGGCGATGCAGGCGATCCCCGTCCGGCCGTTCCGGGTGAAGAGGAAGACACGCCCCTGGTACGGGGCGAGTGCGGCGGGATCGAGGCCCCGCTCCTTGAGGGCCTCCCGGGTCCAGGCGAGGTTGCGGCCGATCAGGATGAGCGTGGACGATGAGGGCGCTGCGGTGAGGTCGGATTCACGCCGGACCAGGCCGAACTCGACGGCCAGGCTCTCGAAGTTGGCCCGGGCGGCGATATCTGCGGCCAGGGCCAGCTCGCCGGAGGTCGGCCTGTCGGGGACGACGATCGTCAGTGCCGGCTTGTCGGGGAAGCCGTCGCCGTCGAGGTCGAGGACGGCCTTGCCGGGGAGGAAGAGCTTCGACAGGCTGTCGACGTCGGCGGATAGCGCCTGGGCGCATACGAGGACCGCGAGCGCGGCCAGAAGCTGCTTTTTCATGATCCGGTCTCCGGTTCAGATTCATCGAGATTCTATCATACTGTTACTGGAAGCAGCAGATCTCGCATAAGGACTTATCGGCTCGGGGCGCGCCGCTCCGTCGGGTCGCGGGTTTGTCCCAGCGCGACAAACCCGCTCGGATCCGGGCCTCGCCCCGACGCCGGCAGGGAGCGGATTCTGAGGAGCGACCATCAGAAGTGCGGCGGAGCGACTCGGAGCCGTACTTCTGAGAAATATCCGAATGATCTGGCCTCGGATCATTGCGATTGCCCTGATGCCCGGGATAGAATAAACGGGACCGGAGCCGGACATGAGGAGCCATCGATGAAGAAACACGAAACGAAATGGGTCGCGATCGTCGCACTGGCCGTCTTCGTCAGCTCATGCGGCAAGGGCGGGCCGTCGACGGAGGCGCCGAAGAACGAGGCGGCCAAGGTCAAGATCGGGAAGAGCGATATCGGCGTCCGCTATGACGGCGGGGACATCTTCGAGGGAGAGATCTCAGCGTCCGGGGCGGGGTTCGAGGTCAAGGTCAACGTCAGCCGGACGGGGAGGGCGGTCAGCCAGACGGTGCTCCTGACGCCGCGGGACAAAGGCGGCCGGGTCCGTATCGAGGGCACGGTGGCCGCCGGCCCCGGATCCTTCCCGTGCGAAGCCGACCGGCGCGACAGGGGCCTCGTCATGGTCCGCCACGTCTCGGGGCTGAGCCGCAGCCTCCTCAACCGCGCTGTCTACGACCGCGGCCGTGACTGGGTGCTCTCGGTCGACGCGGGGCCGCGGGCCGCCGTCATGCCGTCCTCCGGGAAGGGCGAAGAGCGGCGGTACGCTTTCAGCGCCGAGGGCGCGGAGATCGTGCTGCGCTTCCGGCCGCGTTTCTATCAGGTCCACCGAGGTCTCAGCTTCTTCGAGCCATGGACCTACAGGATCTGGCCCGACCCCGTGGCCGGCTGGATCTCCTGGTTCGCTTTCTACGACGACGTCACCGAGAAGGACATCGTCGAAACGGCCGATACGCTTTCCGAGACGCTGCTGCCCTTCGGCTATGACCACCTCCAGATCGATGACGGCTATCAGAGCGGGGAGGGGCGCCCCGACCTCTGGCTGACGGCCAACGCCAAGTTCCCGCGCGGACTCGCCTTCCTGCCCGCCTATATCAAGAGCAAGGGCCTCAAACCGGGCATCTGGACCAACGTCGCGTTCAAACAGGCCGACTTCACGGCGGAGCACAAGGATTGGTTCGTGACCGACGAGAAGGGCGAGCCCGCCCGCGGCAGCTGGGTCGAGTTCAGTCTGGACGCCTCGAAGCCCGAGGCCGTCGACGCTGTCGTCCGGCCGGTCTATCGCGGCCTCCGCGCCATGGGCTGGGAATACTTCAAGGTCGACGCCCTGCGGCATCTCCGCTACGAGGGCTATAACGCCCATGCCGGGTATTTCCGGAGAACGAAGAAGGACCTCGTCGGGGCCTATCGCGGCTACGTCGAAGCCATCCGCGAGGAGATCGGCCGCGACCGTTTCATCCTCGGCTGCTGGGGCATCCGGCCCGAGCTCATCGGCCTCATCGACGGCTGCCGCATCGGCACGGACGGCTTTTCCTACGCCGGCATGGCCCAGTTCAACTCCTGGAACAACGTTGTCTGGCGCAACGACCCCGACCACATCGAGCTCGACGAGGACCGGTACAAGTCGACCCTCGTGACCTCCCTCACCGGGTCCATCCTCCTCCTCACCGACAAGCCCGAGGTCTATCGGACCGACGTCATCGAGCCCGCCCGCCGCGCCGCGCCCGTGTTGGGAACGGTGCCGGGGCAGATCTTCGACGTCGACCCGTCGCGCTCCGGCGAGCTCGGCCGCGTCGACACCGAGGTCAGCGGTTCGGGGTCGCGCGTCTTCGACGCCTCGCTCCAGCCCACCTGCGACCTCTTCCTTCTCGAGATCGTCCGGCCGTTCGAGAGCTGGGCGGTCCTCGGTCGGACGGGGGAGTCCGCCCGCGAGATCCGGTTCGCCGACCTCGGCCTTGACGCCACCAAGGAATATTTCGTCTTCGAGTTCTGGACGAAGCGCCTCCTCGGCAGCTTTTCCACGTCGTTCGCGCCGGGGCCGCCCGACCCGCTTTTCCGGTCCCAGGCCCTGGCCATCCGCGAAAAGAAGCCCCATCCCCAGGTCCTGGCCACGGGCCGGCACGTCACGGGCGGGGGCGTCGACCTCGTCGACGTCCGCTGGTCCGGCGGGAAGCTCTCCGGGACGAGCCGTGTCGTCGCGGGCGATCCCTACGAGATCTTCCTGACCGAGCCAGAAGGTTACCGGCTGGCGCGTTTCGAGGCCCCCGGCGGGGCCGCGGCCGAGATCGAGAGGAACGGGGCCGCGGTCAAGGTCCGATGGAGGCCTGAGTCCAGCGGCACCGTCGAATGGTTAGCCAGGTTCGATGAAGAAGAGCCCTCTTAACTACCACAGGTAGTGGAGGTTGCGCGGACTTGTAGCAGGGCTTGATTCCTCTCTTGACAAAGCCTTTTTCATCCGCTACCATGGAAAGGTCCAAGCTGTCAGCGGGTTCCTTACGATGTCCAATAGATTTAAGTACCTCTTTATTCTATTCGTCGGCTTCTTTTTCTTTGGGGGGACCCCTGTCGAATTCGGGACCGAGGGGGCCTTCTTTCACGGTTTCATGATCCCCAAGCCGGTCATCCGGGTCGGCTTGGGCACCAACCTCCAGGACATCCGCATCCGCTCCTCCTCAGGCATGAAGATCTACGAGGTCAACACGGGCTACCGGATCATCAACGACGATGCCGATGAGGCCGAGATCAAGGGCGCCGGCGAAAAACTCACCGAGAAGTATGTCATCCTGCTCGGCCACGCCAAAGAGCGTGAGGAAGCAAACCAGCTCGCCGCGACCTACCGGACGCGGTTCGGCGGCAACATCTTCGTGGCCGCCGATCGAGACAGCGACGTGCCCGGCGTCCTCGAGGTCAAGCTCGGCGATTTCCTGACCCGCGGAGACGCCCTGGCCAAGGTCGCCGAGATCAACGCGGCGGGCCTTAAAGACGTGTGGATCGACCGTGAGGAGATCCTCGAGGAGCCGTCCCGGCCGATCTGGATGCTCGTCGGGAACGTGCTCAAGTCCCTCGAGCGCGATTCTGAGCTCTACTTCATCCCGGCCAATCCCCAGAGCTTCCTGACCCTCAACGGGAAGGGCTACCGGGGCTTCCTGGTGATGAAGGGGACCTCGCGGGGCATCGTCATCGTCAACTACGTCAATCTCGAGGATTACCTGAAAAGCGTCGTCCCGGGCGAGCTTTCGCCCGGCCAGTTCAACGCCATCGAAGCGCTCAAGGCCCAGGCCGTCGCCGCCCGCACCTACGCTCTCAAGAACATGGGGCAGTACGATAAGTTCGGCTACGACCTCGTCAATACGCCCCAGTCCCAGCTCTACGTGGGCATGTCCTCCGAACATCCCAAGAGCACACAGGCCGTCGAGGAGACCAAGGGCGAGGTCGTGCGCTACCGGGGCGAGCTCATCAACGCCCTCTACACGAGCACATGCGGCGGCAAGACCGAGGACGCCGAAAAGGTCTTCTCGGGCCGGCCCGTTCCCTACCTCAAGAGCGTCGAGTGCGCCTCGGAAAAGCAACAGGAATGGCCGATCGAGGCCAAGACGCCCGTCACGCCGATCACGGTCGACGGCCGCAACGCCAGCCTCGACGTCGCCCTCCTCGTCGGCCTGGGGATCGTCCCCATGGGCGCCGCGCCCCTCGATTTCCGCCAGGATGCCTCGTTCGATGAGGCCGTCGACTGGGTCAGGGATACGCGCCGCTTCGTCGGGATCAAGGACCCGGGCTTTGTCCCGGATTCCGCGGCCCTCGATTTCGTGAGCCTGGCCCGGCTCCTCGTCGAAGCCTTCGGCTGGAACGACAGGATCCAGGAGCTGCTCCTGCCCGGCGAAGTGGATTTCATCCTCCTGGACCTGCCCCAGGTCCAGGGCAAGGACCGCGGCCCTTTGGCCTACTGTTTCCAGTCGGGGCTCTTTCCCGCCTCGGTGCGGACCGGAGACCCGCTGCGGGCGGTCGGCCGGGCCGAGCTGGCCATGGCCCTGGCGCGCATCATCAAGGACCACAAGGACATCTTCGAGACGGGGACGTTCCGCGCGGCCGGGAAGGGCACGATCGAGGTTGGTCAGGATTTCGACCGCAAGACGCTCGCGCTGTCCAACCACGTCCGGCTGCTGCGGACGATCGAAGGCGAGACGACCTTCGCCACCAAGCTGATGCTGCTCGGCGGGGAGAACATCCGCTGGCTCGAGCGGGAAGGCCAGGTCGCCTACCTCGAGGTGTTCTATCCGCCGAACTCCAACGTCCTCGACAGGTCGTCGCGGTTCAACCGCTGGCAGATCCGGAAGTCGCGCCAGGACCTCGAGAAGCTCATCACCCAATCCTATGCGATCGGCCCCCTCGTCGACATCGAGGTCAAGGCGCGCGGCGATTCGGGCCGGGTGACCGACCTCGCGCTGACGGGAGCCGACGGGACGGCGACCGTCCACGGTTTCCAGATCCGGGCCGCCCTGGGGCTCCGCGACACGCTGTTCGTCGTCGACCGGACCTATGACGAGGACGGGCGCGTCGACCAGTTCACGTTCTCGGGACGGGGCTGGGGACACGGCGTCGGGCTCTGCCAAGTCGGCGCCTACGGCATGGCCGTGGCCGGCGGCAAGTACAAGGACATCCTGAAGAAGTACTACACGGGCGTCAAGATCGATAAGATCTACTAACGCGACCTTCCCAACGCAATCATAGTGGATGGGAAGTCTCCTCTTCGGCTGAGCTTGGGACATCGCTTCTTGCCCCCACACCCCGGAAACCTCCTTATGCGGTTTCCCCCGCCTTCGGCGGGTCCCCCTTCCCTCATGGGGGCGTTGAAGCGACATCCCGCGCCGCCTCACGGAGACTTCCCGTTAGTTCATATTTTTTTCGCGGGGAGATATGATAATATGGACAGGACTTCTGAAGGCCGCGCCAAGAGATTGGCGCGGGGAGGGAGGCAGGGAGGAAGATATGAAGACGACGAAAGCGCTGAACGCTAAGAAGACGGAGGCCCGCGAATACCAGACCCCGGACTCCGGGATCTTCTTCACCGTGAAGGATGTCCTTTATGAGAAGAAGTCGAAGTTCCAGAGGATCGAGATCATCCGCAACAAGGATTACGGCCGCGTCCTTCTCCTCGACGGGCTCGTCCAGACGACCGAGCGCGACGAGTTCTACTACCACGAGATGCTCGTCCACCCGGCCATGGCCTCGCACGCCCGGCCGGCCAAGGTCCTCATCATCGGCGGCGGGGACGGCGGGGCGCTTCGCGAGGTCCTCAAACACCCCGTCAAGAAGGCCTGGCTCGTCGAGATCGACGGTCAGGTCCTCGAGGCCTGCCGGGACCATTTCCCCTGGCTGAGATCGACCTTCCGGGACTCGAGGGCCGAGCTCGTCGTGGCCGACGGCAACGTGTTCATCGACAAGGTCCGGGAGACCTTCGACGTCATCCTCGTCGATTCCTCGGACCCGGTGGGCCCGTCGACCGTCCTCCACCAGGAATCGTTCTACAGGAAGCTCAAGTCGAAGCTCAATCCCGGCGGCATCATTGCCGCACAGGCCGGCTCGCTCATGCTCCACCTGGACTCGCACGCC
The DNA here is from genome assembly GCA_963736255.1 of Candidatus Aminicenantota bacterium. GTDB lineage: Bacteria > Acidobacteriota > Aminicenantia > Aminicenantales > Saccharicenantaceae > RBG-16-66-30. The sequence goes on from CAVTOI010000003.1 coordinate 888,976, forward strand.
CGGAAGAGCGTCTTCCTGAAGAAGATCTTCCGCCATTCGCCGCTCTACCTCGGGCCCGTGCCGACCTATCCTGTCGGGACGTGGTGCTACAACTTCCTCTCGGACAAGATCGACCCCAGCAAGGTCCGGACGCTCTACATACCGGACGGCCTGCGCTATTTCAATCCGGACGTTTACAGGGCGGCCTTCGCCCTGCCGAATTTCCTGGCCGCAAGGCTGGCCAAAGGCAAATAGGGGAGGCCGGGGCGCTCAGGCGCCCATCGTGCCAGCGGCCTGCCGCTTCTCGGGCGCGGCCGCCATGTTCCCCGTCATCGCGGCCAGATCGCAGCCCGGCTTCCAGCCGCCCCTCATCTTCAGATCTGCGCAAACCAGTCCAGCAGCCCGAGGGCGAAGGTTCGCGGCTGTTTTCACTTGGCGGATTATTTGTGGGAAAGATAAGCCTTCAGCCGGGCGTAGTCCTCATCCGACAGCCGAGTGAAACAAATCCCCATGCCCTGCATGTGGATCTTCCAAACGACTCGCCCCTCGCCCGAGATGGAGCCTCCCGATTCATCGCCCGGAAGCCTGAACTGGAAGCTGACTGACGAACCCTCGGGCAGAGGATTAATGGTGTCTATGTATAACCCCCCTTGGGAGACATCGTTGATCCGTCCCAGGTAATGCATTCCCTTATGGTCAAAGGTCACGTCCGTGATGGCGAACGATCGGGAGCCTTGTCGCTTTTCATCGCCCATGGCGTCTCCTCAGCCCATCATGTCCAGCCCCGGCCCGGCCGGGAAATGAACAAGCGCCCCAAGTATACCCGAGTCCTCGGAGAAAAGGGAAGAGGTGTCACAACGCCCAAGCCGGAGCCTCGCTCCTCCAAACTTCCTCGCGGAAAGGCTGAAGAAAGGGAAGTAGGCCCCTCAGACGCCCAGCGTGCCCGCCGCGTGGCGGGCCTTGAGGGCGGCCAGCATGTCCGCCGTCATCGCGGCCAGGTCGTAATCCGGCCTCCAATCCCACTCCGCGCGGGCCGCGCTGTCGTCGATCGAAGCGGGCCAGGAGTCGGCGATGGCCTGCCGGAAGTCCGGCTCGTAGCGGATCTCGAACGAGGGGACGTGCTTGCGGATCTCGGCCGCGAGGTCGCCGGCGCTGAAGCTCATCGCCGTCACGTTGAAGCCGGAGTGATGTTTAAGGCGGGAGAAGTCCGCGTCCATGAGGTCGAGCGTGCACTTGAGGCAATCCGGCATGTACATCATGGGCAGGCGGGTGTCCTCGCGGAGGAAGCAGGTGTAGCGGCCGTGCCTGACGGCGTCATAGAAGATGGCCACGGCGTAATCGGTCGTGCCGCCGCCGGGAAGGGTCAGGTGACTGATGATCCCGGGGTAGCGGCAGCCGCGGACGTCGAGGCCGTACTTCAGGACGTAGTAATCGCAGAGGAGCTCGCCGGCGACCTTGGTGACGCCGTACATCGTCGTCGGTCCGAGGATCGTGTCCTGGGGGGTCATTTCGCGAGGGGTCGTCGGTCCGAAAACAGCGATCGAGCTCGGGGAGAAGATCCGGAAGAGGCCGCGGGCGCGGGCCGCCTCGAGGACGTTATAAAGACCGTCCATGTTGACGTGCCAGGCCTTCTGGGGGTTCTTCTCGCCGGTGGCCGAGAGAAGGGCGGCCAGGTGATAGACCGTGTCGATGCCGTATTTCGTCAGGATCGCATCGAGGGCCTTGGCGTCCGTGACGTCGAGAAGCTCGTAGGGCCCGGACTCGGCCAGGTCCCCGGCGGGGCGGAAGAGGTCGGTGACGACGACGTTCGCGTCGCCGTATTTCTTGCGCAGGGCCCTGGCCAGCTCGGACCCGATCTGCCCGGCCGCGCCCGTCATGAGGACTCGCTTCGTCATTTGCGTCATCAGGGTCGTCTCCGCTCCGGAATGAGCCAAAATATGAAAGGTATTTATAGCACAGCCGGCTGGGCCAATCAATAAAGGGCCGGCCAGATGAAGAAGGGGTCAAACCTACCTTTCGTTACTCTTCTTGTTTTCCAGCCCCGCCGACCTGAAATCGGTCATAGAGTAACGTAAGGTAGGTTTGACCCCATCTTGAACTTCGGTTAAAGTGGGAGGGCTCGTCATGAATCGCGACCCTGACCACCACCCCGAGGAGGATCCCCCATGTCCATTATCCTGAACGGCACCGGTCTGACGATCGAGAAGGTCGTCCAAGTGGCCCGCGAGCGCCTGTCCGTCGCCATCGACCCGGCCGCCAAGAAGCGCATCGAGAAATGCCGGGCCCTGCTCGAGGACAAGCTCCAGAAGAAAGAGATCATGTACGGCGTCAACACGGGCATCGGCGAGCTGGCCAACGTCGTCCTGACCCAGGAACAGATCGAGAAGTACCAACGGTATCTCATCTACAGCCACGCCGCGGGCTACGGCAAGCCCATGCCGGAAGAGATCGTCCGGGCGGCCATCCTCAGCCGCATCAATTGCCACTGCCACGGCCACTCGGGGCTCCGTCCGGTCGTCACGGAGACCCTGGCCGAGCTCCTCAACAAGGGGGTCACCCCCGTCATGTGCGAGAAGGGCTCGGTCGGCGCCTGCGGCGACCTGTCCCCGATGGCCCAGATGGCCCTTGTCCCGATGGGCGAAGGCGAGGCCTTCTACAAGGGCGAGCGCCTGCCCGGCGCCGAGGCCCTCAAGCGGGCCGGCATCACGCCGCTCGTCCTCCATGCCCGCGACGGCCTGGCCATGATCAACGGCTCGAACGTCATCGCCGGCATGTCCGCCCTCATCGCCCACGACGTCCACCGCTGGCTGAAGACCTCCGAGATCGCCGCGGCCATGACCCTCGAGGTCCTCAATGCCAACATGAAGGCCTACGACGAGCGTATCCACAAGACCCGAGGCTACCCCGGGGCCCTCGAGTCGGCAGCCAATGTCCGCCGCATCACCGAGGGCAGCGCGCTTCTGGAGCAGCCCGGAAAGAAGGTCCAGGACGCCTACAGCCTACGCAGCACGCCTCAGGTCGTCGGGGCCGCGCGCGACGCCCTCCGGTGGGCCCGCTACATGTTCGAGATCGAGCTCAACGGAGCGGCCGACAACCCCGTCTTCTTCCCCGAGGAGGACCTCGTCCTGACCGGCGCCAACTTCCAGGGCGTGCCCATGGCCTTCCCGCTCGAGCTGCTCGGCACGGCCGTGACGACGATCGCCGTCCTGTCCGAGCGCCGTCACAACCGTCTCATGAACCCGCACCTCAGCGCCGGTCTGCCGGCCTTCCTGACCAAGGGCGCGGGCATGTTCTCGGGCCTGATGCTGACGCAGTACACCGCCGGGGCCCTCATCTGTGAGAACCGCGTCCTGTCCCACCCTGCGGCCACCGGGTCCATACCGGCGGCGGCCGATCAGGAAGATTTCGTCAGTATGGGCATGACCACGGCCCTCAAGACCCGCCAGATCATCGACAACGCCCAGGCCGTCCTGGCCATCGAGCTCATGGCCGGGGCCCAGGCCGTCGATTTCCGCAAGCCCTGCAAGCCGGGCAAAGGGACCCAGGCGGCCTATGACGTCATCCGCAAGTACGTCGCCCACCTCGACGAGGACAGGCCCCTCTACGACGACATCAACAAGCTCAAGGAGGTCGTCGAATCCGGCGAGATCCTCGAGGCCGTTGAGCGGGCCGTCGGGTCCCTGGCGTGACGCCGTGAGCCTGCGGATCGCCCTCGTCACCGGGGCCAGCCGCGGCATCGGCCGGGCCATCGCCCTCCGGCTCGCCGAGGACGTCTCCGGCGTCGCCGTCCACTATTTCAGCCGGCGCGAGGAGGCCCAGGAGCTGGCCGCGGCCATCCGCGAAAAAGGCAAGCTCTCGGCCGTCTTCCGGGCCGACCTGACCAAGAAGGCCCAGGCCGCCGGCCTGGTCAAGAAGGTCGAGGAGCGGTTCGCCCGCGTCGACGTCCTCGTCAACAACGTCGGGCCGTTCCTGGTCAAGGCCTGGGACCAGCTCGAGGTCGCCGACTGGGAGCGCGTCCTGCGGGGCAATCTCCTCGGCTCCTACTTCTGCATGAAGGCCGCCCTCCCCGGCATGCGCAAGCGGAAGTGGGGGAGGATCGTCAACCTGGGCTACAGCCGGGCCGAGCATCTCGGCGCCTTCCCGACGATCGCCCCCTACGCCGTGGCCAAGACGGGCCTTCTCACGCTGACCCGGACGGCGGCCGCCTCCGAGGCCGGGAACGGCATCACGGTCAATATGGTCTCGCCCGGGCTCATCCGGGGGGGCGTCATGCCGCAGGTCCGTGACCTCGCCGAGTCGCGGCTCGGGACGTTCGAGGACGTCGCCGAGGCCGTGGCCTTCTGCGCCTCGGACGCGGCGGCCGCGGTCACCGGCTCCAACGTCATCGTCTCCGGCACCTGGAAGATGTAGCCTTATTGACATGCCGAGGTGGTGGCGATACAGTCAAGAAATCGCTGACAAGGGAGGCAACACATGGCGCTTTATTTTTGGATCGCGGCCGTCCTTTTCGTCATCTTCCTGTCCGGCATCCGCATCGTCCGCCCGACCCACCGCGGCCTCATCGAGAGGCTGGGCCGGTACAACCGCTTTGCCAAGCCCGGCTTCAGCTGGGTCATCCCTATCATCGAAACGATGCGCCAGATCAACATCACCGAGATGATGGTCGACGCGGCGCCGCAGGAGATCATCACCAACGACAACCTCAACGCCCGGGTCGACGCCCAGGTCTACTTCCGGGTCAAGGAGGACGAGGCCAACGTCAAGGCCTCCCAGTACAACGTCAACAACTTCCAGTGGCAGATCGTCAACCTGGCCCGGACGACCTTGCGCAACATCATCGGCACCCTGACCCTCAAGTCGGCCAACAGCGAGCGCGGCAAGATCAACGAGGAGCTCCTCAAGACCCTGTCCTCGGAAACGGCCCGCTGGGGCATCGACATCGTCCGGACCGAGCTCAAGGAGATCGACCCGCCCAAGGACGTCCAGGAGACGATGAACAAGGTCGTCAAGGCGGAGAACGAGAAGATCGCCGCCATCGACTTCGCTACGGCCCGGGAGACGGTCGCCGACGGCGAACGCCGTGCCGAGATCAAGAAGGCCGAGGGCGTCCGCCAGGCCAAGATCCTTACCGCCCAGGGCGAGGCCGAGGCCATCCGCCTGGTCAACGAGGCCGCAGAGAAGTATTTCGTCGGCAACGCCCAGATCCTGCGCCGCCTCCAGGCCCTCGAGACGTCCCTTCAGGGCAACGCCAAGATCATCGTCCCGTCCGACAAGGACCTGGTCAACGTCATCGGCGACATGGCCGGCATCGCTCCCCTGAAGAAGGGATAGAGCGGTCGCGCCCTTCCAGGAGGTTCCCATGAGACGCCCTATCGGACCGGCTCTATCCGCCGCGGCCGTCCTGCTCGCCCTCGGGCTGGCCGCCGCTCCCCGGGCGCCCCGCGCTCAGGCCGGCGCGCCCGGATTCGACGTCCTGATCAAGAATGGACTCGTCCTCGACGGGACGCTCAAGGAGCCCTTCCGGGCCGACGTCGCCGTCAAGGACGGCCGCATCGTCCGGATCGCGTCCTCGATCCGCGGCTCGGCCGCCCGGACGATCGACGCCCGCGGGCACCACGTCGCGCCGGGCTTCATCGACCTCCACACCCACATCGACCGGGCCCTCGTCTTTCCCGAACACCGGGCTCCGCTCGGCTATCTCACCCAGGGCGTGACCACGGTCGTAGCCGGCCAGTGCGGTTCGAGCGCCTGGCCCATCTTCGAGAAGGCCGCCGACCAGATCAAGCGGTTCACGGAAGAGGGGGTCGGAGTGAACATCGCCCTCCTCGTCGGCCACGGGGATGTCCGGGAGCTCGTCATGGGCATGGAGAACCGCGAACCGACGCGCGACGAGCTCGAACGCATGAAAGCCCTGGTCAAGGAAGCCATGGAGCAAGGCGCCGTCGGCATCTCGACCGGGCTCATCTACCGCCCCGGCATCTACGCCAAGACCGACGAGGTCCTCGAGCTCGTCAAGGTGGTCGCGCCCTACGGCGGCATCTATCACTCCCATGTCCGCAATGAGCGCGACAAGCTGCTCGAGGCCATCGGCGAGTGCATCGCCATCGCCGAGGGGGCCGGCGTCCGGGCCAACATCTCCCATTTCAAGGTCATGCGCAAGGCGAACTGGGGCCTGGTCCAGGAGGCCATGCGGATGATCGAGGCGGCCCGGGCCCGCGGGCTCGAGATCACGGCCGACCAGTATCCCTACAGGTTCACCAATACCCAGCCCTATTCGCCGCTCGTGCCCCGGGAGGTCTGGACGGGTGACGATCCCGGCCTCGGGACGGCCGACATTCGGCGGGCCTTCGTCCGTCTGCGGGACGCGGAGCTCCTCGACCTTTATGCCAGGTCCACGCCTTACGTGCCGCTGTCCAAGCCCCATCTGGATTTCCTGAGCGGCCTGACGCGGGACCGCTTCGTCGACCTCGTCGCCTCGGAGGTCCTCAACGGGAGGGACCGGGGGGCGGAGAACGAGCGGGAGCGGGCCCTGTTCGTCCGCCGCCTCACGCAGCCGGACCAGGCCCGAGCCATCCGCGAGGGTATCCGGGCGTACATCGAGGCCGTCGGACCGGAGAACCTCATCATCGCCATCGCGGCCGACAAGTCGTTTGAAGGCCGGTCGCTCGCGGCCGTCGCCGCGGCCAAAGGCCAGTCGCCCGTCGATACGGCCATCGAGCTCGAGCTCGCCGGGACTCTGGCGGTCCCCTTCACGATGTGCGAGCCGGACATCGAGGCCATCATGAAGACGGACTATGTGGCCACGGGGAGCGACGGCATCCTGCCCGTTTACGGCGCCGACCTGCCCCACCCCCGGTCCTATTCGACCTTCCTCTATAAGATCAAGGAATATGCCGTCAAACGAAAAGCGATCTCGCTCGTCCACGCCGTCCGCTCGCAGACCTCCCTCCCGGCCGGGATCATGAACTGGCCCGACCGGGGGCGGATCGCCGAGGGCGCGGCCGCCGACATCGTCGTGCTCGACCTCAAGGGGATCGCCGTCCCGTCCTCGATCTCGTCCCCCCATCAGCTCAGCCGGGGCGTCCGCTACGTCCTCGTCAACGGGAAGGTCGTGCTGGACGGCGGAGCGTTCACGGGGACGCTGGCCGGCCGGGTGCTCGGCCGCTGAATGCCTGGCGTCAGTCGGTGCCGACCAGCTGGAGCGTGACCCGCCGTGTCTTGTTTTCCCGCGAGACGGTCAGGGTCACGGTGTCGCCGATCTTGTAGCCGTCGAGGGCCGTGAAAAGGTCGTCCCAGGACTTGATCTTCATGGCGTCGATCCCTGTGATGACGTCACGGATGAGCAGCCGGCCGAAGTTGTCCCTGTAGACGCCTCGCATCCCCTGGTCATAGGCCCGGCTCGACCGCGAGACCTCGAGAATGACGGCCCCTTCGATCCCCGCCCTGCGGGCGACCTCGTCCCGGACGAACGTGATGCCGCCGAGGTCGGGACGGATGACCTTCCCGAACTGGATGATCTGGGGCACCACCTTGTGCACCGTGTCGACGGGCACGGCAAACCCGACGCCGCTCGAAGCGCCCGACGGGCTGACGATGACCGTGTTCATGCCGATAAGCTCGCCTGACGAATTGAGGAGCGGCCCGCCCGAGTTTCCCGGGTTGATCGACGCGTCCGTCTGTATCATGTCCCGGATCGTGACCCCTCCCGCTCCGGGCATGGCCCGCCCGAGGGCGCTGACAATGCCCTTGGTGACGGTGTGGTCGAAGCCGAACGGATTGCCCACGGCGATGACCTTTTGGCCGACCTGGAGGTCCCGCGAGGTCCCAATCGTGACCGGGGCCAGCCCGGCGACCCGCTCGTTGAGCTTGAGGACGGCGATGTCCTTTGTCGGGTCGCGTCCGACGAGAGACGCCTCGACCTGCCTCTGATCGGGCAGACTGACCATGAACTTGTCGCCCTCGTCGATGACGTGAAAGTTGGTCACGATGTGTCCGCCGTCGTCCCAGACAAAGCCGGAACCGCTGCCCTGCGGCACCGGCTGGTCGGAAGAATAGAAGAAGTCACGGACGTACTGCAGGTTCGTGATGTAGACGACCGAGTTCTTGGTCTTCTGGACGACGTCGATGGTGTTCCTTTCGTCCTCGGTCAGACGGGCGTCTCCCGCGGCTTGGGCCCCGGGAACCGCCTGTCCGGCGATCGTGGACTGGGGTTCTGCTCTCCCGGACGCCCCCGAAACCGCCGCGGTCCGATCAGGCCCCGAGGGCGCGGAGGCCGGCGCACCGGCCGGGCTATCTCCCTTTGACCGGGTATCGGCGCAGGCGATCAGCGCCAGGCTGAGAGCGATGATGGCGATCAGAACGGTCCGGCTGGCGTTCGAAGTCATGTGGGGTACTCCTGTGGTCCTATTTCTTGACGAAGGGCTTGGTCTCGAGCGGCTTGTCCGCATCGTCGAAGAACTTCTTCTGGATCTCGGGCGTGACTATGTCTTTCTTGACCGAGCGGATCATCTCGCCGAGGGCCCCCGTCTCTGCCTCGAGCAGAGCCTGGCCGAACGCGGCGTTGCCGGCGCTCCCGTCGCCGCGGTAGTGGTTGGGTTGGGCGGCGTACCACCAGATCCCCGTGTACGCGTTCTTCAATCCGGCCTGGCGCCTCTGGTCGGCCCCGCTTTCGTCGCCGGCCCGGGCCAGCTGGACGAGCTCCGGGCTGTGGGCGAGCATGACCGACGTCTCCTCCTCGCCGGCGTGCCCGTCGACCGTCGTCTTGCGCATCCTGTCGAGCCGGGCCTCGGTCGCCTCGTCGTAAGCCGGGTCGAAGAGGTAGACGACGTAGTCGCGGCGCGTCTCGAGCTGCGACTGGCAGAAGTAGTGGAGAAACGCGTCGTTGCCGCCGTGGCCGTTGACCAGGATGATCTTCTTTAGGCCGTTGCGGGCCAGCTCGTCGCAGGTTTGCTGGAGGAAGTCGAGCATCATCCGGCTGCCGTAGGCGATCGTCCCCGGCTGATGCTTGGCCTCGAAGATCTGGCCGACGAAATACGGCGGGAAGACGATGGCGTATTCGGACGCCGCGGCGCGCAGCGAAACCTCGCGGCAGTCGATGAGATCGGTCCCGAGCGGCAGGTGCGGTCCGTGCTTTTCCAGGATGCCCAGCGGCACGATGCACGTCCCTCCGGACCGGGCCACGGCCCGGGCGAAGTCCGGCGAAGTGAGCTCTTCATAGCGGACGGACAGCGGCGCCGCGGCCGGCTTGGCCGCCTGAGGCCCGGCCGCCGCCGCGACCGCGATCACGGCGAGCGCAGCCGCCAGGGTGAGGCATGTTCTTTTCATGGGTCGGACCTCCTCGGAAGGATGGGCGCCTCCGAACTATAGTCGCCGTCGGCGGCCCTGTCAACAGGGGTGGGGAGCGCCTTCCCGGTTTGGCGAAAACCTCCGGAAATGGTATATTTTCCTCGAGAGAGGCCGCGATGAACATCCAAGTCACGAAAGAACAGCTGGCGTCCCTGGTCAAGCTCGTCTACCTGGGCAACCGCATGGCCAACGACTGGCGGACCGACGACGTCATCGAGGAATACGACGAGGTCGAGAGCCTCGTCCTCGACGCCGCCCAAAAGCACGGGCTCGGGGACTATGTCGATTTCGACGAGGAGACCAAGAAGGCCATCCCCTCCGGCGAGCTCGAGGAGAAGATGGCCGAGACCGTCGAGTTCTACAACGACAACTCCTTCTGGGACCAGCTCATCTATCGCATGGCCGACCGCGACTATGTCCGCAAGTTCGGCGAAGAGGCCCTCGAAGAGATCTACACCGAAAAGGGCATGGAGCGGGAGCGCCCGCTCATCGAGAAATATGAGAAGGAATTCAACGAGAACGGCCTCGACCGCGTCGAGATCCGCCGCGACAACTGATCCGCCCCGCCCGGCCGGCTGATTTTTTCAGTCCTTGACACCCGCCTTGGACCGGCATATTCTCTGTGCGTGTTGGGAAGGGTTGTTTCGAGCCGGGATTTCGCTTCTACTTGCTGATGCCGTTGGCCTAGGACCTCGCATTCGCGGATAAGGACTTCAGCCAAAGGAGCTGACCACATGGTCCAAGACGGGTCGGGGCTTCCGTTCGGCAAGGGGTTCCTGGTCGTCAGGAAATCGAGGGGCGATGGGCATGCGATGCACATCCGCAAGCCGGTGATGTCCCTGTCCGAGCGCGGCTATGCCATCTTCAACAACGGGGCCACCCAGCTGCTCATGGGGGAGAACATGGAGTTCCAGGCCGTCCGCCTGGCCTTTAACCCCGTCACCAATGTCCTGGCCATCAAGCCGGAGCGGCAGCACCTGGGTTACCCCGAGACGGTCAAGATCTCGCTCGCGGGAGGATACCGAAGGGCGGGGCTGATCAGCTTCAAGGGCCTGGCCGCCTATTTCAACATCAACCTGACCAACGCAAAGTATCATCTCGTCTGGAACGGCGAGACCGGCGTCGCGGAGGTCGACCTCAACGATCCCATCAAGCTCGAGCCGCCCCCTGTGTGAGCTTGACACCCAGCCGGGCGCGGCGATATCATCGCGCCATGTTGTCCGGGAGGGGACGGATTTCTCTTTCTCCTGAACAAGGGATCTGCCGATGAAGAAACCCGCTCTGTTGGTCCTCGTCTTTTCGCTTCTGGCGCTCACGGGCCGGCCGCCGGCCCGTTCTCGGCCGCGGCGCTCGCGGGCGACATGATGACCATTTCGCACGGTTACGGGGCGATCGCCTCCCCGACGCCCGGTCCTTTCGTCCGTCCGGCGCCGGCCTTCTCGGCGGGGATAATGACCGCCGACGGCGCCGGTCACTTCACGGGGGGTTGGGTCGACACCAATGTCGGCGGAACGGTCGGCCAAGCCTTACCAGTTTCGGGGAGCTACTCTGTCGCTTCCAACGGGAGGGGGATGTCGACCATCGTCGCCGGAAGCCGCACGAACACCGCGGCCTTTTATTTGCTCTCGGCCAACAGGGCCTTAACGGTCGGGCTCGACACCTGGGGCACCGGCATCTCTCTCTTCGGGCCTCAGGGTGGAACCAAACCGTATAGCGCGGCCTCAGTAAAAGGCCACTACGCGTTTACCCTCAGGGGCACCCTGACTTCGCGGAGCACCGACGTCGCCGGTCAGATCGAGCTCAACGGGACTGGCGGCCTGAGCGGCCATGTCGATGTCAATGCCGCCGGGGTCCTTTCCCAGAACCTTGCCGTCACCGGCAGCTATACCATGAGTTCGACGGGTCGCGGAACGGCGACCATCACCATCCCCACCGCGAGCTGGACGGTGACGATGTACCTCCAGGATCCTTCAACGATCCTCCTGCTGGGGACGAGCTATCCCGCCAGCGGCGGCATGGACCGGCAGTACTGAGCGCCGGCCTTCCGATTCAGCCGCGGCCGTCCAGGGCGTCGAGCGCGGCCATGTCCTCGGCGGAAAGTGAAAAATCGAAAGCGCCGGCGTTCTCGAGGATCCGCTCCTTGTGGACGGACTTGGGGATGGTCACGACGTCCTTCTCGAGCGCCCAGCGGATCATGATCTGCGCGGGCGTCCGGCCGCGGGCCTCGGCCAGCGAGCGGATCGTCGTCTGGCCCAGCTTCCTTCCGCGCGTCAGCGGACTGTAGCCTTCGAGGCGTATCCCGTGGCGCGTGCAGAAAGCGTGGACGTCCCTCTGCTGATCGAAAGGGCTGAACGGGACCTGGTTGACCGCCGGGACGACGCGGCCGTTGCCCGCTTCAATGATCTCCTCGAGCTCCGCGACCATGTAATTGCTAACGCCAACGGCGCGGCAGCGTCCGTCGCCGAGGAGGGTTTCGAGCGCCCGCCAGGACTCGACGCGTCGGCGCCTGTCGTCTCCGGGCCAGTGGAGGAGGTAGAGGTCGACCTGCTCGAGGCCCAGACTCAGGCGGCTGGCTTCGAAGGCCCGGAGGGTCGCTTCGTACCCGAATTCCGCGGGCCAGACCTTCGTCGTTATGAAAACCTCGCCGCGGGGGAGTCCGCTCGCCCGGAACGCTTCCCCGACCTCGCTCTCGTTCCCATAGGCCGCGGCGGTATCGATGAGGCGGTATCCGGCCTCGAGGGCCCAGAGCACGGCCCGCTGTCCCGCCTTTCCCGTCGCCGCCCAGGTCCCCAGCCCGAAGAGCGGCATCTTGACGCCGTTATTGAGGACGATGCGCGTCTGAAGACTGGGCTTCATGGTTACCTCCCCTAGAGCCAAGGCTCTCGCGAAGGGTTTTTTGCAAGAACCATGCCAACGGACAAAAAAAAGGGGAGCGGCCTGATGGCCGCTCCCCTTGGGGTGCCGTGCTTGGGCCCCCCCGGCTTTCCGGGAGTCTTAGTAGCGCCGGTTGCCGCCGAAACCGCCGCCGCCGGACCTCGAGTCCGTGCGGGGCTTGGCTTCGTTGACCTTGGCCGTGCGGCCCTTCAGGTCCTTGCCGTTGGTCATGGAGATGGCCTTTTCGGCCTCGTCCTTGTTCGGCATCTCGACGAAGCCGAAGCCGCGGGATTCCCCGCTGAACTTGTCCTTGATGACGGCGGCCGTCGACACTTGCCCGAACGCCTGAAAGACCTCTCTCAGGTCGCCCTCGTTGACGGAGTTGGGTAGGTTACCCACGTAGATATTCATTCTCGTCTCCTTTCGACGATGGAAAGACTCCTCGGAGCCTTCCCGTTACATAGAGATTTTTGAACGCCGTAAAGGAGAGGAGAAATCGACCGATCAGGGCCTCTGGCCCCTTCCTTTAGTCATTCAGTTGTTAAAAGCTGAGGTTTCCCTTTGCTAAGAACACGGTCATTATACCACAGCCTCGGCCACATCGTCCGATCCGGCCGGGGGATAGGCCCGTAACCCGCTGATTAGAATGATGAAATAAATTATCGGTCCGGAGGCCGGAACGGCTATTTCCAGAAGATCATCTCCGGGGGATTCCTCTTCATGGTCGTGAACGCGACAGCCGGATAGCCGGCGGCGATGGCCGCCACGACCCGGTGGTCTTCCGGGAGGCCGAAGCGCTTCTTGGCCTCGTCCGTCGCGAGGTACGTCCCCACGAAGCCCATCCAACACGTACCTAGGCCGAGGCCACGGGCCGCGAGCATCAGGTTTTGGGCGGCCAGCGTGCAATCGATCTCGGCCGTCGGGCTCGGATCCTGTGTTGAGCGGCAGATAAGGACCAGCGCGGGCGCGCCGTAGAGGACGTTGAAATTGGGATCCTCTAACGTCTCGCGGTACCTCGCGAGCTGCGGGATCTGGTCGATCATCCCGAGCATATGGGTCTTCGTCCGGCCGGAAAGGTCCGCCAGGATATCGAGGTCCTGGATGACGGCGAACTTCCAGGGCTCTATGCCCATGCCGCACGGCGCCTGCACGGCGGCTTCGATCATCTGCCGGACCAGGCCGGGATCGACGGGCTTGCTCTCATAGGCCCGGATGGATCGACGGGTGTCAATGGCCTCTTTGATGTCCATAGCGTTCATCTCTCCTTATCTTGTCTTGAGCTCGACGTTGTCGCGGATCCAATGGGCATCCCACCATTCCACGGGATTGACGAATGCCCCGTGGATGAGCATGGCGAAATGGAGATGATCACCGCCGGCCAGGCCCGTGGATCCCGAAAGCCCGAGGGTCTCGCCCCGCGCCACGCCCTGGGATAACGCGACATCGATCTGGCTCAGATGGCAATACATGCTGAACAATCCCAGGCCATGATCCAGGACCACCGTCAGGCCGTGGATACCCAGCGGGTCGGCGAACACGACCCGGCCGGCGTTGGCCGCGGGGATGAGACACTGGGCCGTGGAGGCCAGGTCCACGCCGAGATGGACCTGTTGGTCGACGACCTTGCGGTCGTACGTATAAGTCCGCCGATCCCCGAACGAGGCCATGGGCTTTGAGTTCGGGAGCCGGAGAAACGCCCCGGACCAGAGCATCCGGGATTCCGTTTTCTTGCAGAGGGTCGCCAGCCGCTCATAGTCCATCTTCCGCTGTGTCCGGTTGACCGTCAGGAAGGCCTCCAGGTCCGTTCCCTGGAGCCCCGGGTCGATGTTCTTGAAATAGGAGACGACGTCTCCGAGGAACTTGTCGGACAGGCTCAGGGTGTCCTGCTTGAAGGCGACGGTCTTGATCACCGGCCGGAAAACGATATTCGTCCGGTTGCCGGACCGATCCTCGGCCACGCCGGAGAAAGGAACGTCGCGGGGCGCGTCCGGAGAAAGCGCGAAAAAGACAAGGAACCGGTTTTCCCCGGTCGGAGATCCGGGGAAAAAGCGTTCCCCGACCTGGATCCCGACGACCGGGGTTTCCTCGTCCACGGTGCAGGAGACGACGCCCGCGCCTCCCGTGTTGATATAGTGCGGCCCGCCGACGATGTTCATCCGGGGCGGGCGGGTGTCGAGGATCATCTTCCTTTCCAGGACGGCGGTGTTCCCGCCGTTCCAGGAGCGGTCCTTGGCCGAGATCCGAAGGAGGATCTCGCCGTCGGCCAGTCCGGCGGGAAGCGGGCGCAGGGCAAGCGTTTTGACGTAAGTTGGCAGCGCCGCGGGGAACCTTTCGGAAAAGACCTCGATGGTCCGGCCGGCCTGGACGGCTTCCACCCGGACTTCGGCCAGGCCGCTTTTCCGGTCGCTGGCCCGGAACGTGAGCTCGCGGCCGAGGAATGGGCTGTCGCCGGCGGGACGGATCTCGGGTTTTTGGGACTCGAATTTGACGACCCAGAGGATGACGATCCCGGCCAGGGCGGCCGGGATCAGGATCCAACGGGCTTTCTTCAGGAATTTCTTCATCGGACCTGAGCTCTCCTTGTGGCGGTCAGACACTATTCCACACGCCCCTCATCCTGTCAAGAAAATGCCGGTCCTTCGATTTTCCTCTTGACAAACGCCCGTGGCGGGCTTATTTTATAAAGGGTGAACAAAATGGTAAACACATTGAGACGGGAACTGACCCTCCGGCAGGCCAAGGTCCTCAAGGCCGTCGAGGATTATGTCCTTGAGAACGGTTACGCCCCGACCATCCGCCAGCTGGGCACGGCGCTCAAGATCCCCAGCCCCTCGGCCGTCCTCAAGCACCTCCAGAGCCTGGAGCGCAAGGGTTATATCACCCGTGCCGGCGGCGAGATCCGGGTGGCCGGGCTGCCGGCCCTCCTCGAGAGCCAGGTCCGGGTGCCGGTGGCCGGCCTCGTCCCGGCCGGCGGGCCGCGCGAGTCGTTCGACACGACCGGGGAGGCCATGGACGTCCCGGGTTGGATGGTCGGCCGCCGCCGGGGCAACGTCTTCTGCATCCGGGTCGACGGCAAGAGCATGATCGACGCCTACATCGATGATGGCGACCACGTCCTGCTCGAGCGGACCAACCTGGCCAACTCGGGCGAGATGGTCGTGGCCATGCTCGACGACGGCTCGGTCACGCTCAAGCGCCTGCGCCGCGACAACGGTCATGTCTTTCTCGTTCCGGAGAACCCGGCCTTCCAGCCGATCGAGGCCCCGTCGGCCAAGATACTGGGGCGGGTCATCGGCATCATGCGCAAGTACTGAACGGGGGGCGGCCTCCCTGATGGCATCCCCTTCGGGGAAGGGGAGAAAAAGAAAATCGGATCGCACGGAAAGAAGGAGGACAGGTGTCTTTGTCGAAAAACGGCCGGCGCTACATCGTCCACGTCGACATCGACGCCTTCTTCGCCGCCGTCGAGGTCCTGCTCGATCCCTCGCTCAAGGGCAAGCCGGTCATCGTCGGCGGCCTTCCCCACGAGCGCGGCGTGGCCTCGACCTGCTCCTACGAGGCCCGCGAGTTCGGGGTCCACTCGGGCATGCCCCTGCGCGAATGCTACAAGCTCTGCCCCCAGGGCACCTTCGTCCGCGGCAACTTCCAGGTCTATCAGGCCTTCTCCGAGCGCTTCTTCCGCGTCCTCCACACCGCGACCCCGGACGTCGAGGAGGCCTCGCTCGACGAGGCCTACCTGGACCTCACCCGCTGCGGCCACATCTATCCCTCGTTCACGGCG
This sequence comes from Candidatus Aminicenantota bacterium, assembly GCA_963736255.1. Lineage (GTDB taxonomy): Bacteria > Acidobacteriota > Aminicenantia > Aminicenantales > Saccharicenantaceae > RBG-16-66-30. The sequence goes on from CAVTOI010000003.1 coordinate 904,955, forward strand.
GCGGCCCGCGAGCTCAAGCGGCAGGTCGAGGGCGAGATCGGGGTCACGGTCTCGGTCGGGACCGCGCCGAACAAGATCCTGGCCAAGCTGGCCACGCGCCGGGCCAAGCCGGCCGGCTTCTTCGAGATCCGCGAGGGCGAGGAGGCGACCTACCTCCGCGACCTCGGCATCGAGGCCCTGCCCGGCATCGGGCCCAAGGCCCAGGTCGTCCTGCGCCTGATGAACATCCACAAGATCGGCCAGCTGTGGGACCTGCCGCGGGGGACCCTGCACACGCTGTTCGGCGAGGCCGGCGACGACATCTATCTCCAGTCGCGCGGCATCGACAGCCGGCCGCTGGTCACGCGGACGCTGCCCAAGTCGGTCTCGCGCGAGACGACCTTCCTCGAGGACCTCTGGGACAAGCGCCTGCTCCTGGCCCATCTGGCCTACCTCTGCGACCGGCTGACCCTGGCTCTGCGCGAGGATCGGCTTTACGCCCACGTCATCGAGGTCAAGGCCCGCTACGCCGACTTCAAGACCGAGATCAAGCGCCGCCTCGTGCTCTCGCCGCTCCAGGAGATGGGCAAGATCTACAAGGTCGCCGAGGAGCTCTTCCTCGAGCTCGTCGCCGGCTCGCGGCTGGCCCTGCGCCTGGTCGGCGTGAAAGCCTCGGAGCTCGTGCGCGTCCGACCCCTGGCCCTCTTCGAGCCCTACTCGGAGCGGCCGGAGCGCCTCGGCGGGGCCATCGACGAGGTCCGCGACAAGTACGGCTTCGGCTCGGTGCTGACGGCCCGGGAGAGGATGCTCGATGGCGTCTACGCCTCCGACCCGCGGCGGGGCTACGTCCTCAAGACGGCGTCCCTGACGAAATGAGGGGAGAGAGACAACCGCCATGTTCGTGCCGCTCCGCCTTCATTCGGTGTACAGCCGGGGGAAAGGGAGCGTCACGCTCGAAGAGGCGGCGGGCTGGGCCGCGGGGAAGAGGCTTCCGGCCGCGGCCCTGACGGACGCGGGCAACATCTACGGCTGGGGCAAGTGGAAACGCATCGCGCCGGCGGGCGGGTTCAAGCCCGTCTTCGGCTGCGAGCTCGAGTGCGGCGGCCGGCGGTTCGTTTTCCTGGTCAGGACGCGCGAGGGCTACTCGAACCTCATGGAGATCTTCAACCGCAGGGAGGTCCGCGACGCATCCGGGCTCATCGCGATCTATATTCCCGGGCGGGAAGAGGGGAGAAGGACGAGCGAGGCCAAGAACGGGGATCTGTCCCTCGGACTGGTGTCCCCGCCGGAGTCCGAAGGCGGCAGATGGGCGAGCGAAGCTGCGATGCTGGCCGAGCTCCGAGAGAAGTTCGCGCCAGGCGACCTCTACCTCGGGGCGGAGTTCGGGAATTTCGGGCGGATATTGGAAAATGGGGGACAGAGGATTTCGGGGACATGTAACCCATTCGAAGAATCGGGTACGTGTCCCCAGAAATCCGTCCCCGATTCGCTCGCCGGCCTGCCCGTCGTCTGGGTCAACCCCATCAAGTATCTGAGGAGCCCGGAACGCCTCGTCCTCCTCCACGCCATCGAGCAGAAGGTCCCCTACCCGCCGGAGCGCGACCGGCTTCTCGGCAGGATGAGGTTCTTCGGGCCGGACCAGGAGGCGCTGGCCCTGCGCCGCTTCGGAGACGCCGTGAAGGACGCCCTGGCCCGGACGGCCGAGGTCGCCGAAAAGTGCGAGTTCGTCTTCGAGAACGTCGTTCCCAACCTTCCGGCCGACCTCTTCCCCCGGACCCTCCGCGAGGTCGTCATGGAGCGGCTGACGGCGGCGGCGAACCTGACCTGGAAGGAACGGCAGCGGGCCCGCCGCGAGCTCACCGCGGTCGAGCAGTCGGGCTTCGGCCCCTACTTCCTCGCCGTCCACGACATCGTCGAGTTCGCCCGCGGCCGCGGCATCCTCCACAACCTGCGGGGGTCGGGGGCCTCGTCCTTCCTGGCCTGGCTCCTCGGCATCTCCCACGTCAGCCCCATGGAGTTCGATCTCTATTTCGAGCGCTTCCTCAACCGCGGCCGGCCCGACCCGCCCGACATCGACATCGACTTCGACTCCCGGCGCCGCGACGAGATCCTGAAGTACGTCCTCGAGCGCTACGGCGCGGGCAAGACCGGCGCGGCCTACGTCTGCTGCTTGAAGGATTTCGGCGGCCGCTCGGCCCTCTACGAGACGCTCCGCGCGTTCGGCGCGCCGCCCGAGGAGGCGAGGAGCCTCGCGAAGCGCGTGCCGTATTTCGCGGAGCCGTCGAGCCTCCGCCTGGCCGCCCCGGCCCCGGGCCGGCTCGACGTCTGGAAGCTCGCCTCCGAGCTCCAGGACGTCTACCACGAGATCTCGCTCCATGTCGGCGGGGTCATCCTGACGCCCGGGCCGGTCGAGCGGTACCTGCCCCTCGAGACCTCGGCCAAGGGCCTGCGCATGACCCACTTCGACAAGGACGCGGTCGAGGACCTGCGGCTGATCAAGCTCGACCTCCTCTCGGTCCGCGGCCTGGCGGCCATCTCGGAGACGAAAGAGAAGCTCAAGCTGCGGACGCTCCCGCCGGGGGACGCGGCGACGTACGCGACGCTGCGGGCCGCCCGGACGGTCGGCTGCTTCCAGGTCGAGAGCCCGGCCATGATGAACCTCCTGCGGCGGATGAGGCCGACGGACATCCACGAGATCACCCAGGCCCTGGCCCTCGTCCGGCCCGGGCCGACCGAGAGCGGCATGAAGGAGGCGCTCCTGCGGCGGCGCAGCGGCCGGGGCCGTCCCGGCGCCTCCGCAGTCCCCGACGACGCTTTTCTCGCCCGCATCCTGCCCGAGACCGGCGGCATCCTCCTCTACGAGGAGCAGGTCATGCAGATCGCCGAGCGGGTGGCCGGCATGCCCCCGGAGGAGGGCGACCTCCTGCGGCGGAGCCTGAAGAAGGGGACAGGCGGCGACGCATCGCTCCGGGCGAGATTCTCCCGCGAAGCCGGCGAGCGCGGCTACGGGGCGCCGGAGGTCGACCGGCTATGGAAGACCATGGAGAAGTTCTCCTCCTACTCCTTCAACAAGGCCCACAGCGCCTCCTACGCCCACATGGCCTACCAGGCCGTCTACCTCAAGGTCCATCAGCCGGTGGCGTATTTTGCGGCCGTGCTCAACGCCGGCGGCGGCTACTACGAGCTTCCGGAGTACGTTGCCGAAGCGAAGCGGAACGGCATCCGCATCCTGGGGCCGGACGCCAACCGCAGCGCCGCCGGGTTCGAGGTCGAGAAGGACGCGATCCGCGTCGGCCTGACCTCGATCAAGGGCCTGGGCGCGAAGACGATCGACCGCCTTCTCGACGAGCGGACGGCGGGCGGCGCCTACGTCTCGGTCGAGGACTTCCTGGCCCGGATGAAGCCCGGCAAGGCCGAGCTCCTGGCCCTCATCAAGGCCGGCGTCTTCGACGTCCTCGAGCCGCGGCGGACGCGCCAGGTCCTGCGCTATTTCCAGGGGCTCGAGAACATGGAGGAGGTGGCCGACATCGCCTCGGACGAGAAGCGGCGCATGCTCTTCGAGTCCCTCGGCTTCCTGCCGGAAGGGGACGACCTCGATCTCTACGAGGGGAAGCGGCCGGAGCTCCGGGTGAAGGACCTCAAAAGCTGCGCCGGGACCATGGTCGAGCTCGTCGTCCGGGTCGTCGATGCCCGGCAGAGGGTGACGTACAACGCACAGCTCGGGGGCAACGGTCAGGGCGGGAACAGCGGGTTCGGCCGGGGGGCCGGCGGCGGGAGCGACGACGAAGAACCGGATCCGGGCGACCGGTGGTCCGGAGGGTACGGTGGGAACGGGAATGGGAACGGTGCAAAGTATTTTTACATCTTCGAGGACGAGACGGGCCTCCTCGAAGGGGTCGGCGAGACGCGCTGTCTGACCTATGGGACGCCGCCCGTCTGTTTCCTTCGCGGCGAGGTCCGGGTGGACGGGGAGGGCGTCCCCAAGATCACCAAGTGCGCCTTCCTGAAGTCATTCTGATGGGAAAATGGGGACGGTTCTATTTTTCGCGACAAAAAATAGAACCGTCCCCATTTTCCATTCTGTTGGGGAGCAAAAATTGGCACAATTCTGGCAATCAGAAGAATTAGATGAAGCCGAACACGCCGAGCAAGCTCCCGGAACGAGCATAACGGAGGCCGACATGAGCGGTTACCGATTCTCAGCTTACGTGCTGCGCGATAGGGAAGGCTGGGCGGCCCATTGTCCTGACTTCCCGGACTGCCGGGCCCGCGGCGCGACATACGAGCTGGCGCTGGCCAGCCTGCGCGACGTCATCCAGATCTTCGTCGAGGACGGCCTCGGCGACGACGAGCCTCCGCCGCAGCATGACGGGCTGGCGTTCACGACCCTGAGCTTTTAGCGCGGTCCTGGCCCCCGTCTGTCATCGCGCTTTCGAGATGGAGGCGGTGGAGCAGGCGATGGACGACCGGGACTATCATGACCCCGACAACGACCAAAAAGATCACGCCCGAGAACAGGGCATAGCCCGAGGCGAACGCTTTGCCTCCGGCCGTCCGGAGGGTATTCACCGGCCCCATCCCCCCCAGGATCATGGATGCGTTGAGCAGGGAGTCGAGCCATGAAAATTGCTCGAAATGATGATAGCCGAGGATGCCCAGGCCGAGCGATCCCGCGATCACCAGAATTCCCGCGAAGACGTGGGCCATCAGGCGGCCGATGAACCGGTGAAAAGGCAGAAGCGGCTCCGTTCGATGTTCGTATCTCATGGGAGTATTGTATCCCATCTTGGGACGCGTCCCAATTCCCGTCACCTTGACAGCCTGACCGCCTGACGCTATAAATCGTCTCATGTCACCCCTCAACATGAAGCCCTTGGGCAAGGTTGGCCTCGCCCTCATAGTCGCTGCGCTCGGGCCCGTCGTTTCGGGTCAGACGCCCAAACGCCCGATCACGGTCGACGATCTCTTCAAGATCAAGAACGTCGGCGACCCCCAGCGTTCGCCCGACGGCAAGTGGGTCGCCTATACCGTCGGGACGGCGGATCTCGAAAAGGACAAGCGGGACACCGACCTCTGGATGGCCGGCTGGGACGGCGGCGAAGAGATCAGGCTGACCTCGAGCCCTGACGGCGAATCGACCCCGCGGTGGAGCCCGGACGGCCGCTTCCTGGCCTTTCTCGCCTCCCGGGGCACCGAGGAGGAGAAGAAGCTCGGGGCGCAGGTCTGGCTGCTCGACCGGAGGGGCGGCGAAGCCCAGAAGCTCACCGAGATCAAAGGCGGGGTCGGCGACTACGCCTGGTCGCCGGACGGCCGTCGTCTCGTGATCGTCACCAGCGACCGGGACCCGGCCGACGAGCCGGAGAAGATGGAGGGCTGGAAGCGCAAGACCAAGCCGCCCATCGTCATCGACCGCTATCTTTTCAAGCAGGACCGGTCGGGCTATCTCCAGAGACTCTATGAGCACCTCGTGCTCTTCGATGTGGCGTCGCGCAAGGCCGAGCCGCTGACCTCGGGGGCGTCCAACGATTCCTCGCCGGCCTGGTCACCCGACGGCAGCCGCATCGCCTTTCTCAGCGAGAGGGGCCCCAAGATCGACCGCGATCCCGATTCCGATCTCTTCGTCATCGACGCCAAGCCCGGAGCGGCGCCCATCCAGCTGACGGATTTCGCGGGCCCGGACGGCGGCCGTCCGTCCTGGAGCCCCGACGGCCAGTGGATAGCGTTCCTGCGCGGCGACGAGCCGCGTTTCTCGGGCTACAATCTCGAGAAGCTGGCGATCGTGGCGGCGGCAGGCGGACCGGCCCGGATCCTCACGGACAAGCTTGACCGGTCGGTCCTGGGCCCGATCTGCTGGTCGGCCGATGGGAAGGCCCTGACCTTCCTCGTCGAAGACGATCGGGCCGTGTATGTCGGCAGAATGCCCGCTGGCGGCGGCCCCGTCGAAAAGCTGACGGATAACGGCCGGCGCACGGTCTCGGACGTCTCGCTCGGCCCTGACGGCGCGATAACCCTTCTCGCGGGCACGGCGACCGAGATCGGCGAAGTGAGCGCGCTCGAGGGCGGCCGCCTGAGGCGGCTGACCCATCAGAACGATGCCCTCCTGGCCGGCCTCGAGCTCGGCATCACGGAGGACTTCACCTCGAAGAGCAAGGACGGAACCGTCGTCAACGGTCTCATCGTCAAGCCGGCTTCCTTTTCGCCGGGAACGCTTTATCCGACGCTCCTTCGCATCCACGGCGGTCCCAACGGCCAGGACGAGTGGAGCTTCGACTTCGAGCGCGAGCTTTTCGCCGCCAACGGCTACGTCGTCCTGGCCATCAACTACCGCGGCGGCTCCGGCCGCGGCAGCGCGTACCAGAAGGCCATCTACGCGGATTGGGGGCATAAGGAGGTCATCGACCTCCTCGGGGCCGTCGATCAGGCCGTGGCCCTGAAGATCGCCGACCCCGCGCGTCTCGGCATCGGCGGCTGGAGCTACGGCGGGATCCTGACGGACTATACGATCGCGACGGACACCCGCTTCAAAGCGGCGACGAGCGGCGCAGGCAGCGCCCTGCAGCTCTCGATGTATGGGAGCGACCAGTATATCCGGCAATACGAAGAGGAGATCGGCGTGCCCTGGAAGGCCACGGACAGATGGATTCGGATCTCCTATCCGTTCTTCAAGGCCGACCGCATCAAGACGCCGACCCTGTTCATGGGCGGCGAAAAGGATTTCAACGTTCCGATCATCGGCGGCGAGCAGATGTATCAGGCCCTGAGGAGCCTGGGCGTCGAGACCCAGCTCGTCGTCTATCCGGGCGAGTTCCACGGCATCAGGACGCCGAGCTATGTCCGCGACAGGTACGAGCGCTACCTGGCCTGGTACGCCAGGTTCCTGAAGCCGGCCAAGGACTGACGGGGGCAGGATGGACAGGACGTCGGAGCGCTCCGATACGCGGAGCCTGAGGGCCGTCAACCTGGCCTTGCTGGCCAACGCCGGGCTCGCGGCCCTCAAGACGGCCGTCGGCATCCTGGGACACAGCCCCGCGCTGCTCGCGGACGGGATCAACTCCACCTCGGACGTCGCCTACGGCATCATCGTCAAGATCTTCATCCGGATGGCCCGCAAGCCGGCCGACGACGCGCATCCCTACGGACATCGGCAGCTCGAGAGCATCGCTTCCCTGATCGTCGGCGCTTTCGTCCTGACGACGGCCGTGGCGATCTTCTGGGATGCGGTCAACCGCGTCTATGACCTGATCACCGCGGGGACTGTGATAGCCGGGGCCAGCGCCCCCACTCTTTACGCGGCCTTGTTCACCGTGGGTTTGAAAGTCTACCTCAGCCGATGGACCAGGCGCGTCGGCAGGCAGACGGGCAGCCCCGTGGTCCTAGCTATCGCCGCCGACCACCGCAATGATATCTTCTCCGCCGGGGCCGCCGGCATCGGCATCTTCCTCGCCCGCCACGGCTACCCTTGGTTCGACCCCCTTGCCGGAGCCTTTGTGGCCCTGGTGATCCTCAGGACGGGGCTCGGGATCCTACGCGAATCTTCAGGCGACCTGATGGATACCGTCCCCACTGCGGAGATCAGGGAAAAGGTCGAGGCTTCGATCGCCGGAACGTCCGGGGTCCTCGCAGTCGAGGAAATGCAGGCGCATCGCTTCGGACCCTATATCGTCATCAACCTGACAGTCGCCGTGGACGGGGCCATGACCGTGGCTGAGGGGGACGCCATTTCCAGCAGCTTGGAGCGCGCCCTCCATCGGGATATCGACCTGCTGCAACGCGTTCACGTCCATTACCACCCCCTGGCGGGGAGTCCGCCGCCTCGGGCCGGATCCTGAAGTCCCTGATCGCACCGGCCGCGGCCGAAAACTCGTCAACCCCAATCCCGCCTGACGGAACGAATTCCCAATTCATGGGATGCCCATAGCGCGCATGGCAGCCCAGCCCCTTCGGGAAGCCCCGATTCTTCCCCGAGACAAGGATAATGGCTCGTCCCCCCGGCTTGGCATGAATCTTGGCTATTATAGCTCCCCGGCGCCGTGGCGAGGGTCTGGCGCCCGGATGGAGGACAATATGAGAATCATGAAGGCATTGGCGGCTGTTTTGATCCTGCTCCTGAGTTCCGCGGGATATGGGCAAGAGAGCAAGGGGGCCCGCTACGTCGCGGCCATCGGCCCGGACGGGGTCCAGCGGGTGGAGATCACGGGCGGAAAATATTACTTCGATCCCGACACCATCGTGGTCAAGGTCAATGTCCCGGTCGTGCTCGTCGTCAAGAAGACGGGGGGGATCATCCCCCATAGCATCTTCCTCAAGGCCCCCGAAGCCGGGATCGATTTCTCCATCTCGCTGCACAAGACGCCCACGAACATCTCTTTCACACCCACCAAGGTCGGGACCTACCCCTTCTGGTGCACCAAGCGTGCGCCTCTTTCTTCGAAGAGCCATAAGGATCACGGCATGACCGGCGTGATCGAAGTCGTGGAATAGCCCGGCTCAGCGCGCCGAAAGCCTCTCGATGGCCTCGGCGACCTTCGTCCGGAGACGCAGCAGGTCCAGCGGGTCCTTCGTGTATTCCTTCCCGGTCGTGAACAGGGCCGGCGGGAAATCGAGGAGCTTTGCGGCCTCGGCCGCGGCGGCCTTGAGCCTGGCCTTGCCCTTGGCCGCAGCGACGGCCTTCTCGAGCAGCACGAAGTATTCGTAGTCCTCGATCCCCTCGCGGAGGATCTCCCAGCGGACGGAATCGATCGGGCCGCGGAGGTATTTCGTTTTGTCCTTCCCGGGATCGCGGTTGGGAGGATAGAGGAAGCGGCCGTCGCCGTTCCCCCAGTGGCTGACCTGACCGAAGGGGACGCCGTAGCCGACCGTGTAGGACATCGGGTCCTCCCAGGGATTCTGGAGGACGCCCGCCGGGAAGAGCGTCGGGCTGTTCCAGTAATCAGCCCGCCAGACGAGAATGCCTTCGAGCCCCCACTTATACGTCATCCACACCCACATGCGCATGTTGACCGCAGGGTGGTCGATGAACAGGGTCACCCAAGGGGACTTGGGCCCGGTGCAGAGGTAGGACCAGAACTCGCGGCCTTTCGGAGCGAGCTCGGCCACGGCCTTGGCATCGACCCGGTCGAAGATCGTGCAGCCGATCTCGGAGACGTCCATGATCTCCGGGCCCGGGCGGTGCTCGGTGATGAAGCGCGTCAGCTGCGGCGCGTTCTTGCGGATATTGAGCATGCCTTGGCGGACGAAGGGGTAGTCCTTGGGATCGGGTTCGTCGAACCAGTAGATGTACTCGCGGCCGAGCCAGCCGTTCGCGGCCAGATGGTCCTCGACCTGTTTGAGGTATTGGCTGATGAGCCGGTCGTATTCTGGAGTGCCCTGGCGGAAGCCGCAGAACGTCCCCTCTTTGCGGCTGTAGAAAGACCCGGTCCCGAGGCCCTCGAGAGGGAGGTTATAGGCGTTGAAGCCGAGCTCGTCAAGGACGCGGCGCGCCCCCCGGTCGAACTCGGAGAAGTCGACAGCGACCTTCATGCCGTCGAGGGGCATCTCGAAGTCGCCGCCGGGAAGCATGTTCTCGATCCGGGCGTCGGGGCCTTTTGGCGCGGCCCGCAGGACGATGTCGTCGAACCAGGCCGTTCCTTTCGTCGTGCCGGCGTTGTCCCTGAAGACGGGGAAGAGGGTGATCCTCAGGCCCGATGCTTCGGCCGGGGGCCCGGGGAGCTCGATGATCTCCTGGTTCCAATCCAAAGCCCCGTCGAAGACCCGCAAGAGATTCGCGCCCGCGATCCAGGTCTTTTCCGGCGTGAAAAACTCGCAAAGGACTGTGAACTTCTGGCCGGCTTCGGCCGTCCGGGCCCAGAAGCGGAGCTCGACGGGCATAAGATCGCCAAGCGGAATGAGCGCGGCGACCTCGGCGGCGACGTTCTCGCCCACGGTGTCGTCCGTGATCTTGAGAGCCCGGCTTCCGCCGTGGGCGCCTTCGGCGACGAACTCACCGCCTTTCCAGAAGACACCGCTCGCTTCGACCTCCATGGGGTAGAGCTCGAAGGGGGAGGTTGGTGCGACGCGGTGATCGCGCATGTTCTGATAGTAGAGGTCGACGACCCGCTCGAGCTCCTCGCGGGTCTCGAGGTTATGGTAGGCCTTGATGTCGCCCGCCGGCAGCCCGAACGAGGAGCGCACGGATGAGCGGTCCGGCAGCGTGAAGTCCCTGACCTGAAGCTCGACCGGGACGATGCAGGACCAGTCTCCGGCCGAGAGGGCGACTTTGCCCTTATAGACGCCGGGCGCGGCGTCCTTCGGGACCTGGACCGTGATCCAGAGCGGGTGGTTCTCGCCCGCGGCCGCCGCGAACGGTCCGTCATAGGGGGGCAGGGGATCGGGCCACCAGCCGGCTTTTCCGGCGGCGTCCGTTGGCGTCGTCACGTTCACATATCCGACGTGACAAACGGCTATGCCTGCGGGCCCGATCTGCGCGCCCATTTCGTTCGTCAACGCGCCGGCCGCGACCCGCACGCCGTCCAGCCGCGTCGCCGGACGGAGGACGAGCAGGAAGGGCTCGTACTCGTTGCGGGCCGCGGCGATCCGGACGACCGCCCGCTCCGCCGCGGGGACCTGGTCCTCCCTCATGACCTTGTACGCGCCCTCGGCCCACCAGACGGCGCACTTCGGGCCGGTCGAGACGAGATAGCCGTATCCTGAGGCTTCCGAGAATGCGGGGATGGGCAAAAGGGCGATCAGGCCGAATGCGGCCGCGATCAAGAAGCCCGTGACCAGGACTCTGTTCGGCTTACGCATGGGAACCTCCGGCGGGGGGACTGCGCATCCTGCGCCCCGGGCGCATGCGGGCCCATTCTATGTCTCCCTGCTCGGACCGTCAATGTGACGGGACTTTGTGCCGGGGCCAAGCCGGAGCATAATGATGGACGATGATGCGACACCGGCGAGATTGCCAGGTCATTGGGGGGCTTGCCATCCTTTCCCGCCCGCCGCGCGTTCCTACTGCGGAGCCTAGATGAGTCACGAGGACGAGGCCCGCCTGGCGGACCGCCTTATAGCCGGCGACCCGTCCGCCTTCCGTGAGCTTGTCGAGGCCTTCAAAAGAAAGGTGTACGGGCTGGCTTTTGAGATGACACGAAATCATGCCGACGCTGAAGACATCTCCCAGATCACGTTCATGAAGATCCACAAGGCCATCGGGACGCTCAAGCCCGGCTATGGGTTGAGCACGTGGATCTACCAGATCGCCCACAACTCCGCCATCGACCACCTCAGAAAGAAGCCCTTTTTTCCGAAGGAGGCGCTGCCCTCGCCGGGGTCCGAACGGCTCCTCGATGGGCCCCCCGACTCGGCCCCGGGGCCCGACAAGGCGGCCGAATCGGCCAGCCTGCGCGGCCGGATCGACGAAGCCCTGGCCGGATTCTCGGAGCGGGAGCGGGCGGTCTTCGTCCTCCGCCATTATCACGACCTTAAGATCAGGGAGATTGCCCAGACCTTGGGCATCACGCTGGGCTCTGTGAAGAGCTATCTTTTCCGCTCGATCCAGAAGCTCCAGAAAGCGCTCGGCGACGCCGAGCCTAGCCCGGGCGACGGAGAACGGCCATGAAAAGATGCCGCTATTGGAGAATGAGGATCCCCGAGGCCGTCTACGGCGAGCTGGACGCCAAAGGCCGCGGCGACATGGAACGCCATTTCGCCGTCTGCCGGGAATGCGCCGGCCTCTACGATAAGATGGCCGCGGCCGTCCGGAAGATGGAGGCCCGGCCGGCCCCCGACCGTCCGCAACAGTACTGGGAGGGATATTGGGACCGGCTCGAGGCCCGGATGGCGAATGAAGCGGAAGCGCCCCGAATGCGCCGCACGCTCCGGATCCCGTCGTGGGCCTATGGCGCGGCCGCGGCGGTCCTCCTGGTCACGCTCGGGATCTTCATCGGGCGGACGCTCCTCCGTCCGCGCGAGGAGCTCGTCCCGATGGCCCGTACGACGTCGTCCGAGACGGCGGGGACCGGACAGCCCGCTCTTGAAACCGGCGCCGCCGCGCCGGCCTTCGCCGTTCGCGCTTCCCGCTATCTCAAGCGCTCCCGGGTGCTCCTCCTCGCGGTCGTCAACTCGGAACCCCGCGAAGAGGACCCCTTCAGACTCAACCTGCCGCTCCAGAAGAGGACTTCGGAGGAGCTGCTGCAGGAGGCCGCGGTCCTCAAGAAGGGGCTCCGGAGCTCGGACCGCCGCCTCGAGCGATTGATCTCCGATCTGGAAATGATCCTGCTCCAGATCGCCAATCTCGCCTCGGACTCGGACGATTCGGACATCGAGATCATCAGGGCCGGGGTCGAGAGCCGGGATATCCTTTTCAAGATCAACCTGAGCGAGGGCCGGCGCCCGTCGCCGAAGTCCCCGGCCGGGCAGCCGCGGGCCTGATGGACAACTTGAACTCAAGGAGAAAGAACATGAGAAGACCGATCGAACGCATCCTGACCCGGGTCATCCTGACGGCCGGATTGGCTGTCTTCCTGGCGCTGAACCTGGCCGCCTCGACCTCACCGGCCGCCGCCGATCCTCAAACGGATGACGCCAAGAAGTTCCAGGCCGTTTACAGCCTGATCATGGAGGAGGACTGGGAAGCGGCGGCCAAGGCCCTCGACGAATTCCTCAGCGCTTTTCCCAAGAGCCCTTGGACCGACGACGCCCGCTTCTGGAAATGCTATGCCCTCGAGGAGAACGATAACCCGAGGGCCACGGTCTTCAAGTGCTACCAGGACTTCATATCCGCCTTCCCCGCGAGCGAGTGGGCCGACGACGCCCGGAGGAAGATGATCGAGATCGCCGAGGAGCTGGCCGACCGCGGCAAGCCCGAGTACATGGCCGTCGTCAAGGCCATGGACAAGACGAGCGACGAGGACGTCGCCATCGCCGCCCTCGAGGCTTTGCGCGATGTCGGCGATGAGAGTGCCCTCCAGAGCCTTCTTGATATCTATGGCCAGAGCCAGGAAGGGAAGCTCCGTTCCCGGATCATTCACGTCCTGGGCGAGTTCGAGAATCCCAAGGCCCTCCAGAAGCTTATCGAGATCTCCCGGACCGACGGCTCTCCCGAGCTGCGGCGCCGGGCCCTGGCGGCCCTCGGTGAGACGGGTCACGCTGACGCGATCCCGGTCCTCAAGGACGCCGCCCAGAATGCCGCGGAGCTGTCCCAAAGACGGACGGCCCTCAGGGCGCTGACCGATTTCGAAGATCCGAGCCTGGTCGGCTTCTTCAAGCAGATCGCCCTGGCGGGCACGAACGCCGAGCTCGCGCGCCTGGCCGTCGAAGGCCTGGGAGACATGAACCAGCCGGGCCGCGATGAGGCCCTCATGCAGGTCCTCAAAGAGGCCAAGAACGGGGAGATCAGGCGTCGGGCCCTTCATTCCCTGGCGAACGAAGAGGAGCCGGCAGCCGGTCTGACCGGTTCGTTCCTGCGCGAGCTCGCCCTCAAGGATGCCGACCCGGAGATCCGCAGCACGGCGACGATGATGATCGCCGAGAACCGCACGCCCGAAAGCCTGGCCCAGCTGAAGGATATCCTCGCGGCGGCCAAGGATGCCGAAGTCCAGGAGGAGGTCCTCCAAGCGATCGCCCAGATCGGCGGGGCCGAGGCCGAAGCCGCCCTGGCTGCGGTCGCCGTGGCCGGGGCGACCGAGGAGCTCGCCCGGCAAGCCGCCGACGCCCTGGCGGAGATCGAGGACCTCGACAAGGCCGCGGTCCTCGGAGACGTCTTCCGGCGGGCCAAGTTTGACGAAGCCAAAGAAGCGGCGCTCGACGGGATGGCCGACCGCCGCGATCCGGCCGCGATCCGGGCGGTGGGCAAGCTCCTCAAAGAGGAGAAGAGCCGGGACTGGCGGGAGAGGATGGTCAATGCGCTTGGGAACTCCGAAAGCGACGAGGCGGTGCCCATCCTGATCGACGTGGCCAAGACCGACCCCGATGTCGAAGTGAGGACATCCGCGGTATCGGCCCTCGGCGAGATCAAGACGCCCAAGGCCCGCCAGGCTTTGATCGAGCTGCTCAAGGGAAAGAAGGACGCGGCCGGCGGCGCGACCGAGGATCGGGACGCCGATGGGCGATAAGAAGACGTACGGAATGATCGTTCTGGCGCTGGCAGGCTTGTGCCTCTTTGCGGGCGGGCCGCCGGCGCGCAAAGCCGCGGCGGCAAATATCGCGGCCCCGGCCGCCGCGGCCGTTCTGTCCGGGCAGGCCTCCGCTTCGGGGGCCGTCCAGGCGCTCATCCACCCCCGTCCGGCCGGGCCGGTCACGGAAAGAGCCGCTTGGGCGCGCGGCGAAGCGAAGGCCAACCGCTGGGAGAAAGGGTTCTGGATCGGCTTCGGTATCCGCCGGCTCATGGGAGAGCATTCGTCGATGGGCTGGTATCCCTGGGGCGGTCCGGAAACGCATCTGACCCTCGAGGACCTCATCGGCGGCAGGAAGACCGCCCTCGAGAAGAAGATCGACGGGGACCAAGCGGCGCGCGGCACCGCGGCCTCCATGCCCGGGCTCGTCCGCTCGTTTGCCGCCGGCAGGAAAGGGGACGCGCCGGAACGCCCCGTGATGAAGGACATCGGCATCCTGCTTCGGATGACCGCCGGCGAGGAAAAGTTCCCGGCCGATATCCGGGTCAGCAATCTGGACCTCCCCTTTGATCTCGAGGAGCGGCCCTTCGTCTGGCTGGGGATGGCGACGGACGCCGAGAGCCTGGCCTACCTGATCCCGCTTTATGCCCAGGCCGCCGGCGAGGAGGACAAGCGCTCCTTGCTGTGGGCCATCGGCCTGCATCAGGATGCCGCCGCCGTCGTGCCGTTCGTCGAGAGGATCCTGTCCGGCAAGGAGAGCGAAGAGATCCGCGCCGAAGCCGCCGCTTGCCTGGGAGAGCAGAACGATCCCAAGGCCCTGGCCCTCCTGCTCAAGACGATCAAGGCCGACCCGTCCGAGGAGGTCCGCGAGCGGGCCGTCGGCGGTCTCGTCGAGATGGAGCTCCCGGCCGCCTCCGAGGCGTTGATTGCGCTGGCGCTCAACGGTAAGGATCGCCCTATCCGCAAAGAAGCCGTACGGGGTTTGGCGGACAAAGCCGACGACGCCTCCGTCAGGGCGCTCGAAAGGATCTCCACCGGCGATAAGGACCCGGAGATCCAGAAGGAGGCGATCCACGCCCTCGCCGACCTGCCCGGGCGCAGCGGGCTGGCGCACCTCGTCAACCTGGTCAAGACGCACCCGGACGCGACCGTCCGCCGTGAGGCCGTAGAGGCCGTCGGCGATGTCGGCGGCCCCGAAGCCGTCAAGATCCTGGCGGAATGGGCCAGGGGGCGGCGACGGTAAGCTCTAACCCAGCTTCTTGACCCGCCTGGCGATCGCTTTCCTGATCTTGTCAAGAGAAGGAGGCGGGCCCATGCGGATCCCTTTGCCGTCGACGAAGATGGCATCGGGTTCGCCCCATTCCTGGAGAACACCGCGGTCGAAGGTGTCGACGGCGTGGAACGTGACTTTGTCCCCGAATTCCGACGAGGCTCGTTTCGCTCGCTCGAAGGCCATGTTCATGCCCGGGCACCAGCCGTTGATGAGGGCGGTGACGGTCACTCGGCCGGGTTCAGGCACAGGCTTCTTCCTGTCCCGGACCCAACGCGGGGGCGCCGCGTCCTCAGTGAACGGTTTCCAGAGGAGGACCTGCATGCCCAGCGCGTCGGCCTTCTTGTATCCGTGCTTCTTGAACCAGGAGGCGCGCATGAATACAGGGATGGCCATGCCCCAAGCTGCCATCCCCTTGGCCCCAAGTTCTCTAGCGTCCTGTTCGGCCGCTTCGAGCAGCGCCGTCCCCATGCCGTGTTTTTGGAAGTTCCCCCGCCCCTGCTTGTGGCCGTGGACCCAGATGCAGTGGATGTAATAAAGATCCCGGCCCTCGACGAACGATTCTTTGATAGGGACGTACTGGATCATCCCCCCTACCACGCCCTTGTCGTCAAGGCTGAGCTTGACCCGAAGGCCTTTTGGCCGCATCTTATCGAGCCATTTGGCTTTGTGGTCGCCGGCCTCCTTTATCTCGTCAGACCAATCTTCCAGGCAGGCGCAATAGACGGGCTCGTGTTCAGGGGATAACGAGATGATCTTCATGATTGTTTATTTTCTTTTGTCCGGGTAGGGCGGGGGCTTGGGCACGTCGACGGGGTCCTTGGCGATGAGCTCCCTGAGGTGTTTGACGGCGGCTTCGAGCTGGGCGTCTTTGCCCTGGAAGGTCGCGTGCGGCAGGTTGTCGACGACGATATCGGGGTCGACGCCGTGCCCCTCGATGAGCCACGCGCCCTCGGGCCCGTAGACCCCGGTCTCCGCCGCCGAGGCGAGGCCGCGGTCGACGAGGACATTGGACGAGCTCAGCCAGATCTCGCCGCCCCAGGTCCGGGTCCCGATGACCTTGCCCAGGCCCAGGCGCCGGAAGCCTTCGGCGAAGGCCTCCCCGTCGGAGGCCGTCCGCTCGTCGCAGAGGACGACCATGTGGCCGCGGAACGCGTGCTGCATGTTCCAGGTCGGCTTCCCGACCCGGTCCTGCCAGTAGAACCAGGCCTTGCGCATGAGCTTCTCCAGGATCCAGGAGTCGATATTGCCGCCGTTGTTGTGGCGGACGTCGACGATGAGCCCCTTGCGGTCGAAGACCGGGTAGAAGTTCTTGACCCACTCCGTGTAATTGTTCCCGCCCATGGCGCGCAGGTGAACATAGCCGATGTCGCCCTTCCCGGCCTTCTCGACCTCGAGACGGCGCGTGTACTCCCATTCGGAATAGCGGAGGTCGGACTCGGCGCTCGGTGTCATGGGCACGACGATCTCCTTCCGGGCTGCGCCGCCCGCCGCCGGCTTGATCTCGAGCAGGACCTGCTGCCCGGCCGTGTTCCGCAGCAGGAGCGCGGGATCAGGGACGCCGGGCGTCGGGACGCCATTGATCCCCGTGATGACCTCGCCCTCGCGGATCGTCGACTGGGGCTTGCCGAGCGGCGAAACGTTCTCGGGATACTCGGGGTCCGACCTGAAGATGTGCTCGATCCGGTAGCCGCCCTTGGCCTCGTCCCGGACGAGACGCGCCCCGAGCGACCCGGGAGAGACGTCATCCGCGGGCGGCCTCAGGTCGCCGCCGCGGACGAATGTGTGCAGGGCCGAGAGCTCGCCGACAAGATGGGCCAGGAGGTCGTTGAGCTCGGCCCGGTCGCTGACCCGGTCGACGAACGGCCGGTGCCGCTCGAGGAGGCCCTCGTAATCGACGTTGTGGAGGTTGCGGTCGTAGAAGTAGTCCCGCTCCATGCGCCAGGCGTCGACGAACATCTGCCGCCACTCCTCGCGCGGATCGACGGAAAAGCTCCACTTCGAGAGGTCGACGCGCCGCTCGGCCAGCGTCTGCGGGGTCGGCTGGGCCGTCCCGGCGTCGATGACGTAGACGTCGCCGCCCTTGCGGACGAGGATCTTCTTGCCGTCGGCCGAGAGCTCGAAGCCGCCCACATCCTCCATGAGGGTCTTGGCCTGGACGCCGCGGTTCTTGATCTCGACGGCTTGGAGCTTGGGCTTGCCGGCCGCCATGGATTCGCGATCGACGAAAAAGAGGGTTTTGTCACCGACGGCGAGGCCGGAGTAGACCCCGGCCGGAAGGGGCACCTCGAAGATGCGTTCCTGGATGCCGGCCAGATCGATCACGACCTTGGGCGCCGGCTTGGCCGTCTCTTTGGCCGGCTTCCCGGCCGCGGCCCCGGCCTTGGCTTCGGCCTGCTTCTCGTCGCCGCTCTCCTTCTTCGGCCTGGAGCTCGGTCGCGGGGGCAAAGGGGAATGTCTCTTTGGCGCTCAGGCCGATGGCGTAGATCTTGGTCGTCTTGTCGAAGTAAGGCTCCGGCTGGCGCGGTCCCCAAGGGGAGCCGACGGCGCTCCGAAAATAGCGGTCCGACAGGAAATACAGCCACTTCCCGTCGGGGCTCCAGGCGGGGCTGTAGGAATCGACGCGGTCGTTGGTCAACTCCGCGGTCTGGCCCGTTTCGGCCTCGAGGAGCATGATCCGGCTGAACAGGTTGCCCGCCCCCTGGACGTAGGCGAGCCAGCGGCTGTCGGGCGGACCAGGCCAGGTCGTCGAACATGCCGACGTCCGAGACGGCGATCTTCCTCAGGGCCTTCTTGGAGACGTCGAACAGCCAGAGTTGGTAGTCCTTGTCGGCGAAGGCGAGCCACTTGCCGTCGGGGGACGGCAGGCCGTCGAAGCGAATGACCTTGGCCCCCGTCGTCATCCGCTCGGCCGGGCCGAGGCCGTCGGCGGCGACGCGGTGGAACTCCCATTCGCCCGTCTCGTCGTTGAGGACCATGAGGCTCTTGCCGTCGCCGAGGAAGCGCGCCGCCCGGGCCCGGACCCCGTCCTTGCGGCTGACCTTGACCCAGCGCCCGTCGCCGACCGGGGCTACGAAGACGTGGCCGCGCGAAACGAAGACGACGCGATCGCCGTTCGGCGAGATGTGCCCCGAGGTCAGATAATCGAGGGGTTTCGTCACCCACCGCTCGCGCATCTGGTCGAAGTCCGAGGGCAGGGTGATGGCGAGCGCGGAATCTTGACCCGAGGCGATGTCGAAGACGCGGAGATCGGCCACGAGCTGATAGGCGATGCGCCCTGCGTCGAGGCTCGGGGAGCTGGCGTCGAAGCCCTTGTGGAACGTGTGCTGCTTGAGACCGCCGCCCTTGAGGTCCATCGACCAGATGTTCATGGAGCCGTCGCGGTCGCTCAGGAAGTAGATCCGGCTTTGCCAGACCATCGGGTTCTTGCTCGTGCCGGTGTAGTCCGCTGTCAGGGGCGCGGCCTCGTCGGCTCCGAGCGCATAGGCCCACAGGTTCTGGGCCGTGCCGCCCTTGTAGCGCTTGGTGTAGCTGCCCTGGAAGGGGAGCCGGGTGAAATAGAGCGTCCTGCCCGCGGCGTCGAACGATCCGTCGGCGGCCTGGCTGAGCGGCAGGAGGGTCTCCGTGTTCGTTATCGGGTCGAGGACGACGAGCTGGGCGTTGGGCAGGGTCGAATATTTCCGGGTGGCATAGAGGATCTTGCCCTCCGGTGTCCACCCGGCGACCGCAGCCGACTGCCCCGCGAAGGTATGGCGCTCCGGCAGACCGCCCGCGAGAGGCATCGTGTAGACCTCGGTCGGGCCCTCATATTGGGCCGAGAAGGCCAGGGTCAGGCCGTCGGGCGAGACGGCAGGGTAGCTTTTCCACCCCGGTATGCGAGGTCAGGCGCCGGGCCGTCCCTCCTTTGACATCGACCGTCCAAAGGTCGCCCTCGGAAGTGAAGACGATCTTATCACCGTGGATGGCCGGGAAACGGTAGTAGCCGTTCCGGCCGGCCGCTGTGCCGGCTTGGACGAGGACCAGCAAAACGAGGAGGACAGACGCGAGGGGGAGGGCTCTCTTCATGGCGGGCTCCTTTCCGGGGGACGTACGCAAACGCTATTCTAGTCCAAAATAAGGGCGCGAGGGCAACGATTTTGGATGCCGGGCGTGGACGAAAGTCGTATTATGGGGCCAAGGTTCCCATGGGGACTTGGGATATCTTCCGGGGATTAGACAAATCGGGCGAGCGGCAGGGTCTTTATAGTCGGAAACGAAAAAGGCGACCGTTGAACCTCGATGAGCTGTATGAACGCCATGGAGAGAGCCTGTACCGTTTTCTTCTTTTCAATCTCGGCTCGGCCGAGGACGCCGAGGATGTCCTCCAGGAGTCCTTCTGCCGCTTCGCCCGCTATGACCTGCGCTGGAAGCTCGATCAGAGATCCGCGGGCTTTTGTCTTCCGGGTCGCGCGGAACGAGGCCAACCGCCTCCTCAAGCGCACGCTCGGCCGGAGGGCGGGTGAAAAGGTGATGGCCTCCGGCGGCGCTAGCGCTTTCGCCTCGGTGTTCGCGGCCCCCGATGAGCCTGACCTGGCGCTGCTCCTGACCCGGGTCGAGGAACTCCCGGGCGAACAGAAAGAGGCGGTCTACTTGAAGATCTTCGGGGGGTTGACCTTCAAGGAGGCCGCTTCGGTCTGCGGCGTGTCCGCCAACACCGTCGCGAGCCGCTATCGTTATGGGATCGAGAAACTTCGCGAGGCCGTGGGAGTCAAGCCGTGACGATCGAAGACCGGGACGTTCGCGGACGGGAAGATCTCGAGGCCGGCGCGGCCGGCGTCGAACGGGAGCTCGGGCGCCTCGTTCCGTGGGCCATTCCGCCCGGACTCCGGCAGAGGGTCCTCGGCCGGGCGGAATTCGCGCGCCGGAGCGTCATGCTGTCTCCGGCGATGCGGGTCGCCGCGACCGCCTGTTCACTGCTGATCGCCGCCGTCCTCTTGATCGATCCATTCGTTGGCCGGCACGAGGCAGCTCGCCTGAAGGCCCTGCTCGATGGAAGGAACGCCGCCGCGCCGGCCACGGAATCGGCCCCGGAGCTGGCGGAGGCCTTGTCCGGCAAGGCCAGCGAGGTCGGGAGCTTGGCCCGTTTGCGTGCGGCCGCGAAGTCGGCGGGGTCCGAAAACACGGTCCGCAGTGCCATGGAAGCCCGCAAGAGGCTGAAGGGATGGTTCAGCGATGAAACTTCGGAAGATCCTGACTAGGATCGGCATCGTTCTCCTGGCCGCCGTGGCGGTCGTCCTTGTCGTTCGCGCCGTCCTCAACTTCACCGAGGGCCGGGCCCTCGCCCAGGCCCTCGCCGAACTCAAGGCCAAGGGGATCCCTCTGACGGCTCAAGATCTGACCCCTCCATGCCCCGATGAAGATAACGGCGCACATCTTTGGAGAGCCTATGAAAGCACGGTGACGATCCCGGGACGGCGTACCGGTGTCGCCGGCCGTCTGACCCCGAGGGACAAAGAGGTCCGCGGGCTCATCTCCCGGACCTGGACCGATTACGCCGCGGGCAAGCCGCTGGCCCCAGCCGACAGAGCTGCGCTCAGGGACGTGATCCTCCAGAACGGAAAGCCCCTCGAGCTTGTGGCCGAGATGGGGGATAAGCCGTGCTTTCTCTATCGGGATCCCTCGCGAGTCCCTCGTGGAGAGCCTGCTGCCGGACGCGATCCAAATGATCCAGACGACGAGGCTCCTGTTCTTCTCGTCTCTCTTCAGCGCGGAGGACGGCGATTGTCAGCGGCGCGATCACCAGGCTCGTCACCGGCCTGAAATTCACACCCCTCGTGGCCCGAGAGGGACGCTTATCGCTTTCCTCATTTCATTGGCCGATACCCGCATCCTCTCTCAGGCCTTCGGGGAGGTTTGCCGCGGGAAGGCCCTGGAGGACACGGATCTCATTCGTCTGATGAGCGTTCAGGACCCCAGCCCGTGGCGGGAACGGCTGGCGGCCGCCTTCCGCGGCGAGAGGGTCCTGTTCATCGAAGCCGGGCGATATGGCCTGGAGGGAGCCTTCAGGATCTCGGTTCCGTGTTCGAAGGCTCGAACTGGTGGCGGAACCTCGGCCTCTGGATCGCTCCGGCCCCTCCTCAAGAAGGGATATGCGCAAGCTCTGCAGAGCTTCGAACTCCTCGAGGTCCAGGCGAAAATCCCCTACTATCAGAGCCGCGATGTCCTGAGGGCCCGTGACCGGCAGATCAAGGAGCGGCCTTGGTACGCGTTCCTGTCCAAGATGATGATCGGCGATTCCGAAGCGGCTTTCATGAAAGAGGCCATGGTCGAAGCGATCATGCTCACCTCTCGGGCCGGGCTAGCTTGCCGGCTTTACAAGAGCCGGAACGGACAGCTACCCGGAGATGCTTGATGCTCTCGTTCCGGGCATCCTAACCGAAGTCCCCATCGATCCTTTCACGGGCAAGCCCCTTGTTTACCGCCGCGAAGGGGAGGGGTTCATCGTCTACAGTCTCGGTTCGAACCAGAAGGACGACGGCGGTCGGTCGACCTCTATGATCACCCAGCTGGTCATGGACAAGGACGACGACTGGAGCTGGAGGGAGGACCGGTGATGGAACGCGAACGATCCCGTATCATGCCATCGATTGGAGCCTCGTTCGCGAGGACGGAACACAAGGGAGAGACGGGCACGTCCTTCTGGCGGACGCAGCAGTATCGCCGGGCTGAGGATCCGCATCGTCGAGTATTCGCGCGGGTTACCTGGCCGACCACTGGTGCCAGAAGGGCCACATCGTCCATTGCCTCGAAGGGGAGTTCGTCAACGAGCAGGAGAACGGGGAACGAACGGTCATGACCAAGGGCATGACCTATGTCGTCTCCGACGGGGCCAGCTCTCACCGCTCCCGAACGGAGCACGGGGCGACGCTGCTGATCGTCGACGGCGACTTCCTGAAGCGCGGATTAGGGCCGGGGTTATGGTAGAATCCCGACATGACATCCCGCGAACGCGTCCTCGCGGTTTTCGCCGGCGAGATCCCCGACCGGGTGCCCGCCTGGCTTGGCGCCTCCCCCGAGTGGAAGGCGTTGGCCAAGGCGCGGGCCGGCCTGGCGACCGACGAAGCGCTCGCCCTCTACGTCGGGGACGATTTCCGGCGCGTCTATGCCAAGTACGCCGGTCCGCCCGAATGCAGCCCCGACCGCGCGTTCGCACCATCCCGAGGCGACCGCCCGCACTCCTTTCGGGGTGGAGCGCACCGGCTACGGATACGGCCAACCGGTCGAGCATCCCCTGGCCCACGCCCGGACGGTCGCCGACATCGAGCGCTATCCCTGGCCAGACCCACGCTGGATGGACGTTTCGCGTGTCCGCGACGAAGCCCTAGCCTGGGGCGGCCGCTTCGCCGTCCTCGGCGGCGACTGGTCGCCGTTCTATCACGACGCCATCGATCTCCTGGGCATGGAGACCTTCATGGTCATGCTCGTCGAGAATCCGGCCGTCGTCGACGATCTCCTCCGCCATATCGTCGATTATTATTTCCACACCAGCCTGCGCATCTTCGAGGCCGCGGCCGACGCCATCGATATCTTCTTCATCGGCAACGACTTCGGGACGCAGACGGGCCCGATCGTCGGCGAGGCCCTGTTCCGCCGCTTCTTCCAGCCCCACCTCGCCCGCCTGGCCGCGCTGGGCCACGACTTCGGGCTCAAGGTCATGCTCCATTGCTGCGGCGGCTTCTTCCCGCTCATCCCGGCCATGATCGAGGCCGGCATCGACGCGCTCCAGGCTCTCCAGCCCGACGCCCGGGACATGGCTCCGGCCAAGCTCAAGGCGGCGTTCGGCGGCCGCGTCGTCTTCAACGGCTGCGATCGACACGCACCACTGGCTCATCGAAGGGACGCCGGAGCTGGTGCGGGCGAAGACGAGGGAGACGCTCGCGGTCATGATGCCGGGCGGCGGCTACATCGCCTCGCCGAGCCACGATTACATCCTGCCGGAGACGAAGGTCGAGAACGTCTTCGCCCTTTACGAAACGGTCCGGGAATTCGGGAAGTATTGACGGCCTAATAGACGCAGGCGCGCGCCGCCTCGGCGTAGATGCGGATGTTCTCCGGCGGCGTCTCGAAGAAATGATCGCAGCAGGACAGGATGTAGCCGCCGTCGCCGCCGACCTTTTCGAAAAGCTCGCGGACCTTGGCCCGGATGACCTCGCGCCGACCCCTCGGTCAGCACGTTGAACTGGTCGAGCCCGCCGATGAGGGCCAGGCGCCCGGCGATCTTGGCCTTGAACTCCCACGGCTCCTGATTGCCGCCGATCGAGGTCGGGGCCAGGGTCTCGGAAGCGTCGCAGCCGTTGGCGACGATGTGACTCCTCGATCCCCCGCGTCCCGCCGCAGGTGTGGTAAACGATCCTGAATCCCAGCGCGTGGAGGGCGTCGTGCATCTTCCGGTCGTAGGGCAGGCAGTATTCGGCGTGGAGAGCGGGGGAGATGAGCGTCGACGACGCCGCCCCGCCGCCCGTCTCGATGAGGTCGAAGCGGGCCCCCTTCATGGACTCGATGAAGACGCAGCTTCTTCTCGAGCAGGATGCGGAGGAGCTCGTGGACCCAGCCGGGGCTCGTCGAAGGTGCGCAGGATGAGCTCCTGGGTGTCGATGAGGCAGGCCGCGTGCTGCCAGCAGCCGGCCTGATCGCCCCAGACGAAGCCGCGCAGGATGCCCTTGTCGCCGACGGCGTCATAGGCGCGCCCGACCGGGACAGGGATCGAGCTTCGGCACGGGCATGTACTTCTCGATGAGCCGGATATCGTCGTCGTGCTTGATGAGGTATTCCGTGACCCAGGTCGTCATCCGGTTGCCCTCGGTCCGGTAGGTGAGGGCCCCGCCCGGCGTCGTGATGGTATGACGGCAGATCCGGTGGTCGGGGTCGGCGTCGAGGACCTCCGCTTCGTCCCGCCACCCGGGCGTCGAGAACTTGGTGAAATCCGCGTCCGCGAGCCAGAACTGGCCCATGTCCTGGAAGTACTGGATCGAGGCGTCGAGGCCGAACAGCCCGAACGCTTCGAGGTCGCTCATGCCGCCGAGATAAGTGTCGAGATGATATTTCTGCCACTGGTGGACGGTCGCGGGCAGTCGGTCGGGTTTTTCCCGGGCCAGGGCGCGGAGCATCCGTTCTTTGGAGGTCACGACCGGATTATAGGCCGCCGCGGACGGCGGGTCAACGCGGGCCCGTTTGCTTTTTCGACCCCGTTCCTTTAAAAGGGAGGAACAAAGGAGGCCCCCATGACGCTCGCGATGTCCCCTGGTGTCCGAAGATCCGTCCT
Source organism: Candidatus Aminicenantota bacterium (assembly GCA_963736255.1). Lineage (GTDB taxonomy): Bacteria > Acidobacteriota > Aminicenantia > Aminicenantales > Saccharicenantaceae > RBG-16-66-30. The sequence goes on from CAVTOI010000003.1 coordinate 929,592, forward strand.
GGCCGTGCTGCTGACCGCCGCCGTCGTTGTCACGGCCGGGTGTTCCGGGAAGGCGCCCGCCCCGTCCGCGACGACCGGGTCGCCGGTCACCGCGGAGAAGCCGCCCGTCCCGCTTCTCGCCGAAGACGCCGTGCGCCTGTCCAACGACCCGGCCAAAACGGAGATCTTCCGCGACGCCGGTCTCGGCCTCTTCATCCACTGGGGCCCGAACTCCCAGATGGGAACGGAGATCTCCTGGCCGCTCTACAACGCCTCGGACGAATACATCCGGAAATATTACGCCCTGGCCGGGACGTTCAACCCGGCGGCGTTCGACCCCGGCGAATGGGCCCGGCTGGCCAAGATCGCCGGGATGGAGTACGTCGTCTTCACGACCAAGCACCACGACGGCTTCTGCATGTTCGACACGGCCCTCAGCGATTTCAAGATCACCCGGACCCCTTACGGCCGGGACATCGCGGCCATGGTCGCCGACGCCTTCCGCAAGGAAGGGCTCCTCGTCGGCTTCTATTATTCGCCGGGCGATTTCCGCTACCAGTGGGAGACCGGCAAGCGCACCGGCCACATCTACAAGCCGGACTTCGAAAGCCCCGCCCCGTTCGGACCCAAGCAGCTCGGGTTCGCCGACTACGAGCGCGGCCACATCGAGGAGCTCCTGACGCGGTACGGCGACATCTTCATGCTCTGGTTCGACGGGGCGTGCGAGCCGCTCAAGAAGCACTCCTGGCGCGTCCGCCAGGACGTCTTCATCGGCCGCGGCGAGATCCCCACGCCTGAGCAGGAGATCCCGGGCGAGCCCGGCGACCATGCCTGGGAAAGCTGTCTCACCACGAGCTACCAGTGGTCGTATCTTCCCGGGGCCGTCGTCCGCCCTGCGTCCGAGATCATCGAGAACCTCATCCACATCCGGGCCCGCGGCGGCAACATGCTCCTCAACATCGGTCCCCGGCCCGACGGCCGCATCGCCCCGGCCGACGAGGACCTGCTCCGCGATCTCGGCCTGTGGATGATGATCTACGGGGAATCCGTCCGGGGCGTGCGGCCCTGGATCGTCACGAACGAAGGCGCCGTCTGGTTCACTCAGAAGCGCGCCGAGGGAACGGTCTATGCCCTGGCCGGACTCCAGGACAACGCCCGGACCCTCATCCTCAAGACCGTCACCGCCGCGCCCGGGACGAAGGTGACGCTCCTCGGCCAGGAGGGGGACCTGCCATGGGAGCAGACGCCGGCCGGGCTGAAGATCGATGTCACTCGGAAACAGACGATCCGCCTGGTGAAGGCGCCGTCCGAGCCCGGCGCGAAAGCCGAGAGCTCCGACAAGCAGCGCCTGATCTGGGGCCCGGACTGGCCTGTGGCGGTGAAGATCACCGGCCTCGTTCCCGTCATCGGCCCGGGGAAATGAGGGCGATGATGAACGCCAGGACCGTTATCCGCATCGCCGCGATCACCCTGGCCGCCGCGGCCTCGCTCGTCCTCATCCGCGAGGTCGCCGCGAGATCCCCGGCGCGGTCGAGCGCTACGGCATGGTCATCGGCATCAAGCCGGAAAAGATCGAGATATTACAAGAGACTCCACGCCGCCGCCTGGCCCGGCGTCCTGGCCAAGATCAAGGAGTGCCACATCCGCAACTACTCGATCTACCTGCGCGAGATCGAGAAAGGCCAGTACTTGCTGTTCTCCTATTTCGAGTACACCGGCGACGATCTCGCCGCCGACATGGCCAGGATGGCCGCCGACCCGGAGACGCAGCGGTGGTGGAGGGAGACCGACCCCTGCCAGTCGCCCATCCCGACCCGGAGCGAGAAGGAATTCTGGAGCCGGATGGAAGAAGTCTTCCACACGGACTGAGGCCGACACCGATGAACGGCGCCTCCCGCTTCTCTCTGTCCGGCCCGGACCTGGCCGTCATCGCCGTCTACCTCGTCGGCATCGTCGGCCTCGGGCTCTGGGCTTGGCGGCGGCGCCGGACGAAGCAGGCCTCGAGCGCCCAGTATTTCCTGGCCGGGGGCTCGCTCCGTTGGCCGGTCATCGGCCTGGCCCTGTTCTCGACCAACATCTCGACCATCCATCTTGTCAGCCTGGCCCAGGAGGGTTATGTCAACGGGCTGGCCTACGGCAACTTCGAGTGGATGGCCGCTTTCCTCCTCATCGTCCTGGCCCTCTTCTTCGCGCCGTTCTACATCCGGGCGCGGGTGGCGACGCTGCCGGACTTCCTGGAGAAGCGCTACTCGCGGGCCAGCCGCGACTGGCTGGCCGTCCTGTCCATCGTCTCGGCCGTCTTCATCCACATCGGCTTCTCCCTCTACACCGGGGCCGTCGTCTTGCGGGGGCTCTTCGGCATCGACATCAACACCAGCATCATCGTCACCGCCCTGCTCACGGGGCTCTACACGGTCGTCGGGGGCCTGCTGGCCGTGGTCGTCACGGAATCGGTCCAGACCGTCGTCCTCGTCCTCGGGTCGGCCTGCGTCCTCGGCTTCGGGCTGGCCCGGATCGGCGGCTGGGAGGGGCTCGTCGCCGCCGTCGAACCCGTCAAGCTGACCGTACTGCGGACGGCGGCCGAGACGCCGAGCCTCCCGTGGTACGCTGTTCTCCTGGGCTACCCGGTCATCGGCCTCTGGTACTGGTGCGCCGACCAGACCATCGTCCAGCGCGTCCTGGGGGCCAAAGACGAGCGGCACGCCCGGCTGGGGCCGCTGTTCGCCGGGTTCATCAAGATCCTGCCCGTCTTCCTGTTCGTCATGCCCGGGCTCATCGCTTACGGTCTCGTCCGGCAGGGCGCGCTCCCGGCGCCGGAGAGCTCGGCCGACGTCTATTCGCTTCTCGTCAACAATATCCTTCCTGTGGGTCTCAAGGGTCTCGTCGCCGCGGCGCTCCTCGCGGCCCTCATGAGCACGGTCTCGGGCGCACTCAACTCTATCGCCACCCTGTTCACGCTCGACATCTACAAGCGCTGGCGCCCCGAGGCTTCGGAGAAGCGCCTGACCCTCGTCGGCCGGGCCGTCACGTTCGTCGGGATGGTCGTGGCCATCCTCTGGTCGCCGATGATCAGCCATTTCCAGAGCCTGTTCCAGGGCATCACGGCCGTCATCTGCTATATCGCGCCGCCGATCACCGCGGTCTTCATCTGGGGCGTCTTCTGGAAGAAGGCTTCGGCGGCAGCGGCCCAGGCGACCCTCATGGCCGGCTCGGCCCTCGGCCTCGTCGTCTTTTTCCTCGATTGGTTCAAGGCCACGACGGGCTGGACCGTCCCTTCGATGATGGCCACCTTCTATCTTTTCCTCGTCTGCTCGGCGGTGATGGTCGTCGTCTCTCTCCTCCGCCCTCACGTCCACACGGCGGACAGCGAAAAGCTCGTCTGGGCGCGCCCCGTCGACGCGCTCAAGGGGGCTTGGGGACCGGGGGTCCTGGACTACCGGCTCGTGTCGCTGGTCCTGTTCCTGGCGATGGCCGGGCTCTATGTCCTCTTCGGCTGAATCAGACGTTCCCGAACCTTGGGTTGACGACGTTGCTGTAGATCGACCCAAAGCGGAAGTTGAGCCCCAGCTCGAAGCGGAGGGTGTAGCCGGTGGCCAGGCGCTTGAGCTCGAGGAGGATCTCCTCGGGCGTGTAATCCCGGCCGGGCAGGGACAGCTGGTCGCGGATGCGGCTGAACTGGCCGCCGACATTGAACGAGAGGCCCCGGAACAGGTTGATATAGACTCCGAAGTCGGCCCGCAGGTTGTTGTACTTCACGTCGGGGACGAAGGTCGAGCCCTGGACCGAGGCGCCGACGGAACCCCAAGGCTCCTTGAGCTCCAGGACGACCTGGAGGGCCTGGCTGAACAGGTTTTCCTTCTCCTTGCCGAACACGGTGACCTCGTAATAGTCCCGCAGGGTGAAGGCCACCCTGTACTGGACGCGGAGCTCCCGCCGCGTTGCGACGGAATAGGGAAAGATATTGTACTCGACGCTCGGCCCGACCGAGGCGTAGAGCCGGGCGTTGTCGTAGGTCGAGGAGTAGAGGCTCCAGCCTCCTCCCCAGGACCAGTGGCCGTCGATGCTCTTGAAGATCGAGTTCGAGAGGTTCTTGCGCTTGGTCTCGCTGATGATCGGCTCTTCGTCGGGGATCTCGTAGCGGCCGTGGCTGAAGTTGAGGCCCGCGTAAAGCCGGAACTTCATGGCCTCCGTCGTCCGGTTGGCCGAGGCGTTGACCTGGTAGCTGTACTCCTCCGATTGGTCCTCGAATTCGCCGTTCCCCCGGGCGGAGATCCCGAAGACCCAATAGTGCCAGGGGTCGGAGGCCGGGGTCGGCCGGAAATCCTCCCTCCGGGCGTAGCTGATGGAGATGAATTCGGCCAAGGGCGTATCGTAGACGTAAGGGATGAGCCCCTGCTTGAGGACGTTGATGAAGCCGCGGCGGTACTCGTCCTCGGTGTCGGTCGGGTTCGAGTAGTACCGGAGGGTCGCGTCCTTGCCCTGGTGCCGTTTCAGGCCGATGAACGCGAGCGTGTATTCATTGCCGCCGCTTCCCGTCTGCTGGCGGGTGACGATGATGTGGATGTCGGCGCTCTGGCGATCGAGGACGTAGTTGACGAAGAGGATCTCCGTCTTGATGTACTCGAAGTCGCACGTCCGGCGGTCGCAGTCGAGGAACACGTTCGGGGCGACGCTTCTGAGCTCGTCCTGGGGGATGACTTGGGCCCCGCCGTTCTGCGCCGCCGCCGGTCTGGGCGCGAGGAGAGTCGAGCCGGCGAGCAGGAGGAGGACGGCCCGGGCTGCCGGGCCCCTCATGGCGTCGTCCCCTGGGCCGAGCCCTTCGTCCGGAAAAAGACCTGGGACCAGGGGATGATGTTGACCTCCGAGCCCCGGGCGTAGTCCTTTCCGTCGAGATACCGCTTGTAGAGCCAGGATTGGATGACATAGAGACGGACGATCGTCGACGCCGGGAGGCCGGCGGCCGGGACGACGGCCGACGTCCCGGCCACGTTCGTCCGGCGCAGGAATTCCTTGCCCGTCCGGAAATCATAGGCCAGGATGTCGACGGGGGCGGCAAAGCTTTCGAAGCGCCAGCGGACCACAAGGTCCTTCCCGGCTTCGACGACGGCCGGCCGGGGTTCGGTCAGGATCAGCCAGTCGGGCAGGGGGATCTTTTCCTTGATGACCGGCCGTCCCTTGACCGCGATCTCGACGTCGACATCGCCGGGCCGGGCGTCTTTTTCGAAGAGGATCCTTTTCTCGAAATGGTCGTCGCGGAAATCGAGCTTCTCCGAGAGGGAGGTGACGACGGCGTCGGAAACGGCGGCCCCTTCCTGCGAGCCGCGACGGAGCTCGACATAGACCCGGACCTCGAAAAGGTCGAGGTCGTTGTTGTAGTCGTAGCGCGACAGGCTGGCTGTCGGATAGACGGAGAGCCGGACGAAAAGCGGCTCGGGCGGCTTCGGCGCTTCCTGGTCCGGCAACTCCTGCCCGGCGCAGAGGACGGCGGCGGCCAGAAGGACCAGGCCCGCCGTGAACGGGCGTTTCGCTCGCATGATCGTCTCCTTTGTCCCAGGCATTATACAGGAGACACCAAGCCCGCGCGAGGTCCCGGACGCGGCGCTGCGGCTTGTCAAATGCCGGCCGGGTGTGACATAATGAGCCCGCGAACAAAGGGGTCGAAATCCTTCAGGGAGGATCAAGATGGGCAACACGAGAACTGTCTGGGAAGGGGACATCGCGCCCGATTTCACGCTCAAGGACCATCACAACCGCGACTTCAAGCTGTCTGATTTCTCCGGCCGGCGCGTCCTGCTGTCGTTCCACCCGCTGGCCTGGACGCCGGTCTGCGGCGAGCAGATGAAGGCGCTCGAGAGCCGCAAGCCCGAGCTCGACGCCCTCAAGGCGATCGCGGTCGGCATCAGCGTCGATACGTTCCCCAGCAAACATGCTTGGGCCAAGCACCTCGGGATCAAGGAGACGCGGCTCCTCTGCGATTTCTGGCCGCACGGGGCGGTGGCCCACGCCATGGGACTGTTCCGCGAGGAGGACGGCTTTTCCAGCCGGGCCAACATGATCGTCGACGAGGCCGGCCGCGTCGCCCTTATCAGAGAGTACGAGATCCCGCAGCTTCCCGACCTCGACGAGCTCATCGCCTTCCTGAAGAAGTGAGGGCGGCATGACGGCCGGCCGTATCGTTATCGCGGGGGGGTCGGGTTTCATCGGCCGGGCCCTCGTCCGGGACCTTGCGGCGAACGGGTATGAGGTCGTCGCCCTGACGCGGAACGCGGAGGCGGCCCGGGCCCGCCTCCCCGAGGGCGTCCAGGCCGCCGAATGGGACGGCCGGACGGCCGCCGGCTGGGGCCGTTACGCGGACGGGGCGCTCGCCGTAGTCAATCTCGCCGGTGACAGCCTGGCCCGGGGCCGTTGGACGAGGGCTAAGAAAGAGCGCATTGTGTCGAGCCGGACCCTTGCCGGGGCCGCGGTCGTCCAAGCCGTCCGGGAAGCCCGGACGAGACCCCGCGTGCTCATCCAGGGCTCGGCAATAGGGTTCTACGGCAGCCCCGGCGAGGCTGAGATCGATGAGAGCTCGCCCTCTGGAGCCGGCTTCCTTGCCGGCGTCGTCCGGGAGTGGGAAGGATCCACTCGGGAGGTCGAGGCTCTCGGTGTCCGCCGCGTTATCACCCGCTCCGGGCTCGTGCTGGGGCGGTCGGGCGGGGTCTGGCCGAGTCTCGCCCGGCCTTTCCGCTTTTTCGCGGGCGGGCCGCTCGGAGGCGGGCGACAGTGGTTCTCATGGATCTCTCTCGAGGACGAGGTCCGGGCGATCCGATTCCTCATCGAGCGGGAAGATCTTGCCGGGCCGTTCGATCTCTCCGCGCCGCAACCGCTCCGTCAGAAGGAGCTTTGCCGCATCATCGCAAGAGCGCTGCGGCGGCCCTGCTGGATCCCCGTGCCGGCGTTTCTGTTAAGGCTCCTTTTCGGCGAGAAGGCCGGAGAGACGCTGCTTGTCAGCCAGCGAGTCTTACCGCGGCGGCTCGCCGCGGCGGGCTTCGAGTTCCGCCACCCCGACGCTGCCTCCGCCGTGGCGGCCCTCGTCAAATAAGGACTTCGCGGGGGATCTCGCGCAGGTTAAAATTCGAGGCCATGCTCCGGCAATAGGCCCCGGCGCAGAGAACGGCCAGGACGTCGCCGCTTTGGGGCAGGGGCATGGACCGCTCGCGGCCGAACACGTCGCCCGTCTCGCAGAGGTTCCCGGCGACCGTGATCCGGGCCTTGCCCTGACCGTCGACGCGACAGGCGTTGACGATCTCGTGGTGGGCTGACAAGTAGATGGCCGGCCGGGGTACGGTATTGAACGTGCCGCCGTCGACGCAGGCGAAGATGTTGCCGTAGCTCTCCTTGACGTATTCGACGCCGAGGAGGAGCACCCCCGCATCGCCGACCATGTACTTCCCGGGCTCGATGGCAAGGTACTTCGCCGAGAGGCCGGCCTTGGCGACGGCGCCGGACAGATAGGCGATATAATCCTCGACCGGGAAGATGCCCCGGCTTCTGAGATAGCGAGGTCCGAACCCGCCACCGAAATCCAGGAATTCGAGCGGGAACCCGGCCTTCTCGACCTCTTTGGCCTTGCGGACCATGCGGTCGACAGCGGCCTGGACCATGCCGAAGTCTTCGCGGACCCAGCCGGAGCCGAGGTGCTGGTGGAGCCCGACCGGCAGGAAGCCCAGCTTTTTGGCCCGGGTGAAGACCCCGATGACCTTCTTCGCTTCGACCCCGAACTTGATGGGCGTCCCGTCCGACGACCGCTTTCCGGCCGTGATGACGCTGGCGTTGAGGCCGCGGCCGATGCCGGGGTTCCACCGGACCGAGACCCGGATGGTCTTGGCGGGGAACTCCCGCTTGACCTCGCTCATGAGGTCCATCTGTTCTGCGGCGTCGATGTTGACCGTCAACCCGTCGACGGCGAACAGGGACCGGAGGTCGGCCCGGCTGACGCTTGTCCCTGTAAACATGATCCGGTCGGGCGGGAACCCGGCCTTGAGGGCCGTTTCGACCTCGCAGGGGGACACGGCGTCGATCCAGGCGCCCCGCCCGCGGAGGAGACGCAGGATCCCCCGATGCGGGTTGGCCTTCATGGCGTAGCAGATGCGGGCCGGGAGCGCCGAGTGGCAGGCGAAAGCGTCGTCGAGGCGCGCGTAGCGCTCGAGGATGCGGTCCTTCCCGTAGATGTAGAGCGGCGTCCCGTAGCGCTCGGCCAGCGCGGCCGCGTCGCGGCCCGCGATCTGGAGCCGGTTCTCGCGGACCGAAATGAAATCCGTTTCCCACCAGTTCATATTTTGTCTCCCTTGTCGACCTTCCCGCTCCCGCCGCCCTTATCGAAGAGGTCCATCTGTCCGGCCTGGATGGCCCGGACGATCTCCCTCAGAACGGGATACCTTTCGAGGAGCAGATCGGGGACGTCCACTTTTTCGCCCGTGATCATGTTCCGGATCTGGAGGGCGTTGGCCATGGCTTGCCCCCGGTAATGGTTGTTGGTGATGACGTAGACCTTGCCGCTCTTCGAGCCCAGGTCCTTGATGCGAGTGACCCAATCGCCGAGCTCGTCCTTCGCATAGAGGTAGTCGTAGCGGTCGTCGCGTCCGGCGTCCGCGCGGAACCAGTTCTCATAGTTCCGGCCGTGGAGGCGGACGTAGGCGAAATCCGGGTTCGTGCTGACGGCCGAAGGCTTGATCGAGCCCTCGAACAGCGGCTGGTCGATGTTGCAGAAGGCGGCCCCGCTCGCGCCGAGGAGGTCGTAGAAGGCGGGCGTGTCCCAGCTCGCGTGACGGACCTCGACGGACAGGGGCAGCCCGGCGAAGAGCTTGAGGAGGCGCTCGAGGTATGCGGTGTTCTCGGGAGTGTTCCGGAAGGACCAGGGGAACTGGACGAGGAGCGCGGCCAGACGCCCTTGGAGATGGACCAAATTGGCGGCCAGACGGACGTCCTCGACGTCCTTCTTTGTGAATCCCTCGCCGGCGTGGGTGAAGCCCTGATAGAGCTTCAGCGCGAGCATGAAGTCCGGGCGATCCTCGATCCTCTTCAGCCAGGATCGGACCATGGCCGGGGGCGCGGGCCGGTAGAAGGTGCTGTTGACCTCGACGATGTTGATGAAGCCGGCGAGGAAGCTCAGGGCGTGGAAACCGGCGCCTTTGCGGACCGGATAGACGATGCCGTCCCAGTCCTCGTAGCTCCAGCCCGCCGTTCCGACGTAGTACTTGGCCATGCGCCCCTATTGTACCTTCGGTCTCGAATATTCACAATTCACGCTCGTGCGGGAAACTTATCGGGAGCTAAGCGGGGATATGCACTCTATGTATGTGTCACCGTTTTTTTCTCAAACATTTGCCGGCCGCGGAGGGGTTTTGGGGTTCATCTCCGCTCGCTGCGGCGATTTGAAACGCCTTCCCGGTCCGGAGCCGAGTTAGAGACTCCGCGTCTCCGTCCCGTGAAGTCTAAATCACCGCTTTATGCTCACTCCGATGAAACCCCTCAACCCCTTTTTCCGCGGCCTCGCCCGGTCATAGCCGGCCTCTCTGCTGCTTTCGAAGTCCAGTCGGCAGTCTGATCCTAGTTCGGTTAGGAAAAATGGGGACGTTTCTATTCGAAAAACATAAACGTCCCCATTTTATGTGCTATCTTATCCGCCGGAGGACGAGGATGAGCGAGACACCAGTCGATCATGCGGCGAAGATCAGAGAGGCGTACGAGCGGATCAAGGGGGATATCCGGAGGACGCCGGTCGAATACTCGGAACCGCTGAGCCGGCAGACCGGGGCGAAGGTCTTTGTGAAGTGGGAGTGCGATCAGACGACGGGGTCGTTTAAGCTGCGGGGCGCGCTCAACAAGCTGCGCTCGCTCTCCCGCGAGGACAGGGCCAAAGGGATCGTCTCGGCTTCCACGGGGAACCACGGCCTGGCCATCAGCCACGCCGCCAAGCTCGAGAACGTCGGGCTCAAGCTCTTTCTCCCGGAGACCGTCGCCGAGGTCAAGAAACAGAGGATCGAGGCCCTGGGCGTCGACGTCGAGGTCCGGGGAACGAGCTGCGACAAGGCCGAAGCCCTCGCCCGCGAATTCGCCGGCCGCTCGGGACGCGTTTTCGTCTCGCCCTACAACGATTGGGATATCGTCTTCGGGGCCGGAACCGCCGGGCTCGAGCTCGACGCGGATATGGGTCCCTTCGACGAGGTCCTCGTGCCGGTCGGGGGCGGCGGTCTCATCGCCGGGATCGCGGCTTATCTCAAGACCGTCAGGCCGGGCGTCAGGGTCGTCGGCGTCGAGCCCGAGACCTCGGCCTTCATGGCCGCGTCGCTCGCCGCGGGCCGTCTCGTCGAGATCGACGAGCGGGCGACGATCGCCGACGCGGTCGCCGGCGGGATCGAACCCGGTTCCATCACCTTCCCGCTCTGCCGTGATCTCGTCGATGCGGTCGAGACCGTCCCGGAGGACATGATCGCCCGCGGCATGGCCCTCGCTTGCCAAGGGCACGGCCGGACGATCGAAGGCGCCGGGGCCCTGCCCTTCGCGGCCCTGCTCCGTGCGCCCGCCGTCCGGGCCGGCCGGACAGTTGTCGCCGTAGTCAGCGGCGCCAACGTCGCCCCCGACAGCTTCTGCCGGATCACGGGCTTCCTTCCCTGAAGCCGAAGAGCCCGGGCCTTGCCCGCGGACCGGGACTTGTTTTAATATGGACCCGGCCGGCCATGAGAAAAGCTGCGATCGTCCTCGGCGCTCTGACGTTTTCCCTCTCGCTCGCGGCCTGCCGTGACCGGCAGCCGCCTCCCGCCCCGGCCGGTCCCCCCGGGGCCTATGTCATCGGCGTTCTGCAGTCGGTGGATTCACCGACGGCGGACCAGGTCCGGCGCGGCATCCTCAAGGCCTTCGCCGACGCCGGCCTCCGCGACGGCAGGGAGATCGTCGTCACCATCCACATCGCCAACAACGATATCGCAGAGGTCCAGCGGCTCGCCCGGGAGCTCGCCTCCGGCCGTGCGGACATGATCATCCCGCTGTCGACGCAGGCCCTCCAGGCGGCCATCCTGAGCACGCGGCGCGTCCCCATCGTGTTCGGCGCGGTGGCGGTCCCGTACCTCGTCGGAGCGGGGAAGTCGGCCGGGAACCATCTCGCGAACGTCACCGGGGTCGTCTCCACGGGGCCCATCCGCGAGACGATGGCCCTCATCCGGGAAGCCCTGCCGGGGGCCCGCCGGCTCGGCTCCCTCTGGACGTCCTCCGAGATCAACTCGGAGTACTATCTCGACCTGGCCCGAGCGGCCGCGTCCGAGCTCGGCTTCGAGATCGTCGCCGTCCCCGTGACCGGTCCGACGGACATCCCCCGGTCGCTTCAGCGCCTTCTCAACGAGAAGATCGATGTGCTGTTCCCGATGTCCGACAACACCCTCAACAGCTCGTTCGACATCATCGGCCGGGCCGCCGAAGAGAACGCTACGCCGCTGTTCTCGAGCTTCCTCCGGTCCGTCGAATTCGGGGCGTGCGCCGCGCTGGGATTCGACTTCTACGAGATGGGGATCAAGACGGGCCGGCTGGCCGTCCGCGTCAAGAACGGCGAGAGCCCGGCCGGGATCCCGATCCAGACCATGGATCGGGTCATGCTCTATGTCAATCCGGAGGCCGCCGCGAAGCAGGGGCTCGTCCTCCCGAAGGGGATCCTCGACCGGGCCGCCCGGTCCGTCGCGATCACGTCCGGGGAGGCAGCGGCACCCGGCCTCGTTCTCGACTGAGGTCGAAGACCCAGACGTCCTTGCCCGCGGGCACGGACGAACGGATGGCCTGCCCCGCCCTGAAGATGCCCAGCCCGCACGCCTCCTTGAGCGGCCGTCCCTCGGCCAGATAGCACAGGATGGCCGATGACAGGAAACAGCCCGTGCCGCGGACGTTGCGGGGCTGTCTCGGGTGGGAGAAGGACGCAAAGGCGCGCCCGTCGAAGAGGATGTCCGTGATCGGGCCTTCGAGATGGCCGCCTTTGAGCAGGCAGGGGATGCCGCTGCGGAGGTGGATCTTTTCCGCGGCCGCCTTCATCTCGGAAACGGTGCGGACCGGACGTCCTGTGAGGGCGGCGGCCTCGCCGATATTGGGCGTGATGAGGTCCGCCTTCCCGCAGAGGGCCTCGAGGAACCGGGGCCAGGCCTTCTTTTCGAGCAGCAGCGCCCCCGAGCTCGACCGGAGAACGGGATCGACGACCCGCGGCAAGCCGGGGTGCCGGCCGAGGATCCTGGCCACGGCGGCGAGGTTCCCCGACGTGGCCAGCATGCCGACCTTGATCCCCCCGACGGCCGTCCCTTCGGCGAGACCGTCGAACTGGTCCGCCACGGCCGCTGCGGTCACCGGAAAGACGCGGTTCACGCGCTCAGGGCTCTGCGCGGTCACGGCCGTGAGGACGCCGAAGCCGCGCTGGCCGAGCCGCTCGAAGACCCGGATATCGAGGAGGACGCCGGCGGCGGCCGTGGGATCCCAGCCCGCTATCGAGATCAGGCTCTTCACACCCGGATTCTACCACGAACGGACGGCCGGCCGCGGTTGACTTTTTTCCGGGCTCTGGAGTATTAGCAGGGAGAGATGGGCAAGGAGATCGTCAGGGTCCGCGTCCTGGCCGGCGGCCGGGTCCAGGGTGTGGCTTACCGGTTCTATGCCGAAAAGTATGCCGGCCTCCTCGGCATCACCGGCTGGGTCAGGAACCTCCCGGACGGCCGGGTCGAAGTCCTCGCGGAGGGCTCCGCCGAGTCCGTCGGGACCTTTCTCGACCGGCTTCGCGAGGGCCCAAGCCTGGCCCGCGTCGAAACCTTTGATGTCCGGCGCGAGCCGCCGAAGGGGGAATTCCGGGATTTCCGGGTGGTCCTCCTCTCCGAGTAGCCGTGCTGTCCGGCGCTCAGCCGGACTTGAGCTTGCGGCGGCAGTCCTCGGAGCAGAAATAGCGCTCGACCCCGTCGCGGAACTCGGTCAGGGCTTCCTCGCGGGCGATGTAGGTGCCGCAGATCTCGTCCTTGACCATCTCGCCCCGGACCGAACGGGACGGCCGGGCCTGGGCGCCCGTGCGGATCTTTTTCACCCCGCGGTAGATGCGGACGCACAGGAACGCGACGGTGGCGATGAAGGCGAACAGGATGAGGCGTAACAACCCGGTTACCACTCGACCAGCATCGAGCCCCAGGTCAATCCGCCGCCGAAGCTCAGCAACATGACGAGATCGCCCGGCTTGATCCGGCCATCCTCGACGGCCTCGCGGAGGGCGAGAAGGACCGACGCGGAGGAGCTGTTCCCCCGGCGGTCGACGTTGACGTAGAATTTTTCGAGCGGGATGCCGAGCTTTTTCGACGGGTGCTCGAAGATCCGCGCGTTGGCCTGGTGGCAGACGAAAAGGTCGACGTCCTCGAGCCGGTAATCCCGCGTCCTGTCGGCGACCCGATTGGCCCGCTCGATGGTCCTCACGATCATCTCGGGGATGATCTTGAGGACGAACTTCTGGACTTCATGCCCCTTCATCAGGGCGTTCGTCGTGACCGGGGCTTCGTGATAACGGGTGTCCTTGCCGGCGCTGTAGGTCGTTTCCGCCTTCGAGGCGTCGGTGCCCATCTCGGAAACGACGATGCCGGACGGCCCGTCGGTCCGTTTCAGGACCACGGCCCCGGCGGCGTCTCCCCACAGGTCCGAATTGGTGTCGGACCAGTCGAGCATGCGGCTGAACACCTCGGCACCGACGGCCAGCCCGTACGGGGACTCGGACTGACCCGAAAGAAGGTGCTTGCGGACGAGGTCGATCGCGTAGAGGGCGCTCGTGCAGGCGGCCAGGACATCGAAAGCCGGAATGCGCAGGGCGGCTCTGGCGTCCTTTTCCTCCCAGGTGCCTGCCTCGACCTTCTTACGGATGGCCTTGCTGAGGACGAAGCAGGCGGTCGAAGGGAAATTGGCTTCGGGCGTCGAGCTGCCGACGGCCAGGATCCCGATGTCCTCCCAGCCGATGCCGGCATCGGCCAGGGCCTTTTCGGAGGCGACGAGGGCCAGGTCGGACGTGTTGACGTCATCCGTCGTCCACTGGCGCTCCCGGATCCCGACGAGGTCGATGATCTTCTGGGACGTGAGCTCCCCGGCGAGCCACGGCCTGTCCGTGCCGGGCTTGATGGCCTTGTGGGCGATAAGGAGGTCGACGACCTCATCGTTGGTCACGACCCTGCCGGGGACGTCCTGGCCGGGCAGACATTTTCCCGTGCCGGCGATCACTACGCGCGTGGGCATTTCCATCTCTCCGCTAGATATCCGATCTCGACGCTCAACGAGCAGTGTCCATTATTGACGGCGGATGCGAGATTGTCAAATCTCCCCCGTTTTGATACCTTCAGGCATATTGGATGCTTTCTGGACGGCCGAAGAGACGGGCTTTCGAGGGAAAGCCCGTGAGTATTTCCGCGATGGCGTGCCCCATCAGCCGTCCAGGGGGCTGGCCGTCCCCTCCGGGCTCGGCTTGAGCGGGCGGGTCTCGATCTTCGAGGAGGCCGCCCGTCACGACCCTCGGCTCGGGCGCGACCTCCTCGCCTGGCCGGCCGTTTCCCCCGGCCAGCCGCCTGACCCGCTCGAATCCCGCGCGTGCCGCCTGGCCCGGCTGGCCGGCACCGCTGCCCACGTCCTCGAAGCCGGGGCGCGGGCCGCCCGTGAGAGGGGCTCTTTTTCGAGCAGCCTCATGGGCTGCCGGGAGGTCCAGGAGAGCCTGGCCGGCCTCGTCTCTGGGGCCGGGCTCGTTCATTTCGCGACTTGCCGGCTGTGCCGCCTCCTGGAGAAAGGGGAGAGGGACCGGGCCGGCCGCGAATCGGCCCTGCTCGAAGCCCGAGCCCGGACGCTCGCCGGGGACATCCGGGCCGTGGCCCTGTCCCTTCTCGGCGAATCCTGGGTCGAAGCGAACCTTCCCGCGGACGATCCTCCATCTGACCAGAAAGGACACGCTGATGAAGCTTGACACGCTCTACAGAAAGGCCGTCTCGATCGGCATCGCCAACGACCCCCGGGGGACCGAGGCCGTGCGGCGGATCCTCGACGACGAGCGGACGCGCTCCGAGAAGCTCGAGGCCGGCGAGCGCGACGCCTGGGAAGCCGACCGCCTGTTCAATCCCTATGCCGACACGCGCCTGCTCGCGGGCGATCCGGCCGCCGAGGTGAGGACGCTCATCGTCGGGATCGACATGGACGCGGCCGAAGTGCTCCTGGCCCACACCCTCAACCGGGACCGCGCCGCAGGGATCGACGCCGTCGTCGCCCACCATCCCCAGGGCGTCGCCCTGGCCCAGCTCCCCGAGGTCATGCGCGTCCAAGCGGACATGCTGGCCGCCTCCGGCGTCAATATCTCCGTCGCCGAACAGCTCATGGACAAGAGGATCGGCGAGGTGGAGCGGCGCGTCCTTCCCGCGAACCACGACCGGGCCGTGGACGCGGCCCGCCTGCTCGGCCTGCCGATGATGTGCGTGCACACGCCGGCCGACAACTGCGTCAATACCTACCTCGAGAAGCTCTTCGAAAAGGAGAAGCCCTCTCGCCTGAAGGACCTCATCGACCTGTTGAAAAGCATCCCCGAGTACCGGGCGGCCGTCCGGCGCATGGCCGGGCCCAAGATCGTCAGCGGCTCCGACAAGGGCCACTGCGGCAAGATCTCGGTCGAGATGACCGGCGGCACGGAAGGCGCCAAGACGGTTTACGAATCCTACGCCGCCTCGGGCGTCAGCACGATCGTCAGCATGCACATCAGCGAGGAGGCCCTCGAGAACGCCAAGAAGGCCCACCTCAACATCGTCCTGGCCGGCCACATCTCGAGCGACACGCTGGGGCTGAACCTGCTGTTCGACGAGGTCGAACGGGAAGAGCCGCTCGGGTTCGTCGGGGTGTCGGGGTTCTCGAGGACGCGGGCAAAAGAGCGCTAGCCTGGATTATTCATTAAAACGCCGGTTTTCTCCGTAAGACATGAAGATCCAAGACCGGGCGTCTTGATAGGTCCAGGCTAGAGGCCGCGGTAGTGGCCCTGGGTCCCCAGGGTCATGATCCAGCGGGCGAAGGCGCGGGCGTCTTCGAGGTCGCTCGCGTCGGGATGGGTCGCCGCCGTGGCGGCCATGTCGGCCCAGGCCTCGTGCTCGGGCGACTGCATCAGGATCTCGAGGGCCTTCATCGACACCTTCCCCCGGCAGGAGAACGTCCCGACGAGCCGGGCCTTGGTCACGAGGACCGAGGCGTACTCCAGGGCCTCCCGCGAGAGCCGGCTGCCGGTGACCGAGCCGTGGGTCGAGAAGAGGGCGACATTCTTCCCTTCGGGGATCGACTTGAGGAAGACCTCGACCGGATAGGGGACGCTGTGTGTCTGGACGGGAAAGCCCGCGAAGATGAGCTGGTAAGGCGCGAGGTCGCCGGCTTCGGCCATCGGCTTGAGCGTCTTGTCACCCGGGAGGGCGCCGAAGATCGCCCCGGCCACGAGCTCCGTGTTCCCCGTACGGCTGAAGTAGGTGACGAGCGTCTTGGCCATCGCGGGCATCCTTTCGAGCTGGTGCGTTGCCGCTATTCTGCCAGAAACCGGGCCAAAATGCCATCCGTCATTCGCCGGCCGGGAGCTCCATCGTGACCGTCGTGCCGCGCCCCGGCTCGCTCGCGACGCGGATCGTGCCGCCGTGCTCCTCGACGATCTTCTTCGTGATCGGCAGGCCGAGCCCGGTGCCGGCGTCCTTGGTCGAAAAATAGAGCTCGAAGATCCGCCCGGCCGTTTCCCTGCTCATGCCCGGCCCGGTGTCCCGCACGGCGATGGCGTAAACCGGCCCCCGGCGGCCGATCGTCACCGCCAACTCGCCCTGCTGGCCGATGGCCTCGATGGCGTTGGCGATGACGTTGCGGAAGGCCGTCTTGAGCTTGGCCTCGTCGCCGCGGGCCCGGAATTCCGTCCCCTCGGCCACGACGGTGAAGCGGATGCGCTCGGACAGCAGGCGGCGGTAGGGCCGGAGGACGTCCTCGAGGAGGCTCCGCAGATCGACCGGCTCCTTGCTGACCGTCGTGTCCCGGGCGATCTCCATGAACTCCTGGGCGATGCGGCGCAGGTTCTCGACCTCGCTGATGATGTAGGACATCGATTCCTTGAGGGTCTTGTCGAGGTCCCCTCGCTTGTCCTCGTAGACCTTGAGGACATGCTCGGCCGACAGCTGGATGGGCGTCAGCGGGTTCTTGATCTCGTGGGCGACCTTGCGGGCCATCTCGGTCCAGGCCACCTTCTTGCTCATCTCGGCCAGCTCCTGCTCGTGGGCCTTGAGGTTACGGATCATGGTGTTGAAGCCGTCGATGAGGGTCATCATCTCGTCGCGGGACTTGTGCTCGATGCTGACCTCGAGATTGCCCAGCCCGACCTCCCGCGTCCCCGCGAGGAGCTTGCGCACGGGGACGATGAACAGGCTCTTGATGCCGCGGGAAAAGAGGACGACGAGGACGAGGAAGAAGGCCGAAAGGAGGACGAGGAATTCGGCGATCTCCCGGGTGGCCTTGTTCAGCTGCTCCTTCTCGAAGGGGAAGGGCAGCGAGATGAAGAGCTCGGTGCCCTTGGACGCGTACGGGACGGTCAGGGTCTGGAACGAGTAGCTGCCCAGCCGCGTCCGCTGGATGAAGAACGGCCGGCGCTCATAGACGAGGGCCTGATAGGCCTCCCCGTCGAGGATCTCCGGTAAGAGGCCGCTGTCGAAGAACTCGCGCCGGCTCGAGGCGACGAGCACGCCGTCCGCGTAGAGGATGACGTCGTTCGACAGGGTCGAGCTGATCCAGAGGGCCAGGTCCTCCGTCGGGGCCAGGTAGGGCGACAGCTCGACGCCCTGGATGATGAGGAAGGCCTCCATCAGGCCCCGGGCGTAGCTCGCGTGGACGGCGGAGTCCTCGACGAAGCGCTCCGTGAAGAGGCTGTCGAAGAGGTCCCGCGTGAAGACCGTGAAGAGGAGCATGGGCACCAGGGCCACGGCCAGAAAGGAGGCATAGACGCGGTTCGAGAACGACCACAGGGGCTTGCGCAGGGACGCTTTGCCGGAGGCGAGGGTGACGGCGACGATGACGATGACGACCGCGGCCAGGCCGAGGAAGAAGAACCGCAGGAAGTCGACGGCCTGGGTCCTGAGGTTCTTTCGCGGCGTGAAAAGGCTGTAGCCGCGCCCGCCCCATTCAAAGAGGTAGGCGTCATAGACCGTGCCGCGCTCCCGGAACACCGACCAGAACGGTTCGGAGGACGCGTTCAGGCGTTGGATCTCCTCCCCGGTGAGCCCCGTCGTCAGCTTGCGCGGGTTGAAGAGCGAATGGCCGTCGAGGTCGAAGATCTCGCAGCCGAAATCGATCTGACCCAGCGACGGCAGGGAGTCGGTCCGGAGGACCTCGAAGTAGGGGTTGGCCGAATAGAGGAACGGCAGCATCTCGGGGTCGAGGGAGACATAGAGGACGATGCGGCCCAGGCGCACGCCGTCCTCGGCGTAATCCCTGTAGCCCACGAGGAAGTCCTTTTCCTTGCCGATGAACGAGAGGGGGTAGCGGACGACGGCCCACTCATCGGAGGGCGCGAGATCGGGCGTGCCGCCCAGGACCTTGGGGACGTTGAGCGAGAACCGGCTCAGCGAGTTGCCTTCGGCGTCACGGACCTCCAGGCTCGAGTACCAGTTGGCCTTCGCGACGGGGGTCTTCTGCCAGAGCGCTTGGGCGAAATCCGCATCTTGGGGGTCCTTGAAGAAAGCGACGATCTGCCGCTCGCTCCGGTCGAGACCCGGCAGCGATTCCTCGATGAGGAAGTTCCCCCAGGTCTCCTGCGTCAGGATGGTGTGGCTGACGGTCGTCTCGATAAGGCTGTGGGTCCGGGCGACGCTCAGACCGTCGACGGAGCGGGCCAGCCACAGGGCGGACAGGATGAGGCCGGCGACCCAGAGCTCGCGCCGCCGCGGAAGGGCGGGGAGGACGGTGACGGCGAACAGCCAGGCGAGGAGGGCCGCGCCGACCGCCGCGAGAAAGGCCGCGGGTCCGACAACGGCGGCCCAGGTCCCCGCGACGGCTGCGAGGCCGATGATCAGTCCGGCCGGGATCTTGGGCCCAGGGCGCCGGAAGGACACGCGGAAGACGACGGCGAGCACGACGAGCACGGCGACCAGAAAGACGAACAGGCCGAGCTGGAGGGCCAGCCTCGAGAGGTCGAAGTCCCAACGGAGAAGCGCCAGGTTGGAGTTTTCGACGACCCGAAGGACGGCCTCATAAACGGCGACGACGGCGCCGGCGGAAAAGGCCGCGGCGGCGACGTGAGCGACGATGGCCGTCAGGACGGATGGCCGGGTGGTGAATTCCCTTCGCGGCCTGGCGAACAGGACGGCCAGGCCCACGGCAAGCCCCAGGGCTGTCAAGGCCGTCAGGAAGATGTCGGCCGGGGACTGGGTCAGGCCTTTCCAGGAAGCGAAGCCGGCCACGTCCGGCCGGAACAGGCGGAGCGCTTGGACTCTTTCGAGATGGCCCAGCGGGAGAGCGAGGAGCCGCAGCCCGATGAGCAGGGCCGCGCCTGCGATCCCGGAGAGGGCGTCGCTGCCGCCGAGGAACCCGGGTGAGGACCAGAAGAAGGCGAGGGCGGCTGAGCCGGCGACAATGAGGGCGAGGATCAGGATGAGGCTCAAGCCCTCCCGCGTCGACGTGAGCCGCGAGGTCAAGGATGGCGAGGCCAGTGTGACGGTCGCCATGATGCGCCCGGTCTCGTTCCGGAGCGGGAAGAAGAGCGTTTGGATCTCGTTCTTCTGGCGGGGCTGGCCGATGAACTCGTCCTCGTGGCGGGCGAAGAACTTCTCGAAACCCTCGACATCGGCCCGGAAATCCCAGTAGTCGATATCGAATTCGGACCGGAGGGCCGGGCGCAAGGCGTGGAACTCACGGATGAACGAGGACTGGACCTGGGGAAGGAACGCCAGCCGGGAGAAATGCACCAGTGTGCGCCCGCTTTCTCCAAGGGGTTGGAAAGCGGCGAGGTAGACCGAGGCCTTTCTCCTGACGAGAAAGGAGCCGCCTTGCTGTTTCCGCCGTTCGATCTCTTCCCGATCGAACTGGTCGGCGGGGCTCAGGACGTTCCCATACCAGGCCTCGACGAAGCCGTCGCCGTTGCTGAGGGCGAGCCCCTCGTTCTCGGGGTCGAGTCCGGCGCCGCGGAATAGCGGGAAAAAATCAGCGGCCTCGGCGGGCAGGGCGGCGCCGGCGAAACGGGATTTGCGGGCCTCGAGCGAGGCCAGCAGGCCCGCGAACGCCTGCCGCGTCCGGGCGGCCTCGCCGCGCAGAGAGGCCAGGCTCTTCGCGTCGTAGTCGCGCGACAGGAATCCCGGAAGCGTTAAAGTGAGGGCGGCCACGAGCAGGGCCAGGACGAGCGCAGCCCCGCTCACATAGAGGAGCGTGCCGCGGCTCCAGAATCGACGATGGGACATCAGAGCTTCTCCGCCCGGATCTCGACGATCCTGAAGGCCAAGGTCGGGGCCCGGCCTCTGGGGGGGCCCTCCAGGCGTGTCGGGACGACGAAGAAATACACGCGTAGCGGGTATTGGTCCCCCGTCCGCTCATTACGGAAAGACCAGCGGGCCTTCAGGATCCCGCCCGACGCGCCGGGCAGCGAAGACATCCGGGGGTCCGTCGTGAACTCGGTCGTCTTGAAGATCGAAAAGATCCGGCCGAAGACAAGGGTGGCCTGATCGCGGGAGAGCTGGTCGGCCAGCGACAGGGGATCCGGGAGCGAGACGGGGATCGTGCCCTCGTTCGTCAGGACCTCGCGGAGAACGGCCGGCGAGTTCTGAAGGAAGGCTGTCTCGACGCGCGCCGCGATGGGAGGGGGGAACGACAGGAGGAGCGTCAGCGAGAACAGATGAAAAGTGACCACGTTGGCGTCTCCATCTTAGCACAGCCCTTTTCGGGCAGGCAAGGAAGAAGCCTCCGTGCGCCTGCGGGAGGCGGGCCGGGACAGGGCCGGACCAGAGGTCTTATGCGGCCTTCTTGGGCTCGGTTTCCTGCTCGAGCTTCTTGGTCCTCTTGGCGTCCTTGATGCTGCTGACACCGGCGATGAGGCCGATGAACCCGCCGAAGAACAGGATCGGGGGGATGAATCCCAGGACGACGTTGAAGAAGGCTGACCGGAACGTGGCCGAGAGGATCACCAGCGCCAAGCCGCCGGCCATGGCCACGAGGCCGCCGATCACCGCGATGAACTTGCCCATAGTCGGACCTCCCTGAGGGTCTATTTTCCTTGCCCGGAGTATATCAAATCCCGCAAACTCCCGTCAACGCTCCTGGGAATACGCCCCTAAATCGGGGACACAATACCAATTCCCGAATTTCGTCGGCCGACGAGGGGCCTCGGGCATCATCTCCATTCGCTGCGGTAATTTAGGACGCCTTCGCGGTCCGAAGCCGAGTTAAAGATCCCGCGTCTTCGTCCCGTGAAGGCTAAATTACCGCTTTATGCTCACTCCGATAATGCCCCTCAGCCCCTTCTTCGTCGGCCTTTTGAGCGATCCCCCGGATCAAATCGGGGACACGGTGACCATTCCCCAATTACCAGGAACATAGAAAACCCGGTGCGGTTCCATTAGAATAGCGGCGATACTCCGGCGCAGGAGGTCTGGCATGTCAAGACGAAAGAACCCTATAGTCTCGATCGGCTTGCTCTTGGTTGTCTGCCTCGGCACCGCGGCGTGGGCCGGCGACGATTTCGTCATCGGCAAGACGCGGGTCAAGGCCGGGACGGCCATGTCGGGCTTTCTTGCCGTTCCCGCGGGCCGGGACGGCGGAGCGACCGAGATCCCCTACACGGTCGTCAACGGCGCGAAGCCGGGGAAGGTCCTGGCCCTCGTCGCCGGGGTCCATGCCTATGAGTACCCGCCCATCCTCGCGCTCTACCGGCTGAGGACGATGATCGAGCCCGAGGCCCTACGCGGCACGGTCCTCATGGTCCACATCGCCAACCTGCCGAGCTTCAAGAAGCGGACGATCTATTACGGTCCCGACGACGGAAAAAACCTCAACCGCGTCTTCCCGGGCGACAGGCGGGGCACGATGAGCCAGAGGATCGCCGCCGTGCTCAACGACGAAGTCGTCGGGACGGCCGATATCCTCATCGACATGCATTGCGGCGACGGCAACGAAGCGCTCATCCCCTATACGTACTGGATGATCAGCGGCAACGAGCCCTTCGACGCGAAGACCCGCGAATTGGCCCTCGCCTTCGGCCTGCCGCACATCATCATCGATGACACGCGGGGCAACGATCTCAAGAACTCCAAGTATCTCGGCAACACGGCCATCCTCCGCGGCAAGCCGGCCGTCACGACCGAGGCCGGCTTCCTCGGCCGCTCCGACGAGGAGTCGGTGGCCCGAAATGTCCGGGGCATCCTCAGCGTCATGCGTCATCTCGGCATGATCGACGGCGCCCCGGAGCCCGCCGCCGATCCTGTCTGGATCGACAAGTACGAGGTCGTCACTTCGAAATGGAACGGGCTTTTCGCTCCCCGCGTCGAAATGGGGTACTTCGTCAAGGCCGGCCAGATCGTCGGGACGATCACCGACTACCTCGGTGCGTGGAAGGAGGACGTCCGGGCGCCCTTCACCGGCATCCTCCTCTACATCATCGGCACCCCGCCCTGCAACGAGGGCGAGCCCCTGTTCGAGGTCGGCCGGGTGAAGGAGAAGTGACCCGGACATGAGGATCAAGGGCGTCATCTTCGACCTCGACGGGACGGTCGTCGAGAACAGCTACGATTGGGCCCGGATCCGGGAAGAGCTCGGAACGGGCGCGGCGTCCATCCTGGGCTATCTCGCTTCGCTCGAGGAGCCGGAGCGATCGGCCAAATGGTCCGTCCTGGAGCGGCACGAGTCCGAGCAGACGGCGGCCTCCGTCCTGCGCGAGGGCATCGGGGAGCTGCTCGAGCTGCTCCATGACCGCGGCGCCGTCGCCGCGCTCGTGACGAATAACTCCCGCAAGAACACGGAATTCCTGCTCGGCAAGTTTGGGCTGGCCTTCGATTGCGTCATCACCCGCGAGAGCGGCCTGTGGAAACCGTCGGGCGCGCCGTTCCTCGAAGCCCTGAGGAAGCTGGATCTTGAACCCGGCTCCTGCGGCGTCATCGGGGACACCCACTTCGACGTCCTGGCCGCGCTCGACGCCGGCATCGGCTCCATCTTCCTCCTGTCCGGCGAACCGGACCGGTTCGCCGGCTTCCCCGTCGATGTCTGCGCCGACGTCGACGACCTGCTGGAGCGGCTCGAACCCCTCCTCTGAGATGCCGTTTCCCCGGATGAAAACCGGGTCCACGGCGGCTCCGGCCCGTCCCCGATGGAACAAATCCGCCCGGCCGGTTGTATTAGAGGTAGAGGAAGCCAAGCCAGACCTTCGAGGAGGAACCCATGAGCCAAGGACGCCTTATCAGGAGCTTCGCCGTTCTGGCCGCGCTCGCGGCCTTGACGGCCGCGGCCCCGGCCCTTCGAGCCGACGGATTCATCGTCCCCGACCGCCGGCCGGGCGAGCCGGTCGCGCCCCTCAGCGTCAAGTACCATCATGTCAAGGTGGAGATCGTCGGCCAGGTGGCCAAGACCTCGGTCGACCAGGTCTTCATCAACCACTTCGGGAGGGACGTCGAGGGGACCTATATCTTCCCCGTCCCCGAGGGCGCGTCCGTCTCCGATTTCGCCATGTACATCGGCAACGAGCGGGTCAAGGGCGAGATCCTCGACAGCCGCGAGGCCCGGCGGATCTACGAGGACATCGTTCGGCGCATGCGCGACCCGGGCCTGCTCGAGTATATGGGCCGCAACCTCTTCCGGGCGAGGGTCTATCCCATCCCGGCCCGCGGCGAGAAGCGCGTTCAGATCTCCTACACCGAGGTCCTCAAGGCCGAGAACGGCCTGGTCAAATACCTCTATCCCCTGAACACGGAGAAGTTCTCCCGCGACCCCCTGAAGGACGTCAGCATTTCGGTCCGCATCGAAAGCCAGGTCCCCATCGTCAACGTCTATTCGCCGAGCCATAAGGTCTCTGTGAGGAAGGAAGGCGGGGGCCTGGCCCGGGCCGGCTACGAAGAGAAGGACGTCCGGCCGGACAAGGACTTCCTCCTCTACTATTCGCTCTCCAAGGACGACATCGGCCTGTCCTTCATGAACTGGGAGGGCCCTGAGGGCGGGTATTTCATGCTCCTGGCCTCGCCGCGCTTCGCCGCGCCGGGCGAGAAGGTCGTCGCCAAGAACGTCGTCCTCGTCCTCGACAGCTCGGGCAGCATGAGCGGGGCCAAGATCACCCAGGCCAAGGAGGCCGCCCGCTTCATCCTCAAGCATCTCGACCAGCGCGACGCGTTCACCCTCGTCGATTTCGACGACGGCGTCACGCCTTTTTCGGAAGGCCTCGTCCCGGCGTCGGGGGACGCCATCGCCAGGGCCCTCAAGTTCGTCGACGGCATCGAGGATTCCGGCGGCACGAACATCAACGATGCCCTCCTCGCCGCCCTCTCCCGCATGGAGGACGGCGAGCGGCCGGGCTACATCCTCTTCCTGACGGACGGCCTGCCGACCGTCGGCACGACGGAGACGGCGGACATTTTGAGGAACATCCAGAACGGGAACGAGCGGCGCTCCCGCATCTTCGTCTTCGGCGTCGGCGACGACGTCAACACCGAGCTCCTCGACCGGCTCTCCTCGGACCATCGCGGCACATCGGTCTACATCGGGGAGACGGAGGACCTCGAAGTGGCCCTTTCGGGCTTTTACGAGAAGATCTCCTCACCGCTCCTTTCCGACCTGGCTGTCGCGTTCAAGGGCATCGACACGAGCCAGGTCTACCCGCGCGCCTTGCCCGACCTCTTCAAGGGCTCGCAGCTCGTCCTCGTCGGCAGGTACCGGGGCGACGGCCCCGTGAGCGTCGTCATGACCGGCAAAGCGGGCCGGGAAGGGAAGCGCTTCGTCCTCGAAAGCCGCTCTCTGACCGGGAGCGACCGATTCAGCTTCCTGCCCCGCCTGTGGGCGACGCGCCGCATCGGCTACCTCCTCGAGGAGATCCGCCTCCAAGGCAGGAGCAAGGAGCTCGAGGACGAGATCCGTCGCCTTGGCCTCAAGTACGGCATCGTCACGCCCTATACCTCTTATCTCGTCACGGAAAAGGAACGGATGACGTTCGACGCGGCGGCGCCGGCGGCCGAGGAAGCCATCGCCGCCGGGCAGGCGACAGGCGTCGGCGCGGTCAAGGCCGCCAAGGCCACTCAGGTCCTCAAGCTCGAAGACAGGGCCGCCCAGGCCGTCTCCGAACGCATCCTCTATAAGGACGACAAGACGTTCTACCTCAAGGACGGCGTATGGACGGACAGCGAATACCGGGACGGGGCCGCGACGACCGAGGTCAAGTTCAACTCCGACGAGTTCTACCGCCTCATCTCCGAGAAGCCGGCGCTCGCCAAATATCTCTCGGCCGGCAGCAACCTGATCGTCGTCTTCGAAGGGGTGAATTATCGGATCATTGAATAATTGTTGGGGGACTGTCCCTCTTCAGGATGGGGACACGTACCTCAGGTACATGTCCCCATCCCTTAAGGGCCACTGCGCAGAGAACCGGGCGAGGCTGCGGAAGAAGGGGTTGAGGGGTATCGTCGGAGTGAGCATAAAGCGGTGATCTAGACTTCACGGGACGGAGATGCGGACTCCTCCCATCAGCTCCGGACCGGGAAGGCGTGAAGGATCGCCGCAGCGAATGGAGACGATCCCCGAAGCCCCTCCGCAGCCGATAGGCGGCAATAACCCGGGCCAACCTTGATTTCTGGAGCGCGATTGGTCACAATGGACGGGAATTCTTCCGGAGGACTCCTGATGCCGCAAGAGAAGCTTCTCCTCATTCCCGGCCCGAGCCCCGTCGTGCCGCGCATCCTCGAGGCGCTGGCCCTGCCGACCGTTTCCCATGTCGGGCCGGACATGGGCCACGATCTCAAGGAGTCCTGCGAGAACCTCAAGAGCATCGTCTTCTCGGCGGAAGGGGAGCCGTTCATCGTCGCCGGCGCCGGGACGCTGTCGATGGAGATGGCCCTCCTCAACACCGCCGGCCCCGCCGACCGCGTGCTCGTCCTGTCCCAGGGTTATTTCGGCGACCGCATGGCCCAGATCTGCCAGGCCTTCGGCATCGGCCACGACGTCCTCGAGTGCGAGTGGGGCCGGGCGGTCACCCCGCGCGAGCTCGACCGGCGGCTGAAGACCGCA
Organism: Candidatus Aminicenantota bacterium; assembly: GCA_963736255.1. Taxonomy (GTDB): domain Bacteria; phylum Acidobacteriota; class Aminicenantia; order Aminicenantales; family Saccharicenantaceae; genus RBG-16-66-30. The sequence continues at coordinate 955,821 of CAVTOI010000003.1, forward strand.
AACTATAACGTCGTTGTCTGCACTCACGTCGACACCGCGACCGGCGCCTGCGCCCCGGTCGAGGAGTATAGCCACGTCCTGGAGAAGACGGGGTCGATCTTCATCGTCGACGGCGTCTGCGCCACAGGCGGCATCGCCGAGCGCATGGACGCCTGGGGCCTCGACGTCGTCCTGACAGCCGCCCAGAAATGCCTGGGCACGCCGCCGGGACTGGCCATCCTCGTCTTCTCCGAGCGGGCCATGGAGAAGCGGCGCGCACTCGCCTCCGTCCCGGCGTACTACTCCGATGTCCTCCGCTGGCTGCCGATCATGCACGATCCCTCGAAATACTTCTCGACGCCTTGCGTCAACGAGATCCGGGCCTTCGCCGAGGCGACGCGCGTCATCATCGAGGAGGGGATCGAAGAGCGGTTCGAGCGCCACGACCTCTTCGCCGGCGCCATCCGGGCCGGCCTGGCCGCCCTGGGTTTCTCCTTCTTCACCGACCCGCGGTTCGAGGCTTCGACGCTCTCCGTCGTGCGCTACCCGGACGGTGTCGAGGACAAGGCCTTCCGGGCCGGCCTGAACGCGAACGGCGTCGTCGTCGCGGGCGGCCTGGGCCCCACGGCCGGCGGGGTCTTCCGCATGGGCCACATGGGCAACCTGAGCTCGGCCCAGGTCCGGTTCGCGATCGAGGCCGTCGAGACGACCCTCGCCGGATTGGGCCGGACCGTCGCGCCGGGCACGGGACGAGCGGCCGTCGACGACATCCTCACGGCCTGACGGAAGGACAGGCACGCATGAAGAGCAAAGTTTTTTTTATCCCCGCCGACGGCCGTGAGCCCGCCGACGCCCTCGCCGGCAAGGCCAAGAAGGCCTACCTGGCCACGGGCTTCAACGACAGGATCGCCGAGGGCGATTTCGCCGCCCTCAAGATCCACTTCGGCGAGGCCGGCAACACGGGCTTCATCAAGCCCGCGTGGCTCAGCGGGCTCATCTGGGAGGTCCGGACGCGGACCAAGCACGCCTTCCTGACCGATTCCAATACGCTCTACGTCGGCAACCGCTCGAATTCGATCGACCATCTCCGCCTGGCCTGGTCCCACGGCTTCACGCCCGAAGAGACCGGCGTCCCGGTCATCATCGCCGACGGACTCATCGGCCGCGACAAGCAGGAGCCGCGCAGCGCCCAATCGCGGACCTCGTCGTCGAAGATCGCCAGCGCCATCCTCGACGCCGATGTCTTCGTCTGCCTGACCCACGTCACCGGGCACGTCCAGACCGGCCTCGGCGCGGCCATCAAGAACACGGGCATGGGCTGCGCGTCACGGGCCGGCAAGCTCGATCAGCACTCCGTCACCCATCCCCGGGTCAACGCCAAGCAGTGCCGCAACTGCAGCATCTGCATGACCTTCTGCCCCGAGGCCGCCATCGTCCAGGCCGAGGGCCACGTCGTCATCGACCCGGCCCGCTGCATCGGCTGCGGCGAGTGCCTCGTCGTCTGCAAGCACGGCGCCATCAAGATGAAATGGGACGAGGATTCCCTGCGGCTCCAGGAGAAGATGGCCGAGTACGCCCTCCGCGTCATCGCGCACTTCAAAGGCAAGGCCGTCTTCGTCAGCTTCCTCACCCAGGTCACCAAGGACTGCGACTGCATGGCCAAAAACCAGAAGCCCATCGTTCCCGACATCGGCATCCTGGCCTCGCTCGACCCGGTGGCTATCGATCAGGCCACGGCCGACCTCCTCGTCGCGCGGGGAGGGGATCATGACCCCCTGCGGGCCGGGTACGACCTCGATTGGTCCGGACAGCTCGCCCACGGCGAGAAGATCGGATTGGGTTCCCGGAAGTACCAGCTCGTCGAGATCGCCTGACCCCTTCCGGCCCGGGCCGATCATCAAGCCTGACGGCGCAGATGCGGCATGAGGACGGCCAAGGCCGTCGCCGCGCCGAGCATCACCACCGCGGCCGCGAGGATGGCCGCCGGCTGGCCGAGGCGTTCGGCCGCCAGGCCCATGCCGAGCGCTCCGAGAGGCATGAGCCCGAAGAAGGTCAACGTGTACACGCTCATGATACGGCCCCGAAGCGCCTCGGGAGAGTGCGTCTGGACCAGCGCGTTGCACAAGTTGAAAATGAGGATCAGGGACAGCCCGGAGCCGAAGATGAAGAGAAGCGAGAGCGGCGTCCAGCGGGCCAGGGCGAAGAGGGCGGCCGTCATGGGGAGGCCGAACGTGCCGAGCGTCAGGAGCTTGCCCCGGAAGCGGAAGCGGCCGAGCGAGGCGATGAGCAGGGCCGCGGTGAGCGCCCCGAGGCCGCGGGCCGACTGGAGGTAGCCGTTCGTCCTGGCGTCGCCGTGAAGGACGTTGACGGCCCAGGCCGGGAAGAGGGTGATGAACGAGATGCCGAAGATGCTGACGACCCCGATGAGACCGATGATCGTCCGGATCAATGGATGGGCCGCGACGTAATGCAGTCCTTCTTTGAGGTCGGTCAGGGCCGGCGTCCTTCGGGGTTTGGGCACGAACGGCGCGAGCTTCATCCGCTTCAGCGCGACGATCACGGCGATGAAGGACAGGCCGTTGATGGCGAAGCACCAGGCCGGACCGAAGTAGGCGTATGTCAGGCCTCCGGCCATCGGTCCGACGGCCATGGCCGCGTTGAACATCGCCGAATTGAGCGCGATGGCGTTGGTCATGTCCTCGGGGTCGACCATCTCCAGCACGAAGGACTGGCGGGCCGGGGCCTCGAACGCGTTGGCCGTCCCGAGCAGGAAGGCCATGACCAGGATATGCCAGGGCCGGATCCAATGAAGGAAGGTCAAGGCGGCGACGGCGAAGGCCAGCATCATCATGACCGTCTGGGTGATCATGAGCAGGGTCCGCCGGGGCATTCGGTCGGCGATGACGCCCGCATAGAGCATAAACATCCAGGTCGGGATGCCCGTCGCGAACCCGACCAGCCCGAGATAGGCCGGCGACTTGGTCAGCTCGAAGACAAGGAACCCGAGGGCCGTCGATTCCATCCACACCCCGAAGAGTGAGACGATCTGGCTCCAGAACCAGAGCCGGTAATTCGGATGCCGAAGGGACGTGAAGGCCTGCTTCCAGCTCAGATGCTTTCTCAGTCCCAACAGGCGGCCGATGAGGTCGGGCCGGGGCTCGACGGGCGGCAGATTGACGGGGTCCGGGCTCATAGATGTCTTCCGCAGGCCTACAGGACGTCCTCGTCGGAGGCCCGCCAGGCCGGGTCAACGATGCAGAGAAAAACGAGCTCCCCGGCCCCGATGTTCTCGATAAACTGGACCTCGCCCGGGGGGATGTACACGGCCTGGCCCGGGCCGACCTCCGCCCTCTCGGGCCCGACGTGCATCATCCCTGCTCCCCCGATGATGTAATAGACCTCGGCGCTCTTCAGACGGTGGGGGAGGGTCCTTGCGCCTGGGCCGACCTCGGCGCGGGCCAGGCTGTAGCCGATCTGCAGAGGCTCTTTCGCGGGGTGGAGGAGCTCCCTGAGCGACGAGCCGTCCCCCGCCTTGAACTCCGCCGCGCCCTGGAGTGATTTGATGATCATGGGCCGAGAATAAAAAAAAGAAGATCGGGGAGGTGGGATTTGAACCCACGACCCCAGCGTCCCGAACGCTGTGCGCTAGCCAGGCTGCGCTACTCCCCGACGTGAGCGCCCTATTATACACAGTTCCGCCGCGGAAGTGAAGGGGCCGGCCAGCGCGATATTGACGAAGCGAAGGACCTGATGTAAGAAAGGAGACTATCGGATCAGGGAAAGGAGATACGCATGCGCTTTCGTTATCTGCTGCTCGCGGCCCTGCTGGTGCTGGGGACGCTTTCGGCCCAGGACGTCCCGGCGAAACCCGCCGCCGTCGGCGGCGTCTGGGAAATGACGACACAGACGCCCCAGGGCGACACGACGACCGACGCGACCTTCGTCCAGGACGGCGAAAAGATCAAGTTCTCCGCGACCGGCTTCGAGGGCATGGAAATGGCCGGCGAGGGAACCGTCAAGGGCCAGGACGTCGAATGGACCGTGACGCTCAGCGGGCCCATGGGCGAGATCGTGCTCACGTACAAGGGCAAGGTCGACGGCGAAACGATGACCGGCGAAGTCCAGGCGGGCGATTTCGGGGCCTTCCCCTGGACGGCCAAGAAGAAGAAATAGCCCCCGCCGTCACGCCTCCCGCCGCCCGGTCGCGGCCGGCTGTACAGGTCCGGCCGGCCGTTGTATAATGCGCTCTCAGCCCCGCTAGAAATCCCCGGAGGATCCATGATAACGACGTGGTGGCACCTTGCGACCGACGAGGTCGCCCAAAAACTCCAGACCGACCCCAAGGCGGGGCTCACCTCGTCCGCCGCGGCCTCGAAGCTCGAGTCCTCCGGTCCGAACGAGCTCCAGGAGAAGAAGGGCCGCGGCCCTCTGGCCATCTTCTTCGACCAATTCAAGAGCCTCATGATCGGCGTCCTCATCGCCGCCGCGCTCGTCTCCGGCTTCCTCAAAGAGTGGGTCGATGCCGTGGCCATCCTGGCCATCGTCATTCTCAACGCTGTCCTCGGCCTCGTCCAGGAGTACCGGGCCGAGAAGAGCCTGGCCGCGTTGAAGCGCCTTTCCGCTCCGGCGGCCAAGGTCACCCGGGACGGTTCCGCCCGGCTCATCCCGGCCCGGGAGCTCGTACCCGGCGACCTCGTCGAGATCGAGGCCGGGGACCACGTCCCCGCCGATTGCCGCGTCACGTGGCACACGTCGAACTTCGCCGTCCAGGAGGCGAGCCTGACGGGCGAGTCGACACCGGTCAACAAGACCGACATCGCCCTCGAGGAGAAGGATATCCCCCTCGCCGAGCGGGCCAATATCCTCTATTTGGGGACGTCCGTCGTTGCGGGCAAGGCCCGGGCCTTCGTCGTCGAGACCGGCATGCAGACCGAGCTCGGGCGCATCGCCGGCCTCATCCAGGGGATCACCAAGGAAACGACGCCCCTCCAGAGAAAGCTCGAGCAGTTCAGTAAGCTCCTCGTCTACCTCTGCTTTTTCCTTGTCGCCGTCGTCTTCGGCCTCGAGATCTTGCGCGGCGGCAAGCTCCTCGACATGTTCCTGACCTCGGTCAGCCTGGCCGTCGCCGCCATCCCCGAGGGCCTGCCGGCCGTGGTGACCATCGCCCTGGCCCTGGGCGTCCAGCGCATGGTCAGGCGCCACGTCCTTATCCGCAAGCTGCCCTCGGTTGAGACGCTCGGCTGCGCCACGGTCATCTGCTCGGACAAGACCGGCACCCTGACCAAGAACGAGATGACCGTGCGGGACGTCTGGACGTCGCGGGAGGCCTTTGAGGTGACGGGCACCGGCTATGACCCCGCCGGTGAATTCCGGACGACGGCCGGCCCGGTCGACCCCGCCAAGCACCCGGACCTCCTCAAAGCCCTGACCGTGGGTGTCCTTTGCAACAACGCCCAGCTCTCCGTCCATGACGGGAAGACGACCGTCTTCGGCGATCCGACCGAGATCGCCATCCTCAGCGCGGCGGCCAAGGCCGGCGTCTGGAAAGGCGAGGAGGAGGACGCGTACGAGATGGTCGAAGAGCTGCCCTTCGATTCCGAGCGCAAGAAGATGAGCATCGTCCGCCGGGCCGACCAGGACATGACCGCCTTCACCAAGGGCGCCCCGGACCTCCTGCTCAACGACTGCACCTATATCCTCGAGGACGGGGCCGAACGCCCGCTCACCGACGCCGACCGCGACCGCATCATGAAGGCCAACGACGGCTACGCGAGCCAGGCCTTGCGTGTCCTGGCCGTGGCCTACCGCAACCTCGAACAGGAGCCGCATTCCTACGCGACCGACGCCATCGAGCGCGACCTGACCTTCGCCGGCCTGGTGGCCATGATCGACCCGCCCCGGCCTGAGGTCCGCGAGGCCATGGCCAAGTGCCGGACTTCAGGCATCCGGACGGTCATGATCACGGGCGACCACCGAAACACCGCCGTGGCCATCGCCCGCGAGCTCGGCTTCTACGGCGTCGATTCGCGGGCCCTGACCGGCGAGGACGTCGACCGCCTCACCGACGAAGAGCTCGACGCATCGGTCGAGAACGTGGCCGTCTACGCCCGCGTCTCCCCCGAACACAAGCTCCGGGCCGTGCGGGCCTGGCGGCGGCGGGGCGAGATCACGGCCATGACCGGCGACGGCGTCAATGACGCACCGGCGGTCAAGGAAGCCGACATCGGCGTCGCCATGGGCATCACCGGGACCGACGTGACCAAGGAAGTCTCGGACATGGTCATCACCGACGACAACTTCGCCTCGATCGTCGCCGCGGTCGAGGAAGGCCGGGGCATTTACGACAATATCCGCAAGTTCATCCACTTCCTGCTCTCGTGCAACCTCGGCGAGATCCTGGTCATGTTCGTCTCGGCCCTGTTCGGCTTCCCCGTGCCGCTCCTGCCGATCCAGCTCCTCTGGGTCAACCTGGTCACGGACGGGCTGCCCGCCCTGGCCCTCGGCGTCGACCCCGTCGACCCGAAGATCATGGACCGGCCGCCGCGCAAGCCCGACGAGCCCGTCATCACCGGGGCGCGGGGCTGGCTCATCGGGATCCAGGGGGTCTTCGTGGCGGCCTGCACCCTGGCCGCCTTCCTCTTCGTGCTCCTCTATGAGAAGGAAGGCATCGACAAGGCCCGCACGGCGGCCCTGGCCACCCTGGCCTGCAGCCAGCTCTTCCACGCCTTCAATTGCCGGAGCATGCGGGATTCGATCTTCAGGCTGAAGTTCTCCACCAATCTCCAGCTCGTCGGCGCCGTGGTCGGCTCGTTCCTGCTCCAGATGGCCGTCATCTACGTGCCCTTCCTCCAGCCGATCTTCAAGACCCAGGCCCTGAGCGCCGTCGACCTGGGCATGATCATGGTCTTCTCGACCCTGCCGCTCTGGACGATGGAGACCGTCAAGGCCCTGAACCGGAAATTCAAGTTTTACGAGCTCTATTGACAAGAACGAACGCCACAGGAGGCAACATGAACAAGATCGCACGATATCTCGCGCTCGCGGCCCTGGCCTTCCTTCTGGTCTTCAGCGCCGCCGCTGACGAGGGCATGTGGATGCCCCACCAGATGAAGGACCTCGACCTCAAGGCCCTGGGCCTGCAGATGGACCCCGGAGATCTCTATAAGATGGACGGCACGGGCCTCATGAGCGCCGTCGTCAACCTCGGCGGCGGGACGGGCGAGTTCGTCAGCGCCGAGGGGCTCGTCCTGACCAACCACCACGTCGCCTACGGCGCCATCCAGAGGGCCTCCAGCAAGGAGAAGGATTACATCACCGACGGCTTCCTGGCCCGGACGCGGGGCGAGGAGATCCCGGCCCAGGGCTACCAGGCCGGAGTTCTCCTCGGCTACGAGGACGTGACGGCCAAGGTCAATAAATACTTCAAGCCCAAGATGACCCCGCGCCAGCGCTACGACGCCTTCGACAAGGCCTCGAAGGACCTCGTCGCGGCCGGCGAGAAGGCGGGCCGGGACCTGCGCTGCACGCTGGCCTCGATGTACAGCGGCAATGCCTATTACCTCTACACGTTCAAGCAGATCCGCGACGTCCGGCTCGTCTACGCGCCGCCCCAGGACCTGGGCAATTTCGGCGGCGAGACCGACAACTGGATGTGGCCGCGGCATACCTGTGACTTCTCCTTCCTCCGGGCCTACGTCGCGCCCGACGGCACGGCCGCCGATTTCAGCCCGTCGAACGTCCCCTACGCGCCCAAGGTCTGGCTGAAGGTCTCGCTCGACGGCTTCAAAGAGGGGGATTTCACGTTCGTCATGGGCTACCCCGGGCGGACCTATCGCAACTACGCCCTGCCCGAGCTCAAGTCCGACCAGGAGAATATGACGAAGCGGATCAAGGACATCCAGGACCTTATCGGTTTCTATGAAGCCGCCGGCAAGAGCGACAAAGAGGTCGAGATCCGCTACGCCGGGCAGGTCAAAGGCCTCTACAACGGCCTGAAGAACATGCAGGGCAAGCTCGAGGGCTTCGTCAAGTACGACCTCGTCACCAAGAAGGCCGCGCAGGAGAAGGAGCTCGTCGACTGGATCGCCGCCGACCCGGCCCGGGCCCGGAAATACGGCGCGGCCCCGGCCGCTCTCGAGGCCTTCCTGGCCAAGCAGAAGGCTTTCGCGGCCAGGACCGAGCTCCTCAACGGCGTCCTCGGCGGCTCGACCATCATGTCCCAGGCCTACAACATCGTCCGCGCGGTGGGCGAGATGCAGAAGCCCGACAAGGACCGCGAACAGGCCTTCCAGGAACGGAACCTGCCCCGCTTCAAGCAGGGCATCCAGCTGGCCGAGCGCGGCTACGTCTTCACCACCGACCGCGAGCTCCTGAAATGGACGCTCAAGCGGCTCAAGGCCTCCCATCCGGACGAGTCCTCCTGGCCGGCTTCGCTGAAGGGACTGGCCGCCGGTTCCGACGCTGAGATCGCCGCGCGGATCGACAGCATGTACGCCAAGACGGCGTTGGGCGATCCGGCGAAAAGGCTCGAGCTCCTCGCTCTCAAGCCGGCCCAGCTCCTCGCCGTCGACGATCCCTTCCTCAAGCTCGCCGCCGGCATGGAACAGGAGCTCAAGGTCGTGCGCGAGGAGAGCAAGGGCATGGGCCGCGAAGGGGCCGACCTCAAGATGACCTACGAAGCGGCCATCCTGGAGATGCGGAAGGGGACCTATCCGCCCGACGCCAACGGCACCATTCGCTTCACCTACGGCCCGGTCCTCGGCTATCAGCCGCGCGACGCCGTCCTCTACCTGCCTCAGACGACCGTCAAGGGCGTCGTCGAAAAGGACACCGGCGTCTTTCCCTTCAAGGTCCCGGCCAAGATCAAGGACCTCTGGAACGCCAAGGACTTCGGGCCCTACGCCGACGCCCGGCTCAAAGACGTCCCGGCCTGCTTCCTGAACACGACCAACGTCACCGGCGGCAACTCCGGCTCGCCGACGTTCAACGCCAAGGGCGAGCAGATCGGCATCATCTTCGACATGACCTATGAGAGCGTCATCGGCGACTATTACATCCTGCCCGAGCTGCAGCGCTCGATCAGCGTCGACGTCCGCTATATCCTCTGGGTGACCGACAAGTTCTCGGGAGCGAGGCACATCATCCAGGAGATGGGGCTGGCCGGAAAATGAAGCGCCGGTCTCTCGCACTTGCGGCCTTGACGCTGTTCGTCCTGGGCGCCTCGTGCCGTTCCGCCGGGAAAGGCGGCGGGGCCGCGGCGGGGCCGAAGACCGAGCTCACCCGGACCGAGCTCCTGGACAAGATCAAGGGCGGCTGGGCCGGCCAGGTCATCGGCTGCACGTTCGGCGGGCCGACGGAATTCCGCTATCCCGGCGCGATGATCCAGGACTACCAATCCATTCCCTGGGACGATTCGCTCATCGCCAGGAGGTTCGAGAATTCCCCCGGTCTCTACGACGACGTCTACATGGACCTGACCTTCGTCGAGGTCATGGCCCGCGAGGGGATCGATGCGCCGGCGGTCCAGCACGCCCAGGCCTTCGCCCACGCCGGATATCCGCTCTGGCACGCCAACCAGGCCGCGCGCTACAACGTCCTCAACGGGCTCCTGCCGCCGGACACGGGCCACTGGACCAACTCGCCCCATGCCGACGACATCGACTTCCAGATCGAGGCCGACTTCGCCGGCCTCATGAGCCCCGGCCTGGTCAACGCCGGAGCGGCGATCTGCGACCGGGTCGGACACATCATGAACTTCGGCGACGGCTGGTACGGCGGGGTCTACATTGCCGCCATGTACAGCCTCGCCTTTGTCAGCGCGGACGTCGAGTCTGTGGTCGTCGGGGCCCTGAAGGTCCTGCCGCCGCAATCGGGCTTTGCCCGCTGCATCGCGGATGTCGTCGCCAGCTACCGGGCCGACCCCAGCGACTGGAAGAAGGCCTGGTTCGCGGTCGAGCGCCGTTGGGCCGAGGACATCGGCTGCCCCGATTTCGTGTTCCATCCCGGGAATATCGATGCCCGGGTCAACGGGGCCTATGTCGTCATCGGCCTGCTCTTCGGGCACGGGGATTTCGGCCGGACGCTCGAGATCGCCACGCGGTGCGGCCAGGACTCCGACTGCAATCCGGCCAGCGCCGGGGGGATCCTGGGGACGATGCTGGGCTACGGGGCCATCCCCGCCGTCTGGCGGGACCCGGTCAAGGCCATCGAGGACAGGCCCTTCCCTTACACCTCCATGTCGCTCGCCAAAGTCTACGAGACGGGCCTCGCCCAGGCGCTGGAAGTGGTCCGCACGAGCGGCGGCTCGGTCGAAGGGGAGTCCGTCCGCCTGCCGGCCGACACGATACGGGCGGTCCGGCTCGAGACGAGCTTTCCGGGCTGCCATCCTCTCGAACGGAAGAGGCTGGGCCTGAAGCTCGAGACCTCGGCCGAGATCGACTTCGAGGGCACGGGCTTCGTCCTGACCGGAGGTCCGTCGAAGATGTCCGGCGACCGGTCGGATCCTTACGTCTATGAGGTCGAGCTGCGCCTCGACGACAGGGCCCCGGCCGTCATCACCATGCCCGTCGACGAGCTCGTCCGCCGGCTCGAGGTCGCCTGGGATTTCCGGCTGGCCGCGGGGCGTCACACCCTCGGGCTCCGGCTTCTCAACCCCCGGCCCGGGGAGTTCATCGGGCTCGACGACCTCATCGTCTACGGCGACAGGCCGGTGAGGCCGCGGCGGCCTTGACCCTCCGCGCCGGGTGCATTACAATCCTGGCGCGCCGCCGCATGCAGACGTCACACACCCGAGGAGGTTGGATATGAGGAAAAGCGGATCCTGGAGCCGGAGATCGTTCATGAAGTCGGTCGGCGCGTTCGGCGCCGCGGCCGTGGCCTTCGACCCAAAAGGCCTGTCCCGCATCGACGAAGCGTCCCAGTCGGTCGCAGGGAAGACGGCCGAGGACATCGCCAAGGACGAATTCTACTGGCGCGAGATCCAGCTGGCGTTCAAGCTTGACCGCGAGCTCATCAACCTCAACAACGGCTTCACCTGCCCCATGCCCCGGGTATCGCTGGATTCGGTCTTCCGGTACATGGAGATGATCAACATGCTGCCCGTCCACTATCAGGGCATGGTGGCCGGGAACAGCGAGACGCTGCGCCGGCGCATGGCCAACGAGTTCGGCTGCGACCGCGAGGAGATGGCCCTGACGCGCGGCGCGAGCGAGGCCCTGCAGATCGCCCAGAACGGCATCGACCTCGAGGCCGGGGACGAGGTCATCACGACGGAGCAGGACTATCCGCGCATGCTGACGACATGGGACCAGCGCATGAGGCGCGAGGGCATCAAGGTCACGCGCCTGCAGTTCCCGGTGCCCGCGACGCAGGATTTCCTATACAACATGTTCGAGAAGGCCATCTCGCCGCGGACCAAGGTCTTCCACTTCACCCACATCACGAACCTCACGGCCCAGCTCTTCCCGGTCAAGCGGCTGTCGCGGCTGGCCCGGTCGAAGGGCATCGTGACGATCGTCGACGGCGCCCACGCCCTGGGGCAGTTCCCGTTCAAGCTCCGGGACCTCGAGTGCGACGCCTACGGGGTCAGCCTGCACAAGTGGCTGCTGGCCCCGCTCGGCAACGGCTGTCTTTACGTCCGGAAGGAGATGATCCCGCGGTTCTGGCCCCTTCAGGCCGCGCCGGAGCAGCAGGACAACGACATCCGCAAGTTCGAGTCGATCGGGACGCACCCCTGGGCCATCCGGGCGGCGCTCGGCGAGTCGCTGGCCTTCCACCAGGCCATCGGGGCGGAGCGGAAGGCGGCCCGGCTGCGCTACCTCAACATGCGCTGGGTCAACGCCCTCAAGGTCCACCCCCGGATCAAGGTCCTGACGGACACGAGCGAGCCGCCTCAGGCCTGGGGCGTCATGGCCGTCGCTATCGAAGGCATCGACGTCCGGGCGCTGGCCACCTTCCTCCGGAACAATTACCGGATCATCTGCGTGCCGCTCGTCGGGGGCGCGCCGCCGAACTCGGTCTTCGACTACCAGGCCCTCCGCATCTCGCCGAACGTCTACACGACGCTCGAGGAGATCGACACGTTCATCGAGGCCATGGAGGACGCGCTGAAGAACGACGTTCCCGAATCGCCCGATCCCGTCCCGGCCTATCCGGCCGATGTGACCGTATAGAAACAAGGAGGCGCGAGATGAAACGAAAGGCGATGGCCACCGTGGTGGCCCTGGCCGTACTCCTCGGAGCGGGCGTCGCTTCGGCCTTCGCCCAGGCCGAGTTCAAGGTGCCGTTCCCGCTCCAGGCCGGCGGCAAGAAGCTCGGGGCGGGCGATTATGCCGTGGTCAAGGCGGCTGAAGGCGGGCTCACGCTCCGGCAGGTGTCGACCGGCAAGGAGACCCCGGTCGCCGTCATCGAGAGGATCGCGCAGCCGGTCCCGCCCGCCGCGGAGCCGCGGCTCGTCTTCGACGAGGTCGGGGACTTCGCGCCGTCATATACGGAGTACATCACGGTCTACATCCTCTCGGAGGTCTGGCTCCCCGGCGAGGACGGCTACCGCGTCCATGTGACCAAGGGGGCCCACAAGACCAAGGTCGTGAACGGAGCGGTCGCCAAGTAGCCGCCGGCCCGGGTCTGCTATAATAGTCGCTTTCAACAAGGCAGGGATCTCTCTATGATCGTCGTCGACAACCTTTCGAAGAGCTACGGAAAACAGGGGCTCTTCGACTCCATCAGCTTCAAGGTCAACCGCAAGGAGCGCGTCGGGGTCGTCGGCCGCAACGGCCACGGCAAGACGACGCTTTTCCGGATGATCGTCGGCGAGGAGGAGCCCGACGACGGGACGATCACCAAGCCCCGGAAATACCGCATCGGCTATGTCGAACAGCGGGTCCGGTTCACCGAGCCGACCGTGCTGGCCGAAGGGGCCAAGGCCCTGCCCCACGACGCCCCGAACGAGATCTGGCGGGTCGAGAAGGTCCTGACCGGGCTGGGCTTCGAGGCGGCCGACCTCGAGAAGCACCCGTCCGAGCTCTCGGGCGGCTACCAGGTCCGCCTCAACCTGGCCAAGGTCCTGGTCGGCGACTACCAGATGCTGCTTCTCGACGAGCCCAGCAACTACCTCGACATCACCTCGATCCGCTGGCTGGAGAGGTTCCTCGCGGCCTGGCCGAACGAGCTCCTCCTCATCACCCACGACCGCAGCTTCATGGATAACGTCGTCACCCACGTCCTCGGCATCCACCGCCGGAAGGTCCGGAAGATCGAGGGCAACACCGGCAAGTACTACGAGCAGATCGCGGCCGAGGAGGAGATCTACGAGAAGACGCGGATCAACGACGAGCGGAAGAGGAAGGAGATGGACCTCTTCATCACCCGGTTCCGGGCCAAGGCCCGCCTTGGCGGCCTCGTCCAGTCCCGGGTCAAGTCGCTCGAGAAGATGGAGAAGCGGGACAAGCTCGAGGCCATCAAGGACCTGGAGTTCGTCTTCGCCGAAAAGCCCGGCTTTCACAAGTATGCCCTCGACGTCCGCGACCTGTCCTTCGCCTATACGCCGGACCGGCCGCTCATCCGCCGGTTCTCGATCTCGATCGGGGCGAAGGACCGGGTCTTCGTCATCGGCCGGAACGGGCGCGGCAAGACGACCCTGCTGCGGCTTCTCGCCGGGGACCTGGCGCCCAAGTCGGGGGAGATCGACTCGCCGCAGTCCATTGCCTCCGGGTACTTCGAACAGACGCACATCTCGACCCTGACGGAGTCCAATACCGTCCTCGATGAGATCGCCTCGGCCGACCCCGAGGGCGACCCGAAGCGGGCCCGGTTCATCGCCGGCGGCATGATGTTCGAAGGCGACGACGCCCTGAAGCAGATCCGGGTCCTTTCGGGCGGGGAGAAGAGCCGCGTCCTCCTCGGCCGGCTCATCGCGACCCCCCTCAACCTCCTGCTCCTCGACGAGCCGACGAACCATCTCGACATCGAGTCGAACGACGCCCTGCTCGAGGCCATCGACGCCTTCGACGGCGCGGTCATCATGGTCACGCACAACGAGATGTTCCTCCATGCCCTGGCCGACCGGCTGATCGTCTTCGACAACGACGACATCGTCGTCTACGAGGGCGGCTATCAGAGGTTCCTGGACAAGGTCGGCTGGCGCGACGAGGTCATGCAGGGATCGATCGCCGCGGTACCGCCCCCGCCAGTCTCGGCCGGGGCGGAGAGACCGAAATGGACGCCCAAGGAACTCCGGCGGCTGCGCTCCGAGGTCATCGCCGAGCGCTCGCGCGCCCTGCGGCCGCTCGAGGCCAGGATCGCGGAGATCGAGAAGAGCGTCGAAAGCCATGACGCCTCTCTGCGCGACCTCAACGGCCGCCTGGTCAAGGCCTCCCAGGACCGGCAGGGGGCCAGGGTCGTCGAGGTCTCGAAGGCCATGCACCAGGCGAAAAATGCGATCGACGGGCTCCTCGAGGAGCTGGAGAAGATCACCGCCGATTACGACGCCAAGAAGGCCGTCTTCGACTCCCGGATGCGTGAGTTCGACGAGGAAGGCGACCCCGATCCGATAAGAAGGGGTCAACTACCTCGTCCTTTGTAGATCGTCGGCGTCTGCAATCACCAGAAGGTAGGTTTGACCCCCTCTTTCTTTAAGGTATAATCCGCTCCTATGCGACATCGGTTTGCCCTCTGCCTCCTCGCCCTCGCTGTCGCCCTTATCCCCGGTTGCCGCGGCCGCGGCTCCGGGAATGACCTGACCCTGGCCGGATCGACGAGCATCCAACCCTTCGCGGACAGGTGGGCCGAGATCTTCATGGCCCGGCACCCTGACCTCGGCGTCGACGTCCAGGGCGGGGGCTCGAGCGCCGGCATCCAGGCCTGCAAGAGCGGCGCCTGCGAGATCGGCATGTCCTCGCGCGAGCTGAAGGGGGACGAGAAAGACCTCTATGAGATCGTCGTCGCCCGGGACGGCCTGGCCATCATCGTCCACCCCTCGAACCCCGTCCGCGGTCTCAAGGTCGCCGAAGTCAAACAGATCTTCGCGGGCGACCTCACCCGGTGGGGGGACCTGGGCGGCCCGGACAAGCCCATCACGGTCGTCACCCGGGAGGAGGGCTCGGGCACGCGGGGGGCCTTCCAGGAGCTGGTCATGGGCAAGACCCGGATCTTCCGGGGCGCCATCACCGAGGACTCGAACGGCACCGTCCGGGAGATCGTGACCCACGACCCCGCGGCGATCGGCTTCATCTCGCTCGGGCTGGTCAACGACCAGGTCCGGGCCCTCGCCCTCGACGGGGCCGCGGCGACCGACGAGAATATCGGCAACGGGAGCTACAAGCTCGTCCGGCCCTTCCTATTCGTCAGCCGCGGGGAGCCGACCGGCCTGGCCAAGGCGTTCATCGACTTCGTGCTCTCGGACGAAGGCCAGGCGCTGGTCAAGGAGGAGGGCCTCCTCCCGATCAGGTGATCGGGAGGGCCGGAGGCACGATGGACGGAGCGGCGAAGAAGCGGGGCGGGAACAGGCTCGAGCGCAACGACCGGCTCGTGCGCCTGGCCCTCCTCGTCGTGGCCTTTTCGGCGGTCTCCGTCCTCCTCGTCATCACGGTCTTTATCGTCGGCCAGGGCATGCCGATCATGTTCCGCTACGGCCTCAAGAGCTTTCTGGCCGGGTCGAGCTGGTACCCCTCCGAGAAGCTGTTCGGCCTGTGGCCGATGATCGTCGGCTCGCTCGCCGTCACGGCCGGCGCCCTGGTCATCGGCATCCCGCTCGGCCTCTCCTGTGCCGTCGTGCTGACGGAGTTCTCGTCCAAGAGGGTCCGCGGCATCATCAAGCCGATCGTCGAGCTCCTGGCCGGCATTCCCTCGGTCGTCTACGGCTTCATCGGCGTCATCATCCTCGTCCCGTTCATCCGCAACACCTTCGGCGGCCCCGGCCTCTCCGTCCTGGCCGCCGCGGTCATCCTCGGCGTCATGATCCTGCCGACGATCATCTCCATCTCCGTCGACTCGCTCCAGGCCGTGCCGCCTTCCTATCGGGAGGGCTCGATCGCCCTCGGCGCGACCCGCTGGCAGACGGTCAAGATGGTCCTCTTCCCGGCCGCCCGCTCCGGGATCATCGCCAGCATCATCCTGGGCATGGGCCGGGCCGTCGGGGAGACCATGGCCATCATCATGGTCGCCGGCAACGCCGCCGAAGTGCCCCGCTCGCTGCTGGCCCCGGTCCGGACGCTGACCTCGAACGTTGCCCTGGAGATGAGCTACGCGACGGGCGAGCACCGCGAGGCCCTTTTCGCCACGGGCGTCGTGCTGTTCGTCATTATCATGATCCTCAATACGGTCGCCAACGCGACCTCGGCCAAGCGGAGGAAGCAGCCGTGAAGCGCCTGGGCCCGCGCATCGAGGAGAAGGCCGCCCGGGTCGCGCTCTGGGCCCTGACCCTGATCACGGTCGGCGTGCTCGTCTTCATCATCTTCTTCATCATGCGCCGCGGCCTGCCTGCCCTGAGCCTCGAGTTCCTGACGGCCAACCCGTCGGACATGGGCAAGTCGGGCGGCATCTTCTCGACCGTCGTCGGCACCGTCGCGCTGACCGTCCTGGCCATCCTCATCGCCGCCCCGCTCGGGGTCGGGACGGCCATCTACCTCACGGAGTACACCTGGGGAGGCCCGGTGACCCGGGTCATCCGCTTCGGCGCCGAATGCCTGGCCGGCATCCCCTCGATCATCTTCGGCCTGTTCGGCTTCATCCTCTTCGTCACCAAGCTCAAGTTCGGCTGGTCGATCCTCAGCGGCGGCCTGACGCTCGCTTTCATGCTCCTGCCGACCATCATCCGGACCTCCGAAGAGGCCATCAAGAGCGTTCCCCCGGCCTACCGGAACGTCAGCTTCTCCCTGGGCAGCACGAAGTGGCAGACCGTGACGCGCGTCGTCCTGCCCTCGGCGCTCCCGGGCATCATCACGGGCATCGTCCTCAGCGTCGGCCGCAGCATCGGGGAGACGGCCGCGACGATCTTCACTGCCGGCAGCGCCCTGCGGATGCCGACCTCGCTCTTCTCGTCCACTCGGACGATGTCCGTCCACTTCTACATCCTGGCCCGGGAGGGCATCTCCATGCCCAAGGCCTACGGCACGGCCGCCATCCTCATCATCGCCATCCTGGGCATCAACCTGCTCACCTATTTCATGATGAACCGGTTCATCAAGAAGTACTCATGACGAAAGATGCCGCCATCGCGGTCAGGGGCTTCAGCCAGTACTTCGGCGAGGTCCGCAAGCTCCACGCCCTCGACCTCGACGTCCGGCGGAACGAGATCCTGGGCATCATCGGGCCGGCCCGCAGCGGCAAGTCGACCTTTCTCTGCGCCCTCAACCGGCTCAACGACCTCGTCCGCGGCTCCCGCCACGAGGGCACGATCCGCATCGACGGGTGCGACATCTACGACCCCGCGGTGGATGTCGTCGCGCTCCGACGCCAGCTGGGCATGGTCTTCGCGACGCCCGTTCCTCTGCCGCGCTCGATCTACGAAAACGCCGCCTTCGGGGCCCGGATGGCCGGCGTCCGCGGCCGTGACAGGCTTGACGCCATCGTCCGGGACAGCCTGGAGAAGGGGGGCCTCTGGGAGGAGGTCAAGGACCGCCTGGAAACGAGCGGCCTGAAGCTTTCGGGCGGACAGCAGCAGCGCCTCTGCATCGCCCGCATCCTGGCCGTCAAGCCGGAATTCATCCTCCTCGACGAGCCGACCTCGGGTCTCGATCCCATCTCGACCATGAAGATCGAGGAGTCCCTGCGCCGGCTCAAGAAGGAGTATACGATCATCCTCGTCACCAACAACACCAAGCAGGCCGCCCGCGTCGCCGACCGGACGGCCTTCTTCCTCAGCGGCGAGCTCGTCGAGATCGGTCCGACGGCCAAGATCTTCACCGCGCCCGACGACCAGAGGACCGACGACTACCTCCGCGGCAGGTTCGGGTAGGCGGCCATGGCCATCATTGAAGTCCGCGATCTCGACTTCTACTACGGCAAGTTCCAGGCCCTGCGGAGGATCAGCCTGGACATCGAGAAGAACCGCATCACGGCCCTCATCGGGCCCTCGGGCTGCGGCAAGACGACCTTCCTCCGGTCGCTCAACCGGATGGCCGACCTCATCGACGGCGTCCGGGTGACGGGGAGCGTCCTCCTGGACGGCCAGGACATCTACGCCCCCGGCACCGACCTCCTCGAGCTCCGCAAGAAGGTCGGCATGGTCTTCCAGCGGCCCAATCCCTTCCCCTTGAGCGTCTTCGACAACGTCGTCTACGGGCTCCGCGTCCACGGCCTCCGGGACCCCAAAGCCCTCGAGGCCCGCCTCATCCGCAGCCTCGAGGCCGTCCATCTTTGGGAGGAGCTCAAGGACCGCCTCGACGAGAACGCCCTCCGGCTCTCAGGCGAGCAGCAGCAGCGGCTGTGCATCGCCCGGCTCGTCGCCGTCGAGCCCGAGATCCTGCTCATGGACGAGCCCTGCTCGGCCCTTGACCTCGCGGCGACGGCCAACATCGAGGACCTCATGGCCGAGCTCAAGAAGCGCTACACGATCGTCATCGTCACCCACAATATGCAGCAGGCGGCCCGGGTCTCCGACGTCACCGGGTATTTCCTGCTCGGCGAGCTCGTCGAGATCGACGACACCCGGCGCATCTTTACCGCCCCCCGCGACTCCCGGACAGAGGACTACATTACCGGCCGGTTCGGCTGAGGTTTGGGGTATAATGGACCTGCTTCTTCACGACGGGAGGGACGAACGATGAGAAAAGCCTTCAGGTGGCCGCTCCTGGCGATCGCGGCAGCCGCGCTGCTGACATCCTGCATCCTCTTGGATAACCCGGAGGGCGAGCCGGGCTGGCGGACGATCCCCGACAAGGGGGAGCAGCCGGCGGAAGGGCAGCCGGCTGAAGACCAGCCGGCCGGGGCCCGGCCTTCGAGCCGTCCGATCGGGTCGGGATTCCGGGATACGGTCGAGTTCTCGCCGGGCGGGACCTTGTCGTTGGAGAACGATTACGGCGACGTCGAGATCGTCGGCTGGGACCGGGAATCCGTCGAGATCGTGGCCAGGTCCGCCGCCTCCGAGCGGGCCCGGCAGGGCTCGGCCAGGGACCTCCGCGACTCGGCCCGCGTGCCTCAGGTCGAGGTCAAGGAGACGCGCGACGGCCTCCTCGTCCGGACGCCCACGTTCGAGGGCCCGGGCAAGCCCCCGGCCGTGAGCTTCGAGCTCCGCGTCCCCAACTCGGTCGATCTGACCGGGGTCCGCATCTCCGAGGGCAATCTGGTCGTCTCCGACGTTTTCGGGCGCCTCGAGGTCTCGGTCGACCAAGGCGATCTCTCGGTTTCCAACTTCTCCGGCACCATCCGGGCCACAGTAGGCACGGGCGACGCCGATGTCGAGGTCCTCGACCTCCGCGACGGCGACGAGATCACGATAACCTCCCGCCGGGGGAATATCGCCCTCCGGCTGGAATCGGGCGCGGGGGCCATCGTCGAAGCCGATGCGCCCCGAGGCGAGGTCATCAGCGACTTCGATCTGGGCAAGAAGCTGCCCGCCACCACCGTCAAGGGATGGATCGGCCAAGGCGGCCCGACCGTGATCCTGAGGGCCTCCGATGGCCGGATCGACATCATCCGGATCGCGGACGGGCCCGCGGCCGCAAAAGGGAAGTGAGGACGCACATGGACGACGACCTTCACCACCCCGAGGAAGAACCGGCCGAAGAGCCCACCAGGAAGGTCTGGGGCCTGGCCGTGGCCATCCTGGCCATCCTGGCCGTGATGGCGGGCCTGTACTACTTTTTTTTCATGAAGAAGCCTGAGCCGCCGGCGGCCGCCGCGCCCGCGGCCGGAACCGTCGTCCCGGCCGGGGGCGAGAGCGTTCCGGCGGGCCCGGGGGGCGAGCCCCTCGCGTTCCCCGCGGTCCCGCTCGCCGCGAGCGACGCGGCTGTCCGGGAGTTCGCCCTGGCCCTGTCGGCGAACCCGGATTTCGCCAAGTGGCTCCTGACGAAGGACCTCATCCAGACGTTCGTCGTCTCCGTCGACAACGTGGCCAACGGGATGAGCCCGAAAAGCCATATCGATTTCTTCAGCCCGTCGGGTGGATTCCGCGTGGCCAGGACCCCGGCCGGGACCCTCGTCGACCCGGCCGCATATGCCCGCTACGACACGGTCGTCGGCGTGGCCCTGTCGATCGACGCGACCGCCGCCGCCCGGCTCTACCGGGCCGTCGATCCCCTGGTGCAGGAAGCCTACAACGAGCTTGGCTACCCGGGCGTCGATTTCGACGACACGCTCGTGCGGGCCATGACGGAGCTCCTCGGGACGCCGGTCGTCGTCGGGCCGGTCCGGCTGGAACAGAAGGTCCTGAGCTACTCGATGGCCGACGAGACGCTCGAGGCCCTGAGCCCGGCCCAGAAACAGCTTCTCAGGATGGGTCCGAAGGGCGTACAGGCCGTCCACGACAAGATCAGGGAGCTTGCGGCCGCCATGGGGATCGCCGCGTCCCGCCTGCCGCAGACAAAGACGTACACGACGGTCGCCCGTTAAAGAGGCGGGCCCTCATTTCCAGCGGAAGGGCTTTTCTTTCCTGAAGTCCGGGACGAGGTGCTCGTCCGTCCGGAACGGCTCCGGCTGCAAGAACAGGTGATCGAGTCCCATGGCCAGGGCCTCGCCGGCCGCCCGGCGGTATTCTTCCGGCGAGACGCCCCGCCGGATCTCCTCCGGCGCCCGGAAGCAGGGATGATACTGGCTCATCAAGCTCAGACCGATATAAGGCGAGAGGTTCTCCCGGATCCATTTCAGAAGGACGAGGGTGTCGTCGACCGCTCCCGGCAGGATGAGGTGCCGGACGACGAGTCCCCTTCGGGCCGTGCCGCCGGCGGCGAGGTCGAGTG
This sequence comes from Candidatus Aminicenantota bacterium, assembly GCA_963736255.1. Lineage (GTDB taxonomy): Bacteria > Acidobacteriota > Aminicenantia > Aminicenantales > Saccharicenantaceae > RBG-16-66-30. Next base: position 976,694 of record CAVTOI010000003.1, read on the forward strand.
CCGGCTGCTGCAGGGCCATCTCCCGGACCGCCTCGGAGGCCTTGGCGAAATAGTCGGGCGCCGCGGAGTATCTCTTCGAGAGGGCCGGCGAGTGGTACTTGAGGTCCGGCAGGTAGACGTCGACGATGCCTTCCAGGGCCTGGATGACATCGACGCTATCGTAGCCGTTGGAGTTCCAGACCAGGGGGACGCCGAGGCCTCCGGCCAGCGCGATGCGCAGGGCCCTCAGGACGGGCAGGACGACGTGGCTCGGCGAGACGAGGTTGATGTTGTGGGCGCCCTTGGCCTGGAGGTCGAGCATCCTGGCCGCGAGCTCTTGGTCCGTGACAGGCGCCCCCTCGAGGAGCCAGCTCAGCTGGTAGTTCTGGCAGAACAGGCACTTGAGGTTGCAGCCCGAGAAAAAGATCGTTCCCGACCCGGACGCGCCGCTGATGACCGGCTCTTCGCCGAAGTGGAGGAGAGCATGGGAGACAGAGGCGAGCCGGCCCGACCGGCAGACTCCGTCGGCCCCCGCGCTCCGGTCCACCCGGCAGTTCCGCGGGCAGAGCGTGCAGCAGGCCTCGAACGGGGAGAGGCGCTCGAGGGCCTGCCCGACCAGCTCCAGCTTCCGGGCGATGCTCGTCATGGGGCTATCTTAGCATAATTGATTCCGCCGCCCGGGGCGGGTATAGTAGGGGGCTCATGGATCTCTTCAAGCGGATCATCGACATCGCGTTGCATCTTGACAGGTATCTCAGCGCCGTCATCCAGCAGTACGGACTCTGGACCTACGCCATCCTCTTCGCGGTCATCTTCATCGAGACGGGCTTCGTGGTCATGCCCTTCCTCCCGGGAGACTCGCTGCTCTTCGCGGCGGGGACTTTTGCCGCCCTGAAGTCCCTCAAGATCGGCTGGCTCATCCTGGGCCTCTCCCTGGCGGCGATCCTCGGCGATACGGTCAACTACTGGATAGGGCACCGCATCGGGCCGAAGGTCTTCTGCAAGGACGACGCCCGCTTCTTCAGGAAGGAATACCTCGACCGGACCCACGCCTTTTACGAGAAGCACGGCGGCAAGACGATCATCATCGCCCGCTTCGTGCCCATCATCCGCTCGTTCGCACCCTTCGTGGCCGGCGTCGGGCGGATGTCGTACGGCCGGTTCCTGGCCTTCAATGTCGTCGGCGGCATCAGCTGGGTGCTGCTCCTCACCGGGGCGGGCTACTTTTTCGGCACCATCCCCTTCGTCCAGAAGAACTATTCGGTCGCCGTCCTGGCCATCATCGCCATATCGACCGTGCCCATCGCGGTGGAATACCTGCGGCACCGCAAAGGAAAGCGCCCCGCCCCGCCGAGCTGCCCGGATTCGGTGCCGCGCTGAAGAAGGTGTCAGACCTACCTTTTACCCGATTCGGGCAAAAGGTAGGTCTGACACCTTCAGGGATCAGACGCGCGCCGCCGTTTTGAGGGCCCGGGCGACCCGGCGCAATTTTTCCGAGCGCATCGCGTCGTGGGCGGTCATGTCGGTGTGGAGGGGCGTCAGCGTGATGTAGCCGGAGTGGGCGGCCATGACGTCGGTGCCCGCGTCGCCCACCCGCCGAGGCGTTCCCGTCCCGATCCAGTAATAGCTGGAGTTGCGAGGATCGGTCTTTTCGATGATCTCGGGGTCGTAGAATTTCCAGCCCAGGCGCGTGATCTTGACGCCCTTGATGGGGGCGGGGGGGATGTTGACGTTGAGGGCCGTCGCCGGCGGCAGGCCGTGGGCAAGGACGTCGGCGGCGATGGCCTTGACGATCCCGGCAGAGTATTCCAGGTCGAAGCGGCCCTTGCCGTCCGGGAGCAGGGAGACCGCTATCGAGGGGATGCGGTGGAAGGTCCCCTGGATGGCGCCGGCAACCGTCCCGGAATAATTGATGTCCTGCTGGCCGAGGTTCGGACCGGGGTTCATGCCGGAGACGATAAGGTCGGGGCGGCGCGGCAGGAACTTCTGGAGGGCGAAGTAGATGCAGTCGACCGGCGTGCCCTCGACGGCCCAGACGCGCGGCTTGATGTGCTGGATACGGAGCGGCTGGCGGAGCGTGACGGCCAGGGAGCAGGCGCTCTTTTCCCTGTCCGGGGCGACGATGTAGGTCCGGCCGAGCGCCCCCAGCTTGCGGAACAGGATCTGGATCGTGTCGCGGTAGAAACCGTCGTCGTTGGTCAGCAGGATGACGGGGCGCCGGGCCCGTGCGCCGGCTTGGGGGGTCTTCTTCACGCCGGTTTCTTGATCATGACCAGGAGCATCTTGAACCGCGTCACCGCCTTCAGGGCGTGCGGCACCGCGGCCGGCATGATGATCATCTCTCCGGGCTTGACCCGGTTGACCTTGCCGCCGATCGAGATGTCGGCTTCGCCATCGAGGTCGATGACCATGGCGTCGAAGGGGGCTGTGTGCTCGCTGAGCTGCTCGCCTTCATCGAAAGCGAACGCGGTCACCGTGCCGGCCGGCTGGCTGACGACCTCACGGCTGACGACGGCGCCGTCCTGGTAATTGACGAGCCCGGCCAGCGCGATGGCCCGGCCCTTCAAGTCTTCCGTGCCCTTTTCTTTCTTCATGGCGGTCATGAGTCTCTCTCCGTGGGCTCAGGATTTACCGGAAATGTACTGGCAGTACCCGTAGGCGACGGGCCCTTTCTGCGTCGTCTCGCACGGGAAGTCGGAGCAATCGAAGCAGAGGGCAACGCCCTTGTGGAACGCGCACGTGGCGATCGCGCAAAAGGGGTTCTCTTTGGGCCGGCAGCCGACGTCGCCGCTTGGGCAGATGCCGCGGACCATGCGCGGGCACGCTTCACATGCGATCCCGCAGACGCCGATCTTCATCAGGACGACCCCCAGCAGATAAAAAAATGGTCGGGACGGGCGGATTTGAACCGCCGACCCCATGCACCCCAAGCATGTGCGCTACCAGGCTGCGCCACGTCCCGGACCGGCCCATCATTATACCAGAAAAGGGGGAATTTTCAGGCCTTTTTTTTCCGCCCGACATCGAGCGCGGAGACGATGTCCTGGAGCTCATCGCGGACGTTGTTGAGCGCCTTGCGGAGCCGCTCGGGATGAACGGGAGTGGATCTGGCCAGGCCGAATTCGTCTTCGATCCGCCGCTTGATCCCGGCCATCGTCAGCGTCTTCGCGGCCATGAGCTCCTTGATCCGGGAGATGATGGCCACGTCCTGCTGGCGGAAGAACTTCTCGCCGCTGCCCGTCGTCCCTGCGCTGAGGAAGGGGAATTCCTCCTCCCACGTCGTCAGGGTGGCCGCGTCCACGCCGGTCAGGCGGCAGACCTCGTCGAGCTTGTAGACGAGCTTCGCCTTCGATTTCTCGTCCTTGAAGAGCTTCGACGTATTCACGGCGCTTTGAGGCCAAATTTAGCATTTTCTAGGGGTTTGGTCAAGGCGCCGGCCGGCCCGGGCGGACCGGGTTGTGATATAATCCGGAGGCCATGACGCCCTCAGACGCGAAGAAGAAGGACCGGCAGAAAGGCCCGCACACGCCGCTCGCCGAACGGATGAGGCCGCAGACCTTCGACCGCGTCTACGGCCAGGACCACATCCTGGGCAAGGGCAAGCTCCTGTCCGAGCTCATCGGGTCGAACCAGCTCGTCTCCATCATCTTCTGGGGGCCGCCGGGGTCCGGCAAGACGACCCTGGGCACGATGCTGGCCCGCCACTTCGACCTGCCCTTCGAGTTCTTCAGCGCGGTCCTGTCGGGGATCAAGGAGGTCAAGGAGTTCATGGCCCGGGCCGAACAGCAGCGACGGCTGTTCGGCAAACCCATGATCCTGTTCATCGACGAGATCCACCGCTTCAACAAGGCCCAGCAGGCGGCCTTCCTCCCGTACGTCGAGAAGGGCGACATCATTCTTTTCGGATCGACGACGGAAAACCCGTCCTTCGAGGTCATCGCCCCTCTCCTGTCCCGGACCAGGGTGCTGGTGTTGAAGGAGCTCGACGCCGAGGCGCTCGGCCGCATCCTCCAGGACGCCCTCGAGGACAAGGAGCGCGGCCTCGGGGCGGCCGGTCTGGCCATCGACCCCGGCGCCCGGGACATGCTCATCGACTATGCCAACGGCGACGCCCGCCGGGCCCTGAACACCCTGGAGATCGCGACCGGCCTGGCCCGCGCGAAGACGATCTCCGTCGAGAACGTCCAGGAAGCGCTCCAGCAGCGGACCCTCCTCTACGACAAGTCGGGGGAGGAGCATTTCAATCTCATCTCGGCCCTTCACAAGAGCCTGCGCAACAGCGACGTCGACGCTTCGCTCTACTGGTTGGCCCGGATGCTGGCCTCGGGCGAGGACCCGCTCTACGTCGCCCGGCGGATGATCCGCTTTGCCTCCGAAGATATCGGCCTGGCCGACCCTCAGGCCCTGGCCCTGACGTTGCACGCGAAGGAGGCCTACGATTTCCTCGGCTCTCCGGAGGGGGAGCTGGCCCTGGCCGAGGCGGTCGTCTATCTCGCCGCGGCGCCGAAGAGCAACCGCATCTACACCGCCTACGGAGCCGTTCAGCACGAGATCGAGCGGAGCCCCCACGAGCCCGTGCCGCTCCAGATCCGCAACGCCGTGACCTCGCTGATGAAGGAGATCGGCTACGGCAAGTCCTACCAGTATGCCCACGACAGCGCCGTGGAGACGACGGATATGGAAACCATGCCGGAGCGACTCAAAGGGCGGAAATACTACGAGCCGGGGGAGCTCGGCTTCGAGAAGGAGATGCGCAAGCGCATCGCCTGGTGGGACGCCCTGAAAGACCGGATCAGAGAGGGCAAGAAGCGGGAGGGGAACGAGGGCCAGAAAAGCTAGCCGGCCTCAACCCTCGGCGGGGGGATGCGGCGCGGCCTTGTCCTCTTTCTCCTTGAGAAGGTAGTACACTTCCCAGCTGATGTCGTCGGCCAGGCAGCCGATGCAGGATTTCGGCGTCGTGGCGATCTCGTCGTCGGCGATCTTGTCCTTGAGGATCTTCTTGACGATGCGGCGGATCTTGTACAGCAGGATGTAGTTGACCATGCCCGGCTCTCAGGCGGGAATGATACCAGTTTCAGCCCCTTTGCGCCATATGGCGCCCCAGCGTGGCCGCGGAGGGACTTCGGGGATCATCCCTCGGTCCCTTCTTCCGCGGCCCCTTCTTTGCGCCCCTTGAGAATATTGATCCGGTCAAGGCTGTAATATAATAGGCCGAAGAGATGGATAGAGCTTAGGACCGTCGGAATTCTAGCTGCCCTCGGCCTTGCGCTGGCCGCCTGCGCCGCCCAGGCCAATAAGCCGCTCATCGATCCCTTCCCGTTGCGTTTTCCGCTCATCGAGGCCGGGACGCTCGAGATCGATGGCCACGTCGTCGGTCAGCCGCGCGTCCGGGACAGGATCGTCTATGTCCCCACAAGGGAAGGCTATCTCACGACCATCGTTGCATCGGCCCGGACCGTATTATGGCGGTTCAAGACGGACCACCTTCTTTCAACGTCGCCGGTGATCTAGGCGACACCGTTCTCTTGCGTGACGACGGAGATATGAACTACGTACTCACCGCGGGGGAAAGCAAACGCCAGTAAGTACGAACTCGACCTCGGTATAAGGGCGACAACACCCATACGCATTATCGAGGGAGGGTTCGTTTTGGGACGGCCGACGGGAGGATCATATCTCTGCCCAGGCTTGGGAGTTTCGGCCCGCCGGTCCGCGGCCGAGGTCACGCGTGGTCCCGTGCCCGTCTGGGGCCGCTATGGCTGGCCGTATCGGTATTGTTTGGCCGCTCGGACGGCCGCCTTCATGGCGTCAGCGCCAAAGGCAAGCCGCAATGGGAATTCCAGGCCGAAGGAGCGATCCAGGCAGATCCCGCCCTGGCGAGAGGCCGCGTTTATTTCGGCGATTCGGCAGCGGATGTTCTACTGCCTGGACGCGGCGTCCGGGAAAGTGATATGGCGGCGCCGTCTCCAGGGTGCCCCTCTCCATCCGGCCCTCATCAGGGGCAACACGGTTGCCGTGGCCGCATCGAACAGCGTCGTTTATCTTCTCTCGCGCAAGGGCGGGTCGATCCTGTCGTGGGAAGCCGTCCCTTCCCGGGTCGTCTACGAGCCCGCCGCGGCGGGCCCCCTGGCTCTTATCTCTTCAGCGTCACCCTCCATCGTGGCGCTCGACCTGAGGACGGGGAAGCGCGCCGGTCAATATGAGGCCTCAGGATCTCTGGTAGCGGGCGCTGTCTGGTCCTCCCCCTTTGTCGTTCTTTTCGTGGAGGACGAAGCGTCGGGACGTCAGAAGATCGTCTTTCTCAGATCCCGCTGAGATCCCGCCTGCTCATGACCCGGGCCGGCCGCCGTCTCCCGATGTCTTTGCCCATCGTGGACAAGACGCCCGCCGATGGGATATCCTGGGCGGGATCAACGGAGGACGCCATGAAGAAAGTCGCCATCATCATCTGCAGCCGCTATCAATCCTGTGGAGGAGGCAAGTGCTTTCGGGCCGTCCGGGAGCGCGCCGGAGCCTTTGCCCGCTATCCTGAGGATGAGCCCCTCGAGATCGTCGGGTTCTCGAATTGCGGCGGCTGTCCCGGCGGCAACATCGAGTACGTCCCCGAGGAAATGAAGAAGAACGGGGCGGAAGCGATCCACCTGGCGACGGGGTTTGTCGTCGGCTACCCGCCGTGCTCTTACATCGAGCAGTTCAAGCAGTTCATCGAGTCGAAGTACGGCGTCCCAGTCGTCGTAGGGACGCACCCCATCCCGCTGAAATATTTCGAGGCCCACCAGAAGCTGCCCTATTGGGTCGATATGAAGATGGCCGAGATCGCCGGCGACCTGATGAAGGAAGACCGGGCGGTCATGGAAGCCTATAACTGAAAGGATAATGACGATGACCCGCGATGAAGCCCTGGATCTGCTCAAGCAGCATCTCACGAACAAGAACCTGATCAAGCACTGCCTGTCCGTCGAGGCCTGCATGAGGGCCCTGGCCGTGCGGCTCGGCCACGACCCCGAGCCCTGGGCCTTGGCCGGCATCCTCCACGACCTCGACTACGAAGTGACGGACAAGAGCCCCGAGCTGCACACGACCGAGACGGTCAAGATCCTGAGGGAGAAGGGCATCGCTGAACCGATCATCCACGCCGTCTCGGCCCACGCCGGGAAGGTGCCCTGCGAGTCGCCCATGGACTGGGCCATCTATTCTGTCGACCCGCTGACCGGCCTGATCATCTCGGCGACCCTGATGCACCCGACGAAAAAGATCAAGTCCATCGACCTCGAGTTCCTCAAGCGGCGCTACAAGGAGAAGAGCTTCGCCCGGGGCGCCCGCCGCGAGGAGATCGAGGAGTCGCGGAACCTCGGCCTCGAGCTCGACGAGTTTCTGTCCATCGCCATCGCGGCCATGCAGGGCATCGACGCCGAGCTCGGGCTCTAGGATTACTTCAGCACATCGACCTTCACGCCGAGCTCGAAGTAGCGGCCCCGCCACGGGAAGCCGGGCTCGGTGTAGAAGTAATCGTCGAAGACATTGCCCAGCCGGGCGAAGATCTCCATCCGGTCGCTGAACTCGTAGCTCGCGATGGCGTCCAGGCTGAAGAACGACGGGACCTCCAGCAACGCGGCCGGATTCGTTCGGGTGTTCCACCACCAGGACTTCGAGCCCAGCAGCCCGTAGACGCCGACCCGAAGACCCTTGGCGGGCATGACCGAGGCGTCGAAGTTGAGGTTGTGCTTGGGCTGGGCGTCGAGCGGCCGGTCGTCCGAGTCGTTACGGTGATCGAGGTAGGTGTAGTTCGCGGTCACCGCCAGAAAACGGGTGGCCTTCTGGACCTGGACCTCGAAGCCGTTGATGTGGGCCCGGCCGACGTTGCGGTACTGTCTCGTCCCGTCGAGCAGAGTGATGGAATCGATGAAATTCCTGAACCGGTTGAAGAACACGGACCCGGTCACGTAGACGGGGCCGTTCCAGGTCGCGGCGAGCTCGAACGCCGTCCCTGACTCGGCGAGGAGGTCGGGATTGCCCGAGCTCAGTGAATAAAGCGAGCGCATCGAGGGAAAACGGGATTTGCGGGCGTACGAGACATGGAAGTCGAGGTCCTCGCTCGGGGTGAACTTGACCCCGATCAGGGGATTGAGCGAGGTGTTGTTCTCGCCCCCCGGCGAACTTGTCGATGTAGTCGAGGCTCAGGCCGCCGATGATCTTCCACTGGTCCGTCAGGCTGAAGTGGTCTTCGACCCCCGCCGATACGGTGCCCTGATCGAACCGGTCCCAGGGGAGACCGGTGTCGTCCTGGATACGGGCGATGTCCTTCTGGTAGAGCAGGCTGGCCTTGACCGTGTTCATGTCGCCGGCGGGCACTTCGGCCAGTGCGAATCCGCCGTAGGACGTATTGTCGTAGGTGCTTGACGAATCGAGGTCGGTCATGGCCGGATCATTGAACCAATCGAGCGTATTGATGTAGTTGACGGTGAAAGCGCGGAAGCGCAGGACGGCGTCCCCGCCAAGCGAGGTGAACCCGCCCAGGTTGAGGGTCGAACGGTCCCACTTGGGGAAGCGCCAGAAACGGGCCCGTTGCGTGAACAGGGCGGGGGGCATGCCGTACTCGGATTGATAGAGGCCGCCGTTGACCATGATCTCGGTCGAGCTCGAGGGCGTGTAATAGAGCTTGGCGTTGAGGTTCAGGCGCTTGAAGTCGCTGTTGTTGCGGATGAGCTGGCCGCCGTCCGGCTCGGGGTAGAAGAAACCGTCCGAGCCCTGGTACAGGGCGCCGGCCGACAGGGCGAACCGCTTCCAGGCGCAGGAGCCGTCGAGCCCCAGGCCCTTCGTGTCCTTGTCGCCGTAGCTCCCGGTGAGGGACAGGCTGGGCTCAGCTGTCGGGCGCTTGGTGATGACGTTGACCAGGCCGCCCAGAGTGTTCGGCCCGTAGAGGACGGACGAGGGGCCTTTGGTCACCTGGATCGTATCGATGCCGCCCGACGAGACGGTCTTGAGATCGAACGTGCTGAAGTAGGGCTCATAGACGGGAACGCCGTCGACGAGCAGGGCGATGCGGTTGGCCCCGATGCCGCGCAGCTTCAGGGTGTAGGTGTCCTTGTCCCCGAAAGTGACAATAGAGCCGGGGATGAACTTGAGGACGTCGGAGATGTCGCGGGGCTTGAGCTTGTCGATATCTGTCGAGACGACCGTCGAGACGGTCGCCAGGGGGACATCCTTGGGCGATCTCCCGATGACGAGGATCTCCTCGGTGATCTTGGCCGGCTTTTCCCGCTTCTCTTTGGCCTTCTGGTTCTCTTGGGCCTCTTGGGCGGGCAGCATCGAGGGGCCGAAGACGAGGATCGTCAGGAACAGGAGGAGAGGGATGATCGCGGACCGGGGGGAAGGACGCAGAGATGAGCTCACAGTCTTCTCCTTTTCAAAATGGAAGGACAAGCCGTTTCCCGCTTGTCCCTGGCGGTCGGAGGGCATGGCCGGATAGGGCGGTAGCTCCTCGGACTCGGAGAAAGGCCGTAGATTAGCAGAGGCCTCGGCCCCTGTCAATGCTTCGCGCCGGGCCCTCAGGCGGTCTTCTGCAGCTTGCTGTGACGGAAGCCGTACATGAAGTAGATGGCCAGGCCGGCCAGCATCCAGACCCCGAAACGGATCCAGGTCACCTTGGGCAGGCTGTACATGAGGTAAAAGCAGAAGCCGACCGTGATCAACGGCGTGAACGGCATGCCCGGTGTCTTGAACTTCCGCTCGACCTGGGGCTGTGTCTTCCTCAGAAGGATGACGCCGATGGACACGAGGACGAACGCGAACAGGGTGCCGATGTTGCAGAGGTCGATGATCATCGGCAGCGGGAAGAGGCCGGCGATGACCGCCGTGGCGACGCCCGTGATCCAGGTGCAGAGATGGGGCGTCCTATGAACGGGGTGGACCTTGGCGAAGACAGGAGGCAGGAGGCCGTCGCGGGCCATGACCATGAAGATGCGGATCTGGCCGTAGAGCGTGACCAGCAAGGTCGAGATCATGCCGATGATGGCCCCGGTCGCGACGAGGGCCCCGCCCCACTGGATCCCGATCCGGCCCAGGGCCGCGGGCAGGGCGTTGCCGACGTCGATGAGCTTGTAGGGGACGATGCCCGTCAGGACGAACGCGACGGAGACGTAGAGGACGATGACGACGCCCAGGCACAGCATCAACCCGAGCGGGACGTCCCTTTTGGGGTTCTTCGTCTCCTCGGCCGCGGTGGAGACGGCGTCGAAGCCGATGTAGGCGAAGAAGATGATGGCCGCCCCGGCCATGACGCCCTTCCAGCCGAAGGGCATCATGGGCTGGAGGTTAGCCAGGCTGACGTGCCGGACGCCGAGGACGACAAAGAGGAGGATGACGGCGATCTTGACGAGGACGATGATGTTGTTGATCTTGGCGCTCTCGCGGATGCCGATATAGAGGACCCAGGTGATGAGCAGCGTGATGACGATGGCCGGGACGTCGATGATGCCGCCGGACAGGACGACGCGGCCGTCGACCGTCGTGATGGGCGGGGTCAGGAAGGCCTTGGGCAGCTTGACCCCGACGCTCTGGATGAGGCCGATGAAGGTCGTCGACCAGCCCGAGGCCACGGCGCGACGCGGCGACGAGGTATTCGAGCATGAGGTCCCAGCCGATGATCCAGGCGATGACCTCGCCGAAGGCGACATAGGAGTAGGAATAGGTGCTGCCCGCGACCGGGAACATGCAGGCCAGCTCCGAGTAGGTCAGGGCGCAGAAGCCGCAGGTGATGGCGGCGATGATGAACGACAGCAGGATGCCGGGGCCGGCCAGCTTGGCGCCCTGCCCGGTGGCCACGAAGATGCCCGTCCCGACGACGGAGCCGATGCCCAGGGCGGCCAGGTCGAGGGCCGTGAGGTTCTTCTTAAGCTGGGTGTGTTCGGCGGCGTCGGCGATCTGGGCCGGGGTTTTCGTTTTCCAGATACTCATGCGGTCCTCTCCTCTGGGGCGCTATGGAGGAGGATTATATCCCAGCCGGACCGGAAAGCAAGCCGCTCGCCCTCCGGCTTGAGGAGAGCGGAGGTTCAGGGTTTGACAACGGTGCCCGATTCAGCTACCAAGTGAGCAGCATTCCCTTAAATAAAAAGGAGGCGCCCCGTGAAATGCCGCCGGATCTCGATCCCCGTTATTATGGCCTGCCTTGTGGTCATCCTGTCCTCGTGCTCGGACAGCGTCACGACGCGGGCCCTGGATTCGATCCGTCCCGAAGACATGGCCTTCCATCAGAAGTTCCTCAGCTCGCCGGAGTTCCTGGGCAGGAACACCCCTTCCGCCGAACAGGACATCGCCTCCAGATATATCGCCCTCGTCGCCGAGCGGATCGGGCTCATGCCTCTCATGCCGGGCGGATCCTTCTATCAGGAAGTCCCGGTCGAGGCCACGACGGTGGCCACGTGCGAGTCGGGTCTTCGCCTGGTCGCCGAGGGACACGAACGGACCTTCAGTCTTCCCGCGGACGCGACCGTCGGCCGGTCGTTCGAACCCGGGAAGGCGTCGGGCGAGATCGTCTTCCTGGGCTACGGGCTCAGCGCGCCGCAGCTCGGCTGGGACGATCTGGCGGGCGTCGACCTCAAGGGCAAGGTCGCCGTCATCCTGGACGCGACGCTTCCCGACGGCCATCCGCTCAAGCCGGCCGAGAACCGCAGGCTTCTCGCCGGCCGGGCGGGCGCCTTGCGCGAACGGGGCGCCGCGGCGGCCGTCACGATCGTCACGGAAGAACGGGAGACGCGGCTCGTTGAAAAGGGCCTGTCGTTCGACCTGCCCGAGAGGCTCAAATTCCCCGGCGTCGTCACGGGAATGGGGCCCGGTACCCTCCCCGGGGCAGCCCCGCAGCGACCCGGCGGCCCCTTTCTCCAGGTCGAGGTCCGCCACGCCGCGGCCGCCGCGATCCTGGGATGGGGCCCTGAAGAGCTGTCCGGGATGTCCGCGACCCTGCGTTCCGGCAAGCCCGTGGCGGCGAGGAAGCTCGCGGGGCGGAAGCTCGAGATCGAGATCGGCGCCGCGACCCGGCCGGACAGGTCCTTCAACGTCGTGGGCCTTCTCGAAGGGGCGGACCCGACGTTGCGGGCGGAGTATCTGACCATCTGCTCCCACCACGATCATAATCCCGTCCGCGAAGGCCGGGTCTTCCCCGGCTCGGACGACAATATCTCCGGCGCCGTCGGGATGTTCGAGATCGCCGAGGCCCTGATGCTCTCGAGACCCAAGCGGTCCGTCATATTCGTTTGGAACACGGCCGAGGAGAAAGGGCTCGTCGGCTCGTATTATTTCGTCCAGCACTGCCCCGTGCCCGTGGAGAAGATCAGCGCCAACCTCGACCTCGACATGATCTCGAGGAACGCCGGGGACCAGATCTACCTCATCGGCTCGAACAAGCTCAGCTCGGAGCTCGACGCCAGCATCCGGGCCATGAACATGAAGCCCGGGCCCGGCCTGGCCCTCGACTACAAGTACGAAGCCCCCGGCCACCCGGACCGGTTCTTCTTCCGGAGCGACCAGTATCCCTACATCCGCTACGGCATCCCGGCCGTGTGGTTCTTCTGCGGGACGACGGAAGACTATCACACGGAAGGGGACATCGAGGCCAAGGTCGACTATGCCAAGATGGAAAAGGTGTCCGAGCTCGTTTACCGCGTCGCCATGGACATCGGCAACAAGCCGGGCCTGCTGGCGCTCGACCTCCGGCCCGAGGTCAAAACGCGCGGTCCCGAGAACATGAAAGTCGAGTGGAAATAGCGGTTTTGACTTGCCCGGGGTCGTATGCTATTTAGAACGCGATGAAGGTCATCGCGGTCGTCGGTTTCTCGGGAAGCGGCAAGACGCGGCTTGTCGTCCGGCTTATCCGGGAGCTCAAGGGGCGGGGGTTGCGCGTTTCGGCCCTCAAACGCTGCTCGCATGACTTTTCGCTCGACACCGACGGGAAGGATACGGCGGCCTTCAGCGCGGCCGGGGCCGACGGCGTGGCCATGGTCTCTCAGGAGGGCTGGGCGGCGATCGTCAAGGCGACGGCCGCCCCCGACCCCGCAAGGCTCGCGGCCTGGCTTTTCCCCGACGCCGACGTCATTCTTGTCGAGGGCGGGAAGGACGTGCGGGGGACCCGCAAGATCGAGGTCCTGAGGGCCGGCGTCTCCGAGACGCCCCTGAGCCGCCCCAAGGAGCTTGTCGCCGTCGTCGCGGACCTGCCCGTCCCCGGCGGCGCCGTGGCGCCGGTCTTCGGGCCCGACGACGTTTCGGGGATAGCGGACCTCATCCTTTCCCTCGAGGAGGCGAAAATGGCGGACATCATGCTCGAAGTGGACGGCCGGGAGGTCAACATGAACCCGTTCGTCAAGACGTTCATCGAGAGGACCGTCCTCGGGATGGTCACTTCCCTGAGCGGCATCGACCCCGAGCCGAAAAAGATCACCCTCGTCATCGACAGGACCGGCGACCTGCCCAAGGGGGGAGGGACGCCATGAAGCCCCTGCCGAAGCCGGGGACGATCGCCTTTGCCAGGGAGTACTTCGCCCATCGCGATCCGGCGGTCCTGGCCGTGCTGCGCCAGAGCTCCGTCGGCATCGCCGGGGCCGGCGGCCTGGGGTCGAACGTGGCCGTCGCGCTGGCCCGGGCCGGGGTCGGCCGGCTGGTCATCGCCGATTTCGACAGGATCGAGCCGTCCAACCTCAACCGCCAGCAGTACTTCGTCGACCAGGTCGGCGAGCGCAAGGTCGAGGCCCTCCGCGAGAATCTCCTGGCCATTAACCCCTATTCCCTTTATGAGATCCACGACGTGCGGATCAACAGGCGGAACGCCACGAAGGTCTTCGGCCGCATCGATGTCCTCGTCGAGGCCTTCGACAAAGCCGAGGCCAAGGAGATGCTCATCGAGGCGAGCCTGGCGAGATTCCCCGGCCGCCCGATCGTGGCGGCCTCGGGGCTGGCCGGGTACGGCTGCAACGGCAAGATCCGCTCCCGGCGGCTGGGCAATCTCTACATCTGCGGCGACGAGTCGAGCCAGTGCCCGGTTGGCGTGAGCCCCATGGCCCCGCGCGTCGCCCTGGTCGCGGCCATGCAGGCCAACCTGGTCGTGGAGATCCTGGTCAGAATGAGAGGTCATCATGTTCAAGGTCAATGAGTATTTCGACGGGAAAGTGAAATCGCTAGCGTTCCAGACCGCGGACGGCCCGGCGACGATCGGCGTCATGGCCCCGGGGGAGTACGAGTTCGGCACGTCCACGGTCGAGATCATGTCCGTGGTCAGCGGCGCCCTCACGGTCAAGCTGCCGGGAAGCGACGATTGGAATGACTACAAGGCCGGCGCGAGCTTCACGGTCGAGGCCGGGAAGAAGTTCCAGCTGAAGGTCGCGGCCGACGCGGCCTATCTCTGCCTCTACCGCTGAGGAGCGGCCCGGCTCAACCCCCCGAATAGATCGGCGAGATCACGACCCGGTCGCCTTCGCCCAGGGCTTCGCCCGGCACGACGGCCCGGCCGTTCCGGGTCACGATCTTGGGCCGCGACTTGTCGACGCTGACGAGGCCGATGAGGTCGTCGGCCGTCGTTCCCTCCGGCACGTCCAGCGTCTTTTCGCTGAAACCGAAGAGCTGGACGAACGGCCCGATCAGCTTGACCGTGATCTTCATGTCAGCCTGGCGAACTTCTCGGCCGCGCGGCCCTCTTCGGCGGTGCCGAGCCTTTCGAGCGTCGCCTTGGTCGGGATGCCGCGCCGGTCGTAACCGCGGATGTCGTAATAGTGCTGGAGGAGCCCGTCGTATTTATCGTATTCGAGGACCTTCCCGGCGATGGGTCCCTCGGTGTCGGCATTCGCCGGATCGAACCAGACGGCCGGAGGATAGTCCATCTTCCGGTCGGCCTGGGGATACTCCCTGAGCCAGAAGAGCTTGATCATGGAGTAAACCCGGTCCGAGACCGTCCAGAAGTCCTCCAAGGTCCAGTCGAGCCCGCTGACGAGCTTGAAATATTTGGGGTAGTTCTCGAGGCTCCAGCCGTTCTCGATCCAGGGGAAGCGGCAGGCGACGATGTACTCGAACAGGCCGCCCCGGATCCTCTGGAGCTCGACGACCTTCTGGGCCTTTTCGGGGCCGTAGGATTCGCGCACAGACTGCTTGAGCTCGAACGTGATGACCCAGGATTCCTTGTGGTGGGCCCCGATCGGGCTGACCCCGAAGGCCAGGGCCATGCCCGGGATGAACTTGCAGTTGTAAGCCGCGACCTCGAGGCCCTTGACCTGCATCGCATAGTCGATCGAGCTGTGGCCGAACTTGCGCGCCGCCCGCATGGAACCCTCGGCCAGGACGCGGCCGATCTCCGTATTCCGCCGGGCGATCTCGCCCAGCAGCCTCTTCGAGCCCTCGGGATCATTGAAGCCGTAGTCGCCCGTCACGGCGCCGTGGTCGATGGCGTCGGCGTAGAAGCTGAGGACGCAGCCCCCGGACATCGTGTCGATGCCGTAATCGTCGCAGAGGTAGTTCAGGGAGCCCAGCTGGGCCAGGTCGAATATCTCGAGATTGGGGCCCAAGAGGCCGACGTTCTCGTAGTCGAGCTCGGACTCGCGGCCCTCGTGGTCGTGGATGGTGATGCCGCAGCGCATCGTGCAGTTCGGACAGCCGTACGTCGCGATACGGGCGTTGTTGAGGCGCTCGCCGTCCACCTTCCAGGCGTCGGGGTGGTGGGTCTTGCGGAAGTTGCGGACCGGCAGGGCGGCGACCTCGTTGCACCAGGCCAGGACGCCGTTGGTGCTCTGGATGGACCAGCCGGTCTTCTTGTCGATCCGGTTGACCTCCCGGAGGTCGTCGTAGCCGACCTTCTTCATGCCGGCCGGGTCGGCCTGGGGAATGGGCTTAGTGCCCTTGACGACGACGGCCTTGAGCAGCTTGGAGCCCATGACCGCGCCCATGCCCGTCCGGCCGCCGGCCCGCCCCTCGAGGCTGCGGACGACGGCGTAGCGGACCATGTTCTCGCCGGCCTGGCCGATATTGAGGACGCCGACGCTTTTGCCGTACTTGGCATAGATCCAGTCGTTCGTCTCGTATGTCCCCTTGCCCCAGACCTCGTCGGCCGGCAGGAATTCGACCTTGTCGTCGTCGATATAGAGCATGGTCGGCCCGGCGGCCCGGCCTTCGACGATCAAGGCATCGTAGCCTGCCTTGCGGAGCTGTTCTGCCACCCGGGTCCCCAGGTTGCCGTCCCCGTATCCCCCGGTGCTGGGAGATTTCCCGGCGACAACCGCTTTCCCTGTGTTGGGGGCAGGAATGCCGGCGATGGGGCCTAGGGCGACGATGAACTTGTTGTCCGGGCCGAGGGGATCGATCCCGGGGGCGAGCTCGTCGTACAGGATCTTGACGGCGAAGCCGCGCCCGCCGATCCACTTGCGGGCGAAATCATCGCTAAACGATTCTTTCTTAAAGGTTTTCGCGGTCAGGTTGACTCGCAGAAAGTGGCCGGTCCAACCGTTCATAATGGCGTCCTTTCAGAGGGCGATAAGTGCTCCTTCATCCTAAACGGAGGGGCTCCTGGAGTCAAGGACTTCCCGGCCGGAAATGGGGACGTTTCTGTTTTTCGCCGGGAAAAACAGAAACGTCCCCATTTCCCAGGGCGATATCGCCCGGATTTCCGTATAATAAGTGACGGAGGCGTCAAAGCCTCCGCCCGAGAGGAGAATGGAAATGGCCAAAAGGCTTTATCGTTCAGCCAGCCAAAAGATGCTCGGCGGCGTCTGCGGCGGCCTGGCCGAGTATTTCGACGTCGATGTCTCGATCATCCGCTTGCTTCTCATTGGCGTGGCCCTGGTCACGGCGGTCCTGCCCATGACCTTTTTCTACATCATCGCCTGGATCGTCGTGCCCCAGGCCGCAGCAAAATCCCAAGCCTGACAGGGCGGGGCAGCCCACGCCGGCCGGGCGCTCGCGGCCGTTGACTTACAGTCAGAGTTCGGCTATAACCTAATCAGCTTTTAAGATGGGCATGAAGAGCGCTCTCGAGATCCCCTTCAAACATATCGCCGTCGAGGGCGTTTTCCGGTCGAAAAAGACCCAGCTGGCCAATGTTCTGGCCCAACGGATCGGCGGCAAGGTCGTTCTCGACAGTGTCGGCAACCCCTACCTGAAGGACTTCTACAACGAGCGGGAGGGCTCCGCCTTCCTGACACAGCTCGTCTTCCTGGCCAACCGCTACAACCAGCAGGTCCGCCTCCTCCAGAGGGACCTGTTCATCGACCGGATCATCTGCGATTACCTGTTCGAGAAGGACAAGATCTACGCCTATCAAACGCTTTCCGACGACGAGCTCCTGGTCTATGAGAAGATCTTCGGTATTCTCTCCGAACGGGTGCCCAAGCCCGACCTGGTCATCTATCTCCAGATCTCGCTCTCGTCCCTGACGCGGAGGATCGCCAAGGAAGGGGATTCGATCGAAAAGAACATCTCCGAGAAGTACCTCGAGGACATCGTCGAGGCCTACGACTACTTCTTCTTCAATTACCAGAGCTCGCCCCTGCTCGTGGTCAAGGCCGACGACATCGATTTCAGCCGGGAGGAGGACGTGCTCGACCTCCTCGACCAGCTCCGCGATATGAAGAAGGCCTCCCTTTACTATGTCCCCCAGAGCTACGGGGGCAAAGGCGCGAAAAAGGGATAGCCGCCGGCTAACGGCCCGGACCCCGCGGATCGCGGGGCTGGGACCGGACGCGCCGAGGACGAACAGGGATTTACCTCAACCCCGGGGGAAGCCGGGGTGGGGAGAAAGGACGAACAATGGCCAACACGCCGACCGAGAAGATCACCATCCCCTCTCTCCAGGCCCGGAAGGGGGCCGGACCCAAGATCGTCTGCTTGACGGCCTATGACCACCCGACGGCGAAGATCCTCGACGAGGCCGGCGTCGACCTCATCCTGGTCGGGGACTCGCTCGGCATGGTCGTCCTGGGCTATGAGAACACCGTGCCCGTGACCATGGACGAGATGATCCACCACACGCGGGCCGTGACCCGCGCGGTCAAGCGGGCCCTGGTCGTCGGCGACATGCCCTATTTCTCGTTCCACCTGAGCGCCGGCGAGACGATCCGCAACGCCTCCCGCTTCCTCAAGGAGGCGGGCGCCTCGGCGGTCAAGATCGAGGGCGCTTCGCCGAAGCGGCTGAAGCTCGTCGAGGCCATGGTCGAGGCCGAGATCCCGGTCATGGGCCATGTCGGGCTCACGCCCCAGTCGATCTACCACCTCGGCCGCTTCCGCGTCCGGGGGACGGCCGCCGCGGGGGCGCGCCGCATCATCGACGACGCGGTCCGCCTCGAAAAGGCCGGCGCCTTCGCCGTCGTCCTCGAATCCATGCCCGTGGAGGTCGCCGCTGAGGTCACCCGCGCGGTGGGCATCCCCACGATCGGCATCGGGGCGGGGCCCGCCTGCGACGGACAGGTCCTTGTCCTCCACGACATGCTGGGCTTCTTGACCGGCTACATGCCCAAGTTCGTCCGCAAGTACGCCGACGTCCACGGCGTCATCGCCGGGGCCGTCGAAGCCTACGCGGCCGACGTGCGGGCCGGCAGCTTTCCGGACGACGCGACGTCCTACCACCTCAAGCCCGAGGTGGCCGCCGAGCTCGCGCCCACGAAACGCCGCGCCGCGAAAGGGAGATCGAAGTCATGATGGTCATCAAGACCGTCTCCGTCATGAAGGCCCTCGCCCGCGAATGGAGGCGGGAGGGGAAGCGCATCGGCTTCGTCCCGACTATGGGCTACCTCCACGAGGGCCACCTCAGCCTCGTCCGGGAGTCAAAGGGGCGGGCCGGCGTCACGGTCGTCAGCATCTTCGTCAACCCGACCCAGTTCGGGCCCAACGAGGACTTCAAGAAGTATCCCCGGGACCTCGAAAAGGACTCGGCCTACCTGAAGGAAGCCGGGGTCGACGCCCTGTTCTACCCCGACGGCGGTGAGATCTATCCTCCGGGCTACAGGACGTACGTCGAGGTCGAGGGCCTGCAGGACCGGCTTTGCGGCAAGTCCCGGCCCGGGCATTTCCGGGGCGTGGCCACGGTCGTCCTCAAGCTGTTCGACATCGTCGGCCCCGATTTCGCCTTCTTCGGGGCCAAGGACGCGCAGCAGGTCCTCATCATCAAGCGGATGGCCGCCGATCTCGACCTCGACGTCGAGATCGTGACCTGCCCGATCGTCCGTGAGCCTGACGGGCTGGCCCTCAGCTCCCGCAACGCCTATCTCGATCCCGACCGGCGCCGGGCCGCGCGCGTCCTGTCGACCAGCCTGCGCTGGGCCGAAAAAGCGGTGGGGGCGGGGGAGAGGGACGCCGGCCGGCTCATCGCCGGCATCCGCTCGATCCTCGAGGCCGAGCCGCTGGCCCGGACCGATTACGTCGAAGCCGTCGACCCGGAGACTCTCGAGCCCGTCCCGGAGATCCGCGGCGAGGTCCTCGTCGCCCTGGCCGTCTTCCTGGGTTCCACCCGTCTTATCGACAACATCCGGCTCACCGTTTGAGGAGAAACACATGCTCAGATCATTCCTGCGCTCCAAGATCCACCGGGCCGCCGTCACCCGCGTCGATATCGGCTATGAGGGAAGCCTGTCGCTCGACGAGGACATCATGACGGCCGCCGGACTCTGGCCTTACGAACGGATCGAAGTCTGGAATGTCACCAACGGCAAGCGCTTTTCGACCTACGCCATCCGCGGCGAAAAGGGCTCCGGCCATGTCGAGGTCTATGGCGCCGCCGGCCACAAGGTCTCGGTCGGCGACATCATCATCATCGCCGCCTACGGGTATATGGACGAGAGCGAGGTCGAGCTCTTCACGCCGACGATCGTGCTCATGGGCGAAGGGAACCGCATCACCGAGGTCAGGTGAGCCGCGGGACGGCCGGGGCCGGACACGGACAGGACGGGCACCGCCCGTTCATGACATCCGGCCGCGCTCGCCTTCTCGTTCTGGCCGTTTTGGCTGTCATCGGGGCCTGTCGCGGCCCTGAACCTATCTCCGAAGGGTTGTACGTCGCCGCCCCGGTGACCGCCGAAGGGCAATTCACAGCCGGCATCGAAGGGCCCGCCTGTGACGCGGCGGGAAACATCTTTGCGGTCAACTGTGCCCGGCAGGGGACGATCGGCCGGGTGAGCCCGGAGGGCCGGGCCGAGGTCTTTGTCGACCTCCCCGGCGGGAGCGTCGGCAACGGCATCCGCATCGGCCCGGCGGGCGCCCTTTACGTCGCCGACTACACGGGCCACAACATCCTCGTCGTCGACCCGGCGACCCGGTACGTCCACGTGCTTGCCCACGAGCCGGCCATGAACCAGCCGAACGACCTGGCCCTGGCCCCGGACGGCACGATCTACGCGAGCGACCCAAACTGGCAGGCGGGAACGGGACAGATCTGGAGGGTCGATCGGGCCGGCCGGGTCAGCCGCGCCGCCTCCGGCATGGGGACGACCAACGGGATCGAGGTCAGCCCCGACGGCCGGACGCTCTACGTCGGCGAGAGCGCCCAGAGGACCGTGTGGGCCTTCACTGTCTCCCCGAATGGCGGGCTCACAGGAAAACGGCTCTTCGCCACCTTCCCGGACTTCGGTCTCGACGGCATGCGCTGCGACGCCGACGGCGCGCTCTACGTCACACGACACGGCAAAGGCACCGTCCTCAAGATCTCCCAGGACGGCCGGATCCTCCGCGAGATCGACGTTCTCGGGAGCAAGCCCACCAACCTGTGCTTCGGCGGATCGGACGGACGGACCGTCTACGTGACGGAAGTCGAGCACGGCCGCATCGTCAGCTTCCGCGTTGACAGGCCTGGCCGGGAATGGGGGAAGCCGGAACGGACGCCCCAATTCGTCTGTGTCTCCTCCGACGACAACGGCTATTCGGGCCTGCCCGGCTCGCCCCACGAGGGCGGGCTGCATTATTTCACGGAGCTCTTTGCATCCCTGCGAAATCCCCCGGGCGCGGGAGAGGCCCGCACGTTCGACGGGCTCGCGCCCCATTACACCTTTTTCGTCAACACCCGTTTCGCCGTCCCCGACGTGCCCAACCCGCATTCCGGCGGGTACGGCGCCGGCGAGGACCCCGTCCTCGTCAAGCGAGCCTGGCGAGAAGCGTTCGAGAGCGGGCACGAGATCGCGGTCCATACGCACTCGCACCCCCACGGCCGTCCCTTCTCTGTCGCCCAATGGGAAGGGGAGATGCTCCGGTCGATCGAGATCCTGACCGGTCCGTGGGACCCGACGGAAGCGCCCGGGAAGCCGAACGCCTCCTTTGGCATCGGTGTGCCACGCGAAGCCCTCTTTGGCTTCCGGGCCCCCTTCATCGAGCCGGCCGACAACGGCATGGCCGCCGCCGTTCGCCTGGGCCTGACGTACGATTCGAGCATCGAGGAAGGACCCGCGCTCGGGCCCCATCCCGGCGCTTTCCCCTGGCCTTACACGATGGACCCCGGCATCCCGGCCCACAACCCCCCGATCGGGCCTCACCCGGGCTTTTGGGAAATCCCGCTCGGGAATTACGTCGCCCCGCCCGACGCCGAGTGCGAGCGCTACGGCGTTCCGGCGGGCCTGCGGGCCGCGCTGAAGGAGCGGCAGGGCTATTTCCAGGTCGAGAACGGCGAGATCACGGGCATGGACTGGAATCTCTGGAACCTCTATGCGATGAGCCCGGCGGAGTTCCTGGCCACCTTGAAGTATACTTTCGACATCCACTTCGCCGGTAACCGCAGCCCCTTGACCCTCGGCTTCCACAGCGAGCTCTACACGATCAGGGCCGACGGGAAGACCGCGCCGGACGTCATCCGCGGCCGGAGGGCCGCCGTCGAGGCCTTCCTGACTTACGCGCTCTCCAAGCCGGAGGTGCGCTTGGTCAGCCACCGCGAGCTCCTGGCCTGGCTCGCCCATCCTGTCTTATTGCGCAAGGAGTAAACCGATGAAAAGACGGGAATTCCTGGCGGCCGCCGCGAGTGCAGGCGGTCCGGCAGCAGCGCTCCTCTTCGGCGGGGCCAGCTGCCGCCGTTCCCCGGCCGTCCGAGGGCCGAATTTCGTCTTCATCCTCGTCGACGACCTCGGCTGGCGCGACGTCGGGTTCATGCGCAGCCGGTTCTATGAGACGCCGAATATCGACAGACTGGCCGCCCACGGCATGATCTTCACCCGTGCCTATGCGGCCGCGGCCGTTTCCTCGCCGACCCGAGCCTCCATCCTGACCGGCCGCTATCCGGCCAGGATCGGCATCACCGACTGGATCCGGGCCCGCCGCGATGGCGGCGTCATCGGGGCGGACAGGAAGAACCCCTCCGGCTACGACGATGATCCGGCTTTCAAGCTGATGACGCCGCGGAACGCCCTGTTCATGGAGCTCAGGGAAGTCACCACCGCCGAAGTGCTCAAGAAAGCCGGCTACGCCACGTGCCACGTCGGCAAGTGGAACCTTGGCCCCGACGAATTCCTTCCGGCCGGCCAGGGCTTCGATTCCAACCTGGGCGGCGCCGACATCGGGCATACCGCCAGCTACTTCGACCCTTACCTCAACGAGGGCGCCCCCATCCCTTCGCTCCCGCCGCGCCGCGAGGGGGAGTATATGACCGACCGCCTGTCCGATGAGGCCTGCGCCTTCATCCGGGCCAACAAGGACAGGCCTTTCTTTTTGAACCTGTGCCACTATGCGGTCCACGCTCCGCTCCAAGCCAAGGACGCCGACGTCGCCCGGTTCAGGGAGAAGCCCGTGGTCGACGGCCAGAAAGACCCCGTCTACGCGGCCATGATCAAGAGCGTCGACGATTCCGTGGGCCGGGTCATGGGTGTCCTGGACGAGCTCGGTCTCAGCAAACAGACCTGCGTCTTCTTCTTTTCCGACAACGGCGGCCTCCATACGGTCACGGACAACGCGCCGCTCCGTTTGGGGAAGGGGTTCCCTTACGAAGGCGGCCTCCGCGAAGCGCTGACGGTCAGCTGGCCGGGGACCATCGCCGCCGGCGCCAAAACCGGGGTCCGCGTTTCAAGCATCGATTTTTTCCCGGCCATCCTCAGCCTCGCCGGCCTCGGCCTTCCCCGGGGCGGGACGATCGACGGCATCGATATCTCCGCGGTCCTCAAGGGAATAAACGCCCTTTTGCCGGAACGCGACTTGTTCTGGCATTTCCCGCATTACTGGGGAGACCGGGTCAGGCCCTGGAGCGCCGTCCGGTCCGGGGATTGGAAGCTCATCCGCTTTTACGAGGACAACCGGCACGAGCTCTACAACATCACCGTCGACGAGAGCGAGACGAACGATCTGGCCGCGCTGCGGCCCGACGTCGTCGGTCCGCTCAGCCTCAAGCTCGATGCCTGGCTCAAGGAGACGGGCGCCAAGCTGCCGCGCCGGAGATGACTGCTTTTACTTTGCGGCGGCCGTCTGCAGGACGAAATAACCCGCTGTGATCAGGAAGATGACCAGCGTCAGGGCGAAGAGCGTCATGCCCAGCGAAGGCGCATACTTCATCAGCTGCCGGTAGGTCTTGACGGCAAGGAACTTGAGCAGGAGGACCGCGACGAGGCCCATGGCCAG
Source organism: Candidatus Aminicenantota bacterium (assembly GCA_963736255.1). GTDB lineage: Bacteria > Acidobacteriota > Aminicenantia > Aminicenantales > Saccharicenantaceae > RBG-16-66-30. The sequence continues at coordinate 1,000,217 of CAVTOI010000003.1, forward strand.
GACGAAATGGAATGTCCCCCGCGTCGTCAGGCCGTCGCCCATCTCGGCCAGGAAATCGGCCCCGAAGACGGCCAGCGGCACGATGAGAGCGATGAAGACGTACCCCGCCTTCTTGTGACGTTTGCGCAGGCGTTCCGCCCGGGCTTCGTCGCCGGGCCTGCCGAAGCGGGCCATCATGCTCAGAAAGGCCGTGAGCCCCGCGGCCAGAAGGAGCGTCGCCAGGATCGTTTTGATCCAATAGTCTGACATCGTCCCCCCTTATCAGTCGAGGTGGTAGTTCGGGGCCTCCTGGGTGATGACCACGTCGTGGACGTGGCTCTCCTTGAGCGAGGCCTGGGTGATCTTGATGAACCGGGCCTTGGTCTTGAGCTCCTCGATCGTCCGGCAGCCGGCGTAGCCCATGCCGGCCTTGAGCCCGCCGACGAGCATCTGGATGGTGACCGTGGTGCTGCCCTTGTAGGGCACGCGGCCCTCGATCCCCTCCGGGACGAGCTTGCTCGCGCTGGACTGCAGGTCCTGCTGATAGCGGTCGCTGCTCTTGCCTTCCTTCATGACGGCGATCGAGCCCATGCCCCGGTAGAGCTTGTAGGCCCGGCCCTGGTACATGACGACCTCGCCAGGCGCTTCCTCAGTGCCCGCCAGGAGGTTGCCGAGCATGATCGAGTCCGCCCCGGCCGCGATGGCCTTGGTCACGTCGCCGGAATACTTGATCCCCCCGTCGGCGATGAGCGGGATGCCGGCCTTCTTCGTGACCCCGTAGATGTCGGCGATGGCCGTGATCTGGGGGATGCCGGCGCCGGTGATGATACGGGTCGTGCAGATCGAGCCGGGCCCGACCCCGACCTTGACCGCGTCAACGCCGAGGTCGATGAGCTCCTCGGCCGCCCGGGCCGTGCCGATGTTGCCGGCCACGAGCTCCTGGCCGGGGAGCTCCTTCTTGAGCGTCCTGACCGTGTCGAGGACCCGTTGGGAGTGGCCGTGGGCGTTGTCGACGACGATGACGTCGCATTTGGCCGCGACGAGGGCCCTGGCCCGTTCCAGGAAGTCGGCGCCGACACCGACCGCCGCGCCGACCCGCAGGCGGCCCAGACTGTCCTTGGCCGCGTCGGGATACTGGATCCGCTTGAGGATGTCCTTGTAGGTGATCAGGCCCTTGAGGTGGTAGCCCTCGTCGACGACGAGGAGCTTCTCGATCTTATGCTCGTGGAAGACCTTCTCGGCGTCCTCGAGCGACGTCCCGACGGGGACCGTGACGAGCTTGCGGGTCATGATCTTCTCGATCGGCAGGCTCAGCCGGCTCTCGAAGCGGATGTCGCGGTTGGTCAGGATGCCGACGAGCTTGTTCGACTCGTCCGTGATGGGCAGGCCCGAGATGTGGTGTTCCCTCATGACCTCGAAGGCCCGCGCGATCTTGTCCTGGGGCCGCAGGGTGATGGGCTCGACGACCATGCCGCTCTCGTGGCGCTTGACCTTATCGACCTCCTCGGCCTGGTTCTCGATCGACATGTTGCGGTGGATGATCCCGATGCCGCCCTGCTGGGCCAGGGCGATGGCCATGCGCGACATCGTCACGGTGTCCATGGCCGCGCTGACGACGGGGACGTTGAGCGAGATGTTGCGGCTCAGCCGGGTCACGACCGAGGCCTGGGCCGGCGCGACGTCCGACTTGGCGGGCAGGATGAGGACGTCGTCGAAGGTGAGGGCTTCCCTGATCTTGTCGTCGAGCATGGCTCCTCCTTGGTTCCCCGGATCAGTGCTTGTGGCGCTTGCCCGGGATCATGGCCCGGGCCTGCTTGGACCGCTGGCCCGACGGCCCCGTGGGCTGCTGGTAGTAGACAGGGGTCTGGCGCCGGACCGGCGCGGGCTGGTCGATGACCGGCTGGATGAGGAAGAGATAGCGCACGGCGTCCTCCTCGATCCGGTCGAGCATGGACTGGAACATCTCGAAGCCCTCTTTCTTGTACTCGATGAGCGGGTCCTTTTGGCCGTAGCCGCGGAGGCCGATGCCCTCCTTGAGGTGGTCCATCTCGAGGAGGTGGTCCTTCCACTGCGAGTCGATGACCTGGAGGAGGATCATCCGCTCGAACTCGCGCATGAACGGGCCGAGCTGCCTCTCCTTGGCCTCCAGGGCCGCGATGAGGCCCTTGGTGAGGGTGCTCCGGAGCTCGTCGTGAACGACCGTGTTCCAATCGATGCCGAGGGTTTCGATGTCCAGCCCGAACTGGGCCAGGACCGCCTGGTGCAAGGCCGCGCGGTCCCAGTCCTCGGGCGAGGCGTCCTTGTTGGCGTGCGTGTCGAGCATCCACTCGACGAGGTTGTCGATGAGGCCGAGGAAGTAGTCGCGCTGGTCCTCGCCCTTGAGGATCTTGCGCCGCTGGCCGTAGATCGTCTCCCTCTGCTTGTTCATGACGTCGTCGTACTCGAGGAGGTGCTTGCGGACGGTGAAGTTCTGGCCCTCGACCTGTTTCTGGGCCCGCTCGATGGCCCGGGTGATCATGTTGTGCTCGATGGGCACGCCGTCGCCCATGCCGATCCGGCCCATGAGCCCGGAGATGCGCTCGCTGCCGAAGATGCGCATGAGGTCGTCCTCGAGCGAGAGGTAGAAGCGCGACGAGCCGGGGTCGCCCTGGCGGCCGGCGCGGCCGCGGAGCTGATTGTCGATGCGCCGGGCCTCGTGGCGCTCGGTGCCGAGGACGTGGAGGCCTTCGAGGGCGACGACGGCCTCGTGCTCCTTCTGGATGACCGGGGTGACCTCCGTCAGCGCCTTCTCGTACTGTTCCGGCGTGACCTTGGCCAGGTCGAGGCCGCTCTTCTTGAGCTGCTCCTTGGCCAGGTATTCGGGATTGCCGCCGAGCAGGATGTCGACGCCGCGGCCGGCCATGTTCGTGGCGATGGTCACGGCCCCGATGCGGCCCGCCTGGGCGATGATCGAGGCCTCCTGCTCGTGGTACTTGGCGTTGAGGACGACGTGGCGGATGTTCTTGCGGCGCAGGAGCGTGCTGAGATGCTCGGATTTCTCGATCGAGATCGTGCCGACGAGGACGGGCCGTCCCTTGGCGTTGAGGTCGATGATCTCCTCGGCGACGGCGTTCCACTTCTCCTCGCCCGTCCTGTAGATGACGTCCGGGTTCTCCAGCCGGATGAGGGGCATGTTGGTCGGGATCTCGATGACATCGAGGCCGTAGATGTGGCGGAACTCCTCCGCCTCGGTCGCCGCGGTGCCCGTCATCCCGGCCAGCTTCTTGTACATGCGGAAGTAGTTCTGGAAGGTCACCGAGGCCAGGGTCTGGTTCTCCTCCTCGACCTTGACCCGCTCCTTGGCCTCGAGGGCCTGGTGGAGGCCGTCGCTGTAGCGGCGGCCCGGCATGAGCCGGCCGGTGAACTCGTCGACGATGACGACCTTGCCGTCCTGGATCATGTAGTCGACGTCCCGCTTGAAGAGGTGATGGGCCTTGAGGGCCGTGTTGATGGCGTGGACGAACTCCATGTTGGCCATATCGTAGAGGTTCGTCATGCCGAGGACGCGCTCGGCCTCGGCCACGCCGGCCTCCTGGATAGAGACGGTCCGGCTCTTCTCGTCGAGGGTGAAGTGCTTGTCCTTCTGGAAGCGGCGGACGAGCGAGTCGACCTGCGTGTAGAGCTGGGTCGACTCGTTGGTCGGGCCGGAGATGATGAGCGGCGTCCGGGCCTCGTCGATGAGGATGCTGTCGACCTCGTCGACGATGGCGTAGTTGAATTCGCGCTGGGCCAGGTCGGCCAGACGGAACTTCATGTTGTCGCGGAGGTAATCGAAACCGAACTCATTGTTCGTGCCGTAGGTGATGTCGGCGCGATAGGCCGTGTAGCGGTCGGCGTCCCCGAGGTCGTGCTGGATCGTGCCGACGGTGAGGCCCAGGAAGCGGTAGATGGCGCCCATCCACTCCGTGTCGCGCTTGGCCAGATAGTCGTTGACCGTGACGATATGGACGCCCTGGCCGGGGAGGGCGTTGAGATAGGCCGGCAGGGTGGCGACGAGCGTTTTGCCCTCGCCCGTCTTCATCTCGGCGATCTTGCCCTGGTGGAGGACGGCGCCGCCGATGAGCTGGACGTCGAAGTGGCGCATCTTCGTCGTCCGTCGCGAGGCCTCCCGGACGACGGCGAAAGCCTCGGGGAGGATGTCGTCGAGCGAGGCCCCCTGGGAAAGCTTCTCCTTGAACTCGGCCGTCTTGGCCCGGAGCTGGTCGTCGGTCAGGGACCCGATGCGGGATTCGAGGCCGTTGATGACGGGGACGAGAGGCGTTATCCTCTTGAGGGTGCGGTCGTTCTCAGAGCCGAACAGCTTGCGGGAAATCCACTTATACATTTACCATTTATTATCAAAATCGGTCCCTAAAGTCAATTTGCCCCCCGAGACGGCTGCAGATGCCGATGACACGGAAGATCGGAACACGGCCCTTTCTCGGGCAAAGGGATCGTGTACCGGATCTTCTGCGGGGAGGCTTGGGGGAAAGACGTCTCGGGCCTGTTGACACGCCCCCATTCCGGGTTTACACTCTGGGCAACGGAAGGCTCACCGATGCCGGGGAGGGGATCGTGATAAAAACAGCTTTGTTCGTCCTTTTAACCGTCGCTTTGCTGGGGGCCGGAAGCGGGCTATGGGCTCAGCTCACCGCCTCCGAGCAGGCCGAATACGACAAATGGGAGGATTTCCTCAAGACGGCCAAGGTCGTCGATCAGGAGCAGCTCACAGGGGCCCTGGCCGTGACCAATCCCTGGGTCCTGACGCTCGAGAAGGATGGGATGCAACACAAGGCCGTCTGGAAGAACGTCCAGGGCGACCGGGTCAAAGGCTTCAAGGAGACCTGGAAAGGCGAGATCGCCGCCTACCGGCTGAGCCGGGCCCTAGGCCTCCACATGGTCCCGGCCACGGTCGAACGGGAGTTCAAGGGTAACCGGGGATCGTGCCAGCTCTGGGAAGATTCCTGGAACACCATGGAGTCGGTCCTCAAGAAGAAGCTCAACCCAAGAGGCATCCAGGTCGCGGATTTCGCCAAGAGATTCTGCCTCCAGCGGGCCTTCGATAACCTGATCTACAACGTCGACCGCCACCAGCGGAACTATCTCATCATGGACGATTGGCGGATGATCCTCATCGACCATTCCCGGTCGTTCGGGACAGGCAAGAAGGCGAGCACCGACCTGATCTACGACGAGAAGAACAAGGAAAACCCGAAGTTCATCATGGAGACGCTGCCGCGGCCCTTCTACGAGGCCCTCAAGGCCCTGACCGCCGAGTCGGTCCGGTCCACCGTAGGCGAGTACTTGACCGACGAGGAGATCGCGGCGACCATCTCTCGGCGCGACCTGATCATCGCCTGGCTCGACAAGCGCGTCGCCGATCTCGGCGAGACCAGGGTCCTCTACTGAGCCGGGCCGCCGCTTTTTGATTCCACCGGCAGGATGGGGTAAACTGGTTTGCCGGTGATGCCATGATGAACCTGACCAACGCCCCTCACGGAAGGCCCCTGCGCATCGTCGACCTCGCCGGCGGCGAGAACGTCCGCCGCCGCCTCATGGCCCTGGGATTCCACAAAGGCGACATCGTGGAGCTCGACGGTCAGGCCATTCTCCGCGGGCCTCTCCTCGTCCGCAGCTGCCGATCGGACACGACCGTCGCCATAGGGCGCGGCGTCGCGCAAAAGGTCCGCGTCGAAGCCGTCCATGAGCCGTCCTGAGGTCCCCACCGTCATCTTCATCGGGCAGCCGAACAGCGGCAAGAGCACGCTGTTCAACTCGATCGCCGGCCCCAAGGCCGAGACCTCGAACTTCCCGGGCACCTCCATCAAGCACACCCATAGCCGGGTCTCCATCGAGGGGCGTCTCGTCGACGTCGTCGATCTGCCCGGGACCTATTCGCTCTGCACGACCGATCCCGCCGAGCAGATCGTCCTGACGCACCTGTTCTCGGAGAAGCCCGACCTCGTCGTCAACGTCGTCGACGCCTCGACCCTGAGCCGCGGCCTCGAGCTCACGCTCGAGCTCATCGAGCTCGGCTATCCCATGGTTATCGCCCTTAACATGATCGACGTCGCCGAGCGCCGGGGCATCGAGCTCGACCCGGGTAAGGCCGAGCGGCTCCTCGGCGTACCCGTCGTCCCGACCATCGCCGCCCACGGCCGCGGCGTCCGCGAGCTTCTGGAAAGGGCCTTCGACGTCCTGGACAAAGGCCAGGCCCTCAAGCCGGTCCGCTTCTCGGACGACGTCGAGACCGAGGTCGCGGAGGTCGAACGCCTCCTGCCCGCGGGGTTCCCCGTCGTCTCGAATCCCCGCTTCACGGCCGTCAAGCTCATCGAGACCGCCGGCCACGCCTGCGGCGATTTCCTCGGCGACGTGGAGCCCGGACTCAAAGAGACCGTCGATCGTGCCAGGAGGGCCATCGAGGAGGATCGCGGCGCGCCCGCGTACGAGGTCATCTCGGCGGAGCGCCATCATCAGGCCATGAAGCTCTCCGAAGAGTCGAGCCGCATCCTGCACGGCAAGCGGATGACGTGGGACAAAAAGGTCGACGCCGTCCTCATGCACCCCGTGTTCGGCTACGTCATCCTGGCCGCCGTCTTCCTGGCCTTCTTTGTCATCATCTTCGAAGTCGGCAATCCTCTCGAATCGCTCCTGCTCGGGCCCTTCAACAAGCTGAGGGACGCGCTGGGGGCGCGCCTTGGGGACGGACTTCTCTTCCGCCTCGCCGAGGGGCTCATCCAGGGGGTCGGCGGCGGGGTGGCCATCGTCCTGCCCTATTTCCTGCCCCTCCTGTTCCTCATGTCGGCACTCGAGGATTTTGGCTACCTCGCCCGGGCGGGCTTCCTCCTCGATGCGTTCATGCACCGCATCGGGCTCCACGGCAAGTCGGTCTCGCCGTTCATCCTCGGCTTCGGCTGCAACGTCCCGGCCATCGTCTCCACGCGGATCCTCGAGTCGCGACGCGACCGCATCCTGACCTCCCTCCTCATTCCCTTTATCCCTTGCTCAGCGCGGACGACGATCGTCCTGGCCCTCGTCGCCTTCTACCTGGGCCCGCTCTGGGCCATGGGCTTCTATGCCGCCAACATCCTCATCATCGCCGTCATCGGCTGGGTCCTCAGCCGGTTCATCAAGGAACCGTCGCCGGGATTGATCCTGGAGATCCCCTCTCTCAAGGCGCCCCGCCTCAGCTCCATCTTTCGCAAGACCTGGTTCCAGGTCCACGCGTTCATCAAGTTCGCCTGGCCGCTCCTCATCGGCGGCAGCCTCGTGCTGAGCCTGCTGACCTACTTCCGGGCCGATGGCTGGATCAACGACCTCCTGGCCCCGCTCGTGGTCAAGGGGCTCGGCCTGCCCCACGAGCTGGGCGTGACCCTCGTCTTCGGCTTCCTGCGCAAGGAGCTGTCGCTCATTATGATGCTCCAGGCGCTCGGCGTCGATTACAACAGCCTGATGACGGTCATCAGCCGCGAGCAGATCGTCGTCTTCACCGTCTTCATCAGCTTCTTCATCCCCTGCCTGTCGACCTGCGCCATCCTGTGGAAGGAGATAGGCAGGAAGTGGGCCTTCGTTTCGGTCGGGCTCAGCATCGGCGTCGCCCTCGTCCTGAGCTGGGCCGTGCGCCTGATTCTCTGACGCTCGGGTCGCGGACAGTCCCTCTTAATCCGGCCTTTCCTTTTTGAGGCGGGCCAGGACTTTGGCCGCGGCGCCGCCGCCGACGAGGGCGTCAAGCTCGGCGCGGGGGGCGCTGTGAATGGCCTCCAGGCTGCCGTACCGGGCAAGGAGCGAGGATTTCTTCTTCGGGCCGAGGCCCGGGATGCCGTCGAGCAGGGACTCGAAGCTCTTCTTCTCGCGGCGGCCGCGGTGGAAGGCGATGGCGAAGCGGTGCGTCTCGTCGCGGACGGCCTGGACGAGCTTCAGGGCGTTCGACCTCCGGTCAAGGCGGATGCCGTCGCGCGCGGCCGGGGTGAACAGGATCTCTTCCTTTTTGGCGATGGCCACGAGGGGGAGGTGGGGCAGGCCGAGGGCGACCAGCGCTTTCTCCGCCGCGCCGAGCTGGGGCTTGCCGCCGTCGACCATGACCAGGTCGGGGAGTGGCGTCCCTTCGTCGATGACCTTCCGGTACCTCCGGGTGATGATTTCGCCCAAGCTGGCCACGTCGTTCGACCCCTCGACGGTCCGGATGAGGAACTTGCGGTACGAATCCTTGTCGGGCCGGCCGTCGCGGAAGACGACCAGCGAACCGACCGATTCCTCGCCGCCGGTGTTGGAGATGTCGAAGCCCTCGATCGTGCGGGGCATGGCCGAGAGCTCGAGGGCGGTCTTCAGCTCCTCGAGGGGTTTGGCCTCGCCGGCCTGCTTGCGCAGGAAGGCCTCGGCGTTGCGCCCGGCCATTTCGACGAGCTTGCGGTTCTTCCCGCCGCGGGGGGCGATGACCCGGACCTTGGCCCAGCCAAGGAGCGCCTGGAGGCCGGTCGATTGCGCCGGCCGCGCGGGCAGGAGCAGGCGCGGCGGCAGCTCGTGGTCGGCATAGAAGCCAGCCAGGAACCCGCCCAGGACCTCGGCGTCCGCGACGCCCGCCGGCGCGTCGACGACGCGCGAGGCCGAGCTCCGGATCTTGCCCTTGCGCATGAAGAAGACGTAGACGGCCGCGCGACCGTCCCCGCGGGCCAGGCCGACGACGTCCTGGTCCTCGAGGGCAGTGGAGATCGTCCCGGGCCGGTCCCGGTAATCCTCGATCGTGCGCAGGAGGTCGCGCAGGCGGGCCGCCTCCTCGAATTTCTCGTCCGCGGCCGCCCGTTCCATTCGCGCTTTGAGCGTGCGGGCCAGCTCGGGCATGCGCCCCTCGAGGAAGAGGCAGGCGTTCTCGACGTTCTCGCGGTAATCGGCTTCGGAGATGGACCCGACGCAGGGCGCCGCGCAGAGCTTGAGCTCGTATTCGAGGCAGGGGCGCTTGCGGCCGCGGAAGACGGCGTCCTCGCAGCCGCGGACGAGGAAGTGCTTGTTGACGAGGTGGATGGACGAGCGGGCCCTCTGGGCCGGACTGAAGGGGCCGAAATAGCGCGAGCCGTCGGGCTCGACCTTCCGGCTGAAGTAGATGCCGGGCCAGTCCTCGCCGGTCGTCATCCTGAGGTAGGGGAAGCTCTTGTCGTCCTTGAGGCGGAGGTTGAAGCGGGGCTGGTGCTGCTGGACGTAGTTGTTCTCGAGAAAGGCGGCTTCCTTCTCGGAGCCGGTCAGGATGTAGTCGATGTCCGCCGTCTCGCGCAGGATGTTGCGGACCTTGAAGTCCGGATTGGCCAGGAAGTAGGAGCGGACGCGGTCCCGGAGAGAGCGGGCTTTGCCGATGTAGACGACCTCGCCCGAGCCGGTCTTGAAGAAATAGATGCCCGGCTTATCGGGCAGGGCCGCCGCTTTCTTCTTGAGCTCGCTGAATTCCGCCATGAGACGCTATTTTCCGCCTTCCTCGCTGGATTTTCAAGGACTTGGGGGCTCGTCAGAGCCCCAGCTCGAGCTCGCGCTTCTTGAGCTTGGCCAGCTCGTCGCGGTAGGCGGCCGCCTTCTCGAACTCGAGCGCGGCGGAGGCCTCCTTCATGAGCCTGGCCAGCTCGTCCATGCGCTTCTTGCGCTTGAGCGGCGAGAGGTAGATGTCCTTGTCCTCGGAGATGCGCGTGTAATCGAGATAATCGCGCTCGTAGACCGACGTCAGGACCTCGTCGATGCCCTTGACGATCGACTGCGGCGTGATGCCGTGGGCGGCGTTGTAGTCCTCCTGGATCTTGCGGCGGCGCGCCGTCTCCGCGATGGCGATCTTCATGGAATCGGTGATCGTGTCCGCGTAGAGGATGGCCTTCCCGGCGACGTTGCGGGCGGCCCGGCCGAAGGTCTGGATGAGCGCCGTCGACGAGCGCAGGAAGCCCTCCTTGTCGGCGTCGAGGATGGCCACGAGCGAGACCTCGGGCAGGTCCAGGCCCTCGCGAAGGAGGTTGATGCCGATGAGGGCGTCGAATTGGCCCTTGCGCAGGTCGCGCAGGACGTTGACCCGGTCGAGGGTCTCGACCTCGGAGTGGAGATAGCGGACGCGCAGGCCGAGCTCGTGGTAGTGGCGGGACAGGTCCTCGGCCATCTTCTTGGTCAGCGTCGTGACAAGGACCCGCTCGTTGCGGGCGGCCCGGGCCCGGATCTCGGCCATGAGGTCGTCGACCTGGCCGCGGATGGGCCGGATCTCGAGCTCCGGGTCGGTCAGGCCGGTCGGGCGGATGACCTGCTCGACGACGCGGCCGGGCGACTGCCTGATCTCGAAGGGGCTCGGCGTTGCCGAGACGTAGAGCGTCTGGCCGACGCGGGCCTCGAACTCGTCGAAGTTGAGGGGCCGGTTGTCGAGCGCGGAGGGCAGGCGGAAGCCGTGCTCGACCAGGGTCAGCTTGCGGGAGCGGTCGCCGGCGTACATACCCCCGATCTGGGGGACCGTGACGTGGGACTCGTCGATGATGGTCAGGAAGTCGGCGGGAAAATAGTCGAGCAGCGTGAAGGGCGGCTCGCCGGCGGCGCGGCCGGTCAAATGGCGCGAGTAGTTCTCGATGCCCGGGCAGTAGCCGAACTCGCGCAGCATCTCGACGTCGTAGAGGGCGCGCTCCTCGATGCGCTCGGCCTCGACGGCCATGCCCCGGGCCTGGAAATGGGCGACCTGCTCCTTGAGCTCGGCCTCGATGCCGGCCACGGCCGTGCGGAGGGTCTCGGCGGGGGTCGAGAAGAAGGTCCGGGGATGGATCATGACCGTGTCCAAGGTCTCGCGGACCTTGCCGAGGAGCGGGTCGATGGCCGAGATGGCCTTGATCCGGCCGTCCTCGAGCTCGATGCGATAGGCGGAGTCCTCGTAGCTCGGGAAGACCTCGACGATGTCGCCGCGGACGCGGAAGGTCCCCCGCTTGAATTCCCCGCCTTCGCGCTCGTACTGGACGGAGACGAGCTTCTCGAGGAGGCCCTTGCGGCCCAGGGTCTCGCCGGCGCTGAGCGAAAAGCTCATCGAATAATAGTTCTCCGGGGCGCCGATGCCGTAGATGCAGGAGACCGAGGCGACGATGATGACGTCACGGCGGGCGAAGAGCGAGTTCGTCGCGCACAGGCGGAGGCGGTCGATCTCGTCGTTGATGGTCGCCTCTTTGGCGATGTAGGTGTTGGAGGACGGGATGAACGCCTCGGGCTGATAGTAGTCGTAGTAGCTGACGAAGTACTCGACGGCGTTGCGGGGGAAGAAGCGGCGGAATTCCTGGTAGAGCTGGGCGGCCAGGGTCTTGTTGTGCGAGATGACCAGGACCGGCCGGTTGACCCTGGCGATGAGGTTGGCCATGGTGAAGGTCTTGCCGGAGCCGGTCACTCCCTTGAGGACCTGGTGGCGGGCGCCGGACTGGAGCCCTTCGGTGAGCCGGTCGATGGCCTGGATCTGGTCGCCCTTGGGGACGAAGTCCGAGGTCAATACGAACGGACCTGGTTTTATCAACATCTCGGAAGGGGTCAAACCTTAAATCGCGTAACGATTATACGAATTAAGGTTTGACCCCTTCTTCCTTCATGCGGATGCCGCCGGAGAAGCGGGCGCCGTTGGCGATGGTGATCTTGGGCGTGATCACATCACCGTTCATTTCGGCCGTCTCCGAGATGACGGTCTTTTCGCCGGCCTTGACCGTACCCTTGAGCTCGCCGTTGAGGACGAGGGCGCGGACGCGGATCTCGCCTTCGACCTTGGCGCCCTTGGCGATGGTCAGGGTCCCCGACGGGACGGTGATCTTTCCGTGGACGCGCCCTTCGACGAGCAGGTCCTCGTGGGCTTCGATATCCCCGGTGAGCACGGTGGTCGAGCCCAGCCGCGTGACGCCTGGGGCCAGCGGCCTGTCGGTGTTGTAGGACGGGTTCCGGTTCGCGGATTCGTCGGACATGGGCGTTTCTCCCTGTACGGGCGTTACTTACAGATTATAGGGGCGGGTGCCCGGCCTGTCAACGCACCCCCGATGGGGTCGAAGCTGCCACTCACCACTTTTGTCGGTCCAGGGACGGTAAAATGGGGATGTTTCCATTATTTGCAGAACGGCAAGAAAGTGGGGGCGTTTCCGCCCGCCCGGCCCCGCGTTGACTTGCCGGCCGAATGTGTTAGAATCCTAGGCCTGTGAGCGGGCATAGCTCAATGGTAGAGTACCGGCTTCCCAAGCCGGGTGTTGTGGGTTCGAGTCCCATTGCCCGCTCCATTTTTTTCATCCCATGAAGAACTGGCAGCTGATCGTCGAACCCGAACCGCTTCCCGGCTCCTGGAACATGGCCGTCGACGAGCACCTCTTCCGCCTTGCCGGGGACTCGCCCCGGACCTTCCTCCGTTTCTACCGGTGGGAGAGGCCGACCGCCTCGCTGGGGTATTCCCAGGAGGCCTCCCGGGTCATCGACGTCGAGTTCTGCCGGTCCCACGGCATCGACATCGTCCGGCGCATGACCGGCGGCAAGCTCGTCCTCCACGACAGGGAAGTGACGTATTCCGTGGCCTCGGCGGACGCGTCGATCTTCACCGAGACCCTCCGCGACTCCTATCGTCTCATCTCGCAGGCCCTCCTCAAGGGCCTCGAACGCCTCGGCATCTCGGCGCGCCTGGCCGAAGCGTCCCCGCCCGCCTACATCAAGGGGACCATGCCCTGCTTCGCTTTCCCCGCCCGCGACGAGATCGAGATCGGAGGCCGGAAGATCGTCGGCAGCGCCCAGAAGCGGACCGGCCCGCTCTTTCTCCAGCACGGCTCCATCCCGCTCGAGAAGGACGAGGCCCTGCTCGGCGCCGTCTCCCGCCCGGGCGAGTCGCCCGAGAGCCTGGGCATGACCTCGCTCTCCGAAGCCCTCGGCCGGCCCATCGATTTCGACACCGCCGTCGGTCCCCTGGTCCAGGGGTTCGCCGACCTCTTCGGGGTCGGCCTCGAACGGTTCGCCCTCGGTCCGGGCGACCGCGATGCGGTCCGCGCCATCGAAGCCTCCCGGTACGCCTCGGACGCCTGGACCTTCAGGACACGCGCCGCCCGTTGACTTTCCTTCGGGCCGAGTGCTAAACTCGGGCCGAACAGAGGTCGACGCCATGAACGAAGTGGAAGAGCTCTCCAAGCTGGATCCGGCCGGACTTCCGCCCCTCAAGTCCATTCTCCTCGACGATCTCTATCAGAGCGTCCTCAAGAACCTTCACCTCGAGCTCGGCCGCGGCCCGGCCCTCTACCTCCTCTCGCCGAGCTATTCGGTCCTCAACCCGGCGCCCGACGAGGGCATCACCGATTTCATCACACGCCATGAAACCCTCCTCGATTACCTCAAGGAAGCCATCGTCCAGAACCTGGCCGAGTACTCCGTGCTCGTCGACATCAGCAGCTACTTCATCGAGCAGAACAGCGGCCTCGTACTGGCCCGTCTCCGCGAGCGGGACTCCGAGGGCCGGCGCTTCGAGATCCAGTTCTACACCCACGAGCCCAAAGAGCTCCTGAGCCGCTACGAGGACAAGATCTACATCGGCCGGGATTTCCCGGACCTCTTCAGCCCCGTCCGCAAGTATTTCGGCATCAAGGACGCCGTCGTCTCGCTCAAGGCCCAGTTCGAGCGCCTGACCGAGCGCGTCGGGGCCAAGCCGAAGAAGGCCCAGGAGCTCGGGTCCTATTTCCAGGAGATCGGCGATTCCGTCAACGAGCTCCATAACGAGAGCCTGCTCATCCTCCAGAGCCTGCCCCCGCACCTCGATTTCGCCAAGCTCTCCGGCCACGACCTCATCGACATCAACGCCCAGTACCGGACGATCAATCACTACGTCATCGAGCTCCACGAAACGGTCGCCGAGTTCGAGACTCTGCTCCGCTACAAGGAGCGCTCCGACTTCGTGCGCTACGTCACGAAGTACAAGAAGGACGTGACCAACCTGATCTCCTTCTTCAACATCAAGGTCAACGGGGTCATCGCCCCGCGCATCCACGCCTGCAAGAACAAGCACGGCTAAAAAAAGGTTCTTCTCCCGATTCCGGGTGTTCCCTCTCCTCGGCTATGCTCCGGATGTCACTCCTGGCCCCCGCGCCCCGGAAACCTCCTTAAACGGTTTCCCCCGCCTCCGGCGGGTCCCCCTTCCCTCACGGGGGCTTTGGAGCGACATCCATCGCAGCCTCGAGACGGATTCACGGAAATGGGAGAAGAACCTAAAAAAAAGCCGGTTCCCGTTGGAACCGGCGGCGCGAATGGCGCGGGGTCAATATCTAAAAGCGGCGGCCGCCCTCTTCGATGCGGATGTTGTCGTACGCCGTGGACAGGTAGACGAGCGGGGCCGTGGCGTCCTGGGAGAAGGCCTTGACGAGCGAGACGCCGTTGGTCTCGTCGACGTCCGGCCTATCGGTGAGGCCCCACTTCACTTCGCCGCCCTTCGAGCGGGCCTCGAGCCGCGCCCGTTCTCCCGAGGGCCAGACGAGGCGGATCGTCCCGTACTCATTGCGGACGTCCATGGCCTGCTTGAGCTCCCGGGGCTCGAGGGTGACGTTGCCGTTGTGGCAGACGACGCTCGTCTCGGCCGAGAAATCGGCCAGCGAGACATTTTCGTAGGACGTCTTGACCGATATCGTCGGGCCGGCGATCCCCGTCGCCGCGACGCTCGTGTTGTTGGCTTCGACGACGAGGCGGCCCTCGACGCGCGTGACCCGCACGGCGTCATAGCTCGTTTGGATCTCCAGGTCGCCCCTGACGTTATCCGCCGTCACCGCCATGTTATGGCCGGTGACCTTGGCGGGGCCAACGTCCGTGAGGAGCACCTTCTCGTAGGACGTGTCGACCGTGACCGCCCCGGCGACGCGCAAGGCCTCGACGTCGGTGTTCCGGCCGCGCAGATCGGCCGCGCCCCCGGCGTCCTGGACCCGGATATGGGCGTAGCTCGTCTCGACCGAGAGGTCGCCCGTGACCGAGGCGGCCCGGACATCGCCGTTCCTGTTCAGGATCCGGCAGGTCCCCTTGATCTCATTGACCTCGACGTCCTCGTAGCTCGTCTCCAGCACGCAGGGACCGTCCACATTCGACGCGTAGACCTGGCCGTTGCGGTTGACGACCGTGGCCTCCTTGACCGCCTCGATCCGGACCACGCCGTAGCCGTTGGTGACGTGGACGATCATCGACCGGGGAACGGTCAGGACAAAGCCCGTTTCGAAGTTCTTCCTGCGGAACTCGTCCTTGTTCGTGGCCAGGGTCAGCCTGTCGGCCGCCGTCGTCATCGTGTACTTGAGCCGGGCGGCGATGTCCTTCGCCTCTTCTTCTTTCATGCGCCAGACGATCTTCTTGAACGTCAGCTGGGCGAAGTCCTGGTCTGCGCCACGCACCTCCACCCAGCCGTGACCGTTCTCGATCTCGATCGCGGCGGGCAAGGGGCCCTCGATCGTCCTCGTCTCCTCCGCCGTGACCTCCCGGCCGACGAATCCGAAATCGTTGTCCCAGCCCCAATTGAGCTCGTCGAAGTTCCAACGCCCGGTCTTGAACTGGAAGAGCACCAGGCCCGCGAGGACCAGGACGACGACGAGGACGATCTCCTTAAACTTCATGACCTTTGTCCGGCCCCGGCGTTTCGGAGCGCTCGTTCTTCTCTTTAAGCCCGAGCCAGAGCTTGTTGGCGCCCCAGATGATCAGGACGACCGGCCAAAAGCGCCAGACGTGGTCGAAGACGTCGAAGTCGAGCTGCTCGAGCAGGATGATGGCGCCGATGATGATGAGGACGATGCCCCAGACGAGAGAGTTGCCCTTTTTTTGATTTGCCATGACGGACCTCCGTTACTTCTTTTCCTTGGATTTGGCCACCGAGTCGAGCACGAGCTTGAGGCCCACGGCGATGACCGCGACCGGCCAGAAGTTGCGCAGGGCGGCGGTGTGGATGACCTCGAAATTGATCAGGATGAGGATGACGCCCAATACGATGAGGAACCCGCCCCAGAAGACCGAGCCCGACTGGATGACCGCCGGCAGCTCCTGGCCGATGCCCTCGAGCCTCTCGCCGGCGCCGGCCGCGTTGATGGCCCGGGCCGATTGGACGTTGTCGAAGATCTGGTAGAAGTAGAATGCGGCCAGGAACAGGGCCATGAACGGCTGCCCGCTCCCATAGCGCTGGGTGTGGACGAGCCCGCTGAACAGGAGCAGGTGGAACAGGGCCTTGGTGTACTGGCCGTTGTAGAGGGCCCCGGCCCCGAACGGGAAGATGGCCGACAGGAAGCCGGCCAGGCCCGGGGATTTCAGCGGCCTCTGCGGAACGACTGCTTTTTCTTCCATTTTCAATTCCTCCGTTGACGCGCTTATTGTTTATTCTCGTCGCCCTTGAGAAGGCCCAAGGTGTTGAACGACTTGACGACGTTGGCCGAGAAGGCCCTGATGTCGCCCTTGACCGACCCGGCGTCGGCGTAGAGCTTCTCGACCGAGCCGATGCCCTGGTGGAGCCGCAGGTTGATCTGCTTCCGGATGCCGCGTCCCTCCGGATGGAAGGCGACGAAGGACACGACCATGAGCAGGGCCGTGAGCGCGGCGTAAACGGGCTGGAGGGAGGGGCGCGACAGCCAATCGAAGGCCGGCCTGAAAAGGCGCTTCTTCTCTCGCCGGGCTTCCGGGATGCCGTAGAGCCGGTCGAGCAAGGCCGGTGAAGGCTTAACTTCGGGGAAGCCGGCCGCGGCCGCCAGCGTCTTCTTCATGAGGCCGGCGAGCCCCGCGCATTCCGGGCAGGACCCGAGATGGGCTTCCACCTCGGCCCTTGCGCCGGGCGCCAGCTCGCCTTCGAGATAGGCGGACAAAAGCTCTTCGATGCGTTGGCAAGTCATGAGAAGTTCTCCCGATGCTCCTTCAGGACCAGGGCCAGCTGGATCCGCGCGCGGTTGACGCGCGACTTGACCGTCCCCAGGGGCAAGCGGAGGATCTCGGCGATCTCTTCGTAGGTCTTGCCCTGCAGGTCCCTCAGGATGATGACCATCCGCATCTCCGACGACAGGCGATTGAGCCCCTCCCAGATGAGGGCCTTGGTCTCTTTATCGACGAGGCTGTCCTCGGGCCCGCCGCCCGCGGTCTGGGACAGGACGCGCTCGTCGAAATCGTCGCGCTGCGTCTTTTCCCACTTGGTCCGGCGATACTCGTCGATGAGGTGGTTCTTGGCCAGGGTCAGGAACCAGGCCGTGAAGTTCTTGCCGAAATCGTACTTCGGCAGGGCGCCGTGGAGCTTGAGGAAGACCTCCTGGGTCCGGTCCTCGGCCTCTTCCCGGCTGCCGCAGAACTGATAGGCCATGCTAAAAATCCTCCTGGCGAACGCGTCCACAAGGGTTTTCCAGGCGCTTTGGCTGCCTTCCAGGCAGTCCCTGATGATCGCGTCCAATTCCACTCAATTCACCTTGGTTGACGGATTCGGATGGAGCAGAGTTCCATTCCCGGCCCATTTTCTAACAAAAAGGCCCCCCCGGCAACCTCCGGCAGGACCCGGAGGGGTTTCGGGGGTCGTCTCCGCTCGCTGCGGTGATTCTTCACGCCTTCCCGGTCCGGAGCTGATGGGAGGAGGCCGCATCTCCGCCCCGGGAAGCCTAAATCACCGCTTTATGCTCGCTCCGCGATCCCCTCGACCCCTTCTTCCGGGTCCTGCACCCCGGGATTTCCTTGGGCATAGCGACAACGTTTGGTTCGATACAGTGCCGCTGGGCGGGAAATTGCTATAATAAGAACGGCGGAAATGTAACTTTCTCGGGGAGATCGAGGTTTTAGGAACAGAGAATGGACGAACAAGAGCTGATCCGGCGCGTCCAGCAGGGAGACGAGCGGGCGTTCGGCCAGATCATGGCTCTTTATAAGGACAAGATCGTGAATTATCTGTATCAGTTCACGGGCGATTATCAGAAGGCCGCGGAGATCGCCCAGGAGACGTTCATCCGGGTCTACTTCAAGGCCAACAAGTACAAACCCATCGCCCCGCTGTCCTCCTGGATCTATACGATCGCCTCCAACCTGGCCAAGACCGAGTGCCGCCGTTCGCGGAAGATGTCCACGGTCTCCCTCGAGGACATCCCCAACAGCTATTCGAGCGGGACCTACTATGAGGACCCGGCCGACCCGGGGCTCGTCCGGAACCTCCGCGAGGCCCTGGATGCGCTCCATCCCCGCTATCGCGTCCCGGTCGTCCTCAAGGACATGGAGGGCTTCTCCCAAGAGGAGATCGCCAAGATCATCAAGCGTCCGGTCGGCACGGTCAAGGCCCGGATCAGCCGGGGCCGGGAACAGCTGCGGCGCAAGCTCGAGAAGGCTCGGGACGGCGAAAGCTTTTCGGCGGACAAAGAAGTGAGGGAACATGGAAGAGCATGAGCTGCTCGGCAAGATGATCAGGGTCAAGGCCCCCGCGGGCTTCGAAGATGAGGTGCTGAGCCGGCTTCCGGCCGCCCGGAAGGAGATGGCCCGGGCCCGCCGCCGTACGGCCACCCGCTATGCCTTCGCCGGCTCGGCAGTCCTCGTGATCGCGGGCTTCCTTCTCTTCAACCCGGCGCTCCTCGAGAAGGAGACCGTCCTGACATACGCCGAACGGGAGGCTCTGACGGCCACCCCCGGGAAGGGGACAGGGGTGCCGTCGGCCGACCGGGGCCGTTTCGTTCCCGTCTACGAGACGATGGACTACGCGTCCGAATTCCGGAACGCCCAGCCCCGGCCTAAGACGGTTTACATACTGGAGCAGGTTTCCGAGATCCCGTCTTCGGAAATCATTTATTAGGAGGGTATGAAGGCATGAACAACAAGATGATCAAGCCGGCCCTTGTCATCATGGTCACTCTCGCCGTGCTGGCCCCGTCGTTCGGGACCGAGACGGCCGCGGCGAAAGCCGCCGGGACCGATCCCGACATCACCGACGTCGCCAAGAAGGTCTATCCCTCGGTCGTCCGGGTCGAGGTCCAGAACGGCACGCGCCGCGTGGCCACGGGCGTCGTCGTCGAGAAGGGCGGCTACGTCGTCACGACGGCCCTCATCTCGCCGCGCGAGGAGAAGATCTCCATCACGACGTCCGAAGGAAAGACGATCGACGCCGAATTCCTGGGCTTCGACACCGAGACCCAGCTGGCCCTGCTCAAGGCCAAGGACGCCGGCCTGCCGGCACTGAGCCCCGGCAAGGCCTCCGACCTGGCGCCCGGCTCGTGGATCTGCGTCGTGGGCGTCTCGCCAGAACGGACCGCGGCCGTGACCCAGGGCATCGTCAGCTCCGTCGCCGGGGACAAGATCCGGCTGAACGTCTGGGTCACCCCCGGTTCGAGCGGCGGCCCGGTCGTCGACGCCAGCGGGCGCATGGTCGGGCTGCTCCGCGGCATCTACATGGAGGAGAAGCCCGTCGTCTTCCAGTTCCGCGACAGGGAGCAGGCCGGTTCCGGCTACGTGATGAGCAGCCGGGCCGAAGCCCCCTCGTCGGGCATGGCCCTGGCCGTCCCGATCGACGTCGTCCGTGACATTGTCGCCCAGATCAAGGACAAGGGCCGTGTCGAGCGCGGCTGGATGGGCGTCGGCATCGGCGAGGACGAGGACGGCCGGACGGTCATCGGCAACGTCGACCCGGAAAGCCCGGCGGAGCTGGCCAAGCTCCGCGTGGGCGACGTCGTCCTCAAGATCGGGGACCGGGACATCGCCGGCCCCGATGTGCTGGCCGCCGAGATCCGGAAGAAGAAGCCGGGCCAGGAAGTCGTCCTCAAGATCGAGCGGGACGGCAAGCCCATGGACGTCAAGGTCAAGCTCGGCGAGCTCGCCGAGGACGAAGCGATGAAGGAAATGGACATCCGCTTCCCGGGGCTCTTCAGGCCGGATGTCCAGGTCCCGTCGCCCGCGCCGGGCGCTCCCAAGAGCGCCCCGAAGCGGATCTCGCCGGACATGACGCTCACACCGAGGCCTCCTGCGTGGACCTTTGAGACGAGAAAATATATCGGCCTCTATTGCGGCGAGCTCAATCCGGAATTGGCGGCCCATTTCGGGGTCAAGGAAGGGACGGCCTTGATCGTCTCCAAGCTGACCGAGGGCGGACCGGCCGCGAACGCCAAGCTCCAGGTCGGCGACATCATCGTCAGCGTCGACGGCCAGCGCGTCGGGACCGTGAACGAGCTCATCGATCGCGTCCAGGCCAAAGCCAAGGGTGACAAGGTCAAGCTCGAAGTGCTGAGGGACAAGAAGCCCATGACCTTCGAAGTCGAGGTCGCCGAGGATGAAAGCGGCGGGCCGCTTGGATCGGACGGGCTCCAGACCTTCCTCGAATCCTGGCAGGGCTACACGGACGCCCTGCAGAACGAGATCCGGAATTGGAGCGCCGACGAATCGCCGTTGAAGAGCCAGCTCCTGAGGGGCTTGACCCTGAAGGGCAACCAGAGAAGGATCTGAGAGACCTGCTCCGGTCTCATTGTCCGGGGGACATGTACCTCAGGTACGTGTCCCCGTTTTTTTATTCCGTGATGTTCAGCCACTGCCTGCGGAGCCGTTCGAACTCCCCGACTGGAAGTCGGGACTGGTCCGAATACCCCTTCGTCGCGCGCTGCCTCAGCGCTTCGTAGAGCATGACCGCGACCGAGACAGACAGGTTGAGGCTCTGGACCATGCCCAGCATCGGGATGCGGACGATCCTGTCGGCATAGGCCAGGCAGTCGTCCGAAATGCCCTCGGCCTCGCTGCCGAAGACGAGGGCGACCGGCCGGGCGAAATCGACGTCCGTGTAAGGGACCGCGTCCCGCCCGAGGTGGGTGGCGACGATCTCGTAGCCGGCCTTTTTCAGGGGCTCGAGGCACGCCGCGGGCGCGGGGTGGACGGCGATCTCGAGCCACTTGTCGGCCCGGGTCGAGATGGCCTCGTTGAAGCGAAGGAGCTCCGGGTTGGGGGCGATGAGGTCGAGATAAAGGATGCCGGCGGCG
The DNA here is from genome assembly GCA_963736255.1 of Candidatus Aminicenantota bacterium. Taxonomy (GTDB): domain Bacteria; phylum Acidobacteriota; class Aminicenantia; order Aminicenantales; family Saccharicenantaceae; genus RBG-16-66-30. The sequence continues at coordinate 1,021,129 of CAVTOI010000003.1, forward strand.
TCGCACGTCCGGATGACGGCGCTCGCGTTGTGGGCGATGGTCACCCCCTCGAGGACGACGCGCAGGTCGGCCTGGCGCTGCGAGAGGACGCGCTCGACCTTCTCGATCCGTTCCGGTGTCGGCATGCCGTAACTATATCAAACGGATAGAGACGAGGCAAAGGACAGACTAGCGATACCGGCTGAGGAGCTCCTCCCGCGAGATCCCCGCGGCGACGATCTCCGCGGCCTTTGGAGTGAACACCCATTCTTCGAAGATCCTGTCGGCGGCTGGGCCGGCCCGTTTCTTGACGTGCTCGACGAACTGGCGGGCCGTCGCGCCGGTCTCCCGATAGTCCCGTATAGAAGCTGCCGGTCGTCTCCAGAAAGGCCTCTTCTCCCTGGACCTTGTACAGAATATAGAAGAGGATCTGGCCCATCCGGTACGACAGGTCTGTCAGGTCCTTGATGCCGTAATCGATCATGGGCGTCGTCTTCCAATCCGGATGCTCGCCGAAGTCTTTCGGCAGGCGGACGAGCATCTTGGCTACTGCCTCATCGACGGCTCCGGCCTTGCCCTCGAGCTTCTCCTGGACGAGGTGCTGGAGGAACATGGCCAGGCCTTCGCTCTCGAAGCGCGGCGGGGCGGGGTCGTTCGCCGTCACGTTCCAGAGGTGCGACAGCTCGTGATAGAACGTGTAGCGGCCGGCCGGGTCCTTGAAAGCGCCGGCCTCCTGGATGACGGCGGCGACGTCGGCCTGCGATCCGTAGCCGGCCGGGATCTCGATCACGGTCAGCCCGCGGAAGTCCTGAAGCGCGCCGAACCAGCGGGTGTAGAGCGCCAGGGTGGCCGTCAGGCTGCCCAGGAGGTCCCGGGCCCCTTCGACGTCCTCGGGGAAGGCGAAGATCCTGAACCGGCCGCCTTCGCCCTCGACGACCTCGTAAGCGGCCGCCGCGAGGTCGATGCGCCAGGACGGGACTCGGCTCTTGAAGACGTAGGTCGTCCGGCCGTCATTCTCCTCCTTCGAGACGAGGTCCCCCGCGTTGGCCACGACGAGCGGAGAGGGGACCGTCAAGGAAACGCGAAAGTCGAAGTTCTTCAAGCCGGCGGCCCGGTTGGTCTCCCAGGACGGGACGCCGATCTGGGGGAAGGCCAAACTGTCCGAACGGATCAGGGTCAGGTCCTGGCCGACGTGGTCCTTGACGTACCGCATCGCCTCGGCATATCCGAGAAGGGGCCCGCCGTACTTGATCCGGAGCGTCGTCTCTTTCCCGGGGGCGAGGGGAGGCTCGAGCCGGACGCGGATGTGATTGACCTGGAGCTCTTTCCAGTCCTTGAAGATACTGACGATCTGGTCGAACGGCAGGGCTTTTCCCGATGCGTCGGATACGGAGGCGACCTCCATGAGACGATAGAGATTGAGGGGCACGACCGGGATCGGGGCGTCGGTGGCGTTCTTCACGACCAAAGTGCAATCCCCGGCGATCGTCCCGGCCTCATAATCGGTGTCGATCGTGAGGTCGTAGCTCACCGGCTCGGGAAAGGCCGCGACGGGTTCCGCGGCGCGGGGCCCGGCAGAGGATGCCGGCTTTTGGCAACCCTGGGATATTATGGCGGCTAAAAGGAGCAGAAGAGCGAGTGTCTTTTTCATGAGGAACCTCATGGGCAGTCCTCAATAGTTACGCCCGCGGACCGGAGAAGGTTGCTCGCCCGGCGTTCTTGAATTGGGAGGACTTTTCACCTATAGTTATCGCTTCGTGCCGGTGTGGCGGAACTGGCAGACGCGCGGGACTCAAAATCCCGTTCGGCGCAAGTCGAGTGTGGGTTCGATTCCCTCCACCGGCATATCTTATCTTTCTTGAATGTCAGCGATTTGCGATGAGCCCTTTCATCGCTTTCCGTCCGAAACCGTAATTTGACCGCGCCTATTCCTGTTTTGTCGCTTCAGCGCATATGGCGGGCGCCGTGTGGCCTTGTCACCCTCCAACGTCTCGTGTCCTGCCGGTCGAACCACTCCAGCAGCAGAGTCTCTCCGAAGATGGCGACGAGGGAAAGGATGATTGCCACGAAAACCGCAGCGTTCATGTCAGACCCCCTCAAGAGAGTTTGGGGAACGGGGGGGCGAATCAGGTCTGACTCGCCCGGAAAGGGGCCCTCGTCCACCCAGCATGATAAAAGCAAGATTCATGCCACTGGATATGACGGGCAGTTGACACGGCGGGTGAAACGCGCCTCGAGGACGCGGAAAAGCTTGTGAAACCTGAAAGAATACGCAATGAACCCACTGTGGGCCGAAAGGCTCTTGTGGGTTCAATTCCCTCCACCGGCACCCAGCAACCTTTCATTTTTATGATTTGAAGCTGGATTTCGTGATCGTATCGGGGTGCCTCGCTTTCCCCGCGATGCCGTTTTATGCTGTTCTTGTCGTCCATATACCCTAATAGTCGCAATATGCGGCTCTATCCATCACGCTTTATTTCGGTCCGGACCTTGACCTCGAAGAACTTGTAATCCTTATAGGCGACAGAGTTCCGGGACGCCGTAACTGTCTCCCCCGACTTCCGGTAGGTCTCGATGACTTCGTAGGAACTGGGGAAACGAAGGCCGTTCTTCTCGACGGTATATTCGGACGTAAACCTGACCTGGGGCTTGGCTCGGTTGGCTCTAGCGAAAGCCTCGATCTTCGCGTAATTTCTCATCGAGGCCGGCTCCCATTCGACCTTCAGGACGGCGCCGTCGCGCGGCCGCACCCACGCCTTGCCGTAGAGCGAGGACGTTTCCGATCCCTTCGGCCGCACATCGATGACAAGGACCGGCTCTCCTTCCATTTCCGTTTTCTGGGCGACGTGATAATTATGCCGGCTCTGGGCCTCGTCGCTGAACAACCCGACCGGGCCCAGGACGATGAACTTGTGCTCAAACCGCCTGGTCTGCAGAGCCGCGTTTTCCTCATGCCGGGGCTCTCCGTTCTCCTCGAGGAGGACACGCTTCTCCGCCGCCCATCCTTCTTTGCGGACGAGCTGATAGTCATAGACCCAGTCATGGACCTGGTCCTTGATGACCGTTGAGCTCTTGACTCCGACATGGGGAGGCCCGACGGTCTCGAGCTGGCCGGGGAATACCACACCCGAGAGCCGCTCCCTGACATCCTCCCGGCAGACGAAATCGAGCGATGCTTCGGAAAGCCCGCGGCAATAGCCGGCCGCCGCCTTCAGGACGCTTTCGGGGACGGGGTCGCCCTTCGCCAGCATCGACTCCGTAAGATCGATGTCTTCGACCTGCGCCGTGAGCCTGGCCGCGGTCTTGGCTCCGGCTTCCTCCCCGGCCGCCGCATCCTCCGCGAAATAGCCCTCCCGGTGGCTGACGCGAAGCCCGGCCTGTTTTACGGCCACCCCGATCTTATGGAATTTGCCATCTGCCCGATAGTCCTGTGGCCGGTAATAGAGCAGGTAATAGTCCTCCGACGCCGTGGCGGCCTGGCGCAGAAGCGCCGCGGGGTTGGCCGAAGCGGCCGATGTTCCGCCCGTCGCCGCCGCGATCTCCTTGAAGACCCTGTAGATCGCGGCTGAGGATTCGGCCATCTGGATGGCGTCCAAAGTGGCGTTGTTCTCGATTTCGAACTGGGGGTCCCGTCTGTTTCGGGTTATATAAAGGAAATGGACGTCCGTCGAGGCGTCCGAGAAGGCTCGCTGGATCGCTTCCCGGTCGGGATTGGCATCGTGGTTGTAGACCGTCATGAGTTCCATGGCCTTCATCGCCGTCTCGGGATCGGAGCTGTTCAGGGCCTTGATGAGCTTCCGGTTGTCGAGCTGCGGCACCCTTTCCCTTTGGTAGAAGAGAAAAACGTGCTTGGATCCCCGACGACCCTTGAGATCCGCGGCGAAGGCCGCCATCCTCCCGGGTTCAATTGCCCGCAGGGCCTCGAGCTTTTCCAGGTCAGTACGGTAGCCATTGAGATTGACCTCGGCCTGCTCCGGGTCCCCCGTGCCCAAATGGGCCAGCATGTCCTCGATGACCGATCGATAGGCGCCGCCGAGGATGAGGACGTCGGTCCGCAACCTGTTCTTGACCTCGTTTTGGGCCGTCCTCACCTTTTCCGTCGTGTCGACCCGGCTTCTCAGCCGCAAGGTCCTCTGGGGGGTGATGACATCCACGGCGTCCCCGGGCCTGTAGACCTTCTCGAAGAACAGGTCCACGGCCTTATTGATCTCGGGCATATATTCGGAGATCTGGAAGAGCAGGACGAAGTTCCGTTTGGTTTCGGGCGTGGGCGCCGCGGGCGCTCCTTCCATCTTCTTGACCGCGTTGCCGCGGATGAGGTAAACGGCCTCGACGGGCTGGGCGCGACCATCCTCGCTGACCTCGAAGTCCTTGAGTCCGAGCGAGTCGACGAACTTCGACCTATCATAGACTCGAACCGGGACGCTGATATTGACGACAGCGACGTTGTGCTGGATCTGGGCAAATCCCCATGCCGCACCGAGCAGGGCCAAGAAAAAGAATCCACTCTTCTTCACGACCATCCCTAGGCGAATCTCTCCCCGGGAACCGGCTCTCGACTACTTCCTTCTCTTGCCCGTGATCGAGGTCTCCCCGTACTGCAGGGACAGCGTCCCGGAGAGCTGATCCTCGGCCACGATGGCCGAAATATCGAGGACCATGCCGTTGCCAACGGTCACGGAGAACTTGACCGTGTTGTCCTCGAACGTGAGGTTGGCCATATCGGACGTCCCCGATGCGCCGGTGAATTTGCCGGACAGCTTGCCGTCCTTCAGCGAGAATTCGAAAACGAATTCGCGGGCGCCGTCTTCCGTCTTGACGTCCCACGTTCCCAGGAGGGCCTCATAATTCTTGGCCTGGGCCGCGACGATAGTCGATAGGGAGATAACGAAGATCGCAATAAGGAAACCGATTGTCAGTTTAGAATATCTCGCAGGCATGAGCATTCCTCCTAGTCCAAACTCCTACGGAACGATTATACACAACATTAGCGAAGGGGTCTTTTATTATGAGGAGCGTTGATCATACCCTACATCACATCGACATTGATCGTGCACGAATACGCCACTTCGGCGCTGAAGGCTCTCTTGTATTCCAGATAAATCGTGCAGGCTCCCTTGGACTTGGCCTCGAACACGAAGACCTCATGCCCAGGCTCTCCTTCACGCGGGTCCTGACGGATGACATAATCATGGTCTGTCTGCTCGAGGACCATGGGATCCGTGAGCTGGGCAGGATCGGTCCACGAAAATCCGGTCGTCCCGTTGGAATGGAGGACAAGCTTCAGTTCGGCCCCGAGAAGGATGTCGATATCTTTCGTAAAATTCGGCCGTTGCTGGAAGGTTTGATATTCGACAGTGACGGTAACGTTATGGGATCCCAGGAAACAGCTGGATCCCATGAGGATGATACACAGCCCCCAGGCCTCCGACTGCGCCCGCCAGCGATCCGTTGCTCTTCCCAGTGCCTTTATCCTTTCGGCCGTGCTCCGGCCCGCGGCATCAGCCCGCCAGCTTGGTCAGAATGCTGCGGAGGAGCTCCTCGCGGCATCGTAAGCCCTCCCTGAATTCGTAGGCCTCGGTGTGGTGGAATTCCGACCGGACCTCCTCGAGCTCCTTATCCAGCAGGCTCACCAAGAGGTCCTTTTCCAGGTCGCTCAGCGCGATGTCCATGATCCCCTCCCGTCAAGTCGAAATCTCTTGCTTGAAATATAGGCCGAAACGGCCGGATTTTCAATCTCGTCGCCGCAGATCGGGTCCGCTTCCCTTGCCCCGATTGACCCTGCCGCCCCCCGGTGCTATCCTTCGGTAAGCCCGTCCGACAGGGGAGAAGGATGCAAAGCACGCCATCGAATCGGATGGGCGGCCTGCAATGCCGACTAAACGGATGGAGCCTATTCCCAAAGGAGGTCCCATGTCCAAACGCCAGCTCGCCCTGTTCGCTCTCGCCATTCTCCTGGTCGCCTCCGCCCTCACGGCGGCCGAGGTCCGGCTGACGGCCCTGACGCTCCAGCCCGGCAAGACCTTCGAGATCAACTTCGTGAGGACCTCCCGGGCCCCCTCCCAGGCGTCGTTGACGGCCATGATCGGATTCGACAACGGGCAGGCTTCGGTCAACGCCAGCTACAAGAAGATGGAGCCCGCCGTCCTCTTCGCCGGCGACATCACGGCGTACGTCCTGTGGGCCGTCACGCCCGACGGGACCGTCGAGAACCTGGGCGAGATCGTCGCCGACAAGAAGAGCGCCTCCGGCTCCGTCCAGGGGTATACGGGCAAGAAGACCTTCGCTCTGATGGTGACGGCGGAGCCCTTCGCCACGGTCACCCGGCCGACCGAGCTCGTTATTTTCTCCTCCGGACAGGTCGGGGGCATAGGCATCGCCAACACGCCGTTCGCGTTCGCCGATTTCACCACGGCCTACAAGCCGGCCATCGAAACGATCTCCGGCATCCAATACAACGACCCGATACCCGCGGCCGTCAAACAGGCCAAGAAGGCCATCGAGATCGCCGTCGCGCTCAACGCCGCCGCCGTGAACCCGAAGGCGATGGACGGGGCCCAAATTGCCTTCGGCAAGGCCATGGCCTCGACAGGCAACAAGAAGGTCATGGCCGACCAGGCCCGGGTCGCGGCCCAGCTCGCCTCCCAGGCGATCAAGGACACCATCAAGCTCAACGAGGCCAAGGCCGCGGCCGAAGCCGAAGCCCAGCGCCTGGCCGAAAAGGCTGCCCTCGAAGAGCGCGCGGTCACGGCCGAGGGCGACGCGGCCCGCATCGCCCGGGAGCTGCGCGAAGTCCAGATCCAGCGCGAGGCCCTGGCCAGCGAATCGGCCAATCTGGCCAAGCAGACGGCGACGCTTACGGCCGAGCGCGACGCCTTCAAGGCCGAGCGTGACCAGGTGGCGGCCGACCGCGAAGCCATCAAGAAGGAGCGCGACGAGCTGGCCGGCATGCTGAAGGGCGCCCTGTCCTCGGTCGCCGAAACGACCGAGACCGCGCGCGGCGTCGTCGTCAGCCTGTCGGGGATCCTCTTCGATGTCGGCAAGGCCACGCTCAAGCCGGCCTCCCAGCTCTCGGTCGCCAAGCTGGCCGGCATACTCATGATCTTCCCCAACATGAACCTGAGCATCGAGGGCTACACCGATTCGACCGGATCGGCCGACCTCAATATGCGGCTGTCCATGGACAGGGCCCGGGCGGTCTACGAGTTCCTGATGACCCAGGGGATCTCGAACGCCCGCATGAAGTACCAGGGCTTTGGCCCGGAGAACCCGGTCGCCCCGAACGACACCGAGTCCAACCGGGCCCGGAACCGGCGGGTCGAGGTCGTTCTGACCCAGGTGGTTCGCGTGCCCTGAGGCGCCATTCTAATTATTTTATTATCTGACAATTAGATATTAGCTGCGATTTTCACCGCCGGCCCGAACTTTTTCCCTCCGGCTTCCGTCTATCGGGTTGTGAGTCGAAGTCTGAGGTGAATCATGAAAAAATGGATCTTCCGGGCCGTTTCCCTCCTCCTGCTCCTGACCTTCTTCTATTTCCTCTTCGCCTGCGGCAAGAAAAAAGTCGAGACCAAGCTCGTCGCCGCCGCCCGGGGCGACATCCAGGAGAAGGCCCTGGCCGTGGGCACGATCGAGCCGGAGAAGGAGATCAAGGTCAAGTCGATCATCCCCGGCATCGTCGCCGAAGTCCTGTTCAAGGTCGGCGACCCCGTCAAGGCGGGGGTCCCTCTCTTCAAGATCTCGCCCAACCCGACGCCCCTCGAATACGTCGAGACCCGGCGCAACATGGAGCTGGCCCAGGTGACCATGGGAAAGCTCAAGGGCGACTGGACCCGCCAGCTCGAGCTCTACAAATCGAACCTCGTCTCCAAGTCCGAAATGGATGCGACCGAGGGCGCCTATCGGGAGGCCGAGCTGAGGTACAAGACCTCCGCCGAGCGCCTCGAGCTGCTCGAGAAGGGCCGCATCCGCATGTCCAACCGGGACATCAACTCGCTGATCAACTCGCCGATCGCCGGCATCGTCCTGTCCCAGAGCGTCTTCCAGGGCGACCCCGTCGTCCCCCTGACGAACTTCCAGCCGGGGACCGAGATGTGCTCCCTGGCCGACATGGCCAGTCTCCTCTTCAAGGGCACCGTCGACGAGATCGATGTCGGTAAGATCCGGGACGGGATGGCCGCCGACATCCAGATCGGGGCCCTGCCCGACGCCAAGATCCCCGGACACGTCGACCGCATCTTCCCCAAGGCCAAGAAGGAAGGGAACGCCACGCTCTTCGACATCTGGATCCTCATCGAGCCTGCCGAAGGGACGACCCTGAGGGCCGGCTTTTCGGCGACGGCCAGCATCCTCATCCGTGAACGGAAGCAGGTCGTCCTCATCCCCGAGCGCCTCGTCCTTTTCGAGGGGGGGAAGAAGCTCGTCGAGATCCCCGACGGAGAGACCACGAAGAAGGTCGAGGTCAAGACCGGACTGTCCGACGGCCTCAATATCGAGGTCCTCGAAGGCCTCAAGGAGGGTGACAAGGTCGTGGAGAGGCCGCCCCGCGAGATCAAATGATCGCCATTTTCTTTCGCAACCTCTTCCGGGACCTCATCCGCCAGCCCCTGCGGACCGCCCTGACGCTCTCCGGCGTCGTCTGGGGCACGTTCTCCGTCGTCCTGCTCCTCGCCTTCGGGGATTCCGTCTCCAAAGCCCAGATCAAGCGCTTCCACGGCATGGGCCAGGGCATCGTCCTCGTCTTCCCGTCGCAGACGACCCTTCCCTGGCAGGGCTTCCTCAAGGGCAAAGCCGTGCGGATCACCCCCGAAATGGTCGAGGAGATCCCGGACAAGGTCCCGGGCATCGAGATCATCAGCCCGGAGTTCGTCGGCGGCCGCCTCATCCGCCACGGCCGGAACGAGTTCCGCAACACCGTCCGCGGCGTCAACCCCCAGTTCGAGCTGATGCGCAACACCATCGCCGCGAAGGGGAGGTTCCTCGACCCCGAAGACATGGCCGCACGAAAGCGCGTCTGCTTCATCGGCGACGTCCTGGCCACCGACCTCTTTGCGACCGACGAGCCCGTCGGCCAGTCGGTCTTCATCGACAGCGTCCCGTTCACCGTCGTCGGCGTCATGCGGACCAAGCTCCAGTCGTCCAACTACAACGGCCAGCGCGACGAGCGCTGCGCGTTCATCCCCTGGACGACGTACGCCTCGCTCTACGGCAACAAGTACATCTCCAACTTCATCTTCCGGCCGCTCGACACCGGCCGGAGCAAGGCCGTCACGGAGGACATCAAGGGCCACCTGTCCAAGCTCATCGGCTTTTCGCCGGCCGATCCGGACGCGCTCAGTGTCTGGGACACCTTGGAGTTCGAGAAGCAGTTCACGACCTTCTTCCTGGCCTTCACGATCTTCCTCGGCGTCATCGGCTCGTTCACCCTCCTCGTCGGCGGCGTCGGCGTCGCCTCGATCATGAGGGTCGTCGTCGACGAGCGGACCCGCGAGATCGGCGTCAAGCTGGCCGTGGGGGCCCGCCGCCGGACGATCCTGTGGCAGTTCTTCAGCGAGTCGCTCGTCATCATGCTCCTCGGCGGCCTCATCGGCTTCGGCCTGTCGACGGCCGTCCTCCAGGCGGCCAAGGCCTTCCCCGAAGGCGGCTTCACCGACTTCGTCGGGGTGCCCGTCCTCAACCCGCTCGTCGTCGTCACCACCGTGTTCATCCTGCTGGCCATCGGTGTCATCGCCGGGATGATCCCGGCCAGGACCGCCGCTTCGACCGATCCCATCGAGGCCCTGAGGAAATAGGGGAGCGGCGCGATGAACCTTACCCTGCCCCGGTTCTTCTGGAGCGAGTACCGGAAACGCCACAAAAGGGCGGCGCTCATCACCTTCGCCCTCTTCTGGGGGACCCTCTCGATCCTCCTTCTCATGGCCTTCGGCCAGGGGATGAGCACGCAGTTCCACGTCGCTTTCAGCGGCCTCGGCGAGACGCTGATCATGGTCTACGGCGGCCAGACGTCGGTCGCCTTCGAGGGCCTGCCGAAGGGACGCCAGATCTCGCTCTATCCGGAAGACGTCGATTATCTCAGGGAGAGGGTCCCGGAGATCCTCTACATCGCCCCCGAATCGTACAGCTACCTGCCGCTCTCGGCCGGCGGCAAGGAGCTCAACCGGAACATCCACGGCACGACCGCCGAGTTCGGCCTCATGCGCACGCAGGTGCCGCAGCTCGGCGGCCGCTTCCTCAATGCCGAGGACGTCGCCCAAGGACGGAAGGTCGCTTTCATCGGCTGGAAGGTCGCCACGGACCTGTTCGGCAGCGCTGATGTCGTGGGACGGACGATCGTCATCAACCGCATTCCCTTCACCGTGGTCGGTGTCCTGCAGAAGAAGATCCAGGACTCGATGTACAACGGGCCGGACGCTGAGCAGGTCTATCTGCCCTTCCATGCCTACCAACAGATCGACAACCGCCGCCGCATCAACCAGATCCATATCCAGCCGCGTGAGGCCTCCCAGTCCAGGCTCATCGAGGACCGGGCCAAGATGCTCCTCGGCCGCAAGTACCGCTTCGACCCCGCGGACCGCTACGCCACGAGCTTCTGGAACACCATCGAAGACGCCAAGGAGGGCATGGCCATCTTCAAGGGCATCGAGCTCTTCCTCGGCATCATCGGCGCCCTGACGCTCCTCATCGGCGCCGTGGGCGTCACCAACCTCATGTACGCCGCGGCCAAGGAGCGGACGAAAGAGATCGGCATCAAGCTGGCCATCGGGGCGCGGCGCCGGACGATCATCGGCCAGTTCTTCCTGGAGACGGTGTTCGTCTTCGCCAAGGGGACCTTCTGGGGCTTCATCACCGCCTTCAACATCGTCCATCTCGTCCGGCTGGCCCCGATCAACTACGATTCGTTCGGCATCGAAGCCTATCTCCTGCGGCCGGAATTCTCGATGCGGATCTTCGTCGCCTATACCGTCGTCCTCGGCGTCCTGTGCTTCCTGTCGGGCATCTTCCCGGCGCTGCGGGCCTCGCGGGCCAATCCGATCGAATCGCTGCGCTACGAATAGAGGGTATCATGATCGAGCTCGAAGGCATCACCAAAGTCTACCGGACGGGCAGCCAATCCCTGGAAGCTCTTCGCGGCATCACCCTCAAGATCGGCAAGGGGGAGTTCGTCTCCGTCATGGGCCCTTCGGGGTCGGGCAAGTCGACGCTGATGAACATCGTCGGCTGCCTGGACACCCCGACCGCCGGGGACTACATCCTCGACGGCGACGCGGTGGGCGGGCTGACGTTCGACGAGCTGGCCGCCGTGCGCAACCGCAAGATCGGCTTCGTCTTCCAGAACTTCAACCTCCTGCCCTACGCCACCGCCTGGGAGAACATCGAGCTGCCAATGCTCTTCGACGGCAAGAACGGCAAGAAGCGGCGCGAGAGGGTCACCGAGCTCCTGAACGCCGTCGGGCTCTTCGACTGGCGCGACCACCGGCCCACGGAGCTTTCCGGGGGCCAGCAGCAGCGCATCGCCCTGGCCCGGGCCCTGGCCAACGACCCGCCCATCCTTCTCGCGGACGAGCCGACGGGCAATCTCGACTCCAAGAGCGGCGAAGAGATCATGGCCATCCTGACCGATCTCTGGAACGGAGGGCGGACGATCGTCATGGTCACCCACAACGACCACATCGCCGCCCGGTCCGAACGGACGATCCGCCTCTTCGACGGCCAGGTCCTGCCCTGAGCCCGGGGGTTTGACAGTCCCCGGACCGGGGACTATCATGACCTTATCTTCGGGCCTCCGGCCCGGGAATCCCCGTATCGCGAGGAGGGACGCGATGAAAAAAGCTCTGGTTCTCGGCCTTTTCGTCATTGCCGGCCTGCTTTCCGTGACCCCGACGGCACCCACCCAAGACCTGAACTGGCAGACCCACCGGGGCTACGACGTTCCCTTCGTCCCGACGCCTCCCGAGGTCGTCGACGAGATGCTCCGCCTGGCGGCGGTCAAGTCCGGGGATGTCCTCTATGACCTCGGCTGCGGCGACGGCCGCATCGTCATCGCCGCCGCCAAGAGGTTCGGGGTCAAGGCCGTCGGCATCGACATCGACCCGGTCCGGATCGGCGAGAGCAACGAGAACGCCCGCGCGGCCGGAATGGCCGGCAAGGTCAAATTCATCCAGCAGGACCTTTTCGAGGCGGATTTCAAGGATGCCACGGTCGTCACCATGTATCTCCTCACCTCGGTCAACTTGCGGCTCCGGCCCAAGCTCCTGACCGACCTCAAGCCGGGGACGCGCCTCGTCTCCCACAGCTTTGAAATGGGCGACTGGCACCCCGACAAGACGTCCGTCGTCACGACATCCTTCGACGACCAGCGGGATGTCCATTTCTGGATCGTTCCGGCCAACATGACCGGGCGCTGGGAATGGGACCTCGCGGACGGCGCGAACAAGACCCACTACACGATCGAAGTGAGCCAGGAATTCCAGGCCGTGACCGCGACGGGGCGGGAAGGGGACTGGCCCCTTTCGATCAGCGAGGCCAGCCTCGCGGGCGATGCCGTCAAGTTCCGCCTCGAAGCCGAGAGCGACGGGAAGATGCGCTCGTACCTTTATGAAGGGAAAGTCTCGGGCGACGCGATCACCGGGACGGTCAAGCCGGCTGACAACGCCAAGGCGGCGCCCGTCGCCTGGAAGGCCAAACGGGACCCGGCCACGACCGTATCTATCGCCAAGTAGGCGGCAGGCGCGCCCGCGCGCCGGCCGGGGTCAGTCGAGGGAGAAGGCCCGCGACGACAGGGCCATGAGCGCGACCAACCCCGGGTCGAGGTCGGACAGCCGATCGCCGCCGGCAGGTATCCTGTCTTTGAGCCGCCGCCGCAGCTTGCGGAGGTAGGAAAAACGCACCGGGAAGGACCCCCTCGCGGCCCTGAAGAAGCCCCGGCGAAAATACTCCGGCTGTTTGCCCACCGACTCGCGGAACATCAGCGCGAGGCCGGGCTCGATCACGTCGCACAGCGCGGCCCGGCCCGGCGTGTCTCTCCGGCGGGCCCTTTCCAGGACCGCGGCGAGATAGGATTCGAGCCGGAGCGCCGTCGCGTCGAGAGGCGCCTTGCCGGCCCCGTCCGAAAAAAGGGTCCGGTGGCCGCAGCGGGAATCCTCGGCGATATCCTGGAGGTCGTCGGCCAGCTGGAGGAAGGTCCCGAAGCCGAAGCAGAACTCCTCGTCGGCGGGCTCGAGCGAGCCGGCGACGAGATAGCCGTCGGCCAGGACCGATGTCCCACCTTTTTCGAGGCTGATCGCCAGGATGTCCTCGGGCGACGGGGCCGCTTCCGGCCTCTGCTGGAGAAGGCTCTTGACTTGGGCGTTGTAGATCGTGAGCAGGGACCGATACACGCCCGGGAATTCGGGCCGCGGGAAACGGCGCTCGATGAGGCGGACGAGCGAGAGAAGCTTCTCCTCCCTGGGGGACGCTGCGGGAGCGGCGCCGCCCTCGAGCCAGCTCCGGAGCCGGGTGACAAACGCGAGCTTCCCGGCCTCGGCCTCCCCGGCGTCGTCGAGCATGTTGTCGAGATAGGGGTAGACCATGGAGTAAGCGAAGATCGCTTCGGTGTGCTCGACCGGGAGCCCCAGGTCGAACTGGATCGAGTTCATGATCCAGACGTTGCGCATCGCCTGGTAGGCCGAATCCAGGCTGAGGCCGGGATCGAATTCCCGGGCCGCCTGGATGAACCGGCGCGTCGAATCGATGAAGCGGGCGTCGTAGACGGCCTCGAGGGGCAGACCGACGAGCCGCAGAAGGCGCTTGAAAGCGGGCCGGAGGCCGGCGGCCAGGACCTCGAGGCGCGAGGCGTCGAGAGAGCCGTCGAGGAACGCGGTCCGTGTCTGCTCCGAAGAAAGCCCGGCGACGATCTCGGAAAGCTCCTTTTCGGCGGCCCGCTTTTCGGCCCGGCCGTAGAGTTTTTTCGCCGGCGCGGGTTCGTCCGATGCGCCGTGCCACAGGCTGGCGTGGTCCCGGACGAGATCGTCGACGCGCGCGCCGAGGGGCCCGGCTTCGGCCGACAGGAAGGACGAAAGATCGCTCATGGTCTCAAGGTCCCTGATTATAGGCCAAAATGCCATCAACAGGGAACGGGTTCCGTCCGGGCCCGCGATGGGGCCGCGCCGGGTCGGGAGGCCTGGAGAAGGCCCGGGCCTGATCAGTGCGAGACGTTGGCGGGGATGCCGCCGCCGTTCTTTTCCGCGTAAAGGTGCTTGATCAGGGACAGGAGCGTCTGGGAGATGCTGTGCAGGAACTCGACGCCGCTCTCGAAGAGGTCATCGTCTTCCTCGCTCTTCTTGGTCCACTTGACCTCGCCGTCCACCTTGATGGATTGGTGGGTCCGCTCGAGGTCGATGACGATGCGAACGACGCTGCCGACCGGGAAATAGTGCGGCGTACAGATCCTCGCCCCGGAGAGGGAGATATCGTGGGTATGGGCGTTGATACCGTGGCCGAAATAGGCCTCGCCGCCCTCTGAAGTCGTCTTGATGAAAACGGTGTTCCGTTCTGCGAACCGTTTGTCTTTGCGATTGTCCATCGTCCACGTCCTCCCAATGGGGTGATCGGCTCGTTACGGGGCTATCCTCGCGCCTGGGGCCGAAAGGGTCAATCACCCCTAAGGGTGATTCGCGAGGTGATATCTCACCCCTGTCCGGTTACGGGGGTTTTCAGCTCTTCCGGTCGAGGCTGAACTCGAGAAGGCCCCGCAGGATCCCGCGGTGGTCTTCCCGGACCGGCAGGGCCCGGATCCCGGCGGCTGCCCGGCGGGCGTAACGGGCCATGACCCGCCGGACGCCGTCCCAGACGCCGAGGCGCCCGGCCAAGTCGCGGACGAAGCGGATGTCGGCGGGCGAGGCGCCCGGGTTGGCGAAAACGGCCGTGAAGCGGTCCTTGTCGGCGCCGGCCGCGCGGTCGATGAGGCCGGCCGCATAAAGGGTCTTCTTTCCCTGGCGGATGTCGGAGCCGACCGGTTTTCCCGTCGTCCCCGGGCTCCCGAACAGGCCGATCTCGTCGTCCTTGATCTGGAACGCCAGGCCGAGGTCGAGGCCCAGCCGCTCGAGATCCGGCAGGACCGTCTTCCGGCCGCCGCCGAGGATCCAGCCCGCGGCGAGCGGGAGATAGAACGAGTAACGGGCGGTCTTGTAGCGGTAGATATCCAGGATCTTCCGCTCGGAGCAGGGCTCCCGGGACGTTCCGGCCTCGACGTCGAGCATCTGGCCGAGCCCGACGAGCCCGAATTCCGAGGCGAACATCTTTTGGACCGGGGCCGTCCGCTTTGGCGGGCCGGGGAGTCCGGCCATGGCCTCGAACGCGAGGAAGATGGCGATCTCGCCGGCGCATATGGCCAGGCTTTCCCCGAAGTGCTCGGCCTCTGCGCCGCCGGCATCGGCGGGGGCGAGGCTGGCGTACTGCTCGTGGACGGACGGCCCGCCGCGCCGTCTCGGGTCCCGGTCCATGATGTCGTCGTGGATGAGCAGGCCCGACTGGATGAGCTCGCAGGCGGTCCCGGCCCTGACGGCGGCGCCTCCGGCCCGGGCGCCGGCCATCTCGCAGCCGAGGGCGACGAGGCCGCCCCGCAGCATCTTGCCTTTCCGGGTGAAGGCCTCGAGCCGCTTCAGGACGTCGAGGCCCCACGGCCGGAGGCGGGCCACGTCGCCGCGCTTGGCGGCGAGGAAGGCGCCCAGGTCGTCACGGAGCCGCCCGGTCGCCCTATCGAAGTAGGATTCGAACGTCATGCGGGCCCGTCCTTCCCGGCCGCGGAGGCGCCGCGGGATTCGAGGCGCCTCACGACCTCGGCGATGAGCTCCATGGGCGTCGACGCCCCCGATGCGACGAAGACCGTCGAGTCGGCCGGGATGGCGATGTCCTCGACGCTCTCGGGCCTGTCGATGAGGTGGGTTTGGGGGTTGATGGCCCGGGCGATATTAAAAAGATGCCGGGTATTGGCGCTGTGCTGCGACCCGATGACGATGACGCAGTCGGCCTTGCGGGTGTGCCTTTCGACCTCGCGCTGGCGGGTTTTGGTCGGCTGGCAGATCGTGTCGTGGAAGACGACGTCGGGGACGAGGGCGCGGATGCGCTCGAGGATGCGCCGGGCCTCCTCTTCGATGAAGGTCGATTGGGCGACGACGCCGGCGCGGAGGACGCCGGCGAAGAGCTCGGGCGTCACTTCGTCGGGGGACTTGACGACCAGCGCCCTGGCGACCTGGCCGACGATACCCTGGACCTCCTCGTGCCCGACCTGCCCGATGACCACGGGGACGCGGCCCTGGGCCTCGACTTCGCGGACGCGGTCGTGGATGATCCTGACCATGGGACAGGTGGCGTCGACGAAATCGAGGCCGCGCCCGGCGAGCTCGGCGTAGCGCTTCCGGGTCGAGCCGTGGCTCTGGAGAATGACGACGCCGCCCGCGGGGACCTCGTCGAGGGTCTGGACGATGCACAGCCCCTTGGCCCGCAAGGCCTCGATGACGTGCTCGTTGTGGACGATCTCGCCGAGCATGTAGTAGGTCCGGTCCGGGCGGCCGGCCAGGAGCCGGTCCGTGAGCTCGAGCGTCTTGCGGACGCCGAAGCAGTAGCTCAGCGTTTCGGACAGGACGATCTTCATGGCGCGCGCTCCCGGACGCTTCGATTCTATTCGCAACGCCGAACCCCTGTCAACGAACGGTAAGAAGGGGTCAAACCTACCTTTCGTTATTTTCTGAAGATGACCGGATTGAAAATAACGAAAGGTAGGTTTGACCCTTTCTGAGATGATTGACTCGGGCTCGGGCCGAGGCTATGATCGACGGGGAGGAGCCGCCCATGAATCCCCTTCGGCCGAACACGAGAGTCCTGCTGTTTACCCTGGCCGTGGCCGCGATGCTCGGGGCCGTCACGGGGGCCGCATCGATCGGTCAGCCGGGCCCGGCCCCGGAGTTCACGATCACCGAGGCGATGGTCCCGATGCGGGACGGCGTGAAGCTCCACACGGTCGTCTTCACGCCCAAGAATGCCTCGACCCCGCTGCCCTTCCTGTTCATGCGGACGCCTTATCAGGCCCCGGAAACGCCTCGCCCGCTGGCCGCCGAGACCTACCGTGAGCTCGTCGCCGAAGGCTACATCTTCGTCTTCCAGGACATCCGTGGGCGTTTCAAGTCCGAGGGCGCTTTCGTCATGCAGCGGCCGCCGCGCGACAAGCGCGATCCCCGGGCGATCGACGAGAGCACGGACGCCTATGATACGATCGCCTGGCTCGTGGCCAACGTGCGCGGCCACAACGGCCGCGTCGGCATGATGGGCATCTCCTACGACGGCTGGCTCACGGCCATGGCCATGCTCGATCCGCATCCGGCCCTGAGAGCCGTGTCTCCGCAGGCCTCGCCGGCGGACATGTACCTGGGCGACGATTTCCATCACAACGGCGCGTTTCGGCTGAGCTACGGATTCGAGTACGCGGCCATGATGGAGACGACCAAGGAAAGCTTCGCTTTCCGGTTCGACCGCTACGACACGTTCGAGTGGTACCTCCGCCTCGGCCCGCTCGGCGCGGTCAACGAGAGGATCCTGCTGGGGAAGATCCCGAGCTGGAACGATTTCGTCGCCCATCCGAATTACGACGCGTTCTGGCAGAAGCAGGCCATGGCGTCCTATCTGACCCGGGTGACGGTGCCGACGCTCACCGTCGCCGGCTGGTGGGACCAGGAGGATTTTTACGGCCCCCAGAAGATCTATAAGACGCTCGAGCCGCACGACGCCCGAAAGCTGAGCTTCTTCGTCGCGGGTCCCTGGAACCACGGCGGCTGGATGCGCGCGGACGGGACGGCCCTCGGCCGGATCAAGTTCGGGAGCAATACGTCCGCCTATTATCGGGAGAAGATCCAGGCCCCCTTCTTCGCCCACTACCTGAAGGACAAGGGGGGCTGGGATGTCCCCGAAGCGATCACCTTCGAGACGGGCACGAACGCCTGGCAGACCTATGACGCCTGGCCGCCCAGCGGCCTGACCGAGGAGAGGGGCCTCTACTTCCGAGAGGACGGTCTGCTGTCCTTCGATCCGCCCGCCGCCGCGGACGCCGGGGCGTTCGACAGCTACGTCTCCGATCCAGCGCGCCCCGTGCCGTACCGGCCGCGTCCCGTCGAGCCGACCTACGACTCGCGCGGCTCCGGCTGGCGGACCTGGCTCGTCGGGGACCAGCGCTTCGCCCACCTGAGGCCCGACGTCCTCAGCTGGGAGACCGAGCCCCTGAAGACGGACGTCACCGTGACGGGCGAGATCACCGCCCGCCTGTTCGCCTCGACGACCGGCACGGACAGCGATTGGGTGGTCAAGCTCATCGACGTCTACCCTGAGGACACCCCGGCCGAGCCGACCATGGGCGGCTATCAGCTGATGATCGCCAACGAGGTCTTCCGCGGGCGCTTCCACCGGAGCTTCGAGCGGCCCGAGCCGCTCGTGCCCGACAAGGCGACGGAGTTCACGATCGACCTCCATGCCGCCGACCATCGCTTCCTCAAGGGCCACAAGATCATGGTCCAGGTGCAGAGCACGTGGTTCCCGCTCATCGACCGGAATCCCCAGACCTTCGTCGAGAACATCTTCCGGGCCAAGGCCTCGGATTACCGGCCGGCGACCCAGCGCATCTACCGCTCGAAGTCGCAGCCCTCCTGCATCCTGCTGCCCGTCCGCGTCCGGTAATAGGCCCAGCCGTCGGCGATCGTCTTGTCCGCATCGATATAGACGTGGCCGAATTCGCGCCGGCTTTTAGCGTTGTCGTAGAAGGCCGTCCAGCCGCTCAGCCGGCCGTAGGCCGCGGTCAGGAGGGGCCGCCGCCCGCTCTTGCGCGCGGCCCGCTCCATGACCCGGCCCGCCGCCGCCAGCAGCGGAGCGGGGACCCGGAAGGGATAGGCCTTGCGGCCGCAGGCCCGGCTGATGCGCCGGACGACGTCCGGGTAAGTCAGGTTGGCCCCGACGACGAGATAGCACTCGCCGTCGCGCCCGCGCCCGTCGAGCGCCTTGACGACGATGGCGGCCAAGTCGCGGACGTCGACGATGGCCAGCCCGCCGGCGAATGAGCCCAGCTGCGTCCGGCCGCAGATCCTCCGGTAGAGCTCATTGTGCGGGGTGGCCGGATTGTGGTCGCCCGGTCCCATGATCGAGGCCGGGTTGAGGATGACCGCCCTCAAGCCGCGCTCCCGTACCGCCCGCTCGACGATGTCCTGGCCCCGGCGCTTGGAGGCCATGTAGAGGATGTCGGGCGGCCAGTTGAACGGCGTCGATTCGCCGGCCGGCGCCCCGTCCTCACGGAACCCGATCGCGCCGACGCTCGAGATGTGGACCAGGCGTTCGACCCCGGCCGCGAGCGAGGCCTCGACGACCGCGCGGGCGCCGTCTTCGTTGACCGCTTTGAGCTTTTCGGCGTCTCCTTTCCAATAGGAGATGAGGCCGGCCATGTGGACGACATGACTGTGCCCGGCCACGGCCGCCGTCACCGAGGACGGGTCGGCGATGTCCCCTTCGAAGGTGCGCACTCCCGCGTCCCGCCAGGTCGCGGGGATCGCGTCGCCCGGGAGCACGAAGGCGTCGACGGCCGCGGCGCCCCATCGCGCGACAAGCTTCGGCATGAGGACCGCGCCGGCGAACCCGGTCGCCCCCGTGACGAGGACCCTCACGGCCGGCCCGGCCTCCGGCGTAGATAGAGGAAAGTGTCCGTGGCGATCCCGGTGGCCGCGTGGAGGACGAGCGTGTAGACGAAGGACCCGGTGAAATAGGCTATGAGGCCGAAGGCCAGGCCGGCGCCGGCCGCCGCGAAGACCTCCGCATCGGGATGGCCGGCATGGAGGAGCGTCGAGATAGCCGTCTGCACGGCCAAGGCCGGAACGAGCCCGATCGCCGGGACAAGGGGCAGGAAAAGGGCGCCCCTGAAGACGGATTCCCACGGAAGATAATAGAGGGCCAGATAGGACAGCTCGTATCCCACGAAGGTCCGGCCGTCGGCGCAGGCGGCCTTGGCGAACGGGTATGTCCTGTCCATGGCCGGATCGCGGGAGCCGATGGAACCGGCCAGGACCGCGAGCGGCAACCCGGCGAGCGTCAAGCCCGAACCCAGGCCCACGCGGCCCAAGCTCCATCCGAACGACGATAGCGTCTCGAAAGGACGCACGGACGTCAGGACGACGAGGAGGCAGGGCAGGGCGAGAAGAAGCACGAAAAAAGCCGCGAAATACATGCGCACGGCTTTGAGCTCGTCCCGCGTCTTGCTGAGGCTGCGGAAATGAAGGACCGTGACCAGAAGCGTCAGGGCCAGGACGATCTCGAGATAGACGAGCGCCATCGTGGGGCCGCCGGGGCCCTCCGCCACCTCAAGCCAGGCGGCCATTCGCCCTCTCTTCCTTGTACCAGGCCACGATCTCGGCGAACTGCCGCGCGGCGTCGTCGTCGGGCTCGTAGCCCAGCTCGGCGATCGTCTTCGAGATGTCGTAGGTCGTCTCCGACGTGATGCGCCGGACCCGGTAATAGTTGATCTTGCTTTCGAAACGGGGGAGAACGGCCTCTGCCGCGCCCGATAGGGCCGCCAGGGCCCTGGCGACGATGATAGGCACGTACGTCCGCTGCTTCCTTCCAAGCCCGCCCTGCAGGGCGTGCAGGAAATCCCTCCAGGTGGGCAGGACGCGGTTCGTCACCGTGAAGGCCCGGCCTTCGATCCCCGGTGTGACGAGGGCCAGCTCCGCGGCCCGGCACAGGTTCCCGACGTAGCAGTATCCGAAGCGCCAACGGCCGCGGCCGGCGACGAGCGGCTTGCCCTGCTCGCAGCTCCGCATGAGCTTGGCGCTCGTGACCCGGTCGTTCGGCCCGAACACGTCGCCGGGGCGGAGGATGACGACCGGGAGGCCGCGGGTCGCGTGCTGATCGCGGAGCTCGCTCTCCGTCCGGATCTTATGCCTCACGTAAGGCATGAAGGCCGCGGTGCGGCCCGGCCGCTCCTCCGAGATGTCGCGCCCGTCGAAGCCGAGCGTCAGCGCCGTCGAGACATAGACGAAGCGCCGCAGGGGCGTCCCGGACGCGCGGATCCGGCGCACGAAGCTCCGGGTCATGTCGAAGATGTTCCGGCTGCACTCCTCGTCCCCCGCGGTATCCGAGACGAGGGAGGCCGAGTGGACGATATGGGTCGTCCCGGCCGGCAGATCGATGCGCTCGGAAAAGCGGAGGTCGCCCTTGATGAGGTTGACGTCGAGCCCCTCGAGGAAGTGGAGGTCCGAGGATTCCCGGACGAGGGCGTCGACCTCCCAGCCGCGGCCGCGGAACCAGCGGCAGAGGTTGGAGCCGATGAAGCCGTTGGCGCCCGTAACGAGGACCCGGCTCATTTCGCGGCTCCGGGGACAGGGGCCGGGCGGCC
This sequence comes from Candidatus Aminicenantota bacterium, assembly GCA_963736255.1. GTDB lineage: Bacteria > Acidobacteriota > Aminicenantia > Aminicenantales > Saccharicenantaceae > RBG-16-66-30. The sequence goes on from CAVTOI010000003.1 coordinate 1,042,505, forward strand.
CTCCCACGCCCGCCGGATCGCCGGCGCCACGAGGATGACGATGATGCCTGCGGCGACGCCGGCGATCATGTCCGCGAGATAGTGGAAGCGGCCGTAGACCGTCGATGCGTAGAGCGACAGGATGATGGGGGCCAGCCAGAGGAACCCGCGCCGCGTGTACTTCAAAGACATGAACCACATGACCGTGGCCACGGCGCAGTGCGGACTGGGGACGGAGCCGCCCGCCTGATGGATGTTGGCCCGGATCCACTCGGCGATGACGCCGAAGACCCCGGCCGTCAGGGGCTCCGTCAGGAGCGCGCGCACCTTCTCCCAATGCATCGGGCTGGCCACCGGAAAGAGGATGAAGCCCAGCCCGCAGGCGAGGTTGACCAGGCTCAGCTGGAACAGGTAGTCCTCGTTGGCCTCCTCGCCCCGCTTGAAAAAGATGACCGCGCCGAGGACGGGGTAGATGACGATGTAGAAGACGTAGACGAAGAACATCCATTCCGAAAGCGGGACGGTGTAGAACTTCTGGACGGCGATGACGGGCTGGAAGCCGAAGAGCGCCTGTTCCCACGCCAGGATGCGTTCGTCTTGCCAGGGCAGGAAGACGAGCTGGATGCCGATGGCGGCTTTGTAGACCTGAAGGAAGGTCAGCTGCACGGCGGCGGTCCGCAATACGAAGCGGGGCCAGGGGTGGCGAAGTCGGGCCATCGCCGCGAGCGAGGCCAGGTAGAGAACGATGACGAAGAGGTTGATGCCGACGACGGTGAGGGGATGGGGGATGCGCCGGTTGAAGACGGCGGCCATAACGGTGAAGAGAACGAGTCCGCCGAGGGTGACGACATCGGTCAGGCCGATCTTGAGACCGGCCACGACCCAGCGCCGCGTCTTCATCGGGCCCCCGCTCCCTTGCGCGCCCCGCCTCGGCCGTTCCGGTCCTCGAACGCCCGGACGGCCCGCCGCACCGCATCGCGCATCGTGGACCGGGGACAGAATCCCAGCTCGCGGCAGATCTTCGATCCGTCGTAGATCCAGAAATCGTCCTTCCCGGCCCGGACGATATCGCGGGTCAGGGCGGGCGGGCGGCCGCTCAACCGGGACGACACCTCGGCGAGCTGCGCGGCCAGGACCTGGGCGCCGAAGGGGACGCGAAGCTTGACCCTGCCGAGCCCGAGCTCGTCGGCCAATGCCGCCGTGATCTCCGGCCAGGAGTAGGACCGGCCGTCCGTGACATAGTAGGTCTGGCCGATGCTCCGGACGTCCCCAGCGGCGAGGATGAGGGCTTCGACGAGGTCGTCGACGTCGACGAGGCTCGTGCGCGGCCTCTCGTCGCCGACGTCGGGCACGATCCTTTTATTGAGGATGCCGATGGCCCGCTCCAGCTCTTTCGAGCCCGGGCCGAGGACGTTCGGCGGCCTGACGATCGTCACGGGCAGGCGGTCCGAGGCCTCCATGACGATCCGCTCGGCGGCCAGCTTGCTGCGGCCGTAGGCCGAAACGGGGCGTGGGGGATCTGTCTCTGTCCCCGGCTTGTCCGGACCGCTCGGCCCGGCGGCGGCGATGCTGGAGACGAGGACGAAGCGCCCGACCTTCGGTGCCGCGCGGAGGCAGGCCTCGACGAGGTGCCGCGTCCCTTCGACGTTGGCCGCCTCGAAGGCCGTCTCGCGGGCGGCCTGGACGACCCCGGCGAGATGGAAGATGTGATCGCGGTCAACGAGGGCGGCGTCGAGGGAGGACGGATCGCCAAGATCCCCGACGACGAGCCTGACGGAGCTCCCTTCGAGAGGACGCGTATCGCTCGTCCGGCGGACGAGGCATGCGACGTCGTGGCCTCGATGGGCCAGGGTCGACACCAGCCGCCGTCCGATGAATCCGCTGGCCCCCGTGACCAGGGCTTTCATGATCCGGATTCCACGGGGCGGCCTCCCTCAGCCTTTTGGGCCTCCCGATTCTAGCAAAAGTCGGTGGGGGAATAAAGCGAGGTTCAGGAGCCGGCGGCGGCCGCATGAACGATCATCGCGGATTCCGTCTTCGTCGGCGTCTTGACGAGGATGCCCCGGCTCTGCAAAGCGAACCCGCCGCGGGCGGCGATCAGGTCGCGGGCCTCCGTCAGCCAGGAGTCGATGCCGGCGAAATCGGGGTGGTGCCGCTCGTTATTGTCGATGGGATAGAGGATGTTCTTCGCGGCCCAATAATCGAGGGCGACGGGGTCTTGGCCGGCGACGATCGCATTGGAGCGATGCGTGGCCGAGGCCGGATAGCCGGTGAGCGCCCCGTGGGAGACCCAGATGGCGTCGATGATGTTGAGAACGGGGGTATGGACGGAGACCATCATCTTGCCGCAGGTCTCGCCCAGCCCGCCGTAGTGGCGGAAGCTCGATTGGCCGTCCAACATCGAGACCAGGCCGTAGACGTGTTTGAGCGCCCCGGTGATCTCCGAGCCGCCCGCGTCGTGGTGCTTGAGGACGGGGACGTTGATGAGCTTGAGGTTTGGGTCGTGGGCCGTCCCGTTCCATATCCCTTCTTTGAGCTCGACGCGGCGGCCCCCGGCCGTCGTAAAGCAGGGATAGGAGACGTTCTCGAAGGCGCGGTAGCCGTTCGTCGCGTGCTCACCGGCGCCGATGAAGGTCCCCCGGATGGGGTCGAGGAGGAACGCGGAGACGCGGGGATCGTGAAAGAGGCTATTGACGAGCCAGAGAAAGGAGTGGCTTTCGTCCTGGGCGTTGGCGTGCACGGCGCTGTTCCCGTAGGAGCTCGACGTGTCGCAGTTCAGGCTGCCGCTGCCCTGGCCGTTCTCGATGATGACCACCTCGCCCTGGAATCCGTCGGGGTGTTCGAGGATGCGCTGGACGAGGCCGCGGACGAGGTCCGTGTTCGTGCAGCCGCGGTACTTCCATTGGGCGTTGACCTTGATCAGGACGACGTCGCCCGCGGCGATGAGGCCGTTCGTCCCGTTCTCCGCGCCCGCGACGGAGGTGCGGTAGAACTTGAGCCCCTTATCGCCCATGAGACCGAGAAGCGCGTCGATCCCGGCGTGCCGGTTCCCGGACGTGAAGGCGTTTGCCGGGATGCCGCTGATGTGGAACAGGGCGTTCCGGGTATCGGCCGGATCGCCGGGCGAGCTCGTCGTCTGGCAGCCCGCAAAAGGCAGGGCCGCCGCCCCTGCTACCGCCAGCTTGACGAAGTTGCGCCGCCTCATGGTCGTCCTGTCCTTCCAGCTGTTTAGTCGCGCGACATCCATGATAGCACATCGGGCGGATATGCTGGGCGGCCGAAGGGCCGTTCGGCCCGCAGCCGGGGCGGCGGACTGCCAGAGAGGGGAGCTGACAGAGAGGGAGAACGAGGGAGGAGGGGTCTGGGCTCTCAGTACACCGCGCCGACATGCCCGCCCGTAGCGCGAAGCAGCTGGCTGCTTCCGATCGAAGGGACCAGACGGATGACGACCTCGACCTCGGTCCCCACCTCCCACTTGGGCCCGCCGAAGGCGACCTTCTGCAGCAGATGCAGGCGGGTCTGGTCGGGGGGACCGGCCTCTTCGGTAAAATCGCCTTCCCAGACTTCATCGCCGGCGATCACCCAGACCTTGTCGGCATCGAGGCCGGACGGGTACGGCTGGCCGTCCTCCGCGGCTACCAGAACGTAAGCCACGAGCTCCGAACCGCCCACAGGGCCCACAGGCATGAAATCGCGATAGAGGGACGGCTCCAGCGTCAGAACCCTGCCGGCGACCGAGACCTGCAACGGCGCCGCCAGCAGGTTCTCCAACGAAGGGACGGTCGGCCCCTGGCATCCCGCCATAATGGCGGCGATGGCGGCTAAAGCGAGGCATTTGGTTCTCATGACCGCTCCTCCTTACAAAGCAGCATCATGGTCTCTAGCCGGATATAAGCAGGTTTCATGCCCGCCTCCATGTCATTATTATATGGTTATTTATGAATAACTTACACATTGCGCCATATCGATGGTTCTGCATTTTTTTGGATTCATCCAAATATTGGGATTTCCCCCTTTGTTCCGGCCTCTTTTTCTGCCGCCGGTCTGTTGACGCGAACAGGAGGCCGTGGGATAATAGCCCAAGCATGAAAAAGGGCGCGGTCCTCGCTTTCATCGTACTTTTCACCGCCTGCATGTTCCATTTCTATTTCGAAGACGACCATTGCCCCGTGCACTGCCTCGCCAGAGGCGGCGGATTCGTCCACACCCATCCCCACCATGCAGCTGCCTCGGTCTGCCTTTGCTTCTGGTCTTCTCTCGCCGGCCCCGAGACCGACGATCTTCAGCCCGCCGGCGCGCTCCTGACCGTGCTGGCGCCCCCGGCCGCGGACCCTATCATCATGATGGCGGCCGCGGACATCACGCCTCCGCCCAGATCCTTCTCCGTCTAGGCCTCGTCCCGGTTTCCGCCCCGACGCCCTGACAAGGAGGATCCCCATGCCGGTCAGAAGACCGTTTGTTCTCGCCGTTGCCGCGGCCATCATCATCATGGTCCCGGCCCTTTCAGCCCAGGAAAGCGGCCTCACCGTCGACCAAGCCGTTGAGATCGCCCTGGCCCGGAACCCGGAAGTCCTGGCGGCCATGACCCGTGTCGACGCCGCCAGGGGCAGGACGCTCCAGCTGAGGTCCCGTCCCGAGCCCCAGGTCCTGGCCAGCGTCGAAGGCGTCCCCATCCCCGGCCTCAAGAAGGAAGGCGACCAGACGGAGATCCATCTCGGCATCGAGCAGGCCTTCGAGTATCCCGGAAAGCGCGCTCTGCGGACCGAGATCGGCCGCACCGGGGAGGACATGGCCGTCGCCGAGCTCGATCGGGTCCGCCTTCTCCTCGCGGCCAGGGTCAAGAAGGCGTATTGGACCGCCGCCTTCGCCGGAGGCGCCGCCGAGGCCCTCGAGCGCTCGATCGGCCGGCTCGACGCCCTGCTCGAGGACCTGCAATCGAAATACCGCACCGGCGCGGCCGCATACGCGGACGTTTTGAGGGCCCGCGCCGAAAAAGCCCGGCTGAGGAACCAGGTCCTCGAGCAGGCCAAGGACAAGCGTGCCGCCGAGCTCGAGCTCGACCGCCTCCTGGGACGCGACCCCGGCGCGCCTGTCGCATTGCTGTCCGCGCTGCCGTTCGTCCCCCTCGCCGTCGATAGGGCGTCGCTCCTCGAGCGGGCCCGGACGACCCTGCCGTCGTTCAGGCTCTCGGCGCTGGGAATGGAGCGGGCCTCTTCTGCCGTGAAGCTGGCCGATCTCAGCCGGCGCCCCGATTTCCTGGCCGGCTTCCTCCTCCCGAGCGTCCGCCCCAACGCCTGGGGCGTTTCGTTCGGGCTGACCATGCCCTTCCTCAGGCCCGGCCGGGCCAGGGGCGAGCGCATGGAGGCCGCCGCCGACGCCGAGGCCGTCCGGCTCGGCGCCGAGGCCCTCGACCGGCGCGTCAGGACGGCGATCGAAAGCGCCTTCATCGCCGCCAAGTCGGCCGAGGAACAGGTCCTTGTTTACGAGAAGGGCCTGCTCCAGGAGCTCGAGGACGAACTCGGCATCCAGCTCGAGTACTTCCGCTACGGCAAAGCCGAAGCGTTCAGCCTCCTCGACCTTCACCGGACCTACGTCCTGGCCCAGATCGAACATCTACGCGCCCTGCTCATCTACAACCTCTCCCTGGCCGACCTCGAGGTCGCCGGCGAATCCATGGACTGACGGAGGATCGCATGAAAACCTCTTCCCGATATCTTCTCTGGGCCGCCCTGCCGGCCCTCATCCTCTTCACGTATTGCCGCGCCAAGAACGACGCCGAGCCTGAACATGCGGCCGAGATCGTCGCGCATGAAGCCGAGGCGCCAGCGTCCGTGACGCTGACGGCCCAGGCCGTCGCGGCGGCGGATATCAAGATGGAGGCCGCGGCGATGCGCTCCGTCGCGCGGCGGACCACGGCCGCGGGCGAGCTCGAATGGAACGCGCGCCGCGTCGTCCACCTCACGGCCCGGACCCCGGGCCGGCTCGAGCGCGTCCTTGCCGTTCAGGGCGACAGGGTTCGCGAAGGCCAGCTCCTGGCCGAGCTCTACAGCCCGGATTACCTGACCGTTCAGGCCGAGTACATCCAGGCGGCGGCCAGGGCCCGGCGCCTGGCCGGCAAGGAGGGTGAGGAAGCGCCGGCCCGCGCCTTCCTGGCCGGAGCCCGGGAACGCCTCGTGCTTCTGGGCGTCCCCGCCTCCGAGATCGAGGCCCTCGACGCCCAGGCCGTGCCCAAGCCGCTGCTCGCCGTGCGGGCGCCGCTTTCCGGAACCGTCCTCGAAAGCGGCGTCGTCTCCGGCGACGCCGTCGAGCTCGGGACGAGCCTCTTCCGGCTGGCCGACCCGTCGACTCTCTGGGCCTGCCTCCACATCCAGGAGAAGGACCTCGCCGCGGTGAAGGCGGGGGCGGACGTCGTGCTGAAGACCCAGGCTTACCCCGGCGAGGAGTTCCGAGGCCGGCTCGCCCTTGTCGGCGACGTCATCGAGCCCGCGACCCGGACGATCGAGGGCCGGGTCGAGGTCCCCAATCCGTCGGGCAAGCTCAAGGCGGGGATGTATGTCGATGCGTCGGTGCCGGCCGCGGGGGAGAGGACCGCCATCGCCGTGCCCGAAGCCGCGGTCCAGGACGACGAGGGACGAACGATCGTCTTCGTCAAGACGGGGGAGAGGACCTTCACCCGGCGCGAGGTCGTGGCCGGCGCGCCGTACGCCGGGTATGTCGAGATCCTCAGCGGTCTCGCGGACGGGGAGATCGTCGTCACGTCGGGAGGCTTCCTCTTGAAGTCCGAGATGCGCAAGGGCGGGATGGAGGACGAACATGGGCATGATTGAACGCCTGGTCGAGGGGTCGCTCCGCAAGAGGGCCTTCGTCGTCATCGGCGTTCTCTTCCTCGTCGCCCTTGGCGCCTGGTCCGTTCTGACCATCTCCATCGACGCTTTCCCCGACGTCACCAACATCCAGGTCGAAGTCCTGTCCACCGCTCCGGGCATGTCCCCTCCCGAAGTCGAGCGGTTCGTTACATATCCCGTCGAGATCGTGATGCGCGGTCTGCCCCGGCTCGACCAGGTCCGGTCGATCTCCAAGTCTGGGCTGTCGGTCGTCACGATCGTCTTCGAGGACGGCGTCGATATCTATTTCGCCCGCCAGCTCGTCCTCGAGCGGCTGATCGAGGCCAGGGAGCGCGTCCCCTCGGGCACGGAGATCGCCATGGGGCCCGTTTCCACGGCCATGGGCGAGATCTATCAATACACCCTTCTCGGGGACCTGCCGGCCGGGATGGACATGAAGGAGTACCTGACCCAGGTCCGGACCGTTCAGGACTGGATCCTGGCCCCCCTGCTCAAGTCCGTGCCCGGCGTCAATGAGATCAACTCCTTCGGCGGGTACATCAAACAGTACCATGTCACGGTGGACCCGGAGAAGCTCCTCGCTTACGACATTACTCTCGGAGATATCGGCGAGGCGCTCCGCCGGAACAACCTCAACGTCGGAGGCAATATCCTGGAGCGCGACGAGCGGCAGTTCCTCGTCCGGGGGATCGGCCTGCTCCAGAACGTCCCGGACATCGGAGCCGTGGCCCTGAAGACGGAGGGGGGCGTGCCCGTGCTCCTGAGGGACGTGGCCGGGATCGAGTCCGGACAGGCCGTCCGTCAGGGCGGCGCGGTCAAGGATGGGAAGGGTGAGGTCGTCGGCGCCGTGGTCATGATGCTCCGCGGCGCCAACGGGCGGGCGGTCGTCCGGGCCATCGAACACCGGGTCGGCGAGATCAACGGTTCGGGCGTCCTTCCGCTCGGGCTCCGCATCGAGCCCTATTACAAGCGTTCGGACATCATCAATCGGGCCGTTCACACCGTGACCGAGGCCCTGCTGATCGGATCGTTGCTCGTCATCCTCGTCCTCTATGCCTTCCTCCGCAGCTTCCGCGGCGCGTTCATCGTCGTCATGGCCCTGCCGCTCTCGGTCCTGTTCACGTTCTTCACCATGAAGATCTTCGGGCTCTCGGCCAACCTCATGTCGCTCGGTGGCTTGGCCATCTCCATCGGCATGATCATCGATGCGACCATCATCCAGGTGGAGAACGTCCAGCGGCACCTCTCGGAGAAAGGGGTCGGGACCCACAAGCTTTCGACGGTCCTCAAGGCCATCCTCGAGGTCCGGAAGCCGTCGATCTTCGGCGAGCTTATCATCGCCCTGACCTTCATCCCCATCTTCGCGCTCCAAGGGATCGAGGGCAAGATGTTCCAGCCCCTGGCTTTCACTCATGTCATCGCCCTGTTCGCCTCGCTGCTGCTGTCGCTCGTGGCCATCCCGGCCTTCTGCTACATGGTCCTCAAGCCTCATCCGGAACGGAAGAGCTTCATCGTCGAAGGGGCCAAAAAGGCCTATCTGCCGCTCCTCAGCTGGGGCCTGAAGCACAAAGGCGTGATCGTCGCCGTCTCGGTCGCGCTCCTGGCGGGGACGGCCGCCGTGATCCCCCGGCTGGGAACGGAGTTCATGCCCATCATGGACGAGGGCGGCCTGGACACCGATATCCAGTTCCTGCCCGGCATCTCCCTCGACGAGTCCCTGGCCATGAGCCGCAAAGTCCAAGCCCGCCTCATGGAATTCCCCGAGGTCGTGACGATCATCGGCAAGACGGGACAGACCGGCATCGCCCTGGAAGCCCGGGGCGTCGAGAAGACGGGTTATGTCGGCGTATTCAAGCCAAGGAAAGAATGGACGTCGGCCCGGAACCGCGAAGAGCTCATCGACCTCATGCGGGAGGCGGTGGAGGACTTCCCGGGGATGAACATCTCGTTCAGCCAGCCGATCGCCTGCCGCATCGACGAGCTGGTCGCCGGCACGCGGGCCCAGCTCATCATCAAGCTCTTCGGCGAGGACCTGGACGTCCTCAAGGGCAAGGCCGATGAGATCGCCGCCACCCTCGGCCGGGTCCGGGGAGCGACGGACATCAACCTCGAGAGGATCGCGGGACAGCCCTATATCACGGTCCGGCCCGACCGGGCGCGCATCGCCCGCCTCGGCCTTAACGTCGAGGATGTTCAGTCCGTCGTGGAGTCGGCGGTCGGGGGCAAGACCGTGACCCAGATCTACGAGGGGGACAAGTACTTCGACCTCCAAGTCCGCTATCCGGAGGAGCGGCGCAATTCCATCGAGTCGATCGGGGCCATCCTCGTCCGGACGCCGGGCGGGGCGCGCGTCCCCTTGAGCCAGGTGGCGGACATCGCCATGCTCGAGGGGCCCAGCCAGATCAGCCGCGAGTCCGGCCAGCGCCGGATCGGGGTCGAGTGCAATATCAGCGGCCGCGACCTGGGCGGCTTCGTCGCCGAGGCCCGCCAGGCGATCGGGCGCGGCGTCTCGCTGCCCCCGGGATACTTCCTCGACTGGGGGGGACAATTCGAAAGCCAACAGCGCGCCATGCAGCGGCTGGCGATCATCCTGCCGGCCACCATCGGCCTGATCCTGCTGCTCCTTTTCGTGACCTTCGGCTCGCTCAGGGTCTCGCTTCTGGTCATCCTCGACCTGCCCTTCGCCCTTATCGGCGGGGTCCTGGCGCTCTATTTTTCCGGGCTCTATCTCTCCGTTCCGGCCTCGGTCGGATTCATCGCCCTCTTCGGCATCGCTGTCCTCAACGGCATCGTCCTCCTGTCGTACATCGCCCAGCTTCAGGAGGAGGGCAAGCCGCTCGGCGAGGCCATCGTCCAGGGCTGCCTCAACCGCTTGCGCCCGGTCCTGATGACGGCCACGATCACGATCTTCAGCCTGGCGCCGCTTCTCTTTGCCCAAGGGCCGGGGTCGGAGATCCAGCGGCCGCTGGCCGTCGTCGTCGTCGGCGGACTGATCACGTCCACGATCTTGACTCTTCTTCTCCTGCCCGTGCTCTACAGCTGGTTCGGACGTAAGAGGCGAGATCTGAGAGAAGGAAGCGGGATGATATCCCTTACTTGTATTGACTCCGATCTTTGGGCCGGATAGCGGACCGCCCAGCAAAGCGCTGATGAAGCAAATGTCAAACGCTCGGCGCTCATCGCGAGAGCGCCCCACACCATGGAGAACACACGAGCGCATGGCCCCGATAGACATACTCGACCGCGATGATCTGCGCGGCGACCAAACGAGATGCGGCCGGGACTGTTGGGAATTTCGAAACCCGATCGATTGAAAGCTTCGTGCCTGCTCATCGAATTCTGTGGATGCGAGCTTCGGGCTCACAAGCGATTCCCCTCATCGCATCGATGCAAGGAGACATCGTCACCCGCGCGGCTTTGACCCCGTCTTGATCCGCTATGCTATAAATCGCCTCCATGAAGAGCGTCCTGTTCGCCACCAAGAGCCTGGAGCAGCTGACGCAGGAAGCCTCATCGGAATCGTCCGGTCTCAAGCGCGTCCTCGGCCCCTGGCACCTCATCTTCCTCGGCATCGGGGCCATCGTCGGGGCCGGCATCTTCGTCATGACCGGCCACGTCGCCGCCCAGTACGCCGGGCCCGCCGTCACGCTCTCCATCGTGCTCGCCGGCGTGACCTGCGCCTTCGCCGGCCTTTGCTACGCCGAGTTCGCCTCGCTCATCCCCATCGCCGGCAGCGCCTACACCTACGCCTATTCCACCCTCGGCGAGATCTTCGCCTGGATCATCGGCTGGGACCTCATCCTGGAATATTCGGTGGGCGCGACGACGGTGGCCATCGGCTGGTCCGGATACGTCATCAGCTTCCTCAAGGGCATCGGAGTCAACTTCCCGGCCGCCCTGGCCGAGGCGCCCTATGCCTTCGACCCCAAGACAGGGGACTGGACAAAGACCGGCTCGCTCATCAACCTTCCGGCCCTCCTGATCATCGCCCTCATCACGTTCGTCCTCGTCCGGGGCATCCGCGAGTCGGCCTCGGTCAACTCCGTCATCGTCTTCCTGAAGATCAGCATCATCCTCGTCTTCGTTGGAGCGGGTCTCTTCTTCCTCAAGCCCGAATTGTGGCACCCGTTCATACCCGCGAACCAGGGACAATCCGGCTTCTTCGGCTGGAGCGGCATCCTCCGCGGGGCCGGGGTGATGTTCTTCGCCTACCTCGGCTTCGACGCCGTCTCGACGGCCGCCCAGGAGGCCAAGAACCCGAAGCGGGACATGCCCATCGGCATCCTCGGCTCGCTCTTCGCCTGCACGGCCATCTATATCGTCTTCTCCCTCGTCCTCACGGGCGTCGTCTCCTATACCGACCTCAACGTCACCGCCCCTGTGGCCGTGGCCATCGACGCCATGCGCCTCTTCTGGCTCTCGCCCCTGATCAAGATCGCCGCCATCATCGGCCTCATGTCGGTCATGATGGTCCAGCTGATGGGCCAGCCGCGGATCTTCTACACCATGGCCAAGGACGGGCTCCTGCCGCCGGCCGCGGCCAAGATCCACCCGAAGTACGGCACGCCCCACGTCACGACGATCGTCACCGGCCTCTTCGTCGGCGTCGCCGCCGCGCTCCTGCCCATGGGCATCGTCGGCGAGCTCGTCAGCATCGGGACGCTCTTCGCCTTCGCCATCGTCTGCGGCGGGGTCCTCGTCCTCCGCTACACCCGCCCCGACATCCCTCGGCCCTTCAAGACGCCGCTCGTCCCGCTCATCCCCGTCCTGGGCATCTTTTCCTGCGTCTACCTGATGACCTTCCTGTCCAAGGACACTTGGATCCGCCTCATCGCCTGGATGGCGATCGGCCTCCTCATCTACTTCACCTACGGCATCCGCAAGAGCAAGCTCAGGAGAAGGTCATGAGTGACTTCAAGCGCGAGATGTCGCTCTTCGACGCCATGATGATCGTCATGGGCGCCATGATCGGCTCTGGCATCTTCATCGTCAGCGCGGACATCGCCCGCACGGTGGGCTCGCCGGGCCTGCTCCTTCTCGTCTGGCTCATCACGGGCATCGTCACGGTCATCGGCGCCCTGAGCTACGGCGAGCTGGCCGGGATGATGCCCCACGCCGGCGGGCTCTATGTCTATCTCCGCGAAGCCTACGGCCCTCTCATCGGCTTCCTTTACGGCTGGACGACCTTTCTCGTCATCCAGACCGGGACGATCGCCGCGGTCGCGGTCGCCTTCGCCAAGTTCACCGGCCTGATCATCCCCTGGTTCAGCGAGAAGCATATCCTTTGGAACGTCTTCGGGCTGAATATCTCTGCCGCCCAGCTTCTGGCCATCGCCAGCATCGTCCTCCTGACGTATCTCAACATGCGCGGCCTGCGGACCGGCAAGACCATCCAGGGCCTCTTCACTGTGACCAAGACCGTCGCCCTGAGCGGGCTCATCCTGCTCGGCTTTATTTTCGGGGCCAACGCCGCGGCCATCAAGGCCAACTGGGCCGTCTTCTGGAAGGCGAGCTGGACGCATGTGGCGGACGGCCAGATCGCCTCCGTCGAGCCCCTTTCCGGCATCATGGTCCTGGCGGCCATCGGGGCCGCCATGGTCGGCTCGCTCTTCGCCTCGGACGCCTGGTACACCGTGACCTACATCGCCGGGGAGGTCAAGAACCCCAAGCGGAATATCCCCCTGAGCCTCGTCCTCGGAGCGGGGATCGTCATCTTCCTGTACTTCCTGGCCAACGTCGCCTACGTCGTCACGCTGCCCGTCCACGGCAGCCCGGAAGCGGTCGACGTCGTAGGCCGGGGCATCCAGTTCGCCCAGTTCGACCGCGTCGGGACCGCTGCGGCCGAGATGATCTTCGGGCCCGCGGCGGCCATTATCATGGCCGTGCTGATCATGATCGCGACCTTCGGCTGCAACAACGGTCTCATCCTGTCCGGCGCCCGCGTCTACTACGCCATGGCCAAGGACGGGCTGTTCTTCAAGTCGACCGGGACCTTGAACCGGAAGTCGGTGCCGGGCACGGCCCTCGTCGTCCAGGGCATTTGGGCCTCGCTGCTCTGCCTCAGCGGGAAATACAATGAGCTCCTGGACTATGTCATTTTTGCCGTGCTGGTCTTTTTCGTCCTGATCGTCTCGGGGATCTTCATCCTCCGGAAGAAGCGCCCCGACTGGGAGCGGCCGTACAAGGCCTGGGGCTATCCGGTCGTGCCCGCCCTCTACGTCCTCGTCGCCGCGGCCATCGCCGTCGACCTGCTCATCTTCAAGACGAAGTTCTCCGTCAGAGGGCTGGTCATTATCCTGCTCGGCGTCGTGGTCTACTTCGTCCGCGAGCGGTTCGCGCGGCCTTCGGCCGCGGCCGGGCCTGACCGGCGGCGAACGGACTATTTCTTCCGATCGGCGGCGAGAACGCCGGCGATCATGTATTCCCGCGGCGTGAACTCCTGGACCCAGACCCGGATCGATTCGAGCGGGGCCCCGATCGAATCGTGCACGGCCGCCGTGACGGCGGTGAGCAGGGCCCTCTTCTGGTCGTCCGTCCGGCCCTCGAGCAGGTGGATCTCGACGAGTGGCATGGCCGCCTCCTTTCCTTATTGGTCCCTTCCGATTGACTTTGGAGGGGCCTTCTGATAATACCATAGAAAAGACGAGCGGACATGATCATCAAAACTCGCGAGATCGATAACATCGTCGTTTTCGACGTCGAGGGCGAGATCCGCCGTACCGACACGGCCCAGGAAACGCTCCATAGCCTGGTCGAGGCCCAGCTCGACCGGGGCCGGAGGAACGTCCTGCTCAACCTCGGCGGCGTGGAGTTCATCGACAGCTTCGGCGTGGGCCAGATCCTGGCCAGCTACATTTCGACCCAGAACCTCGGCGGCCGGCTCAAGCTCTGCAAGATCTCCCACAAGCTCCTCCTCATCTTCCAGATCACCATGCTGACCAAGGTCCTCGAGATCCACGAGGATTGCGACCGCGCCTTGGAGAGCTTCGGGAAGGCCTGACCTCCCGGGGGGTCTGACGGGGGAGGGGAGTGCCCGACGGCCGGCTCGAACGGATACTGAAAGGCTTCGGGGACGTCCGCGGCCGCGAAGCCCGTGCCGCGCTGTCCCTGTCCGCATATTTCTTCCTGATCACTTTCACCTTCTACATCATCAAGCCGGTCAAGGAGAGCTTCCTGATCGGCACGGCGCCGAGCTGGTGGCCTTTCGCCGAGCTGGCCACGGCCCTGCTCATCGGCTTCGTCGTCGCCCTCAACGCCCGGCTGCTCGACCGCCTGCCGCGGCGGACCTATCTCACGGCCTCGCTCCTGTTCTTCATCGCCAGCCTCCTCACCTTCTGGTTCGTCTTCGATGTCCACCAGAGGAGCCTGGTCATGACGCCCGTGGCCGACGCGTCCGGGATCTTTTTCTTTCTCTGGGCACAGGTCATCATCCTGAACTCCTGGCAGATCGTCGTCATCGTCTTCTGCTTCTGGGCCGACATCTTCATCGCCCTGTCCGTGACCCAGTTCTGGATGTCCGTCAACGACGTCTTCGACCCGCACCAGGCCAAGAGGCTGGTCGGGCTCTTCGTCGCCGGGGGCCTTTTCGGAGGCATCGCCGGTTCCGGCGCCGCCGCGCTGGTCACCTTCGCCCGCGTCATCCATGCCGAGGACCTCCTTCTCGTCTGTCCCGTCCTGCTCGTCCTGGCCCTAGTGGTGATCAACGTCGTCTACGCCGGGCAGCAGAAGCTCGACGCCTCGGTCGGGGACGAGCGCATCGCGCGGGGCTCCAAAGTCGGGTACCTCGAGAGCTTCCGGGCCGTCCGGCGGGATCGCTACCTGCGCCTGCTGGCGGCGATGCTGGCCGCGTCCATGGTCGCCGGCTCCCTCATCAACTACCAGTTCAAGACGGTCGTCAAGAGCTTCGTCACGAACGATCAGCAGAGGACGGCGGCCATCGCCGTGTTCTTCCTGATCATCCTGGCCGTTTCGACGGTCTTCCACCTCCTCACGACCGGCCGCGTCCTCAGGACGTACGGCATCCGCTGGGCCATCCTCGTCGCGCCGGCCTTCCTGCTCTTGGGGTCGGCGGCGGTCTTCATGATCCCCGCGGGGGCGATGCTCGCCTGGGCCTGCTTCGTCCGCGGCGGCGACAAGACGTTCGACAACACCCTCAGCCAGTCCGTCCGCGAGCTGCTGTACATCCCCGTATCCTCGGACATCAAATACCGGGCCAAGCTCTTCATCGACATGTTCGTCAGCAAGTTCGCCACGGGCCTCGGCGCCGCGATCTTCCTTCTCCTCTACTACACCCGGATGTTCGGCTACCGCGCCGACCAGCCGCTGGCCGTCGTTCGCGAGATCGGTCTCGCCGTCCTCGTCTTCCTGGCCCTCTGGCTGGTCCTGACCCGGCTCGTCTACCGGGAGTACCCGGCGGTCCTTAAGAAGGACCTCGGCCGGCTCTGGGCCCCCGGGCAGGACGTCGTTGACACGCACATCGACGAGAGGCTCGTCCGCGAGGTCTTCGAAGCCATCCAGAGCCGCGAGCGCAGCACGACGCTCTACTACATGAACCTCTTCAACCTCGTCCGGTCGAACGCCCTGACCCCCGAGCTCAAGGAGCTCCTGGGCATCAAGCGGGACGAGATCAAGGCCCGGGCCATGGACGCCCTGTTCGACGTCGCCGGCGAGGCCTTCTTCCCCGGCGTCGACCAGGCCATCACCGATACGGAGTTCCAGAAGGAGATCGACCTCATCTTCCTGCTGCCCTCCTACCAGAAGATCATGGACGAACGCCTGGGCGGGATCGTCGCCTCGCCCTCCGAGGTCGACCGGATCGAGGCGGCCAACAGCATCTGCCGGATGGCGCCGAGCCCCTCGACGGTCGAGGCCCTGACCCGCCTCCTCCAGGATCCCTCGCCCGAGGTGGTCCTCTATGCCCTGAACAGCGCGTCCGTCCACCAGCGCCGCGAGCACCTGCCGCTCATCGTGAGGCAGCTGGCCAATCCCCCGACGGCCGCCGAGGCCCAGGCGGCACTGGCCGCCTACGGACCCGACGTCCTGGGCTTCGTCGCTCCCGATCCTCCGCTCGGCCGGCGAGGCCCCGGAGATCCGCCGGGCCATCCCGGACGTCCTGGCCCGGATCGGCACCCAAAAGGCCGCCGACATCCTCGTCGCCGAGCTGGCCCGCCGCCGCGACGACATGGAGCAGCCGCTCGTCGACGCGCTTTACAAGCTCCGCGCCGCCCGGCCCGAGGTCCGCTTCCGGGTGAAGGACGTCCGGCCGGAGCTCCTTCATCTGATCGTCAGGGCCTGCGACCTCGTCACGGACCCGCCCGCCGGCCCGGACGCGGCCAAGGCGCAGCTGGACATCCGCATCCGGCGCGTCTTCGACCTCCTGACGCTCCTCTATCCGCGCGAGGAGATCGTCAACGACTACCAGAACATCCTCCAGGGGACCGCCAAGTCCGTCGACTATTCCCTCGAGCACCTCGACAACCTCCTCGACCGGGACGTCAAGGAGCTCCTTTTCCCGCTCATCGAGGACCTGCCGGCCGGCGAACGGTGCCTGCGCCTGAAAAAGGCGCTGAGGTTGAAATGACGGGCCACGTCATTTAGAATGAAGGGGAAAGGCGAGCCATGTCCAACCTGTACATTTACCCGAAGACCGGAGAACCCTCGACCTTCCCCCTGGGGCCGCACCGCGTGACGATCGGCCGGTCGGCCGCGAACGACATCGTCCTTTCCGACCAGTTCAGCTCTGGCTGCCACGCCGTCGTCGCCCCGACCGAGAGGGGCTTCGCCCTGGTCGATCAGGGCAGCAAGAACGGGACGTTCGTCAACGGCCGCCGCGTCAACGGCGAGATCGATCTCGCCCGCGGCGACGAGATCCTCATCGGATCGACCCGCTTCTACTTCGACAAGGACTTCCAGCCCTCCGTCGAGACCGTCGAGGGGACGACCTTTACCCACAGCTCGAATACGATCATCCAGGTCAAGGACCTTCTCAAGAAGCCGCGGCCCGCCAGCGCGCCCCTGAAGACCCCGGGCGGCGGGCTCGACCTCGAGCGCTTCCAGCAGGACCAGAAGATCATCGCCGTCGTGGGCGAGGTCAGCCAGGCCCTCATCTACCATATGCCCCTCGACAAGCTCCTCGACCACATCATGGACGTGCTCATCCAGCACCTGCCGATGGACCGGGGCGTCCTCATGCTCAAGAACGAGGAGACCCAGGCCCTCGAGCCCAAGGTCGTCCGGGTCCAGAACGGCGCCCTGCGGACCCAGAGCATCTTCGTCAGCCAGACGATCGTCAAGACGGCCCTGGAGCGCAACTCGGCCATCCTCATCTCGGACATCCAGGCCGACGAGGGCCTGCGGGCCCAGGTCAGCGTCGTCCAGGCCCAGATCCACTCGGCCATGTGCGTGCCGCTCTGGAACAACCAGGACATCATCGGCCTCATCTACTGCGACCGGGCCTCGCTCATCGAGCAGTTCACGGCGGACGACCTGCGCCTCCTGACGCTCCTGGCCAACCTGGCCGCCGTGAAGATCGAGAACGCCCGCCTCATCGACGAGTCCATCAAGGCCCTCCAGTACGAGCGGGAGATCGCCCTGGCCGTCCAGATCCAGAAGAACTTCCTGCCCCGGGACGAGCCGAACTTCGCGCCCTACGAGATCAGCGGCAGCGCCCGGGCCTGCCGCCGCGTCGGGGGCGATTATTACGATTACATCGCCATCGACAAGGACCGCCTGGCCGTCGTCATCGCCGACGTCTCGGGCGTCGGCGTCAGCGCCTCCCTGCTGATGGCCTCGCTGCGCGGGGCCCTCCACGAGAAATTCCCCGGCACCGTCGACCTCGGCGAGCTGGCCGCCAAGCTCAACGATTTCGTCTATGCGAGCTCGGACAGCCACCTCTTCATCTCGTTCTTCCTAGCCATCCTCGACCGGGCCAAGGACGAGGTCTCCTTCATCAACGCCGGCCACAACCCGCCGCTCCTTCTGGGGCGCAAGGGACCGGTCCGTCTCCTCGAGAGCACCGGGCCCTGCCTGGGGATGTTCCCGGCCCAGGCCTTCGCCGAGAAGACCGTCGCCCTCGGCGCCGGCGACCTCCTCTGTCTTTACACCGACGGGATCGTCGAGAGCCGGAAGGGCGAGCACGACGAGTACGGGGTCGAGTGCCTGGCGGAGAAGCTCAAGGAGCTCGGCGACCTGCCGGCCGCGGCGGTCCGGGACAAGATCTTCGAGGACGTCCTCGCCTTCAGCGGCTGCGCCGAAGCGGGCGACGACATGACCCTCGTCGTCATCAAGCGGAACCCGTGAAGAACGCGGACGAGAAGCGCAACGGGGCCCGCGAGGACGCCGAGGAGCTGCGCGTTTCCGCCAACCTCAAGGCCATCGACCGGGTCCGCGGCTTCCTCAGGGAGGCCATCGCCGACCTGCCGTTCGATGAACAGGACCGGCTCAAGATCGAGCTGGCCCTGCATGAGATCTGCGTCAACATCGCCCGGTATGCCTATCCCCGGGGACGCAAGGGCGAGATGATCGTGCGCATCTGGCGGGACGGCGGTTCGCTGTTCATCGAGGTCCGGGACAAGGGCATCCCTTTCAATCCCGTCCGGAAAAAGAACCCCGACCTCATGGTCAAGCTCCGGCGCGGCCTCCCCGGCGGGCTGGGCGTTTATTTTTTCAAGACACTGATGGACGGCCTGTCGTACCGGCGGACGGGCGGACAGAACATCCTGACCGTCCGCAAGTCCCTCTGATCAGTAGAAGACCTTGTCTTCCCCTTTGGCCCTGACCAGGCGGTCGATCTCCGCCAGGATGAGGTCCCGCCGGAGGAGGACGGCGTGGACCTCTTCGTCGGTGAGATAGCTCCCGACGACCGACCTGATCGCAGCGAAATCGAGGGCCCTGACCCTCTCGACGATCGCCCGGGGCAGCTCGCTCATGAGCATCGGTCCCGACGGGCTCTTGGCCGAAAAGAGGAGTCCCTTGGTGAACTTGCCGGACGTCCGGAACGACCGGGAATGGTCGATAAGGATCATCCGCCAGTCGCCCGTGATGAGGATCTGGTTCGAGTGGCGGTCCTCGTTGGCGATGAGGTTGTCGAAAAGCCGCTGCAGATAGGTGGCCCGGTTCCAGCCCTGGACCTTGATCGGCGGTATCTTGATCCGTTTCTCTTC
This sequence comes from Candidatus Aminicenantota bacterium, assembly GCA_963736255.1. Lineage (GTDB taxonomy): Bacteria > Acidobacteriota > Aminicenantia > Aminicenantales > Saccharicenantaceae > RBG-16-66-30. The sequence continues at coordinate 1,061,490 of CAVTOI010000003.1, forward strand.
CTTGTCCCGGAGCGACATGGCGTCGTCGATCCAGTATTGGCACGAGCCGCGGTCGCCGCGGAAGCGGCGCTCGACGGTGGGGGGGACCATGCCGAGGCCGAGGTGCTTGTCGAGGCGGTAGGCGGCGATCTCGTACTGCCATCCTTCCCAGTAGCCGCCCATGCGGCCCTGGGGATCTTTCCAGAGGCTCCTGTGCTTGACGCCCCCAAGCTCGAGCATCAGGACCCAGGGCGAGGTCACGGCCTCGGCCCCGCTCAGCTGTTTGCTCTCTTTCTCGATCACGACCGCCTTTTCGAGGAACGACTCCCATCGTTCACGCTCGGCCAGCTCGTCGGGAAGGAACTGGAGCGGAGCGGGGAAGACGGCCGCTGGCGGCCCGGGCGAAGCCTTGTCCGCGGGGGCGCCGGCGTCGACGCAGGCCAGCAGGATGGCGCCGAGAGGCAGGAGGAGGGCCAGGCACGTCGCAACCAACCGTTTGTCCAGTCTCAATACAGCACCGCCTCTTCTCCTTGTTCCTCGACCATCTGGGCGATCTCCCGGAGCAGGAGGTCCCGGCGGGCGAGGACGGCCTTGATCTCCCGGTCGGTGAGCGTCTTCCCGACGGCCTTGCGGATATTTTCGAAGGTCAGGGTCTTGATCCGGTCGACGAACCACCGGGGCAGGCGGCGGAAAAGGAACGGCTCGCCCAAGGCCGACTTCTTTATGCCGTTGCGGCCGAACATGAGGCGCTCGGAGAACTCGCCGCCGCACCGGAAAGACCTCGAGTGGTCGAAAATGATGGTCCGCCAATCTTCCGTATAGAGGACGTTCTGCTGGGTCCGGTCCTCGTTGGCGATGAGACTGTCCCAGGCCCGGGTCAGCCATTTCATCTTGTCGGTCCTGTCCTTGGCCTCCTCGGGGATGGGGATGCCCTCCTCGATGACCTTGAGCAGGCTGTACTTGTTCTCGGCCCAGAGGACGAGGGCGCCCGGCTTGTCCTGGAACTCGCGCTCGACCGCCGGGGGGACCATGTTCAACCCGAGGAGCTTGTCCAGGCCGTAGGCGGCGATCTCGTACTGCCAGCCCTCGAGGTGGCCGCCCTGCAGACCCCGGGGGTTCTTCCAGGCGGCCGCGATCTCGACGCCGTCCTTGCGGAGAAGGAGCTTGAGGGGCTTCGTCACGCCTTCGCCGATCTCCTCGGAGCGGACGATCTCGGCCGTGCGGAGGAACTCTTCCCGGGCCGGCCTCAGGGCGATCTCATCGGGCAGGAACTGGGCCCACGACGCGAGCGGCCCGGCCGCCGCAGCCACGGCCAGGACAAAGAGGACAGCGGCGCGTTTCATGGCATCCTCCCCATTCGATGAACGGACCATGACGATGATAGTCTCACGTCCGGACGATTTCAAGGCCGTGCGACGGCCTCCTCGGCGGCGGCCAAGTCGCACTCGGCCTTCCGTCTCCTGTACGCCGAGATGATCTTGAGGCAGATGACGAGCAAGAGCGCGACGACGACGACGTTGAGGAGCGCGTAGCGCTCGATCCGGAGCCCCAGGAGCTGGGTCCCGGCGAGGACGGCCAAGGCCGACAGGGTGTCGCCGCCGCGGACGAAGAAGGTGTCGATGGCCGCCTTGGCCTTGTACTTCTCCTCCCTCTCGGTGACCAGGAACAGGGCCGCCTTGGTCGTGTTCTGCAGCGAGTAATCCGTGCCGTTCTCCAGGGCCTTGACCCAGCGCACGAGGACGAGCGTGGCCCCGAAGGAGATCAGGGCGTAGCCGCCGAGGGCGAGGATCGGCAGGAAGAGGAGGGCGCCTCCGACCCCGATCCACTTGAAGATCCGCGAGACGAACAGGAGTTGGATGACGAGGGCGATCAAGTTCGTCAGGAACTGATAGTTCATAAAGGCGTTGTGGATGGCCTTGCTCTCGGTCCGGCCGGGCGCGCTTTGCGGCGCGGCGGGTCGCGCCTCGTCCCTCAGGGCGGCTGGTTGAGCGGGGGCCGCATTCGCCTCTGTCGTCGCGATCGATTGATCGACCGTCACGGCGGTGATGATGAACTCCCCGGTCGCGTTGACGAAATTATAGAGGCCGATCATGACGGCGATGAGGAGGAGATAGCGGCTCTTGAAAACCAGCCCGAAGCCGCCGCCGGCCTTGAGCGGCTGTTCCTGGACCAGGGGCTTTTCGACCGCCCCGGCCGGGCCCTCACCCCGATCCTCGCGTCTCCTCCTGACGTCGCGGCGGTGGATCGTGCGGGCCAGGACGACGCAGAGGAAGAGCAGGAACCCGGCGATGAGCATGAGCTTGAACTCCCAGCTCCCGCCCAGGATGTCCCTCAGCCTCCGCATGAACGGCAGGGTCGCGACGAGGCCTCCGAGGGTCGCGCCCAGGGCGACGAGCGGGAAGGTCCGCTTGCCGACATCGTCGGAATAGAGGTCGTTGGCGAAGCCCCAGAACTGGGCGATGACGAAATAGTTGAAGATGCCGACCCAGATGAAGAACAGGATCCCCATCGGCTTGACGGCCATGCCGCCGGCGTGGAGGGCGTAGAAGATGACGAGATTGGAGATGAAGAACGTCGTCGTCCAGGTGATGAGGACGTGGCGGGGGACCCGGGAGGACAGGCGGCTGAAGGCCTTGACGACGAAGATGAACAGGATCGCCTGCGCCCCGCCCAGGACGCTCTTGACGACGGGGGCGTCCTTATCGACGAGCAGGAGCGACTCGCGCAGGGGCTTGAGGATGTAATAGGCGAGGAGCAGGAGGAAGATGTTCAGGGCCAGGAAGAGGGCCTTGGGGGCTTCGCCATGGCGGATGTCGGCGAACAGCCGGAGGAGCCTGTAGCCGGGATTGTAGCGCGGTTCGGCCATCTCTTCCCTTTTCCGCACGGTCAAAAGAGGACGTTCGCCTCGCCGAGGTTCTTGATCATCATCCGGAGACGCCTGGATAATGAACGTGCGCCGCGTGTTGAGGGCGCTGATCTCTTCCGGTCCGAGGTAACGGCCGAGGTAGGCGGCGACGGTCCGGTCCTCCCAGCCGAGGAGCCGCCGGTAGAGGAGCCGGGAACATCGCGTGATGTCGCAGCCGGGGCCGTCCCCCTTCTTCGGGGCGAACGCCTCGGAGAAGTCGACACGGTAGATCCGGCCGTCTTCGCCGACGAGGGTGTCCTTTTCGTTGCGGCAGTCGTCATTGACGAGAGCCTGGAACACGACGAGGTCGGCCATGGCCCGTTCGAAGGCCTCGGGGTCCGGCGGCACCGCCTTCTTCTCCCTGAAATCGGTCATGGGCCGGGCCCGGAGATGAAGGTCTGGAGGGCCCCCGGCACATCCTCGACGGTCCGCTCGACGATCGGCGGGACATAAGAGAGGCCGAGGTACTTGTTCAGCGCGTAGGCGGCCAGGTCGTACTTGAAGCTGTCGGCGAGCGGGTCGGGCCTCCGCCGGTCGATGTACCGGAACAGGGCGTCGAGAACGATCCCCCGCGCTTCGAGGGTCAGCCGCCAGGCGTCGGTCCGGCCGCCGGGCCCGGGGCCGTGCGCGGTGACGGCCGCTGTCCGGAGGAAGGCCTCCATCTCCCGCGGACATGAGGGGCTTCGGCGGGGGCGGCCGGATGCCGCTGCGGGCGGCCACCTCTTCGGTCTCGCCCCAGACCCGGAATTCGCCGTGATCGTAGATGAGGGCCGAGGGGACGCCGCCGTAGCTCCCGGAAATGCCGGTGTCCATGATCCAGACCTTGTCCTGGAAGCGGGCGACATTCCTCCGTTCGACGGTCGGGCTCGCGCCGCCGGAAAAGCGGAAGTAATTGTGCCCGACGACGATGGCCCGGGCGCCGAGGTTGGCCAGGGTCCGGTCGATCTCGGCCTGGGCCGCGGCCTCGTTCTTGGTGGCCAGCCCCCGGAACCAGAGCGGGCTGTCCGGATCGTAGACGAGCTTGGGGTGGAAGGGCTTGCCGTATTGCTGGGGATTGCGCATGCGCCCCTGGAAGAACTCGAGCTCGGAGCGCATGACCTGGTTGATCTCACGGATCGGCCACTTGGAGAAGGCCTCGGTGATGCCGCCGTGGGCATAAACGACGTCGTTGATCTTGATGACCGTGTTCTGCCTGACGAGCCAATCCCCGCAGGTCTGCGTTGAAGCCCAGGACATAGGCGCGCATGGCGTCCGGGTCTTTGGCGGCCATGATCTTCCGCCAGAAGTCGGCCAGGCGATCGTCGGCGTTGACGTCGAGGCCTTCGATCTCGGCCCGCTTCCTGTCCTCGGGGGAGAGCGTTTTGAGGTATTCGGACTCCCGCTCGCGGCGGAAATCGCCGGGCAGGAACGAGACGAACTGCTCCACGGTGACGTAGCCCGGATAGTCGAGGGCGATGCCGGTGATGTTCATCTCCTCGTGGTTGCCGAGGAGCATGTGGACCATGCCTCCCGCCGCGGCCGCTTCCTTCTCGAGGCGCATGAGGAGATCGAGGATCTCCTTGGCCCTGGGGCCCCGGTCCACGACGTCGCCGAGCTGGACGAGGTGGGTTTTGCCGCCGGTCCAGCGGAGATCGTCGTCGATGAGACCGACCTGCGGGTGGGCGAGGATGAAGACGAAGCGGTCGTAATCGCCGTGGAGGTCGGCGACGGCAACGACACGGTCGACGCCCGTCCATTCGTAGGGGATGTCGGCTGCCGGGGCGGAGCGGGTCAGGAAGGCGAGGGCCAGCAGGAGAAGAAAGAACGGCCGGCACCTCCGGCGGACCTCTCTGCGGATGGTCATCGGCTTCTCCATCCTTTATAGCTCTTTCCCCCGGGCGAATCAAGGGCGGCCCGGTTTGACTCGCCGGCGCCCGTCCTGTTATCCTGAGCGGGCGGGCGATCCCGAGCGGAAGGAGCGAGACCATGAACGGACGAACGAGCTTCGCGGCGATCGTGACGGAGAGGAGGGCGCAGACGGTCCTGCCCGGCCTCGGGCTGGTCCTGGCGCTGGGCCTCGCTCTCGCGGGATGCGCCGGGCCGGAGCCGCCGGCCGCGCCGCAGTCGGCCGCGGCGGTCAAGGTCAAGCCCGGGGTCGAGGTCTTTCTCGAGAAGCACCTCGATCTCGTCAAGGGGAAGCGGGTCGGGCTCATCACCAATCCGACGGGCACGGACGCGGCGCTGAGGTCGACGATCGACCTCTTCCGGTCCGATGCGCGGATCGATCTCGTCGCCCTCTACGGTCCCGAGCACGGGGTCCGCGGCAACGCCCAAGCGGGCGAATACGTGCCGTTCTACTATGACGAGAAGTTCAAGCTCCCCGTGTTCAGCCTCTACGGGCAGTCCTTCAAGCCCGACCCGGGCATGCTCAAGAACATCGACGAGTATATGCGCTCGTTCGACACCAAGGAGACGGGCAAGGTGCCCGAGGCGGGCATGGTCAAGGGGATCGACGTCCTCGTCTTCGACATCCAGGACGTCGGGACGCGCGTCTATACGTACATCGCGACGATGGCCTACGCCATGCAGGCGGCGGCGGAAGCCGGCATCGATTTCATCGTCCTCGACAGGCCGGCGCCCGTCAACGGCGTCGATATGGAGGGGGCCATCCTCGAGTACCCCGAGTTCAGCTCTTTCGTCGGGCTGTTCCCGATCCCGCTGAGGTTCGGCATGACGGCCGGGGAGCTGGCCAAGCTGTTCAACGACAAGTTCCTGGCCCATACGGCCAAGCTGACGGTCATCCCCATGGAAGGCTGGAAGCGGACGATGTGGTTCGACGAGACCGGGCTGCCCTGGGTCATTCCGTCGCCGAACATGCCGACGCTCGACACGGCGACCGTCTATCCGGGGCTGGTGGCGATCGAGGGGACGAACATGTCCGAGGGCCGGGGGACGACGCGGCCGTTCGAGCAGTTCGGGGCGCCGTGGATCGACGCCAACGAGCTCGCGGTGCAACTGAACGCTCTGGCCCTGCCGGGCGTGCGTTTCCGCGAGGCCTGGTTCACGCCGTGGTTCTCCAAGTTCCAGGGCGAGCTCTGCGGCGGCTGCCAGGTCTACGTGACCGACCGGGCGGCGTTCCGCTCCGTTGCCGCCGTGCTCCACGTCGTCAAGACGGTGCGGGACATGTACCCGGACAAATTCGCTTTCCACGCCGACTATTTCGACAAGGTCATGGGCACGGCGTCTGTGCGCAAAGCCCTCGAGGCGGGGTCCGACGTGGCTTCGATCCTGGGCAACATCCAGCCCGGCCTCGACGCCTTCGCCTCCCTCCGCAAGGCCTATCTGCTATATTAGACTATTATCCGGCAAGGAGACCGAACGTCATGGCGATGAAGACTCCTCATTACGCCCTGGCCAACCCCCTGTCCCTCATCCTCGACAAGCCGGCCGCGGAATTCACCCGGGCCGACCTCTTGAAGGTCATCGAGGCGAAGCAGATCGAGCGCGTCACCTTCCATTACCTGGCCATCGACGGGAAGCTCAAAGAGCTCACCGTTCCCGTGACTGAGCGCCCTCGCCTGGAATCCCTCCTGGCCGAAGGGGAGCGCGCCGACGGCTCGTCGCTCTTCAAGGGCCTGGTCGACATGGCGCTTTCGGACCTCTACATCGTCCCTGTCTACCGGTCGGCCTTCTTCAACCCGTTCGACGAGGGCAGCCTTGATTTCGTCTGCCGCTACCTGGCCCAGGACGGCACGCCCGCGCCCTTCACCTGGGACGGCATCCTGGCCCGGGCCGCCGGCCTCTTCCGCAGCTCGACGGGCCTCGAGCTCAAGGCCATGGGCGAGCTCGAGTTCTTCCTGGTCACGACGCCCGCTGACAGGTCTTATCCGGTCGAAAGCCGCCGCGGCTACCACGGTTCGGCGCCGTTCGCCAAGAGCGGGCCGATCCTTCACGAGATGGTCGGCAACATCGCCCGGGTGACCGGGGCCGTCAAGTATGCCCATAGCGAGAACGGCGTCATCGATTCCGTCAATAGCGATCTTCCGGAGATCGCGGGGCGCCTGGCCGAGCAGCTCGAGATCGAATTCGTGCCCCGGCCTATCGAGGAGGCGGCCGACGACCTCGTCCTGGGCCGCTGGATCATCCGCAACACGGCCTTCCGTCACGGCGCCGTGGCCACGTTCACCCCCAAGCTCGAGGAAGGCGTCGCCGGCAGCGGCCTGCACTTCCACCTCGAGCTCGCGAAGGACGGGCGGAACATCATGCGCGGCGCGGACGGCAAGCTCTCCGTCGAGGCCCGCAAGCTCATCGGCGGCCTCTGCGCTTATGCCGAGTCCCTGACCGCCTTCGGCAACACGGTCTCTTCGGCTTACCTCCGCCTCGTCCCCAACCAGGAGGCCCCGACCCGGATCTGCTGGAGCGACCTCAACCGCAGCGCCCTCATCCGCGTCCCGCTCGGCTGGACCGGCGCCTCCGGACTGGCCCGGCGCATCAATCCGGCGGAAACGGACGAATTCGTCGACGAGAGCGGCGGCCGTCAGACCGTCGAGATCCGCAGCCCCGACGGCAGCGCCATCGTCCACCTGACCTTGGCCGGCATCGCTATGGCCGCCAACTGGGCTTTTGGGAGCGACAAGTCCCTCTTCAAGGATTCGGCGCCCCTGGACCTGGCCGACAGCCTCTACGTCAAGGGCAACATCTTCGCCGACAAGGAGCTCCTCAAGCGCCTGCCCGTCCTGCCCGCGAGCTGCGTCGAATCGAGCCGGGTCCTTCTCGAGAAGCGGGACCTCTACGAGCGCGACGGCATATTCCCCCCGAGCGTCATCGATTACATCGCCCGGATGCTCCAGGCCGAGGACGACGAGTTCATGAACAAGCGGCTGGCCGAGCTGCCGGCCCATGACCGACTCCACGAGATCCGCCAGATCATGCACAAGGACCTGCACAAGCACTGAGCCTGGACTATTCATGAAAACGCCGGGCCCGTGAATAATCCAGGTGAGATGAGAGCGAAACCGGGGGCCATGACCTCGCGGGAGCGCTGGCTGGCCCTTTTCGCCCGCCAGAAACCCGACCGCGTCCCGACCGATTATTGGGCGACGCCCGAAGCGACGCGCAAGCTCATGCGCCACCTCGGCTGCCGCACCCGCCGCCGGATGCTCGACACGCTCGGCGTGGATTACGAAGTCCATCTCGAGCCCCGCTACGCGGGCCCGCGCCTGCCCCGCATGCAGGACGAATTCGGCCGCCGTTTCCGGAGCGTCGACTACGGGACCGGCTCCTACCGCGAGTGCATCCACTTTCCCCTGGCCGGCTTCAAGACGGTCGCGGAGATCGAGAAGAATTACGTCTGGCCCACCGCAGACTGGTGGGACTTCACGGACATCCCGGCCCGGGCCCGCCGGAACGAGACCCACCCCATCCGCGGCGGCGGCTCGGAGCCCTTCCTCATCTACAAGGAGCTCCGCGGCATGGAGCAGGCCTTCGTCGACCTCGTCGAAAACCCCGAGATCGCTCACTACTGCCTGGGCAAGCTCTTCGACCTGGCCTACGAAAGAGCCGTCCGCATCTATGAGGCCGTCCCCGGCCGGGTCGATATCTCCTACGTCGCCGAGGACATGGGCGGCCAGACGGACCTCATGATCTCGGTCCGCCATATCCGCGAGTTCCTCCTGCCCGGGATGAAGCGGATGATCGACCTCGCCCACCAGGCCGGCGCCCACGCCTTCCACCACAATGACGGCAGCTGCTGGCGCATCATCCCCGACATGATCGCCCTCGGCATCGATCTCCTCAATCCGCTCCAGTGGCGCTGCCCGGGCATGGAACGGGAGCGGCTGAAAAGCGAGTTCGGCCCTCACGTCGTCCTCCACGGCGGCATGGACAACCAGTACACGCTGCCCTTCGGGACGGTCGACGAGGTCCGGCGCGAGGTCGAGGACAACCTGCGCATTCTCGGCGCCGGCGGCGGCTACATCCTCGCCCCCTGCCACAACATCCAGGCGATCACGCCCGTAGAGAACGTTCTGGCGATGTACGAAGCCGCCCGCGAACTCGGCCATTCATAAAACGCCGGGGCATTTCCGGTGAATGGACGGTTCGACTCGGCCTTCTCTAACCAGCGAGACTATTCCGTCGGGCCTCGAAGTCGGGAACGAGCCGTCGCCACAGGTCATTGAATCGCTCCTGGAGGTCCACGCACAGGGCAGGCGTTCTTCGGGTCGGGCTCCGCGGCCAGCCTGTCCTTGGCCACCCAGGCCGCGGCGATGTCGGCGATAGCGGCCTTCTCGCCGGCGGCCAAGCGCCAGTTCCAGACCGACTGGAGAGCCGCTCCGTAGGCCGCGGCTTCCGCTTCTTTCAACGTCACGACCGGCGTCCCGAAGACGTCGGCCACGATCTGGAGCCAGAGCCGGCTTTTCGCGCCGCCGCCGGTCGCCCGGATCTCGTCCGGCTTCAGGCCCAGCGCCTTCATCCTCGCGAACCCGTAGCCCAGGTTGAGGACCGTGCCTTCCATGATCGCCCTGACGATATGGGCCGCATCGAACGTCCCCCGGTCGAGGCCGAAGAGAACGGCGCTCGAGAAGGGGAGGACGGGCACCCGCTCGCCGTCGACGAAGGGCAGGAAGAGGAGCCCGCCCGCGCCCGGCCCGGCCCGCCGCGCCAGCCGCTCGAGCCTGGCGTTGTCGAGCTTGAAGAGCGACTTGGCGATCTCGGTCGTGTTGGTGACGTTCATCGTGCAGAGCAGCGGCAGCCAGCCGCCGGTGCTGTCGCAGAAGGCCGCGATCTCGCCTGCCGGATCGACGAAGGGCCGGTCGAAATGGGAATAGACCGTGCCCGACGTGCCCAGGCTGAGCGTACAGACGCCGGGCGCGACGTTCCCGGTGCCGATCGCGCCCATCATGTTGTCGCCGCCGCCGCTCGCGACGAGCACGCGGCCGAAGCCGAAGCGGGCCGCCACGGGCTTTCTCATGCGCCCGACGGGCTCGCGCGGAGGGCTGAGCGGCGGCAGCTTGGCGCCGAGGTCCGGGTCGATCGCGGCCGCCGCCCCCTCGTCCCAGCGGAGCCCGCGGATGTCCATGAGCCCCGTGCCCGAGGCGTCGCCGTATTCCATGTGGGCCCGGCCCGTCAGCCAGTGATTCAGGTAGTTGTGGGGGAGAAGGACGGTCGCCAGCCGGGCGAAGTTCTTGGGCTCGTGCCGCTTGAGCCAGAGGATCTTCGAGGCGGTGAAGCCCACGGCCAGGCTGATGCCCAACCTGTCGATGGACGCTTCCTTCCCGCCGAGCGCGGCCACGATGGCCTCCGTCTCGTCGATGGTCGAGGTGTCGTTCCAGAGCTTGGCCGGCCGGATGACCCGGCCCTTTGCGTCGAGCGGGACGAAGCCGTGCTGCTGGCCCGAGACGCCCGAGCGCGACGACCTTCCCCGGGTCGACGCGGGCCTCCTTGAGGGCCGCGGCCAGGGCCTTCTCCGTGGCGCCGACCCAGACGGCCGGGTCCTGCTCGCTCGCGCCCGGCCCGAGGCCCTCGATCATGGCGTGAGGGGCCTTGCCGCGGCCGAGGACGCGCCCGGAGTCGGCGTCCACGACCAGCGCCTTGGTGCCCTGGGTCCCGGAATCGATGCCGACGGCGTATTGGGGCATGTTCGACCTCGCTCGCCCCGATTCTATGGGAGCCGCCGCCGGGGTGTCAAACGGGGATATCGAGCGGGAGGCCCCGTTTTCTTGACAATTCATAAAGCGTCCGTCTTAATAGACTAAATATGAGAATAGGCAAGAGATGCTTCAAGATAATCAGGAAGATCGCGCTTTTCGGCCTGATCGGCCTCTTCGCCCTGGGCGCTGCCCGTCGGCCCAGGACGACCGACCGACGACCCCCCGACGACAGGCCTCATCCCCCTCGACGCCCGCGAGATCGAGCAGATCGCCTCGACGTGGCCGCGGATCACCCGCGTCGGCATCAACCCCCTGGGGTTCGAGCGGGTCAACGAGGTCCGGGCCCGCAAGGGCAAGCCGGCCCTCGATCCCTTTCCGTCGAGCCCGTCGGCGACGAGGTCCGGAGCGTCCTTCCCGGCCGCGGCCGCTTCCGTTCGGCCGCCGCCGCGAACGAGGACCTGGCCGCCGACCTGCCCGTCAGCGTCGACAACAGCCTGCTGAGGTTCTTCCCGCCGATCCGGAGCCAGGGGAGCCTCGGTTCGTGCGTCAGCTTCGCCATCACCTACTACCAGCTTTCCTATATGACCGCCTTCCAGCGCAATCTGGACATCCGGGACACCGCGACAATACCAACAAGTACTCGCCGAAATGGACCTACAACATGGTCAACGGCGGGAGCGACAGCGGCTCGAGCTTCTATCAGACCTACAACGTGCTCGAGAAGCAACGGGGCCGCCACCTGGGCCGGAGTTCCCTTACGACACGAACTACCGCGCCTGGTGCCTCGACCCGGCCGGTCTGGAGGAACGCCCTCGGCGTCCGGACGAAGGTCATCCAATACGTCAATGAGCGCCAGCACGGCGACCGGGCTCGAGCTCATCAAGGAGCTCCTGACCGACGGCTACATCGTCGTCTACGGCACGTATATCAGCTCCTGGGTCTTCAAGAACGCGTCGCGACGACCCCTCGACGTCCGACGACGACGCCGCCGCGGGGCAGGCCGTCGGCTATTGGCTCAACGGCAGCAGCGGCGGGCACGCGATGACCATCGTCGGCTACAACGACGCCGTCTGGACGGACATCAACGCGGACGGCATCGTCGACGCGGGCGAAAAGGGCGCCTTCCGCATCGCCAATTCCTGGGGCACCGGGTGGCGCGAGGGCGGCTTCACGTGGCTGGCCTATGACGCCCTCCGGAACCCCTCGGCGGCTCCCCGACGGCCCGTCGGGCGGACGGGTCGCGGCCTTCCAGGGCGACCAGGTCTACGTCCTGACGGCCCGGAACGGCTACGCGCCGCTGATGATCGGCGAGTTCACCGTCGACCACGCCAAGAGGAACCAGATGCGGCTGACTCTCGGCCGCTCGAACACGGCCGCCACGGTGCCCCGCGGAGACGTGGACGCCGGCGGCCCTCCTGAACCAGGGCGGGGCCTATGCCTTCGACGGTTCGACGACGGCCGTTCCCGCGACCTTCGTCCTGGATTTCACGGACCTCCTGGCCGCGGGGGCCGGGCTGCAGCGCTATTACCTCGGGATCAACGACGGCACGCCGGAGATCCGGCGACCTTGAGCGCTTTCAAGATCGTCGACATGACGACCGACCCGGACGCCGAGGCGGCCTCTTCGCTCGTCCCCCAGACGATCGACGGCCAGCAGGCCTACGCCTACGTCGACTATGCCTATGCCGGTCCGGCCGACAATGATCCGCCGACGCTCTCCTCTCCTCAGGTCAACCCCGCGACCGGCAGGCCGGGAGTCACGTATACGTTCACGGTCCGGTACACGGACCAGGACGGCAACGTGCCGTCCGTGAAGAACGTCGTCGTCGACGGCACTCCCCACGCCATGACCCTCGTTTCCGGCCAGATGCCCGCAAACGGCGTGTACAGCTATGCCATGACGCTCGCCCTCGGCAGCCACAGCTTTTATTTCTATTTCGAGGACGGCCACGGCGAATCGGCCCTGGCGCCTCTCGCCGGCGAGATGAGAGGCCCCGAGGTCTACACCCATGTCCTCACCAGCCTCTCGCCGTCGAGCGCGGCGGCGGGCGACCCGGCGTTCACCCTGGCCCTGACAGGGAGCGATTTCGTGAGCGGGGTCGTGGTGACCTGGGACGGCAGCGACCGTCCGACGACCTTCGTCTCGAGCACCCGGCTCGACGCCCAGATCGGCGCCGCCGACCTCGCCTCCGGCAAGAGCGGTCCCGGTCGCCGTCCGGGACACCGGGGGCTGGAACAGCAACATCATGACGTTCACCGTCAACAACCCCCTGCCGTCGTTGACCTCGGTCTCGCCGGCCGCGGCGAGCGCGGGAGGGACGGGGCTGGCCCTGACCCTGCGCGGGACGGGGTTCGTTCCGAGCTCGCTCGGGCGAGTGAACGGCATCGGCAAGACGACGACGTATGTCGGCGAAACGGAGGTCCAGGTCGCGCTCTCGGCCCAGGACCTCGCGGCCGGAGGGGAATTCGAGGTGACCGTCGACAACCCCGCCCCGTCCGGCGGCGTGTCCGGCGGGCCTGACCTTCGTCGTGTCCGATATCACGATGAGCGCGGCCCCGACGGAGCTGTCCGCGTCCGCCGGGCAATCGGCGACCTGCGCGGTCGAGGTGACGCCCCGGTACGGCGCGTTCACCTCCGCGGTGTCCTTCAGCGCCACGGGCCTGCCGCGAGGGTGCACCGCGACCTTCTCGCCGTCGACCGTGACGCCCGGCGCCGCCGCCGCTTCGACCACTCTGACCCTCGCCACGCGGGCCCGCCAGAGCTCCGGCGCCGCGGCCGCGATCCGGCCGGCGGGCCTATTCCGCCGGCGCTGGGGCTCCTCTTCCTCGCGGCGGCCGTCCTCGCGTGGGTCCTCTCCCGCGACTCGCGCTGCGCGGGTCCGCCGCCCGCCGCCGCCTGGCCACGGCCGCGTTGGTCCTCCTCGTCATCGGGCTGGCCGGCTGCGGGGCGGGCGGGACGAACGAACCCCAGGACCTCGGCACCCCGGCGGGGACCTACAGCGTGACGGTCCACGCGACCTCGGGCGGGCTGTCGGCCGAGACTCCGGTCACGCTCGTCGTCCGCTGAGGATCCCGTCGCCCTGGCCGGCGCCGGCGAAAAAGACTAGAATGGAAGGGCCATGAAGAAAAGCATCGTTGCCGCCTTCTTCGCCCTGGTCTTCGCCGGATCCGCTGGAGCGGCCTTCGGCGCCGGCTTCACCCTGACGCTCAAGGCCGGCTATTTCATGCCGTCCGACCAGGTCTTCCGCGACGTTTATGGCGGGGGTCCGGCCTTCGGCGGCGAGGTCGCTATCCCGCTCGCCGGTCCCGTCCAGCTCTGGGCGGGGGCGGACGTCTTCGGCAAAACGGGCCTTCTTTCGGTCTCGGAAGAGGAGACCAAGGTCCGCATCACCCCTCTTTACGCGGGCCTGCGGGCCGAGTTCGGCAGGACGGGCCTCCGGCCGTACGTCGGCGCTCGCGGCCGCCTATTTCCTTTTCCGTGAAGAGAATCCGCTCGGGACGGTCAGCGAGAACGGTCTGGGCTTTCTGACCCAGGCCGGGGTCCTGGCCCGGCTCGGCGGCTCGCTCTGGCTCGACATCTTCGCCGGTTATCGGGCCTGCACGCTGCGCACCGACGGCGACGACCCGCTCGAAGCCAAGATCGGCGGCCTGTCCGCCGGTCTGGGCCTGGCCTATCGCTTCTGACCGGAAAATGGGGACGCTTCTATTTTTCGTCGCGAAAAATAGAAGCGTCCCCATTTTCCCATCTTGAAATAACCCGCCGGGACCGCTAAACTGGAAGCCATGAAAGCCATCGCCAAGACCGCAGGCGCCGTCGCCGCGCTTCTCCTCATCTCCGCCCCGTCGTTCGCCGTCATGAAGCCGGGCGAAAAGCTCATCCCGTTCTCCCTGAAGAACGTCGACGGCAAGGATTACACCGTCGCCGTGGAGGAGGGGAAGCTGACCCTGACCGTCGCCGAGACCGTCGCCGGCGAGACGAAGGTCGTCAAGACCCACCCCGCCGGCGTCCTCATCGACTTCTGGGCGACCTGGTGCGTGCCGTGCCGCAAGGCCATGCCCCACATGCAGCAGCTCAACGAGACCTACAAGCCCGCCGAGGGCCAGGCCGCACGGCGGGCTGCGCGTCTTCGGCATCGCCCTCGACGACGCCGGCGGCAAGGTCGTCAAGCCCTTCTACGCCGAAGCTCAAGATCACCTATCCGATGCTGGCCGACGCGCCCACGTGCGCCGCGGCGGCCGGCATCGCCGCGACGGCCAAGGACATGAAGAAGCGGTACGGCATCCAGGAGATCCCCGTCGTCTATCTCATCGACTCGACGGGCACGATCACCCACGCCCACGTCGGCTTCAAGGAAGAGCACATCGCCGAGCTCGACGCCGCCGTCAAGGCCATCCTCGGGGGAGCCGGCGCGGTGAAGCGCCGGCTGCCCTGGGTCCTGCTCGCGCTCTCCCTCGTTCTCATGGCCGCCGGGCTCCTCCTCGGCGAATACAGGACCGTCCTCGAAAAGGCGATCACGGTCTGCCTCGACTGCATCGGGATCGGCTGAGCGCGAAGATGGGCAAGAAGCCTCCCCCGCAAGCCCCGCGACCGCAGGCCCTGGTACCAGGCCGTCTTCGCCCTGGGCCTCAACGCCTGGATCCCGTCGTGGTTCAAGGGCGAGATCTTCCAGGGCGGGATCAAGGGCGTCTGCGTCCCCGCCCTCAACTGCTACTCCTGCCCCTCGGCCATGGGCGCCTGTCCCATCGGGGCCATGCAGACCTTCTTCGGCCGGCCTGCGCTTCAACCTGTCCGTCGCCGAGAAGAAGTTCGGCCTCTACGTCGCCGGCTTCATGGCCGCCGTCGGCAGCGCGGTCGGCCGCATGCCCTGCGGCTGGGTCTGCCCGTTCGGCTTCATCCAGGAGCTCATCTACAAGATCCGGACGCCCAAGCTGCGCATCCCTCACTTCATGACCTATTTCCGCTACGTCGTCCTCGCGACCATGGTCGTCGCCCTGCCGCTCCTCATCGTCGACGAGTTCGGCTACGGCCAGACCTGGTTCTGCAAGTGGATCTGCCCGGCCGGGACGCTCGAGGCCGGCATCCCGCTCATCCTCATCAAGGCGGACCTGCGCCCCCTCATCGGGTTCATGTACTACTGGAAGCTCGGGCTGCTCGCCCTCTTCCTGGGCTGGTTCGTCGTCAGCCAACGGCCCTTCTGCCGGACGGTCTGCCCTCTCGGCGCCTTCTGGGGGTTGTTCAACAAGGTGAGCCTCTTCCGCATGGCCGTCGACGACGAGAAGTGCACCCTCTGCGACAAGTGCCACAAGGATTGCCCCGTCGAGATCAAGATCTACGAGCAGGCCAACTCGCCCGACTGCGTCCGCTGCCTGCGGTGCGTCTCGTCGTGCAAGTTCGGGGCGATCAGCTACGAGTTCCTCGGCAAGAAGGAAGTCTCGCCCGACCTCCGGGTCAAGAAGCCGGCCTAGCTTCTTCGACAGTCTACTCGATATGCAGCTCGTAGTGTTCCTTGGCGTCGTTGTATTCGACCCAGACGAACCGGCCGGCTTCGACGTCGAACGTCCGGGCAAAGGAATGCGGCATCCAAAAGTCGACCGGCATGGGAAACCGGAATCCCCGCTCCAGGATCTTCCCCTCGAGGTCCATGACGATGACCTCATAGCGGCCGTCCTTCCTGGCCGCGGTGACGGCGTCAGATCCGGCTATCGTCGATCTTGAACGCGGCGAAGGCGGGAAAAACCTCCGGGAAGACGGGTTTATGGGTCGTCCAGTATTTTTCCGGCCAGCTCTTCGTCGCGAAATCGCGGTACTCCTTCGACATCTTCACCCGCTCGAGCGGATGCCGGATCTCGTACAGGAGAGTGCCCGTCTCGTCGAAAGACGGAGATCGAAAGCCCCTTTCTCGAATCGGCGACAAAGATCTTGTTGTCGTGAACGACATAGTCAAAATAGTCCCTGACCATCAGCGCGTCCTCCTGGCCTGAAGGCAGAGAAGATCCCGGCGGCGGCGGGGGAGGGGGAAGGATGTCAGGGACCTCAAAGAACCGTTTGACGGGTTTTCCATGCCTGGATCATAAATGATCCCCATCGGCGGCAGGGTCGATCCGTCGTCCCTTCGTTCCAAAGGAACGCCCACAAAATGCTTGCCTACGGGGAGAAAGGGATAAAGCATGATGCGCGCCGGAGGCGACATCTGGCTGAGATATTCGCCCTCAATGGAAAAGAAGAGCGTTTTTGCGATATCGATGGCCACGATCCTGTCAGCAAGGACCGCGAACCCTCCGAGCATCGTGAACTCGCCCGGGCCTTGCCCTTTCCGCCCGATCCGCCGCAGGAACCGGCCGGTTTCAAAGGAATAGGCGGCGATATCCGTTTTGTCCTGGATATAGACCCGGCCGTGATCGGCTCGGACGTATACCGCGGCCTCGATCTCCGGCAAGGGGATGATCCGGGGGGATTGCCCGCCCTCACGGGCGCGCCCTGCACCGAGAGCCACGATAAGGAGGATCGCCCCCAGTGCAACGAGTACCTTTTGACGCAACTTGATAGACGCGCTCATTATCATCGATTCCCTCCAACGCCAATAAAGTGCATATAGCGTGGCCCTAAAAGCGATCCGCGAACGGTTATAGCTTAGCCTTCGAAGTCGTGAGTGCTACCCAACCGATGGGATGCCGGGTCTTCGGAAAGAGGGCAGGAAGGTCATGAGGAAGACCAAGAAGAGGTCCAGATCGGCGTAGATGAACAACGATGTCGCCGCCTTCGCGGGGGAATTCAACGGCGCGGCGACATAGAGGATCTTGGACAGGACGGTGATCAGGGTGAGAAGGACGAGCAGAATGACGCGGATCTGGAACATGGTGACAACAGGCTTCGTTGCCCGCTGAGATACGGCCAGGAGCAGAAGGATCGCGACGCTGAGCATCAGCGAGGGAATATGACGGACCCCGTAGGTTCCCGGCCAGAATGGGGCATACCCCCTAAGCATTGGCCAAAAGAAGTTACCTCCCGATACGGGACCCGAGAGGCGCATGATGTACGCCAGAACCCCGGCTGCGAGGCTGCTTACCGGAACGAACAGCAGGATCCAGACCCAGGACGAGGTCCGCTTTGATCCCCGCATTTCCGCTGGCTTCATCTTCTGGCCCTCCCGCCGCATTTTACGCTTTTTCACGGGGGATATTCAAAGAAAGCCGCCTCCCAGCCCAAAAAAGCGCTACAGCGTCTTGACCAGCGCCCCCCAGCGCTTGTCGAGCTTGAAGCCGTGCCTCAGGAAGAACCCCGGCAGATAGAGATGGGTCATGACGAGCGGCGAGCCCTGGCTGGCCATGCGGGCGCAGAAATCTTCAAGGGCCGCCCCGCCGAGCCCCGATGACTTCAGCTGGGAGGTCACGGCGATGACGTCGATCCAGGCCACCCGGTTCGACAGCATCCGGTAGCACAACCCCCCGACGATCCGCTCCTGGGCGTCCTTGAGGATGAAGTGGCGGTCCTGCTGGGAGACGATCTTGGGATAGTTCTCCCTGAAATAAAGCCGGTAGGCCTGGCCGATCTCGGCCGGATCGAGCGTTTCGCTGAACGTGTAGGACCGGCCCGCCCGGTCTGTGAGGAAGGACTGGACGATGACCCGGCGGTCGCCCTCGTCCCCCTGCGTCACGACGCCCAAGCGGCGGTCGGCGTCCATGCGCGGGAAGACCATGCGGCTGAAGACGAGCCGGTCGCGCTCGTCTCTCAGGGCCGTCTGGAGGTCGGAGAGCTCGACCTGCTGGACGGCGGGCTCGTCGAGCGCGGCGTTCATCCTGGCGAGAAGGCGGTCGAAGAGGGCCTCGATCTTCTCGCTCCGGCCGGCGAAATACGTGTGCCGGTAGAGGTAATAGCGGACGATCTCCGGGTACCGGTCGAGCGCGTAACGGCGGTGGACGTCGAGGACCTTGCGCTCCCGGTCGCGCGGCGCGGCCATCGGATTGGCCTGCCGCCATTCCTGGTAGGCTTCGACGGCCGATTCGGCCGGGAGCGGAATGACGTACGTGCTGTCGAACTCGTCGCGGTAGCGGCGGAGCCGCGCGCCCAGGTCCTCACCCGGCCAGACGGAAATGGTCGTCTTATCGAGCTGGGCCTGGAGCTCCGCGAAGAGGGCCGAAGCCTTGTCCCTTCCCATGGCGTCGTAGGCGGCATCGAAGATCCAGTCGAGGTCGAGGTGGCCCTTCGACCATGGGTAGTTGGCCACGGCACGGCGGTAGAAGCCGTCGATCATCGGCCTGACGATGGAGAGCGGGCCCGTCGAAGGCCGCCAGCCGTCGATCGAGGCCAGGAAGGTGTCGTCGCGGAACTCGAGCTCGGGGACGACGACGTTGACCGGGGAGACGCGGCCGGGCAGGATGCGGCGGCCGCTCGACTGCCAGGCCCGGAAGAGAGCCGACATGGCTTCTATGTAGAGCTTTCTCCAAACCGTGGGAGCGGGGAGAGGCGCCTCAGCGGCGCGCCGGCCCGAGAATTCACGGATCTTCTCCCAGACCGTCAGGTCGCCGAGGTGGCGCCACGTGACGGCCCCTGTCTTCTCGTGCGTGGCGCCGAGGGGCGGCAGGACCCGGGGCCCGCTGGGTTGGTCGGAAAGAGCGGCCGACCAGAGACGGGTCTCATGTTCCGCTCCGTCGCGCCGGCCCTCGGGCAGGACAAGCTTGAGGTCGTAGTGCTCGCCGGCCGAGGTGTTGATGCTGACCCGGTACGTCGTCCGGCGCGGGGCGTTGTAGATGCGCGAGACCCAGATGCCGTCCGGGGCGATCTTGGCGGTCTCGAAATCCATGACACCGCAGGCGAGCCGGATGGAGTCGCGGAGGAACGAAGGCAGGCCGAGGACCGCCCTGATGCGGCGGGCTTCGGCCGGGGTGACCGTATCGTCGCAGACGGGATGCGGCGCGCGCCCGCCGCCGCCGGCCCGCATGCGGGAGGCCCCCGGGCCCGGCCGTCCGAAGCTGCGGATCATCCGGTCGAGCTCCCGCTCGGCCGCGACGGCCAGCTTGGCATCGGCCCGGTGCAGGACCCAGCTCGCCAGCTCGGCCCGGACGGAGCTGAAGACGGACGGCTCGCGGATGACCAGGTCCGCCAGCAGGCGGAAGATGCGCTCGAACTGGCGGCGACCGGCGTCGTCGACCGGCCAGGCCAGCGTCTCGCGGTAGGCCCGGAGCCGGATGCGGAACGCGTCGAGCCGTCCCCGGCCGAGCCGGGTCGAGACGATCTCGTCGATCGATTCCCTGTTGAGGAACGTCAGGCCGGAGCGGACGAAGTCGGCCGCGCCCTGCCCGTAGTCGAGGCCGGGATCGAAGAGGAGCAGGATGCGGTAGGCCCAGCAGCGCAGCTCCTCGCGGGGATGGCGGGCCAGGGCCCGGAGCCTGGCCCGGACGAGCTCTTCGGTCCGCAGCGGCGATTCGTAAAAGACCCGCTCGACTTCCTCCCGAAGGGCTGCTGCCGGCGGTTCGGCCGAGAAAAGGAGCTCGGCGAGGAGCGCGTGGAGGCGCGCCAGCCCGGCATCGCCGATCTTGCGGGGCGCGGCGATCTCCGCCGGCTTGTAGGTCCGGCACCGGCGCCGGGGCAGGGTCGCCCAGCCTGTGGCCGGTTCCAGGGGGAGGTCCCAGCCCTCCTTGACCGGGGCGAAGGCGGCCAGGGACGGATTGCCGGCCCACAAGGCCGGCTGCCTGGCGAACACGCCGAGATCGAGGACGCCGCCGCGGATCTCGTATTCGAGGTCGCCGACGAGCCAGGTCCCTCTGTCGGCGCCGCGCCGGATCGCCAGGGACAGGCCCCGACTGAGGTCCCGGAGCCCGCCCCGGTCCCGGACGATCTCGTCGTCGAGGATGCCGAGGTCGCGGAAGAACCAAAGCGGGATGCGGACGAGGATGCCGGGGCCCGGCAGGTCGACGTTGCGGAGCCGGTAGAGGTCCTCGATCTCGGCGGCGAAGGAGGCCGCGATGCGCTTGCGGTTGTAGGAGCTCTTGGTCGTCAGCTCGCCCCGTTCGAGGCTGAAGTCGCGGCCCAGCACATCGAAATTGATGACCCTCTCGTAGGGCGCCAGGCCGTCGTTGGCGGCGGTGACGATGCGGCGGTAGTACTCGCGGGCGTTCTCCGGGCCGAGGCCCTGGGTCAGGACGGGGTCGCTGTAGTCGGGGACGATGAACAGGACGTTGTAGGGGCGGCCGTCGCCGACGAGGAAGGTCCGCTTGATGCCGGGAACGCCGACGAACTTGTCCTCGACCTTGCGCGGCGCGATGGTCTGGCCGCGGTTGTTCTTGTAGATGTCCTTGATCCGGTCGACGATCTGGTAGTAGCCGTTGGCCTGGCGCTCGAAGACGTCGCCGGTCGCGAGCCAATGGTCCTTCTGCGGATCGCCCGAAGGGTAGGGGATGGTGTCGCCGGGGCCCTTGTCCTCGAGGTAGCGGGCGACGTAGTGCCCGGTGACCTGGAGCTCGCCCTCGGGGCCAAGGCGGGCTTTCAGGCCGGGGAGCGGCAGGCCGTGCGAGCCGTCGACGTACCCTCCCGGGGGGGTCATGGTGATCCCTCCGGTCGCCTCGGTCATGCCGAAGCCGCTCATGAGCTCGACGCCGTGCGCGGAGAAGAAACGGAAGACGCGTGGGTCGAGGTACCCGGCGGCGGAGAGGCCCCACTTCAGCCGCGGTCCCGACGATCTCCCTGACGACGGCCGTCGGATCGGTCCCGGCCGGGGCGGCGTCGATCCTCTCCAGGCACTTCTCGTGGAGCTGGGCCCAGCGGACGGGGACGCTGATGAAGCCGGTCGGCCGGACCTTGGGCAGAAGATTGAACAGCGTCTCGGCCGAGGGATTCCCGGCGAAGACGTAGGTGCCGCGCCAGAAGATCGTCCCCAGCATCTCGAGATAGCGGCCGAAGGTGTGGATAGAGCGGCAGGAAGCTGAGGAAGACCTCGTCGGGCCCCACGGCCGGCAGGGCGGCCGCCCGGGCGAAGCGCTTGGAGACGAGGTTGTAGATGGAGAAGGAGACGCCCTTGGGACGGCCCGTCGAGCCCGAGGTGAACATGACGGTCGCGACCTCGTCGAGCCGGAAGCGGCGGCGCTTGGCCAGACGGGCGTCGATGTCCCGGGCGCCGAGCTGCTTGCAGAACTCGGCCAGAAAGACGATGCCGTCGTCGTCGCCGCGGAGCGCCGCGTCGGTGACCAGGATGAGGAAGGGCTTGGCGGTCCGGCGCCGGGCCTCTTTCAGGAGCGCGATCCGCTCGCGGTCGTTGGCCAGGACGAGGCTGATGGACAGGGCATCGAAGACGGCGACGACGTTGTCCAGACTGAAGTGCGGATTGATCGGCGTGTCGAGGATGTCGTAGAAGAGGCAGGCGAGGTCGGCGAAGGCGCCTTCGGCGTGGTTCTCGGCATAGATCGCCAGGCGCGGCTCGACGCCCTCGCGGTCGGCCAGCGCGAAGAGCGCGGCCGCGGTCTCGCGGATGTGGCGGTCGGCCGCCTCGTAGCTCCACTGACGGGGAGGCGTCGACCGACATGTCCTGGAACAAGGATCTGGTCCGGCGCTTCCCGGAGGCGGTCCTCGAACATGTCCCGCAGGCCGTAGCCCGTCCGCTGGATCAGGGCGAAGGACGCTTCGGCCCAGCGGTCGAGGAGGTCCGGCCGGCCGAGGTCGCGCAGGAACTCGGGGTTCGACGTCAGCCGCAGGAATTCCCGGGCCTGCTCGTCCTCAGGCCCTTTCTTGGCGCCAAGGCTGCGTTCAGCCTTCTCCAGCAGCGCCTCGGCGTAGATGGGCATAGGCCCTTATCCGTGGGACCGGGCCAGTCCCTGTAAAGACCGCCGAGATCTTGCCGAAGCAAGGTTGCTGTCTTTTTCATGTCCGCCCCATGGGTGATTATATAACAGGCCAGTGCCGTTCCGCAAGTGGACATTTAGTGGACTAGACCTTTAATATATTTTGCCTATTGACAACGACTATAAACTGGTATATATAAGGTATAGTCCAATAGATTCCGGTACAGACCACAAGGAGCCAACATGGACAAGATCAGGCTCGAAAAATTCCCCGGGGCCAAGCCGGCCTATCAGCAGATCATGTCGTTCTTCGAGAAGAGAGATCCAGTCCGGCCGCCTGAAGCCCGGCGAGAAGCTTCCGGCCGAACGCGACCTGGCCGAGGATATCAATACGGCCCGCGGCACGGTCAAGAAAGCCTACGAGGAGCTCGTCCGGCGCCGCCTTCATCGAGGCCGCCCCCGGCCGGGGCAGCTTTGTCGCCCCGGACCGCCACGGTCCCGGCCGAGAGCCGCAAGGACAAGGCCCTGCGCCTCATCGACGAGCTCATCGACGAGCTGGCCCGCCTCAAGTTCACCGCCAACGACATCCGCATCTTCTTCGACCTCCGCCTCCTCGGCCGCGAGGACGAGCTGCAGAACCTGAACGTGGCCGCCGTCGACTGCAATCCCGAGGCCCTGGCCATCTTCGAGCGCCAGTTCCTCATCATCCCCCACGTCAACATGGCCAAGATCCTCATCGACGACATCATCGGGGATCCGGCCGGCGCCGACCGCCTGCGGACCTTCGACCTCGTCCTGACGACGACGACCCACTACCAGGAGGTCCTGGAGCGTTTCCCCGACCTGAGAGCCGAAGCTCATCCAGGCGGCCGTGGCCCCGACCCGGAGCTCCATCATCGCCCTGGCCCGGCTGGCCCCGTCGCAGAAGATCGGCATCGTCTGCGAGTCCAAGCGCTTCCTGGACATCGTCCTCGACCACCTCAAGGCCTTCGACATCCCCGCCACGTCGGTCGCGCCGCTCTTCTGGTCCGAGATCGACCGGCTGGACAAGTTCATCGCCGGACTCGACGCCGTCATCATCCCGGCCGGCTATTCGCTCCAGAAGAACCGCGAGCACCTGGCCGCCATCCAGGAGTTCACCGAGCGGGGCGGGGTCATCATCACCTTCGACTACCAGATCGAGCGCGGCTCCCTCCTCAACCTCGAAGAACGACTGAGAACGCTCCTCGACGAAGGCCGGCAGGGGCATCTGATGGACGCCCCGCGGATCGTTCTCGGCGTCATCGGGGCCGACTGCCATTCGGTCGGCAACAAGATCCTCGACGCCTACTTCACCGAGGCCGGCTTCCATGTCGTCAACCTGGGCGTCATGGTCAGCCAGGACGAGTTCCTCGACGCCGCCATCGAGTCCGAACGCCGGCGCCATCCTCGTCTCCTCCCTCTACGGCCACGGCCTGATCGACTGCGAGGGCCTGCGCCAGAAGGCGCGTCGAGCGCGGCCTCGACAGGATCCTCCTCTATGTCGGCGGCAACCTCGTCGTCGGCAAGACCCCGTTCGAGGAGATCGAGCGGAAGTTCAAGGCCATGGGCTTCGACCGGGTCTTCTCGCCCCAGGTCGATCTGGCCGACGTCGTCGATCCTGCTGCGGCAGGACCTCGAGAGCCGCAGGAAGACGGCCTGATGGCCGCGACGCTCCTCCTCTCGGTCGACATCGGGTCGACCTATACCAAGGGAGGCCTGTTCCTCCTGGAGGGGGAGGAGCTCCGGCCCGCCGGCCGGGAGGTCGTGCCGACGACGGTCGACGACCTCGGCCGCGGCTTCGCCCGGGTCCGCAAGGCCGTTCTCGCCCGGCACATAAATCGGGGACACAATACCAATTCCCCATTTCTTGGGCCGGCGATGCCGCCGCCGCGGACATCCCCGTCTACTGGTCGTCCTCGGCCCGAGGCGGGCTCAAGATCGCGGCGGTCGGCCTGACCCCGGACCTGACCCTTTCGGTCGCCCGCATGGCCGCGACCTCGGCCGGCGGCAAGGTCGTCCGGGCCTTCTCCTACGAGCTCACCGCCGAGGACCTGGCCGACCTCAAGGCCGTCGACCCCGACATCATCCTCTTCACCGGCGGCACGGACGGCGGCAACTCCCGGGTCGTCCTCCACAACGCCGCCCGCCTGGCCGAGCTGGCTGTCGCCCGCGGTCATCCTCTACGCCGGCAACCGCAAGGTCCGGGACCAGGTCGTCGAGATCCTCCGCGGCCGGGACGTCGCGACGGCCGCCAACGTCATGCCCGAGGTCGGGACGATCGACATCGAGCCGGCCCGCGACGTCATCCGCCGCGTCTTCCTCGAGCGCATCGTCGACGGCAAGGGCCTGTCGTCGCGTCGTCGACGCGGCCGGCCGCGAACCGCTGCCGACGCCCCTGGCCGTCTTCGAGCTCGTCCGGACGATCGCCGACCGCGTCCCGGGCTGGGAGGACTTCGCCCTCATCGACATGGGCGGGGCCACGACCGACTTCTACTCCCACACGAAATCCTTCCACGGCGGCGACGCCGTCATCCTCCGCGGCCTCCTCGAGCCGACGCTGAAGCGCACGGTCGAAGGCGACCTGGGCCTGAGGGTCTCGGCCGAGGCCCTGTTCCGCTCCGAGGCTCGCCTTCCTCGAAGGCCGCCTGCGGCCGCCGGGTCCGACCTCGCCCCGCTCCGGAGCTACGTCGAGGACGTCAGCCGCCGGACGGAGTATCTGCCTGCCGACGACGAGCGGCCGGCGCTTCGACCGTCTCCTCGCCGCCGCCTGCGTCCGGGCCGCCGCCCTCCGCCACGCCGGCATCCTCCAGCGCGTCTTCACGCCGCAGGGGGGCTTCCAGGTCCAGACGGGGCAAAGACCTGCGCCAGGTCCGGCGCCTGGTCGGCTCGGGCGGCTATCTGGCCGGCGCGACCGGCCCGGACATCCTTCTCGAGGCCTGCGCCCCGGGCGCCGACGACCCCGACACCCGTCATCTCGTTCCGGAGGCGCCGGCCTGCTACGCCGACGCCGAATATCTCATCCCCCTCCTGGGGAACCTGGCGGCGGACTTTCCCGCCGCGGCCGCCCGCGCCGCCGTCGCCGGACTGAAGCCGCTCACGTCGCGCACGAACGGACGATGAAGAGGATCACATCATGAAATCGAAACGCCATGCCCTGGAAGGACTTCCTGGCCCAGCGCCAGGCCGTCCTCGACTCCTGGCCGACCGGCAAGGACGTCGCCGACATCGACGACGGACTGCGCTACCAGCGCACGATCCCCGAGGACAAGAACTTCGCCAAGGCCATGAGCAAGGCCAAGGCCGCCGGCCGGACCCTGCTCCAGCCCCGGGCCGGCGTCGCCCTCATCGACGACCACATCCGGCTGCTCCGCTATCCTCGAGACCGAGGGCACCGCCGACCTCCTGCCGACGACGATCGACGCCTACACGCGCCAGAACCGCTACGAGGAGGCCGCCCGCGGCATCGAGAAGTCCCGGGCCGCCGGCACGTCGCTCCTCAACGGCTTCCCGGCCGTCAACCACGGCCGCGACGGCTGCCGCAAGGTCACCGAGGCCGTCACCAAGCCGGTCCAGGTCCGGCACGGCACGCCCGACGCCCGCCTGCTGGCCGAGATCTCGCTCGCCGGCGGCTTCACCTCGTACGAGGGCGGCGGCATCTCCTACAACATCCCCTACGCCAAGAAGGTCGAGGTCGGCAAGTGCCTGCGCGACTGGCAGTACGTCGACCGCCTGACCGGCTACTACGAGGAGAACGGCGTCACCATCAACCGCGAGCCCTTCGGCCCGCTGACCGGCACGCTCGTCCCGCCCTTCATCTCCCACACCATCGCCATCCTCGAGGGCCTGCTGGCGCTCGAGCAGGGCGTCAAGTCGCTGACCCTCGGCTACGGCCAGGGCGGCAACGTTCTCCAGGACCTGGCCGCGCTCGCCTCGCTGCGCGAGCTCGCCGACGAGTACTTCCGCAAGGCCGGCTTCGACGACTACGACCTGACGCTCGTCTTCCACCAGTGGATGGGCGGCTTCCCCGAGGACGAGGCCAAGGCCTTCTCCGTCATCAGCCTGGGGGCCTTCGTCGCCTCCGCGGGCCGGGTCGAGAAGACCATCGTCAAGTCGCCGCACGAGGCCATGGGCATCCCGACCAAGGAAGCCAACGCGTCCGGGCTCAAGGCCACCCGCCAGGTCCTGAGCATGATGACCGACCAGCAGATCTGCACCGACAACGTCGTCGTCCGGCGGGAGACGGACCTCATCCGCCGCGAGGTCGGCGCGCTCATGTCGGCCGTGCTCGACGCGGCCGACGGCGACCTCGTCCAGGGCATCGTCCGGGCCTTCGCCGGCGGCCTCCTCGACGTGCCCTTCGCCCCCTCGATCTACAACAAGGGCAAGGTCCTGCCCATCCGCGACAACGAAGGCTACATCCGCCTCTTCGCCAAGGGGAGCCTGCCCCTCGGCGAGGACATCATGTCCTTCCACAAGGAGCGCCTCCAGGAACGGTCCAAGGCCGAGGGGCGCCCGGTCACCTTCCAGATGGTGACCGACGACATCTACGCCATCAGCAAAGGCAAGCTCATCGGGAGGCCCAAGTGAAGATCGTCAAAGCCCTGTTCGTGCCCGGGTCGTCGTCGTTCTACTTCGACGACCAGAAGGCCATCAAGTCCGGCGCGCCCCACGACGGCGCCGTCTACGGCGGCAAGCCCGAGACCCCGGGATTCAAGGCCGTCCGGGTCGCCGGCGAGGCCGTGTCCATCCTGCTCCTCCTCGAGAACGGCAGCTGGGCCGTCGGCGACTGCGCCGCGGTCCAGTACTCCGGCGCCGGCGGCCGCGACCCGCTCTTCCTCGCCGCCGACTACCTGCCGCTCCTCGAGCGGCGCATCCGGCCGCTTCTCGAAGGCGCCGAGGTCGGTCCCTTCCGGGACATGGCCGCCCGCTTCGAGGCCCTGGAGTTCGACGGCCAGCGGCTCCATACGGCCATCCGCTACGGCCTGTCCCAGGCCCTGCTCCACGCCCGGGCCCTGGCCAGCCAGAGGATCATGGCCGAGGTCGTCTGCGAGGAATACGGCCTGCCCGTCGTCGCCGAGCGCGTGCCCATCTTCGGCCAGAGCGGCGACGACCGCTACATCAACGCCGACAAGATGATCATGAAGCGGGTCGACGTGCTGCCCCACGCCCTCATCAACAACGTCAAGACCAAGCTCGGCCAGGAGGGCGAGCTCCTGAACGAGTACGTCGGCTGGCTCGTCAACCGCATCCGCACGGTGCGGACCGACGAGTCCTACGTGCCGACGCTGCACATCGACGTCTACGGCACGATCGGCATCATCTGCGCCCTCAAGCCCGCCCGGGTCGCCGACTACCTGGCCTCGCTCGAGCCCGTGGCCGCCGAGTTCCCCCTCTACATCGAAGGCCCCGTCGACGCCGGCGAGAAGCCCCGCCAGATCGAGCTCCTGGCCGCCATCCGCCGCGAGCTCAAGGCCAAGGGCTCCAAGGTCAAGATCGTGGCCGACGAATGGTGCAACACCTACGAGGACGTCGTCGATTTCACCGACGCCCAGTCCTGCGACCAGGTCCAGATCAAGACGCCCGACCTCGGCGGCATCCAGAACACCATCGAGGCCGTCCTCTACTGCCGCACGCACGGCATGGAGGCCTACCAGGGCGGCACCTGCAACGAGACCGAGATCTCGGCCCGCGTCTGCGTCCACGCCGCCGTGGCCGCCCGGGCCGAGCGCCTGCTGGCCAAGCCGGGCATGGGCTTCGACGAAGGCTTCATGATCGTCCGCAACGAGATGGAACGCGTCCTGGCCGTGCTCCGGGCCCAGAACGGGAAGGAGGCCTGACCATGGCACCCCGCAAGAAAGAATTCCGCGTTCTCTCGACGACGGCCATCCTGGGCTACGGCTTCCCCGAGGCGTCGTTCCGGCGGGCCTCGCGAAGAAGCCCCACCTCATCGGCGCCGACGCCGGTTCGACCGACCCCGGCCCCTACTATCTCGGGGCGGGCAAGTCCTTCACCAACCGGGCCGCGGTCAAGCGCGACCTGCGCTTCATGCTGACGGCCGGCGTCAAGCGCGGCATCCCCGTCGTCATCGGCACGGCCGGCGGCAGCGGCGCCCGGCCCCACGTCGACTGGTGCGAGGAGATCATCCGCGAGATCGCCCGCGAGGAGAAGCTGACCTTCAAGATGGGCATCATCTACGCCGACGTCCCCAAGGCCCGGGTCCGGCGGCACCTGAAGAAGGGCGAGATCGTGCCCCTGACCTATGTCCCGCCGCTCACCGAGGAGGTCCTCGACGAGTCGGTCAATGTCGTCTGCCAGATGGGCGTCGAACCCGTCCAGAAGGCCCTGGCCGACGGCTGCCAGGTCGTCCTTGGCGGGCGGATGTACGACCCGGCCGTCTTCGCCTCCCTGCCGATCAGCCTCGGCTTCGACCCCGGCCTGGCCCTCCACATGGGCAAGATCCTCGAGTGCGCGGCCATCGCCGCGACCCCGGGCTCGGGGGCCGACTGCGCCTTCGGCACGCTCACGAAGGATTCGTTCATCCTCGAAGCGCTCAATCCGGCCCGCCGCTTCACCAAGGACTCGACGGCCGCCCACACCCTCTACGAGAAGAGCGATCCTTACCATCTGCCCGGCCCGGGCGGCGAGCTCGATCTGACCGGCTGCTCCTTCACGGAGCTTCCCGGCGGCCGGGTCGAGGTCCGCGGCAGCCGACACGTCGAGACCGAACGCTACTGGGTCAAGCTCGAGGGCGTCCGCCGCGTCGGCTTCCGCACGATCGCCGTCGCCGGGACGCGCGACCCCATCATGATCCGCGAGATCGACGGCATCCTGGCCGGGGTCAAGTCCCAGGTCAAGGACATCCTCAAGGCCGAGTCGGTCGCGGGCCGCATCTTCTTCCACGTCTACGGCAAGGACGGGGTCATGGGCGCCCTGGAGCCCGAGAAGAGCGTCCGCGGCCACGAGCTCGGCATCGTCATCGAGGCGGTCGGGCCGACCCAGGACG
Organism: Candidatus Aminicenantota bacterium; assembly: GCA_963736255.1. Lineage (GTDB taxonomy): Bacteria > Acidobacteriota > Aminicenantia > Aminicenantales > Saccharicenantaceae > RBG-16-66-30. The sequence continues at coordinate 1,090,798 of CAVTOI010000003.1, forward strand.
ACGCCGACGCCGTCTGCAGCCTGACCCGCTCGACGCTCCTCCACTACGGCTACCCCGGCCGCATCTCGACGGCCGGCAACCTGGCCTTGCCTTTCTCCCCCTCCGATGCCAAAATGGGGGAGGTCTTCGAGTTCTCGCTCTACCACCTGATGCCCGTCGTCCGGCCGGAGGATTTCCCGACCCGGATCGTCATGGTCCGCGGCGGAAAGGAGACGAAATGAAGCGCAACATCACCACCGCCGCCAAGGTCATCCGGTCCAAGAACTCCGGCCCCTACGAGCTGACGCTGGACATCCTGTTCAAGGACCGGGCCCACTTCGAGCTCTTCCGCCGCCGCAACATCGTCACGAAAAGGAGGATCGCCGCTCTCTACAAACGGCCGGTCGCGGACATCCTCAAGCTCGTTTACTTCGAGCCGTCCAACGCCCTCAAGATCACCATGCGCCGGCCCATCCCCTCGGGCGACGCCGGGGAGACCGACATCTACGGCGCGCAGCAGCACGCCCCGCTCCTGAGCCTCACGTACTGAGGGACAGGGCCATGATCAAGCTCAGCCAAGGCGCCGTCCACCGCGAGACGCTCCTCTACGCCGTTTACTACGCTCCGCGCGGCAGCTACCGGCTCTACCTGGTCGCCGCCGAGCTGGCGCAGAAGTACCTCACGCCGACCGATCTCATCATCGGCATCCTGGGCGCCGAGGGGTCGGGCAAATCGACGCTCATCAAGGGGCTCTTCCCCGGCCTCGAGCTGACCAACGACGACGAGGGCATCAACGTCCGGCCGACGCCCCTCTACGACTTCGATCCCGCCGACGCCTTCTCCGGGCACACCTTCCACATCGACGCCCGCTACGAGCTGGCCTTCCATCAGAAGTACGAGCTGGCCGAGGCCATCCTCAATGCCGTCTCGCACAACCGCCGGGTCATCGTCGAGCACTTCGATCTCATCTACGATGCCCTCGGGACGAACGCCCAGGTCCTCATCGGCATCGGCGAGGAGATCATCGTCGCCCGGCCGACCGTCTTCGGCCCGTTCCCCGAGGCCATCAAGACGATCGTCGACAAGACGATCAAGTACCGGCTGATGGCCCACTCGGCCGAGGACATCACCGGCCTGATCCTCGAAGAGGAATACCGGATCCCGCGGCCGCCGCTCCACTCCGACGTCCGCCAGGGATTTGTGCTCAACTTCAAGGAGCGCCCCGACATCGATCTCCACGAGCTCGAACGGAAGGTCCTGGCCGTCATCGCCAAGGACGTCCCGCTGGCGCCCTGCGGCGACAACCTTCTCAGCATCGGCGGGCGGACGCGACCCTGCACCGGGACGCGAACCCACGTCTCCTCGAGCGGGAAGATCGAGAACTTTCGGCTGGTCAAAGAGTATCGCTACGACCACATGAGCAAAGAATATTACGTCATCGGCCTCGTCGGGAAGAGGGGAGAGGACGCCTTCGAGGACCTCATCGACGTCGAAGGGATCTACGAATGAACCTCATCGATCCGGGGCCGGACAAGGCCCGCTACCGGCGTGTCGAAGTCCGGGGCGTCGGAAAGACCGTGTGCGGCGGCCGGCCGGCCCTGCGCGTCTCCGGCGGCGCCCTCGCGGCCCTGGCGGGGGAGGCCTTCACCGACCTCGCCTTCTACCTGCGTCCGGATTTCCTCGCGGCCATGCGCAGGATCCTCGACGATCCCGGGGCGTCGGCCAACGACCGGTTCGTGGCCGGGGCCGTCCTGCGGAACGCCGTCATCGCGGCCGAGGGCGTCCTGCCGCTCTGCCAGGACACGGGCTCCATCCAGGTCTTCGCCTTTCGGGGCCATCGCGTCGTCACCGACGGCCGGGACGAAGAGATCCTTGCCGCGGCCGCGTCCGAGGTCTACAAGAAGCGCAACCTGCGCTATTCGATCATGGCCCCGCTCACGGTCATGGACGAGGTCAACACGGGGAACAACCTGCCCGCCCAGATCGACCTCCAGGCCGCCGCGGGGGCCGAGTACCGCTTCTTCTTCATGGCCAAGGGCGGCGGCTCGTCCAACAAGATCGCCCTGTTCCAGGAATCGAAAGCCCGGCTCGAGGACGGCGCCCTCGAGGCCTTCCTCGCGGAAAAGATCAGGGCCCTCGGCGTCGCCGCCTGCCCGCCCTATCGCATCGCCGTCGTCGTCGGCGGGCTGTCGCCGGAGATGACGCTCAAAACCGTGAAGCTGGCCTCGGCCGGCTTCCTGGACGGACTGCCGAAGCGCGGCTCAAAGCGCGGCGGAGCCTTCCGCGACCTGGGTTGGGAAGAGCGGACGATGCACCTGGCCAGGGAGACGGGCCTCGGGGCCCAATTCGGCGGGGTGTGGCTGGCCCACGAAACCCGCTTCGTCCGCCTGCCGCGCCATGCCGGCTCGTGCCCCATCGGGATCGGCGTCTCCTGCAACGCTGACCGGGGCCTGAGGGGCAAGATCACGGCCGGCGGCGTCTTCCTCGAAGAGGTCGAGCGCCGGCCGTCCCGCTTCCTTGAAGGGGCGCAGGCGGCGGGGCCCGCCGGGGCCGTAGCCATCGATCTCGAGAAGCCCATCGAAGAGGTCCTGGCCAAGCTGCGGGCGCTTCCGGTCGGAACCCTGGTCAGGCTGTCCGGTCCGCTCGTCGTGGCCCGGGACATCGCCCACGCCCGGCTGGCCAATATCCTGCGGGAGACCGGGGACGTGCCCGATTACCTCAAACGCCATCCCGTCTATTACGCGGGACCGGCCAAGACGCCGCGCGGCCTGGCCTCGGGCAGCTTCGGCCCGACGACGGCCCAGCGCATGGACGGCTACATGGCCGATCTCATGAAGGCCGGGGCATCGCTCGTCTCGCTAGGCAAAGGCAACCGGACGGCGCCGGCGACCGAGGCGCTCAAGGCCTGGGGCGGGGTTTTCCTGGGGACGATCGGCGGGGCTGCGGCGCTCATCGCCAAGGAACATATCGTCTCGAGCGAGACGATAGATTTCGCCGACCTGGGGATGGAGGCGGTCCGCCGCATCGTTGTCAAGGACCTGCCCGCCTTCGTGATCTATGACGGACGGGGCGGCGACCTTTACGCTACTTCTTCGCGTCGTCCTTCTTGATGACTTCCTGCACCTGGGGGAACAGCTTCGGCGTGCCGTCATAGGTTTCGACGGCGATCAGGCCCTCCTGCGGATCCAGCCGGATCTGGGCGTCCTCGTAGAAGCGTCCCTCGCCCTTGCCTTTGGCGTTGAGCTTGAGCTCGATGCCCATGAAAAAGTTTCTGGCCATCGACCTCTGGTAATTGGAGTCCCACTGCTGGCGGTTGAAAAAGAGCAGCACCTTCTTGCCTTTCTCCGTGGGCACCGTGATGGCGGCGTGGATGGTGAGGTTGAAGCCGCGTGCGTACATAAAGCGGACGACGCCCTTGTCGGCCTTGCTGAACGCGTCCAGGAAGGCGTTCGGTCCGCCGTTGTTCAGGATATTCTGGAGCTCCCGGACCTCTTCAGGCGTCGTCCAGCTCGTGACCTCGATCTGGATCTTGATCAGGGGCGGCTCGACCGGGGCCTTGCCCGTCAGCATCTGGGCCCGGAAGATGTCCGTGGCGCCGAGAGGGGAGACCCAGGCGGCAAGGACCGCGCCGGCGAACAGGACGATCAGCGTTCTTGCGGATAAGGACCGTATCATGGATTTCCTCCGGCCCCCAGGGGACCTTCGAATATGATGCGCCCAAGCCGCGACTAAGTCAAACGCCGGCTATTTCTTGACCGCCGCGAGGACGATCTGCTCCTCGTCGATCGTCCGGACCGTGTCGTAGAATGACTTGATGGCCTTGTACTGCTCGGCGGGAAACAAGCTCTTCTTGATGCTAAGGTCGCGCTGGATGTGCAGCCTCTCGGGGGCCTCAAGGCCGCAGACGATCGAGAAGTTGGAGAACTCGTTGTCGCTCTTGCGGGGCTCCGGCCGGACCTCGGCGGTGAGCCCCTCGGGCAGGGTGATGACAATGTCGTCGAACTGGCGGAACGGATATGGGATGTAGACCGGATTCTTGCGCTCGTTGTGACGGAACGGATATTGTCCCGTGCCGGCCAGCGGGGAGATCGGCAAAAGCATCTTCTCCCCGGCGGCTGTCCCGATGCCTGGGATGGAGACCTCATAATGAGCGATCAGGGACGGGGCATTATTGTCAATGTTCTCGACCTTGACCAGCTTGGCCGATGCCCCCATGGGGAGCAGATCGGCCAGCTCCTTTTCGAGCGTTTCCTTCCGGGCGGCCTCGTCGTCGTGAATTTGGTTGAGCCGGCGGACAAGGGCCTCCTGGCCCGAATAGGTCGTCGTGACGGTCCCCGCGAGGTTGCCCTGGAGGTCGAGCTTCAACGCGATCTCGCGCTGTATCAGGGCCATGTCAGCCGGGAAGACCGGAATGGAGAAGAATGCCGGCCCGGCGTCCGCGACGCGGAGGGCGGCCGAGTTCGTCCGGCTCCAGTGGACGAGTCCGAAGGGGCAGAACGGGGTCGCCGGATCGAAGGCCAGGACCTTGTCGCCGACCTTGACCGTGGCCACCTCCGAATCGAGCTGGCCGTAGAAGGAGAGGTAGTTATTGCGGAAGATCTTGTTGTCACGGGCCGTGACCCGGACGACGTCGGCCGTGAGGCCGGCGGCCCGGGCCAGGGCGACGAACGTCCTGGTGATGTCGCTCCTAACGCCGAAGCCCCGTTCCAGGACGTCGGTGACCTTACGGTTGTCCTTGATCTTTTGCTCCTTCCTCTGCCGGCGAGTCAATCCTTTCTCATAGCTGAGGTTGCGCAGCCCCTGGACCCGGGTGTAGATCCGCCGGAGCTGTTCGGTGGGGTCCGTCGCGTCGCCGATGATCTCCCGGGCGGCGGCGGTGAGCTTGGCGGGCTTGCCGAGGAAGGCCTCGACGCCCTTCTGCCACTCCTCGCTCTCCAGCTTCCAGAATTCTTCGTTGTTATCGACCTCGCCGCTGATGTAAAAGAGGTCGACCGATGTCCGCAGCGATTCCTCGGGGACGGAGTACTCTTCCTCTTCGTAGGCCGGGATATCGACGAGTTCCAGCTCGATCGTGTCATTCGCGAACTTGGGCTTGCTCGACATTTTGCCGATCGAGACCCAGGCCATACGGCACCCGTATCGGCCGAACAGATAGTCTAGCAAGAGCTCGTTGGATGTCGTCGCGAACTTGGCCTTCTTGGTGAAAAGATCGTCCTGGACATCCCAGCTCTCGAAGGGCAGGGCGCGCAGCCTGTTCTCTTCGGGATAGCCGCCTTCCTCCGGCCGGCCGCCGGAGCCGCCGAGGCCGCTGATGAGGTCGTCTAAGCCTTTTGTGGATCCGCTGCTCCCGTGATCGATCTCGACCTTATAGCGGTAGTCGATGACCGAGCCGACGGCGACGTCGGGCAGGGCGAAGGTCTTGGTCGCCACCCGCATCTTCCGGAAGCGCACGGCCGTCTTGTCGAAGATCTGGCCGCCGAACTCGCGCGCCGGACCCTCGGGCGGTACCACCCGGGCCTGGATGCCCGTGATCTTGGTGGAGCCTGTGACGAAGGGGATCTCGATGTTCGAGTACTCCCGCCCAGCATCTGTAAGGACCTTTAGGCGCTTGAAAACGGATGTCGCGAAGGTCTCACCGTTCGTGATCTCCTCCCGGTAGAGTATGACGGCCGCCGCGCCGGGTTGCTGAGGGCAGTCCTTCATAGCCAGGTCCTCGGGACTGACCGCGGGCCAAGGGGTTTGGGCAACGGCCGTCCGCCCGCAGAGTGCGATGAGGGCGGCCGCGATATACAGGGACGCGCAGGATGCAAGGCAGGAACGTCTCTGGGACATTAGGGCCTCCTGGTCTCGGCGATCTTTAAAAGCAGGCTCTGCTGCTCCTCGGCTCCCACGGCGAGAAAGAACTTGAGGGCCTCGTCGTGGCGCGCCGCCGGCAAGAGCGGCTCGATCAGCCGGTACTCGCGCCGGTAGACGAGCGTTGGCCCGGCCACCTCCGTCCGGCTCGAATAGGCGGCGAATCCGGCATCGAGTACGACCGGCTTCGGCAGGCTGTCGGCGGTCCAGCCCACCGGCAGCTCGATCGTGAATTCGTCCCGGGAGCAGGCCGTCGTCTCCAGATCGATGGGGTAGCGCCGCGGCTTCTTGTCCTTCGAGGCGAGGTCGAGCGCCTTATTGCCGACGACCCGGGGGCGGACGACAAGATAGCCGCCGGCGCGCTTGGCGAAGGCCGAGGCGATGAAACGGTAACTGACGATGAGGTCGCTGCGGGCGTCGTCGAGGTTCTTGAATTCGTAGGTTTGGAGGGAGAAGGACGCGAAGGAGCGGGAAAGGAACGTCTCGAGGTACTTGCGCCGTTCCGCCTCGGTCGCCGACTGGATCTGATAGCGCAGCGAATCGGCTTCGGCGCCGCGCCGCGTCTCTGTGATCTCGCCGGCGAGCGAGCCGTCGCCCGTCAGAACGAGGTTGCCCTTACGGTCGAGGACGTTCCCTTCGGGGCCGGGACGGGGGAGGACCAGGAGCTCGCCGCCATCGCCGGTCACGAGCAGGCCCGTATTGTCCTGGAGGTAGTAAGGCAGCCGGCCGAGGGGCGTCGTCGGCATGGTCGGGTCGAAGACGAGAAGCCGGCCCAGGCTCGGATGGCGAACGAGACTGTCGAGCCCCGCGTCGGAGACGTCGTCGGGCAGTCGGATGGCCAGGATGACGTGGTTGAAGCTATCGAGCGAAACTGCCGACCGAGGGTCCACGCCGCCTCGGTCGGTGTGGATGACGATGAAGAGGGAATCGATACCGACCGCCTGGAGCAGGGCCGCGAGGATCGTCGACTTGTCCTTGCAGTCGCCGTAGCGATTAGCTAGAACGCTCTGCGCGAAGTGGGGCTGGAACCCCCCGATGCCGATCTGGATGGAGACGTAGCGGATCTCCTTCTGGGCGAATTCGGCCAGGGCCCTGATCTTCGAGTGGGAGTCGGGCGAGGCCGCCGTGAGCTCGCGGGCCTTTTTCGACACGGCCTCGTCGGGGAGGCGCCGCGGCCCGCTCAGTCCCGCATACCAGGCCCCCATGTCGGCCCATCCGGAGAAGGACCGGACCGTGGCGACCGCGGCTTTGACGTGCACGAGCAGGCGACCGGCCAGAGCGCGCTCTTTGGGCCTATAGGGCTCATCGGCGATGGCCGGGACGTCGAGGATGTCGAAAGACCACGTGCCGGGCCTGGCGTCAATGCGGCCCGGCTCGACGGGGGCCCATTTGATCCATCTGACCTCCGGCTCCCAACGAGGGGGCAGGTCGATCACATAGCGGCCTCGGACGATCGGAAATCTCCCCTGGAAATCGTAGTTGTCTTCGAGAGCTTCCGGGGTCCGCTCCTCCTCCCATTCGAAGCCGACCACGCTGCCGACGCCCACTTCGGGGACGGCGAGTATCATGATCTTAGCGTCCATGTAGAGGGTGTCGGGGACTATGGAGGACGAGATGACCTGTTTCATAGTCACTTCGCGGGATGATCCGGACGGGTTGATCACCCATCCTGTCATGGACTTGACCTTGGAGTCGTAGGTGCCCGCCAGCGCCAGGCGGCCGGCCTGTTCGCCGCCCGGCCGGAGGACCCTGACGGCCCGCCGGCAGGTCCTGGTCATGACTCCCTTGGGACTGACGACGGTCGACTGCTCGTCAAGAAGGATGACGGCCTCAGTCTCGGGAGGGAGCGAGGGCACGGGGCGGGCGGCTTCTTCGGCGAGCCAGGGCGGCGGTTTGACCGCGGCCCCCTCAACGCGGACTAAAGCCGAAAGAGCAATGACGATCGAAAACGCGATCCACTTCTTCATTTTCGACCCTTCCCATCAATAGAAAAGACCACAACTTCTATATATTCGTCGTTCTTCCCCGGAATTGTTACAGATTATTCTCGCCGTCGGCTTTCCTGTCAAGAAAAAAACCGGCCGCCCGAACGGGATGTCAAAGCCCATGCGGCTTATCGGTCCTCTCGAGAAGTGCTATAGTTGTCCGGGGAGGAACTCCATGATTGACCTCATGAAAGCCATCGTTTATACAAAATACGGACCGCCTGATGTTCTACGACTCAAAGAGGTTGAAAAACCCGTCCCCAAAGACAACGAAATACTGGTTAAGATCCATGCGGCCTCCCTCAATGCCTATGACTGGCGTCACCTGAGAGCCAGCCCGTTCTTCATGCGGCTCATGGGTGCCGGTTTTCTCAGACCAAGACACAAGATCCTGGGAGCCGATATCGCGGGCCGGGTTGAAGCGATCGGCCGCAACGTCACCGAGTTCCGGCCCGGTGATGACGTTTTTGGAGAAGGCAGCTACGGGGGATTTGCCGAGTTTGTCTGCGTCAACGAAAAGCGCTTTGTGCCGAAGCCCGCCGACCTCACTTTTGAAGAAGCGGCGGCCGTCCCGATGGCAGGACTCACGGCTTTGCAGGGACTTCGCGATAAAGGAAAGATCCAGGCGGGGCAGAAGGTCCTGATCAATGGGGCCTCCGGCGGTGTGGGAACGTTTGCAGTCCAGATCGCCAAGGCATTCGGGACCGAAGTCACGGGAGTTTGCAGTACGGCAAAGATGGACTTGGTGCGCTCGATCGGCGCGGACCATGTCATCGATTATACGCAGGAAGATGTCACCAAAAATGGGCAGCGATATGATCTGATCTTCGATAACGCGGCTTACCGTTCGATCTCGAAATATAAGCACATCTTGGCCCCCGGCGGAAGATATGTCCTGGCGGGAGGTTCTATGGGCCGATTTTTCCAGCTCATGCTCATGTCCATGACCGGAGTCAAGAACATGGGACTCATGGTCGCGAACGTAAACCAAAAAGACCTGCTATTCCTCATAGAGCTCATGAAGGAGGGCAAGGTCAAGTCGGTCATCGATAAACGCTTCCCGTTAGCCGAGACTGCCGAGGCCCTTCGATATCTTGAAGACGGACATGCCCGAGGCAAAGTCGTCATAATCGTTTAGCATATCGGGAATAATTAGAGCCCGTTATGATGAGAGACGTCAGCGGGCGGGAACTCGAGAAGAAGTGGCGGGGCGGCATCCTCCGCCAGACCGACATTCGGGGTTAGTCCCAAAATTGACAAAACTTTGACAACTCTCCTTTTGGAGGTGATAAATTCATAAGCGAAAGCGAGGCCCCCATGTGGAGAGGGTACGCAGCACGGTTCTTCATCTTGGCTCTTACGAGCGCACTGCTTTCTCCCGGCTGCGCGACCTTGGCCGTAAAGAGCACGCAGAAGATCCCCGTGACTTCTTCTCCCGCGGGAGCCGCGGTCATCATCAACGGAATCGGGATAGGCGTGACCCCGCTCCTGATAAAGCTGGACAGGATGTTGAAGGGCCCGGTCATTCGGATAGAATTCCCCGGCTACAATCCTGTCGAAATCCGGGTGCGACGAAAGATATCGGGGGAGACAATTCCCGGTAGCTTCCTCCTCGGATTGGCGCCCGGAATTGTGCCGGCCCTGCTCTTGTTGGGATCGGACCATGCCAGGATTGACCCCACCGATGAGCCTGCAATTCTCTCGGCCTACCTTAAGAGCGCTGCGGTTCTCGGGGGACTCTTTGTTTCGCTAGATCTCGGCGGCGGCAAAGGATACACATTGACGCCGGAGAACCTCATGGTGACGCTGACGAAGGCCGATGGGGCACCCGGAGTCGACACGGTGCTCCTCGATGCCGGGGACTTCCAGAACGTCAAGTGGATCCGTGTCCGAAGGGACTAAGCGCGTGGACATGCGCCCACAAAGCTCTATTGGAGACCGGCCATGAAGGATAAAAGCACAAATCGTTTTCTATTCATCCTGACCCTTATGGGCGTACTGCTTTCTCCAGGCTGCGCGACGCTGACGCGGAGCAGGCAACAGAGGGTCTTTGTGACTTCTGCTCCCCTGGGAGCCGAGATCACCGTCAACGGAGTCGAGAAAGGCCTGACCCCGCTCATGATGAAGCTGGACCGGGGGTTGAGGCGCCCGGTCATTCGGATAGAATCCCTTGGCTACAACCCTGTTGAGATCCGGCCAATAAGAAGGCCGTCGGGAACGCACTTTTTTGCGAACCTCCTCGTCGGGCTGATACCGGCCTGTGTGCCAGCCGGCGCCTATTCGGTGGCCCATGATGGCGAGGGAGCCATGATGGTCTGGATCCTCAGCGCAGCGGCCTTCGGCGGGCTCTTTACTGCCATCGACAGCGGCACCGGAGCGATCTACGATTTCAGGCCGACGGAGATCACCGTGATTCTGAAGAAGGCCAGCGGGCCTCCCCGAGTCGATACGATGCTCATTGATGCTGACGACTTCCAGAACGTCAAGTGGCTTCGGGTCCACAGGGACTGAGAACCAGCCCTTCGCTGCCGCTCTCGTGGACAAGCCCCTGGCGGCAGGCCGCGAGCGTGGTTAATACTCTCATAAGTTATTTAATTAATTATGTATAGGGGAGTGGCGGGAAGGTGTGGGAGTCGAACCCACCCGGGACGTCTATAGCCCCATACCGGATTTGAAGTCCGGAAGGCCCACCGGGACCTTGACCCTCCCATGCGCGATATGATCGAAGGCGCGGAGGAACCAAGGAAGTTTATCATATTAAAGCCCGAATTTCCTGCTCAATCCCTTCGCCCTGGCCCGGATAGAGATCCAACCACGCGTCCCCCCAGCGTCCAAGCGGTTCCAGGTTCTTGACTTGATTCCGCGGCCGGCGATATCATTAATTTATGACAAGGGGACACGGTGCGAAACCTTAAGACCTGGATATGGGCGCGCCGCGAATAAAGAATCCTATGTCCAGCGGCAAACGGAGGAGGCCATGAAGGGACACCCCTTACACCGTCCATCGGCTCGAGTTACCACCGCGCTTTTCCTGCTTATGGGCATCCTCAATGGCTGCGCGTTCCTCGCGCGCGAGGCGACGAGAGCCTATATGAACGTGAATGAATTTTTCTCCGCCAGGGACATCGAGATCCAGATCAACAAGTCCTTCCTCGAGAAGTATAAAGACAGGGTCAGCATCGCCACGACGTTCACCGTGGACCAGGCGATGCAGAACCCTGCCGCCCGCATCTTCGATGGTGATCTTCATATGGCGGGTCAAGCCCCCGAGATTGGCCTCCCAGCCGTCGCAGAGATCGCAAACGGCGCCATGGCGAAAAGGGCGGCGGACCTCGTCCATAGCTTCGAGGGCACAGGAAGGCCCTTGAAGATCTCCGGCGTTTGGAGGATCTGGGCAGAGCACGCTGGACGCGCAACAGAAGAGCAGGGGACGCCACTTCCCGCGTCCAAATCCAACAGCCCGGGCCATGTCTTCGAGGTCCATCCCATCACGAGGATCAACAATATCGAGACCCTCGATACCTTCAGGCCTGTCGAGGGATACATGCCCGGGGGGGCCGGCAGCACTTTCGAAATGTATGAGAGAGCCGATTGCACGCTCACGGTCCACCCCAAGACGGTCTCCCTGGTCACCCGGAAGGGGCTCTACAACGATGTGGAGTTCATCATGGAGATCACCGAGGAGCGGCAGATCTTGGCGCCAGGGGGCAGGTTCGTGATCGCATCGGCGATGGACATGGAGGGAAACTTGCTCGTGAAACGCCTTCGGATGGTTTTCGCAAAGGGCACGCCTCCCGAGAAAGCGGTTAGAGTCCTTAGACGAGGAGACCGTCTGCACGTCTACGGACTGCCGAGGATGGATTTCGCGGAAGTATCGCGACGGGTGAGAGGCTCCCAGAAAGACCCAAGCCTCCTCACCAAACCCTTGCCGTACGAGATCATCATCCAGGGCGTTTATAAGGACGAAAAATAGTCCGCGGGCTCGATCACTTCTCGAGAGCGGCCAGACGCGCCTTGGCCAGCCCTGGTTCGGGGAGTTCCGGATCAGCGTTCTTCCAGATCTCCAGGAACTTCCGATAATGCTCGATGGCCTTGGCTTTGTCGCCCTTCTTTTCGTAGAGTCCGGCGACCCGGAAGTGGTAGATGGGGTTGATCAGGCGCCGGAGCCCGGTCCCCGGCCCTGTAGTCATGAGCAGGCGGTATTCCTCGATCGCTTTGTCGAGCTGCCCTCTGCGGGCCAGCAGCTGGGCGATGCCGTCCGCCGTCAAGGGCATATTAGCGGCGCCGATCGACATCAGGTTGAAATTCAGATTGGGATTCACGATCTCGTAGGAACGAGGCAGCGCGGCCTCGCGGAGCGCCGCCTCCTCTTCGCCCCGGCCGAGATACCTCAGGATCAGGAAGGAACGGCGCATGGCCGCGCTCCAGGGGGCCAGATTCTCCGGGGGGACGATGCGGTCGAGTTCGGCCATGACCTTGTCTGCCGCGGCCGGGTCCCTCCACCGGATGTCCATATAGAGTTTTCCCGTGCGCCATGCGATTTGAGAGCTGGTGGATACCTGCTCGAGGATCCGGCCGGCCAGATCGAAATCCTCGCGAGCCAACTCCTTCTCCTCCATATCGCTGCGCATGAAGCCCCGCATGACGTGAATGAGGCCTTCACGGAACGTGCTCTTGCTCGAACGGGCCAGGGCCAGCCCCGCCTCCAGACGCTCGAAAGCCGCCGTCCGCCTTCCGATCAAGTAGTTGATGATGCCCTGCCAAACGGGGCCCTCGGCGCGCGCGGCATCCGAGTAGACGTTGGTCATATAGCGGTCCAGCCAGACGAGCGCTCCGTCGTAGTCCTCCTTCATGGCCGTCATGTATCCGATGGGGCCCTCTTCACCGAGCTGGTTGTTCAAGGCCATGGCCTTCTTGTACTTGTCGATCGCTTCGTCGTACCGGCCCCGCAAGAACAGGAGCAAGCCGAGCGAATCGAGAGGATTGAACTCGTTCGGCGCCACGGCCACATAGCGCTCGAGGGCGGTCTGGGCCCCGGCGAAGTCGGATTTCCTGACCAGGGCAAAGGCCATCGAGTTCAGGGCGTTGCCGTACTCGGGGTCGAGCGCCAGAGCGGCCTGATACTCGGCGATCGCGGCTTCGGGATCGGCGTACAGGCGGCCCCCGAGCTCGAAGTGAAATTCCTTCTCGGTGGGATATTTCGCGACCAGCGTCCGGAGCAGCTCGATCGACTTCCGGTTGTCCTTTTCTACGCGCCAGGCATACCTGGCCTCGATCAGCAGGCGCTCCTTCTCCGGAGCGCGCGTCGAGAGCTCCTTGGCCTTGCGGTAGGCGGCTTGGATCTTGGCCGTATCGCCGTCCCGTTCGAGGGTCTGAGCGAGGCGCACGTAGGCGATGGCGAACTCGGGATCGAGGGCGACGGCTTTTTCGAAGGACTTCCGGGCCTCGGGTTCCTCGAACCGGTCGAGCTGTTCCCTGCCCTGGAGATAGGCGGCGTAGGCTTCGGTCGAGTGCGTCGTGAGCTCGGCCACCGCCATGTGGGTCGCGTCGAGCTGCGGCCCCGCGACGCCCATGCCCGCGGCGAGCCGGCGGCTGAGCTCGTCGATGTGGGCGTTGAGGATGCTCTCCTCGCCGGCGCCGCGGGCCGCAGCGGTGGCGACGATCTTGCGGGAGTCGGGATCGAGGAGCTTGAACTCCGTTACGAACGTGTCGCCCAGCTTGGAAAAGCTGCCGACGACGATGAAGGCCACACCTTCGCGTCTGCAGAAGGCGAAGCCGGCATCCCCGTCGACGACCTCGAGGTCCTTGCGGCCCATCTGCCCGAGCACGTCGCGCATGCGCTCCCAGGTTGAGACCTTGAACAGGCCCGTGTTCTCGAGGTTCGTGATGAGGAGGCTGGGGATGACCTTGCGCATGGTGTCGTACTTGGCGTCGCCGGTCTGGTTCTCGAACGCGACGACCGCGACGGATCCCGGGATCTTGGCCGCGGCCTTGCCGGCCCCGCCTTTCTTCAAGACGGGGAACAGGAAGACCGCCGCGACGGCCAGGACGGCGAGCGCGACGCCCGGCCAGACCAGGCGCTTCAGCGGCAGCTTGACCGTGATCTCGCGCGAGGTCGAAGGCCTCCGGCGGGGCAGCACCCGTGATCCGCCGGGAAGCCCCGCGGCCACGGCCTCTAGGTCGGCCCGCAGGTCTGCGGCCGACTGGTAGCGGCGAGCGGGGTCCTTCTCCAGGCTTTTCAGGATGACCTTGGACAGATCTCCGGGCAGGCCGGGGACGACCGACTTCGGGTCGGGCGGCCTCTCTGTCTTGTGTTTGAGCGCCACGGCCAGCGCCGTATCGCCTTCGAAGGGCAGCTGCCCCGTGACCATCTCGAAGAGCATGACCCCCATCGAATAGAGGTCCGAGCGGGCATCCACGTCCCGGCCTTCGGTCTGCTCCGGGGACATGTAATCCGGGGTCCCGACCATGGTCCCCGTGTCGGTGATGCCTCTCGACCGGGCGCTCCGCGCTATGCCGAAATCCATGATCCGGGCGTGGCCTTCCTTGTCGACCAGGATATTGGCCGGCTTGAGGTCGCGGTGGACGACGCCCAGACGGTGGGCCTCCTCGAGCCCGTCGCAGATCTGGACGGCCAGCCCCACGGCCTGGGCCGGGCTCATCGCGCCCATCATCTTCAGGATGCTCTTGAGGTCCTCGCCGGGAACGAACTCCATGGTGATATAGAGCCGCCCCCCGTCTTCGCCGAGGTCGAACATGCGGCAGACGTTGCGGTGGGAGATCCGGCGGGCCGCCGTGAGCTCGTGGCTGAAGCGCTCGAGCGTGCGTCCATCGGCCTCGAGCCCGGCCCGGAGCACTTTGACGGCGATCTTCTCGCCCGTCCGGGTGTCGAGGGCCTTGAAGACGTGGCCCATGCCGCCCTGGCCCAGGTCCTCGATGATCTGGTAGCGGCCGGCGAACAGGGTCCCGGGCGAGAGCTCCTGGAGGGGACGCTCAAGCGTCTGGGTCAGCGTCGCGCCGCTCGCATGCGTCCCTGTCAGAGACGTTGCGCAGGTCTTGCAGAACCGGGAGTCCCGCGTGTTCTCGGTCGAACACTTGGGACAGATGACGGTCATGACACGATTCCCCTGGCTCGGGGAGAATATCAGAACATTCCGGGGGCGTCAATTTCGGCCCCCGCTCGGCCTCCTAGAAACTGAAGCGCATCCCCAGTCGGCCTGAGATCGGAGGGAAGAATAGCCCGGCCATTCCGAAGGCGTTGTTGGGGACGTAACCGACGCTCTCGTCGAGCTGCCAGTTCCCGGAGAGGATCATGTCCTCAGTCACCGTCAGGTTATAGAGGTTGCGAAAGGGGAAATAGCCTGTGGCCGTCGCCCTGTTGAGGACGTTGTCGACGTTGACGTTGAAAGCCAGCGATGTCTTCCCCATGTGCAGGGTGTATTCGGCGTAGAGATTGAAGAGCCACAGGAACGGCGTACGTCCCATGTTGCCCCTGTTGTAGGGCATGTATTCGTCGTTGTCGAGGCTCCAGTATTCCGTTATCGGCCTCCCGCTCATGGCGTTGATCAACGTGCCGAAGGTCAGGCCGAACGGGAGCGTGTAAGCGCCGTAGAGCTTGAAGACGTGCGGCCGGTCCGTGGCCAGCACCCCGTCGATCGGAGCGAGGGCCTTGTCGTACGCAAGGTACCAGGTGTCGAAGTTCCTTTCGACGTTGGGGCTGTTCCGCCCCGTCCCGTCGTTATTGTACTCGTCAGAGCTGGCCAGGCCCGAGTAATTTCCCGTGAGATGGCTCCAGGTGTAGGAGACGCCTCCAAACCAGTTTCGTGAGAACCTCTTGTCGAGACTGAGATTCAGGCCCCAGTATTCCCGCTTGGCTCTGGGGACGGCCGGATAGGTGTCGTCGAATTTTCCCCCGTTCGAAATGGGCCGGGAATAGCCATAGCCCGGGTTCGTCTCATAATAGAAGATCTCCTGTCCGGAGATAACGCCCACGTCTTCGATCGCGTAGCGCAGGTGCTTCTGGACCAGGCGGACGGTGGCGGAGAGGTCCTCCGCGAGCTTCTTCTCGAGGCCCAACGAGATCTCCCGCTGGCTCATGGGCCTCAGCTCGGGATCGACCGAGCTCGGGTCGAAGAAAGACGCATTGACGTTCAGAAGCTGCGTCCCGGGATAATAGCCGTCGATCCCGATCTTGTCCCATTCATACGTATCCATGGTGTAATAGGCGATGCCGGCCGTCCGGCCGCCGAACGCCGCGGCCGCCGTGTAGAGCTTCATGACGTCGTAGTAGACGCCGTAGCTGCCGAAGACCTTGAGGCCGGCGTCTCCCGTGACGTCGTAGATGAAACCCAGGCGGGGGGCCAGCTTGTCCCCGAAACCGAAGTCGATCGGCTTGACCCCCTGGAAGGCCGGGTCGGCGGTGTAGACGGGGATGTATTCGTTCTCCGCCCGGAGGCCGAGATTCAGGGTCAGGCGGCCCTTGATCGTCCAGCTGTCCTGAAGATACAGCGCCCAGCGGTCCGAGTGGACCCTGAAGAAGTAGCCGATCGGACCCGTCGCCGCGCTTCCCGTCACGCTGTAGTAGCCGTATGTCCCGCGGCCGTAGTTCTGGCCCAGAGAAATGAGGGACCGGTCCCAGACCAGACCGATATTCGGGCAGTCCGGATACTTATAGCCGGACTTCCAGTCCTCGATCGTCCGCGACCACTGGGCCCCGAGCTTCCAGGCATGCTCTCCGCCCAGGTTGAGATAATATGCGAGGTCGCCTCCGGCATACGATTTCTGAGCCTGCTTCTTTTCGATGACGCTGAGAGCGCTCAGGGCCATGTTCGCCCCTCCCCGGGGCCGGATGTACTCCGCGGGGATATCCGGGAAGACCGAGTTGCCCGCCCCGCCGTGCACCCACCGGGGTGAAGACGGCTGGACGAGCTGGCCGGTCGTGTCGGTGGAAAAAGATCCGCCCCGGAGGCTGAACAGGAGATTGTTGCTGACCGTGACGTCGGCATACGCCGCCGCCGTCCAGTAGGGATAGCTGAAGCCGTAATCCGGCCAGACGGCGGTCGGGTCGCCCGTGCCGTCCCGCGGCGGCAGGTCCCCTTTGTACTTGTGAAGATTGGTGACGATGCTCGCCCCTAGACGCATGAACTTGAATGGCTGGGCCGTCAGCTTGCCCTGGGCGTTAAGGAAATAGTCCCGACGCGTGTAGTCCCCTTCGGTCATGGAGGGATCGAGGAAGACGACATGACGGCCGGTCTCGAGATAGACCGGCAGGACGGAGGTGAAGAACCACAGCTTGTCTTTGAGGATATACCCGCCGAGGTTGAACCCGGCCTCGAAGCGGTCGATATCGTCCTTGCCGTAGAGGTCCTGGTAGTTGACGTATTCGGCGACGCTGACGTCGTAGGGATTCAGGCGCAGGGTGTCCCGTTCCTTTCCGTTGAGCCCCGAGCCGCTGTAATAGGCGATGACGTCGCCGTGGAAGGCGTTGCCCCCCTGCCGTGTGATGACGTTGACGACGCCGCCGAGCGAGCCTCCGTACTCGGCCTGGTAGCCGCTGGCCTTGACCTGGACCTCGTCGACGAACTCGAAGGCGACGCCCTGGCCGCGCACCCCGGTGTAGAGGTTGGTGATGTCCGTGCCGTCGACATAGAACATGTTCTCGGCGCCCGAGGCCCCGTCGACCGAGATGCCGGAGAGCATGGTCTCGTTCTGGACGCCGGGGATGGCGTTGACCAGCGAGTCGAAGTCGCGGCCGCGGGGCAGAGCGCTGAAGACCTCCTGGGTCATGGTCATGCCCTTGACGGTGCTCTTGACGTCGATGAGCGGCGATTGGCCGATGACCGTCACCTGCTCCTCGATCGCGCCGGCCTGCAGGGACACGTTCAGCTTGACGCTCTGCTCGATCGCGACAACGATCCCATCGCGGGCGACGGTCTTGAACCCCTGAATCGCGAAGATGATCCGGTAGGTGCCCGGGGTCAGGGCGAAGATGCGATAGACGCCGTTCTCGTCGGTGACGGCCGCGGCCTTGCCGACGAGCTTGGGGCTCGTCGCTTCGACCGTGACGCCCGGTAGCGCTGAGCCTTGCTCGTCCGTGACCGTGCCGAATATCTTGCCCGTGGGCGTCTGGGCGGACAGGGATATGCCTATGACAGCCAGCATGATGAGAAGAATGATGATCGCGGTTCCCGGTCGCACCATGATTCCCTCCTTGAGGCATCAGGCGCGCGAAAAAGGAGGGGTTCCCGCTTCCTTCTTCGCTATGAGCGCGATTATCACCGACCTATCGGGCCAAGTCAAGCCATAAGACCGGAATCCATTCCTTGACTCGGGGCCGGGGTGCGAATACCATTTGGGCAATAAGGACCGCTCCTCGAACAGGTGCCCGCATGGCGTTAGCTTCAGGAACAAAGCTCGGCCCCTATGAGATTTCCGGGCCGCTCGGCGCCGGAGGCATGGGCGAGGTCTATAGAGCGAAAGACACCCGCCTCGGCCGTACCGTCGCCATCAAGGTCCTGCCAGCCGATTTTGCCGCCGACCCCGAGCGCAAGCGCCGCTTCGAGCAGGAGGCCCGGGCCGTTTCGGCCCTCAATCACCCGAACATCTGCACCCTTTACGATATCGGCTCGGCCGCGGTCCCGGGAGCGGGGCACATCGATTTCCTGGTCATGGAATACCTCGAGGGCCAAAGCCTGGCCGAGCGCATCGCCAAAGGTCCGCTGCCATTGAAAGAGGTCCTAAACTATGGGGCCCAGGTCGCCGACGCCCTGAGCAAAGCCCATCGCCAGGGCATCATCCACCGCGACATCAAGCCCGGCAACGTCATCCTGACCAAGGAAGGGGCCAAGCTCCTCGATTTCGGCCTGGCCAAGGCGCGGCCTAAGGGCCCGAGCGTCGAAGTCGGAGCGACCCTATCTATCGGTTCGTCGCCGATCACCCAGGCGGGATACATTGCCGGAACCGTCCCCTACATGGCCCCCGAACAGCTGGAGGGGAAGGAGACCGACGCTCGTACCGACATCTTCGCTTTCGGGGCGCTGCTCTACGAAATGCTGTCCGGCCGGCGCGCCTTCGGCGGGGATAGCCAGGCCAGTATCATCGCCGCGATCATGACCGGCGACACGCCGTCGCTCACAGAGCGCCAGCCGGTGACGCCGCCCTCGGTCGAGCGCCTGGTCCGGCAGTGCCTGGCCAAGGACCCGGACAAACGCTGGCAGTCGGCCGGCGACATCGCCCGCCACCTCGAGGGCATCCTCGAAGAGCTGCGCTTCCCGTCGTCCGCGAGCCAGACCGCGATCGAGGCCGTTCCGCACCGCTCACGGGCCAAACGCATCGCCCTCCTTTCCATGGGAGTGATGGCGGTCGCCGCGTTAGCGGCCGTGGCTTTCTTCGCGGGGCGGCGTGCCGCCGAACTCCCGCTCCCGTCGTTCCACCGGCTGACGTTCCGCCGGGGGATCATCATGGGCGCCGTCTTCACCCCGGACGGACAAAATGTCGTTTATACGGCCCGCTGGGACGGCGGTCCCCTCGACGTCTACACGGCCCGGGCGGACGGGGTGGATTCGGTTCTCCGCGAGGGTCTCAGGGGATACCGGGTGCTGGCTGTTTCCTCGAAGAATGAGTTGGCTCTCCTTCGGGGAGGGACACTAGCGACCGCGCCGCTCGCCAACGGGGCCCCGAAGAACGTTCTCGCGGGCGTGACAAGCGCGGATTGGAGCCCCGACGGGGCCGAACTGGCAGTCGTTCACAACGGAGTGATCGAGTATCCCTCCGGCACGGTCATCTATCGTCCCAGCCAGCCGGGGCAGACGCTCTCGAGTTTGGCCATATCGCCGCGGGGCGATTACCTGGCTTTCTTTGAGCACATCATCTCGCACGGTTACGTCGTCATCATCGACCGTGCCGGCCGCGTCAAGGCCAGATCGGCCTTTCATGACGGCCTATTCCTCCCGGGGAAGGCCGCCTGGCTTCGTTCGGGTGCCGACGTCTGGTTTACGATCGACGGGGAGGCCGTCCGCGCCATGGATCTGGCCGGCCGGGAACGCGGCGTTCTCCGGAGTCCCCGCTTGAATCTGTTCGATATCGGTCGGGATGGCCGCGTGCTCTTGCTCAGCCGGGATATCATGTATGGCATCAACGGGAAGACGCCGGCCGACACGGCCGAACGCGATCTGACCTATTACGGCTGGTCGCAGGCCAACGACATCTCGGCGGACGGCAAGACCCTCGTCTTCAGCGAAGGAGGGGAATCGAGCCCGGAGAACAGCTGGAGCATCTTCTTACGCGGGATGGACGGTTCGCCGCCCCAGCGCCTCGGCTACGGTTGGGGGGGCGGCCGCATTTCGCCTGACGGCAAGTGGGTCCTGGCTCTTATGGTCCTCAAGGGAAGCGACACCTTCCAGGTCACGCTGATGCCGACCGGTCCCGGCGAGCCGCGGCAGGTGACGAGCGATAAGGACGGAAGGTACTCGGTCGTCGGCTGGCTGCCGGACGGCTCTGGGGCGATCTATATGACCGAGACCGGCGGTCTCCAGGGCTGGCTGGCCCGACTCGACGGCAGTCCGCCGTCGCCCATCACGCCGCCGGGCTGGTGGATCGGGTCCGCGACGCCGGACGGCAATTACGTCCTGGCCGATAATGTCGCGCAACCCGACGACATCCTCTATCTCTATGCCATTGACGGGAGCGGGAAGATCCCCTTGCCCATCGCTTCCTCGCAATGGGGAACCGGGGGCTTCCTGGACCCGGATCACCTATGGGCCGCGTCCTCAAAAGAGATGCTCAACAGCCCGAATGGGATCACGCTCCCCAAACGGATCTACCGGCTCGACATCCGGACGGGTCAAGCCGAGCCTTGGGTTGACATCGGCGGCCAGCTGCCCAGGGCCGGGTTGACGGGCCTCCCCGGAATCCGCTTCAGCGGCGACGGAAAGAGCTACGTGTACAGCTACAATGTGAACTTAGGGACACTCTACGTCGGCAGTGCCCTGCGATAGCGACGGCTGAGGAGCGAAGAGGCCGTTAGCAGGGCCTTGAGCAGCATCGCGTCCCTTTTATCGGACAGTCAGCGAAACCGTCGTCGGAACCGCAATATTGCCTGAACGCCCCTCGACGCTGATCTGATAGGTGCCGGCCGGTGTGCCCTTGGAAGGATCCCCGCCCCCGTCCCCGCTGCTGCAGCTGCCGAGTGCGATGAATGCGCCGACGAACACCGCGGCCATGGCCCACCGTCGGAGCGGCTTCCCGGACGGCAGCCGCCGCGACAGGAACGGACACAATGCCAGGATCCCGGCGAGCAGGAGGCCGAGGGCGGGCGGAAGGATATCCGTCGGTCCCGCCGTACCGGCCGCCGAGTTCGAGCGAGCCTGGGTGGTGACGGTCAGTGTGGTCGAAACGGCACCGGCGCCGGGTGTTACACTGGCTGGTGAGAACGCCGCCGTGCAGTCTTTCGGCAGGCTGCCCTTGACGAAGGACACCGCCGAGTCGAAGGACCCGAATTGCGGCGCCAACTCGATCGAAAACGTCGCGGACTGGCCGGCGTTGACCGTCGCCGTCGCCGGCGAAGGGCTCAAGCTGAAGGTCGACACGGGGAGGATGAGCGCGTTTGATGTTCCCCCTCCTGGCGACGGAACATAGACGGTGATCTCGACCTCGCCTCCAGCCGTGATCAGGCTCGAGGGGACCTCCGCCCACATCTCCGTGCGGCCGGCGGTCCCGCACTGAGCCATGTCGACCCCGTTCCAACGGACGACGGGGAATTCGCCGAAGAAGTTCGTCCCAGTCAGCGTTATTCGGAAATCGGGGCCGCCTCCTGTCACCGACGCCGGGCTGATCGAAGCCAGGGTCGGAAGAGGGTTGTTGATCGTGAATGCAAGGGGATTCCCGATCTCTCCGTTGGGGTTGAGGACCCGGATCTCAAGGACCCCGGCCTGGTGGAGATAGGAGGCATCGATCGTCACATCGAGCCTTGTGCTGTCGATGAATGTCGTAGGGAAATCAAGCGGCATAAGGCCGTCGCGGCGCCATATCACGATCGCCCCGTCGATGAAATTCGCGCCCTCGATGGTCAGGGCTATCGTGGGCGCGTCGAGCGGGCAGTTGTCAGGAACAACGGCCGTCAGGACGGGCAACGGGAGCGCGACGGGATTCGGCGGGACCTTGGCCACAAAAGCATCGGCACCGCCGGGCTTATGGGTCAGGTCGGGCCCCACAGTCGCGGGAAAGTACCCAGGAGCGTCTGCATGGGAACTGGTCGTTCCCGTGACGTAGGCATTTCCAAAACCGTCCACGGCGATGGCATAGCCTCTATCCGGCGATCCGCCGCCGATATAGCCGTAGTAGTCGAAACCCGTGCCGTCCGGCTTCACCTTGGCCACGAAAGCGTCCTCGACTCCGTTGTGCGTCAGGTCCGGGCCCACGGTCACCGGGAGGTGCGCCTGGTCCAATGAGGTCTCTCCGGTGACATAGGCGCTTCCGGACGTGTCGGCCGCTATCCCCCGGCCGGTCAGGGAGCCGACTGAAGTGCCGATGAAACCGCAGTAGACGAGGCCCGTCCCGTCCGACTTTATCTTGGCCACGAACCCGCCTCGGCCGGTCAAGAGTGGCCCGATGACCACGGGAAATGTCGCTGCATCGCTCAAGGTTTCCCCCGTGATGCAGGCGCATCCGGATCCGTCCACGGCGACGGCGTAACTGAAATCGTCAAGTTGCCCGCCCACGAAACCGCAGTAATCCAGGGTTTCGCCCGTTGCGTTGACCTTCGCCACGAAGGCATCGACCCCGCCCTTGGACACCAGGCCGGGGCCTGCTTTAACCGGGAAGGTCGATTCGCGGGAAGCTGTGTATCCCGTGACGTAGGCGCATCCCGATCCGTCGACGGCGATCCCGTAGCCGCGGTCAAAGTTGCTCCCTCCGATATAGCCGCTGTACAGCAGCGAGGTTCCGGCGGCGTTCACTTTGGCGACAAAGGCGTCCATACCTCCGCTGGAGGAGTTGAAGGTCAGATCCGGACCGACGGCCAGGGGGAATGAATCCTGGGGCGATGTGGATTCCCCGGTAATATATGCTTGACCCAAGCCGTCGACCGAGATGCCGCGGCCGACATCGTTTCCCGAGCCTCCGATGTAGCCGCAATAAAGGAGGGCCGTTCCCGACGGATCGATCTTAGCCACCCAGGCATCGTCCTCCCCGCCGTTGTAGGTCAGGTCAGGGCCTGCGACGACGGGAAAGTCGGCTTCCGTGGAGCCCGTCAGACCGGTCACGTACGCATTCCCCGAGGCATCGACGGCGATGGCGAGACCGGAATCCGATCCGAGACCGGAATCCGATCCCGAGCCCCCGATGTAGCCGCAATAATCGAGAGCCGTGCCCGAGGCATTCACCCGAGCGACAAAGGCATCATAGGCAGGCGAACTCCCGCCGTTGAACGTGAGGTCCGGACCGACCGTCACCGGGAAGCTGGATCCGTCTGATTGGGTGTAGCCCGTGATAAAGGCGTTGCCCGCGGCGTCGACGGCGATGCCCTGGGGAGTATCGGCCTCATCGCCCCCGATGTAGCCGCAGTAGACGAGCACGGACGGGTCAAGGACCAGCGTTCGGCCCTTGTCATAATCTCCCAGCTTGAAGCCGTACGTTTGCTCGGCGAGATCGTAGGCCACGTCGACGGCCTCCTGTCGGCCGCCCACTTCCTGATAGGCGAGGGGCCTGTCGTCGGAAATATTCCCTGCCGGGGTCTTCGCTTCGAGCCGGCCGTCGGTCGTCAGGCCCACCGCTTCAACCCCCCTATAGGCCAGCCGGATACGGGCCGGGTCCGCGCCGGGATGGACGAGAAACTCGTATTTCATGGCATCATACGAACCGGAGTAGACAAGGTCGATGCCGGGCCATAAGTCCCGATAAATGATCTTCGAGCTGGCGGCAAGCCCCGTCTTCCATTCGTCGGGCCGGCCTTTGAAATATGAAACGACGGTCCCGGACGATTCCAGGCCGGCTGGCTTGACTTTGGCGGCAGGTTCCACGAAATCGAGCCGCACGACCCAGCGGCCGGAATGCCCCTGGTCCGGCTTTCCGAGGGACTCGTTATCGCTCGGCCCGGGTTTGCCTTTCTGTCCGCCCAAGACATACGTCAATCCCTCGGCCGTGAAAAAGATCGTCTTGTCCCGGCCCGCGACATAATAGGCCACCCGTCCGTCCTTCTGCCCCCGGTTTGGAATGAACTGAAGCGGGATCTTGCCAAAGTCGGGCACAGGTTGCGGGGCGGGTATGGCCGCCGCTCGGAACTGATCGGGAAAAGCCGCCTGGATCTCCGGCGCCCGGCTAGGTGCGGGAAGAAGGAACGAAAGAGCGAGGAAACCCAGGAACAAACGCCTCCTCTTCGAACGGGATCGAACGATCGTTACGGTTCTTGAAGGTCCCGCATCTTTCATAATGGCCCCCTTTTAAGGACTATGAAAAATGAGTGCCGGTCCCCCCGGGCAGCGATATCATATCTCGGGACAGGGAAATGTTGTCAAGATTCTGTTAATATTTCGTCAAGCCCTATCATCCCCCGGCTAGAAGGTCAACGTGATCGCGTTGTGGCTGGCGAACTCCAGGAAGGTCGCGGCGCCGCCGATTTCCAGCCCGTCGATCAGGTCTTCTTTCTTGATGCCCATGACATCCATCGTCATCTGGCAGGGGATGAGCTTCACACCCAATTCTATGGAGAGACTGAGGAGCTCGCTCAACTTGGAAACTTTGGCTCTTTTCATCCACTTGTTCATCATCATCGTCGCCATCGCGGTCATTCCGGGCAGCATCCCGATGATATTGGGAATGGGGACCGGCATGGAGGGGTTGGCAATGGGGGCGATCTTGAGCTTATCGATCTTCCCTTTTTTCAATAGGTCCAGCCCATAAAACGTGAAAAAGATGGCCACTTCCATGTCCATGGTGGCGGCGGTGGTCGCCAAAATGAACGGCGGGTAAGCCATATCCATGGTCCCGTGCAGAGCGATGATCGCCAGCCTCTTGGCCGATTCTTCAGGCATCACTTTTCTCCTATTGACCTTCGTTCCCCAGACGGTCGGGAATATCCCTCACTTCGTTTTTCGGACATAAAAAACGTATCGATCACCGGATTCCTCGTGGCCGATCAGTTCATGGCCGGTCTTGCCGGTCCAGGCCTTCATATCGCTGACGGAACCGGGGTCGGTCGAGATCATCTTCAGAACCTCCCCGACCTTCATTCCATCGAGGGCTTTCTTGGTCATGATGATAGGCATGGGGCAGGCCAGATCGCTCGCGTCCACCGTCAGATCGGGGCTGATATCCACTTTCATATCTCCTTTCTAAAGGTCGATAGGGACGGCGAGCTCGTCATGCTCATGCCGCCCATCCCGGAATGGGACATCCTTGCCGGAGAGATTCTCAGATAGACGCTCAATGAAACAGGGAATCGGCCGTACTCGGGACGCAGCGCTCGGGGAACCGCGCTGATGGTTATCTGGGCGCCCACGTAAAGTCCAAGCGCATCTAAGGGCGACAGGTTCCGTGAACTGCCCAGAGTCCAGGCATTGATCCAGAAGGTTTCATTTTCCAGGGCTTCCAGGCCCAGGTCATGGCCCGTCTTCTGCACGACTTCGGCCCGCGCAAAGATCGCCTGCCTGCCCCAATCGAAGCTCGACTCGAGGAGGAAGGAGTGGGTGCTCCGCTCCTCAGAGTCCCGATTCCACCCCCAGATGAGCGCAGAGGCTAGGTTCCGGCCGCTACCAAGAGCCACGTTGTGAATGGCCGAAGCGGTCGTCCGGCGGACATCGACATCGGGCGCAACGGCTTCGGGGCCGCGAAGGAACCCCTGCGACACCTGAAGGGACCAATCTTGGTCGGGGTTCCAGGAGAGCCGGCCGCTCCATGAATCGAGATGAGGCCGGTCGAAACCATAGCGCTCCTCATCGGGCTCGCGGCCAGTGAAGAGGGATCCGTCCAGCTTGACGTCACCCAGTCGGACGCCGGAGGTAATGACGCCGAAGGCAATATGGGTTGAATCCTGCCAGTGATGCCCGAGCGGGGCGTCGGGGTCGTTTTCCGCCGAGGCCCGGTGCAGGAATGCCGGCGGTCCGAGCGCGGGCTCGCCGGGATAGCCGAGATAGAGGAAGGCTTCGGCGTCCTTTCCGATCGTCCGGCTATATGACATCGCCAGCTCGCCGAAAAGGTCATGGGGATGTTGGCGGTCGACGAGTTCGGTCCCTTGCCAAGTCTCGCCTGACTGGAAGAGGAGTGGATAGCCGGACCCGCCCTCTATGAGCGGATCGAGGGAGAGCATCGTCCTGAACATGAAGCGGCCGTGGCGGCCTGCCGGCCGGCTCGCGCTGAACATGATCATGCTTGGCCCGTCCAGCTTCCGATCGCCCCTCTCTCCCGCGTTGCCGGCGTCCTGGCTCGTGAACCGAACGAAAGCGGAGCCGTGGACCATGAGGTTCCAGTTCCCGAAAGAAAGATGGAAGGCGGCGATCGTCGACGAATCGGGAAGCCAGCTCGTGCCCGAGCCCTCGCGGTTCATCGGGACGCCGCCAAGGAGGAAGCCCCCCATTTCAGGCCCGGGCTTTGCCTCGACCATGCCGTGCATATGCTGGGGCATTTGCTGCGAAAACGAGCTCGGGGCGAGGGCCAGGACGCTTGCGAGGAGCATGGCAGCCGAATGAGCCCCATAATTAGTCAATGCCGGCCTCCCATTTATCTGTTTTTCGGTGTCTGAACAGATCCCTTCTCTCCGCTTTCAAGCAGATTGCGTGCCAGACCCTCTGACCGGGAGAAACTCATGAGAGCTGCCTGGGGAGCCCGTTGAGTCCTGTCCGACAGGATTTTTTCCCCGGCAATGCGGGCAACCTTTCGCCCGGCCGGACCGTCTATCCGGTTGGAATCCGACCTGGAGGTCTGCTTCGATGAGAAGATCCCGTCTTGTCCGGCCCTCGATGGGCCTGGCTGCAATCGCATTTCTCGCTGCCCTTTCTTCCTTGTCCGCCGTTGCGAAAGACGCTCCGCCGCGACGCGCCGAGATCCTGGTCCTCGGCACCTACCACATGGCCAATCCCGGCCGCGATATCTTCAACATGGAGGCGGACGACGTGCTCGCGCCCAAACGGCAGGCCGAGATCGCCGAGCTGCTCGAAGTATTGAAGCGATTCAAGCCGACCAAGATCGCCGTCGAGTCCACGGTTTATGAAGACCGTCGCCCCAAGCAGTACGCCGATTACCTGGCCGGCAAGTATACGCTGACGGCCAACGAGATCGACCAGGTCGGCTTCCGGCTGGCAAAGGAGCTCGGGATGAAGGCCATCCACCCCGTCGACATCGACGGCGAGTACCCCATGCAGCGGGTGATCAACTTCGCCAAGGCCAAGGGGCAGTCGCAGATCATGGACCGGCTCATGTCCGATGTCGGCGAGATGGTCAAAGAGCAGGACGCTTACCTCAAGTCCCACACCATACTCGAAACGCTGCTCCTCATGAACGACGACAAGGCGGCGGCCCAGGACGTCGGATTCTACTTCCGTGAAGCTCGCCTCGGGGAGCCGGGCGATTATGCCGGACCGGACCTCCTGGCCAGCTGGTACCAACGGAACATCCGCATCTTCAATAATATCGTCCGCCTCGTCGAATCGCCGAACGAGCGCGTGCTGGTGATCTACGGGGCGGGGCATCTGGGCTGGCTGCGGCAGGACGTCGAGAACGATCCCGGCCTGACACTCAGGAAGCTATCGGAATTCGTCAGCCCCAAAACGAACTGACATACGGGGGGCTATCGCCCAGGTCGCGGCGAAAAACCGATGACCTGGAACGGCGCTTCGTCCGGCCGGCCCGGCGAGATGTGCAGCTCAGGTCTCGCGCCCAGGAGCATGATCGTGCAGCCGTAAGTCCCCGCGTTATTGATCCCGGAGGCGCGGTCCCTGAAGAGCCCCTTGAGCGCGTCGAGGCCCAGGACGGCGGAGTTGTCCTTGAGCAGCCGGCCGAGGAACTTGAAACGCGGGCAGCGGGCCTGATAGCTCTCGAGCGTCAGGTTGTTGCGCTTCAATAATTGCGGGAATTTCGGATTGTAATCGTCATTGACCATCGGATGGTTCGTATGGTAGCTGAACTCGGCGCCATCGAATGGGACGAACTTGGATATCTTGTCGGCCGAGCGCTCGAATACGGCGACCTCGGCCGGCCCGCCGATGACATAGGTCTGTGGCGCCGCGGGCTGAATGTCCTGAAGGAATTTCACGGCCTCTTCGTAGGTCCTCTGGCGCAGGATGCCTCTGATGACGAAGTCGACGGGCAGCCCCTTGGGTGAATAGGCGAGTTGGGTGACGGCATTGACGCAGACCCCGACCGAACGGCTGTTCAGACCGTTGGCGGCGACGACTCCCGGGATCGTGAAGACGAGCGTCTCGAGATCGTCCCGATCGTCCCGGATGCGGAGGACCGTCTGAAAGCCGTGATAGAAGGCGGGGATATCCAGGGTTTGGGAGACATAGGCGGGATCGCCATTCCTCTTTCCGGCCGCGATCGAGGTGCATTTGGAGAAACTCAGGTCCGGGCCGATGGTCCAGACCTCATCGATGAGCTGGTAGACGTACATCGTGTCGAAATCGATCCCGGCCCCCTCGGCGATGCCGCGGACTTCATCGAGAAGGCCCGGCGTCCAACGGTCCATGGCCGGCTTGAAGTCGGTTTTCTCGAGGAATTCCCGGATAAAAACGTTCGCTGGGACCTGATAGGTCTTTTCCAGGTCGTCTTTCCAGCGCTTGACCAGCTCCCGGATCTCCGCCTTGAGGGTCTGGCCGTGGGTCCTGCCCATCTGGTAGGGCGTTCCCGCGAGATTGACGATCCTCAGCGTCGTCGCCGGTCCGGGAGGTAACCCGTCCCCGGCCCCAAGGGAATTCATCTGGGCCGTGAAGAGGAGGACAAGAAAAACCAGCCCGCTTGCCGAAACTCGGCGGACGGCTCTTATCGGCGATCCTCTTTCCGAACGTGTCATGGGGGGACTATACTTCCGGCCACCCGGGACCGTCAAGGAAGGTTTGGAGGCCCCCAACGCTCGGTCGTTCGGAGGCGTATTAACTGTGACGGACATCGATCCTCCCGGGAGGGAACGCAGGATCCCGGAACGAAGGGAGTTCACCACGGATGCATAAGCTTATAGCTGCGCTGCTCGTCGGCATTATGGTCATCTGCGGACCCGGCTTTTCCCAGGCGGTCCCTCCCACCGTTCCCGGGACCCCCGGCGAGCTGCTGAGAGGCGACGGAGACATTCCGGGGGCGATAGCGGAATTCGAGAAGGTCTACGCCCAGGACCCCAAAGACCAGAAGAACGTCTACAACCTGGCCCGCGCTCTTTCCGTTAACAGGCAACTCGACAGATGTTTCCACTACTTGACCATCTCCGTTGAGATGGAACCGTCCCTTGCGCCGTTGACCGATCCGGATCTCCTGACGGCCAGGGGTGACAAACGCTGGGGGGACTTCGAGGACAAGCTCGTCGCCAGGCTCAATGCGAAGCTCGGCGATCCCTATAAGGACGTCGAATACGCCAAAGCGCTGTGGAGATTACGGGCATGGGATCAGGCCTTTTTTATCGAAGTCGGCATCGCCGGCAGAAAAACAGGCATGAAATCCTCCGTCGTGGAGGCGCTATGGAAGTTCAAGTTCATGATCCAGGAAAGGAGCCAGGAAGAGCTTGAGGGCCTGATCGCCCGGAAGGGCTGGCCGAGGATCGGCGCCGTGGGACAAGACGCGGCCCTGGCCGCCTTCCTCGTCGTGATGCATTCCGGTAACGGACTGCAAAAGAAATATTTGGCGACCATAAAAAAGATGTGCGAAGAGAAAGAGCTTCCTTGGGAAAGATATGCCGCGATCTATGACCGGGGTCTTTTCAATGAAGGCCAGCCGCAGCGCTACGGGACCCATACGAGATACAACGAGCAGACGAAGACGGCGGAGCTTTATCCCCTCGAAGACGGATCCAGAGTGAACGAGTGGAGGAGAGAGATCGGATTGCCGCCTCTGGAAGAATATCTGAAGCAATTCAATATCATCTTCAGGCCCGAGAAGTAGGGGTTCGTGGGGATCGGATACGACCCGTTTGCTTTTGGATTTGGATCGTGTCTATAATCGGGTCAGCAACGCAATCCGGGAGCCATGCGTTAGGGATACTGTAAAGTTATTTTGCGGGTTTTACGTATCGCACGGCGCGCAGGAGCGCGAGATAAGGGGACGGCGAATTCGATTCTTGGCATAAATTATGCAGCAGCCTACGACAAGAATGTGGGGACTCAGTATCGCGCCTTAACGGGTCATCAATACCGGCCTTAGGGAGCTAGGCCATGAATATGAAACGCCCGATGGGGGGCCGAGCCCGGCGATCGCCCTGTTAATCGAGCCATGCTCAAGCTGACCAGCCTCAAGAAATACTACCAGATGGGGGAGACGACTGTCCGGGCCCTCGACGGGATCGACCTCCATATTCTCCCCAACGAGTTCGTGGCCATCATGGGCCCGTCCGGATCCGGGAAATCAACCTTGATGAATATCCTGGGATGCCTGGACAAGCCGACCGAGGGCTCTTATGTCCTCGACGGCAAAGAGGTGAGCGGCCTCGACGACGACGAGCTCTCCTTCACGCGCAACAAGCATCTGGGATTTGTATTCCAGAACTTCAACCTGCTGCCGCGCTATACGGCCCTCCGGAACACCTTTCTGCCCTTGAAGTACTCCAAGGTCCGGCCGGCCGAGGGCATGGAAAAGGCCGCCCGGATGTTGGAGCTCGCCGGCCTCTCCGGGCGCATGGATCACCGGCCGGCCCAGCTCTCCGGCGGGGAGTGCCAGCGCGTGGCCATCGCCCGCGCCCTCGTCAACGACCCGGACATTATCCTGGCCGACGAGCCGACCGGCAACCTGGATTCCAAGACCGCCCACGAGATCATGGCCCTGATCCGTGACCTCCACGGGCGCGGCCAGACGATCGTCATGGTGACCCACGAGAACGACATCGCCGCCTACGCGGGCCGGACCATCACGCTGAAGGACGGGAAGATCATCCAAGATGGCCAAGCTCACTGAGTTGAAACAGAAGATCTGGCGCTTCCGGCGGGCCTACGTCCTCGCCGCCGTCCCCGTCCTGGCCCTCGCGATCTCGCTCGCCCTTCTCCCCGGCCGGAGCGACGTCGAAGCGGTCCCCGGCGAGGCCTCCGACCCGACGGCGGTGGCGCTGGGGGCCTTCCGATCGACCATTGTCCTCACGGGCAGCCTGACGGCCCTCCGGTCGGAAGAGCTCAAGGTCCCGGTCACCGAAACGTACCGGGTCCAGATCAAATGGATGGCAAAAGAGGGCGACACCGTCAAGCCGGGCGACCCCGTGGTCCGGTTCGACACCTCCGGATTGGCCACGTCGATCGAGGGCGCCCAGGATTCGCTGAAAGCCAAATGGGAGGAAAGATCCCGCAAGAGAGCCGAGTACGAGAACCAGACCTTCGAGCTGGACGTGGAAGTGAAGAAGGCCGAGAACGACAACCGGCAAAAGGCCCTCGACGCGTCCATCCCCGAGGGGCTCGAGTCCCGATACGAGTACGACCGCAAGCAGCTCGAAAAGAAGATCAGCGATCATGCCCTCGCCAGCGCCCGGACGAACAAGAGCGTCAAGATGGCCGACCTGGAAAGCCAGATCAAGACGCTCGCCATCGAGGCCGCGGAGCTCGAAACCAAGCTGGAGAGGCTGAATGAAAGCCTCGACGACCTGACCCTCATCGCCAGGACCGAAGGCGCGGTGATCTACGATGTCGACGAATGGAGCGGCCAAAAGGTCCAGGTGGGCGACACGGTCTTCGCCACCTCTGTCGTGGCCACGATCCCCGATATGACCTCGCTCCTGGTCCAGGCCTGGATCAGCGAGACCCACATCCAGCGCGTCAAGACCGGGCAGAGCGCCGACCTCTATCTCGACGCCTACCCGGAGAGCCGGTATGCCGGCACCATCCGGGAGATCTCCCAGAGCGCCGATCCCGTCCGGCGCTGGGGCCGGTCCAACTATTTCCGGGTCGACATCGAAATGGAAAAGCTCGAGCCGGACATCATGAAGCCCGGGATGAGCGTCAGGTGCGAGGTCCGCGGGCCTGAATACAAGGACGTCCTCCTCATCCCGCTGGGGATGACGCTGTTCGACGGGCGCTCCTTTTGGGCCAGGCCCGCCGGCGGCGAAGCCGTCGAGCTCACGGCCCTGGATTACGACGAGTTCGCGGTGGCCGCCGACCCGGGGGCCAATCCCTCCCTCAAGGCGGGCATGACGCTCCTTCCGGTCGGCGCGCTTCCCAAGAAGGTCGGAGAGAAGAAGGCCGGTGAAAAAACCTAAGCTCTTTTCGCGCGCCGCCGCCGCGGCCCTGGTGTTCGCCCTTGCGCTCGCCGGGTGTTCCCGGTCGGGCAAGGGTGCGGTGGCAAAAGTCGTCAAGGCCCCCATGAACATCACGGTCCACGCCACGGGCCAGCTCCAATCGGCAGCCTCCCACAATGTCGGATGCCCGTCGGTCGAGCGGGTGTGGCAATACACGATCTCCTTCATGGCCCCGGAGGGCAAGGCCGTCAAAGAAGGCGACATGATCCTCTCTTTCGACGCCCGGGAGATCATGCAGCGGCTCCAGGTCAAGCAATCGGACCTGGATACGGCCCTCAAAGAGCTCGAGAGGATGCAGCTCACCGAACGGCAGACCCGGGAGAACCTGGCCCTGCAATTCGAACAGGAGAAGGTCAACAAGCAGAAGGCCGTGCGCAAAGCCGACTACCCCGAGGGGATCATCGCGCCGATGGAGCTCCAGAAGAGGCAGATGGAGCTCGAGCTGGCCGATCTACAGGAGAAGCTCGCGGAAAACCGCCTGGCCAACCAGAACTCGGGGATGGCCAGCCGCATCCAGGTCCAGGAATCGAAGGCCCGGCTGCTCAAGGCCCAGGTGGACCGGCTGCAGCGCGACATCCAGACGATGAACGTCCTGGCCCCCACTTCCGGGCTCGTCGTTTACACGCCCGATTGGAACGGCAAGAAGAAGGCCGTCGGCGACACCATTTGGATGGGCGACACCATCCTCGAGCTACCCGACCTCGGGCGGATGCAGATGAAAGCGGTGATCCTCGAAGTCCAGGCGGGCCGGGTCAAAGTCGGGCAGCCGGCCGAGGTTCGGCTCGACTCCAACCCGGACCGCGTGTACAAAGGCGAGATCACGTCCCTGGGCCGCGTCTTCCGCGTCAAGTCGGACAGCCAACCGGCGATCGTCTTCGACGCCGTGATCGATCTCTCCGAATCGGACCCCGAGCTGATGCGGCCCGGCATGGCGGCCGGCGTCAATATCGTCATTTCCTCCAAAGGCGACGTGCTTCAGGTGCCTGAGGCCGCGATCGTCTACCGCGAGAAGGGCGCGGCCGTTTGGAAAAAAGGCGCTTTATCCCGGGATCTGACGCCGGTCACCCTCGGGGCCCGGTCCGACGGCATGGTGGAGATCACGAGTGGCTTGGCGAAGGGGGATTCGATCGTCATCCTCTCGGGGGCCACGGGAGCCGGACGATGAGAACGAGAGCCCTGGCGGCCGCGCTTCTAATGATCGCCCTCCTCGCCGCCGGCTGCGGCGGCCCGGGCGGCGGGGCCGCGGCCGGCATGAATGTCCGTCGAGGGACTTTCGAGATCGTCATCCCGGCCTTCGGCGAGCTGCAGGCGGCCAAGTCCACGCCGATCGTCGTCTCGCCCGAGAGCCGCTTCGCCCTGCAGTCCATCGCCTGGATGGCCCCCGATTATATGGCGGTCAAGAGCGGCGACGTCGTCATCCGGCTGGCCAGCACGCAGCTGCCGGACCTGTTGCGCTCCGAAGAAGCCGAGATGGCCAAGCTCAACCTCGAGATCGCCCAAAAGGAAAAGCAACTCGAGAAGGAAAAGAACGATCTGACGGGCCAGATCTCGGTGACGGGGATCCAGAGAGAGCTGGCCGACGTCTATGCCGCCCGCGACGAGACCATCTATTCCCGGAACAAGATCATCGAAGACGCCATCGATCTCAACTATCAGACCATCCGCGAGCGCTACTTCCAGCAGGAGAGGACCCAGCTCGAAAAACGCATCGCCGCGGAGCTCCAGCTCCTCCAATCGAAGGCCCGCGCCCACGAGGTGAAGATCAAGCAGTTCCAGGACCAGCTGAACAATCTCGAGATCCGGGCCCCGCACGACGGCATGCTGATCATCGGCAAGATGTGGAACGGCGAGAAGTACCGCGTCGGGATGAACGCCTACAGCGGGATGAAGCTGGGCTCCCTGCCCGACCTCAGCGTCATGGAAGCCAAGGTCTTCGTCCTGGAATCGGAGGCCTCGGGCCTCAAGGAGGGCCTGCCGGTCACGGTCGGCCTCGATTACGAGCCGGGGCGGACCTTCACCGGCAAGGTGGCCGCGATCGACACGATCGCCAAGCCTTTGAGCGAAGACAGCCCGCTTAAATATTTCGAAGCGCGCGTCGGTCTCGACGTCACCGATCCCCAGCTGATGAAGCCGGGTGTCCAGGTCCGGGCCTCCATTTTCGTGGAGAAGCTGGACGACGTCGTCGCCGTCCCGAACCAAGCCTTCGTGTTCGAGGGGGACGCGGCCTTCGTCTTCGTCAGGAAGGGCGGGCGGGTCCTGAAGAGGCCGGTCGAGATGGGCGCCCGGAGCCTGACCCAGACGGTCGTCACCAAGGGGCTGGAGGAGGGCGCGCGGGTCCTTCTGGGCCAGCCGGGGACGGCCGCCAAGACGGGGAGGCCGTCATGAAGATGACGTTCGAGCTTGCCGAATCGATGGAGTCCCTCCTCCATCACAAGCTGCGGACGCTGCTCACGCTGCTGGGGATGATCTTCGGGGTCGGGGCCGTGATCGCCATGCTGAGCATCGGCCGCGGCGCCGAGCGGGAAGCCCTGCAGCTCATCGACACGATGGGCCTGCGCAACATCATCGTCAAGGCCAGGACCTTCGAGGAAAGCAAGCTCAAGGAGATCCGCGAGAGCGGCCCGGGACTGACGATGCAGGACCTGAACGCGGCCCGGGAGACGCTGCCCTTTCTCAGCACCTACAGTGCCAGCAAGCAGGTCAAGGTATTCGCCGTGGTCAGCCGGGACCGGGAGAGCGACGCCGAGGTCTCCGGGGTGACGCCGACGCACTTCGACATGGCCCATCTGAGCGTGAGCGCGGGCCGGTTCCTGCTGCCATTCGACGACCTCGTCTACTCCCACGTGTGCGTGATCGGGTCGCGCGTCGCCCAGGTCCTGTTCCCGGGCGAGTCGCCCCTCGGCCGGCAGGTCAAGATCAACCACGTCTGGATGACGGTCGTCGGCGTGCTGCTGGACAAGAACCTCCTCAAGGAGGAATTCCAGGGCATCGCCCTCAAAGGCGAGCAGAACAACATCTATGTCCCGCTCCAAACGGCCCTGAAGGTCTTCCGGTTCGGGAACTACGAATCCGACCTCGACGAATTCCGGGTCCAGCTGAGGCCCGAGATCTCGAGCGCCTCGGCTGCGGGGACCCTGGCCCACCTGATGAAGCGCCGCCACAAGGAGATCGACGATTACGAGATGATCGTGCCCGAGGCCCTTCTCGAGCAGCACCGCAAGACCCAGAACATCTTCACCATCGTCATGGCCTGCATCGCCGGGATCTCGCTCCTCGTGGGCGGCATCGGGATCATGAACATTATGCTGGCCACGGTGCTCGAGCGGACGCGGGAGATCGGGCTGAGGCGGGCCGTGGGCGCGAGGCAGATCGACATCCGGAGCCAGTTCATCGCCGAAACGGTCACGATCTCGGCCATCGGCGGGACGGCAGGGATCCTCTTTGGCTTCGCGCTGTCCATGCTGATCTCGGCCTTCACCGGGTGGCCGGTCGGCTGGACGATCACCGCGGTGCTTCTGTCGTTCTTCGTTTGCACGGTCATCGGGCTGGCGTCCGGGATCTATCCCGCGCTCAAGGCCTCACGCCTGGACCCGATCGAAGCCCTGCGTCACGACTGAGACGCGCCAGACCCGAGAGCGACTCCGTCAGGAAGGGCAAGGAAGATCCCGTCGCCGGGGCGAAAGGACCCTCCTCGCCGTCCTGAGCCGCTCAGATGGGGAACGAGACGCTGAGCTGCGCGTTCGGGGTCGCGGTCACCGTGAGCAGGATCTCCAGAGAGGCCTTGCCGGGCGTCGAGGCGACGACCTTGTAATCGCCGGCCGGCAGGACGACCTGATAGTCCTGGTCGGCCGGATAGGCGCCGTTCAGGAAGCTGAGCGACTTGACCTCGACGACGGTATTCGCGCTCCCGATCGTCACGGCCTGCCTGAAGGAGAGCGTGACAGGCGTCTCATCGGTGGGCGCGCCGGCGATGGCGATGTCCACGGTGCCGACCGCCGCGGGGGCGACCAGCGTGAAATTACGGGTGTAGGCGTTGCCGCTAACGGCGTCGATGATCTGGTCGAAGGCGGGCGCGAAGTCCGTTTTGGTCGCTACGACGTTGAACGTGGTGGGCTCGCCCACCGCGAAGAAGAACTTGTAGGCTCCCGTGTCGTCGGTAAAGGTCGAGGTCTTCACGATGACGTCGTCGATGACAGGGTCAGTCTGGTCGACGTAGACCTGGATGGTGACGAGGGCTCCGGGGACGCCGACGGTATTCGCGCCGTCCAGGGTCGTGACGGTGCCGTTGATGACCGTGGCGACCGTGGTGTCGATGACCTGGATCGTCGGCTTCAGGATGTACTTCCCGCTGTTGCCTGCGACGACCACCGAGCGCGAGGCGTCGAAATCGAAGGTCAGCTCGGTCGTGGCGTTGTCATTGATCTCGAATCCCTGGACGAGCTTGATCCCGGTCTGGATGCCGCTCGGGATCTTCATGTCGTGGGTCCCCCCGTCCAGATCGATGACATAATTCGCGTAGGGATGGGGATCACCCAGGATGTTGGTGCCGTTGTCGGCCTCCGTCCCGATGATGAGCCGCAGCTGCGTGTAGCTGCCCGGATCGAGGCTTACGATGCCGAGCTGTTCCCTCACACCGTTGGCAAGGGCGATGAGGTTGTAGGTCTGGTTCAGATCGAGGACGGTCGTCCAGGTGCCTTCCGGATCGCCGGCGGCGTGGATGGCGACTTCCTTGATCGTAACGTACACGGCCTGGTAATCGTCGGTCGGCTTATCGGTGAGGCTCATCGAGAGCCGCCCCGAATCGCCGCCGGCGCCGCAGGCGATCAGGCCCGTGAGCAAAAGGGCCAGCAGAGAGAGTCCCTTGATCTTGGAGAGATGAGATTCCATGACGTAACCTCCTTTTTCCTTCCCGTTTAAAGCCCCGAACGCTTCAAAACCATGTTAGGACTCCTTCGGACTATTGTCAAGATTCTGAACATTAAAATTGCATTAAATTCCAGATGCCCTTTTCAGACTAGCCTATCCGAAGGGACTGCGAATGCAACTTTCGCCTCCTTCCCTGCGTCTAACCTTGAGGCAGGGGATGGACTGTATCCCCCCGCGAGGAAAGGAAAGATCATGACCCTAACCAAGCTTCCGGCCTCTCTCCTTGTCATAGTCGCCCTCCTGATCCTCGGCCAGATCGGCGGCGCCGCTTCCTTCCCGCCCGCCCAAATGACGCCTGCCCGCTCCAGCGGCCTAACCGACCAGCAGTGGCGGGAGGACATTGATTTTCTCGCCAAGACGGTGGCCGAGAAGCACCGCCATCCGTTCGACATCCTCTCCCGAGCCGATTTCGATAAGGCCGTAGCCGCGCTTCGCGAGCGCGTTCCGGCCCTGGCCGATCACGAGGTCGTCGTCGGCATGATCAAGCTGGTGGCCATGCTGCGAGACGGCCACAGCCGGCTGACCCTGCCGGTCGGCCCGGCCGCGGATACGCAGAGCCATACGCCGACGGCCGCCCCCAAGGCCGGGATGGCCTTCCATATCCTGCCCTTCAAGCTCTATCTCTTCAGCGACGGCCTCTATGTCCAGGCCGCAACCCCCGAGCATCGCGACCTCGTCGGCGCCCGGATCGTCCGGATCGGGACGATGCCGGCCGACGCCGCCCTAGAGGCCGTCCGCCCCGCGGTCCACTACGATTCCGAAATGTGGTTCAAGCTGGTGGGTCCCCAGTTCCTCGGAGTCCCCGAGATCCTACAGGCTTGCGGCATCACGGAGGCCGTCGCCAGGACCCCTCTGACCCTGGAAAAGGACGGCCGAACGACGTCCGTCGTCCTGGAGCCACTGCCGGCGGCACCCGAACAGGCCTGGATCGTCTGGAACGATGTTTCGGGGACACCCAAACCCCTCTTTCTCAGGAACCCGGGCAAGACCTTCTGGTTCGAGGTCCTTCCCGACCGGAAAGCCCTCTACGCGCAGGTCAACGCCGTCCAGGACGGAGAGAACGAAACGCTGGCGGCTTTCTCGGCCCGTATGGTCGCCGCGGGCCGGGCTGCCGGCGCGGAACGGATCGTCCTCGACCTTCGGCTGAACGGGGGAGGCGACAATTACCTCAGCCGCGGACTGGTCCTGGCCCTGATAGGCGCCAAGGACTTCAACCGCTATGGCCGGCTGTTCACGATCATCGGCCGCAACACCTTCTCGGCCGCGGTCAGCCTGGTCTCCGCCCTCGAGCGCTGGTCGGAGACGATCTTCGTCGGCGAGCCTACGGGCAATGTCCCGAGCCAATACGGCGACTCCAGGCGATACCGCCTGCCTCAGAGCGGGCTGACCGTCCGCCTTTCTTCGGTCTACTGGCGCGATGCCGAGGTCAACGAGCGGCGGCCCTGGGTGGCCGCGGACATCGCGGCCGGCCCCGCCTGGGCTGATTACGCGGCCGGCCGGGACCCTGCCCTCGACGCGGCTCTGGCATATGAAGCCCCGGCCTCTCTGCTCGACCAGCTCAAGGAAAAGTTCAAGTGGGGCGGGATGCGCGCGGCGGCTTCCCACTACTACAAGCACCGCAATTCCCCCGACACCGCCGCGGTCCGGACCGAAGGCACGCTCCTGGCGATGGCCGACTTCCTTATTGCCCAAAAGGACCCCGGCAACGCGGTCGAGATCCTCCGCCGCGCCGTCGTCGAGTACCCGGACTCCGCCCTGGGCCATCTGGCTTTGGGGAAAAGGCTCGTCGAGCAAGGCGACGGCGAGGGCGCGCTCGAGCCGCTGAAAAAGGCGCTGGCCCTCAAGCCCGGCGACCCCGACGCCGCCGCGTGGCTCAAAAAGGCGGAGGCGCTCGTCGGGGCCAAGAAGTGAGCCCGGCCCCGCCGGCTATGAGGCCCGTCCGTCGAGAGCGCGGCGGATGGCTGAGGCGATCTCGTTGAGGGTGAAGGGCTTCATCACGAGCTCGCGGATCCCCAGATGGGCAACCTTTTCCTCGCCGGACTTGTCGAGGCATCCCGTGCATATAATAACGGGGAGGTCCTTACGGATCCTCATCGCCACCTCCGCGAGCGTCGTCCCTGACATGTGCGGCATGTTTTGATCGGTGACGATAACATCGAAAGCCCGGGGATCGGCACGGAGCATCTCGAGGGCCTTGATGCCCTCGGTCGCGAACGCCGAGATGTAGCCTAACCGCTCCAACATGGCGGAGAGGCTTTCGGCCTGAACTCTGTCATCATCGACGACCAGGATCCGCTCGTTTCCCCGGGGGATGAGAACCTGGTTCTTTTCCACCATGTTATCTTGCTCAGCGAAGGCTAGGGGCGGTCCCTCAGGCCGGCCAGGACCCGCTCCAGCCTATCGAAAGACTGGGTCCACCCTTGCCGGGCATCCTCCTGGCTTTTTCCGGGCGGCAGGCCGAAGATCTCCACGGTCACTCTCGTCCGGCCATCATCGGTTTCGGCGAACGATATGGCCTGGAGCATCTGCAGGGCGATGTCAGGGCTCATGCCGTAATAGGAGGCTGGCACGACTTTGCCCTTTTCGTCGGCGAAGCTCACGGACAGGACCAGCCGCTTGGGAGGGACGATCTCGCGGAAGATGCCCGCATTCCAGTAATCCTTGCCCTCGGGAGACCGCATGCAGAGGACGAGCAGGCCACTTTCGCGGAGGTCGATCTTGACGACGGGCACTGTGAAGCCTTCGGGCCCCCACCAACTGGCCAGGATGCCGGGATCCGTCCAGGCCTTCCAGACGGTCGTGCGCGGCGCCTTCAAGACACGCTCGACGACTAGCGGTTCGCCAAGGGCTTCCAGGGCTTCGTCCCTATTCATGACCATGGCCGCTCCTCCTATGGGCGATGAAATGAACCTCTTCCATCTCGAGTGACGCAAGAATCTTGCCAACTGCGGGCTTTTTTCTGGAAATCGCTTTTCCTGCCTGAAAACAGGCGGGGGGCGCCGCGGGGACCGCCAGGGGAGAGGGGAATAATCCCACGGAATAGGACGGCTTCCTACGGGAGCGGAAAGGGAGGAGGGCTATGCGGCGGAGCGTTTGGCCAGGACGTGACGGTCCTCGATGCGCCGGGTGAAGCCGATCTTGTCGAAATATTCCAGGATGGCCTGGGCGTACTTGCGGGACAGCTCGAGCCGGTCGCGGAGCTCGGCGATGGTGACGCTGCCGCGGCGCTCGATGAGACCGGCGACGGCGGCGCGGGCGGCTTCGACAGTCTCCCGGTGATAGACGACCTTGGGGGCCAGACGGACGAGCTCGCCGGAGCGGAGGAGCCCGGAGAGGACGGGATTGAACGCGGACGGGTTGAGGCCGAGCTTCGTCCTCACGTCGTCTTCGAGCGGGGCTGAGAAGCGGGCGGCGCGGAAAGCGCCTGCGATCCGCGAGCGCAGCGCGGCCGCGGCCGGATCGGCCTCCGCCTCGCGGCCGGCGAGCCCGATCTCGGCGTCCTTCCGCACGAGAACGCCGTCCCCGATGAGCGCGTCGAGGATGAGCTTGAGGGTGGGCGCGTCGCCGCTCTTGAGGAACTCCGCCCTGAGGTCCGAGTAGGGCATGGCCGCGCGGAACGGATTCTTCTCGAAATATGACCGGACCGCGGCGACGAGCCCGTCGGAGAGGCGGGTGTAGGCCGATCTGTGGAGATAGCGTTCCGGCTTCTCGCCGGGGAGGGTGACGAGGCTGCCGTCGGCGACGAGGGCCGTGACGGCCTCGACGACCTCGGGCTCGCCGCGGCCGAGCTTCCGAGTGATGTCGAGGACCGCTTGGGGGGCGCCGCCGGCCTTGGCGAACATCTGCTCGACGGCGTCGCGGGACGTGCCCCCGAGCTTGCCCAGGCCTTCGAGGACCCCGCCGCTGAAGCGCTTGTGCTTTTCGGGCGCCGCGTCGAGCACGCGGCCGCCGCCGATCGTCACGATGGGGGAGAAGGAGCGGATGACGAAGCGGTCGCCAGGGAGGGCGACGGCTGGGCGCTCGAGGATGAGCTGGACGGCCGCCGTGGCGCCGGGCGCGATCGTCGGGCCGCCGATGACGGACAGGCGGGCCATGACCTCGTCCGTGCCGATGTGGAGGCGGACGCGCTCGCGGTGCTTGATCTCGCGGGGAGCGCCCGGCAGGATGTCGAGGCGGACGTCGAGGCGGGCCGTCGGGGTGAGCGATCCCTCGGCGGCCGCGACCTGTCCGCGGCACAGGTCTTCTTTGGCGGCGTCCTGGAGGTTGAGCGCCGTCCGCCGGCCGACCGCGGACCGTTCCGCTTTCGAGCCATGGACCTGGACTCCCCGGACGCGCGTCTTGAGGCCCTCGGGGTAGATCTCGACCCGGTCGCCCGCGGCGATGGCCCCGGACAGGATGGTCCCCGCGACGACCGTTCCGAAGCCGCGGATGGTGAAGACCCGGTCGATGGGCATGCGGAAGATGCCGCTGTCCGGGCGTGGACCGACGCGGCGGCCGACCTCCTGGAGCGCCGCCTTGACCGCGGGGACGCCGGCCCCGGTCAGAGCCGAAACAGGGATGATGGGCGCGTCGGCGAGAAAGGAGCCGTGGACGAAGTGGCGGACGGAGGCCGTGATCTCGGCCAGGCGGGCCCCGTCGACGAGGTCGCATTTCGTCAGGGCGATGACGCCGAGCTTGACGTCGAGGAGCCGGAGGATGTCGAAGTGCTCGCGGGTCTGGACGGCGATGCCGTCGTCGGAGGCGACGATGAACAGGGTGGCGTCGATGTTCGAGGCGCCCGCGGCCATGGTCCGGACGAACTTCTCGTGGCCGGGGACGTCGATGAAGACGAGTTGTTTCGGGTAGGCCGGGTCGTCGAGGAAGACGAAGCCGAGCTCGATCGTCATGCCCCGGGCCTTTTCCTCGGGCAGGGAATCGGGATCGGTGCCGGTCAGAGCCCGGACGAGAGCGCTCTTGCCGTGATCGATGTGACCGGCCGTGCCGATGATGACGTGGTCGAGGTCAGGCATGGGCGGAGGCGGAGGCCCGGAGGCGGATGAGAGGCGGGCCCTTGCGAAGGACGCGGCCGATGGCCGCGGCCGAGGGGACGCCTTTCCTGCGCAGGGCGGCGATGAGGGCCGGGGCCTTGGACTTGCGGACGGCGATGAGCAGGCCCCCGGACGTCTGGGGATCGTAAAGGAGCGTTTCGAGGTCCTCGCCGGCAGACTTGTCGCGCCTGACGAAGGCGGCGGCGTACTCACGGTTGCGCTCGACGGCGCCGGAGATGACGCCGTCGCGGATGAGGTCGAGGACGCCGGGGAAGACGGGGATGAAGGCGCCGTCGATCTCGATCTCGACTCCGCTCTGGACTGCCATTTCGGCGATGTGGCCGGCCAGGCCGAAGCCGGTGATGTCGGTGGCCGTGGTGACGCCGGCCGCGGTCATGAGCTCGGCGGCGGCCCGGTTGAGCGTGCGCATGGAGAGCTCGGCGGCGGCGAGGCCGTCGGCGGGGGCGCGGCCGATCTGGCGGGCGAAGCTCAGGGTGCCCGTGCCGATGGGCTTGGTCAGGACGAGGATGTCGCCCGGGCGGGCCTTGCTGTTGACGGTCATGCGGCGGGGATCGACGACGCCGGTCACGGCGAAGCCGAACTTGATCTCGCGGTCCTTGATGCTGTGGCCGCCGAGGAGGGCCACGCCGGCCTCCCGGAGCTTGTCGACCCCTCCCTGGAGCATGCGGTTCATGATCCGGGGCGAGAGAGTGTCGATGGGGAAGGCCACGATGGAGAGGGCGGTCAGCGGCTTGCCGCCCATGGCGTAGATGTCGCTGACGGAGTTGGCCGCGGCGATCTCGCCGAAGGCGTAGGGGTCGTCGACGACCGGCGTGAAGACGTCGACCGATTGAACGAGGGCCGTGCGGGGCGTGAGCCGGTAGACGCCGGCGTCGTCGCAGCTCTCGGAGGACACGAGGACGCGCGGGTCGACGACGCGGGGGAGGCCCGAAAGGGCCCGCTTGAGGTCCTCCTGGCCGATCTTGGAGGCGCAGCCGGCGTTCTCGACGAGGGTCGTCAGGGCGACGTCCTCGGGAGCGTCCTCGAGGCGCTCGCCGGCGCAGAGGCAGACGTTCTTCTGTTTGAACGTGTCGCAGGGGCAGGGGTCCTTGGGGTTGCAGATGCAGTGGCCGAGCGCGATCGACCGCCCCATGACCCGCTTCCGCCGCTCAAAAAATGGGGGCGCTTCTTTTTTTTTCATAAAATGGGGACGTTTCCGTTTTTAAAATTAATAAATGAATTTAAAAAATAGAAGCGTCCCCATTTTCTCATCGTAGGGCCTCGAGGAGCGCCCGCTCGAGGACGGCGTCTTCGCCGGGCTGGATCGTCCGGAGATCGAAGAGGACGGCGTCCTTGTGGATGCGGGCGAAGACGGGGGGCGTTCCGAACCGGAGGCGGCGGGCGATTGCCTCGGGAGCGAGGGAGAGGGAGCGGACGGCCAAGACCTTCGAAGGCAGCGTCTCGACCGGGACCGCGCCGCTTCCGACTTGGGACGCGCCGTCCTCGACGGACACAGCGACCGAGGCGGGGAGGACCTTGCGCAAAGAGCCGGCGAACGCATCGGCCCGGCGGCCGAGCTCGTCGGGCATGAGGGCGAGCATCCGGTAGATGGGATGGCGTTCGGCGAGCTTGTCGGGCGCCAGAAAGAGCTTGAGGGTGGCCTCGAGGGCAGCGAGCGTGAGCTTGCCGCAGCGGAAGGCCCGGGCGAGCGGGTTCTTGCGGATCTTCTGGATCCAGGCGGATGCGCCGACGATGATGCCGCTCTGGGGGCCGCCGATGAGCTTGTCGCCGCTGAAGCAGACGACGTCGGCTCCGGCGCGGACGCTCGCCTGGACGAGGGGCTCGGTCGCGAGGCCGAAGCGCGCGAGATCGACGAGGGCGCCGCTGCCGAGGTCGTCGATGACGGGAACGCCGCGGGCGCGGCCCAGGGCGGCGAGCTCATCGATCGTCGGCTCTTCGGCGAAGCCGACGATGCGGTAGTTGCTGTGGTGGACGCGCAGGATGGCCCCGGTGGATTCGGAGACGGCGGCTTCGTAATCGGCGAGGTGGGTCTTGTTGGTCGTGCCGACCTCGCGGAGGATGGCGCCGCTCGTGGCCATGACGTCGGGCATGCGGAACGAGCCGCCGATCTCGACGAGCTGGCCGCGTGAGACGATGACCTCTTTGCCGCGGGCGAGCGTGTTGAGGATGAGAACGGTCGCGGCGGCGTTGTTATTGGCGACGGTCGCGGCCTCGGCGCCGGTGAGCTCGCGGAGGAGCCCCTCGATGTGGCGGTCGCGGGGGACGCGCTTGCCCGCATCGAGGTCCAGGGCGAGCGTCGAATAGCCGAAGGCGATGGCGGCGAGGGCGTCGCAGGCGGCGGAGGATAGGACGGCGCGGCCGAGACCGGAATGCATAATGACCCCGGTGGCGTTGACGGCCGGGGCCAGCGAGCGGGCGAACTTCCTTTCCAGGCGCGAACGAAGCCGGTCGGCGATGGCCTGGGCCGAGCAGTCGGGTGTGGAAACAGGGGCGGGGGCGCCGCCGGCGCCGGTTTCAGGGGACGCCGAGGCGATCGCCGTCCTGAGATCGTCGAGGGCGTCCCGGGCGGAGGCGACGACAGCCTCGCGTCCGAAGAGATCGATGAGTGGGCCGACCGCGGCATCGGCGA
Source organism: Candidatus Aminicenantota bacterium (assembly GCA_963736255.1). Taxonomy (GTDB): domain Bacteria; phylum Acidobacteriota; class Aminicenantia; order Aminicenantales; family Saccharicenantaceae; genus RBG-16-66-30. Next base: position 1,135,621 of record CAVTOI010000003.1, read on the forward strand.
GGAGCGAATCGAGGGAGGGGATCTTCCGGTAGGCGTTCGCTTTCCTCGGATCGTTCATGGGACCTGGCCGGACCTGCTATTTCTGGAGGGACTTGAAGCGGAGCTTGGCGAAGATCTCAGGATGGAGGTCGGCGGCGCCGCCGGCGGCCGTGACAGGCACGGCGATCTCGAAAGCGAGCTCCTTCGGGGGCAGGCATGATTCGTCGTTGCAGGCCTGGTAGCTTATGGCGCCCTTGAGGACGCGCGGCCCGGAGGTGCATCCAACTTTGGCTTTGACGAGCGCTCCGAGGACGACCTCTCCTTCGTAAACCGCGAGCTCGGCTTCAGAGTACGAGAAGCGGGCCCGCCGGCCGCGCGGATAGAGGATCTCGACGACCTCGAAGTCCGGGTCCTGGTCGAAGACGAGTGCGGTCGGGATCATGAATTCGTCGATGGGCGCGTTATCGTTGATGTGGTAGCCCGCCCGGACTTTGAGGACGAGGGCGGCCTTGAAGGTTTCCCCGGCCTTGACAGCGTCGCGCGATATAATGCCCTTGGCCTCGACGACCTGATCGACGTCCTGGGCGACACTGAAGGGAGCGGAGATCATCGCCGCCGCGATTATTACCGATAGAAACATCTTGTTCATTTCCAATAATTAGAGCCGTTTCAGCTGTGTTTGTCAATAAATCGGAGGCTCTTGAAAATGGGACGTTTCCATTTTACCTTTCTTTCCTCGGACGTCCCCTCTTGAGGCTGATGTTCTTTACTCCGAATTCCGCTTCCATTTTCTTGATGAATACGCTGGACCCAAGGTAGAGCTGCTTCCGAAGTCTCTCGGAGCTGATCATCTTTTCGTCGATAAACAAGCGCCTGTATGCCGCCTGGCGGGCCGCCTCGTCCTTCGCCAAGGCCACAAAGCTCGGATTTGGAGTGATGAGCGGATCATGACGACCTTGCGCATAATATCGGTATGAACTGAATTGAAAATCTTCAGGGCGCGCCACGATCTTGGCCCTGACCGGATTGAGCTCGATGTATTTGCCGCACTGAATAAGATAGCCCTCGGTATCGATGATGATGCCCTTGAATCGCCCCTGGACGAGATGGCCGACATAATCATGCTTGTTCCGGAATAGAGAATAGTACGCGAGAAAGACCTGCTTCAAGAATCTCGAAAGATCGGCACCCGTCTCGAGACGGATAACCAGGTGAACATGATTATCCATGAGGCAATAGTGATAGATATGGACACCGTCCTGCGCCCTCATTTTGTGGAGCAGATAGATGAAATACCGCTTTTCTTCCGGGTTGGTGAAGAGGCGCTGCTTGTTGTTCCCGCGATTCATGACGTGCATGGGCAGGGTAAACGAGATAATCCGGGCGCGTCTTGCCATTGTGTCCTCAATAGGAGGGACGAAGGATACACCCGGGTCTTCTCACATATTACAGGGACAAGAAAAAATGGGGACGTTTACTTTTTTAAAAAAGCGCATTAATTTAAAAAATAGAAGCGTCCCCATTATTTATTTCCGGCGGTCCTTGCCGCCGGTCGCGCCCTTGACGCCCTCTTCGAAGGGCTCGGTCAGGATGGGCACGACCCAGCCCTCGGGGCTTTCCTTATACGTTTCGATGTCTTCTCTCACGGCCAGGGGGTATTTCAGGGCCTCGGAATGCCTGTCAAGGTAGGCCCCGATCCCTTCCGTCTTTGGGTAGGGAAACGTGATCCAGGCGCTGCGGTCGTAATAGACGCTCCCCGCCTTGACCGGCAGCATCCGCGTCTGGTTGTTCGTGGCGAACGAATAGACATAGCCCCTCGACACGTAATACCACGGCCCGTTCTGGATGTAGATGAAGGGCTCCTCGAGCGAGGCCAGCCCGCCGCCGAGGTTCGGCGTGGCCTGGTCAAGGTACAGTGCCGCGAAACCGAGGCCCTTGGCCTCGTCGAAGAAGCTGACCCAGGGCGTGTCCGGCCGGAGCACGGCCGCGTGGTCCGGATGCATCTTGGACGTCGCGAAATCAAGGATCTCCGTCCGTCCGCCCTCCTTGAACGCCGCCTTGGTGAAGACGGCCTTGTTGAACACGACCTCGGCGTCGCGCAAGGCCATGACGAACGTGTCCTTGCCGACCGTCGTGACCGACTCGACCATCACGAAGGGCGACCCCGCGTAGAAGTGATACCGGATGCCGATGTCGATGCCCTCGGGCTGGGGCAGCTTGCCCTTGAGGTTGAGCGAATAGAAGACCGGCCCGCCGACCTCCGTCGCCTCCGGGTCCGTCCAATCGGAGCTGTGGTACCAGGCGTGGGGCGGCGCGTAGACGTCCGGGTTCCAGTGGATGGCGCCGTTCGTCTCGAGCTTATGCTCGAGCTTGATCCCCGTCGACTTCTCGACGATCTCGTAGACGACCCCGCTCACCTCGTGGAGCGCGATCTTATAGAAGCTGTTCTCGATCGTCCGGCCGAGGCCTCGGCCCCTGGTCACGGAGAGATCGGTGGCATAGGCCGGCTTCGGCGCCGCGGGGTTGTCATAGAAGACGAGGTAGGTGGCCTTCGCCCCGGCCTCGACGTCGGCCAGGAAGGCGACGCTGAACGACGTCGTCGGGTGGTAGCGGACGACGCGCTCGCCCGTCGCCGCGTCTTTCTCCTCGACCGCCAGGATCTTCGGGTCGTTCCAGGTGACGACGTCATAGACCTGGCTGGGGATCTCTTTATAGACGAGTTCCTTTCCGTCATATTCCGCCTTGACCACCCGCACCTCGTCCGGCGACCGCAAGTAGCTCGCCAGGACCCCGACCGTGGCGTGGATGGGATATCCCGTCCGGGCGACGCCATGCTCCTCCGATACGACGAGCGACATGTAGCTCTTCCAGGCCGGGTCCCAATAACCCTGTCCGGCCGGAGCGCGCATGGCCGTCGAGAGGCTCTTCTTTTCGCCCGATTTCGGTTCGACGAGATCGACCGTCATCTTCGTCGAGGCCCCGGGCTGCCAAACGTGCCTGGCCTTGACCACGAGACCGATCTTCCCGCCGCCCGTCTTGACGGCATGCCTGTCGATCTCGCGTCCGCCCTGGAAGACGAGGAAGTCCCGCGCCCTGAGCCCGTCGACCTCGACCCGGTCGACGCTCCATGACGCCCCTTCGAGGCCCGCCGGGACATTCGGCGCCGCCATGGGGAAGCTGACGGAATACCACGGCTCGCCCGCGACGGGGTAGCCAAACGTCACGGATCCTCCCTTGTCGGCAGGGGAGGGGCCGGCGGAGACGGCGCCAGGCGCGGCGGTCACGGCAGCGGGGCCGCCCGCTCCCGTCTCGTTCGGCGCCTTGCCGCAGCTCATCAGCGCCAGGCATAAAAAGCTCCCGACGCCCGCGAATAATAGAAACGTCCCCATTTTTTTCATTGTCCCTCCCAATCGATCCTGGCGATGATCTTCGACAGCCCGAAGGCCGCGACGCCGCCCGCCGCGAGATAGGCCGCGCCCCGGGCCCAATCCATGAAGATGACCCGGCCTACCCCGAACAGCAGGCAAACGATCATGACGACGGCCAGCGCCCAGCCGGCGAACGGCGCCGCCTGGAGCTTATAGCTCTTTCCGTTGAGCTTCGCGATCGGGCCCCACGCGCCGCCCGGCCGGACCTTCCGGTAGAAAGCGAGGAGCTTCGTCTCGTCGTCGGGCTTGGTCACGAACGTCGCCGTGATCCAGGCGGCGGTCGTCACGGCCACGATCAGCAGGATGCTCACGCCCCACGGATCGACGGCGAATCCCGCCCCCTCCAGCGCCCGTCCCAGCCCTCGCACGAGCGCGTTGTCCGGCACGATCTTGAGGTAGATCGCCGTCGCCGCCGACGCGCAGAGCGCCGCGATCTCCGACCAGGCGTTGATCCGCCACCAGTACCAGCGCAGCAGCAGCACCAGCCCGATGCCCGCCGAGAGCTCCATGACCAGCTGCCAGCCCATCTTGACGCTGCCCAGGACGTAAGAGAAGCCGGCCCCGAGGAGCGCGATGACGACCACGAGCACCCGGGACACCGCGACGTAGTGCTTCTCGCTCGCCGCCTTCCTCACGAACGGCCGGTAGAAATCGTTGAGCAGGAACGACCCCGACAGGTTGAGGATCGACTCGATCGTCGACATGAACGCGGCGAAGAGCGAGGCGATGATGATGCCCGCGATCCCTTTCGGCACGAAGCCGATCATCCGCGGGTAGGCCGCCTCCATCTCGCCCGGTGCGGCCCCCGTCAACCCCGGGAAGACGACGATCGCCGCCAGGGCCGTCAGGATCCAGGGCCAGGGCCGGACCACGTAATTGGCGACGGTGAACCACAGCGTCCCCTTGACGGCGTGCCGCGGGTCCTTCGCCGCCAGTATCCGCTGCGCGCTCCAGCCGCCCCCGCCCGGTTCGGCGCCGGGGTAATAGACCGCCCACCACTGGACGAACAGCGCGACAAAGAAGGCCAGCGGCAGCGCTTTCCCCAGCGGCGGGAAGACCGAGAGGTAATCCTTTCCGTTCGTCGCCCCGACCGCCTTGACCGCGTCGACGAGCGCGCCGATGCCTCCCGCTTGCTCCACCGAGAAGACCGAAAGTACGATCGACCCGGCCATGGCTACCCCGAAGAGGAGCATGTCGGTGGCCACGACGCCCCACAATCCGCTGAGCGTCGTGTAGAAGATGGTCAACCCGAGGCAGATGGCCAGGGCCGTGATGCCGCTCGTGCCGAAAACCGTCTCGATGATCTTGACCATGGCCAGTGTCACCCAGCCGAAGGTGATGCACGAGACGGGGATGCCGAGGTAGAGGGCCTTGAAGCCGCGCAGGAACCGGGCCGGCCGCCCGGAATAGCGGATGTCGATGAACTCGACCTCGGTCACGACCTCGGCCCGCCGCCACAGATGGGCGAAGAACAGGACCGTGAGCGCTCCGCCGAGCATGAAGTTCCACCACAGCCAGTTGCCCGAGACGCCGTCCTTGACGACGATGCCCGTAACGGCGAGGGGCGTGTCGGACGAAAACGACGTGGCCACCATCGAAGTCCCGAGCAGCCACCACGGCAGGCTGCGGCCGCTCAGGAAGTACTCGGAGATGCTTTTCCCGGCCCGCTTCGAATAATAGAGCCCGATGGCGATCGACAGGGCGAGGTACCAGCCGATGAACAGCCAGTCGACCGCTGCGAGCTTCATGGGTTATCGCCTGGCCCGGAAGATGAGCGTGCCGACGACGAGGAATACGGCCGCGAGCAGGAGGACCGTCAGCCGCTCGGCCGCTGTATCGCAAAACAGGATCCCGAACAGCGCCAGCGGCAGGCCGACGCCCCAGAACCCCAGGGCCATCGGCCGGTATTCCTTCTTCATGGCATCAGCAGAATAAAAGAATAAAGAAAGGACCTGGTTTTCGCAAAAGCGAAGAACCGGTCCCTTCTTTTTATTTACTTTTCCCTGGGAATGGCGAAGACGGGCACGCGGCTGTGGGCGATGACCTTCTCGGTCGTGCTGCCGAGGAAGAAGCGGGTCAGCCGTCTCACTGTCGTGGACATGACGATGAGGTCGAAGTGCTTCGTTCCGGTGTAATCGAGGATGCCTTCCCAACTGTGCACGGCCTTGACGACGTCCTCGCTGATCTCGACGGCCTTGTGTTCCCGTTTCTTGCGGGCCTGGAGCTTCTTGAGGACGGTGTCGAACATCTCGTCCGTCAGCCGGAAGTCGTGGCCGAAAAGCTCCAGGACGTAGAGGAACGTCAGGCTCGCTCCCAGAGTCTTGCCCAGCCGCCAGGCGTGGTCGCGCTCGATGTCTTCGGCGGCCGAGAAATCGGTCGGGACAAGGATCTTCTTGATCGGCTGGACCTTGGCGTCGGTCCCCTTGGTCACGAGGACGGGGACGCGGGCGCTCCTCAGGATCTGGTGGGTGACGCTGCCGATGAGGTTCTGCTCTTTCCCGGAAGTGCCCCTCCTCCCGACGACGATGAGGTCCGCGCCTTCCTTCTTGGCCGTCTTGAGGATGATCTTGGCCGCCGAGCCCTCGGCGATGACGACCTTGGTCGGACAGATGCCCTCGGTCTCGCACATGTGATCGAGCTTGACCTTGGCCGAGACCTTGCTGGCCTCGATCTGCCCGGCGAGCTCCGCCTGCGCTTCGGGCCAGGCCTCGTAGAGGACCGGCGCGAAGTCGGGGACGACGTGGAGGGCCGTCAGCTTGGCCTTGAAGGTCTTGGCGAAGAGATCGGCGTAGGCCAGGGCTTCCTTCGACTCGTCGGAGAAGTCCGTGGCCCAGAGGATGTGCTTGATGGGTTGCATCATGTGGTTCTCTCCTTCGTTCTCGTGTCGGCGGTCTTCGGGAGCCCCGTCGCGTTCTGTCCCCAGTTTACACAGGACGGCGCGAAAAGGGAAGAGGAGGTATTGCCTTTAGCTCCCCGAGCCCCCGGCGGCGTTTCCCGGCAAAAGAGGGGTGGGCCTCAGTACTTCTGCCAGTCCGGCTTGTGCTCGCTGATCCACTGGTAGTAATCGGCCATCTTCAGGTCCGAGGCGGCGTCCTTGTCGAGGACGAGGATGGCCCGCGGGTGCATCTGCAGGATCGAGCCGGGGACCATGGCCGTGATCGGCCCCTCGGCGGCGAGCGCGACGGACCGGGCCTTCTTCTTGCCGAAGGCCAGGAGCAGGCACATCTTGCTGTCCATGATCGTGCCCAGGCCCATCGTGAGGACGTGCGTCGGCACGTTCTCCTCGCCCCCGAACGCGTCGGCGGCGCTGCGGCGCGTCTCCTCGGTCAAGGTCTTGATCCGCGTCCGCGACGAGAGCGACGACGACGGCTCGTTGAAGCCGATGTGGCCGTTCATGCCGATGCCCAGGATCTGGACGTCGATGCCGCCGGCCGAGCGGATGGCCTGTTCGTACTTGCGGCAGGCCGCGGGGATATCCGGTGTCATGCCGTCGGGGATGTTGATCCTCTCCTTGGGCATGTTGATGTGGCTGAAGAGCTGGGCCCACATATAGCTGTGGAACGAGGAGGGATGGGCCGGCGGAACGCCGACGTACTCGTCGAGGTTGAAGCCCGTGACGCCGCCGAAATCGAGCCCCTCGTCCCGGTGCATGCGGACGAGGTTCCGGTACAGCTGGAGCGGGGTGTTGCCGGTCGGCAAACCGAGCACGGCGTGGGGCTTCTCGCGGACGGTGCGGGCGACGATGCGGGCCGCGAGCTCGCTGGCCTGTTGGTGGTCGGGCAGGATGATGATCTCCATGGGGCTCTCCTTCTGGCGCGCTCAGCGCGTCTTGATACAGTACTTCTTGATCTTCTCGTCGACCGATGTCCGGAACCTGTCGACGTGGCCGAGGACGAAGCGCCCGACGTCGAGCTTGTCGTCGCGGACGAGCGGCGTCAGGTCCATGGCGAACCAGAGCTGCTCGGCTTTGTCGGTCGCGTGCGATTGGAAGTAGACGGCGTTGGCCCGGCGGCGGCCCACCGTGGCCAGATCGTAGCGCTTGCCGCCTTCGACCTGGGAATCGTAGGCGCCGATGAGGCCCATGGACAGGTTCTCGCGGCGGCCGACGTCGAGCGGGACCTTGTCGTCGTCGCTCATCCAGTCGAGGCCTCTCCAGACTTCGCAGCCGTAGACCGTCACCGGCCGCTCGTCGGGCTCGAGCTCGCGCAGGGCGGCGATGGCCGTGAAGGCCACGGCCAGGTGGGTGTCGTGCTTGTCGGCCGGGTTGTGCGTGTAGACGACCTCGGGCCGGACGGCCTTGAGGACCTTGACCAGGTCGGCCCTCAGGCGGCCCGTGCCGACGTCCTTGACCTCGGCGCTCGTATAGTTGAGCTGGACGAGGGCGCCGTAGTTGCCGAGGATGGCCGCCTTCTCCTGCTCGCGGCGGCGGAGCTCGGCCATGTCCGCGTCGCTGAACGAGGCGTATTCGCCGGCCCGCGGCGACCCGGCGCCGTCCGTGCACGTCACGGCGCCGAACCAGAGCTCCGGGCTCGAGAAGCACTTCTGGATGCCGTGGAAGGCCATGATCTCGAGGTCGTCCTGGTGGGCGCCTATACCGAGGTGGGTGACGCGGCAGAACGCGCCTTCGGTGTCCTTCCCGTCGGGAATGAAGACGGAGGCGTCGGGCTTGAAGAACTTCATGAATGATCTCCTCTGATCTCGGGCAGGCTGGCCGCGGCGACCGCCTGGCCCACCCGCCGGCTCCTCTCGTCGAGGAGGTGGAGGCGGACCCGGGCCGCGGTCGCGGGGAACTCGGCGGCCAGGACTTCGGCGGCCTTGTCCATGATGATCTTCCCGCCCGGCCCCGACATCACCCTTCCAAGGACGAGGAGGTTCTTGAAGCTGTAGAAGACCTCATACCAGGGGACCGTGAAGCCGAGGGTGACGCCGATCGACTCGAAGATCCGAGCCGCTGGGATGTTGCCCCGCTCGACGAGCGATTGGACCTCTTTGAGCCGCTCCGGCAGCTTCATGCCGGCGGGGAAGGATAGGCCGGCCGCGACGGCCAGCTTATCGACGGCCTGCTGCGAGAAATAATTGGCCCCGACGCCGCTGTCGCGGGACCACTCGTCCTTCACGGCCGCGGGGTTGAGGTCGACCGGGGCGAAGGCGAGCTCGTCGAGCCAGCCGGGGATGTGGCCTTCATTGTCGAGAAAGCCGGCGGCCTCGCTCGATCCCATAGCGACGCCGAGAACGCCAGTGTCGGAGAGGGAGAGCTTCCCGGCGAGCGCGGTCACCTCGCCGTCGTTGATGACCTCGAAGGGCACGTTCCATTCGGCGGCCAGCCGGTCGAAGAGGCCTTTGATCTTGGTCTCGAAGACGTCAGCGGGCACGGACCTGAAGAGCGAGGCGATGCGGACCTGCCGGCGGATGATGACGCCGGCCGACGAGCCGCCGATGGCGTCGACGCGGGGCAGGTGGGAGGCGGCTCTCTTCAGGCCGGCCTGGATGTGCGCGTAGTGATACTCGGGATCGGCCTGGTCGCCCGGGGCCCAGGGGATCTCCTCGCTCCAGACGGGCTGGCCGTCGATGACGGCGGCGACCTTGTAATCGCTCGCGCCGAGGTCGAAGCCGATGCGGAAGCCGTCGAGGTAGCCGCCGGGGAAATGGGTGGCCTCGCGGGCCTCGGGGAAGGTCGCGGGGCTGTGGAGGGCGACCTCGAACGGGCGCTCGTAGACGCCGCCCATGGTCCGGGCGTCGAAGGCCCGCTCGCCGGATTCGGAATAGGCGGTCCTGAGGCGGCGGCCGATCGCAGCCGGGCCCTGGAAATGGATGCGCCAGCCGCCGCGCGACCAGAGCAGGAATTTGACGACGCGCTCGACGAGGCGGTAGGTCGATCCGGGGTCGTCGTCCTTGGCCGGAGCGATCGCTTCGAACACCGAGACGAGGCCGTCCTCGCGCTCGATGGCCACCCGGAGGGGCGTCGCGCCGCAGGCGCGGGCCCGGTCGAGATAGGCGGCCCAGGCCGGGAAGATGGGCTGGAAGCCAGGATCGTACGGGGCCTCGACGGCCTTTTTGCCTCGCGTCATTGAGCTTTGAACTCGACTTTCACGGGGACGAGGAGCCGCGCGGCCAGGTCCCCGACGCGACGGGCCCAGTTCTTGGCCTCCGGGACGCCGGGCCCGGTGACGCCGCGCTCCCAGGCCCCGGCGGTCCAATACGTGACCTTGCCGCCGCCCGTGCCGGTGAGCTTGAGGGCACGATCGAGACCGGCATCGCCGATCGCGGCCAATTCGGCCGGCTGGAAGATGGCGGCCAGGCCGATCGCGCCGGCCTTGTCCGCTCCCTTGCCCCAGACGGCGAGCCGGCCCTTGGCCGTTTCGAGCGAAACGGTCTCGCCGGCCAGCTTCTGGATGCCCGGCCCGAAAACGACCGGCGCGCCGGCTTTGGAGGCGATAACGACGTCCTGCCGGGAGTATACGTTGTCAGAGAAAGCCGAGAAGTAGACGGTCAGAGTGACATCGCCGCCGGGGGTCTTGACAGCCGTGTATTCCGCTTTGACCAGGCCCCGGACAGGGCCCGGCGAGATAACGGTCAGCTTGGCAGGAGGCGCAGACGGGCCGAAAAGGGGGACGCGCACCGCGCCGTCCCACAGGCTCAGGCCGCCGAGGCCGGCCGACTCCCCGATCGCGAGGACATCCATCCCCCAATCCTTGGATTTGGTCTCGGCGGCGGGGAATCCTTTCAGGATGAGGCCCGGCTGGAGCTTGCCGTAGAGACCGATCCGGCCGTGGACGAACTTGAAGGCGGCCAGGTTGGATTCCCAGCCGGCTTCGGCGCCGCCGGCTTCCCAGGCGCCGCGGGCAAAGGCCTTTTGCGTCGGCATGAGCTGGTAGCTGCGCGTGGGCGTGTAATAGCAGAGGAGCCGCGTCGTCGAGGACGGCGGCAGCGTGCGGACGATGACGAGCTCGTCGTGATAACGGTCCTTGTCGAGGTCGTCGGCCTGCGAGACGACGAGGGCGTATTCGCCCCCGGCGTTGTCGAAGAACGCGTACATATAGGAGTTGAAATCGGCGGCGACGGATGCCCGGATGTCGGCGACTTCGATGACGACGGCGTGGTTCTCGAGCGCCAGGGGCGAGGGGTTGGTGATCTCGACGGCGAAGTGCTTGGTGAAGCCGAGGACCTCGGGGCCCTGGGTCTGGGCAGCGGCCTCTCCGGCGGCGAGGGCGAACGCGGCGGCGCAGACGGCGGCCGCGGCGAGGGCCGGGACTGCGGCGGGCCGTCTTCGGGTATTCGTTGCCTGGCGCATCGGCGGGGTCTCCTTTCCGGCGGGGAATCCGGGGTTATTTTACTACAAATGCGGGCAAAATGGGCCTCAGGTGATCAGGTGGGACTTGAAGCCCTTGCCCAGGACGTCATAGGTGTCGTTGATGATGACGAAGGCCTCGGGATCGATCTTCCGGATGTTGGTCCGCAGGTCGGCGAGCTGCTTGCGGTGGATGACGGTCAGGATGATCTCGCCCTCGCGGTTGAGGTAGAGCGACCGCGAGCGCAGGGCCGTGCCGCTGCGGTCGAGGCGGTGGAGGATGTAGTCGGCGATCTCCTCGGTCCGCGACGAGGTGATGATGACGAGCTTCGAGTAGCTCCAGCCCTCGAGCATCATGTCGATGACCTTGGTCGAGAGGAAGAGGACGATGTAGCCGTAGAGCGGGGCCTCGAGGCTGCGGAGGGCGAAGCCGGAGGCCGAGATGACCAGGAAGTCGGTGACCATGATGCCGAAGCCGAGGGACATGCCCGTGTATTTGCTGAGGACCATGCCGATGATGTCCGAGCCTCCGGTCGAGGCCCGGCCCCGGAAGACGATGCCGAGCCCGACGCCGAGCATGACGCCGCCGTAGATCGAGGCCAGCACGGGGTTGTCGGTGGCCGAGGGGACCTTGAGGACCGTGTGGAAGAGGTCGATGAACACCGAGGATACGACCATGCCCGCGAGGCTGTTGAGGACGTACTTCTTGCCCATGGTCTTCAGGCCGAGCAGGAAGATGGGCACGTTGAGGACCATGATGAGCGCGCCGACGGGGAAGCCGGCGAAGTAGTTCAGGATGATGGCGATGCCCGAGACGCCGCCGGGGACGAAGTGATGGGGGATGAGGAACATGGCGTAGGCCAGGCCGCTGATGGCGCAGCCGAGCAGGATGGTGAGTGCGTTCTTCGTCTTTTCCATTGGTCGTCTCCGGATGTTTAGGCGGTATTCTACTCCGTTGGCCGGCCAAGTCAACGGCCCAAAAAATGGGGACGCTTCTATTTTTAAAATTAATGCATTATTTTCGAAAATAGAAACGTCCCCATTTTTTTGATATGGTAAGTCCAAAGGAGAGTGCGGGATGGCCAATGTCGCGACGTTCGGCGAGATCATGCTGCGGCTGTCGCCGCCGGCGAAGGAGCTGCTCTTCCAGTCGCCGCGCCTCGAGGCGGTGTTCGGCGGGGGCGAGGCCAACGTGGCCGTGTCCCTGGCCATCCTCGGGCACCGGGCGCGCTGGATCTCGGTCGTGCCGGCCAACCCGGTGGGCGAGGCCGCCCTGCGAGAGCTCCGCCGCTACGGCGTCGACGTCGGGGCGGTCGTCCGGGGCGGGCGCCGGCTGGGCATCTACTTCGCCGAGACCGGGGCCAACGAGCGGCCCTCGCAGGTCATCTACGACCGCGAGGGCTCGGGCGTCGCCGAAGCCATGCCCGGGGACATCGATTGGCCGCGCGCCCTGGACGGGATGGAGCGTCTCCACGTGACCGGCATCACCCCGGCCCTCAGCGCCTCGGCCGCGGCCCTCACGCTCGAGGCCGTCAAGGCGGCCCGGGCCAAGAAGATGACCGTGTCGCTCGACCTCAATTACCGGGCCAAGCTCTGGAAGTACGGCCGTCCCGCGCCCGAGGTCATGCGTGAGCTCGCGGCGGAGGCCGACCTCATCGTCGGGAACGAAGAGGACTGCCAGAAGGCGCTCGGAATCGGCGCGGCGGCCGACGTCACGGCCGGAAAGCTCGACGGCAAGGCCTACGAGGCGCTGACGGCGGAGGTCCTCGCCGCATTCCCGAACGCCGCCCGGGTGGCCGTCACCCTGCGCGAGAGCGTGAGCGCCGACTGGAACCGCTGGTCGGCGGTGATGAGGACGGCGAAGGAGTTCATCGCAGGCCCGACCTATGAGATCCGCTCGATCGTCGACCGCATCGGCGCCGGCGACGCCTTCGCCGCCGGGCTTATTCACGGTCTCGCAAGCTTCGAACGGGACGGCGAGGCGCTCGATTTCGCCATCGCTGCGGCCGCGCTCAAGCACTCGATCCCCGGGGACTTCAATCTCTCGACGGAAAAGGACGTCGCGGCGCTCGCGCGGGGAGACCGCTCGGGCCGGGTCCGGCGCTAGCCGGGGCGGGAGACAGACGGAGAGGGGAGACGGATGTGACAAAAGACAAGACGCTCGAGTCTATACTCGCCGCCAAGGTCGTCGCCGTCATCCGCATGAAGGACGCGGCCCGGCTGGGCGAGGTGGCCGCCGCGCTCCGGAAAGGTGGCGTCACGGCGATCGAGATCACGATGACAGTGCCCGGAGCGGTGGACATCATCCGCGAGCTGGCCCGGACGAAACCGCAGGGAACGCTCGTCGGTGCCGGGACGATCCTCGACGCCGGGACGGCGACCGAGGTCATCGCCGCCGGGGCCGATTTCGTCGTCTCGCCCATCGCCGACCGCGAGACGATCCAGGCCTGCCGCGAGGCGGGCGTCCTCGTCGCGCCGGGGGCCTTCACCCCGACCGAGATCGTCGCGGCCTGGCGGGCCGGGGCTGACATCGTCAAGGTCTTCCCGGCGACGTCGCTCGGGCCGCAGTTCTTCCGCGACCTGCGCGGGCCGCTGCCGTTCGTCCGGCTCATGCCGACCGGCGGCGTGACGCTCGAGAACGCGCGCCTCTTTCTCGCGGCCGGCGCCTGCGCGGTCGGGATCGGCACGGCGCTCGTGGACGCCAAGTCCGTCGAGGCCGGGAACTGGGAGGCGCTCGAGACGAGGGCCAGGGTCCTCCTGGCCTCGCTCGAGCCCGGCCGGCGCTGACGCCCGATCTCCGCGGCCGCTTGCATTCTTGGGGATTTGTGGTATCATACTTTCAACGCTTTGCTTGGCTGGCTGTGCAAGGCAACGAGCACCCTCCTTCATAATCCCCCATAAAGCTTGTCATTCGCAAGAATGAAACAGCCAGCTTTATTCTGCTATACTAGCGGACCCATGACCGAGACACGCGGCCCGTCGTTTTGGAACCGGGATTTCCTGCTGGGGCTGGCCGGCTACTTCTTCCTGTTCATGTCGGTCTCCCTTTTCTTCCTTTTCCCCGTCGTCCTCGAAGGCTTCGGCTCGAGCCAGAGCCGGATCGGCCTGATCATGGGCGTCCACAGCGTCGTGGCCATCGCCATCCGGCCGTTCTTCGGCCGGATGATCGACGTCCGCGGCGGCCGCCGCATCGCGCTCCTCGGGCTGTTCGTCCTGATCATCTCGCTGCCGCTCTTTCACTTCGTCGACGACGCGGGCTGGCTGCCGTTCCTGCTGCGGGCGCTGGCCGGGCTCGGCTGGGGCATCAGCATGACGGCGACGATCGCGATGTGCTCCGACCTGGCGCCGGTCGACCGGCTGGCCAAGTCCATGGGGGTCATCGGCGTCGCCGGGCTCGTGGCCAACGCCCTCGGGCCGCTGCTCGCCGAGGAGCTCCTCCGGGGCGGCGGCCCGGGCAGGCTCTACAACGTGAGCCTCCTGTTCCTTGTTGCCTCAGTCGTCTGCCTCGTTCTCACACGCGAGTTCCCCAAGCCGGAGTGCAACGACGGGCGGGCCCGGGGCGCGAGCGTCCTCAGGCTCGTGCCGTGGGGGCTCGCGGCCATCGTCGCGTCCGTGCCGATCTTTCACGGCGCCATCCGCGGGGCGATGATCTACTTCATCGCGGTCTTCGGGAACTCGGTCGGGATCAGCCGGGTCGGGCCGTTCTTCCTCGTCTTCTCGCTGGCGGCCATCCTGACACGTTTCCGCATGGGCGACCTCTCGGACCGGCTCGGCCGGAAGACGGTCATCCTCCCGGCGGCGATCATCATCGCCCTCAACCTGTTCGTCATCGCCCAGGTGCGGAGCTTCCCCCTGCTCCTTGTCACCGGCTTCGTCGGGGGGCTGGGGCAGGGGCTGATCTTCCCGGCCCTCAGCACGTACATCATCGATTTCCTCGGCCGCGAGAACAAAGGGCTGGCCATCAGCCTGTATAATTCGCTATTCGACGTCGGAATGGGCCTGGGGTCGCCCCTCTTCGGCTGGGTCTCCGACGTGGCCGGATACCGCTGGATGTACCGGGTCGCCGGGCTCTTCCTGCTCGTGTCGACCACGGTGTTCATGCTCAAGGCCCCGGCCACGGAAGGCCGGCGCGCAGGGGGGCACGGGTCATGATAAGAAAAGGAAAAGAGAGGGTCAAACCTATACGTTTTTACTTTTTAGCTGTTCTTGAGATTCCCCATGATCTTAAAAAGCAAAAACGTATAGGTTTGACCCCTTCTTCTGGAAAGGAGGCATGATGTGTGAAGGCGGCAAGAACATGTATGAGACGATCGTGGACCGGCGCACCATACGCCGGTTCAAGCCGGACCCCGTGCCGAGGGAGCTCCTCAGGCGGCTCGTCGACGCGGCGCGCCTCGCGCCCTCGGCGGCCAACCTGCAGCCGCTCGAGTTCATCGCGGTCGACGCGGTGGGCCCGAGGGACGAGATCTTCCCCTGCCTCAAGTGGGCGGCCTACATCGCTCCGGCGGGGGATCCCCAGCCCGGCGAGGAGCCGACGGCCTACGTCGTGACCCTGGCCAACACCGAGATCAGGGAGAAGATGTTCGAATACGACGTGGGCGCGGCAATGGAGAATATGATCCTGGCGGCCCTCGCCGAAGGCATCGGGAGCTGCTGGCTCCTGTCGATCGACCGGGACAGGTTGAGGGCGGTCCTCGGCGTCCCGGAGCACTATCGCATCGACTCGGTCCTGGCCCTCGGCTACCCGGCGGAGGACCCGGCTGCGGAGGTCGCGGGCGATTCCATCCGCTACTGGAAGGACGAGGCGGGGCGCCTGCACGTCCCCAAGCGCGCGGCGTCATCCGTCGCCCACATCAACAGGTTCTGAGGCCCGCGGCCGGCTTGACTTTCCGCGCTCATGCCGATAATACTGGAATCGGCCCCGGCGCCGCGTCAGGGCCATACCATTCTCGGGGAGGGAACCATGAAAAGACCGCGAGCGTTTCAGTACTTGGTCCTTACGGTCCTCATCGGCCTTGTATTCGGACTGGCCCAGGCCCAGGCCGACATCTTCATGAAGCAGAAGACGCACACGAGCGCCTTCCAGGTCATGGGCCAGAGCCAGCCCGAGAAGGACGAGATCATGACCTTCTGGCTCGGCGAGAACGCGGTCCGGACGGACATGGAGACCGCGAAGACCTCGTCGATCCTCCTGGCCGACAAGAAGCTCATCATCATGATCGACCACAACAAGATGCAGTACTCCGAGATGCCCCTCGACTTCGACAAGATGTTCAACGAGGCGGCCGCCGCCGGGGCCGGGGACGATCCCGAGAAGGCCGAAGCCATGAAGAAGATGCCCGGTTTCATGAAGAACATGATGAAGGGTGTAGCGGGCAGCATGTCGGCCAAGGTGACGGAGACCGACGAAACGAAGAAGATCGGTGACTATAACTGCCGTAAGTACCTCATCGAGGTGACCATGGCCATGGGCGTCGAGACCAAGGCCGAGTCCTGGGCCACGCAGGATATCAAGATCGATTACGTGAAGGCCTTTACGGCCGCCAACGCCATGATGGCCGGCATGCCCGGTTTCGAGAAGGTCGTTCAGGAGATGAGGAAGGTCAAGGGAGTCGTCGTCCTCCAGACGGCCACGACCAAGATGATGGGTTCCGAAATGGCGTCGACGACCGAGCTCATCGAAGCCGGGGAGAAGTCCGCTCCGGCCGGCAATTACGACATCCCCGCCGGCTACAAAAAAGTCAAGGCGATGGGCCGCTAAAAGTTTCGCCGGGCTCGGGCTGCGGTCTCCTCGACCCGTTGCCGGGAGGGGGGGCCGGATCCGGCCACGCCCGCGGAGGACCGTGTCAGACGCCGTCGCCGGTATATTTGGATAGGAGCGTCTTGCGCAGCTTGCGGTAGAGGTCGACCAGCTTCTCCATCCGCGAAACGGTCAGATCGGTCAGGTATCTCGCCGCGCCGGACGGGTCGGTCTTGAGCATCGCCGCGGCCTTGGCGTCCACCTCCGTCTGCTCGGCGAAGAAACCGCTCTCGACCGGGTCGCGGGCCGCTTGGACATCCTTCAAGGCCGGTTGCCAGCGCAGGAGCATCAGCTTCTCCACGAAGTCGTAGGCCCAGCGGGCCGAATCCTCGCTGAACTCCCGGAAATCATAGGCCTTGTAGAGCGGGGAGACGTCGGTGGCGCCGGCGTAGATGGGCGCGTAAGGGCCTATCATGGGGTTGTCGACATAGACCCAGTAGATGCCGCCGACCGCGTCAGGCAGCCACGAGCGGAGCTGGGCGACCATGCCGTAGCCCTGGCCGGCGATCGTGCGGTGATGGCGGATGCGCAGGACCTTCTCCATCTCGCCGGAGATATAGGGCGAGGCCATGGGGCTTTTCTCGAGGCGGCCGCCGCCCGCGGGGACCATCCAGGCCGGGTCCAGCGTCATATCATAGATCGTGTTCTCGAAGGCGGACCGCTGGAGGGCGATGATGTCCCGGACCGAGACCTTCTTCTCCGGCCTGAATGAGTAGGGATAGAACGCGGCGCCCTCGAAGGGCTGGGCGTAGATCGTTCGGGGCGTGGCGGCCTCGTTCAACGCGCGCTTGGGCCAAGGCTTGAGCGACGGGGCGAGCGTGCTCGAGACGAGCCACATCCGGCTCAGGTTCCCCTCCATGATAGGCGGCGCGTAGGCCTCCTGCCAGATGAAAGGCCGGCCGCTCTTCGGATCGTACCAGCCGCGGTCGACGGCCTCCTTCATGTAGTTGGGCGAAGCCAGGACGTCGGGGCTCTTGGGGTCGACCTCGCGGATGCGGAAGTAGTTGGCGATGACCACGACATGGTCGTCGGGGACGCGGCGCGCCACCCAGATCGCGCCGGGCTTGCCGTTCTCCGGGGCCCACTCGGCGCCGACGCTGCAGATCTCCATCGTCCAGAGCTCGCGCGGATCGGCGATGCATAGGGACTCCGACCCGCCGCATGACGGCAGGAAGCCGTACTTCTCGACGAGGCTGCCGATGAGCTTGACGGCCTCGCGGGCCGTCACGCAGCGCTCGAGGGCGAAGACCTGGGCCTGCTCGATGGTCATGATCTGGCGGGTGAGGCCGTCGATGTAAGCGACGTCGAGCTCGGCGCGCTGGGAGCAGGTGCTCTCGCCGATGGCCAACTGCCGCTCATTCATCTGGGAATAGCCGGTATGGAAATAGGTGTAGGTGCGCTCGGCCTGGGGGATCTCTCCGATGACCTTGCCGAACTCGCCGAGGGGCAGGGCATGGCGGTCGTCCTCGGCGCCGAAATAGACCATGCCCCAGTGGACCGGGGCCATGGCGCCCTTGGGGAAGGCGCGGCCGGGGATGACCTGGACGCGGCATTCGCTGCAGGCGTCAGTGTGCGAGGTGATGACCGAGCCGTCGACGGTCGCCAGACGACCGGCCCCGATGACGGTGCAGCTTTCCCGCTTGGCGCCGTCGGCGCCAAGCGGCGGGGAGGCGAGCAGGATCGCTCCGGCGATCGCGAATATCGTCACGGTATTCCCGAATAGTCTCGTCATGCTGTCCTCCTCTGGCCTCACAAAATTGGGGAATTGGTATTGTGTCCCCGATTTATCTAGGCATAAGCATCACGGCGGCGCCGCCGCCCGGGGCGAGCTTGAGCGTGAGCCTGTCGCCCGCCTTGACCGTTTTCTTCGCTGATCTCGAGGCTCGTCGCGACCGTCCCGGCGTCGGCTCCGTCGGCGAACACCGTGGCCTCGTACTCGCCGGCCCCGAGGAAATCAAGCGCCAGGTCGAGGTCGCGGCCGTCCCAGTTGGTCATCGCCCCGATCCACCAGCCGTCGCCGTGGCGCCGGGCGATCGCAATGAATTCGGCCGGCTTGCCGCCCAGGACCTTCGTGTCGTCCCAGACTGTCGGCACCTTCTCGATGAACTCGAGCCCCGGTTGGCCTTCATACGCCTCCGGATAGTCCGAGACCATGACCAGCGGGCTTTCGTAGACGACGTACATGGCCAGCTGATGGGCCCGCGTCCCCTGCGACATCGGCGCGATGTCCTGCGCCTCGAATTGTCCCCTGGCGGCGTTCCTCATCGCCCCGGGCGTGTAGTCCATCGGTCCGGCCAGCATGCGCGTGAAGGGGATCGTGACATCGTAGTCCGGCGTAATGCGGTCGCTCCACTTGCTGTACTCGAGGCCCATGACGCCCTCGCGCGTCAGGAGGTTCGGGTACGTCCGCCGCAGCCCGGTCGGCTTGTACGCGCCGTGGAAATCGACGGTCAGCCGGTGCTCGGCGGCCTTCTTCACGACCTTCTCGTAGTAGTTGACCATGTCCTGGTCGTCGCGGTTCATGTAGTCGACCTTGATGCCCGCCGCGCCCCACTTCTCATAGAGGGCCATGGCCTCCTCCATGTGCCGGCCGAGCGCCTGCCACTCGACCCAGAGCAGCGTCTCCACCCCCTTCGACTTGCCGTAGGCGACGATCGCGGGCATGTCGACCTCGGGCCGGTACTTCAGGATGTCCTCGATCCGCCCGTCCTCGGACATGGGCGCCCAGCCCGCGTCGACGAGCATGTATTCGAACTTGTGGCGGGCGGCGAAATCGATGTAGTGCTTCATCGTGGCCGTGTTCATGCCCGGCTTGAAGGAGACTCCTGTCGCATAGCTGCCCGGACCACCAGTCCCAGGCGGCCTTGCCGGGCTTGATCCAGGAGGTGTCGGCGATGGCGCAGGGCGCGCTCAGGTTCAGGATGAGGTAATTCGCCTCGATGAACCGCCCCGGGTCCGGCCCGGCCATGATGACGCGCCAGGGCGTCGACTTCGGCGTCGCGCCGAGGACGGGTTTGTCGAACGGTCGTCGCGGCGCAACGGACAGCCTGGCCGTCAAGGCATTCGGGACCCCCGCGACCCCGCCCACATAGAGCCCGGCATAGTCGGTGAGGTCGGCCTCGAGGAGCGCGGCGTAGAGCCCCGCCTCCCGCATCTCGACGAGGACCGGCAGGTTGACGAGCGAGGCCGGCTTGATGTCCCTGAGCGCCGTCCGGGCGTATTCCCCTTCGTTGCTCGTGTCGTACCGCCCGAGGTTCAGGGCGAAGGCCGAGGCGTCGTGTGCGAAATAGAAGCCCGTCATTTCCTGGGCGATGGCGAACTCGCCGATCGCGTCCTGCTTCGGCAGGACGTAACGGAAGGCGACGCCCTCATCATAGGCCCTCATCAGGATGTCCATCTTCCTGTTCGGCGCGTTCTTCTCGCGCAGCGAGACGACGAGCTCGTTGTATCTGTCCGGGACCGTTCTTTTGGCCCCGAAGGCATTCTCCCATGTTGAATCGTTCGTCCGCTTCTCCGTCCCGACGACCTCGAAGTCGTGGTCGAGTGCGCCGGCCCCCGAGAGATCGAGCCCGAGCGGCGAATCGGCCAGGACGGGAATGCCCTTGTAGGCCACCCGGTAGTAGAGCCGTTCGCCAGCCATGTAGGGCTGCGCCTTGGACGCGAGCGCGACCGAGATGCTCAGGTTCCCGTCGGGGGACGCGACCGTCATCGGCGCGCCGGTTGCGGCGTCCCTGGCCGGGGCGCACGCCCCGCCGAGCATTGCCAGGGCGAACATCGTGAATAGTGCGGCTGCGCGGTATCGGAAATTCATGAAGGCCCTCCGGTCATCGGGATATGCATTCGATGGGCAGTATATCCGCCCGCTCCCTGTAACGCAACGGACCGGGCGCGAGCCTGATGCCCCCGGCAGGCGCGTCCACGCGCCGTCCGGTCAGCCGAGGCTGATCCTGGCGGCGATCGGCATGCGCCGTCCGACGCCGAAGGCCTTGGTCGTGACCTTGATTCCCGGCGCCGCCTGGGCCCGCTTGTATTCGTTGCGGTCGACCATGGCCGCGACCTTTCTCACGACCTCGGCCGCGAAGCCCAGGCCGATGATCTCCTCGACCGATCGCAGCTCCTCCACGTAGGCGCGAAGGATCCCGTCGAGGACCGGGTACGGCGGCAGCGTATCCGAATCGAGCTGGCCGGGCTTGAGCTCGGCGCTCGGCGGCTTGTCGATGATGGCCCGCGGGATGACCTCGCTCCCGCGGTTGATGTGGGCCGCGAGCTCGTAGACCATGGTCTTGGGCACGTCGGACAGGATGGCCAGGCCTCCGCTCATGTCCCCGTAGAGCGTGCAGTAGCCGACGGCGATCTCGCTTTTGTTGCCGGTCGAGATCAGGAGATAGCCGAACTTGTTCGAAAAGGCCATCAGGATGTTGCCGCGGACGCGGGCCTGGATGTTCTCCTCGGTCGTGTCGGCCGCGCGCCCCGCGAGGTGCGGCGCCAGGGCCTCGAGATAAGCGTCGTAGATCGGGCCGATCGGGACCTTGACGCAGCGGACGCCGATGCGCCCGGCCAGCGCGATCGAGTCGTCGACGCTCCCGGCCGACGAGAACGGCATCGGCATCGTGACGGCCAGCACGTTCTCCGGACCGACGGCCGACGCGGCCAGGCAGCAGGTCACCGCCGAATCGATCCCGCCCGAAAGCCCGATGACCGCCTTTGAGAAGCCGCACTTGCGCATGTAGTCGCGGAGGCCCAGGACGAGCGCCTCGTGGACGGATGCGATCGTCGTGAGGGGCGCGAACAGCCCCGGCGAACCGAAGCTCTTCGTCTCCACGGTCGTCACGTCCTCGGCGAAGGCGGCGCCGACGGCCACCGGCTCGCCGGCCGCGTCGAAGGCGAGGCTAAGGCCGTCGAAGACGAGCTCGTCGTTCGCCCCGACCTGGTTGACGAAGACGAAGGGCCGGCCGTGCTTCCGGGCGTGCCCGCGGATGAGGCCGAAGCGGATCTCCTCCTTGCCGGCGTGGAAGGGGGACGCCGAGATGTTGATGAACAGCGTCGCGCCCTGGCCGGCGAGTACGCTGACCGGGTCGATATCGTAGAGCCGCCCCTGCGGCCACAGCTCGGCGTCCGTCCAGGCGTCCTCGCAGATCGTGATGCCCAGGACCTCGCCCTTGAACGCGACCGTCAGGATCTCCGGCGCCGGCGCGAAGTAGCGCGTCTCGTCGAAGACGTCATAGGTCGGCAGGAGCGATTTGTGCTGCTCGAGGAGAATGCGGCCGCGAGCGGCGAAGACCGCGGAATTGTAGAGCGGCTTTCCCTCGCCGGTCAGGGCCGGCCGCGGCGCTCCGAAGAGAAGCCCCGTGTCCGGATGGCCTTCCGTCAGCCGGACGAGTTTCTGCACCGCCGCGCCGGCCTTCTCGACGAACCATGGCCGCTCCAGGAGGTCCCAAGGCGGGTAGCCGGTGAGGAAGAGCTCGGGGAAGACGACCAGGTCGGACCCGGCCTTGGCCGCGGCTTCGTAGGTCGATGCGATCTTCGACGCGTTCCCCGCGAGGTCGCCCACGACGGGGTTGAGCTGGGCCATCGTGATTTTCATGGGCAGCGCGTTGATTCGACCCCTTCTTCATATATATCAGCACGCCCCCGGCCGCGCAAGCCGCTAATTCGGGGACACAATACCAATTCCCCAATTAATCCCGCTTTGAATATGCAGGCCGTGATCTTCGCCAACCGGCCGGTACGCCGCCCGTTTCTGAGAATAATTCGGAAATTGGTATTGTGTCCCCATTTCTTTATACTGGAGCCGATCCGGAACGGCGGATCTTGTTCCAGACGAGGAGGGCGTATTGAGCATCGGACAGGAGAGGTCGGTCAGAAAAGCCGCCTTGCTCGCCGCGGCCGCAATCGCTGTGACATTCTGCTTGGCAGCCTGGGGCTGCCGGCGGGACTCAGCAGGGCCCGTCCGCATTACCGGCAAGGGCCCGGAGTATGTCCTCGAATTCGACGGCCAACGCATCGCGCGCTTCTACGCTCCCGAATTGACGGGTAGCGGCCGGCCGCGGGTCGAAATCGGCGAGGCCGATGGCGCCGGCTGGCGTTGCGTCCGCCTGACCTGGGACGTCCCGAGCGCCGTGGCCCAGGACGAGCTCTCGGTCCGCTTCGACCTCGAATTCGAGCCCGACTTCTGGTGGGCGCCCCACCTCGCGCCCGAAGAAGGCTACGTCGTCGCCCAGCACGTCTTCCGATCGCCCGCGGTCATCGCCGCGCGCGGCCCGCTCGGGCTCGTCGTCGTGCCCGACCTCGACATCGTGGGAGAGAGCCCCGATAACCCGTGGTTCCTCGACTATGACGCCGTGAACCGGCGCCTCTGGCTTGGCATGTCCAAGACGGAGATCCCCGAGCACGTCCTCTTCAGGAAGGCCCCCGGCATGACCTTCGCCCCGGGAAAGACCGAGATCGGCTTTTTCGTCGCGGCCCATAAGGACAACGGTCCCGTCCGGAACCCCTGGCGCGAAGTGTCGCCGTTCCTGTGGCGGCACTGGGGCGGACCGCTCTACGCCAAGGGCGAGCCCATCCCGGGGCGCCTCGAACCGTACGTCCGCCGCACCTATGATTGGGCCTTTGCCGGCTGGGGCAAGTTCGTCTGGCAGGAGTTCGACCTCGGCGGCCGCCGCGTCGGCGCACCCCAGTTCATCGTCAATATCTCTCAATCACCCAACTACCCGGGCCCATGGTACCAGCGCGAGTTCCTGTCGATCTGGAACCAGGCCTGGTTCTCGTCCCTTCGGAGCGCGTCGGGGCTCTATCGTTACGGCCGTTTCCTAGGCGGCGCCAAGGGCGAAGCCTTCTTGGCCAAAGCCCGCATGACCAAGGAGCTGGCTTTGTCCGCGCCTGTGACGGACGGGTTTTTCCCGGCCGTCATCGGTACGGCGAACGACATCGTTGAGATCGAAGGCCAGAAGCTGCGCCGGCCGCGTGGCTGGAATGAGGCCCGCTGGTCGAACTCCGATCGCACCCCCGTCGAGCACGGCATCACGCCGGATTGGTACCACGTCCTCGATATGAGCTGGACGGCGCTCCTCATGCTGCGCTGGCACGAGGAGCTCGAGAAGGACGCGCGCCTCATCGACTACGCCCGGGCTTACGGCGAGCGCCTCCTCGACGCTTCAGGACGCGGGCGGCTTCTTCCCCGGCTGGCTCGACCCCGCCACCCACGTCCCCGGCCCGGTGATGAACCGGACGCCGGAATCGAGCCTGAGCGCGACCTTCCTCCTGAAGCTGGCCGCGATGACCGGCGAGACGAAGTTCCGCGCCGCGGCGCTCCGCGCGGTCGATGCCGTCCTGGCGAAGATCGTGCCGGACGGCAACTGGCTGGACTTCGAGACCTATTGGTCGTGCTGCTCCTGGGGCGTCGACAAGTACCTCGACCTCAAGATCGCGCGCAATGCCATGCACAAGCAGAACACGCTGTCGATGTTCTGGACCGCGGAGGCCCTGCTCGCGGCCTTCAAGTCCACGGGCGAGCGGCGCTACCTCGATTGGGGCCGGCGCACGCTCGACGAGCTGTCCATGGCCCAGCAGGTCTGGCAGCCGCCCTTCATCCACGTCCCGGCGCTCGGCGGTTTCGGCGTCATGAACGCCGACGGCGAGTGGAACGACTCGCGCGAGACGCTCTTCGCCGAGCTCTTCCTCGATTACGCCCGGGAGACGGGAGAGCCCGCCTACACCGAGCGCGGCATGTCCGCCCTCAAGGCCGGCTTCGTCATGATGTATTGCCCGGAGAATCCCGCGGTCAAGGCCATGTGGGAGAAGGTCTACCCATGGTTCGGCCCGGCCGATTACGGCTTCACCATGGAGAACTACGGCCACGGCGGCCGCACCAGCCCCGAGGGCGAAGGCATGGGCGTCTTCACGATCTACGATTGGGGGAACGGCGCCGCCGCCGAGGCCGCCATGCGCATCCTCGACCACTACGGGCCGTTGGCGGTCCGGGAGTCGCCGAATTAGAAGCTGAGCCTGACCCCGAGCCCGAGCTCCAGCCCGTAAAGGTGGAGCATGTTCTGCTCGAGGGGATTCGTATCGCGGATGGGATCTCCCGATCTAATGCCCAGGTTCTCGATCCAGGTCTTGACGAGATTGTAGCGGACCTTGCCGCTGACAGAGATCCTGCGCGAGATCCGGAAGATGATCCCGGCTCCGAGCTGCAGGGCCATGCGGTCGACGAAATCCCTTTGGGGCAGGTCCGCGGGCCAAGCGACGGGGGCGAAGCTGATGAAAGAGAAACCGATGCCCATGAGCGCGTAGGGCAGGATCCGCCCATGGGTGAGCACGAAGAGCTGCTCATTGACGAGAAGCGTCGTCATCGTCATCTTGCCCGCGGAAGCGAGATCATCGGTGCCCGCGGCGACCGGGACGCCGGATCTTTCGAGCATGATCTCAACGCCCATCCTGTGGCCTGTCCTGAAGAACACACCGCCTCCGTAACGCCAGCCGCTCCCGAATCCTGTCTCCTTGACGGACGTCCGGCCGGAATCGATCTCGACCGCGCAGCGCGGGATAGCGCCCTCGTCACCCCGGACTTCGATGACCGTTAGAAACAGTGCTCCCGTGAGCGCGATCGCCGAGACCGCGAGCCCCGTGAACGCCCGCCTTTGCATTTTCATGATCGCCCTCCGCTTCAGAACTGCCAGGCCGCGTAGACCCGGGATTCGAGCACGCGGCGGCTCCCCGGGGGATTGCCCTCGAGGTCGTAGCCGCGATGGCAGTACTCGACAGCGACGCCGATCCCCAGCGTCTTCCAGACCGGGATGCTTGCCTGGGCCCGGAGGATGTTCCAGGATTCGCGGCCCGGGCGGCTTCCGACGACGCGCAGGTTGAAGAGGCGGTAGTGCCGCCAGGTCGCGGTGAAGTATTCGTAGCCGCCGGCGGCAAGGCTCGCCTCGGCGGCCGCCGTGATGCCCGTCGCGAGGTTGTAGCTTCGCCGTCCCACCGTCTCGCCCGGCACGGGAGTGACCGGGTCGGATTGGAAGTCATCGGAGCCGCCGAGCCCGAGCCAGCCCAACCGGCCGTCGGCCGTCAGCCTGACCTTGTGATCGAGCTCGAAGCGCGATGTCCAGCCGGCTGTGAACGATGTACCGCAGACGCGCAGCGTATCGATCCCGTAGTATTCGTAATGCTGGTAGAGTCCGAGGAAATGGGCCCCGCCGTTGCGCGCGGCCATCTGCTTCCCGGCCAGGGCGCCGTTGATGAACAAGGACATGTGCGGCCGGTCGGGCCCCCACCGAAGCCGGCCGTCGACCGAGAAGACATCGAAGGGATTCCCCGACCAGCCCGTCCCGGCCGGATCGCCGTAGTGGATGGTGAACCCCAGGATCGGCGCGGCCTTAGTGCCCATGGCGTCGCCGCTCCGGGTGACGACGGGGCCGGTCACGATGAGCTCCCCATTGAGGATGCGGGCGAAGTCCGGGCTTCCGGGGAGGCCGGGGTCGCTGTCCTTGCGGCCGTTGAGGAGGCGGTTGACCCCGCCCACGGGATCGAGGAGCGTGCCCACGGCTTCCCGCCAAATGCGTTCGACGCCGCGGGCGCCCCTCTTGCGCACGAGCGCGGAGAACCGGTACCCGATCTCGCCGTAGACGATGCCGCCCGCGGTCGTCGTGATCAGGTCGTTGATGCTCGGGCGGTACTTCTCCATGACCGTTTCCCACATCAGGCTCCCGCTGAGCGCGGAGAGGGCGGATCCCCAGTAGCTCAGGCCGTTGGCCCGGCCGGCGTTGTAGTAAAGGTAGCCGTGATAGGGGTGATGATAGAAATTAACGAAATACTGGCTGCGGTCCCACTCCCATCCGTCGCGGAAGTTTTCGCGGATCGTCTCCCAGCTGATGTAGGAATAGTGTGCGTTGCCGACGTAATGCAGGAAGGCCCACACCCCAAGATTGAGGCCGGCGACCTCGGCCGCGGCGAGGAGGGGCTTGCCCCGGTAATGGCGGGGCGAGACGGACGCTGCCGGGGCGGGGAAGGCGATGGCGGCGGCGGGGAGAACGGGGGGATCGAGGACGGCCGAAGCGGCGAGAGATTCCGGGACGATCGGGAAGGGGCTGCGCGGCCTCAGGGCCAAGGAGAATCCTGGCGCGGAAGGTGCCGCGGCCAGCGTCCAGGCCAGGGGCAGGAAAGGTCTGCCGCCTTGAGCGCCGGCCGGCGTCTGAGCGGCCGCCGGTCCGGCCGCGACCGTGCTCCCGAGAAAGCATCCCAAGACCAGGACCTGGACCATCGCTGAGCGATCGCTATGAGCGTTCATTTCGGCTCCCTCCCAAATCCTCATTGCGATCTCATGGTGCTTCCGCGGAGGCGTCAAGTTGTTAAGATGGCGTCAAGAATCTGTCAAAACCCTCTCCGGCTTGACGCGCGGGGCGAGGTTGTGATTCATAGGGAAGACGATCTGGAGGCGGCACGCCCCGGACGAGGAGGCCGACGATGAAAAGACCCGCGACGATCCTGGCGATGGCGCTCGGCGCTCTCACTTTTCTCGCCGCCTGCGCCAAACGGCAGGCGCCTCCGCCCGCTGCCGCGGAAGGCCCCGCCGCGATCGGCGTCGAAGAGCTGGCCCGCCTCGACCTCCTGCCGCGCTTCAAGCGGTCGCTCAAGGTCGGCCTCATCTCGAGCTATGACAGGAGCGGCGGCAACGACGACGGCTTCAGCGGCAAGTACTCGTTCCTCCGGAAGGAGGCCGGCGGCCTCGTCGTCGCCGAGCTCGAAGGCCCCGGCGCCGTCTACCGTATCCATACGCCAACTCCGACCGGGGACGTCGTCGAGTTCTATTTCGACGGCGAAGCCGCGCCTCGGCTCAGCCTGAAGGTGATCGAGCTCTTCGACGGCACGCGCCCGCCGTTCGTCGAGCCGCTCGTCGGTTCGGGAGTGGGCGGCTACACGTCGTACGTGCCGCTGACCTACCGGAAGTCCTGCAAGATCGTCATCAAGGCCGAATCGTTCCAGTTCTACGACATCAATTACGCCGTGTTCCCGGCTGACGCCGCGGTCGAGACATATACCGACCCGCCGGGGCCGGACTTCATGGCCGGCGTCGGGAGAGCGGCCGAGATGCTGGGGCGGGCCGGGACCGACATCAGCGGCGCGCTCGTTCCGGACGGGACGCCCGTCTCCGCGAAGGCCGTCAGGGCGAGGCTCCTTCCCGGCGGCACGGCGATGCTCTACGAGACCTCCCGGCCGGGGCGCGTCGTCGGCCTCAGGATCGGGCCGGCCGCGGCCTTCGCCGGCGGCGGGCGCGACATCCTCATCCGGGCTTATTGGGACGATGCGGCGGCGCCGGCCATCGACTGCCCGGTCGGCGACCTTTTCGGCTACAGCTTCGGCGACCCGGCGGTGCGGTCGCTCATGTTCGGCACGACCGATGCGGGCGGGAACTATCTCTACTTCCCCATGCCCTTCGCGTCATCGGCGCGGATCGAGCTCGTCTCGGAAAGGGCCGAGGGGACGGCGCCCGTCGACATCGAGGCCGAGATCGTCTCCGCGGGCATCGGGAAATCGCCGGACGAGGGCCGGTTCTACGCGCGCTGGCGCAGGGAGGATCCCTGCACGCCTGGTCAACCGTACACCTATCTGCGGACATCCGGACGGGGCCATGTCGTCGGCGTCATCCTCCAGGCCCAGGGGCTCGAGTCCGGGCACACGGGCTTCTTCGAGGGCGACGACCGCGCGGTGATCGACGGGGAGCTGGCCGTTCCCGGCACCGGGTCCGAGGACTCGTTCAACGGCGGCTGGTACGACGTGCCCGGCCGCTGGGAGACGCGGACGTCGCTCCCGCTGAGCGGCTGCCTCGACTACAAGAAGCCGCAGGCGCGGACCGGGGGATATCGATTGTTCCTGACGGATTCCTACGCGTACTCGAAGTCGATCGACTACACGATCGAGCACGGCCCGGATGGCAACGCGGTCCCGACCGATTACGCGAGCATCGTCTTTTTCTATGCGCAGGACCCGCCGCCCGCGGAGGAGCCCATGGCGCCCGCGGCCGGCCGCAGGGTGACCGGCCTCGACCGGATCGTTTTCGTCCCGGGCTGGAACGTCCCGATCCACTCGACCTCGCTTCAGAACGCGGACTGGGCCAAGATGTCGGCGTCCGTAGGCCAAGAGCGGGTGCGGATCTTCTCGATGAAGACGAGCGGCGACGATGTCTTCGGCCCCCACCACGTTTCGTTCATCTGCGACCTGCCCGAAGCGGGGCGCTACTCGGTCTCGGTCAAGGCCGTCACCGGTCCCGACCAGGGCATCCTGCGGGTCTTCGAGCGCGACCGCCCTGCCGGGGAAGCGGTGAATTTGTACGCACCGGAACGCGCCGTCAGAGGGCCGTTGCCCCTGGGGATTTTCGAGATGCGGAAGGGCGAGAACATCGTCTATCTGCACCTCGCCGGCTCCGACCCCTTGGCCAGCGGGATGGGCATGGACCTGGCGGAGATCATCTTCGAAAAAGTAAAATAGGCGCGCCGATCTGGGGACATGGACCTGACCTGGGGAAATGTGCCTGAGGTGCGTGTCCCCATTCTTGGCATGAAATTGGGGAATTGATATTGTGTCCCCGATCTAGGAGGAGGATGACATGTCCGACGACAAAAGGCTGAAGTTCAACCCGATCTATGTCCTCATCGTGATCGTGATCGCCGCGCTGGCGTTCCTCGCGGCCCGCTTGTTCTGGCCGGGCTCCACCGGCGGACGCGACGCGGTCATCCCGGCGCCCATGCTGTCGATGTCGCTCGCCGACGAGGCGGCCGCCTGGGCCACGGACACCCTGGCCGGATTGACGTTGGAGAAGAAGATCGCCCAGATCGTCACCTCGGACGTCGTCGGCGGCTACATCCCGGACGACGATCCGCGCTTGGCGCGCTGGATCGAGCTGGCCCGGGACCACGGCGTGGGGATGTTCGTGTTCTACGGCGGCACGCCGCGCGACGTCGCCCACCTCCTCAACCGCCTGCAGAAGGCGGCGGATATCCCGCTTCTCATCTCCGCGGACTTCGAAGGAGGGCCCGGCCAGCAGGTAACGGGCGCCAGCGAATACCCGGCCAACATGGCCTTCGCGGCGGCGGGGTCCGAAGACCTCATGTACCGCGCGGCCGCGGCCGCTGGGGTCGAGGGCCGGGCCATGGGCATCCACCTGACCTACACGCCGGTCTGCGACATCGCCTGGGACCCGGACAATCCGGCCGAGAGCGTCCGCTCCTTCGGCGGCGACCTGGATCTCCTCGGGCGCATGGTCCGGGCTTATGTCCGCGGCTATCACGAGAACGGCATGCTGACGTCGGCCAAGCACTTCCCCGGCCGCGGCGACGTCAGGAACATGCCGGCGAATCCCGGCTGGGCCTGGATCGACAAGCCGGCCGAGGCCGTCGAGGCCCAGGAGTTCCGGGCCTTCAAGCTCGGCATCGACGCCGGCGTCGATTTTGTCATGACCGAGCACATCGCCGTGCCTTCGGTCACCGACGGCTCCGATCTCCCGGCGAGCGTCGAGAAGAAGCTGGTCACGGGCTGGCTCAAGGGCAAGCTCGGCTTCACGGGCATCGTGACGTCGGACGACCTCTGGTACGACAACGTCATCGGCCGGTTCGGCCCGGAAGAGGTCGCGGTCAAGGCGTTCGAGGCGGGGCACGACGTCATCCTCAAGCCCAAGGACCCGGTCAAGGCCATCGCCGCGCTGGCCGCCGCGGTCCGGACCGGGCGCATCCCGGAGAGCCGGGTGGACGAGGCCGTGCGCAAGATCCTGACGCTCAAGGCCCGCCTCGGGCTGCACGCGAACCGGTTCGTCGACGAGGCCAAGGTCGGGGAGTCCGTCGGGACGGCCGCCCACCAGGCCCTGGTCCAGGAGGTCGCCGACAAGTCGCTGACCATGCTCAAGAACGACAAGGTCCTGCCGCTCGCGGCCGGCGCGGCCCCGAAGATCGTCAACATCAACGTCCAGAAATACGACGGCGACCCCATGCCGGCCGCGCTTTCGGCGAAGCTGGGGGCCGTCTTCCCAGGGACGAGGAGCTTCACGCTGCGGCCGGACATCGACGCGGCTTACTACGACGCGGTCTGGAAAGCGGTGGGGGAGTCCGACCTCGTCGTGCTGTCGCTCTTCGTGGCCCGGAACAGGATGGGGGACCCAGCGCCGTTCAGGGACGGCGACCTCGCGTTCATCAGGAAAGTGATCGCCGCCAAGCCCAAGGCCGTCGTGGCCATGTCCTACGGCAATCCCCAGCTCATCCGGAAGATCTCCGGCGTCGCGGCGTTCCTCGTCGGCTACGGCGAGCGCGGCTGGTTCGGGAACCAGGCGGTCTATTTCGACTCGTTCATCAAGGCGCTGAAAGGCGAACTCACGCCGTCGGGGAAGCTGCCCGTGCGGGTGAGTGAGGACTATCCTATCGGCTCAGGTTTTTAGGGCCTGCGGGCCACAGGCGGACCATGACGACGCCGTGGCGGGCGACGTAGGCCGTGAACGAGCCGTCGGAGACCCCGAGGTCCTTCTGGCGCCAGAGGTCGCGGACCTTCTGCGGCCCGGCAACGCCGATGTCGGCCCAGACGGCCGAGACCTCGGCCAGGCCCGGGCCGCGGTTGAAGAGCCCGACGGCCTTGGAGCCGTCTTCGAGCTCGCGGACCCAGACCTCGACGTCGCCGTTCTTCGCGGCGCGGCGGCCGGGCTTGCCGAGAGGATCCTGGTCGACTTCGATGATGTCGTCGTTGGTGAGCAGGCTCAGCGTGAAGTCGTCGAGGCGGGTGATGTCGCCGCTGAAGATGAGCGGCGCCGCGACGAGCGCCCAGAGCGAGACGTGGGTGTACTGCTCGTTCGGCGAGAGGGGGGAGGCCTCGTTGCCGCCTTCCTTGTCGTCGACGAATACGGAGCTCAGGATGCCGATGAGCAGGTAGTCGGGGTCGTTCCAGCCGCCCGGGCCGCCGTAGCGGTGGAGCTCGTTCGCGGAATAGACGTCGAAGCCGTCGCGGAAGAGATTGCCGACGACGTCGTGGCCGAGGTCGCCGGCGGTGCGCCAGCTGTGGCCGCCGACCGAGCGGCCCCATTCCCAGACCTTGCCCATGCCGTACTGGCAGAGGTTGAGGACGATGTCGCGCGGCTGGGCGGCCAGGATGCCGCTGACGAGGCGATACGGCTTCTGGAGCTCGTCGAGGCTCTTCTCGTCGGCGAGGTCGCCGTAGGAGCACCAGTCGTACTTCAGGAAATCGAAGCCCCACTCGACGAAGCGCTTGACGTCGAGCTCCTCGTGCTGCCAGGCGGCACGTAAAGCCGGCGCAGGTCGTCGGGCCCGGGCGAGGTGTAGATCCCGGCCTTGAGGCCTTTGGCATGGATGTAGTCGGTCATGGCCTTCATGTCGGGGAAGTAGCTGTTGGCGTTGATCCTGCCGTCGGCGTCGCGGGGCTCGCCGCGGCGTCCCGGGTCGTCGGATCCGGGCCGGACCGACCAGCAGTCGTCGATGTTGACGTACTGATAGCCGTGGTCGATCATGCCGCTCGTGACCATGGCGTCGGCGGCGGCGCGCATGATCTCGTCGGTGACGCGGTTCTCCCAGACGTACCAGCTGTTCCAGCCCATGTGAGGGGTCAGGGCCAGGGTGTCGCCGCAGACGATCTTGAACGGGCGCGTCGCGGCGCCGAGGCGGTTGGCCGCCGTGAAGGTGACGACGTGCGTGCCGGGGGCTGCGAGGGCGCCGGTGATCTGTCCGGTCGCCGTGTCGAGCATGAGGCCCTCGGGGAGGCCTTCGACGCCGAAGGTCATGGGACGCTCGCCGGTCGCCGGGATGGTGAAGAGAAAGGGCGATCCGGGGCGGACGCCGAAGACGCGGGCGCCGTTGATGCGCGGTTCGGGCCCGGGCTTGGGCGTTAGGACGATCCTCGGTTCGCCGGCGCCGGCGGCGGGAATGGCGGGCCCGGCCTGGGCGGCCCCGAGCCGGGCGGCCGGGAGCGCGAGGGCGGCTAAAGCGATGGCCGAGACGAGAACGCGGGTCGTTGCTTTCATCAGGGGAGCTCCTTCCTGTCGACTTGCCGGTATTATAACAAGTAAAGCGGGGGTCAAAAATGGGGACGCTTCTATTTTTTTTTATTGGCCATTTAAAATAAATAGAAACGTCCCCATTTTACGGTCTATTGCCGGACGAGGAAGATGTAGTCGAGGCCGAAGCGGGCGCCGGGACGGGCCGCGGGGTTGGGCTCGAGGGCCAGGACCTCGAGGACGTTGTCGCCTTCGTTGAGATCGAAAACGCCCAGCTTCGGGCGCGTCCACCAGAGCCTTTCCGAATAGCCGTCGAGCGGGGCGAGGTCGGCGCGCTTCCCGTTGACCGAGAATTCGTAGCGGCCGTAGTCCGGCGACATGCACAGGTTGAGCTCGACCGCGTGACGGCCCGCGCGGAGGACGGTGAAATGGACGGCCAGACGCCCCCCCGGCCGCACGTCGTGCCAGACGAGATGCTCGGCCCCGGAGCAGTTGGCCAGCCGCTCTTTCCCGGCTGCCCCGCCCTTCGTCTCGAACCGGAGCGCCTCTCCCTCGAGGGGCTCAAGCATGTCCTCGCGGATCCCCAGATCGACCGGTGCGAGCGTTCCGGGCTCGAGGACCGCGGGGCCCGGCGCTCCCGGCTTGGCGTACCAATAGACCACTTGGCTCCAAGTCGGCTTGCAGGGCATCCAATGCCAGATCTCCTGGTCGAACCGGATCGAGCTCCGGTACGGCAGGGCGTCCAAGACGTACCAGCGGTTCAGGCTGATGTGTCCGCCGCTCCCGGGCCCGTCCACCCGCGTCTGGGCATGGTAAGGGCGGACGAACGGCCTGTTATCGCCGTAAGCGTAACCGTAGTCGTCCTCGGTGCCGGTGCCGAACGTGCTCGGGAAGGGCTCCCCGTCGACCGCGATCTTCTGGTCGCCCTCGCCCCACCAGATGAGCCCGTCATTGGCGATCTCGTAAACGCTGCCGACGACTTTGCCCTCGCCCGCCGTTTCGAGGACGTTGGTGTCGAAGGGCGGCCACGACTCGCGCGTCAACGCCCGCCACTGGGCGCGGAGGTGATAGCCGCGGTCCGTGAACTCATGCGGGCCGACGCCGAGGAGTATCTCGACCGTATAGGGCGTGCGGCCGCGGTTGGTCAGGCGAAGGTCCATCGACTTCGCGAAGGGCATGACGAGGCGACTCGACATGCGGCCCGCCGCGTCCACGGTGAAGAACAGGTTCTCATAGGGATTGACGCCGGGCCCGGAGCCGAAGAAGTCGCCGAGCGGCGTCTCGATCGACCGTTCGCCATCGAAGAGGATCTCGAGGACGAGGAAGCGATAGGCATTGTGGGCGCGGGCGGGATCCGCCCAGTCGCGGCTCTCCCGCGTGCCGGGGACGCGGGCCGACCATTCAAAGACGGCTTTCTCGCCGTCGATCCGGGGAAACGAGGCCGTCTCGCCCGGCGCGACGGTCAGGCGGGCGCTTAGCCATCGGACTTTGTCTGGCGTCGATGTCCCGCCCGCAGCCGCCGGGGCGGCCAGCAGCTGCGCCGTCCGCGCCGCCGCGTCCGCCCATCCCTCGGCCCGGTTCGGGTCGAAGGTCTCGACCGGCGCGCCTTTCTCATAGGTCCTGAAACCGATCTCATAATAGAGCCGGAGCGGCCTGTCCGTTTCCTCGACCGTGATCTTCAGCGAACGGGCGTAGGGGAGGGGGAAGTAGAGATTCCCTCCCGTTCCGCTGATATAGGAGAAGTCCTGCCCGAAGAGCCCGTCGGCGCCCCGGAAGAGCGCCTCGAGCGGGAGCTCCATTCGGGGCGAAGCCTCGCCGTCGAAGTAGAACCGGGTGAGGTTCGCCCTGTCCGGGTTGGCCGACCAGAACCGGGTCACGGCGCCGGGCCCGGCGAGATCGGCCAGGACATGTTCCTTCCGGCCGCCGTTCGATTCCGTGCGCACGTACTGGCCGACGTCGCGGTTGGCGAACCACGACTCGCTGTCTCTGCCCTTGTGGCTCTCGCGGTCGTAGCTCGAGGCCTGGGCCTGCTTGAAGAAGGGCTCCGGCCGCGCGGCCAGGTTCTCGAAGTCGGTCATTTCCGCGAGGAGCGTTTCGACGGTCGTCGTGTGGGGTGCCGGCGAGCAAGCGAACGACCCCAGGAGTGCGATCATGCCGCAAAACATGCTGAGCATTCCGGTCCCTCTCATTCCTCTCATGTTCTCCTCTTACGCATTCCCTGGCGATCCATTCTGTTCCATTCGACGCGGGGATTCAACCGAGAAAATGGGGACACAATACCAATTTCCGATTTCGAAATTCGGGAAATGGTATTGTGTCCCCGAATTTGCTAACCTAGGCCGCCGGATATGGACAGGAGGGACCCTATGAGAAAACCCCGCCGGATCGGTTCGATCTTCGCTGTTCTCGCGGCCGCTGCGACGGTCTTAGCCGCGGTCATCTTCGCCTCAGCGCCCCAGGTCAAGAACCCCTACGCCCCGGACACCGCCGAGCCGGGGTCGGTCGAGGCCATCGCCAAGTTCACGACCGAGCCGCGCTTCGGCAACCCCTGGGTCGCCTATCTGCCCGATTCGGCCACGGTACCTTCGCCCGCCGAGTTCCTCGGCCACGCGGTCGGCGCCGCGGGCGAGCTCTCGAACACGACCCAGATCTACGGCTACTTCCGTAAGCTCGCAGAGACGTCGCCGCGCGTCCGGGTCGAGACGATCGGGCGGAGCGAGGAAGGCCGCGAGATCCTTCTCGCCGCCATCGCCGACGAGGACGGCATCCGCGATCTCGACAAGCTCAAGGCCGCGACCGCCGCGCTTGCCGATCCGCGAAAGACGACACCCGAGGCCGCCGAGGCCCTCATTGCCTCGTCCCGCCCCGTCTACTACTTCAACGCCGCGCTCCATTCGACCGAGCTGGGCTCGGCGGAGATGGTCATGGAGCTCGCCTACCGCCTGGCCGTCTCCGACCAGCCCATGATCCGCAAGATCCGCAGCGAGGTCCTCGTCCTCATCAACCCCGTCTCCGAGCCCGACGGCCGCGACAAAGAGGTCGACTGGTTCTACCGCTACCTCAAGGGCAAGACCGATTTCGAGAGCCTGCCGCCCGACTCGCCGCCGTATTGGGGCCACTACGTCTTCCACGACAACAACCGCGACTCGCACCAGATGGCCCTCCAAAGCTCGAAGGCCGTGGCCCGGATGTTCTTCGACTACCATCCGACCGCGGTCCACGATCTCCACGAGTCCATCCCGCTCCTCCAGACCTGGAACGGCACGGGGCCTTTCAATACCAACCTCGACCCGATCCTGCTCAGCGAGTGGTTTTCCCTGTCGCTGGCGGAGGTCGGAGCCCTGACGGCGGCAGGCATGCCCGGCGTCTGGACGTGGGGTTTCAGCGACGGCTGGCAGCACGTCTTCCTCGATTCGATCGGCGTCAACCACAACAGCATCGGCCGCGGCTACGAGACCTACGGCAACGGCACGGCCGAGACGGTCGAGCGCATCCTCCGGCCGGACGAGGAACGCTATGTCGGGAAGCCCGTGACGAGCCAGGAGTGGTACCGGCCCATGCCGCCGCCGCGCAAGTTCATGTGGTCGCTCCGCAACAACACGAACTATATGGAGAGCGGCTGTCTCGCAGCGCTCGATTATACCGCCAAGAACGCCAAAGAGATGCTCCGCGATTTCTACCGCAAGGGCTTCAACTCCTGGCAGAAGGGCGTCAAGGGCAAGCCGTACGCGTTCGCCATTCCCGCGGAGCAGGGCGACCGGCGGCGCGTCGCCGACATGGTCGAGCTCCTGATGGGCCAGGGCATCGAGGTCGCGAGGGCGGCCGCGCCGTTCAAGGTCGCGGAAGGGGAGTTCGCGGCCGGAACTTATGTCGTCCGGCTGGATCAGCCGTACCGTAACTACGCCGTCGACCTTCTCACGCCCCAGGCCTTCCCGCCCGATGCCACCTACGAGCCCTATGACGACGTCTCGTGGTCGCTGCCGGTGCACTATGGCCTCGAAGCCCAGCGCATCGACGATGCCAAGGTCATGGACGCCGCGTCCGTTTCGCTCACGCCGCTCGCGAAGGGATTCGCGGTCGCGGGCCGGGTGGGCGGCGCGGGGCCGGTTTACCTGCTCCAGGATTCGGGCCAGGAGGGGCTGCTCGCGCTCCGCGCCCGGCTCGCGACCTTCCGCGTCGAGATCGCCGAAAAGCCGTTCAAGTCCGGCGACAAGAACTATCCGGCCGGGTCCTGGATCATGGGCGATCAGAAGGGCCTCGCGGGCGCGCTGGCGAAGGCCTCAGCCGAGCTGGCTATCGATTTCGACAGCGCCCCCGCCGTCCCCGACGTCGCGCGCCACGAATCGAAGCTGCCGCGGCTGGCCGTCTGGCACACCTGGGCCGACACCCAGGCGGTCGGCTGGATCCGCCTGGTCCTCGACCGCGAGAAGGTGCCGTACGCCTACATCCGCGACGAGGACGTCCGGGCCGGGCGCCTGCGCGAGAAATACGACGTCATTCTCTTCGGCGACACCTATGGCGGCCTCCAGGGCCAGATCCACGGCATCGACAAGAAGTTCGGGCCGATGGCCTACCAGAAAACCAAAGAGACGCCCAACCTCGGCGTTCCTGACGCATCCGCCGACATCACCGGGGGCATCGGCTGGCTCGGCATGGCCAAGATCGAGGAGTTCCTCGGCGCCGGCGGCCTGCTCGTGACGCTCGCCAACGGGTCGACGCTCCCCCTCGAAGGCGGGCTCGTCCGGGATGTCCGGCGCAGGGGCGGCAGCTTCTTTACGCCCGGCTCGGAGCTCAGGGTCAAGTTCGTCAGGACAGGCCACCCGCTGGCCTACGGCATGAAGGAAGTGACGTCGGTCTTCCGGTCGATGATGCCCGTTTACGACATCGACCGGTCCGAGCGCAAGAATGTCGTCCTGCAGTGGGGGACGAAGATCCGGAAGGAGGACCGTGAGGACGATTCGCCCGAAGCCCTGCAGGCCCTGACGAAAGAGGAGCGGGAAGCCCGGGAAAAAGCCAAGAAGGACGAGGTCAAGATGCTCGTCAGCGGCGCGCTCAAAGGCGAGGACGACCTCGAGGGGCGGCCGGCCATCCTGGACCTGCCCGCGGGCAAAGGCCGCGTCATCGCCTTCAATTTCAACCCGATCCACCGCGACCTCAACCGCTCGGACCACCGATTCGTCTGGAACGTGCTGCTGAACTGGTCCGCCCTGAAATAGGCGTGTCCCCATTCATCCTGCGGCAACTCTGGTATGATGGATCTTGCATTTGCAGCGGACGATCCGCAGTCCGAAACGCCTTGGGAGTGACAATGAATAAGCAGCTCTTCGCGACCCTGTGCCTGGTTCTGTGCCTCACCATGATGGTCCCCGCGGCCAAGGGCCAGGCGCTCGATCCGGCTGCTTCGGCGGTCGCCGATACACGGACCTACCTCAAGCGCCTCGAGAAACTGGGCTTCGCCGGGGTCGTTCTTGTGGCCAAAGGCGACACGCCCCTTTTCGCCGAGGGCTTCGGCCTGGCCGACCGGGAGCATCAGGTGGCCTGGACCCCCGGCACGATCTCCGATATCGGCTCGATCACCAAGCAGTTCACGGCCGCGGCCATCCTCAAGATGGAGGAGGGCGGGAAGCTCCGTGTGACAGACCCCATCGGCAAGTACTTCGACGGGGTCCCGGCCGACAAGGCGGCGATAACGCTCCATCATCTCCTGTCCCACTCCTCGGGGCTCTCCGACCCCGACATCGACGATTTCGATCCCGTGCCGCTCGCGGAATACGTTAAACAGACCTTCGATAAGCCGCTCCTGTTCGACCCCGGCAAGGGCTACTCTTATTCGAACGCCAATTACAGCCTCCTCGGCGCCGTCCTCGAGAAGCTCTCCGGCAAGCCCTACGAGGCCGTTTTGCGGGAGCTGCTGTTCCTGCCGCTCGGCATGTACGAAACGGGCTACACGCTTCCGGCTTGGGGCGAGAGCCGCTTCGCGCCGGGCTATGACGCCGCGGGCGGGCGCTGGGGCACGTTCCTCGAGCGCCCCACGGCTGCCGACGGTCCGCACTGGGCCCTGCGCGCAAACGGGGGCATCCACACGACCGTCTATGACATGCTCCGCTGGGCCCGGGCCCTGCTCGAGGGCCGCGTCCTCTCGCCCGCGTCGATGACCAAGCTCTGGACGCCCCATGTGAGCGAGGGCGGCGACACGTTCTACGGCTACGGCTGGTCGATCATGAAGGCGCCGGACGGGACGAAGGTCGTCACCCACAACGGCGGCAACGGCATCTATTACGCCGACCTGGCCATCGTGCCGGACACCGGCATGGTCGTCTTCCTCATGACCAACGTCATCGCGCAAAACCGGTCGGCGAACTCGCTCCTGCAGCAGATCGGGATGCGCTTCCTCGCGGGCGCGCCCTATCCTTCGATCCCGGAGGTCGTCGAGCTGGGCGACGCGGCCCTCAAGGCGCTCCCCGGGATCTACCGGCTGCCGGGCAAGGCCGGGGCATATGCCGTCACCCTGGACGGGGCGCGGCTCTTCATCGAGGCGGAGGGCCACGAGGCGTTCGATCTCCTCAATTCCGTCCGCGCCGCCGTGCCCGGGAGGATCGCGACTCTCAATGAGCTCGCGGCCCGGATGATCGCCGGGAACATGAAAGGCGATTTCTCGATCCTCCACAAGGCTTACGGCGGCGAGGTCAAGATCGAGCGCCTGAAGGCCAATTGGGCGGAGTCCATGAAGGGGATCGAGGCGGACCACGGCCGCATCCTTCGCCACGAGATACTCGGCACGGCGAGCACGCAGGACCGGGACGAGACGGTCGTCCGTTTCGTCTGCGAAAAGGGCAACCTCGACATGACCTATGTCTGGGACATCGAGAAGGAAGGGCGGCTCCTGGGCCGGTCGGCCCGCGGCCTGACCGTCCGGATGCGCCTCTTCGCGTCGGGGGAACGCGACTTCTTCACCTGGGACGGCGGCATCCGTCCGCCCAAGACGGTCCGCATCGAGCCCGGCGCCGACGGCAAGCTGCGTCTCACCCTCGGCGGATCGGCCACCCCCGCTGTCAGATAACATTAATTCGGGGACACAATACCAATTCCCCATTTCGAAATTCGGAAAATGGTATTGTGTCCCCGATTTAGAGCCCATATAATACCCCAGCGGACATATCCCCCAGGAGGTGCGACGGACATGAAAGGCAAAGCCATGATCATTCTCTTCATCGGGCTCATCGCCATCGCGGCGATCGCCTGCAAGAGCGACGATACGAAGGCGCCGGAGATCTCGAAGGAGGCCCTGGCCGCGGCCGACGCCGCCGTCGCCGCCAACCCCGACAACCCCTTCTTCAAGCCCTACGGCACGCCGTTCAACGTGCCGCCGTTCGACAGCATCAAGACCGGGCACTTCCTGCCCGCCATCCAAGAAGGCATCCGGCGCGAGCAGGCCGAGGTCGACGCCATCGTCTCCCTCCGCGCCAAGCCGACCTTCGAGAACACGATCGCCGCCCTCGACCACACCGGGATATTCCTCTCCGAGGTCAACGGCGTCTTCGGCTCCCTCCGGAGCGCGCTCACGAGCAAGGAGCTCCAGGCCGTGGCCCAGCAGACGGCGCCCATGCTGGCCGAGCACAGTGACAATATCGGCCTCGACCCCAAGCTCTTCGAACGGGTCAAAGCCGTCTACGACAAGCGCGATTCGCTCGGCCTCGGCCGCGAGGAGCTTTTCCTCCTCGAGAACACCTACAAGGGTTTCGTCCGCGGCGGCGCCCTCCTCGACGAGGCGCAGAAGGCCCGCTTCCGGGAGCTCAACCAGGAGCTCTCGAAGCTCAGCCTCAAGTTCGGCGATAACGTCCTGGCCGAGACCAACGCCTTCCAACTGGTCATCGACAACAAGGCCGACCTCGCCGGCCTTCCGCCCTCCGCCGTCGCCATGGCCGCCGCGGCCGCCAAGCAGGCCGGCCTCAAGGACGGCATATGGCTCTTCACCATCCACGTCCCGAGCATGACCCCGTTCCTGACCTATTCGGAGCGCCGGCCCCTGCGCGAGAAGATCCACCGGGCCTATTTCATGAAGGGCGACAACGACAACGAGTTCGACAACAAGGATACCCTCCGCCGGATCGCCGCCCTCCGCCTCGAGCGCGCCAAGCTCCTCGGCTACCCGAGCCACGCCGCGTTCGTCCTCGAGGAGAACATGGCCAAGACCCCCGAGAAGGTCAACGAGTTCCTGGCCCAGCTCTGGACCCCGACGCTCGTCAAGGCGAAGGAGGAGGCGGCCGAGCTGCAGGGTCTCATGGACCGCGACCCGAAGGCCGGCCAGGCCCAGCTCGCCTCCTGGGACTGGTGGCTCTACACGGAGCGCCTGCGCCAGCAGAAATACGCCCTCGACGACTCGGCCCTGCGCCCCTACTTCAAGCTCGACAACGTCCGCGACGGCATTTTCGCCCTGTGCGACAAGCTCTACGGCCTGAAGTTCATCGCCAAGCCCGATCTGCCGCGCTACCACCCCGACGTTCAGGTCTTCGAGGTCCAGGAGGCCGACGGCCGGCATACCGGCGTCCTCTATATGGATTTCCACCCGCGGCCGAGCAAGCGGAGCGGGGCCTGGTCGGGCGGCTTCCGGCGCGCTTATTATGAAGCCGGTGTGCGCGTCCCGCCCATCTCGACGATCACTTGCAACTTCACCGCGCCCACGGCCGACGCGCCGGCGCTGCTCTCGATCGACGAGGTCGAGACGTTCTTCCACGAGTTCGGCCATTCGCTCGCCACCCTCTTCTCGCAGGGCCGCTACCGCAGCCGCACCATAGCCCGCGATTCGGTCGAGCTGCCGTCGCAGATCATGGAGCATTGGGTCCTCGAGCCCGAGCTGCTGGCCATCTATGCCAAGCACTACCAGACCGGCGAGACGATCCCCGCAGACCTCGTCGAGAAGCTCGAGAAGAGCAACCTCTTCAACCAGGGCTTCATCACCGCGGAATACCTGGCCGCCTCGATCCTCGACATGGCCTGGCACACGGCGCCGGACCCCGGCTCGGTCGACGTCCGCACGTTCGAGCAGGAGGCCATGGACAAGATCGGCCTCATTCCGGCGATCGTGCCGCGCTACCGTTCGACGTACTTCAGCCACATCTTCAGCGGCGGGTATTCGGCCGGCTATTACAATTACATCTGGTCGGAGATCCTCGATTGCGATGCCTACGAGCTTTTCGAGGAGAAGGGGATCTTTGACCGGGCCACGGCCGAATCGTTCCGCAAGAACATGCTCGAGCCGTTCGGCACCGAGGACCCGATGGCCCAGTACGTGCGCTTCCGCGGCGCCGAGCCCAAGATCGACGGCCTGCTGAAGAACCGCGGCCTGGTGATTTCGAAGTAAGCTGTTCGGGGACTCGGACCTTGGGTCCGGGTCCCCTTTTTTAGCTAACGCGGGGTTTGGACAACGCAATGACGAGCCCGAGGCTGACCGAGAACGTCGTGATGTCCTTGCCCTTGGCCAGGCCGTGGCCCAGGCCCGGCTGAAAGACCACCAGCGCTCTTTCCGATAACCCGTAGACGAGCGGGACGCCGATATTCAGTCCGACCATGCCGTCCGTTGTGCTTAGCGTCAATCCGCTCGGATCCGAGAGCTTCAAGGTCGTGCTGGTATAGCCGAGGCCGAAATACGGCTGGATGTAGGCCTTGCTGAAGAGCGGAACGTCGCGGCTGACGGTCCCTCCGAACAGCAGCGATTGAGCTCTCATGATA
Source organism: Candidatus Aminicenantota bacterium (assembly GCA_963736255.1). Lineage (GTDB taxonomy): Bacteria > Acidobacteriota > Aminicenantia > Aminicenantales > Saccharicenantaceae > RBG-16-66-30. The sequence goes on from CAVTOI010000003.1 coordinate 1,177,821, forward strand.
GTGCTCGTCGGAATGAAATCCGGAGAGGAAAACCTGTCGTTGGCGTAGCCGACCGAGATCGATACGGTGACCGGTGCCGTTGACGAATTCTGCTTGACGACAAAGGCCCTGATCTCGGTGGCGATCGATGTCGCTTTGAGATCGACGACCTCGCCGAATACGCCGGGGTCGTACGACGCTCGCCCCACCGAGAGCGACAGGTCGAAGATCCCCGACAGCGCGGCGCCGGCCGTGCCTGAGAAACCCGAAGCGTCGCTGTTCCTGATGAACGCGCCGCTGATCCCGAATCCGCTTTGCCCGGTCTTCAGGAAGCTGCTTTGGGGATAGGCGGCCAGGGCGGCGAGGAAGAAGATGGCGAAGAAGACAGGCACGGCTCTTTTCATGGCGACTCCCTTGTCCGTTCCATTATAGCGATTGCCTGAGCGGAACGATATCCGGTGGAAGATGAGACTAAAGAGCGGCGAGTCGCTTGCGGGCGTCGGCCGGCTCTGGGAGCCCCGGGTCGGCGTCCTTCCATATCTCGAGGAACCGCTCGTAGTTCCGTCTCGCTCCCGCCTTGTCGCCCTGTTTTTCCGCGATCAGCCCCAGCCGGTAGAAGCTCCGGGCATAGATGTCGCCGCAATTCAATCGCCCCGAAGTCAAAGAACCGATGGCCTCGAAGGCCTTCTTGGCGTTGTCCGGGTCGTCCGTCAGGAGATAGGCCGTGCCCAAGGGCTCGAGATCGAGCGCGTCCCATGAGCCGCTCGACTGGGCTTCCGACGCCGACAATGCCTTACGGATATATTCGATCGCCTGTCCGTAGTTCTTTTTTCCGAGCTCGATCCGACCCTGGAGACTGTCGAAAAAGTACATGACCCGCTTATTGAGCCCTTTGCCGATGAAATCCTTCAGCTCGTCCGCGGTCCTCTGCGCCTCGCCGATGGAATTCATCCCCGCTTGAACAAGCCCCTTCTGCCAAAGGGCCCTTCTCTGCCAGCCCAGATCGTCGGCCTTGACGGCCCTATTTGACATTTCCGCCAGGCGCTTCAAGGCCTCGCCCGGAGACCCGGTCAACTCGAGCAGCCGGGCCTGAGCGCCCAGGAACGCGCACTGGCCAGGCAACTCGCCGGCCTGTTCGGCCAATTCGAGACCGCGCCGGCATTCTTCCAGGGCCCTTACGAATCTCCCCTCCGCCAGGTCGAGGGGGACGAGCCTGCCCAGGATCTGGGCCCTTTGCGGGCCCTGGGCATTCTCGAGGGCTTTCCCGAATAATGCCTCAGCCTTCCGAAAATCACCGGCCAGAAGCGCGATATTCACGATGACGCCGAAGGTCTGGTAATCCGAGGGGGCGGCGGCCAGAGCCTTTTCGGCTTCGACCCGGGCTTCGTCGAACCGGCCCTGATAAAGATACGTGTTGGCGACCTCCCGGCGGAGGCTCAGGGACTCCGAGTGCTCTTTCGCGTAAGTTTCGAGCAGCCCCCGGGCCTTCTCGTACTTGCCCTCGGATTCATAAAGGAGTGCCAGATTCCAGGTCGGGAGAAATCCCGCGTCCTTCTGCCCGGCGAACTTCTCGTAGAGCGGCTTGGCTTTGTCGCGTTCTCCGATCATGACGTAGGCCACCCCGAGATTGATGCCGGCGATCGGGTCATCGGGGTAGATCTGCAGCAGCTTTTCGTAGGCCTCGATGGCCTTGTCGACGGTCCTCTCGGAGAGACGGTAGAATTGCGCCTCGATCGTGTACCGTTCCCGGTCCGAGACCCGCTCGCGCAAGTCCATGGCCTTCTGGACATAGGCTCTGGATTTGCTCCTCAGGCCGAGGTTCATGGACGAAGAGGCCATGCTCCGGTAGGCCATGGCAAAGCCGGGATCGATGGCCACGGCCTTCTCCATTGCCTCGAGGCTCTGGGGGTAGTCGCCCCTCTGGTGAAGCTCCCGGCCCTCCATGTAGTACGTTAGCGCTTCGGGCGACCTGGTCGTGATCTCAGCGACCTTCTTTCCGGTGTCCGCGGCGATCTGTCCCGAAGTCAGCTTGAGATCGGCCTTGATCTTCTCGGTCAGCTCGTCGACGGCGTCGAATATCCCTTCGGCGCCCGCGGCTTCCACCGTGTTCGTGCCCAGCATCCTGCCGGTCTTGGGGTTCTCGAGGACGGCGTTGATCCGGAACGTGTTTCCCGCCTTGGCGTAGCTCCCGCGGAGGATGTTCTCCACGGACCCCGCTTCGGCGACCTTTCTCAGATCCTCGGAGGAATAGCTCTTGGCGTCGAGCAGGTTCTCGCTCCTCAGGATGCTGAAGAGCCGGTCGCCGCCCATGACATGGAGATATTGGGACTGGCCGATATCGGTCGTGATCAGCTCCGCGAGCGCCTTCCGCCAATGGTCCAGGCCGGGATCGCCGGTGTTGTTCTCGAAGTAGACGATACCCAAAGAGGGTTTGCCCGACGGGGGCGGCACAACGGAGGGCTTCTTCAGGACGACGAGCCACAGCACGAGCGCCGTCCCGACGACCAGGATGGCGGCGACGGCCGGCCCGGCGACCTTCCTGACGTTAAGCGTGACCGTGACCTGTTTCGACGTATGAGGGCGGCGTTTCGGCACGATCCGTTCGGTCGTGGGCAGCGCCTGCTCGATGCGCCCCAATTCCGCGATGAGCTCGCCCGCGCTTTGGAAGCGCTTCTCCTTGTCCTTTTCGAGACAACGCAGGATGAGCCGCCCCAGGTCCGCCGGGATCGAGGGATTGAGCTCGAGAGGATCGCGCGGCGCTTCGCTCTTCTGCTTGACCCCGACCGTGAACGGCGTGTCGCCTTCGAAGGGCACGTGCCCGGTCATCATCTCGTACAGGATGATGCCGAGCGAGTAGATGTCCGAGCGGGCGTCGACGGCCTTGCCCTCGACCTGCTCGGGGCTCATGTACTCGGGCGTCCCGATCATGACCCCGGCCCCGGTGATGCCCTTCTTCTCGAGCGACCGGGCGATGCCGAAGTCCATGATGCGGACGTTGCCCCCCTCGTCGACCATGATGTTCTGAGGCTTGAGATCGCGGTGGACGATGCCGTGGCTGTGGGCCTCGGACAGTCCCTCGGCGATTTGGCGGGCGATCGAGACCGTCCGGCCCGCCGGCATCTGGCCGACCTTGCGGATGAGGCGCTTGAGATCCTCGCCATGGACGTATTCCATGGTGATGAACGGCGCGCCCTCGGCCCGGCCGATGTCGAACATGCGGCAGACGTTCTTGTGGACGACCTGACGGGCGGATTTGAGCTCGTTGCGGAAGCGCTCGACGGCGCCGGCGTCCGCCGCCACCTCGGGACGCAGGAGCTTCAGGGCGACCTTCTCGTTGAGCTCGCTGTCGTGGACTTTATAGACGCGTCCCATGCCGCCGTGGCCCAGCTCCTCGATGACCTGATAGCGGCCGGCGAAAAGCGTGCCGGTCGCAAGCTCGCGGACCGGGGCCTGCAGCGTTTCGGTGGGGAGAGCCGATGGACCGAGCGGAGCGGCACAGTTGCCGCAGAACTTCGTCTCGGCAGGATTGTCGTGCCTGCAACGGGGGCAATTGACCGTCATAGGCCCCTCCTTAATTGTCCGTGGCAAGAGGATACCAGTGTCGGCTCGAGGATGTCAACGCCGCCCCCATGGCCTGTCCTTCCGGAGCACGGAGAACGTAATTTGGGTTATAATTCGGGGACACAATACCAATTCCCCAATTTTGCTCAGGAGGGGACGATGAAGACGATGCAATTCGGCCGTTCAGACGCAGCCAGGATCTTCGCGCGGGCCTTCGTTCTCGGATTGGCCTTCGCCCTGGCGGCTTGCTCGCCGAAGTCGTCGAGCGAGGCGGCAAAAAGCGGCGATCGATCGACGCCCCGATCCTCAACGGCCGCGACCGTCCCGGCGGCCCCGGTCATCAAGATCGCGACCGACAAGGCTTCGCCCGGCATCTCGTTCCTCAGCTGGGATACCGAAGGAGGGGAGAAGGCCGCGACGAACCTGCTCAGGGCGGGTAACGCGGTCCGGGTGCAGTACCTGGCGGACAGCGAGGCCGGAAAGGCGGGAGGCGAAAACGCTTGGGCAGACGCGAAGGTCGCCGGCCGGCGGCACGGGAACGACGCGAACGTCTCCTTCGTCGATCTTGAAGCCGGGAAAGCTCGTCTCGAATGGCGGATCGAGACGCTCGGACAACTCAATCTGACATTCTCCGCCCTCGACGCCGCGCCCTCCGCCCACGGCTCGCTGCGCCTCATCTTCCCCTTCGATCCCAAGGTCACCTCGACCACTGTCCTCCCGGCCGAGTGGCTCGACGACGGGACCTTCCGTCTGCCCGCGGTCCTCAATGCGCCGGACTGGGGCCCGATGCTGCTCACGGAAACGAAGGGACGCCCGATCGTCGGCCGGCTCGAAGGCAGCCGCTCCGGGAAGACCGTCGACCTGATGCTCGAGCTCCCCGCCATTTCTACCGAGGAGCCCGTCGCTCTCACCCTCAAGCCGCTTCTTCTCCCGGCCCCGGCCGGATTCCCCGACGGCTCGCTGCCGCTTTGGCTCGCCGCCCGCCGCGGTTGGCTCAACGCTCTCCAGCCCTGCGCCCGCTGGGGCGAACAGGACAAACCGTTCAGCGCGCCTGCCGGGATCCTCGGCAACAACGTCATCAGCGACCCGGCCAGCATCTCGATCTGGTTCTACGCCGACCAGGCCTTCTTCATGCCTGAGATCGCCCCGGGCGTTTCGGTGATGCCCCTCGTCCGACGCACGATCGATTACTGGCTCGACCAGCGCATGCGCCGCGACTCCTCTGGCCGCCTGACAGGCGAGATCACCGGCTACTGGGATTACGGCGATTTCCTCGACGCCGAGGCCTCGCCGCTCATCTCAGCCTGGGATTACGTCGAATCGACCGGCGACCTCGACTGGCTCCGCCGCCGCATCGAGCTCCTCGAGCGCGTGGCCAACTTTCTGGCCGGCCGAGACGTCGACGGGGACGGCTTCGTCGAGGCCACCCAGCCCGGCACCCCCAATGCCCTCCAGCAGCCCAATCGCTCCGACGCGTGGTGGGACGCGCTCAACTGCGGCCATAAGGACGGCTACACCAACGCCCTCATCTACCGGGCCTGGCGGTCGCTCGCCGACCTCGAGCTGAAGCTCGGTCGATCCGAGCGGGCGGGTGTCTACACGCGCCTCGCCGACCGGCTCAAGGCCGTCTATGCGAAGACGCTCTTCAACCGCGAGACCGGCTGGCTGGCCTGGTGGAAGGACCGCGACGGCGCCCTCCACGACTACGCCTCGCCGACGCTCAACGGCCTGGCCATCGAGTACGGCCTGGTCGAACCGGACCTCGCCCGCTCGATCCTCTTCAACCTATGGCAAAAGATGGCTCGGGCGGGCTTCAAGCGCTTCGACCTCGGCGTGCCGCCCATGCTCGTCCCGGTCCCGCGCTCCGATTACCTCCAGCCGGACGCGCTCGGCATCCCCAAGCGCGAGGACGGCACGGACACCGTCGGCTACTACATGAACGGCGGCATCACGGCCGGCCACGTCCTCCATTTCCTGATGGCCCATTACGTCCTCGGCGACAAGGACCTCGTCGACCGGGCCGACATGGTCCTCGGGGCCATGCTCGAGCGTCAGCGCCGCGGCGAGTTCCAGAACGGCGTCCGCGACGCGACCTTCGAGGGCATCGACTGGACGACCTGGGACGGCAAGCCCAGCGGCTACGAGGGCTACCTTGCCGACAGCTTCCGCTTCCTCCAGGCCGTCCTGATGCGCGAGCCCGGCCTCCGGGCGAAGCTCTATCGGCCGTTGGATCCGCTGTCCGAGGGCGAGGCCGCTACTCAGGGTCTGACGCTTCCCGCCGACTTCCCTTCGGGCAAGCCTTATTTCGTCCGGGTCCCGCCTCCGGAGAATTGGAGCCGGCTCGTCAAGACACCGCGATCCTTCGCTCAGATCACGAAATGGGGGCCGTTCTACCAGCTGCGACACGTCGACCTCAGCCAGCTCGACCTCACGGGACACGCATCCGACCTTGCCGACTCATTCTTCGACACGGAGACGAAATGGCCCGCAGCGCTTCCGCCCGGTTTCGATCCCGCGAAGATCCTCGAGCTCAATCGCAACCCGGGCCTCAGCCTCAGAGACCTCCACGGCCGCGGCATCACCGGAAAAGGCGTCGCCGTCGGGATCATCGACACGCCGATTCTCCTCGATCACACGGAATACGGCGACCGGCTGCGCTTCTACGGTGAGGTCAACGCCAAACGCGTGCCGGCCAATTTCCACGGAGGGCTGGTCACGTCCATCCTGGCCGGGCGCACCTGTGGCGTCGCCCCCGAGGCCGAGATCTATTACGTCGGCAGCCACAATTACGATAACGCGCCGGCTGATAAGGCCATGGTTCCGAACGCCGCTCATTACGCCCGGGCCATCGATCAGCTTCTCGAGGTCAACGCCAGGCTCCCGAAGGAGCAGAAGATCCGGGTCATCTCGATCTCGGCCGGATGGGGTTCGAAGAACCCCGGTTTCAAGGCCATGAGCGAGGCCGTCCGGAAAGCCGAGGCGGCGGGGATCTTCGTCGTCTCCGGCAACGTCTTCGATTCGCGCGAGCCAGGTTTCTGGTTCTGGGGATTCGACCGGCGGAGTCTCGAAAGCCCGGATGATGCGATCGCCAGCCGGGTCATCACGTGGAAGGATTGGATTTCCCAGGTGGCGGGGCGCGACGGCTTTGCGGAGTACTATGAGCGGATGCTCGGGCGGGCGAGATCGCCGGAGTTCCTGGTCCTTCCCGAGGGTTCGAAGACTGTCGCCCATCCGGGCGGCCCGAACGAATACGGCTTTTACCGGATGGGCGGCTGGAGCTCCATTATGCCCTATATCGCCGGGCTCTACGCTCTGGCCTGCCAGGTCAAGCCGGACATCACGCCGGAGGTCTTTTGGCAGGCCGCTCTGGCCACGGGTGACCCGATCGCGGTCGCAGGTGACAAGAAGACCTATGGCGGGAAACGCGTGAATCCAGCCCGGCTCTTCGAGGCATTGCGCTAATTCGCAAAAAGAGGGGGTCAAACCTATACCTTTTTAATTTTCGGCCAGGATCCAGACGGTTCGCCAAGAAAACTAAAAAGGTATAGGTTTGACCCTGTCTTAGAATCAGGATACGGGGCAGGTGAGGGAATTTCCTCTCGTTATCTTCTTCAGGCCCTTGGCTGCTTTCTTAAGAACCGCCGCCTTGTCCGTCTTCTCCCAGGTGAAGTCCGGGTCGTTGCGGCCGAAGTGGCCGTAGGCGGCGGTCTTCTTGTAGATGGGCCGCTTGAGCTTGAGGTGCTCGATGATGTCGCCCGGCTTGAGCGGGAAGTGCTCCCGGACGAGCCTGGAGATATCGTCGGCCGCGATCTTGCCGGTCCCGAACGTTTCGATGAACACGGCCATCGGGCTCGCGACGCCGATCGCGTATGAGAGCTGCACCTCGCACCGGTCGGCCAGCTTGGCAGCGACGATGTTCTTGGCGATGTACCGGCAGGCGTAGGCCCCGCTGCGGTCGACCTTGCTCGGGTCCTTGCCCGAGAAGCAGCCGCCGCCGTGCCGGCCCATCCCCCCGTAGGTGTCGACGATGATCTTGCGCCCGGTGACGCCCGTGTCGCCCTCGGGACCGCCGATGACGAACCGACCCGTGGCGTTGATGAAGACCTTGGTCTTCTTGTCCAGGTACTTGCCGCAGACCGGCTTGACGACGTGCTCCAGGATGAGCTTCCTCAGGTCCTTCTCCGAAACGTCGGAGATGTGCTGCTGGGCGATGACCACGGCCTCGAGCCGCACCGGCTTCCCGTCGCGGTATTCCACCGTGACCTGGCTCTTGCCGTCCGGGCCCATGGCGTGGCTGGCCAGGTGCCTCCTGACATCGGCCAGCTTCTTGGTCAGCCTGTGGGCGAGCATGATCGGCAGGGGCATGAGCTCCGGCGTCTCGTTGCAGGCGTACCCGAACATCATGCCCTGGTCGCCGGCGCCCTGCTCGCGCTTTTCGGCCTTCTTGACGACCCCCCGGGCGATGTCGCCGCTTTGGCCGTGGACCGCGACCCAGACGCCCGCGTCCTCGTTGTCGATGCCGTAGCGGGGATTCGTATATCCGATCTCCTTGAGCGTGTCACGCACGATCTTCTGGATATCGGCGTAGCCAGTCGTCGTGATCTCGCCAGCGACGTGGACCGAGCCGGTCGTCGTCAGGACCTCGATGGCCGCGTGCGCGTCCGGATCCTGCTCCAGCAGGTCGTCGAGGATGGCGTCGCTGATCTGGTCGCAGATCTTGTCGGGATGGCCTTCGGTGACGCTTTCGCTCGTGAAATAGTACTTGTCCATCATTTTAAACCTCGCACTGGCAAATACGAATATGCATTATCGTCTTACAGGGGGATTTGTCAATTAGGCGAGAGGGTCAAACCTTAATTCTTATGATCTTTTCGGCGCAAGTCGCTACGATCAGAGAAGATTATAAGAATTAAGGTTTGACCCCATCCGGATTGACTGGCGTGCCCAATGGGGCTATCGTTAGGGCAACGGGGAGTGCCTGTACATTGGATTGCCCCAAGTGTCGCACCGCGAATCCGAGCTCGTCCCGCTTCTGCGGGGCCTGCGCCTCTCCGCTTGTCCCGGCCGACCCGTCCACCCCGCGCCCCACCCCAAACCCGACCCAACGGCCCACGCCCAGCCCCTCGAGCTCCCCGTACGACTCGCCCTCTCTCACGACGACCATCGACCCGCTCGCCCGCGGCCTCCTCGTCGGGACGGTCGTCGCCGGCAAGTACCGCATCCTCGGCGAGATCGGCCGCGGCGGCATGGGCATCGTCTATGAGGCCGACGACCTCAAGCTCCGCCGCTCCGTCGCCCTAAAATTCCTGCCCCTGGAGCTGACCGACGACTCCGAGGCCCGCGAGCGCTTCGTCCATGAGGCCCAGGCGGCCTCCGTCCTCGACAACCCTCACATCTGCACCATCCATGAGATCGGCGAGGGCGAGCACGGGCAGATGTTCATCGCCATGGCCCTCTGCAACGGCGAGAGCCTGCGGTCCAAGATCAAGCGCGGTCCCCTCGGCCCCGCCGAAGCCCTCTCGTACGCCGCCCAAGTCGCCGACGGTCTCGCGGCCGCCCACGCGGGCGGCATCATCCACCGCGACGTCAAGCCGGCCAACATCCTCGTCACCAAGGACGGGACCGCCCGGGTGGCCGATTTCGGGCTGGCCAAGATCTCCGGCGAGGCCCGCCTGACCCAGGCCGGCCGGGCCGTAGGCACCGTCGCCTATATGTCGCCCGAACAGCTTCGCGGCGAGGACGTCGATGTGCGCACCGACGTCTGGTCGCTCGGCGTCGTCCTCTACGAGATGCTCACCGGGGCGCTCCCGTTCCATGGCACGAACGAACACTCCCTGGCCTATGCCATCGTCAACAGCGAGACGAAGCCCCTGGACGCGCTCCCGTCCGGAACACCCGCCGGCTGCACCGGGATCCTCGAAAAGGCCCTGGCCAAGGACCCCGACGCGAGGTACGCCTCCGCCGCCGAGATGGCCGATGCCCTCGCCGCCGTGCGTGAGAGAGCCGGGTATTCCGGACGCCTCAGGACGGCGTCAGGGTCGCGGACAGGAACGGGAACAGGGGAGGGGCGCCCGCTGCCGAACGCGGCCCGCCGCATAGCCATCGTCCGTTTCACCATCCCTGTTCTTGCCGTCGCCGCCGTCCTCGCCGCCGCTTTCGCCCTCGGCCTTCCCCGCAGGATCGCCGTTCTCCTCGGACTCGCCCAGCCATCCACCGCACGCCACATCACCGTCTTCCCCCCGACCGTCATCGGCGACAACCCGCAAGACCGCGTCCTCGCCGCCGGACTGGCCGAGTATCTCCGCGTCCGCCTCGACGAGATCGCCCGCCGTTCGCGCTCCTGGGTCACGCCCGGCGAGAACCTCGACACCTACGAGGTCCGCGAGGCCTCCGATGCCCTCCGCGTCCTCGGCTCCAACATCGTCCTCTCGGGCACATTCAAGCGCGTCGCCGACAACCTGAGCCTGACCTTCGACGTCATCGACCCGGCCAGCTATCGCCGCGTCGCGTCAGTCGCGAAGACCGACCACATCGCCAACATCGCCACCTGGCAGGTGGACCTCGTCCTCGAAGCCGCCGCGGCGCTCGGGCTACCCGTCGCGTCTTCCGTTTCCGCCCCTTCATCCGCCCCCTCCGACAAGGCCCGCCTCGACTCCGCCGGCACCACGGTCCCCGGCGCCTTCGAGGCCTACCTCCGCGGCATCGGCCGCATGACGGTCGTGTATTCCGCCCCGGGCCCTGGCTCGCCTGCGTATGCCGACTCCCTCTCTTCGGCCATCACCGCCTTCGAAGATGCGGTCCGCTTCGACCCCTCGTTCGCAGCCGCGGGGATCGAGCTGGCCGATGCCTTGAGGCGCATGAGTCCCACGGCCGCCACCGATGCCCCCGCCGGTCCCGCCCCCTCCGCCACCCCGGCGGCCGCGGCGCCGCCTCCCGCCGAGCGCGCCGAGGCCGTCATCAGCGCCATCCTCCGGTCGAACGACCGACTGGCCCCGGCCCACCTCGTCCGCGGCGCGGTCCTGCGCGTCCTCGGCCGTAACGACGAGGCCGCCAGCGAGTTCGAGCGGGCCGCGTCTCTCGATCCCCTCGACTACGACGCCCGTATCAGGCTCGGCCAGCTCTACGAGGACACGAACCAGCCGGCCAAGGCCGAGGCGGCCTACCGGTCCGCCCTCCGGGTCCGGCCGGGCTACTGGGCCGGCTCGAGCCATCTCGGCATCTTCTACCTCTACCAGGGGGCATACGACAAAGCCAGGGGGGAATTCGAGGCCGCCGCCCGGGCCTGCTCCGGCAACATCAACGTCCTGAATTATCTGGGCGCCGTCGAGTTCAAGCTGGGCGCCTTCGACCGGGCCATGGCCGCGTTCGAGCGCTCCAATGCGGTCAGGAGGAACCCTGATGCCTGCGGGAACCTGGCCGTCATCTACTACTACATCGGCCGCTATGCGGACTCGGTGAACATGAGCGAGGCGGCCCTCGGCTTCGGGGAGAGCGAGTTCGCCAACGTCATCTGGGGGAACCTCGGCGACGCCTATCGGTTCACGCCCGCGAACGAGGCTAAGGCGGCCGAGGCCTACGGGAAGGCGATCGAGCTCACCGAGCAGGCCCTGGCCGTGGACCCCGGCGATTCCCGGTTGCGCGGCAGCCTGGCGGTCTACCTGGCCAAGACAGTCCAAGCCGCCCGGGCCAAGGACGAGATCGAGGGCGTCCTCCGGGACAGGCCCGACGACAGCTCGATCGCCCTGAAAGCGGTCATCGTTTATGAGCTCAACGGGGACCGGCCCCGGGCCCTCGAGGCCGTCCGCGAGTACATGCGTCTCAAGGGGCCGATGGACGAGATCGTACGCGACCCGTTCCTGGCCGCATTGCGCCAGGACCCGGGTTACGGAGATATCACGCGAAAGTGAAGGAGGGGACAATGGAAAGACTACCGGTGGAACACGTTGTCAAGGTCCAGATCAAGGACCGGGAATTCATTTACACCGGGCACATGGAGTGCCTCTGCGTTTATCCGGGAGACACGATCAAATGGGTGCTTCGCAACAAGCTCCCGTACTTCGTCATCATCAAGGCGCTCGTCTCTCCGCTCGACATCTCCTGCAAGATAACGGGCGCCGGCGAAGAGATCAAAGCCAAGGTCTATAAGGGCGCCGCTCCGGGGATCTATGCTTACGCGATCGGCACCCACGACGAGAAGGGGCTGCTCATCGACGACCCGGAGATCATCATCAAGCCGCCCAAAGGCCGATAGAAGCCGTTATCGGGCGGTCGCGGGACGGGCCGGGCTAGAATTCCCGGTCGTCGCGCTTGCAGTAGTAGGCCGTGGGCCCGGCGATGTAGCCGCCGAGATAGACCTCGCCGCGCTCGGCCTTCATGAAGGCCTTGTCCGTGGGGAAGCCGTACAGGATGGGGATGACCTCGTCCTTCTCCCGGCAGTAGGGACAGACGGCCTTGCCGTCCTTGCCGTGGTTGGCGTGATTATGACACTTCCCGTTCTTGCCGTTCCCGCCTTTTGCGTTGGCCATGTTCTTCCTCCGTTCAATTGTTCCCTAGCCCGATACGCCCATTATTTTTTCTGGCGCTTGGGCCGTCCATCGCCTCGGGGGGTGATAGAGGGGGGGTTATATCGCGCGATGACGGGGGAGGGCGGATAACCGGCCGCTTCTTGACTTCGCCCCTGGCAGCGACTAAATTTAGGACAGTCAGAAGGGCAAAGGAAGAGAACCATGATCGGAGCCATCGCCGGCGACATCATCGGCTCGGTCTACGAGTTCGGGGTGACCAAGTCGAAGGAATTCCCGCTCTTTGGCCCGGGAAGCCGGTACACGGACGATTCCGTGCTCACCGTGGCCGTCGCCCAGGCCATCCTGACCGACGGGGATTATCGCCGGGCCGTGCTCGACCTCGGCCGGCGCTACCCGGACGCGGGGTACGGCGGCTTTTTCCGGGGCTGGCTCGACTCGCCCGACCCCAAGCCCTATAACAGCTGGGGCAACGGCTCGGCCATGCGGGTGAGCCCCGTCGGGTTCGCCTTCGAGACGGTCGAGGACGTCCTCCGCGAGGCCCAGCGCTCGGCGGAGTTCACCCACGACCACCCCGAAGGCATCAAGGGGGCGCAGGCGACGGCGCTGGCCGTGTTCCTGGCCCGCACGGAGTGGGACAAAGACCTCATCCGGCATGAGATCTCGACCCGCTTCGGCTACGACCTCGACCGCTCCGTCGACGAGATCCGCCCCGGCTACAACTTCGACGAGTCCTGCCAGCGGACCGTACCCGAGGCGATCGTCGCCTTCCTCGAATCCGAATCCTATGAGGACGCCATCCGGAACGCGGTCTCCCTCGGCGGGGACAGCGATACGCTGGCCTGCATCACGGGCGGCATCGCCGAGGCCTATTACGGCCCGCTGCCGGCCGTGATCATCGAGAAAGTCAAAGGGATCCTCCCCGCCGACCTCTGGGGGATCACCGAAAATTTCTGCACGAGGTACAACCCATGAAAACCGTTGTCGTCTATGAATCCTATTGGGGGAATACGGAGTCGGTTGCGCGTGCTATCGCCGAGGGTCTCGGCCCGGAGGCAAGGGCGCTTTCGACCTCGGAAGCCACGGGCGAGGCCCTGGCGGGGGTCGGCCTGATCGTGGCCGGCTCGCCCATCATCGCTTTCAGCCTTCCGAGCGAGAAGACGCGGAACGACATGCTGGCGAAGCCGGACAAAAAGGCCCCGTCCCCGCCGGACCTGTCGCATCCGTCGATACGCACGTGGCTCGTGACGCTCCCCCAGGCTGCCGCGAGCGGGCAAGGGGCGGCAGCTGTGCGCGCCGCCGCCTTTGAGACCGGCTTCAGGCTCTCTCCCGGCGGCTCCGCGGGCAAGATCCTGAGGATGCTGGGGGAGAAGGGTTATCAGCCGGTCGCCAAGAAGCAGCGCTTTTTCGTGAAGTCCTCGTATGGGCCCATGAAAGAGGGCGAGCTCGACCGGGCTAAAGCCTGGGGCACCGAGCTGGCGAAAGCGGTCAAATAAGCGAATGGGTGTATCGTACACGTTCAAATGCGCTGGCTGCGGCTATTCTGCGACTGTATCCGGAGGAAACGATCAAGGCATGAACGCCAAGACGACGACCATAATGTGCCGGACCTGCGCCAGGCTCTACGATGCCGTAACAGGCAATCTCGAAGACGGATTTGCCGAGATACCGATACGGTGCCCGCGGTCAAAAAAGCACTCCGTCGAACGTTGGACGGACCCGGGAGAATGCCCGAAGTGCGGGAAGCCCATGGAACAAGATCCGTATTTTCACATGTTATGGGACTGAGCGCGGCGCTATCCGGCAGCCAGGGTGATTGAGGCTAAACTGAAGGTCTGGTTTTAGACGAGATCAGGAAAGACCGAACGAACCGCAAAAATGCGGAAGAAATTCGGTGGACAGCAAGTCCTAACCATCAAAGAGCGACAGGCCAATGATAAGGAAAACCTCGAAGCTGTTGGATCGCAGACACCATAACGTGTATGTCGTCTACCTGCGAAACCCCAACCGCGACGGCAAGGCGGGATATTATGTCGGCATGACGGGCCTTACCCCGGAGCAGAGGTTCGAGAACCATAAAAGCGGGGCCAAGGCCGCGAGCGTCGTCGAGAAGTACGGAGAGCGCCTCGTGCCCAAGCTCTACGAGCACCTCAACCCTATGACTTACGCGGCCGCCAAGGTCATGGAAGTCGAGCTCGCCGACGAGCTCCGCAAGCGCGGCTTCGTCGTCTTCGGCGGACACTGAGCCGATCCGGCTAGGTTTCGCGGGCGCATTCTTACTTCCTCGGTTCGAGGGAAATAGACGGCCTGAACGTCATTTCCGATATCCAGCTTGACATCGACCTCAAGAGCTACGGACGAGGTGAAGAGGCGGCGGGAGCCATATTCGAGCAGAGGACCGATCCACTATGGTGACCTTGGGCGAATAGGGCAGCCGCGAGGTCGGGGCCTGTCGATCTGCCCTTGAAATCGGGGACACAGTACCAAATCCCCTGTTTTCGGTGAGGCCGGCACGCCGAAATAATGAGGGACATTGTATTGTGTCCCCAGTTATAATTGGTGAACCTTAAAAGGACCGATGATGGAAAAGCTACCGGAGGGAAGACTCAGCCCCGAGGCCAAGGGCTTCGAATGCTCCCCGACCTCCGAGATGGTCCGGCGAGCGATCTATATTGATTTTGAGGGCTTTATGGATAAGGCCCCCTCCCTGATAGGGGTGGCGATCGGGTCCAAGTTCTATCAGGCGGCGCTGGACGACGGCCTACGATTGGCCGCGGCCGCCAAAAAGATCCCAGTTAGGGAAGGCGGTCAGCTCATCAGGGACCTGCTTGCGCGAGCCATAAGGGAGAAACGCCGCATCGTCGCCTTTTCGCCGTGCGAAAAGCGGATCTGTAAAAAATATTATCAGCTGGACCTGTCGCCCGTTTACGCGGACGCCAACCGGATCGTCAAGAGATGGGTTGCCAAGGCCTATCCCGAGCTCAAGCGTCGCCCCAAGAGCCTGAAGGCCTATCTGAAGCTAATAGGCTACGAACGGGCGGCTTGTCTCGGCGAGAGGCAGGCGGCGCAGAGGATCCGGGCGGTGCGGGGCATGTGCATGAGGCGCGAGTCCTATGAGGCGCTCACGGGTTGTGTGAAGGCCAAGTGGACCAAGCTTCTCGAATACAACAGGATCGATGTTCTCGGGATGCGCGAGCTGTGCCGTCGGGCCGTGTCAAGAAAGAAACGAGCATGAGGTGTGGAGGGGAAGATGCCGATCACCAAAATCGAGGTTAACCGCAAGGCACCCGCTATCGGGGTCGCCGACGCTCTAATCATGGCACCGATCGAGTTGGTTTGGAGAATCCTGAGCGATCGGACGCTCCTGATTCGCCGTTGAAGCGAACTTTAACAATCCCGCAGGAAAGCCTTGATTGAATCATGATCACCGGCGAGAACGAATTCGATCAGGTCGTTTCGCCAGCGGAACAGTATCCGTATCTTAAGCCCTCGCCGCAGCTCCCAGTAGTCTTCAATTAGGCGTTTGAGCCCGATTCCTCCAGCTAAGGGTGCGTGGGTTTCCAGAAGATCGACGAAGGCCAGACATGTTCCGATGATCAGATCCTTCTCCCTCGGTTGTAATGATTTTACCGATCGATCGAACGAGGATTTGAATTCGAATCTCAAAGCGACTTCAGGTGTTTTCGAGCTCCCTTGGCAGTCGTGTACGACCGGCCGCGTTCCGCAACAAGACGTTCGATCTTGTCCCATTCTTCCCGCGTGTAGGTTTCCCGCGCCTTAACTTCGCAAGGCAGGAAGAGAACGCCCTTATCCGTTATCCTAAAAACCACAGAGGAGCCCTTCTTAAGGTTGAGAATGACCCGAATTGGCGCAGGCACCGTAACCTGCCCCTTCGATGTCATTTTAGCGATTTCTCCGATTTCCATAGCATCTCCTTAATCACATTCTTACATTATCTCCTCACAATCACTTTGTCAACTACCTATTAAGACGTCGGCCATAGAGCGGGATTCTCAAAGCGAGGACGGATACCCGAGGTCCCCGTCCCAGGCTTGCCTTTCCTTGACTATCCGGTCGGGGCGGCGATATAGTTCCAGCCGATCGAGACGAGGGGAGAAACCACATGAAGAAGTACGCCCTGATCGCCTTGCTAGCGCTTTTTGCACTGGGCTGTGCGGTCCCTAAACCGGACGAGCTAGCCCAGGGGTTCGTCAAGCCGCCGGACTCGGCCCGGCCTTGGGTCTACTGGTTCTGGCTGAACAGCAACATCACCCGCGAGGGGATCACCGCCGACCTCGAGGCCATGAAGCGCGTCGGCATCGGCGGCGTCCTGATCATGGAGGTCGACCAGGGCTCACCCGTAGGGCCGGCCGCGTTCATGGGGGACGAATGGCGGGGACTCTTCAAGTTCGCGGTCGCCGAGGCAGGGCGGCTCGGGCTCGAGATCAACATGAACGACGACGCCGGCTGGAACGGGAGCGGCGGGCCGTGGATCACTCCGGAGCAGTCGATGCAGAAAGTGGTCTGGACCGAGACGGAGGTCGCCGGACCGGCTCGCTTCGAGGGCAAGCTCGCCCAGCCGGAGACCGTGCGCGGGTTCTACCGGGACATCGCCGTTCAGGCCTTCCCGACGACCGGCGATTTCCGCATTCCGGACATCAAGGGCAAGGCGCTCTACGAACGCCGGGACGTGGCTCCCGCGGCGGAGACCGAGCTTCCGGTGAAGATGACCATCCCTCCCGGCGGGATCGTCGACCTCAGCGCGAAGCTGGGGGTTGACGGGAGCTTCGCCTGGGACGTCCCGGCCGGGAAATGGACAATCCTGCGCTTCGGTCACACCAGCACCGGAGTGGAGAACGCCCCGGCGCCTATGAGCGGCCGCGGGCTCGAGTGCGACAAGCTGAGCCCGGAGGGGATCGAAGCGCAGTTCGCCGGGATGATGGCCAAGCTCGTCGCCGACGTCGGTCCCGCGGCCGGGAAGACCCTGGTCACGACGCACATCGACAGCTGGGAGAACGGCGCCCAGAACTGGACGGCGCGCATGCGGGAGGAGTTCCAGAAGCGGCGCGGCTACGACATGATCCCATACCTCCCGGCCATGACCGGCCGGGTCGTCGACAGCCTCGAGGTCTCGGAGCGGTTCCTCTGGGACCTGCGGCAGACGGCGGGCGAGATGGTCATCGAGAACTATGCCGGGCACATGGCGGAGCTGGCCCACAAGAGCGGCCTGCGCCTGTCGATCGAGGCCTACGGCGGGCCGTGCGACGATGTCACCTACGGCGGCCGGGCCGACGAGCCCATGGGCGAGTTCTGGATCGGCGGCGGGGCGTGGGAGACGCTCAAGGCGATGGCCTCGTCGGCCCACATCTATGGCCGGCCCATCCTCGGCGCCGAGGCCTTCACGGCCGGCGATCGCGAACGCTGGCTGCAGCATCCGGGGTCGATCAAGGCGCTGGGCGACCGGGCGTTCACCGAGGGCGTCAACCGGTTCGTCTTCCACCGCTACGCCATGCAGCCCTGGCTCGATTACCGGCCGGGCATGACCATGGGGCCGTGGGGCCTCCACTACGAGCGGACGAACACCTGGTGGGAGATGGCCGGGCCGTGGCACGAGTATCTGGCGCGCTGCCAGTACATGCTGAGACAGGGGACGTTCGTCGCGGACATCCTCTACCTTCAGCCGGAGGCCGCGCCGCAGGAATACAAGTGGCACGAGCGAAAAGGCTATGACTATGACGACTGCACCGCCGAGGCCCTGCTGACGAGGGCGTCCGCGAAGGACGGGCGCATCGTCCTCGACGGCGGCATGAGCTACAGGGTGCTTGTGCTTCCCGATACGACACGCATGACGCCGGCCCTGCTGCGCAAGGTAACGGAGCTCGCCGCGGCCGGGGCCACGATCGTCGGGCCGACGCGGCCCACGAGGGCGCCGGGCCTCACGGACTACCCAAATTGCGACGCGGAGGTCGCGCGCCTGGCCGAGGAGCTCTGGGGAGGGGGGAAGATCATCCCCGGCAAGACCGTTGAGGAAGCGCTCAACGGGTATGGCGTGGGGATGGGTGTGCAAAAGGATTTCGACGCGCCGTCCTTTGTTCGTTGGATCCATAGGAGCGCGGACTTGGCGGAGATCTATTTCGTGGCCAGCAACAGCCCCCAGCCGAGAGAGGCGATGTGCACGTTCCGGATCGCCGCGCTGAGACCGGAATACTGGCGGCCCGATACTGGCAAAGTCGAACGGGTGGCTGTCTATCAACAGTCGGGTGGGACGACGCGCATCCCGATCTCGTTCGAGCCGAGCGGGTCGGTGTTCGTCGTGTTCCGGAAGGACGCGGAGACTTTCGACCCGGTCGTCGGCGTGAGCCGCGACGGGATGACGGTGATCCCGGCCCCCGGGCCCGCGCCGGAGGCGGTCGTCCGGGTCGAGAAGGCCGTCTACGGCGTGCCCGGCGACGCGTCGCGGACGCGCGACGTGCGGGCCAAGATCCAGGCCATCCTCGACGGCGGCGAAACGGCGTTCGTCGTATCGCGGCTGGCGGCGGGCGACGATCCGGCCTACGGCATCGTGAAGACGCTCGACGCGGAGTACACGGTCGGAGGGGTCACCTATAATGTGATCGGCAAAGACCCGGATACCATCAGCTTCCCTATTGTCCCGGGCCTGGAGCCGGCTTTGAAGGTCCTTATGGATGATGAGGGTGGACTGTCGTTAGAAGCCACACACGTGGGTGAGGTTGAGCTCAAGACGGCTTCGGGACGGGTCCTGAAAGCCGAGACAGGCGCGTTGTCCGACCCGCTCGAGATCGTGGGGCCTTGGGACCTGCGATTCCCGCCGAAATGGGGCGCGCCGGACCGGATCGAGCTCGAGAAGCTCGTCTCCTGGAGCGAACACCCTGACCTTGGCGTCAAGTATTTCTCGGGGACGGCGACGTACGCGAAGACGGTCAGCGTGCCCGGCGAGATGCTCGGAAAGAGGAGGCGGATCTATCTGGACCTGGGCCAGGTCGAGGTCATGGCAACGGTGAGGATCAACGGGAAGGACCTGGGCCTCCTTTGGCGGCCGCCTTATCGCGTCGATGTCACAGGCAGCCTCAAAGCCGGCGATAACACGCTCGAGATCGTGGTCACCAACCAGTGGATCAATCGGATGCTCGGCGACGAAGAGCTTGCCGAGGACAGCGACCGGAATCCCGACGGCACGCTCAAGGCCTGGCCGCAGTGGGCCCAGGAGGGGAAGCCGAGCCCGACCGGCCGGTTCACGTTCACGAGCTGGCGGCTCTGGAAGAAGGGCGAGGCCCCGGTCGCGTCGGGCCTGATCGGGCCGGTGACCCTCAGCGTTTCCGCCTTAGCGAAGGCGAGATAAATCGGGGACACAACACCATTCTCCGAATTCTTTGATGAAGGGATCCGTCCTGGCTGGCGGGGCTCGCGCCGCCTAGCGTCCAGCCGCCTTGGCCCCGGCCAAAAGCCCGGCCTCCCATTCGAGGTACTTGTGGAAGGAGTAGCGGGCCGCGAATCCCGGCTCCCCGATGATCCGCTCGATGAGCCCGGCCTGAGGCTCGCCCGACGCGTCGACGTGGATGCGATAAAAGCCCGAGGCCTTGACGAGGACGGTCCTCTCGAGGCCATCTGCGAGCGGAGGGACCCGGAAGATGAGCTCGGTCCTATCGCCTAGGTGAGGGCTAACCAGGTAACGGCCGTCTGTCGCGGCGAGCTCGGCTCTCACGTCGCGCCCGTCCTGGTCAATGGCCTTCTCGGCGGCGATCTCGACGCTTCGGACCGGCAGATCCTCCACGTAGTCGACCGCCATGGCGTTGACCGCCCAGAAGTTGGCGGCCGGCGTGAGCCTGAGCCGCAGGGCTTCCCCCGGGACATCGGCGATGTCGAGGAGGCAGGCCCTGTCCTTGGTGACGAACGGGGCGCCGCCCATGATCTCCCCTCGGACCTTCCATCCGTCGGCGGTCTCGACCTGGACGCGGAGCCGGAAAAGATCTTCGCGCGCCATCCAGGACCAGATCTTGTCATAGGCCGGTCCGTGGCGATCGATGTCCCGATAGGTCTCGTCAAGCGCAGAGCCGTAGAGCTCCAGGATCGCGCGTCCCGAGAACGACGCCCATGGGCTCGACCAGACGTTCGCCAGGAGCTTGACGGTCTTCGCGCCGGCTGGCTTGGGGAACTCGAGCGTGAGCTCGTCCCTGAAGTCGCCCGCCGCATCCGGGTCCAGGCCCTCGAGGGGACTGAGCCAGAAGGCGAGATCGTTCTCCCGGATAAAGGGTAGGATGTCCTTGCCCGTCCGGTCCGCGGCCCTCACCGGAGCCAGGGCCCCGGAGAATGTGCGAATGCGGCCGTCGAGGTCCGCCGCGACCTTGACGCCCGGGTCGTGGTCGACGGTCACGAGCTTCAGCTCGTCCGTGTATTGGGTCTCGTCGAGCTCGTTGGTAAGAAGGACCGAGTATTGGCCGCCGGCCGGCCGGAGGCTTGA
Source organism: Candidatus Aminicenantota bacterium (assembly GCA_963736255.1). Classification (GTDB taxonomy): domain Bacteria; phylum Acidobacteriota; class Aminicenantia; order Aminicenantales; family Saccharicenantaceae; genus RBG-16-66-30. The sequence goes on from CAVTOI010000003.1 coordinate 1,198,362, forward strand.
CAGTTCGATCCAGTCGGTTCTCTTGAGACCCTCGGAGACGGCCGCGCCGTAGGGCTCGGCGTCGCGGACGTATTCCTCGCCGTTCCAGGAATAGACGAACGGGCAGGACTCGTCGGGGGGAGTGGGATCGGGTTGCTGCTTGCTTGTCGAGATGACGAGGAGGATCACCCCGACCGCCAGGCCGGCGGCTGCGATGTATGTGAGCGCCGATGTGCCGCCTCCCCCGGACTTCTTGATCCAAAGCTGCTGGATGTCCGAGAGCGGGATGGTGATCGGGCCGTGGGCGCTGTAGCGGGTCCTCCCTTCCGAGACGGTCGTGCCCGAGATCCTGTAGAGCAGGCCCGACTTGGTCTCGATCTCGACGATCTCCTCCTTCTCGTTCCGGCGCAGGCTCATGATGTCGTCATCGGGGATCGCGAGCGATTGATAGGTCAGGCCCGTGACGGCAGCGCGGTCGGGCGTCAGACGCGCCGGCAGCTTCTTGTCGAAGGTGAAGCTGGCCCCGGTCTTGAGCGAGACCCCGACGATCCTGAGGTCGGACGCCTCGGGTCCCAGGTTATTCGGGTCGACCGGTGTCCTGGTCGCGGAGGGCTTGCCGGTCGAGAACGGGATGCAGGACATGTTGAAGAGCGAGAACGCTGCCAGGACGAAGAGGGCGGAGAGCTTTCTGGCCATCATAGACCTCCTGTCGATGAGTAAACTTAGCGCCTGGCGGCGGCCGCTTGGGCCCGGAGGCCGGCCTCCCATTTCAGGTACTCGCTGAAGGAATAGCGGGCCGCGAACCCGGGCTCCCTGAGGATACGCCCGAGGAGCTCGGTTTGGGGCTCGCCCAAATCGTCGACGTTGACCCGGTAGTAGCCCGAGGCCTTGACGAGAACGGTCCTCTCGAGGCCATCCGCGAGGGGAGGGGCGGCAAAGGTCAGCTCGGTCCATTCGCCGCGGTCCGGGTTCTTCAGGTAGGCGCCGTCCGTGGCTTTAAGCTCCCCGCGGACGTCGCGGCCGGACCGATGAAGGGCTTTCTCGGCGTCAAGCTCGCTCATTTGGACGGGGGAGCCATCGCCGTAGCCGACGGACAAGGAATTGACGGCCCAGAAGTTCACGGGTGGCCGCATCTTGACCCGCAGGATCTCTCCGGGAACGTCAGCGACGTCGAGGACACAGGCCTTGTCCTTGGTGACGACCGGCGATCCCCCGAAGATGGTGCCGCGGGCCTTCCAGCCTGAGGGCGTCTCCACCCACAGCTTGAGCTGGTTGACCTCCTCGCGCGCCATCCAAGCCTTCAGGAGCGCGCGGGTCGGGCCGCCGCGATCGACGTCCTGATAGGCCGCGTCGAGCGAGGTGCCGTAGAGTTTGATGATCTTCCCGGCCGTCGTGGACGCCCACGGGGTGGTCCAGGCGTTGGCCAGGACCTTGGCCGTCTTCGCCCCGGCCGGCTTGGGGAACTCGAGGACGAGCTCGTCCCGGAAATCGCCCTCGCCGTCGGGTGATCTCTCGTCGAGGCGGCTCAGCCAAAAGACCCGGTCGTTCCCGGCGACGAAGGCCAGGATGTCGCGGCCGCGGCCGTCTACCGCGCGCGAGGGCGCCTGCGGCCGGTCGAACACGTGAATGCGGCCCTCGTTGTCAGGGGCAACGCGCACTCCCGGGGCGTGGTCGACGGCGATGAGCTTCAGCTCGTCGGTGTACTCGGTCTCGTCGAGCTCGTTGGTCAGTAGGACGCGGTACTTGCCGTCGACGGCGCGCAGGTTGGACATCTCGACCCAGTCGGTCCTTTTTAAGCCTTCAGTGAAGGCCGCCCCGTACGGCTCGGCGTCGAGGACGAATTCCTCGCCGTTATAGGAATAGACGAACGGACAGGACTCATTGACCCAATGATCGATCGTGACCAACATCACGACGTAACTGACGGCGAGGGCCGCGCCGGCCCAGAATAGACTGTTGATAACGTAGGCGCCCGGGCTGCTCTTCTTGATCCAGATCTGCTGGATATCCGAGAGGGGGATGGTGACCGGGGCATAGGCGCTGAAGAAGAGCCGGCCTCCCTCTTCTCTCGAGCTCACGACCCCGTATGTGCGCCCGTCGTTGGTGAAGAGAGTGCCGGAGCTTTTGCCCTTATTGGCCAGGAAGCTCCTGATCTCCGTCTTGTCGAAGTCGAAGGGCGTCAGGACCGACCCCGTGACAGCATCGGCGCCGGGCATGATGCCCCCGGGCCGGTCTTTCGGGAATTCCCATGATTTGCCGTCCTTCGTGACGACGCTGATGATCGTCAGGGCCCGGGTGGCCTTCGCGATCTGCGAAGGATCGATGGCGGCCGTTTTGGTGGTCTTGACGGGAAAGCAGGACATGCCGAAGAGCGAGAGCGCCGCGAGCATGACGAGAGAAACAGGCCTTCTGGTCATAGCGAACCTCCCCTTGTGAGCTGATGCCATTATAGGCGGGGAGAGGCCCGGAGTTGTCAAGATTTTGTGAAATCTATGTGATTTCGAGGATCCTGTCCACCCGGAAGGTGCGGCAGGCGCCGCGCTTGTGGCAGAAGGCCCGGACCCCTTCGAACGTCTTGCCGTGATACTCCATCTTCTCGACCGATTCGGGCCGGATGCGGCGGCGTGACTTGGTGTCGTCGGGCTTGAGATAGACGATCTCGAGCTCGCGTCCGTCGCGGATGGCTTCGAGGAGGAGGGCGCGCTTGTCGGCGGCCGGGAGCGCCTCCTCGGCCTTCTTGTACTGGAAGCGGGTCAGGAAGCGGACGATGCGCCAGTCCATCCAGATGTGGCTCTTGCGGATGGGCGTCCGCAGGACGAGGCCTTCGAACGAGGTGCAGCGGCTGAGGGCGACGTAGACCTGGCCGTGGGCGAAGGCGCCGCGGCCGATGTCGACGACGACCCGGTCGAACGTCTTGCCCTGGCTCTTATGGATGGTCACGGCCCAGGCCAGGCGCAGCGGGTACTGGGTGAACGACCCCACGGACTCCGCTTCGATGCGGTCGGCCTCGGAGTCGTACTGGAAGCGAAAGAGCTCCCAGGTGTTGGGCGATAGGTCGACCTCGTCGCCGTCCGGGAGCTCGACCGTGACGACGTCGTCCTCGTCCGGGACCTTGGTGATCTTGGCGACGCGGCCGATCGTGCCGTTGACGTAGCGGCCCCTGCGGTCGTTCGCGAGAAGCATGACCTGGGCGCCCTTCTTGAGCTCGAGCGCCTCCTCGGTCGGGAATGAGCGGCGGTCGAACTCGCCCTCGACGAGGCCCTCGTAGCGGCGCGTCCGGCCGGAGAGGGAGGCGAGCTTTTCGCGGTTGCGCGCGGCGGCGAGGTCGTTCGTGCTCGTGAGAGTGATGTAGAACTCGCCGTCGGGAGGGCTGAATGCGGGATCGAGGCGGCTGTTGAGGAGGGCGACCTGCTCTTCGTCGATCGAGCGGTTGCGGATGGCATTGAGGAGCCCGATGAACGCGGCGTCGCTCTGGCGGTAGACCTTCTCGAGCTCGATGAAGTCCATGGCGAAGTCCGGCTCGGCGAAAATGCGGGCCGAGAAGAAGTAGGGCGATTCGTAACGGGCGGCGGAGAGTGCGGCGGAGGAGGGCGACGAACCGGGGCCGAAGCCGCGGCGGAGCGACGGCGGGTCCGGGGCGAAGAGGCCCCTCTCCTGGCCCGTGACGACGGGCGGGAGCTGATAGAGATCGCCGATGAAGATCATCTGCAGGCCGCCGAACCACTCTTTGGGGCGAGGGCCGTTGAGGCGGAGGAACTTCTCGACGCAGTCCATGAGGTCGGCCCGGACCATGGACACCTCGTCGATGACGATGGCGTCGAGGTTGCGGTAGAGGGCGATGCGGTCGGCGGCCGCGCCGCGGCCCTGGCCGAGCTTGCGGACGGCCTCGGGTGTCACGTCGGGCTTGAACCCGAAGAACGAGTGGATCGTCTGGCCGCGGACGTTGAGAGCCGCGACGCCGGTCGGGGCCAGGACGGCGATCCGTTTGAGCGTTTGGCCGCGCCAGAGCTCGAGGAGCGTCGATTTTCCGGTCCCGGCCTTGCCGGTGATGAAGACGTGATGCGGCGTCCCCTCCATGACGTCAAGGGCGCGCCGGAACCCGGGATTGATCTCGATCGCCGGGCGGGCGGCCGTCGTCGCCCCAGGCTTGACCTTTCCGGTGCCGGTCACGCTTCTTGCGCCTTTCTTGGTTTTCGCTGCCATCCCGGCATTTTCTCCGAATCGCGGCGGCGATGCAAATCGAAAGACGCCCGGGCGGGAGCGGTTTTCTCACGGACGGAGCAAAGATGGTGTCAGACCTACCTTTTACCCAAAACGGGTAAAAGGTAGGTCTGACACCATCTGTATCCATCGCGAGTCAAGGCGGGAGATCGCGCGGCTGTGCTATACTTTTGTCATCGCGCTTTGGCTGGAGGCGGTCATGGCAGGTTCGATCATCATCATCGGCGCCGGCATGGGCGGGCTCGCCGCGGGCATCTACGGCCGGATGAACGGCTTCGAGACCAGGATCTTCGAGGCCCACAGCGTGCCCGGCGGGCAATGCTGCTCTTGGAAACGCGAGGGTTACACGTTCGACGGCTGCATCCATCACCTGTTCGGCTGCGCGCCCGGCTCGAAGATCTATGACATGTGGCTCGAGCTCGGGGCCATGCCGCGCGACATGGTCAAGCTCGAGGAATGCACTGGCATCCTGTCCCCGGACGGGCGGCTCTTCCGGGACTACTACGACCTCGACCGGCTCGAGAGCCACCTCAAGGAGCTGGCGCCGGGCGACGCCACGGCGATCGAGTCCTACATCCGGGGCTGCCGGGCGTTCGTCGGTAACGACTTCCTCGGCGAGATGATGCTCGGCTCGCGGGCGAGTCGATACAAGGCGCTGGGCTCGCTCGTCCCGCGCCTCAAGTGGATGACGCCGACCATGGAGAAGTTCGGGCGGCGCTTCAAAGACCCGTTCCTGCGGCGGGCCTTTCCGCTCCTGGTCTATTCCGCGCCCGCGGCGCCGCTGTTCATCCACCTTGTGCGGCATGCCTACGGGATCAACGACGTCATCCAGTGGCCGGCCGGAGGCGCGCTGCGCTTCGCCCTGTCGATCGAAAAGCGCTATAAGGAGCTCGGCGGCGAGGTCGCCTACAACAGCAAGGTCGAGAAGATCCTGGTCGAGAACGGCAGGGCCGTCGGGGTCGGCTCGCCGACGGCAGCGAGCACCGGGCCGACGTCGTCATCTCGGACGCGGACGGCCGCAAGACGATCATGGACATGCTCGACGGCCGCTTCATCGACGACAAGGTCCGCAAGGCCTGCGGGGAGCCGCCCGACACGACGGCCTGGTCGGTCCATGTCTACCTCGGGGTCAAGCGCGACCTTTCGGCCGAGCCCTCGGCGCTCATCATGCTCCTCGACGAGCCGGTCGAGATCGCCGGCCACAAATGCGAAAGCCTGGAGATGCAGATCTTCGGCTTCGACAAGACGATGGCGCCGCAAGGGAAGGGGGTCATCAAGGCCGAGCTGTTCTCGGACTACTCGTACTGGAAGCGCCTCGCCGGGGACCGTGCCGCGTACGAGGCGGAAAAGGCCCGGACCGCCGACCTGACGATCGGCGTGCTCGAGCGGCGCTTCCCCGGGCTCCGGGCCCAGGTCGAGACGATCGACGTCCCGACGCAGCTGACCTGGGAGCGCTACATGGGCGGCACCCACGGCTTCGCCAACATGCCCACGAAGAAGGCCTCGATCTGGTCCGGTCTGAAGGGGGCCGGCGGGGACATGACCCTCGCCGGGCTCGACCGGTTCTATTTCGTCGGCGTCTGGGCGAGCATGTCCGGGTCGCTTTTCGGCAACGCGCTTTCGGGCCGCCTGGCCATCCAGGCGCTCTGCAAGCGGATGAAGCGGCCCTTCGCGACGAGCGCCGGCCTATAGGGAAAAAAATGGGGACGCTTCTATTTTCAAAAAAAATGCATTAATTAAGAAAATAGAAGCGTCCCCATTTTCTAATAGTGTTTGTGGATGCCGCCGAAGCCGATGAGGCGGTTCTCCTTCGTCATCTTCAGGAAGTTCCGGAGGCGCTTCTCGAATTGCTCCGGACGGTCGCGCGCCCCCTCGAGATAAGCGATACGGATACGCTTGTAGGACTCGGAGAAGGCCCGGAAGTTCTTCCACGTCCCGGGATCGGCCTTGAGCGCGGCCAGGATATCGGGCGGGACGCGGACTGGCTTGGCGACGAGAAGCGGCCGGACCCTCTCCAGGACCTCCGGCATGATCTTGCCCTTCGCGGCCATGGCCCGGAGCCGGGCGATATTCGATTCGGAGAACGAGCTCTTGGGATTGCGCGGCGTGAACCGCTGGGCGTAGCGGTCTTCGTCGATCTTTTTCGCGATGCTGTCGATCCAGCCGAAAGCGACGGCCTCCTCGACAGCGTCGTTGTAAGCGACGCGCGGCCGGCCCGTGTGCTTCTTGTGGAAGACGAGCCAGACTGCTTTGGCCGTCTTGTAGTTCCGGCGCAGCCACGTCCGCCACTCCGAGCGTTTGGCGACGTCGAGGAGCTGAGAAGGATCGATCGCAGGCATGTCCGGAGTTCCGGTTACTTGATCTCCTTGAGCAATTCGGCGACGGCGGCCTCGAGCTGTTCGTCGCGGCCCGTGACGACCGCTTCCTTTTTGTTCTCGACCTTGATGTCGGGCTCGGTCTGGTGGTTGTCGAGGTAGCCGACGCCCGGCGCCTTGACGCCGAGAGGCACGACGCCCCAGCGCACGCCGCTGTCCCCCAGCATCTCCCAGCCGGCGAACGAACACGTGCCGGGCACGGGCATGCCGACGAGCTTGCCGATCTTGAGGAACTGGTAGGCGAAGGCGTAGCAGTGGCCGTCGCTGTACTGGGCCTCGCCGACGATCGAGATCGAGGGCTTCGTCCAGCGGAAGTTCGGCTCATAGCCGTTGCTCCGCTTGTCTGTCGTGTAGTCGAAGAACTTCTTGCCGCTCAGGAACATGTCCAGGTCGGCGACGAGATCGCCGCCGCCGTTGAAACGCGTGTCGACGATGAGGCCGGCCTTGTCGGCGAACTTCCCCATGACCTCTTCGTAGGCCGAGCGGTAGGCGCTGTCGCTCATGCCGGGAACGTGGATATAGCCGAGCTTGCCGCCGCTCAGGCGCTCGACCTCCGCTTGGTTACGCAGGACCCAGCGCCGGTAGAGGAGCGCGTTTTCGTCGCGCTGGGAGACGGGCTTGACCACGACCGAGCGCGTCGCCGTCGCCGCCGCGCCCGTCCCGGGCAGAGTGAGCAGGACGTTCTGGCCGGCCTTGCGGTTGAGGTAGCGCTCGAGGTCCCTGTCGGCGGCGATCGCCTCGCCGTCGATGGCCTCGATGACCGTTCCCTGGCCGATGTTCAGGCCGGCCTTGTCGAGCGGGCCTCCGGCGATGACTTCTTCGATCCTGACGCCGGGGCCGGCATAGGCGGGGTCATAGAGGGCCCCGAGCGAGGCCGTCTCGTCGGCGTTCGCCGCCGAGCGGCCGTAGCGCGCCCCGCTGTGGCTGACGTTGAGCTCGCCCAGCATCTCGCTGAGGAGCTCGGCGAAGTCGTAGCCGTCGCCGACCCCCGGAAGGTGCTTCTCGTAGACGGGCTTAAGAGCGTTCCAGTCGGCGCCGTGATAGCCCCCCCGGTAGAAGGTCTCGAGCGTCTGGCGCCAGACATGCTCGAATTGGGAGGCGCGCTCGGCGGCCAGGTCGACGGTCATCTCGCCCTTGATGCCGATCGAGTCGCGTTTGCCGCTCGCCGGGTCGATCTTGGACAGGCCGCCGTCGGCGAGCAGGAAGATCGACTTCTGTTCTTTGTCCCAGGCCATCTGGCCGCCGTTGGCGTTGAGCGTCACCAGCATCTTGGTTTCGCGCGTCTTGAGGTTCGTCGTCCAGAGGTTCATACCCTTCTCGAAGCGGGCCAGGTAGTAGAGCGTGTCGCCGTCCTTGTTGACAAGGGCGTCGCCGAGGGAGGAGGAGTGGATGGTCAGTCGGGCCTTGCGCAGGGCGAGACCGCCCCAGTCGATGACGAGCGGCTTGATCTCCTCCTTCTTTTCCTTCTCCGCGGGCTCCTTCTTGTCCTTTGGCGCTTCGGGCTTGGTCTTCTTTTCCTCGATCTCTTTGAGGAGAGCGGCCTCTTCTTTCGTCAGACGGAAGCGGTCCCAGGCGTCCCGGGTGAAGAACAGGGCGTAGATGTCGTTCTGTGCGCCTCCGCTCCAGGCTGCGGCCTTCATGCCGTCGCGGTTGCTGGCCCAGATCATGCCCTGGCCGCCGAGGATCCATTTGGCCCGCCGGTCCTCGAAGCCGCTCTCGGTCAGGTTGACGGTCTTGCCCGAGCCGTCGGCCTTGATGAGGCCGATCTCGCCGGGGGCGAAACCGGGGACGGCGTACTCGAAGAGGATCCAGAGCCCGTCGGGGCTCCACTGGAAGTATTGGCTGCCGTCGGCCGACGGGGCGAGCTCCCGGTCGGTGAGGAGCGTGCGCGTCTGCTTGGTGGCGAGGTTGAGGACCTTGAGGTTGGCGCGGTCCTCGACGAAGGCGAGCTCTTTGCCGTCGGGAGAATAGGCGGGCTGGGTGTTCTGATGGACGTTCACGACGAGCGGCGTTTCCTTGAGGACCGTCGAGGCGTAGAAGTAGGGTTCCTCGGAGCGTGTGCGCCGGCTCTCGTAGATGCCCCAATGGCCGTCGCGCTCCGACGTGTAGACGAGGGCGTTCCCGTCCGGGGAGAAGGAGACGGCGGACTCCTCGCCGAAGGACGCGGTGACGCGCTTGGTGACGCCGCCGTCGACGCTCGAGGCGAAGATGCCGCCGCGGACGACGACCGCGATCTCCTTGCCGTTCGGCGAGACGGCAAATTCCCGGGCGCCGCCGGAGACGGGCACGACGACTTCATTGTTGGAGCCAGCGTCGGAGGCGAGGAGAACGGGAACGCGGACCGGCGCGGCCGCGTCGTTGCGCTGGGTATAGATGGCGCCGTCGTAGCCGAAGCAGAGGGTGCCGTTCGCGGCCATGGACAGGAAGCGCACCGGGTGCGTTTTGAACTTCGTGACCTGGGTCGAGGCGCCGCCGCCGGTCATCAGGCGGTGGACGTTGAACGAGCCGCTCTCCTCGCTGAGATAATAGAAGCCCTTTTCGTCGGGCGTGAGGACCGGGCTGCGGTCCTCGCCGGGGAACTTGGTGATCATGCTGTGGTTCCCCGTCTTGGTGTCGTAGGCCCAGATGTCGCGGGCGATGGCCGACGTGTGGTGCTTGCGCCACTCGTTCTCGCCGCCCTTCTTGTCGTGGTAAATGAGAAGACGGCCGTCGCGGCTGAGCTTGGCGTCCTCGGCGGGAGTGCCGAGGATCCGGACAACGCGGCCGCCTGCGGCCGGGACCCGGTAGAGCTCCGGCTGTGAGCCGGTGGGGAAGAGGCGGTTGCCGGCGGTGTCGGAGCGGGCCGCACCGAAGAGGACGGCCTTGTCGTCGGGGGTGAAGGAGAAGGGGAGCTCGGAAGCCGAGTGGAATGTCAGGCGATGGGCTTCGCCGCCGGACGCGGGCATGACGAAGATGTCGAAGTTGCCGAAGCGGTCGCTGGCGAAGGCGACGGACTTGCCGTCGTGGCTCCAGACCGGCATAAAGTCGTGGGCCTCGTGGATGGTCAGGGGGACGGCGACGCCGCCGTCGGCCGGGACGCGGAAGAGGTCCCCTTTATACGCGAAGACGATCGTCGCGCCGTCGGGCGAGATGGCCGGGTAGCGCAGCCAGGCGGGGACGTTGTCCGCCGCCTGTCCAAGGGCCGGGAGTGCGGCCGGAACGGCGGCCGGTATGGCGGATGCCGTGAGCGCGGCGACGGCAGAGAGGCAGAAAACGGCCAAGGCGAGCTGGCTTCGTTTCATGGGGACTCCTTTCTCAATAAAGGGGACACGCGTCTTTATAGCAAAAATCGGGGACATAATACCACTTCCCCGATTTCCCTCACCCCCAAGGGTGAATTCCGCCTCCGGATACTCACCTCCAAAATCATCGTCGCGAGGGATGACGGGCTCTTTCTCAGGGCTTATCCTGTTCCGGCGGTTCAGAAAGATGCCGATATCAGAAGCTCGTCACGTAAATGCGGCCCCGGTCCGCCCGAGCGGAAGCTGGGGCTCTCTGCCGTTCCACGGCATCCGGGCCAAGACCACGCTCTTCGTCCTCCTCCTTCTCGCCTCAACAGTCTTCGTATCCTATGTTGTCACCATCCAGATCCAGAACGGCCACATCAAGAGCGAGATCGTTCGGAGGGCCGAGTCGCTCAGCCGGAGCATCGCCTCCTCGGCCGGCTACAACCTTGTCCCCAGGGACCTGCTCGCCCTCGACAACATGGTCTTCAAGATCAAGGAGACGAACCCCGATATCACGTCGATCGCCATCGTTGACCTCGACCGGACGATCATCGTCCATAGCGATGCGGGTCGGGCCGGGTCCAAGCTCGAGGGCCAGGCCGGGCAGGTCGTCGTCGAGGCGGGAAAGGGGACACGGATCAGCGAGCTGGCCGCCCCGGCCGGTGCGGCGAGCGCGTCCTTCGCCGTCGAGAGCCGGATCGTGTTCATGGAGAAGGACCTCGGCTCGGTCGTCCTCGACGTCAACTGGTCCGTCCTGACCGCGGCGCGGGCCGAGGCCCGGCGCAAGGTCATCCCGCTCTTCGCCGCGATCCTTATCCTGGGTGTGGCCACGAGCATCGTCGTCTCGACGCGGCTGACACGGCCGGTCAAGGAGCTGGCCCTGGGCGTCGAGGGGCTCAAGCACGGCCAGAGGAGCAAGCCCCTGCGCGTCTATTCGGCCGATGAGCTGGGGCGGCTGACGGCGAGCTTCAACGAGATGACCGAGCTCATCACCGGCCAGCGCGAAAAGCTCAACCGCTACGCCCACGAGCTCGAGGAGGCCTACATTGCGACGGTCCGGGTCCTGGCCGCGGCCATCGAAGCGCGGGACCATTACACGCTGGGGCACTCGACGCGGGTGTCCGAATACGCCGTCGCCCTGGCGCGGGAGCTCGGCCTCGACGCCGAGAAGGTCGAGGAGATCGAGATCGCCTGTCTCTTCCACGATGTCGGCAAGATCAAGATCCCCGACGCGATCCTCCACAAGAAGGGCAAGCTCGACCCGCGGGAGTTCAAGGAGATGCGCCGGCACCCTGAGTATGGGGCCGAGATCCTGAGCAAGGCGCGGTCGCTGTTCAAGTACATCCCGGCCGTCCGGCATCACCACGAGTGGTACGACGGGAACGGCTATCCGGACGGGCTGAGCCGGGAGTCCATCCCGGAGGAGGCGGCCGTCATCTCGCTGGCCGACGCCTACGATGCCATGACCTCCGACCGGCCCTATCGCGAAGCCCTGACCAGGGAGCGAGCCCTGGGCATCATCGAAGGATCGGCAGGCAAACAGTTCAATCCGGCATTCGCCCGGATCTTCCTGGAGATCAACAAGACGCAGGGCCCGACAGTGGCGGTCGCGGCCGAGCAGAGGATGGCATCGTGAACAGAGCAGAAAAAAAAGGCTGGGTCGTGAGGGGCATGGCGTTGGTCCTGGCGGGGCTGAGCGTCGTCGCGTGCGCGTCGGCGAACAAGGCCGCGCTCAAACAGACCTCGACGGAGTCGGCGAAGTCCTTCGCCGCGGGAGATTTCGGGAAGGCGATCGATCTTCACCGCGAGCTCTATCAGAAGGACCCCAAGAACGCGAGGATCCAAGCGGGCTACCTCTCGGAGATCGAGGCGATCAAGAGGGCCGGCGACCGCGCCAAAGGGCAGGGGAGCTTTGTCGCGGCGCAGGGCGCCTATCGGACCCTGATCGACAGCTGGGACGGGTTCTCGGCGATCGCCGGGAAGCTCAGCTTCAGAAGGCCGGATCTCGAGGCCGGTCTGAAGGACTGCCGCGTTGCCATGTGCCAGCGGATATTCCGGCAGGAGATCCTGGCCGGACATCATGCCGGGGCCCTCGCGGTCTATCAGGACGCGGCCAAGGAGTATCCGGGCGACGCGTCCGTGAAGACGATGTACGCGAAGGGCGTCGGCGAGCTCCGGGCCATGGGCGCCAAGTCGCTGGCGGAGAAAGATTACGGGGAAGCCGGAAAGATCAATAGGTTGCTGCTCAAGAATCTCGATTCGTTCAAAAGGCTCGGGGCGCCGGCGGAGCGGGGCGCGTCGGATCGGAAGGACCTGGAGGAGTCGCTTCGCGTTTGCAGTTCCGGCCTGACGAACAACGGGCTCGCTGAGTACAGGAAGGGCAACCTGGAGAAGGCCATTGCGATATGGGCGGACCTGCTGGCTTTTGACCCGGATAACGCCGAGATCAGGAAGGCCGTCGAGACCGCGAAAACGCAACTGGGCCAGCTCAAGGGAACGAGCCCTGGTGGGGCCAAGGACGGCAGCGGCCGAGGCGGCAAGGACGGCCAGAGCGGGCTTCGGCCCGGGTATTATTAAATCGGGGACACAATACCAATTCCCCAATTTCACGGTTCAGCGAAGCCCCTTCAATACCGCCTTCTCATGAGGTTCTGGACCACCAGCCCTCGCCGCCACCGCTCTTAAACCACATCCCCAGTTTATTGGCTCCTGGGTGTCGTCCGCTCGAGCGTTGCCCGCTGTTTCGTCCCGTCTGGTCGCCTCAGGGGCCTAACAATAGGCAGAATAATCAGATAATAATAAAGATACGAGAGTAATGAAATATTTATATATTTATGAGTTGACAAACGCCTCTGATGATATTATATTGTCAACCTACGGGAAACCAAAATGACACGTCAGCCAGGCCGCAACGTTCCGGAGACGGCGTTCGGGGCGCGCCTCAGGGCCGCCCGGAAAATGGCTGGGATGAGCATGGAAGACCTGGCCGGGAAGCTCGGCGGACTGGTCACCAAGCAGGCCATCAGTAAGTACGAGCAGGGCCAAATGCTGCCGTCGCCGGACGTTCTCGAAAAGCTGGTCGAGGTCCTCAAGATCGCCACGTGGGGGGCCTCGCCGCTCCGGGACTCCGAAAAGGAGCTCGAAGGGGCGCGCTCGATGCGTAGCCCGGCCCTGTTCGCTATCGACGCCATAGAACGCCCGATGTTCCGTCGGAGCGCGATCTTGAACCGCCAGCGCGGAAAGGACGCGCAGGTGCCCAGCGCGAGAGGCGCTATAGCAGAACAAAAGCAGTGCTTCTCGGTCGTCTTGGATCAGATCGAACCATCATCTCGGAAAAGCGCCGAAGAGGCGGGCCCGGATAAGCTCAGCGATGCGCAATCCGCGTTGACGGCGGAGGGCTTTTCCCCGCTCGCCGCCCGCCGGGCCAGGTTCGTCCGGGATTGGGCTCCGGGCGCCGGGCTGGACCAGATCCGCTTCCGGGCGGGGGAGCGGCTCTCGGCCAAGACGGAATCGGCCCTCAAGTACCGCATCGCCGATCACCTCCAAAAGTACCTGGAGCTCGAATCGGTCCTGGGCCTGCCGGCCGCGTTCGAGAACCCGCTCGCCGGCCGTCCCGCGCGAGAACGCCCGGAGATCGAAGCTGCGGCGGGCGATGTCCGGCGCCGCTGGGAGCTCGGCTCGGGCCCGATCGTCAACCTGCTCGGCCTGCTCGAGGACAAAGGCATCAAGGTCTATGAGGCGCGGGGCATCGAGGGCTTCGAGGGCCTGTCAGGGAGGTACGGGGACCTGCCTTTCGTCGCCGTGAGCATGGAGCGCCCGCCCGACCGGATCCGGTTCACTGCGGCCCACGAGCTCGGCCATATGCTGTGCGATTTCGAGGCCGCCGAGAGCCCCGAGGGCGATTGCCACGCGTTCGGCGCGGCCTTCCTGCTGCCGCGGGCGGCGCTCGAGAAGGCCTTCACGCCGTCGCGGCGCAAGGTCACGCTCGGCGACCTCGGCGAGATCAAGGAGACCTACGGCGTGTCGCTCCAGGCCATCATGTACCGGGCCCACGCGCTTAGCCTTATCAGCGACCGGCAGCTCCGGTCGTTCCGAGAGACGATCAAGGCCAAAGGCTGGATGATGACGGAGCCGGTGGCCTACACGGGCAAAGAACACGCGACGCGATTTCGCCGGCTCCTTCACTACGCCGTTGCGGCGGACATCCTCGACGTGTCCAGGGCTGCGGCGATGGCTGGCGTCCCGGCCGGTGAGCTCGAAAAAGAGATCGGAGACATCTTTTGATCATAAACGCCAAGGAAGAGGGAGGTCGATGATGGGGCACACTGAACCCGGTTACGGCTAGCGGCGAGGGGACGGGCGGCCGCGCGAAGAGGCGCGCCGCCTGAGGCCAGGGCGTTTTTTCGGAAATTAAAAAAGAAAGGGAACAACAAATGGACAAGTCTGTCGAAAATTATCTGATCGGGATGGAGCTCGGCGCCGGGCAGAGCTTCGAGAATATGGCCGTCTTCGAGCTCCTCAGGGGGCAGAACGGCGGCCCGGAGTACATCACCCTCAGGGAAGCTCTGGAGCGGGGCATCTTCACGGTCACCGAGGTCAGCGAGGGCGGCTCTGTGCCCGAGCTCATGGTCGCCAACAAGGGCGATGTGCCGGTCCTCCTCCTCGACGGCGAGGAGCTGAGAGGCGCCAAGCAGAACCGCATCCTCAATACGACGATCCTGGTCGCGCCGAAGTCCTCGACCAAGGTCCCGGTCAGCTGCGTCGAGCATGGCCGGTGGAGCTATCAGGAGAAGGAGTTCAAGGAGTCCGGCAATGTCATGCACCGGGAGATGCGCATGCTCAACGTACAGAAAGTCAGCGAGAGCCTGCGGTCGAGCCGGCAGTTCCGGTCGGATCAGGGCGAGATCTGGGACAAGGTCGACGAGCTTCACTGCGTCATGACGGTGCCCGAAGGGACCGGGGCTATGGGCGATGTCTACGAGGCCAAGGCGGGCGATCTCGAGGGCTACTTGAATAGCTTCAAGCTCGCCGACGGGCAGAAGGGCATCCTCGTCTTCGTCGACGGAAAGGCGGCCGGGATGGACTTCGTCTCGAGGGAGACGGCGTTCGCGACGCTCTTCCCCAAGCTCATCAAGAGCTATGCCATGGAGGCGATGGTCCTCACGGAGCGGCGCAAGAGAGGCCGGGGCAAGGGCGACGCCGGCAAGGCGCCGGCCAAGCCCGCCGCGGACGAGGCCCGGGAGTTCCTGAAGCGGGCCGCCGTGTGCGACGAGAAGAAGTACGAGTCGGTCGGTCTCGGCTGGTCTTACCGGTACGCAGGGCCCGGGATCGTCGGGTCGGCGCTGGCGTTCAACGAGAACGTCGTCCACATGGCCTTCTTCAGCATCGATGAAGCCGGGACGCTCCAGGACCCGGGGACCATGGCCGGCAGCCGCATGCGCCGCAATTTTCGCGTCTGATCTATTCGCCGCCGACGGTCATCTCGGCGACCTTGACGGTCGGGCCGGTGACCGCGCTGTGGAACTCGAGGTCCGTGCCAACGGCTTCGATCGATCCCAGGATGCGGCCCAGGTTGCCGGAGATCGTGATCTCGGAGACGGGATAGGCGATCGCGCCATCCTCGATCCACAGGCCGAAGGCGCCGCGCGAGATGTCCCCGGTCACGGCATTCAGACCGTGGCCAAGCGTCCGGATGAGGAGGAGACCCTTCTTCGTCCCGGCGATGATGTCCTTCTGCGGCACGGCCGCCGGGCCCGGCTCGAGATAGAAGTTGCCCGGCCCGACACCCCCGCCGTCGGCGCTTCCCGTCGACGCGAGCCCGAGCTTGCGGGCCGCGTAGATATTGCAGAGATAGCTCTTGAGGACGCCCTTCTCGACGACCATCGTCTTCCTGCAGGGCAGGCCGTCGGAATCGAAGGGATGCGAGCCGAGCGCGCCCGGCATGAGCGCGTCGTCGATGACGGTGACCCGTTCGTTGCCGATCTTCTGATCGAGCCTGCCCGCGAGGAAGGTCGATTTCTGGTAGACCGCGGTCCCCGTGATGCAGCCGAACAGGAATCCCAGCAGCCAGGCCGTCTGCGTCGGCTCGAAGATGACGGGCACGTTCTGGGTCCTGATCTTCCTGGGCTTGAGCTGGCGGACGGTGCGCTCCACGGCCTTGCGGGCGATCTCTTCCGGGGTCTCGAGCTCCTTGAAGTGGCGCTTCGACGAGGACCAGGAGTCCTCGACCCGGTTGTCCGTGTCGCCGGCCTGGAGACCGACGCCGAGGCCGCAGTAGGTCTGCTCGTACTCGCCGACGAAGCCGTTCGTCAGGGCCAGGACCGAGCGGATCTCGTTCGAGGCGAAGGTCGCGCCGTAGGAGTTGGTGATGCGCTTGTCGCGCAGCGCGGCGCGCTCGGTCTCCCGGGCCAGGGCGATCTTCGTCGCCGGAATCGAGCCCGGCGATGGCCGGGTCGTAGAGGTTGAGCGCCGCGGCGTCGACCGGCTCTTTCGACAGCGGGGCGAGGGCCGCGAACTCGTCGGGGCTCCCGAGCTCGGCCCGGCGCACGGCGTTACGGACGAGCCGTTTGAGGGTCGTCATGTCGAGGTCCGAGGAGCTGGCGTAGGCGGTCTTTTTGTCTTTGATGACCCGGACGCCCGCCGACCGCGAGCCCGCCTCGATGAGCGTCTCGATGCGGCCCTTGCGGACGTCGACGTTGAACTCGTAGCCGTCGACGACGGAGACCTCGGCCTCTTCGGCGCCGCACTTGCGGGCGAAGGCGACGAGGACCTCGGCGAGATCTCGCAGCGAAGTCGCGGGTATCGCCCGCCGCGTCTTCACGACCGGCCCCCGACCGTCATCTTCTCGATCCGGAGCGTCGGGCAGCCGTCGTTGACGGGGACATCCTGGCCGTCCTTGCTGCACGTCCCGGTCTGAAGCCCGAAGGCGAGGTCGCTGCCGACCCGGTCGATCTTCTTCAGGATGTCGATGTTCGTGCCGATGAGGGTGGCCTGCTTGACCGGGGCCGTGAGTTTGCCGTCCTCGATGAGGTAGCCCAGGCTTACCGAGAAGGTGAACTTGCCCGAGTCCTCGACCTGGCCGCCCGAGAGGCTGGCGACGTAGAAGCCCTTCTTCACCGACCGGATGATGTCCTCGGGCGCGTCGCCGCCCGCCGCGATGTAGGTGTTGGCCATCCGGGGGATCGGCCAGTGGCTGTAGTCCTGGCGCCGGCCATGGCCGGTCAGCGCCGCGTCGTGCATCAGCCGCGACGAGAGCTTGTCCTGGAGCAGGCCACGCACGACGCCCCTGTCGATGAGCAGGGTCCTGCGGGGAGGCGTGCCCTCGTCGTCGATGTTGTAAGACCCGCGCGAGGCGGGGATCGTGGGGTCGTCGTAGATCGTGACCAGCTCCGAGCCGACCTTCTTGCCCATCTTGTTCCAGAAGACCGACGTCTTTTTCCGGTTGAAGTCGGCCTCGAGGAGGTGGCCGACGGCCTCGTGAATGAGGACGCCGCTGTGGCCCGGGGCCAGGACGATGGGCATCTCGCCGGCCGGGGCGTCGACGGCCTCGAGCAGGAGGACCGCCTCGCGCGCCGCCTGCTCTCCGATCTCGCGGGGCGTCATGCCGTCGCGGAAGTACTCCATGCCGACCCGTCCGCCGCCTCCCCAATACCCGGACTCCCGCTTGCCGTCCTTCTCGGAGATGGCGACGCAAATGAGCTTGAGCATGGGCCGGGTGTCGCGGACGAGGAGTCCCTCGGAGTTGGCGACGCAGATGTGCGAGAGCGAGTCGGAATAATAGGCCTTGACCTTGGCGATGCGCGGATCGTGGCCTTGGGCCGCGGCGTAGGCCTCGCGGACGAGCTGGATCTTCTCGCGCAGCGGGGCTTCGTTCGCGGGGCGCCGGGCGACGTAGCGGCTCGGTCCCCCGGTCCGGGTCCGGTCGCGGAGCGGAGGGGGAGGGGCCTGCCCGGCCTTGCCGCGGGCGATGGCCGCGGCTGTCAGCGCCGTCTTCTTGACCTTTTCGAGCGACAGGTCGTTCGTGTAGCCGAAGCCGGTCCGGTCGCCGCGGATGACGCGGATGCCCATCCCCAGGCTGACGGCCTCGGCCGTCTCCTTGATGATGTCCTCTTCCATGTTGATGAGGTCATAGGACCGGTGCTCCATGAAGATCTCGGCGAAATCGCCGCCGCTCGAGAGGGCGACGCCGAGCACCGCGCGCAGATCGGCCGCGGACAGGCCGAAATGATCGACATATAGGCTCTTCACGGTGAGGCCATAATCGCACAATCCGGCGGCCCAGGCAAATGACCGGGAGCGACTCAGAAGCTATAGCCGACGTTGAGTCCGAAGATCGTGTTCCGCTCGTCCGAAAGCGTGGCCGAGCCGACATGAGCCGTCACCATCACATGGCCGAAGATGTAGCCGATGTCGGCTCTGACGCCGAAGCGGCTCGGGAGGACGGCCCCCGCGCCCATGAAGAAGCGCCCGGTGACGAAGTTGGCCATGACGCCTGGACAGAGGCGGGATTTGTCTGATGTGCTGTGGCCGGTGCCGCCGCCCCCGGCCCAGAACGCGATCTCCGGGCTGAGCTCGAAATTCTTGCCTAGCCTGAAACCGGCCCTGAAGTCGAAGGTGAGTTGGACGGCTTCGACATCCGACCAGATCATCATCTGGGCCCCAGCGTTCAGGCTGAAAGCTGTTTTTTTCGGGGAATCCGCCTCGAGAAAACCCCCGGACAAGAGCAAGCCGGACATCAACAAAAGAAGCGTCTTTTTCATGGTTTCCCTCCCAACGGCGCATGATACTCGCGAAGTGGGGAGAGACGTCAAGTTATAAGGGGGGACATGCACTTCCAAGAGGGCCAGAGTCCCCTCCGGGGACAATCCTTGGGTCCCCCGGAATTGACGCCCTACAGGGGGAAGGCCTATAATCTTATTCCATTATGGGTACGCAGGACTTCAAACCGGCTATGGACGCCGCCATCGAGGCCGCGCTCCGCGAGGACATGCCCGAGGGCGACGTCACCTCCGAGAGCATCATCCCTGCCGACGCCCGTTCCGAGGCCTCCTTTCTGGCCAAGGAGGACGGCGTCCTGGCGGGTCTCGAGGTCGCCTCGCGGGTTTTCGCCAGGATCGATCCCTCGGTCATCTTCATCGAGCGGTTCCGCGACGGCTCGAGCTTCCGCAAGGGCGACAAGCTGGCCCGGGTCAAGGGGCCGACGGTCGTCCTCCTCAAGGGCGAGCGGACCGCGCTCAACTTCCTCCAGCACCTCTGCGGCGTGGCCACGCTCACACGGCGCTACGTCGACGCCATCGCCGGCACCAAGACCAGGATCCTCGACACGCGCAAGACGACGCCCGGCCTGCGCCTCCTCGAAAAATACGCCGTGAAGCTCGGGGGCGGCACGAACCACCGCATCAGCCTGTCCGACATGGTCCTGATCAAGGACAACCACCTCCACTTCGTCGGCAACGTCGCCGAGGCCGTGCGCCGCGCCCGTTCCAAGGCCCGCTCCGGGGTCCGGATCGAGGTCGAAGCGGCCAGCCTCCTCCAGGTCCGTGAGGCCTTGGCGGCTGGCGCCGACATGATCATGCTCGACAACATGCCCCTGGAGACAATGAACCAAGCGGTGGCCTTGGCCCATGGCCGCGTCCCTCTCGAGGCCTCCGGCAACATGACCCTTGACCGCGTCCGGGCCGTCGCCGAGACGGGCGTCGATTTCATCTCGGTCGGCGCGCTGACGCACTCGGCCAAGGCCGTCGACATCAGCATGGATTTCGTCCGTTGAGGTCCTCATGAGTGAGCGCGACATCCGGGCCGACGTCCTGGTCATCGGCTGCGGCATCGCCGGGGCGGCCGCCGCCCTCGAAGCCGCCGACGCCGGGCTCCGCGTCATCGTCATCACCAAGGACGCCCGGGCCGAGGAATCCAACACCTACTATGCCCAGGGCGGCATCGTGTCCTTCGCCCCCGACGATCAGCCCGAGCTTCTCAAACGGGACATCCTCGAAGCGGGGGACAGCGTCGGCGACCCGGCGGCCGTCGACGTCCTCGTCGCGGACGGCCCGCGCCTCGTCGACGAGACGCTCATCGACAAGCTCAAGATCCCCTTCACCCGCAGCTCGCCCGACGCCCTTGACTACGCGCTCGAGGGCGGGCATTCGCGCCGCCGCATCCTCCACGTCGAGGACGCGACCGGCCGGACGATCGAGGACCGGTTCCTCAAGGCGCTCAAGAAGAACCCGAGGGTCACGCTTCTCGCCGGGCGAACGGCCGTCGACCTCCTGACCGTCCCTCACCACTCGAAGAACCCCGTCGCGTATTACCATGAGCCCCGGGCGATCGGCGCCTACGTCCTCGACAACGCGTCCGGCCAGGTCAGCCGCATCTTCGCGCCGTTCACCGTCCTGGCTACCGGCGGCTGCGGCTCCGTCTTCCTCCACACCTGCAATCCTCCCGGGGCCGACGGCTCCGGTTACGCCATGGCCCTGCGCGCCGGGGCCCGGATCGGCAACATGGAGTACATCCAGTTCCATCCGACCGTCTTCATGCGCGAGAACGGGGACGGCTTTCTCATCTCGGAGGCCGTGCGCGGCGAGGGGGCGCGGCTCAAGACGCGGGACGGCAAGACGTTCATGGAGAAGTACTCGCCGCAGCGCGACCTGGCCCCGCGCGACGAGGTCACCCGGGCCATCTACGAGGAGATGATCGTCACCAACTCGGACTACGTCCTCCTCGACCTGGCCTCCTACGCCAAGCCGGAGACCATCCGGAAGCGCTTCCCGACCATCCTCCGGACCTGTCTCGAGGACGGCGTCGATATCACCCGAGCGCCCATCCCGGTCGTCCCGGCGGCCCATTACTGCTGCGGCGGGGTGCTGGCCGATGCCTGGGGAAGAACATCGCTGGCCGGCCTCTACGCCGCGGGCGAAGTGGCCTGCACGGGTGTCCACGGCGCCAACCGCCTGGCTTCGACCTCGCTCCTCGAGGGGCTCGTCTGGGGGACCCGGGCCGCCCGCGACATCGCCGCGATCTTCGACGGCTCCCGGCCTTACAAGGCCTCGGAGATCCATCGCTGGTACCACCCGAAAAAAGAGGAGACGGTCGACCCGGCCCTGGTCAACCAGGACTGGCTGACCATCCGCTCGACGATGTGGAACTACGCCGGCGTCATCCGGACGCGCAAGCGCCTGGACCGGGCCAAGGCCGACCTCGAGTACCTCAGCCACCGCATCGAGAAGTTCTACCAGGCCGCCCGCATCGAGCCCGCTCTCGTCGGCCTGCGCCACGGCATCCTCGTCGCCCTGATGATCACCCGGGCGGCCCTGGCCAACCCCACCTCCCGCGGCGCCCACTTCATAAAGAAATAGAAACGGGACACGTACATCGGTACATGTTCCCATTCATCCCGGCACCTGCCGTAAAATAGAAACGTCCCCGTTTCTTTTCAGTAAGGAATAGGATTGCGGGGACGCGTCGTCCCCGCTTCAGCCGCCGCCTCCCGGCACATCCGCTCTGCCTTGGCTTGACGAAGGGGCGATGAAGAGCCATTCCGTCATCTGGCCCGGAGCGCAGGAAGGCGGCACAAGGGCGGCGAGGAGGGCTGCCGAACCCGACATAGGGAAAGTTTAGCCGGGCAGAGTGACGCATAAGGGCAGTTTCGGGGAAACTGCCAGAACGTGTTTGAGCGAGGTGTAGCGCACGCCGAGCGAGTTGTTTTGGCGCCGAGGCCGGCGCGCTGACCGGCGTCTTCAAATCACCGCAGGAGCGGAGAGGCAGGCGTCCGAGGCCCCTCCGCCGCCGGGCAGCAACAGGGCAGTAGCGGCATGGGCCAACTTGTTCTATAATGGCGCATTGTACATTCCTGAACGGAGAACCCGATGGCCGACAAGTCCGACGTGAAGGCGACGCTCAATCTGCCCCAGACCGCTTTCGCCATGAAAGCCTCCCTGGCCCAGAAGGAGCCGGAGGCCATCAAGAAGTGGGAAGCAATCCGACTTTACGAGAAGATCCTCGAGAAGCGGGCTGCCGCCCGGCGCGCGCCTTTCATCCTCCACGATGGCCCGCCCTACGCCAACGGCCATATCCACCTGGGCACGTCCCTCAACAAGATCCTCAAGGACTTCATCGTCAAGTCGCGCTCCATGCTCGGCTACTACGCCCCGTACATCCCCGGCTGGGACTGCCACGGCCTGCCCATCGAGATCCACGTCGACAGGAAGCTCGGCGGCAAGAAGAAGGACATGCCGGTCATGGCCGTCCGCGAGGAATGCCGCAAGTACGCTGAGAACTTCATCGACATCCAGCGCGGCGAGTTCAAACGGCTGGGGATCCTCGGGGCCTGGGAGACGCCGTATCTGACCATGCACCCGGCCTACGAGGCCAAGGTCCTCGAATACCTGGGCGCCTTTTTCGAGAACGGCGAGGTCTACAAGGGCAAGCGCCCCGTCCACTGGTGCATCCATGACCGGACCGCCCTGGCCGAGGCCGAGATCGAGTACAAAGACAAGACCTCCCCATCGATCTATGTCCGTTTCGAGGTCGTCTCCGATCTCGGGGCGAAGTTCCCGGCGCTCCAGGGCCGCCGCGTCTTCGTGGTCATCTGGACCACGACACCCTGGACGCTGCCGGCCAACATGGCCATCGCCTTTCATCCCGAATACGAGTACGCCGCGGCCGACGTCGGGGGCGACGTCTACATCATGGCCAAGCGGCTCCTCCCGGTCGTCGCCGAGGAGCTCGGCTGGCCCGCGCCCAAGGTCCTGGCCACGTTCCCGGGCCGCGAGCTCGAGGGCTTCAAGGCCCGCCACCCCTTCATCGACCGCGATTCGCTCTTCGTCCTCGCCCAATATGTCACGCTCGACGACGGCACGGGCTGTGTCCACACCGCCCCGGGCCACGGCCACGACGACTACATGACCGGCATCTCTTACGGCATCGACATCTACACGCCCGTCGACGACGACGGCCGCTTCGTCCCGGATGTTTCCAGGTACGCCGGGCTCCAGGTCTTCGAGGCCAACGCCCGCATCACCGCCGACATGAAGAAGGACGGGTCGCTTCTCAAAGAGACCCAGATCACGCACTCCTACCCGCATTGCTGGCGCTGCAAGAACCCGGTCATCTTCCGGGCCACCGAGCAATGGTTCATCTCCATGGACAAGGCCGGTCTCAGGGCCAAGGCCCGCGAGGCCATCGCCCGCGTCTGCTGGATCCCCGAGTGGGGCCGGGAACGGATCGACGGCATGGTCGCCGGCCGGCCCGACTGGTGCATCTCGCGCCAGCGCTCCTGGGGCGTGCCTATCCCGGCGTTCAAGTGCAAGACCTGCGGCCGGCCGCTCGCCGACGCGGCGGTCTGCCGGCATGTCGCCAAGATCTTCGCCGCCGAGGGCTCCAACGCCTGGTTCGTCCGGGACACGGCCTCGCTCGTCCCTCCCGGCGCCGCCTGCGCCTCCTGCGGCGGGACGGACTTCGAGAAGGAGTTCAACATCCTCGACGTCTGGTTCGAGTCCGGCTCCTCCCAGAACGTCCTCGAGCGCGAGCCGGGCCACTCCTGGCCCTCCGACGTCTACATCGAGGGCCACGACCAGCACCGCGGCTGGTTCAACAGCTCGCTCCTCATCGGCGTCGGGGTCAAGGGCGGGAGTCCCTTCCGGACCTGCATCACCCATGGCTTCATCCTCGACGACCAGGGGAGGGCCATGTCCAAATCGATGGGCAACGTCATCGAGCCCGGCGAGGTCATCAAGCGCAACGGCGCCGAGATCGTCCGGCTCTGGGCGGCCATGCTCAACTACAAGGAGGACGCCCGCTTCGGCACGGAGATCGAGCAGCGGGTCGTCGAGGCCTACCGCAAGATCCGCAACACCTGGCGCTTTCTCCTCGGCAACGTCTCCGATTTCGTGCCGGCGCGCGACACGGTGCCCGAGGCCGGCCTCATCGACCTCGACCGCTGGATCCTCCACCGTTTCGAGGAGGTCCGGGCCCGCGTCGTCAAGGCCTATTCGGATTACGAGTTCCACCCCATCCTTCACGACGTCCTCGACCTTTTCACCGTCGACCTTAGCGCGTTCTACCTCGATGTCGTCAAGGACCGCGTTTACTGCTCGGCCAAAGGCTCGCTCGAGCGGCGCTCGGCCCAGACGGCCATGTTCACCATACTCCGCGACAGCCTCCTCCTCATGGCCCCCATCCTGTCGTTCACGGCCGACGAGGCCTGGGCCTACGTCCCGGACTTCGAAGGCAAAGACGTCTCCGTTCACCTCGGCGAGTTCCCCGAGGCCTCCGACTGGCTCCAGTCGGCCCCGGCCGGATT
This sequence comes from Candidatus Aminicenantota bacterium, assembly GCA_963736255.1. Taxonomy (GTDB): domain Bacteria; phylum Acidobacteriota; class Aminicenantia; order Aminicenantales; family Saccharicenantaceae; genus RBG-16-66-30. The sequence continues at coordinate 1,222,499 of CAVTOI010000003.1, forward strand.
CGCGGCGGACATGGAGCGGCTGCTCGCCGTCAGGGAAAAGGTCCTCAAGGAACTCGAAAAGGCCCGCGAATCGAAGCTGATCGGGAATTCCCTCGAAGCCCATGTCACGCTCGCGGCCCCCGCCGCCGACGTCGCCTTCCTCGAAGCGCGCCAGGCCGGCCTGGCCGCGCTCTTCATCGTCTCCCAGGTCGACGTCCTCAAGGGCTCCGGCGACGAACTCTCGGTCCAGGTCGCGAAGGCCGCCGGCGGGAAGTGTGAGCGCTGCTGGAACTACTCGACCTATGTCGGCACGAGCCCCGACTGCCCGACCTTCTGCGCCCGCTGCGAGAAGGCGGTCAAGGCCTCCCGCCCATGAAGACGAATGCGCCCTATCTGTTGCTCGTCGTCATCCTGGTCGCCATCGACCAGATCACCAAGGGCATCGTTGCCGGCGCGGTCGAGCTCTACGAATCGGTCCCGGTCATTCCCGGGTTCTTCAACATCACCCGCATCCACAACAAGGGGGCCATCTTCGGGACCTTCTCGCAGACGAACAACTCCCTCGTTTTCGCCCTCCTGACGGCGGCCTCGATCGCCGCCCTGGCCCTCGTCGTCTTCTATTTCCTGAAGACGCCGGCCTCCGACAAGCTCATGAAGGCCGCTCTGACGCTGATCATGGCCGGGGCGCTCGGGAACCAGTTCGACCGCCTCGTCCGCGGGCATGTCATCGACTTCCTCGATTTCTATATCGGCAAGGCCCACTGGCCCTTCTTCAATGCGGCGGATTCCTGCATCAGCATCGGCGCCGCCCTGATGCTCATCATCCTGCTCAGGAGGAAACCCGAATGTACCCCGTCCTCTTAAAGATCGGCCCCCTGACCATCCATACCTACGGCTTCATGATGGCCGTCGGCGTCGCCCTGGGCCTGTGGTTCATCTATGTCCAGGCGAAGAAAGCCGGCCTCGACGCCAACAAGATCATGGACGCCGCCTTCTACACCATCATCGTCTCGCTCATCGGCGCCAAGCTGATCCTGTTCCTGAGCAACATCTCCTACTACTTCAGCTACCCCAAGGAGCTCTTCTCGCTGGCCCGGTCGGGCGGCGTTTTCCAGGGCGGCCTGACGTTCGGCGTCGTCTTTGCCCTGTGGTACTTCCACCGCAAAAAGATCCCGACCTGGATGACGGCCGATCTCATCGTGCCGGCCCTGGCCATGGGCCACGGCTTCGGGCGGATCGGCTGCTTCAGCGCCGGCTGCTGCTACGGCACCGAGTGCGCCGCGCCCTGGGCCGTCATTTTCAAGAACCAGTACGCGGCCCAGCTGACCGGCGTCCACCTCGACACGCCGATGCACCCCGTCCAGCTCTACGAGGCCGTCCTCAATTTCATCAATTTCGGCGTCCTCTTCCTCATCCTGAAAAAGAAGAAATTCGACGGCCAGGTCTTTGCCTTCTACATCATCAACTACTCGATCATCCGCTTCTTCACCGAATATTTCCGCGGCGACCACGAGGACAAGGTCTATTTCATCCGCGGTTCGTCGGCTTACTCCAGCCTGTCGATGCCGCAGCTGTTCTGCGTCCTGGGGCTCATCGCCGGCGCCGTCCTCTTCGTCGTCCTGAAGCGGCGCAAAAGTGCCGTCAGCTGATCTCGTCGTCGGGCCCGAAGCCGGGGAGCGCGTCCGGCTCGACGTCTTTCTGGCCGACAAGATCGAGGGCCTGTCGCGGGTCCAGGTCTGCAGGGTCATCGATGGCGGAGGCGTGCGGGTCGGCTCCTTCACGCGCAAGGCGGGCTACAAGCTGAAGCCCGGCGACCGCGTCCACATCGAATACGAGATCGCCGAGCCGGAAGGCCCTCTCGTCCCGCAGTGCATACCCCTCAAGATCATCTTCATGGACGCCGACGTCATCGTCATCGACAAGCCGCCGCGCCTCGTCGTCCACCCGGGTCCGGGGCACCCGTCGGGAACGCTCGTCAACGCCCTCATCCACCATTTCCCTGAGATCGCTGGCGTCGGCAACGAGCAGCGGCCGGGCATCGTCCACCGGCTCGACCAGGACACCTCGGGGGTCATGGTCGTGGCCCGTTCGCCCCGGGCCTGGTCGTTCCTCCACGACCAGTTCAAGCGTCGCGTCGTCTGGAAAACCTATCTGGCCCTGGCCTGGGGACGGGTGACGGCGACGGAAGGCAAGCTCAGCTGGCCGCTCGGCCGCCATCCGAAGGAGGGCTCGCGGATCTCCATCCGGGCCCGCAGTCCCAAGAAAGCCGAGACTTTCTTCCAGGTCCAGCGGACCTTCAAGGACACGACGCTCCTCGAGGTCAAGCCGGTCACAGGGCGGACCCACCAGATCCGGGTCCATCTGGCCGCGGCCGGGCACCCGATCGTCGGCGACCCCGTCTACGGCCGGAAGCGCGAGCCGCGCGAGTTCCCCCGCATCTTCCTCCACGCCCACACCCTGTCGTTCCTCCATCCCGGGACCGAGGAGCGACTGACCTTCGCCTCGCCTCTGCCTCCCGACCTCGAGGCGGTCATTGACCGCGAGCTCCGCCTCGCTCAGTGACCCTTCCCCAAGAACGGGGCTATTCCTTGCGCGAATTAGGGGTTTCTTCATGAAGGAAATACCCTGAAGCGGGTTGGGGCCGACGGCATAGCGTCGAGAAGGGCGGCTGAACCCGACATTGGGAAAGTTTAGCCGGGATGCGTGCCGGACGAGGGCAGTTTCAGGGGAAACCGACAAAACGTGTTTGAGCGAGGCGTAGCGCACGCCGAGCGAGTTGTTTTGGCGCCGAGGCCGGCACACGGACCGGCGTCTTCAAACTTTCCCAGGAGGGAGAGGCCGGCCCTCGAGACGCTTTAGGCGGCTCTCACGGGAACAAGGTATTTCCGCTTGAGCAAATCCCTGAATTTGGGTAGAATGGCCCTTCGTTTCCGTCCGAGAATCCCAGGAGGCTCGAGGATGAAAGACTATTCCGCCGAAAAAATACGAAATATCGCGCTGGTCGGACACGGCTCCTCCGGCAAGACCTCGCTCGCGGCCGCCATCCTGTTCGATACCGGGGCGACCAGCCGCCTGACCAAGGTCGACAAGGGGAATACCGTCACCGACTACGACCCCGACGAGGTCGAGCGCAAGATCTCCATCAACGCCACTCCCTGTTTCTGCGAGTGGAGCGACCACAAGATCAACATCCTCGATACGCCCGGCTTCAGCAACTTCCTCTGGGACACGCGGGCCGCCCTTCGCGCCGTCGACGGCGCGGCCGTCCTCGTCGACGCCGTCTCCGGGGTCGAGGTCGGGACCGAGAAGGTCTGGGAGATGATCGAGGAGCGCGGCCTGCCCCGGATCATCATCATCAACAAGATGGACCGCGAGAACGCCAATTTCAACCGGGCCCTCGACTCGGTCCGCGAGTTCTTCGGCCGCCAGGCCGTCCCCGTCGAGCTGCCGATCGGCGAAGAGAAGAACTTTGCCGGCGTTGTCGACATCGTCGAAAAGAAGGCCTACCTCTTCGAGAAGGACGAGAGCGGCAAGATGAGCGAAGCGCCGATCCCGGCCGGATTGGCCGCCGAGATCGAAAAGCGCAACAAGGAGCTCATCGAGCTCGTCGCCGAGTCTGACGAGAAGCTCATGGAGAAGTACTTCGAGACCGGCGAGCTCACCCCCGAGGAGTTCCGTGCCGGCCTCAAAAAAAGCATCCTCCACCGTCAGATCTTCCCCGTCTTTGCGGCCTCGGGCTTGGCCAATATCGGCGCCCAGACCGTGCTCGACGGCTTCATCTCGTACCTGCCCTCGCCCGTCGAGGCCGGTCCCGTCAAGGCCATGGTCAACGGGGAGGAGCAGAAGGTCCCGCCGTCTGCCGACGCCCCCTTTGCCGCTTTCGTGTTCAAGACGATCTCCGACCCGTACACGGGCCGGATCTCCCTGATGCGCGTCTTCTCGGGCCGGACCAACCCCGACGCCACGGTCAGCAACGCCACCCGTGACACCGACGAGAAGCTCGGCGGCCTCTTCTTCCTTCAGGGCAAGGACCAGGTCGCGGCCGGCCAGGCCAAGGCCGGCGACATCGTGGCCACGGCCAAGCTCAAGGTCACCGCGACCGGCGACACGCTGACCGCCAAGGGATCGGGCATCGTCTTCGCGCCGATCGTCTTCCCCCTGCCGTCGATCTCGTTCGCCATCGAGCCCAAGACGCGGGCCGACGAAGACCGCATCTCCCAGGCCACCCACCGCATCATCGAGGAGGACCCGACGGTCCGCATCGAGCGCGACCCGAACACGGCCCAGCTCCTCATCTCCGGGAACGGCGAGCTCCACGTCCGCATCATCACCGAGCGGCTGAAGAAGCGCTACAACGTCGACGTCGACCTCAAGCCGCCCAAGATCTCCTATCTCGAGACGATCAAGGGCCGCTCCGACGTCCAGGGACGCCACAAGAAGCAGACCGGCGGCCGCGGCCAGTTCGGCGACGTCTGGGTCAAGTTCGAGCCCCTGCCGCGCGGCAAGGACTTCGAGTTCGATGACAAGATCTTCGGCGGGGCCATCCCGCGCAACTTCATCCCCTCGGTCGAGAAGGGCCTCCAGGAGGCCCGCAAGAAAGGCGTTCTCGCCGGGTACCCGACGGTCGATTTCAAGGCCATCCTTTACGACGGGTCCTATCACGACGTCGATTCGTCGGACATCGCCTTCAAGATCGCGGCCAACAAGGCCTACAAAAAGGGCATCCGCGAGGCCAAGCCGACGCTCCTCGAGCCGGTCATGAACGTCGAGATCTACACGCCCGAGGCCTACATGGGCGACATCATGGGCAACCTCAACGGGCGGCGCGGCAAGGTCCAGGGCATGGAGCAGAAGGGGACGATGCGCGTCCTCAAGGCCCAGGTGCCGATGTCGGAGATGCTCGACTTCGAGCCGACCCTGACCTCGATCACCGGCGGCCGCGGCTCCTTCCTGATGGAATTCGACCATTACGAGGAAGCGCCGTCGCACATCCAGCAGAAGATCATCGCCGAGGCGGTCAAGGAAGGTCGGGTCAGGCCGGAGGAAGAGGACTGAGCGCCGCGCGGCGGCGGTTCTCTTTAACGAAGAGGAGCAGGACGGCGGCCGCGGCCGTCAACCCCAACGAAATGAAGAAGGGCACTTGTCTGCCCGCCTTGTCCCAGAAGAAGCCCGCGGCGAGAGAGGCCGGAAAGGCACAGAGGCCGATGACCATTTGAAATCCCCCCAGGACCGATGCCCGGTAGGGCCGCGGCGCGAGCTCCGCGGCCATCGTCTTTTGGACAGGGTCCAGGGCGGCCTTGTGGATGCCGAAAAGGACGAACAGGCCGGCGACGGCGGCCAGGCCGCGCGCGAAGACGACCCCGGCGCAGACGGCGGCCCAGGCGCCGAAGGCCAGGAAAAGGACCGGCTTCCGGCCGAGCTTGTCCGAGAGCTTGCCGAAGGGGTAGGACAGGACAGCCGCGGTGGCCGAATAGACGAGGAAAAGGACCGGGATGGTCCCCGTCTTGAAGCCCGCGGACTTGGCGTAGATCAGCAGGAAGGAATAGGTGAAGGCGCCCAGGGCGAAGACCGCGTTGAGGATGATGTAGAGTGTCAGGTTCCGGTCGATGTCCTTGAAGGACAGACCCTTGAAGACCCGGGCCACGGGCGATCGGATTTCTTTGATGTTCTTCAGGATCAGCCCCGCGCCGATGAGGGAGGGTATCGCCGCCAGGGCGAAGAGGAGGCGCAAGGGCAGGACGTTGATCAAGGCGATCGAAACGAGTATGCCGGCGACGGATCCGAAGTTGTCCATGGCCCTGAGGATGCCGAAATGGCCGCCCCGATTCTCGTCGGTCGAGATGTCGGCGAGCATGGCGTCCCGCGGGGCGCCGCGGATCTTGCCGGCCCGGTCCAGGATGCGGAAAGGGATGAGATGCTGCCAGAGGGACGAGGCGGCGTAGCCGAGCCGCGACGCCGCTCCGCAGAGATACCCGGTCCAGATGAAGACCTTGCGCTTGCGGATCTTGTCCGAATAATAGCCGGCCGCGGCCTGCGACAATGAGACGATGGCTTCACCCAGGCCGTCGAGGAAGCCGAGGGCGGCCATGTTGGCCTTGAGGACCTGGGTGACGAAAAGCGGCCAGACCGGGTTGATGATGTCCGAGCCCATGTCGTTGAGGAACGAGGCGAGGGCAAAGGTCCGGATCGTCTTCTTGGTCTCTCCCGTCTTCGGCGGGGCCTCGGGAGCGGCTTCTTTTGGCATGCGGTCCCTCGGGTATTTCCGACCAACGATTGTAACGCTTTTCCCCCCTAAAATCACGGCCGAGTGGGAAATCCGGGACATGACCCATTTCTCCGGAAATGGGATCCTGTCCCGTGGATTTCCCATTATGATGTCCCATGATATGATACGGGCGGATCCCACGAACGGAGGACACCCATGATCCCCACCCGACGCGCGGCCCTCTCGATCGTCGCCGCACTCTGCCTGCTCGGAGCGATATCCGGCGCGGCCCGATCGCAAACCGCGATGCCGGCCGGCCAGGCCCAGACCCCGGCGCCGGCCCAGGCTCCCGCCGATACTCCCGATCTGACCCTGACCCTCAAGATCGGCGATCCCGCGCTCAGAGGGAAGATCATGGAGATCGGCTCCGGCGCCATCCTCAAGGCCCGGACGGGCCAGCCTATCGGGTTCGAAGCCATGATCCAGGAGATGATGGCGAGCCGCATCGTCCACGTCGGCGAGACCCACAATTCAATGCCCATGCACGAGATCGAGCTCCAGGTCATCCGGGGCATCTATGCCAAGGATAAGCACCTGGCCATCGGCCTGGAGATGGTGCCGGTGACCCTCCAGGAAACGCTCAACAAGTGGACCGCCGGGGTCCTGACCAAGGACGAGTTCCTCCGCGAGATCCGCTGGTATGTCACCTGGAACTTCAACTTCGGCTACTACGAGAAGATCTTCGACTTCGCCCGCGAGCACCGGCTGCCGGTCTACGCCCTGAACGCGCCCCGCGAGGTCATCACCAAGATGCGCATGCGGGGCTGGGCCGCCCTGAGCGAGGAGGAAAAGGCCTATTTCCCCGGGATGCCGGACACGACGAACGAAGACCACCGGACGCTCATCCGGACGGTCTTCGAATCCTCCGATATCCCCCACGCGATGAGAGGGGCGGGCCTCGACCAGGTCTTCGAGGGGCTCTACCGGTCCCAATCGGCCTGGGACGAGGTCATGGGCGCGAACGCCGTTCGGGCGGCCCAAGCCGAGGGCCGGCGGGTCGTCGTGTGCGTCGGCTCGGGGCACCTCCTCTACAACCTCGGCCTCAACCGGCGCGCCTACGAGCTGTCGAAGCTGCCCTTCAAGACGGTCATCGCCGTCGAAGTGCCGGCGGGGAAGAAGACCCTGCCCGTTTCGCGGGCGATCGGGGACTACGTCTTCGGCCTGGCGCCGGAGGAGAAGCCGGCCTTCCCGGATATCGGATTGAGCCTCAAGAAGGTCGAGAACCTGGAGAACCTGATCATCGACCCGAAGCCGACCGAGGGGGTCGCCGGCCGGTCCGATCTCGAGAAGGGCGACGTCGTCCTCTCGGTCGACGGCAAGGCCTATTCGGACATCAACGAGCTGAGGATGGAGCTGGCCAAGCTCCGCTGCGGAGGCGAGGTCGAGCTCAAGGTCCTGCGGGCGGGTGCGGTCAAGGACGTCTCGCTCAAGTGCGAGAAGGCCGCGGCGGCCGGCCCGGCCGACAAGAAGTAGCCGGGCTCGATTTACGATCCATGAGGAGGCAGAGATGAGGCGAGCGAGATTGGCATTGGTTCTGTCCCTGTCGGTCTGGGGATTATCGGCTTTGGCGGGGCAGTCCCTTCAGCCGCCATCCCTGTTGAAAACCCCCGCGGAAGCGTCGGGTTACCTCGAATACACCCAGAACGAGGCCCTGGCCGCTTTCCTGAGTGCGCTCGATGCTGCATCGGACAATGTCGGCGTCTCCGTCGTCGGGCGGTCGCTCCCCTCCGACGCCTATGGCGCCCGGGACATCTTCCTCGTGCTCCTCAATGAGAACGGGGCCGTAACGCCCGGTCTCCCGGACGGTTCCAAACCGACCGTCCTCTTCACCGCCGCCCAGCACGGCAACGAGCAGTCGGCGAAAGAGGCCGTGCTCAGGATCATCCGGGACATCGCTCTCGGCGACCTGCGGCCGCTTCTCAAGAAGGTCAACGTGCTGGCCATGCCCCAGACGAACCCCTTCGGCAACTTCATGAACGTCCGGGTGAACGAGCTCGACCTCGATATGAACCGCGACCACGTCAAGCTCGAGGCCGAAGGCGTACGGGCCATCCACCGGGTGTTCCGGCGCTGGATGCCCGAGGTGACGATCGACGTCCACGAGAAGGGCGACGACTATTACCGGGTGTCCATCGGCTGCGTCTCGAACGTCAACATCGGCCGCGACCTGCAGGACTTCTCGCGACTGACGATCCTGGGCGAGGTCGAGAAGACGCTGAAGAAAAAGAACGTCGCTTTCCACGAATACCTCGTCACCGAGGACCTCGGCGCGGACACCTCGTCGGGCGCGGCTTATGAGCGGGGACAGGCGGGGCCGCGCGAGGAGATGAAGCGCTTCTCGACGACCGACCTCAACGACGGCCGGAACAGCCTGGGCATCTTCGAATCGCTGTCCTTCATCCAGGAAGGCGCGTCGCGCCACGACCTGGAGACGCTCGAGGCCAGGACGGCCTGGCAGTATCAGGGATTGAGGGCCTTTCTCGAATCCGTCGCCGCGCATGCCCCCGAGGTCCTGAAGATGGTCCGCGGCGACCGGGCCCGCCTCCTCGAACGGGCCGCCAGGAGAGACAGTGCGGATCCCGTCCATCTGCGGATGAAGTTCGCCCGCGACCCCAAAGTGCCTCAGCTCGTCCTCAAGCGATTCGAGGTCCCCGAGTCTCCCATCCGGGGCATCCTCAAGGTGGACAAGAAAGCGGGGGAGACCCTCCTCGCCGGAGATATCGCGCCCGCGCCCGGCCCGCGGAACGTCAAGACCGTCGACGAGGTGGTCAAGCACTGGTTCCCGAACGTCGAGCCGACGCTGTCGGTCCTGCGGCCGCGCGGCTACATCCTCCGCGGCGACCGGCTGGACATCGTCGAGACGCTCATCGGTCTCGGCGTCGGGGTCGGGATCATCTCCAAGGACGGGCTCGTCGACGCGGAGGCCTACGAGGTGACCGCGATCGTCCCGGCCCGGCTCGACTACCTGGCCCCCGAGAAGATCGATGTCGCCGCCAAGCCGGTCAAGGGGCCGGTCAGGAAGGGCGATTTCTATATCGACTGCGTTCAGCCGGCGGCGAACCTGGTGCCAGCGCTCCTCGAGCCGCAATCGGAGTTCGGCCTCATCCGCTACTGGAAATTCAAGCTCGTGCCCGAGGCCGGCGGCGTCTTCGAGATCCTGCGGTTCGCGGGAACGGCGGCCCCCGCCGTCATTCCCTATAGGCCCTGGCGTCCCTGATCACTTCAGCGCGCTGATGACGGCCATGACCTCGGCCGAAGGCTTGGGCCGGCCGAGGAGCTCGCGGGCCTTGAGCCGGTCCTCTTTGCGGCCGAGCTTCTCCAGGACGAGACCTCCGAAATAGCCGTAGGGCTGCGGCTCGTCCCAGTATGTCAGCGTGTAGTCGCGGATGGCCCCCCGCAGGGCCGCGGCCTTGTCCTTCTCTCCCATCCGGTCGAGCGAGAGGGCGGTGAGATAGTCCTGCAGGCGGCTGTCGGGATGGAAGGGCGCGCCGGTCCCGAGCTTCTCCGGATAGAGCTTGGAGAGCTCGAAGGCCTGCACGGCGTCGGCCCATTGCCCCTTCTTCATGGCTTCGAGGCCGATCCCGACGTGGGACCTGACGTAGAGGCCGTGGATGTCGCTTGCGCCCTCGTAGGGCAGCGCGGCGACGGCGTCGAGGACGGTCGCGGCTTCATGGGGATCGCCGGCGGCGAGCAGGGCCTCGGCCAGGTCGACCTGGAGCGGCACCTCGGTCGGGAAATCCGACGCCGCTTTGCGGGCCGAAGCCAGGGCCTCGTCCCGCTGACCCTGCCGGAGACGGAAGGCGGTCAGGGCGTGGCGGGCCCGCCAATCGGTCCCGTCGAGCTCGATCGCCCGCGCCAGATCCGCGGCCGCCCGGACCGGGTCGGCCCTCTCGAAGAACGCGCCCCGGGCCATATAGAAGGGAGCGTAATCGGCGTTCTCGCACATCTCGAGCAGGTCCCGGGCCTCGTCGATCCGGCCCTTGCCCCAGAGGATGAGGGCCAGAAAGTACTTGGGCTTCCAGTCAGATGGCCGCGCGGCCACGGCCCAGGACATGACGGCGATCTCCTCCTCGCGGAACGGGAAGACCAGGTAGGGCGAGGCCACCGAGGCCTCTTCGAGCCGGGCCGCGCTCTCCGTTGGAGAGGTGTCGCGCTGGAGGTAGGCCAGCCAGTACAGGATCGTCGGGTGCCAGGGCGAGGCCCTGAGGGCCGCGACGGCGTCGCCGGGACGGCCGATGCGGTCATAGAAAGCGGCCATCTCGATGAAGGTCTCGTGCGGCAGCTCGTTGCGGACGAGCGCGCGGCAGGCCTCGAGGTCCTTTGCGTCGCGGCTGAAGAGATAGCGCTCGAACCGGGCCAGATGGTCGAGCGGGTCGACCTCGGCGAGCCAGCCGAGGACGCGGTTGAGGTCCGACTTGCGGCCGGCCAGGCGCTGGGCCACGGCCAGGACCTCGAGGGCGCCGACGTTGAGATCGTCGGCCACGAGCGCTTTAAGGGCGTACTCGGCGGCCCTGTCGATGTTCCTTTCGAGGAGCGCGATCTCGGCGGACTGGACGAGGGCGACGGCCTCGAACTGCGGCGAGCGAGCCGCCCAGCCGAGCGTTTCCTTGGCGTCGACGAGGCGTCCCATCCTCCGGGCCGCGACGCCGTAGACGAAGTTGGCTTCGGCGTCGTACATCGACACCGAGAGAGCCCGGCCGGCCATCTCGAGCGCCCGGGCCGGCTCGCCCCGCCGCGTATAGAGCTCGGCGGCGCGGGTCAGGGCCCGGACGTGGAGGGGCTCCTCGGCGACGGCGGCCAGGTACCTGTCGAGGGCTTCGGTCAACCGGCGCTCCCGCTCGAGACTCCGGGCTTGCAGGAAGAGGGCTTCGGCGGAACCGCCAGTGGGAGTGCTGAAACGGAGCGGCCGTTCGAGGGCATCGGCCTCGGGCGCGCTCTCGTAGACGAGCTTGGCGCCGAGCCGGACCTCGAGGAGGGCGTCCGCGGCGGCGCCGGCCAGAGGGATGTCCTTCTTCCACACGTGTTCCGGGCTGAGCACGACGCTCTCCCGGAAGACCTCTTTGCCCGCGGCGCTGACGGTCAGGTCGTCGGCGACGGGCCGGAGAGGGAAGAGCCCGACGCTCAGGGAATCCCCCGAGCGGGAGGCGCTCAGCACGGCGTGGGGCGAGGCCTTGGCCATCGGGCCGATGCCGCGGTAGGGGAACCATTGTTCCTGCCAGCGGTCGGCCGCGCCGGGCGCGAAATCGCCGTGGTCGGACTGGTTGAGGAGGCGGCCCGCCTGGGGCTCGGTGTATTGGCCGTCCTTGTCGGTCAGCAGATCGACCCAGATCCCGCCCGAGCGGGAGAGGTCCCAGATCCAGACCTTGCGGCCGGGCATGTCCTCGTAGCGCGACCAGTGGCCGAAGCCGGCGTCGGACTTCTCGTACCAGCCGCCGTAAAAATCGGCGTATTCGCCGACCGTGAAATAGCTCTTGGAGCCCGGCGTCGCGTTGTTCCTGTACCAGGAGAGGTCGCGGCCGGAGCGGTCGACGGGCCAGGATTCGAGCGGGACGGAGTAATCGTGGCCGATGAACCATTGTCCCGGGAAGATGTACTTCAGGTCGTCGGCGGCGCCCACGGCGGCGCATGACCAGGCGTAATACGACTGGCTGAACGGCGTCGGGTTGACCCAGAGGGCGTTGGTCTCGAAGACGGCCCCGTCCTTGGGCAGGGTGATGGTGACGCTCCAGCGCGTCCGCGACGGGAGGTCCATGGCTCCGACGACACAGCTGGCGCTTCCGTCGGCGTTCCGGCGGACCAGGTAATCGACCGGCGTCGCGGTTGTCGGGGCGTGGCCGACGACGCCGAAGTTGAACTCGATGCCGCCCGAGGTCCATGGCCCGCGCAGCGCGATCTGGCGGAATTTGAGGACATGGTTCCAGTAGAGGAACTCGCGGCCGGTGGCCTGCTCCTTCGCGCCCCAGACCTTGCCGCCCACCTCGGGCAGGACGGCGACCTCGATGAACGGGTTACTCAGCCGCACGACGTTCCAGGACTTGTCGACGGGCTCGGCGGTGAAGCGGTCGAACATGAAGTAGGGGTAGAGCCGCGCGCCCTGGCCCCCCATCGACGATCGGGCGAAGATGGGGACGGGGTCGGGGTCGGAGAAGGGGTAGGTCCGGATGACCTCGCTCTTCTCCTCGACGACGGCCCCTCCGGACGAGGAACGACTGCAGGCCGGGGCGAGAGCCAGGATCATGAGGACCGCCGCGGCTGCGGTTGTTATCAGAGCCTTCTTCGTCATGCGCCTCTCCATGATCAGGTCATTTCTTCGTCGTCAGCTCGAGGTAGGCGGTCTCGACAAAGCTCAGCCAGCGGCGTCGGCCGCCGGGGGCGTCGGGAGGCGTCTCGATGCCGAAGGCCTTCCGAACGTCTTCGATGCTCTTGCCCGCCGCGACCATCTCCTTGACCTTGGGCAGCTTGTCGGCGAGGGACGTCTTCAGGGATTCGATGTCGGCCCTCGTTAGGGGATCGGCATGGCCGGAGAGAAAGATCTTGATGGCGGGCTTTTCGGCGAGGAGGGCCTCGAGCGTCTTGACGTACCCGAAGACCGTCCCGCCCTTGGCCAGGTGAACGAGCGGGTCGCGGCCGACGAAAGCGAGATCGCCGACGAAGGCCACGCCGAGGTCCGGGAAAAGCACACAGGTGTCGCCGTCCGTATGGGCGGGCCCGAAATGACGCATGTCGATATCGTAGTCCCAGCCGATGAGGTCTGCCCCGGACGCGTAGGTCTGGGTCGGCAGATAGTCCTTGAGCGCGGGCATCTCGGCCGCGGCTTTTTCGAGGTCCCGCTTGACGTTCTTATGGGCGAAGATTACCAGGCCCTTCGGAAAGCCGGGGAGGCCGTTGACATGGTCGCCGTCGCTGTGCGTGAGGATGAGCGTCCGCACGGGCTGGGACGTGACCTTGGCGATCTCACTGAGCATTTCGGCCGCGGCCTCGGGCGTCATCTTGGCATCGATGACGACGACGCCCTGTTTGGGCGTGACAAAGAACGCGGCGTTCGCCCCCGCGCCGCCCTTGACGAGATAGAGGTCCTTGGCGACAGAGTCGACGGTCATTGGATCGGGGGCCTGAGGCGCCGGCTTCGTTTGCGGATATCGGCCGGCGACGGCGGCCATCACGACAAAGAACAAGCCCAACCAGAGGGTTGATATTCTACGTGTCATCACGGCCTCCTTGTCTATTGGGGCTTATGTCAGTCTTAATATCCGTCCGACGGCATTTTGTCAATCATCAACCCAGGTTAAGAAAGCGGTCGGGAGCGAGGCGGCGAAGGATTTCGCCCCGACGATATCCTTCGCCATGACGAGCGGAGGACGTCCTTTGAGGCGGAGATCAGATATTGATCCGGATGGGCAAAATGACCGTCGTGATGCCCTTCCAGCGGAGCTCCTGCTGGATGGCGAAAGCGGTCTCGTTGTGGAGGATGCGATTGATGAGCCCGGGGCGGCGGAAGACAGTTTGGCCGGCGAAGACGGTCGATCTCGGAAATTCGCGGGCCACGCGCTCGCAGAGCGCTGTGGCCGTCCCGACGACGTCGATGCCGGTGTCGAAGCGCGACTCGGCCGGGAAGCCCAGGCGCCGGGCCAGGTCGACGTACTTCTTGAGGGAATCCTTGGTCGCCGCGGTCAGGCGGGCAACGGACTCCGATTCCTTGAACGCACCCGCGTCCACCTCGGCGACGGAGATGAAGACGAAGTTCTTGTAGAGGCCGGGAAAGCCGCGGATGATGGACAGGAAGGTGTGGACGCCGAATCCGGAGTAGCCGCTGACGAGCTGAACGGCCGTCATTTCATGCGGGTCGGCCGGGTCGGGGTTGTATTCGCCCTTGTGGGAGATGACGGCGGTGAGCATGTCGTCGAGCTCGCGGACGCCCTTGCGGACCCGGTTGTAGTGGCCCTTGATGAGATAGCAGAGCAGGACGACGGCTGACGTGAGGACGATGGTCAGCCAGCCGCCCTGGGCGAACTTCTCGAGGGTTGTGACGATGAGGATGGTCAGGCACAGGGTCAGACCGGTCACGTGGACCGGCAAGTGCTTCTTCCATAGGGGTTCCTTGTGCCGGTTCCTGATGAAGAAACGGGACATGCCCAGCTCGGAAAGCGAGAACGTCAGGAAAACGTTGATCGAATACATGACGACGAGGGTCGAGATGCGACCGCGGGAGTAGAGGAGAAGCAGGATGGCCGAGCCGCCCATGAGCAGGACTCCGTTCTGCATGGTCAGCCGGTCGGAGAGAGAAGCGAAACGGTGAGGGAACCAGTAATCGACGGCCATGTTGGCCATAACCCGCGGCCCGTCGACGAAGCCCGTCTGGGCGGCCACGAGGAGGATGGCGCCTTCCGTGAAGATGGTGATGAGGGCCAGGGTGCCGCCGAAGCTCCAGCCGCCGAAAACCTCGCCGGCCAGCACGGCGTTGAGGGTCTTGCCCGCGAGCGGGCTGACGCCGAGCAGGAGATAGCAGACGAGGATGCCTCCGGCCGTCAGGGCCAGCGAGGCGGCCATGTAGACCATGGTCTTCTTGCCGTTGTGGACGCGCGGCTCGCGCAGGATCTGGAGACCGTTCGAGACGGCCTCGATCCCGGTGTAAGTTCCGCCTCCCATGGAGAAAGCCCGAAGGAACAGGAGAGCCATGCCGCCGAGGCCGAGCGTTGCCAGACCACCCTGGAACCCGCTGCGCACATCGGCGGCGACCGCTCCGATCTCCGGGATATGCTTGAAGACGCCGTAGCCGATGAGGAGGGCGTGCGTCAGGACGAACACAACGAAGATCGGGGCCAATATGGTCACCGATTCCTTGACGCCGCGAAGGTTGATGACGACGAGGAAGATGATGGCAAGGATCTCGAAGGGGGTCTTGAACGTCTGGGCCGAGGCCGGGAAGAAGCTGAAGATCGCATCGCCGCAGGCGACGATCGACACGGTGATCGTCAGCATGTAGTCGACGAGCAGTGCGCTCCCGGACACGACGCCGGCTTTCTCTCCGAGTGTTTGCGTCGCGACGACGTAGCCGCCGCCTCCGGAGGGGAAATATTCGATGATGCGCGAGTAGGCGTAGGAGATGATAAAGACGGTCAGGGCTGTTGCCACGGCCAGGGCCAGGGCGAGGTAGGTGTGCTGCCCCAAGACTTTGAAGGCCTCCTCCGGGCCATAGGAGGCCGAGGAGAGGCCATCCGCGCCGAGCCCGATCCAGGCCAGGACGGGGATCAGGGCGATCTTGTGGAAGAGGGACGGGTCCTTGATGTCGCGGGGCTTGCCGATGAGCGTCCGCTTGATCTTGCGGCCTACCGTTCCCTCTTCATGGTTCATTTCGTGACCTGATGGTTGGGATCGTGCGCTTTTCGGGGGTTTTCCGGGGGGATTTTCGGCTGGGGCCTATTATAGGCGAGGGCGGGAAAAAATCAAGGGCTTGTCGGACGGGCTCTCAGAGGTGCTTGAGGTCGTCGCGTCCCTCGTCCGGGGGCTTCTTGAACCGCTTCTCCAGGAACGTCCGGGCCAGGTCCTTGCCGCCGAGCCCGAAAGCCAGGGCCAAGGCCAGCACGGCCCCGCCGAAGGCGATCGCGAACGCGGCGATCATCGTGCTCCGTCCGATGCCGAGCTGCTCGAAGGCCATGACAAGGGCGAAGAGGATGAGGATCGCCTTGACCCCCCGGCTGAGCTGGCCCGAGAGTCTGACGCCGGAGTTCACGGAGGCGATGAGGACGGCCCGCCCGACGAAGTTGCTGAGGAGCCAGCCGATGGTCAGGATGATGAGGGCGACGAAGATGTTGGGCAGGAAGAGGAGGAACTTCTCGAGGAGCTGGTCGATGACCGGGACCTTCATGACCTTCAGGGCCAGGATGAAAAAGATGAAGGTCACGAGCCAGAAGAACATCCGGCCGATGAGCTTGGCAGGCGAGTCCTTGACGGCCATCTTCTGCAGGGCATCGGTCACGCCCGAGCGCGTCAAGGCCGCGTCGAGCTTGAGAAGCCTGGCGACCCTGACGACGAGCAGCTTGACGAGCCAGGCCAGGCCGAGGCCGATGAGGAAGACGACGATCCCGGTGAGGAGGCTGGGCAGGAAAGCCACGAGCTTCTGGACGACCTCCCGCAGCGGCTCGACGAGAACCTTGTCGAAGAAATTCTTCATGACGTTTTCCTCCAGTGCTCGACGAGATAGCTCTTCTCCCTCTCGAAGGACAGGCAGAGCTTCTCGAGCCGGGCTTCGACCTCTTCGGCGGTGCTGGCCCACGTCTCGATGACGAAGGACGCGACCTTGCCGAGGTAGAGAGGCGTGAGCGACTTGACGAGGTGCTCCCTGCTCACGGCCTTCGCGTGATAGGCCAGGGCAAAGCTCATGATGGTCCTCACCCAGGCTTCGTCCGCGTAAGCGAAGGCGTCGCGGCTGGTCTCAGCGGCCGCATCGCTCAAGGCGGACAGAACGTCCGGGGGCAGGAACGACCGGTAGAGCTTATCGAGGTCCTTGACGCCCAGCCGGAACATCTCGATCATCTTGTCCAGTTTGACGTTGATCGGCTCGAGGCCCACGGAATAGACGAAGCCGAACGTGGCGACGTCCTCCGAGCCCTTCACGGAACGCCACACCTCCGCGTACTCGTCCATGAGGTCGAAGACTGAGCTGACGACCTGGTGGAGCATGGCGCTGAGGTCGGATCCGGGGTCCTTGGCATCGTGGATCTTGGCGCCGAGGAAGGCTTGGCAGATCCGGAAGCCGTTGGCGATCGCGGTCGTCGTCATCCAGATGTCGATGCCGAAGCGGGCGACGTCGCTGTCCCAGACGTCCTTTTCGAGATAGAACGAGGCCAGCCGGCCCGAGAACCCGAAGTCGCCGCCGATCGGCTGGCGGATGCGCTTGCCGTAGAGGGCCCGGGTCAGCGGGTAGACGATGGTGTTGGTGATCGTCCCGTCGTATTTGTGCCGCATGTAGTAGGGCGAGACATAGTCGTAGCCTTCGTCGAGGACGGGCTTGATGAGGAGCTCGATCCATTCCGGCGTGATGCTCCGCAGGTCGGAGTCCACGACGGCGCAGGCCTTGGCCCCGAGCTGGCGGGCGATCTCGAAAACGGTCCTGAAGGCGCTTCCTTTTCCCGGAATGCCGTGGTACGGAGTGACGAGCTTGCGGAAGCGGCCGGTCCGGTGGTCGAGCAGGACGGAATCGAGATCGACGCTCGCCTCCCGGACGACGTCCGTCGTCCCGTCGGTCGACCCGCCGTCGGAATTCACGAGGACGGCCCGGCGCCCCGGGAAATATTTGGCCAGCCCCGCTTCGACGGCCCGGACGACGTGGCCGATCGTCTTGGCGTTATTGAAGCTCGGGATGCCGACGAGAATGTCGACCTCGTCGGGACCCGTGGAAACGGCCGTTCCGTTCCCGGCCGTGTCTGGTGAGTTTTCCGCCATGGTCTTGAAGGCGCCCTCCCCGCGGCCATTATAAGGGAGGCGGCGCGGATGGGCAATCCCGGGCTTAACACGCGCCGGCAATCGGGATCAGGACCTCCCGGCGAAGACCGCGGCGGCGGCCTTGCCGATCCCGGCGGGATTCCGGACGATCCGGGCCCCGGCCTCCTCGAGAAGCTCGATCTTGCGGGCGGCCGTGCCGTGACCCCCGGACATGATGGCGCCCGCGTGACCCATGCGCCGGCCGGGGGGCGCGGTCAGGCCCGCGATATAAGCGACAACGGGCTTTTTATAGCCCGACCGGATGAGCCCGGCGGCCTCTTCCTCGGCCAAGCCGCCGATCTCTCCGATGAGGACGACGGCCTCGGTGCCCGCGTCCTTCTCGAACAGGACCATGAGGTCCGTGAAAGACAGGCCGACGATGGGATCGCCGCCGATGCCGATGGCGGAGGATTGGCCGAGCCCGAGGAGCGTCAGCTGATGGACCGCTTCGTAGGTCAGCGTTCCCGAGCGGGAGATGACGCCGACGGGCCCGGGCCTATGGATGGGTCCGGGCATGATGCCGAGCTTGGTCAGGCCGGGCGATATGATGCCGGGCGTGTTCGGGCCGATGAGCCGCGACGGAGTGTCGCGAAGGAAGGCCTTGACCCTGACCATGTCGAGCGCGGGGATGCCCTCGGTGATGCAGACGATGAGCCCGACGCCGGCCGCGGCGGCTTCGATGACGGCGCCCGCGGCCGCCAGTGCCGGGACGAAGATGACCGAGGCGTCGACGCCCTCCCGGCTGACGGCCTCAGCCACGGTGTCGAAGACGGGAAGCCCCAGGTGGCGCGTGCCGCCTTTTCCCGGAGTCACCCCGGCGCGGACGTCCGTGCCGTATTCGATCATGCTTCGGGCGTGGAACGTCCCCTCGCGGCCGGTCAGGCCCTGCACGACGACCCGGGTCCCCGGGCCGGCGAGGATGCTCATCGGGCGCCTCCGCTCTCGCGGGCCAGGCGGACGGCTTCGCGGGCCGCCGTTTCCATATCGGGCGCGGCGGTGAAGGGCAGGCCCGAGTCGGCCAGGATCTTGCGGCCGAGCTCGACATTGGTGCCTTCCAGGCGGGTCACGACGGGGATCCGGACGCCGCGCTCGCGGGCCGCCCGGACGATGCCCTGGGCGACGAGGTCGCAGCGGACGATGCCGCCGAAGATGTTGACAAGCGCCGAGCGGACGCCGGGGTCGGACGTGAGGATGGCGAAGGCCTTGGACACGGCCTCCTCGGTCACGCCGCCGCCGACGTCGAGAAAGTTGGCGGGGCGGCCCCCGGCGATGGCGATGAGGTCCATCGTGGCCATGGCCAGGCCGGCCCCGTTGACCATGCAGCCGACGTCGCCGTCGAGGCGGATGAAGCTCAGGCCGGCGCGGGCGGCCTCGAGCTCCTCGGGCAGCATCTCGCCGGGGTCGAAGAGGGCGCGGATGTCGGGGTGGCGGGGGAGGCCGTTGTCGTCGAAGTCCATCTTGGCGTCGGCGGCGACGAGCGTGCCGCCGGTCGTGAGGACGAGCGGGTTGATCTCGATGAGGGAAGCGTCGGTCGCTTCGAACGCGCGAACGAGGCCGGCGAAGAGCTTGATCGCCTGCACGGACGCGCCGCCCGCGAGACCCAGCGCCTGAGCCGAGCGTTCGGCCTGGGCGGGGAGAAGACCGTCTCCCGGCGATATGGGTTCCCTGAGGACGAGGCCCGGTTCGCCTGCGGCGAGAGCTTCGATGTTGACGCCGCCTCGGGGCGACACGAGGAGGACGAGACACGCTTCCTCGCGGCTGAGCGTGACGCCGGCGTAGAGCTCGCGCGCGACGTCAAGGACCTCCTCGACGAGGACGCGGCGGACGACGCGCCCGGCCGGCCCGGTCTGTTCCGTGATCAAAGGCCTGCCGAGCAGTCTCGCCGCGGCCGTGGCCGCTTCCTCCGGGTTCGCCGCCTTGAGAATGCCGCCCGCTTTGCCCCGGCCTCCGGCGTGGATCTGGGCCTTGACGACGACGGTGCCGCCGAGTCTCCTCGGCGGCGGCGCGGGCTTCCGACGGCGAGGTCACGGCTTCGCCCCGCGGCACGGGAACGCCGAACCCGGACAGGAGCTTCTTGGCCTGGTATTCGTGGATCCTCATGCCGAAGTTACGATATCTGTTTTTTAGGCTGCCGTAAAGGTACCGCGTCTGTTGCCTGTCTTCCCTGAGGTCGTGGAATCACATCGCGAGGCGGCGATATCCTGAGTGAGACGAAGATGGGATCCCACGACCTCAGATTAAAAAAAAGGCCAGGAGCGGAACGTTCCTGGCCTTGGGAATGACCCTGAGATGATGGGCTTAGAGCTTGGTCTCCTCGACCGTCTTCTGGACGACGGCGACCGTCTTCTGGAGCATGGCCTTCTCTTCGTCGGTGAGCTTGATCTCGAAGATCTTCTCCATGCCCTTGGCGCTGACCAGGACGGGCACGCCGATGAACAGGCCCTTGACGCCGTACTCGCCTTCGCAGAGGGCGGCGCAGGGCAGGACGCGGCGCTTGTCCTTGAGATAGGATTCGGCGATGACGATGGCGCTAAAGGCCGGGCTGAAGAAGGCCGAGCCCTTGCCGAAGAGCTTGACGATCTCGGTGCCGGCCTCGCGGGTGCGGGTGGCCAGCCGGTCGATCTGCTCCTTGGTGGCGATGTCCGCGAGGGGGACGCCGCCGACCGTGGTCAGCCGGGGCAGCGGCACCATGTCCGGGCCGTGGCCGCCGAGGACCGTGCCGGCGACGTCGGTGACCGACACGCCGAGCTCCATGGCGATAAAAGCGCGCCAGCGGGCCGTGTCGAGGGTGCCGGCCATGCCGATGACCTGGCTCTTGGGAAAGCCGGTCAGCTTGTAGAAGGCATAGACCATGGCGTCGAGCGGGTTGGTGACGATGATGCAGAGGGCCTTGGGCGCGTGCTGTTTGACGCCCGCGGCCACCTTGGTGATGATGTCGAGGTTGACGGCCAGGAGGTCCTCGCGGGTCATGCCGGCCTGGCGGGGCCGGCCGGCCGTGATGATGACGACGTCGGCGCCGGCGATGTCCTTGTAGTCGGACGTGCCGGTGATGGCCGCATCGGTGTTGCCGTGGGGGGCCATCTCCATGAGGTCGAGGGCCTTGCCCTTGGCCGGGTTCTCGAGCTCGGGGATGTCGAGGATGACGATGTCGCCGAGCTCCTTCTGGGCCGCCAGCATGGCCAGGATCTGGCCGATCTGTCCGCCGCCGATGAGGGCGATCTTCTTGCGCATGTCGGTATTCTCCTTCGTTTTCGTGAGCCGGGCTCAGGACTTGACGTAGCCTTCCCAGGTCTCTTTGAGCTTGGGGTTCTTGACCCAGTCCATGACGTAGTCGGTGAAGGCCTCGCCGGTGACGCCCGTGGCGCGCCCGGTGATGACCATCTTCTTCTCGTACTGGCCGGTGATATCGAGGGCCATCTCGAGGTTCTTGCCGATCTCCGTGTAGCCGATGTGGCCGAGGAGCATGGCCGCGGCGCGGATCATGCTGCAGGGGTCGGCGTACTGGGCCCGGCCCTCGGTGACCATCGCGGGGCGCGGAGCCGTGGATGGCCTCGAACATGGCGTACTGCTTGCCGATGTTGGCGCTGCCGGCCGTGCCGACGCCGCCCTGGAACTCGGCGGCCTCGTCGGTCAGGATGTCGCCGTAGAGGTTGGGCAGGACGAGGACCTGGAAGTCGCGGCGGCGCTTCTCGTCGACGAGCTTGGCGGTCATGATGTCGATGTACCAGTCGTCGGCCTCGATGCCGGGGTATTCCTTGGCGATGCGGTAGAAGTTCTCGAGGAAGCGGCCGTCGGTCGTCTTGACGACGTTGGCTTTGGTGACGCAGGTGACGCGCTTGCGGCCGTTCTTTTTGGCGTGCTCGAAGGCCAGCCGGCAGATGCGGTCGGAGCCGGGACCGGTGATGAGCTTGAAGTCGATGGAGATGTCTTCGTCGACGTCGATGCCGTTGGAGCCGAGGGCGTAGAGGTCCTCGGTGTTCTCGCGGAAGAAGATCCAGTCGATGCCCTGCTTGGGGATGCGGACGGGCCGGACGTTGGCGAAGAGGTCGAGCTCCTTCCGCACGGCCACGTTGCAGCTCTCGATGTTCGGCCAGGGGTCGCCCTTGCGCGGCGTCGTCGTGGGGCCCTTGAGGGTGACGGGGTACTTCCTGATCTCTTCCATGACGTCGGCCGGGACGGCGCAGCCGTGGGCGGCCCGATTCTCGATGGTCAGGCCCTCGATGTCGTCGATGACGACCCGGCCGGACTTGACCTCGTCCCTGAGCAGGAACTCGAGGACGCGCTTCGACTGGGCGGCGATATAGACGCCGATGCCGTCGCCGGCGAGGATGCCGATCTTGAGCGGGGAGAGCTTCGAGTAGTCGATCCAGCCGGGGGCGGCCTTGACCTTCTCCATGCGCTTCATCTGGGCTTCGAGGAGCTTGCCGAAGTGCTCCTTGGCACGATTGATCGCGGCGTGGTCCATTCTGTGATCCCTCCGTTTAGTGGTAATTGAGACAAAAACCAGAGGTTGGATTCTAACTGGATTTGCCCCGGAAATCAATAGCCCGGTGCAGGCCATCATTCCGGCCGCGAGGGTTTAGGGAGATCTCCGTTCGCGGCCTTGCCAAGAACCGGCGCCCTTGGTTCACCTTGTCTCTTTGACAAAAGGGCCCAAAGCCTTTATATCTAGGGGACGCCTGACCGGCGTGAGATAAATAAACCAGGAGATCATCCATGTTGGATTTCTATTTCGCGATGGAAAAAGAACGGGCCCAGGCCGGGTTGCCGCCGCTTCCCCTGACGCCACAGGAGGTCGAGGAAGTTTGCCAGGCCCTCGGATCGGCGGATAAGGAGCAGGGGGCCAAGCTCCGCGGGCTTCTCGAGAACCGCGTCGCCCCGGGCGTCGACCCGGCCGCGAAGGTCAAGGCGGATTGGCTGGCTGCGGTGGCCAAGGGGACGATCAAGTCGCCGGCGGTCTCAAGGCAGTACGCCGTCGCCATCCTCGGGACGATGCTCGGCGGCTACAACGTCGGGCCCCTCGTCGAGGCGCTCTCCGATGACGCTATCGCGGCCGCGGCTGCCGAGGCCCTGAAGGGGATCGTTCTCGTCTACGGCCATTTCGAGACGATCGTCAAGATGGCGGCGACGAACCTGCACGCCAAGGCGGTCCTCGAATCGTGGGCGGCGGGGGAGTGGTTTTTGTCGCGGCCCGCGTTCCCGTCCAAGCTCGTCCTCAAGGTCTTCAAGGTCGACGGCGAGATCAACACGGACGACTTCTCGCCGGCCGGAGACGCGCCGACCCGTCCGGACATCCCCCTTCACGCCAAATCGATGGGCCTCAAGCGCTTCCCCGGCGGCAACGACCTCATGAAGACGTTCCGCGAGGAGGGCCACCGCGTGGCCTTCGTCGGCGACGTCGTCGGCACGGGCTCGAGCCGCAAGTCGGCCTGCAATTCGCTCATGTGGCACATCGGCGAGGACATCCCCCACGTGCCCAACAAGAGGCGGGCCGGCGTCATCATCGGCGGCCTCATCGCGCCCATCTTCTTCAACACGGCCGAGGATTCCGGCGGCCTGCCGCTCATGGCCGATGTGACCAAGATGAAAACGGGCGACATCATCGCCCTCGATTTCGCCGCCGGCGCCATCCTCGACGCCGAGGGGCGGAAGATCTCCGGCCTCGCAGTCAAGCCGGCGACCCTCAAGGACGAGTTCCGGGCCGGCGGACGGCTCGCGCTCATCATCGGGCGCCAGCTCACGGCCCGGGCCCGCAAGACCCTCGGCCTCGGCGAAGCGGACTTCTTCACAACGGTCGTGAACCCCGTTCCCAAGCCCGGCCAGGGCTACACGCTGGCCCAGAAGATCGTCGGCCGCGCCAGCGGCGTCACCGGGGTGCTCCCCGGCACGGCCTGCGAGCCGCATATGACCACGGTCGGTTCCCAGGACACGACCGGGCCCATGACCGCCGACGAGCTCAAAGAGCTGGCCTGCCTCGAATTCCAGACCGACCTGTTCATGCAGTCGTTCTGCCACACGGCCGCCTATCCCAAGCCGGCCGACGTCAAGGTCCACCAGACTCTGCCGGCCTTCATGATCGCCCGCAAGGGCGTCTCCCTCAAGCCCGGCGACGGGGTCATCCACTCCTGGCTGAACCGCCTCGTCCTGCCCGACACGGTCGGCACGGGCGGCGATTCCCACACCCGGTTCCCGATCGGCATCTCGTTCCCGGCCGGATCGGGCCTGGTCGCCTTCGCCGGCGCGCTGGGCTTCATGCCTCTCGACATGCCCGAGTCCATCCTGATCAAGTTCAGCGGCCGGCTCAATCCCGGCCTCACCCTGCGCGACGCCGTCAACGCCATTCCGTACTTCGCCGTCAAAAAGGGCCTGTTGACCGTCGAGAAGAAGAACAAGAAGAACGTCTTCAACGGCTGCGTCCTCGAGATCGAAGGCCTCGAGGACCTGACCGGCGACCAGGCCTACGAGCTGACCGACGCCTCCGCCGAGCGCTCCGCGGCCGCGTGCGTCATCTCACTCAAAGAGGAGCGCGTCGCCGAGTACCTCAAGAGCAACGTCGCCCTGATGGAGGAGATGATCAGGGAGGGCTACCAGAGCGCCGACACATTGCGCCGCCGGATCGAGGCCTGCAATGCCTGGCTCGCGAAGCCCGCGCTCATCAAGCGCGATCCCCATGCCGAGTACAAGGCCGTCCTGGAGATCGATCTCGCCGCGATCACCGAGCCGCTGGTCGCCTGCCCCAACGACCCGGACGACGTTCGGCCGCTCTCCGCGATCGCCGGCGACGCGGTCCAGGAGGTTTTCATCGGCTCGTGCATGACCAACATCGGCCAGTTCCGGGCCGCCGCCCGCATCCTCGACAAGGGCACCCCCGCGGCCAGGACCTGGATCACGCCGCCGACCAAGATGGACGCGGCCCAGCTCATGCGCGAAGGCTATTACGCCATCTTTGTCGGTTTCGGCGGCCGGACCGAGATGCCCGGCTGCTCGCTCTGCATGGGCAACCAGGCCCGCGTCGCCCCGGGCACGACGGTCTTTTCGACCTCGACCCGGAATTTCGATCACCGGCTCGGCGACAACACCCGCGTCTATCTCGGCTCCTCGGAGTTGGCCGCCGTGACGGCCCTGCTGGGCCGCATCCCCACGGCCGGCGAGTACATGGCCGTCATGAAGGAAAAGGTCCTGCCTAAGGCGGACGAGATCTACCGCACCCTCGAATTCCATAAGTTGGGCGAATTCAGCCTGGGGTACGTCCGATGATCCGGCTCGACGGCCGCAAGGCCCTCATCACGGGCGGATCGCGCGGCATCGGCCGGGCCACGGCGCTGCTTTTCGCCAGGGCCGGGGCCGATGTGGCCATCAGCTATGTCAGCAACCAAAAGGCGGCCGACGAAGTAGTACAAGAGGTGGAAATGATGGGCCGCCGCGCGCTGGCTTACAGGGCCGAGATGTCCTCCCGGGCCGACATCGACCGCATGGTCGGGGACATCCTGTCCCGCTGGGGCGAGCTCGACACGCTCGTCAATAATGCCGGGATCTGGACCTATCTCGAGACCGGAAAGCTCGACGACGCTGTCTATCATGAGACGATCGGGGTCAACGTCGACGGCGTCTTCTTCGCCATCAACGCCGTCGTCCCGGCCATGAAGGAGCACGGCCGGGGCTGGATCGTCAACGTGACCTCGACTGCGGCGGTCCGGGGGGAGGCCTTCCACTCCCACTATGCAGCCAGCAAGGGAGCCCTGCACTCCCTGACGAAATCCCTGGCCGTGGAGCTCGCTCCCTCCGGGATCAGGGTCAACGCCGTCGCCCCCGGCTGGACCGACACCGACATGTGCACGCCCTCCTTCAGCGAGCCCGGCTTCAGGGAGAAGGTCCGCCAGTCCATCCCCCTGAAGAGGATCCCCCCGCCTGAGGACGTCGCCGGCCCCATCCTGTTCCTGGCCTCCGACTTGGCGAAGCACATAACAGGGGAGATCCTCGACGTCAACGGGGGGTCCGTCCTGTGCGGGGGATAAGGACGGGGTCCGTGGCTAGCCACGGGAAGAGCCGGAAATCCCCCCGAAAAGTCTTGACACATTTTCGGCTAATGTGGTACTAAAGACAGGTCAAATGCCCAATAAACACCTCTCGGTCATCATCGTCCCGCATACGAAGACCAGCACCAAGACCCTCTGTTTTTCCCGAAAAACGCTGAAAATGCTGGCTATCGGCGGGATCGCCGTCGGCCTCTTCCTCCTGGCCGTGCTCGTCGATTATGCCCGAATGAGCGTCATCAGGGGCCGGTACAAGGCCCTGCGGGTCGAGACCGCCGAGCAGAGATCGACCATCGCCGGCTACGAGAAGTCCATCGGCGAGCTCCAGACCAAGATCTCCAACCTCGAAAGCTACGCTAAAAAGCTCAATGTCATGGCCGGGCTGAAGTCCCCCGACGTCCTGACGGCTCCCGCCGGGGTCGGCGGCGGCGCCCCCGACGATGAACCGGCGCCTGAGGCCGAGCCGCCCGCCGAGGCCACGGCGTCGAACGGTCCCGCGGTCATCGAGCCCGGGACGATCCGGACCCTGAGCCAGAAAGCCCTGAGCATCGAGAACAACCTGACGAGCCTGCTCAGCTTCTTCGAGAGCGACAGCCTTCGCCTCGCCTCGACCCCCTCGATCATGCCGGCGGCCGGCTGGATCGCCTCCGTCTTCGGCCACAGGAACGACCCGTTCACGGGGGCCTGGACGATGCACTGGGGCCTCGATATCTCTACCAATATCGGCAACCCTATCATGGCCACGGCCGACGGCATTGTCATCAAGGTCCAGACAGACAAGTATCTTGGCAAGAACGTCACGATCAGCCATGGCAACGGCTTCACGACCGTCTACGGCCACATGAGCAATTTCGCCGTCTCGGCCGGTCAGAAAGTAAAGAGGCGGGACATCATCGGCTACATCGGCCAGACGGGCAAGGCGGCGGGCCCCCACGTGCACTACGAGGTTTTCAAGGACGGCAAGCGCGTCGACCCTCGGAATTTCCTTCTCGAAGAATAGCCGGCGAGCCCGGCTCCCTCATCCCAAGGAATCGCCCGGGGTGATCTTCGTCCCGAGCGAGAAGGCGTGGGCGGACATGACGCTTTTCCCCTCCGGCTGCAGCTCCTCGATGAGGTAGGAGGTGGCCGCCCCGCAGCCGACCTCGAGCCCGGCCTTGCCGGTCACGAGGACCGTCCCGGGGCCGTCCGCGGCCGCACCCGGCGAGGGCCACCCGGCCGATCCGCTGGCGCGGCCGCGCACGATGTTCACCCGTTTCCCTTTGAAGGCCGTGAAGACCCCGGGCTTGTCGCCCAGGGCCAGCACCTTCCTGTCGATGGCATCGGCCTTGTCGGTCCAGGAGACGCGGCCGTCCTCCTTGCGGATCTTGGGGGCGAGCGTCGCCTGCGCGTCGTCCTGCCCGAGGCGCGGCAGGCTGTCGATACGGGCGAGCGTCGAAACGAGGAGAGCGGCCCCCAGACCGGCCAAACGCGATTCCAGGCGGCATGCGGTCTCCCGAGGCGCGACGGGGACCCTCTCCTGGGCCAGGATATCGCCCTCGTCCATCCGGTCGTCGAGCTCGATGATGGTCACGCCGGTCTCGGCATCGCCGTTGAGGATGGTCCATTGGACGGGCGCGGCCCCCCGGTACTTCGGGAGGAGCGAGAAGTGGACGTTGACGGAATGGTGACGGGGAAAATAGTGGACGGCGTGCGGGATGATCTGGCCGTAGGCCACGACGACGTTGACGTCCGGCCCGGCGGCCCGGATCCGTTCGAGGGCCGCCGTATCGGTGCGGATGCGGGCCGGCTCGATGATGGGGATGCCGCGCTCCGCGGCGGAGGTCTTGACGGCCGAGGCCGCCGGCTTGCGACCGCGCCCCGCGGGCTTGTCGGGCTGGGTGACGATGAGCCGCACCGAGTGGCCCGCCTCGAGCAGCGCCGCGAGGGAGGGGAGGGCCGCGGCCGGGCTCCCGAAAAAGACGATGTTCATGCTGTCTTGGCGGCGGCCAGGTTCTTTTTGAGCTTCTTCCTGATCAGGGCCCTCTTCAGGGACGACAGCTTGTCGACGAACAGGATGCCGTCGAGGTGATCGATCTCGTGGCAAAGGGCCCGGGCGAGAAGGTCCTCGCCTTCGATCTCGACCGTGCGCCCCTCGATGTCGAGCCCGCGGGCGACGACACGGTACGGCCGGGCGACCTTTTCCTTGATGTCGGGGACCGACAGGCAGCCCTCCTCGCAGACGGCCTCGCCTTCCTTGAACACGATCTCGGGATTGATCAGGACGTGAAGCGAGTCCTTGTCCTCGCCGACCGAGAGGTCGACGACGATAAGCCGCTTATTGACGCCGACCTGGGGAGCGGCCAACCCGACTCCGGGGGCGGCGTGGACCGTCTCGACCATGTCCCGGGCCAGCCGAACGATGTCCGCGGTGATCTCGTCGACAGGTTCCGATGTCCGGGTCAGCACCGGATCTCCGATGATGAGGATCTCGCGTACCGCCATGGGCTCATTCTACCCGAAAACCCGGGGCGGAGGCAAAAAACGAACGGGGACACGTACATAGAGTACATGTCCCCGTTCAAACGAGATCAGATGACGGCGGAAGGTGGCGCCGCTTCGTCCGCGGCGCCGGCGTTCTTGAGCGGGACCTTGATCAGGTAGAGGCCGATCAGCACGAGGACGGCGAGGCCGCCGACATAGAGGTCGACGGCGCCGAAATACTTGCCGCCCTTGAAGATCGCCGGGATGTCGAAGTGGATGACGTTCTGGAGGAAGAAGAACTTCCAGGCCGCGCGGACGAGGCCCATCAGCCCTTCGCCGGCGATCAGGCCGGCGGCAAGGAGGATGCCGACGTTGGTCGCCCGCGCCGTCTGGGCGGCGTTGAACTTCCTCTTGGCCATGGCCTTGTCGACGAGGCCCTTGAACATGCCGCCGACGAAGATGGCGAACGTCGTCTCGAGCGGCAGGTACATGCCGACCGCGACCAGCATCGGCGATCTCACCTGGACGAGGATGAAGGCGAAGCCCATGAGCATGCCGACGATAACAAGCGGCCAGGCCATCTCGCCGCCGACGATGCCCTTGGACAGCGCGGCCATCAGGCCGGCCTGGGGGGCGGGCAGGTCCTTGCTGCCGAAGGTGAAGGCGCCGTTGAGGAGCATCAGCGGGAAGTACATGACGAGCGAGGCCACGAGGATGCCGAGGATGTTGCCGGCCTGCATCTTGTAGGGCGTGCCGCCGAGGATGTGCCCGACCTTGAGGTCCTGGAGCATCTCGCCGGCGACGGCCGACGAGACGCAGACGACCGCGGCCACACCGAGCACCGCGGCAACGCCGGTCATCCCGGTCGCGCCGACGAGGACCATCAGCAGGGCGGCGATGATCAGGGTCGACAGGGTCAGGCCGGAGATCGGGTTGTTGGAGGAGCCGATCGTCCCGACGAGGTTGCCGGAGACCGCCGCGAAGAAGAAGCCGGCGATGGCCATGACCACGGCAGCCAGGATGGCCGAGCCGAACGACTTGGAGAAGGTCTGATAGACGAAGACCATGAGGACGAAGGTCAGGGCCATGAGGATCATGACGACCTTCATGTTGAGGTCCTTCTCGAGCCGGGATACGACCTCGCCCTGCCCGGCGGCCTTCTTGACGTCGCCGATCGAGCGCTTGAGCCCGGCGCCCAGGTTCTTCCGCATCTTGTAGAGCGTGTAGCCGGCGCCGACGAGCATGCCGCCGACGGCGATCGGGCGGATGATGAACTTCCAGACGTTGGTGACCATGTCGACCCAGCTGACGTCGGCCGCCGCGACCCCGGGGCCGTAGAAGGTGGGGATAAGCTGCGGACCGAGGAAGAACATCAACAGGGGGGCGAACAGGCCCCAGGCCAGGACGCCGCCAGCGAAGTTGAGGGCGGCCAGGCGCGGGCCGATGATGTAGCCGACGCCGATGTAGGCGGGGAAGATGCCCGGCCCGGAGACGGCCACGGTGCCTCCGGCGCCGATCGTCGGGGAGTCCTTGGCCGCGCCCAGGCGGACGAAGCTCGACCCGATCTTGCCGACCTTGAGGATGAAGTCCTTGCTGGCGGCGAAGAGCTGGAGGACGCCGAGGGAATAGAGAAGAGCTCCGATGCCCATGGCCTGGAAGAGGAACTTCGAGCCCTGGCTGCCCTTCTGGCCGGCTTTGTGGATCTCGGCCGCGGCGACCGATTCGGGGAAGACGAGGTCGGGATCGGTGACCATGACCCGGCGCAGGAAGGTGACGAAGAGGATGCCGAGGAGGCCGCCGACGAACATCAGGGCCGTCGATTTGACGTAGGCGTCGAAGGTGTTGAAGTTCGTCCAGGCGCCGGCGATGACGAAGGCCGGGATGGTGAAGATGGCCCCCGCGGCGATCGATTCGCCGATGGAGCCGATGGTCCGGGCGATATTCTCCTCGAGGATCGAGCCTTTCATGATCCTCAGGACGGCCATACCGATGACGGCCGCCGGGTAGGTCGCGGCGATCGTCATCCCGGCCCTCAGGCCGAGGTAGGCGTTGGCCGCGCCGAGGATGACGGTCAGGACGAGGCCGATGAGGACGGCCCGGAGGGTGAACTCCCTCATTTCGGTCTTTTCAGGGACGTAGGGTTGATGGGCCAAATGGCTCTCCTTTCCGCGGAAATCGGACTCAGGCGACTAATGATATATGGGAAGTCCTGTCGTAAAGTCAAGCCGGAACGCCGGTCCCCCCGCGGCATTTGCGTCGGCTCGGGAATTGTGCTAAAAATGGCCGGGACGGAGAAAGAGACAACATGAGCCTTATCAGCTGGATGAAGGACAGGCTATTCTGTGACCTGGCCATCGACCTCGGCACGGCGAACACTCTGGTCTTCCTCAAGGGCAAGGGCATCATCGTCCAGGAGCCGTCTATCGTCGTCGTCAACAAGGCGACCGGCAAGGTCGAGGCCGTCGGCACGCGCGCGAAAGACATGCTCGGCAAGACCCCGACGAGCGTCATGGCCATCAAGCCCATGCGCGACGGCGTCATCGCCGACTTCGAGATCGCGGAGAAGATGCTCGATTACTTCATCAAGAAGGCCATGAACAATCGCGGCTTCCTCCTCCGCCCGCGGATCGTTATCGGCATCCCGACCGGCATCACTCAGGTCGAACGGCGCGCGGTCAAGGACGTCGCCATGCGGGCCAAGGCCTCGGAGGTCTACCTCATCGAGCAGCCCATGTCGGCCGCCATCGGAGCCGACCTGCCCATCTCCGAGCCGACCGGGAACATGATCGTCGACATCGGCGGGGGCACGACCGACATCGCCGTCATCTCCCTCGACGGCATCGTCTTTAACCACAGCATCCGCGTCGCCGGCAACGAGATGGATGACGCCGTCATCCACTACCTCAAGAAGAAATACAACCTCCTCATCGGCGAGCGGACGGCGGAGCAGGTCAAGATCCAGATCGGGTCGGCTTACCCGCTCGACGAGCCGATGACCATGGAGATCAAGGGCCGGGACCTCCGCGAGGGCATCCCGAGGACGATCGTCGTCGACGACCAGGAGATCCGCGAAGCCATCGAGGAGACCGTGGCCGCCATCGTCAATGCCATCCGCATCGCCCTGGAGCGGACGCCGCCCGAGCTATCGGCGGACATTATCGACCGGGGCATCATCCTGACCGGCGGCGGCGCGCTGCTTAAGAACCTGGACAAGAGGATCCGCGAGGAGACCCAGCTGCCCGTGTTCATCACCGAAGACCCCCTGACGACCGTCGTTCTCGGGGCGGGCAAGATGCTGGACGATCTGGTGCTCCTGAAGAAGATCTCCCTCATCTGAGGGGCCGGGCCGCCGCGGTGCGAGAGGTTGCATGTCCTTCTGGGATAAACGGCGAAGCGCCCTGGTCCTCGTCGGACTGACGTTCTTCCACGTCCTGCTCATCTCCGTCCAGGTTCCCCTCGGTCCGGAGAAATCGCTCTTCGAGAAGGCCATCTTCTTCGTCTTTTCGCCCGTCCAGAGGGCTGCGACCGGCACGGTCCACGGCATCGGGTCGCTTTGGAAAGGCTATTTCGACCTCCGCGGCGTCCGCGCCGAGAACGAGAAGCTCAAGCGGCAGGTCTTTTTCCTCAACCAGGACGTCCGTTTCCTCGAGGACGGACTGCGCTTCGCCCAATCCGAGGCCGAGCTCAGGGCCAGTCTGACCGATTTCGAAAGCTCGCTCGTCGTGGCCCGCGTCATCGGGGTCGACAGCGCCAACCCCCACCAGTCCGTGGTCATCGACAAGGGCAGTCTCGACGGGATCACCCGGGACATGGCCGTCTGCGACAGGACGGGCGCACTCGTCGGCCGGACGATCGCTCCGGTCAGTCTGAAGGAGTCCATGGTCCAGCTCGTCACCGACAAAGACAGCAGCGTCAGCGTCAAGTCCGTCACGGCCGGCCTGGTCGGGTCGATGGCCGGCCTGTCGAAAGAGGTCTGCGAGCTCCGCTACGTCCTGGCCAGCGCCCAGGGCGGCGGCGAGGGCGAAGAGCTGCGAACGACGGGCTTCGACAAGATCTATCCGGCCGGCATCCGAGTCGGCGTCATCCAAAGCATCGGCAAGGACGCGAAATCCCCGATCTTCCAGAGCATCGTCATCAAGCCCTATTTCGATTTCGCCGCCCTCGATGTCGTCGCCGTTCTGACCAAAGGACCGGGAGGCGGGCGATGAGGGATTCAGGCGCAAAGGACCTCTTGCGGGCCTTCCTGGCCACGCTCGTCGCCGTTGCCGTCTATTCCGTGGCAGGCGCGGGGGCGCCCGCCTTGCTCATCGTCTTCAACGCCTTTTCCGTCATCGTCCTCTACTTCTCGATCCGCCGCGGCGAGGTCTACGGGGCCTTGCTCGGAACGATGTGCGGCCTCGTCCAGGACACCTTCTCCCTCGGCATCTTCGGCGTGGCCGGTTTGACGAAGACCCTGCTCGGCTTCTGGACCGGCTTCGTCTCCCGGAGGATCGATGTCGCCCCGTTCACCCGCAACGCGCTGTTCATGCTGGTCATGTCAGTCCTGGAGATGGCGCTCTGGGTCCTCATCACGGCGGTTGTCCGGCTGGAATCGGTGAACCTGCACGGCGGCCTTGTCTTCCTCCAGCCCCTCGTCACCGCGGTCCTGGGAAGCTCCCTCTTCGCCGCCGACAGGCGCATCAAGGCCCGGAGCTCCCGAGGCTCGTGATGCCCGAAAACCGCGTCTACGAAGACCTCACGCTCGTCCGCCGCCGGGCGAATGCGGTCTTCTGGGCCGTCGCCGTCCTGATCTTCCTCGTCCTTTCCTACTACTGGAAGGTCCAGATCCTGGAGCACGAGAAGTACACCGCCCTGGCCGAGGCCAACCGCATCCGGCAGCGCGTGCTGGCCGCTCCGCGCGGCCTCATCCTCGACAGGAACAAGGTCATCCTGGCCGACAACAAGGCCTCGTTCAAGGTCTCGCTCATCCGCGAGAACGTCAAGGACGAGGCCGCGTCCATGGCGGGGATCAGCCGCCTGCTGGGGATCACCGAGCCGACCCTCCGGGGACGCGTGGACATGCACAAGGACAGCCCGCTCTTCGAGCCCATCGTCATCGCCGACGGACTGGACTCCCTCGACGTCGCGCCTATCGAGAGCCGCCGGCGCGAGTTCCCCGAGCTCGTCGTCGAATCCGAGCCTCAGAGGACCTATCCCAACGGCGGACTTGCGGCCCACGTCCTCGGATATCTCCAGGAGCAGACGCCCGAAGAGATCCGGGCCCGCCCGGACAGGCAGGTGCGAGCGGGGGAGATGGTCGGCAAGACCGGCGTCGAGCGGGAATACGACGACACGCTGCGAGGCGAGGACGGGTCCGTCTACGAGGTCGTCGACAGCCTCGGCCGGGTACGAGGCACCCAGGCGACTGTCCACCCGACCCAGGGGGGAGAGGTCATCCTGACCCTTGACGCGGATCTCCAGAGGATCGCCGAAGAGGCCCTCGAAGGCCGTGAAGGGGTCGTCGTGGCCCTCGACGTTGAGACGGGGGGCGTCCTGGCCTTGGCCAGCTATCCGACCTATGACCCCAACAGGTTCATCACCCGGTTCACCCCGGCCGAGTGGAGCGAGCTCATGACCGACCCCCTCTCGCCCCTGGAGAACAGGGCCATCCGCGGGCTCTACGCGCCCGGCTCGATCTTCAAGCTGGTCATGAGCATGGGCGGGCTGGACTCCGGCACCGTCACGCCGGAGACGACGGCCTACTGCTCGGGCTCGACACAGATCTACGGCGCCGTTCGCCATTGCTGGTTCGCCCCCGGCCACGGGGCCATGGACCTGTCGGCCGCGATCAAGAACTCGTGCAACATCTATTTCTATTCGCTCGGCCGCAAGATGGGTATCGAGCTCATCGCCAGGTCCGCCTTCCGGCTCGGGCTCGGCCGCAAGACGGGCATCGATCTCGTCGGCGAGAAGGACGGACTCGTGCCGAATGAGGAGTGGAAGCTGCAGACGCTCCACGAGCCATGGTATCCCGGGGAGACGATCTCCATCGCCATCGGCCAGGGACAGCTCCAGGTCACCCCGATCCAGATCGTGACCATGACGGCCATGATCGCCAACAGAGGCGGCCGCGTCCGCCCCCGCTTCGTCGAGGGCCGCGACGCGGCTCCGTCGGAGAATGCCGAGCGGCCCGACCCCGACCCGGACCGCGCCTACGCGAGGTCGACGTATGAAGCGGTCATCGGGGGCATGTGGAGATCGGTCAACGAGGGCGGCACGGGCCAGGGAGCCAGGGTCGAGGGTTTCGACGTCTGCGGCAAGACCGGGTCGACCCAGACGATGAGCCGCGAGAGCGCGGCCAAGCTCGCCCAGGCGGGCCGGGAGGTCAAGACCCATTCCTGGTTCTCCGGTTTCGCCCCCCGCACGGGCCCCCGCATCGCCGTGACCGTGCTCGTCGAGTACGGAGGCGGCGGCGGCGCGACGGCCGCGCCGGTCGCGCAGCGGATCTTCGACAAATTCAAGGCCAAGCTGGCGTCGGAGCCCGGGCGATGATGATCGACCGGCGGCTCGTGCGGGAGATCGACTGGGTCCTAATAGCCCTCATCCTGGTCCAATCGCTCATCGGCGTTTTTTTTATCTTCAGCTCGTCCCATTTCATCCCCGGCGCCTACCACATCCGCCAGCTCGTCTGGATCGGGGTCTCGTTCCTGGTGATGCTCCTCGTCCTGGCCATTGACTACAAATACTTCGTCTCGCTCTCCGGCTATCTCTACGGACTCGTCGTCGTCCTTCTCGCCGCGACGCTGGCGTTCGCCCGGCTCGTGGCCGGGACGAAGAGCTGGATCACCCTCGGGCTCATGCAGCTCCAGCCGTCGGAGCTGGCCAAGATCGTCATGATCCTCGTCTTCGCCCGGCTCTTCGCCGAATACAAGAGCGCCTACCTCACGACTCAGCATACCCTCGGCGCCCTGCTCGTCGCCGCGGTCCCGCTGGCGCTCATCGTCGCCCAGCCCGACCTGGGGACGGCCATGACCTTTATCGCCATCATCGGCGGGGCGTTCATCCTGGCCGGCCTGAGGAAAAAGGCCATCATCGTGTTCCTCCTGGCCGCCCTCGTCCTCGGCATCGGCGGCTGGAACCTGGCCCTCAAAGATTACCAGAAGAAGCGGGTGACGACCCTCATCAACCCGGCCGGCGACCCGAAGGGCTCGGGCTACCAGGTCATCCAGTCCAAGATCGCCATCGGCTCCGGCGGGTTCGCCGGCAAGGGCTTCGCCAAAGGCACGCAGAGCCAGCTCCGCTTCCTGCCGGCGCGGCACACGGACTTCATTTTCTCGGTCATCGGGGAGGAGGCGGGCTTCCTCGGTGCAGTTTTCGTCATCGCCCTTTATTTCGCCCTCCTGGCCCGCATGTTCCTGTCCGTCTCCAAGGCCCGCGACCGGGCCGGGGTCTACATCATCTTCACGGCCTCCCTGCTCATCGCTTTCCAGTTCCTGATCAACGTCCTCATGATCATCGGGCTCTTTCCCGTCGTCGGGATCACCTTGCCCTTTCTGAGCTACGGCGGATCGTCGCTCCTCACGACATATGTCGCCTGCGGCCTCGTCCTGAACGTGAAAATGAGACGATTCGCCAATGTCTGACCGGGACCGCCTCGCCCGCGTCCTCGCCCGCGTCGAGAAGCCGGGCCGTTACGTCGGCGGCGAATGGAACGAGATCCGCAAGGACCCCGCCCGGGCCCGGACCAAGGTCGCCCTGGCCTTCCCGGACGTCTACGAGATCGGCATGTCCTATCTCGGGCAGAAGATCCTCTACGCGCTGCTCAACCGGGACCGCGACGTCGTGGCCGAGCGGGTTTTCGCGCCGTGGCCCGACTTCGAGCGCGAGCTCAGGGCGGCCGGCCTGCCCCTGGTCAGTCTCGAGAACGGTCTGCCCCTCCGCGCGTTCGACATCGTCGGCTTCTCTCTCCTCTACGAGCTCAACTTTTCGAACGTCCTGACCATCCTCGACCTCGGCGGCATCCCCCTGACCTCGGCCGAGAGGGCAGAGGGTGCTCCGCTCGTCATCGCCGGCGGGCCTGCGGCCTTCAATCCCGAGCCGGTCGCCGATATCTTCGATGCCGTTCTTGTCGGGGACGGCGAGGAGGCTTTCCCGGAGATCGTCCGGGCCGTCGCCGATATGCGCCGGCGGGGCCTGCCGCGCCGTGAGCGGCTCCGCGAGCTGGCCCGGATCGAGGGCGTCTACGTTCCGTCCCTTTATAGTCCCGTCGTAGCGCCAGGCTCGTCCCTCGTCGTCCCGAGCCCAGGGCCTGGCGCCCCTGCCTCCGTCCGCAAGCGCCAGGTGAAGGATTTCTCACGCTCGTTCTTTCCGGAGAAGATCGTCGTCCCCGGCCTTCGCGTCGTCTTTGACCGCGTGGCCGTCGAAGCGGCCCGCGGCTGTCCGCAGAGCTGCCGGTTCTGCCAGGCCTCGACTCTCTATTTCCCGCATCGGCCCAAGGACCCCGCTGTCGTCCGCAGGACGGCCCTGCGAAGCCTGCGGCAAACGGGCTACGAGGACCTGTCCCTGTCCGCTCTCTCGATCGGCGATCATCCCCAGCTCGAGGCGATCGTCGGCTCGCTCATGGACGACCTCAGCCGCGAAAAGATCTCCCTTTCCCTGTCGTCGCTCCGGCCGGGGCGGCTGTCCCGCGGGCTCGTGGAGAACATCCTCAAGGTCCGCAAGACCGGCTTCACGCTCGTGCCCGAGGCCGGGACCGAGCGCCTCCGCGCCGTCATCAACAAGAAGCTCGACGATCGCGAGATCCGCGACGCGCTGACCTTCGCCTTCGAGGGCGGCTGGCAGCTCGTCAAGCTTTACTTCATGGCCGGGCTGCCGACCGAGACGGAAGAGGACCTGGGAGGCATCGTCGCGCTCGTCCGCGACTGCCTCGACCTCGGCAGGTCGATCCGGGGTTCGACACCGCGCATCCACGTCAGCCTGTCTTCGTTCATCCCCAAGCCGCACACGCCGTTCCAGTGGCTGGGCATGGAGGACGAGGCCGTGCTCGCCGAAAAGCACGCCTACGTCAGGGCAGAGCTCCGGCGGCATCGGACGGTCGAGGTCAAGACCCATTCCATCGCCACCTCCGTCCTCGAGGCCGTCTTTTCGAGGGGCGACCGGAGGCTGGGCCGCGTGCTCGTCGACGCCTGGCGAAGGGGCGCGCGGTTCGACGGCTGGGACGACAAGCTCGATGCCGCTGCCTGGAAGGCCGCCTTCGCAGCGGCGGAGATCGACCCCCGGCAGTATCTCGAGCCGTTGGACCGGGACGCCGTCCTGCCCTGGGACCACATCGATACGCGGGTCAAGAAGAGCCGCCTCGCGGCGGAGCTCGATGCGGCCCTCCGGAGCGAGCGCACGCCCGATTGTCTCGACCGGTCGTGCGGCGAATGCCTCGGCTGCGAGGAGCGGACTTGGCGAAAGGCGGCCCGGCCGGTGGTCCGGACCGAGGCGGTCGACGCGCCCGAGGCCCCGGCGGGCGAGCCCGCCGGGCCGACTCTTCGTTATCTGGCCTTCTATTCCAAGCGGGGCAAGGCCCGCTACCTGTCCCACATCGACCTCATCCACATCATCCAGAGGAGCTTTCGGCGGGCCGGGATCGAGGTCCGCAAGACCCAGGGCTTCCATCCGAAGATGGATTTCGCCTACGGCCCGGCCCTGCCTTTAGGCATGGAGGCCATGAGGGAGGTCCTGGAGTTCCGCTCCGACCGCCGGATCGAGCCCCGGGATTTCCTGGTCCGGGTCAACAGGAGCGTCCCTCCCGGCATCAGGTTCTCGGGCCTGACCGTCCTCGAAGCGGGCACGCCTTCGCTCCACAAGCTGCTGGACAAGCTCATCTACTCGCTCGACCGGAAGAGCGAGGCCCTCGGTCCGACCCGGGGCGCCCGGGAGCTCAGGCTCGCCCTGGCCCGGTTCAAGGTGGCGCACGCCGGAGCGGAGGCGGACCTCGATCTCTCCGGCCGGCGCCTCGTCCTCGCCCTGCCGCCCGACCCGGCCAAGGGAGCGAGGGTCCAGGACATCGTCCGGGAGATCTTCGGCGTGGAAGAGCCTGTTTTCCTCATCCGGCGGGACCGGATCGCCGTCAAAAATTGACAGGGCCGGTGGAATCAGCTACGATTCGCCGTGATTTTTCCAGGGGAGAAAACATCGTGATCGATTTTGAACTGACGGAAGACCAGATCGCCCTCCAGGAAATGGCCCACGAATTCGCCGCCAACGAGATGCGTCCCAAGGCGGCGGCTTACGACCAGGGCCACACGTTCCCCGAGGACGTCATGCGCAAGGCCTTCGAAGTCGGGTTCCTGACCTGCACGGTGCCGGCCGAGTACGGCGGCGTCGGCCTCAGCGACCTCGACACGGCCATCGTCAGCGAGGAGCTGGCCTGGGGATGCGCCGGGATGTATACGACGATGATGGCCAATTCCCTGGCCTTTACGCCTATCCTCCTCTTCGGGACGCCCGAGCAGAAGAAGCGCATCTTCGCGCCGTTCCTCAAGGACATGGCCTTCGCCTCCTACTGCCTGACCGAGAGGGAAGCGGGCTCGGACACGTCGGCCATCAAGACGTCGGCCCGCAAGGACGGCACGGATTACATCATCAACGGCTCGAAGTGCTTCATCACCAACGGCGGCGTGGCCAGCCTCTACGTCGTCTTCGCCAACTCGGCCCCGGGAAAGGGCCCCCGCGGCCTGAGCGTATTCGCCGTGCCCCGGGACACCCCGGGCCTGTCCGTCGGCAAGGTCGAGGACAAGTTCGGCCACCGGGCCTCGAACACGACGGAGCTCTTTTTCGAGGACGTCCGGGTCCCGGCGGCCAACCTCATCGGCCGGGAGGGCCTCGGCTTCATCGTGGCCATGCGGACGTTCGACAAGACCCGGGCCGCGGTCGGGGCGGCCGGGGTCGGCATCGGCCGCGCCGCCCTCGAACACGCCGTCGAGTACTCCAAGACGCGCATTCAGTTCGGCAAGCCCATCGCCTCGTTCCAGGCCACCGCGTTCAAGCTGGCCCAAATGGCCATGGACCTCGAGGCGGCCCGGCTGACGGTCTGGCGGGCGGCCTGGCTCATGGACAAAGGCAAGCCGAACGGCAAGGAATCCGCGATCGCCAAGTGCCTGGGCTCGGATGTGGCCATGCGCAACGCCTTGGAGGCCCTCCAGATCTTCGGCGGCTACGGCTACATGAAAGACTATCCGATCGAGAAGCTCGTCCGGGATGCCAAGCTGCTGCAGATCTACGAAGGGACGAACGAGATCCAGCGCCTGGTCATTTCGCGGGATGTGATCGGCCCGATCAAGGGCCGCTGAGCCAGGACAGAGCCGCTAGATACCGAGGATCCGGACGAGGTCCTCTTCCACCGACTTTTTGGGGGTTTCGATGATCCGGCCGGCTTCGCGGCCGTCGACCATGACGACGAAGGTCGGCAGCTTGTCGATCTTCCGGTTCAGCGTGTATTGCGCCCGCTTGTCCTTGGCCTCGGGGACGCCGAAGTACACGGCCCGGAGAAGGGGCGTGTCGGCGAGGTCGAGGACCTTGAAGAAGGCGCTGACGTGGGCCATGCTGTCCGAACACCAGCTGCCGAAATAAACCTCGATCACGACCTCGCGGCCGAGGCCGCGGAGCTTGTCGACGGCTTCGGGCGCCGGCTGGTAGGCGGCGACGAGGTCGACCCAGGCGGGGACCTTTTCCAGGATGGTCTCGCGGCTGACGGGACCCAGGACCTCCTCACCGGCCGCGAGGCAGGGGAGAAGGGCGAGACAAACGAGGATGACG
Source organism: Candidatus Aminicenantota bacterium (assembly GCA_963736255.1). Taxonomy (GTDB): domain Bacteria; phylum Acidobacteriota; class Aminicenantia; order Aminicenantales; family Saccharicenantaceae; genus RBG-16-66-30. Next base: position 1,262,501 of record CAVTOI010000003.1, read on the forward strand.
AAGGCAGCGAAAGGCGACTTGCTCAAGGCAACGCCGCGCGGACCCGCGGGGGCTAGTTCTCGATATACTCGGGGATCAGAGCGATCGTCTCGACCCCGGCGCCGCGGGCGATATCAATGACTTCCATGACCTTGGCGAAGGGCAGCTTGGCCATGGCGCGGATAAAGACGGTCTTGTCCTGCCGCGTGCTATAAAGGCGGCGGAGCTCCTCGAGGAGGCCGCGGAGCTCGTACTTGATCTGGTTGATCTCGACGGCATCGTTCCCCTGCAGGGTCACGACGATGAGGCCCGTAGGCTGGCCGCCGCCGCTCGAGGAGTCCGAGGTCTCGGGCAGCTTGATATCTATGCCTTTTTGAACGAGGGGGGTGATGACCATGAAGATGATGAGAAGAACGAGAAGGACGTCGCAGAGCGGAACGACATTAGGCTCGGCATGTGCCATGATGGCCTCCTTGATAAAACACTAAGGGAGTTATTTTATGATATCTCCCCCGGCTTGTCAACGAAATTTCGCCAGATCTATTTCAGGGTATCGACGGCTTTCCGGTTGTTGCTGGTGTGGAAAACGAGAAGCGTCTTGCCCTCTCCGGCGGACGATCCGTAGGAGTAGCGGATGTCCACGGCGGCGTTGCCCAGCAGGGCCCCGATCTCGGCCCCGGCGCCGATCCGGTCCGAGACGAGGACCGTGACGACCTTCTTGGCCTTGACCTTGTAACCCAGGGTCCGCAGGGCTGTCTCGGCTTTCTTGGCGTCCGAGGTGACGAGGTGGAAGTGCCCCTGGTCCTCTTCGGAATAAACATAGAAGGCCCGGACGTTGACCCCCGCGTTGGCGAGCGTGCCCAGGACGCGCCCGAATATGCCGGGCTCGTCGGGCGTCGTGACCGTCAGTTCGGTGTCTTCGCTCAGGTGTGTCACGATGGTTCTCCTAATGAAGGCGAATTATACCAGAATCCGGGCCGGCGCCACAAATGGGCCTGTCCCTGGCCATCACGTGACGACCGCGACGTTCCTTGATGACTGGCGGCGCACAAAGAACGCCGCTTGCTTAATTGGGTGCATTTCGTACAATACGGACGGAATGAGGCAAGAACACGGCATCACGGTGGCCATCGTCGACAACTCCATCGACCCCGCGATCTACCGTCCCGTCGAGCACTGGAGCCGGTCCCTCGATGTGCCCTGGGAATCTTTTGCGGCGCGCGAGGGACGCCTGCCCGATCCGGCCGGCTTCAGCCACATCATCCTGACGGGTTCGGAATCGTCGATCGTCGAGCGCGAGCCTTGGGCAGAGGCCGAAGCGGGCATGGTGCGGCAGGCGATCGCCGGGGGCGCCGCGGTGCTGGGCAGCTGCTGGGGCCACCAGCTTCTCGTCTACGCCCTGGCCGGAGAAGCCCACGTCCGCAGGGCGGCCCGGCCGGAGATCGGCTGGATCGCCATCCGCGTCGAGAAGGACAGCGAGATCCTGGGTCCGGCCGGAACGAGGCCCTTCACGTTCTCGATCCACTACGACGAGGTCTTCGACCTGCCGGCCGGGTTCGAGGTCCTGGCCTCGACCGAGGCCTGCTCCGTCGAGGCTTTCCGGCTGGCCGGGAAGCCGGTATGGGGCCTCCAGTGCCACCCCGAGATCGACATCCCCACCGGGCTCAAGAACCTCCGCGACCTCGTCGACCGGAGCTTCAAAGGCCGCGAGGCCCTTCTCGAGGCCCTGGAACAGACGCCCAGGGATTCGGGTCTTATTCGCCGGATCGTCCCCGCCTTCCTCACCTCAAGGGGTGAGGACGCGGGAAAGTGTTGATTTTGCTTGACAAGAGAGCCCGCAAATACTAAAGTCCCCCTAGACGGTGCTTTTCCATACCTATATCTCAGGAGGATTCATATGAAGCTGCGCAAATCGCTTGTCCTCTTCGTTGTGATGACGCTTGTCGTCTTCACAGCGATGTCCATTGCCCAGACCACCAAGCTCAAAAGGATCGGGCTGTACACATTCTGCACGGTCAAGGGCCAGGAGCCGACCCCGGCGATGATGAAGGGCCTTTTCGACGCCCACGTCGCCGACATCAAGACGGGCTTCGACCTGGCCGGGAACTCCGAGCTCTTTCAGCCCTTCATGGACCAGATGAAGACCGCGGAATGGACGGATACGACCCTCCCGATCGGCGAGGTCCTGCCCTGGATGCTTTTTAAGTCCCATAACCAGGTCAAGGTCGCCCGGAACATCGAGTGGGCGGGCAAGGAGCCCCTCCCGGTGTTCATCGTTCCCGTTCAGAAGGACTGGAAGCAGTACGAGTTCGTCATCCCCAAGGGCTGCGGCAACATCGCCCTCAGCAGCAAGGTCACGGACCTCATCCAGCCGGCCGTTTGCGCGCTGGTCGTCACCCCGGCCCGGGCCAACGTCAACGACCCGATCACCGTCGACATGAGCGGCTCGCAGAACGCCAAGTCGATGACCGTCGAGGTCATGGACGCCCAGGGCATGAAGCTGGCCACCCAGGAGCTGACGCCCCAGTCGCCCAAGTGGCAGACGAAGTTCGACAAGCCCGGCGAATACACGTTCAGGGGCACGGCCACCGGCATGGACGGCAAGGTCGCCAACTGCGTGAGCGTCGCCAAGGCCGCCATCAACTTCCCGCCCATCTGCAAGCTGTGGACCTCCTGCATGCCGTGCGAGGATTACGTCGGGCGGCCCATCACGTTCGACGCCTCGGGCTCCTCCGATCCGGACGGCCAGATCGCCAAGGTCGTCTTCGAGCTCCTCGATTCCAACGGAAACGTCATCGACACGTGCGTGACGACCCGGAAGCCCTGGACCTGGGAGAAGGTCTTCACCAAGGCCGGGACCTACACCATCAACACGACCGTCTTCGATAACGACGGCGCCCAGTCGCCGGCGTCCGACCCCTGCCGGCTGACCTTCGAAGTGACCCAGAAGAAGCTCTTCTGGACGGTCGGCGGCGGCCTCGGGCTCTACGGCGGCAGCACCGCCCTCTACGGCTTCCTGCGCGCCGGGCTGTTCGCCTGGATCTCGCCCGACAACTGGAGCTTCACTCTGAGCGGCGGCGGCGGCATCCCCTTCGCCGGCGATCCGTGGAAGCTCGTCTTCACGGGCGACGCGCTCGTCAACGGGCACTTCCAGAGCTTCTTCCTGGGCACCGGCATCGGCGTCAGCTCGGCCACACAGCCGAAGGACGCGAACCACAAGTTCGGCGTCGACATCCCGGTCCAGGCCGGCTTCCAGGTCTTCGACAAATGGACGAGCAAGGGCCAGATCTTCTTCGAGTTCCGCCTTCCGATCGGCCGGTCCTTCGACCACAACTACAAGGCCGGCGCCGGCTTCCGTTTCCTGTTCTAGGCCGGTCCGCGTAACGAGTTTTAACGGGCCTGGGAGCGCAAGCTCCCGGGCCCTTTTTTTCCTTCCCCGCGTTTTCCCTCTCCGCCTGACCCCTCCGGTTCATTCCGCGGTCCAGTTGAGAGTTATCATGGAGTGTCATAGCCTGCGTGGGAAATGAGCACGCAGGGGTGATGCCATGAGGAGCGGCAGGGAGCGGACTCTGGGGAGCGACCATCAGAAGCGCGACGGAGCTACTCGGAGGAGCGCGTCTGGGGAATATCTTTAATAAGATCCTTGATTAAGACATCTCGCAGAATTGAGGCTTCGAGCACTCAGCCCCAATTCTGCAGGTCGCTCCGATGACTCCGCTTCCCGCCGGCACCCCGAGCCGGGAATTCGGAATGCAGGGGGACGTCGCCACCTGGGCAGGAGAAAGGGAATGCGAAGGGAGAGGTTAGTCGGAGAGCTTGCCGAGCTTGGCCAGCTCGTCGTTGTAATACTTGCGGTAGAGGATCTCCCATTCGCGGGAGCCCTCCTCGATAGCCTTCTTCTGGGACTGGATCTTCTCGATGGCCTTCCTGTCGATGGCCTCGTAAAGCCTCATCTCTTCCTCGATGGATTTGACGATGATCAGACGGACCTCGTTCGGGTCGTCCAGGAAGTCGACCTGGTCGTCCTTTTCGAGGACGGTCAGGACCTGGCGCGACAGATAGTTGATCTTCTCGCGCGACAGCCGGTTGCTCACAGGACGATCCCCTTTTCGCGGGCCAGCTTCTTCTTGACTTCCTTGAACATCGCCTGGTACTCGATATTCTCCCGGCGGATCTTCTCCATATGCTTGCTGAGGATCTCGCGGACCTCCTGGTCCAGGCGGTCCTCCTTCTGGAACTCGTCGAGAAGGACGTTCGTCACTTCCTCGAGCAGACGGCCCTTGTCCTCGACGATGATCTTGCCTTCCTTGGCCAGGCTGCGCAGGATCACCGACGCGAGGTGCTCGAGCTGGTTCTTGTTAAGCCGCATAACCCCACTACTCTACATTACGGCCGTCCAAAATTCAAGGCTAAAATCGGGGCGGCTGGAGCCGCCCTAAGGGAGCGCCTGGGGCACCGCCCGGAGTGGCCCCGACGGAGAAAGGCCGGATCAGGTGACTGACGAGAAAGGGGTGCAGACCGGCCCCGCCGGGGGAGAGGCGGGCCAGGGCCAGGAGCTTTCCGCTCTGCGAGAGAAGGCGCGCGGGACCCGCCGACGCCTCCGGGCCGCCGAAGTCGGGGAGGGGCGGCTCGAGGTCGGCCGGTCCGAGGAGACAGCCGTTCCTGACGCGGGCTTCGGCATCCGGCAGGACCGTTAAGGCGGGCGTCCCGGGAAGGAGCCGCTCGAGAGGCAGGAGGTACCGTTCCGCTCCATCCCGGGCGGCCGCTTCCTCCAGCTCGGCGAGGGCCACGGCCTCCGATAGGGTGTAGGGGCCGACCGAAGTCCGCCGAAGCGCCGCGAGGTGAGCGCCGCAGCCGAGCTTAAGGCCCAGATCGTGGGCCAGCGACCGGATGTAGGTCCCCGACGAGCATTCGGCCTCGAAATCGAAGTCGGGCGGGCGATAGTCGAGCAGGGTGAACCGGGTGACCGTGACAGCGGCCGGCTCGAGGGTGAACTCGACGTCGGCCCTGGCCATCTTGTAGACCGGCCGCCCGGCGATCTTCTTGGCCGAGTACCGCGGCGGGATCTGGAGGATATCCCCTTCGAAGGCCCTCATGGCGGAGACGAGCCCGTCGCGGTCCGGAAGGTCGGGGCACGGCTCCGAGGCCGGGCGGCCGGACGCGTCGTAGGTATCGGTCGCATAGCCGAGCCGGATGCGGCCATCGTAGACCTTGAACTCCCGGGAGAGGAAAGGGAAGAAGCGGGTCGCTTGGCCGGCCGCGACGAGGAGGACGCCCGTCGCGTCCGGGTCGAGGGTCCCGCCGTGACCGACGCGGCGCATCCCCAAGGCCTTGCGGACCCTCCGGACGACGTCGTGCGAGGTCGGGCCGGCGGGTTTGTCGATGACGAGGAGTCCGTCGCAGGGCACGGGTCAGCCCGGGCTTTCAGCGGGCCGGACCGGACGGCCGGCTCTTGTCCGCGTCGAGGAGGCCCTCGACGGTCGCGGGGATCTCGCGGATGAGGCGCTCGTAGGGGCCGTAGACGGTGAAGCCGGAGGCGTGGATATGGCCGCCGCCCCCGAAGTGCTCGGCCACCAGGGCCGCGTTGGCGTAGCCCTTCGACCGCAGGCTGACCCGGAAGGTCTCCGGGGCCATCTCCTTGAAGAACATGACCATCTCGACGCCCTTGATCGACCGGGCCAGGGTGGTCATGTCCTCGGTATCGACCTCCTTGAGGCGGAGGGCTTCGGTGTCGCTCTTGAACATGCTGATGATGGCGATCGTGCCCCGGCCGTTCATCGTCAGCGTCGTGAGGACTCGGCCGAGGAGCAGGATCTTTTCCGGCGAGTTGTTGAAGTAGAGCTTCTCGGCGACGCCGGTGGGATTTGCGCCGAGACGGGCCAGCTCGGTCGCAGCCGCCAGCGCGCGGGGGGTCGTATTGGAGAATTGGAACGAGCCCGTGTCGGAGGCGATGGCGCAGTAGAGGTTCTCGGCGATCTCGGGGGTCGGGCGGATGCCGAGCGCATGCCTCAGATCAAAGACCATCTCGCCGACCGCGGGCGCCTCGGGATCGATCCAATTGATCTCGGCGTAGGGGGAGTTCGAGTGATGGTGGTCGATGTTGATCTTGAAGGCCCCGTCGAGCCCTTCGTGGCCGGAGCGGGAGACGTCGGCGCACTCGAGCAGGACGATGGTGTCGAAGTCCGCGGCGCGGATCTGGCCGATGCGGATGCCGGCCAGGTCGGGAAAGCCCGAGAAGGGCAGGGGCGTCGGATCGTGGTTGATGATGGAAACGTCTTTTCCGAGGAGGCCGCCCAGCAGGGCCAGCGCCCGGGCCGTGCACAGGGAGTCGCCGTCGGGCCTGAGATGAGAGGTCACGGCGATCCTCTTCGAGGCCTTGATCCTCTCCGCGATGAGAGCCCGCGGATCAGCCGCCATGTTTCTTCGTCTCCTCGATGAGCCTGTCGATCCTGTCCTGGTGATCAGGGCCCGGATCCAGGGCGAAAAATAGTTGCGGATTATACTTCAACTTGACCCGGGAGGCAAGGACCTTGCGGATGTAGCCCTTGTCCCGCTCGATGCGGTCGAGAAGGGCGCCGGGATCGCCCCCGCCGAACACGCTGAGGAAGACGCGGGCCGTAAGGAGGTCCGGCGTCATCTCGACGCGGGTGACGGTCAGAAAGCCCGCGGCGGGGTCCTGGAACTCGACGATGAGCAGGCGGCTGAGCTCCGCCTGGACGAGCTCAGCGACCCGGCGCGCCCGGAAGCCCTTCTCAGACATAGCGGATCTCCTGGCCGGCGATCTCGGCCTCCTCGAGGTTCCGGGCGTCGGCGAGGACCCGCCCGAAGACCTCCTCGACGATCGCGGGCTGGCTGTTGAGGGTGACGATGCCGAGGCGCGTCCTCTGCCAGAGGTCCTGGAAATCGACCTCGGCCAAGGCGACGTTGTGGCGCCGCAGCCGGTCCTTGAAGCCATGCAGAATGCGCCGCTTGTCCTTCAAGGAGCGGGAATAGGGGAAAAAGAGCTCGAGCGTCAGGACGCCGACGACCATCGGGACCCTCCCGCGCCGCTAAATGGGCTGGACTTTTTCGCGGACGAACGCTTCGATGATGTCGCCCGGCTGGAAGCCGTTGAAGCCGCCGACGCCGATGCCGCACTCGTAGTCCTTCTTGACCTCGGTGACGTTTTCCTTGAGGTGCTTGAGCGAAGTGATCCGCCCCTGGTGGAGGATCTCCTTGCCGCGCAGGACCCGGGCTTCGCCGTTGCGCGTGATCCGGCCGTCCTGGACGTAGCAGCCGGCGATCTGGCCGACCTTGGGGATCTGAAAGACCTTCCGGACCTCGGCGCGGCCCTGGTAGGTCTCTTTGATGACCGGCTCGAGGAGACCGATGACGGCCTTTTTGATGTCGTCGGTGAGCTGGTAGATGATCTTGTACGTCCGGATCTCGACCTCTTCCTTCTTGGCCAGCTCGAGAATGTCCGGGTTCGGCTTGACGTTGTAGCCGATGACGATGGCCTTGGAGGCGGAGGCGAGGATGACGTCGGCCTCGCTGATGTTGCCGGTCGCGGCATGGACGATCCGGACCTTGACCTTGTCCGTGCCGAGGGGAGGCAGAACGTCCGTCAGGACCTCGACCGAGCCCTGCACGTCGCCCTTGACGACGAGATTGAGGTCCTTGGCCTGGCCGCCTTCGATCTTCTTGAAGAGATCGTCGAGCGTAACGCCGCTGTCGCGGGCCGATTCGGGCCTCTTGGCCAGCGTCCTGCGGAATTCGATGACGTGCTTGGCCGCTTCGGGATCCTCCATGACCTGGAAGGGGTCGCCGGCGACGGGGACGTCGGCAAAGCCCATGATCTCGACCGGCATGGACGGGCCGGCGCTCCTGATGACCTTGCCGAACTCGTCGAACATCGCCCGGACCTTGCCCATGGTCAGGCCGGAAACGAAAGCCTGTCCCTGCGCGAGCGTGCCCTGCTGGACGATGACGGTGGCGAGAGGCCCCTTCTGGCTGTCCAGCCGGGCCTCGAGGACGACACCCTGGGCCGGGACCTTGGGGTTGGCCTTGAGCTCGAGCATATCGCTCAGCAGGAGGATCATCTCGAGCAGGTCGCCGATGTTCTTCTTCTCCTTGGCCGAGACCTCGACGCTGATCGTCTTGCCGCCCCAGTCCTCGACGAGGAGGTTCTCCTTGGCCAGCTGCTGCTTGACCCGCTCGACATTGGCGTCGGGCTTGTCGACCTTGTTGATGGCCACGATGATCGGCACGTTGGCCGCCCTGGCGTGGTCGATGGCCTCCTTCGTCTGGGGCATCACGCCGTCGTCGGCGGCGACGACCAGGACGACGATGTCCGTGGCCTTGGCCCCGCGGGAGCGGAGCCGCGTGAACGCCTCGTGACCCGGCGTATCGATGAACGTGATGGTCCGGTTCTTGATCGCGACCCGATAGGCGGCGACGTGCTGGGTGATGCCGCCCGACTCCTTGTCGACGAGGTTCGAGGAGCGGATGGCATCGAGCAGGGTCGTCTTGCCGTGATCGACATGGCCCATGATGGTGACGACGGGCGAGCGCGGCGCGAGCTCCGAGGCCTTCTTCTCGGCCAGATGGCGCATGGCCTGGTCGAGGCTGATGAACTCCGCGTCGAAATGCGTCGCCCGGGTGATGGCCGCGGCGACCTCGGGGTCCACGAACTCGTTGAGGTCGGCGGCGAAGTCCTTGGCGGCGAGCTTTTCGAGAAGGTCCTTGGGCCGCATCTTCATCGCCTCGGCCGCGTCCTTGAGGAGCCAGCCTTCGCGGAAGGTGATGCTCTGCCTCGGCTTCGGCGGGGCCGGGGGCGCGGCGGGCTTGGGAGCTGCGGCCGGCGAGGGTTTTGCCGGCTGCGGCGCGGGCCGCTGAGGCGGCGGGGGCGTCGACGGCCTGGACGGGGCGGCCGGTCGATGAGCCGGGGCCTGTCCCGGTCTCGCCGGCGCCGCGGGCCTCGGTGCCGGGGCGGGCGCGGGCCGGGCCGGAGGGGCAGGCGGTTCGTGCGTGACGGGCGCCGCGGGCTTAGCCGGGGGGGCCTGGGGCGGAGCGGGCTTCGGGGCCGGCGGATGGGGGACCGCGGCGGGCTGAGGCGCCGCCGGGCGGCTCGGGGCCGGGGCCTGTGCCGGCGCGGCGGGCTTGGCCGGGGGGGCCTGGGGCGGCGCGGGCTTCGGCGCTGCGGGCTTCAGCGGCGGGGCCGGCTTGACGACGGGAACGGGCTTGGCGGGGGCTGCGGGCTTGGCCCCGGGTTTATGGACGGAGGGCGTCTCGGGCGCCTCGGCTTCCGGCTTGGGAGCGGCCTTCTTCAGCGGCGGGGCCTTACGGACCATCACCTTGGGCTCTTCCGGCTTGCCGGGCTTCTTGAGAAGGGGTTTCTTGCTTGTTTCAGTCATGAGCGTCTTCTTGTTTGATTGAGATTTTCCAGCCGATGAGGCGGGAGGCGAGCTTGACATTGATCCCCTTCTTGCCGATGGCCAGCGACAGCTGGTCCTGGGGAACGATGGCGAGGAGAGCCTGTTCCGCCCGGCTGACGACCTGCAGCCGGTCGACCTTGGCCGGGCTGAGGGCCGCCTTGGCGTAGGTGACGAGGTCGGGGGACCAGGCGATGATGTCGACCTTCTCCCCCTGCAATTCCTTGGAGATGGCCAGGATGCGGTTGCCCCTGACGCCGATACAGGCGCCGACGGGGTCGATGTCGCGCTCGTGGCTCGTCACGGCGACCTTGGCCCGGTCGCCGGGCTGGCGGACGATATCTTTGATCTCGATCGTACCGTTGGCGATCTCGGGGATCTCCGTCTCGAGGAGCCGGGCCAGGAAACGCGGCGAGGACCGGGAGACCATGATCTGGGGCCCCTGGTTGCCGTAGCCCTTGAAAACCTGGACGATGACCGCCTTGATCAGGTCACCCCGGCGGATCTCCTCGTTGGGCAGCTTCTCGCGGAGGGGGAAGGCGACCTCGGTCCGGTTGACCTCGAGGATGATGACCTCCCCTTCGACCCGGCGGACGACGCCGGTGACGATCTCGCCGATCCGCGGGGTGAACTCGTTGATGATCTTTTCCTGCTCCGCGTCGCGGACTTTCTGGAAGATGACCTGCTTGGCGGCCTGGGCGGCGATGCGGCCCAGCGTGTCCGCGGGAAGGTCGACCTCAACCGTTTCGCCTTCCTGGATCTCGGGGCGAATGCTCCGGGCCTCGATCAGGGAGATCTCTTCGGCGGGATTCTTGGGGTCCTTTGCGGCCCGCTTGACGGCGAACACGCGGAGCTCGCCCTTTTCCGGCTTGAACAGGACCTGGACATTATCATTCTGGGAGAAGAACTTGGCCGATGCGACCCTGAGGGATTCCTCAATCGCCTGGATGATGATGCGAGGTTCGACCCCGCGCTCTTTGCTGAGCTGCAGGATCGTATTCCAGACGTTGACTTTCATACGCGGTTCTCAATTCCCGGGTTAAGGGGTTCAAGGACGATTGATTATATCGGAATCATCCCCAAATGGCAATGCGCCTCAGGTCTCCAGACCTGGGATCCCGCGTCCGATGGCCGCGGAGGGACGTCAGGGATCGCCTCCGTTCGCCGCGGTGGGGCGGGAAGCGGAGTCTTCGCAGCGGACCGGCAGAATCGGGGCTGAGTGCTCGAGGCTCCGATTCTGCGAGATATCTTAGGCAATTCTTTCTTAAGATATTTGGCCTATGGCAGGAAGGGCTCCGCGGGGCGCCGATTCTTGAGGGAAGCCGGGACGATCCTATTTTTCAGCAGATACGTCCATTATTTCGGTACCGTGGAGGCTGTAGGGGCCGGAGCCGGTGATGCGAACGGTGAGGAAGCGGCCAGAGGGGTCGGCGGGGCTGTCGAAGTTGACGACGAGGTTCCCGGCAGTCCGGCCGGAGAACCGGCCGGCCCCCTTGGGGCTCGGGCCGGTGCCTAGCACCCTGAGGTCCTGGCCGATAAAGGAGCGGTAGAGCCCCGTCTGGATCGACCTTTGGAGGGCCTGAAGGGAGATGAGGCGCCGCCGCTTGACCTCGATAGGGACGTCGTCGGGAATGGCCGCGGCCGCGGACAGGGGGCGGGGCGAATAGCGGAAAGAGAAGATCCCGGCGAACCGGACCTCCCGGAGCAGGCTGCAGGTCGCCTCGAAGTCCTCTTCCGACTCGCCCGGAAAGCCGACGATGACATCTGTCATGAGGAGGAGCGAGGGAAGGCTCCGCCTCAAGCGCCCTACGAGGGCCAGATAGTCCTCCCGCGTGTAGCCCCGGTTCATCCTCTCGAGGATGCGGGACGACCCGGATTGGAGGGGGAGGTGAAGGGCGGGGCAGATCTTCGGGCCGGCCGCCATGGCCCCGATGATGTCGTCGCCGAAGCTCTTCGGGTGGGAGGTGATGAAACGGACCCATTCGATCCGGGGTACGGCCGCGACCGCCTCGAGAAGCCCGGGGAAGCCGAGCCCGGAACCAGGGTCCCGGTAGGAGTTGACGTTCTGGCCGAGGAGCTGGACTTCGACCGCGCCTGATTCAGCGGCGGCACGGACCTCGCCGACGACGCTCTCGAGCGGCCGGAACTTCTCGCGGCCGCGCGAAAAGGGGACGATGCAGTAGGCGCAGAAGTTGTCGCAGCCCTCCATGACCGGGATGAAGGCGCTCCAGGGCGCGTCGCGGCACGTCGCCTCCGCGCCGATCTCCCGCCACTCCCGCCCGAAATCCGTCCGGACGACCGGGGCTTCGGCGGCCCGGCCGACGATCTCGGGAAGGTCGAGATAGTTGTCCGGGCCGGCCACGAAGTCGATGAACGGCAGCCGCTCGATAAGGCCGGCCTGGCGGACCTGGGCGACGCAGCCCACGACGCCGAGCAGGAACGGCCTCTTCTTCTTGAGCCCGGAGAGCCGGCCGAGATAGGAATAGAGCTTCTCCTCGGACTTCTGACGGACGGCGCACGTGTTGACGATGACGATGTCCGCGTCATCGGGCAGATCGGTCTTCTGCGCCCCGGCCCGGACGAGGACTCCGGCGATGTGCTCGGAGTCGTTCTCGTTCATCTGGCAGCCGAAGGTCCGGACGAAGACCCTCAGGCCGGCGAGAGAAGCGCTCATGAGACGGTATTATACACGAGCCGGAGCGGTGTGGCCGTCGATCAGAGGATCTCTTCGAGGAGAGCGGCGGCGTCGCGGACCAGGCCTTCGCACGTCGTCTGATGGAGCTTCAGCTCGTCGGCCCTCTTCTGCCCTTCCGGCGTGCTGAGGTCGCAGCCGAGGAGGTCCCTGCACTTGGTCTCGCCGTGGAGGGCGGTGAAGCGGGCGATGAACTCCTGGACAAGGGCATAGGTCTTGTCGCGGGCCGCGGCGTCCTCGGCCCGGAAGCGGCCATGCTTCAGACCGATGACGAGAAAGGCCCCGGTCAGGGCGCCGCACCAGTCGGCTCTCCTGGCGATGCCGCCGCCGAAGGGCTGAGAGAGCCGCAGGGCGGTCTCCCGGTCGAGACCGAAGTCTTCGGCGAAGGCCGCGGCGACCGCCTGTGAGCAGCTGAAGCCCTGCCGGAACAGGGATAGGGCGCAGTCGGTTTTCCTCATCTTTTCCGATCCTTTGCGCGATCGCCGCCGAGCATCTCTCGGGCGATCTCCCGGGACGCCTCGGTCAAGCGGCTCCCGGCGATGAGCCGGGCGATCTCCTCGACCCTTTCGTCCGGGCCGAGCCGGCGCACACCCGTGAAGGTCCGCTCTTTCTCGACGCGCTTGTCGACGTTGAAATGATGGGCCGCGGCCGAGGCGATCTGCGGCAGATGGGTGATGCAGATGACCTGGTGGCGGTCCGCGAGCTGGCCGAGCTTGCGGGCGATGAACTCGGCCGTCCGGCCGCCGATGCCGGAATCGACCTCGTCGAAGATGAGGGTCTTGAGGCTCTCTTTGTCTTTGCCGGCCGCTTTGAGGGCCAGCATCATCCGCGACAGCTCGCCGCCCGAGGCGATGCGGCGCAAGGGCTTCAGCTCCTCGCCCGGATTGGGCGATAGGAGGAACTCGGCGTCCTCCGCGCCCTGGTCGCGGACGGTCGACGGGTCGTCGAGGGCAGGCGCCGTCGCATCGAGCCGGACCTTGAACCGGGCCTTGGTCATGCCCAGCTGGGCGATCTCCTTTTCGATGGTCCGGCCGAGCCGGTCCGCCGCCTTGGCCCGCTCGGCCCCGAGGCGGGAGACGGCGCGCGCATACTCGGAGAAGCTCGTCCCGATCAGGGCCTCGAGCTCGCGCAGCCTCTCGCGGCCGGATTCGAGCCCGGCCCGCTCGCGGCGGAGGCCGTCGCCGTGGGCGGCCACGGCCTCGATCGTCCCGCCGTACTTGCGCTTGAGCTTCTCGATGACGCTCAGCCGCTCTTCGACCTCCTCAGGGTCCTCCGACGCGACGGCCCGGCGGTCCTTGAAGCGGACGAGGGAATCGGAGGCGTCCTGGAGGAGGATGGAGGCCTCCTCGATGCCCTCGCGGAACTCGCCGAAGGAGGCCTCGTAGGCGCCGAGGTCCCCGAGCACGGATTTGAGCCGGGCCAGGCGGGCGACGAGCGAGTCCTCGCCGAGGTAGGCCACGTCGAGGGCCTTGTCGACGAGGCCGGCGATCTTCTCGGCGTTGCGGAGGATCTCCCGTTCGCGGAGAAGGCTTTCGTCCTCGCCGGGCTTGAGGGCCGCGGCCTCGATCTCCTTGAGCTGGTAGGCGATGAAGTCGAGCCGCTGCTCGCGCTCCTTCTCCCGGGCCTCGAGCTCGCGCTTTTCCTGGAGGAGGCGCCGCAGCTGCTGGGCCGAGCGGGCCGTCTCGCGGACGAGGCCGGGGTCGTCGAGCGTGTCGTCGAGGTAGGCGAGGTGGTTCTCGAGATGGAGGAGGAAGACGTGGTCGTTCTGGCCGTAGATGTCGATGAGCCGCGGGGCGAGCTCGCGGAGCCGGCGGACCGGGACGAGCACGCCGTTGACGAAGGCCTTGCCCGTGCCCTGGTCGGTGACCGAGCGCTGAATGAGGAGCTCGCCGTCCTCGGCCTCGGGCAGGCCGGCCAGGTCGAGGGGCTGGCGCGACACGTCGAAGACGGCCTCGACGAAGGCTTCGGCTTTGCCCGTCCGGACGAGCTCGGGCGATCCCTTCTCACCCAGGATGAGGCGGATGGCGTCGATGATGATGGACTTGCCGGCGCCCGTCTCGCCCGTCAGGATGGAGAAGCCGGCGTCGAGACGGACCTCGAGGTCCTCGATCGTCGCCAGATTCCTGACGCGAAGGAACTTGATCATGTCGCCCGGAACGCTACTTGAGGATGTAGGGGACGAGGGCCCTGTCCATGTTGATGCGGCCGTAGCCGGCGTGGTCGTCGCGGCCGGGATAGACGGTCTTGTTGATGTCGTCGGCGGTGTAGCGGATGACCCTCATGATGTCGTCCACGGGAAGGTCGGGCTTGGCGCTCCTGATGAGGGCCGCCAAGCCGGAGACGTGGGGAGTGGCGGCCGACGTGCCCGAGGCGAAGAGGTAAGGCAGGAAGCCGTCGCCGACATACCATTGGGGCGCGGTGCTGAGGATCCATACGCCGGGAGCGGCCACGTCGACCTGGGCGCCAAACGACGAGAAGTCGGCGATCGCGTCGTTGTAGTCGCTGGCGGCCACGGCCAGGACGCTGCTGTCGTAGGCGGCCGGGTAAAGGACGATGCCGGTCCCGTCGTTGCCGGCCGCGGCGACAACGACGGCTCCCTTGTCGTGGGCGTATTGACAGGCGTCCTCGAGGAACGGGTCGTCGGCGTCGCCGCCCAGGCTGAGGTTGATGACGTCGGCGCCCTGGTCCGCCGCCCAGATGATGCCGTCGATGATCCAGCTGTAGAAGCCGTCGCCGTTCTCATCGGCGACCTTGACCGGCAGGATCCGGCAGTCCCTGGCGACGCCGGCGATGCCGACGGCGTTGTCCGTGTCCGCCGCGGCGATGCCGGCGACGTGGGTGCCGTGCCAGTGGTCGTCGGTCGCGTCGTCGTCATCGTTGGCGAAGTCGCGGCCGGCGGAGACCATCTTGCCGGAGAGGTCGGCATGGGTCATATCGACGCCCGTATCGAGGATGGCTATGACGGTCTCGGCGTCGCCCCGGGCCACGTCCCAGGCGGTCGTGGCCTTGATGTCGGCGCCGGCCGTCATCTGCGGCTGGATGCCCGGGCCGACGTCGAGGACGCCGCCGCGGTTGCGCAGGCTGTACTGGTAGGTCAGGAAATAGGCGTCGTTGGGAATGTCGGCCAGGCGGGCCCGGTAGTCGGGCCGGGCCGTCTCGACGTCGCCGTTGCGGCGGAGCATGGCCAGTGTCTCGGCGACGGAAACGCCGGGCGCGGTGTCCACGCTGTAGACGCCGATCCCGGGGATGGGGTGGACGGCCGGAAAGCCGTAGGACCGGAGGAGCCCGTCGGCATACGCGGCCTGAACGCCGGGCCGGAAGCGGACCAGGACGCGGCCGGATGCGTAGCGGGAGGCGCGGCGGATGGCCAGGGGCCTTTCGACGCGGAACTCCCGGGTCTGGCGCGTGATCGTCCGTCCGGGCCGCTTGAGCTTTCGTGCCAGGACGGATTCGTGCGAGCCCAATGCAGCGGCAAGGACGATGAGCAGCGTCGCGGTCGTCTTAGGGAAACTCTGGAACGGCATGATCATGGCCCTCTCCCTTCCCTAGAACTTGTACAGGATCCCGATCGAAAGGAGCCCGTCGACCCCGCCGGCATAAGGCATGATCCCGGCCTTGGCCTTGACCGAGATGCGGTCGGTCACGGTGGCATCGGCGCCCAAGGCGGCGCAGAACGACAGGTCGCCCCGGACGAGCTTGAGCTCGGTCCCGCTGAGATCGGCCAGGCTCTCGGTCATCCTGAAATCGGCCCTGAGCCAACGGAGGGAGAGCTCGGCATAGGGGACGACCCGGCCGAAGAAGAAATAGGACAGCCGCGGCCCGACGGCGGCCTCCATCCAGCCCGCTTTTCCCCGGGCCTCACCCTCGACGGCGAAATCCTCGATCGGCCACGTCTTCGACACGCCCAGCGAATAGAGAAAGCGGCCTGTCCCGCCGAGCTCGAAGTCCGAGAACTTCTTGATCGGGACGGCGGCTTCGGCCCCGAGGAAGAGACCCGAGATGGTCGTCCCGTCGAATTGAAGGCTGATGGGCAGGGCGTCGAAGACGAGGGCCTTATAGTGGGCCAGGGAAAGCCCGGCGCTGAGGCTCACGACGGCGCCTTTGCCCAGCCCGAGATCGGCCCGGGCCGAGATGAGGTTGGCCCGGATCTTGGAAGGGGACGTATCGCCCGTCCAGACGACCGTCCTCGAGAGATTCTCGTAATTCAGCCCGGCGCCGATGAAGTCGATCTTCGTTTCCGCGGCCGAGGCCAGCCCGGCGGCCAGGGCGATCGTCAGGCACAGTCCCAAAGCACGTCGAACCAGCCCGTTCCGTTCCCGCATGACAAACCCTCCACAACCCCCCTGGGGTCAGCTTTTCTTGACTTTGGTTTCCGCTGCCGCGGCTTTGAGCTTCGGGATCTCCTGCAACCGCTTCGTCGCGGTCTTGGCCAGCTTCGAATTCGGATAGTCCGAAATGACCTTGGTGAAGAACGGGGCGGACAGATCGTACTGCCGGGCCATGAAGTGGCAGGCGCCGAGATAGAAATAGACGGAATCGAGCCCGCTGTAATTCGGGTACGTGGTCATGATCTCGGTCAGCCGGCCGATCGCGGCGATATAGCCGCGCCGCTGGAAATAGCCGATGGCGATCTCGGCGCTGTGGCTGGCCAAACGCTCCTCGCACTCGTTGATCTTTTCCTGGGCGTCTTTGGCCTGATCGCTGCCGGGATAGTCGGTGACGACCTTCTTGAATTCCGCCAGGGCCTGGATGGTCTTGGAGGGGTCCCTCCCGGGCTTCAGCATCTTCTTGTAGAAGGTCATGGCGATCTGGTACTGGCTGTAGGCGGCGGACGGAGAGTAGGGATAGGAGCGGATGAATTCCCGGTATTCCGCCGCGGCCAGGATCATATTGCTCTCGTCGCCCTTGCGGAAGTAGGCGTCCGCGATGAGGAGCTTGGCCCGCTGGGCGTAGAAGCTCTTGGGGAACGAGTCGATGACCTGGCGCAGGTAGAGGAGGGCCTTCTCCGTGTCCTTCTTGAGCGATTGCTCGCCGAGCTTATAGAGAGCTTCGTCGGACGAGGCCAGGTCGGGCGTGATCTCGACGGATTTCTTGCCGCACCCCGTCACGAGCCCGAGCAGGAGGAGCGTGGGGACCAGGAGGGCGGATATCGGCTTCGGGGCGGTTCTCTTCATAAGGTCTTCCTCGCGATGTCTTTTAGGGCCCGGATGGCTGCGGCCGGATCGGGGGCGTCGAAGACGGCCGAGCCGGCGACGACGATCTCCATCCCGGCGCGGAGGATGTCCTCGACGTTGTCGAGCTTGATCCCGCCGTCGACCTCGATGGGGACGGTGCGGCCGGCGGCGCGGAACCGGTCGCGGAGCCTGCGGATCTTGTCCAGGCAGGAGGGGATGAAGGATTGGCCGCCCCAGCCGGGGTCGACCGACATGATCAGGACGAAGTCGAGCTCGTCCAGGACCTCTTCGAGGGCGTCGATGGATGTGGCCGGATTGAGCGCCGCCCCGGCCTTGCAGCCGAGGGACCGGATCATGGTCAGGTCCTTGTGGAGGTGGGCCGTCGCCTCGACGTGGAGCGAGATCCAATCGGCCCCGGCCTTGTGAAAAAGGGGCACGAAGGCCCGCGGGTCCTCGACCATGAGGTGGACGTCGATGGGCAGGCGGGTCTCGCCGCGGATGGCCGCGACGAGCTGGGGCCCGAGGGTCAGGTTGGGCACGAAGTGACCGTCCATGATGTCGACGTGGATGAGGTCCGCGCCGGCCTTATCCGCCAGCTGGACGGCCTCGGCGAGCCGCGAGAAATCGGCGGACAGGATGGACGGGGCGATGAGGGCCATCAGCGGCTCACCTCGAGCGAGATGCGGTTCCGTTTCTGGATGCGGTAGCCGTTCGGCGGAGCTTGCTTGACGATGAGCCCCGCCGGGGCCCCCGGATAGTAGACGTAGCGGATATCGGCGATCTTGAAGCCCCAGCCGTTGAGCCGGCCGATGACGCCGTCGGCGCGCCGGCCGATGAGGTCGGGCATGATGTACAGATCGTCGACGTCGCCCTGGCTGAGAAGGATGCCTACGGGGAAGCCGCGCTCGACGACCGTGCCCTGGACGGGCCTCTGGTCGAGGACCCGACCGGCCGGGAGGCGCGGGGTACGGACCTGCGACAGCTTGCCTTTGGTCAATCCGGCGGCCTGGAGAAGGGTCAGGGCCTCGTCGAGGGTCTTTCCGGCGAGGTCGGGGACGCTCACCGTGCCGCTGCCTGAGCTGGTGAAGACCTGGACGACCCGGGTGACGCGGATCTTCGAGCCCGCGGCCGGGTCCTGACGGACGATGAGGCCCCTCTCGATGCGATCGTTCGACTCGGTGCCCTTCTGGGCCAGGGACAGGTCCTTCTTCTGGAGCTCGGTGCGGGCCTGGGCGACCGCCTTGCCGGTGAGGTCGGGAACGGTGACGATCTCGCTCTTGAGAAGGACCTGCGAGAAGATGACGGCGCTCAGGAAGAACACGATGAGGAAAAGGACCGAAAACAGGGCCGCGCTATAGAGAAATTTCTTCGCCATATGCCGTGATCACGCTGTGGAGTCCGGAAACCATTATTATCACATCTTACGAACTTAGTAAACGGACGTTTGGTTCCCGCTCTCCGGCCCATTCGGTCGCGGGGGCATCCGGGAGTCATTTCCGTTCGCTGCGGTGACTTGAAGACGCCTTCCCTTCCGAGTATTCTGCGCGAGGGCTCCATCCAAGATCAGAAAAGGGCTGCCATTTTGAACTTCAATTCACTATAATGACGCTTTCGGAGGCTAGAAAATGTCGATCACCTATTCGGATTTTCGGAGCGATACGGTCACGAGGCCCACGGACAAGATGAGGAGGGCCATGGCCGAGGCCGTCGTCGGCGATGATGTTCTCGGCGACGACCCGACCGTCCTCGAGCTCGAGCGGAGGGCCGCCGAGACGATGGGCAAAGAGGCGGCGCTCTTCTGCCCCTCCGGGACGATGGCCAACTCGATCGCCGTCAAGATGTGGACGAACGCCCTCGAGGAGGTCATCGTCGAGGAGCGCTCCCACATCTACAACATGGAATCGACCCACATGACCTTCATCTCCGGGGTGACGCCGCGGCCGGTAAGGTCCGAGCGCGGGGCGATGGACCCCAAGGACGTCGCGGCGGCCGTCCGCAAGCCCAACGTCCACACCCCCCAGACGACGCTCATCTGCCTGGAGAACACCCACAACAACTGGGGAGGCGCGGTCGTCCCTCTCGACAACTTCAAGGCCATCCGGAAAGTGGCCGATGAGAACGGCCTCAAGGTCCACCTCGACGGGGCCCGGATCTTCAACGCCAGCGTGGCCTCGGGCGTGCCGGTCAGGGAGTTCGCGAAGCAGGTCGATTCCGTACAGTTCTGCCTGTCCAAAGGGCTCTCGGCCCCGGCCGGCTCGATGCTCGCGGCGGGCCGGGAGCGGATCGATTTCGGACGCCGGCTCCGGAAGGCCCTGGGCGGCGGCATGCGCCAGGTCGGCGTCCTGGCCGCGCCGGGGCTCATCGCCCTGACCGAGATGGTCGATCGGCTCAAGGAAGACCACGCCCGGGCGAAGTCCCTGGCCCGGGGGATCAGCGGCCTCGCGGGGGTCAAGATCGATCCGGCCTCGGTCGAGACCGACATCATCATTTTCGGCTTCGACCACCCGTCGATCACCGTGGCGGCGATGATCGAGAAGATGAAGGAGAAGGGCATCCTGGCCCTGGCCGTGAGCGGCGGCATCCGCATGGTCACCCACAAGGACGTGGGCGACGAGGACGTCGACCGGGCTATCAAGGCGTTCCGGGAGATCTTGAGCTGATCGTCCGCGAGATCGAAGCCAAGTCCATTCTCAACGCCTCCAAGATCTACGACTATTGCGTCAATCCCTATACCGGGTGCCAGGTCGGCTGCGCCTATTGCTACGCCGCCCTGTTCATGAGGCGCTACAGCGGCCACAGCGAGCCGTGGGGCGAGTTCGTCGACGTCAAGGTCAACGCGCCCGACCTGCTCGCCAAGCAGATCATCAGGGCCAAGCCGGGCACGATCTGGTTCGCCTCGGTCTGCGATCCCTATCAGCCGCTCGAGGAGCGCTACGCCCTGACCCGGCGATCGCTCGAGGTCCTCGCCGGCCGCGATCACCCGGTCGTGATCCAGACGAAGTCGGCCCGGGTCCGCCGCGACATCGACGTCATCCGGAGGATCCCCGACGTCGAGGTCGGCTTCTCCATCGCCTCCGAGAACGAGACGATCATCCGCCTGTTCGAGCGGAACTCGTCTCCGGTGGGGGAGCGGATCGAGGTCCTGCGGGAATTCAAAGCCGCAGGCGTCGCCACGTACGCTTTTGCCGGACCGCTGCTGCCGGGGGATCCGGAAAGGCTGGCCGAGCTCCTGGCCGGGGCCGTGGACCGCGTCCTCATCGACCGGATGAACTACATTCCCGCCGTCAAGGCCTTTTATGCCCGGCACGGCCTCCTCGACGCGCTGACGGACACGTTCTTCCGGACTCAATCGACGAGGCTGGCCAAGGCCCTGCGGGCCCGCGGCATCCGCGTCGAAAAGGTCTTCGACTAGGGCGCCGCGGCCTTCCGGCTTGACGGGCGGACCGGACCGGCGATATCATCAGGCCCTGATGGGACTCAGCGGTTCTTCGCTTCCCCGGCGCCCTGCTCGCCGACATCATCGAGAGGAGATGCGAACATGAGAGGAATACTCAAAAAAAGCACGTCCTTCGCGGCGTGCTCGGCGGCTTTCGCGGCCATATTTCTTTTTTTCCCAGGGGCCACCCTGGCCCAGGAGAGCCTGCCGACCGAGATCACGGTCGTGACCGGTCTCTACAAGCTCGAGAGCCTGCTCCCGGAGATGTCCTCCGGCGAGCTCGGCACCGTCAAGGATATCGCTTCGTGGTGCTCGGACATGGCCCAGTATTTCAAGGACCGACTGACCGATGCCCGGATGCAGGTCGACCTTCAGCGCGAGACGAAGCGGGCCGAGATCAAGGCGCTCGAAGCGCGGGTGAAGTCGGCCGGAAAGGCCAAGGACGATGCCGCCAAGAAGGCCCTCGAGGCCGAGGTCAAGGCCCAAAAGGCCGAGCTGGAGATCCTCGACGCCGTGAAGGATATCACGACGCAGGAAGACGCCCTCTCCGGCGACTTCGATGCGGCGGGAAGATCACTGAGGATCCTGGCCGGGTCATTCCAGGACCTGACGAACAGCCGGAACGACGCCCTCCGGGCCTATGAGCGGGCGACGCAGGAAGCCGCCCAGGCCGGGCTCGCGGCTCCGGCGTTCGTCATCGGCTACCCGGCCAACGACAAGGCCATGAGGTCCATCGGCGAGGCGGGGAAGAACGTCAAAGACCTCGGCGACCGGCTGATGAAGCTCTCCAAGGCCCGCCAGGGCCTGGCCGGCGCATGGGAAAAGCTGGAGAAGGCGAAGGCCGGGAAGTAGGCCCTAGAGCCGCTCCGCAACGATCTGGGCGATGTCCTTGACCGCGACGTCCTCACGGCCCTTGTCCTTGAGGCCGTCGCGGAGCATGGTCAGGCAGAACGGGCACGCCGCCACGGCGAGCGGGGCGCCCGAAGCGATGACTTCGTCCGTTCGCAGGTGATTGATCCTCTGGCCGAGCGATTCCTCCGTCCACATCAGCCCGCCGCCCGCGCCGCAGCAGAAGCTGTCGACGCCGTGGCGCCCGAGCTCCGTCGGCTTGCTGCCGAGGGCCGAAGCCAGGACGGCCCGCGGCTCCCCGGTCAGTCCGTTGTGCCGGCCGAGATAGCACGGATCGTGGAAGGTGTATCTGCCGGCGGGCCCTGATCTCAGAGCGATCTTTCCCGAAGCCGCGAGGCCGTTGATGAGCTCGACATGGGAGACGACCTCGATGGCCCGGAGCCGGGCCTTGTCTTCATCGGAGAGGCCGGGGACGAAGTCCAGCAGCTTCGGGTACTCGTGCTTGAAGGTGTTGAACCCGTGAGGGCAGATGGTGACGATCTTCCGGATCCCGTACCGGTTGAAGAGGGCGATGTTCTCCTGGGCCAGGCTCTGAAAGAGGTATTCGTTGCCGAGGCGGCGGGCCGAATCCCCGCAGCACTTCTCCTCGGTCCCGAGCGTCCCGAACGGGATCCCGGCGGCACCGAGGATCTTGACGAGCGACGCGGCGATCCCTTTGCCGGCGTCATCGAAGGCGCCCATGCACCCGACCCAGAAAAGATATTCGGCCCCGGGGACGTCCTTGATGTGCTTGACCGCGAGCGGTTCGCCCCACTCGGCCCGCTTGGAGAATCCGATGCCCCAGGGGTTCGCATTCGTCTCCATGTTCCGGAAGAAGGCGTTGAGCTCCGGCGGGAACTTGCTCTGCATCAGGACCTGGCCGCGGCGGGCGCCGACGATCTTGCGGATGTGCTCGATCTCGACCGGGCACTCCTTCTGGCACGCGCCGCAGGTCGTGCAGGTCCAGATCTCGCCCTCCGTGAAGGTCGCCGGGACGAGCTCGGCAAGGTCTTCGCGCCTCTTCGCGACAAGGGCCCGGCCGCCGGCGAGCAGGGCCTTTTCCATGTTGAACATGATCATCTTCGGCGAGAGGGGCTTGGCGCTGGCAAAGGCCGGGCAGGCGTCCTGGCAGCGTCCGCACTCCATGCAAGCGAACGCGTCGAGGTTGTCCTTCCAGGCGAAGTCCGGGACCTTCTCGATGCCGAAGACCTCGGACTTCTCGAGATCGAGGACGGGCAGCTCGCCGCTCGGCGTCGACCGGCGGAAGAAGACGTTGAACGGGCCGGCGAACATGTGGAGGTACTTGGAGTGGGGCACGTAGGAGATGAAGCCGTAGACGGCGGCGACGTGGGCCCACCAGGCGATCTTGAAATGCGAGGCGACGGCTTCGGCGCTCAACCCCGAGCGGCCGATGAAGCCGGCCAGCCACGGGCCGAGGAACGACCAGCGGGCCGTTTCGGGGTGATGGGCGACGGAGAACGCCTCGAAATAGAGGTATGTCGCCGTGGCCAGGGTGATCAGGAGATAGATGGCCGCCGAATCCCAAGGCGTCGTGGCGTAGGCCTTGGGCCGGACGACGAAGCGGCGGAAGGCGAGGAAAACGACGCCGGCCATGACCGAGATGGCGGCGGCGTCGATGACGAACGAGAACAGCAGGCCGAGCCCGGACCGGCCAAAGAGATAGAAGCCGTCGAAAAAGCCCTCGAGGGTGTGGGAGACCGTCATCGTGTCGAAGGTCAAGGCGCCGTAGAAGATGCCGACGTGCATGAGGCCGGTGAACAGGCGCTCGCTGCGGAGGGTGCAGCGCTGGAACAGGACCTTGGTCACGGCGTGGCGGAAGCGCTTCCAGAGGTCTTTGAAGCGGTCCTCGGTTCCGCCGGCCAGGACGATCCGGATCCGCCGGATGATCGGGACGAGGAACGCCGCCGCGGTCGCCAGGATCAATAAGGCGAAGACGAGCTTTTCCGGGGTCGTTAGCATGTCCGATCTCCTCGTTGCTCTTTTTACAGATTCAGCATGAACCTGTCAACCTGGACTATTCATGATAACGCCGGCCTCGGGTCTTCTTGTCTTACTGAGAAAACCGGCGCTTTTATGAATAGCCCAGGTCCAATTCCTCCTTTGACACACCGGGCGGGCTGTGTTAAAAAAATCTGTTCAGTGCGGGCGGAGGCCCGCGGAGGAGAGATCGATGAACGTCCTCGTGGTCCTGCTCGTCGCCGCGGCCGTTTTCCTCCTGGCAGGGCGCTTCTATTCCCGCTATATCGCCAAGAGCCTCGGCGAGGACGCCGCCCATCCGACTCCGGCCATTACCTGCTGCGACGGCCGCGATTATGTCCCTACAAGAAACTATGTCGTCTTCGCCCACCATTTCTCGGCCATCGCCGGGGCCGGGCCCATCCTCGGCCCGACCATGGCCATCCTGTACGGCTTCGTCCCGGCCTGGCTCTGGGTCGTCTTCGGCGGCATCTTCATCGGCGCCGTCCACGACTACACGACGCTGTTCATCAGCATGCGCGAGGGCGGCAAATCCATGGCCGAGGTCGCCCGCAAGACCCTCGGCGGCGCCGGGTTCCGGCTGTTCATCGCCTTCACGCTGGTCATGATCGTGCTCGTGACCTCGTCGTTCCTCAGCGCGACCTCGATCTCGCTGACCTCGCTCTGGCCGCTGTCCAAGATCGGGGTCAAGGAGGGGGAGACCTTCCTCAAGAGCGTCGTCCGGGGCGGCGTCGCCATGGGCCGCATCGGCGGCATCGCCTCGACCTCGGTCATCTTCATCACGCTCTGCTCGCCGCTCCTCGGATTCCTCCTCTATAGGAAGAAGCTCAAAACCGCCCTCGCTTACGTGCTGGCGTCGGCCATCTGCGTCGGCTCGGTCCTTCTGGGGATCGCCTTCCCGGTGACCATGGCCCCGACGACATGGATGATCGTCATCTCCGTCTACGTCCTCATCGCCGCAGGCGTCCCCGTCTGGCTCATCCTCCAACCCCGCGACTTCATCAACGTGCAGATCCTCTACGGCGGCATCGGGCTCATGATCGTATCCCTGTTCAGCTGCGGCTTTCAGGGGCTGACCGTGACCATGCCGCGGTTCAACCTCGCCGAAGGCACGCTCAACCTCGGCTTCATCTGGCCGATGATGTTCATCACCATCGCCTGCGGCGCCATCTCGGGGTTCCACTGCCTCGTCGCCGGGGGGACGACGGGCAAACAGCTGTCCACGGAGCCCGATGCCCGGCGCGTCGGCTACAACGCCATGCTTCTCGAATCGCTCCTCTCGGTCTGTGTCCTCCTCGCCCTCGGCGCGGTCATGGCCTTCTCCGACTACAAATCCATCGTCTGGCCGATCGACCCGGCCGTGAGATCCAACCCCATCCTGGGCTTTTCGCTGGCCGCCGGGCGGCTTTTCCATCAGGGGCTCGGGATCCCGGTCGCCCTGGGCACGGTCTTCGGCATCCTGCTCGTCGAAGGATTCGTCATTACGACGCTCGACGCGGCCGTCCGTCTCAACCGCTACCTTTTCGAAGAGCTCTGGGCGATCGTCTTCAAGAAGGTGCCGCGCCTTCTCAAACACTACTGGTTCAACTCGGGCCTTTCGGTCCTCCTGATGTGGTGCCTGGCCTATTCGAACGCCTTCAACGCCCTGTGGCCGATCTTCGGCACGGCCAACCAGCTCCTGGCGGCCATGGCCCTGCTGACGGTCTCGGCCTGGCTCCTCCTGCGCAAGCGGCGCAACTGGTACACGCTCGTCCCGGCCGTGTTCATGATCGCGACGACCCTCGCCTCCCTGGGCATCCTGCTCGCGGGATACGTCAAGAAAGGCAATTACATCCTCATGGCCGCGGACCTGCTCCTCCTGGCCCTCTCGGCCGGGGTCGTCGTACTCTCGGTGAAGATATTTCTGAAGCGCGATAAGGCCCTCGTCGCATGAGCGCCAAGAAGGCATTGCAGGTCTCGTGCGTCCAGCTTCATTGGGCCCGGACCCTCGACGAGAACCTGGAGCGCGCGCTTCACTACATCAGGCGGGCCGCAGGCGAGGGCAGCCGGGTGGTCCTCTTCCCGGAGGCGAGCCTGACCGGCTATTACTTCCCCGACGTCGTCGAGCTCGACCCGCGGGAGGTCAAGCGGGCGCTCGCACGGACGGCCCGGGCGGCGGCCGAGGCCGGGATCTGGGCCATCGTCGGGACGCTCAAAAGGACTCGCGACCGCTACCTCAATCTGGCCCACGTCATCTCGCCTGAAGGCCTTGTCGTCTACGAATACGCCAAGGTCCACATGGCCGGCCGGGATGAGCGGAAATACTGCCGGGGCGGCGACAAGCTGGCCCTGTTCGAGATCGACGGCATCCCTTCGACCCTGGTCATTTGCCGCGACGGCCGGCACCCGGAGCTCTACCGCATCCCGGCCATGGCCGGGGCGAAGGTCCTCTTCCATCCTTCGTGCAGCTCCGACGAGATCGAAGCCGTCGTCTGGAAGCGCACCTCGGGACGGGCCCAGCAGCCGGCCGGCCCCAACAGCAAGATCTTCCATTGCGTCGCCAACACGGTCGGCCAGTCGCCGGACGGCAAGCAGACTTCGAGCGGGCAGTCTTTCATCAGGGAACCGAACGGCCTGCCCCTGGCCGAGGCCGGATGCTACCGGGAAGAGATGATCACGGCCGTCCTCGACCTCGACCGGGCCGACCGCGGCTACGCACTCGACAGCCTTCGCGAGCCGCCGTTCCTCCGGGCCCATTGGGAGGCGATGGTCAAGGACGTCAAGGCGCGGGCCCGGGTCAAGCCCGAATAACGACGGTTCGAAAGGGAGCGTCCATGGCAGAGAAACGAGACATCGTCATCATCGGCGGCGGGCCCGGCGGCTATCTGGCCGCCATGCGCGCCGCCCAGCTCAAGAAGACGGTCACGATCGTCGAGCAGGACCGCATCGGCGGGACCTGCATCAACTACGGCTGCATCCCGACGAAATACCTCCTTCACCAGACGAAGCTCCTCAAGGAGATCGGCGGGACGAAGACTCTCGAAGGGCCCGTCGGCGAGGTCCGCCTGAACTGGGCCAAGGTCCAGCAGGGGCGCCAGGCCGTCGTCGACCAGCTCGTCAAGGGCCTCGTCTTCCTCCTCGAAAAGGGTAAGGTCGAGATCGTCAAGGCGCCGGCCCGGCTGAGGGCCGACAAGTCGGTCATCGCGATGACGGCGGAAGGGGAGAGGGTCATTGAGGCCGGCAAGGTCGTCGTGGCCACGGGCAGCCGGGCGGCCGGCCTGCCGTTCCTCGAGGCCGACGGCCGGACCGTGATCACGAGCACCGAAGCCCTCGAGCTGGCGGAGGTCCCGAAGAGCTTGCTCATCATCGGGGCCGGCGCGATCGGCCTGGAGATGGGCTCGATCTACCGGCGGCTGGGGACCGATGTCACGGTGCTCGAGATCCTTCCCCAGATACTGCCCGGTTCCGACAAGGAGGCCGTGACGAGGCTCGAGCGGGCCCTGAAAAAACAGGGTCTGAAGATCTTCACCGAGATGAGGATCGAGGCGGCCGAGGTCACGGACGGGGCGGTCACGCTGAGGGGCGTCGGGCTGAAGACGAACGCGCCGTTCGAGCACAAAGCCGAGAAGGTCCTTCTCTCGGCCGGCCGGAGGCCCAACACCGCCGACCTCTTCGACGGCCCGCCGTTCCTCGACATGGACCGCGGCTTCATCAAGGTCGGTCCGTCGCTCGAAACGAACGTCCCCGGCATTTTCGCCATCGGCGACGTCATCGGCGGCAAGCTCCTGGCCCACAAGGCCTATCATGATGCCATCGTCGCGGTCGAGAATGCGTCCGGCCTGAGCCGGACGGTCGATTATGCCGCCCTCCCAGCCGCCGTTTTCACCGAGCCCGAATTCGCTTCGGTCGGTTTGACCCAGGAGGAGGCACTGGCCAAGGGATTCAAGGTCAAGTCGGGGGTTTTCCCCCTGCAGGCGAGCGGCCGGGCCATGACCATGGAAGCGACCGACGGCCTGGTCAAGGTCCTGGCCGACGAATCCGACAGGGTCATCGGGGCCCACGTCGTCTCGCCCGGCGCTTCGGACATGATCCCCGTGCTGACGATGGCCGTGTCGAAGGGCATGACGCTCAAGGAGCTCGACAGCATCATCTATATCCACCCGACGCTGTCCGAGACGATCGGCGAGGCCGCGCTCAAGGCCAACGGCGCGGCGCTGCACATTCTGAATAGTTGACAGAACGGGGACACGTCCCATAGGGACATGTCCCCGGCAGCCCCCGGCGGCCGACCGACGCCGGTCGGGGGAAGTCCCCCGTTGAAAATCGGCCCGCGATTCTATACAATCGTCACGGCCTGGGATAGCATGCTCGAACTCGCCATCGCCTTCCTTGTCTTCGGCCTCCTCTCGGCCGTCATGATCCTCATCAACTTCGTCCTCGGCCCGAGAAGGCCCAATCCGGCCCGCGAGAAGCCCTTCGAGTGCGGCAGCCCGCCTCTCCAGGCGGCGATCGGCCCTGTCCACATCCCGTTCTTCCTGGTCGCGCTCCTCTTCCTGCTTCTCGACGTCGAAGTCGTCTTCTTCTATCCGCTCGCGCTCGCCTATCGGGGCCGGGGTCTCGGCGGGTTCGCCGCCCTCGGCGGCTTCGTCCTCGTCCTCGCCCTCGGGTTCGCTTACGCCTGGAAGAAAGGGATCTTCCGCTGGTCATGAGCGGCTTCGATTTCGTCGCGACGCGCCTGGAGACGGCCATAGGCTGGGGACGCAAGTTCTCGCTCTTCCACTATCCGTTCATCACCGCGTGCTGCGGCATGGAATACATGTCGACGGCCTGCGCCCACTTCGATATCGACCGCTTCGGCGCCGGCCTGACCCGCTTCTCGCCGCGCCAGGCCGACCTGCTCCTCGTCGTCGGGACGATCACCCACAAGCTCGCGCCTGTCCTCAGGACGGTCTACGATCAGATGCTCGAGCCCAAGTGGGTCATCGCCTTCGGCGCCTGCACCGTGAGCGGCGGCATCTATCAGAATTACGCCGTCGTCCAGGGCATCGACCGGATCGTCCCGGTCGACATCTACATCCCCGGCTGTCCGCCCCGCCCGGAGATGGTCCTCGACGGCCTCCTCAAGCTCCAGGACAAGATCCAGCATCAGAAACAGGATTGGCGATGGGCCAGGAAACCCTGATCGACGCGATCCGGTCCCGGCTCGGCGACGCTGTGGACAGGGTCGCGGACTCCTTCGGGGACACGGTCCTCATCCTCCGTCCGGCCGCGGTCCGCGCCGCGATGGCGGCCCTTCGCGAGCCCCCGTTCGATTACGCCGTTCTCCTCGACCTGACCTGTGTCGACTTCGCCGCGGCCGAAGGGCGCTTCGAGCTCGTCTATCACCTCTATTCCCTCGGCCGCAACGTCCGCCTGCGGCTCAAGACCTCGCTTCCCGCCGCCGACCCGGCCGTCGAGACCCTGGTCGGGCTCTGGAAGAACGCCGAATGGCTCGAGCGCGAGGTCTTCGACATGTTCGGCATCCGCTTCGAAGGCCATCCCTATCTCCGCAGGATCCTGACCTACGAGGGCTTCGAAGGCCACGCCCTGCGCAAGTCCTATCCCTGGCGGCTGGCCCAGCCGCGCATCCCGCTGAAGGACGACGTCTGAGATGGACCCGTTGATGCGCATCCAGCGCCAGGCCCGGCCGGAGAGCATGCTGCTCAATATGGGCCCGTCCCATCCGGCCATGCACGGCACCCTGCGGATCGTCCTCGAGCTCGACGGCGAGAAGATCCTCAACTCCGAGTGCGAGATCGGCTATCTCCACCGCGG
This sequence comes from Candidatus Aminicenantota bacterium, assembly GCA_963736255.1. Lineage (GTDB taxonomy): Bacteria > Acidobacteriota > Aminicenantia > Aminicenantales > Saccharicenantaceae > RBG-16-66-30. The sequence goes on from CAVTOI010000003.1 coordinate 1,291,871, forward strand.
CTTCGAGAAGACCTGCGAGAACAAGACCTGGTTCAACCTCCTCATCTACACCGACCGGCTCAATTACGTGTCGCCCCTGATCAACAACCTGGGCTACGTCATGACCATGGAGAAGATGCTCGGGGTCACCGTGCCCGAGCGGGCCCAGCTCATCCGGGTCCTCATGAGCGAGCTGTCGCGCGTGTCCGACCACCTGACCTGCCTCGCGGCCATGGCCATGGAGAACGGCGCCTTCACCGTCTTCCTCTATATGATGAAGGCCAGGGAGTTTCTCTGGGACGTCATCGAGTTCACGACCGGGGCGCGGATGACGACCTCTTATATCCGCATCGGCGGCGTCCGGGCCGATCTCCATCCCGACTGGAGGGCCTCGCTCGCGACGGCCGTCCGGGAAACCCGCAAGGTCCTCAAGGACGTCTCAGGCCTGCTCGATAAGAACAGCATCTTCCTCGGCCGGACCCGCGGCGTCGGGGCCATCTCCGGGGAAGACGCCCTGTCCTACGGCTGGACCGGGCCCTGCCTGAGGTCGACCGGCATTCCCTACGACGTCCGCAAGGCCAGCCCATATCTCGTCTATGACAGGCTCTCCTTCGAGGTCCCCGTCGGCGAGTTCGGGGACAACTACGACCGCTACAGCGTGCGCATGCGCGAGATGGAACAGAGCCTCCGGCTCCTCGAACAGGTGTCCGTCCTCATCCCCGACGCGGCGCCCCTCGCCGGCGGACCCGTCATCGAGCCCGCCGAGGCCATCGCCGGATCGCGGCGGCAGCGCACGGGGGGGCGCATCCGGCTCTCGCCGAACCTCGAAGGATACGAGAAGGACCGGCTGGCCGGGCTGACGGTGCTCGATAAGCCGGCTGCGTTCGGCAGCCCTGCGAGCGGCATCGCGGTGCCCCCGAAGGAAGACACCTACACGACCATGGAAGGGCTCATCGGCCACTTCCTCTTCTTCATGAGCGGCAAGGGCATCCGCCCGCCGAAGGGGGACGTTTATTTCTCGGTCGAGGGCGGCAACGGCGAGGTCGGCTTCTACATCGTCTCGGACGGGACCGACAAGCCTTACCGCCTCCACCTGAGGGCGCCCTGCTTCCATATCGTTTCGGCGCTCGACCAGCTCATCAAGGGGCGCCTCATCGCCGACGTCATCCCGACCTTCGGCTCGATGAACATGATCGGCGGGGAGCTCGACCGATGAGCTACGCCCCGTCCCCGGCCGCGATCGGCAGGATCGAGGCGGCGATCGCCCGCTATCCGGAGAGGTCCGCGGCCCTGCTCCCGGTCCTCCACGTCATCCAGGACGAATCGGGTTTCGTCTCTCCCGACGCGGAGGTCTGGGTCGCGGCCAAGCTTTCCATCGCGGCCGTCCGCGTCCGCGAGGTCCTCTCCTTCTACACCATGTTCCGGCGGGCGCCCGCGGGGCGGAGCACCCTGCAGGTCTGCCATAACGTCAGCTGTGCCCTCGCCGGCGCTGAGGACATCCTGCGGTTCATCTCCGAGAGGCTGGGGATCGCCCCGGGCCAGACGACGGCCGACGGCGCGATCAGCCTGGTCACGGTCGAATGCCTGGGGAATTGCGACCACGCCCCCTGCCTCCAGGTCGACGGCGTCGACCACGGACCCGCGAGCCGCGACACGGTCGCCGCTCTCATCGAGGAGCTCAAGTCCCATGCTTGAGAACGGCGTCCGGCTCCTTCCGGTCGATGACGACTCCTGGCGGCTCGCGGCCTATCTCCGCCGGGGCGGCTATGAGACGGCCCGCAAGGTCCTGACCACGATGGCCCCGGCGGCCGTCATTGCCGAGGTCTGCAAGGCCGCCCTCCGCGGCCGGGGAGGGGCGGGTTTCCCCGCCGGGGTGAAGTGGGGATTCGTGCCCCGGGACTGCCCCGGCCCGAAATATCTCTGCGTCAACGCCGACGAGGCCGAGCCGGGGACTTTCAAGGACCGCCTCATCCTGCTCCGGGCCCCCCACCAGCTCATCGAGGGCATGCTCATCACGGCCTTCGCGGTAGGCATCCGTTCGGCTTTCATCTATGTCCGCGGCGAGTACGCCCAGGTCGCGCGGCGGCTGGAAGAGGCCATCGCCGAGGCCCGCGCGGCGGGGTACGTCGGGCCGCGCGTTTTCGGAACGGATCTCGGCCTCGACGTCGTCGTCCACCACGGCGCCGGAGCCTACATCTGCGGCGAGGAGACGGCGCTCCTCGAATCGCTCGAGGGGCGGCGCGGGCAGCCGCGCGTCAAGCCGCCGTTCCCCGCGGTCGTCGGCCTTTTCCGCTCGCCCACGGTCATCAACAACGTCGAGACGATCGCCACCGTGCCTCAGATCATGGCCAAGGGCGCGGATTGGTTCCTCGGCCGGGGCCTGGCCAAGGACGGCGGGACGCGGCTCTATAGTGTGAGCGGAGCGGTCCGGCGGCCCGGCACCTACGAGCTCGCCGTGGGGACGCCGCTGCGGGAGATCATCGAGGTCCACGCCGGCGGGACGCCCGAGAGGCCGGGGCATCAAGGCGGTCATTCCCGGCGGGCTTTCCGCGCCGGTCCTCCTGCCGGGGGAGATCGACGTCGCCATGGACGTCGATTCCCTGTCCCGGGCGGGGTCCATGCTCGGGTCGGCGGGGATCATCGTCATCCCCGAGGGGACGGCGATGATCGACGTCCTTCGCGCCACGGCCCGGTTCTATGCCCACGAGTCCTGCGGCAAGTGCACGCCCTGCCGCATCGGGACGGCCTGGATCCTCAAGGTCGTCGAGCGGCTGCGGAGCGCGGGAGGAGGCCCGGCCGACCTCGACCTCATCCTGCGGCTGGCCGACGGGATCAAGGGGCGAACGCTCTGCCCGCTGGGGGAGGCTGCGGCCCTGCCCATCCACGCCCTGGTCACGAAATTCCGCGGCGAGCTCGAACGGGCGGTGGCGCGATGAACGGGAAGAAGCAGGTCTGCCTGACCATCGACAGCCTCATAGTCCATGCCGCCGAAGGGACGAACGTCCTCAGGGCCGCCGAACAGGCAGGCATCGCCATCCCGCATTTCTGCTTCCATCCGGGGCTCGAGGTCGAGGGGAGCTGCCGGATGTGTCTCGTCGAGATCGAGGGCCTGCCGAAGCTGGAGCTGTCCTGCTCGACCCTTGTCCGTGAAGGGATGGTCGTCCGGACCGCGACGGATCGGGTCCGCGAGGCCCGCAAGGACGTTCTCGAATTCCTGCTGGCCGAGCATCCGCTCGACTGCCCCATCTGCCCGAAAGCGGGGGAGTGCCGCCTCCAGGATTATTACGACCGCCACGGGCTCTACGCCAGCCGCATGGTCGAGGCCCGGGAGCGGCGGGCGAAGAAGCTGCCGATCGGCCGGGGTCTCCTCCTCGACCGGGAGCGATGCGTCCTCTGCACGCGCTGCGTCCGCTTCCTTCAGCAGGTCACCCGGACGGGGGAGCTCGGGATCTTCGAGCGCGCCGTCCGCTCCGAGGTCGGGATCTACGACGGAGCGCCCGTCGACACCAATTATTCCGGGAACCTGGTCGACATCTGTCCGGTCGGGGCCATCACGGCCGAGGATTTCCGGTTCAAGACCAGGGCCTGGTTCCTGACGAGGAGACCCTCGGTTTGCCCCCACTGCGGCCGCGGTTGCGCCGTCGTCGTCGAGTCCGTCGAGGGCTATCCGTTGAGGAGGAGCGAGAAGCGCGTCTATCGCGTCACGGCCCGCGAGAACCCGTCCGTCAACGGCTTCTGGATCTGCGACCTCGGCCGCGACGGGCGTCACGATATCGACGACGGACGGCACGCCGCCGTGTCGGAAAGAGGCGTCCCGGTCCCAGGGCTGTCGTGGCAGAGAGCCCTGGCTGGCGTCGCGGCAGCCATCCGGTCCGTTCCCGGACCGGAGCGGGCCGGCAGGATCGCGGTCATCCTGAACAGCCGCATGACCTGCGAAGAGCTGGCTTTGGCGAAGAGCCTCTTCGTCACGGGACTCGGCCTCGGCAGTGTCTTCTTTGCCGACCGGAAGCCCGGCGCCGCCGATGATCTGCTCCTGACGGCTGAGCGTGCGCCCAACGGGAAAGGTGTCCTCGCTGCCGGATTCACACCCCGGCTTCCCGCGCTCGCCGGGCTCGCCGGCGCAGAGGTCCTGCTCATCTTCGGAGAGGATCTCCCCGAACATTTCGCCGAGGAGGATATCGCCCGGACCCTGGCCGGGATCCCCGCGAAATACCTCTTCGCCGCCCATGTCGGGCCGCTCGACCGGCTCGTCGACGCCGTCTTCCCTATCGCCGTGCCTGCTGAAAAAGCAGGAACTTACATCAACACCGAGGGGATATCTCAATCCTTTGCCCCGGCCGTCAGGCCGTGTCCCGAAGTCGCCGCGGAAGGCGCCATCCTGGCCTGCCTAGCCAATACCCTCGGCATCAGCGCCGGAGAAACCGATGCTCGCTGATGTTCTCATCGTCCTGGTCAAGGTCGTGCTGACCCTGGTCTGGACGCTCCTTCTGGCCCTCTTCCTCACCTGGGTCGAGAGGAAAGAGAGCGCGGTGATGCAGGACCGCATCGGGGCCAACCGGGCCTCCGTATTCGGGTTGAGGCTCTTCGGCCTCTTCCAGCCCTTCGCCGACGCCATCAAGATGCTCTTCAAGGAGGATTTCGCGCCGACGTTCTCTCAGCGGACCCTCCACTGGCTGGCGCCGACGTTCTCCTTCTTTTTCGTTTCCGTGACCATGATCGCCGTGCCCTTCGGCGACACCATCCGCCTCTTCAGCCGCGACATCCCGCTCCAGGTCGTCGATCTCAACGCCGCCGTCCTCTTCGTCCTGGCCATGCTCAGCTTGGGCATCTACGGGATACTCGTCAGCGGCTGGGCCTCGTCCAACCGGTTCGCGTTGATCGGCAGCCTGCGCGGCGCCGCCCAACTCGTGTCCTACGAGGTCGCCCTGGGTCTCTCGCTCGTCGGCCTCATCATGGTCCTTCCCTCGCTCAGCCTGTCGCGGATCGTCGATTTCCAGGGCGGGCTCCTGTTCGGCTTCCTGCCCAAGTGGGGCATCTTCCTCCAACCCCTCGGCTTCGCCGTTTTTTACCTGGCCGGGATGGCCGGGACGAAGCGCGTCCCCTTCGACATGCCCGAGGGCGAATCCGAGATCATCGGCTTTTACACGGAGTACGGCGGGCTGAAGTTCGGCCTGTTCATGTTCGCCGACTTCCTCGAGGTCATTGTTCTGTCCGCGATGGCCGCGACGCTGTTCTTCGGCGGCTGGCAGGTGCCCTGGCTCGGCGACGCGGGGTTCGTGTTCCCCTGGGGCGGCCGGATCGATATCGCCCCCTGGGCCGTGACCGTTCTCAGGGTCCTGTCCTTCAACCTGAAGGTGTTCTTCTTCTGCTGGCTCCAGATCCTGACGCGCTGGACCTACCCGCGCTTCCGCTACGACCAGATCATGGACCTCGGCTGGAAAGTCCTCGTTCCCCTCGGGGTCGTCAACGTCCTCGCGACCGGGCTCGTCCTGGCGGTGCGATAGGAGAGCCATGAGCCAAGCCTGGAGGGTCATCAGGGAGATCGTGAGGGGGTCGGCCATCACGGGCCGGCATTTCTTCGTCAACATGACCTTCCACACGCTGCGGCTCTTCGGCATCCGGACGAAGAGAACGGGAGCGGTGACCATCCAGTATCCCGAGGTCAAGAAGGCGCTCTCGCCGCGGCACCACAGCCTCCACCGCATCCGGCCGCGCGCGGACGGCAAGCCGAGCTGCGTCGCGTGCATGCTCTGTGTTGCGGTCTGCCCGTCGGAGTGCCTCTATGTCGAGGCGGCAGAGGACCCGGACCCCGAGATCCAGAAAGTCCCGGCCAAGTTCGTCGTCGACCTCAACCGCTGCTGTTTCTGCGGCTTCTGCGTCGAGGCCTGCCCGGTCGACGCCATCCGCATGGATACGGGCGAGATCCGTCTGGCCTCGCTGACGCGGGCCGGGCTCGAGGTCCCGCTCGACAAGCCATGACCTCTTCCTCCGACCGCGTCATGATCGGCGACATCGAGGTCGTCCGTCTCCTCGACGGGACCTTCCGCGTCGACGGCGGGGCCATGTTCGGGGTCGTCCCCCGGACACTCTGGGCGGCCAAGGCCGCGCCCGACCACGAGAACAGGATCACCTTGGCCCTGAACTGCTACCTCGTGCGAACGCAGGGCGCGAACGTCCTCCTCGACACGGGGGTGGGACCGGACGTCGGCCGCCGCCATATTGATTTCTATTCCTTCGACCGCCGCCCCGGCCTTATCGAGGCCCTCGCGGCGCGCGGGCTCGGTCCCGAGGCGATCGACATCGTCGTCAACAGCCACCTTCATTTCGACCACTGCGGCGGGAATACGGCCAAGCAGGCCGACGGGACGTGGGCGGCCGCCTTTCCCCGGGCCCGCTATGTCGTCCAGCGGGGCGAATGGGGACAGGCCCTCGACCCTGTCGAGAGAGACCGGCCGAGCTACATGCCCGCGAGGCTCAGGCCTTTGGCCGGCACAGGGCGTCTCGTCCTGCTCGACGGCGACGGACCCATCGCGCCCGGCATCGAGGCCGTCCTCGTCGCCGGCCACACGGCGTTCCACCAGGGGATCAAGGTCGCGTCCGGCGGCCGGACGTTCTTCTATGCCGCCGATGCCGTCCCCACGGCGGCCCACGTCGACCTCGATTACATCATGAGCTTCGATCTCTATCCCGCCGCTACGTTCGAAGCCAAGAAGGCCCTTCTGGCCCGGGCCGAGGCCGAAGGATGGACCCTCGGCTTCAGCCATGATCTCGGGATCCCCTTCGGTTCCTTGAGACGCGTCGGAGAGCGGCTCGACGTCGTCCCCGCCGCGGGCAAAAACGTTTGACTTTTCCGGGGGCCGTCTTTATGATGTGGCTTCCAAATTTCGAGGAGGTTGTTCATGAAGAAAGTCACTGTCGAAGAGCTGCTGGCCAAGGCTCAGCAGCCTTCCCTGGACGCCCCGAGGCTCCACAAATTCTACAAGGGCAAGATGGGCACGGCCGTGAAGTGCCGGGTCCGCGATTTCAACGATTTCGCGATCTGGTACACGCCCGGCGTCGCCGCGGTCTGCAAAGAGATCCAAGCCGACAAGCAGAAGGCCTACGAATACACCAATAAGTGGAATTCCGTGGCCGTCATCAGCGATGGGACCCGCGTCCTCGGCCTGGGCGACATCGGCCCCGAAGCCGGCCTGCCGGTCATGGAAGGCAAAGGGATCCTTTACAAGTATCTGGGCGGCGTCGATGCCTTCCCCATCTGCCTCGACGAAAAGGACCCGGACAAGATCATCGAGATCGGCCGCGCCCTCCAGCCGTCCTTCGGCGGTTACAACCTCGAGGACATCTCCCAGCCCAAGTGCTTCAGGATCCTCGACGAACTGCGCGCGAAGTGCGAGATCCCGGTCTGGCACGACGACCAGCAGGGCACGGCTTGCGTCACCGTGGCCGGTCTGATCAACGCTCTCAAGCTGGTCAAGAAGGACATCGCCGAAGCCAAGATCACCGTCGTCGGGGCCGGGGCTTCGGGCATCAACATCGCCCGCATGATCATGGCCGCCGGGGCCAACGGCGCCAACATGCTTTCGGTCGATTCCAAGGGCATCCTTTCCAAGGACCGGGCCGACAGGGATGTCCTTCAGACCAAGTTCAAGGAGAAATGGGACCTCTGTCTGAGGACCAACCCCAAGGACCGGCAGGGCTCGATCCCCGACGCCATCGCCGGAGCGGACGTGGTCGTTTGCGTCTCGACCCCTGGCCCCGGCACGATCAAGCCCGAGTGGATCGCGACCATGGCCAAGGACGCCATCGTCTTTGCCGAGGCCAATCCCATCCCCGAGATCTGGCCTTGGGAAGCCAAGGAAGCCGGGGCCCGGATCGTGGCCACCGGCCGGTCCGATTTCCCTAACCAGGTCAACAATTCCCTGGGCTTCCCCGGCATCTTCCGGGGCGCCCTGGACGTCCGGGCCAAGACGATCACCGACGAGATGTGCATCGCCGCCGCCCGCGAGCTGGCCAAGGTGGCCGAAGACAAGGGTATTCACGAAGAATACATCATCCCGAACATGGACGAATGGGAGGTCTTCCCCCGCGAGGCCGTGGCCGTCGGGAGCATGGCCATCAAGCAGGGCGTGGCCCGTTTCAACTTCCCGGCCGACGTCCGCCTCAAGATGGCCGAGGACATCATCAAGGCCTCTCGCGAGGACGTCCAGAAGAAGATGAGGGAAGGCATCATCATCGACCCGGACAAATAAGCCCGGGCCCTGGAGAAAGCCGTGGAACCGGAGGGGAGAGGGGAACGCGGGTTCCCCTCCGCCTTTTTTCTTGAGGATTTGACAAAGGTTCCCCGGTTATGCTATATCTGGCCCCACATCAGGACACACCTATCACACGGCGCCTATCTCACGTAATTCATACAAAAGATACCAAAGGAGGTACAATCATGAAAAACATCGTGAAAGGCTTAGCGTTGGCTCTCATCGTCGTTTTCGCGTTCACGAGCTGCGCCAAGCAACCCACCCAGCTGATGGATTCCGCCAAGGCCGCTATCCAGAGCGTCATCGACGCCAAGGGCGGCGTCTACGCGAAGGACGAGCTGAACAAGCTCCAGGGCGACCTGCAGGCCGCTCTGGACGCCGTCACGGCCCAGGCCAAGAAGTTCTTCAAGAAGTACGGCCCCGCCAAGGAGATGCTGACCAAGGTCGTCGCCGACGCCGACAGCGTCAAGGCCCTCATCCCCGGGCGGATCGCTGAGGCCAAGGCCGCCGCCGAGAACGCGCTGAACGAAGCCAAGATGGCCATCGAAGAAGCCAAGGCCCTTCTCGAGAAGGCCCCCAAGGGCAAGGGCACCAAGGCTGACATCGAAGCCATGAAGGCCGACCTCGCCGGGATCGAGATGGCCGTCGCCGACGTCGACAGCGCCATGATGAGCGAGGATTATTTCGGCGCCAAGGACAAGGCTGCCGTCATCAAGGAAAAGGCCGCCGCGATCATCGAGCAGGTCAACGCCGCCATCGCCAAGATCAAGGGACGGTAAGTCGCCTGACCTTGAGGCTTAGCCGAACAGCCGCGATCTTTCTGGCTGTTTTGCTTTTTGGTTGTCGAACCGCGCCGGTCCCTCCGGAGGTTCTTGAAGCCGATCTTCAGGAACAGGACCTTCGAGGGGCCGGTGCTTCTCTTTTCGCCGGCCAGGAGCACGCGGCCTATCTCCAAACCCTGAATTCTGCCCGCCGGAGCCTCGAGAGGGAATCTCTCAAGCTGGGCTGGCTGCGCGACTACGGCAAGGTCCGCACCGAGTATGCGGCCGTCCTTCGGACGGGCGCGTCCCTCAAATCGACGGTACAGGCGATCGTATCACGGAGAGCCTCGGTCCTGGCCGAGACGGCTGAGGCGGTGCGCCGCCGGCTGCGGACCCTCGACGAACTGACGCTCTCGCTCGTCGAGCGCGGCGTCGCCCGGAATCGCCTGACCCGGGCCTCCCTGGCCCTCGTGGAGGCCGACGCCCTGGTCAAACAGGCCCGCTTCGAGGAGGCATCGGCGAGGCTCGGCAGGGCCTCGAGCCTGGCGGCCGATGCGGAGCGGGCGGTCATCTCCCACATCTCCCGCTATCTCGATCCGGCCCAGGTCACCAGCTGGAAGCGCGCGGCCGAGGAGACCATCGCCGATTCGAAGAAACGCGGCGTCACCGCCCTGATCGTCAGCAAGCTCGAGCGCCGCCTGGCGGTTTACAAGAACGGCAGCCTGTACCGGACATACGACGTCGGGCTGGGATTCAACGGCCTGGCCGACAAGCGTTTCGCCGGGGACAACGCCACACCCGAGGGCCGCTACCGGATCATCCGGAAGATCCCCTCGAGCCTCTATTACAAAGCCCTCCTCATCGACTACCCGAACGACGAGGACCGGCGCTCCTTTGCGCGGGAGAAAGCCCGGGGAGCGATCCCCCGCTCCGTGGGCATCGGCGGAGACGTCGAGATCCACGGCGGCGGCCAGGACAGCTTGACCCGCGGCTGCATCTCCCTCGACAACAACAAGATGGACGAGCTCTACGGCCTCGTCGCCGTGGGCACCCCGATCACGATCATCGGGACGATGGAGCTCGAGAACTACGTCATCAAGGCCATCAGGGACAACTGACATGACCATCAAGCGCCTTCTCATCGCCGCGGCGGCCCTGGCCTACCTCGGCTTTCTGGCCGTCCTCGGGGCTTCTTATTACATCGGCTTCAAGCAGGCCTCGGCCTGGCCCCCGGCGGGGCAGGAACAGGCCATTGCGGACAAGGACGTCCCCAAGGTCGAGAAGACCGTCCAGCTGCTGGAGAAGAGGATGACCGGGCTCCTACCGAGGGGTTTGTATATCGTCATCGATACGGCCGAGAACAAGCTTTACCTCAAGGACGGGAACAGGGTCGTCCGCTCGGCCGTCGTCTCCTGTGGCAGCGGCGTCGTCCTCGAGGAGCCCGGCGGGAAGAAGCGGAGCTGGGTTTTCGACACGCCGCGCGGCGAGTTCAGCGTCAAGAACAAGATCACGAATCCCTATTGGGTCAAGCCGGACTGGGCCTTCGTAGAAGAAGGCGAGGCCATCCCGAGGGGCATGGAGGAGAGGATCGAGGCCGGGACGCTCGGCGACTACGCCCTCGGTTTCGGCCAGGGCTATTTCATCCACGGCACCCTTTACACGCGGCTGCTCGGGCGGAACGTCACCCACGGGTGCGTCCGGGTAGGGGACGAGGACCTCAAAGCCGTGTTCAAGGCGGCATCGGTCGGCACCAAGATCTACATCTATTAGAGCGGCGAACCATGAAAAGAATAGCGGCACTGGGGATCATCGCGGCGGCCGGACTGGGCTGGCTGATGGGAGCGGCCGGGGCGGATAAGGTCGAGCTGGCGAAAAAGCAGCAGACCCTCAACGCGGAGTACAGCCTGGCCAAGGACGCGAATTTCTACTTCGTCTTCGATGTCCCGGGCCGGAAGCTCGAGCTGAGGGTCCGGGGGATGGTGCTCAGGACCTGGCCGCTCCGGTCGATAAGATTCTGGGGAGAACCTCATTTTTCCGGATCCGTTGAGCTGGCCGGAAAAACGGCGCTCAAGGCGCCCAAGCGGATCGTCATCAAGCCCGGAGAGACCGAAGAACCCGCGCCCGCACCGGCCCCGCCGGCCAAGCCCGCCGCGACAGGGGCGGCCGCGACCGCCGCGGACTTCGATCTCGAGGCCCTGGAGCTCAGGGACATGCCGAAGAGGTTCCAGCTCGGCTTCGATAACGGGCTCAACGTCACCATCAAGGCCAAGGACGCCGGGTCCCGGGGCCTCGGCGGCACGATGAGGGATGCCTGGCGCTGGTATATCGATCTTCCCCTGAGGAATCTCTTTGGGGCGAAGGAGGGGCAGGCCCTCTCCGAGTTGGAGCTCGTATTCGAGGACGAGAAGGATGCCCAGTCGATCTACTGGCATTTCTTCGACGGGATCAAGGGTATTATCCTATAGATCCTGTTGTAAAAAAACGGATTACAGAATGTTCGGCCATTTTTTGATTTATACTTGACAATATGGTACTAAGATTTTATAATGTACTCGCACTAAATCGAAGCAATCAGGAGAATCGACATGGGTAAGATCATCGGCATCGACCTGGGCACGACGAACTCCGTCGTCGCCATCCAGGAAGGCGAAAAGACGACCGTCATCCCCAATGAGGAAGGCGGCCGGACGACGCCGTCTGTCGTCGCGTTCTCGGCCAAGGGGGAGATCCTGGTCGGGCAGGTCGCGAAGAGACAACGGGTGACAAACCCCGAGAATACGATCTATTCGATCAAGCGATTCATGGGCCGGCGCTTCGGCGAGGTCGGCCAGGAGATCAAGCAGGTCCCGTTCAAGGTCACCGAGGCCCAGAACGCCGACGTCCGCGTCGAAGCGCACGGCAAGATGTACGCTCCGCCGGAGATCTCGGCGTTCATCCTTCAGAAGCTGAAAAAGGCCGCCGAGGACTATCTCGGGGAGAAGGTCGAACGGGCCGTCATCACCGTGCCCGCTTATTTCAACGACAGCCAGCGTAAGGCCACCAAGGACGCCGGACAGATCGCCGGGCTCAAGGTCGAGCGGATCATCAACGAGCCGACGGCCGCGGCCCTCGCCTACGGCATGGACAAGAAGAAGGACGAGACGATCGCCGTCTACGACTTCGGCGGCGGCACCTTCGACATTTCGATCCTCGAGGTCGGCGAAGGCGTCGTCGAGGTCAAAGCGACCAACGGCGACACGCACCTCGGCGGCGACGATCTCGACCAGAGGGTCCAGGACTGGATAGTCCAGGAATTCCGCCGCGAGTCGGGCATCGACCTGACCCGGGACAAGATGGCCATCCAGCGGCTCAAGGAAGCGGCCGAGAAGGCCAAGGTCGAGCTTTCGACCACCATGGAAACCGAGATCAACCTGCCCTTCATCACCGCCGATGCTTCCGGGCCGCGGCACCTGCTGATGAAGCTGACCCGGGCCAAGCTCGAGCAGCTCTGCGAGGACCTCGTCCAGCGCTCCGTCGCCCCGGTCCGGCAGGCCCTGTCCGACGCCAATCTCAAGGCTTCCGATATCCACGAGGTCATCCTCGTCGGGGGCCAGACCCGGATGCCCCGCATCCAGCAGCTCGTCCATGAGCTCTTCGGCCGCGAGCCCCACAAGGGCGTCAACCCGGACGAGGTCGTCGCCGTGGGCGCGGCCATCCAGGGCGGCGTCCTGTCGGGCGACGTCAAGGACGTCCTCCTGCTCGACGTCACCCCGCTGACGCTGGGCATCGAGACGCTGGGCGGCGTGTTCACCCGGATGATCACCCGCAATACGACCATCCCGACCAAGAAGACGGAGATCTTTTCGACGGCGTCGGACAACCAGCCGAGCGTCGAGATCCATGTCCTTCAGGGCGAACGGGAGATGGCCAGCTACAACAGGACGCTCGGCAAGTTCCACCTGGACGGCATCCCGCCGGCCCCGCGGGGCATCCCCAAGGTCGAGGTGACCTTCGACATCGACGCCAACGGCATCCTCCATGTCTCGGCCAAGGACCTCGGCACGGGCAAGCAGCAGGCCATCACGATCACCGGCCACAGCGGGCTCGACGAGAAGGAGATCAACCGCATGGTCAAGGACGCCGAATCCAACGCCGCCGAGGATAAAAAGCGGCGGGAAACGGTCGATGCCCGCAACCATGCCGACCAGCTCGTCTGGAGCATGGAGAAGCTTCTCCGCGAGAACAAGGATAAGGTCCCGGCCGAAGAGGCCGACCGTGTCCAGAAAGAGATCGAGAACACCAAGCAGGCCATTGAATCGGACGACGTCGACCGCATCCGCAAGGCCGTCGAGGACCTGTCGAACGCGTCGCACAAGCTGACCGAGATGATGTACCGCCAGGCGGGTCCGCAGCCCGGGCCCGAAGCCGGGGCGGGCGCGGGCCCCGGATACCAGTCCGGCGCCCAGCAGCAGTCCTCCGGCGGCGACGGGCACGGTGCGGACGAGGGCGAGGTCATCGACGCCGAAGTCGTCGACGAGGACAACAAGAAAAAATAGGCCCGGCGGCCTCTGACGGATAAAGCGGGACCCCGGGGGCCCAACGACTGTCCGAGGTGCGGTAATGGCAAAGGAATATTATCAGGTCCTGGGGGTCGCCAGGGGAGCGGCCCTGCCCGACATCAAGAAGGCCTACCGCAAGCTGGCCCGGAAATACCATCCCGATCTCAACCCCGGGGACAAGACGGCCGAGGCCCGGTTCAAGGAGATCCAGGAAGCCTACGCGGTCCTCAGCGACCCGAAGAAGCGGGCCCAGTACGACCAGTTCGGCGACCTCGGAGGGGTCCCGCCGGGCGCGGGGCCGAGCGGCGGGCCCGGTGGACCGGGATTCGAAGGCTTCGATTTTTCCGACTACGGCTCGTCGACGTTCCGGGATTTTTTCGAGAATCTCTTCACCGGGGGCGGCGGGATCCGCGGCGCCGAAGCCGCCGGCGGCGTCCCCGAGCGCGGCGAGGACCTCCAATACTCCATGCAGATCGGGTTCGAGGACGCCATCCACGGGGTCCAGACCCGCATCCGCGTCAATCGCCAGGCCGCCTGCCAGCCCTGCGGCGGACAAGGCCATGCCGCCGGGTCGCGCAAGCGGGCCTGCCCGAGCTGCGGCGGCAGCGGCCGCGGCACGGTCCAGCGCGGCTTCATGAAGTTCTCGAGCGCCTGCCCGGCCTGCGGCGGGACCGGCCAGGCCCCCGGCGAGCCCTGTCAGGCCTGCGGCGGCCAGGGTGCCGTCCAGATCTCCGATCTTATCTCCGTCCGCATCCCTGCCGGCGTCGACGACGGCTCCAAGGTCCGCGTCCCCGGCCGGGGCAACGCCGGCCGGAACGGCGGGCCTCCCGGCGACCTGTACATCGTCATCGAGGTCGTGCCTCACGCCTATTTCCGTCGGGACGGCGCCAACATCTCGGTCAAGGTGCCCATCTCGGTCCCCGAGGCCACGCTGGGGGCCAAGATCGAGGTGCCGACCCTGTGGGGCCAGACGACGATCCGCATTCCGCCCGGGACGAAATCGGGCCAGAAATTCCGCATCAAGGAGCAGGGCGCTCCTGTCGCAGGCCGCAAGGGCCGCGGCGACGAGTACGCCGAGGTGTATATCGTGCCGCCTCCGTTCGACAACGAGCGGATCCGGGAGATGATGAAGGAGCTGGAAAAGATCTCGGGGCCGAACCCGAGAGAGACGAGCGGGATGAACTGACATGAAAAAAGCGCGCAAGGAAACGAAAAAAGGGCCGAGCTCCTACTATCATATCTCCAGCGTCGCCGAGATGTACAAGATCCATCCGCAGACCCTCCGCCTCTACGAGAAGGAAGGCCTGCTCGCGCCGTCCCGGAGCACCGGCAACACCCGCCTCTACTCGGCCGACGACCTCAAACGCCTGGAGATCATCCTCAACCTCATCCGTGACCTCGGCGTGAACCTGGCCGGGGTCGAGGTCATCCTCAACATGAGGGACAAGATCGAGCGCATCGAGGCCGAAGTCTCCGATTTCCTCGAGTATGTCCGGCGGGAGTTCTTCCAAGGCAAGGAAGAGGAGTTCGAGGCCCGGCGCCGGGCCCTCGTCAGCGTCCGGCCGGGCGGCGTCGTCAAAGTCAGGCCCCGGAGCGGGTGAGGGATGGATTATCGGGATTTCTTCGACTCGAGGAACATCAAGCACTACCTCGAGGAGATCTCCAAGTTCCCGGCCCTGACCGAGGAGGAGGAGAAGAAGCTCGGGGAGAGGATCCGCGGCGGGGACAAAGAGGCCCTCCAGATCCTCGTCAAATCCAACCTCAAGTTCGTCGTTTCCTACGTCAAGAAGTACCGGGGCATGGGGCTGGGCCTCCTCGATCTCATCGACGAGGGCAACGTCGGGCTCATCGAGGCCGCCAAGCGCTTCGACCCCACCAGGGGCGTCCGCTTCGTCTCCTATGCCGTCTGGTGGATCCGCCAGGCCATCGTCCACGCCCTGACGCTGTACTCGCGCATCACCCGCATTCCCCAGAAGCTCGCCGACCAGATCTCGCTGATGAAAAAGAAGACGGCCGAGATCAAGAGCGAGCTCGGGCGCGACCCGACGCGGGAGGAGATCGCCAAGGCCATGGCGGTGACGGAGTCCGATATCGAGGACCTGGAGATCCTCGGCGAGCGCAACGTGTCCCTGAGCGACAAGCCCGACGAGGACGGCCGGGAGGTCGAGGACAAGATCAGCGACGCCGCTTCCCCCTCCGTCGAGTACCAGATCATCAAGTCCTCGGTCCGGCAGCAGATCCGGGAGATCCTCGGCGAACTGGATGAGAAAGAGGCACTTGTGCTAAAATTGCGCTTCGGGCTGGACGACGACCGGCCGCGGACCCTCCAGGAGATAGGCGATCAGCTGAAGCTGACGCGGGAGAGGATCCGCCAGATCGAGCAGAAGGCCATGCGCAAGCTCAGCCGGTCGCACAAGCTCCAACACCTCAGAGGATATTTGAATTGAGCGAACAAGCGGTCTGCGGCAAGTGCCAGGGGACGGGCTGGCTCCTCGAGGGCGCCGGCGGCTCCCCGGTGGCCCGGCGCTGCGAGTGCTACGGCGAGCGCTGGAAGCAGTCCCTGGTCGACCAGGCCAACATCCCGCAGCGCTACCAGAACTGCACCCTGGAAAATTTCGAGATTCATGAGGATAACCATTCCCACCAAGACGCCCTCAAGCTCTCGCGGCAGTTCGTCAAGAACTACCCGGGCCAGAACGTCGGCTTGCTCTTCATCGGCCCCTGCGGCGTAGGGAAGACACACCTGGCCGTGGCCATTATCCAAGAGCTCATCAGGACCAAGGACGCCGCCTGCATCTTCTACGACTTCCGCGACCTCATCCGGGAGATCCAGAGCACCTTCACGCCGGATTCGACGCTGTCCGAATCCGACGTGCTCACTCCGGTTTTCCGGTCCGACGTCCTCGTCCTCGATGAGCTCGGGGCGAAGCGGACGACGGCCTGGGTCGAGGAGACCGTCTTTTATATCATCAACCACCGCTACAACCATAAGAAATTGACCCTGTTCACCACGAACTACCCCGACACCGACGAGGAAGAGGACAAGCGCGATTCGTTCTACAAGAAGAGCGACGACACCCTCATCGACCGCGTCGGGGTCCGCCTTCGGTCACGCATCTACGAGATGTGCAAGGTCGTCGAGATGGCGGGCGACGATTACCGAAAAAAGCGCAAGCAGGCCAGCTACCGGTTCTGAGATTCCTGGCAGCCTGAAAGGCCATCGGCGTTCTCCTTGATTTTTTGTTATCCCCGTGTTATATTGCGCCAGCCTGCTCCTCGGTAGCTCAATCGGCAGAGCGGGTGGCTGTGTTATCGCAGCTTCCACGAGAGATCGTGGTTGAAAAACCGGGTGAATTCAGGGAAGCCTTCCCTTCGCGGAAGCGGAGAAAGGTAATCCTGAGCCAAGCCTTATCCCGGCGGGATGAGGAAGGTGCAGAGACTAGAGCATCGCTCGTACCGCGGCCTGGGGGCCGCGGGAAGCGCCCGGCACCCTCAGCCCTAATTCGGGACGGGTGAAGAGATAGTCCAAGCCCAGAAGAAATTTTGGGGCTCTTGTAACCACTAGGTTGCAGGTTCGAGTCCTGCCCGAGGAGCCATCTTTTCTTCCCCTATCACTCCGCTTGCATTCCCTCTCCGCTTTTCCGTAAGATGAGCACCATACGGGGGTGGGGAGAGTGGCCGCCGCATCCACCACGCATTGCCCCGGGGGGAGGTCATCCATGAGCGGGCGTCAAAAAGGGTTTTTTATCCTCTTGGTTGCCGGATTGATCGGCATGCTTGGGCTTTCGGCCTGCGGGGCCAAGGAAGAGCCCGACGACACGACACCCAAACCCTACACCTGCAGCGGGACGCCGGCGACCTGCCTGAGGCTCGGCAGCGGCTGGACCTACGAGGGCGTGAGCCTGAGCATGGGCCAGACCGGGAACGGCGGATCCGACCCCGTCGCGATCCGGCTTGATGACGGTCGCACCCGGATCTATTATGCGGTCGCCGACACCCCGAACGATCCCGATTGGTGGGGGATGGTCAGCTGGATCTCCGACGACGGTCTGAATTTCACGAAGGAAGCGGGCTATCGTTTCGAAGGATATACTCTCTTCGGGCACTGGATCATTCTCAACCCCGACGGCTCTTACCGTATGTACTGGCTCGATCAAAAGCAGGGGCAGGTCAACGCCAGGGGCTATAAGGCCATCAAGAGCGCCCTATCCACGGACGGCGGCTGGACCTTTGTCGGGGAGCCGGGAGAGAGGCTGATCTTTTCAGGCACGGGATACGAGACAAATGGGATCGGAGTCGGCCGGGTCCTTTTGCTCGCCGACGGCCGATTCCGGATGTACTATGGCGGAACGAGCGACTATGTCCGGGTTTTAAGCGCCGTATCGACCGACGGCCTGAGCTTTATACGGGAAGACGGCGTCCGGCTCGACAAGCTTTGCCCGGCGGAAGGCGGTGCTCCGGGCGTGACCCCCGTCATCGACGCGCGGGGCGCGACGCACACTTTCCTATGGGGAACGCGATGCACGGGCAATTATGTGAATTCCAAAGCGGGCCTTTTCGACGGCACGACGGCCGACGGTCTGACCCTGGCTATCGCCGCCTCGCCTTTCGTCCAGGGCTATTCCAAAGACGGGACCATGAGTACCGTGGTCGGGCCACAGGACCACACCGTCGTCCAGACGCCCCAAGGCCTCAGGGTCTATTTCATCCTGTACGGGCCGGGCGGGATCGTCTCCGAGACGGCCCTCTACAGCGTGATCAATACGTCGATCAAGTGAGCCGCCGCGGTCTGGAGCCGTACCCGTTGGCTTGATTCGGGGACCCGAAAACGCTAAACTGGCCCCGTCATCGCATGAGGCTCGTCCCCGCGGCCGCGCTCCGGCCCATCGAGGAGGAAGGATGTCCAAGATAGACCGTCCGTTCGACGAAGAGCTGAAGAATCTCAAGGAGAAGCTCCTCGAGATGGGCGCCCGGGCCGAGGAGCAGATCACCCTGGCCGTCCGGGGGCTCAAGGACCGCGAAGAGAAGATGGCCTGCCAGGTCCTCGATCGGGAGGAGGCCATCAACTGCCTGGACATCGAGATCGATGAGATGTGCATGCACATGCTGGCCCTGCGCCAGCCCATGGCCACGGACCTGCGGTTCATCACCTCGGCCATGAAGATCAGCAGCGACCTCGAGCGCATCGGTGACCTGGCCGTGAACATCGCCGAGCGGACGATCGACCTTCTCAAGCAGCCGGAGCTCAAGCCCCTGATCGACATTCCCCGCATGGCCGGATTGGCCCAGGTGATGGTCCGGGACGCCCTCAACGCGTTCATCAACCGGGACGACGCTCTGGCCCGGGACGTCTGTCTGAGGGACGACCAGGTCGATCAGCTCGAAAACCAGGTCTTCAGAGAGCTCCTGACCTACATGATGCAGGACGCGGGGACGATATCGGTCGCCGTCGACCTCATCCTCGTCGGCCGCCACCTCGAGCGCATCGCCGATCATGCCACGAACATCGGCGAGGACGTCATCTACATGGTCCGCGGCAAGACGATCAAGCATCACATCGAGGAGGGACGGGCCACCGGCCTCAAGGGCTGCGCCGGCGGCGAATGACCGCCGGCGTCAGCTGAGCTTGCGGATCCTGACCTCGATGCCGTTTTCCCCCTTCAGGAGCTTGACCAGCCTGGACGTGTCCGTATCTCCGGTGTGATAGGGATAGAGGACTTTTGGCCGGAAGGCCCGGGCCGCATCGGCGACCTGCTCGGGGGACATGGTGTAAGGCAGGTTCATCGGCAGGAAAGCGACGTCTATCGAGGACAGGGCCTTCATCTCCGGCGTGTCCTCCGTGTCGCCCGCGATGTAGACGCGCTTGTCGCCGAAGGTGACGACGTAGCCGTTGCCGCCGCCCTTGGGATGGAAGGGGCTTCCGTCCGGCCTCTTGTGGGCGATATTGTAGGCCGGAACGGCCTCGATCGCCAGACCCAGAACGGTGCGGCTTTCGCCGTTGGCCATGATGACGGCCCCCGGGAGCTTGGGGGCGCAGGACTTGGAGGCGACGATCGCCGTATCCGGTTTGAGGATGGCCTTGAGGGCTTTGGGGTCCAGATGGTCGAAATGCTCGTGGGTCACCAGGACGAGATCGGCCTTGGGGAGTGTCCCGTAATCGGCGACGTCGCCGTACGGGTCGACGTGGATCGTCTTTCCGCCAAAGGCCATCATCAGCGTCCCGTGGCCGAGGAAGGTGATCTCGAGATCGCCCTTGGCGGTCGGGACGACGTCCTTCTCGAACTTCATCTGGCCGGCGGCGAATCCGGCCAGGCCCAGGACCAGGAACAGGACCGGCAGGGCGAGCTTGCTCATGATGACCTCCTCCAATAAAGACGATGCCAAAAGGCCGGCTTTCCATTATAATATCGCCTTGAAAGGAGCCCGGCAAGGGTGTCCCGAAGAATGAAGAGGACGCTGTTCCTTCGGATCTTCCTGGGCTACGTCGCCGTCATAGCCCTCCTGGCCACGGGGGTCATGATCTTCGCCCCCCCGCTCATGCGGACGCACCACATCGCGGAGCGCTCCGCGAGCCTCGACCACATGGCCCTCGTTCTCGAAGGGCAGGTCGTCCCTTACCTCACCGGCGCGGGAACGGGGGACCTGGCCCGTCTCATCACCTCCCTCGGCCGCCAAACGGGCACGAGGATCACGGTCCTCGACATGGCCGGCGACGTCCTGGCCGATTCGGAGAAGGAAGCCCGGGACATGGAGAACCACTTCTTCAGGCCGGAGATCCAGGCTTCCCTCAGGGGCGAGAAGCAGATGTCCATCCGGCTCAGCTCCACGCTCAAGGCCACCATGATGTACATGAGCGTCCCCCTCAAGGCCGGCGGCCGGGTCGTCGGGGCCCTCCGCTTGAGCTATTTCATGAAGGACTTCCAGGTCCTCATGGCCGCCCTTCGGGCCGATCTGCTGAAGGTCGTCGGCGTCGTGACCCTGATCGCGCTCGTCCTGGCGTTCTTCCTCGCGAGATCGGAGGCGGCGCCTCTCCGCGAGGTCATCGATGCGTCGACGCGGGTGGCGGCAGGAGATTTCGACGTCTCCGTCTCGACGCGGCGGAAAGGGGAGTTCAAGGGATTCGCCCACAGCTTCAACGCCATGTCCGGACGGCTCAAGGCCATGTTCGGGGAGATCCGGCTGCAGAACGAAGAGATCCTCGGCATCCTGGCCTCCGTCCAGGAAGGACTCTGCGTCATCGATCAGGATGCGCGGATCGTCGTCTGCAACGCGAGCTTCCGCCGGATCGCCGGCCGGGAGGCCCCGGATGGCCTTCATTTCTGGGAAGTGGTCCGCAGCTCGGCCGCGGCGGAGGCCGTACGGAAAGCCCGGGAAACGGGCGCCGAGGCGGCGGTGCAGGCGGCCATCGGCGAAATCACGTACTCGATGACCGTCACGCCATTGGCCCAAGGCGGCCGCTTCGTCGTGTCCCTTCACGAAACCGCCTGAACCCGGCCTCAAGCCGCCCCCGCTCGACGACAATCAGCTGGATTCGCCCGGAAAGCGCCAGGGGCAGGGGGAAAGCGCGAGCTCCTTGTCCGGGATCCCGTCCGGATGGTCGGCCACGCAGGTCTCGGGGTCGCAGCATGTCTGGCAGACGCGCTTGAAGGCCCGGAAGCCGAGGAGCTTGACGCGGGGGCTCAGGAAGTCCTTCTTGACGGCCTCTTCCCGGAGCAGGTCCGTGCTCAAGTATTTCTTGTTGTCGTCGGACAGGACCGTGACCACGACCGCGTCACGGCCGAGCTCGTTCTGGGCCATCAGCGCGCCCAGGATGTTGGCCCCGGACGAGATGCCCACGGCCACCCCGATCTCGCCGGCGAGCTTCTGGGCCATGATGATCGAGTCGCCATCGTCGACGGAGACGACGCGGTCGAGCTTGGCCAAGTCGATGATGGGGGGAATGAACTCGTCGCTGATGCCCTGGATGCGGTGCTTCCCGACCTTGTGCCCGGTGGACATCGTCGGCGAGTTGGAGGGCTCGAGGGGATAAAGCTTGACCGAAGGGTTCTTCTGCTTCAGGAAGCGGCCCGTACCCATGATCGTCCCGCCCGTGCCCACGCCGGCGATGAAGGCGTCGGGCCGCAGGCCCTGCCAGCGGAGCTGCCACCAGATCTCGGGCCCCGTTGTCCGATAATGGGCGTCGACATTGTCCTCGTTGGAGAACTGCCGCGGCAGGAACGAGCTTTCGAGCGAGGCAGCGTACTCCTCGGAGAGCCTGATGCTGCCCAGGAACCCGCCTTCCTCCTTCGAGACGAGGCGGACATGGGCGCCGAGGCACCGGATGAGGTCTTTGCGCTCCTGGCTCATCCAGTCGGGCATAAAGATGGTCACGGGATGCCCGAGGGCCCGTCCGAAGGCCGCGAAGGCAATGCCGGTGTTGCCGCTCGTCGCCTCGATGATCGTCGCCCCCGGCTTGAGGGTGCCCCGCTCATAGCCGCGACGGATGACATGATATGCCATCCGGTCCTTGATGCTGCCGGTCATGTTGAGATTCTCGGCCTTGGCATAGATGACGCGCCGTTCGCCGTCGAAGCTCAGGTCTATGGCGAGGAGGGGAGTGTTGCCCGTCCAGTGTCCAAGTCCGTTCAGTCTCGCGTTGAGGATGTCTTCTGTTTTCATGGCCTCCCAATTATAGAGGAACTCCGGGCTTCGGGCAACGGCGGTACGAGGTGCGGATTGCGCGGCATCGCGAATCGGATAGAATAGGGGGGTCATAAAGGCCATGACCTACTATCTCAGCCTCGGCAGCAACCTGGGGCGACGGACGGCGAACCTGGCCCGGGCCCGGAGACTTCTGGCCGCCGCCGGCGTCGAGATCCTCAGGGAGTCGTCCGTCTACGAAACAGAACCAGTGGATTACCGGGATCAACCCTGGTTCCTGAACCAGGTCCTCGAGGTCCGGACGGCGCTCGACCCGCCGGGGCTCCTCCGCCTGGCGAAATCCGTCGAAGCCGGCCTGAAACGCGTTCCGACTTTCGCCAAAGGCCCGCGGACGATCGATATCGACATCCTGCTCGCGGGCGACCTGGTGGTCGATACGCCGGGCCTGGTCATCCCGCATCCCCGGCTCCACCTGAGGAACTTCGTCCTGGTGCCCCTGAGCGAGCTCGCCGCCCGGGTCATCCATCCCGTCCTGGGCAGGAGCGTCGGGGAGCTGGCCCAGGCGTCCGCCGACCCCTGCCTGGTGAAAAGGACAAGCCCCGGAGGGCGGCCATAGCCGCGAGGGCCGCCCGGGCTGGGAAGAAACCGGGCCTCCCCCGCGTCTAATTGGCAACGGAGATGACCATGCGCAAGCCTGTTTTCGTTTGCCTCCTTTCTTGCGTTTTTTGCGTACTGTTCGCGGCCGCCATTCCGGTCCGGGCCGCCGAAGTCCGGGGGACGGTCGTCGGGGGTGTCCAGAATCCCGTCCCCAACGCGGTCGTCCTGCATCGGGCGAGCGGCCTCAAAGCGGCAACGGACGCCGAGGGGCGCTTTGTCCTCGACATCCCGGACACCGGCCGGATCGTTCTCGAGGTCGTCCACCCGGATTATTACGAGCGCGAGTTCCTGCTCGGGCCCAAGGAGCTTGGCCGGCCGATCGTCCTCGTTCTCGCGCCGCTCATCAAGCAGAGCGAGGAAGTCGTGGTCACGGCCCTGCGCTATCCCGAGTCTTCGCTCCAGGTCCCCGCGGCCAGCACGGTCGTCTCCGGCGAGACGCTCGCCGACAAGCTGGTCCCCAATATCAACGACGGCTTGCAGGACGTCCCCGGAGTGGGAGCGCTCGGCACTGCCGGATTCTCGCTCGTCCCGTCCGTCCGGGGATTGGCCCGGCGACGGGTCCTCTACCTTGTCGACGGCGCCCGGCTCGAAAGCGACCGCCGGACGGGGCCCAACGCGTCGTTCGTCAGCCCCGAGGATATCGAGCGCGTCGAGGTCCTGCGGAGCGCCTCGTCGGTCTTCTACGGTTCGGACGCCATCGGCGGGGTCATCCATCTCATGACCCGCTCGCCCCGATTCGACGGCGGGATGCACGGACGGTTCCAGGCGGGATACGGAACGACGAACGGGGAGAAGCGAATCGGCTTGGGGCTCGAGGGTTCGTCCGGGCCGTGGGCTTTCCTGCTCTCTTTTCAATATGCGGACGCAGGCCTGTACCGCGCCCCGGGAGGGACGCAGGTCCTCCAGTCCCAATACACGCAGGGGAGCCTGCTGGCCAAAGCCGCCTACCGGACGGACAAGCGTGAGATCGATCTCAGTCTTCTCGCCGCCCGCGGGACGGACATCGGCAAGCCCAACAGCACGGCGGCCACCAAGCCGACCTGGTATCCGAGGGAGAACCAGAACCTCATCCAGGCCCATTGGACGGAGAAGAACGTCGGCAAGGACGGGGAGATCCACGTTCAGGCCTTCGCCAATCCCAATTTCCTGGAAACGCTGACCGACACCTATAGCGGCTTCCTGACCAAAGAATCCTATGCCAAGACCGACAGCACGGAATTCGGCGTCCAGGCCTCGTATTCGAAAAAGGTCGCGCCGTCGCTGCGGCTGGAAGGCGGCCTCGACTACTTCGGACGGACCGGCGCCCACGCTTTCAATTCCACCACCTCTTATGACGAATTCGGGGCCGTCACGTCAGTGCAGGAGGAATACCCTTACGACACCGCGAGCCGGGGCGATCTCGGCGCTTTCCTCTCCGCGGATTTCTCCGGTATCGAACGCCTCGATATCCTCGGCGGCGTGCGCTACGACCTGCTGCAGATGAGGGCCGAACCCCATCAGGGCGAGATCGGCACCCCGGAAATCCGGCCGATCCTGACCAAGGATGAGCAGCCGACCGGCTTCCTGGCGGTTTCCTACAGGCTCGCCAGCGACCTCACGGCCTTCGTCAACGCATCCCGGGCCTATCGTCTGGCCAGCATCAACGAGCGTTTCTATACCGGCATCAGCGGCCGCGGGTTCATCATCGGCCAGCCCGACCTGAGGCCGGAGAGCAGCTTCAACCTGGACGGCGGGCTCAAGCTGCTTGGCCGCCGTTACTTCCTCGGCCTGTATGCCTTCCGCTACCGGATCGACGACATGATCGAGCGCTACCAGCTCGATCCGACGACCTATACCTACGGGAATATCGAGCGGGGCCGCCTCCAGGGGCTCGAATTCGAAGCCGAGGCTTTTGTCCTCTCAGGCTGGAAGATCTTCGGCAACTTCGCTGCGATCCGGGGCCGAAGCCTGGCCACGGGCGAGCCCCTGAACGATGTCCCCCCCTTCCGCGTTTTCACCGGGACGCGGTACTGGAAGGGCCGATTCTCGGCCGAGCTCAACGCGACCTTCAGCCTGGCCAAGGACGATCCGGGTCCGGCCGAGATCGCGGTCGCTTCCTCGGAGCTGGTCAACCTCAAGGCCGGCTATCTCTGGCAGGGCCTGACCTTCAGCGTCGTCCTCGGCAACGTCTTCAATACCGCCTACATCAGCCGGGCCGACAGCGACGCCATGATCGAGCCGGGGCGAAGCCTGCGGGTCGGCATCACCTACGGCTTCTAACGCCGCTTTGCGGCCGGATCGGCTTGCCCGAAGGGTAAAAATGCCGGTCTTGGGTTTTCTTGTCTTACTGAGAAATCCGGCGTTTTTATGAATAGTCCAGGCTAGAACGCGTCGATGAAATGCTCGAGCCGGCAATCGTCCGGGCCGCGGAAAAGAATGGCGACGACGTCGAAGCGGCAATCGACGCCGGGGCTGGGATTCGCGACGAGGTAGCCCTGGGCGATCCTGCGGATCTGCCTCTGCTTTCCGGGCGTTACCGCTTCCTCAGGCCGCCCGTGGGACTCGTCCGCCCGGGTCTTGACCTCGATGAAAACGAGGGTTTCTCCGTCGCGGGCGACGATGTCGATCTCGCCGCGGAACATCTTGAAGCGTCTGGCAAGGATGTCGTACTTCTTCCTGATGAGGTAGCGGCAGGCGATCTCCTCGCCTTCGAGCCCCATGGCTTGGGTCGGTCTCTTGGGGGCGGTCACCGGCGGTCTCCCGGGCTTTTGCGACAGGTCAGGCCTTGGGCGGGCCGGCCTTCTTCCAGCGGACCCCGTCCTTCGTGTCCTCGAGAATGATGCCCATATCCAGGAGCTCGCGGCGGATCGCGTCGGCCCTGGCGAAGTCCTTCTCCGCACGCGCCTTCAGCCGGGCCTCGATCTTGGCTTGGACCTCGGCCTCCAGGCGCTTCTCGACATCTGAGAACTCGCCGGGAGTGACAGAGGCGTTTCCCCGAACTTGTCTCGTTACAGTGATCTTCCCCGAGGCTGCGACCGTGGACGAGGGCTTAATGGCCAGGACCGCGTCGATCTCCGTGAAGAAGGCGGCGAGCTTTGCTGCCCCGTCTTTCGAGATCTCGCCCTGGACGAGAAGGGGATTGGCGTTCTTGATCAGGGTGAACACCGCGGCCAGGGCTTCGGCGATGTTGAGGTCGTCCTCGAGCCCGGCGACAAAACCGGCCAGGGCGGCCACGATGAGCGGCTCGACGGAGGTCGTCTGTCCCGCGGTCCCCGCGAGGTCCTTGAGCTCGCCGAGGAAGTTGCCCATCCTCTGGCGCGCCGTCCTGGCCTGGTCCAGGGCCTCGAAGGTGAAGTTGAGCATCCTCCGGTAATGCGTCGAGAGGAGGAGATAGCGGACGTCGGAAGGCTCATATCCCTTGGCCAGGATGTCCGCCAGGGTGTAGAAATTGCCCTTCGATTTCGACATCTTCTCGCCGTCGACGACGAGATGGTGGCAGTGGAGCCAATAGTGGGCCAGACTGACGCCGTTGGCCGCCTCGGATTGCGCGATCTCGTTCTCGTGGTGGGGGAAGATGTTGTCGACGCCGCCGCAATGGATGTCGAACGTGGTCCCGAGGTACTTGGCGCTCATGGCCGAGCACTCGACGTGCCAGCCCGGCCGGCCCGGGCCGATCTCGGCCTCCCAAAAGGGCTCGCCCGGCTTGGCAGCCTTCCAGAGGGCGAAGTCGTGGACGCTCTCCTTCTCATATTCGTCGGCGTCGCCGCGGGCCCCCGGCCGGCGGTCCTCGAGGTTGATCTTGGACAGGCGCCCGTAGGCGGGGTACTTGTCGATGGCGAAATAGACCGAGCCTTCCTTCTTGTAGGCGAAGCCTTTTTCGAGGAGAGTCCTGATCAGGGCGACCATCTCCGGGATGTGGGCCGTCGCCCTCGGGTATTGATCGGCCGGCAGGATGGCCAGGGTGTCGCGGTCCCGGCCGAAGGCCTCGATGAACGGCTTCGTGTACTCGTCGAGGCCCACTCCCTTGGCTTGGGCCCCCCGGATGGTCTTGTCATCGACGTCGGTGATGTTCATGACGTGGGCGACTTTGAAGCCCCGGAAGAGCAGGAAGCGCTTGAGCAGGTCCTCGAAGATGTAGGCCCGCCAGTTGCCGATATGGGGGTAATCGTAGACCGTCGGGCCGCACGTATAGAGCTTGACGTGCCCGGGCTCGATCGGGACGAAGTCCTCGACCTTGCCGCCCAAGGTGTTGTGGAACCGGATCATCCCGCCCATATTAGCCGTTCGGCCCCGTATCCGTCAACATGCAATGGGCGGGGTATTGGTGGAAAAGAACAGGGACAGGCCGCCGAAAATGTGGCTGAGGGGATCGCCGGAGTGAGCATGAAGCGGTGAGTTAGACTTCACGGGACGGAGATGCGGCCCCCTCCCATCAGCTCCGGACCGGGAAGGCGTTAAAACTCATCGCAGCGAACGGAGACGATCCCCGAGGACACACGGCAGCCGGCGTTGGTTTATCCCCGAACAAGGGTTGTACCCCGGGGGCGAAAGTGGCATAATTGGGCTTCCTCATACCCCCTTTTAAAAGGCATTCATAAATGAACGTCAAGATCGGCATCCGCAGAGAGGACATCAACAAATGGGAAAAGCGGGTCCCCCTGATCCCGTCCCATGCCCGCGAGCTCAGCGACCGCCTGCCCGTCGAATTCCGAGTCCAGCCATCGAAGATCCGCATTTTCACGGACGATGATTACCGCCTGTCCGGCATTCCCGTCGAGGAGGGACTCTCGCCCTGCCCCATCGTCCTGGCCCTCAAGGAGATCCCTATCGAGCTCATCGAAAAGGACAAGACGTATCTCTTCTTTTCCCATACCGCCAAGGGCCAGAGCCAGAACAGGCCCATGCTCAAGAGGATGATGGACCTCGGTTGCACCATCATCGATTACGAGAAGATGGTCGACGAGCAGGGGCGCCGGGTCCTCTATTTCGGGAACTATGCCGGGCACGCCGGGATGATCGACGTGCTCTGGACCCTCGGCAAGCGGCTCCAGACCGAGGGCATCGCGAATCCCTTCACGATGCTCCACCCGACCCACTATTACCAGAGCCTCGTCGACGCCCGGGAAGCCGTCGGCAAGCTCGCCTGGAAGATCGCCAAAGAGGGCGTGCCGCCCGCGCTGAGCCCCCTCATCTTCGGGTTCTTCGGCTACGGGCATGTCTCGCAGGGTGCCCAGGAGATCTTCGACCTGCTGCCGGTCGAGAATGTCAGTCCGGCCGACATCCCCAAGCTCTTCGAGGACGGCGGGAAGGTCCACAGGAACCTCTACAAGGCCGTCTTCCATGAAGAGGACATGGTCAGGCCGATCGACGGGCAGAAGGCCTTCGATCTCCAGGATT
Source organism: Candidatus Aminicenantota bacterium (assembly GCA_963736255.1). GTDB lineage: Bacteria > Acidobacteriota > Aminicenantia > Aminicenantales > Saccharicenantaceae > RBG-16-66-30. Next base: position 1,320,074 of record CAVTOI010000003.1, read on the forward strand.
ATTACCAGAATCCGCAATCTTACCGGGCCGTCACCGAGGAGGTCCTGCCGTACCTCACGGCCCTCGTCAACGGGATCTATTGGGACCCGAAATTCCCCAAGTACATCACCAAGGCCTTCTTGAAGAAGCTTTACGGCGGCGGCAACCGGCCGAGGTTCCGCGTCATCGGCGACATCACCTGCGACATCGACGGCTCGATCGAATCCACGGTCCGGGCCACCGATTCGGAGAACCCGGTTTATGTCTTCGATCCGTTCCAGGACAAGGCCTTGACCGGTTTCGAGGGCGTGGGCCCCGCGGTGCTGGCCGTCTACAATCTCCCCGCCGAGCTGCCGCTCGAGTCCTCCACCTACTTCAGCGGCAAGCTCAAGGAGCACGTCCCGGCCCTCGCCGCGGCGCGCTTCGACAAGCCCTTCGCCGAGTGCGGCCTGCCCGACGTGCTTCGCCGGGCCGTCATCGTCTACCGCGGCGAGCTCACGTCCGGCTACGCTTATCTCGGGAAATTCCTCGTCTGAACAGAATTCGACTCATGGAGAATCGGATGAAAAGAGTGCTCGTACTCGGCGCCGGCCTGGTGGCCAAGCCGCTCGTCAACTACCTCCTCGGCCAGCCGGACTTTTCGGTGACGGTCGCCGACGTGGAAGCCGGCCGGGCCGCCAAGCTTGTCGCCGGCCATCCCCGCGGCGCGTCCGAGGTCCTCGATATTTCGGACAGGGCCGCCCTGGCATCGGCCATAGGCCGGGCCGACCTTGTCGTCAGCATGGTCCCCTACACCTTCCACCCCGTCGTCGCCGAGCTGGCCGTCGAAAAGGGCAGGCCGATGGTCACCGCCTCCTACGTCAGCCCGGGGATGAGGGAGCTCGACGCGCGGGCCAAGGAGAAGGGCCTGATCCTCCTCAACGAGGTCGGCCTCGATCCCGGCATCGACCATATGGAGGCCATGCGCGTCATTCACGAGGTCCACGATGCCGGGGGCAAGGTCTCCGGCTTCACTTCCTGGTGCGGCGGGCTCCCGGCGCCCGAGGCCAATACCAATCCCTTCGGCTACAAGTTCTCCTGGAGCCCCCGGGGTGTCCTGCTTGCGTCCAAGAACTCAGCCAAGTTCCTCAAGGACGGCCGCATCGTGACCATTGCCGCGGCCGACCTCTTCGCCGGGCCCGAGACGATCAGCATCCCCGGTCTCGGCGAGTTCGAAGGCTATCCCAACCGCGACTCCGTGTCCTACCGGGAAACCTACGGCATCCCCGAGGCCCAGACCGTTTTCCGGGGGACGCTGCGCTACCCCGGATGGTGCGAGACCGTCAGAAAGATGGTCGAGCTGGGACTTCTCGACGATACGCCGAAGGACCGCACGGGCGTCTCCTTCGACGGCCTGGCGCGGGAGCTGGCCCAAGCCGCCCCGGGCGCCGACACGAAGGGCGCCGTGGCTTCAAGGCTCGGGCTCGCGCCGGAGTCGGCTGTCCTGTCCCGCTTCGAATGGCTGGGGCTGTTCGGGGGAGCGCCTCTTCCCATGGCGAAAGGCTCGGCCCTCGACAATCTGACCGCCCTCATGATGGCCAGGCTCGGCTACGAAAAGGGGGAGAGGGACATGGTCGTCCTCCAGCACGAGTTCCTGGTCCGCACGGAATCCGGACGGACGGAGAGGATCGTCTCGACCCTCGTCGACTACGGCGTCCCCGGCGGCGATTCCTCGATGTCGCGCACGGTCGGGCTGCCCGCTGCGATCGGCGCCCGTCTCATCCTCGAAGGCAGGATCAATCTGCCCGGGGTCCAGGTCCCCGTTCGACCCGAGATCTATGGCCCGATCCTCGACGAGCTCGAGAAGCTGGGCGTCCGTTTCGAGGAGAAACGCCAGGTCCTCTGAGCCCCGCCGGACAAGGCCGGCGCGCCTTGCCGCGTGTTTGACATCCGGCCCCCCGGAGCCTATGTTGGCAGGGAGGTAGCGGCCATGAAACGAAAACCCTATGTCGCCGGACAATTCTACCCGGGCAGCCGAGAGAAGCTGCGGGAGACGCTCGCCGCGCTGACCGGCCCGGCCGCGGCCCGCAAAAGGGCCATCGCGGTCGTTTCCCCTCATGCCGGCTACGTCTATTCGGGGCCCGTCGCCGGGGCGGTTTACTCCGCGACAGCGATCCCCGGGGTCGCGGTTATCCTCGGACCAGGACACCGGGAGATCGGCTCCCTTTTCGCTTTACAGGCCCGAGGCAGCTGGTCGACCCCGCTCGGGGACAGCCCCATCGAAGAGACCCTGGCCTCCCGTATCCTCGCCGCGTGTCCCCTCGCCGATGACGACGAGCAGGCTCATCTGTGGGAGCATTCGCTGGAGGTCCAGCTGCCCTTCCTCCAGTACTTCCGGGCCGACATCGCTATCGTGCCGATCTGCGTTTCGCATGAAGCCCGATACGGTGAGCTCGAAACGCTCGGGAAGGCCTTGGCCAAGGCCCTCAAGGAGGATGGCCGCGAGATCCTCATCGTGGCCAGCACGGACATGAGCCACTACGTCCCGCTGAAGACCGCGGAGAGGAAGGACATGCTGGCCATCCGCAAGGTGCTCGATCTCGACCCGGCCGGCCTGTTCGAGACCGTAACCTCCGAGCGGATCTCGATGTGCGGCTTCCAGCCCACCACCGCGGCCCTCGTCGCGGCGCTCGGCCTTGGGGCCACGGGGGCCGAGCTCGTCCGCTACGGAACATCGGGCGACGCGTCGGGGGACACATCGCAAGTTGTTGGATACGCTGGAATTATGATTCTTTAGCAGCCCGGCCTCTGACTCTGAGTCATTTGACACCCGGTCGCTTCTAATGCTATAAAGGCCTTTAAGGAAAAGTATGGCTAAATCCGCGCTTCGCGACAAGGACAAGAGGGTCCTGGGGCTGCTCGTAGAGAGCTTCGTCCGCCACGGGCGTCCCGTGAGCTCGGGCGCGCTGTGCCAGACCAAGCGGGTCGCGGCCTCGTCGGCCACGCTCCGCAACATCATGGTCAAGCTCGAAGAGATGGGCTACCTGTCCCAGCCGCACACCTCCGCGGGGCGCGTCCCGACAGACAAGGGCCTGCGTTTCTATGTCGGGCGGCTCCTCGAGGAAAAAGCCCTGCCGGAAGAACGGGTCCCCTTCATCCAGGAGGAATTCCCCAACCGGACGGCCGACCTCGATTCTCTGCTCCTCCAGGCTTGCCGGGTCCTGGCCGACAACTCCGACGCCCTGGGGTTCGTCATCTCGCCGCGCATCTTCCGGCTGCCGTTCGAGCACCTCCGTTTCATCAAGATCTCCGACCGCCGGATCATGGTCATCCTCGTGACGCCCTTCCACATGGTCCTGACGGAGACGCTCGAATCGTCCCTGCCATTGACGCAGACCGAGCTCGACCAGGCCTCCCAATATGTCAACCAGAATTTTCGCGGCCGGACGATCCTCGCCGTCCGCGAGGCGCTCGTCCTCGACCTTCCCAAGTACCGCGTCAAGCACCAGGACACCCTGAACAAGCTCCTCGACCTGCTCAAGACGTCGATCGACAGGGAAGGGGAGGACCGCATCTTCCTCCAGGGGACCTCACGCCTGCTCGGCAAGGGCGGGCTCTCCGACATGAACAAGCTGCGGTCCCTTTTCCGGAGCTTCGAGGAGAAAGCCGCCTTGGCCCGGCTCATCTCCGATTTCATCAGCCTGGACCGGGTCAAGGTCCTCATCGGGTCGGAGGCCAACTTCCCGAACGTCGAGGACTGCTCGCTCGTCCTGTCCCACTACGGCTACAGCAATCAGGTCCTGGGGACCCTCGGCATCATCGGCCCGAAGCGCATCCCGTATGAGAAAATCATCCCGCTCGTCGACCGCGTGGCCAAGCGCGTCAGCCTGGCCATCACGGTCTTCGGCAGAGAGGTCAGCCTATGACGGACGAAAAAGACAAGGGCGGCGACGAGATCGAGTTCCTCCCGGACGCCCCGCCCGCCGGCGAGGGTCGAGCACCCGGGCCCCCGGCCGCCGCGAAAGCGGAGCCGGAGGACAAGGCGGCCGACGATGGGCACCGCGTCAAGGACAAGCTCAAGAAGAAGGACGCCGAGATCAAGAGCCTCAAGAAGGACCTCGACGAGCTCAAGGAGGCGCACCTCCGCCGTCTCGCCGACATGGAGAACCTGCGTAAGCGGTTCGAGCGGGAGAAGTCCGAGTTCCAGCAATACGCCCTGAGCGGCCTCCTGGGCGATCTCCTCGTCGTCGGCGACAATTTCGAGCGGGCCATGAAGATCGGTCCCTCCGAGGCGGAGGGGAAAACGTTCCGTGAGGGCGTCGAGCTCATTTTCCGGATGTTCCAGAATCTGCTCGCCAAGCACGGGGTCCGGCCGATCGTCCTCGAGAACCGGGCCTTCGATCCGAACTTCCACCACGCCACGATCGTCGAGGAGTCCGCCGAGGTCGAAGAGCCCACGGTCGCGGAGGAGCTCCAAAAGGGATACATGCTCCACGACCGGCTGCTGCGGCCGACCCTGGTCAAGGTCCTCGTTCCGAAGAAAGGATAAGAGCGCATGGGACGCGTCATCGGCATCGACCTCGGCACCACCTACTCCTGCGTCGCGTATCTCGAAGGCGGCCGGCCCGTCGTCATCCCCAACCTCGAGGGCCTTCCGACGACGCCTTCGGTCGTGTCATTCACCGGCTCGGGGGAGCGCCTCGTCGGCACGTTGGCCATGCGCCAGGCCGTCACCAATCCCACCAACACGTTCTACGCGGTCAAGCGCCTGATCGGGCAGAAGTTCCGCTCGGCCGAGATCCAGGAAGCGATGGCGAAGCTGCCCTATAAGCTGAAGGAGGCCGCCAACGGCGACGTCGCCGTCGTCCTGGGGGACAAGACCCTGAGCCCGCCCGAGATCTCGGCCATGGTCCTCGGCTATCTCAAGGCCTGCGCCGAGTCGTTCTTCGGCGAGCCCGTGACGGAAGCCGTGATCACGGTCCCGGCCCATTTCAATGACGCCCAGCGGCAGGCCACCAAGGATGCGGCCACGATCTGCGGGCTCGAGGTGCAGCGCGTCATCAACGAGCCGACTGCCGCGGGGCTGGCGTACGGCCTCGACGCCAAGAAGAACGGCCTGGCCGCCGTCTACGACCTCGGCGGCGGGACGTTCGACATCACCATCCTCGAAGCGAGCGACGGTGTCTTCAACGTCCTGGCCACCAACGGCGACTCCTACCTTGGCGGCGAGGACTTCGACAACCGCATCCTCGAGTGGCTGGCGGCGACCTTCAAAGCCGAGACCGGGATCGATCTCGGCGACGACAAGCTCGCGCTCCAGCGGGTCAAGGAAGCCGCCGAGAAGGCCAAGAGGGAGCTCTCGTTCATGTCGGAGACCGAGATCAACCTGCCGTTCATCAGCTCGGACCGGGCCAAGTCCAATCATATCCGCAAGACCCTCAGCCGCACGACCTTCGAGGCCATGACGGCCGACCTCGTCGAAAGGACACTGCCCCACATCCAGAAGGCCCTCGAGGATGCCAGGCTGACGGTCGACAGGATCGACCACGTCATCCTCGTCGGGGGCCAGACCCGGATGCCCCTGGTCCGGGAGCGGGTGGCCAATTTCTTTGGCCGGGAGCCTGAAGAGAAGGTCGACCCCGATCAGATCGTGGCCATGGGCGCGGCCATACAATCGGGGATCCTCGCCGGCCAGGTCCGCGATCTCGTCCTCCTGCTGGACGTGACGCCGTTCGCCCTGGGCATCGAGACCGAGAATGACGGCTACGAGATGGTCATCGAGAGGAACACGACCATCCCGACCCGCAAGGTCAAGTCCTTCACGACCGTGGAGCACAACCAGAGGCGGGTCCGGATCCACGTCCTCCAGGGCGAGGGGTTCCTGGCCTCGATGAACAAGTCCCTGGCGGTCTTCGAGCTCGTCGGCATCGACCCCGCCCCGGCGGGGGTGCCCCAGATCGATGTCACATTCGAGATCAACGCCGACGGCCTGGCCCGCGTCTCCGCCAAGGACAAGGAGACGGGCCTCGAGCAGAAGGTGGAGGTGCGGCCGTCCTCGGGCCTCACGCCGGCGGAGGTGGCCGAGCTGAGGAAGCGGCAGACGGGCGGCGGCCGGCCCGCCGCGGCCAAACAGAGAGCGGATGAATAAGAAGGACTACTACCAGGTCCTCGGCGTGCCGCGGGACGCCCCGCCCGAGGACGTCAAGAAAGCTTACCGCCAGCTCGCCCTGAGGCACCATCCGGACCGCAATCCGGGGAGCAAGGAGGACGAGGAGAAGTTCAAGGAAGCGGCAGAGGCCTACAGCGTCCTGGCCGATGCTGAGAAGCGGTCCGTCTACGACCGCTTCGGCCACGATGGGCTCCGGGGCCAGGGCTTTTCCGGCTTCGATTCGTCCGTCTTCGAGGACTTCCAGGATATCCTCGGGAATTTCTTCGGCTTCAGCATCGGCGATCTCTTCGGCGGCAGGGAGCGCGGCCGCGGCGGGGCCCGGCGCAGCCGGGGCCGGGACCTGGCGCTGGAGGTGGAGATCGGCCTCGACGAGGCCGCGGCCGGGACCGAGAAGGAGATCAAGCTCAATCGGGCCGAGACCTGCCCCGTCTGCCGCGGCTCGAAGCGCAAGGCCGGGACGCGGCCGGCGCCGTGCGCGACGTGCGGGGGGCACGGTCAGCTCCGCTACCAGCAGGGGTTCTTCAGCATGGCCAGGACCTGCCCGCGCTGCCAGGGCGCCGGCGAGGTCAATGCCTCGCCCTGTGAATCGTGCCAGGGGCGGGGCCACGTCAGGGAGAAGCGGGCCCTCAAGGTCCGCATCCCGGCCGGCGTCGACGACGGCTCGCGGCTGAGGCTCGTCGGCGAGGGCGAGGCGGGCGACGAAGGCATGCCGGCGGGGGACCTTTACGTCGTGACCCGCGTCCGCAAGCACCCCTTCTTCGAGAGGGACGGGAACGACCTCGTCTGCGAGATCGGCGTTTCGTTCGCCCAGGCCGCGCTCGGTGCCCGGGTCGAGATCCCCACTCTCGAAGGGAATGAGGTCGTCAAGGTCCCGGCCGGAACGCAGCCGGGCGAGACGATCCGCCTCAAGGGCAAGGGCGTCCAGGATATATCCGGGCGGCGCAAGGGCGACCTCTTCGTCAAGATCCTGGTGCGGACGCCCGACAACCTGAACAAAGAGCAGAAGGCGCTCCTCCAAAAGCTCGCCGGTCTCCGCGGCGAGGACGTCGAAGCGGTCGACAAGACCGTCATCCACAGGCTGAAGAGCATCCTGCAGTGAGCCGGCGAGAAGAGTGACCGCCAACCAGTTCTACGTTCCGCTCATCGCCGGGGACGCGACCCTCATCGTTCTTTCCGGCGAGGAGCATCGCCACCTGGCCCGGGCGGCCCGTGTCCGCGCGGGGGAGGAGGTCTGGCTCATCGATGCCCACGGCCGCCGCTGCCTGACCCGAGTCGAAAAGGTCGGCGACGACCGGACCGAGGTCGTGGTCCTGGCGATGGAAGCGCCAGAAACGCCACCGGACGCGGATCTCCCTGGCTCTGTGCCTTATGGAAGCGAAGAAGCTCGAGACCGTCATCGAGAAGGCCGCCGAGCTCGGCTGCGCAGAGGTCATCCCGGTCGTCAGCGCCCGGTCGCTCAAGGGCTCGGGCGAGAGGACGGACCGGAAGCTCGAACGGTGGAAGAGGATCGTGCGGGAGGCGGCCAAACAGTGCAAGGCGCCTCTCCTGACGGAGGTCCATCCGCCCCGGCCGCTCAAGGAGCTCCTCCGTGATCCCGGCGCGGACCGGCGGCTCTTTCTGAGCGAGCACGACGGCCGGCTGCTCAGGGACATCGTCATGGCGGGCGCCGCGCCGGCGGGGGAGCCGCCGTCTTCGGTCCTCCTCATCGTCGGGCCCCCCGGCGGCTGGACGGAAGGGGAGGAGAGCGGCATCCGGCAGGCCGGGTTCGAGGCCGTGTCCCTCGGCCGCCGCATCCTCCGGGCGGAGACCGCGGCCGTCGCGGGAGCGGCCATGATCGCGCATTTCTGGAACGAGTGACATGTTCCTCCAAGGACAGAAAGTCGGCAAGTACGAGATCATCCGGTCGCTCGGCAGCGGCGGGTTCGGCTCCGTCTACCTGGCCAAGGACACTTGGCTCGATATCAAGGTCGCCATCAAAGTGCCCCACAAGCAATCGGCCGAGCTCTACAAGCTCCTCAAGGAGCCGCGCCTCCAGGCCGCTCTCAGTCACCCGAACATCGTCCGCATGCTGGCCGCGGAAAAGGAGAAGGCCATCTTCTTCATGGTCATGGAGTACATCAAGGGCCCGACGCTCGAGAAGATCCTGGAGAAGGAGCGCATCCTGGGGACGGAGCAGGCCATCGACTTCATCAAGCAGATCTCCTACGGCGTCGACCACGCCCACAAGGCCAAGATCATCCACCGCGACCTGCGGCCGTCGAACATCATCGTTTCCGAGGACGGCACGGCCAAGATCACCGATTTCGGGACCTCGGCCTGGCTCAACGCCGTGCCCTATGCGTCGACGCGGATCGGCTCGCCGCCTTACATGGCCCCCGAGCAGTTCCTGGGCAAGGCGTCCTATGCCGCCGACCTCTACTCCCTCGGCTGCATTTTCTACGAGATGATCATCGGCCGGCCGCCCATCTTCGACCCGGACCCGTTCAAGATCCTGGAGAAAGCCCAGCAGGGCAAGATCACGCCGCCGCGGATCAAGAACGCGCGCATCCCCCGGGAGGTCGACGCCATTATCATGCGGGCCCTGGCGCCCAAGGTCGAGGACCGCTACCAGAGCGCTTCGGAGATCATCCGCGACCTGTCCCTCTACAAAGGCAAGACCCCCAAGACCTCCGAGATCGACGACATCATGCTGCGGATCAAGGCCCGGGAGCAGAAGACGACGGCCCTCTGCTGGAACTGCCGCCGGCCTCTGCCGCCCAAGTCGCGCGCCTGTCCGCACTGCGGCGAAACCGTCTGACCTGGACCCTTCATCGGAACGCCGTCTGGGTTCTTCTTGTCTTACGGAGAAGCCCGGCGTTTTTATGAAAGGTCCAGGCCGATTTCCCCCCGAGAGGCGATTGACTTCGCCGCGGGGGATGATATACGATGAGGCCTCGAGAACACGGCCTCCGCACTCGCACAAAGGAGCGTCCATGAGCCCATTTTCGGATACGAGCCTCGTTTGGAAGAACGGCCAGCTCATCCCTTGGAAGGACGCGACGATCCACCTGGCCTCCCACGTCGTTCACTACGGGAGCTGCCTCTTCGAGGGCCTGCGGGCCTACGAGACGCCCATGGGGACGGCCATCTTCCGGCTCAAGGAGCACACCCGGCGACTGTACAACTCGTGCAAGATCTACCGGATGGAGGTCCCCTACACGCAGGACGAGTTCAACAAGGCGGTCGTCGATTGCGTCCGGGCCAACGCGCTCAAGGCCTGCTACATCCGGCCCATCATCTACCGCGGCTACAACATGCTCGGCGTCAATCCCTTCCCCAACCCCGTCGATTGCGCCGTCATGGTCTGGGAGTGGGGCAAGTACCTGGGTCCCGAGGCCTTGGAGAACGGCATCGACGTCTGCGTATCCTCCTGGGCCCGGATGGCCCCGAACTCTTTCCCGGCCTTGGCCAAGGCCGGGGCCAACTACATGAACTCACAGCTCATCAAGATGGAGGCCCTGCTTGACGGCTACGAGGAGGGCATCGCGCTCAATATCCGCGGCCACGTCAGCGAGGGGAGCGGCGAGAACCTCTTCTTGGTCATCGACGGCGCTGTCCTGACCCCGCCGCTGTCGTCATCGGTCCTGCCGGGCATCACCCGGGACTCGGTCATGACGCTCTTCCGCGACATGGGCGTCCGAGTCGTCGAGGAGACGATACCGCGGGAGATGCTCTACGTCGCCGATGAGGTCTTCTTCACGGGCTCGGCCGCTGAGATCACCCCCATCAGGTCGATCGACAAGATCACGATCGGCTCCGGCAAGCGCGGGCCTCTGACCGAGAAGGTCCAGAAGGCCTTTTTCGAGGTCGTTGACGGCAAGCGGGCCGACACCCGCGGCTGGCTGACGTTCGTTTGAGACCGTTCGCGAGGAGGTTCTCATGGTCATCGATGAATTCCTGAAGATCGCCATCGAGCGGGATGCTTCGGACCTTCACTTCAAGGCCGGCAACAACCCCATGATCCGGGTCCACGGCACCCTCACGCCGCTGACCGGCTATCCCCGGCTGACCGCCGCCGACTGCGAGGAGCTCTCGTTCCAGATGATGACCGAGGCCCAGCGCAAGCGGCTGCTCGAGGACCTCGATATCGACCTGGCCTACAGCCTGCCGGGCTTCGGCCGCTTCCGCGGCAGCATCTACCACCAGCGCGGCTCCCTGGCCATTGCCCTGCGCATCATTCCCCTCGAGATCAAGACCATCCGGCAGCTCCTCCTGCCCGAGGTCCTGGAGAAGATCGCTTTCTACCAGCGCGGCCTCGTCCTCGTCACGGGCACGACGGGAAGCGGCAAGACGACGAGCCTGGCGGCCATGGTCGACTACATCAATACCTTCCGCCGCGAGAACATCATTACCATCGAGGACCCCATCGAGTACCTCCACAAGGACAAGAAGAGCACGATCAGCCAGCGCGAGGTCGGCATGGACGTCACCAGCTTCGCCCGGGGCCTCCGCGGCTGCATGCGCGAGGACCCCGACGTCATCCTCGTCGGCGAGATGCGGGACCTCGACACGATCGACACGGCCCTCCTGGCGGCCGAGACCGGCCATCTCGTCCTGAGCACGCTCCACACGCTCGACGCGCCCGAGAGCATCAACCGGATCATCTCCGTCTTCCCCCCGCACCACCAGCGCCAGGTCCGGCTCCAGCTGGCCTCGATCCTCAAGGCCATCATCTCCATGCGCCTCATCCCGCGCATGGACGGTCAGGGCCGCGTCCCTGCCGTCGAGGCCATGATCGCCACGCCGTACATCCAGGAGTGCATCGCCGAGAAGGACAAGACCGGCCTCATCCGCGACGCCATCACGGCCGGCGTCTCCCAGTACGGCATGCAGACCTTCGACCAGTCCATCTACCAGCTCTACCGCGACGGCTACATCTCCTTCGAGCAGGGGATGAAGTACTCCTCCAACCCCGACAACTTCAAGCTCCGCATCATGGGCATCCAGTCGACTCTCGACATCGCCACCGAGGAGATGGAGAAGGGCATGAGCAAGGTCGAGCGGGCGGAGGGAGGGTCGGAAGAAGAGCCCAAATGAAGGCCCAGCGCGTCCGCGAGACCTTCCTCCAGTACTTCGCCGAGCGGGGCCACAAGATCGTCCGGAGCTCCCCGCTCCTGCCCAAGGACGACCCGACCATCCTGTTCGCCAACGCCGGGATGAACCAGTTCAAGAACGTCTTCCTGGGGCTCGAAAAGCGGGGCTACACGCGGGCCGCCACGGTCCAGAAGTGCATGCGCGTCAGCGGCAAGCACAACGATCTCGAGACCGTCGGCCGGACGGCCAAGCATCACACCTTCTTCGAGATGCTCGGCAACTTTTCCTTCGGGGACTACTTCAAGCGCGAGGCCGTCAGCTTCGCCTGGGAGCTCGTCACCGGGGTCTTCGGCCTGCCGAAGGACCGTCTCTACGCGACGGTCTACCTCGACGACGACGAGGCCTTCCGCCTCTGGGCCGACGAGATCGGCGTGCCGAAGTCGAGGATCTTCCGCTACGGCAAGAAGGACAACTTCTGGGCCATGGGCGACACCGGCCCCTGCGGTCCCTGCTCCGAGATCCACTATGATCTCGGCGAGGAGATCGAGCCGGGCGACCCCTTCGCCCTGATCGAGAAGGGGAGCGACCGCTTTGTCGAGCTCTGGAACCTCGTCTTCATGGAATTCGACCAGGGCGCCGACGGCGTGATGCGGCCTCTGCCCTCGCCTTCGATCGACACGGGCATGGGCCTCGAGCGCATGACCGCCGTCGTCCAGGGCAAGCGGAGCAACTACGACACCGACCTGTTCATGCCGCTCATCGATGCCGCGTGCGAGATGGCCCGCCGCGAGTACCCGGCCGGCGACGAAGGCGACGTCGCGATCCGGATCATCGCCGATCACGTCCGGGCGGTGACCTTCCTCATCGGCGACGGCGTCTCGCCGGCCAACGACGGGCGCGGCTACGTCCTCCGGCGCCTCATCCGCCGGGCCTTCCGGCGGGGTAACTTCGTCGGCATCGACCGGCCGTTCCTGTTCGAGCTCGTCGGGCGCGTCGCCGACGTCATGAAGGAGGCCTACCCCGAGCTCCTGGCCTCGGTCGAATACATCTCCAAGGTCTGCCTGGCCGAGGAGGAGCGGTTCGCCTTCACCCTCTCCTCGGGCCTGCGCTTTTTCGACCAGGTCGTCCGCGAGACCCGGGAGCAGGGCGGCGTCGTCCTGCCCGGCGATAAGGTGTTCAGGCTCTACGACACCTTCGGCTTCCCGCTCGACCTGTCGCAGGAGCTGGCCAGCGAGAAGACCTTGTCCGTGGACGAGGCCGGATTCGCCCGGGAGCTCGAGGAGCAGAAGAAACGGGCCCGGCTGTCCTGGAAAGGCGAGGCGAAGAGGAAAGAGAAGCAGATCTACGATGACTTCAGGGACCTCAAGGTCCGCTCCTGCGTCCACGAGATGACCGGGACGGCCGATGTTCGCGTCCTCGGCCTTCTCAAGGACGGCCACAAGGCCGAGGTCCTGCGGGCGGGCGACGCCGGAGAGGTCATCCTCGAGGAGACACCCTTCTACGCCGAAGCCGGCGGCCAGGTCGGCGATACCGGCTCGCTCAAGGGCCCGCGATTCTCCGCCCTTGTCACCGGCGTTTTCTATGCCACCCCCGACGTCATCGTCCACGGCGTCCAGGTCCTCTCGGGCGAGCTCCGCGAGGGGGACCGCGTCGACGCCGCGCCCGACCTTGTCCGCCGGCAGGCCGTATCGAACAACCACACGGCCACCCACCTTCTCCACGCGGCCCTGAGGCAGGTCCTCGGCGACCACGTCAAGCAGGCCGGCTCCCTCGTCTCTCCGGAGCGGCTGCGCTTTGATTTTACCCATTTCGCGGCCCTGAAGCGCGAGGAGGTCCGGCGGGTCGAGGAGATCGTCAACGCCGGGGTCCGGGCCGATATCGCCCTTGAAACGCGCGTGACCTCGCTCGACGAAGGCATCCGCGAAGGGGCCATGGCCATCTTCGAGGAAAAGTACGGCGAATCGGTCCGGGTCGTCGGCATCGGCGACTTCAGCAAGGAGCTCTGCGGCGGCGTCCACGTCCGGGCCACGGGCCAGATCGGGCTATTCAAGATCGTCTCCGAGACGAGCGTCGCGGCGGGCATGCGCCGGATCGAGGCCGTGACCGGCGATGAGGCCACTCGCTACGTCCGGGAGCTCGAGGACGATCTCACGGGCATGGAGAAGAGCCTGGGTGTCGCGCGAAAGGACCTGCCGGCCAGGATCGACAAGCTCCAGGCCCGGGTCGACGAGCTCGAGAAGGAAGCGAGGGAGCTTCGGAAGAAGATGATCGCCGGAGCGGGCGGAGTCGCTTCGGGCGAGGGCGCCGGCGTTCCGGCCGCGGTCCCGACCGTCAAGGGCATCTCCGTCCTGGTCCAGAGGAAGGACGGATTGACCATGGCCGAGCTGCGGGAAACGGCCGACGCCCTGAAAAATCGGCTCAAGAGCGGCGGCGTCGTCGTTTTGGGAGGCGTCAGCGGGGACAAGGCCTTCGTCGTCGCCAGCGTGACGAAAGACGCGGCCGGCCGCGTCCCGGCCAACGCCCTCATCAAAGAGCTCGCGGCGGTCATCGGCGGCGGGGGAGGGGGGCGCCCCGACTTCGCCCAGTCCGGCGGCCCCGGCACCGGGGAGCTCGACAAGGCCCTTGGCCTCGTCCCCGGCCTGGTCGAGCGCCTGGCGGCCTGACCCCCGGATTCACCCCTGGCGGGGATTGCTATAAAGACCGCGTTTTGCCAAGATAGAGCGAGCGGCGATGAAGAACGCCAAACGGATATCTGCGGCCCTGCTCCTTTTCGCGCTCGCTCCCTGCCTCATCGCGGCCTCGGCGGCCGACCTCCGCAAGCTCTACCACCCCATCGTCAAGAAGGTCGCCGGGAAGAACGGCATCGATCCGGAGCTCGTCCACATCATCATCCGGGCCGAATCCAATTACGATGCCTTCGCCGTCTCCTCGGCCGGGGCCATGGGACTGATGCAGCTCATGCCGGCCACGGCTTACGAATACGGCGTCAAGAACATCTTCGATCCGGCCCAGAACATCGAAGGCGGGGTCCGCTACCTCAAGGACCTGGTCCGCCTCTATAAAGGCCAGAAGGACCAGACCAAGCTCGTCCTCGCCGCCTACAACGCGGGCCAGGAGGCCGTCCGCAGGTACAAGGGCATCCCGCCGTATCCGGAAACGAAGTCCTATATCGCCGGGATCATGCGGACCTACAAGAAGCCGACGGTCTCAACGCTCAACGCCACCTACATGGTCAGGGATGCGAACGGAAAGACCATTCTGGTGAACGACCCGGAAACGGTCAAGAAGAAATAGGATCGCTACCGGCTGGCGGGCTGAAGGAAGCCTTTGATGAGCAGGTTGCGGGGGAAGATCTCGAAGACCGCGGGCAGCCGGCCGAGCTGATCGCCGTCGAGCTCGAGCAGGACGTTCTCGCCCTCCCCGGGCCAGGCCTCGACCTTCCGGCCCTTCACCACCGTGACCTTCGGGTGGGTGACGTGGCTGCCGTTCATGAGCTTCCACCCGTGGCGGCAGAACTCGAAAAAGCGGAAGCCCCGGATAAGGACCGCGTCGAAGAGGCCGTCGTCCAGCTCAGCGCCCGGCGCGACCTTCATGCCCTTGCCGAAGATCTTGCCGTTGGCCACGGCGCCGATGAGGTATTCGCCGTCGGGCAGGTCCCTGCCGTCGACGCGGATGCGGACCCGCTTGTTCCTGTAGCGGGCCATCGTCGAGACGAGGCAGCGGACGTAGGAGGAGGCCCTTCGCTGGAGGCGCCGCTCCGTGACCTCGCGGACGACCTCGCCGCCGATGCCGAAATCGGCGATGTTCAGGAAGAAGCGGTCCTCTTCGCGGCCGTCGTTCGATGTGTAGCGGACCTTGCCCACGTCCATGCGCACGGCCGTGGCGTCGGAGATGACCTTCAGGGCCCCCTTGAGCCCCGCCGGGATGTTCAGGCTCCTGACGAGGTCGCAGCCCGTTCCCGAGGGGACGACGCCCAGAGTGGCTTCGGGGTTGATGATCCGGCGGTCCTCGTAGAAACCGTTGGCGATCTCGTTCATCGTCCCGTCGCCGCCGACGCCGATAACGAGCTCGGCGCCGTCCTTGATGGCCTCGCGGGCGATATCGGTCGCGTGCTGGGGCTTCTCGGTGAACTCGAACTTGAACTCCCGGACGAAGTGCCGCAGGCCTTCGCGGATCTCGCCCCAGCGCTTGCGGGTCCGGCCCCGGTTCGACTCCGGGTTGATGATGACCTTGGTCTTAAGCCGCATCGGGGGGTCCTGGCGCGGCCGGGGGAGGGGCGGCGGGGGAGGGAGGCGGCGGCGCGGCAGGCAGGGCCTTCTTGCCGAAGAGGGAGACGCCGATGATGCCGCCGAGCGCGCCGACGACCGTGAATACGGCGGCCGATACGAACAGTCCGAGGAGGAACCATCCCGGCGAGGTCATGCCGGAGCCATTGAGCATCTCGTCGAGGTTGGCCGGCATCTCGCCGCCGATCTCCGAGGCCTTTTCGACGATGCGCCGGGCCAGCTCCATGTTGAAGGAGCGCAGGGGGATGGAAACGACGGCCTCGACGACGGCGGCGACGATCCCGGTCAGGGCGCCGACGATGGCGCCGTCGCCCGCCTTGAGGATGCCGGGGGTCGAGGCGGAGAGGAGCTTGACGGCCATGGCCGCGCCGCCCACGATCCACAGGCAGCAGATGCAGTTGCCGGCGCCGATGAAGGGGAGGCCCGAGAGCAACCCGGCCACGGCTCCCGCGATGAGGGCCGGCCGGAGATAAGCGGGTTTCTGCTGGTCCATGGATCCTCCTTGCCGTCCGGCCTATTCTACTTTGTTTGAGCCGGGTCTTTCAAGTGCCCGGGCGGCGGCCCGTTCCCTCCTCGTTCGGAAGAAGTCGGCCACCCCGGCCACGAGATAGAACGGCAGGACCGTGCCCCAGGCGAACCCCGTGGCGAAGCGCAGGCCGATCGGGCTCCGCCAGAGGCCGAGGATGCCGCCCGCGCCGTCAAGCGCCATCGGCAGCGTCAGCGCGATGAACAGCCGGGCCGGGGGGAGGGCGATGCGGGAGAAGCCTCTCAGGAACGGGTAGAGGACAAGTCCGGCCGCGAACCCGGCGTAGATCCCCAGGCAGCGGCCGCAGACGGCCAGCGGATGGCCGTCGAGGACAAAGCACCTTTCGGCGATCTGATGGCAGACCGGTGCGAAGACCGCA
Organism: Candidatus Aminicenantota bacterium; assembly: GCA_963736255.1. Lineage (GTDB taxonomy): Bacteria > Acidobacteriota > Aminicenantia > Aminicenantales > Saccharicenantaceae > RBG-16-66-30. The sequence goes on from CAVTOI010000003.1 coordinate 1,336,465, forward strand.
TAAAGGAGCCGGGCCGGGCCGGAGGCGCCCCGGGCGGCGAGCCAGGGGGCCAGGATGATGGCCGCCAGCCAGATGACAGTCCCGGCGAGCGTCAGGAACCAGACCCTGCGCACGGACCGTGGGGCCACGGAAATCGGCATGCGTGCTATTATATTCGATACCGTCCCGGCCTGTCACTTTAAGCGCGCCAGGGAGTTAACGATTGACACGACCGGATGGTCTTGGGTAAATTAGGCGTGGATCCATATCCCATCACCCGGTCTCGTCAAAGAGGAGGACAAGATGACCCGAAACCGCAGAGCCGGCTTGGTCCTGTTGGGCTCTCTCGTCCTGACTTCGTCCTGGGCCGTGGCCCAGACCGAGGAGGCCAACAATATCCTCGGCCAGGCGGGCCCGAGCGTCCTGGCCCTCGTCAGCTACGGCTCCGACAAGGCCGAGATCATCAAGGGATCGGCCCTCGCCCTCAGCGAGGACATCGTCGTCACGGCCTATCACGTCGTTTCGCAGGCTTTCGACGTCGAAGGCCTCAACATCAAGGGCAAGAAGGTCAAGATCGACGGCATCATGGGTGTCGACAAGGCCCACGACATTGCCCTCCTTAAGCTCAAAGGGAAGCTCCAGGCCCTGCCCGTCGGCTCCATCGACAGCCTGACCGAGGGCGCCCGCCTCTTCGCCCTGGGCTCCAACGAATTGGGCCAGGTGGTCATCTCCGAGGGCACCTTCCGCAGGACCGTGGATCTCGGCGCCGCGGGCAAGATCCTCGAGATCTCGATGCCCTGCCCGGACGAGTTCCGCGGCGGGCCGCTCGTCGACGTCAACGGCCAGCTCATCGGCATGGTGTTCGTTGGCGAGAAGAACCTCAACCTCAAGTTCGGTATGCCCATCGCCAGCCTCGTCAGCGTGCCTCGGACGGGGAAAGTCGCCGAGTTCAAATCCCAGGCCCCGGTGAATTACTTCGAGACCGTCGAAGGGAACAACTTCGCCGGCCGGGCGGCCCTGGGGCTCGACCAGCAGATGACGGCCCGGGTCCACATCGAAAGATCCGTCAAGCTCGATCCGTCCGACCTCCAGGGGCATCTCATCCTTGCCGAGATCTATTCCCGGCAGAGGGATTACACCCAGGCGGTGGCCGCCTACCGGACGGTCTCCCAGCTCGATCCGAACCGGGCCGAGGCCTTTTATGGCCTGGGGACGATCCTGTTCAAGCAGACGCAGTATAAGGACGCGGCCGAAGCGTTGGAAAAGGCGGCGGCGTTGGGCTACGCCGGCAAGGAGGTCTATCTCGACCTCGGCGGCGCCTATGAGGCCGTCCCCGATCTCGCCAAAGCCGCCGCGGCCTATGAAAAGTACATCAGCCTCGGGCCGGCCGATGCTTGGGCCGCCCAGCTGCGCCTCGGCATCTGCCGGACGAAGCTCGAACAGTATGACGCATCCATCGCCGCCCTCCTCGAAGCGCAGAAAGCCCAGCCCAATGACCTCAAGGTCCGCGACGCCCTGGCCGAGGCCTACGTCAAGGCCGGACAGCCCGAGAACGCCGAGGCCGTCTATGCGGCCATGGCCGGGCTCAATCCTCCCGAGGCCAAGAACTACTACCGCCAGGCTTACCAGATGTACGAGGCCGCGGGAAGGCCCGACCGGGCCGTCGCCCCGCTCCTGAAGATCATCGAGCTCGATCCCAAGAACGAGACGAACTTCTATTATCTTGGCATGACTTACTTCAAGTCGCAGCAGTATGATCAGGCCGTCGCCGCCTTCCAGCAAAGCCTGGCCATCAAGCCGGACTTCCCCCATGCCTGGTACCAGATCGGGTCTTCCTATTTCAGCGCCAAGAAGTACAAGGAGGCCGCCGAGGCCTACAAGAAGTACGTCGCGCTGGCACCCAACGACGCGTCCGGCTGGCTGAACATCGGCGTCGCCTACAACCAGGCCAAGAACTACGAGGCGGCCCTCGAGCCGCTGAAAAAGTGCGTCGAGCTCAAGCCCGACGACGCCGTGGCCCTGGCCAACCTGGCCATCGTCTATATCAACCTGAAGGACAACTACAGCGCCAAGGAGATCTACAACAAGCTGCTGACCCTGGACCCGTCCATGGCCGAGAAGCTGAAGAAGTACATCCGTTGACGTGAGAGTCCGGCAAGACCCGGACACGAAAGGGCAGATGGCGGAATTGGCAGACGCGCTAGGCTTAGGACCTAGTTCCTGATGAAGGAGTGCGGGTTCGAGTCCCGCTCTGCCTACTGAGGTCCGGCCCCGCCCGGACCTGGGTCCCGCGCCGTCGCCGAACCCCCGAGTGAAAGAAGACATGCAATGAACGCAGCAGGACGACAGAGCCGGCTCAGCGACCTCAGCCCGAGCCGCAAAGAGATCGAGCTCGAGATCCCCGAAGAGGAATTCCGCCAGGAATACGAGAGGATCCTCGGCGAGTACGTGGCCAAGGTCAAGCTCGACGGCTTCCGCAAGGGCCATGCGCCCCGGGAGCGGGTCCGGGGACTCTTCGACCACGACATCCGCCATGACGTCTATGACTCCCTCATCCCCCGGGTCCTCGAGGAGGAGCTCCGGGCCCTGCGCCTGAACCCGGTCAACGTGCCGGAGCTCAAGGACCTCAAGCACGAGGCCGGCCAGCCGGTGCGGTGCACGGCCGTTTTCGAGGTCCTGCCCGATTTCGAGCTGCCCGATTACCGGGCGGTCCGGATCGGGAAAAAGCCCGTGTCCGTGTCGGAGGAGGACGTCGACAAGGCCCTGGAAGACATCCGGGCACGGGCCGCCGAGTACGTCCCTGTCGAGGGCCGCGGCGTCGCCGACGGCGATTATGCCGTCATCGAGATGCAGGGCCGCGACCAGGCGGCCAAGCGCCTCCTGCCCGTCGAGAAGGCCGTCGTCCTGGCCGGCCATGCCGAGAACGAGCCGGCCCTGAACGAGAAGATCATCGGCATGACCCCGGGTGAGGAGCGCTTCTTCGAGGTCGTCTACCCCAAGGACCATGCCAACAAGCGCGTGGCCGGCAAGGATATCGTCTACGGCCTCAAGGTCCGCGAGATCAAGGAAAAGAAGCTCCCCGGCCTGGACGACGAATTCGCCAAGAGCCTGGGCTCGCCCGAGGGCCTGGCGGCCCTCCGCGACAAGGTCCGCCAGGAGCTCCTTGCGGGCCGGGAGCGGGCCAGCCAGAACGAGACAGCCTCGGAGGTCCTCAAGGCCATCGGGGACAAGGTGACGCTGGAGCTGCCCGAATCCGTGATCGAGCAGGAGACCCTGGCCGTCCTGAGGAGGCTTCTATCCGCCTATCGGGACCATCGGATCCCGCCGGAAGCCGCGCAGAGCCTGAAGGCCGAGGCCCGCAACCAGGCCGTCGACCACCTCCGCAACCACCTCATTCTCGAGAGGATCGCCCAAAAAGAGGGCCTCACGGTAGGGGAGGAGGAGGTCCAGGAGGAGATCCGCAGCCTGGCCAAGGCCAACCACGTCTCTGAGAGCGTCTTGGGGGAAATGATCCGCAAGGACGAGCACCGCCGGGAGGAAATGGCCGAGAACCTGCTCTTCCGCAAGACAGTTGACTTTCTCATGAAAATGGCTATAATTGGTTGACCAAGGCTTCTAATCCCTGCGACTCCCCCAGGAGCGTGTCAGATCGAAGATAAAACCGGCTGGATCAAGCGCCGGATGACTTTTATGCCTGAAACGGCCGGGGGCCCCGGGGGGCCCGGAGCGCAATGATGCAGGATTCCAACGAACACACCGAGGTCCTCAAGAACATCCCTCTTATACCGCTGAGGGACCTGGTCGTGTTCCCGGCCACCCTCGTCCCCTTCATCGTCGGCCGGTCCTCGTCCATCCAGGCTCTGGAGAAGGCCGCCGAGAAGGACAAGATGATCTTCCTGGCCGCCCAGATGGACGCCTCGGTCGACAACCCGACCCCCAAGGATATCTACTCGGTCGGCGTGACGGCCAAGATCATCCGGACGATCAAGAGCGATGACCGGAACATGAAGGTCATCGTCGAGGGCAAGAGCCGGGCCCGGGTCGTCGAGTACCTGAGCACCTACCCCTTTTACCAGATCCTGGCCAAGGCCATCAAAGAGGTCGACGACCACCTGCCCGAATCGCGGGAGCTGCTGAAGCGGGTCCTGGCCCTCTTCGAGGACTACCTCAAGCTCAACCAGAACACCAACCTGGATTCGATCATTCCGGCGCTCCGCGAGAATACGCCCGAGCGGATCACCGACATCATCGCCTCCCACGTCTACATGCCCCTCGAGGAAAAGCAGAACCTTCTCGAGACGGTCAACAGCTTCGAGCGGCTGAGACGGCTCAACTACGTCCTCGAGAACGAGATCCTGAAGATCCACTCCGCCTACCAGAAGGACCCCAACCGCGCGGCGGCCCGGCGGCGGGGCGCGCTCAAGGACCAGCCGGCCGGACAGAAGCCGTTCCCTCCGGGAGTGCCGGGCGGGCGGAAAGAAGACCAGCCCAACGAGATCGAAGACCTGCGTCAGAAGGTGGCCAAGGCCAAGATGCCGCCGGACGCCCAGGAGAAGGCCTATAAAGAGATCGAGCGGCTCGAGTCCATGCCCCCGATGTCGGCTGAGGCCACGGTCAGCCGGAACTACCTCGACTGGCTCATCTCCCTGCCCTGGGTCAAGAAGACGCGGGAGAAACGGGAGCTCAAGGAAGCCGAGAGGATCCTCAACGAAGACCATCACGGCCTCGACAAGGTCAAGGAGCGCATTCTCGAATACCTGTCCATCCGCCAGCTGGTCAAGAATCCCAGGGGCGTCATCCTGGGGCTCATCGGGCCGCCGGGCGTCGGCAAGAGCTCGCTCGGCAAGTCCATCGCCAGGGCCACGGGCCGGAAGTTCGTCCGGCTCTCGCTCGGCGGCGTCCGCGATGAGGCCGAAATCCGCGGCCACCGGCGGACCTACATCGGCGCCTACCCCGGCCGCATCATCCAGATGATCAAGCGGGGCGGGACCAAGAACCCCGTCTTCCTCCTCGACGAGGTGGACAAGATGAGCATGGACTTCCGGGGCGACCCGGCATCGGCCCTCATGGAAGTCCTCGACCCCGAGCAGAACAGCACCTTCCTCGACCACTACATCGACACCGATTTCGACCTGTCCCAGGTCATGTTCATCGTCACGGCCAACCTGATGGACCCCATCCCCAAGCCCCTGATCGACCGGATGGAGATCATCCGCATTGCGGGCTACACGGAGGACGAGAAGCTCGAGATCGCCAAGCGCTTCCTCCTGCCCAAGCAGCGGGAGGCCCACGGCCTGACCGAGGACAACATCAGGTTCAGCGACCACGCCCTGATGAAGCTCATCCGCAGCTACACCCGCGAGGCCGGCGTGCGGAACCTCGAGAGGGAGATCACCACGGTCTGCCGCAAAGTCGTGAAGAAAGTCGTCGAGCAGGGCAAGGACCACAAGGAGCACATCACCCCGAAGAACCTCGAGATCTACCTCGGCATCCCGAAATTCCGGCGCTCGGAGTTCGACAAGAAGGACGAAGTCGGGGTCAGCACGGGCATGGCCTGGACGGAGTTCGGCGGCGAGCTGCTGCGGTTCGAGGCGACCAAGATCCACGGCAAGGGTACCTTCACGCTGACCGGCCAGCTCGGCGAGATCATGCAGGAATCGGCGCAGGCCGCGTTCTCGTTCGTCCGGGGCAAGATCTACGAGCTCGACATCGCCCGCGACCTGCACCGCAACTCCGACATCCACATCCACGTTCCCGAAGGAGCGACGCCCAAGGAAGGGCCCTCGGCCGGCATCACCATCGCCACGGCCATCATCTCGCTCCTGACCGATATCCCGGTCACCAAGAAAGTGGCCATGACCGGCGAGATCACGCTGAAGGGCAAGGTCCTGCCCGTCGGCGGCATCAAGGAGAAGCTCCTGGCCGCCTACCGGGAGGGCATTCGCGAGGCCATCCTGCCCCGCGACAACGAGCCCGACCTCAAGGACCTGCCCAAGACCATCAAATCGAAGATGACCATCCACCTCGTCGAGACGATGGACGATGTCCTGAAGACCGCCCTGACCCGCGAGCTGCCGAAGAAGCCCGCCGAGAGCCGCGAAAAGAAGGCGGCCGAGGCGGAGCGGCCCGCCGCCAGGACGGCGGAGGACGAAGCGGCCAAGGAGCCGCCCCTGACGAACTGAAACTGCTTTTATTGACCGGATAATCGACCGGAAAATCAACCGGCAATTCCGCTTGGGAGAAAGACCACACATGGTGACGAAGAAGAACGAAACGACGGAAACGGCGCCCCTCAACAGGGACTACAACCTCATCGATCTCGAGGCCAAGGACCTTCCGGCCCTGGGCAAGGTCGGCACCGCGATGGGCGTGCCCGAGGACGAGATCGAGGGGTCGACGAAGCACCATCTTGTCTTCAAGATCCTGGAGGCCCAGGCCAAAAAGCAGGGCCTGCTCTTCTCGGAAGGCGTTCTGGAGTGCCTCGAGGACGGCTTCGGCTTCCTCCGCGCCCCGGAGTTCAGCTACCTGCCGAGCCAGGACGACATCTACGTCTCGCCCTCGCAGATCCGCAAGTTCCAGCTGAGGACGGGCGATACGATCTCCGGCGTCGTCCGGGCCCCCAAGAACGGTGAGAAGTACTTCGCCCTCATCAAGATCGAGGCCGTCAATTTCCTGCACCCCGACGTCATCATCGAGGAGCGCCGGAACATCCACTTCGAGAGCCTGACGCCGCTCTATCCGTTCGAGATGATCAAGCTCCAGGACGGCAACCCCAAGAACATGAACGCCCGGGTCATGGAGCTCCTGACCCCCGTCGGCAAGGGCCAGCGCGGCCTCATCGTCTCCCCGCCGCGGGCCGGCAAGACGACCATCCTCAAGACGATCGCCAAGTCCATCGAGAAGAACCACCCCGAGATCTTCCTCATCGTCCTGCTCATCGCCGAGCGCCCGGAGGAGGTCACCGACTTCAAGCGCAGCGTCAACGGCGAGGTCGTGGCTTCGACCTTCGACGAGCCGCCGACCCGCAACGCCCAGGTCGCCAATATCGTCCTCGAGAAGGCCAAGCGCCTGGTCGAGATCAAGCGGGACGTCGTCATCCTGCTCGACTCGATCACGCGCCTGGCCCGGGCCCACAACGCCATCGTCCCGCCCTCGGGCAAGGTCCTGTCGGGCGGCATCGACGCCAACGCCCTGCACAAGCCCAAGAAGTTCTTCGGCTCGGCCCGCAAGATCGAGGAGGGCGGCTCGCTGACGATCCTGGCCACGGCCCTGGTCGACACCGGGAGCCGGATGGACGAGGTCATCTTCGAGGAATTCAAGGGCACGGGCAACATGGAGATCAACCTCGACCGGCGCCTGGTCGACAAGCGCGTCTTCCCGGCCATCGACATCAGCCGGTCCGGAACCCGGAAAGAAGAGCTTCTCATCGAGGAGAACGACCTCAACCGGATCTGGGTCCTGCGCAAGGTGCTCAGCCAGATGAACGAGGTCGAGGCCGTCGAGCTCCTCATCGACAAGCTCGGCAAGACCAAGACCAACCAGGACTTCCTCAACCAGATGACCAAGGGCATGTAGGTGTCCGCCGTGCGGACCCTGGGCCTCATCGGCGGCATGACCTGGCACTCGACGGTCGACTACTACGGCTCATCAACCAGGGCGTACAGGAGCGGCTGGGCGGCACCCACTCGGCCAAGATCGTCCTCCACTCGGTCGACTTTCAGCCCGTCGAGGCATCTGCAGGACAGGGGAGAGTGGGGGGCTCTCGGCGAGACTGATGGCCGGGCCGCCAGGAGCCTCGAAAGCGCCGGCGCCGAGGCCGTCGTCATCTGCGCCAACACGATGCACCGGCTGGCCGACGACATCACGGCGGCCGTGAGGATCCCGCTCATCCATATCGCCGACGCGACGGCCGCGACGGTCAAGGCGGAAGGCCTCAAGACCGTCGGCCTCCTCGGCACCCGTTACACGATGGAGATGGACTTCTACCGCGGGCGGCTCGCAGACAAGCACGGCCTGAAGGTGCTCGTGCCCGACGAGCCGGGACGGACGGTCGTTCACGACGTCATCTACAAGGAGCTGGCGCACGGCCTCGTGAGGCCGGAATCGCGCCGGGCCTACGTCGAGGTGATCGAGGACCTGGTCAAGCGCGGCGCCGAGGGCGTCATCCTGGGCTGCACCGAGATCCCGATGCTCGTCGGGGCCAAGGACAGCCCGGTCCCGGTCTTCGACACGACGGCGCTCCATGCCGCGGCCGCGGTGGATTTCGCCCTTTCAGCCTGAGCTTCGCCGAAGGGCCGTCGTCGGCTTGACGAACGGGCTGGGGGGGAATATATCTTAATGAATTATGCTCCTCCAGGCTAGACGCGCCACTGCTGTCTTCACCCTATCGTTTTCTTGCCTGGTTCTCATATCCGGGGCCAGCCTTGCCCAAGACAGGGGGAGCTTCAGGCCGAACCTGAGCCTCAAGCTCAGCGCCGGGTATGGCTACGCGGCTATCGGCGATATCAACCGGCATATCAAAGCGTTTGACGATTACATGGCTGATTCCCTTTCGTTCTACGAGGGCGGGATGATGCGGGGGATCGGGCACATCATTCCGGATTTCGAAGCCGAATTGAGCATCAGGATCAGCCCCCGGCTTGATCTGGCACTAGGAACGGGATACATCTCCGGGTCCAGGAAAGACGATTTTCAGACCGTAGGCCGATTCCCGATATTCTTCCAGTTCGACGCTGATGACGTCCTTTATGAATTCGACATCGAGCCCAAGGTCAGGGCCATTCCGCTAAAGCTGGGGCTTTACTATTCATGGGCGCTGACTCCCAGGATCGATCTTCTCCTGAACGCCGGGTCGGGGCTCTACTTCTCAAAAGCCGCCCTGATCAAGAGCAATGATATCCACTATCTGAACGCAAATACGATCCCCGAGATGCCCTACGTTATCAGTCAAGATGACGTCAGCGGGACCGGGCTCGGCTTTCACGGCGGCATCGGTCTTGAATACCGATTGACCCGAGGCATTTTCCTGGTCCTCGATGTCCAGGGACGATATGCCAGAGTCGGAAAGCTCAGCGGCATACGGACCTACGGATTCCTTAACTATCACGTTGACGGGCCCCAGGGAGGAACGGACGAGGGGACCCTCTACATAGGGACTAGGGACATGACGGCAGAAGGTTATGGCGACAATTGCCCCGATCTGGCAGTCTCCTCTTCACCGACCATGAAAAGGGCCTCCCTCGACCTCAGCGGGGTGTCTTTAAGGGCGGGCTTTCGAATCAAGCTCTTCTAGGCCCGGGCCACGTGCTTCCGGATCGCCTTGAGCGATTCGATCAGCTTGGAGGACTGCTCCCTCCCGGCCTATCCTCCTACCGGGTCGGGGCGTAGGACAGGTCGGGCCTGTAGCGCCCGGTCTTCGTTTCCGTCCTCCGGATCAGGGCCCGGGTGCGCCTCGAGAGCGCGGCGCCCGCGTCGCCGAGGGACTTCCAGAATTTTTCTTCGGCCAGGGCGTAGTCCGCGGCGGATTTGCCGTACTCGAACCAGACATAGACCGGCTCCTCGTTGCCGTAGCCACCCTGATAGGTCATGAAGGGGTCCCGGGCCTTGCGGGCGGCGCTGAGTGAGATCCATTCTTTGTTGAGGCCCTCGAATTCCGTTTCTTTCCCGGGAACGAGCCAGACGTAATCCCAGGTGTAGTAGCCGGCTTCGGACGGCTTCAGGCGTTCCGGCGAGGGCAAGAAGGAGAGGTCGGTCCGGAACGTCCAGAATCGGAAGACGCGCTCGAGCTCGGCGGCCGTCATGCGGGCATGGAGCGCCTGGAACCTCGGGAGACCCATCTTCGCGGCCGCCTCCCGCCAGGCCTGGTGCAAACCGTCGACGGCCCCGTATCCGCTCTCGAGGCCGTAAATGATGTAATAACGGCTGTCATCTGTTGCATAGGTATCGAAGGTAGTTGGGAAGGCGTTCTCTTTCAAGGCCGTGATGAGGGCCTTCAGGGCGGCCTCATATTCGCCAACTCTGGCCACTTCGACCTGGATATCGGCCATGAGATAGAGCGGCGGGGGAGGGGGCGGACCGCTTGCGTTCTGAGGGACCGCCATCGTCGCTAAGACCGGAATGAGCGCCAGCAATAAAATCGGGAACGCTGTTCTTTTCATGGGGCCTCCATGCGAACATCCCGCCGGAGAGTCCCCCGGGGGCAGACGAAAGCGTACGATGTTGGCCCCGGCCGGTCAAGCGAGAAGTTTTGGAGATATGCATTGTGCCCAGGACCCAGAATATGTAAACTCTGGGGCGACTAAGGAGGGCCGCCATGAGTCGTCGCGCCACCTTCTCTATCGCTCTCGCCTTCGTCTCCCTGCTCTTCTTCGCCTCCGCCCCGCCCGCCAGCCCTTGGGGTGCCTTCCGCGGCCTCGCCGGGATCAAGGTCACGGACACGCACCAGCAGATCCTGCGCGCCGCGTACATTCTGTTCATGGCCGATCCGCGCTTTGCCGGAATGAACGGCATCCCGGTCGCCCACGGCATGGTCGCTTCCATCGACAGCGTGATCCAGTATGAGGGCGTCGACGCCGCCCTCACCACCTATAAGCCCTACGGCCCCGGCCCCGACGCCGAGGGCGCGACCGTCTACTCGTGCCACTGGTTCAACCCCTTGACGGGCCGCGGCCAGGCCCCTCAAGCGGCCGCCGATTGGTACCAGCGCTTCATCCAAGCCATCCTGGGCATCTCCGGCGGCGACGAAGAGACCTTCAAAGGCATGGCTTGGTCGGCCCATTTTCTGGCCGACATGTTCGTCCCCTACCATGTGATCGGCCTTCCTGCCGACGAGGCCCTGGCCAGGTACCGCGCCGGGAACTTCATCCTGAGCGATGCCGATGCCGGGCCGCCGTTCCTGACGGACCCCTCCGCCTCACTCTCGCGCAACCCCGAAGGCAGCCTCCTCGACCGGGGCATCAATGCCGTCGACGAGTGGCGGCGCGAAGGCTGGGGCGTCAAGTCGAACTTTCGGGAGTCGCTCAAGGTCCTCGAGGCCAGCGTCAAGGCGTCCGGGGCCGGCCAGCCGGTCAATCCTCTCGACTGGTTCGATCCTTGGTACTGGAACGGGCAGCCGATAGGACTCGACGCCATGATCGATTTTCAGGCGGACCGCAACGCCGACCCTGGCAGGTCCGTGTTCTCGACCCACGCCTCGCACGAATCCTGGGCCCATGGACGCTTCGTCGAGAGCGGCGGCTACAAGAATAACCGGCGCACGATCCTGCCCTATGACGAGCTCTGGAAGAACGGCCCTCCGGATTACGCCTTCGGCGGTGCGGCGTGGCAAGCCCAGGTCTGGCAGGCCCAGGATTTCGTCGCCAAGTGCGCCCTCAGGACGCGGAAGAACCTCGAGGCCTACTGGCACACTCCGGAATACGCCATCCGCAGCGCGGCCGAGGCCGTCTACACCCTTTGGCGCTCGGCCTACACGGCGCTCCAGCCGTCCATCCAGATCGGCCGCGATCCCGCCCGGCCGGAGGACGGCCTGGTCATCCAGGCGGCCGTCAAGAACTATGCCTATGAGAACTGTCATGACGCCAAGCTCCGCATGAAGGTCCTCAAAGGGAGTAACGTCGTCATCCAGCAGGACCAGACGATCGCCCAGCCCCTCTCGAGCATTTTCGACGGCCATCAGGCCTGGTTCGTCCGGGTCAACCCGAACGAGGAGTGGACTGTGGTCGTTGAGGTGGTCGGGTCGTTCGACGTCACGCCCGACCTCCAGTACGGCATCGCGTACGTCAATTATCGCCCCGACCCGACGCAGCGGCAGGCGCGGCCGGTCGAGGAGGCTAGCATCGAGGATTTCGCCGGCACGTACATCCTGGGCGATCCGCAGCGGTCGGCCTCGAGCTACAACGGCACGGTCACGTTCGCCGCGGACGGCACCTTCACCTCTTCCGAATTCGTCGACGGGCGGAGGATGGATGGGCGGGGGAACTGGACCTTCGACCGGCAAGCCCTGAGATTCAGCATCGACTGGCCGGGGGGCGGGGCGTTCCAGGGCTCGGTCAGCGGCAATACGACCGACTTTGCGATCGTCGGACATTGGAATAACGGATCGGCCGGGACCCTGCGGATCTACAAGCGATAGAACCGCGATCGCTCGCCGAGCTGGGGCCGGCACTCCGCCGCAAAATACACGGGCGGAGGTCAACCGCGACCCGCATGAGGCCTCGGGGATGGTCACGACGCTCGTGGGGCGGCGCGCCGCGAACCGAGAAGGTCATCGACTTCACGCGGTACGACCTCGGCGCCAGGGAGCCCGGCGAGACAGGCCGGAACGGGAGTCTGATAAGCTCTTCTAGGGCCGAGCGTCATGCTCCCGGATCGCCTTCAGCGATTCGATCAGCTTCGAGGCCTCTTTCCGGTTCAAATGATCGAGGTCCGGGCGCTGATAGTACTTGTGAATGAAATTCGTCAGGTGCGTTTCTTCCCAGCCGAGCTGGCTGGCCAGGGCCTTGACGAACAGCTTCTGCTTGAGGGTCATGCCGAACGAGTTGGCCCGGAAATAATCGCTGCGCACGAAGAAGCGCATCATCTTCCGGAACCCGGCCTCGTCGAGGTCCTTGGCGCTCTCGACGTCGGCGATCCTCCTCAGGATGCAGCGGTAATCCGGGTCGCTGAGCTTGAGCTCCTTCTTGACGACGTGAATGAGGGCCAGCTTCTTCCGGTCGAGTCCGCCCCCGGGCTTTTCCTGGGCGGCGGGCTCCGATGCAGGCGCCGTCGGCTTCAGCGGGACTTTCGGCTTTTTTGCCATCGTTCGAACCTGGTCAACGCCGCGGCGAGATCGAGCCTTTTTTTAAACAGGCCCCGCCAGGCGTCGCCCTTCTTGGCCAGACGTTCCGGGACCGTGCGGATGTTGAAATCGAGAGGATCGAGCTTGGCCGTGACGTCCTTCCAATCGAGAGGCATCGAGACGGGCGCTCCCTCGCGCGGCCGCACGGCGTAGGGGGAAGCCATGGTCGCCCCGTTGCGGTTCTGCAGATAATCCAGGTACACCCGGCCCTTGCGCTTGGCCGGGCTGCGCTCCAGGCTCGTCAGGTCCGGGTACCGGCGGTTGACGACCAGGCACACGAGGTGGGCCAGCTCCCGGGCCTGCTCGTAGCTGAAGCGGGGCGCCAGGGGGATATAGATATGGAGCCCTGTGGCCCCGGACGTCTTGCAGAAGGCCGGGATGGCCATCTCGTCGAGGAAGGCCTTGGCCGCCAGCACGGCCTCGACGACGCTGGGGAACGAGGTCTCGAGCGGATCGAAATCGAGGACGATGTAATCCGGTGACTCAAGACGGGGGACCGATGAGCTCCAGACGTTGATCTCGATGCAGCCGAGGTTGGCCTCGTAGAGCAGCGTGTCCCTGTTCTCGCAGACGAGGTAGCGGATGGTCTTGCGCTCGCTCTCGGTGGCGAGATCTACGGTTTTAACCCACTCGGGCGGCGTCTGAGCCAGGTTCTTTTGGAAAAAGTTCTTGCCCTCGATTCCGTCGGGATGCCGGTTCAGCGCCTGGGGCCGGGCCTTGAGGTAGGGGAGGATCCACTCGGAGACCCTCCAATAGTATTCGACCAGGTCGCCCTTGGTGGTTCCCTCGCCGGGCCAGTAGACCTTTTCGAGGTGGGTCAGTTCGGCGCGCGTCCTGATATTGGTCTTTTGCAGGACCGCCTCCCGGGGCGCGGGTTCCTCCCGTACGACTTCACGGGCGCTCTTGTCCTCCCTGAGGCCCAGGAAGACGGGGTGGCGCATCAGCCCCTCGGCGGTCCATTCGCTGAACTTGACCTCGCAGATCAGGCGCGGCTCGACCCAAGTCACCGGCATGTCCGACGGCGGCTCATCGACGAACGGGGACCGTGGCGTCGCGAGAGGCGTGAGCTTGGCGTATATGTCCTTCAGGGTGCGCCCGGTGAAGCCCGTGCCGACGTGGCCGATATACGCGAGCCGGCCCTTCCTGAAGGCGCCCAGGATCAAGGCCCCGAAGTATTGGCGGGAAGCGCGCGGCTGGGTGAAGCCGCAGATGACGGCCTCCTGCCTTCGCTGGGTCTTGATCTTGAGCCACTCCCGGGTCCGCGCTCCCGAGCGATAAGGACTGGCCAGGTCTTTGGCCACGATGCCCTCGAGCCCGTTCGTTTCTGCGGCGCGGAAGAAGGCCTTGCCGCGCGTCTCGATCGCCTCACTCAGCCGCACGGTATCGGAAACGGGGAGGAGCTTCTCCAGGATGGCCCTGCGGCGCTTGAGCGGAAGTCCCCGGAGGTCGCGGCCCGCGGCATAGAGGATATCGAAGACGTAGTAGAGGATGCGGCCCTCCCCGGGGCGCATCGCGTTCTGAAGGTCCTGGAAGTGGGGCCGGCCTTTCGAGTCGACGGCAACGATCTCGCCGTCGAACACGGCGTTCACGGGAAAGCCGGCCAAGGCTGCGGCGACCGTGGGAAATCGGGCGTTCTGCGACTTGCCGTTGCGGGACAGGAGGCGCACCTTGCCCCCCTTGATCTCGGCGAGCGAGCGGAAGCCGTCCCACTTGACCTCGAAGGTCCAGCCCTCGCGGTCGAAGGGGCCGTCGACCAAGGTGGCCAGCATGGGGCTCGTCTCCGTCGGGAAAGGCGCCTTGGCCGCCCCCGTGAGGTCAAGGTCCTCCGGCGAGGGCGTGCGGCCGGGCTTCGGCGGCGGGGGATCGGCGGCGCTGGCTCCTGCGGCCTTGCGGGCGGCGGGCGGGCGGTCTGTCCGCTTCATCAGGAGCCATTGGTTGTCCTTGTCGCCCTGTCTTTTAATGCGGACGAGCGTGAAAGCGCCCTTGAGCCTCTTCCCTTTGAGGGTGAAATCGATGTGGCCCTTGGCGAGGGAGGCGTCCATGGACCGCCCTTCCTGTCCGGGGCCGGGCTCCGTGAGCGTATAAGTCCCCTTGTCCCAGATCTCGACCAGCCCGGCGCCGTACTGGCCCTCCGGGATCCGGCCCTTGAAATCCTTGTAGGCAAGGGGATGGTCCTCGACCATGATGGCCAGGCGCTTGTCGCGGGGGTCCATCGACGGGCCCTTGGGCACAGCCCAGCTCTTCAGGACGCCGGCGTGCTCCAGACGGAGATCGTAGTGGAGGTGCGAGGCCTGGTGCTTCTGGACGACGAAATGACGGCCGCCGCCGCTCCCCGCGGCAGGGGAGGGCTTCGGTTCGGGCGTCTTGCCGAAAGCTCTTTTCCGGCGATATTCCTTCAGGGCCATGGCGCGTCTCGCGGGGCCTAGTGCCGCGTCGCGGACAGGCTCTCCTTGAGCTTGGCCATGATGTCCTCGACCTCGGTCGCTCGCGGCGCCTCTTCTTCGGGGACATGGACGGTCTTGCCCTTGGCCTTGGCGGCGATGATCGAGCGCAGGCGCGCGGCGTAGGTATCCTTGTAGGCTTCAGGTTCGAATTCGCCCCCGAACTTCTTGATCAGGTCGAGGGCCAGCTCCATCTGGTTCTTGGGGACGTCGGCCTTGGCCGGCAGGTCGAGCCCGGACGCGTCCCGGAGCGAGGCGGCGAAACGGAGCATGATAAGCAGGATGACCCGGCCCTCCGGCTTGAGCATGACGAGATGCTCGCGATCCCTGAGGACGAAGATGCCGATGCCGACCTTCTTCGAGACGGCCATGGCCTCGCGGAACAGGGCGTAGGCCGTGCCGGCCTTCTTCTGGGGCTCGAGATAGTACGGCTTCTCGATGTACTTGGGGTCGACGTCCTTTTCGTCGACGAAGACCCCGATCTCGATGGCCGAGGTCCGCTTGACGTCGGCCTTCTCGAAATCCTCGTCCTTCAGGACGACGTAATCGCCGTCCCGGTATTCGTACCCCTTGACGATATCCTGGAACGGGACTTCCTCGCCCGTCAGGCGGCAGACCTTCTTATAGGCGATGGGGCAGAGGTCGTCCTTGCGCAGGTAGTTCATCTCGTGGATCTCGGGCTTGACCGCCGTATAGAGATTGACCGGCACGTTGACCAGGCCGAAGCTGATCATGCCCCGCCAGGAAGGGCGGGCGCCGGCGGCCGGCTTGTCTTCGTCAGGGGTCTGGGCGCGCTTGGCGCTTTTGGTCTTCTTGGTGGCCATGGGTCTCCTCCAATCCGCTTCAGCGGGCGATCCTGTAGTTGAAGTCGGCCGTCCCGAACGCGGCCCAGAGCTTCAGCCAGACCATGATCATCATCTCCAGGCCGCGGGCGGCCGTCAAGTCGCCGAGGTCGATCACCGTCTTCCAGCCGAATTCGTCCCGGAGGAAGCGGGTCACCCGGTCCCGCGCCTCCGGGTCGTTGCCGGCCACGAAGACGTCGTGGTCGCCGCCGGCGAGGCCGGCGGGATTGACCATGATGTGGGCCGTGACCGTGTTGAGCGACTTGACCACACGGAGGCCCGGATGGGCCCGCTGGATCCTCTCGGCGAGCGAATCGGTGTTGGCGACGAAGAGCTGCATCTGTCCTTCGCCCCATGGCCCCGAGGGCGTTGGCGATATCGATCAGGATCTTCTCCTTGAGGTCCGCGGGCCGGGCCGTGGCCAGGACGTCGAGGGAGGCGTGGCCGGCCGTGGCGTTCATGAGCATCTCGCCGTGGGCGGCGGCTTCGGCGAACGTCCCCAGGCGGACCTTCTTGTTCTTGGCCAGCCAATCGCGGAAGCTCACGGACCCATCGTCCGGCGGCCTTTTCCTCCATCTTCCTGCGCACGTCGCGTGTCCCGAGCATGACATCGTGGCCGCGACGGACCAAGGTCGACCCGAGGGTCTTTCCGACGACCCCGGTACCGAGTATGCCGACCTTCATATCACACCTCCACCTGACCGCGGATAGGGAGAAACCCTTTCTTGAGGCAGGCCTCTATCGAATCCCCCCAATAATTAAAGCAAGATTCATGCCATGAGAGAGATAGGATGGGGATTCGCGGCGGCGTTGAAATGCCGATATCAGGGACTTGGGTCCACGAGGCGAATGTATCTACATTATTATGTATAACATAACTCAATAATGACGCAACTCATTTAATATCAGTTGTTTAATATCATAGGCGGAAATCATGCAGGTGCGCAATGAGACTTGTTCCTCATGCTCGTCCTTGGCCCGGTTGAGCTGAGTCCGCCGCCGGCAATAACAAGCTTTCCTATCCGGAAGAACAGATGTTGTCGTTTAATACTTAGCAGGGGATAGGTCACTGTGAGATCTCGACATTTCCTATAAATTGGGAATTCAGGGGACCTATGGATTCCATTGGTTCCTGAGAGTATTTGGCGAATAAGCGTGGAGAAGTCAACGAGTGATATAGGATCCCTGTATATGGACCTGTGGTATGTCAACAATCGTTGGCAAGTCCCGGCATCAAGGCCGCGCAGTACCAGAAAAATCGCCTTGCCGGAGAAGGGCCCCGAATCTACATAGTGAGCGCGATCCGGACCTCGCAGGGCCTGGGGCGACCATGCCTTGGGGAAGAACCTTATGACCGGCGGGACATTTCCACAGCTGCACAGGGCCTGGGCAGCGCTTTTCCCACAGCCTGTGGGTTATTCTTATACGCTCATAACAAAAGCTTTAGGAACGGCCCCCGCAATGAGTCGCATAACATCTATTATGTAAACTAACATCGGGAAGCGAAAGGGGCCGTAAGGCGGGAGAGGTTTGGAGCCGGATCGCTAGCCCTTGAGAGCCGGCGCTTCGTCCTTCTTCCGGATCTGATCGATGATCTCCTGCAGCACGGCGATGATCTCCTGTTTCGAGATCGTTTGCTTCTTGAATTCGAGCCTCAAGCGGAATTTGTCGTTGTCATCCGGAACGAAGTTGTAAACGTAATATTTAAGTTTCTTTGTCTTTCCCTTGAGATATTTGGCCAGGTCCCGCGTATCTTCCCGGGTCAGCCGGCGCTCGGCAATGTCATGGGCCAGCTTGACCATTTCGTCCTCGGTTTTGAGCTTGGCGATCTCGACGATCGTCGACCGGCTGAACCCGCCGGCTTCCGCGATGATGTCGCGGGCTTTTTTGGGAATATGGGCGATCGACAGGATCTCGGTGATCGTCGAGCGGGCCTTGCCGATCTTGGCCGCGATCTGCTCGTGGTTGTAGCTGTGGATGTCGGCCAGGGCCTGCAGGCCGTCGGCCTCCTCGAAGATGTCGAGGTCCTTGCGCTGGAGATTCTCGATGAGGGCGATCTCCATGGCCTCATTGTCCTCGACGTCCATGTCGATACAGGGCAAGTCCTTGAGGCCGATGTTCCGGGAGGCCATGAAACGGCGTTCGCCGGCAATGATCTCGAATCGGTTGCCCTTGGCCCTGACGAGGATGGGCTCGAGGATGCCCTTGCTGCGTATGGATTCCTGGAGCTCCTCGATATTGCCGAGCTCGCAGCGCGCCTGGTGAGGGTTCGGGTCGATCTTATCAATGGGGATCATGCGGATCCTCGGTCCGAGGGCGCGCGACGAGATCAGATCGACGAAATGGCCGTCGTGTTTCATTCTGACCGTAGAGGGCAATCCCGATCGTTTAGTTTTTTGCACGGCTCATCAGCTCCTCGGCGACCTTCCGGTATTGCTCCGCGCCTATCGAACTCGGCGCATAAGTGAAGATCGATTCCTTATAGGCGGGGCTCTCCTCGAGCTTGACGCTCTTCGAGATGAAGGTCTTGAATACCTTCGTCCCGAAAACCTTGCGGATCCTCTGGACGACGTCCCTGGCCAGGTTGGTCCGTTTGTCGTAAAGGGTTATGACGACGCCCATGACCTTAAGATGGGGATTGGCGATCCTCTTGACTTTCTCGATCGTCTCGAGAAGGTCGTCCGTCCCCTCGAGACAAAGATAGGACGATTGTATAGGGATCAGGATGAAGTTCGCGGCGACAAGGGCATTCAGGGTGATGAGCCCCAGGGTCGGCGGGGTATCGATGAAGATATAGTTGTACTTGCCCCGGATCTGCTCGAGGGCGTCCTTGAGCCTGAAGTGGGCATCGAATTCGCCGCTCAAGGATGGTTCGAGCTTGGCCATTGAGATCTTAGTGATGGCCATGTCGAGTCCGGGGATGTTCGAGCGGACGATGATATCCTCGATCCTCTCGTTCTTGTCCATCAGGACATCGTAAAGCGATTTCTCATATTTTTCCGGATTAGCAACTGTAGAGATCGTGCTGTGGGCCTGGGGGTCCATATCGATCAGCAGAACCTTCTTCCCCATCAAGGCGATGCCCGCAGCGACGTTGATCGACGTCGTCGTCTTACCGACGCCGCCCTTCTGATTCGTGATGGCGATGATCAAGAGTCTCTCTCCCTCCTGGGCCGGATCAACAACCTCATGTCCTTATATAGACCAGGGACTGGAGGAAAGCAATAGAAAGAGGAAAATTATTTCATAATATTGGCTAGCTATCATAAATGACATCTGGCAATGTCGGCGTGCCGACAATTCCCTTAACGCAAATAATATGAATAAGTTAAACGTCTGTTGATTACCCGGCCAGCGGAGTTGAGGGGCGATGACGCGGAGTTATTCGGAGTCTTCCGGCGGCTTGAGAGGGGCCACGCTGGCATAATACGCGCGTGCTGGCCGCGAGAGCCGTCTATCGGTCGCCAAAGTCGAGTCTCACCTCCCCGCGCGTCCCCGCGGATCAGTCGACTGACAACGGTGAACTCTCACCTTTCGGTGATATCGTAGGTCCGTTAACGATTCCTTAGACGGAACGCTGGAGGTGGTGGATAATCTATCCAACAAACCAGGCCTAGCATTAGCGCGTGATTTTCCGGCCTGGGAATCCCCGGAATGCCACGGCGGTGAATATTCGTAAGTAACAGATAATAAAAGAAATATGGGCATGAATATAACATGCTGATAGAAAACAATATAGAGCCGCGGTTGACGCGGACCACTTTTTACGTAGAATGAGGTCCGAAATGATCTCGCCCCGCCCGCCCGCCGCGTCGGAACCGGGGTTCCTGCGGAAGCTCGGTCTCATCGACACCACGTTCCTGGTCATCGGGGCGGTCGTCGGCTCGGGGATCTTCATGACCCCGGGGCTCATCGCCGTAGGGCTCCCCTCGCCCGGTCTCCTTCTCGTCGTCTGGCTGGCCGGGGGCCTCATCACGCTCTGCGGGGCGCTCTCGTTCGCGGAACTCGGGGCGATGTACCCTCAGGCCGGCGGCCAATACATCTACCTGCGCGAGGCTTACGGGCCCGCCGCAGCCTTCCTTTTCGGGTGGGCTTTTTTCGGGTTCATCATGTGCGGCGGACTGGCCGCCCTGGCCGTCGCTTTCGCCGAATTCCTGGGCTCGTTCGTCCCGTTCCTCTCGACGGGCCATATCCTGCTCAAGCTCGAGGTCCTGGGGCTGCCCTTCAGCCTCTCCGCAGGCCAGCTTGTCGCCGCCGCCTCGATCCTTTTCCTGACCTTCCTCAACTCGTTCGGCATCCGGTCCGGCGCCGTCGTCCAGAACGTCCTGACCGTCTTCCGGCTGGTCACGGTCGCCGCCCTCGTGGGGCTCGGGATCCTCTTCGGGGTCAAAGCGGGCGGCTCGAACTTTCACCCGCTCTTTCCCGCCGGCCCGGGATTCCCCGCCGTCCTCGGCTCGATCGGCCTGGCCCTCGTCGCTATCTTCTGGACCTATGACGGCTGGTATTCCGTCAACTGCACGGCCGAGGAGATCCGGGACCCGGCCAAGAACATCCCGCGCGGACTGACGCTCGGGGTCCTCGCCGTCACCGGGATCTATGTCCTGGTGAATCTCGTCTACCTCCTGGCCCTGCCTCTCGAACGGCTGAAGGGTGTCGTCCGCGTCGGCGAGCTGGCCGCATCGGCCCTGTTCGGGGCCGGCGGCGCGGCCCTCTTCTCCGCTGTGGTCATGATCTCGATCTTCGGCTGTCTCGATGCCAACCTCCTCTTCGGCCCCCGCGTCTTCTACGCCATGGCCAGGGACGGCTATTTCTTCCGGGCCATGGGACGCCTCGGGGGCCGGAGCCGGGTGCCCGTCGGGGCCCTCTGGGGACAGGCCGCCTGGTCGGCCGTCCTTTGTCTCTCCGGCAAGTACGAATCGCTCTATAAGTACATGGTCTTCGCCCTGCTCCTGTTTTTCGCCGCGACGGGACTGGCCGTCTTCATCCTGCGGCGGCGCGCGCCGGACGTGGCCCGTCCCTATCGGACTTGGGGTTTCCCGGTCGTGCCCGTCGTCTTCATCGCCATGTCGCTGGCCGTTTTCGCCAGCATCGTCGCCAGCCAGCCCTTGAAATCGCTGGTCGGGGCGGGGCTCCTCGCCGCCGGCATCCCCGTTTACCTCATCTGGAAGGGCCGCGCTGGGCGCGCCGCGCTGTCCGGGCTAAAAAAGGATTCCCCCTGAGCGGGATTTCGTTTAAGATGGGACCGCGGAGCCGTCAGGGACACCGATGAGCGACACGATGTTCACCGTCGAGATACTGCCCGAGGGGACGAAGGTCAGGGCCCGGGCCGGAGACGTCCTGGCCGACATCCTCGTCAGGGCCGGCATCCCGCTCAGCCTCTATTGCCACCAGAGGGGCGTTTGCGGCAAATGCGCCGTCCGCATCCTCAGCGGCCCCCTCCCCTTCCCCGCCGCGCTCGAAGCGACCCTCCTGGAGAGACGCGGTTTGGGCCCCGACCACCGTCTCGCCTGCCTCTACGTCGTCCGCAGCGACGTCACCGTCGAAACGCTGCCGGGCTCGCGGCTGGAGAAGGTCGCCGTTCTCGACACAGGGCTGCCGTCGGCCGCGTTCGTCGATCCGGCAGTCAAGAAGCTCTCCGTCGTCCTGCAGAAGCCGTCGCTCTATGCACCGGTCGCCGTGGCCGATTCCCTCCGGGCCCAGCTCAGATCCCCCGACCTCGTGATGACCTTGGCCGCCTTGTCGAAGCTCGGCGGGTCGATCCTCGGCCCGTCCCACCCCGTCGCCGCCGTCCTCTACGACGACCGCGAGGTCCTCGATATCGAGCCGGACGAGCCCGGGCGTGAGGCGTTCGGGCTGGCCATCGACCTGGGCACGACGACAGTTGCGGCCGAGCTCGTGGACCTGCAGACCGGGCGGATCGCCGACCGGGCCGCCGCTGTCAACGCCCAGAACTCCTACGGCGCCGACGTCGTCTCCCGCATCACCTTCGCGTTCGAGAACCCCGACAACCTCAGGCGCCTGAAGGGGGCGGCCGTCCAGCTTATCAACGACCTCGTCGGCTCGATGTGCCGGCGGAGCGGCGTGCCCCGGCACAGGATCTACGACGCCGTCGTGGCCGGAAATGCGGCCATGAACCACATCCTCTGCGGCGTCGCCGTCGATTCGCTGGCCCTGGCGCCCTTCCATGCCGTGTTCTCGAAGCTGCCGCCGCTCGCGGCTGCCGAGATCGGCTTCGCGCTCCATCCGCAGGCCCGCGTCTACATCTCGCCGAACATCAAGAGTTTCGTCGGCGGCGACATCACGGCCGGGCTCGTGGCCTCGTCGTTCGCGGCGGAGCCGGGGGCGGGTCTGTTCATCGACCTCGGTACGAACGGCGAGATCGTGCTCAAGAAGGGCGGCGAGTTCGCCGCCACGTCGACGGCTGCCGGGCCGGCCTTCGAAGGCATGAACATCAGCTGTGGCATGCTGGCCGTGCCGGGGGCCATCCATAAGGCCGAGTGGGACAACGGCTTCAAGTGCCGCACGGTCGATGACCTGCCGCCTCAAGGCGTCTGCGGGACGGGGCTCATCGACATCCTCGCCGGTGCCCTCGCCCGCGGCCTCCTCGGCCGCGACGGCCGGATCGCCGGCCCGGAGAAGCGCATCCGCCTGACCGACCGTTTGGCCCTGACCCAGCAGGATATCCGGGACGTCCAGCTGGCCGTTGCCGCGGTCCGGAGCGGGGTGCGGCTCATGCTCCGCGAATTCCGCCTGACCGTCGCCGAGCTCGATCGTGTCGTCGTCGCCGGTGCCTTCGGCAGCTCGCTCGACATCGGCAACGCCGTTGCCCTGGGGCTGCTTCCGGACGTGCCCCCCGACAGGATCGCCTTCATCGGCAACGCGTCCCTGGCCGGGGCCCGGCTTCTTCTGCTCTCCCGCCCGGCCCGATCGGTCGCGGAGACGCTGGCGGCCAAGGTCTCCCATATCTCCCTGGCCACCCGGCCTGATTTCCAGGAGGAGTTCGTTCGGTCCCTCGAATTCAACAGCTATCCGAAAGAAGAGAAATGACCCATCCGCTTCTCTCCCTCGCCCGGACAAGGACCGTCCTTTTCGACGGCGCCCTGGGCACGGAGCTCATGGCCCGGGGCCTCGACCGGGGCGCCGCCCCGGAGCTCTGGAACATCGACCGGCCGGACGCCGTCCGGGAAGTCCACGCGGCCTATTTCGCGGCCGGGGCCGATATCGTCTCCACGAACAGCTTCGGCGGCACGCCGATCAGGCTGGCGGCCCACGGGCTCGAGGCCCGCGCCTTCGAATTGAACCGCGCCGCGGCCCGCCTCGCGCGCGAGACCGCCCCGGCCGGGGGCTTCGTGGCCGGTAGCATGGGCCCGACCGGAATATTCCTGTCGCCCCAAGGCCCTGCGACCGAGGCCGGGCTCGTCGCGGCCTACGCCGAGCAGGCCCGCGGGCTCGCGGCGGGCGGGGTCGATCTCTTCATCATCGAGACCCAGTACGACTTGCGAGAAGCACTGGCTGCCCTGAAGGGCGCGCAGAGCGTTTCGCGGCTGCCCGTATTCGTCACGCTGACGTTCAGCGCCTTCCCGCGCGGCTATTTCACCATCATGGGCGATCCTGCCGCCCGATCGGCCGCGGAAGCGGAAAAGGCCGGCGCCGCCGCGGTCGGGGCCAACTGCAACTTGACGAGCGAGCAAATGGTCGGCTGCGTCAAAGCCATCCGGGCGGCCACGTCCCTTCCGGTCGTCGCCCAGGCCAACGCCGGACAACCCGTCCCGGCGTCGGACGGGACCGTCGGCTATTCCCAGACGCTCGAGGACTTCGTCCGATTCGTACCCGGGACCGTCGCGGCCGGCGCCGGCTTCGTCGGCGGCTGCTGCGGAACGAACCCGGAGACTATCCGGGCCATGGCCCGGATCATCCGCCGTGAGGAGAAATCATGATCAAGAACGAGATCTTTGCCAAGATGACCGAGGCCATCGTCGCCGGGGACCGGAAAGCCGCCCGCGCCCTTGCCGAGGAAGCGGTGCGCTCGGGGCTCGACCTCCCCGAGGTCGTGGAGAAGGGCTATGTCCCCGGCATCCAAAAGGTCGGGGAGCTCTGGGAGCAGGGCGAGTACTTCCTGCCCGAGCTCATCACCAGCGCGGAGGCCATGAAAGCGGCCATGGCGGTCCTCGAGCCCGAGCTCAACCGCAAAGGGGTCGGCGCCCGGATGGGCGGCAAGATCGTCATCGGGACCGTCGAGGGCGACATCCACGACATCGGCAAGAACCTCGTCGCGTCCATGCTCCAGGCCGGCGGCTTCGAGGTCTTCGACCTGGGCGCCGACGTCAAGCTCGAGAAGTTCATCGAGACGGCCGAGGCGGTGGGCGCCGGCATGATCTGCCTGTCCGCCCTGCTGACGACGACCATGGTCGGCCAGCGGCGGTTCATCGCCCTCCTTCGCGACAAGGGCCTTCGGGACAAGTACAGGGTTCTCGTGGGCGGCGCCCCGGCCAGCGGGAAGTGGGCCGAGGAGATCGGTGCGGACGGTTACGCCGAGAACGCCGTCGCCGCCGTCAAGCTGGCCAAATCACTGGCCGGGCATTCCTGAGACCGCCCGGCGCGACGTCATTGACGATGTGAAAGGTGCGGAGATGATCGAGACAAAAAGACCGAAGCTGGAGCTCCTGTCCCCTGCTCTCGTCGAGCAGATCGTCGATGAAGGGCTGACCATCCTCGAAAAGCACGGCGTCATGGTCGAGAACGCCGAGGCGCTGGGCCTTCTCGCGGGCGCGGGGGCCGACGTCGATCTCGGCTCGGAGCGCGTCCGGATCGGCCGCAAGCTCGTCCAGGATTGCCTGGCGACGACCCCGGCCTCCGTCGCGCTTTACGACCGGGAGGGAAGCCGGGCCTTTACCGTCGGCGGGGACGAGGTCCATTTCGACCCGGGCTCGGCCGCCGTGACCCTACTCGACCATGCCACCCAAGCGGAGCGCAAGGCCACGACGGCCGACGTCGTCGACATGTACAAGCTCGTCGAGACCCTGGAGCACATCCACTTCCAGAGCACGGCCCTCATCGCCTCCGACGTTCCGGGCGCAGTCGCCGACGCCTTCCGCCTCTACCTCGGCCTGCTCCTGTCCGAGAAGCCTTTCGTCACCGGGACCTTCCGGGTCGAGGGCTTCGGGCCGATGAAGGACCTCCTCGCTGCGGTGCGCGGCGGAGAGGGGGCGCTCAGGGCCAAGCCGCTGGCTATCTTCGACGCCTGCCCCTCCCCTCCCCTCAAGTGGAGCAACCTGACGACCCAGAGCCTGATCGATGCGGCCCGGGCCGGCATCCCGTCCGAGCTCATCTCGATGGGCATGACGGGGGCGACCTCTCCGACGACGATCGCCGGGACCCTCGTCCAGCACGTGGCCGAGAACCTGTCCGGGCTGGTCATCGGCCAGCTGGCCGGCCGCGGCGCGCCGGTCATCTTCGGCGGCTCGCCGTCGAGCTTCGACATGCGGAAAGGCACGACCCCCATGGGCGCGATGGAAACGATGATGATCGACGCCGCCTATGCCCAGATCGGCAAGTTCCTGAAGCTGCCGACGCACGCCTACATGGCGCTGAGCGACGCCAAGGTCAATGACCCTCAAGCCGGCTTCGAGACGGCCCTTGGCGCGGTCCTCGGCGCCCTGGCCGGCGTCAACGTCATCTCGGGGCCGGGCATGCTCGATTACGAGAGCAGCATGAGCCTGGAAAAGCTGGCCATCGACGACGGCATCTGCGCCATGGTCTACCGCCTGCTCGACGGCATCGCCCAGCGGGACGACCCCATCGCGCTGGGCGCTTTCGAGGGCTTTGTGCCGGGGATGTCTTTCCTCACCCATCCCCATACCCGCCAGTGGTACAAGAAGGAGCACATCGGCGCCGGGCTCGCGGACAGAGATAACTACCAGGCCTGGGTCGCGGCCGGCCGGACCTCGATCGTCGACAAGGCCCATGCCGACGTCGGCCGGCGCCTTGGAAAATATGCCGCTCCTCCGCTCGACGAGGCCGTCCGGAAAGAGCTCGATCGCATCATGGGCGACTACGGCCGGGTTTCGGGCGCCGGCGACTGGAAGCTGCCCGTTCTCTAAGGTGCATCTCTCATTTCCGGGAGTCGCTCTCGAGGCTGCGACGGATGTCGCTCCAAGCCCCCGTGAGGGAAGGGGGACCCGCCGAAGGCGGGGGAAACCGTATAAGGAGGTTTCCGGGGCGCGGGGGCAAGGAGCGATATCCGAAGCGATGCCGAAGAGAAGGGACTCCCGGAATCGGGAGATGAACCTATTTTAGTCCAGGTCCCAGACTTCAAGGTATTCCGGGACTTCGACCGTCCAGCTCCGTTCCTTGCGGACGCGCTCGGCCAGATTCGCGGCCACATCCGCGTCGCCGTGAGTGACGAAGAGCCGCTTGGGCGGGCTCTTGAACCCGTCCAGCCAGCGGGAGAGCCCCCGGCAGTCGGCGTGGGCTGAGAAACCGTTGATCTTGGCCACCTTGGCCCTGACGGGGAGCGTCTGGCCGAGGATGCGGATCTCCTGCGCGCCCTCGAGGATCTGCCGGCCCAGGGTATCCCGGGCCTGGTAGCCGACGAAAAGGATGGTCGATTCGGGCCGGCCGATGTTCCGGGCGAGATGGTGCTTGATCCGCCCTCCCGTGACCATGCCCGATCCGGCCATGATCACGGCCGGGCCGCGGGCCGAATTGATGGCCTTGGATTGCTCGGGCGTGCGGACGATGGTCAGTCCGGGAAAACGGAAGGGGCTCCGGCCCGAGGCGACCAGCCGGCGGGCCTCCTCGTCGTAGAACTCGTCGTGGCGCTCGAAGGCCTGGGTGACCTCGCGGGCCATGGGGCTGTCGAGATAGACGGGCAGCGGCGGGATGGCCTGGCTGTAGACGAGCCGGCTGAGGTGGAACATCAGGTCCTGGGCCCGCTCGATGGCGAAGGTCGGGATGATGACGTTGCCTCCCGCCGCGGCCGTTTCGCGGATCGTCCGGCCGAGCAGTTCGTCGATGCGGTCCCGGTCCTCGTGCTCTCTGTCGCCGTAGGTCGATTCCATGACGACGTAATCGGCCTTCGCGAAAAGCGAGGGATCGCAGACAAAGGGCATGTCCCATTGGCCGATGTCGCCTGAAAAGACGAATGTCCGCGTCTTCGCGCCGTCCCGCAGGGTCAGCTCGACCATGGCCGAGCCGAGAATGTGGCCCGCGTCGAGGAAGCGGACCGAAGCCGACCGGCCCAGGTCGTAGGGCTCATCGTAGGCCACCTCATCGACAAGCGGCATGGCGGCCTGGACGTCCTCCGTGGTGTAGAGCGGGATGACCGGGTGGTCCACGGTCCTCCCCTCCTTCGCGTGGCGCCGCCGCTTGAAGGCCGCGTCCTCTTCCTGGATGTCCGCGGCGTCCATGAGCGCGATGGACAGGATGTCGGCGGTCGCGGCCGTCGTCAGGATCGTCCCCGAGAAGCCCTCGGCGACGAGCCGGGGAATGAGGCCGCTGTGGTCCAAGTGGGCATGGGTGAGGAGAAGGAAATCGAGGTCCTCGGGCGCGACGGGAAAAGGGTCCCAGTTGCGGCTAAGCAGCGATCGCTCCTGATAGAGCCCACAGTCGACGAGGACGCGGAGGCCGTCGGTCTCGATGAAGTACGATGACCCCGTGACCTGTCGGGCGGCCCCCAGGAATGCCAGCTTCATGACGCCTCCTAGTAGGGGTGGGATCGGTAGAATTCCGCCTGGGATGCGACGAAGACGTTCCGGACCCAGATCCGGAAGAGGACGTAGATCTGCATCAGGACGAGACCGGCGACGACCTGGGGGACGCCGGGGGTGCCGAAGAGACCGAGGACGGCGTAGAAGACGATGGTGCCGGCCACGGTCAGGACGACGATGAGAAGATAGATGGCCCAGGCACGGAAGAAGCGCTTTCGCAGAAAGGTCAGGGCGTGGCGCAGGGCCTTGAGGACCTTGCGCTCTTCGTCGGCGACGATGGCGATGCGGGCGTAGTCGACGACCATGTGGACGATCGACAGGAGGAGCAGGGCGATGAGGAAATGGATGTTCGACAGGATGAGCGGCAGCCACTCTGTCACCGCGCTTTCGGCCAAAGGCTTGAACAGGGACGAGACGAGGCTCATGAAGATGCCGAGGGTCAGGACATAAAAGACGAGGGCGACGAGGAACAGGCGCGCGAACCTCCAGAAATAGCGGCCGCAGTCTGCGGTGAAAGCGGGCAGAGTGGCCCGGCCTTCCCGGTCGAGGAGGCGGCCGACGATGCCGGCGTTGAGGAAGATATGGAGGACCAGATAGACGAGGGCCACGGCTGCGAGCCCGGCCAGGAGGGCCATCAGGCTGTCCTGGTGCTCGAGCACGGCCTCCCCGATCCACATGAGGTCGACCGGCTGGACGAACGAGCCGAGCAGCGAATGGCCCAGGTCCACTTGGATGAGGGCAAGGAACGGGAAGGCCGCGATGAGGGCGAAGACGGCGTTGACGACGTAGAGGATGATCAGGAGCCGCGGCTTCCGGAGCGTCGTCGCGACGCCGCTGGCGATGGCTTTGATGACTCCCATGGGATCCCCCTCAGCTCCACGATCCGACGAAGTGGAGAAGACATTGGACGGTGAACAGGAGCTGGGACATTAGCTTGACGACGTTGCGCCGGGTACCGTCGACACCCCGGCTGTTGTTGGCCAGGTTCTCGTCGATGAGCCAGACGCCCTCCGGGTCGATCTGGACGCTCTCGGCCTCGACAGGCTTGACGATCTCCAGGCGCGTCCAACGCGCCTGGCCGTCCCAGGTCCGCGTCTCCGTTGTGCCGTCCTTAAAGCGGATGAGGACCTTGATCCGGGCGTCCCCTCCGATGCAGGCCTCCCCGTAGCGCCTCAGGACGACGGTGGTCCGGTACGGCGCCTCCGACGTCCCTCCTTCCGCGGCGTTGGATGCGGCGGTCTCGCTCTCTTCGACCTTCTTGTCCGTCCACTCCGCGCGGGTGCCGTCGGTGTCGTAGACACCCCGGAGATGGCGCGGGACCTTGACCGACGAGAGCCCGGCAACGCCGTAGTCGAAGGCCCGGGTCGCGTCCAGGAGCTCGTCGAAGAACCAGGTCATATCCTTACCGGCGATCTCGTTGACGACGCCGATGAAATCGGCCTTGGTCGGATGGCGGAAGCGATAGCGCATGTGGTAGGTCCTCATGATCCTCGGCCAGGCCGGCTCTCCGAGGAGCCCTTCGAGCGTGCTGAGGAGCGTCGCGGCGCGCATGTAGACGTTGGCGCCGTAGCTGCCCCGGTTGTAGAACTCCCAGGACCAGGCGGTCACCGGGTCGAACTCGACGGTGTTGATGGCCGCCACGCGGTTCAGCTCGAAGTCGAAGGTCTTGGGAATGCGCAGGAACCAATCGAGCGGCCAGCCCTTGAAATTGAAGGCGAAGCTGCCGGCCCCGTAGGCCACGGCCAGGACCCGGCCCGTCGAATAGGTGTTGAAGCCCTCGTCGAGCCAGGCCGCCTCGAACTCGTTGTTGGCCGCGAGACCGTACCAGTAGCCGTGCCCGAACTCGTGAACGATCACGCCTTCCGGAGACAGGACATTCCGGCTGGCCAGCACATTGGTGCCCGCGGTGAAGAGGGTCGGGTACTCCATGCCGCCGCTCCCGGTCCGGAAGGGCGGATCGACCATGGTCACCGTCTCGTAGGGATACGGGCCGTACCAGAGTCCGTAGTATTTGAGGGCGGCGCGGAGGGCGCGGAAATGGCGCTCGACCTGGCCCTTGTGCTCGGGGGCGATGAGGAGGATCATCTTGACGTTGGGCAGCCGGACCTCGTCGACAGGAAGGCCCAGGAGCGCGGCGACGTCTTCGTATTCCTTGGAGGTCACCTCCCTGGCGGCGACGAATTCCCGCTCGACCTTTAAATACCGGGGGTCCGCCATCCAGGCGAAGTCGTGGACCATGGCTTGACGGTACGTGGTCGTCGTCGTGCCGGCGGATTCGTCCACCCGGGTTTCCGAGGCCTTGCCGGACGATCCGACGACGAAGCCGCGCGGGACGGTGATGTGGACGACGAAGTCGGCGAAGTCGGCGAAGAATTCCGAATTCTGATGGTAGGCGTGGCAGTTCCAGCCTTTGCCTTCCTCATAAACGCCGGGCTTGGGGAACCACTGGCCGATGAAGAAGGAGTTCCGGTAGTATCCCGAGCGGGCCACGGTCCTCGGGACCTTGCTCCGGAATTCGATCCGCAAGTGAACGCTTTCCCCGGGTTGGACCGGCGTGGGGAAAAGGACCCGGGCGACGGTCTGGTCCCCCTCCGTCTCCGGGCCGTCCGGCGTGACGAAGGTGAGCGCGGGCTTGAGGTCGGAGCCATCGGCGAGACGGATGTCCGTGACGTCGATCCAACCCCAGTCGCCGTCCTCGGGGCTGCTGCCGCTCGCGAACATCGTTTCCGCCAAGGCCTCGCGCAGGAAGGCGCTGTCCTCGTTCTTGAACGCGTTCCAATAGAGGTGGAGGAGCATGTCGGGGACGGCGTCTTTCGTGGGGTTGGTCCAGACGATCTCCTCCTTGCCGAGGAGCATCTTGCCGGCCGCGTCGAGTTCGACCCAGATCTCATAACGGAGGCCGGGCGCGCTGGCGGCGGGTGAGGACACGGTCTGCCCGGGCGTCGCAGGGGCCGGCAGCAGGACGAGCGCCGCCCCCAGCGTCAGGCAGGCACCGATGAACCGGTTCTTCATGTTGGTCCCCCTTGGTTTGCCGATCTCAACCCTTCATCCATTCTTCCCAGGCGCCCCGCCGGGGATAGTCGATGAAGGTCAGGACGAGAGAAGCGAAGAGAAGCGCGTAGAAGTCGGCCGCGTTCCCGAACGCGAGGAATAGGCCGAGGCCGAGGATGGCTGGGATCTCTCCCAGGACGAGGACGATCAGGGAGGCCCTCTGCAGCCGGTCCAATGCGGCTGAGGTGTCCTCCTTGGGGTCCCTGTCGGGAAGGCGGTGCCGCAGAATGAGGATGAGGAGGATGACCACGGCGGCGACGCCGAAAGCGGCCAGGCGAAGGGGTTGGGGCTCGGACACGACGGCGAAGCCTTTGAAGGGTTTAAGGACGGTCCGGAGGGCCTCGACGAGCCCGAGGTAGATGACGAGGCTGGCGACGAGGGCTGCGCCGACCATCGATGCCGGCCGGAGGTGGGTCCGGAGCTCTTCCTGAGGGTTCATTCCGCCTCCTCATCGGGGCGGCCGCCCGGCCGCTTCTCCGGATTATATGAAAATGAGGGCTGTCAGGCAATCGCGGAATGAGGGCGGCGGTGCCGGCCGTCAATCGACGTAGAGGAGGAACCCTTTCAAATATGCGGTCTCAGGGTGGTAGATATTGACCGGATGGTCGAACGCCTGGCGGTGCCGCTGGAGGATGCGCACCCGGCGCCCGGCCTCGCCGGCGGCCTGAAAGACGACCTGCTGGAAGAGGCCCTCGTCGACGAAATGCGAACAGGAAAAGGTCAAGACCAGGCCGGGGGTCCGGACGCGCTGCAGGGCCAGCCGGTTGATGTCCTTGTAGCCCCGGCAGCCGGCGACGACGTCGGTCCGCTTCTTGGCGAACGCGGGCGGGTCGAGGATGATGAAATCGTGATCGAGGGCGGGCTCTCGGAGGAACTCGAAGACGTCCGCAGTGAAGAACGTCCCCGAGTCGGAGGCCAGGCCGTTGAGCTCGAAGTTATCCTGGGCCAGTGTCATGGCCGCCGCCGAGGAGTCGACCGAATCGGCCTTGATGGCGCCGCCAAGGAGCGAGCAGACCGAGAACGACCCAGTATAGGCGAAAGCGTTGAGGACCCGGCGGCCGGCCGCGCATTCCCTGACGAGCCTCCGGGACTCGCGCTGGTCGAGATAGAAGCCTGTCTTCTGGCTCTCGACCAGGCGGACCCAATACGAGATGCCGGACTCCAGGATGCGCACCTTTTCGACCGGCTCTCCGGCGAGCAGAGCTTCGGTCTCCTCGAGGCCCTCCTCACGCCGGGCCGGCAGGTCCGATCTCTCGAAGATCGTCCGGGGCCGGAGGGCGCCGGTGAGGAGGTCGAGGACAAGAGGTTTCAGCTTTTCCATGCCCAGGGTCGCGATCTGGATGACGAGGACGTCGTCATAGAGGTCGGCGATGAGCCCGGGCAGGGCGTCCCCCTCGGCGTTGATAAGCCGCCTGGCGTTCGTGACGGCGGGGTCGAAGAACTTGGCCCTCAGGGCCAGGGCCCGTTCGACGCTATGACGGACCGCGGCTTCGGGGGGCTCGTTGCCGAAAGCGATCATACGGCCGGTGATCGAGCTTTTCCTGTTGAAATACCCGTGCCCAAGGAGCTCGCCGCCGGAAGAATGGACAGGCAGGACGGCTCCGTCCTCGAAATCGGGCAGGTCACGGATGGCGCCCGAGAAGATCCAATGGTGCTTGTTCCTGACCGCTTTGTCGCGGCCCGGCTTGAGAACGACGGCTTTCACAGCTGCCCCTCCCCTGCCGGACTCTCGGGGCTTCCGTGCCGGCCCGCGAGGAGCCGGACGACGGGCCTGTCCGGCTTCGAGAACAGGCTCTCGTCCATCTCGCCCGGCTCGAGCCAGAGGATCTCGTCATGGTCGGTCAGCCGGAAGTCGTCTGAGAGGAGCTCGGTCCGGTAGACGATGAGCTCGAAGCTCTTGAGCGGGCCGCTGAACGGCACAGTGCAGAGAAGCTCGCCCACCCGGGCGCCGACGCCCATCTCTTCCATGATCTCCCGTTCCAGGCCCTGCTCGGGCTTCTCGCCTTCTTCGAGCTTCCCGCCGGGGAACTCCCACAGGCCTCCGGCGATAAGGTCCGCTTTTCGCTTGGCGACAAGGACCTTCCCGTCCCGCTCGATGACCGCCGCCGTGACTCGCTTCGTCATGTCCGCCCCATCTTAATTCACCGCCATTCCATTGGCAATACACGCCGTTGAATCCGCCCAAGCGGGCACGGATCGAGAACGGGGACGCGTACCGACGGTACAGGTCCCCATTCTCCTAATTTGCCGCCTCCCGCTTGGCAATTTATGCCGGGCTGGTATGCATGTTGCGATTGAATCCGGGGAAAGGCCGCGGGAGAAGGGTTCGAGGGGTATCGTCAGAGTGAGCATCAAGCGGTGATTTAGGCTTGACGGGAGGGAGATGCGGCCTCCTCCCATCAGCTCCCGACCGGGAAGCCGTGAAGAATCACCGCAGCGAACGGAGACGATCCCCGAGAACCCTCCGCGGCCGATCGGGGATTTGCCGTCGAGTACATGGACGAGGCCGCGAAATGTGCTAAAATGGCGGGACCATGAAAGTTGCATTCCTAGCCTCCGAAGTCATCCCTTACGCCAAAACGGGCGGCTTGGCCGACGTGGCCGGGGCCCTACCCAAGTTCCTCGCCGGGCTCGGCGCCGAAGTCCGGGTCTTCATGCCGCTCTACCGGGAAATCCGAAAGAAGAACCTGCCGCTCGAGAAGGTTCTCGACGACGTCTTCCTCGACATGGGCGGCGAGAAGCTGACCTACGCGGTCTTCGCCCACCGCGCCGACGGTGTCACGGTGTTCTTCATCGACCGGCCCGAGTACTTCGACCGGGACCAGCTTTACGGGACGGCGTCCGGCGATTACCCGGACAACGGCGAGCGATTCGCCTTCTTCTGCCGGGCCGCGCTGGAGACCCTGCGGGAGAGTGGCTTCTCCCCCGACATCATCCACGGCCACGACTGGCAGTCCGCCCTGACCTTCGCCTATCTCCGGACGACGTACGCCGGCGACGCCTTTTTCGCCCGTACCCGCACGCTCTTCACCATCCATAACCTCGCTTACCAAGGCCTCTTCGACAAGCCGGTCCTCGACCTCGTCGGCCTGCCCGCGGCCCTCTTCAACATGAATGACCTCGAGTTCTACGGCAAGGTCAACGCCCTCAAGGCCGGCATCCTCTATACGGACGCCGTGACCACGGTCAGCCCCCGATACAGCCGCGAGATCCAGACCCCGGAGTTCGGCTGCGGCCTCGACGGGCTCCTTCGATCGCGCGCCGGGGCCCTCTTCGGCATTCTCAACGGCGTCGACTACAGGGATTGGGACCCGGCCACCGACCGCCTCATCCCCCACAGGTTCTATCCGGCGGACCTGAGGGGCAAGAAGGATTGCCGCGACCACTTGGCCCGCGAGTTCGGCCTGGCCGCTCCCGCCGATCTCCCTGTCGCCGGCATGGTCACGCGCCTGGCCGGCCAGAAGGGCCTCGACATCGTCTGCGACGCCCTCGACGATCTCCTCGGGCTGGGCCTGTCCCTGGTCATTCTGGGGACCGGGGACAAGAAGATCCAGGATTTCCTCCTCGCGGCCCAAAAGAAGAGCCCGGACCGGATCGGGCTCAAGATCGCCTTCGACGAGAGGATCGCCCACACGATCTACGCTGGCAGCGACATCTTCCTCATCCCCTCACGCTACGAGCCGTGCGGGCTGACCCAGATGTACGCCATGAAGTACGGCACGATCCCCGTCGTCCGGGCCACGGGCGGCCTCGACGACAGCGTCCAGGAATTCGATCCCCTTGCCGGGACCGGCAACGGCTTCAAGTTCGCGGCAGCCGAGCCCGGACCGCTCGTCGAAGCGGCTGGCCGCGCCGCGGCCGCTTTCAAGCGCCCGAACGAGTGGGGCACACTCGTCAGCAACGCGATGGCCGCGGACTTTTCCTGGGAGCGGTCGGCTGCCGCCTACCTCGCCCTTTACGCGAAGCTCGCTGCGGCCTGAATCAGGGCTGGCGCAGGAACTGGGCCCCCGTCTCGGGCGGTATCGGATTGATATAGAACCCCGTCCCCCACTCGAACCCCGCGACCTTCGTCAGGATGGGAATGATCTCCAAGTGCCAGTGCGACTTCAGGTGGATGTCCGGCCAGCCCTTGAGCGACAGGGCCGGGTTGGGGGCCTGGTGGAGGACCATGTTGAAGGGCGGATCGTTGACGGTCTCCTTGAGCCGGGTCAGGACGTGTTTCAGCGTCCCGGCCAGCGCCAGGAGCTCGTCCTCCCGGACGTCGGTGAAGAAGGCCGAGTGGCGCTTCGGGTAGATGGTCATCTCGAAGGGGAAGCGCGACGCATAAGGGGCAAAAGCCGTGAACTGGCCGTTCTGGACGATGATCCTCTTCCCGGCAGCCTCCTCGTCGCGGAGGATGCGGCAGAAGGCGCACTCCTTGAACACCCGGAACAGCCGGTCGGCGCCGTAAATCTCCTCTTTCACCCGCTTGGGGATGATCGGCGTGGCCACGATCTGGGAGTGGGGGTGGCTCAGCGAGGCCCCGGCTTCCTTGCCCTTGTTCTTGAAGATCTGGACGTACTGGTAATGCAGGTCGCACTCGATGGCCCGGATCCTCAGCTGGAAGACCCGCAGCACGTCCCTGATGTGCGCGACGGGCAGATCGCTCAGCTCGAGCGCGTGATCGGGGTTCTCGATAACGACCTCGTGGACCCCGCGCCCTTCCATCGATTGGAAGACGCCTTGCGTGGCCCGGGGCGGCGGCGGTCCGGGGTTCAGGGCGGGGAACTTGTTGGGGACGACCCTGACCGTCCAGCCGGGCGAATCCGGCGCGGTCCCGGCCGCACGCAGGGAGAACACCTCGGGCGGCGTCTTCCCCTCGTTCCCTTCGCAGAAGGGGCAGAAGCCGGCGGCCTCGGGGGCCGGCGCAGCGGCGCCGCGCGGCCGGAAGTCGTCGGGCCGCTTGCTCCGCTCCGTGGCGATGATGACCCAACGCCCGCTGACCAGGTCCTTTCTCAGTTCGGACATCATTCCCCCAACAGCTGCTTGATCCGGGCCTTGAGCTCGTTGAGCGAAGAGGATTTCACGACATAGGCGTCGGCCGCCCAGGTCATGAAGTCCTCCTTGTAGCTTTGGTAGGCCGAGTTGATGATGATCGGGATGTCCTTGCGCAGGCCCATGATCTGGGTGATGAGCTCGATCCCGTTCTTCCCCGGCATGCGGATGTCGGTGATGATGAGGTCGAACGCGGTCTCGCCCAGCTTGGCCAGGGCGGCCTCGGCGTCCGTCACCGCGGTGATGTCGTACTCCTTGCTCAGCTCCTCTTCGTAGAGCAAGCAGAGGGCCCTCTCGTCCTCGACGAGCAGGATCTTTTTTTTCATGGCGTCGACTCCTTTTCCCGGCTGATGAAGATGAGCTTGAACATGGCCCCTTTCCCCACCCGGCTCTGGACTTCGATCTTGCCGCCGCAGGTGTCCATGACCCGCTTGATGAACGGCACGCCCAGCCCCATCCCCTTCTCTTTGGTCGTGAAGAAGGGCCGGAAGAGGTTGGTCTTGTCCGGATTCGTCATACCCCGTCCCGTGTCGCGGACCGAGAGCACGAAAGCCGTGGCGTTCTTGCGATAGCCGCGGACGGTCACGGTCCCGCCGGCGGGCGTGGCGTCAAAGGCGTTGTCGAGGAGGTTGCGGAGGACTTCGCCGAAGGAGGTCGGGTCGCACAGGATCTCCGGCAGGCAGGGCTCCAGCTTGACGTTCAGGGCATAGGCCTTGGCCCGGGCCTGGATCGCCGGACTGCCGGCGACCGCGGCGATGGCCGGGCCCGGGTCGAAATAGACCGGTTCCTTCAGGCTGACCTTGAGGAAGTGGCCCATCTGGTAGATGATGTCCTCGAGCCTGCGGATCTCGTCCCGGATGATGGTCAGGTTGCGCGTCTTTTTCTCTTCCGGGACGTCGGGCTTGAGGAGCTGCTCGGTGAAGCCGCCGATGGCGACGATGGGGTTGCGGAGCTGATGGGTGACGAACATGGCCATCTCGCCCATGGCCGCCATCTTCTCCATGTCGAGGAGCTTGCGGTGGAGGGTCGCCGAGTAGATGTAGTTGCCGGCCATGAGGCCGCAGATCCCGGCCAGCTTGACGTCCGCGGGGGAGATCGGCGTCCGGGTGATGGCGTTGTCGAGGATGATCTCGCCGACGACGTCGTCGCGGGCGATGAGCGGGATGCACAGGAACTCCTCGACGCCGATGAGGTTCAGGAAACGCCGGTCGACGAGGGGTTCGCTCGAGGCCTGGAGGACGTGGATGATCTCCTTGCGGCAGGCCGCGTAGGCCGGGATGAGCGCGTTCTCGTCGTCGGCCGCGTAGACGAGGCCTTTGAGCCGCGCGCTGAGCGTGTCCTCGTTCTTGCTGACGAGGGCCCGGTTGTGCTCGACGATCTCGACATAGCCGATCCCGGGAGTCGACAGGACCTCCCAGATGAGGCCGGCCTCCTCGGCCGAGCGCGGGCCGAGCCACATCTCGCCCTTGAGGCGGTCGCCGTGCTTGAGGAAGATCATGGCCCGGTTGAAGCCGACGCCCGACCCCGAGGTCAGGGCCGTCAGGATGACGAGGAGGTTGTCTTCGAGCGAGAAGGGCTGGAAGAAGCTCTGGGAGATGATCGACAATAGCATCAGCTCCCGGGGCGCGTCGCGCTCGAAGCCCGGCGACAGGATGCTGTACTTCTCGATCACTCGCAGCTCCAGCCCTTGGGCACGACCCGGACGCCGGACCGGCTGATCTTGAAGTCCCCGCCGTCCTTCTCGGCGTCGAAGCCGATCTCATGGCGCTCGGGGATCGTAGCCGACTTGTCGATAATGACCTTGTTCAGGCGGGCGCCCCGGCGGACCTCGACATCTTCGAAGAGGATCGAATCCGCGACCTCGGCCCCGGGGCCGATGCGGACGCCCGGAGCGATGATGGAGTTGACGATGCGGCAGTTGATGAGCGAGCAGCCCGCGCCGATGATCGACGAGCGCAGCTCGCAGCCGGAGACATAGGCCGGCGGGTACTGGGGCTTGTAGGTCCGGATCGGCCAGGCCGGGTCCTTGAGGATGAGCGGCGGCGCCGGCGACACGAAGGCCATGTTGGCCTCCCAGTAGGCATCGATCGTGCCGATGTCCTCCCAGTAGTCGTCGAACGTATAGGCGAACACGCGCTGCCCGCCGATGAGCGAAGGGATGATGTCCCGGCCGAAATCGTGGCTGCTCCGCGGGTTCCGGGCGTCCTTGATCAGGGCCTTGATCAGGACCGGGGTCCGGAACAAATAGACCCCCATGGAGATGAGGCTCTTCTCGGAGTCCCATGGGGTCGGGAAGGGCTTTTTCGGCTTCTCCATGAACTCGACGATGCGGTTCTCGCCGTCGACGCCGATGACGCCGAAACGCGAGGCCTGACCGATCGGGATCGACCGGGTCATGATGAGGGCGTCGGCCCCGGTCTGGCCGAAGAAGAGCAGCAGCTTGCGGTAGTCGGAGCTGTAGATGTGGTCGCCCGAGAGCACGAGAACGGATTCGGGGTTCTCTTGCTGGATCGTGTAGATGTTCTGGAAGACGGCGTCGGCCGTGCCTTCGTACCAGTGGTCGCTGACCCGCCCCTGAGCGGGGAGGGAAATGACGTAGTCGCCGCTCTCGGCGTGGAAGATGTTCCAGCCGTTGAGGATATGGCGCTCGAGGGATAGGGACTTGTACTGCGTCAGAAGGGCGATCTGGCGGAGGCCGGAGTTGAGCGCGTTGGACAGGCTGAAGTCGACGATCCGGTAGGCACCGAGGAAGGGCACGGACGGCTTGGCCCGGTCGCGGGTCAACGGGTGGAGCCTCTCCCCTTTGCCCCCGCAGAGGATCATGGTCAGGGTTTTTTTAGATAAGACTTCCATCGGGTAATATGACCTCTTCGAAAAGTCGGTCTTCATCTTCAAAGACCCGGAGGAGTGCCTCTTCGGCCGTGCCGAGGACATGTCCGTCCTCGAGCCAGCCGGCCAGGGTGAGGGCCCGTTCGTAGTGCTCGGCGGCCCGGTTCTCGGCGTAGTCCCGGGCCGACCAGGTCGAGATGAGGAAGGGCCAATCGGAGCTCTCGAGCAGGAACTTCTCCCGGTAGAACTGCTTGAGGAGCCGCTTGTTGAGGCGTCCGAGGCGCGGCTCGAGCGCGGCGGCGGCCTCCTCGATGCGGTAGATCTTCTTCCAGATCCAGGCGGTGTCGTCGTTGAGCCAGATCCAGTGGAAGCCGCCCTTGCCCCACGAGCCCTCGGGGAGCGAGATGACCGTGCGGGCGGGGAGCCGGTCGAGAGCTCCGCCCGCGGTCATGGGCTCGATCGGGCTTTGGGCGAGCTTCCTGATGACGTGGTAGAGCCACTCGGGGCCCTCGAACCACCAGTGGCCGAAGAGCTCTGTGTCGTAGAGCGCAGCGATGGACCCCGACGACCGGCCCCGGAGGGCGGCTTCGAGGACCGAGACGAAGTGGGCGGCGTGCCCCTCGAGCTTATCCGGGACCGCCGCAGGATCGTAGGGCTCCTTGAGGCCCAGGTCCGCGTCGCTCGACGTGATCCTCCAATAGCGCATGCCGCCGGGGAAATGCTTCTTGTGGAACTCGAGGTAGGCGCCCTCGCCGGGGTAGCCCATTTGGCGGCTCCAGACCTGCGAGCCGGACACATCGTCACGGGCGAAGAAAGGGACATGCGAGGGGTGGGCCAGGTAGGCCGAATAGGCGTCGTTGGGGAGCTCGTCGGCGGGCTTATAGGCGGCCCGGAACTTCTCCCAGAGGAGCTTCAGCCCGGGAAAGCGGTCGATGTAAACGCCCTTGGCCTCTCCCCCTTTGAGGAGATGCGAGTCGACAAAGAAAAAGCCCAGCCCTTCCCGCTTCAGGATTTCGTCGACCCCGAGGCGGGCATACGGTCCGCCCTCGCCGAGAGGATTCTTCCAGGCGTAGCCCGGCCGGTAGGCGCACTCCGGGATCCAGAAGCCGCGCGGGTCGCGGCCGAAATACTTGCGGTACGTGTGCCGCCCTTGCCGGATCTGATGGCCGATGCTCTCGTCGCGGGCGAGGAGCGGGAAATAGCCGTGGGTCGCCCCGGAGGTGAGGACCTCGATCTGGCCGCGGTCCTGGAGGGAGCGGAAAGCGTCGATGATGTCGTCCCGAAATCGGCCGTGAAAGTCCTCGAGAAGCTTGCGGTACCGGCGCTCCCAGAAGTCCGTCAGGGGCCGGAGGGCCGTATTCCCCGTCGTCTCGAAGTAGGCCCTGTCGCGGACGGCGATCCCGATCTTCATCTTCAGGTAATCGTCGAAGCCGCGGACGAAGGCCGGGTCCTTGAGCTGCTCCATCAGGACGGG
Organism: Candidatus Aminicenantota bacterium; assembly: GCA_963736255.1. Lineage (GTDB taxonomy): Bacteria > Acidobacteriota > Aminicenantia > Aminicenantales > Saccharicenantaceae > RBG-16-66-30. Next base: position 1,376,658 of record CAVTOI010000003.1, read on the forward strand.
CGTGAAGCTGACGCTGGCCCGGGCCGGAAGGCCCTCTCCCGCCAGGCGCTCGAAGACGTCGAGGAGAGGCATGTAAGCCTCCGCCGCTGCCTCGTAGAGCCAGTCCATGCCATGCGGCCAGCTGCCGTGTGCCAGCACGTAGGGGATATGGCTGTGGAGGACGAGCGAGAAGAACTTATCGGCCATGACGCTCCTTGAGGACGACGGACAGACGCTGAATTCCCTTGCCGGACCACGCCATCGACCAGACCGGACAGAGACAATACCCTTGGTGGATTATATCAAATCCCCCCTCGGATTGGGAGAGCGTCCTCAACGCGAAAGACCAGACTTCGGAGGCCGCCGTGGGCTCGAGCACGAGGGCCCCGCCGTAAAGCGCCGCCCCTTGCGGCCCGAGCAGCTCGAGCTCGTGGGGAAAGGCCAGGAGGTTCCATTCCGACCCGTAGATCAGGGCCAAGGCCGTCCCCGACAGGTTCTCGATCTCGATATCGACGCGGAGGGCGCCGGCCCCGCAGGCGATCGTCTTTCGGACGGCCACCGGGACCCGCTGCTCCCCTGCCCGGACGGAGCCCCGGCGCTCCATGCGAAGCTCCCGGCCCGAGGCGTCGAACGAGAAGGCTCCGTCGACGAAATCGCCGAGCTCTTCGAAACCGCCCCGGCGGAAATCCTCCGGCGTCGTCCCGCCGGAGAAGAAATGGTCGATGAGCGAGGACCGCGAATAGCGGTCGTAGCGCATGAGCTCCGCGGCCTCGGGAGGCAGCGTCTTGCCGAGCTCGTGGATGCTCCTGCCCGCGCCCTCCCCGCCCTGAGGGGTTTCCGACGGCGCGCGGTGATACGCCTCGCGCCGCCGGCCGAGGACGTCGGAGAGGTTGCGCGACCAGGGGCGGTAGTCGATCTCGATCAGGGCTCCGCCCGCCGCGGGCTTGACAAGGAGGCCGAAGGACCTGTCGCGGAAGACGAGCTCATCCCGGCCGTCGCAGTCGTAGTCGAGGGCCTTCCAGCCCTCCGGGTCGGGCGTGGCCTTCTCCGCTTCGAGAAGATGGTGATAGGCGGCCTCCCGCAGGTGGGGCAGATACAGTCCGCCGAAGACGCCGTGCCAGTACGCATCGTTGCACTGGCCTTTGTAAAGGTCGCGGACAGCTTCACCCGATGCGCCGGCCCCGCGGACCGCCTCGGAGATCATGATCATCCGCTTGTGGAGCGCGTTCGCCTCGGGGTACTTGAGGAAAAAATCGCGGAAGAAGCCGCCGCGAAGGAACCGCCGGGCGTCCGGCCCGGCCGCGGCCTTGGCCTTCTCGTAGGCCGCCTGGGCGTCGGGCTCGAGGACCCATTCCATCATCTCCTCGTAGGAGGCCGGGGGCAGATAGACCCGCCCCGCCGGAGGATGGCTGTCCATGAATTCGGAGAAGGACACCATCCGGATCTCCCTGTCCTCGACGAAGGCCAGGAATCTCCGGAGCCAGCCGTCCTGGTAAACCCATTTATGGGTGCCCGGCCAAAGGCCGAACTTTTCCCCGTCGTCGCCGAGGATGGCCGTCCCGCCCGCGTCGCGGACCGACCCGAGGTAGCGGTCGATGTCCTCGAGAGGATGGAACGGGATGTAATAGCGGAGGGTCTTGTCGATCGGGAAGACACGGAGGGTTCGGCCCGCGTCCTCGGTGACGTAGGTCGTGGCCAGATCGCGGACGCCCGCGTAATGAAAGTGCTCTTCGTCGAGGAGCGTGTACTCGATCCCGGCGGCCGCCAGGGAGCCGGGCAGGCCGGGTTCCCAGACGCGCTCGGTCAGCCACAGGCCGCGCGGCCGCCGGCCGAAGCTTTGGCCGAGAAAATCGCTCATCATGCGGACCTGGCCGATGCGGTCCGCTTCGGGGATGACGGAGAGGATGGGCTCGTAGAATCCGCCTCCGAGGAGCTCCACCTGGCCCCGGCCGGCGAGCTCCCGGACGATGTCCCAGCAGCCGCGTTCGTGCTTCTCCATGTACTCCCAGAGGGGGCCCGAGAAATGGAGGGCAAACTTGAAGCTTGGATGAGCGGCCAGGCCCTCGAGCAGCGGCCGGTAGCAGTCCGCGAAGGCCGCCTTGAAGATCGGGGAAAAATTCCCGACCGGCTGATGGTTATGGACGGCGAACAGGAAATCCATGTCAGACCCCTTCCTGGGCCAGGAGGTAGGCCAGGGCGGCCAGAATGACGGCCTGAAGCTCGAGCTCGCGCGGGTGGACGCTCGCCACGGTGTCGAGGGCCGAGTGATGGACGTCGAAGTAGGCCTGGGCGGCGATCATGACGGCGGCCGGGACCGCGCCCTTCTCGATGAGCGGTGCGACGTCGACGCCGCCTCCGCCGGGGACTATGAACGACACGCCGAGCGGCCGGAAGATGTCGGCCTGCGCAGCGAGCAGGTCGAGGGCCTTTTTGTCCTTGCCTCCGACGGCCAGCCCGACCGGCGCGAAGCCGCCCCGGTCCGATTCGGCGGCGACGATATGCCGCTCACCTTTCCTCTGGGGCGCGACGGCGTAGGCCCGGCCTCCCGTGCCGCCGAACTCCTCGTCCATGAACAGGACGGCCCGGATCGTCCGTTTGGGCCTCAGGCCGAGGTCGCGGAGGAGCGCGACCGCTTCGAGGGCCGCGGCGCAGCCCGCCGCATCGTCGTGAGCGCCGACGCTGAGGTCCCAGCTGTCGAGATGGCCGCTGACGAGGACGATCTCTTCCGGCCTCTCGGAACCCGTGATCTCGCCGATGACATTGGCGGAGAGGGTCGTTCCCAAGTTCGCACAGTCCAGACGGAGGGTCACGGAAACGCCCCGTTCCTCTTTAATGAAAGCGCTCAGCGCGTCGGCGTCGGCCGTGGCGACCGCGGCGGCGGGGATGCGGGGGACGCCCGGCTCGTAGCGCAGCATGCCCGTGTGCGGGTGGCGGTCTTCGCGGAAGGTCAGGGAGCGGACGAGGACCGCGACCGCGCCAAAGCGGGCGGCCGCTGAAGCGCCGGCGACGCGCTGGTCGGCGGCCCCGCCGTAGGCGGCGAACGGATCGGCCACGCGCCGGTCCATGGGCCTGTTGAAGAAGACGATCTTCCCTTTGAGGGCACTCCCCAGCGCCGCCGCTTCGGCCAGGGAGCCGACTTCGATGACCGGGGCGATCGTCCCCTTCTTCGGAGTCCCGACGCTGCCGCCGAGGGCGCAGACGGCGAGCGGCAGGGCGGCGCGGGAGGCCGAGGCCGTGACCGTGGCCTCCCCGACGGTCCCCCGGACCCAGTGCCCGACCTCGACCGGCTCGGTGTGGACGCGTTCCAGGCCGAGCTTCTCCATGAGGGCTAGCGTGAGATCGACGGCCGCCGCGGCCTGGAGCGATCCCGTCAAACGCGGGCCGACGGATGTGATCTTCCCGAGGAACTCGTGGGCGCGCTCGCCTGCGAGGCCGGCCTCCCGGAGCCGGTCGACCGCCTCGCGGTAGCCGGCGACCTCGGGGCTTTGGGCCGGGGCAGACGGTGCCGCCAGGACGGCGAGGGCCAGGACGCACAGATTCAGGATGCTTCTTTTTCTCATGGCGGCACATGCCGGGACTCGCCCGGCCGGAACCCGCGGCGGCATCGGGAGTCGCTCCTCCTCAGCGGTGGAGGAAGCAACGCTCCGAATCGAGCTCGCCCGGCTTCCGGGTGATGATCATGGCCAACCCGAGCTCGTTGGCCTTGTCGATGACCTCCTGGTCCTTGATCGATCCCAGGGGATAAATGATGGCCGTGATGCCGTGCTTTCCCGCGAGCTCGACGACGTCCGGGAAGGGCATGAACGCGTCGGAAGCCATGACGCAGCCCTCCGGGCCGTAGCCGCGGCGCGACAGCCGGATGGCGTCCTCCGCGGAATCGATGCGGCTCCTCTGGCCGGAGCCGATGCCGTGGGTCTTGTCCGCGGTCCCGATGATGACGGCGTTGGAGCGGGTGAAGCACGCCACCGTCCACGCGAACAGGGCCGCCTGGACCTCATCGGGGCCCGGCTTCCGCACAGAGACGACGTCGACCGACGCGGCCGAGACGATCTTCGAATCGAAGCGCTTCTGGATGAGCAGCCCGCCGGCCACGCGCTTCACTTCGAGACCGTTGTCGACGGACGGCGCGTCGAGGGGCGCTCCCATCCGGACCACGCGCAGGACCTTGCGGGTCGCCAGGACCTCGAGCGCCTCGGGCTCGAAGTCGGGCGCGTAGACGACCTCCACATTGCGAGGGCTCTCGACGAGGAGGCGGGCCAGGGGCGCGGTGACACGGTAGCTGAAGACGTCGACGCCGCCGAAGTTCGAGAGCGAGTCGCATTTCCAGGCCTTCTCGAACGTCCCGACCGGATCGTCGCCCAAAGCGACGCCGCTCGGCATCTCGTGTTTGATGATGACGCAGATGTGGCGTCCCGGGAACACCTGGATGAGCTTGCGGGCCAGCCGCTGGCCGAGGTCCATGTCCCCGACGTTGATGTAGCTCAGCCCCTTGGTCCCCTCCTGGAGGATCTCGAGCCGGCCCATGTTCGGTCCGGAGGCGCCGGCCTCCTGATAAAAGGCCGCAGGATAGCCCGGGTTCTCGCCGTAGCGCATCGGGAACTTCTTGACGAAGGTGTCGTCGCCGAGCTGCAGCGTGTCCGGAAAATCCTCCCGGACCTTGGTCTGATATTGGCTGCGCGCGGTGCGGTCGGGCTTGCTCATGGTCATGTCCTTTCGTGCCTGTTGATGATGTGGACGCCGGCCTTTTCCGGAGCCGCGAGCGGGACAAAAGCGCAGGCGACGGCGACGCGGAAGTCCTTCCCCGCCGGCGCCGGGCCAAGGCCCGCGTAAGCCGACTCCGCGGTCTCGGCGGCAGAGGAGCCGGCGAGTCCGATGCCGCGGGGCTCGCCGCAGAAGACGGGCAGAGGATCGGCGTTCGGCCCTTCATAAGTGGAGACCAGCCTCCCCTCCCCCGGCCGCAGGCCGACTTCGTAATAATTCCGCAGCGTCTCGCCCGACGGGCCCCGCCGGAGGACGCTCAGTCCGGCGGCGGCGCCGGCGAGGCAGCCGCTGATCCGCGGCGTGAAGATCGGGGCGTCCGGCTCGAAGTCCCATGCGGCCAGGGCCTTCGAGAGCGCCGAGACCGGATCGACGCCCGGAGCCAGGCGGTCGCGGACATCGGTCGTCTGCTTGCCGTTCGAGACGGCGACACCCGCGGGGCCGAAAAGGACCGCCGGGTAGACCAGGAGGTCGACGTTGCCTTGCCGCAGCGTGGCTTCGTCGGTCGGCTGGACCCAGATCCCGCCGTCCCGCAGGACGAGCTTACGGGCCTGGCTCGAGGGCGACCGTCCCGTAATGGCGTAGACGATCACGGCCTCTCCGCTGTCGCGCGGCGCTCCAATGATGATCAGCCGTCCGGGGTATTCGAGTGCTGCGAGCGTGGTCGTCGTGTTGTCCATCAGGCCGTCCTTTCGCGCCTATTGATAACATACGCCCCCCTCCAAGTCAAAACGGATGAGAGCCGCCCGCATTGTCCTGTGGTCGCATTCCTATGACATTCCGGCGAGGCGGCCTATCCGAACCGCCCTTGAGGCAAGGAGCGGGAATCTGTTAGAATCCGGTCATGAAGAAAATCGACCGTCCCGAAGAATCGTTCCGCGACCCCGAATTCCTGGAGTCCCTGGAGGGCCGGACCCTTCGCATCCTGAGCGAGTACCTCGGCCCCATGACGCGTCTGGACAAGGCCAAGATCAACAGCACCATCCTCTTTCTGGGATCGTCAAAGGCCGACCCGACCAACGCCGACTCGGCCTTCAACAAGTATTATTGGGAGGCCGAGGAGCTGGCCTATCTCCTGGCCAAGTGGGCCATCGGCCTCAAGAAGCCGAAGGGCAAGGACTTCGTCGTCTGCACGGGCGCCGGCCCGGGGATCATGGAGGCGGCCAACCGCGGCGCCATGCGCGCCGGAGGCAAGACGATCGGCATGAATATCTCCCTTCCCCAGCAGCAGAACCCCAACCCGTACATCACCCCCGACCTCTCGTTCTCCTTCCACTATTTCTTCATGCGCAAGTTCTGGCTGACCTACAAGGCCAAGGCCGTCATCGCCTTCCCAGGGGGCTACGGGACCCTCGACGAGTTCTTCGAGATCGTCACCCTGCTCCAGACGAGCAAGATCTCCAAGCGCGAGCTTGCGCTCGTCCTGTACGGCGGGGATTATTGGCGGGACCTGATCAAGTTCGACTCGATGGTCAAGAAAGGCGCCATATGCGCCGAGGACCTCGACCTGTTCAAGATCGTCTCGACCCCGCGCGAGGCCTTCACCTATCTAAAGAAAAGGCTGGCCCCGTTCATTGAATGACCGGTGTGCGGCAGGGGCCGGCCCCCCCCGTCTCCGGTTCCCCGCGGCCGCGATGGCCACGGTCCTCGCCCTGACCGTCACGGCTTGTTCCCGGCTGCCTCAACCGTTGCGGGCCGGCGTCGAAACGGGCGTCGCGTCCTGGTACGGCCAGGAATTCCACGGCCGCCCGACCTCGAGCCGGGAGGTCTTCGACATGAACGACATGACCGCGGCCCACAGGACTCTCCCCTTCGGGACCTACGTCATGGTCACGAACCTCGACAACGACCGCTCCGCCGTCGTCCGCGTCAACGACAGGGGCCCTTTTGCCAGGGGCCGCATCATCGACCTGTCCTATGCCGCGGCCCGGGTGCTCGAGATCGTCGGTCCGGGGACGGCCCGGGTCCGGCTGGAGATCCTGCGGGGATTCAAGGCGCCGGAGGACTCGAAGCGCGCTTCCGTCTGGCTCCAGGTCGGCGCCTTCTCCGTGCAGGAGAATGCCTATGCCATCAAGCGTCGCCTGGACAGGACCTTTCGGGGCGTCGTCGTCAGCCGGCTCAAAACGGACCGCGGCACCTATTACAGGGTACGGGTCAGGACCGACGAGACGGGGTCCCGGCGGTTGGCCGAGCGACTGGCCGGCGAAGGCTATGCCGTGATCATCGTCCGGGAGTGACCGCCGGGGCGATGGGCCTGCTCCCTATCCGCGCTTGAACACGTAAGCAACGTCCCGGAGCCTGTTCTCGACGCCATCGTGGACGGCGTACCGCCCGCCCTGGAAGAGGCCGGCCGCGCCGAACTCCCCCTTTTTGTTGAGGGCATAGAACTCGAGCCCGAAGTTCGGGCGGCCCTGGTCGTCGCAGAGCCGCGGCACAAGCTTGGTCTTGGCGGCGATGTCCTCACAGGCCTTGAGGCAGGCTTGTTCGGGGCTCAGGCCCCGGCCCATGGCGTCGACGATGCGGAAGCTGGCGCACGTCTGGAGGTTGGCCTCTCCCCGGCCCGTCGAGCCGGCCGCACCGATCTCGTTGTCGACGTAGAGGCCGGCGCCGATGATGGGCGAGTCGCCGACCCGGCCGGCGAGCTTCCACGACAGTCCGCTCGTCGTCGTCACGCCGGCGAGACGGCCGGCCGCGTCGATAGCGATGCAGTTGATCGTGCCGTGCGTGTTCATGACGGCGCCGGTCTTCTCCCCGGGCAGGCCCTCCTTCTTTGGCGGGAACCAGTTGTCCCGGTCCGACATGGTCTCTTTCCAGCGCAGCCAGGCCTGCCGCGACTTCTCGGTCAGGAGATCCTCCTCGTTGAAGCCGTGCGCCTTGGCGAACTTGAGGGCCCCCTCGCCGACGAGGAGGACATGGTCCGTCCTCTCCATGACCAGCCGCGCCACCTTGGAGGGGTTCTTGATGTTCCGCAGGGCGGCCACCGCTCCGGCCTGGTGGGTCGGCCCGTACATGACCGACGAATCGAGCTCGACGATGCCGTCCTCGTTGGGCAGGCCGCCGTAGCCTACGGACATGTCGTCCGGGTCGTCCTCGACGATGTTGACCCCGGCGATGACGGCATCGAGGGGATCGCCGCCGGCCCGGAGCATCTCCATGGCCTTGGCCGTGGCCCGGATGCCGTTGCCGCTCGACACGACCCGGAGCGTCCCGGGGGGCGCCGCCGAGGGCCCCGCCGCCGTCCCCGCCCGGAGCCGTCCGCCGGCGAGAAGCGCCGCCGCGCCGGCCCCCGTCTTGAGAAAGTCCCGTCTCGAATAATTCGTCATGAAGCTCTCCTTGGTCACGGGGAAGTCCCGTTCGTGTCCTGCTTTTCCAGGTCCTCGAGGAGCTGGATGAGCACGGTGTGGTCGCCCTCGGGCACCTCGAACTTGCGCACGCTGGCCGAAAAGACATCGACCTCGCGGCCGTCGACGAGGAGCTGGTACTTGCCCTTCTTCAAGAGCCGCAGCTTGATCTCGCGACGCTTCAGGCTCTTGATGGTGAAGGACACTTCCGATTCGCTGTACAGGAAGCGGCGGATGACCGCGCTGCCGTCCACCGACAGGATGGTCTCGCCTTCCTCTCGCAGGACGGTCGACGAGTTCGAGACGTCGACCTCGTAATGGCGGCCCTGGACGAGGACCCTCGACAGCCGCCCCTTGGCGTCCGGCTTGAGCATGCCGAAGCGGAAGCCCTCGTGAGGCGTGAAATCGAGATACTCTTCGATGGCGATCAGCGCGGCCAGCGGGCCGCCGCTCTGGAAGCGATCGCCCCCCGCTTCCCCGGTGACGGAATCGAAGTTTTCGGGAGAGAGTCCGAAGCTCTTCCAGCTCGTCAGGAACATCTCGGCGCTCTTGCGGGCGAACTCCGACGCGACGGCGTCGATGCCGTAGGCCTTGAGGCCCTGATAGACGAGATAATTCGTCAACGGCCGGACCGCGCCGCGCCACGACTGCTGGCTTTCCGGGCGGAAGGCCGGATCGTCCCGGGAGATCGAGGGGATGATGAAATCGCCCCAGAACTGCTTGGGATCGAGGAGGCGCTTGAGCATCCGCTGGGCCCGGCCCTCGTCGGGGATCCGGGCGATGAGCGGGAAGAAGGCCGAGGCCGCCTTGTGGACGGAGAACCGGCCGTCCCAGTAGCGGTCGTAGTAGAAGCCTTCCTTCTCGTTCCAGAGCCTGGCGTTAACGAGCGCCTTCGTCCTTTCGTACTGCCCGCGGTAGCGCTCGACGTCGACGGGACGGCCGAGGACGGAGGCGATCTCGGCAAGGCACCATGCGTCCAGCGCATAGAGCGAGTTCAGGTCGACGCAGTTCATCGCCAGCGTCCCGGTCTCCTCGTTGAACGGGACGTCGTCCCAGTTCGGCAGGTCGTCTTGGCCGGATTCCCAGCCGGCCCGCATCCGCCCCGACGCGTTCTTCTCCCAGGACGGGACGTTCTTTCCGACGAGGGCCGTGTCCGACCCCCATTCGAGGAGGCCGTCGTCGTTGCCGTCGCGGCGCGGCGGACCGCCGGACCGGGGGGCCGTCCAGAAGTCGTGCCAGCGCTGGAGGTACGGGTAGGCGTTGCGCAGCATCTCCAGATCGCCCAGGCGCTCGAAGAGCTTCAGCGTGACGAAGGCCCCGATCGGCGGCTGGGACCGGTCGGCGGAACCGCTCGAGCGGCCGCGCCAGTTCGGGATATTGCCGGTCGGGTATTGCGTTTCGAGGACGGCCTTGAGCGCGTCGAGGGCCAGCTTCTGGCTCTCGAGAGCGAGCTCGAGGGCGCCGAGAAACGAGTTGCCCGAAAAGATCGTCCAATCGTCCTGGCCCCCGTCGGGTTTGGGAAAGATCCAGGTCCGGCCGGCGGGCACGTAGAGCCGGTGAAATCCAGGCTGGTAGAGGACCGTCCAGTGGAGGCTGTTCGTCACCGCTTCGGGGGCGCCGGCGAAAAGGCCGCGGACCTTGACGCGTTTTTCTTGGTAGACAACGGCCTCCTCGTCGAGAAGCGCCCCGATCGTCTCGGCGTTCTTATAGCGGTAGAGGCGGTCGGCCAGGCGCTCGTCGCTGTCCCCCACGCCGGCGGCGAAGGCGAGAACGCGGTCATCGGCGGGCGGGTAGACGCGGGCCAGGCTTCCGGCCGGGGCGGAGCCATCCTGTCCCGCCCGGCTGGTCCAGATGCGATAGGCCTGGCTCACCGGCGCGCGCGAACGGCCCCGGACCTGGCCGTCGGGCAGGACGGCGAATTCGCCTTTGAGTCCCCAGGGACAATAGTGGACCAGGGTGACCCGCACGTCTTCGGGGCATACGATCCGGCCGATGACGGTCATTTCATCGCGGCGGGACCATTCGATCGTCAAAGCCATCCGGCGCGGCGAGGGCTTCATCAGGATGGGCGTCGCCCGGCCCAGCTTGAGCGGCAGGCCGAGGTCGAACCGCATCCGGGCGTAAAGTCCGTCGGGGGAATGGGCGCCCACCTCCGAAACGAGGTAATAGAGGTCCGCTCCTTCGGCAGCCTCCCCTTCCCGCTCGACCCTCAGCACGAACGCGAAGGCGGAGTCCCCGGTCGGGGCGAAGGCAAGACCCGGCCAGCCGGCCGCCTCCAGCGCCCCGATGTACGGGCCCGTCCACGGATAGAAGATCTCCGGGGTAAGGCGGACGGTCGCCACGACAAGGAGGCCGAGGAGGGCAAGAGTTTTCTTCATCGTTCCGGGGATCCCTGACAGCGGCCTCCCCTCGTCTACTTTATGGGAAAAAAACGGCCAAATCAAGACGAGGAGGATGCTTTTCCCTTCCGACTATGATAAAGTACCACTTCTCGATCCGGGTGGAGGGACCCATGGACTTCCGGCTCTATTTCCGATCTCGCCAGGGCGAGATGGTCCACCTTCTCAAGCAGCTGGTGGCCCTCGAATCCCCGACCCAGGACAAGAAGGCCGTTGATGCGTGCGCGTCGTTCGTCGCCAAGGAGCTCAAAAAGGTCGGATGCAAGGTCACGACGCTTCCGCAGAAGGACACCGGCGACCTGGTGGTCGCCGAGTTCGCGCCGGGCAAGCTCAAGGACGCCGATGACGAGATCCTCGTCCTGACCCACGTTGACACCGTCTGGCCGGTCGGCAAGATCGCCAAAATGCCCTTTTATGTCCAGGGCGACCGGCTCTACGGGCCCGGCGTCCTGGACATGAAAGCCGGCATTGTCATGCTCCTGGCCGCCCTGCGCGCTCTCAACGGGCTCAACGTCAAGCCGCAGAAGAGGATCACCGTTCTCGTCAACCCGGCCGAGGAGACTGGGAGCGGCGGGTCGACGGAGCTCATCCGCAAGCTGGCCCGCAAGGCCTCGCTCGTCCTCTGCCTCGAACCGGCTCTTCCAGGCGGGGCCCTGAAGCTCGAGCGGAAGGGCCGCCTCGTCGTCCGCCTGGATATCCGGGGCCGTTCGGCCCACGGAGGAACGCCGCAAAAAGGCATCAGCGCCATCGAGGAGCTGGTCACCCAGATCGGCCGCTTCAAGCGCCTGCGGACCGGCGAGACGACCGTCAACGTCGGCCTCGTCGGGGGCGGCGAGAAGGCCAACGTCGTCGCCGAGAGCGCCTGGGCCGTGCTCGACGTCCGCTTCTGGAAGGCCGCGGACCGCGAGCGCGTCCTCAAGATCCTCCGAGAGTCCACTCCGAACCTGCACGGCGCCCGGATCAAGGTCACGGTCGAGAGCACCACCCCCCCCATGGAAAAGACCAAGGCCTCGGATAAGCTCTTCGTCAGGGCCCAGGAGATCGCCGGGGGGCTCGGCATGACGCTCAAGGCCGGCAAGACAGGCGGGGGTTCGGACGCGTCGATCGCGGCGGGCCAGGGCGTTCCGGCCCTCGACGGACTCGGCCCGGACGGCGACGGCATCCACGCCGAGACCGAGCACCTCGTCGTATCGTCCTTCGTGGAACGGACCGCGCTCTTGACCGAGCTGCTCAAATCGCTATGATCGCACTTGACGTGGCGATAAACACATCACAAGGAGGATAGAGTGATCAAGAAGTATTACCTTCTCTCTCCCGGCCCCACCCCGGTCCCCGAGCGGGCCCTGTCGGCGGCGGCCGAACCCATCATCCATCACCGGACCGCCGAGTTCTCGGCCATCTTCATGGAGGTCACCGAAGGCATCAAGCAGGTCTTCGGCACCAAGGAAGACGTCTACATTCTGACGTCCTCCGGGACCGGAGCCATGGAGACCGCCGTCGTCAACCTCCTCAGCCCGGGCGACAAGGTCCTGACGATCAACGGCGGCAAGTTCGGCGAGCGCTGGGGCAATATCTGCAAGGCCTACGGCGTCGCCTACAAAGAGATCGTTCTTGACCCGTGGGGCAAGGACTTCACCAAGGAAGAGCTCGAGGCCGAGCTCAAGGCCATGCCCGACTGCAAAGCCGTCCTCGCCACCCTGTCCGAGACCTCCTCGGGCGCCATGTTCGACATCCAGGGCTTCGGCGAGGTCGTCGCCAAGACGCCCGCCCTCCTCATCGTCGACGGCATCTCGGGCGCGGGCGTCACGCCCTGCCCGATGGACGAATGGAAGCTCGACGTCTTGCTGTCCGGCTCCCAGAAATCGTTCATGATCCCGCCCGGCCTGGCCTTCATCGGCCTGAGCCAGAAGGCGTGGGCCGCGGCCGCCAACGCGAAGCTGCCGAAGTTCTACTTCGATCTCAAGAAGGCCAAGAAGAACCTGGCCGACAAGACGACGCCTTGGACGCCCGGTGTGTCGCTCATCATCCAGCAGAAGCACGCCCTCGACATCATCAAGAAGATGGGCTTGAGCGGCCTCTTCGACCACCATCGCATCCTCGGCGAGGCGACCCGGGCCGGGGTCAAGGCCCTCGGCCTGCAGCTCCTGTCGCAGAGACCGGGCAACGTTCTGACCTGCTGCAAGGTGCCGGAAGGCATCGACGGCGGCAAGCTCGTCAAGACGATGCAGGGCAAGTACATGGCCTACATCGCCGGCGGGCAGGAACCCTACAAGGGAAAGATCTTCCGCATCGCCCACCTCGGCTACATGGGCGGCTTCGACATCATCACGGCCCTTTCGGCCCTCGAGATGACCCTCATGGACCTCGGCTACGATTTCCAGGCCGGTGCCGGCATCTCGGCGGCCCAGGCCGTCCTCAAGGAGAATTGGCAATGACCAAGATCCTCATCGCCGACGGCATGGACAAGGCGGCCCTCGACCTGCTCAGGGCCGTCCCCGGTTTCGAAGTCACCGTCAACAAGGGCATGAGCGAGGCCGACCTCATCCAGGCCGCCCCCGGCACCAGCGCCATCGTCGTGCGCAGCGCCTCGCGCATCACCCGGCCGGTCATCGAAGCGGGCCAGGAGCTCAAGGTCCTCGTCCGGGCCGGCATCGGCCTCGACAACATCGACCGTGACGCCGCCAAGGAGAAAGGCATCTATGTGGCCAATACGCCGGCGGCCACCTCCATCACCGTCGCCGAACACACCTTCGGGCTCATGCTCGGCGCGGTCCGCAATCACTGGAAGGCGATCCTGACGATGAAGGCCCACAAATGGGAGAAGAAAGCGCTCGAGGGCACGGAGCTTTACGGCAAGACCCTCGGCATCATCGGCTTCGGCCGGATCGGGGCCGAGGTGGCCAAGCGGGCCCTGGCCTTCGGCATGACCGTCGTCGCCTACGACGTCATCCCCATCAAGACCGACCTCGCGGCGAAGCAGGTCTCCCTCGACGAGCTCCTGGCCGCGGCCGATCTCATCACCCTCCACGTTCCCAAGCAGGCCAAGCCCATCCTGGGCGGGCCCGAGTTCGCCAAGATGAAGACCGGCGTCATCATCGTCAACGTCGCCCGCGGCGGGGTGGTCGAAGAGAAGGCGCTGCTCGAGGCCCTCAATTCCGGCAAAGTCCGGGCGGCGGCCCTCGACGTCTTCGATAAGGAGCCGCCCGAGGATTTCTCTCTCGTCGATCATCCGAACGTCATTCCCATTCCGCACCTTGGGGCCGCGGCGGCCGAAGGCCAGCAAAGAGCCGGCCTGGAAGTCGTCCGCATCCTCAAAGAAAAGCTCGCCTGACGAATCGAAGTATCGGGGGGCTGCCCTGAAAGGGCCGCCCCTCTTTTTTTGGATTATTCTCCTGAAGGGGTATCCCTCTCTCCAGCTTTGCTCAGGATATCGCCCCTCGAGAGGGATATCCCGGAAATGGGAGATGCACGTTTTTTAATGGGGCCACGTTCTGATAGAATATGGCCATGATCTACCTTGATCACAACGCCACCACGCCCGTCGACCCGGCCGTCGCCGAGAAGATGGTCTGGTTCCTGCGCGAGCATTTCGGGAATCCTTCCTCGCTCTATCCCATCGGACGGCGCGTCAAGGAGATCATGAACGAGGCCCGGGAGCGCGTGGCTGGCGCCCTCGGCGTCGACCGCGGCGAGATCTATTTCACCGGGTCGGGCACGGAGGCCGATAACTTCGCCATTTTCGGGACGTTCGACGCGGCCCCGGACAGGAACGAATTCGTCACCTCGTCGATCGAGCACCCGGCCGTGATCGAGGCGGCCAAGACCCTGGAGAAGCGGGGTGTCAAGGTCACCTTCCTGCCTGTCGATGAGTACGGGACCGTCAGCCTCGATCACCTCCGATCGGCCCTGACCCCGAAGACGGGCCTGGTGTCGGTCATGCACGCCAACAACGAGATCGGGACCATCCAGCCTGTCGCCGAGATCGTTCGCATCGCCCATGAACGGGACATCCCCGTCCACACCGACGCCGTCCAGAGCTTCGGGAAGATCGACGTCGACGCCCGCAAGCTCGGCGTCGATCTCCTGACCGTCTCGGCGCACAAGATCTACGGCCCCAAGGGGATCGGCGCCCTTTACATCCGCCGTGGGTCGACGATCTGTCCTTTCGTCCACGGCGGCCGTCAGGAACGGGGGCTGCGGGCCGGGACGGAGAACACGGCCGGCATCACCGGCTTTGGCGAGGCGGTCCGCATCCTCGAAGAGAAGGGTCGTAAGGAGCGGGCCAGGATCGAGAAGCTGGCGGAGACCCTCAAGCGAGGCATCGAAGAGCGGATCCCGTGGGCCAGATTCAACGGCCATCCTCAGAACCGGGTCAAGGGCACCCTCAATTTCGCCTTCCCCGGGCTCGAGGCTGAAGCCATCCTTCTGGCCCTGGCGACCAAGGAGATCTATGTCTCGACCGGGTCGGCCTGCAGCGAGGAATCCGAGGAGGTCTCCCACGTCCTCCGGGCCATCGGGCTCCGGCCGGAGATCGCCCGCTCGTCGATCAGGATGTCCCTCGGGCGGTCCAATTCAGAGGCGGACATCCCCGTCGTCCTGCGGGAGCTTCCGGAGATCATCGCCAAGCTACGGGCCATCACGGCCTTCCATCCCGAAGGCTGAGCCCGGTCGTCAATCCCGCCGTTCGCGGAGCTGCCTCAGGAAGAGGTCCCGGACCGACCTGAAATACTCCAGGCACGGTCCGCGCCGGAGGTCGGGATAGGTCCAATCAAGCGTCTTGACGCCCGTCTTGGTGAACAGGAACTCGAGATGGGCATAGATGCCCCGGGCGAGCGGAATGCGGTGGGCGAAATCCTTGGCTGTGGCCATGACCAGCGCCGAAGCGCTGAGGCAGCCGGGGTCGATGTTGACGGGCCGGCCGGCGGCGCCGCGCTCTTTCCGGAGCGCTTCCTCCAGCTCGATGGCCCGGATCTTCAGAGCGGGCAGCGCCTCCGGGGCGATCAGAGCCTCGAAGCTCATGAACCGCCGCGAAAGCCCCTCCCCCATCTCCGCCCCGTAATAATCCGTCAGGTCGAAGGCGAACGGCCCGCTCTCGCTGTCGATGCTTCCCCACTCCTCGACGAGCCGCCGCTTGACCTCGTCGCACAGCGCATCCTCTTTATAGATCACCCCGCAGATCAGCTTGACCGGAGTGAACGCTTTCGGCTGTGCCATCGTCCGGCGCTTATTATATGCCAAATCAGCGCCGCCTGGTGGTTCTGGTTCGTCTTCGTCTGCCTGGGCTATCCTGATCGAGCTTGAGCAGGCCGGCCACGATGGCCGAACAGAGGAGGGAGCGTCGAGGCGGCGAGTGACAGACGAAGGATAGGCCCGCTCAGATTGCACTATAGAGGCAATATGCCTATAATGAGCGCATTATGAAATGGGTTTACATCGAAGACATCGCGTCCTGCGACGGGCAGGACGTCGAGATCCGGGGCTGGGTCTACAACAAGCGCTCCTCGGGCAAGGTCCGCTTCCTTCTGGTGCGCGACGGCACGGGGACCATCCAAGCGACGGCCTTCAGCGCCGAGAAGGACTCGCTCCTCTTCCAGCAGTTCGACCGGCTGACCCAGGAGTCCTCCCTCATCGTCCGCGGCCGGGTCCGCGAGGACAAGCGCGCCCCGGGCGGCTTCGAACTGACGATGTCCGAGCTCGAGATCGTCCAGGTCGCCGCGGAATACCCGATCACGCTCAAGGAGCACAGTACCCCGTTCCTGATGGAGCACCGCCATCTCTGGCTTCGGTCCTCGAAGCAGCACGCCGTGCTGCGCGTCCGGGCCGAGGTCATCAAGGCCATCCGGGATTTCTTCGACGACCGCGGCTTCCGCCTCATGGACACGCCGATCCTGACGCCGAGCGCGTGCGAGGGGACGACGACCCTCTTCGAGACCGAGTACTTCGACCAGAAGGCCTATCTCAGCCAGAGCGGGCAGCTCTATAACGAGGCCACGGCCATGGCCTTCGGCAAGGTCTACTGCTTCGGCCCGACCTTCCGGGCCGAGAAATCCAAGACCCGCCGCCACCTCATCGAGTTCTGGATGGTCGAGCCCGAGGTCGCCTTCGCCACCCTCCAGGACATCATCGGTCTCGGCGAGGACCTCATCCTGTTCATCATGGAGCGCGTCCTGGCCAAGCGGCGGCTCGAGCTGGAGACGCTCGAGCGCGACCCTAAGCCCCTCGAAGCGATCCAGAAGCCCTTCCCCCGCCTGACCTACGACGAGGCCGTGCCGGTCCTGCGCGAGAAAGGCTCGACGATCGAGTGGGGCGGCGATTTCGGCGCTCCCGAGGAGACGATCATCTCCGAGCTCTATACTTCGCCTGTCTGCGTCACCCACTTCCCGACCGCCATCAAGGCCTTCTACATGCAGCCCGCGCCGGAGAACCCCGACGTCGTCCTCGGCGTCGATTTCCTGGCCTCGGAGGGGTACGGTGAAGTCATCGGCGGCGGCCAGCGCATTCACGACCTGGCCCTGCTCGAGAAGCGGCTCGAGGAGCACAAGCTTCCCCGGGAGGCCTACGAGTGGTACCTCGACCTCCGCAAGTACGGGAGCGTCCCTCATTCGGGCTTCGGTATGGGCATCGAGCGCATGGTCTCCTGGATCTGCGGCATCAAGCACATCCGCGAGACCATCCCCTTCCCCCGGCTCCTCTACAGGATCTATCCTTGACCCGGCCGGCGCGCGGCGCCCCGGGCGTCCGGCGGGCCCCAAAGAAGATCGCCCTCGTCAGCCTCGGCTGCGCCAAGAACCTCGTCGACAGCGAGGTCATGCTCGGCGCGCTGAAGAAGGCGGGCTACGGGTTCGTCCCGCGGCCCGAGGACGCGGACGTCGTCATTGTCAACACCTGCGGCTTCATCGGACCGGCGCGCGAAGAGGCCGAAGAGACGCTCGCGTCCGTCCTCCGCCTCAAGAGCTCCCACCCCGGCCAGCGCGTCATTGCCGCCGGCTGCTATGTGGAGAGGGACCGGGCCGGCCTCGAAGCCAAGTTCCCCGGCGTCGACGCCTGGACCGGCGTCCGCAGCTTCGACGAGATCGCCGCCATCGTCTCGGGCCGTCCGGTCCCCGTGCCCGACAGGACGTTCCTCTATTCCGACGCTTCGCCGCGCCTCGTCTCCACGCCGGGGACCTGGGCCTACGTCAAGATCTCGGAGGGCTGTTCGCACGGCTGCTCCTTCTGCGCCATCCCCCTAATCAAAGGACGCTATGTCTCGCGGAGCCCGGCCTCGATCGTGCGCGAAGCGCGCGCCCTCGCCGGCCTCGGGGTCAGGGAGATCGACCTCATCTCTCACGATACGACGTGGTTCGGCCGGGACCGCGGAGTCCGGAACGGGTTGGCCGGCCTGCTCGACCGGCTCGCCGGGGTGCCGGGGACCGCATGGATCCGCTTCCTCTACGGCTACCCCGACGAGATCACCGAGCGCCTCCTCGATGCCATGGCCGGCCCGAAGATCTGCCGTTATTTCGATATCCCCTTTCAGCACGCCGACCCGGGTCTGCTCAAGGCCATGAAAAGGGGCCTGGACGGAGCCCGAGCCCTTCGCCTTCTTGAACGGATCCGGGCAAAGCTGGCGGACGCGGCCGTCAGGACCTCGCTCATCGTCGGCTTCCCCGGCGAAGGCAAAAAGGAGTTCGCGGCCCTGCGCCGCTTCGTCCGCGAGGCCCGATTCGACCACCTGGGCGTTTTCGCCTACTCCGCGGAAAAAGGGACGGCCGCCTGCGGCCTTCCGGACACCGTCTCGCCTGAAGAAAAAGAAGACAGGCGCCGGGAGATCATGGACCTCCAGGCCGGGATTTCGTTGGCCCATAACGAAGGCCGTCTGGGCCGGACGATCGAGGTCCTCGTCGAAGGCCCCGACGCGCGGACGCCAGGGCTCTGGACCGGACGAGGCCGCTTCCAGGCGCCCGAAGTCGACGGCGTCGTCCGCTTCACGCTCCCGGCCGCCTGCCTCGAGCCCGAAGCCGCGATCGTCCGGGTCGAGATCACATCCTTTGACGCCTACGATCTCATGGGGAGACCGGTCCCGTGAAATCCCTTTCCTGCGTCCTGGCCACGTTCTTCGGGCTCGGCCTGACGCCGTTTGCGCCCGGCACCGTCGCCAGCGCCGCCGCCGCCGTCATCTTCAAGCTCGTCCTTCATGACCTCCGCGGGCCTCTTTACGGCGCCCTCGTCGTCATGCTCTTTTTCGCCGGCGCCGCGGTATCCGCAGTCCATGCCTCAGAGCTCGGCCGGCCCGACCCGGGCCGCATCGTCATCGACGAAGTCTGCGGCCAGCTCATTGCTCTCGCCTTCCTGCCGGCCGGCTGGCTCCCTGTGGGCGTTGCCTTCGCCCTCTTCCGTTTTTTTGATATCATCAAGCCTTGGCCGATCCGGAAGCTGGAAAAGCTCCCGGCCGGCTGGGGCATCATGGCCGACGACGTCGGCGCAGGGCTCGCCGCGGCCGCCGTGACCCGCGTTGTCCTGCTCCTCGTCTGAAGCCGGGGAAGGACCATGAAGGTCGAGATCATCGCCGTCGGCACCGAGCTCCTGAAGCCGGAGTTCCAGGACACGAACTCCCTGTTCCTGACCGCCGGCCTGAACGCGCTCGGTCTCGAGGTGTCCTTCAAGACCATCGTCGGGGACGACGAAAGCGACCTCGCCGGCGTGCTCCGGACCGCCCTCGGCCGCTCCCGTATCATCCTCTGCATGGGCGGCCTCGGCCCCACTCTCGACGACCGGACCCGCGAGACCATGGCCAAGCTCCTCCGCCGGGAGCTTGTTTTTCACTCTGAGATCCGGGCCCGCATCAGGGAGAGGTTCAGGCGCCGCGGGGTGCCCATGACCGCATCGAACCTCAAGCAGTGCTATGTCATCGAAGGGGCCGAGGTCCTGGACAATCCCAACGGCACGGCACCCGGGCTGTGGCTGGAGACGAAGGGCCGCCGGATCGCCCTCCTCCCGGGACCTCCCCGTGAGATCCGGCCCATGTTCGAAAACCATGTCCTGCCGCGCCTGGCCTCCCTCGGCCGGGGCCTGTCGGTCCGGCGAGTGATCAGGCTCACCGGGCTGGGCGAATCGGCGATGGAGTCGCGACTAAAGCCCTTTTACGCGGCTGTGCCGCCGGGCGTGACCGTGACGACGCTGGCCGGTCCGGGCGACCTCGCGATCCACCTGACGTATTCCGGCGCGGGCCCCCGGGCCGAAGCCGAGGCCGGGCTCGACCGGCTCGAGCGCGTCGTCGCGAAGGCGCTCGGACCGTGGATCTACTCCCGGAACGGAAACAGCCTCGAGGAGGTCGTCGGGTCCCTGCTCCGGGCCAAGCACAACACTGTCGCTTGCGCCGAATCCTGCACGGGAGGCCTTATCGGGCACCGGCTGACGAACGTTCCGGGGAGCTCCGAATACTTCCTCGAATCCGCCGTCGTCTACAGCAACGGGGCCAAAATGCGGCGTCTCGGCGTGCCGGCGGCCCTGATCGAGAGGCACGGCTCCGTCAGCGCGCCTGTCGCCGGGGCCATGGCCCTGGGGATCCGCGGGACCTCGGGGGCCGACTTCGGCATCTCCGTAACGGGTGTTGCCGGGCCGGACGGCGGGACAGCCCGCAAGCCCGTCGGGCTCGTCTACATCGCCCTGTCCCACGCCCGCGGGGCGGCCGTCGTGCGCAGTCTCTTTTTCGGCGGCCGGGCCGAGGTCAAGTTCCAGGCTTCCCAGAAGGCGCTGGATCTCTTGAGAAAAAAGCTTAGCCCGGGTTCGGGAATGGCTCTATAATAGAACGCGGGCAAACCCATGAGAGCCTTCATCGCCATCGACCTTGAACCGGAGATCAAGATAGCCCTTCAGGCACTCGTCCGGGACCTGCAGTCCGCCCGCGCCGACATCCGCTGGGTCAACGTCGGGGGCATGCACCTGACCCTGAAGTTCCTCGGTCCGATCGACGACGGGCAGGCGGCCCGGATCAAGGACATCCTGAACGGGATCGCCCGGGTTCACGCGCCCTTCCCCCTTCGTCTCGAAGGCACGGGCGCCTTTCCCGGCGATAAGAGCCCGCGCGTGCTTTGGGCTGGCGCGTCCTCCGAACCGGCCCTCCTCGCTCTTCAGAGCGAGATCGACGGCGCGCTCGAGTCCGAGGGGTTCGAGCGTGAGAGACGCCCGTTCACGCCTCACCTGACCATCGGCCGGGTCAAGGGCCCGGACCGGGTCGGCAAGGCGATGCTCGAATTGGAGAAACACAAGACGGACGCCTTCGGCGCCATGACCGTCCGAAAGATCTCTCTCTTCGAGAGCATCCTGCGCCCCGAGGGCGCCGAATACAAGATCGTCTTCGAGGCCGCCCTGTCATGAAGATCGTCGTCGCCCTCGCTTCCTATCTCCTCGGCTCGGTCCCGACCGGGTATCTGTTCGTCCGCCTCTCCGGCAAGAGAGACGTCCGCAAGTTCGGGAGCGGCAGCACGGGGGCGACCAACGTCCTGCGGGTCAAGGGCTGGAAGGCGGCCCTCCCCGTCGCCGTTTTCGACTTCCTCAAGGGTTTCCTGCCCGTGTTCCTGGCCAACCGCTGGTTTGCCGACCCTGTCTTCGCGGCGGTCTGCGGTTTCCTCGCGGTCGTCGGCCATTGCTACCCCTTCTCGATCGGATTCCGGGGAGGAAAGGGCGTGGCCACGTCCCTCGGCGCTTTCGCCGCGATCGCCTGGGCCCCCTGCCTCGGCAGCCTCGGGCTGTTCTTCCTCGCCGCCGGCCTAACCCGCCTCGTCTCCCTGGGCTCGATCCTGGGCTCTCTCGCCTTTCCCGCGATCCTTCTGGCCTCGGGCGGATCCGTATCCTTGACGGCCGTGTCCTTCGGCGTCGCGGCTCTCGTCGTCTTCCGGCACCGGACGAACATCGGGCGGCTCGTCCGGGGTACGGAACGAAAGATCGGAGAGAAAGCACCATGAACACGTCCGTCATCGGCGCCGGCAGCTGGGGCTCGTCCTTCGCCAGGTACCTCGGGACGATCGGCCTTCCGACCCTGCTGTGGATCCGCGAGGAGGACATCTACAAACAAGCCCTCACGACCCGGGAGAACACGACTTTCCTGCCCGGGTTCCGCTTCCCCGAGCCCGTGAGGTTCACGGACGATCTCCGCGGGTCGGCCGAATTCGGCGAGGTCCTCTTCATCGCTGTCCCGTCCCAGTTCTGCCGGACAGTCTATGCCCGGATCGCGCCCGTCCTGCGGCGGGGACAGATCGTCGTCAGCCTGACCAAAGGATTCGACAAGAAGACCCAGATGCGCATGAGCCAGGTCATGGAAGAGGTCTTCAAGCCCCACATACGGCCCCGGGTGGCGGTTCTCTCCGGGCCCAGCTTTGCCAAGGAGGTCGCGGCCGGCCTGCCCACGGCCCTGGCCATCGCCTCTCGCGACGCGGCCGCGGCCAGGGAGGTCCAGCACCTGATTTCGAGCCTGACGATCCGCGCCTACACTTCGTCCGACGTGACCGGCGTCGAAGTGGCCGGAGCGCTGAAGAACGTCATCGCCATCGCGGCCGGGATCGCCGACTCGTTGAAGTTCGGCCTGAACACGCGGGCGGCCCTCATCACCCGCGGTCTCGTCGAGATCACCAACCTCGGCCTGGCGCTCGGGGCCAGGCGCGAGACGTTTTCGGGGCTGGCCGGGATCGGCGACCTCGTCCTGACCTGCACCGGGGAGCTCAGCCGCAACCACCGCGTCGGCCACGAGCTCGGCAAGGGCAGGTCCCTCCGCGAGATCCTGGCCGGGATGAAGATGGTCGCCGAAGGGGTCCATACGACCGTCTCCGCCCGCCGCCTTTCCCGGGCCCTCGGTGTGGAGATGCCCATTTCGGAACAGATCTACCAGGTCCTCTATCGAGGCAAGGACCCCAGGAAGGCCGTCGAGGACCTGATGTCCCGGGCGCTCAAGGCTGAATGACGGCCGGGGATCCCCAGACAAGGAGGAATCGGATGCGAGCCAAAGTCATGACGGTCCTGGTCATTTGCGCGGGGCTTTCCTTTTGCGCGTCGTCGCAGGCGAAGATCCAGAGGGCGCGCGAGAAGGACCCCAAGTACCAGTATAATCTGGGGCTGTTCTTTCTCAACCAGAACGACGTCGAGAACGCGACGAAGTACCTGATCAAGTCGCTGACCCTCGACACGAACTACTATCTCTCCTGGAACGCGCTCGGCTTGGCCCATTCCATGCGGGGCCGCCTCGACGAATCCGCCAAGGCCTATGAGCGGTGCCTGGCGGTCAATCCCCAGTTCACCGAGGCCCGCAACAACTTGGGCACCGTCTACCAGGAAATGAACCGGCTGCCTGAGGCCGAAGCCGAGTTCCGTAAGGCCTTGGCCGACCTGACCTACCAGAACCGGGAGCTCCCCTACTTCAATCTGGCCCGGCTCTATGTCCTCCAGGGCAGGCTCGACGAGGCGCTCGATAATGTCGGCAAGGCGATCCAGGTCAAGCCCCGCCTGGCCATGGCGTACAATCTCAGGGGCCTCATCTACGAGAAAAAGAACAGCCTCGCCGAGGCCATCGCGTCTTATGAGGCCGCCGTCAAGATCGTGCCCGAGGAGGTCCCCTTCAGCTACAATCTGGCCGTGGCCTATTTCAAGAATACCGATTATGCCCGGGCCAAGGAGATCTTCGTCAAGATCCAGGCCAAGGTCACGGACGCCGAAATGAGGGACACGATCTCCCGGTACTTGAGGCTGATCGGCGAACGGGACTGACCGCCGGGAACGCCGCCCTCCTTCAGGTCCCTTCCCGCCAGTCGCCCAGATATTTTTTCTGGGCCGGCGTCAGCTTGTCGACGGCCGAACCCATCGAAGCGAGCTTCAATGAGGCGATCTCTTCGTCGATCTCCAGGGGCACCGGAAAAACGGACTTGGCCAGGCCCTCGGCCCGGCCGAGAAGCCAGCGTACGCTCAGGGCCTGGTTGGCGAAGCTCATGTCCATGACCATGGCCGGATGGCCCTCGGCCGCGGCCAGGTTGATGAGACGGCCCTCCCCGAGCAGGTTGATCCGTTTCCCGCCCTGAAGGGTGTATTCATCCACGAAGTCGCGCACCCGCCGCTTCGCCCGGGACAGCGATTCGAGGGCCGGGATGTCGATCTCGACGTTGAAGTGCCCGGCGTTGGCCACAATGGCCCCGTCCTTCATGCGCAGGAAGTGCTCCTTGCGGATGACGGCCTTGTTGCCCGTGACGGTCAGGAAGACGTCCCCGAGCGGGGCGGCCGCGGCCATGGGCATGACCTCGTAGCCGTCCATGACGGCCTCGATGGCCCGGATGGGGTTGATCTCCGTGACGATGACGTGGGAGCCGGCGCCGCCGGCCCTCATGGCCACGCCTTTGCCGCACATCCCGTAGCCGGCCACGACGAACTTGAGACCGGCCAGCAGAACGTTGGTGGCCCTCAGGATGCCGTCGAGGGTGCTTTGCCCGGTGCCGTATCGGTTATCGAAGAGATGCTTGGTCTGGGCGTCGTTGACGGCGATGATGGGATAGCGGAGGACGCCGTCCTCCGCCATGCTCTTCAACCGGATGACGCCCGTCGTCGTTTCTTCGGTGCCGGCCAGGATCCCCGGCAGGAGGTCCTTCCTCTTTGAGTGCGTGACCGAGACGAGGTCGGCGCCGTCGTCCATGGTGATCGAGGGGCCGTGGTCCAGGGCCTGGAGGATATGGCGGTAATAGGTCTCGTGGTCCTCGCCCTTGATGGCGAAGACGGGGATCTTGTGGTACTTGACCAGGGCGGCGGGAATGTCGTCCTGGGTGCTGAGGGGATTCGAAGCGCACAGCCGGATGTCTGCGCCGCCGAGCTTGAGCGCCTCCATGAGGTTGGCCGTTTCCGAGGTCACGTGAAGGCAAGCCGCTATCCGCACGCCGGAAAGGGGCTTGCCCTTGGCGAAGGATCTCTTGATCCTCTCGAGGACGGGCATGGAACGGGCGGCCCATTCCATCCTCAAGCGGCCCTTTTCGGCAAGTCCCGGGTCTTTGATGTCGCAATCCATTGTCTTTTCTTCCTTCCCGCCGGCGCTTTCCGGCCTCGATTTGCCCCAAAATAGCACATTCCAGAGGGGTTTTCAACGACGGGGCTTTATGCTATTGTTAAGCGTTGTCCGGTCCCAAGGCTTCTTTGAAAAGCATGAAAAGAACGGCGCGGGCGCTCGTCATCCTGGCCTCGGTCATCGTCTCCGCCCTCCCGGGCATGGGCCGGCAGGACGCCCCCGCCCCGTCGTCGCTGCCCTTCGCCTTCCAGGAATACCGGCTGAGAAACGGCCTGCGTGTCGTCCTGTCTGAGGACGACCGCCTGCCGCTCGTGACCGTGGCCGTCGGCTACGGGGCCGGGACCCTGCGCGAGAGCCAGGGCCAGGAAGGGCTGGCCTATCTCCTGGAGAACCTGATGTTCCAGGGTTCGGAGAACGTCAGCCCCCTTCAGCATGTCGCCTTCGTCCAGAAGGTCGGCGGCGAGCTCAATGCGACCACATCCCCCGATAAAACCCTGTTCTACGAGACGCTTCCTGCGAACCAGCTCCCCCTGGCCCTGTGGCTCGAGTCCGACCGGATGAAGTCCCTGGTCATCACCCCGGCCTCTATCGGGCGTACGCGTGACGAGATCGTCCAGGAGCACCAAAGCCGGGTGTCTTCGGACCCCTATCTCATGAGCTTCTTCGAGTTCGACCGCCTCCTGTTCCCCGATTTCCTCTATGGTCATCCCCTCATCGGCTCCGGCCCCGGCATGGCCGCCATGGCGATGGCCGACATCCTCGACTTCCACCGGACCTATTACGTCCCGAACAACGCCGTGCTCTGCATCGTCGGCAACATCGATATCCCCCGGACGCGCGAGCTCGTGGCGAAATACTTCGATTCCATTGCGCCGGGCCCGTATGTTCCCTCCCCGCCACGGCCCGAATTCCGGCGGGAAAGCGACGCGGTCGTGCGCCATGTCCAGGTCCCCTCCGGCAGCGCCGGCTTTCATATGGGCTTCCGCTTCTTTCCGCTCCAGCCAGGCGACGCGGAGTGCCTGCGGATCCTCGAATACATCCTCCTCGAGGGAGAGACTTCTCGCCTGAGGGACAGACTGCTCCGGCGAGACCTCGCCGCCCATTATCTGACCGGCGCCCTGGACGAGCGCCTGAGCGTCTCGACCCTGAAGATCTTCTGCCTGGCCACCAACACGGTCATGATCGCCCGGGCCGAAAAGGCCATCCTTTCGGAGATCGACAAGCTCAAAACCAACGCCGTTTCCCAGGACGACCTCACCCGGGCCGGGCTTCGGTTCAAAAGGGACTACCTCAACCGCCTGTCGACGAACCTGGGAAAGGCGCGCTTTCTCGTGGACTCCGTGTTCGCCGGCAAGAGCCTCGACTCTCTCGACGCGGAACTGGCCAATGTCCTGCGCGTCAGACCTCTCAACCTGACCGCTTTCGCCAGCAAGTACTTCATCCCCCAGAACCGCGTCGTCCTGGAGTTCGGGCCCCAATGAGAGACACGGGAGAGCCGCGCCGTCCGCGAGGACGGGCGTCGCGTCCCCTCTTTGCGGCGGCCGCGATAGCCCTCACGCTGGCCCTTCCCGCCGCCGCGCAAGAACGGTTCCGAAGGACTCCGCCCCTGGCGGACGCCCAAAGGCTGGACCTCAAGCTGCCTACGATCGAGACGTTCATCTTGGCGAACGGCCTCACCGTGGCCACGGCACGCCTGCCGGAATCGCGGGTCGCGACCCTGCAGCTCGTGATCCGGGCCGGCGAGGCCGACTCGCCGGCCGACCGGCCGGGCCTGGCCGCGATGACGGCCCGCATGATCGGAAAAGGGACGAAGCTGCTCTCGACCGATTATCTCGAGAACATGATCGAGGCGCTCGGCGCCAAGTTCACGGTATCCGTCTTCATGGATTACACGGTCCTGACCATGGACGTTCTCGACGAATACCTCGACCGGGCCATCTACATCCTCAGGCTGATCACCCTCGAAGCGTCCTTCAGTGAGCGCGAGCTCGGCGCGGTCCGCCGGGGGGCGTTCTGGGAGCTCTATGAACAAAAAAGGAACCCCGAGGTCCTTGGCTGGCGGCAGATCCTCAGCGTCCTCTTCGAGGGCCATCCCTACAGGGTCGCGACCTACAATGAAGAGGTCATCAAGTTCATCACCCGCAAGGACGTCCTGTCTTTTTACGGCCGGTTCTACCGGCCTGGGAATGCCGCGGTCCTTGTCTCCGGGAATATCGACGGCGAGGCTACGTCCCTGAAGGTGGCCAATCATTTCGGGGCCTGGACCGGCGCGGCGCCTGACAGGCAGGCCGCTCCCCCGCCCGCTTCAAACGATCGGGAGAGGATCTGCTATGTCGAGGCCCCCGACCAGACGGCCGCGACGATCTTCGCCGGTAACGTCATCATGAGGTCCTCGGACCCGGAATTCTTCCCCTTCCTCGTCCTGAAGCAGGTCCTGGGCGGGACGACCGGGAGCCGGCTGTTCATGAGCCTCCGCGAATCCAAGGGTTACGCTTCCTACGCCTTCAGCGAGATGGAGATGTTCCGCTCCTGCGGCGTCTATTGGGCCCGGGCGATGGTCAGGCCCGAGGCCACCGTTCCTGCCGTCCGCGAGATCCTCCGCGAGATCGCCGCCCTGGCCGCGGGACAGGCCGTCCCCTCCGAGATCGAGGAGGCCAAGTCCTACCTCATCGGGAACACGCCCCTGCGGTTCGAGGCTCCGGGCGGATTCGCCGAATGGATGGCCCGATACATCGCGCTCGACCTCAGCCCCGGCCAGTGGGACGAGGGGCCGGAGGAGCTGATGCTCGTTGACGTCGAGAGGGCCCGGGAGACGGCCCGGAAATACCTTGCGCCCCGGCCCGTCGTGGTCATCGTCGGCCGCCCGGAATGGATCGAAACATTCCTCGGCGAGCTCGAAACGGTCGAGGTCTACGACACCGGCGGCCGGCTCAAGCGCGTCGCGCGCAAAGGAGAAAAGCCATGAAGCTCGTCGAATGCGTCCCGAATTTCAGCGAGGGACGGGACATGGAGAAGATCCGGGCCATCACCGCCGAGATCGAGGCCGTGGCGGGCGTGAAGCTCCTCGATGTCGACCCCGGCGCTTCGACGAACCGGACCGTCGTGACCTTCATCGGCCCGCCCGAGGCGGTCCAAGAGGCCGCGTTCCGGGCTATCGCCAAGGCCGCCGAGGTCATCGACATGCGCGCCCATAAGGGCGCCCACAGCCGCATGGGCGCGACCGATGTCTGTCCTTTCGTTCCCGTCTCCGGCGTGACGATGGAGGACTGCATCCGGCTCGCCGAGGGGGTCGGGGCCCGGGTCGCCGCCGAGCTGGGCATTCCCGTTTACCTCTATGAGGCCGCCGCCCGCAAGCCCGAGCGCCGGAACCTGGCCATGGTCAGGGCCGGCGAATACGAAGGGCTCCCCGAGAAGCTCAAGGACCCGCGTTGGGCCCCGGATTTCGGCCAGCCCGTCTTCAATCCCAAGTCCGGCGCGACCATCGTCGGCGCCCGCGAGTTCCTGATCGCCTACAATTTCAATCTCAATACCCGCGACCGCAAGCTGGCCCACGAGATCGCCCTGAGCCTGCGCGAGAGCGGCCGGGCCAAGCGCGACAAGGACGGCAACATCGTCAAAGACCCGCACGGCAATACGGTCACGGTTCCGGGCAAGTTCAAGGAGGTCAAGTCCGTCGGCTGGTACGTCGAGGACTACGGAGTGGCCCAGATCTCCGTCAACTTCACGAACTACAGGACGACGCCTGTCCATGTCGTCTTCGACGAAGCCGCCCGGCTGGCCGGAAAGCTCGGCCTGCGCGTCACCGGGAGCGAGCTTGTCGGCCTCATCCCCAAGGAAGCGCTCCTTATGGCCGGCCGCCATTACCTCGAGAAGCAAGGCAAGAGCCCGGGTGTTCCCGAGGAGGAGCTCATCCGCATGGCGGTCCGCTCGCTCGGGCTCAACGATGTCGCGCCCTTCGAGCCGGAAAAGAAGATCATCGAGTACCAGGTCCGCGAACCGGGCCGGGCGCTCGTCGATATGACCCTGCGCGGTTTCGCCGATGAGCTGTCCATGGATTCCCCGGCGCCGGGAGGCGGGAGCGTCTCGGCCCTCTGCGGCGCCCTTTCCGCGGGGCTGGCGGCCATGGTCGCCAACCTGACCGTGGGCAAGAAAGGCTACGAGGCCGTCTGCGGCGATATGATCGACACGGCCGTCAGGGCCCAGGCGCTCAAGGACGCGCTCCTCGAGGCGGTCGACGCGGACACCCGGGCCTTCAACAAGGTCATGGAGGCCTTCCGCCTGCCCAAGACGACCCCCGAACAGGCCGAGGAGAAAGATCGGGCCGTTGAGGAGGCGAACAAGGGAGCGACGCTCATCCCCCTCGACGTGCTCGAAAAGTCCGTCGAAGCCGTAGGCTTGGCCAAGGCGGCCGCGGCCATGGGGAATAGGAATTCGATCAGCGATGCCGGCGTCGCCGGGCTCGCGGGCCAAACGGCGGGCGAAGGCGCCTATTACAACGTCCTCATCAACCTCGCCGGGATCAGGGACAGGGCTTTCGCGGACCGGGTCAGGCGCAAGGCGGCGGGCTTCAAGAAGGCCCTCGACAAGGAAGGGAAAGCCGTCAGGGACATCATCGCTAAAGCTCTGGCCGCGCCGAAAGCGGCCTGAGTCAGTCCGAGTCCCGCGGGACGCCTCGCCCCTTTTTCAGCAGGAAGAGCGCCGCGAAGGCGAGAAAACAGAGAATGACGATCGCCGCTGACGCGGGGATGTTGAGGGCGAGAGACAGGCCCAGCCCGCCGGCCACGGAGAGGACGGCCACGGCGGCCGAGGCGAGAACCGCCGTGCGGAAGCTCGCGGCGACCTGCAAGCCGGCCGCGGCGGGAATGACGATCAGGGCGGCCACGAGCAGGATCCCCACAACCTTCATCCCCAGGACGATGGTGACAGCTGTCAGCACCATCATCAGGGTATCCAGCCGGCCGACCTTGATCCCGGCCGCCCGGGCCGATTCCCGGTCGAAGGTCATGAACAGGAGCTTGCCGTAGGTCCGCCAAACGGCGACGAGGACGGCGGCGGCCAGGGCGACTGAAAGCCAGACCTCGCGCGGCTCGATGGCCAGGATATCGCCGAAAAGATAGGACATCAGCTCGACGTTGAAGCTCCGGGCCAGGGAGGCTAGGAGGATGCCGACCGCCATCCCCAGGCTGCTGAAAATGCCGATGGCGGTATCGCCGTGGAGGCCGGCCCTGCCCTTGAGCTTCACGATGGCGATGGCCGCCCCGACCGCGACGGCGAGCGCCGCGGCCAGCGGGAGAATATTCAGGAAGAGGCCGAGCGCGACGCCGGCGAAGGCGATGTGGGATAGGCCGTGGCCGATCATGGCGTCCTTGCGCAGAATGAGGAAGACGCCCAGCACGGCACAGGCCACGGCGATGAACACGCCCGCCAGGAAGGCCCGCTGGATAAAGCCGTAGGCGAAAAGGGCCTGCATCGCTCGCTCAGTGCTCGTGGGAGATGAGATGGTCGCCGTGGCCGATCATGTCCCGGAAGGCGTCCGAACGGCAGAAGGCCGCGTGGTCGCCGTGATAGACGAGCCTCTGGTTGAGACAGGCGACGCGGTTGACGTGCTTGTTGACGATGCCGATGTCGTGAGTGACGAGGACGATCGTCAGGCCTTCGCTGCGGTTTAGACGGTCGAGCAGGTCGTAGAAAGCGGCCTGCGTCTCGGCGTCAACCCCCGTCGTCGGCTCGTCGAGGAAGAGGATGCGGGGCGAAGTGACGAGAGCGCGGGCGATGAAGACGCGCTGCTGCTGGCCTCCGGACAGCCGGCCGATGGGCTCCTTGCCGGACTCGGCCATCCCGACGACCTCGAGGGCCCGGCGCACCTTGGCCCGGGCCTCGCGGCCCGACAGGCTCCCCGGCCGGCGGCCGGACATGAGGGCCATCCCGACGACTTCCTCGACCGAGGCCGGGAAGAACGGGTCGATGTGGGTCGCCTTCTGGGGCACGTACCCGACCTTCTGCCAGTCGCTGAGCTCGGCGGGCCTTTTGCCGAAGATCTCGACCTCACCCGAGGACGGCGGTAGGAGTCCGAGGATGATCTTGACCAGGGTGGTCTTGCCCGAGCCGTTGGGCCCGATGATGGCCAGGAAATCGCCTTCCTCGATGGCCAGGTCGACGTCGACGAGGACGGGCGTCCCGTCGTAGGCGAACGAGACGTTGCGCAGCGTGACGAGGCTCATGAGCTCACCGGCAGCCCAGGCCGTCCTTGAGGGCGGCCAGGTTCTCCTCCATGAGATCGAAGAAACCGATGCCCCCGGCCTGCTGGTCACGCGTCAGGTTGTGACCGGCATGGAGGACGAGGGCCCGGCCCCCGATCTCGCGCACCAGGGTCTTGGAGAGATCGGCCGGGACGGAATTTTCGAAGAAGATCGTATGAATGCCCTTCCGGCGGCAGAAGTCGACGGCCTTCATGAGGTCTTTCGGCTTCGGCTGGGCGTCGGGGCTGAGCCCGTAAAGGGCCGTCTGGATGAGGCCGTAACGGCGGGCCAGATAGCCGAATGCGCCGTGCCCGGCCAGGACGACGTCACGGCCGCGGCAGCCGGACAGACCGTCGCGGAAATGGGCGTCGAGCTTTTTCAAGCGGGCGGCGAGGCGCCCGGCATTGGCCGCGAACTCGGGCCCCCCGGCCGGGTCGATCCGGGTGAGCTCTTCGGCGATCCGGCCGACGATGCGGACGTCGAGCTCGAAATCGAGCCATACGTGGGGGTCGAGCGGACCGTGGCCGTGTTCTTCTTCACCTTCCGGTCCCTCGTCTTCGTGGACGCTTTCGACCGCGAGGCCAGTCGCGGCTTCGAGGGTGCGGATGCGGCCGGGGGGAAAGGCCTTGAGCAGATCGGGAAGCCAGGGCTCGAGGCCGGAGCCGATGAAGAGGAGCAGATCGCATTCGGACAGGCGGGCGATGTCGCCGGGCCGCGGCTGCCAGGTATGGACCCCGGCGCCGGGCGGAAGCAGCTGCCTCACCTCGGCCCGCTCCCCGGCCACCGTCGCGGCGAATTCCCGGAGCGGGAACACCGTGGTCATGATCCGGATCTTCGCCGCGGGCACGGGCGCCGTCCCGAGCGCGGCGGCGGCCATAAAGGCGGCGATCAGCATGCGGACAAAGGCGTTCATCGCCCGGATTATACCCCCCGGACCGGCTTGAATCCACCTGA
The DNA here is from genome assembly GCA_963736255.1 of Candidatus Aminicenantota bacterium. Classification (GTDB taxonomy): domain Bacteria; phylum Acidobacteriota; class Aminicenantia; order Aminicenantales; family Saccharicenantaceae; genus RBG-16-66-30. The sequence goes on from CAVTOI010000003.1 coordinate 1,408,342, forward strand.
TTTTTGTGTCATCATGCGGGTCGGCAAACAACCACAAAGGAGATCCCCATGGCTTCAACTCTCAATGAGCTCAACCCCCGGCTTCTCTGGAAGCATTTCGCCAAGATCCTGACCATCCCCCACTGCTCTGGCAGCGAGAAGGCCCTCGGCGACTACGTCCTGTCGATCGCCGCTTCGCTCGGCCTGCCCGGCAAGCGCGACAAGGTCGGCAACGTCCTCGTCAGCAAGCCGGCCACAGCCGGCCGGGAGGGCGCCGTGGGCGCCATCCTTCAGGGCCACCTCGACATGGTCTGCGAGAAGAACTCCGACAAGGTCCATGACTTCTGCAAGGACCCGATCCAAACGGAGATCAAGGGCGAGTGGGTCTACGCCAAGGGCACGACGCTCGGGGCCGACAATGGCATCGGCCTGGCCGCGGCCCTGGCCGTCATGGAGGACAAGACCCTCGTCCACGGCCCGCTCGAATTCCTCTTCACAGTCGACGAGGAAACCGGGTTGACCGGAGCCAACAAGATCCAGAAAGGCTTCCTCTCGGGCCGGATGCTCCTCAACCTCGACAGCGAGGACGAGGGGACCTTTACCATCGGCTGCGCCGGCGGAGCGGATTCGACGCTGACACTCCCGCTCGACAGGAAGAGGACGGCCTCGAAGAACCTCTATAAGCTCCACGTTCACAGCCTCCGCGGCGGCCACTCCGGCCTCGACATCAACCAGGGCCGGGGCAACGCCATCAAGCTCCTGGCCCGCATGCTCGGCCAAGCCCAGACGGCGGCCAAGTTCGAGGTCATCAGCGTCGAGGGCGGCAGCAAGCACAACGCCATCCCCCGCGAGGCCGTGGCCCTGCTGGCCTGCCCGCCTGTGCAGGTCCGGTCCATGACGATGGCCTTCAAGAAGGCCTTCGACAAGATCAAGGTCGAATACAAGGCCGTCGAGCCCGGCGCGGCCTATTCACTCGAGGCGGAGCCCGGCAAGGACTTCGCCCTGACCCAGGACTGCCAGCGCACCCTCATCGCCTTCCTCCTCGCCCTGCCTCACGGCGTCATCGCCATGCACCCCGAGATCGCCGGACTGACCGAGACTTCGACCAACCTGGCCATCGTCAAGACAGGCAAGGCGGCGTTCGAAGTCCTCTGCAGCTCGCGGAGCTCGGTCGCGTCGGCCCTCGAGGCCACGCGCGAGGTCATCAAGTCCGTTTGCGCCCTGGCCGGCGCCAAGCCCGATCTCAAGGACGGGTACCCCGGCTGGATGCCCAACCTCGACTCCCCGCTTCTCAAGAAGCTCAAGGAGCTCTACATGAAGACCTTCGGCAAGGAAGCCGAGGTCGTGGCCGTCCATGCCGGCCTCGAGTGCGGCATCATCGGCGAAAAGTTCCCGGGCATGGACATGATCTCCTTTGGGCCGACGATGAAGAACCCTCATTCGCCCGAAGAACACGTCCACACCGGTTCGGTCGAGAAGTTCTGGACGTTCCTGACCGCCGCCATCGACGGCCTGTCGTCCTGAAAAAAGGGAAATGAATAGGCGGAAATTCCTGGCCGTCACGGGGCTCGCGGTCGCTGCCGCCTCCCGGGCCTTCGGCGGCGTCAAGAGGAGCAAGATCATGAAGAAACAGGTTCAGACCGACAAAGCCCCAAAGGCCATCGGCCCCTATTCCCAAGCCATCATCGCCAACGGCTTCGTCTTCTGTTCGGGCCAGATCCCGATCGACCCGGCCACGGGCGAGCTCAACACCGGCGCCATCGAGGACCAGACCCGCCAGGTCCTGAAGAACGTCGGGGCCGTCCTCGAGGCGGCCGGCTCGTCCTATGATGACGTCGTCAAGACGACCGTATTCCTGAACGACATGAACGATTTCGCCAAGATGAACGCGGTCTACGCCGAGTTCTTCAAGGCCCCGAACCCGGCCAGGGCCGCGGTCCAGGTGGCCCGGCTGCCGCGCGACGTCAAGGTGGAGATCGAGGCGATAGCGCTCGTCAAGTAGCCAGGATGATCGCCGCTCGTCGGCCTTGGAGCGGCTCGGAGGCCAGCCTCTCCCTCATGGGAAAAGTTTGAAGACGCCGGCACGTGCGTCGGACTCGGCGTCAAAACAACTCGCTCGGCGTGCGCTACGCCTCGCTCAAACACGTTTTGCCGGTTTCCACTGAAACTGCCCTCGTCCGTCACGCGCCCCGGCTAAACTTTTCCAAATCGGGCTCGCCTGCCCTCTTCGTCGCTCATTTCGGCCTCCCCGCATAATCCATTCAGCCCGTGATCCTGAAACTTATCTTGGCCGCCGACTAAAAACGACCTCGCCCTTATAGACCAGGAAGAGCGGTTCCTGTAAAATAGCTCCGTTATGCCGTTATATGAATTCGCGTGTCAGAAGTGCGGGAAGAGGTTCGAGTGCCTCGTGACCGCCGGGAAAGAGAAAGACGTCGTTTGTGCCGAATGCGGGTCGGGAGATGTCCAAAAGATGATCTCGTGTTTCGGCATCGGCGGCGGCTCCAGCCGCATCAAGGCATCCTCTTCGGGCTGCCACAGCTGCTCGAGCAAGTCCTGCAGCACCTGCCATTAGGGACAGATCCCCGTCAGGGGAAGACCGTTTTCAAAGGGACCTTTAGGGATGGATAGCAACAAGAAAGGGCGCTTCATCGCCGCCGCTTACGCCGTGATATTCGGAGGATTCACGTCTTACGTCATCTGGAATGAGTGGGCTAACCGCCTTTTCGCCAAGCCTCTGGACTTCCTGTGCACCCCGGTCCGCCTCATCTATGGTCTTTTCTTTGGCAGCAACGATGCCCATATCGGTCTGTACTTCATCGCCTGCGCGGTCTACATGGCCGGCCTCGGCTACGTTCTGGGCTATTTTCTTTATAAAGGCCTCGGCAAGGTCCGGCGCAGGCCCATCCGGCCATAACTCCCTCATTCCTTGACTTCCCGCCGTCGTTGCCTATCTAATAGGCCCTCGGCCATGGCTCATACGACAAGAACGGCTTCCGTCCGCGTCGGTGTGGATACCGGCGGGACGTTCACCGACTTCGTCATCTGGAGAGACGGCCGGCTCTCCAACAGAAAGGTCCTCTCGACGCCCAGAGATCCTTCCCTGGCGATCATTGAAGGCGTCGGCGATATCCTGAAGGATTCCCCTGCCGTTTTCATCGTCCACGGCACGACCGTGGCCACAAATGCCCTCCTCCAGCGCAAGGGCGGGCGCGTGGCCTTGATCACGACCGCCGGCTTCGAGGACGTCCTGGCCATCGGCCGGCAGACCCGCCGGAACCTGTACGCTCTCCAGCCCGAGAACCGTTTCGAGCTCATCCCGGCCGAGCGCCGGTTCGGGCTCGGCGAGAGGACGCTCGCTTCGGGCCAGGTGGAGAAGCCGGTCCGCCGGGCCGAGGTCCGCCGCATCATCGAAAGGATCAGAAGATCGGGCGCCGAGGCCGTCGCCGTCTGTCTCCTCCATTCCTACGTCAACCCGAAGAACGAGGAGATCGTGGCCCGGGAGCTCGAGCGCTCGGGCCTTCTCTTTACGATCTCGAGCCGGCTCATCCCCGAGCACCGCGAATTCGAGAGGACCTCGACGACGGCCGTCAACGCCTGCCTCATGCCGGTCATGGACCGCTACCTCGGCGAGCTCGACCGCCGCATCGGCCGGGCCGACCTGCGCATCATGCAGTCGAACGAAGGCTACATCTCGCCGGTCCGCGCCCGGGTCGAGCCCATACGGACGGCCCTCTCGGGACCGGCCGGCGGCGTCGTCGGGGCGCGGGTCCTGGCCCGGGCGGCCGGCTTCCCCGACATCGTCAGCTTCGACATGGGCGGCACTTCGACGGACGTTTCGCTCATCGAGGGCGCCATCCGGCGGACGCATGAAAGCCGGGTCGGGGACTTTCCCATTCGCTTGCCCATCATCGACATCCACTCGGTCGGGGCCGGGGGCGGGTCCGTCGCTTACACCGACCGGGGCGGCTCGCTCCGGGTCGGCCCGCAGAGCGCCGGCGCCGATCCCGGCCCGGCCTGCTACGGTAAGGGCGATCTCCCCGCTGTGACCGATGCCAACCTCTGCCTCGGCCGCCTGGACCCGGAGTTCTTCCTGGGCGGCCGGATGAAGATCTTTCCCGGGCGGAGCTTGGCGGCCGTTTCGCGGCTGGCGCGCGCGATCGGCAAGCCGGTCGAGGAGACCGCTCTCGGCATCGTGGCCATCGCCAACGCCAATATGGAAAAGGCCATCCGCGTCATCTCCGTCGAACGCGGCATCGACCCCCGCGCCTTCGCCCTCTTCTCCTTCGGCGGGGCGGGCGGCATGCACGCCGTCGAGATGGCCGGCCACTTGGGCATGCCCACGGTCATCGTGCCGCGCAACGCCGGGGTCCTGTCGGCCTTCGGCCTGCTCGTGTCCGATCCCGTCAAGGACTACACCCGGTCGCTCATGCGCACGGATGCCCAGATCAGCGTGTCGCAGCTCGAGTCCGGATTCCGGGTCCTGGAGGAAATGAGCCGCCGTGACATGGCCGAGGACGGATTCGATCCCGCGAACGTCGTTCTCGAGCGATCGCTCGACTGCCGTTACCTGGGTCAATCCTACGAGATCGATGTCCCCTACCGGAACGCGCGAACGCCGGGCCAGGCCTTCCTCGAGAGCTTCCATCGCCGCCACAAGCGCCTCTACTCCTACCGCCACGCCAGCCGGCCGGTCGAGATCGTCAACCTTCGCATCAAGGCCGTGGCCGTCACCCCCAAGATCCCTCTTGAGCGCAGGCCGCCCTCGCGATCGTTGGATCCGAAGGCCCCGGTCAAAAGACAGATGATCCACACCGGCCGGGCCCTCCGCGAAGGGACGGTCTTCGACAGGACCCGGCTCGGCCCGGGAAACGCCGTTTCCGGACCGGCCCTCATCATCGACCCGGAATCGACGACCTTCCTGCCGCCCGGCTATCGGGCCCGCGTCGACACCTATCTCAACCTGGTCATCCGCAAGGCGGCCCCTCGATGAAGAACATCGACCCGATCGAGCTCGAGCTCTTCAAGAACGTCTTCGTCGCCATTTCCGAGGAGATGGCGGCCGTCCTGGGCCGGACCGCTCTTTCGCCGAACATCAAAGAGCGCAAGGACTTCTCCTGCGCCCTCTTCAACAGGGACGGCGGCACCCTGGCCCAGGGCTCGCACATCCCCGTCCATCTCGGGGCCATGCCCCTTTCGGTGCAGGCCGCGCTCGAGGCCGTGACCTTCGAGAAGGGCGATCTCGTCATCCTCAACGACCCCTACAGGGGCGGCACCCATCTTCCCGACATCACCTGCATCTCCCCCGTCTTCATGGGCGGCAGGCTGGCCTTCTTCGTGGCCAACCGGGCCCATCACTCCGACGTCGGCGGCATGACCCCCGGCTCCATGCCGCTAGCGACCGAGCTTTTCCAGGAGGGTCTGATCATTCCCCCGCTCAAGCTCTATTCGCGCGGCCGGCTCGACCGCGCCGTCTTCGACCTCGTGCTCGCCAATGTCAGGACCCCCGACGAGCGGCGCGGGGACCTCCTGGCCCAGGTGGCGGCCAACGAGATCGGGCGGGCGCGGCTAGAGGAGGCCGTGGGCCGGTACGGCCTGGCCAAGGTCCGTCTTTACGCCGGGCTCATCCAGGATTATTCGGAGAAGTTCCTGCGGCAGACCCTCCGCGCCGTCCCTGACGGCGATTACGAATTCTGCGACTGCCTCGACGACGACGGCATCTCCCCCCAACCTATCAAGATCGGGGTCCGGATCTCGATCCGCGGAGACAGGGCCGTCGTCGACTTCGGCCCTTCAGGCCCTCAAACGCAAGGCGGCGTCAACGCCAACTTCGCCATCACCTGCTCGGCCGTCCTTTATGTCTTCCGCTGCCTGGTCGAGGAGGACATCCCGTTCAACACGGGGCTGATGAGGCCGCTCGAGATCCGGGCGCCCAAGGGCTCGATCGTCAATGCCCGCTTCCCGGCCGCCTGCGCCGGCGGCAACGTCGAGACCTCGCAGCGCATCGTCGACGTCCTTCTTGGGGCCTTGGCCAAGGCGCTGCCGGACAGGATCCCGGCCGCGAGCCAGGGGACCATGAACAACGTCGCTTTCGGCGGCCACGATCCCGAGCGGGACCGCGCTTTCGCCTATTACGAGACGATCGGCGGCGGCATGGGCGCGGGCCGGGACGCCTCCGGGCTCGACGGCGTCCATACGCACATGACCAATTCCCTTAACACGCCACTGGAGGCCCTCGAGAACTATCTTCCCCTGAAGATCCGCGCCTACCGCCTCAGGAAGGGCTCGGGCGGAAGGGGAGCGCGTGCGGGCGGCCAGGGCATCGTCCGCGAATACGAGTTCCGCGTTCCGGTCGACCTGACCGTCATTTCCGAAAGGCGACGGTTTGCCCCTTACGGCATTCGCGGCGGCGGTCCCGGCGCCAAGGGGCGGAATACCGTCATATCCGGCGGTCGCGTGAAGGCCGTCGGCTCGAAGGCCAACGTCAAGCTCGGGCCCGGCGACGTCCTCCGGGTCGAGACGCCCGGCGGCGGCGGCTACGGCAAGCCCCAACAATCCTTGAGAAGGAGATCTCGATGAAACCGAGAGCGTTCGCCGTTCTTGCATTCTTCACCCTGATCCTCATCCTGGGCGTCACGCCGGCCTGTTCGAGCGGCGCGGCCGAAACGTCGCTGGCGATGCCGGTGCGCGGCGTTTGGATGCACCCCGGCCTCTTCGGCCCGGACAAGGAGGCCTCCGTCGCCAAAATGCGTACGACGCTCGACGAATACGCCAAGGCGGGCATCAACACCTTGATCATGCTGGTCAAGAACACGACCGGGCATGTCTATTACGCGAGCGAGATCGGCGTCCGCGACAGCGCGTATGCTTGGGATTTCTTCGGGACTTTCCTCGACGAAGCGAAAAAGCGCAAGATGGAGGTCCACGCCTGGTTCTGCGTCTTCCCCGAATCGGCCCTGCTCGGCGAGGTCCGGCAGCATCCCGAATGGCTGATCACGTCGCCCAAGCGCGAGATGGTCGGCGCCGTCAACCCCGCCCTGCCCGCCGTCCGCGATTACGAGATCCGGCTGATGCTCGAGATCGTCAGGAAGTACGACGTGGGCTGGGTCCACCTTGACTATGTCCGCTACCCTTGCGAGCCGACCGAGCCGTTCTTCAGCTTCGACGCGGAGACGCTCCGCCTGTTCAAAGCGGACACGGGCATCGATATGGCCGCCGTCAAGGCCCGCGACACCGGCAATCCGGCCTGGAATGTGTGGCTCCGCTGGAACACCGATCGGGTGACGGTCTTTCTCCGGGAGCTCAAGGACGGGCTCAAGGCCACCGGCCGCAAAGTCAAGGTCAGCGCCGCCGTCTTCCCGGACGCCGTGAACGCCCGGGTCATGATCGGCCAGGATTGGGCTGCGTGGGGTCGAGATGGCCTCGTTGACATGCTCAATCCGATGATCTACACGAACGACGCCAAGCTCTTCGAGAAGCTCGCCCGCGAAGCCGTCGGGTACGCCAAAGGGCAGACACTCATCTGTCCGGGGATCGGTATCGGCACCTCCCACAACCAGAACACGCCCGAGGGGATGATTGAGCAGATGCGGATCAGCAAGGCGCTCAAGGCCGACGGGATCGTCTATTTCTCCTCTTCGAGCCTCAAGCAGCCCTTCCTCGACGCGCTGAAAGCGCTAAAATAACCGTTGGCCTTTTTTTTGGTTCTCTCCCATCTCCGATATTCCCTCTCGCGGCGGCGATGGGTGTTGCCTCGAAGATCCCCGTCCGTGGAGGGGGGACCGGCAGGGAGCGGAGTCTTCGTAGCGACCATCAGCGCCGCCCCGGAGCGACCCGGAGGGGCGGCGCTGGGAGAAACTAAAGAAAGAGCCCTTCTCGGATATTTCGCAGAAGTCCGGCTCCGTGTATCTCCGCCATCCTTCTGCCGGTCCGCTCCCCAGAGTCCGCTCCCCGCCGCCGGGGGTCCGGGGAGCTAGAGGCAATACCCTGAGCGTAGCCGGAGAGAGGGATCCTAGATCTTCTTGAGCTTTCCTTTTTCGATGAGCAGCATGCCCTGGTAGGAGACGTAGTTCAGGAGGATCATCACCCGTTCGCTGTCGCCGACCTCTTTGCGGAAGATGCCCTTGAGGCCCTTGAGAGGGCCCTCGACGACTTCGATCTCGTCCCCGACCGCCGGCTCCTCGCCGTAGCGCTCGAAGACGATGAGCCCGTCCCGCTCCCGGTCCCTGATGCCCTCGACGATCTCCGTCGGGATGGGGACGGGCCCGGCATCGTTGCCGACGACGCGCTTGACGCCGCGGGTGTATTTGACCATCTGGAACTGGTCCGGGAATGCGAACTGGAGAAAGGCATAGCCCGGGAAAAAAGGGACGATCCGCTTCTCGCGGACATATTTGGGACAGTAGATCGTGAATCCTCCCTCGATAAAGAGCCGCTCGACCTGGCTTTCTTTCTTGGGCCGGGTGTTGACGACATACCAGAGCGGCATCAGCGCTCCTTCCGGACGGCGTCGGTGAGGCCCATGGACCCGTAAACCGGAGGCCTGCGGTCCTCGAGGAAATGGCGCGCGGCATGAGAGGCCGCGTTCCTGGCGAAGTCGCAATCGGCGTAGAGGAGGTGGTCGCGGCCGCGCGGAGCCCTGGCGACGACGAGACCGTCAGGGTCGGCCACGAACGACTCGCCGGCGAATTCGAGATCCCCCTCGCGCCCGACCCGGTTGACGAGGGCGGCGTAATAGCCGTTCTGGAAAGCGGCCACCTGGAGCTCGGCCTCGAAGATGCCCTCCGTCCACTCCCCCACCGCCCCGGCCTGGGGCACGACGACGAGCTCGGCGCCGAGAAGGCGCAGGCCCCTCATGTATTCGGGAAAATGACGGTCGTAGCAGATGGCGACTCCGATCCGGCCCGCCACAGTGGAAAACACGAATCGTTCCCTGTCGCCCGGCGCGTAGTAGCCGCGCTCGTGGAATCCCGGTCCCTCCATGATATGGACCATGCGGGTGACGCCGAGGATGCTGCCGTCGGCGTCGATGACGGGGGAGGAATCATAGGTCTCGTCCCCGTCGCGCTCGAACAGGTTCAGGACGGCGACCGTGCCCGTTTCGCGGGCCAGAGCGCAGAAGCGATCGGTCGTCGGCCCGGGGATCGTCTCGGCCATCCCAGGGCTCGCGGCCGTCGCCGGGACCTGGGGATAGAAGCGGGTGAAGGCCAGCTCGGCGAAAGCGACGAGGCCCGCCCCGCTTCGGGCCGCTTCGAGAAAGGCGGCCTCTCCCCTGGCTCGGTTCGCGGCCGGGTCGCCCGTGGCTTGCTGCTGGACGAGCGCGATCCTCAAGCCCGGCAGGCCTTTTCAATGTCGGCGACGGTCTTCGGAATGGGTGGACCGAGGACCTTATGCCCCTTCTCCGTGATCAGGACGTCATCCTCGATCCGGGCTCCGCCGAAATCAAGGTACTTCTCGACGGCGTCGTAGACGATGAAGTCCCGGTGCTTCTTTTCCTTCCGCCACAGCTCGAACAGGGCGGGGATGAAATAGATCCCGGGCTCGACGGTCATGACGTGACCGGGCCGCAGCTCCCGGGCCATGCGCAGGTAGGCCAGACCGAACTGGGAGCTCCGCTCGACCTTCTCGCCGTAGCCGACGTTATTCTCGCCGTAGTCCTCCATGTCGTGGACGTCGAGGCCGAGGTTATGGCCGAGGCCGTGGGGAAAGAACAGGGCGTGGGCCCCCGCGGCCACGGCCTCCGAGGTATCTCCCTTCATCAGGCCGATGCTCTTCAGGCCGTCGGTCATGACACGGGCCGTTTGGAGATGGATGTCCTTGAAGTTGACTCCAGGCTTCATGGACTTGACGGCCGATTCCTGTCCGGCCAGGACGATCTCGTAGATGACCTTCTGGCGGGCGTTGAAGCGGCCGCCGACGGGGACGCTCCGGGTGATGTCGGAGGCGTAGCCGCTCGCAGCTTCCGCTCCGCAGTCCATGACCAGGAGGCGCCCTCGGGCTAGCGGGTTGTCATGCGAGTGCATGTGGAGGGTCTGCCCGTTGACCGTGACGATGGGCGGGAAGGCCAGGTGCATGCCGTAAGAGAGGGCGATCCCCTCCATGAGCCCGGAGATCTGGTATTCGTAGCGTCCCGGCTTGGCCTGCTTCATCGCGGCCAGGTACATTTCCCGGCTGATGGTCACGGCGTATTCGATCTCCCTGATCTCCTCTTTGGACTTGATCAGGCGCTGGTCGACCGAAGCCTTGATGAAGGCGGCCGAGGCCTTGGCCTTGAGCTCTTTGACAGGGATGCCGAGAAGTTCGCTCAGGACGATGGCTTTGTCCGGCCGGTAAGGCGGAAGATAATGGACGGGCCGGCCGGCCGCCAGGGCCTTGCGCACGGTTTCGTCGAAAGCGGCGCGAGGGGCGGTACGGCGGACGCCGATCTCCAGGGCCCTGTCCCTGATCTTGGGGAGATTCCCCATCCAGATGATGTCCTCGATGCCGATGTCATCGCCGTAGAGGGTGTCCGTGTTTTCGTCCGCATCGACGATCGCGGCCAGCCCGGGCGACGAGAGGCCGAAGAAATAAAGGAACGAGCTGTCCTGGCGGTAATGATAGGCGTTGGCCGTGTAGTTCATCGGGCTTTCTTCGTTGGCCAGAAAGAGCACCAGGCCCGAGCCCACGGACTTCCTCAGGAGCTTGCGTCGTTCGATGTAGGTCGCGGCTTTGAACATGTCGTCCTCCTAATATCGTCTTTCAAGGATTTTATCACAGATCGGCCGCCGGCGTTCAACCGGCGGCATTGAATCGATCCGGCGCGGGTGTTATGATGCCCGGATATCCGGACAGGAGGAAGGCCATGGGCGGTTTATTCGGAGTTGTCGGCAAGGACGATATCGTCGAGGATCTCTTCTACGGCACGGACTACCACTCCCATCTGGGCACCAAGCGGGGCGGCCTGGCCGCCGGGAACGGCGCGAGCATCGTCCGTTATATCCACAATATCGAGAACGCCCAATTCCGCTCGAAGTTCGGCGAGGACGTCGGCAAGCTCCGCGGCACGCGGGGCATCGGAGTCATCAGCGATTACGAAGACCAGCCGCTCCTCATCCGGTCGCACCTCGGGAATTACGCGATCGCCACGGTCGGGGTCATCAAGAACATCGACGACCTCGTCGACCGGGCCTTCCGGGGCAAGTGCCTCCATTTCTCGGAGATGCGCGGCGGCGAGATCAATCCGACCGAGCTCGTCGCGGCCATGATCAACCGGGAGGACACCTTCGAGGACGGCATCAGGGCCGTTTGGGAGTTCATCGAAGGGTCCTCGTCCATCCTCATCCTGACGGACGGCGCGGTGCTGGCCGCCCGGGACAAGCTCGGCCGGACGCCGGTCGTCCTCGGCCGGAAGCCGGGGTCCTTCGCCGTCGCCATGGAAACGTGCGCCTTCCCCAATCTCGGCTACGAGATCGACCGGTATCTCGGCCCGGGCGAGATCGTCCGGATAACGCCGGAGGGGGCTGAGACGCTCGTGCCTCCCGGCAAGAACCTCCAGATCTGCTCCTTCCTCTGGGTCTATTACGGCTATCCCGCGTCGAGCTACGAAGGGATCAACGTGGAGACCGTGCGCAACCGCTGCGGGGCGCTCCTGGCCCGAAACGACGACGTCAAGGTCGACCTGGTGGCCGGGATCCCCGATTCCGGCATCGGCCACGGCCTGGGCTATGCCGCCGAGGCGGGCGTCCCCTTCCGCCGCCCCTTCGTCAAGTACACGCCGACCTGGGCCCGGAGCTTCATGCCCCAGCACCAGGACATCCGGGACCAGGTGGCCCGGATGAAGCTCATCCCCATTCGCGAGATCATCCAGGGCCATAAGCTCCTGTTCTGCGAGGATTCGATCGTTCGGGGCACCCAGCTCAAGGACACGATCCAGCGCCTTTTTGAATCCGGCGCCGTCGAGGTCCATATGAGGCCGGCCTGCCCTCCCCTGGCCTTCGGCTGCAAGTACCTGAACTTCTCCCGGTCGCGCTCCGAGCTCGACCTCGCCGCCCGAAGGGCCATCGCCGCGCTGGAAGGTCCGGACGCGCGGAACTTCGGGGACTATGTGAGCGCCGGCTCGAAAAAGTACGAGGCCATGGTCGACTGGATCTCCCATACGCTCGGACTGACCTCGCTCCGCTATCAACGCCTCGAAGACCTGGTCGCCGCAATCGGCCTGCCCAAAGAGAAGCTCTGCACCTACTGCTGGGACGGCGTGGGGGCCGGCTGAGCGGGAAGCTTTTTGGAGGTTCGACATGAAGAGGCTTTCTCCGGTTTTTTGGGCTTGTCTTCTCCTTTTGGCTTCCTGTTCGACCACGAAATTCATCCCGCCCCAGCCCCGTCCGATCCAAAATACCTTTCCTTGCGACAAGCCCTTTGATACCGTCTGGCAGGCTACGATCGAAGCCATCGCCGAGCTCAACTTGCCGATCGGGAACTTTGAAAAGGACTCCGGGCTGATCACGACGGAATGGATGAACTTTCAGGCGCAGAATCCCAAGGACGGATATTGCGATTGCGGTCAAAAGCTGGTCCCCGGAGACCAGGACGACAAAGAACGCTATAAGGCCTACGCCACATATGATGTGCGCGGACACTTCAATATCTTCATCAAGAAGCTGGATCAGGGTAAGTGCGAGATCAAGATCAATTCCGTATTCGAGACGGGACAGATATCCTGCGTCTCGACCGGCCGTCTCGAAGCGGGCTTGAACAAGATCATCCAGAAGAAGATCGGGAGCTGAAAACGCAGAACGAGGCCGGAGCCTCGTTCCTATGGGAATGAAATTGAATTCGGATGGTAGCGGGGGTTGGATTTGAACCAACGACCTCCGGGTTATGAGCCCGACGAGCTACCAGGCTGCTCTACCCCGCGATACAGGCGTCATTATATCAAATCGGGCCGCGTTGTCAACGCTTCTTGAAGCCAGCGCCGGAATCCGCTATAATTCATCCTTCTTTTCTTCGTCCGGTCAATCCCCCGAAGGAAAACGAAAGTGAAGATCTGTATCGTCGGCCTGCCCCAATCAGGGAAAAGCTCGCTCTTTTCCGCCCTGACGGGCGCGTCGGCCGTATCCGCGGCCGTCAAGGGGACCGATCCCATCGCCGTTGTCAAGGTGCCGGACCCCCGTCTCGAGAAGCTGGCGGCCATCTTCGAGCCCAAGAAGAAGACGGCCGCGGCCATCGAGTTCGTCGAGCTCCAGGGGATCTCCGCCGGTGACGCGAAACAAACCTCGTTCAGCGAGCAGTTCCTGGGCAAGCTGAGGACCGCGGACGCTCTCCTCGCGGTCGTCCGGTCGTTCCGCGATCCGGCCGTGCCCCATCCCATGGACTCCGTCGATGCGCGCCGCGACCTGGCCGCCCTTGAAACCGAATTCCTCCTGAGCGACCTGGCCATCATCGAGGGCCGGATCGACAAGCTCAGGAAGCAGGTGGCCTCCAAGAAGAGCGACCACGATGTCCGCGAGCTCGCGGCCCTCGAGAAGTGCAAGGCCTCACTCGACGCCGAAACGCCCCTCCGCCGCCTCGGGCTCTCCGAGGACGAGGAGACGCTCCTCCGCGGCTTCCGCTTCCTGACCGGCAAGCCCCTCATCGCCGTCGTCAATCTCGACGAGGACGAGATCCGCGACGAGGCCGGCGCGCTGGCCCCCTTCGCCGGTTGGGCCTCAGGGCCCGGCACGGCGGTCGTGGGACTCTCCGCCCGTCTCGAAAGCGAGATCCGGCAGCTTCCTGAGCAGGACGCCGCCGGGTTCAGGTCCGATTTCGGCATCGAGACGACCGCCCTGGACCGCCTTATCGCCACGGCCTACCGGATGATGGGCCTTATCTCCTTCTTCACCGTCGGCAGCGACGAGGTCAGGGCCTGGACCGTGAACGAAGGCACCGTGGCCACCCGCGCCGCCGGGGTCATCCACTCGGACATCGAGCGGGGCTTCATCCGGGCGGAGGTCGTCTCCTACGGGCATTTCGTCGCCCGGGGTGATATCGCCGGCTGCCGCACGGACGGCACGCTCCGGCTCGAAGGCAAGGCCTACCCCGTTCGGGACGGCGACATCATCAATTTCCGCTTCGCCGTCTGACCGGGCTCACCCTTCTCCCGCTTTTGCCGGCTTGACTTTGGCGGCTGGGGAAAGTAAAAAGGGAGGGAATTCCATGGCCCTCGTCATCTTCATTATCCTTTCCGTTCTGTGCGCCGGCGCGGTCGTGGCCATGATCGTCTCCCGCAACCAGGCCCATAGCGCGCTCTTCCTCGTCCTGGCCTTTTCCAGCCTGGGAGGCGTCTTCGGGCTCCTCGATGCCCCCTTCGCCGCGGCCGTCCAGGTCCTGGTCTACGCCGGCGCCATCATGGTCCTATTCCTTTTTGCCATCATGATGTTCAACCTTCGCCAGCCGGCCCCTCCCGAAAGAAAGCGGCTCCGGGCCGTTCTGGGCACGGGCCTGGCCCTGATCCTCTTCGCACAGCTCATCCTGGCCGGACGGCGGGCCTTGGCTGGGGGAAGCCCGGATGCCGCCGCCTCCGGAGGCGATGTCGCCCATCTCGGCAGGCTCCTCTTCTCCGACTACCTCTACGCCTTCGAGATCACGTCGCTCCTTATCCTGGCGGCCCTCGTCGGCGCCTTGACCCTGGCCGGAAAAAGGGAGGGCGAATGATCCCTCCGGCCGCCTTTCTTGTCCTGGCCGCCCTTCTCTTCATTCTCGGCATCGTCGCCTTCTTCGTGAAAAAGGACCTCCTGACCCAATTCATGGCCGTCGAAGTCATGCTCAACGCGGGCAATCTCGCCTTCCTGGCTCTGGCCAAGGCCCTGGGCAAGGCGGACGGCCAAATGGTCGTGCTCTTTGTCATCACCGTCGCCGCCGCGGAAGCCGTCATCGGACTGGCCATCATCGTCCTCATCTTCCGTCAGCGAAAGTCCATCCGGACAGACGATCTCAAGGACCTGAAGGGCTGATATGGCCGGTCTCTTCTGGCTCATCCCTCTCGTCCCCGGGGTCAGCGCCTTCGCCCTGCTCCTTTGCGGGCGCAGGCTCTCCCGGAGATGGATCGCCTGGCAGGCCTCGGGAGCGGTCTTCCTCTCCTTCGTTTTGACGGCCGCGACCTTCGCCCATCTCGGAGCGGCAGGTGCCGCCGGCCTCTCCAGGACCCTCCTGACATGGATCGTCAGCGGCTCGTTTAAAGCCTCCGTCTCCTTCAACTTCGACGAGCTCACGGCGGTCATGGCCCTCGTGGTCACCGGGGTCGGCTTCCTCATCCACGTGTATTCCACGGCTTATATGGCGGAAGACAGGGCCTACTCCCGCTACTTCGCCTTCCTCAACCTGTTCACGTTCTTCATGCTCGTGCTGGTCATGGCCTCGGACATCGTCCTGATGTTCGTCGGTTGGGAGGGGGTTGGGCTTTGCTCCTACCTCTTGATCGGCTTCTGGTTCGACCGGCCCGCCGCGGCCAAAGCCGGCATGAAGGCCTTCATCGTCAACCGCATCGGCGACGCGGCCTTCATCATCGGCATCCTCTTCCTCCTGGCCAATGTCGGGAGCTCGAGCTTGGCCGCGATCAACGCCGCCCCGGCTTCGGGCCTTCTCGGCCCGGGTCTCGTCACCCTCGTCGCCATCCTCCTTTTCGTCGGAGCAACGGGGAAATCGGCCCAGGTGCCGCTCTACGTCTGGCTCCCGGACGCCATGGAAGGCCCGACGCCCGTCTCCGCCCTCATCCACGCCGCGACCATGGTCACGGCCGGCGTCTATATGGTTTGCCGCCTGAACGGGCTTTTTGCGGCCTCGGTCACGGCGTCGGCGGTCGTCGCCTGGGTGGGAGCGATCACGGCCGTGTTCGCGGCGACCATGGCCCTCGTCCAGAACGACATCAAGCGGGTCCTGGCTTATTCCACCATCTCCCAGATCGGTTACATGTTCATCGGCTGCGGCGTCGGGGCCTATGCGGCGGGCATGTTCCATCTCGTGACCCACGCCTTCTTCAAGAGCCTGCTGTTCCTCGCCGCAGGGAGCGTCATCCACGCCCTCGGGGGGATACAGGACATGCGGCAGATGGGCGGGCTCAGGAAGCGCCTTCCCGTGACCTTCCCCGTCTTTTTTGTCGGGGCCTTGGCGATCTCGGGGATCCCCTTTCTGTCGGGGTTCTTCTCGAAGGACGCCATCCTGACGAGCGCGTTCGCCGGCGGTCACTACGTCCTTTATGGATTGGGCCTTGCCGGGGCCGTGATGACGGCCTTCTATATGTTCCGTCTCATCTACATGACCTTCTATGGCGCGGAGAAGGCGACGCCCACGCCCGGACATCCCGTCCATGAATCGCCCAGGGCCATGACCGTCCCCCTCGTCATCCTGGCCGTTTTTTCGGCCTTGGCGGGTTTCCTCGGCCTGCCCGTCCTTTTCGGCCGGCGGGCCGACGTCTTCGGCCGCTTTCTCGAGGAGGTCCTGGGCCCGGCCGCGCATCATCTCGCGCGTTCGACCGAGGCGGTGCTCATCCTGGCGGCGACGATCTCGGCTTTGGCCGGCCTCGGCCTGGCCTTCCTCTTTTATAGACGTTCGCCCGACATTCCGGCTCGCTTGGCTCGCCGCTTCCCTGGGCCCTATCGCCTGCTCCTGGGGAAATACTACGTCGACGAGATCTATGATGCCGTCGTGGTCCGTCCCCTCATCGGAGGCGCCGGATGGGTCTACGAGCATTTCGACCTCAAGGTCATTGACGGCGCCCTCAACGGCTCAGCCGCGGCCGCCGGCCTGGCCGGCAAGGGCCTGAATTTCCTCCAGAGCGGTCTTGTCCGTGATTACGCCCTGGCCTTCCTCATGGGGGCGATCCTCTTCCTGGGGTTCCTGCTGCTATGAACGACCTTATCGCGGGCGTCCCCATCGTTTCCCTCGTCGCCTTCCTGCCGCTCGCCGGGGCCATCCTTCTCGTTTTCATCCGGGCCGGGTCGGCCAAAACCATTCGGACGGCGGCCCTGGCCGTGTCGCTCCTGACGTTCGCGGCATCGCTGGCCTTGTTCTTCGGATTCGACGGTGCGTCGGGCCTCCCTGAATTCGTCGAGCGGGCCTCCTGGCTCGGGCGTGGACTCGACTACCATGTCGGCGTCGATGGCATCAGCGTGTTCCTCGTCCTTCTCGCCGCGTTCCTGACGCCTCTTGCCCTTCTTTCATCCTGGCGGGCCATCGACGACCGGGTCAAGGAATTCTCGCTCTTCATGCTCCTTCTCGAGACGGGCATGATCGGTGTCTTTGTCTCCATGAACCTGTTCCTTTTCTATGTCTTCTGGGAGGCCATGCTCATCCCCATGTACTTCCTCATCGGGATCTGGGGCGGCCGCCGGCGCGTGTACGCGACGATGAAGTTCGTCCTCTTCACCATGTTCGGCAGCCTCCTCATGCTCGTCGCGATCTTCGCCCTCCACGCCGCCTATTACCGGGCGACGGGCAGCTACTCCCTGACGATCGCCGACCTCGCGGCGACGCCCTTCGCCCCGGGCCTGCAGACATGGCTTTTCCTCGCCTTCGCCCTGGCTTTTGCCATCAAAGTGCCCCTCTTCCCGCTTCACACCTGGCTCCCCGACGCCCATGTCGAGGCCCCCACGGCCGGGTCCGTCCTGCTGGCCGCGGTGCTGCTCAAAATGGGCGCCTACGGCTTCTTGCGGCTTGGCCTGCCGCTCTTTCCCCAGGCCGCGGCCGACTTCGCCCCGGCCCTTTCGATCCTGGCGGTCATCGGCATCATCTACGGGGGCCTGATGGCGCTTGTCCAGAAAGACATGAAGTCCCTGGTGGCCTACTCGAGCGTCAGCCATATGGGTCTCATCATGCTGGCGGTCTTTTCGCTCAACTTCGAGGCCATGGAGGGCGCTCTCTATCAGATGCTCAACCACGGCCTGAGCACGGGGGCGCTCTTCCTCTGCGTCGGCATCCTCTATGAGCGGACCCATACGCGGCTCATCGCCGACTACGGCGGCGCCGCGGCTCGCATGCCGGTCTTCGCCGGCCTCTTCCTCACGGCCATCCTGGCATCGGCAGGGCTCCCGGGCCTCAACGGATTCGTCGGCGAGGTCCTTTGCTTTTTCGGCATCTTCGCCGCCAACAAGGTCCTGGCCGGGCTGGCCGTTTCGACGGTCATCCTCTCGGCCGCCTATCTCCTCTGGCTTTATAGGCGGGTCATGCAAGGGCCCCTCAAAGACCCCGGTGATTTGAGGCTCCGCGATATCGAAGGGCGCGAGCTCGCCTGTCTCGTCCCCATCATCGTCCTCATCGTCTTCATGGGGCTTTTCCCGGGGACTTTCCTGCGAAAGATGGACGCCGCAGTCTCCCGTTCCATCGACGCCATCAAGAACAAGCCCGCCGCGGTGACAACGCTGGACCGTGCCGCCCTGCCGGCCGCGAAGTTGGAGCGCTAGCATGTCGTTCATGGCCCTGGCTCCGCTTCTTGCCGTCGTCGCCGGGGCCCTGGCCGCGCTGCTGCTCGAGGCCTTTCTGAAGCGCAAGGACCACGAGCTGTCCGCGACGGCGGCGGTCCTATCGCTTCTCGCAGCCGGGTTCTTCATCGTCCGTTCGTGGGGTCTCGAGCTCGGCTACTTCGGCGGGCGCCTCACGCTCGATCCGCTGGCCCTGCTGCTCATGGCCGTTTTCGTCGTCGTCGCCGCGCTCGTCATCTTGATGAGCCTTGTCTACGCCCCGCGTCGGGACGTCAACCTGGGCCAGCTTTGCGGCCTCCTGCTTATCGCCGTCGCCGGCCTGATGATCATGGTCTCGTCATCCGATTGGCTCGTCGTCTTCCTCGGCCTCGAGGTCCTCTCGGTCGCCTCCTATGCTCTGACCGGGTCGAGGCGGAACGACCGGGCTTCATCCGAAGCGGCGGCGAAGTACTTCCTCATGGGCAGCTTCGCCGGCGCCTTTTTCGTTTTCGGCCTGGCCTTCCTGTTCGGGACGTCGGGAAGATTGGACCTTGCCGGCAGCCTCTCTTTGAGCGCCCAAGGCGGCCTTGAGGCGGCCTCAGGGGTCGGCCTGGGCCTCATCGTAGCCGCCCTCTTCTTCAAGATCGCCATCGCCCCCTTCCACATGTGGGCCCCTGACGTCTATGAGGGCGCCCCGACCCCCGTGGCGGCGTTCCTGACCATCGCTCCCAAGGCCGCGGGGTTGGCCGTTCTCTTCCGGGTCCTGGCTCCACTCCTGGACCGCGGCGGGGCCGCCTCCGTGCTCGGGCCGGCGGCGAGCATCGCCGCCGTCCTAACGATGTTCTGGGGGAACCTCGCGGCCCTGAGGCAAAAGAGCGTCAAGCGGTTGCTGGCCTATTCGGCGATCGCCCATTCGGGATATCTCCTCATCGCGGTCGTCGCCGGGGACGGTCCGGGCCTTGTCTTCTACCTCATCGCTTATCTGTTCATGAACGCCGGGGCGTTCGGCGTCCTGGCGGCCATGTCCGGCCAGGGCGTGGAGCGCACATCGCTCGCCGATTTCGCTGGTCTTGGCCGCCGTCATCCCTGGCTGGCCGCGAGCCTGGCCGTTTTTCTCCTGTCCCTGGCCGGGTTTCCTCCCACGGCCGGCTTCCTGGCCAAGTTTTATATCTTTAGCGCCGCCGTGGCGAAGGGGCATGTGCTGCTCGTCGTCGCCGCCGTCCTCGCCAGTCTTATCTCGGTCGGCTATTACCTGAAGGTCATCGTGGCGATGTACATGCAGGACGCCGCCGTCGAAACCTCCCTCGAACAGAACGACCCGTCCCTCTGGCTGGTGATTTTCCTGTGCCTTTTCGGGGTTATCCAGCTGGGAGTGTGGCCCGGAAACCTCCTGACGCTCCTCCGGCAGGCCCTGGCGGGCTTCTAGCCCCGGCGCAGCGTCACTCGAGCGCTTTTCCCATGGTCTCCGGGATGCCCACCCATAGGGCGGCAGCGGCCAAAAAGGCGGCCGCGATGAGGGCGAAGGAGAACCCGAAACCGCGGGTCTGGGCGAGCGAACCGACCACGAAGGGCGCCGCGGCGCTGACGATGCGGCCGGCGTTGTAGGTGATCCCTTGCGCCGTGGCCCGGACGGCCGTCGGGTAGATCTCGGCGGTCAGGGCGCCGAAGCCGGTGAAATAGCCGGTCCCGAAGAAAGCGACGAACGGTCCCAGTGCGAGGAGGACCAGGGGCTCCCTCGTCCGCGAATAGAGGAGCATGAACGCCGCCGCGGCGACGAGGAAGGCCACATAGGATCTCTTCCTCCCGAGCCTGTCGCTGATAAAGCCGAAGCTGATGTAGCCCAGCCACATGCCGGCCTGCATGAAGATGACCAGCGCGGACATCCTCCCGGGGCTGAGGCCGATGCCGCCTTGGCCGGGGGCCATCGACAGGTATGCCGGAAGCCAGAGGTTAAATCCCCACCAGGCGAACATCGTGCAGGCGTTCATCAGCGTGATGAAAAGGGTCAGGCGCAGCCGCTTGCGGCCGAAGATCTCGCCGAATCCAGCCCTGACCTTGGGCGCGGCCGCGCGGGCGGCCTTCCAGATCTCGGGCTCATTGACCCGCCTCTGGATCCAGAGGGTGAAGAAGGCCGGAAGGACGCCGACGAAAAAGACCCCTCGCCATCCCCAGACCGGCAGGATGAGCGCGGCCACAGCCGCGGCCGCGGCATAGCCGACCGCCCACGAGCTTTGGACGATCCCCAGGGCCTTGCCGCGGTGTTCGGCCGGCCAGGTCTCGGAGACGAGGGCGGCCCCGCTGGCCCACTCCCCGCCCATGCCGAGGCCGAGGAAGACGCGGAAAACGGCCAGCATGGCGACGCCCGTGGCGAAGCCGCAGGCCGCCGTGAAGACGGAATAGATGAGGATGCTGGCCATCAGGGCTTTGCGGCGCCCGAAGCGGTCGGCCAGAACGCCGAAGACGAGGCCCCCGACGGCCGATGCGGCGAGGGTCAGAGAACCCAGCAGACCCGCAGTCGCCTTGGCCATGCTCAGGTCGGACATCAGCGCCGACAGGACCATCGCGAACAGCATGACGTCGAAGGAGTCGAGCATCCAGCCGAAGGAGGCGGCGACAAGCGACCGCCGGGCGTCCGGCGACGCCTCCTTCCACCAGACGAATCGGGACATCAGCGGATCCCCCGGCCGTTGAAACGCAAGTAGATGATGCAGCCAATCCCGTAGAGGACCCAGCCGATGAGCGCGATGAGCTGAGGGACCATCGAATGGCTTATAGCATAAAACCCGTCGCGGAGAGTAGGCCCCTCCGTCAGTGGCCCTTCGTCACGACAGGCTTCGCGATAGAAAATAGAAACGGCCGGAGCGGGTCGTAAGCCGGATCCTGTCCCCGCTTGCGCGGGCGACGGTCATTTGTCTAGTCCCGGGATTGCTCCCGGGATCCAGCGGCCGACCCGCCCCCTGGGACGGGCCATCCCAAAATGGGGCTCGTTTGGCCTTGCTCCGGATGGGGTTTGCCCTGCCCCCGGCGTCGCCGCCGGGGCGGTGAGCTCTTACCTCGCCATTTCACCCTTGCTCCCCGTGACGCTTGCGCGCCCCGGAGGGCGGTGTGTTTTCTGTGGCACTTTCCCCCGGTCGCCCGGAGTCGCCGTTAGCGACCATCCTGCCCTTCGGAGTCCGGACTTTCCTCCTCTCCCCCCTCGCGGGAAGGAGAGGCGACCGTCTCGCCCACTCCGGCCGTTATCTTTATACCGTATTGTTCGAGTTTTTTATAGAGGTTCGACCGGGGCGTGTCGATCTCCCGGGCCGTCTGGGAGATGTTCCAGGCGTTGGCCTCGAGCTTGGCCAGCAGGAAATCGCGCTCGGCGAGGTCGCGGAACTCGCGCAGCGTCTTGATCCTGGCGGCGTCCGGCAGGGCCGCCTCGGACCCCTCCCGCAAGGGCTCGGGCAGGTCCTTCCTTTCGATCGTCTCGCGGTCGGTCATGATCAGCAGGCGCTCGACGATGTTCTTGAGCTCGCGGACGTTGCCCTTCCAGGCGAAGGCCGACATGGCCTCCAGCGCGTCCGGAGAGAACTTCCGCGGCCGGAAATTGTTCTCCTCGGCGAACGTCCGCGAAAAATAGTCGACGAGGAGCGGGATGTCCTCTTTCCTCTCGCGCAGGGCCGGCGAATAGAGCGGCACGACGTTCAGGCGGAAGAAGAGGTCCTCCCGGAACCGCCCTTCCTGGATCTCCTTCCGGAGATCCTTGTTGGTCGCGGCGATGACCCGGACATCGACCTTGGAGATCTTGCTCGAGCCGACCTTCTGGACCTCGCCCTCCTCGAGGACCCGGAGGACCTTGGATTGGGTCCGCAGGCTCATGTCGCCGATCTCATCGAGGAAGATCGTTCCGCCATCGGCCTGCTCGAACTTGCCCGTTTTTTTCTCGGTCGCCCCGGTAAAGGCCCCTTTCTCGTGGCCAAAGAGCTCCGATTCGATGAGCTCCTCGGGGATGGCGGCGCAATTGACCTGGATGAAAGGCTCGCGGGCCCTCAGGCTGTGGGCGTGGATGGACCGGGCCACGAGCTCCTTGCCGGTGCCGCTCTCGCCGTGGATGAGCACGGTCGCGTTGGTCGGGGCGATCTTGAGGATCTCCTTCCAGAGGTTCTGGATGAGGGAATGGTTGCCGATGATCTCGTAGTGCTTCTCGGCCTTCTTCTTGAGGTCCTGGCACTCCCGGCTGAGGCTCGTCTGCTTGAGGGCGTTACGGATGCTGATAAGGACCCGCTCGCGATGGAGCGGCTTCTCCAGAAAATCGAAGGCCCCCAGCTTGGTTGCCTCGACGGCTGTCTGGATCGTCCCCTGCCCCGAGATCATAATAACCTCGGGGACGAACGGCCGCTCCCGGAGCTCGGCCAGGACCTCGAGGCCGCTCTTGCCCGGCATCTTGATGTCCAGGAGGACGAGGTCGATGCCGACCGTCTCCTGGAGCGTTTCCAGGCCGTCCTCGCCCGTTCCGGCCTCGAAGAACTCATAACCCTCGTACTCGAGGATCATCTTCAAGGACTTGCGGATGTTCTCTTCGTCGTCGATGACCAGGATCCTGGCCTTCCTCTCCGGTTTCATCGTGCTTCGGTCCTCTTTTCGGATTCTAGCACACTCTTCCCCCGCTGGGCAAAAAACGAGCCCCTCTTGAGGCGCAGGGGGCATTTTGGCAGGTCCAGGCCCCTGTGATAGACTGGAGTTAGCCAGCTCGAGGCGCAGAAGATGAGACGGGACCTTCCTGGAGTTCGCGGGCCGGTGGCCGGCTTCATCGCCCTCCTCGAGCTCGCCGTCCTTCCCCTCCTCGCCGCCGAGCCCGGCCGCTATTTCGTTCTCGACAACGGCCTGAGGGTCTTCCTTTACGAGAAAAGGGATGTGCCCCTTCTCCATGTGGTCACCGGATTCGATGTCGGCTCCAAGGACGAGACGGACGAAACGAGCGGCCTCGCCCACCTTCTCGAACATTGCCTCCTCTTTCGAGGCACGGCGGCCCGTTCGGGAGCCGAGGTCGGCGCCGACGTCCGGCGTCACGGCGCGTATTTCAACGGCAACACCGGGCAGGACCTGTCGGTCTTCGAGATCTCGCTTCCCTCCGAGTATGCCGATTTCGCGCTCCGCAACCAGAAGGACATCCTGTTCGGGCTCGATCTCGTCCAGGAGGAGCTCGACAGTGAGAAAGAGATCATCCTGGAGGAATTCAGCCAAATGGAGGACGACCCGGAACGGAGCGCCGCCGACCTCGTGCTCCAGGACCTTTTCCCGGGGCACGCCTACGGCCGGTCCGTCTACGGACGCCGGGAAGTCGTCGCCGCAGCCACCGCCGCCGGGCTCATCGATTTCCACCGGACGTTCTTTGTGGCCGACAACTGCGCCTTGGCCGTGGTCGGGGATTTCGACGCGGCCGATATGGAGCGCCGGGTTCGGGAGATCTTCGGTCCCCTGCCGAAGACGGGCTTCGAACGGCGGTCCCTTCCGATGGCCGTCCCGCTGAAGAAGAGCGTCTCCCGACGCCTCGAGCGCGATGTCGCTGAGGGGTATCTCTATCTCGGCTTCGCGGCCCCCGACTACAATCATCCCGACCGGTACGCCATGAGCGTCCTCATCGAAGCCCTGGGGAGAGGCGTGAATCCCCTCCTGGCCTCGTTCCTGCACAGCCAGCGGGATTCCGTCCAGAACGTCTCCATGACCTACCTGCCGTTCAGGTTCGGCGGCGCGGCCATCGTTTCCGTCAAAGCGGCCCCCCGGGACATCGCCGCGGTCGAGCGCGCCGCGGTCTCCTTCCTCAAAAGGTCCCGCGACGTGTCTTACTCCAAGAAGGATTTCGCGGATGCCGAGGCCGAGCTGGCCGCGTTCGACTATCTCGAGATGGCCAAGAACCAGATCCGGTTCGCGTCAGGCCAGGCCGAGGAGTACGGGCTGCAGCTGGCCGGCTCGCTCGCCCGTCACATGCTCCTCAACACCCGTGAGGACCCCGGCCGCTACCTCGACGCCATCGGCGCCGTCGATTCGGGCGACCTGCGGAAGGCCGCCGCCCGCTACCTCGGCCGGGGCGAGTCCGCCGCCGTCGCCATCGTCCCCGGGCGGGGGAAGAAATGAGGCGCCTGGCGCCGGCGATCCTGGCCGTCGTCGGGGCAGCGGCGCTGTTGCCGGCGGCAGAGCGGCAGAACGCCCCCGAAAGATTCACCCTGGCCACTGGCATCCCCTGCATCTATCAGAAGGATGCGGTCTCGCCGACCACGGTCGTGGGGCTTTTCATCGGCGGCGGCAAGTCCGCCGTCCCGCCCGGCCTCGACGGCCTGGCCGCCGTCGCGACAAGGATCCTGCTCGAGATCCCCGACGACGGCAAGGTCCGCGACCTCATGGCCCAGGCGACGCGCCTGAGCTATGTCTGCCTGGAAGACAGCTCGGTCATCCTCGTCGAGTGCTTGACGGAGAACCTCGAAGAAGCCCTGAGGGTGGCCGCCAAGATCATCCAGGACCCGCTCGTGTCCGGGCTCCGGGTCGGACGGGCCAAGGAGCTCATGACAGCGAACGCGAAGGTCGCGGACGACGACCCCGTCGCCGCCGGCCGCAACGCCGCCCTGAGAGCGCTCTTCGGCGGCCGGGGCTACGGGTCGACCCTCTACGGAACGGAGGCTGGCCTCAAGGCGATCGACAGGAAGGACGTCCTTGCGTTCATCCGCCGCTTCGTGGTCAAGCCGAACATCCTTTTCTTCGTGGAGACGGACCTCGAGCGGGACCCCCTCCGCCGTCTCCTCGAGGCCGCCTTCGACGCCTTCCCCGAAGGGCCGGCCGTCGAGGTGGCGCGCCAGGAGCCGGTCCTGCCGGACGACCGCGACGTGCTCGTGGTGAAAGACGCCAAGCAGACATATATCGGGCGGGCCTATGCCCTACCACGGACGGGGCTGAAGGACATGGCCGAGGGCTACCTCCTCGAGACCCTGCTCGGCAAGGGGCCCGGCTCGCGCCTGTGGACCTTGAGGGCCGACGAGAGGCTGGCATACGGGGTCGACGCGGACCTGATCTGGATGAAGAGCGCGGGAGTGCTCATCGCTTACCTCGAGACGGGCCGGGCCAGGAGCCCGGAGGCCGGAGCGGCGCTCGACCGGGTCCTTTCCGCACTGCGCGACGACGGGGTCACAGAAGAGGAGCTGGCCGCGACGCAGACGATGGCGCGGGGGCGCTTCCTCCGGGCCACCGAGGCGAAATCGCCGCGGCTCCGGACGCTCGGTCTCTTCGAGGTCCTTGGCTTGGGGACGGGGTCCTCCTCCGGCTTCCTCGAAGCCCTCCGAAGAGTGACGCGTGAAGATCTCAACGCCCTCATTCGCTCGGCGCTCGATCCCGACCGGGCCGTGCGCATCGCCGTGGGTCCCGGCCCGTCCGGCAAGGCGAACGGCGTCGTCTTACCGGAATTCGGTGCTGACGATCGTCACCCGCCCGGGATAGGTGATCGGCCCGAACGGCGTGGAAACGGTCGGCTGGGCGTCGAGAGCGAGCCGCGTCCCGGACCTGTCCCTGCCGCCGATGGCCAGGGCCATGCCGACCAGGTCCTCATAGCGCCGGCCTCCGAAGAACTGCATCAGGTCGAGGGAGAGACGAAGGGGAATAACGGATTCCTGGCCGGTTCCCGGGATCTCGACGGGGTTGTCGATGTTCCCTGTGATCGTCGGATCGTCGTCGATGAGCAGGCGGCACTCGAGGCCGGTTAGCGTGCTGGCCGTCTTGCGCGTCCCCTGGGTGCCGTCGTTGGGGTTGATGGCCAGGACGTCCATGACGAATTCGACGGGCAGCTTCTTCGTGTTATAGGCCTGGGCGACCTTCAGGATGTCCGTGGCGCTGAAATCGCTCAGCTTCGATTTGTTGCTGATATCGAGCCCCAGGAGCCTGAAGTCCCTGACGCTCCCGATCTTGAATTTCAGCCGCTGAAGGTTCGCTATGACCGAGGCCCAATCGGTCAATGTGGAGCAGCTGCCGAAGGCCAGGATAGCGGCCAGGCCCAGGGCGGCAACGGAACGGCGGATCGGGTGTCTCATGGTCGACTCCTTTCCTGTGCTTTCATGTGTTTTATAGGACCTGGCTGGGGAAATGTCAACGCGCCCGGCGGAAGGAGGCGGGATTGACAGCTTCTTGACAAAACCTTGACAACTCCGCGCCTCCGGGGAGGCATTATCGGAGCAGGGAACGAATGATGTCGGTCGAGCGCGTCGGGTGGTTCGATCTCCATCCCTTTCTTTGGGCCGTACAGCCGGTCCTTTTTCTTTATGCCCGGGCCTATGAGGAGGTCTCGGTCGTCAAGGTCCTCGCCCCGCTCGGCGTGACCATCGCGGGAGCGGCTTTGATGTGGGCCCTCGCTTACTTGGCCCTCGGCCGGAACCTCCGCAAAAGCGCTCTTTTCAGCTCGGTCCTGCTGCTTCTGTTCTTCTCGTTCGGGCGTGTCGTGGATCTCACCGGCTCCTTCTTCGAAGGTCACGGGACTCTGGCCTAATCTCGGCCGGATGCAGCTTCCCACGCAAACGGTCTCCCTCCAGGCAGTCGTGTTGGCTGTCTATGCGATCATCATCTGCGCCCTGTTGGTTCGCCTGGTCCTCCGCAAGCCGCTCCCGGGACGGACCGCTCCCCTCATGGCCGTGACGGCCGCCGTCCTGATCCTCCTCTCGACCGGACAGATCGCCGTGGGTCTGCTGTCCGCCCGGCCGGGCGACCCTCACCCGGACCCGGCGTCAGCCTCTGTCAGACTTTCGCCGGGCCTCTCCCCCGACGTCTATATCATCACCGTGGATGGATACGCCCGCGGCGATGTCCTCCGGGAGTTCTACGGCTTCGATAACACGCCGTTCCTGTCCGCTCTCGGAGATCTCGGCTTCATCACCCTTTCAAAGAGCAGCGCTAACTATGCTTGGACGTTCCTATCGCTGGCCTCCGCCCTCAATATGGCCCCCCTCGACGAGCTCGCCGGGAAGACCGGTCCCGGATCGCGCGACCAGAGAGGCGCCCAGGACATGATCCGCAACAACGCCGTCATGGCTTTCCTGAAGGGCCGCGGCTACCGGACGATCCATCTGGCCTCGGCTTGGGCCGGGACCCGCGTCAATCCTTACGCCGATGAGGTCCGGGCCGATCGGAAGCACTTCATGGACGACGATTTCACCCGGGCCCTGGTGGCTTCGAGCCTCCTGGAGCTCTTCAACGACCGCCTGCTTCGGGACATGGCCATGTTCTACCTCGAACAGTTCGACCGCCTCGAGGACACGGCCGCGGAGCCCGGTCCGAAGATGGTCTTTTCCCACTTCCTGCTCCCCCATCCCCCCTACATCTTCGACCGGGACGGCGCGGTCGTGCAGAACGGCTCGTTCGTGGACATCCTTCTGTACCGCAAAGCGCAATGGCGCCGTACCGACGCCTATGTCGAACAGCTGCGGTTCCTCAACACGAGGCTGCTGGAGTCCCTGCGCACGATCCTCCGGTCGTCCCCGGCGCCTCCGATCATCGTCCTTATCTCCGACCACGGTCCAATCGTCGCCTCGGTTGATACGGAAGCCTCGAAGCGGGCTCGGCTCGCCAATCTGACCTCGGTCCTCCTCCCGCGGGCCCCGACCGGACTGCTGCCGGAGGATATCCAGCTCATCAACGTCTTTCCGATCGTCCTGAACCA
This sequence comes from Candidatus Aminicenantota bacterium, assembly GCA_963736255.1. Classification (GTDB taxonomy): domain Bacteria; phylum Acidobacteriota; class Aminicenantia; order Aminicenantales; family Saccharicenantaceae; genus RBG-16-66-30. The sequence continues at coordinate 1,436,398 of CAVTOI010000003.1, forward strand.
CTATTTCAGGGCCGGGTTTGCGCTTCAGCCGGCGGTCAGGTTCTATTCGACCTACTCCCGGCCGTATGCGTTCGAGCCAATCGGCCCGGAGCCCGCACCTCGAAAGGAGACCGAGCATGAGTGACCGAAGCCAGCAGGCCCAGCGGCCTGCCTTTCCCACCGGCTGCGCTCTCGCCGCCGCGGTCTGTTTCCTCGCGTCCCCGGCTTGGGCCTATATCGATCCTGGCACGGGCAGCTATCTCATCCAAATCATCATGGCCGTCTTCCTGGGATCTCTCTTCGTCCTGAAGAGCTTCTGGAAGACGACTGTCCGGAAGATCGCCCGGATCCTCCCGAAGCGTCCGGCCGAGGATCCCCCTAAGAGGGGCCTCTGAGGGCCGCCCTGTCCTGGCCCCGGCCGGGCCTGAAAGTCGCGACATAAAAAAAACCCCGGGAGCCGGCTCCCGGGGTCATCATCTCGCGCGACGGGCCTATTCGGCCATCTTCTTGTAGCCTTCGTAGCGCTTCCGCGATTCCACCGCGGCCCGGGCGAACAGGTCCTTGGCGATCTCGGGGAATTGCTGGGTGAGCGATTTATAGCGGACCTCGTTCTTGAGGAAGGCTTCGTATTCGAGCTTGGGCTCGCGGGAATCGAGCTGGAAGGGGTTCTTGCCTTCCTTGGCCAGCAGCGGATTGAAGCGATAGAGTGTCCAATAGCCGGTATCGACGGCCAGCTTCTCCTCGGCCTGGGACTTGCTCATATCGATGCCGTGGTTGATGCAGGGCGAATAGGCGATGATGAGCGAGGGCCCCGGATACGCCTCGGCCTCGAGGAAGGCCTTGAGGCACTGGTTCATGTTGGCCCCCATGGCCACCGAGGCCACATAGACGTAGCCGTAGCTCATGGCCATCAGGCCGAGGTTCTTTTTGGACGTCCTCTTGCCGGCCGTAGCGAACTTGGCCACGGAGCCTGTCGGTGTGGACTTGGACGCCTGGCCGCCCGTGTTGGAATAGACCTCCGTGTCGAGGACGAGGACGTTGATGTTGCGGTTCATGGCCAGGACGTGGTCGAGGCCGCCGTAGCCAATGTCGTAGGCCCAGCCGTCACCGCCGATGCACCAGACGCTCTTTTCGACCAGGAAGTCTTTGAGCTCGTCGATCTTGGCGAGATAGGGCTTGGCACCATTGGCCTGAGCCAGGGCCTCCGGCAGGGCGGCCCGCACGGCCTTGGCGGCCGCCTTGGCTTCGTCCCCGACGCTCGTCCAAACGGCCTTCATCCTGTTCAGGGCGTCGGCCAGCGCGGGGGTCGTCCCGAAGCCGAGCTGTTGGATCTGGCGTATCGGCGCCGGAGCGGCCAGCACGGCGTCGATCGAAGCGGCCAGCAGGCGCCGGTTGACGTCGACCGCCAGGCGCATGCCGAAGCCGTATTCCGCGTTGTCTTCGAACAGGGAATTGCCCCAGGCCGGGCCCTTCCCTTCGACGGTGACACAGTAAGGTGAGGTCGGGAAGGTCCCGCCGTAGATGGAAGAGCAGCCCGTGGCGTTGGCGATGATCATCCGATCGCCGTAGAGCTGGGTGGCCAGCTTGACGTAGGGCGTCTCGCCGCAGCCGGCGCAGGCGCCGCTGAACTCGAAGAGCGGCCGCAGGAACTGGCTGCCCTTGAGGGTGTCCGGCTTGACGCCGTCCATGACGTTGTCGGGAAGCCGGTCGAAGAACTCGGCTTTCTGGGTCTCGCCGGCGGCCCGGAGCTCGGCGATCGGGGTCATGACCAGGGCCTTGTTCTTGGCCGGGCAGACCTGCGCGCACGAGCCGCATCCGACGCAATCCTCGATGTAGCACTGCTCGCGGTACCGCAGGCCCCGGTCGTTCTTGGTGTTGGACACGATGGTCGCGAAACCCTCGGGGGCCCGGGCGAGGTCGGCCGGGTCGATCTGTTTGGCCCGGATGGTCGCGTGGGGGCAGACGAAGCCGCACTGGTTGCACTGGATGCAGTTCTCGGGGATCCATTTCGGGCACTCGACGGCGATGCCGCGCTTCTCCAGGCGCGCCGTGGCCGTCGGCGTCGCGCCGTCGAGGGGCATCTTGGAGACGGGCAGGAGGTCGCCTTTGAACCGGGTGACAGGGTCGATGACGTCCTTGGCATAGGCGCTGGCATCGTCGGGGACGATCTTGGTGACCGGGGCCGACTTGATGATCTCCGCCGGCACGGGCACGGCCTCGAGGCCCGAGGCGGCCCGGTCGATGGCGTCCCAGTTCATTTGAACGACATCCTTGCCCTTGCGGCCGTAGGTCTTCTCGACGGCCTTCTTCATCAGGGCGATGGCCTCGGCCTCGGGCAGTACGCCTGAGAGCTTGAAGAAGCAGGCCTGCATGATCGAGTTGATGCGCAGGCCGAGCCCGAGCTCGCCGGCCATCTTCAGCGCGTCGATGGTGAAGACCTTGATCTTCTTATCGATGATCGTCCGCTGCATGTCCTCGGTCAGGTGCTCGAAGACATCGGCGGCCTTCCAGTCGGCGTTGATGAGGAACGTCCCGCCTTCGCGGATGCCTTCGAGGATGTCGAGCCGCCCGATGTAGGAGGGCTTGTGAAGGGCGACGAAGTCGACCGTGTTGAGGAAATACTGGGACTGGATGGGCTGCTTGCCGAAGCGGAGGTGGGAGATGGTGACGCCGCCCGACTTCTTGGAGTCGTATTGGAAATAGCCTTGGCCGTACATGTCGGTGTGGTCGGCGATGATCTTGATGGAGTTCTTGTTGGCACCGACCGTGCCGTCTGAGCCGTAGCCGTAGAACTTGCAGCGGACCGTGCCGGGGAGCTCGGTGTCGAGGACCGGGCCGACGGGGATCGAGGTGTGGGTGACGTCGTCGACGATGCCCACGGTGAAGCCGTGGGTGGCCTTCCCGTCGAGGTGATCGTAGACGGCCTTGACCATGGACGGCGTGAACTCCTTGGACGACAGGCCGTAGCGGCCGCCGATGACCTTGACCGGGCGTCCCGCCAGGGCGACCGCGATATCAAGGTAGAGTGGCTCGCCGATCGAGCCGGGCTCCTTGGTCCGGTCGAGGACCGCGACCCTTTTCGCCGAGGCCGGCAGGGCCGCCGCGAGGGCGGCCGTGTCGAAGGGCCGGTAGAGGCGGACCTTGATGAGGCCGAGCTTGGCCCCGCGGGCGTTAAGATAATTGATCGTCTCCTCGGCGGTCTCCGCGCCCGAGCCCATCATGATGATGACCTTTTCGGCGTCGGGGGCGCCGAAATAATCGAAAAGGTGGTACTGGCGGCCGATCGCGCCGGCGACCTTGTCCATGTAGTGCTGGACGAGGCCCGGGCACTCGTTATAGTACTTGTTGACCGTCTCGCGGCCCTGGAAGTAGACGTCGGGGTTCTGCTGGCCGACCTTCTGCATGGGACGCTCGGGATTGAGGGAGCGTTTGCGGAAGTCCTCGAGATACTGGGGCTCGAAAAGTTTGGCCAGCGTCTCGTACGACACGACCTCGACCTTCTCGACGACGTTGGAGGTCCGGAACCCGTCGAAGAAGTGCAGGAAGGGGATCTTGGTGCGCAGCGTCGCCAGATGGGCGACGATGGCCAGGTCCTGGGCCTCCTGGACGGAGCCGGCGCAGGTCATGGCGAAGCCGGTGTTGCGGGCGGCCATGACGTCGCTGTGGTCGCCGAAGATCGACAGCGCTTGGCAGGCCAGCGAGCGGGCTGAGACCAGGAACACGGTCGGCAGCATCTCGCCGGCGATCTTATGCATGTTGGGGAGCATGAGCATCAGCCCCTGGGACGCCGTGAAGGTCGTCGTCAGGGCGCCGGCCGAGAGCGAGCCGTGGACCGCGCCGGACGCGCCGCCCTCCGACTGCATCTCGACGACGTCCACGCGCTGGCCGAAGATGTTCTTCCGGTCGTGGGCGGACCACTCGTCGGCCAGTTCCCCCATCGTCGAGGAGGGGGTGATGGGGTAGATGGCCGCGACCTCGGAATACGCGTAGGCGACATGCGTCGCCGCCGTGTTCCCGTCGATCGTCTGCATATTCTTCTTCAATTCCATGGAAAACTCCTTTGAGCGTTATGGTCGAACGTCGGCGGCGACGTGTCGGGGCTATTCTTTGAGCTCCGTCCGGCCTTCCAGGGCCTTCTTGATGGTCACCTGGTCGGCGAAATCGAGGTCCGAGCCCACCGGCAGGCCCATGGCCAGCCGGGTGATCCGGATGCCGAACCCCTTGAGCACGCGAAGGAGATAGAGCGCGGTGGCCTCCCCTTCGACCGTCGGGTTCGTGGCGATGATGATCTCCTTGAAGGCGCCCTCTTCGATGCGCTTGGTGAGCTTTCCCAGCCGGAGCTCGTCCGGCCCGCGGCCCTTGAGCGGCGACAGGGCGCCGAGGAGGACGTGATAGCGGCCGCTGTAGGCGCCCGTCCTCTCTATCGAGGAGATGTTGAACGGCTCCTCGACGATGCACAGGGATTCGTCGGACCTGTGCTCGTCCGAGCAGATCAGGCAGGGGTCGACGTGGGTGATGTTGTTGCAGCGGGCGCAGTAGAAGATCTTGCGCTTGGCTTCGCGGATGGCCTCGGCCAGGCGGTCCGTGTCCTCGGTCGGCAGGCCCAGGAAATAGAAAGCGATGCGCTGGGCCGTCTTGGCCCCGATGCCGGGGATGCGGCGGAGCTCCTCGATGAGGTCGTGAAGCGGCTGGGCGTATTCGAACATCAGGTCAGCCCCGGGATCTTGAGACCGGCCCCGAGGCCGCCGAGCTTCTCCGCCAGGGCCTCTTCGACTTTGGCCGACGCATCGTTGAACGCGGCGACGATGAGGTCCTGGAGCATCTCGACTTCGTCCCTGTTCACGACCTCGGGCTCGATGCGGATGGACTGCAGGGCCTTGTGGCCGTCGAGAACGACCGTGACCATGCCGCCGCCGCTCGATCCCTCGATCCGCAGGACGGCCAGCTCCTTCTGGAGCCTGTCCTGCATCTCCTTGGCGGATTTGAGCATCTTCTGGAGGTCCATGACGTTCTTCATGATTCGTTCTCCGTGGGACCGCGGCCCTTGGGCGCGGCGTCGCGGGGGGACGGGACCGGGTCGGCCGACAGGACCTGGGCCTTGAAGGTGTTCATGAAGAACTGGACGGCCGGGTCCTTCATGGCCGACTCGAGCTCCCGCCCGGGTTTGATGGGCCCCCCGCCGGTGGCGCTTTCCTCGGCGAAGCGGACCTTGATGTCCCGGCCCAGGACGTCCGAGGCCGCCTTTTCGACGGCGCGCACGTCCTTCTCCTGGATGCTGGTCACGAAGAAGCCCCGCCCGCTCCCGAAAAAGACATCCAGGGCATTGTCCCGGACCATGACCGAGGAGTATTCCCCGAGAAGAGCGGCCAGAGGGGCCCTGTCGACGGCCAGCTTTTCGAGGACCCGGCCGAAGATATCCTTTCCGGACAAGGCTTCCGGCTTGGGCGGGGCCGCGGGCTCGGTCGGGGTGTTGCGCGGGCCCGGCTGCGGCCCGCTGCCCTGAGCCGGCCTCGAGCCGACTCCCGCCGGCGCAGCGTCCCTCGCCGGGGGTCCAGGGACCCGGGCCGTCGTCCTCTGGGGCGTCTCTTTGAAAGACTCGATGTCCTTGATGAGCTCGCGCAGAGGAACGATCTTGCGGAAGTGACAAAGCTTGATGAGGAAGGCCTCGAAATAGATCCGCGGCATCGTCGAGTACTTCAGGCCGGCCTCGGCCTGCTGAAGCGCGAGAAGATAGCGGAGGTGGTCCTCCGGGCCCGCCTTGGCCGCTTCGACCTTGAGGGCCTGGAGGCCTTCGGGGCCGACGGCCAGGAGGTCCTCCGGCTTCTCGACCGAGCGGACGAGCAGCAGGGCCCGGAAATGTTCGATAAGCTTGCTGAACACGACGCGGAGGTCGTTGCCGGCCGCGACGACGTTCTCGACGAGGGGGAACACCTCTTCGGGCTTCTCGTCGAGGACGGCCGACGAGAAGCGGAAGAGAATGTCCTGCCCGATCGTCCCGAGGATCGTCTTGAGGTCCTCGTCGCCGATGTTCTCTCCGCTGAAGGCCACGGCCTGGTCGAGGAGGCTCTGGGCGTCCCGCATGCTCCCGTCCGCCGCCTCGGCGATGAGGGCCAGCCCGGCGGGAGTGATGGTGATGCCCTCCTTCTTGGTGATCTCCATGAGGTGGTTGATGATGTCCTTGTGGGAGATCTTGCGGAACTCGAAGTGCTGGCAGCGCGACACGATGGTCGCCGGGACCTTGGCGAATTCCGTCGTCGCGAAGATGAAGACCGTATTCGGCGGCGGCTCCTCGAGGGTCTTCAGGAGGGCGTTGAAGGCGTGCGTGGAGAGCATGTGGACTTCGTCGATGATGAGGACCTTGGTACGGGTGTAGGCGGGCTTGTACTTGACCATTTCCCGGATGGGCTCGATGTCGTCGACCTGGCGGTTGGAGGCGCCGTCGATCTCGAGGACGTCGATGGCGTTGGCCTCATGAATGGCCTTGCAGAACTGGCAGGGACGGTCCTTGTCGGGGCAGGGGTGCGGCGTCGGGCCGTTGGCGCAGTTCAGGGCCTTGGCCAGGATCCGTGCCACGGTCGTCTTGCCGGTTCCCCGGACGCCCGAGAACAGGTAGGCGTGGGCGATACGGTTCGAGGCGATGGCGTTCTGGATGGTCCGGACGACGGACAGCTGCCCGACGACCTCCTCGAACTTCCAGGGTCTGTATTTCCGCGCGAATATCTCGTAGGACATGGGTTTTCGGCCATCCGCGGAGGGGAGAGAGAAAAGCGGCCTTTCTCCCCTGAAAAAGTAAAGTTTATCTTAGCACAATCCGGCCAAATAGCAAGAAAAAGGAATATAATGGCGCCGTGCCGACGCGCTCCCGCAGCCTCGCCGAGATCCACCTGGCCGTCTTCCTCTTCGGCTTCCCGGGGCTGTTCGGAAAATGGCTGGCCCTGCCGCCGGAAGTCATCGTTTTCGGCCGGGTCCTCCTCGCCTGTTTGGCTCTGGCCGCGGTCATGGCCGCGGGCCGGCGCGCCTTCCGGATATCGCCGCGGCGAGACCTCGTCCTCCTGGCCGTCTGCGGCATCGTCCTGGCCGCCCACTGGACGATGTTCTTTAAATCCGTCCAGGTCTCCTCGGTGGCCGTGGGGCTCCTCGCCTATTCGAGCTTTCCGGTCTTCACGGCTTTTCTCGAGCCTCTTTTGGCCCGCGAGAAATGGGACCCGGCGAGCCTCATCTACGCCCTGCTCTGCGTCCTCGGGATCGCTCTCATCGTGCCGGGCTTCGATGTCTCTGATGCGGTCGTTCGCGGCGTGCTCTGGGGGCTCGGGGCAGGGCTGTCATTCTCGCTGCTATCCGTCCTCGACCGGTCGTTGGCGGCCCGCCACCCGAGCTTGACGGTGGCCTTCTATCAGGACCTCGTGGCCGGCATCGTTCTCGTGCCGGCCGTCCTGCGCGCCGGACTCCCCCGCTCGGGGCGGGACTGGGCCCTTATCGCTGTCCTGGGCGTCGTCTGCACGGCGGCGGCACACACTCTATTCATCGAAGGCATGAAGGGGGTTGGGGCCAGGGCGGCGAGCGTGCTGAGCTCGCTCGAGCCGGTCTACGGCATCCTCCTCGCCCTGGTCTTCTTAAATGAAAGCCCCTCCCTGAGAACGGTCTCGGGAGGGGCTATCGTCCTTGCTGCGGCCCTGGCCGCGACGGTCCGGGCGACGCGCCGGGCCTAGCGCTTGTCGTCGATCTTCCGGCGGACCGGCGTTCTCTTCGTCTTGTCCTCTTCGGCCTTCTGCCGCTTTTCGAGCTCGGCCTTTTCCTGCTCGTGCTTCTTTTTCAGCTCGGCGACCCGCGAGGTCGCCTGTTCGTCCACTTTCTTCTTCTCGACGGGATTCCGGACCTTCGCCTTTTCTTCCTCGGCCCTTCGCCTGACCACGCTGACCTCGGACTCCTGGCTCTCCTTCATGAGCTGGCGCTCCTGTTCGTGGTCTTCGCGCACGACCTGGGCCTCGCTTTGGGTCACGTTGCGGCGGATCCGGCTGCTCGTTTCGCTATTGAGCTCTTTCTCGGCCGCCGACTGGTCGAGGACCTCTTTCGGCTTGGCCGCTTCGTTGCGCCGGACCACGGGCTTCGAGATGATCAGGTCACTGCCCTCTTCCCGCGCCATGCCCGGCCGGGTCGAATCCTTGAGGGTGAGCCGGTCGACCGGCCGGTTGACCTGACGGCGGACCAGATCGGGATCCAGACCCTCGTTGACGACGCGCCGGTCGCGCTCATTGATGTTGACGCCGAGCTCGGTCCGGTCGACGAGCGTCATGTTCCGTTCTCTGGGCAGGACCCAGCGGTCGATCCTCCGGTCCATGAAATCCCGGCCGCGGACGAAACACCAGGAATCGCCGGGAATATCCCACTGGCGCCGCCCGAAGCCTCTGCCGGGGATGAAGTCCGCGCCAGGCGGCAACGGCGCCCAGCCGATGTGCGCATCACCCCATCTCCAGGCCACCCAGGCCGGGCCCCAGACGACATCGGGTACCCAGTACCAGCCGAGACCCCTGTCCCAGCCCCAGCGGCCGTAATGGAAAGCGATCCAGCCCCAACGCTCGAGAGAGACCCAGGTCCAGCCATAATCGGTCCAGGCCCAGTGTCCCCGGGTGTATGGCCTCCAGTTGTAGCCGACGTTCCCGGGGATCCAGACATAGCCGTAGGGGCGGTAGGATACCCAGAGACCGTAGGGCTGAAGCTCGTCGTAGAAATAAGCGCTGTCGAGATCGTCGTAGCGGTCGCTATTGCGGTTGTCGTAGCGTTGGTCTTCGTACGGTCCGGAATAGCGCCCCGACTCGTCATACGGGACGTACCTGATGCACGAGGTTCCGACAAGGATCACGAACACCGTAAAGAGCAGGAAGCCGATGGTTTTCTTCATCTTCATCCTCCTGAACCGAGTCATGCAAGGAATATGCCAATCATATCCCAGGCGATCCAAGCGTACGCCTTAGGGGCCCTGTCCTAAAAACAGGACATCCGGGCATCCCGTTCAACTCAGGCCAGTCTCTTGAAGACCGTCTTGATGCGCTTGAGGGCCCAATTGAGGTCCTTATCCCTGATGACGAGGGGCGGCGCGAAGCGGATGACATTGTCGTGGGTCTCTTTGCAGAGCAGCCCTTCCTTCATCAGCTCCTCGCAGAAACGGCGAGCGCCGCCGGCCTCGGGATGGAGCTCAACACCGATGAGAAGGCCGCGGCCGCGAACCGCTTTGATATGACGGCTGCGGACCTTGCGAAGCTTCTCCATGAAGGTGGCACCCCGCTCGGCCGCGTTCCCGACGAGGTTCTCTTCCTTGATGACTCTCAGGCTTTCCCGGGCCACGGCGCAGGCAAGGGGGTTGCCTCCGAAGGTCGAGCCGTGCTCGCCGGGCTTATAGACGCCGAGGATCTCGCGATCGGCCACGACGGCCGATACAGGGTAGCATCCGCCGCCGAGGGATTTGCCGATCACGACCATATCGGGCCGGACGCCTTCGTACTCGCAGGCGAAGAGCTTTCCGGTCCGCCCGAGTCCCGTCTGGATCTCGTCGGCGATGAAGAGGACGTTGTTCCTCTTGCAGATCTCCTCGGCCTGACGGAGGTACCCGTCGGGCGGGATGAGGATGCCGGCTTCGGCCTGGATGGGCTCGACGAGGAAGGCGGCCGTGTTCGGCGTGATGGCTTTCTCGAGGGCTTCTGTGTCTCCGAACGGGACGACCACGAAGCCGGGCGTGAACGGGCCGAAATCCCGACGGTAGAGGGGCTCGGTCGAGAAGCTGATGACCGTGACCGTGCGGCCGTGGAAGTTGCTGGAGCAAACGATGATCTCGGCCTGGTCCTGGGGCACGCCCTTCTTCTGATAGGCCCACTTGCGGGCCGTCTTGACGGCCGTCTCGACCGCCTCCGCGCCCGAGTTCATGGGCAGGACCATCTCGTATCCGGTCATGTCGCAGAGCTCTTTGGCCAGCAGGGGCCACTGGTCGTTGCGGAAGGCTCGCGAGGTCAGGGTCAGCTTCCTGGCTTGATCGATGAGGGCCCGCACGATGCGGGGGTGACGGTGGCCCTGGTTGACGGCGGAGTAGGCGCTCAGGAAATCCAGGTACTTCTTGCCCTCGACATCGATCATCCAGATGCCTTGGGCCTTGGTGATGACAACGTCGAGCGGATGGTAGTTGTGGGCGCCATAGATGTCCTCGATCTGGATGAGGTCCTTGCTGTCCATGTCATGGCTCCTTTGTGCTGACGTTATTGATGGCGGAGAGGGCGGGATTCGAACCCGCGGTGCACCTTACGGCACACACACGCTTTCCAAGCGTGCTCCTTAAACCACTCGGACACCTCTCCGTTCCTCTGGTTCCGGAATGCTTTGGAAAGGCCAACCTTACCAAAAAAGAGCCGTTTGGTCAACGCGTCCGCCCTATCCTCTGACGCATCTGACGAAGCGACACACCCATTTCAGTCCGTGCGGCCGCGGCGGGGTTTCGGGATTCATCTCCGCTCGCTGCGATGATCTTTCACGCCATCCCGCTCCGGAGCCGGGTTAAAGAATCCGCGTCTCCGTCCCGTGATGGCTAGATCATCGCTTTATGCTCACTCCGATGAAACCCCTCAACCCCTCATCCGCGGCCTTCGCAGTACTGTCTCAGTCCTGGCGCATCTCGTCAAACGCGATCCTTTTGCTGCCAAGACGCCCGTCGACCGAGAGTTGGATCAGAAAGGCGGGCGGAAGATGTTGATGATGTCCTTGAGGAGGGCGGCGGCGGCGCCGCGGGGGTTGGAGCGGCCGCCGGTGACGGTCACCGAGCCCATGGAATCGGTGAGGAAGGTGATGCCCTTCTCGGTGCCGTTGACAAGGACGAGGGGATGAGTGGCGTCGATGAGCGACGGCCGGACGTCGAGGCTCCATCGGTCGCCCCGGCGCCCCGGCGCGGCCGTGGCCAGGAGCTTGACGGACCGTCCTTCGCGGCGGGCGGAACGGACGAAATCGACGGCCAGGCCGGTGATGCCCGTGACGCGGACGTCTTTCAGGGCGTAATCCGTATCGAGGCAGGCGTTGGTGATGAGCAGGATCTTGCAGGCGCTGTCCCAGCCGCCGACGTCGTGGCCCGGGTCGGGCTCGGCAATGCCCTTGTCCTGGGCTTCCTTGAGGGCTTCGCCATAGTCCAGACCCTCCCCCATGCGGGTCAGGATGTAGTTCGATGTCCCATTGAGGATGCCCTGGATGCCTTCGATCCGCGCGCCGGCGAGCGAGAACAGGCCGACGTCGAGGGTCGGCAGGGCGGCAGCGGTGGCCCCGCTGAACTTGAGGGCCACGCCGTTCTCGGCGGCCAGGGCCTTGAGCGCCCGAAAGCCGACGACGAGGGCCCCCTTGCTCGCCGCGACGGCGTGCCAGCCGGCCTTTAGGGCCGAGGTGAGGTAGGACAGCCCCGGCTCGCCCGTTTCGAGGTTGGAGACGGTGCATTCGACGAGGCATCCCCCCTGGCCAGGCCGGGCCATGATATCCCCCGCATCCATGCCCGCATGCCAGGCCGGGTTCCCCGAAGTCCAGATCGCGCCGGCCTTCGAAACCTGGCGGACGTCGAGGGGTTGGCCCGAATAGAAACAGCCCTCCGTCCGGGCCACCGCCAGGACATCGAGGCCCAGAGCATAACGGCGCTCGAGGTCCTCGCTCTTTTCCCGGAGCAGGGAAAGGAAAGCCCGGCCGACGTGGCCGAAGCCGGTGAGAACGAGGGGCACGCTCTTCATGCTCGGGGTGTCAATGGCGGAGAGGGCGGGATTCGAACCCGCGATCCCAATTGCTCGAGATAACGGTTTTCGAGACCGTCGCCTTCAACCACTCGGCCACCTCTCCGCAAAATCGGGGCGCGAAACGAAGGCCGATTATAGCCGAAATCGTCATTTCTTTCTACGGGCGCGAAAGAAGCCGCGGAGCAGCGCGGCGCTTTCGCCGGCCCTGATGCCGCCCGTGACCTCGGGCCGGTGGTTGAGGCGGTCAAAGGGGAACGTCATGGTGGACGAAACGGCGCCGGCCTTGGGATCGGTGGCGCCGAAGACCAGGCGGCGGAGCCGGGCCTGGACGATGGCGCCCAGGCACATGGCGCAGGGCTCGACGGTGACGTAGAGGTCGCAGTCGGGAAGCCGGTAATTGCCGGCTTTTTTCGACGCGCGGCGGATGGCGACGATCTCGGCATGGGCCGTCGGATCGGAGGCCCCGACAGGCCTGTTCGCGCCCCGGGCGACGATCCTTCCGTTCCTGACGACGACCGCCCCGACGGGCACCTCTCCCCTCGCCGCGGCTTTTGCGGCTTCGGTCAGCGCGGCTTCCATGAGCTTGTCGTCGTCCATGTCGCACGATTTTACTCCGGACATCCTCCTTTGCGCAATCCTTCGCTTCCGGGCCGGGAGCGGCGGGCTTGCCCTGGGCCGATTTCGGTTTATAATACCGGCCATCCGCTGTAAGGAGCATGATCATGGACAGGTTCGAATGCCTCGCCTGCGGGCCTTTGGCCTCGCGCGACCCCCACTCCCCCTTTTGCCCAGGATGCGGCGAGCCCCTCTTCATCGCCCAGCCGGGCCGGCCCGGCGGCCGGCGCATCCTCGACGACAGGCCGCTGGCCCTCGAGCGCTTCGCCGAGTTCCTTCCTCTCGACCGGATCGATCCCGCCCTGAGCCTCGGCGAAGGCACGACCCCGTTCGTCAAGCTCGACAGGATCGGGCGCTCCCTCGGCTTCGCCGGTCTCTACGCCAAGAACGAGGCCCAGAACCCGACGGCGAGCTTCAAGGACCGGGGAACGGCCGTGGCCGTGCAGAAGGCCGTCTCGCTCGGCACGAAGAGGATCGGGACGGTCTCGACGGGCAACATGGCCGCCTCGACGGCAGCCTACGGGGCCCGGGCCGGGCTCGAGACCTTTGTGCTTCTCAAGGAAGGGACTTCGGGGGCCAGCCTGCAGGCCGCGGGCATCTTCGCCCCCCGGCTTGTCGCGGTGCAGGGCGATTACGGCGCGCTCTTCAAGGCCAGTCTTACGATCGGCAAGAGGCTCGGCATCACCTTCATGAACTCGATCGACCCCTATCGAATGGAGGGCTACAAGCTCACGGCCTTCGAGATCTTCCTTCAGCTCGGCCGCCGCGCCCCGCGCACGGTGGTCGTCCCGCTGAGCTCGGGCGGGCATCTGCTCGGCCTCATGCGCGGCTTTGCCGATCTCGAGCGCGAGGGCTTCATCGGGACCTATCCTCAGATCGTCGGCGTCCAGGCCGAGGGCTGCGCCCCGCTCGTTCATGCCTTCGACAAGGGCCTGCCGAAATACGAGCGGATACCGTCGGTCCCCACGATCGCCCACGCCATCGCCAATCCGACCCCTCCGGCCGGCAACGCCGTCCTGCGGATGATCCGCGAGCGGGATGGACTGCTCTTGGCCGTTTCGGACGGGGAGATGCTCGAAGCCCAGCGCGAGCTGGCCGCGAACGAAGGCTTGTTCTGCCAGCCGGAATCGGCGACAACCCTCGCCGCCATGAAGAAGCTCGCCGCCTCAGGCCGGGTCAAGAGCGGCGAGGGCGGCGTCGTCCTCGTCCTGACGGGGAGCGGCCTCAAGACGCTCCACCTGCTGGTTTCGGAGCCGGTCGAGGTCCATCGCCTCTCCGTCGACGGGCTCGAGGCAGGCCTGGCCGCCCTGCGCCGCGCGGTCTAGGCCTTCTTGACCAGAAACTCGAAGATCTTGTCGCGGTAAGGGAAAAGGGCCGGCGTCCCTCCCGTATGGAGGAAGAGGACTTTATCCGTCGGCTTGAAGAATCCCGTCTTGATCAAGTCCTGGAGACCGATCATGGCCTTGGCCGTATAGACGGGATCAAGCACGATGCCCTCGGTCTGAAAGACGAGCCGGATCGTCTCCGCGACGGCCTTGTCGACGACCCCGTAGCCCTGGCCCAAGTATTCGTCGAAGACCGTGACATCGTCGGGCAGGATGCCGAGGCCGAGGCCCAGAGCCTCGTCCGCCTCCCGGGCGATCTCCAGGACATCGTCGGAAAAAGGGCCTTTGGGGTCCGATACGCTGATGCCGATGATCCGGCAGGCCGGCGCCATGGCTTTGGCGCCGACGACGAGCCCGGCCTGCGTTCCGCCGGAGCCCGTCGAGTGAACGACGAAGTCGGGCTCCGTGCCCCCGCCGTTCCTGGTCTGCTCGAGCAGCTCGGCGAAGCCGGCGACATAGCTGATGGCACCGAGCGGCTTGTCCATGTCGCCGCGGACGAGCGATCCCCCGACCGGCACCAAATACGGTCTGTGCCCCTCGGCCCTGACCTTCCGCCCCGCCTCCTCCAGGATGTCCATGGCCTGGGCCGCCTTGACGACGCGGCCCTTTTCCTTCTCGAGGAAACGGATATCGGCGTCGAGGATGACGTCGAGCAGGACGTTGCCGTCGGCGGTGGCCGGCTGATCGGCGGGCTTGAAGAGCATCAGGATGGGCTTGATGCCGAAGGTCCGGGCCGCCGCCGCGGTCTGCATGCACCAGTTGGACTGGAGGCTGGCCCAGGTAATGACGACGTCCGCCTTCTTCTCGAGCATGTCGGCGATGATGAACTCGAGCTTGCGTGACTTGTTGCCGCCGAAGGCCAGGCCTGTCAGGTCATCGCGCTTGACGTAGATCTCAGGCCCGCCCAGGCGGGCCGACAGCCGCTCGAGCTTGCGGAGCGGAGTTGGGCGGTGGATGATGTCGACGCGGGGAAAGCGGTCGACGCGATCGAGTATGTCCCGGGTCGTGTAGGCCATGGTCGAACCTCCCTCGGATAGGTTAACAGAATAGGCCGGCAAAAAGAAGCGGGGGGAGGTTCAATCGCCGCTCGGCAGTTCGATCATGGCCGCCTCGGGCACCTCGTCATAGAAGAGGGGCGGCGTCCCCCTGTAGAATCGGGCGTTCCCCAGCCGGAGGGCGAGACCCGCTCCGGCGGCGAAGGCATAGAAGATCAAGGCCCGGGAGGGCTCCGCGAGAACGGATCTCTCGATGGCCGCCAAGGCCGTCATCGAGAGCAGCAGCCCGAACAGGCAGGGTAAGACCGTGAAATGCAGCTTGAGCTTGCCGGGGACCCAGGAGCAGGCGAAGGGGATCTTCCGATAGTGGTAGAAAGCGGCCTGGACGCCAAGGACGGAGACGGTGAGCCCGAAGGACGCATGGTTCAGTGCGGTAGCGAAGTCCCAGAGGGCGGCGTGGACGGCGAGAACGCCTAGGAACAGCGGGACCAGGAACCTGAGGACCAGGGCCTTTTTCACGCCGGAGGCATAGCGCGCCGTCCGCGGCGTTTCGGAAAGCCGGAAGACCCAGTTGGCCTCGAGCGCGGCCGGCCGGTCGACGAGCACCCGGACGCCGGCGACGACGGTGAACGCCAGGAGCAGAGGCAGGACGAGGAGAAAGCCGCTTGCGGGCGACAGGGTCCTGAAGGCCTCCCTGTAGGCGGCGACGAGCACGAGGATCACCGCCGACCCGGAAGCGAGATAGTAAACGAGGGTCATCCGATGCTGCGGACTCGCCCGTAAGGTGTCTGAAAAGAAGCCGTAGACGGCGCGCTCCTCCGGCGTCCGCAACAGGGTCGCGGCGAGGACCTTCCCCCAGCTCCGGCGCAGCCCCAGGAACGGCGGCCTGGTCTTGCGCACTTCCAGGGTCTTGCGGACGTGCCTTCGATAGCTCAGGACGCCCGACCCGATAAAGGCGGCCAGGGCGAGGACCATGGCCAGCCCGGCCGTCCGGGCCTCGGCCTCGAAGACGGCGTCCCGGGTGCCCAGGAGGACCTCGTAAAGCCCGACGAACCACAGGGGCGGGAACCTGAACATGAACGGGTCGCCGGCATCCTTGAGCGATCCGAGGTCATGGAACGAACGTCCCAGCGAGGCCGGCGCTACCGCGAAGCTGAGCAGGACGAAGATGAGCCCGACGGTCAGCACGAAGCGGGCCGCCATTGCGGACTTGCGGTAGAGCGCGCCGGGGAGGACGGCCATCATCAGGAACTGCAGGAAAACGACGCTGAAGAAGACGGCGAAGGCGGCCGCAAACCCGGCAGCGAGGTGCGAGAACACGTAGCGGACCGCCAGGATGAGACTGTTGGCCCGCCAGTCCGTAAGGTACATCGAGAACAGGACCGACGAAGCGCTCATCATGGCGGCCGAGAACAAGCCGATGAAAAGCACGAAGGACGCGAGCTTGGCGGCGAATACGGTCCGCAGTCGCACCGGCAGAGGCGTCAGGTTGAGGAAGTCCCGCCGGTCGGGGTACAGCACGTCCCACTCGAACAGGGTGATGATGGCGAAGACGAGCATCATCAGGGTGAAGATATAGTTCTTTTCCTGCCAGGACCTGTTGATGTCGGCGACGAAATGGTACTTGAAGAGCAGGAGCCAGGAAGCCCAGGAGAAAAATACGGCCAGGAGCGAGAGGGCGACGATGAGCTTCTCCTTCATCTGGTCCTCGAAGTCGACCATGTCGTTCCGGAACAGCCGGCCGAAGAAATGCCGGGTGAGGAGGGAGAACTGCCTGAGCTCGTTCCTCCAGCCGTCCATCTTCCTAGGTCTCCCCTTTCATGGCCTCGACCAGCCGGGCTGCGACGGCATCGGTGTCCTCCTTGAGCACGAGCTGGCTGAATATCTCGGCCAGGGAGGGCAGATGCATGAGCCGCCTCAGGCTCTCGACCGAGTCATTGGCCACGATCTCCCCCTTGTGGAGAATGATGACCTTGGTGCAGATCTTCTCCGTCACTTCGAGGACGTGGGAGGAATAGATGATGATCTTGTTCTCGGCCGCGAGCCGGCGGATGAGATCGCGCATGACCAGTCCCGTCGTGACATCCAGTCCCGAAAGAGGTTCGTCGAGGAGAAGGACATCGGGATCGTGGAGCAGCGCGGCGGCGATGAGGACCTTCTGGCGCATCCCCTTGGAAAAGGACGCGATCGGCCAGTGCATATCCTGCTCGAGGTCGAACACGCGGAGGAAGGATGAGATCCGGCCTTCGAGGGAGGCCTCGGCGAGGCCCCGCAGGCGGCCGACCATGCGCAGGTAGTCGTAAGCGCTGAGATGCGGGTAGATCTCGGACTGTTCGGGAATGTAGCCCAGCCGCCGCTTGTAAGCGCGGAGATCGCCGTGGATGCTCCGGCCTTCGAAGAGGATCTCACCTCTCGATGGATCGAGGAGGCCGGCCAGCATCCTGATCGTCGTCGTCTTCCCGGCCCCATTGGGGCCGAGATAGCCGAGAACCTCTCCCGGCCGGACGGAAAAGCTGACGTCCTTGACGACGGGAAGGCCCGAGAACCTCTTGGTGATTCCCCTGAGTTCCAGCATCGGTCTGCTCCCCATGCTGCAACATGCGTGCCAGCCCGAATCCGGCCAGATCCGGACAAGCTTCCCCTCTTTAAAGGGGAAGATGTCCCGACGACGGGCGCCCCGGCCGCCTCTCGGCGAGGCCGGCGGCGGGGGCGCCGTAAAAATTCGTTACAGGCCGGCCTCAGTACCGGGGATCCTTGAGCACCGTGCCCCAGGCCGTATGTGACTTCCCGTCGACGGTCAGGACGATCCGGTAGTCGCCCGGCTGCACAGGGAAGAAAGCAAAGTTCGGGTCGCCCATGCCGCCCCCGTAGCCCATCTCACGGGCCCGGCGCGCGCCCTCCTGGGCCGCCTTCTTTTCGTCGGGCGTGCGCTCCCTTCGTCCGGTCATGTTCCAGGTGACGGTGTTGAGCCCGGCCTCGGAAGTCCCCGCGATCTCGTTGACGAGCAGGGTCCCGGCATAGACCTGGACCTTCACGCCTTCCTTCGGCTTGGCCTTCAAGAGATACGAGATGGCCAGCCCCGGCGGCTCGCTCTCTCCGGCGAAGTTGGAGCTGCCGGACTCGCGGCGGTCCTGGCCCACCCATCGGACCTTGGGCTCGACCGTGAAGAGATGCGCGTCCTTGGCCAGGACGTCGGGCGTGAGCTCCTGCAACGGCCTGATGTCGGCGATGAAGGCCCCGCGGCCGTGGGTGGCCACGATGAGGTCGGCCTCGCGCGGGTGGATCTTGAGATCGTGGATCGGCTGGGTCGGCAGGTTCGCCTTCACCTTCATCCAGGCCTGTCCGCCGTCGAAAGAGACATAGACGCCGAAATCGGTCCCGGCGAAAAGGAGCTTGGCGTTCCTGGGGTCCTCGCGGACGACATTGACCGGTCCCTCGGCGAGTCCCGCGGCCAGAGAGGTCCAGGTGGCGCCGTAGTCGGTCGTCTTGTAGAGGAAGGGCCGGAAGTCGTCGTTGCGGAAGCCGGTGTAGGAAACGTAGGCCGTACCGGGATCGGAGGGTGAGGCCGTAACACGGCTCACCCAATAGCCCGGGTTCCCGGGGATCTTGTCGTTGAGCTTGACCCAGGCCTTGCCGTTATCGCGGGTGACCCAGACGTTCCCGTCGTCGGTGCCGGCCCAGAGCAGGCCCGGGACGAGCGGGGATTCGTCGAAGGCCGTGATCGTGCAGTACTGGATGTTGCCGTCGCCGCCCCGCGCCTTCGGACGGTGAGCTTCGCCGGGTCGTTGGTCGAGAGGTCCGGGACTGATCTCGGTCCAGGATTCGCCGCGGTTGGTCGACATGACGACGATATTGCCGCAGTGGTAGATCGTCGTCGCTATTGTGGGCCGAGACGAGGATCGGCGCGCACCAGTTCCAGCGCGTCTCGGGCTTCAGCCGGTGATAGGCGATGCTCCTCGCCTCTCCCGGTGACGAGGTCGATCGCGGGACAGGGTGCCGAACTGGGATTCGTTATACAAGGTGCGGTTCGTCATCCGGTCGAAGACGTTGACCATGCCGTCGCCGCCGCCCATGCCGAACCAGTCTTCGAGGCGGATGGCCGGCGCCGCGGCCCCCCGGCCGCCGAAGCCGCCGCTCGAGCCCACGTTGGTGCTCGGCCCCATGAGGCTGCCGTTGTCCTGCAGGCCGCCGGCGACGCGATAGGGAAAGGACATATCGAAATCGATGGCATAGAACTGGGCCAGGGGGAGAAAGTCGGGATGGTACCAGTTCTTGCCGCCGTCCCAGGTCACGCCCATTCCGTGGTCGTAGCCGAGGAGCATGTGCCGGCTGTCGGCCGGGATCGATCCAGAGGGCGTGGTTGTCGCCGCCGAAGCGGAACGGCGACGTCCAGGTCTTGCCGCCGTCCTTGCTGGCCAGGACGCCGACGCTGAGGATGTAGACGAGGTTCGCGTCGTTCGGATCGACGATGATCTGGCCGTAGTAGTACCCCGGGGCGCCGCCGATCGAGCGCTTCTCCGGGCTGACCTTGGTCCAGGTGGCCCCGGCGTCGTCGGAGCGGTAGACCTCGCCGTCGATCATGCCGGAGCTCGACTTGCCGTCGAGGATCTCCTTCCAGCGGTCCTCGGCGGACATATTCGGCTTGTTGGCGTTCTCGATCTCGGCATAGAGGATCTTCGGGTTCTTGGGATAGACGGTCAGGCCGATGCGGCCGAGGATGCCGGTCGGCAGGCCGTTGGTCAGCCTCGTCCAGGACTTGCCGCCGTCGGTCGACTTGTGGATGCCGGAGCCCGGCCCGCCGATGCCCCAGGTCCAGGGCTTGCGGAACTTGTCGTAGGACGCGGCATAGAGGGTCTCCGGGGCGGACGGGTCCATGACGACGTCGACGACGCCGACGGCCCGGCCGTCGACGGCGACGTCGAGGACCTTGACCCAGGTCTTGCCGCCGTCGGTCGTCTTGAAGAGCCCGCGCTCCGGGTTCTCGGAATAGAGGTGGCCGAGGGCGGCGACATAGACGATATCGGGCTTCGTCGGGATGGATGACGATGCGGCCGATGTGATGGGACTCCTTGAGGCCCATGTTGACCCAGGTCTTGCCGGCGTCGACGGACTTGTAGACGCCGTCGCCCCAGTAGGTCGAGCGGGAATTATTGGCTTCGCCCGAGCCGAGCCAGAGGATCTCCGGGTTCGACGGAGCCACGGCGATGTCCCCGATCGAATAGACCTTCTCGTTCTCGAAAAGCGGCTCGAAGGTCTGCCCGTTGTTCTCCGTCTTCCACACGCCGCCGGAAGCCGAGGCGGCGTAGAAAGTGCCCGGCTTCCCGGCCGGGACGGCGAAATCGACGAACCGGCCGCTCTGCTGGGTCGGCCCGATCGACCGGAAATGCACGGCCTTCAGCACCGTCGCGGCATCGAGGGCCGCGGGCGCCTTGGCTTTGCCGGCGGAGCGGGCCTGGGCGCCCAGGCGGGCGGGCGCGGCGGTGATAAGCACGGCCAGGGCCAGGACGGGGATCGAAAGCTTTGGTGTCATCGCGTCTCCTCCTTCTTCATGACGAAGTGTCGATATCGGGATTATCGCTCGGTCAGGCGATAGATGACGTGCCGCGCGGTGAGATCGTCCATGACCGCCCGGAAGACCGCTTCGTCGGTGCCGAGGAACTCAGGCGGCAGAACGCCCTTACGGCCGAACCGCCCCGTCAGGACGAGACGGACAGCTGCCGCCGCGGGAAAGCCCGTCGTCCGGGCCATGGAAGAAAACCCCGAGACCCGGTCCCGGCGGTCGAAGAGGTCGTACTCGATGCGCTTCGCCCGGCCCTCGGCCTCGCCCTCGACGATGATCCGCATGACTGTGAACTCGTCGTCCTCCTCGTGGAGGAGCCATTGCCGGAAGAGGACCGTCGAGGTGAAGTCAAGGGGCCGGATCTTGCGGCCCCGGACGTCGATCTCGTCGGTATCGAAGAAGCCGCTGTCCCGCAAGGCCCGGATGTGCTCGACGTGACCCGGATAGCGGAGGGTCTTCTCGATCATGTTGGGGACTTTTATCGTGGTGAGCAGGGACCGGAGCCCGTCGGAGTTGAAAGCCTCGAGCGTGCCGATCTCGGGAAAATCCATGTGCTCGACATCCGACAGCGCAGGCTTGACGACGAGGTGGCCGTTCTCGACGTAGCGGGCCGGCCGAGTGTACTCTTCGATGACGTCGGCCGGCGAGAAGGGCGCCTTGTATTCGAAGGGGAATTCGCGGCGGAACGGGAGCCCGCCGACGTAGCAGGCGAAGCGCTTGACCGTCATCCGGGCGGCATGGTAGCCGAGGATCATGTTGCTCATGCCCGGAGCGACGCCGCAGTCGACGATGGCGGTGACGCCGGCCTTCCGCGCCGCGGCGTCGAGGGCCAGCGCATCTTCGGGGAAGAACGAGATGTCGACCATGTCCTTGCCGGCCGCGATGACCTCGCGCAGGGTGGCGAAACCCATGGAACCGGGGACGGCGCCGACAACGAGGTCGCACGGGCCGACGATGTCCCGGAGTGCGGACGGCGAGGTAAGGTCGGCTTGGAGGGTCTTGACGGCCGTACCCTCGAGCTTGGCCAGGTTGTCGGGGCTGACGTCGACCGATGTGACCTCGAATTCGCCGGCAAGGTCGAGAGCGATGACGCGGCCGACCATGCCCGAGCCGAGCACGATGATCTTCTTCATGGGCACTCCTCTCTGTCGATTGGGCCGGAAGGGAAGTTATAACCCAGGTCAGGCCGACTTTCAACTCAATAGCGGCCGTATTCCTCCGCGACGCCGGCCAGGACGGCGACGTTGTCCCGGGGCGTGCGGGGCGCGATGGAACAGGCCGTGCTCAGGACGAAGCGTCCGCCGGGTTTCCCGGCTTCGATACGCCGGACGGCGTCGGCCCTCACCGAGCCCACGTCGCCCGCGAGGAGGACATGGACCGGATCGATGTTGCCCTTGATGAAGATCCGGCCGCCCACGCGGCGCTTGGCGTCCCGGAGCTCGACGCGGCCGAGCGGCGGCGGATCGAGACATTCGATGCCGGAAGCTCCTGATCCGGCCATGAGCTCGAGGCGGTCGTGGATGTCGCCGCAGGTGTGGACATAGGCCCGCACGGCCTTCGCTTCGACGGCCCTGGCTATGCGGCCCTCGTAGGGCAGGACGAACCTTCGGTAAAAGGCCGTCGAAAGGAAGCCCGCCCCGGCGAAGGGCGAGGAGATCTTGACGGCGTCCACCCCCGTAGCGGCCAGGCCCTCGGCGACGGCGACGATCCCCGCCGTGAACCGCTCGAGCACGGCTTCGGCCCGCGAGGGGTCGTCAAGAAAGCCGACCATGGCCTGCTCGAAGCCGAAGAGGTCGAGGACATAGTCAAGGGGCGAGGTCACTTCGCCGTGGACCGAGAAATCCCGGCCGGCGCGTTCGATCACCGTTTCGACGGCGTCGAAGGGATGCCCGGGATCGATGGCGAAGCGGAGACCTTGCGATACCGGGATGTAGTCGATGCGGTCGGGCAGGGATGAGGGATCGAAGCGGTCGAACTCCGCCCGGGCAACGGGGACGGCCGGGCGAAAAACGGGCAGATCGTCCGCAGGAAAAACCGTCTCGTCCCCGTTCTTCCAGCGGACCCTTTCGCCCTCGGGCCCGCGTGAGACCGAGACGGCCCGGTCCTCCCAATCGTGGGAGTGGCCGTGCAGGCTGACCAGGATGCCGTCGAATCTGTATTCCGCCCTCAGGGTGAGAAGCGCATCGACGAAATCCGCGGCCGAATGCCAGAGACGCGACGGCGGGACGGCCGACCGCAGCAGCATGTGGCCGATGCTCATCTGGCACATGACAGGCACGCGGTCGGGCCGGCCGCCCGACATGGCCGCCGCCATCCGTCCCTTTGATGTCATGCCGGCTCCTTAGGGCCGCAGAATAGCCCCGGCCGCCGCCTCCGGTCAAGGCCCAGGTTTACATTCGTGCGACCGGACGCTATGATACCGCAAACGGCGGAAAGACCCGGCATGCTCAAACACAGACTCGCCATCCTCGCCGTGCTCCTTGCCGTCGCGCTTCTCCCGCCCGCAATGGCCGCGGAGGAGACCGCCGCGGAGCGGGACCCGCACCGGACCCGGCTCATCGGACTGCCTTTCATCTATTACACGCCCGAGACGAAGGTGGCCTTCGGCGCCGGCGGCATCCTCAGCTTCCGGGCCGGCCGGGACAAGGAAGAGGCCCGCACGTCGAGCGTCTGGGCCTATGCCAGCTATAATCTGGCCCGCCAGTTCAATGTCCTCGTCAAGCCGGAGATCTATCTCAAGGCCAACGGGCTCATCCTGAGCGGGACTTTCCGCTACGAGCGGGCGCCGCAGAAGTTCTACGGCGTGGGGAACGATACGCCGTCGAGCGATGTCGAGTCCTTCACCCCGCGGATCCTCGCCGTCCAGCTCGGCGTCAAGAGGCGCGTGCTGGGCGGTCTTTTCGGCGGCCTCCAGTTCGACTTCGAGCGCATGACGATGGAGAAGGTCGAGCCGGGCGGTCTCCTTGACGCCGGAGATATCGTCGGGAGCCGCGGCGGGCAGCTGGCCGGGATGGGCGTCAGCTTGGATTGGGATACCCGGGATGCGGTCCTTTTTCCCCGCCGCGGGGCGTTCCTCCAGCTCTCGGCTGATGCCTACGGCCCGATCGCCGGCAGCGACTTCACCTTCAGACGGATGAAGCTCGATCTCCGGCACTATCAGACCCTCGGCGCCGATCGGGTCCTCGCGCTCCAGGCCTATCTCCTCTCGACGGGCGGCGAAGTCCCGTTCCACAAGCTGGCCCTCCTTGGCGGGGAATCGCTGTTGAGGGGCTACTACAAGGGCCGCTTCAGAGACAAGGGGATGATCCTGGTCCAGGCCGAGTACCGGGCCTTGGTGACAAAGAGGATCGGTGTCGCCGGCTTCGCCGGTCTGGCCGACATCTTTCCGGGCTTCGGCGACATCGGCCGCGGCAAGCTCAAATTCTCCGTCGGCAGCGGCCTGCGCTACGTGCTCGACAAGAACGAGGGAACGACCCTGCGGCTGGACCTTGCCTGGGGCCGGGCGAGTTTCGGCCTCTACATCACGGCCCAGGAAGCGTTCTGAATCGGGCTTCCGGCTACTTCCCCAGCTCCGAAGTGCAATGCGGACAACGGACGGCCTTGATCGGGACGGCCGTGGCGCAGAAGGGGCAGTCCTTGGTCGTCGGCTCGGCCGGGGCGGGTTCGGCTTTCTTCTTCATCCGGTTCACGCCCCGGATGACCAGGAACAACGCGAAGGCGACAATGAGGAAGCTGATGATCTTGTTGAGGAACTGCCCGTAATTCATGGTCACCGCACCGGCGGCCTGGGCCGCGGCGAGCGATGGATAGGGGCCCGCACCCGACAGAAGGATATAGAGATTGGCGAAATCGACCTTGCCAAGGAGCAGCCCGATCGGAGGCATCAGGACGTCGGCGACGAGCGACGTGACGATGGTCCCGAAGGCCGCGCCGATGATGATGCCGACAGCCATGTCCACGACCGAGCCGCGCATGGCGAATTCCTTGAATTCTTTGAACATCCTCACCTCCTTGGTTCGTATACAAGACCTCTTATATCCAAATTCGCGAGGGACTGTCAATCCTTGACCAGGGGAAAGACGGAGATCCGCAGCCGGGCGCAGCCCATGGGGATGAGATCGACCTCTTCAGGCGTTCCTGCCCCCTCGGCGGGGCTGGCCGGGACCGGTCCGGCCATGCGGCCCTCTTCCTTCCAGCCGGGCACCCGCCGCGCCAGGACCTTGAGCACGATGGGGGCCGCTTCCGGCGTGAACGGCTGGTAAGGCGGCGTGGCACAGGCGGCCATCCGCAGGCTCGGACGGGTCCCCGCCCGGCCCGAGACCAGGCCGTAGTTCCAGGGGGTTGTCGGCAGGACCTCGTAGGCCGGCCAGGCCTCCGTCCCGCCGTACTTCTGCCACTTCTCCCCGATCCTGAGGGCGTACCAAAGGGGGCCGCGGCGCACAGAGACGGCGCCCCGCATGGCCGGCCAATCGACGACCTCGATCTCCGGGTCGAACTCGATCCGGACCTGGTCCCCGTGATGCCACGTCCGGCGCAGCACCGCATAACGGCCTCCCGTGAAGGACCCCTCGACCCTTTGCCCGTTGAGGACGATCCGGACCGTCTTCGCCCAGCCTGGGAGCCTCAGATAGAGCGGAAAAACCACCGGCCGGTCGCAGGACAGGCTCAGCCGGATCTGGTCCTCGAAGGGGTAGGAGGTCTCTTCCGAGACCGAGACCTCCGCGCCCTCGGCGACTTTGGCCCTGACCTCCGACGGCGCGTACAGGGTCGCCGCCAGGCCATTGTCGGCCGTAGCCATCCAGAGGTGCTCGGCAAAATACGGCCAGCCAAAGGCCACGTTGTGCTGGCAGCAGCGATAGCTCCAGGGGTCGTACGAGACGAGCGTCCCCGTATTTTGGAAGTCATGTTCCCCGGTGCTGTCGCAGGAGACAAGGTTGGCCGACGTGAGATAGTGGAGGCCTTTGAGGTCCGGGGTCATGGACGCGGGAAGGGAGTTGAAGGCGACTTCCTCGGCCCGGTCCGCCCACGCGGTCGCGCCCGTGATCTTGAGGAGGGACTCGAAGCTGGCCATGAACTCGACCATCGTGCACGTTTCGGCGCCCTGCCGGGGATCGTCCTTCCCGGGGCGGATGTTCTCGTCGGCCCCGAACATCCCGCCGGGCTGACGCCCGTAGCGGTCCATAACGAGGCGGTAGTTCCTCTCCACGGCCTTGAGCAGCTCCGGGTCGCGGGCGTGTTGGAAATAGACCGCAGGCTCGCGGAAGCCCATGGCGATGTTGACCCCGTGATAGAAGCCGCTCTCGACCCATTCCTTGTCGCGCCCGGGGGTCAGGATGGGCGAGGTCCAGTCCGACGTCCTGGTGAAGAGCCTTCTTGCGAGGTCGAGCAGGAAGCTCTCTCCCGTCCGATTGTAGAGCCAGTAGACGCTCTCGAGGTTCTCCCCTCCCCTGAGCTTCTGCCAGCTCCCCGGCAGCAGCTCTTCGGCGGGGAGATGGAATTCGAACTGGAAGAAGCGGCTCATGAGGGACAGGACGCGGCGGTCGCCCGTGGCCTCGTAGAAGCTTTGGAGGGCCGGCAGCATGACCATGTTCGGCCAGAGGTCGTTGGCCGCGCGATTGTCAGGGGGGCCGAAATATCCGTCCCTGCCCTGCGACTTGAAGGCTTGAAGGAGCCAGCGCTCCGTCTCCTTGCGCAGGCCGGCATCCTTGAGCAGATACCCGAGATCGCCGAAGCCCTTGAGCCAGTAGGGCATCTCCTCCCAACCCGTCCCTTTGAGGGTCATCCAGCCGCTGTCGTCGCCGAGGAAGCGGCTGAGCTCGCCCAAGCGGCCCGTGAAGCCGTCCCTCATGAGCTGCAGCTGGGCCATCAGCCAGCCGCGCGGCTCGACCGCCCCGATGGGGAGCTTGACCAAAGGGCTCACGGCGAGAGGCGCCCGGTTCGAGGGGTAGTGCTGGTTCGGGGACGCGGCGGGAAGTACGTGGACGGAGGCCGCCTCAGGCGGGGCGGGAAGCTCGGTCGACGATCCGATCCGTGACTGAAGGAAGACGAGGGCCAGCAGGAGTGCCGGGATGACCAGGTATTTCATGGGAACCCTCCGCCGGCCGGTTTCGGCCCGGCGTCGGGCTAGCGGCGCAGGGCCTTGATGGTGTCGTGGGTCGTCCGCTCATAAATATAGGGCTTCGCCGTTTCGTAGTCAATCAGGCCTTCGCGGCAGAGCTTGACAAGGGCCTGGTCCATGGTCTGCATGCCCTCGGACGATGACGTCTGGAGGGTCTGGTAGATGGCGTCCACCTTGCCCGCCCTGATGTTGTTGCGGACGGCTGCGTTGGCCAGCATGATCTCGCAGGCCGCCAGCCGGCCGGTCCCGTCCTTCTTGGGGAGGAGGACCTGGGAAACGACCCCGAGGATGGTCGAGGCCAGCTGGGTCCGGACCTGCGGCTGCTGGTCCGTGGGGAAGACATCGACGATGCGGCTGACAGTCTGGGCGGCGCTGGCCGTATGAAGCGTTCCGAACACGAGGTGCCCCGTCTCGGCCGAGGTGATGGCGATGCCGATCGTCTCATAGTCCCGCATCTCGCCGATGAGGATGACGTCGGGGTCCTGGCGCAGGGCGTATTTCAAGGCGTTGCGGAAGGACAGGGTGTCACCGGCCGCACCGACCTCCCTCTGGGTGACGTAGGACTTGTTGGAATTGTGGACGTATTCGATCGGGTCCTCGATCGTCAGGATATGGTCACGCCGGGTCTTGTTGACCGTGTCGACGAGGGCCGCCAGCGTGGTCGATTTGCCGCTGCCCGTGGGCCCCGTGACGAGGACGAGGCCGCGCTTGGCCCGGGTGAATTCCCTGGCGGAATCGGGAAGCCCCAGCTCTTCGAGGCCGGGGATCCGGTTGGCCAGGGCACGGACGCAGGCCCCGACGCTGCCGCGGCTGACGTGGACGTTGACGCGGAAGCGCCCGACGCCGGGGATGCCGTAGCCGAAATCGAGCTCGTTTCGGCTGGCGGGGTCGTTCTCGAACATGTTCTTCTGATGCGTCGTCAGGGCGGCGAAGACGAATTCCCTGAGGGCATCGGGGGTGAACTTCTCGACGCCCTCGACGGGAAGGAGCTCGCCGTGGACGCGGAAGGCCGGAGGCAGGCCGGCGATGAGGTGGAGGTCGGAGGCGTTCTTCTCGACCATGCGCTGGAGAAGGTCGTTGAATGTCATGATGCGATGATCCCGGACCGGGAAGCATAAGGCCCGGCGGCCGGTCCGCGCAACACCGCCAGCGGTGAAATCTCGCTCACCTTGCGCGAGGAGGCCCGGAGCGCGGCCTACCAGGCGATGCCGTAGTCCTCGCCGTAGTTGCTGCTGCCGCCCCAGAACGTGCCGTGGGCCCGGTCGAAGAAGATCGCGTTGATGGGGCCCGAGGTGTATTTCTTGACCGAAAGGACATAGCCCATGGCCTTGAGCGCGTCGCGGACCTCCGACGGCACCTTCTCGTTGACGTCGAGCTTGCCCGGAAAGGTCTTGTGCTCGGCAAAGGAATCGTGCATCTGGTAGCTCGTGATGTTCGGCGCCTCGCAGGCCTGCTGGACGTTCATGCCGAACTCGACGACGTCGAGGAAGAACTGCAGGAGGTTCTGGTCCTGGGTGTCGCCGCCCTGGACGGCGAACGAAAGGTACGGATGGCCGTCCTTCAGGGCCAGCCCGGGAGTGAGCGTCGCCCTGGGCCGCTTTCCAGGGACAATGACGTTGAAGGGGTTCTGCCGCTCTTCGAGGACGAAGCTCTGGGCCCGCTGGCTCATGCCCACGCCGGTCCTGCCGGCGATGACGCACGGGATCCAGCCGCCGCTCGGGGTCACGGAGACGACCCAGCCTTCCTTGTCCGCGGCCTGGATCGAGGTCGTGCCGGATCGGAAGGAGGCTTCGATATCGGCCGCTTCCTGCGGGTCGAGCATGGAGGCCTCCCCCCTGCCCCAATCGAGCCAGCCCTCGAGGTAGCCAAGATAGGGATTGGCCTTGCCCTCGAAGGGGTACGGGTTTCCGGGTTTGACATCGGGGTCGTTCCGGTCGGCGCGGATGAGCTTGGCCCGCTCGCGCGCGTACGCCTTGGAGAGGAGGCCGCCGAGAGGTTCCTCGGGCGGGAAATAGGGATCGCCGTAGTAGAAGTCCCGGTCGGCGAAGGCCAGGTTCATGACCTGGTAGAGCGTGTGGATGTAAGCCGCGCTGTTGAAGCCCAGGGCCTTGAGATCGAGCGTCTCGAGCATGTTCAGCGCCTGGAGCATGACCGGGCCCTGGACCCAGCTTGTCAGCTTGAAGACGTCGATGCCTTTATAAGAGGTCGACACCGGCTCTTCGAGCCGGACCTTCCAGCCGGCCATGTCTTCCATGGTGATGAGGCCACCCTGTTCCCGCGACCCGCGGACGAACTCCCGGGCCACATCCCCCTTGTAGAAGCGGTCATAGGCGGCCTGGAGGGCCTCCCGACGCGTCTTCCCCGCGGCCAGGGCCTGACGCTCGGCTTCGACGAGCTTTTTCAGCGTCTCGGCGAGATCGGACTGGCGGAAGATCTCTCCGGCCCGGGGCGCCTCATACGCCTCTCCGGGATGCGGGAGAAGGACCATGCGGGAGTAAGGCCAGGCCTTGATCTTGTCCTTGTCCTTCTCGATGCGGTCGCCCGTCTCCTTGTCCATGGGGTAGCCTTCGGCCATGCGGATGGCCGGCGCCAGGACCTCGGCCAGGCTCATCGTCCCGAATTCGGAGAGCATCGTCAGGAGCCCCCCCGGCGTGCCCGGGGTTACGGCGGAGAGGACGCCGTGCTCGGGCGGATACGTATAACCCTTGCCCTTGTAGAATTCGGCGGTCGCCCCGGTCGGAGCGACGCCCAGAGCGTTCAAACCGATGACTTTGCCGGTCTTGGGATTGTAGATGAGAGCTTGGGTCTCGCCGCCCCAGCTCAGGACGTCGTGCATGGTGCAGACGGCCCCCAGCATGGCGCAGACCGCATCGACGGCATTCCCCCCCTTGGCGAAGATCATGGCCCCGGCCGTGGCGGCCAGCGGCTTTCCTGTGATGGCCACCCAGTCCCGGCCGTGGAGGACCGGTTTCTCCGTCCGCTGGCCGGGCGATCCGCCGGCCGTCATGGCACAACACAGAATGAGGATCGCCAGGAAGATCGCTTTCATGGGTTCATCCTTTCCGCGCTCCGCGCGCAGGCCGCCTTAGCGGCCGGTCCGATCGAGGTCCCAGAACACGCTGAGGGACACGCCCCGTCCCGTGCAGGCGAGCATCGGAACGATGCGCCGCCGCCGGTCGTGGTTTCTGACGACGAGCCGGGCGACGAAGTGGCCGATCACGGCGCCGACGGCCACATCCGAGGCCCAATGGCGGTCCAAGGCGACCCTTGACAGCCCTACGCCGGTGGCCAGTGTATAAGCCACGACCGGCACCCAAGCATGATGGCGGTATTGCAGCGCGATAACGGTGGCCAGGGAGAACGCCGCCGCGGCATGGCCGGAGGGAAAAGAACCGTAGAGACCGCTGCCGCCTTTTTCAAATCGCCCGAAGAACCCGGAGGGTCCGGCCCAATGGTCCTGGCCGGCGGCGACGAACGGTCTCTGTCGTCCGGTCAAACCCTTGAGGAAGCTATCCACGATGAAGGACTGCAGGATGGCGTTCGCCGCCAGATAGCCCGTGTCCTTGGCCCGGGCATCCTTGAAGAGGAGGCCGGCGCCCAAAAAGGCTCCGGCGGTCGCGAATCCGGCCAGCCCTCCCATCTCGGTGATCACGGGGGCGACGTCGCCCACCCAGGCATGCTTTCCGGCGAACGTCTGGACGCCGTCGCGGATGGATTCATCGGAGGCGATGAGGAACGCCGTGGCCGCGGCCAGACCGACGATAGGAGCGATATGTTTGGCCTTGATTCGGGCCGGCGAAGACCAGATGCGGCCGGCGTCACTGAGGAACTCCCGGCCGGCCTGCTTCAAGGTCAGGGTATCGTCCTCCCGGGCCTCCCCGCTTACGGCCCCGGACGGTGACTGCCCGCGGGCAGGGGCCGCGCCCGCCACGCTCACCGAGGTCCCGAGCATGCCGAGGACGGCCAGGGCGGCGATCCCGCGGCGGAAGAGCTTGCTGTCTTTCTGCGCCATCGGGCCGATTATACATCACTCCCGCAGATTCTGTCTCGGCCGCGCGTCTCTATGCTATAATAACCGCCTTTAACGGGCCGCCCGGACGAAGGCCATAGGAGAGTGGCTGTTCATGTACCGCGTTGACCAACACCCCATCCTGCCCATTACGCCTCGAGCCCTGGTCCCCTTCACGTGGAAGGGCCGCGCGCTCGAGGCCTTGGACGGCGAGACCTTGTCCTCCGCGCTCTTTGCCGCGGGCATCCGCATCTTCGGCCATCACCCCAAGGACGGCGCGGCCCAAGGCATCTTCTGCGCCAACGGCCAGTGCTCCCAGTGCCTCGTTCTGGCGGACGGGATCCCCGTGAAGTCCTGCATGGAGCTCGTCCGGCCCGGCGTCCGCGTCGAGCCTGTCGAAGGCCTGCCGGAGCTGCCCCTCATCGACGCCCGGTCCTCGGGCTCCGAAGCGGCCCGGTCCATCGAGACCGTCCGCGTTCCCGTCCTCGTCATCGGCGGCGGACCGGCCGGGCTTTCCGCCGCGATCGAGCTCGGCAAGCGGGGCATCGAGACCCTTCTCATCGACGATAAGCACCGGCTCGGCGGCAAGCTCGTGCTGCAGACGCATCGCTTTTTCGGGTCCATCGAAGCCGTTTACGCCGGCACCAGGGGCATCGATATCGCAACGCGCCTGGAGAGCGAGGTCCGCTCGTTCCCTGGCGTCCGGGTCTGGCTCCAGTCGGCCGCCTTGGCTGTCTACAGCGACAGGAAGGTCGGCGTCCTCGTCGAAGGGCGCCGATACGTTCTGGTAGAGCCGGAGATCCTCCTCGTGACCGCGGGCGCCCGGGAGAAGAACCTGGCTTTCCCCGGCAATACCCTGCCCGGCGTTTACGGGGCCGGCGCCTTCCAGACCCTGGTCAACAGGGACCTCGTCAAACCGACCGGACGGCTGTTCATCGTGGGGGGCGGCAACGTCGGCCTCATCGCCGGCTATCACGCCCTCCAAGCCGGCATCGCGGTCGTCGGGCTGGTCGAGGTCTTGCCTGAGTGCGGCGGCTACAAGGTCCATCGGGACAAGCTGGCCCGACTGGGGGTGCCCATCTACACCTCCCATACGGTCCTCAGCGCCAACGGGTCGGACACCGTCGAATCGGTCTCGATCGCCCGCGTCGACGAAAGGTTCCGGCCGGTCCGCGGGACCGAGAGGTCGTTCGGGTGCGATACTCTGCTCATCGCGGTCGGCCTCGACCCCGTCAACGAGTTCTATGAGAAGGCCCGCGAATTCGGCCTGCCGGCCTTCGCCGCCGGCGACGCGGAGGAGATCGCGGAGGCCTCCGCGGCCATCTTCTCCGGCAAGATCCGGGGCCTCGAAGTGGCCCGGTCGCTCGGTCATGACGTCGGCGAGATCTCGCCCGATTGGTACCGGACGGCCGATATCCTCAAATCGAAGCCGGGAGCGACGATCCACGAAAGGACGCCAGGGGAGGAAACGGGCGTGTTCCCGGTCATCCACTGTAACCAGGAGATCCCCTGCGATCCCTGCACGGCCGTCTGCCCCAATGACCTTATCGAGATGGACGGGACGGACATCCGGCTTCTGCCGTCCTTCGTCCGCGGGAAGGGAGGCAAGGGCTGCACCGGCTGCGAGAAGTGCGTCGCCATCTGCCCGGGACTGGCCATCACCCTGGTCGACTATCGCAAGGACGCGGACTTCCCGACCGTGGCCGTCCCGTTCGAGTTCCTCAAGGACAGCCTGAAGGCCGGGGACGATGTCATCGTCGAGGACACCGAGGGCCAACCCTTGGGCAGGGTCCAGGTCGGCGCTGTCAGGGCCATCAAGGCCAACGACCGCACCGTCATCGTCAAGGTCCGGGCCCCCCGCGCCTATGCCAAGAATATCGCGGGCATCCGGATCCAGCCGGCCGAGACGGCCGAGCCCTTGGCCCGGTACGTCGAGAGGACCGCCGACGACACCATCGTCTGCCGCTGCGAGCGGGTGACCGCGGGCGAGATCCGCAAGCTCATCCGCGACGGCGTGCGGGACATCAACGAGATCAAAGCGGTCACCCGGACATGCATGGGGTCGTGCGGAGCCAAGACCTGCACTCCCCTCATCCACAGGCTCTTCCGCGAAGAGGGCGTCCCCGATGCTGAGGTCGTCGACCAGCCGAAGCGGCCGCTCTTCATCGAGGTGCCCATGGGCATCCTCGCCGGTTTCGGCGGGAAGGACGAGGGCCATGGCCATGAATAAAAGCTTCGACGTCATCGTCGCCGGCGCCGGGAGCGTGGGCACGCCCACGGCCCTGAGCCTGGCCGAGGCCGGCCTCAAGGTGCTCGTCCTCGATCAATGCCCCAGCGTCGGCCAGGGCTCGAACAAGAGGGCCATCGGCGGCCTGCGGGCCACGCATTCCGACCCGGCCAAGATCCGCCTGTGCCTGCGGAGCCTCGAGATCTTCGCCACCTGGAAAGAGCGACACGGGGACGACATCGAATGGCTCAAAGCCGGTTACAGCTACGTGGCCTATCGGCCCGAAGAGGAAAGGACCCTCAAGGAGCTCCTGGCCGTCCAGAAGAGCTATGGCCTCAACATCGACTGGCATGACGCCGCCGCTTTCCTCGGGATCATCCCGGACCTCAATCCCGACGGGCTCATCGGCGGGACCTTTTCACCCGATGACGGGAACGCCTCTCCCCTGCTCGCCGTCCACGCTTTCTACAGCCGGGCGAAGAAGCTCGGGGCCACGTTCCTCTTCAACGAACCCGTCACCGGTCTTGTCACGGCCGGCGGCCGGGTCGCGGGCTTGCGCACCGCCAAGGGCGAGTACGCCGCGCCGATCGTGATCAACGCGGCCGGGCCGACGGGAGCAGAAGTTGCCGCCATGGCCGGGATCGACGTGCCCGTCCGTCCCGATTCTCACGAGGCCGCCGTGACCGAGGCGGTGGCGCGCTTCCTTGGACCCATGGTCGTCGATATCCGGCCGGTCGCCGGCTCGGCCAACTACTATTTCTATCAGCACGCCACGGGCCAGGTCATCTTCTGCATCACGCCAAGCCCCAGCATCTGGGGGCTGGACGTCCGCGAGACGAGCTCGTTCCTGCCTATGGTCGCCAGCCGCATGGTCGGGCTCATCCCCCGACTGAAGAACCTCCGCGTCCGGCGAACGTGGCGCGGACTCTATCCCATGACACCGGACGGCTCGCCGATCGTCGGCTGGTCCCGCGAGCTCGAGGGATATCTGCTGGCCGTCGGAATGTGCGGCCAGGGTTTCATGCTCGGTCCGGGGATCGGGGAGCTCATCGAGCGCATGATCCGGGGCGCGACCACGACGGAAGACCGGGAAACGCTGACCTTTCTCAGCCCCTACCGCGAATTCAAGGGCGGAGAGAAGCTGAAAATAGGCCTCAGGCCCGCCGCTTCTTCCCGGCGATCCATGCGGCCAGCCTCAGGAGCAAGGCCGCCGCGCCGAACAGCGCGACGGGCAGGCTGAGGGACGGCAGGACCGGATCGAAGGTCCGGAAAAAATTCGTCCAGCTCTCCCATTTGAGAAGGCCGGTGTGCGCCACGGCGAGCATGAGCCCGGCGTACCCGGCGTAGCGGAGGAGCTTCCTCCATCTCTCTCCTCCCACGCGTCCTTTGACGTCTGAGAGGGACAGGATCGCCATTGCCCCGAAGACGGCGAGGGCGATCACCCCGGGCGCGTCCGACAGGAGAGCATCGGCTTTCCTCTCCGCGTGCAGCCCGAGAGCCGGGAGGAGGAAGTGGTTGGTCGCGCCGTGGCCCAGGCCGGCCCAGAACCCGACGAGACCGTGGTGCTTTCTGTAGATCAGGGGTTTGGAGCTCCGCCGGAAAAAGATGGACACCCCCGTCAGGAACATCGACAGCGCGATGAGGAAGAGCGAGGTCGTGCCAAGAGATTTATTGACGATCGTCAGGTCGAAGCGCCAGATCCCGTCTTTCACGAACTGGCGTACGAAAAAGTATAGGGCGCCGAAAACGAAGGCGGCGAGACCGGTCGCCAGGGCCTGAAGCCAGAGCTTGAAGACCGGCCGGTTCATTTTCTTGGCATCCGCTCCGTTCTGTCTCATAAGCACGAGGTCGCATTATAGCGAAGACCCCCGGGGATGCCAAATTGGAGCCGGCCGCGCGCCGGCGACCCTCCTCCCTCATCCGAAGATGATCTCGCCGAAGAACTCCGGCCTGTGGAAATCGGGCGCCGGCGTGCCGACCGGGCTCCAGGCGCCGTAATGCGGCACCTCGGTCTCGTCCCCGCACTTGTAGAAATTCGCCCTCGCCCGATGTCCCGGCTGGACATCGTCACCATAGAGCTTCCGGAAAAGAGAGAGCGGCACATTGTATTCGACGGTCCAGTTGTCGCCGACTTCGGGCCAGTTCTCCACGCCAGCGATGGTGTTCAGACCGGCCAGGTCCTCGGGCCAGAGAGGCGTCCGATTGTCCCGATCGGGGCCGAAGGCGGCCAACAGGGCCCCGTAGCTGTTCATCTCGAAATTGACGTAGCCCAGACGCTTCTCCGGGAACATATCGACGAAGAACTCGACGCAGCTGTCCTTGTAGACCGGGTCCTGGAATTTCCGGTAGCGGGCTTGCGTCCGCTTTTCACCCACCCGGAACTTGATATAGAGGAATTTGTGCGACCAGCACAGCCGGGCTTCGACCCGTGGTGTGTAGCCGTTTTTGAGCCAGAGATAGTGGTCGACAAGGAGCGGCGGCAGATTGCCCCAAGGCTCCGGCCCGGACAGATCGTAGCCGAAATCCTCAACCCTCCGGATCAGATAGGAAGGTTTCCCTGCTCGGTCCGTCATTTGGGCGACTCCGCGCAGGCGCTGACCAGCTTCCCGATGGCCGAAATGACGGCCAGCTCGGCGTGGGCCGCCGGCTTGGCCGCCTCCGTCAGTGCCTGGCTCCGCTCCTCCGCCCACTTGGCGGACTGGGCCTCCCCCTTGCTCAAGTGGTCCAGCGCTTCGAGGCCGACCTCGCAAGCCCGGGCGAGGCCGAGCGATAGCGGTTCGATCTCCCTTAGCGCGGGCGACGAGGCCAGCAGGCGCAGCACCGGGGCGTGGTTGTCCTTCCACGCGCCCATGCGCTCCCTGAGCTCCGCGCCGATCGACGGGTCCTTGCCGGCCAGGAATCCGTCGACCCTGGTCCGGAAAGCCCGGGCAGGCAGGGATTCGGGCGCGCACGCGTCGACGAAGCGCGTGAAGGGCGAAAGGCTCGTGTAGTCGGCCTGGCCATGCCTTTTGTAGTTCTTGAGCGGCTCGACGGCCTCGGCCAGGACCTTCAGCGCCTTGATCCCGCGGCCGCCCGAAAGCCGCCTCAAGAGCATGTCCGCGTTCTTGATATGGAGAAGCCCGAGCTCCTCGAGGGCCAGGCTCGTCGGACCCAGCCGGCGGTACATATCCTCGACGTTCCTGACGGACGCCGGCGACCAAAGCCTCTCCGCGATGGCGGCCGTCCGCGGCCAGATGCGCGAGTCGACGGTCTCTGCCGTCACGAGCTCCGCCCACATCGTCGCTTCGCCGCCGAGGACAAGGCGCTTCTGACCGTCGTCGAGCGGCGAGTCAGCGGGCAGGGGGTCGTTGAGGTAGTGCATCTCGGCGGGTAGGCAAAGATCGATGTACCAGCCGTTGGAGAGAATGCCCTGATACCCTTTCCGGGCGGCCTCGACGAGGGACTCGGGCCCGCGCCACGAATGGATGACGATGCCGTTCGGCAGTCCCGGCTGGAGGATCTCGTCCCAGCCGACCGCTTTCTTGCCGTGCTTGTCCAGGATCTTGAACAGGCGCTTGTTGAAATACGCCTGCAAGGCGTTGTTGTCGGCGAAGCCGTTCTTCTTCTTGAAGGCCTGGATCTCCGGATTGGCGTCCCACTGGTGACCCTCGACCTCGTCCCCGCCGATGTGCAAATAGGGGTCAGGGAATAGCGCGGCCATCTCCTTGAAGAACGCGTCAAAGAAGGGATAGATCCTCTCGTCGGCCGGATTGAACGCCGGGCCGAAGATCCCGAACTTGCGCTCGATCGTGTAGGGGCCCGGCGCGCTCGAGAATTCGGGATAGGCGACGAACCAGCTGGTCGAATGGCCCGGGATGTCGAACTCCGGCATGACCCGGATGCCGCGGTCCGCGGCGTAGTCGATGATGTCCCTGATCTGGACCTGAGTGAAGTACATTCCGTCCGAGCCGAGCTGGTGCAACTTGGGGAAGACCTTCGACTCCACGCGGAACCCCTGGTCCTCGGTCAGGTGGAAGTGAAGGACGTTCATCTTGACGGCGGCCATGCCGTCGAGGTTCCTCTTGATGACGTCGACAGGGAGGAAGTGGCGGCCGACGTCGATGAGGAGCCCGCGCCAGGTGAATCGCGGCTTGTCCGAGATGGAGACGCAGGGGAAGTAATACCCTTTTTCGTCCGCGCTCAGGAGCTGGAGCAGGGTCTCGAAACCCCGCAGGACGCCGACATCCGTCGGGGCCGTCAGGGACACGCCGGTGACCGTGACGGAAAGGACATAAGACTCGTCCTCGTTCGGGAGGAGCGCGGCGGGGCGCTCGAACGCATAATGGATGCCGCTTTCGGGCGGCGCGGCCTGGGCGGCCAGGAAATCCTGCCTGAGAAAGAGCCCGGTGCGGCCGACCAGTCGCGACATGAACCGGGCCGCCGCCCTGAAGGCCCGGCCGGGTGCGCCTCCGGGGCCGCCGATCGCCAGGCCCTCATCGACCCGAAAGCGGCCGGAACCGGCGGTCAGGCTCGCGGGGACGGGCATGAGGTTCGAAGCGCCGTCGGCTTGCGGGGCGGGGGGCCTGGAGGCTCCCCACACCATCCCAAGCGTCAGCGTCGTCAGTATCAAGACCAGGCCGGCGACCGGCCTCGCGACGGGTCGGGACATGATGCCTCCTCTCTCCTTAGGGTCCGAGGGACCCTTTATAGCATAGAGAAGAGGCGCGGCAAAGGGCCGGGGGAGCGGATCAGTCCTCGATCTTCTCGACGACGATGGTCAGGTCGGACGCCAGGGCGGCGACGGCCCCGACGGCGGCCAGGACGGGCGCGATGATGGCCCCGACGACGCCGACCGTGAGCGGGATCTCCAGGAACGTCTTGCCTTTGTCATCCTTGAGGATAATGCGGCGGACGTTCCCTTGGTGGACGATCTCCTTGACCTTGTTGAGGAGCTCGCCGCCGTTGACGCGGAATTCCTCGAACCGCGTCTTGCCTTCTTTCTTCTCTTCGGTCATGTTCACCCTCCCGTGTCTATCCTTATTATCGATCATCGCGGCGCCCGCAAAGCCCGAGCGGCGCCGTCAAAGGGAAATACGTCAGAGGCCCGGGAAGAGTTCCTTCAGGATGGCCAGCGATTCCGGGAAGACCTCGGCGAGGCCGATGGGCCGCCACTCGGCGTAGGTGAATCGCCAGCCGGCCGGAGCGTCCTTCCGGAGGTCGATGCGGAAGCGGTAGTACTCGCCGGTGTAGCGGATGAGCTTGCGCAGGACCTCCGCGGCCCCGTGCGACAGGGAGACTTCGCATTCGACCGAGGCCAGGCCGTCGGGGTCGATATCGCCGACGCGGGCGCCGAGGAGATGGATGACGACGCCGCGGTACCTGTCGAGATAGTTCGAGACCAAACGGACAGTGCCGGCCGTGTCCCGGCCCTCGAAATCCGCATAGCCGGGCGCGAAGAGCTCCTCGAGACGGGCGATGTCCTTCTTCTCGGCCCGGCCCACGGCCTCCTTCAGAAGCTCGCGAATGCGGACCTCTTCGGATGGCCTGCCGCAGGTCATGGCCGGCGCCACGGCCGCCGCGAGCGCGATGAGGGCCACGGCGCGGGCCCGGCCCGGCCCCTTCATCCAGCGCCTCCGCCGCCGCCTCCGCCCCCTCCCCCGCCTCCGCCGCTGAAGCCGCCGCCCCCGCCCGAGGAATAATGGGCCGCCGAGGTGCTGGCCTGGCTGATGGCCGTGGCCGCGTGCTCGATGCTCGAGATCAGGTGCGTGAGGCCGCCGCTCGCGAGCGCCCCGGGCTGGCCGAAGCCGGCGTACCAGACGGGCACGGCCGCGCGCTCGTCCTGGAGGATGACCGGGAGCATCTTCAGGATCTTCTTGGCGTTCCCGAAGAGGATGCCGAAGACGAGGTAGTGCTCCCAGAGCTTGTAGGCCTCCGGGGGGATCTCCTTGAACTCCGAAAAATCGTCGAGGAACCGCTCGAGCCCCTTCCAGGCCTCGTTCTCCCGGGCCCAGGCCATGGTCCTCCGCTTGAGCGTCGGGATGAGGGCCAGGGCCAGGATGAACAGCACGGGGCTGAGGGTCAGGACGGCCGCGGGCAGCGAGAATGAGGTACCAGCGGTTTCGCGCCTTGAGGCTTTCGGGCTCGAGAAAGCCGAGCGGCTTGGCTTCTTCCTTGATGGCCTTGGTCCACTTCAGGTACCAGGCCTGGAATTTCTGAGGGTGCTTCTTGAGGTAATCCTGGAGGGCGTCGATGGTGATGGACGATCCCGGCGTCGTCCAGCCGGCTCCTTCCTCGTAGATGAAGCCCAGCAGGGACCGTTCGAAGGGCTGGAGCCCGACGGCCTGCGACGGGTCCTTCTTGAGCGTGATCGTGGTCTCGACGATCTCCTTCGTGCCGAGAAGCCGCTTCTTCGAGACGTTCCGGTCCTCGATCTCGAGGACTCCCCGGCGGGCGAGGTCGAAGATCGTCGCGGTGAAGACGGCCGGGGTCACCGTCCTTCCCTCGCGCATCAGGGACTGGACGATGGCCGGCGACCGCTCGGCCGGGAGCTCGCGGACGTAGTCCGGAAGGTTGTCGAACCGGTAGTCCTTGCCCACGGCCGACCAAATCCTGAGGAATAGAAACAGCCACAGGAGCGGGCCGGCGATCTGCCAGATGCCCCAGAAGGTCAGGAGTCGCAAGAGTCTGCGCTTGCTCTCGGCTTCTCTCTCGCGGCGGCCCGCCTCGCCGGCCTGGGTCCGGCGGACGCGCGCGATCGTGTCTTCGACGAATCCCTTCTCCTCCGTTTTGATGGCCTCGAGCGTCAGGCTGTCCGAGGGGACCCCGGAAACAAGGCCCGGCGGCCAGACGACGCGGACCTCAACGTACTGCCGGGCGGCGAGATCGGGCGTCGAGAAGCGGGCCGTCCGCTCGTTGACGATCTCGGCCCAGCCGGCGAGCGGCCCATGGCCCCAGACCAGGAGCCCGCTTTTCGAAGGCACGCTGTCAGGCAGGACGATGGTCGCGCTGACGTTGCGGGCCGGCTTGTCCCATCTGTCCCCGACGACCTGCCAATAGAGCTCCGTGGCGTCGGGATAGCTGGTGATGCCTCCGGACACGCGGTAATGGATATGGAAGGTCCGGCGTTCATTCCGCGCGGAATAGAACCACCGGGCCGTCAGGTCGCCGGCTTTCTCCGAAATCTCGGTCTTCAGCGCCTGGCCTTGTTCGTCCGTCACGGCGATGTCCGAGACGGAGACCTCCCTCCGGGCGCCGGGCCGGTCGATCCGGAGCGGGATGACGATGTAGGCGAAGGTAAAGCTGCCCTGAAACTCGAAGGTCCGGAATTCATCGACAAGGAACGAGCCGTCCCGTTCGACGGCGATCTCGATCCGGACCTCCGGGTAATAATAGTTTTTTTCCGCGGGCGGCGCGGCTGAGAGTCCGATCGAGCCGGCCAGGACGATGGCGGCGATCAGGGCCGGATCCCGACGGGTGGGGCGCGGCTTCCGGCTTCTCATCGTCTCTCTGTCAACGCTTCTTGAGGAACAGCTCGATGACGGGGATCTCGACGTCCGGCTTGAGGACGGGGAGCCTGAGGGTCAAGGTGTTCCCCGGTTCCTTCCCCCTCGTGCCCGGCATGAAGCCCGTCTCGCCACCCTTTTCGGTGAAGCGAACCTCCGAGGCGTCGTGGAGGAGCTGGGCGTACTCGACGCGTCCGGCGAATCCGTCGAGCGCCAGGACCCCGAGCGGCCACTGGAGGACGTGGAGGTAGAGGCGCCCGGCTTCGGGATCGTACGTCAGAAGACAGTTCGCCGGCTTGGGGAAGTCCTCCGGGGCCTGGGTGCAGCCGTAGATCGAACGGCCGTTCTTGTCCATCCACTCGCCGATCCCCCGGAGGCGGTCCATAGCCCGCTCATCGAAAATCCCCCGGCCCGTCGGACCGACGTTGAGGAGGAGATTGCCGCCCTTGCTGACGGTCTCGATGAGCATGCCGATGAGCTGGGGGACCGACTTCCAGGTCGATTCGTCGCGGTCGTACCCCCACGAGCCTGAGAAGGTCTGACAGGTCTCCCATGGCACGGGTTTTCCGTCGACGCTGACCCACTCCCGAGGCATGAACTGCTCGGGCGTCCTGTAGTCCCAGCCGCCCGGGACGTCGAGCAGGTCGAGACGGTCGTTGATGATGATCCCGGGCTGGGTTTCGCGGATCATCTCGAGGAGACGCTCGGACTTCCATTCGTTCCGGCCCTTGCCGTTCGGGCCGGGGAACGAGAAGTCCATGAAGAGCGTGTCGATCCGGCCGTACTCGGTCAGGAGCTCTTTGAGCTGGCCGAAGAGATAATCGTCGTATTTGTTGAGGTCGCGCTTCGCGGCCTTTTCGACAAAGGCCTTGTCGTCGCGCATGGGATGGTGCATGTCGATCGTGTAGTCGGGATGGTGCCAATCGAGGAGAGAGTGATAGAAGCCGACCCGGATCCCCTCGGCCCGCATGGCTTCGAGGAGCGGCCGGATGAGGTCCTTGCCGTAGGGGGTGCGGGTGGCCTTGTAATCCGTGAGCTTGGAGTCCCACAGGCAGAATCCATCGTGGTGTTTCGTGGTCACGACAAAGTACTTCATCCCGGCCGTCTTGGCGGCCCTGGCCCATGCCTTAGGGTTGTAAAGGTCGGGATCGAAGCGGTCGAAGTAGCGGGCGTAGGCCTCGTCGGTCATGCGCTCGCGGCTCTTGACCCATTCGTGCCGCGCCGGCAGGGCGTAGAGTCCCCAGTGAATGAACATGCCGAAGCGAGCCTCGGTCCACCACTTCATCCGGGCCTTTTGCTCGGCCTGGGTCTCGGGTCTGGCCGGGCGGCCGCGGCCGCGGTCGCCAGCCCCACCAGGCAGATGCCGGCGAGGAATGCTCTCAGCATGGGGCCTCCTTTCCGTAAAGACTTCCCCCTATGTAGCCCATGACAGGGAGAAATGCAAGCCGGAAGAAGGTCAGCCGGAAGGGCCGCACTTACTCCCGAAGATGTGGTCCATCAAAGCGAATTCGGCCTCGGGGTCCAGGCCGACGAACTCGAGCCCGGCCTCGAAGACCTCGCTGGCGTAGAGGTCGCGGACCCAGCGGACCTCGGCCACTGCCCGGATGCGCTTGCGCGGGCGAGCCAGCGTGATGTCCACCCGGACCCGGGCCCCGGCTTCGAGCGGGGCCCCGGTCATGATGCGGACGCCGCCCATGGAGATGTCCCTGGTCAGGGAATAATAAACGGTCGGGACGCCGGGTCTGACCTCGCCGGTCATCAGGGAGAGGACGACCTTGTTCTCCTCGAAGATCCTGACGTCACGGCGCCTGTCCTTCATTGGCGGGTCCCCTGGGGACAAGGCCCGATCCCCCTCCTTTGGACCGTTTCGCGCTCGAACATTCCCATCTCGGCTGCTGAGAACCTCTCCCCGGCGCAGTCCTATCCGCTTCTGCCCGTATACGTTTAGTCGGGCCGGGGGCCTCCCGGATGGACTTTGACTTTTCCTCCGATCCGGACGTAGGATGAGTCGATTCTTCGCCGAGGAGGGAACCCATGCCCGAAAGGACACTCCCCGCTCTCTTCGAAGAGAGCGTCAAAACTTATCCCGACAACGTCCTGGTCTGGGAGAAGACCGGCTCCCGCTATGAGCCTACGACCTATGCCGGTATGCGCGATCTCATCCACCGATTCGCCGCCGGCCTGCTGAGCCTGGGCCTCGGTAAGGGGGACCGCGCCGCGCTGATCGCCGAGGGTCGGAAGGACTGGATCGTGAGCGAGCTCGGCATCCTGTTCGCCGGGGCCGTCAACGTCCCCATCTCGGTCAAGATCGAGGAGCTCGACGAACTCAAGTTCCGCCTGGCCCACTCCGGATGCCGGATGGCCGTCGTCTCGAGATCTCAGCTGCCGAAGATCCGGAGGGTCAAGAACGACCTGCCCGACCTGGCCATGACGGTCGTGCTCGACGACATCGAAAGCCTCGCCGGCGACGAAATAGCCGCGGCCGAGGTCATGCGGCGCGGCGACGAATTCCTGAAAGCCCGGCCGGGCGAGCTCGAGGCCGCATCGGGGGCCGTCCGGGAGAGCGATCCAGCCAACATCTGCTACACGTCGGGAACGACGGCCGACCCCAAGGGCATCGTCCTGACCCACCGGAACTACACCGCCAACATTGAGCAGTCCCGGGCCCTCGTCGATTGTCCCCAGGACTATGTCCTGCTCATCATCCTGCCATGGGACCACGCCTTCGCCCACACCTGCGGCATCTACAGCATCATGGCCAGCGGTGCGGCCTTGGCTTCGACCCAACTGGGCCGGACGCCCATCGAATCGCTCCGGAACATCCCTCTGAATATCAAGGAGACCCGGCCGCACCTCCTCCTCAGCGTCCCGACCTTGGCCAAGGGCTTCCGCAAGAACATCGAGAAAGGCGTTCGTGAAAAAGGGCCCAAGGTCGAAGCCCTCTTTGCCAAGGCCCTCGCCGCGGCCATCGACTATAATGCCGAAGGCTGGAACAAGGGGCGCGGGCTGAAGAGGCTGAAGAAGCCTCTGGTCGCTCTCTATGATAGGATCCTCTTCAGCAGGATACGGGAGAATTTCGGGGGGCGACTCAAGTTCTTCATCGGCGGCGGGGCTCTCCTCGACATCGAGCTCCAGAGATTCTTCTATGCCCTTGGCGTCCCCATGTTCCAGGGCTACGGCCTGACCGAGGCCTCCCCGGTCATCTCCACCAACAGCCTGAAGCACCATAAGCTCGGCTCCTCGGGAAAGGTGGCCCCGGGGATCGAGCTCAAGATCTGCGACGAGGCCGGGGGGGCTCTTCCCGCCGGCCAGACCGGCGAGATCGTCATCAGGGGCGAGAATGTCATGGCCGGATACTGGAAGAACGAAAAAGCGACCCGCGAGATGATCCGGGACGGCTGGCTCCATACGGGCGACCTCGGCAACCTCGATGCCGACGGCTACCTCTATGTCCTCGGGCGGATGAAGAGCCTGCTCATCGCGAGCGACGGCGAGAAATACAGCCCGGAGGCCATCGAGGAGGCCCTCACCGATAAGTCCCCGTACATCGAGCAGGTCATGCTCTACAACAATCAGTCGCCCTATACGGTCGCCCTGCTCGTGCCGGCCAAGGAGCCGCTGCTGCGCTGGCTCAAGGACAAGGGTCTCGGACCCAAGGCCCCTGAGGGCCAGGAGGCCG
This sequence comes from Candidatus Aminicenantota bacterium, assembly GCA_963736255.1. Lineage (GTDB taxonomy): Bacteria > Acidobacteriota > Aminicenantia > Aminicenantales > Saccharicenantaceae > RBG-16-66-30. Next base: position 1,480,193 of record CAVTOI010000003.1, read on the forward strand.
CCCTGCGCCTCATCGAAGGGGAGATCGGCGCTTTCCGTGAAGGCGGCAAGCACGCCGGCATGTTCCCCGCCCGTTGGCTGCCCGCCGCGGTGGCTGTCCTCGGCGAGGGCTTCACCGAGGAGAACCATTTCCTCAATTCGACCATGAAAATGGTCCGGGGCCGCATTGCCGATCATTACCGCAGCCGCCTCGACCATCTTTTCACGGCAGCGGCCAAAGACATCGCCAACCCCCAGAACCGGACGATCATCAGCCGCCTCTCCGACGCGCCGTGACGGATTGACAACCCGCATTTATTTAAGGTATGTAGGACTCCATCATTGCCCATATTCCTTTTGAATACTCATGGGAGACAAGAGCTCTGAGCACACGTCTATGTCCGGGAGGTAGATCGAATGGCGAAAAAGAATAAGACCCTCGGTGTCGGCATAATCGGCGGCGGGTTCATCGCCCGATTCCACATCCGGTCATGGGTCGGCGTCCGCGACGCCGACATCCTGGGTATTTTCGATCCTGACGCGAAGCGGGCCCGGGAGGCCTGCGCGCTGGTCAAATCGCTCGGCGTCGGCGAAGCCAGGCCCTACGCTTCGATCACCGAGATGGCCGGCGACCCGCGCATCGGGGCGCTCTGGATCTGCGCCCCGAACTACACGCGCGGCGAGGTCATGGAAGAGATCCACCATGCCCTCGTCAAGGGCCGGGCCGAGCTCGTCGGCGTCACCTGCGAAAAGCCGCTCGGCCGCAACGTCCGCGAAGCCCGCCGGATGCTCGAGCTCGTCCAAAAGTCCGGCCTTCTCGACGGCTATCTCGAAAACCAAGTCTTCTCCCCCGCCGTCGTCCGCGGCAAAGAGATCATCTGGGCCCGGGGCGCCGCCCTCTCCGGGCCGCCCTACCTCGCCCGGGCGGCCGAGGAGCACAGCGGACCTCACATGCCCTGGTTCTGGGAAGGAACGCTCCAGGGCGGCGGCGTTCTCAACGACATGATGTGCCACTCGGTCGAAGAGGCCCGCTTTATGCTGACCTCTCCCGGGGCCCCGCGCGATGTTCTCACCCCCGTGAGCGTCACGGCCTATACGAACTGCCTCAAATGGCAGGAGCCCAAGTACGCCGCGATCCTGGCCAAGATGAGCGGCGGGAAGACCGACTATCTCAAGCGGCCATCCGAGGACTTCGCCCGTTCGCTCGTGGAGTACAAGAACAGGGCCGGCAAGATCCTCGTCGTCGAGACGACGACGAGCTGGTGCTATGTGGGGGCCGGCCTGCGCCTGAGCATGGAGCTCCTCGGCCCCGAATACGCCCTGCAGATCAATACCCTCGACGCCGGCCTCAAGGTCTTCTTCAGCCGCGAGGTCCGGGGCAAGGCGGGCGAGGACCTCGTCGAGAAGCAGAATGCCGAGATCGGGCTCATGCCCGTCGTCCCCGACGAGGCCGGCGAGTACGGCTACGTCGCGGAGAACCGGCACATGGTCCAATCGTTCCTCAAGGGCGTCCGGCCCGAAGAGAATTTCTCCGACGGCGTGGGCGTCACCGAGCTGCTCATGGCCGCCTACAGGAGCGCGGAGCTCGGCAAGACCCTGCCCTTCCCCTTCAAAGGCCTCGAAAGCTATGTGCCCCCCGTGGCCCAGGGGAAGTGGAACCCGAAGGCCAAATGATCCCAGGAGGACCCATGAAACGCCCTATCGCTGCCCTCATCCTGATCGCCGTCATGGCCGCGGCCGGACCCGCGTTCGGTGCCGCGCCCCAGATCCGTCACATCTCGGCCGATCTCCAGAAGGCCGTCGCCGAGACGGACTACGGGAGCGTCCGCATCAAGAGCTTCCCCGTGGCCTCCGAGGCCTGGACGTTCCGCAAGTTCACCTTCGCCGAGACCCTCAAGAAGCTCCAGGAGCTCGGCGTCGGGGCGATCGAGGCCTTCCCCGGCCAGGCCCTGGCCGCCGAGCTGCCCGGGGCCAAGTTCGACGAAAATATGACCGGCGAGCAGGTCGCGTTCGCCAAGGAGGCGCTCAAGGCCTCCGGGGTCACGCTCTACGGCTACGGCGTCGTCGACATCGGCACAACCGAAGCGAGCATGCGCAAGGTCTTCGATTTCGCCCGGAAGATGGGCATCCGCGTCCTCGCGTGCGAGCCGGCCGACGACGACTTCACCCTCCTGGAGAAGCTGGTCAAGGAATACGGCATCAAGATCGCCATCCATAACCACCCCGCTCCGTCGAAGTACAACCTCCCCGAGACCGTTTTCAGCCACGTCGAGGGCAAGGACCCGCGCATCGGCTCATGCGCCGACAGCGGCCACTGGATGCGCGGCATGAACGACCCGCGCGAGGCCTTCAAGCTGCTCACGGGCCGCATCCTCGACGTCCACCTCAAGGACCGCAGCGATTTCGGCACGGCCAAGGGCGTCGATGACGTTGCCTGGGGCTCGGGCAAGGGCCGCATCCGCGACCTCCTGGCCGAGCTGACCCTCCAGGACTATGACGGCTACCTGACGATGGAGTACGAGAACGAATCCGAGGCCGGCGATCCCATGCCGGCCTTCCGCAAGAGCATCGCCTATGTCAAAAGCGTCACCTATTTCGACGGCTACGCCCAGATCCTGCGGCGCGGGGGGAGCGGCTACGAAAAATACGGCTGGAACCACTACGGCCCCGGGTATTTCGAATGCGACCCGAAGGCCGGCGTCCTCAAGGGCCAGGGCGGCATGGGCCTCTTGTGGTACGGAAAGAAGGTCAAGGACTTCGTCCTCGAGTGCGAATTCAAGTGCTCGACGCCGACGACGAATTCGGGGATCTTCCTCCGCGTCCCCGATGTTCCGGTGAGCGACGACTACATCACCCACTCGATCGAGATCCAGATCGACGATACGTCGACGGGCATCCACCACACCGGTGCGGCTTACGACATCGAGGCGCCCAAGGTCCTGGCCTCCCGGCCGACCGGGGAATGGAACCACATGCGGATCGAGTTCAAGGGGATGCGCCTCAAGGTCGACCTCAACGGCAAGACGGTCCTCGATTGGGACGCCCACCCGGGCGGCAAGGTCCGCGACCTGTCACCCGAAGGCTACATCGGCCTCCAAAACCACGACAGTCAGTCCCCGCCGTTCTTCCGGAACGTCTATCTCAAAGCGCTTTGATCGGCCGGTGCGCATCCGAAGAGCGGTGAGACATAAGGAGAGTCGAGCATGACAGAGACAAAGAGGACCCGCAATAGGCTGTTCCTGATGATGGTCATGGAGTTCTTCATCTGGGGCGCGTGGCTTCCGCTGATCTTCGGCTATCTGCCCAGCCTCGGCTTCACGCCTGTCCAGCAGGCCTGGATCCTGAACGCCTTCCCCGTCGCCGCCATTGTCGGCATGTTCTTCAGCAACCAGTTCGCGGATCGCCATTTCGCTGCCGAGAAATTCCTGGGCTTCAGCCACCTCGTCGGCGGCCTGGCGATACTCGGGTTGGGATTCACGCGGGCTTTCTGGCCCTTTTTCGCCCTGATGCTGGTGCACTGTCTTTTCTATGTTCCCACCATCTCGATCGCCAACTCGATCGCCTTCGCTCACATGAAGGACTCCAAGCGGGAGTTCGGTTTTATCCGTATGGGGGGGACACTGGGCTGGATCCTCGCCGCCTGGCCGTTCACGTTCATCCTCGTGGACTGGTCCCGCGTCAAGGCCGCCGCGCCTCGCGGTTTCGTCTCCTGGATCGGGGCGGTCCTCGGCTCAGGGCTCACGGGCCAGGCGTTGAAACTGGCGACCCGCTGGACTTTCATCGTGGCGGGGATCGTCTCCCTCGCCCTGGCCGCCTACAGTCTGCTCCTCCCTCATACGCCTCCAAAGAAAAAGGTCCCGGGGGCTTCTTCGACGGAACGCTTCGCCTGGCTGGAAGCGGTCAGATTGCTCAAGCGCCCCTTCGTCCTGATCCTGTGGCTCATCACGTTCGTCGATGCGTTCGTCCATAACCTGTATTTCAACTGGACCGGTTCGTTCCTGGGCGCCAGCGCCGCGGCCGGGGGTGTGGGCATCCCGGGCAACTGGATCATGCCCGTCATGAGCCTGGGCCAGGTCTCGGAGATCTTGACCATGCTCGTCCTGGGAGTGGTGCTGAAAAAATTGGGCTGGCGGTTCACGATGCTCATCGGCATTCTCGGGCACGCGGCCCGGTTCGCGGTCTACGCCTTTTTCCCGTCCCAGCCGTGGGTGATCGTGGCCATCCAGGTCCTGCACGGCATCTGTTACGCCTTCTTCTTCGCCACGGTCTACATCTTCGTGGACACCTATTTCCCCAAGGACGTTCGATCGAGCGCCCAGGGGCTCTTCAATGTGATGATCCTCGGCCTCGGCGTTCTGGCCGCCAACACGCTGGGCCCGTGGCTGATCCAGTCGGTCTTTACCGCGAACGGGGTAACGGACTTCCGGTCGCTCTTTCTGTTGCCGTGCTTGACCGCGCTCGGGGCCGCCGTCCTGCTGCTCGCGGCTTTCCGGCCGCCGGCGAAGGCCGAATCGACCTAGAATCCCGGGCTGATGCTGAGCTGGAGGTGCCAACCCCGCACCGGCCTGTCCATGGGGTAAACGTAGTTGAGCCCCAGGATGAGGTACCCGAAGAGGTTCGTCCTGAGACCGACGCCGTAGCTCCTTATGGGCTTCCTATCCCCGCCGCTGAACCAGGGTCTGACCATCTTGGGAACGAGGAGCGGTGGCCCATTCGGGTCCGGATTATCCGGATCGTCGATGAACCCTCCCCACCATTGGCTCGGCTGTGAGGCATAGGCGATGCCCCAGTCGAAGAAGGCGCAAACCTCGAGCGGCCAGGCCCCGTAGAACCCCTTGCCGAGTCCCAGGAGGCCGAGGAGGGGGAAGCGCAGCTCGGCGTTGGCCACGATCATGCGGCTGCCGTAGAGCCGGCTGAAATCGAAGGCCTTGGAAGGATCGGCGTTGTACTCGGTGAGCTCCGCCGTGCTGATCGATTCGTAGCCGCGGACGAGGTCCCAATAGGCGATATAGAGAGGATAGAACCGGGTGTCCTCGGCGTCCCTGCCGTACCGCCCCATGTGGAGGGCCCGGAAGGCCAGGGTGAAAGGCTTGACGGGCATGACGTACTTTCGGAAGTCCACCATAGCCGTCGTGAACGTGACCTTGCCCAGCGCGGGCGTGACGGAGATGCCGATGTTCTGGCCCAGGATCGGGCTGGTGGCGCCGAAGATCCCGGTGTCGTAAAAGTAGCCGCCCGTGAGGTAGGCGTAGTTCATGCTGGGAGGCGTGTCGTTCGGATGGTACTTCTGATAGTCGAGAAGGAATCCGCTGGGGTCGTAGATCCGCTCGTAGATGGTGTGGTTGAAATCCTGGAGCCGGAACCCGGCGCTGAGCTGGAACCGGCTGACCTGGCTGAACGGGTAGGACCCGAACAGCGAGATATCGTAGTTGATGAGCCGGTAGATGTCCTCGATCTCATGGTAGAGGCCGTCGATATCCTGATAGAACAGGAAGTACGGATAGGGATAGACGATCCGCTGGGCGGCCGCGCCCCAGTTGAACCGGCTCCGGTTGTTGAGGTAGGCCAGGACGCCCGACGTGTCGATGAGGCGAGAGCCGGTGAACGCCGTCGTGACGATCGTGTGGTACCCCAGCATATCGCTCCAATAGGCCGCCAGGCCGCCCGCCCCGTAGGTCCCGTAGCGGTCGACGCCGACGGCGACGTTGGGGGGCGAGACGTAGTCGAGGCCGAGCTTGGGCTTGTACGGGACGACGGCGAAGTTGGTGTCCTTCGGCAGGCCGAAGAGGGGGTTCTTGAGCAGGCCGAGCAGGGAGCCCTCGGGCTCGGACCGCGGCGGCAGGATGGCCGGGTTGCGGTCGAACTGGGCCAGGAAGGGCTGGCCCAAAAGGAAGGTCGGGTCGTCGATCGAGTAAACCGTGTAGAAACCGTCATGGTAGCCGGAGAAGACGACCCGTCCCGTTTCCTGGGCGACCGAAATGGACGGGCTTAGCTCGGTGATGCCGGCGATGCCCGCGTAGAGGTTCGTGACCTGGGAGATCTTGGCCGAAGCGACCTCGATCCTGTAGAGGTCCGTCTTGCCGCTCTGGTCGGAGAGGAAATAGAGGGCGGATGAATCGGCGGTCCACTGCGGGTTGATGTTCTTGCCGTTGGGGAAGGCCAGGAGCTTCTGGACGCCGCCCGACTCGACGTCGAGGAGGGCCAGCTCGTAGTTCCCGATGTCGACCCACTCGAGGTTGGTCGAGAACCGTTCCGTGACGAAGGCGATCGTCTTTCCGTCGGGGGACCAAACGGGCTGGAGGTCGGCGAAGACGTCGCGCGTCATCTGCTTGAGGACGTTGTCTTTGAGGTCGTATATGAAGAGGTCGGAGATGCCTCCCGCGAGGCCCGTGAAGGTGATGTAGCGGCCGTCCGGCGACCAGGCCGGGCTGAGGATCTCGGCCAGCTCGCCGAAGGGGATCTCCCGCTCGATCTTGTCCTTTGTCATGTCGACGATGGTCAGGACCGGCCGGCCCTTGGCCACGCCGCCGAAGACGAATTTCTCCCCCTTGGCGTCCCACGAACCGGCCGATTTGATGAACTGGATGCTCTCGAAGTGGGGGTCCACGGCCGTGGAGATGATCTTCCGGCGGATCTTGCCGGTATCGGCGTCGGCGAGATAGAGATCGATCGAGAACAGGTCCCGCGTCGACAGGAAGACGAGGGACTTGCCGTCCGGGCTGATGGACGGCGCGATATTGTAGGGGTTAGCCCGTGTTCCCAGGAACAGGGGCTTGGCGATCTTGCCGGCCATCTGCGTCTTCTCGATGAGCGGCCCGTAGGCGTCCTGCATGGACTTGTGCCAGTCGGCCGAGAGCTGTTTCAGCTTGATGCCCAGCATGCTCTCGAGGATGATCTCGTAATCGCCGGCTCGCCCGACAGACTTCATCATCTTGCCGATGATCTCGTCGCCCCAGCGGCCAGTGATGTAGGACCAGACGGCCTGGCCCCAGCGGTAGGGGAAGAACTTGTAGGAGTTGTCGAGCTTCTTGATCTGGGGCAGCTCTTTGCGGCGCACGGCGTCCCGCATCCACATGGAGGTGTTGGTGTCGACCGGGCCGATGGACAGGTATTCGGCCATGCCCTCGATGAACCAGAGCGGGATGCGCAGGGCCGCGTCGTTGCCCCGGGCCTGGTCGGAGTGCCCCTGGGCCATGATGTCGTACTGGAAGGCGTGGACGAGCTCGTGGCCGATGACGTGGTCGGTCTCGGCAAGCGAGGCCCCATAAGGCAGAACGATGCGCCGCTTGAACGACTCCGTGACGCCGCCCGTGCCCTCGCCCATGATCTCGGGGATGACCGTCGTCTGCTGGAACTCGGGGCTGCTGCCGTAAAGAATGAGCGGTTGGCGCCCTTTGAGCTCGTGATTGAACATCCGCGACAGGCGGGAATACCACCGCTCGGCCATGAGGCAGGCCATCTTGACCGTCTGCTCGTCCTGGAGATAGAAATAGACGTCGTAATGGCGGGTCTTCATGATCTTGAAGTCGAACTTCTGGTACTGGACCTTGTTCCGGCCGTACCACTGGGCCCGGAGCCCGGGCGCGCCGATCCCGGCCAGGAACCCGGCCAAGCTCAGACCAACGAGGAATTTCGCGACGGCTGAAGTCCGCATCGAGGCCCTCCTTTGAAGAACAAACCTCTCCGCCCCTTTCCGCTGATATCTTAGCAATTCCGTAGTCTCTTGTCTACAACGCGACCGCGTCCGCGCGCGTTGCGGGCGCGGCGGCGAGGGCAGGATCCGTTCTCGTGTTGACCGCCCCTCCTCGATTCCTGTAATATGCAGGGCTGAGCATGACCATCCAGATCCTGGCGATAGCGGCGGTCATGGTCGCGGCCTACGCCGCGGCCAAGGCGGCCAAGCTTTCCGTCGAGCTCGCGATCGTCGCCTCCGCCGCGGGCGGAGGCCTGGCCGGCGCCGTCCTCAGGACGCCTCCTGTCGGCGAGCTCGGGCGCCACCTCGTCGAGGGCTCGTTCACCTATCTCGACGTCGTCCTCGTCTTCTTCACGGCGACGCTGTTCATGACCATCGTCAACGAATCGGGCGGCGTCGATTATGTCGTCCGGGCGACCCTCCGGGCCTTCGGGAAGCAACGCGTCCTGGCCCTCCTCGTCCTCATGATCATCGTCCTCGTGCCCGGAGCGCTGACCGGGGCCGGGAGCGTCTCGCTCCTCGTCGTCGGCGCCCCCGTGGCCCTGGCGTTCGGCCGTCTCGGGATCCCCAAGAAGAGGGCTGCGGCGATCCTCTTCATCGTCGCCGGACTAAGCGCTGCGGCGCCGCCCGTGAACATCTGGGCCATGATCCTTTGCGCCGGAACGGCCATTCCGTACGTCGGCTTCGAGCTCCCCCTGGGCATCCCGGTGCTGCTGCTGGGCATCTTCACCGTGCTCGTCCTGGGTCTGAAGAGAAGCGCCCCCGACCCCTCGGCCGCCGCCGATCTGCCCGAGCCTCCGAAAGGCATGACCTGGTGGCGCGTCCTCCTCCCCTTCCTTGTCTTCTTCGGCATGGTCGTCGCCTATCGCATCTGGCCGTTCTCGACGCCCATCTTCGGCTTATCCCTCGAATTCGCGGTCTCCGCCGCCGTGGCCCTGCTCCTCAGCCCGAAGAGGATCGCCTTCTTCACTCTGGCCCGGGACACGGCCAAGAGGCTCCTGCCCCTTCTCGCGACCATGATCGGCGTCGGCATGCTCCAGCAGGTCATGACAGCGACCGGTGTCCGGGGCCTGCTGTCGTTCGCCGTCATCTCGACCCCGCTCGTCCTCCTCTTCTTTCTCCTGCCCGTCATTATCCCCTTCTCCGAAGGCATCCTCACCTACGGCGGGGCGGCCATCATCGGCATCCCGCTCATCTGGTTCCTGGACTCGATCGGCTTCCACGCCACCGTCGTCATCGCCGGGCTCAGCCTCCTCTGGCCCCTCGGCGACGGCCTGCCGCCGACGGCCCTGATCGGCCGGCTGAGCACGATGGTCTCGGGATACGAGGGTTCGTACCGGGATTTCCTCAAGGCGACCTGGCTCCCCTGGCTGGTCATCACGGCGGTCGGCATGGCCATGATCATCTTCAGCTCGAAGCTGTCCTTCCTGGTCAAGTGGAGCATGTAGGGGTCAAGGAGAAGCGCCGATGATCATGATCGCTTACTACATCATCACGGCCTTCCTGATTCTCCTGCTCGGCTGGAACTTCGTGCGCGAGAAGAAGCGGCCCAGCGAGCTTGTCCTCTACCTCCTCGTCATGCTCCCGCTCGTCCTCAGGCTCCTGCGATGGAAATGAAAAAGACGCTCCTGGCCGCCGGGTTCATTGGATTGGCCCTATGGGGGGGCCTGCCCCTCCTCCGCCACCGGCATTTCGATGTCCCTATCGTCAAAGGCCCCGGCGTCACCGCGGTCCTGCGGCTGAGCGATTTTTCGCCGCGCCTCAAAGGCACTCCCGGCGACACGGCCATCTACGTCCTCCAAGGGCGCGAGCCCGGAGGCAAGGCCCTGATCATGGGCAACACCCATTCGAACGAGCCCGAGGGCATGCTTTCCGCGGTCATCTATATCGAGAACGCCGTTGTCGAGAAGGGCACGCTCTATGTGATCCCCTTCCTCAATAACAGCGGCAGCCGGAACACCCGGCCGGGCGACGGCTACCCTCTGTATTTCGACATCGCGACGGACTGGGGGCGGCGCCGGTTCCGCTACGGCAACCGCGACGCCTCGCCGCTCGACCAATGGCCCGATCCGGACGTCTACATCCACTACCCCGAGCGCCAGCTCCTCTCCTACATCGACGTCCGCAACTCCAACCGGACCTGGCCGGGCCGCGCCGACGGCCCGCTCATGGAGAGGGTGACCTTCGGGGCCATGGAGCTCATGCGGCGCGAGAAGATCGACGTGGCCATCGACATCCACGGCGCCGAGACCATGTTCCCGGTGACCAATTGTATCGTCGCCCCGGAGAGCTCGGTCAAGATCGCCACCCTGGCCTCCCTGACCGTCAAGGCCATGGAGGGCTTCGAGAGCCATGTCGAACCGTCGCCGTCCGGCTTCCGCGGCCTGTCGCACCGGGAGATCGGCGATCATGGCCCCTCCCTGCCCTTCCTGCTCGAGGCGCCCATCCCCTTCCTCGACCAGCCGACCGGGCCAAAGACGACACGGCTGCTTCTCGACGGCAAGGACCCGTTCCTGCTCAGCCTGTCAAAGAAAAAGAAGCTCTTCGTCCCTTACGACGAGGACGGCTGGCCGCTTGAGAAGCGGGTGGGGCAGCATATGTCCGTGACCTTGGAGATCTTCCGCCAGTACACGAAGAAGACCGCCGCCCGGCCTATCATCGTCCGCGGCGTCCCCCGCTATGCCGACGTGGTCAAGGCCGGCGTCGGGCGGTTCCTCGCCGACCCGTCCAAGGCCCCGGCCGGCGGCGTCGTCATGAATTGAGCGGGGCCCGGCCCGGCGGCCCGCCCCGGAGGAGTTCGAGATGTTCAGAAAGACAGCGTTCCCGGTGGTCCTGGCCTTCGCCGCCGTCATCGTCTTTGCCGGCGGGGTGAGCCTGGCTCCCGACACACGCGCGGCCTCCGCGACGGAGCTCGACCCGGCCCTCGAAGCCTGCACGGTCATCATGGTCGGCCGGGAGGCCTCGACGGACGGCTCGGTCATGAGCACCCACGCGGCCGATTGCGGCGTCTGCGATTTCACCTGGCACCATGTGCCGGCCGCCGACCATAAGCCGACCGAGAGGAGGCGCCTCTACAACATCGACCAGATCCGCACCTGGCCCCCTTCCGAGGGCGGTAAGTGGGCCATGGTCCTCAAGGACCCGACCGCCATCGAGATCCCCCAGGCGCCTCACACATACGGGTACCATCACGCCGTATTCGGGTACATGAACGACCAGCAGCTGGCCATCGCCGAATCGACGATCGGCAACGTCCGCAAGATCAGCAACCCCACCCCTTCTCCGGCCACGAACATCACCATGCTGACGCTGTTGGCCATGGAACGGTGCCGGACGGCCCGCGAGGCCATCAAGCTCATGGGCTCGCTCGCCGAGGAATACGGCTACGGATACCATGACGGCGGCGAGATGCTGGCCGTCTCCGACCCCAGGGAGATCTGGGTCTTCGAGATCATGCCCGTCGGCCCGCTGTGGACGCCGAAAAGCGGCAAGCCCGGCGCGGTCTGGGCCGCCCAACGCGTCCCGGACGGCCACGTCGCGGTCTGCACGAACGAATCGACCATCGGCGAGATGGACCTCGGCAACCCGGATTTCTTCATGGCTTCGGCCCACGCAGAATCCCTGGCCGTCGAATTGGGGCTTTACGACCCCAAGGGCGGCAAGCCGTTCAGCTGGAAGAGGGCCTACTCCCCGACCGAGGGCGGCGCTGCGAGCACGGAGGGCCGCCGGTCGCGCACCTGGCGCTTCTTCGATCTCGTCGCCCCGTCGCGGGCCTTCCGGCCCGAGACGGCCAACATGGACTTCCCCTTCTCCGTCAAGCCCGATACCAAGCTCTCCGTCCGGGACGTCATGACCCTGACCCGGGACAAATCGCCGGGCACCGTCTTCGACCCGGTCCGCGGCCTGCGCGGCGGCCCGTTCAAGAACCCCAACTATTACAAGGGGACCCGGCTCATCAGCGTCCCCAACGTGGAATACACGACGCTGACACAGTGCCGCTCGTGGCTGCCCGACCCTATCGGCGGCATCGTTTGGGTGGCCCTGGGCGCCCAGGACACCTCCTGCTACGTGCCCTTTTACTCCGGCGCGACCGAGATCCCGGGATCGTTCGCCGCGGGCGATCATTTCGTCCTCGACCGGCGCTCGGCCCGCTGGGCCTTCGACTATGTCGATTTCCATACCCAAGTCGCCTATAACGCCGCCATTCAGGACGTCCAGGCGGCCCAGAAAACGTGGGAGGACGGGGCCCTCGCCCGGGTCGCCGAGGTCGACACCCTCGCCGGCGACCTCTACAAGAGGAGCCCCAGGGAAGCGATCAAGTATGTCACCGGATACGGCATCAACAACGCCCAGAACGTCGTCGACGCCTGGTGGAAGCTCGGCGACGACATCTGGGTCAAATACAACCACCTCGGCATGTATGACGCCGAGAAACGGCGGGGCGGTCGCATCCCGACGGCCAACCCCGACTGGTGGAACAAGGCCGTCAGGGCGTTCGACGTCCTGAACGAACCCGTCAAGAAGTAACGGGACCATAGGATAAAGGAGCTGCCCATGAACATCCGACGTCTCATCCCCCTCGCCGGGACGCTTGTCCTGGCCATCCTCCTGGCCGGCCACATGGCCGTTGCCATCGGCCAATCCGCTGCGGCCGGGACCGATACCGTCATCGCGGGCGAAGGCTGCACGTCCATCCTCGTTGGAAAGAACGCTTCGACCGACGGCTCGGTCATGACCACGCACACCTGCGATTGCGGCACATGCGATTGGACCTGGCGGCACGTCGCCGCGGCCGACCATAAGCCCGGCTCGACCCGCAAGATCTACCACATCTCCCAGTACAAGACGTGGCCGCCGTCGGAAGGCCTCAAGTGGGACCTCTACAAGAAGGACCTCGCCGGCCTCGAGATCCCCGAAGTGGCCCACACCTACGCCTACCACCACGGCATGTTCGGCTACATGAACGAGAAGCAGGTCTCGATCGGGGAATCGACGATCGGCTGCCAGCGTAAGATGCAGAACCCGACGCCGGCGGCCAAGCTCGACCTGAGCATGCTCACCCTGCTCGGCATCGAGAGGGCGGCCACGGCCCGCGAGGCCATCCAGATCATGGGCTCCCTGGCCGAGAAATACGGCTACGGCTTCCATGACGACGGCGAGATGCTGGCCGTCGCGGACGCCAACGAAGCCTGGATCTTCGAGATCTGCCCCGCCGGCCCGCTGTGGACCCCCGAGAGCGGCAAGCCCGGCGCGGTCTGGGCCGCTCAGCGCGTCCCCGACGACGAAGTCAGCGTCTGCCCGAACGAATCGCGCATCGGCGAGATCGACCTCGCCAACAAGGACTTCTTCATGGCCTCGCCGAACGTCGTGTCCCTGGCCGTCGACATGGGCTATTACGACCCCAAGAGCGGCAAGCCCTTCAGCTTCAAGAGGGCCTACTCTCCCGTCGAGGGCAGCGCCATGAGCACGAACGGCCGCATCCAGAGGCTGTGGCGCTTCTTCGACATCGTCGCCCCGTCCAGGAAGTTCAAGCCCGAGACGCCCAACATGGACCTGCCCTTCTCGGTCAAGCCCGACAAAAAGATCTCCGTCCAGGACGTCATGAATATCACCCGCGACCGGAGCTACGGCACGCCCTTCGATCCCGTCCAGGGCATCCGGGGCGGACCGTTCAAGAACCCCAACTACTACCGCGGCACCCGCGTTATCGACCACGGCCTGGCCGAATACTCCACGGTCACGCAGAGCCGGGCCGGGCTGCCCGATCCCATCGGCGGCATCGTCTGGATCGCCTTCGGGTCCCAGGACACCTCCTGCTACATGCCGCTCTACGCCGGCATGACCGAGATCCCCAAGACGTTCATGGTCGGCGACCACTGGACTTTCAGCCGCGATTCGGTCCGCTGGGCCTTCGACTACACCGATTTCCACGTCCAGGTCGCCTATTCCGAGGCCATCAAGGACGTCCAGGCGGCCCAGGCAAAGTATGAGACCGATCTTATCGCCCGCATCCCGGAGATCGACCAGCAGGCCCTGGCCCTCTACAAGAAAAAGCCGGCCAAAGCGGCCGAATTCCTGACCGGGTTCGCCATCAACAACGCCACGACGGTCACGAACGCCTGGTGGAAGCTCGGCGACGACCTGCTCGTGAAGTACAACCGGCTTTACATGTACAACGCCGAGAAGCGCGGCTTTTCCCGGGGCCAGCCTGCCACCCCCGACTGGTGGAAAAAGGCCGCCCGGGCCTTCGACATCCTCATGGAGCCGGAGAAGAAGTAAAGGAGAAGTGAGATGACAAAGAGAATCCTGCTGGGCCTGGCCGCCGTCGCAATCCTGGCCCTGTCCCTATTGTTCGCCGGGCAGGCCCTGCCCAAGGTCGGGTTGCCCATTCTGACGACCTCGGCCGGCCAGAGCACGGATGTAACGACCCTCAACATCGTCCTCGAGGACGCCGGCATCGCTTACGATTATTGCGACGTCCCCACCGCCGAGATGGTGGGCGACGGCGTGGGGCTCGGTGGCCGCGAGTCCGGACCCGGTTTCCACGTTGAGAGCACGACCGACCAGGGCAAGTACCCGGCCGGCACGCCCTACAAGGCCGTCGTTATCGCCATCGGCGCGAGCATGAAGGGCATGGGCGCATCGGGCCTGACCCTGGACAGCGAAGAGGCCCGCCTGAAGAAGGTCATTGAGCTCTGCAAGCAAAAGAAGATCTTCGTCATGGCCGTCCACATCGGCGGCGAATCCAAGCGCGGCCCGGCCGGCAGCGACAACGAGCGCATGATCGACGCCGTGGCCCCGTTCGCGGACGCCCTCGTCGTGACCAAGGACAGCAATAAGGACGGGCGCTTCACCAAGATCGCCGAAGCCAAGAAGATCCCCCTGACAGAGATCGAATACGCCCTGGGACTGGTCGACATCGTCAAACAGATCTTTCAATGACGCCGGCGGGCACGGCCCGCTCAGCGGGACGGCCCGACCATGGCGATCGAGGCAGACGCGTCGGGGCTGATCCCCACGAGGAGGCGCGGTCCCGCCGCCGCGAAGGCGAGATAGCGGCTTTTCGCGTCCCGGAAAAGGGGCGGTCCTCCCTGCTCAGACCCGATCCTTACGAACCTGTCCGAGCCCTCGAGGAATTCCCGAAGCTCGGTCCAGGCCGAAGCGCGGGCCTCGGCCGATCCATAGTCCATCACGATCAGGGTCGCGTCGTCACCGTAGTCCCCTTTGACGGCCTCGGTGAAAGCGAGGCCGCGGGCGGTCTGAAAAGAGTAGACGTTGTTGAGGCCGAGGAGGCCTTTGAAGTACTTGGCGCTTCCCGGCTTGAGCCCCTGCTCCGGCAGGGCCGCGATGAGGTCCGGGGACTTCGATATTCCGGCGATCCTCGCGTCGACCGTCCCCGCAAGGGCCAGGAGGCCCTCGATCGTCGCTGCGCTATCGTCGAAGCCGGTCAGGGTCACCAGGAAGCGGCCCTTCCAGAAGTTCAGGTAGTAGTCCTCGAGCTCGGCGCCGGCGCCGACGGCAACGCCCTTCCCTTGGCCGGACCGTTTGAACGAAAAAATGCCGAAAGCGGCCGCCGGGTTCTCCATATCGAATATCTCGAGCGAGACGGATTTGCCCGAGGCGTTCTCGTAGTCCTGAACGACGACCCGGCGGAAGCCATACTCCTGGTAGATCTCGGCCCCCCCGTCGATGTAGGTGTAAAGGTCCTCGCCCACGAATTCCTGGGGATCTCCGTCCTTCACCCACCCCTTGGCCTCGCCTCCGGCCGGGAGGAGGGCCCTGAGGTCGTCCTGAACGGCCCGGCCCCCGGCCGCCCAAGCGCCGGACAGGATAAGGCCCGTCAAGGCCAATGCCGCCATCCCCCATCGCCGTGATCCGGTCATCATCATCGACCTCCCGCCTGCCGTGACATCACGGCTAGACGTTCTCTTCCTTGATAAGGACCTTGTTCGGATCGATCTCGCCCAGACCCTGTTCCCCGCCGAGCTTAATCTGGAATATGTCGGCCGGCCTCAGGGCCCACAGTGAAGCGCAGTAGGCGTCGATGGCCACGCGGTCGGCGCCCGCTACCACTCGTTTCGGCCGGAACAGCTGGCCGGGCCCGAAGGGACCGTTGGTGACGATGAATTCGGTGGCATCGACGACGTTGAGGGCCGGCTTGACGGCCTTGTTCAGGTCGACGATCGACTGGTCGAGGTGGGTGATGTCGTCGGGATCCGTTTTCCAATTCGGCCGGTGGAACGTCCGGTTGTTCGCAGGCGAGTTCAGGCCCATGAGGTTCTTCATCGTTCCCGTGAACTTGTTGCCGGCGTGGTCTTTGGTGATGGGCATGTTGATGAAGACGTCATGCTCGTAAAGGGCGGCCAGGATGCGCGCTTCTTTAAGGGCCACTCCGGCCGGTATGGGGACGGGCTTGAAAAGGGCCTCGTCCTTCTCGAAGATCCTGAGAGTAGCGCCCTCGGACTCGATGACGGCTTTGAGGCCTGTGTCCTCCCACTGTTTCACCGGTTGCCAGCTCAGGCAATCGACCTCTGCGGCCCCGGCCTTTTTGCAGAGACGGATGACGGCCCGAAGGATTTCCGGCTTGGTGAACGAGCCCGGATGCCGGCTCTGGACATTCGGGAGGAGAGCGACTTTTGCGCCCTTGTGCACGAACGTCTTGATGCCGCCGGCGAGCTCCACCGCCTTGACAGCGGCTAGCCCGTAATCCTCGCCGACGCCGACGCCCACGAGGGGCGTTTTGGCTTTCGCGGCGGGGCCCGGGCCGGCCAGGAGGGTCTTCCCCATGACCAGGGTCAACCCCGCGCCCGCGCCCGTTTTGATGAAATCGCGTCTTCCGATTGTCCGGCTCATGGAGGCCTCCTCGATGAGATACGTTCACGGTCATTGTCTCACAGCCGCGGCCGTGGCCGCAACCGGCAGAACGCGGCCACGGACCCGCCTAGGGAGCTTCGCGCGGCGCGACCGAGGTCTCCGTGAGGTCCTTGCCCCGGAGAAAGCCCACCGCCAGCGGCTTGCCGACGGGCCAGTCGGAAAGGACGCGGAAGATCTCGTCGACGCTCGCGACCGCCGCGCCGCCCATGGCCACGACGATGTCGCCGCGGCGCAGACCGGCCTCGGCCGCCGGGCCGTCGGCGGCGAGCGAGACGATCTCGACGGCATGGTCCTTGTCGAGCTTGTAGAAGCGGACGAAGCGGCGGTCCAGGGGACGACGCAGCCCGACGATGCCGAGATAGCTGCGGGTGACCTTACCCCTGGAGATGAGCTGCGCGACGACCGCGCGGGCGGTGTCGGCGGGTATGGCGAACCCGATGCCCTGGGCCATGGCGATGATGGCCGTATTGATGCCGATGACGCGGCCGCGGGAATCGAGGAGCGGCCCTCCGGAGTTGCCCGGGTTGAGCGGGGCCGTATGCTGGACGATGTTCTCGATCAGCCTCCCTTGGCGGGTCCTGAGCGAGCGGCCGAGGGCAGAGACGACGCCGGTCGAGACCGTCGACTGGAATCCGTAGGGATTGCCCGCGGCGATGACAAGCTGGCCGACCCGAAGGCCGGCCGACTCTCCCAGGCTGGCGTAGGGCAGGCCCGACGTGTTGACGCAGACAACGGCCAGGTCGGTCGATTCGTCGAGTCCGACGAGGGCGGCCTTCCGCTTGTCCCCGTTCATGAACGTGATATCGAGCCGGGGCGCGCCCTGCACGACATGGCTGTTCGTGACGATGTAGCCGTCGGGAGCGACGACGAAGCCCGAGCCGGCCCCGAGAGGCTCGAACTCCTCGGTCGGACCCGGGGCGCCGATCGATATGCTGACGACCGCCGGGCCGGTCCTCTCGACGACGCCGACGACGGCCCGCGAATAGGCGTCGAGGAGATCGGAGTCGCGGAGCGTCTCCTCCACCGGAGGCCCCGGCGGCTGCGCCGATCGGGGCATCTCGGAGGCGGGTGTGCTGGTCCAGGCGACCGTCCCGCGCTTGGTTCTGGCCATATTTTCTCCCTCCGGACTCTTCCTTTCCATTCTACACGATGGCCTAAACGGCCGCGGAATTGGCGTCGCGGCGCAAAGTGTGATAGAAAAAAAACGAAACCCGATAGGAGAACGCCCATGCGAAAGACCCTGCCCCGCCCGCCCCGCGCTCTCGCTTCCGTTGTCGCCGGCCTGCTGCTCGTTCCCCTTCTGACGATGCCGGCCTCGGCGGCGTCGAGGGACCGCTACCTGGCCTACGCCCGGGCCTCGGCCGATTGGACCTACGCCCACAAGGCCGAGATCCTCGTCCAATGGGAGAAGACGTTCGATCCCCTCAATGTCTTCGGCTATCGGGCCCCCGGCGGGCTCCTGGAGATGGCCGTGATCTACGCCTATCTCTATGAGAAGGAAAAGAAGCCGGAATACGCCGCCCGGGCCAAGGATGTGCTCTTGACCTACGGCGGCTACCGTTCGGCCTACCCCGAATCGTCGATCAAGCTCCGGTCCGATTACGCTGACGGGGTCCCCGGCCTTTCGGATTTCTTCACGGCCATGCGCTATATCCGGACCTTCGACACGCTGCGCCGCCTCGGGCGCCTCTCCCCCGCCGAGATCAAGACCGCTTCGGACCTGATCGCCGGCAGCATGGCCTATCTCCTCAGGACGGCCGAATGGGGCCCCATGAACCGCTCGGCGCTCCGGGCCGAGACCCTGGCCTGGGCCGTCCGTGCCCTGCCGAACCACCCGGATACCCCCAAGTGGGAAATGCAGCGCCGGGCCCTCGGCGACGATAACTGGGGCAACTGGCAGATCGAGGACGCCACGATCTACAACGGGGTCTGGCTCTACTCGCTGCTGGGCTACGCCGATGCGATCGGCGAGATCCCGGAGATGTTCGCGACGCCGGAGATGTATTATTACGCCGGGTATTACCTCAATCTCTTCTGCCCCGCCGGCGTCGTCCCCGACCTCGGCGACGCCCACTGGACCTCGAACTGGACGCATTTCCTGGTCTATTTCGAAGCCGCGGCGGCGGCGCTCAAGGACCCCGGGCTCAAGTGGGCGGCCGAGACGATCGCGGCCAAGTTCGTCGACTTCTCCAAGCCGACAAGCTCGGGCCTCGGTTATATGCTCCTCGACTGCTATCGCTGGGGGACGGACGGCGTCAAGGCCGTACAGCCCACGGCCCTGTCCATGGAGGTCATGGAGGACGTCCAGGGCAAGAAGATCGTCTTCCGCGACGGCTGGTCGCCCCTGTCGAGCTACCTCCTGCTCAACTATCGGGACGAGGGCGACGGCGGCCTGAACTTCCGGGATTACCTGAGGGACACGATCCCCGTCGAGGAAGAGAAGATGACCCACGGTCACGCCGACGAGAACAGCCTCGTCCTGCTGATGTCAGGCGGCTCGGTCCTCCTCCATGACGGCGGCTATCGTGATTACATGCCCTCGGGGCCTTTCGGCGCCTATCGGCAGGATTACTTCCACAACCGCCTCTGCGTCCGTCCGGAGAAGATCTTCTGGGGCCAGAGCGCCGGCGAATACCGATACAGCGTCCGGGATGCCGTGCCCGGCCAGACCATGCTCGATTTCATGCACAACGCCGGGTCCTATCGGCCCGTCAGGACGCGGAAAGTCGACTTCCTGACCTTCGATGATTTCGATTACAGCCGGACCCGGGTCGTCGACGACGGCTGGGGATACCAGTCCGACCGGGTCGTGGTCTATGTCAAGGACCCCGGCTGCTATGTCGTCTTCGACATCTTCAAGGCCCTGCGCGAGGATTACTTCACCCTGGGCGCGTTCTGGCATACCCGTAAGATCTTCGGCCGCGGCGAGCACTGGTACGACACGGGTTACGACCGCATCCAATCGGCCGAGCTGCCAACGGACAAGCACCTGCTCATTCTCTTCCCGTCGGCAGAGCCCAGGATGGAGGGCGTCGAGCCGGAGAAGCGCCATTACCAGGACGAATGGCTCATCCACCAATCCTGGGCGCAGCATTTCGAGCTCGGCGAGACCTGCGCCTTCGTGAGCGTCCTCGTCCCGCACGGCGCGGGGGAGGACCCGAAGACCTGGCTCGACCGCGTCTCTCTGGCCGCCATGGGAACGGCCCGCGACGCCATCGGCGTCGTGATCAAGGCCGGGGACAGGGACATCGTCGTGGGGGTCAAGAACGACCTGCGCCAGGACATGAGCCGCGATTATCGCCGGCCCCGCTATACCTACGAGGCCGGGCGGATCGCGGTCGGCGGCATCGAGACGGACGGCGATCTTGTCTATGCTTCTGTCCGCGGCGGGGCCCTCGACTATACTATCGTCAACCTCACCAAGGCTCTCTACAACGGGAGAACGCTCGTCGCGGCCAAGGAAGAACAGCACGGGCTCGGCTACGACGCCAAGCCCGACCGGGGCGGATTCGGGAAGATGAGGTACTGGCGAGAAAAGGCGGAAGTGAAGAAGTGACCGGGTTCAGAGAGGCAGGCCCTGCTGCTTGCGCTGGGCCGTCTTCTGGAGCTCCTGGCCCTCTCTGAGGAGGCCGGCCAGCTTGTCGAGGGCCATTCGGATCTTGATATTGGCCAGCTTCCTCTTGCCCGATCGCTGAGCCTCGTAGTTGGCCAGAAGGTAGGATTCGATGTCCTCCGGGGTCATGATGGTCCTGAGAAAATCGTCATTCACGAGCTCGTTCCGCAGCTCCTCGGGCGTCTGGCCCCGGACGACGATCTTGTTCTCGAGCAGGGTCTGGGACCGCCACCCCTCGAAATCCTTGGCCGCGTAGATGGGGATAGGTCCGAGGAGCTTCTTGGCGTCCTGGATGGTCTGGTCGAAGAACGCCTTCCCTTCCTTGAGGAGGTTCCTGGCCCGGTAATATTCCGGCGCGCCGGAGACGACATGCTGCTCGAGATAGCCCTTGAAGGTCTGGATGGCCTCGGACAGGACGGCGTGAGAGCGCGATGCCCGGATATAAATCTCGCGCTCGATCTGGATCTGCATCCCCGATAATCCTGGCCGAACGATATCATGGGGATGGGCCGAAGTCAAAGCCTTATTTGGACAGGATCGCCGCCGCCACGACGTTGGCCACCTTGCTCCGCAGGGCGATGATGTCGCCTTTGTCGTCGGGATGGACCCGGTTGGTCAGGAGAACGACGGCCGTCTGGGTCTCCGGATCGATCCAGATCGAAGTCCCTGTATAGCCCGAATGGCCGTAGGACCGGGGACCGAAAAGGTCGCCCCGGACGGTCGCATAGTCGGTGTCGATGTCCCAGCCGAGGCCCCGGCCCGATCTGCCGACCTGGGGATAGATCTCGGTCATGCGCTCGACGGCAAGAGGGCTGAGGATGCGCACACCGTTATGCTCGCCGCGGCCGAGCAGCATCTGGGCGAAGACAGCGAGGTCGTCGGCCGTCGAGAACAGCCCGGCGTTGCCCGAAACGCCGCCTTGGAGCCGGGCCAGCGGATCGTGGACGATGCCGCGCAGCGGCTTCCCGTCGACGACCTCCGTCGGCACGCACCGGTCGATAATGTCCGCCGGCGGCCGGTAAAAGGTCCGGGTCATCCCCAAGGGTTTGAAGATGTTCTCGGCGGCGAACTCGTCGAGCGGCTTCCCTGAGACCTCGTGGACGATGTGGGCCAGGGTGATGTAATTGAGACAGCTGTAGACGAACTCCTTCCCGACGGGCAGCTCTTTGGGGATCTCCGCGATGAGCTTGACCAGATCGGCCGTCGTGCAGGGATCGCCGATCTTTTTGGCCGCTTCTTTGGCGTCCGTATAGGGCGGCAATCCCGACGTGTGCGTCAGGAGATTGTAAAGCCGGGCTTCCCCGCCCGCGATCCCCTTCTCGCCGTACCAGGTCAGGAACTCCGGCACGTAAACCCGGACCCGGTCCCAGAGACGGATGTCGCCCCGCTCGACGAGGAGCATGATCGAGGTCGCTGTGGCCACGGGTTTGGTGACAGAGGCCAGATCGAAGAGCATATCGGGCGTGAGCGGCCGCGCCTCGGGGACGAGCTGGGACAGGCCGAAAGCCTTCCTGTAGACGGTCTTTCCCTTATGCGCGACGACGAGGACGGCTCCCGGGAAGTCCTTGCGGTCGACGGCCGCCTTGACGATCACGTCGAGGGCGGCCAGCCGCTGCGACGACATGCCGACCGTCTCCGGCCTGACCGCCGGGAGGGTCGCGCACAAGGCCATGCCGGCCGCCGAGAGGGCAACAGCGATGAGGGGTATCGACCTCACGAACTTGAGCATGGTGATCTCCTCGCTTCGCCTACTTCGCGCCCGCCGCGGGCGGCGCTTCTTTCCAGACGAGGCCGTCCTGACGGATGTGCCAGCTTTCCCCTCCCTTGGACGCATAGACCGCCTCGAACAGGCTGGCGGTCGTCTGGATCACCGGAGGGAAGGACCAGCCCTTGATCCTCAGGGCCTTTTCGTCCTTTAGCCCGAGGGCCCCGATGTCGGCGCCGAAGCCCGAATTTTCGTAAAAATGGGCCCATTCGGCGTAATAGATCCTCCGCAGGGCCCACTTCACCTTTTCGTCGGCCCGCCGGTCGAACTTCTCCCGGCCCTTGCCGGGCGTCTTTGACGAGAACTGGACGTAGCCCCACATCTCCGGATAGTGGATGTTGATGACGCCTTGCGGGGTCCAGGTCCAATTGTCCTCGGGCAAGGGCTTGCCCGTGCCGGCGTCTTTGACTTTGATATATGCGCCGCCATCGGTTTCCACGCGGTATTCGACACGCGAGAAATTGACCCGCCACTGGTCTCCGGCCGCGGGACGCTCGGGCTTCCCCGGGATGCATTCCTTGAGAACGGCGAAGGGCAGGGCGATCTCGACCGTCCAGGCCTTGTCCCGGTCGGACGGGTCGTTCAGCGTGCCCAAGACGTTGACGCCGGTCTTGAGCCCCTGGATGTCCCAGGCGTGGACGGCCGGGCCGCCGTCGCGATAGGGCTTGACGAGGAGGAGGTCCCAGACCGTGTTCAGGGCGTTCATCTCCAGCTCGTAATAGGCGTGGGTATCGCCGTCGGGGTCGACGAAGACCTCGAAGTCGTTATCCTGGAAGATGATGGAATCCCGGGCGGTCAGCGTGGCCCAGACGTGGGGCTCCTCGAGATAGGCGCCGATGTAAAGATAGGCGTCGTCCCATAGCATTTGAACCCGGGTCCGGAAGCGGGGGGCGGGTTTCGACGCGCCCTCGATATCGCCGAAAACCTCTGTCCAGTCGGCGTCCGCCCAAGTCGTCTCGTCGAGCCGGCCATCGACGTCGACCGGGCCGGCGGCCCGGCGGCAGACGTATTCGAACGGGGCGAACGGAGTCTTCGGCTCGGGGATGCGGACGGGCGGAACGGCCGAGGCGGCCCCGACAATGAGAAGAAGTCCGGCGAACGGGACCGACCTGCGGCGCAAGCGAATCGTCTCCATGGCGGCTCACTCCAGGCGTTTGATGATGTGCCAGCCGAACTGGCTTGTCGCCGGGTCGTAGACGGCCAGGCCCACGCCGCCGACCTCGAGGCCGAAGCTCACGTCGCCGAAGGCCTTGACCATGCCCGTCCGGGAGTATTCTTTCCGCGAAGCATCGGGCGGCACGTTCCGGTTCGACATCTTATAGATCCCGGGGAAGGAGTCGTTGGTGTAGGTCTTGACCATGGCCTCGAAATCTTCGCCGGCCTTGGCCCGCTCGAAGATCTGGAGGGCAAGCTTCTCCGCGTCCTCCCGGCTCCGCGTCACTTTTTGATCGCCGGGTATCGAGCCCTTGAAGGCGATGAGGATGTGTTGGAGGGTGATGTGCTCCGGTTCAGGCTTGTCCTGGGCCGCCGCAAGCGT
The DNA here is from genome assembly GCA_963736255.1 of Candidatus Aminicenantota bacterium. Taxonomy (GTDB): domain Bacteria; phylum Acidobacteriota; class Aminicenantia; order Aminicenantales; family Saccharicenantaceae; genus RBG-16-66-30. Next base: position 1,503,653 of record CAVTOI010000003.1, read on the forward strand.
GGGCAGGGCTGTAAGAGCGAGGAGCGCAAAACAGACGAATGTTCTCATGGGGACCTCCATCGGGTCAGAGCTCCAGCCAACGGACAGGGTTGCCGCGTGAGGCCAGAAATCTGTCAAAATCGGCCAAGGCGATCTCCAGGGTCGCCGTATTGGCGTTGGGGTGAAAGCCCAGGGCGGCGCTCGACCGGAGGGCCGTGTCGCAGACGACCTGGACGTGGTGCGTCTCATCGTTGATCAGGCCGAACGGAGAGACGGAGCCCGGTTCGACGCCGAGCCAGCGCTTGAGCCGCTCGGCCGAAGCAAAGCTCAGCCGGTCCTCACCGAGCTGCGAGTTGAGCCGTTTGAGGTCGATGCCGCGGACGACGGACGCAATGACGAGATAGTGGCGGTTTCCCTTGTAGTTACGGAGGAAGAGGTTCTTGCAGTGGGTGCCTTTGAGGCCGGCCCAGTGCTTTTCGGCTTCCTCGACCGTCGCGACCGGCGGATGCTCGTGGCGAATATAACTGATCCCGAGACGGTCCAGGGCCTCGAGGACCTTCCGTTCGATCTCGGTCACAGGCACGCCGGTCTCCTCCTGCGCTCTCTGTTCATTCAGCATACACAATAGAACAAAGGGCTAGCGGGGCGCAAGCCGGATATCGGCCAGAACGGGGTTATGGTCGGAGAGGAAGCGACCGGCCCACGTCGCGGGCAGGATGCCCGCCCGGAGGACGGATAAGGACGGACCGATGAAGATGTGGTCGATGGGCAGCCCGCCCGTGGCCTCGGCGCGGAAACCGTTGAACGAAGAGGAGGGTCCGTAGGGAGCCTCCGGCGAAGCATCCCGGGCGTCCCGCAAGAAGGCCCGCCGGTCCGCGGGTCCGACAAGCGTCCGATAAGGCGGATCCTCCCGGGTGCAGTTGAAATCCCCGGTCAGCACGACAGGCAGCCCGCCGGCGATGCGGCTCATTTCGACGAGGACGAGGGCCGCGCTTTCGCGCCTCGCGGTCTCCCCCATGTGGTCGAAATGAGTGTTGAACGCGACAAGGGTTCGACCCGTCCACGCATCTTTTAGGCGGGCCCACGTCACGACTCGGGCACAGGCCGCGTCCCAGCCTTTGACGCCCGCCTTCCCGGGATCCTCCGACAGCCAGAAAGTCGAGGTCTCGAGCAGCCGAAAGCGGTCCTTGAGAAAGAAGATGGGGTTGTATTCCCCTGCTTCCTTGCCGTCGTCCCGGCCGACGCCGACCGAGCTGTAGTCCGGCAGAAGCTCCCGGAGGTCATTGAGCTGGGAGACGAGGACTTCCTGGAGGCCGGCGATGTGGGGCCGGTAAAAAGAGATCGTGCCCGCCGCCAGGTCCTTTCGCAGGGGCCAGGCATTCGGCCCATCCGCGGGCGTGCTCAAGCGGATATTGAAGGTCATGACCCTCAGGGCAACGGCGGCAGCCCGGGCCGGGCCGGGCAATGACGAACATGCGGCCGTGATGAGCGCGAGGACCGCCACGGCGAACGAGCGTCTGAGGCCAGCCTGCTTCATGGGACTCCTTGTCGTGCCGGGCCGGATTATATCAGCCGGCGCCCCCGCGGGCAACGGACGAAACCGGTCCCACGCTCCGATGGGGCCGATGAGGTGCCCCTGGCCGCGATTTCCGCTAGAATGGCCCCATGAGCATCCTGTTCACGCCCATCAAGATCGGCCCCGTCACCGTCCCCAACCGCTTCGTCCGCTCGGCGACGCACGAATACATGGCCGACGACGAAGGGAATGTCTCGGACAACCAGATCGAGCTCTATCGCCGCCTGGCCGAAGGCGAAGTCGGCCTGATCGTCACCGGTCACGCTTTCGTCCAGCCTTCGGGAAAAGCCAGCCCCCGGCAGACCGCCGTCTATGACGACCGCTTCCTCGAAGGCCTGGCCCGCATTCCCGCGACGGTCCATCGTTATCCCGCCCGCGTTTTCCTTCAGATCGCCCACGCCGGGCGACAGACCAAGGAGAGGCTCTGCGGCTGCATCCCGGTCTCCCCTTCCGCGGTCTACGATCCCGTATCCAAGGTCCTGCCGCGCGAACTCACCGGTGAAGAGATCCATACCCTCGTCGCGGATTTCGTGGCGGCGGCCGGCCGGGCCAAGCGGGCCGGGTTCGACGGCGTCCAGCTCCACGCCGCCCATGGCTATCTCATCTCGAGCTTTCTTTCGCCGCATACCAACCGCCGGACGGACGAGTGGGGCGGACCGGTCGAGAACAGGGCCCGCGTCCTCCTCGAGGTCCTTCGCGGCGTCAAGGATTCGTGCGGACGCGGCTTCCCAGCCATCGTCAAACTGAATTCAACCGACTTCCTGGAAAACGGGCTGACCATCGATGACGCGGTCGAGGTCGCCCGCATGCTCGAAGCCGATGGGATCGACGGGATCGAGGTGAGCGGCGGCATGGCCGAGGCCGGCCGGGGTTCCGTCTGGCCGGGGCTCAGAAGCGGGGCGGACGAAGGCTACTTCGTTGATAATGCGGCCCTGATCAAGAAGGCCGTCGGGATTCCAGTATTCGGCCTGGGCGGTATCCGCACCCTGGCGGTGGCCGAGAAGATCGTCGAGGAAGGCCGGGCCGATCTCGTCTCGCTGAGCCGCCCCTTTATCCGCGACCCCTTCCTGGTGAAACATTTTCGCGAAGGCCTGGCGGCCGGATCGGAGTGCATCTCCTGCAACAAGTGCTTCAACCCCCGCGGCATCCGCTGCGCCGAGCTCAAAAAAATTTAGTCGGGACCGTCCCCGAAGGGGCTGTCCTTCTTGCTCAGGGCACAGGCCGCGAGGTCCCTCGCCGCCGCCTCCATGAGAATGAAGAAAGCCTGACCTTCCGTCGCGACTCCTGGTTTTTCGAAGGTCGGTGAGCCGCAGACGTCGCGGACATAGCCGAGTGCGTCGACCTTGCTCGTGGCGCCCCGGCGCATGATCTCCGCGTCCTTGAGATAGGACTTCGGCAGCCAGCTAGACTTCACGCCCCGGAAGATCGTGTAGGACAGCATCTGGGACAGGTTTGTCTCGACGAAAGACTTTGGGTCGTCGACGACGTCGTGGAACAGGCCATCGGGACGGCGGTGCTTGAGGCATCCGTCGAGGACCTCGCGGACATAGCCGACAAGGCGCTTCCTGTCGGACGCCATGCTATCGGGCAGGGCCCGGATGACCCGGGTCATGCCGGCCGCGGCCCATCCGTTGCCGACGCCCCAAAAGGCCAGCCGTTCGAAGGCCTTTTTGCCGTCGTCCCAGATGTGGGAGTAAAGCCCGGCCTTCTTGTTCCACAGGATGCGCCGGAAGCCCTCGATCTGCTTCACCGCCTCCGCGGGCTCCCCGGCCACCGCCAGGAAGGGCGGGGCCATGTACATCGAATCGACCCAGACCTGGGGCTTGTGATCGATGTGATGGAGCGTCCCATCGGCCGTCCGCGGGGCGGTCTTCAGCAGATAGGCGAGCATTCGGTCCGCACCGTCCTTGAACAGAGGGTCGCCGGTTGCCTTGGCGGCGAAGAGGACGCCCTCGCCGTTGGCGGCCGGGTCGGTGACGCCGTGGTTGTCGGAGACCATTCCCAAGCGTCCGTCTTCGTAGATGCGCAGCATCGCCCCGCGGGCCATGCGGATGACCCCGTCGCGGTCGCCCCATTCGAGAAGCGCCTGCATGGCCACACCCTGCTCCCAGGCTTCCCGCTGCATGGCCAGCATCGATAATTTGACTTTCTCGACGAGGGCCCCGGCACCCGGTCCCGCCGCCGCGGCCGGCTGTTGCCCCGATCCGGAGGCGGGCTTGGCGCCGAACGCCGCAAGAGCGCCCGATGCGGCGCCCCCGGCCAAAAGGTCCTTCAACGCTTGTCGTCTGCGCATGGTCTTTTCTCCCTTGCGATCCCGTATGCGGCCTCGTCGCCGGTCTGCCGGGGATTCTAGCCCAAGGGAGAGGATCAAGGCAACCGTGACGAAGGCGAGCCCGGCCGTTGCCAGCGGGCCGCGCCTCGTGGTAATGTCCGGTCGAGGGAGGACCCGATGTCCAAAACAACCGTGCTTGCCGTCGCGGCCTTGAGCGCCGTCGTTCTTTCGGCCGGATGCAGACAGCCGAGAGAGGAAGCGCCGAATCCGTCTCCCCTGGTCTTCAACGTCAGGGATTTCGGCGCGACCGGGGTCAAGGAGGACCTGGCCCAGGAGGCCATCCAGAAGGCGATGGACGCCTGCGCCGCGGCCGGAGGCGGCACGGTGTTCATCCCTCCAGGCCGGTATACAAGCGGGACGATCCACCTCCGCAGCCACGTCCGCCTCCTCGTCGAAGCCGGGGCCACGGTCTATTCCCTCCACGACAAGTCCCATTTCGACAAGGACGCCCTCCTCTACGGAGAGGACCTCACCGATGTGACCGTCGAAGGCCGGGGCGTCTTCGACGGCGGAGGCGCCTACGACCGCCGCCTCAAAGGCGACCACGAGGACGATTTCATCCGCCCGAACCAGGTCGAGATGGAGAAACTCGGCCTGCCCCTCATGCGATCGTTCCCCAAGCCCGACCGGACCGGCAAGATGGTCCTCCTCGTCCGTTGCACTGACGTCCGCATCGCCGGCGTCTCTTTCGTTGACTCCCCGTCCTGGACCATGCATCCCGTCCAGTGCGAGCGCCTCGTCATCGACGGCGTGTATATCCGGACTAGCCTCGCGGACGGGGTCTGGGCCGACGGCATCGATCCCGACGGCTGCAAGGACGTCCGCATCTCCAACTGTACCATCGAGACGGGCGACGACGCCCTGGTCTTCTATTCCATGGACTGGTTCGGCCCGGCCCAGCCGTGCGAGAACATCACCGTGACGAATTGCCGCCTGAGCTCGGCCTCGAGCGCCATAAAGTTCTGCGACGGTAACATCGCCGGCATCCGCAACGTCACCATCGACAACTGTGTGATCACCAAGTCGAACCGCGGCATCGCCTTCATGACCTTCGACGGCGGGGCGGTCGAGAACGTCATCCTCTCCAACCTGACGATCGAGACCGTGCGTCACGAGTGGTTTTGGTGGGGGGACGGCGAGCCCTTCCATTTCAACATCAAGAAACGGAGCGAGGTCCACGCCAACTGGCCGCCCGAAAAGGACCGGCCGGCGGGCGCCATCCGGAACATCAAGATCCAGAATGTCATCGCCCGCGGCTACGGCTCGAGCATCTGCAACGGGCACCCCGATTCCTGGCTCGACGACATCTCCTTCGAGAATGTCAAGCTCACGGTCGCGCATGACCCCGGCGCCGCCTACGACAAAACCGTCCACGGCCTCGTCTTCAAGCAGGCCCGGAACCTGCGGCTGAGGGACGTCGAGATCGTGTGGGAGGGGCCGGCCTCGGAGAAATGGCAGAGCGCCCTGGCTCTCGACGAAGTCCAAGACCTCGTTCTCGACGGGGTAACGGCGGTCCAGGCCCCGGGCGCGGAATCGGCGCCGGCCGTCCTCATGAACCGGGTCGACACCGCCGTCGTCCGCAACTGCCGCGCGGCGGAGGGGACGGGGACGTTCCTGACCTTGGCCGGGGAGGGAACGAAGGACATCCTGCTCGATCGGAACGACTTCCGGAAGGCCCGGCTCCCCTACTCTTTCTCGGAGGGTGCGCGGCCCGACGTCCTCAAGCTGGGGTACTGAGGTTCGGCCGGACGGTCAGCCTGATCGGGCTTACCGGCGGGAGAGGAAGAACATCAGGGCGGCCACGATGATGACGAGCAGCATCAGATAGTACGCCCGCCTCCGCCTGGCCGCGACGAATTCCTCGGCGGCATTCTCATCGATATAAAAGGACTCCGGCGTCCGGCCGGGCCGGAAGATATCCTTGTCCTGCATCTTCCGGAAGATGCGGTCGGGCTTGATCCTCAGCTCCTCCAGCGGCTTGGCCGTCTTCGCGTCGAGAGCCCCGGCATTGCGGAACCTTCTCATATATTCGTTCTGTTTGATGATGACATAAGCTTCGCTGCTCATCGCGCTCTCCCATTGTCCCTGATCGGATGATCCACCTCATTATAGCCCGAAGGCCCGGCGCATTCGAGCCTTACGTCCGCGAAACCTTGTATGCTAGAATGCGCCCATGAGAACCCACTCCCACTCCCCTGTCCGGATATGTCTCATCGCTATGGCCTTTGCGGCGACGGCCGCCGGGCCCTTGCTCGCCGGCACTGCGCTCGCCAGCCGCGGGCGAGCTTCGGCACGGATCGTCGTCGCGGCCGGGGCCTCTGAAACCGAGCGCTTTGCCGCCGATGAGCTGGCCCTGTTCCTTCACATCGTCACCGGGGCGGACTTCTCCGTCCTCGAGGACGCCGGCCGTCCCGGAGGGCGGCTGCTCGTCGGGCTTGGCGCGGCGAACGAAGCGGCGCCGGATCTCTCCGGCTCCGTCCTTGGGCCCGAGGAGATCGTCGTCCGGACCGTCGGCGACGACATCGTCCTGGCTGGCGGCGGCCCGCGCGGCACGCTCTACGCCGTCTATGCTTTCCTCGAGGACGTCGTCGGCTGCCGCTGGTGGACCGGGACGGCCAGCCGCATGCCATGGAAGCCGTCCTTATCGGTCGGCAGCATTTCCATCCGGTTCAAGCCGCCGCTCGAGTACCGGGAGCCCTATTGGCACGTCGCTTTCGATCACGTCTGGGCGGCCCGCAACAAGGCCAACGGCGTGCGGGCCGGAGGCGACGCGCTCCGGGGCGGCCGCCAGATCTACGAGGGCTTTGTCCATACGTTCTACGGACTCATCCCGCCGGAGAAGTATTTCGAGGCGCATCCGGAGTGGTTCAGCGAGATCGACGGCCAGCGGACCTTCAAGAACGCCCAGCTCTGCCTGACCAACGAGGACATGCGCCGTGAGCTGGTCAAGAATCTCAAGGAGAAGCTGCGGGCCAACCCGGCCGCCACGATCGCCTCCGTTTCCCAGAACGACTGCTTCGGCAATTGCAGCTGTCCGAAATGCCGGGCCGTCGACGAGGAAGAAGGCGGGCCGGCCGGGTCGCTCCTTCGCTTCGTCAACGCGGTCGCCGCGGATGTCGAGCCCGAGTTCCCGGCCCTTGCCATCGACACCCTGGCCTACCAATATACGCGGAAGCCGCCGCTCCTCGCCCGGCCGAGGCCCAGTGTCATCGTGCGCCTGTGCAGCATCGAATGCGCCTTCGGCAAGCCCCTCGACGACCCGCGCAACAAGGCCTTTTTCGACGATCTTGACGGCTGGTCGAAGATCGCCGGGCGGCTCTACATCTGGGACTACACGACGAATTTCTCGCACTATGTCCAGCCGCACCCGAACTACGGCGTCCTGGCCCCCAACATCCGCCTTTTCGTCGACCGGAACGTCCGCGGCGTCTTCGAGCAGGGCGCCTACCAATCATGGGGTTCCGAGATGGCCGAGCTCAGGGCCTGGGTCCTGGCCAAGCTGCTATGGGACCCCGGGCTCGATGAGGGCCTGCTCCGCGAAGAGTTCCTGAAAGGCTACTACGGTCCCGCGGCCGGGGCCATGGACGACTTCCTCGAGGGCCTCGAACAGGCCCTGGCGAAGGCGGGGGACGCCCTGGGCTGCTATTCGCCGGCCGACGCCAAGTTCCTTTCTTTCGATACCCTGGCGCGCTCATGGAGGACGCTCGAATCGGCCCGCAGGAAGGCCCGCCGATCGGCCGAATACGGGCGCCGCGTCAAGCGGGCCAGCCTTCCGGTCGCCTACGTCGTACTCGCGCGCTGGGAGGCCCTCAGGGAGGAAGCCCGCCAAGCGGGCGGGCGTTGGCCCTGGGCCGAGACCAGGGAAGCTCTCCTCGACTGGTTCGTGGACGCGGCCCGCCAGGAGGACGTCACGATGATCTCCGAGTGGCAGACGTTCTCCGATTGGGCCGCCAAGGGGGGCCGGTCGAAATAGGCCCAGGCGGGGGCTTCAGCGCCCGTACATCTTCTCGGGGATGGCGCTCTTCGGGAAGCCGGGCCCGCGCCACTGGATCTGGAGCCCCTTGTTGCCCGTGACCTGAAAATAGGTGATCTCGATCGGGTGCCAACCCGCTTCGAGGGCGATCTCCCCTTTCTCCTCAGACACGCTGTGCGCGCCGTCGCTGACGATGAGGTCGCGCCCGGCGATCGACAGCCGGCTGCCGTCGTCCGAACCCAGATAGAAGACATAGACGCCCGTCCGCGGCGCGCGGACATAGCCGCGGAATCGCAGCGCGAAGTGGTCTTTCCGGTCGCCCGCGGACGTCAGGCCGGGTCCCGGCGCCGTCCCGGTCCGCACGGCCGTAAGGCTGGCGATATCGGCCAGCTTCTCGACGGCCCCCTCGAAATACTCGAAGGCCAAGCCCCTCGCGGCCATTGCGGTTGACGCCGGGGCCAGGGGCTCGGCCGGCTTAAAGGTCCGGCTCGCGACAAGACTGGAGACACCGTCGGCCCAGAACGCGCGGGACTTGACTGTCGTCTCTCCGCTGATGGCGACCGGCTTGTCATAGAGGTCTGACTCGGGTCCCGGATCGCTGCCGTCGATCGTGTAGCGGATCGTCGAGCCGGGCCGGGCGGCGAGTTCGACCACGAACGTCGGCGCGGTGAAGAGCGTCTGATCGGCCACAAAGCGCGGCGGCAGGAAGCCGCGGTTGAGCGCAGAGAACCTGGCCGGGTCCAGCTTGATGACCTCGCGATCGTAGGTCATAAGGCCGTTGACCTCGATCTCGCAATCGGAGGTCTGGGTATAGACGGCCGCGGCCAGGCCCTCATCGACGAGCGGATAGAGGGCCTCGATGAGACCGGCGTAGCGGTCCTCGAAGGCCCGCGTGTCGTCGAAATTGCGGTAGCCCCAATTTCCCTCGGCCTGCCACAGATGGCCGGTCAGGGGGAGTCCCAAACCCCCGAACTCTCCGAGGACCGAGGCCCGCGTCTCCTCGAGGGGCGGCATGTCCGGCCCGGGGTAGCTGTGGACGTCGCTCACGTCGCCGGCGCCCTTGTCGGTCCAGCCGCTGGCGTTGTTGACGAGGCGGCTCGGGTCGTACCGTTTCGTCCAGGCCGCGATCCGCTCGGTGTCGTATTGGCCCCAGCCCTCGTTGAACGGCACCCACATGACGATCGAGGGGTGGTTCCCGAGCGCGTCCATGATCGCCCGCCATTCGCCCTCGAATTGCGCGTCCCGCGCGGCCAGGGCCTCCGCCGTGAGGGCCTCACGCTTGTAGAGGGCGCTTGGCATGTCCTGCCAGACGAGCAAGCCGAGCGTGTCGCACCAATAATACAGACGTGCCGGCTCGACCTTGACGTGCTTGCGGAGCATGTTCATGCCCAGCGCCTTGATCGTCTCGACATCGTAGCGGAGGGCGGCGTCCGTCGGCGCCGTGTACAGGCCGTCCGGCCACCAACCCTGATCGAGCGGTCCGAACTCGAAGAGCGGCTCGTTGTTCAGGAAAAGCCGGTTGATACCCCGGGGGTCCTTGCCCAACGAGATCTTGCGCATGCCAGCATAGCTCTTGACCTCGTCGAGCGTCCTGCCGCCCTTGCTGAGAACGACCCGGATATCATAGAGGGCCGGGTCCGAAGGCGACCAGAGATGCGGCTGCGGGATCTCCATGGTGGCCGGCCCGTCGGAGGGGATCTCGGCCTCGGCCACGGTCTCCTGGCCCCGGCTGACCGTGACGCTCAGGCGGGTCCCTTCGTTTTCCCCGGCCAGCTCGGCCTCGACCGTCAGGACGGCCCGGTCGATGTCGGGCATCGTTTTCAGCCGGACGATGTGCGGGTCCGACACCGGCTCGAGCCAGACGGTCTGCCAGATCCCGGTGACGGCCGTATAGAAGATGCCGTGGGGCTTCATGACCTGTTTGCCGCGGGCTATGGCACTGTTGGCGTCGTCGGTCGGATCGAGCACGCGAAGGGCGATCTCCTGCTTGGCCCCCCTCTTGAGGGCGCCGGTGATATCCAGGGTGAACGGATCGTATCCGCCCCGATGGGTCCCGGACTCGAGACCGTTGACCCAGATCGTGCACTCCCAATCCACCGCTCCGAAATGGAGCAGGACCCGGCCGCCGCGCCAGTCCTTGGGCACGCGGATCATCCGGCGGTACCAGAGGGCGTTGGCGGAACCGACGGGCTTGCCCACCCCGGACAGGGCCGACTCGACCGCGAACGGCACGAGGATCTGTCCGTCCCAGTCGTCGGGCCGGCCGGCCTCTTTGGCCGTGATGGCATAATCCCAGAGGCCGTTGAGGTTGAGCCATCTCTCGCGGACCATCTGCGGCCGGGGATATTCGGATAGGGCCGCATCAGGCCCGACCTCGGCGGCCCAGCGGGTCATGATCCGGCCGGACACGGGCTCCCATGTCGACGCCGGTTCGGATTTGCAGGCGATGAACGCTCCGGAAAGAAGGGCGATCGTGCAGATGATGGCGGGGGTTCTTTTCATGGGGCTGCTCCTGACACAGCATAAGTAAATCAGCAGCGGCGGGGATGTCAATCGAAAATGGGGACGTTTCTGTTTTTACCCGGGGGAGGTTGGCAGGAAAGATAGAAACGTCCCCATTTTTTGGGCTGGTTTTGGTAGAATGGGCCAAGCGATCGGATCCGTATGTCCCGTCCCTACGAAAGTGGCCCATGAACGATCTCGAAAACACTCATCCGCTCGAAGCCCTGAATCCGCAGATCCGGGCCCGCTTCCCGATGATCGACCGCGACGCCTTGGGCCACCCCCGCATCTACCTCAATACCGGGGCCGGGAGCCTGACCGTCGATACGGCCGCCGATGCCGCGCGCGACGCCCAGGGCCGGCTCAACCCCATGCCCGGCGCCGTCGTCGACGGAGAGGCCGAGACCGCCGCCCTTCACACGCGCGTCCGCGACCTTGCGGCGGATTTCCTCAGCGCCCGGGCGGGCCGGGAGATCAGCTTCCATCAGTCATCCACGGCCGCGCTCTTCAATCTTGCCTTCGGGCTGCGCGGTGTTATCGCCCCGCCGTCCAACCTCGTCGTCACGGACCTCGATCACATGGCCAACGTCTCGCCCTGGGAGACCGTTCTCGGAGGGCCGGGCGGTTGCGAGGTCCGGCGGGCCCGGCTCACGGCGCAAGGGACCCTTGACATCGATCATCTGCTCTCGCGGGTCGACCCGCGGACCGGCCTTATCGCCGTGACCGCGGCTTCGAACGGGAACGGCTCGCTCGTTCCTCTCAAGGAGCTCGTCGACGCCGCGCGCGTCCTGGCTCCGGATTGCCTGGTCGCCGTGGATGCCGTCCATCACGCCCCCCACGGCGTTCTCGACGTCCGGGCCAGCGGCATCGACCTCCTCGTTTTCTCCGGGTACAAGGTCTTCGGTCCGATGATGGGCGTGCTCTGGGGCCGGGAGGAGGTCCTGGCGCGGATCCGGCCTTATCGTGTGGAAACGAACAGGGACGCTTTGCCGGGCAAGTTCGAGATGGGCATGCTCAACAACGCCTCCGTCGCCGCCCTCGGGGCGGCCTTGGAGTATCTCCTGTGGGTGGCCGCCCTTCTCGCCGGTCCCCAAGCCGCCGCCCCCGACCGGGCCTCGACATTCCGTATGGCCATGGCCGCGATCGCCGCATACGAGAAAACGATCGTCCGCCGCGTCCTCGCGGGCTTCGAGCAGATGGACCTTCCCCGCTTCCGCCTTTTCGGCCTCGCCGATCCGGCCCGCGCCGGAGAGCGCGTCCCGACCTTTGCTTTCGACATCGGGGGCCTCACGGCGACGGAGACGAAGCGCAGGCTCTGGACGGGGGCCGGGGTCCAGATCGCCGACGGCAACCACTACTCGGCGGCCGTCGTCCGCCATCTCGGCCGGCCGGAGGGCATCTGCCGGGCCAGCTTCGCCCACTACGACACCGTTGAAACGGCCGACCTGTTTCTCGCGGCCCTGGCCGGGCTCGAAAAAGATTGAAGAAAGGGCCGGGAAAACCTAGAATAGGGCTTCTCTGGACGGTCCTCGAAATATCCGATAGCGCTCAAGGAGAAAACACCATGAGAAAAACCTCAAGAGCGGCGGCGCTCGCCAGTCTCCTGCTCGTCGTCCTCTTCGTCGGGCAGGTCTTTCCCCAGGAAAGGATCATCGGCAAGGCCCTCTACGAGAAGCTTCAGCGCGAGGGCCGCCGCATGACGGGCCCTCCGGGCGGCGGATTCGGCGGAGGCGTCACCTGGACCCCGGACGGCAAGGGCACCTACGCTCTCGAGGACGGCACCTTCAAGCGGACTGACGTCCTCACGGGCGAGAAAACGCCTCTTTTCGACGACGCCAAGCTTCTTGCCGCGGTCAACATCGCGACCGGTCGCCAGGAGGTCAAGACGTTCTTCAACCGCTTCCAGTATATCGACGGCGGCAAAAAGATCACGTTCCAGGCCTTCAATAAGGTCTTCATCTATGACCTGGCTTCCTCGAAGCTCGTTTCCTACGAACCGGAGCGGTCCATCACCGGCGTCCGCGGCAGAGCCTACGGCGATGTCCTCTCCCCCGACCTGAAATACCGGGCCTTCACCCGCGGCTACAATCTCTTCGTCAAGGACATGGAGGGCGCCGAGACGGCCCTGACGACCGACGGCACCGAGGACCTCCGCAACGGCTACCCGGATTGGGTCTACCCGGAGGAGCTCGCCCAGTATCAGGCCTTCTGGTGGTCGCCCGATTCGAAGAGGATCGCCTTCATGCAGTTCGACGAGAGCCCGGTGGCCAAGTATCCCATCGTGCACGACACGGCTCCCATGTCCCGCTACGAGCTCCAAGGCTATCCCGTGCCGGGTGCGAACAACCCCATCGTCCGGCTGTTCATCGTCGATATCGCCTCCAAGAAGATCGTCCGGCTGGACACGGGCGACGACCTCGACGTCTATCTTTACCGGGGCCAGTGGACGAACGACGGCCGGGAATTCACCTACCACCGTCTAAACCGGTTCCAGAACAAGGTCGAGCTCTTCGCCGCCGACCCGGCCACCGGGAAGACCCGTCTCTTCCTGACCGACACGGACCCTTGCTACATCGACGAATCGACCGACCTCATCTTCCTCGATGACAACACGCGTTTCCTGTGGACATCGGAGAGGAGCGGCTATCGCGAGATCTACCTCTACGACCTCGCCACCGGCAAGCTCCTCAAGCAGCTGACCAACGCCAAGCTCCCAGTCCGAGGCATCCAGGGCGTCGATGAAGCCCGCGGGCTCGTCTATTTCTCCGGGCAGGAAGCGAATGGCACCGAGAGCCATCTTTACCGGGTCAAGCTCGACGGCACAGGCTTCTTCAAGATGACCAAAGAGCCGGGCTCGCACTCGGCCAACCTGTCCCCCACCTTCGATTTCTACACGGACTCCTTCTCCAACTACGACCAGCCGACAAGATCGGCCCTCTACAAGGCCGACGGCACGGAGATCCGGGTCCTATTGCCCGGGACGCCGAGCCAGGACCTCCTGGACCTCAAGCTGATCAAGCCCGAGCATCTCGTGTTCAAGTCCGCCGACGGCAAGTACGACCTCGACGGTCTGCTCTACTTCCCGGCCCACTTCGACCCCGCCGACAAATATCCGCTCATCCTTTCGGTCTACGGCGGGCCGGGCTCGAAGGGCGTCACCAATTCCTACAAGATGACGGACGGCAGCCAGGCCCTGGCCCAGCTGGGATTTCTCGTCGCCGTCTGCGACTACCGCGGCGTCTCCGGGCGCGGCAAGGCCTTCCAGAACCTCCACTACATGAAGCTCGGCCAGGTCGAGCTCGAGGACCACGTCGCCTTCGTCAAGGCCCTCGGCCAACGCCCCTACGTCGACACCGCGCGCGTCGGCGTCACGGGCCATTCCTACGGCGGCTATTTCACCTGCATCGCCCTGCTCAAGGAGCCCGATGTCTTCCACGTCGGCGTGGCCGGAGCCCCCGTTACCGACTGGCGCAACTACGACTCGATCTACACCGAGCGCTACATGCGCCGGCCCCAGGACAATCCCGACGGCTACGAGAAGGGGTCCTGCATGACCTACGCCAAGAACCTCAAAGGCAAGCTCTTCATCCACCACGGCGCCGTCGACGACAACGTCCACCCGACCAATACCATTCAGCTCGTCCAGGCCCTGCTCAAGGAGAACAAGACGTTCGACCTGATGATCTATCCCGAGCAGCAGCACGGCATCGGGTTCGCCCGCTATCCCGCCTCGCGCGTCGAATATTTCATCGAACATTTGAAGCCGGTCGTCAGGTGATCCGGCGGACATCGCTCAAGGAGGAATGACATGGCCAAGTTCGAAGGCGTGAAGTGGGCCCCGCGCCAGATGCGCTATCTCCTGCCTGTGAAGCAGTTCGACATCCTCGAGCCCGACGCCAAGATCTTCGGCGTATCCCGCTCGGTCTTCTACGCCACCTTCCTCTGTTTCGAGGGCGTCCGCTTCTTCTGCAAGAAAAGCCCCGCCGGGAAGCTCGAGGTCAACTTCCTCAACTGGCACAAGAACCTCGAACGGCTCCGCCGCGGCATCGCGTTCAACCTCGGCAGGGCCCAGGCCGGCATCATCCCCTCGGTCGAAGAGCTCGAGAACATCATCATCCACGAGTACTTCAAGGAACCGGCCATCCGCGCCTTCCTCGGTGAGATGGCCGAAAAGGGGCTTCAGGGGTACCTCAGGCCGTTCACGGTCGACGAAGAGCAATCGATGGGAGTGACCTTCCCGGGCCAGCCGGCCGTCCGGGCCATCTTCTGCAGCTACGACAACTACCTCGGCGAGCCGTTCTCCGGCGTCGTCATCCCCCACCTGGTCCGGGCCGTTGCCGCGAACAAGACCGGCTGGCTCAAGCTCGGCATCAACTACCTCGTCAGCCTGAAAGCCCTGGAAGCGGCCAAGGACGTCGACCCCTCGGCGGCCGCGGCCCTCTTCCTCGACGACAAGACCCACCTTCCGCTGGCCGAGCGCTGCGTCACGGAATGGGACTCGTCGTGCTGCCTGTTCGGCCTGAAGAACGGAACGGTCATCAAGATCCCCGAGAGCGAGCTCATCCTGCCCTCGGTCACGATCCAGGGCATGGTAGCCATCCTGCGGAACATGGACGTCACGGTCGAAGAACGGCACGTCCGCTACGGCGAGCTCGTCCAGTGGGCCCGGGACGGGGAGCTCGTCGTCGCCGCGAGCATCGGGACGGCCGGCATCATGAACCGGTGCCAGAAGCTCCTGTGTGTCGACGAGAAGAACGCCGTGGCGGCCACCCATGTCCCTGACACGGGGCATCCGCTCTATGCGAAGCTGGCCGAAGCCAAGGCCTATTATTGGGATATCTACAAGGAAAAGGTCAAGCTTCCCGCCGGCATGAACCTCTTTAAGTACACTCTCTAAAGAAGAAGGTTCTTCTCCAGCTTCCGGGAAACTCCTCTCTCCGGCTTTGCCCGGGATTTGCCTCTAGCTCCCCGGCCCACCGGCGGCGGGGAGCGGACTCTGGGGAGCGGACGGGCAGAAGGACGGCGGAGATACACGGAGCCAGACTTCTGCGAAATATCCGAGAAGGGCTCTTTCTTTATTTTCTCCCAGCACCGCCCCTCCGGGTAGCTCCGGGGCGGCGCTGATGGTCGCTACGAAGACTCCGCTCCCTGCCGGTCCCCCCTCCACGGACGGGGATCTTCGAGGCAAAATCCCTCGCAGCCTCAAGAGGATTCCCGGAAAAGGGAGAAGCGACAAAAAAAGGAGATGTTTCCGTTCTTCCGGAAAAAAAGAAAAGTCCCCTCTTAATCGTCTAGTGCATTCCCTTAAAGGCTCATGGCGATGAGCATCCAAAACTTGTCGCCGAGCTCCATGTACTTCTGGATGGCCGAGCGGGCCATGTCATTGGTGTATTTCGTCAGGTACCTCTCGACGGTGAACGGCTCCTTATCGGGGGTCTTGCTGGCCAGGATCTCCTGGACCCTCTTCTCGAGGAGCGGCATGTCGGCGAAGGCCTTGTCCTCGAACTCCGCGATCGTCTCCTCGATCGTCTTCCGGGTCGTCCCCCACTTCAAAGTGGCCAGGCGGTTGGCCCGCCGGAAGGCCCAGGCCGCCGAATCCAGGCGGAAGTTATGCTGGGCGCAGATCTCGAAGCTCGGCGGAAGCTCGGTCGTGCCGGCGAAGATCGGGATACGGGCGCTCATGGCCGGATTATCGAAATTGAACCAGCATACGGCGCCAACCGCCGGAGGCAGCCAGCCCTTGATCTGGAGGACAGTGGCATAGGCGCATCCGGAGATGGGGATCGTCCGCACCGGCATGATGATCGGGACGTCCGTTCCCGGCTTGAGTCCGTTGATGAGATTGATCACGTCCCGGGACATCCAGGCGCTGGCGGCCGGGCTCTTGATCATCTCGGGCTGAGCGGGCGGGGCGGCTGGGGCTTCGGCGGGCCGCGGCCGGCCTTGGGGACGGCGGACCATGAGGTTCTTGGTCATGTCGAGGTCCGTCCCCTCATAAGGGTCCCGATAAATGGCCAGGATGTCACGGACGGAGAGCTTCTTCTCGGGCTTGACCGAGAACGGCAGCTCGGGCAGGTCCATCGACAGCTTGAGCGAGGGGGCGAGCTTGTTGAGGACAAAATACTCGCGCGTCGAGAAAGGCTTGCCCCTTCCGCTGCCGTAAGCCTCCCAGAACTTGAACGGCTTGCCGCTCTTCGGGTCCCACCAGCCCATGTCCTGGGCCACCTGGAAGACGTTCTCAGAAGCCATGTACCGGTCGGGGTTCTTGAGGTCGATCTCGGGGATGCGGGGGATGTTGGCGGAGATGCCGACGTGATCGTCGGGGATACGGACGGCCGCCCAGACGGCGCCCTTCTCGAGGGGCCCGGCGCCCATGATCTCGAAGTGCCAGACTTCCTTGCCGTCGGCGATGGTGATACACTCGCCGAAGTCGCCGTAGCCGTACTGCTTGACGAGATCGCCGATGAGCTTGATGGCCTCACGCGCCGTCTTGCAGCGCTCGAGGGCGAGCCTCTCGAGCTCCTCGATCATGAACATGCCCTCGTTGTTGACGAGCTCGCGGCGGCCGCCTATCGTCGTCTCCCCGATGGCCAGGCCGGCCTCGTTGAGGGACGGATAGGCCGTGTTGAGGAAGCGGTAGGTCTCGGGGACCTGGGGGATCTCGCCGGTCTGGACGATGCCCCGGAGGTCGGTCGTTGTCTCCGTGTGCATCTTTCCGGAGTAGATCTTGTTCATCGATTTTTCCGGCCATTTCTGGTGGGGAACGATGTTGACCCACTGCCGGTAGGGCCCGTCGCAGGTATGGCAGGTGATGACCGAGCCGTCGACCGTGGCCAAGCGGCCGACCTGGATCGAAGTGCAGCTTTCGGGGTCGTCCACCCAAGCCCTGGCGGCCGCGCTGAGCGGCGTCGCGGGCGCCTGCGAAGCGGCGGCGACAAAGGACGCGATCAGGATGAGCGACAGCACACCGGCGGCGCCCAGGACCTTACGGAACATCTGTTTCCTCACGGGGACCTCCTCGTCGGATGCTAAAGAGTAGACTGTACGGTATCCCCCACCCGGCGTCAACTGGAATATCCGCCGAGCTGCCGACGGACTAGGAGGGGAGCCGCCGACGACCCCGGGATAGGAAGGATACTGAACAGGCCGCTGCCGAGGGCCAGATGACGGAGCCGGCTATGAGACCCGCCCATATCGCCGTCATGGCCTTGATCCTATCGAAAGCGCGTCGTACATCTCCGCGGCGCTCATGGTCCCCGTAACTGGAATGACAAGCACCGGAACGCCGGCGGCCTGGTAGAATTCCACCAAAGGCAGTGTGCGCTTGCTGTATTCGGACAGCCGTTTCTCGACCGCCTCGAGGGAATCGTCCGTCCGGCAGGCCCGGTCGCCTCCCGGATCGAGGCGGATGCGCTCGCGGATGACCGGCGCCTCCGCTTCGAGCCTGACGACTCTTTCCACGTCCAGGACCCCGGCCAATCCTTCGGCTTGCTGCCTGTGGCGGGGCAAGCCGTTGAGGACGAGAAGGGACCCGGACGCTTGGCAGCGCTTCTCTGCGAACCCGCTCAGGACCTTGAGGATCATGGGCAGATCGCGCTCCTCGAAGAGCGCACCCGTTGAGAGCGAAATCCGGACCGCCTCGATCTCGTGTGCCAAAAGCCCGGCCTCACCTGCTTTCCCGGCCGCAGCGGCCCGGAGGTTGGCCCCGAAATCGAAGTGGCAGCACCGGCGTCCGTGGAGGCCCCGTCGCGCGATCTCCTCACCGAGGGGGGTCTTGCCGGAACCGGTGGGGCCTAGAAGAAGGAGGGCTCGCCACGGCGGGGGGTTCAACTCTGGCCGCTCTCACCGGAAGGGGCCGCGTCCTCCGTGATCCCTGTCGCCAGGTATACAAAGGCCCGATCCATGTCCCGATGGCTGGCGACGAGGACAAGAGTGTCATGCTCCCTGAGCGCGAAGTGGGCGCCGGGGCTGGCAAAGGACTCGTCGCCCCGGACGACCGCGATGACGGTCGCCCCCGTCCGGCTGCGGAGGTCGAGCTCCCCGAGGGTCTTTTCCGCCGGCCACGCGCCCAGTCCGAGGAAGTAGGTCTCTGCCGTTCCGGCCGCGAGCAGGTCGGCGATCCTCTCGGCCACGGGTCGGATGGCGCTGCATGCGCCCCGGAGCATGCCGTAGCATTCGCCACGCAGCACCTTGACCTCGGCGTCGATGACGTTGCGGGGAACATGATACCTCTCGAGGACGCGAGTGAAGATCTCGATCGAGGTCTCGAATTCTTCCGGGACGACTTCATCGGCCCCGAGTCTCAGGAGGTCATCGATCTCCGAGGCGTAGCGCGTTCGGACGATGATGAACATGCCGGGATTGAGTTCTTTTACGGCCTTGATGCCCCGGCGGGTCACCAGCGGGTCCGAGATGGCGAAGACGATCCCTTTGGCCCGCCTGGCCCCGGCTTCTTCGAGGATAACGCGGCTGGAGACATCGCCGAAGACGATCAGCTCGCCCGTCGCTCCCGCTTCCCGGACCGTGACCGGATTGAGTTCAATGATGAAGTAGCCGATCCCGGCTTCCTTGAGGACATGGGCCAGGTTCCGGCCGTTGAGGCCATAACCGGCGATGATGACGTGGCCATCGAGGTCGCAGACCGGCTTGGGTGCCGCATGGATCCTTCGCTTTTTCCAGGGCAGAACCCGCTCGCCGCCCGCGGCCAGGCTTGGTGCCCCCCAGATGAGGAACGGCGTCGCCAGAATGGTCAGGATGGAAGACGCGATGAACGCCTGGAAGATGTCGCCCGGGAGGAGCCCGCTGGCCCGGCCGACCCCGGCCAGGACGAACGAGAACTCACCGATCTGGGCCAAGGCCAGCCCCGTCATCACGGCGATCCGGGATCCGTATCCGAGGATGCCGATCGTCAGGACGACGACGGCAAACTTGACAAGGAGGATGGATGCGACCAGGACAAGGACGAGCGTCCGGAACTCCCAGACCGCGGCGACGTCGAGGAGCATGCCCACGGAGATGAAGAACAAGCTATTGAAGACATTCTTGAAGGGCAGGATATCGGAGACGACCTGATGGCTGTAATCCGATTCGGCCAAGACGACCCCCGC
Source organism: Candidatus Aminicenantota bacterium (assembly GCA_963736255.1). Lineage (GTDB taxonomy): Bacteria > Acidobacteriota > Aminicenantia > Aminicenantales > Saccharicenantaceae > RBG-16-66-30. The sequence goes on from CAVTOI010000003.1 coordinate 1,523,122, forward strand.
CAGGAAGGCGCCCAGGGCGAGCGACAGGCCGAGGGACGATGTCAGCAAAGCCATGCCGAGGATGATGAACAGCGTCGCGATGAGGAAGATCTCGCGGATCCGGGTCCGGACGATGAGGTGAAGGATGCGCGGCATAAGGAATCGGGCCAGGACGAAGGCCGTGACGATGGCCAGGGCGCTCATGCCGAATCTCAGTCCGATGGCGCCGAGCGAGACCCCCGCCACGTTGGCCAGGACCGGCACGATCGCGATCATGGGAACGATGGCCAGGTCCTGAAAGATGAGGACGCCGAGCGAGATGCGGCCCTGCGGCGCGTCGGTTTCCCCGCGGTCGGCCAGGATCTTCAGGACGACGGCCGTGCTGCTGAGCGAGACGAGGAAGCCGTAGAAAACAGCTTCCCTGAGCGGGATCTTCAGGAGGACGAGGATGATCACCGTGGCCGATACGGTCAATGACACCTGAAGGCTGCCGCCCGCCCAGAAGTCTCTCCGGATCCGTTTGAGCCGGGCCGGCTCGAATTCGAGTCCGATGGTGAAGAGGAGCATGACGACGCCGATCTCGGCCAGGACGTTGACGGTCTCCGTGTTCTTGACAAGAGAGAGGCCGCCCGGCCCGATCAGGACGCCCGTCAGGAGGAAGCCAACGACGGAGGGCAGCCTAAGCTTATGGGAGACATAGATGATCAGGACGGACGCCGCCAGCACGACGACGAGCTCTCGGAGAGCGAACAGATCCATGTCACCTTTTTAATACAGGCCCTGTCGGACCTGATGAACTCATACATTACCAAGTGATTCTGAGGTGGCTTATAGCATGGGGCAACCTGCGCAGTCAACAGACCCCTCCCCTTCCGGGGTGAGAGGGCGAAGCCCAATATCACCCCTGATAACCCTCCGGGAGATGATGGACGCTCCCTGGCCAGACGAATAAAGTGGAAGGCGAACGATACGTCTTTAGGAGGACTCAATGAAAAGACTTATGATCATCACCCTGGCCGTCCTGTGCGTGGCGGCTATCGTCCCTCAGACCCTCGCCGCGGGCGTGGGTATCAAGGGGGGATTTAATTTCTCTAACATGACCTTCAAGCCCGCGGACCCGGAAATGCCTGATTTTCAGAACCTGAGAGGGCTGACCGGCGGCCTATTCTTCTCCCTGAACATGGGCTTCGTCGGCATCCAGCCGGAGATCCTGTATTCGCGGCGGGGAATGATGTTTAGCCCCGATCCGGAGAACAAGATCGAGTACATGACCGATTATATCGAAGGCCTGGTTCTTGCCAAGCTCAGCGTTCTGCCCGCCGGCCCGGTCCGCCCCGTCATCTTCGCCGGACCGTCGTTCGGCTATCTCCTGAACGCCAAGGGTCGCATGACGACGCCGGAAGGGACGGAGGAAGCGGATCTCGACGAGATGTTCGAAAAGACCGCCTGGGCTGCCGTCTTCGGTGGGGGCCTCGAGTTCAAGCTTCCGGGCATCCTCTTGACGGTGGACGGCCGCTACCATATGGGTCTGACGAATGTCTCGACGGAAGTCGAAGTGGGCCAGACGGTCAAGAATAAGGGTTTCTCCGTCCTGGTCGGCATCGGTTTCTAGCGCGGGCCGAGTCGCGTTAGGTCTTAACTCCTGGTTCGCCTCACCTCTTGCGAGGTGAGGCGTTTTTTTTCCGCGAGAAGCTTCCCCGGCCGGTCAACCGATATATCCCCCTTTGCGGCCATGGCCGGAGGCTTTGATCTCACCCCGAATTGCGCCTAAAGAGAGGATGTCGGAGGCCGTATGATAAGATAGACTTAGAACATCGATCGAAAGAGGAGACACGCATGAAAAAACTCGCTCTAGCGGCCCTGGCCGTTCTGTGTGCCACGGCGCTCGTTCCGCAAACCCTCGCAGCCGGCGTCGGCATCAAGGCCGGCTATTCTCTGTCCAAATTCTCTCAGACATCGGAGGCCCCTCTCCCCTTCGCGTGGGAGAATCTCCCCTTCTTCGTCGGCGGGCTGTCCTTCGAGGGCGGCCTGGGCTTCATCTCCATCCAGCCCGAGGTCCTCTATGTCCGCATGGGTGGCAAGTACGCGGTCGACCCTGACAGCCTCGAATTCCGTTTCGGCTATATCCAGGTGCCTGTCCTTCTCAAGCTCAATGTCGTCCCGGCCGGGCCCGTGCGCCCGTTCCTAGCGGCGGGAGGCTACGGCGCGTACCTGATCAAGGCGGAAGGGGTTCTCGTCACGGGCGGCGTGACGACGAAAGCCGACATGACCGAGGACTACCAGCGGATGGACTACGGCGTCGTCGGAGGCGCGGGCCTGGCCTTTAAGCTGCCCGGGATCTCCGTCTCCGTCGAGGGCCGCTACAACTATGGCCTGATGAACATCATGAAGGACCCCGCCGCGGGCGACTCCATGAAGAACAGGTCCCTGATGGCCCTCGTCGGCCTCAGCTTCTAGCCGGGGGGGGCTTCGACCGACCTCCTGTGGCCTCACCTCCCTCGGGGTGGGGCCTTCTTTTTGCGCGGCGGCCCGCGCCCTCAGAGCCTGAGCCGGGCGATCAAGGTCTCGAGGTAGCGCGACTTTATCTGCCGGCTGGCCATGGCCTGTTTGATGGGAGGGAGCCTGAGGATGACCCCGAGGACGGCGGCCATGGCCCTGTGGCTCGCCAGCGCCTGATTGTCGAAGATCAAGTTCTGAAGCTTGCCGCGCTCGATGGCCATCAGGACGGCCTTGTGGACCGAATCGAGCGGCGTGATGATCCGTTCGGCCCTCGATCTGAGGGACAGGGCCTTCGTCCGGCAGGCCGCGACGCAGACCGCACACCCGAGGCACATCGTTTCGTCGACCGCCGCCCGCTTCTTCTTGGGATGCCGGGGGTCGTTGGCCGAGACCAGGGACATGGCCTCGACGGGGCACGCGGCGACGCAATCGCCGCACCCCGTGCACGATTCGCCGGCGACCGCGGGCAGGAAATTCGTCGTGTGGACGGGATTCAGGAGGCCGAAGCGCCGCTGGGCGATCATGGCCTCGCAGCAGCAGCCGCAGCAGTTGCAGATGAAGCTGACCCGGTTCCGGATGTTCTCGCCGAACTGGACGAGGTTGCGGCCCCGCGCCTCGCCGAGAAGCGCAAGGCCTTCGGCGACGTCGACGGCCCGGGCGTAGCCGTGCCGGACGAGCGAGGCCGCCGTCGTGTTGAAGGTCATGCAAATGTCGAGGGGGGCCTCGCAGGCCTGGCTCGCATGTGCCATCTTATGCCGGCAATAGCAGAGGCCGATCCCGCGGTGCGTGGCCGTCCGGATGACCTCGCTGGCCCTTTCGTAGTCCAGGACGTGGAGGGCGTTCGCGTTCGAGAGGACGGCCTCATTGACGAAGACGCGGCCGAGCTGCGTCTCCCCTTCGGTGAACAGGGCCTTGATGAAGTCCTCTTCGACGGTGATGTACTGGAAATAAAGGCGGGCCAGCAGCTCCTGGTCGACGTCGCCCCGGAGCCTCATCATGGAGAACTCGAAGAATCCGGCCATGGGCGGCGGCAGGACATAATAGCGGTCCCTCCGCCCTTCGATGTCGACGAGCAGGGCCCGGGAAGCCAAGGCGTCAAGGGCCGTCTGGGCGTCGGCCAGGCTCTTCTTCCAGGCCCGGGCCGCTGTCTTGGCGGTGAAGGGCCTGATGGGGGCGAGCGCGACGAGCGAGGCCTCTTTCTCGCTCATGAGGACACTCAGGATCTCGTAGAGGAGCTTGGACGGAGGCGCGCCCTGGGGGACCTTGTTGAGCCTATTGACCAGCTTGTGATACCCGGTTCTCGCGGCCAGATGGGCCATGGGTCCTATTTATATGATTTTAGCCGGCTTGGCAACCGGGGCCTCCGCTTTACCCGGGCGCACGCTTGGTTTATGCTGTCCGGAGAACGGAGGAACGCATGAGCAAGATCAAGGTCGGGGTCATCGGCACGGGTTATATCGGCATGGTCCACCTCGAGATATTGCGGCGCCTCGACGCCGTCGAGGTCGTTGCCGTGGCCGACGCGAACAGGGACTTGGCGAGCGCGGCGGCCGGAAAGTTCGGCATCCGGAGCGTCCATGAGGGCGCCGAGGCCCTCGTCGCCGATCCCGCGGTCGAGGTCGTCCATAACTGTGCCCCGAACAACGTCCACTTTGACATCAACGCCATGGCCATCAGGGGCGGCAAGGAGCTGTTGTCCGAAAAACCGCTGGCCCTCGATTCACGCGAGTCGGGCGAGCTCCTGAAGCTCGCGGAGAAGCACGGCACCCTTACGGCGATCGACTTCTGTTATCGCTATTACCCCGTCGTCCAGGAAGCGGCGGCCAGGGCCAGGCGGGGCGACCTTGGCGAGGTCCGGGCGTTCATGGGCCACTTCCTGCAGGATTGGCTCTTCTATGAGACGGATTATTCCTGGCGCCTCGATCCCGGCGTCGCCGGACAGGCCAACGTTGTCGCCGATCTCGGCAGCCATTGGTTCGACCTGGTTCAGTTCATCACAGGGCAGAAGATCGTCGAGGTCATGGCCGAGCTCCATACCTGCCTGCCCAAGCGACGCAAACCCAAGGCGGGTCCGTTGTCGTTCGGGGCCGGGGACGCCGGCGAGTCCGAAGAAGCGGCCATCACTCTCGACGATTACGCCTCCCTCTTTCTCAAGCTCGAGAACGGGGCCCGGGGGAATTTCACGACCTGCCAGGTTGCGGCCGGCCGAAAGGTCGACTTGGAGATCCAGGTCTTCGGCTCCAAGGAATCCTATGCCTGGAGCCACGTCCACCCCAACGCCCTCTGGATCGGGCACCGGGAAAAGGCCAACGAGACCTTTTATGAGTCGCCGCTCCTTCAAGCCGAGGAGACGCGGAAGTACGCCACACTTCCTACCGGCCACCCCATGGGCTACCATGACGCGGTCTTCAACCTGTTCCGGGATTATTATGACGCGCTCGCGGCCAAGCGGGCCGGGAAGCCGTATCGGCCGGCCTGCCCCGATTTCGGGACCGGCCATGAGATGATGTGCGTTATCGATGCCGCTGTCTGCTCCAGCAAGTCCGGACGATGGATTACGGTCGACCGCTGACTTCAGGCGGCCCGGCGCTTGGAGCCGGGAATAGCCATAACCTCGAGCCGCATCTTTCCAGGCAGGGTAAAAAAAAGCGGCATGACCTTGCCGGGCCTTACGGCCCGCGGGGCCATGCCGCGTCTATGTCCGCCTAACGGATCAGTTCTGCCGGGTATATTTCCACAGATCGTTCAGATAGTTCAGGACCCCGCCGGAATCATACCCGGTGCCCCCGAAGATCCACAGGTTCCCGCTCCCGTCCTGGAAGAAGGCGCCATATTCACGCCCCCCGGGGATGTTGGTCAGAAGGCGCTTGCCCTTGGTCCCGTAGATGCCCTGCCGGTTAGCGGTCTTGTCTCCGGCGATCCAGGTCCACGTCAACCCCGCCGGATCGAATCTCCAGAGGTCATGGAGCGCTCCTAATGTGCTTGCCGCGTCGTAGCCCCGGCCGCCGAACAGGTAGAGCCTGCCGGTCGCATCGATCCAAGTGTTCGCTCCGCAATTCCCCCCGGGGATATTGGAAGCGGAAGGAGTGCCCTGAGTCCCGTAGACACCCGACTGGTTGACGGCATCACTCCCCGATATCCAGGTCCATTGAAGGGTGGCCGGGTCAAACTTCCAGAGATCGTTCAACTGGCCAAGACTCGCGGTCGCGCCGAACCCGCCGCCTCCGAAGAGCCAGAACATGCCGGACGCGTCGCGCCAGCCGGCGGAGGTATCCCTGGCGCCGGGGAAGTTGCCCGGCGCCGGCGTCCCCTTCGTGCCGTAGACCCCGGGCACGTTCTTCAGGTCTTCGCCGGACACCCAGGTCCATTCGCCGTTGACCGGATCGAACTTCCAGAGATCGTTCAGGTCGCCGGCCGAGCCGACCGAATCCAGCCCGTAACCTCCGAAAAGCCAGACTTTCCCGTTCGCATCGAGCCAGGCCACGGCGCCCAACCGCCCCCCGGGGATGTTGGCCGTCGAAGGCGTGCCCTTCGTTCCGTAGAGCCCGGGCCTGTCATCGGCACTGCTGCCGGATATCCAGGTCCATTGGAGGGCGGCCGCGTCGAACTTCCAGAGGTCGTTGAGGTAGCCGACGTTGCCGGCCTCATCATGACCCCGGCCGCCGAAGAGCCACAGGGCCCCATTGGCGTCCACCCAGGATGCGGGACCGGACCTCGCCCCGGGGACGTTCGCTGTAGCGGGAACGCCGAGCGCTCCGTACGAGCCCCACTGACTGACGGTATTGCTGCCTGAGACCCATGTCCATTCCCGGCTCGTCGGGCTGTATTTCCAAAGGTCGTTGAGATAGCCGCCGCTTCTCGCCGCATCGTATCCGGAGCCCCCGAAAAGCCAGGCGCTCCCCGAGCTGAACCATGCTTGGGCCAATTCCCTCGACCCCGGGGCGTTGGATGCGGAGGCGGTCCCCTTCGTCCCGTAGATCCCTGCCTGGCCCGCCGTGATGCTGCCGGATTGCCAGGCCCAGCCGTATGCCGATTCCGGCTCGGGATCAGGGTCTCCATCGCCCGACGTGACGCAGGCCGACATCATGGCCGTTATCACCAGGGCGGCCAGGATGGCCAGACCGGCCTTCCATTTCCGGTCAAGTTCTGAAAAACTCGTTTTCAACATCCTGTGGCTCCCTTTCTTCCGAAGATGAAAGACTTCGAGTCCTCATTCGGGGCGCATTGTAAGATCATAGAGACCCCGATCTTACGAGGCTCAAACTTCCTTTTAAAAGTCTCCTTGGCGCTTCCTTTGTCATTCATAACTCGTTTATTCGAAAAAGTCAAGCCGTTACGGGGGGTGAGGCCATGATTCACCCCTAAAGACTAGTCTTGCGGGGGCGTCATCGTGATCCGGCGGTTGGCGGGGGTGCTGCTGACGAACCTTCGATATGTCCTCTTGGCCAGTCCCCCGAGGAGGACCCGATCGGCGTCCCTGAGGAACCGCCGGAGATCATGACGGTGCAGGCAGGAGCCCAGGGCCCGGCGCAGGGCGGCATCGCCCCGCCGCATCGCGAGCTCATAGTTCTCCCGGAAAAAGATCATCTCGATCTCGTTGGCAATGCGGATCTTCCGGATCGCGGCGAGCGGGGGCAAGGGCGGGAACGCGGGAGTGCTCACGCCGATAAGGCTCAAAGGGACCATCGTTCGCAAGCATTTTTCACAATGGCCGCAGTTGCGGACGACCTCCTCGGCGCAAACCTGCAGGTTGGCCAGGGCCAATGGGTCCCGGGCGATCCGGATGACCTTGTCGACCCGTCGGGCTTCGGCCCCCTCGTGGATGATCTCCACTCCCTCGGTCGACCAGAGGGGATCCGTCAGCGGATGCGAGCCCAAGGGAACGAGCTGGCTGTAGGAGTAGGCGGACGATACGTAGGTCCGGGGGAAGCCCAGAAGATGGGCGACCGCGGCCAAGGCGCTTCCCTGGGTAAGAAGCACGCTCAGATTGTGGCGGTAGCCAAAGGCGTTCGAATTCGTCTTGACCGGGATGATCGTCTTACCGAAGGCGTGGACGAACGACGCGTTGCGCCCGAAGGCCGCTCCGAAGCTGGAGTCATCGACGCGAAAATCGAATCCCTGGATATAGGCGACGTGAGTCAGCTCCGCCTCGCGTTTCAAGAAAGTGAACATGCTGTCCACCCCGCCGGAAAAAAAGGCCGCGGCGCCCGGATGGAGGGACGCGGCCGGCCTGGTCTCGGCTTCGATAGGGACGATCTTCAGGGCGGGGTTCCAGCCATGATGGATGTCCTGGATCACGGCAACGTTCTTAAGCAACGCCGGCGAGACCGGCAGGCCCGGCTCGACCTCGAGACGCTCGTTCTTGGCCATCGCGGGGAGGAGTGCCGCGCACAGGAACGCGTCCGCTGACTTGGGGACGGCATACGATCCCGGCAGCCGGTACCAGAGACGAAAGTCGTCGATCTCAGCCGCGACCTCCCGGAAACCCTGGCCGTCCTTGATCTCCCAGCGATGGATGCGCATCAGGGGAGCCTTTCACTCCTGCCGGAGGACGCGGCCGGCCCGGTCCGTCTTCTTCAGCCGGATATGCCAGGGATCGGGCTCGAGGAAATCCAGATCGGGCATCGGGGCATAGTCATCGGAGCAAAGGTCGACGGTATTCCATTCCGGGACGTTGGAGACGACGGCGACCGGTCCCTTGCGGAAAAGCCAGTCCTCTCTTCCGGCGTTCTTCAACAGCGGGATCTTTTCCTGATCGAAGCCCATCAATCTTGTCGCGGCCAGGTCGACGGCACAGGGATTATGCCCTCCGATGAGGACCCCGGCGGGCTTTTCGAGGCCCTGCAGCGGGCCGTTCTTCTCTCCGCCGATGATGCCGTCGATGATACAGAATGCCTTTCGCCGCGGGAGCGTCCCCATGACGCCGTCCTTACCGGCGAAAACCATGATCCTGTTGAGATCGAGGGCCACGCGCCAGATCGTGTCGTTCCCCGCCCAGCATCCCTGCGGCGGTCTGACCACCCGATGCCGGGCTTCGATCCGTCTCGTGAAACCGATCTTATCGCGGGCGAGGTTCGCGCATAGATAGAGCCCAGCCCGTGTCCAATCGTTCTTGTGCTGCCTCACGGTCGCAGCGACCTTCTCCGTCAGGCTGCGGTCAGGGAGCTCATCCCCTCCCCGGCTGGGCGGACCCTTTCTCAGATGAGGGACGTAGGCTTTGTTCGTGACGATCCCGACCAGGTTCTTCAGGTTGAGCGTGACCCCGGTCTTGAAGTGTGTCTTCAGCTTCGGCACCCCGATGACGACGTCGGACTCCAGGAACTCCCGTGCGATCCGGTACTTGTGCGATTGGCGGTTGTGGGCCTTGGCCATGAAGGTATTGTCTTCGTAGAGATACGTGAGATTCGCCATCTCCCTGTCGGTTAGGGGATCCAGGAAGGATTGCCGCCCCAGGTCGATCTCGATCCCCAGAGGATCGTACTGGGGGAATTCTTCTTCGACGCCCCGGGCGTATCTCAGGTCCATGAGCTTGATGTCAAACATCGCGCTTTGATAAAGGCCCTTCAGATAGCCGACCGTCGGCTGCAGGAGGTTCCTGTTGGTGACGATGTGAAAATCGGCCTCCGAGGTCGGGGCATCGCCGATGACGATCTCGCCGCGCCCTTCGAGGGCCAAATGGACGTAGTCCGCGATCGGTCTGATGACGCTGGCATGGGTGACGATGGCATTCACGTCCCGGCCGATGCCGCTCGTCTCTCTGACCAGATTCGGCTTGATGAAGACCTTGTTGCCCGGAGCGATCAACCCCGCAAGGGGGTTCCAGCTCCGGCTGCCCAGGTGGTCCTTGTCGAGCTCGAGGGCCATGAACAGCTTCCTGACGGAATCGTAGATCGGGTTGAAGCCGCTCCTGCCGTGGTTCTTCGAGCCCGAGAATTCCGGGTAAGCCTCCGGCGGATGGAACGGGACCTCGAGGTCGTAATGATCGATCGTCCTGATGACCGCGACGTGATTATCGTAGAATGAACCGTTCATCTCGCCTCTATGATACTCGTTCTCCGGGAGCGGTCGTATCGATCCGATGGAAACCCGGTTCGGAGCCCGAAGCCCGTCGACGGGCCTTCTTGAAGAGACCGCCCAGGAACAGGCTGTCGAAATCCTTGAAGAGGTCCTGGCGCTCCTGCCGTTTTAGACATGCCCACAGAGCCCCCCTCAATCCCTGGTCGCCGGAATGCCGGGCGAGATCCAGGTTGTCCTGAAAAAAGCTCTTTTCGATGGCCCCGGCGATCCGCAATTTCCGGATGGCAGAGTTCGAGGGCAGGGCGGGGAAGGGTCCGGGCCCGGCTTGCAGCAATCTCAGGGAGATCATGGTGCGGAGGCATTTGAGGCAGTGCCCGCAATTGACATTTGGGTCATTGAAACAAACCCTGAGATTGGCCAGCGCCGGCCCATCTTCGACGATCCTTCGGACCTTGTCCAGCCGCCGGGACTCGCATCCGTCGTGGATGATCTCTGTCGCCTCGGTCCCCCACAAGGGGTCCGTCAGCGGATGCGAGCCGAGAGGAAAGAGCTGGCCATAGGAGTAGGAGGACGGAACGAAGACCCGAGGGAATCCCAGGAGCAAAGCCACGCTGGCCAGGGCGCCGCCCTGGCTCAGGTTCCGGCTCAGGTTGTAACGGTAGCCGAAGGCGAAGTAATTGGTGGTGATCGGGATGAGGACCCTGCCGTTCCCCTTGAGGAAGCTCGCATTCCGGGCTACGGCCTCGTCCAAGGCCGAGCCGTCCCGTCGGGCGATCTCCAAAGGATAGGCGTCCTCGAGGAGGAGCCGATTCAACCTCGGCACGCCTTCCCTGTCCGTGCCTTGGGCGAGAAGCTGCCGTGTCTCAGGCCGCAGGCGAATGCCGGAAAAACGCCGTTCCATGTAGATCGACGGTCCGCCGACGATCATGCAAAGATCTCCGGCGAGGGCCTCCTCTAAATCGCCCGCACCGGAGCCGGATATCCTGTACCGGGGCAGGGCCGCCAACGTCTTCCCCGAAAGCCGTGTCTTAATGAAAGCGGAAAGCGAATCTGAGGCCGTGTCCAGCTTGTAGGCGATCTGGGCCAGGTCGGCGATATCGTCGATCCCGAAGGCCGTCCCCTCCCCCCCTCCGGCGAAGTAATCGAAACCCCGGATATAGACGAGGTGGCTGATCTCCGTCAGGCGTTTAAGGAACGTATAGGTGCTGTCGACACCGCCGGAGAAGAACGCCATCGCGCCCGGGTTCAGCGGTTCAACGGGCTGGGTACGGGCCTCGATAGGGATGACATTGAAGACCGGGTTCCAGCAGCTGTGGATGCCCTGAAGGACCTCGACGTTCCGGATCAGTTTCGGCGAGACTGTCAGGCCCGGCTCCATCTTCAAGCGCTCCCCTTGCAGCATGGCCGGGAGCAGCGACGCCGCGAGGAACGGGTCCCCGGTCCCGGATACGGCGAAGCTCTTCGGCACCCTGTACCAGAGGCGGAAACCGTCGACCGTTGCAGAGACCTCCCGGGAGTCTTCCAGATCTCTTGTCCGCCAATCCGTGATCAGCATCTTTTGTCCCGAAACCTGCGTCCCTGGCCGCCTAAAAGGCCACTTTCAGGCCGCCCCCGATCTTGAATCCTCCCAACGCGACGTTCTGGCGAGGGATCCCGCTCGAAGGCTGGAACCCCACCGTTGCGCGGAGATATCGTCCGGTCACAGAGAGAGCCAGGCCCCTGGAAAGACGAATATCGAGGCTCGTTCCCGCGCTCAATCCGAAAGCGCTTTTTCGGCCTTTTTCGAGCCTTACGTCCATGCTGACGGTGTCGTAAGGGTAAGCCGATTCGGTGAAGGGCATGCCGCTGATGAAGTCCGCGCTCGCCAGGAAAAGGGCCGGCCCGGCCCAGGCGTTCAATTCGACCGGCCCGAGCGGCCAGCGCCCGAAGAGGTCCAGGGAAAGAGCGGTCTCTGTCATCCCGCCGCTTGCCGAGACCGAGGCCTCTCTCGGAGAGTCGAAATAGATGGGGTGTGGAACGATGACATGACCGTCGACGGTCAGATCCCGCGACGTCCGATCGAGGCCGATCCCGACCCCCACGGCGTTCGAGAGCATATACCCCGCGCTGGCGAAGAACGAGAGCCCTTTCGCCACAACATAATCAGCGGCGAAAGAGGCCTCTTCCTGGTAGACGGGCGCCGTCCACGTGCTCGCCCGGTCCTCCTTCAGCAATCCCGGGCCATAGGTGACCCGGAGAAAGATCTCCCCGTCGGCCCGGGCGAACGTGCTTCCGAAAAGCATCGAAAGACATGCTGACAGGGTCACGAGCCTGCGCCGGCGGCTGGCGGACATCATTGGAGGACCCACCCGATGGCTTCCATGGCCCTGGACGTCTGGGCCCGCTCGACGCTAGCGGGGCCGTACAGATCTGAAGCGGAAAGCAGCAGGGCGTTGGCCGCATCGAGGTAATCCGCCCTCGGCGTCAGGTAGTGGGTCCAGGCCCGATAGAAGACCTTGGACGCGGCATCGAGGCCGATGGCCGTTACGCCGAGTCCGGAAACCCGGTTCGTCCCGCCCGCGGCCAGCAAGTAGAAGGCGTGCGAATAGAGGGTCGAATTGAAATGGACCCCTCCCCAATCGCTGGCCGGGTTCTCGAAAACCCGGCACTGCGAGAGATGGCAGGGATAAGGATTGGCGACGCCTTGATATTCCATGAAGGTCGAATTGGGATCGGAGAGGTCCCTCATATAGCCCGGAGCTCCGTAATAGAGACTGCCGACGTAGGGCGGATCGATGTCCTCGCCGAGAAGCCAATCGGACACGTCGAAGCCCTGGCCGGGATCCTGCCAATAGAATTCTGCGGCGGTGCCCATGATATCGGAGAAGGCCTCGTCGAGGGCGCCCGGCTGGGCGTCGGCGTCACAGTAGTACAGCAGCCCGGACGTATTCTCGGTCACCCCGTGCGCATATTCGTGCCCGACGAGGTCCAAGGCGGCCGCCGCCGGCGTGTCGAAGTACATTTGCCCGCCGCTCCAGACCGCGATCCCGGAAGTCGGGTAGTGGACGTGGGAAACGACGGCTTTCTGATCGGCGCCGTCGAGCCCGGACCGGCCGAGCACGGCAAAAAAATAGTCGTACACCAAGCCGGCGTAGGCGTGGGCGCTCACCATGGCCCCGTCATGGTCCCAGATGTTGTCCGCGTCCGAGCCGACGGCATCGGAGACCGAATAGTCCCGGGTGATCAGGTCGATAGGCCGGACCCCTTTATAATCTGCGAGCCAATACACGCCATTCGTGAGCGTCGTCGGCAGCTTGAATTGGCTGCCGTGCGCGCCGATGCCAAGGCCGATGGTCAGATCGGCCTGTTTGACATTCGAATAGGCTTTTAGGACCTCGCCGCTCTTGGCATCGACGAATCCCGTCATGCCGGCGGCCATTCCGCCGCCGAGGACGACACGATAGGCCAGTCTGTAGTCCCCGTCGGTCACGGGATAGACCAGGAGCCGTGGTGCCGGTCCCGACCATTCGATCCCCGGTTCCGCAAGGGATAGCCCGAGGATCCGGGCGGCGGACCCGGGGTCGACGAGAGGCGTTGTATCGATCGTGATCCCTTCATAGAACCGGCCGGTCTCGCTGGACGGCCGTCCCGGCCCCCGGTGCCGGATGACCTGTCCGCCCAGGACCTCCAGCCCCCGGTAGTATTGAGCATACCGGCTGTGCGTCATCCCGGCCAGGCTGTCCCTCTCGACGCGTTTCAATCGAAGCCGGCCTCTGGCCGTCTCCCGGGCCACGATAGCGGCGGCTTCGCGGCCCGGCATCCGGGAGGATGGGGTCCGTTTTCCGGAACGCAAGAAATCTCCGGCCGCCCGGGCTCGCCAAGGGCCCATGGCAGGAAGATTCCCGGAAACATCGGACGGAGGTGTCGGGGTCGAGCGGATCGCGGGCCGAAAAAAAACCGGTCCGACGCGGGCCGCCTGCAGAAAGGAAAGGCCCAGGCAAAGGCCAAGGACGACTCCGCCGATCCTTTCCTTGGGGCTCATGCTCGGCTCCTCTCTGACCTCATTATCCGACCCCCTCGTGGGGTGCTTCCGTCAAGCGAATCCGGCCGCTCTCAGCCTTTGATCCAGAAAAACCGGATGCCATAGCGCCGGAGGAACTGGGCGACTTCCTCGGCCAGGTCGTTGGTCACGGCCGAACGTTCCTTGTTCTCGACGTCGAACCAGGATACTCCCCGGCCTTCGATCTCTTGTCGCCCGGCCGGGGGGATCTTGCCATAGCTCAGAAGGACATCGATACCCTCCGCGGCCGGGCTGCCCAGCCCGTTCCCGGCCGGCATGATCACCCGGAGCCGCCACCGTTTCTTGCCCATGAGGCCGCCCCGGCCGGCCTTGAAGATGGAGTAGTCGGGCCCCTGGCCTTCGCAGATCAATCCGGAGCCCCTGAAAAAGAGGATCATCTCCCGGACCATAGTCTCGAAGAGCCCTGCCTTATCTTCCGCGGAAAGGTCCCGCGGAAAATCCGGGAACTTGCTCACAACCCTGGCCGGATAGCCGATGGCCAGGCACTTCGGGGGGATGGCGTGGCTGACCAGCGAATCGGCCCCGATCACGGCCCCGTCCCCGATCTTGGCCCCCGGCAGGACGAACACCCGCCAGGACAGGGAGACGCTCTTGCCGATCTCGATGGATTCGAAATCCACCGCATAGCCTTCGAGCTGGCTCAGCCAGGATGTATGCCCGAAGAGAAGGCAGTCCCCGCCGATCCCGCTGTCGTCGCCGATCGTGATGGATCGGGCCGGATTGAGGAACGACATCTGCATGATCTGGCAGTTCCTGCCGATGATGAGCTTCGAATCGGGGAACTGGAGCCCCCCGACGAACACCTGCTCGTTGATCTTGCTGCCGTCGCCGATCTCCAGGATGGGAGTGTCGATGAACGTGGTCGCCCCTATCTGGACGTGATCTCCGATCCGGATCTGTTTGCCCCGAACATAGGATAGAAAGCTGATCGAGGTGTTATCTCCGATGAGGACCTCATCCCCGACGACGACCGAGCCGAAGCCCAAATGGACTTTCTTCCCGATCTTGTAGCCCTTCAGCCGGTAAACGGCTTTCTTCAGGACGCTCGGGAGCCAGCCCATGAGCGCCATTTGCCTAATCGGGAAACGGGAGCCGCGAATGAGCACGCTATTCCCCCACCAGGCTGAGGCCGCCGTCCACGATCAGAGTGTGTCCGATGATGCCTTCGGCCGCATCCGAGCAAAGGAACTGCGCGGCCCGGGCCGCTTCTTCCGCCGAGGTCAAACGCCCGAGCGGGGTCCGTTTTTCCGCCGCCGCAAGGCGGTTCCCACCATCCGGCATCACATCCCAAGCGCCGGTGCGGACAGGCCCCGGCGACAGGATATTGACGCGGATGCCGCGGGGAGCCAGCTCCACGGCCAGATGGCGGGCCAGGGATTCCAGGGCCGCCTTGGAGGCGCCGACCATTGAATAAGAGGGAATGACCTGGCGGGCGCCTTGAGATGACAGCACCACGACTGGACGCGGGGGGGAGGAATTTCGGGAGAAAGAGCTTGATCAAGTCGAAAAACGTCCGGACGTTCAACGAAAAGGTCCAATCGAAATGTCTGTCGCTCAAGGCCTCGAAAGACCTGTGGACACCGGTCGCCGCGCAGAATACCAATCCGGAAAGGGTCCCCATATCGGTCATGACGGCTTCATCCAAGTGCGCCAGGCCCTTGGGGCTGGTCAGGTCGGCCCGGCACACGGTCAGGGCGAGGGACTCCTTCTCGCCCTCGTCTTTGAGCGATTGGGCCGACCGGTCATCCCTGACATAGTTCGCGACGACACGGGCCCCGGAGCGGGCGAACCTCAGGGAAATGGCCCGCCCGATCCCTCGCGTGCCGCCGGCGATAAGGAACGTCTTGCCCGCGAGAGTGAACATCTCATCCATGGGACTTGTCCTTTCCCTGCCGCCGGGCGGCCAGGTAGGATTCCAGGACCTCGTCACGATAGCCCGGGGCGAGGCGCTCGAACGGCATAAAGGAGAAGAGAAGCTCGGCCGAGCAGACGCGGCTCCCTCGGACTTCCGCCGAACATGCCGCCGTCGCATATTCGGGCCGGTTCGTCCGGATCTCGGCCCGGATCAAGGCCCTCTCGCCGGGCCTGACCCAATCCCTGAAGGAGGCCGAGCGGATCTGGGCCAGCATAGCCTTTCCCCTCCCCTTCTCGGGCCCCTCGGCGTCCAGGCACTTGGCGGCCGCCTGGCCCATCATCTCCGTCAGCAGGACGCCCGGCACGACCGGAAAGCCCGGGAAATGGTCCCGGAAAAGATCGAGATCGGCGGAAAAAACATGTTCCGCCTCGATGCATTTTCCCGGCTCGAGCATAAGAATGCGGTCGATGAACAGGAAACGCATGGTCTCAGGAGCCGGGATCCGCACCGCGCTCGCGAACGAGGTCGATGACGTCCCCGACGGACCTCAGCCGCTGGATCTCATCGTCCGTCAGGAGGATGTGAAAATCCTCGTCCATCCGGGCGATCAGGGTCAGGATCCCGAGCGAATCCCAGGTCGCGATCTCATCTCTTGGGGTCTGCGGCTGGATGCTCTCGACAGGGGTTTCAAAAACATCGGCGACCCAGGCCAGAAGCTCACGGGGATCCTTGGTCACGGTTTGCCGGTCTCCTCTCCCCGCCAATATACCCTCCCGGCCCGGCCAAAATCAATCCCGGTTCTCTAATTCGACGTGCCCCAGAGAAGCCTCGGGGCCGAGCGTGACCAGCGCCGCTCCCCAGGACAATCCCACGCCGTAGCCGACGAGCATCAGGGTCAGAGGCCGGTCGGAAGGACGGACAAGGGCCCCTTGAGTCATGGTCAGTGGGACGGAAGGCCCGCCCGTGTTGCCGAAATCACCGAGGGTCAGAGGGACCTTGGCTTCGGGAATGCCCATCTTCTTGGACAGGTGGCGCATGATGAACTGATTTGATTGGTGGAGGATGTAGTAGTCCACGTCTTCTTTGCCGAGCCCGGCTTCGTCCAGGGTGTCCTGAATGAGAGGGGGGACGCGCTTGATCGAAAAATTGAAGATATTGGCCCCGTTCATCGAAACATAGTATCTCCGCCGGTCCTGCGGGAAGCGCTCCCGGAATCCCCCGCCGGGGATGATCAGGTCGCCGGAGCCGCTGCCGTCCGTATGAAGGGCGAACGACCAAGGCCGGGCGTTCTCGGGGCCGCCCGCTTCGATGGCCGTGGCCGATCCGGCATCCCCGAAAAGGAGAGAGACGGACCGGTCGCTCTCATCGGCGAACCGGGCCGGGGTTTCGCCGTGCAGGAGCAGGACCCGCCTGATACCGCCTCCGGAGATCATGAGCGCCGCCAGGTAAAGGCCGTAGGGATAGCCGGAGCAGCCCAGTCCGACATCGAAGGCGGCGCAGGACGTGGACAGCCCGAGCTTGGTCTGAAGGAGGCAGGCCGTCGACGGCAGGAGATAGTCCGGGGACTGGGTGACCATGATCAGGGCATCGACGGAATCCCTCGGCCAGCCGACCCTTTCAAGCAGGGATTCAGCCGCCGATTGGCAGAGGTCGCTGCTGCAAACGGATTCCCCGGCCACGTGCCGGCTCTTGACGCCGGCCATGCCCATGACCTTGCGCACTTCATCCTCGGAAAAACCCGTGGCGTCCGCCGCATTGTCGAACCGCTTAGAGGGGACCGCCGAGCTGACGCCCTTGATGATGGCGCCCCCGATCGTGCACTTGGCCATTTTAAGGTCCTTGTTCCGCTTCTTTCGCCGTTTCCCCGCGCCAAAAATATTAGTTTATCGCCCAGGACAAGTCAAGGAAACGGCCCCCCCGCAGCCGGGCTATTGCGCTTCGAGAACCAGGACCCAATCCCCGGCGCCGTCGGTGTGAAGTCCCGGGGTGGTGAAGGGCCAAGGTCCGCTGTTCGGCATCGGCGACCCGGCGATGGCCAGGTAGGTCCCTGTCGTCGTGTCGAACCAGCGGGCCGTAACGGGCCCGGCCAGCACGGACAGATCGACGGTGACCGTTCTGGCCGAAGGGATATAGGCCAGGGCCAGGCGGCCGTCGGGCATCGAGGCCGCAGTGACATAATCGTTAGCGCTGATGCCGTAGCTCGGGGTGCCGCCGGACCAGTACGTCCCGTAGCCCGCCGTGACGAGCCGGTGCGAGGTGTCGGGAACGAGGTTATGCCAAGTGAGGGAATCGAAGAGAGCCCGGCAGTAGCCGAGCTCGACGATCCCCGGGGTTTCGAGGTACCCCTTCCAGCCCGGGGCCATGGGCCAGATGAAGCCGTTCCCGTAGACGTAGCCGCAGGCGCCGGAGAGGAAGGACCAGTAGGCCTGACGCCGGAGCCGCTCGGCATCGGCGCCATTCTCGAACTCGTAATCCGTTTCGATCAGGAAGACGGGCGAGGCCGGCGTCCGGGCATGATCCTCAAGGACTTCGGCATAGGCCGGATAGTAGGTATAGGCGGCGTTCAAGTCGATGAGGTCGGACCAAAGCGCGTTGTCCGACGAGCTGCTGACGAAGTAGTCGAGCCCGAGGGTATGGATATGGCGCGGATCGGTCTCTTTGATGCCCGCCGCGACCGCTTTGACCAATAGATTATCGCTTTCGTTCCGCCAACTCTGGAAATCGTTTCCCGACATCCAGATGATATTATCGAAGTCCCTGTACCGGTTCCCAACGTACCGGCCGTAAGCCCGGCATTTTTCGAGGCCGTTCGCCCGCATCACTTTGAGGAAGCTGCCGGTCTCAGCGGGATCGAGAAGGACGGTGATGCCGCGGTCAGCAGCTGAGCGGATGACCGCATCGCATCTGTCAAAATAGATCTCATTAGGAGTGGAGAGGTCGCTCGTGATGATAAAAGGCCGGAGTCCATCGATCGTGCTAGCGTCGCCGCGTCCGCCGGTATACTCCGCGCAAAGAAGATTGATCCATATCGTGTTGAAGCCATGCGAAGCGCGATCGGCCAGGTAGAGGTCCACGTCGTCCGGCGACGCATTGACCATCAGCGATTGGGGGGCGTCGCCGATCATGAGGAACGGTTCGTTGTCCTGATCGACCAGATAACGTCCGTTCGTGCTGATCCTGAGGGGGTAATCCGGCCCGGCCGCCCCTCCCCCGCCTCCGCCGCTTTGGCAGGCGGCAATGACAAGAACAAGCGAGACGAGGGCCAGCCGCATCTTCGATCTCTTCGCGACCATGACAGATCAATCATATCATCGATCTCAAATGCCGAACGGCAAATGTCCTGTTTTTTGACATGGAATTGCGGGCGCCCCTTGAATATCGGCAATCTTTCGACTATAAATTATGGTCGGAGCCCTTGAAATCTGCGACTAACCACTATGAGGAGTGGACTTTCGGACCCAGCGATATGAAGGCGATAGATTTTTTCTACGAAATAAAGCCGATCATCCCCCGAAGGCTCCAGATCTCAATCCGTCGAGCGATCGCGGCACGCAAACGGAAGCTCGTGCGTGCTACGTGGCCTATCGATCCTGCCTCGGCGGAACCGCCTCGGGGCTGGTCAGGGTGGCCTGAAAGCAGGGATTTCGCCCTGGTTTTGTATCATGATATCGACAGCCTAAAGGGACTTAAACAGTCCCTCAAGCTGATGGAAATCGACCGGCAGCAGGGTTTCCGGTCGGCCTTCAACTTCGTTCCGGAAGATTATCCGACCCCATCGCATGTCATCCGGAGCCTGGCTGAAGCCGGTTTTGAAGTCGGCGTCCATGGTCTCAAGCACGACGGAAAGCTGTTCCGGAACCCCATGGGCTTTTGTGAGAAGGTGCCGCGGATCAATGATTACCTCAAGAGGTGGGGTGCGGTCGGATTCTCGTCGCCGTCCATGCTGCACAACTTGAACTGGATCGCCGAGCTCGATATCGAGTATTCCTGCTCGACGTTCGCCACGGACCCGTTCGAACCTCAGCCGGAGGGGGTGGGTTCTATCTTTCCCTTCGTGGCGAGCAACGATTCCGGAACACGAACGTACGTAGAGCTCCCTTACACCCTGCCCCAAGACCATGGGCTTTTTGTGATCCTCAGGGAGAAGGATATCCGGATCTGGAAACAGAAGCTCGACTGGATCGCCGAGAAAGGCGGCATGGCCGCCCTCAATACCCATCCCGATTACATGATGTTCGAAGGGAGCGGCGGCGGGTACGAAGAGTATTCTGTCGAGCACTATATCGAGTTCCTCGAATATGTCCGGACGAGATACGAGGGCCGGTATTGGCACGCCTTGCCCCGGGAGATGGCCCGTTTCTGGCGGACGACGGCAGCCGCCAGGAATCAGGAGCCTGTGATCGAAGCAGGAGCAAGGCGCTTGCCTCCCAAGATCAGTCAGCGGCAGAACAAAGGCCTGTTCACTCCAAAAGTGAAGATCTGGATCGACCTGGATAACACCCCACACGTTCCGTTCTTCATCCCGATCATCCGCGAGCTGGAACGACGGGGACATGAGGTGGTCCTGACCGCCCGCGACGCTTTCCAGGTCTGCGACCTCGCCGAAAAGAAGGGACTGACCTTCCGCAGGATCGGGCGCCATTACGGCAAGAACCTGGCCATGAAGCTCGGCGGGATCATGATCCGTTCCCTTCAGCTGCTGCCGTTCTTCCTGCGTCAGCGTCCCGGCCTGTCGCTGTCCCACGGGGCCCGTTCTCAGAACATCGTCAGCAACCTGCTCGGCGTCCCGACCGTCCTTATCCTCGACTACGAACATGCCCAAATGCCTCCCCCTTCCCGTCCCCGCTGGACGATCGTGCCGGAGGCGCTATCGCCGGAGAGCCTGCCCTCGAAGATCAATAGGGTCCTCTACTACCGCGGGATCAAAGAAGATGTCTATGTCCCCGAATTCAAGCCTTCGGCCAGCCTCCTGAAGGAGCTGGGCCTGGGGGCGGACGAATTGATCGTTTCCGTGAGGCCGCCCGCAGACGAGGCTCATTACTACAACCCGGAAAGCGATGTGCTCTTTCACGAGCTCATGGCCAGGATCTGCAGAACTCCGGGCGTTCGGGCCGTCCTCCTGCCCCGTAACGCCCATCAAGAGAAGGCCATGCGGGAGCATTATCCGGAATGGTTCAGAGAGGGCCGGACGGTTGTTCCGGCCGGGGCCATCGACGGATTGAACCTGATCTGGATCTCCGACCTTGTCGTCAGCGGCGGGGGGACGATGAACCGCGAGGCTGCGGCCCTGGGCGTCCCCGTTTATAGCATCTTTCGGGGCAAAACGGGGGCTGTGGACCTTATGCTCGAGGACCAGGGACGGCTGAAGATGATCCGCAGCAAGGAGGAGGTTTGGACCAAGATCCTCTTTGCCCGCAGGGACAAAACCCGCCTGCCGGACCAATCGCCGCGGGATGCCCTGAAGGATATCGTGGATCAGGTCGAGAACATCATTCGTATCGAGCGCTTGCGGCCCTGCCGCAACAGTAAGACCCGCTGGGCCTGAACTTTTATTTACCGGAGAATCCGATCATGGATCGTCTGAAGCTGATCGTCGTAGCGGGCGCACGCCCGAACTTCATGAAGGTCGGACCGTTCATCAAGCGGGTCGCTTCCTACAACCGGTCTTTGGCCGCGGGAAGGCCGGGTGTCGACGCCGTGTTGGTGCACACGGGACAGCACTACGACGAGAACATGTCCGAGGTCTTCTTCAGGGAGCTCGGCATTCCGCGGCCCGATATCAACCTCGGTGTGGGCTCCGGAACGCATGCCGTCCAGACAGCCGGCATCCTCACGAGCTTCGAGGCCGTCTGCAACCGGGAGAAGCCCGATTGGGTCGTCGTCGTCGGGGACGTCAATTCGACGATGGCCTGCACCTTGGTCTGCGCCAAGATGGGCATCCGGGTCGCCCACATCGAAGCCGGCCTGCGCAGCTTCGACCGGACCATGCCCGAGGAGATCAACCGCTTGGTGACCGACGCCCTGGCTGACCTGCTCCTGACCCCCTCCGAGGACGCCAACGAACACCTGCTGAGGGAAGGCATCTCCAAGGAGAAGATCAAGCTCGTCGGCAACATCATGATCGACTCCCTGATCGATAACTTGCCGGCCGCCCGCGCCAACAGGATACTGGATGATCTCGGGCTCGAGCCTTCCCGTTTCATCTATGTCACGATCCATCGTCCGGCCAACGTGGACGAGCGTGGCACCCTGGGGATCCTCATGGCCGGTTTGGGTGACTTGTCGAAGCGTCTTCCCGTTGCCTTTCCGGTCCATCCGCGCACCCGCAAGATGCTCGCCGAATTCGGCTTGTTCCCCCCGGCCGCCGGCCGCCTGATGTTGCTCGATCCTCTTGGCTACCACGCGTCCCTCTGCCTGACGGAACACGCGAGGGTCGTCCTGACGGATTCCGGAGGTCTCCAGGAGGAAGCGACATACTTTCGCACCCCCTGCCTGACCCTGAGGCCCAATACCGAAAGGCCGATCACGGTGACCCTGGGCAGCAATCGCCTGACCAGGCTCGAGAGATTCCTCGGGGACATCGACGGCCTGCTCGCCGGCCCGGAGCGCCGGGGGCAGATACCGCCGCTCTGGGACGGCCATACGGCGGAGCGGATCCTCGACGAATTGATCGCGGCCTCGCCGGCGCCGGAGAAGCGGGCGACGTGAACGTCCCTCGAAGCTCACTCGCGACGGCCCGGCGCGCGGCGCTCGATCTGCTGGCCTATTGCCGGGCGAATGATTGGTCGGGCTACGATCCGTACGATGCGCTCAACAGCCGGGTCTTCCGGTCGCTGCCGTTCCTCGATTTCCGGCTGGCCCGCTTGGCCTTGACCCAAGGCGTCAAACGCAGCCCGGTCAACCTGAGGCCTCTTCTTCTCGTGCCCAGGACGCCCAATCCGAAAGGCATCGCCCTTTTTTTGACCTCGGCCACCAAGCTGTCGAGGACGATCGCGCCGGAAGCGGCCGGGCTCGTGCCGGCCTTGGCCGGCAAGCTGTTATCCTTGAGGTCCCCCGGCCGGCCCCGTTCCTGCTGGGGGTATAACTTCGATTGGCAGCAGAGGTTCGACCTCGTCCCACAGGGCTCGCCCAACATCGTCTGCACGACCTTCGCCGGCAACGCCCTGCTCGACGCCAATGAACGGAGCCCGGAACCTGCCTGGCCTGAGGCCGCCGTGAGCGCCGCCGACTTCATCCTCGAGGAACTGTCGTCGCGGGACGGGCGCGGGAGGTTGCGCTTCCGCTATACCCTCGTCGGCGATGATGAGGTCCACAACGCCAACCTCCTCGGCGCGTCTTATCTCTGCCGCGTCGGCCGCATCTCGGGCGACAGGAAGTACGTCGAACCGGCGCTCGAGGCCGCCCGCTTCTCCGTTGCCAGGCAGCACGACGACGGGTCCTGGGCTTATGGTGAGGCGCCAACCCAGCAATGGATAGACAATTTCCATACGGGCTTCAACCTGGTCGCCCTCCGGCGCATCCGGGACGACGCCGGAACGGGGGAATTCGATCCGGCCATCCGGAAGGGCTTCGATTTCTTCAAAACCCGTTTCTTCCGCGAGGATGGCGCCCCCAAGTACTTCCACGATGCCGCCTATCCCATCGATATCCATAGCGCCGCCCAGAGCATCATCACCCTGACGGAGTTCGCCGACTTCGGAACGGACAACGTCGAGCTGGCTTCCGCGGTCCTCGCCTGGACGCTCGAACACCTTCGGAGCCCCAAAGGCTATTTCTACTTCCAGAAGCGGCCCCGCCTCACGGTCCGGACTCCTTTCATGAGATGGTCCCAGGCCTGGATGCTCCTGGCCCTGGCGACCCTGCTCGACCACGGAAGGCCGGCGTCATGATCTCGTTCGTGTTCACCGTCGACTACGAGATCTACGGGAATGGCCAGGGAACGCTCCAGGAGCTGGTGGTTGAGCCGGCGGAAATGTTGCGCGCGATCTTCCGGAACCACGGCGCCCGGTTCGTCGTGTTCCCGGACGTCGCCGAGCTGGAGATGATCGAAGCCCACGCCGCGGATCCCATGATCGAACGGGTCAAGGCCCAGCTGAAGGGCCTTCGTGAGGAGGGTTTCGAGCTCGGGCTGCATCTCCACCCATGGTGGTACAACGCCCGGCGCGAGAACGGGGCATGGGTCCTCGACCGGAGTGAGTACAATCTGTGCACCCAGCCGGTCGAGCGGATCGGCGAGGTCATCGGGCGCGCCGTCGGCTACCTTCGCCGGCTTGCGGGGGACCCGGGCTTCCAACCCTTGTCCCACAGGGCCGGGCATCTGCTCTTCCAGCCCACCCAGCCGATGGCCGACGTCTTGGCGGCCCATGGCCTCCGACTGGATTCCTCCGTGTACAAGGGAGGCCTCTGGCGCGAACACGGGCTCGATTACCGGCGGGCGCCCGAAAAGGCCTATTATTGGAGATTCCGGGCCGATGTGGCCGTCCCCGACCGTCGGGGCGCCCTGATCGAAGTCCCCGTCTTCACCCGGCAGGAGGCGGCCTGGAAGCTCTTGACGGCCAAGCGCGTTGGCCTCCAGCGGACGGGAGCGTCGACAGCGCAGACGGGCCGGAGGGTCCTCAGCCGTCTGGCGGACTTCGCCCGATTTCGCTACCCCCTCAAGTTCGACCTGGGCCAGATGACGAAGGAAGAGCTGAGCCGGATGACGGATCGCCTGCTCAGGACCGGCCGCAAGGGCCCCCGGGAATTCCGTCCGGTCGTCGCGATCATGCATACCAAGGACCCCATCGATTATGAGTCGGTCGATGCCCTCCTGGACCGGCTGGGGCGTGAGGGCGTGACCGTTTCGACGTTCGGAGACATCGAGAGCCGAGTTCGCTCGTTGGCGTCGGAGGAAGGGCCCGATCGCGAAGCGGCCAAGTGAGAACGCGGTGAAAAGGATCGTCCCATGAAACAAGTGATACAGGATTTCAAGTCCGGCGACCTCTTCGTCGACGACGTGCCCGTGCCCCCCGTGGCCTCCGGGTACGTTCTTGTCCGCAACCATTTCTCCCTGATCAGCGCCGGCACCGAGCGGTCGACCGTTACGACCGCCCAAGCCTCCCTGCTGGGCAAGGCGCGGCAGCGGCCCGACCTCGTCAGGCAGGTGCTCGAAACCTACAAGAAGGAGGGGCTCGCCGAGACCCTCAAGCGCGTGCGCACCAAGCTCGAGACGCTCAAGGAGCTCGGCTACAGCTCCGCGGGGACGGTGCTCCTTTCCCTTGACACAGCCGGCGCCTTCCGACCCGGCGACAGGGTGGCCTGCGGGGGCAGCAGCGCGTCGCACGCGGGCATCATTTCGGTCCAGCAGAACCTCGTCGTCAAAGTCCCCGGCGCCGTCCCCCTGGACCACGCGGCATTCACCACGCTGGGCTCGATCGCCATGCAGGGGGTCCGCCAAGCCGGCCCCCGCATCGGCGAGTACGTCTGCGTCATCGGGCTCGGGCTGCTCGGGCAGATCACGTCCCAGATCCTCCGCGCCAACGGCTGCCGCGTCTTCGGCATCGACACGTCGGCCGCGATGGTCGGCCTGGCCCGGACGCTCGGCTGCCACGCCGCCATGGCCCGCGGTGACGCCGACCTCGGCTCCGGGCTGGATTCCTTTACGGCCGGCCGCGGGTTCGACTCCGTCATCATCACCGCCGCGGCCAAGACGAGCGATCCCGTAGAGCTGGCGACCTCCATCCTCCGTCAGAAGGGCGTCATCGTCGTCGTCGGGGCCGTGCCGATGAACATCCCCCGCGAGCCTCATTTCTACAAGAAGGAGCTGGAGCTGAAGATCTCCTGCTCCTACGGCCCCGGCCGTTATGATCCCGTTTATGAAGAAGAGGGACACGATTACCCTTACGGACATGTCCGCTGGACCGAGAACAGGAACATGGCGGCTTTCGTCGATCTGCTCGAAGCCGGCACCGTGGCCGTCAAGCCGCTCATCACCCATGTGTTCGACATCGAGCAGGCCGGCAAGGCCTATGACATCGTTACCGGCAAGGTCCAGGAGCCCTCGATCGGCATCCTGTTGAAGTATCCCGAAACGGAAGACAAGCCGGTAGAACGCCCGGTCCGGGAAGCTAAGGCCACCGCCGCCGAACCGTCCGTCGGCATCGGCGTCATCGGGGCCGGGAGCTTCGCCCAGAAATTCCTCATCCCCTTCGCCCAGGCCCAAGGCCCCTTGATCAGGGTGGCGGACGCGCGGGGCATGACGGCCAAGAGCGCCGGTGAGAAGTTCAAGTTCCGGGCCTTCTCCGCGGACGCGCAGGATGTCCTTACGGACCCGGAGGTCAATGCGGTCTTCATCGCCACACGTCACAACACCCACGGCGAGCTCGTCCTGAAAGCCCTCGAAGCGGACAAGAACGTCTATGTCGAGAAGCCCCTGACGATCCATGAGGAGGAACTGGGGCTCATCGCCGCCGCCAGCCGCCGCCATCCGTCCCGCCGCCTCCAGGTCGGATTCAACCGGCGGTTCGCGCCGCTGGCGAAGCAGGCCCGGGAGCTCTTCCAGGGGCTTTCGGAACCGATCGTCGTGAACTACCGCGTCAACGCCGGCTTCATTCCCAAGGACAACTGGACCCAGACCGAGGAGGGCGGCGGCCGCATCCTCGGCGAGGTCTGTCATTTCATCGATTTCCTCCAGTTCATGACCGGAGCGGATCCCGGCGGGATCTTCGCGGCATGTGTCGCCAACGCGAACACGAAAGCGCAGAACCAGGACAATGTCGTCATCACCTGCAGCTTCGGCAACGGCTCCGTTGGGGTCATCACCTACCTCGCTTGCGGGGACAGGCTTCTCGCCAAGGAGCGGATCGAGATCTTCGGCGGCGGCAAAACATTCATCATCAATGATTTCCGTACAGCCGACGTCTACGTCAACGGAAAGCTCAAGAAAGCCAAATCTCCCGGGAAGGGCCACAAGGAAGAGGTCGAGAGCTTCGTCAGCTCGATCCGTGAGGGACTCCCCTCCCCCATTCCTCTGGAGTCCCTCCTCTACACGACGGCGGCCGCGTTCCGTGTCTTGGACTCCCTGAGGACCGGACTGCCGCAGGACGTCACGATACCGAAATAGGGAATTCGAGCGCATGAGAGTCGAGCCCGTTAAGATCGCCTGGCACGCCGGTTTGCCGGTCTTCGCCAAGGAATCGTTCCTCCAAGCCGTGGGCGACGCGTATGGCTGGCTCGGCGGGTTTTCGGGATCGGGCGAGCTCAGGTGCGTCCTGCCTTATACGATCGTCCGCAAGGCGGTCTTCCGCATGGTCCGCTTCCGGGTCGAAACGATCCCCATGGCCGCGGGCTTCGACCCCGCCGAAGAGAGGGACTTTCTGAACGGGGCGCTGGATCACTTCCGGTCCGCGGGAGCGGACATGGTCATCCCGGCCACGTCCAACGCGATCTTCCGGACCTATCCGGAGGGAGCGGACGCCGCGCCCTACGGGAGCTATGTCATCGACCTGGGGCCTTCGGAAGAGGTCCTTTGGAAGAACGTCGACAGGATCACCCGGCAGAACATCAAGTCGGCCGTCAGGGCCGGCGTCGTCATCAGGGACGCGGCCCCCGGGGAGATCCCGGCGGCCTATGCGCTGATCAAGGCCACCTTCAAGCGGTCCCGGCTGCCCTTCATGGAGATGAGGTCCTTCAGGGAGTATCTCTCGGGGCTGGGCGATAACGGCAGGATCCTGGCCGCCGATCTCGCCGGCAGCGTCCAGAGCTATTGCGTCTTCGCCCACAGCGAGTATTGTGCCTATGCCGTCTACGCCGGCAACATCCTGGGCCAGGCGTCCGGATCGAACAAGCTGCTCTATTGGGAGGCCGTGCGCCTGTTCAAGGGCCTTGGTGCCCGGACGTTCGATTTCTTCGGCGCCCGGGTCGATCCCGCGAAGGGCTCCAAGCAGGAGGCGCTCGGCCTGTTCAAGAAACGCTTCGGCTCGATCCTCAAGAGGGGCTACATCTGGAAATACCCTCTTCACCCCCTGAAATACCGAATCTATGGCCTGGCCGCCCGCCTTCGCAGCGGCGGGGATATCGTCGACGCCGAGAAGCACAAGCTCGATCGCGCGGACGCCGGGGTTGCTTGAGGAGACGAGCATGGGACTGATCCCCACCGAGCTCCACTATTATTCGTTGAGAGACCTCCTGCGCGGCATCGCGTCCGCGCGCCGGCCCGCCCCCGGAAAGCCGGCCGCGATAGCGCTCGCCGGCGTCGGTGAAGGGACCTCGATCCGGTCGGCCAGGGCCGCCGTGATCGTCACTCTCAAGGCCCTGGGCCTGCCGGCCGGCGCGAGGATCGGCGTGCCTCTGTACTGCTGTCCGGTCGTTTTCAAGGCCATCAAAGCCGCGGGCTGCCTGCCGAAGTTCATCGATATCGATCCCGGGACATATTGCCTGTCGACGGCGGACCTGATGGCGAAACAGGCTGGCCTGGACGCCGTCATCGCCGTCCACATGTTCGGGAATCTCTGCGATATGCCCGAGATCCTGGCGATCATGGCGGGCCGGCCCGTCATCGAGGATTGCGCCCAGTCGCTCGGAAGCCGGCTGGACGGCCGCGCTTGCGGCTCCTTCGGCGATACGGCCTTCTTCAGCTTTCGCTCCGGGAAATACCTCGCCGTCGGCGAGGGCGCGGCCGTCTTTTCGAGGGACCGGGACCTCCATGCGCGCTTCTCCGCCCTGATCGAAGCGCTGCCGGCCCCCACGGCCGCAGAGGAGCTCAAGCACGTGAGCACGACCTACCTCCGGTCGAAGCTCCGGGGCCGGTTCTGGTGGGGCCTGCTGGGTTGGAGGATCTGGGCCCTTTACAACAAGAAGACGGAATTCGCCGACAAATCGCCGATAGTCGTCAGCCGGATGTTCGGCTCCGACGTGGCCACGCTCCGTGACCGGCTGCCCCGATTGGATTCGATGATCGCAGCTCAGCGGGCCCATGCCGCTTACTTCGACCGGAATCTGCGCTTGGCCCCTGCCCGTCTGCCCCTCGAAGGCCCCCGGACAGTCTGCAACCGGTTCATGTATCCCGTCATCTTCCCCTCGACCGGAGAGAGGGACGCCATGGCCGCCCACCTGAGGCGCAACGGGATCGGCACGGCCAGCCCCTATGGGGATACGGTCGAAGGGGCCTCCCGGCATTACGGCTACGAGAACGACTGCCCGTCGGCAGAACGGACGCTGAGGACGACGCTGGTCCTCCCCAGCTCTTACGCGTTGAGGCCAAGGGACATCGAGCGCATCGTCCGTTGCGCGAACGAAGGCTGGGCCGCGATCAGGCCGTCGGGGCCTGCTCAGCCGATGACCAGCTTGCGGGCGTAGAACGCCTCGGCGGAACCCGAGACAGCGTTCGATTCGATCCCGCGCAACCGCATGATCGCCAGGAACGTCTCCTTCGAGAACCAGCGGTTCCCGGCCTGCGATCCGAAGCACTTCAGGACGAGCCGGACCTTCGCGTCCCGGCTCTCCGGGCTGAGGGGGACGTAAGCGTTGGGAGCGCCCAGGTCGCCGTCATACTTCGGGACCTCATACTCGAGGATGAGGTGGTCCCGGAAGGTGTTCCATGTGAGCTCGGAGACCAGGCGATGGTCCTGGTGGAGATCGGCCCGGGCATGGGTGAAGATCACGTCCGGCCGGACCTTCAGCTTCAGCTCCTCGAAGAATCCCTTTATCGCGCCTCCCTCATAGGGGAAGAACCCGTCCCGAAAATCCCTGAGGATCACGTTCTTCCCCTTTGCCCCCAAGAGGAAGGCCTCGGCGCCCGCCTCGGCTTCCCGCTTTCTTCGCCCCCCGGCGCTGAGCACGACCCAATCGAAGGAGGCCCGCCGATGCGATGCGACGAGCTCGAGGACGGTCCCGCCGCATCCGATCTCGATATCGTCGCTGTGGGCGCCCAGGCACAGCACCTTGAGAGCCTGGCCGCTCGAGCCGAGCTTGAGTTCCTTCATTTCTTCTTCCTCCAGACCTCCCAAGGCACGCTGTCTTTCGACACCATCTCGTCCAGGAACTGCTTGTCCTTGAACGTGTCCATGGCCATCCAGAAACCCTCATGCTTATGGGTCATGATGCAGCGGTCCTTGATCAGCCTCTGGAACGGCTCCATGACCAGGTCCTCCCCGGTCTTGATAAAGTCGAAGATCTCTTTTCTGAAAATGAAATATCCGGCGTTGATCCAGAGCGGCGAATCGGCCATGGGCTTGATGGACGCCACCTCCTCGTCTCCCTTGATCGTGACGACATGGAAGCTCTGCGTCGGCTTGACGGAAATGAAGGACGCGATCTTCCCGCTGGCCCGGAAACGCTCCAGATAGTCCGGGAAGCGAAGATCGGTCAGGCCATCGGCGTAGTTGGCCAGGAACATCTCTTCGCCCGACAGATGTTTGCGGACCGCGCAGAGCCGCTGCCCGATGTTGGCGTTCAGTCCGGTATCGACGAACGTGATCCGCCAATCGCCGATGTCGCTGTTCAGCAGACTGACGTCCTTGCCGCCTTTGCTCAGGACGAAATCGTTGGAGACGCATTCGTCGTAGCTCACGAAATATTTCTTGATGAGGTCGCCCCGATGCCCCAGGCAGAGGATGAAATCGGTGTGGCCGAAGTGCGCGTAGTACTTCATGACATGCCAGAGGATCGGCCGGTACCCGACCGAGACCATGGGCTTGGGCACGGTCTCCGAGAACTGCCTCAGCCGCATCCCGAGCCCGCCGCAGAATAGGACGACTTTCATGGGATCTCCCCCTTCTTCATCTGTTCGCTGTACCAGGCGACGGTACGCCTGAGCCCGTCCTCGAGGCCCACCTGGGCCTTCCATCCCAACCGCTCGAGCGAGCGATCCGTGTCCGCGGCCCGGGCGTTCTCGAACGGACGATCGGCCCGCGCTCCGAACTGGGGGAGGGCCCCGGTCCTTGTCAGGACGCGCAGCTTCTCGACGATCCCGCCGACGGACGTCAGCGTCCCGGAGCCGATGTCGAAGGTCTCCCCGGCGGCGCCGTCCTGCCGGGCCGCGGCGATCAAGCCGTCGACGACGTCATCGATATAGATCCAATCCGCCAGCCTCGTCCCGCTCGACAGCCACGGATCCACCTGTCGCAGGAACGACAGGGTGACATAGGGAACGAGCTTCCGGGCGTCCCGATGGCCGGGGCCGTAGGCCATGAAGATGTGCAGGACCACTACCGGCAGCCCATAGAGGGTGTGGAACATCCGGCCATACACGCTGCACGCCCACTTCGAGGCGGCATAGGGAGAGACCGAGGAGAGCCCCGTCTGGCCGGGCGCGGGCTCCTCCATGGATCCGGCCAGGATGACCCTTTCGCATCCGGCCCGCTGCAGGGCGGCCAGGAGGGTGACGGTGCTGATGAGGTTCGAGCGGAAGGTGGGAAGGACTACCGACGCTTCGCGGGAGCCGGTGACGCAGCCGCTCATGTGGAACACGATATCCGGCTTGGCCCCGTCGAGCAGGCCGGAGACCGCCGTCTCGTCCTGCAGGTCCGAGGTCCACCAGGTCACGCCGTTCCGGACCGGCGGAGCGGCGCCCCGGGAGACGCCGTGGACGGCCGCGCCGAGGCTCACGAGCTTGGCGCAAAGGAACGAGCCGATGAAGCCGCTGGCGCCTGTCACCAGGACGCGTCGGCCCTCGATCGTCAGCGGATCCGCCATGGTCCCTTCATCCGCTAAGCCTTTTTCTCGGCCAGGAGCCCGGCCTGAACGAGTCTACGCGCGGCCTCCCCTATGACCGAAAATGGGAGCCCGGCCACGTCCGCTATTTCCAACAGGTCCGATCGGCCGTCCGACAGGCTCAACACCCACAGCAGGGCCAGGTTATCCGATGCGTCCGGCGCATAGAGGCCCCTGCGGCCGAGCTGCGGTTCGCACTTCGGGTTCAGGTTCACGGTGAGCCTGTTGCCCTCAAGCACATCAAGGATGCCCCGGGCCGTCCCATAGCTTTCCTCAAGGGCCTCCGCGGATACGAAAAGCAGGTCGTCCGCCGAGGTGTGGTACTCGGGATACTCGCCGGACGGCGTCCGCGAGAGCCTCCCGACCGGGAGGTCGAACCCGGGAGAACAATATTGCCGCTCGTCGTACCCATCAGGCCGATAATCGAGCAAGCGGTGGGAACGGCCCGAATTTCTCAGCACGTGGGCGGCGGCCCTGTCGATCTCCGAGCCGCCCCGACGGCTCTTCTTGAAGGCCATGTTCCCCCCGTCGCCCACCCCCGCGAGGACCAAGCCGGCCTTGATCCGCCCGACCCTTCCCTCGTTCAGGCTGAGCCAGGTGATCGCCCCGATGGTGCCGGGGATGAAGAGGAACCTGTACGAATAGCGGCGCCGGACCGGCGCCAGGTCCTTGGCCAACATCGTCGCCAACCCGACCCCGGACAGATTGTCGTTGGCCAGCGAGGGATGGCAGGCGTGTGCGGAGATGAGGATCTCCTCCTCCGTCTCGCCCGGCAAGAACAATTCGCCGTAGGTCAGGAAGCCGTCCTCGAGAGTCGAGTCGATGACGACCTCATAGTCGCCCTCCTCAAGGGCGAGGTACCGGTTGTGACTCAAGCAGAATCCCCAATCCTCCTCATAATGGGAGGTTCGGTAAGGGACCCAATCCGGATGGTCGGGCAGGGTGTGGAGGTGGCTTTTCAGCTCTGCGAGGGGCAGAGTCTTTTTGACCGGTAAGCTGTAGCTCACAACGTGGAGATTCGATCGTTTGAAATCGACGACCGTCTCCCCCGTCGGGCCCTTGATATAAGCGTCCCTGATGTTCCATTCCTTGGGCACCGTCCAATCGAAGACCCGCGTGCCGGACGGCACTTCGCGGACCTCGACCGGGATGTGCCGGCGAAGGATCTCCAAGGTCCTCCGGAACCCGTCGCCCGTGATGCTCCGGCAGATCGGAAAAAGCTCGGTCATCAGGCGGTAGATGTCCCGGCCGCGGCCCTGGGCAGCACGCGCCCCCCCGGGATCTGATGCTTTCATCGGTTTCCGCTCCCGTCAGCCCCTGAAGTCGGGATAGCTCCGGTCGCGGTCCGAGATGACCCGGACCTCGGCCGGCCAAGCGATGCCGAAGGCGGGGTCGTTCCAGCGAAAACCCCGCTGGGCCCCTGGGGCATAAGCCTCCGAGATCTGATAGAGGACCTCGGTCTCGTCATCGAGGGTGATGAAGCCGTGGGCGAATCCCTCCGGGACGTAGAGCATCCGCCTGTTCTCAGCGGTCAGGACGGCGGTCAGGTGCCCGGCGTAGGTCCGCGAATCCGGCCGCAGGTCGACGATGACGTCGCACAGGGAGCCCATCGTACAGCGAACGAGCTTGGCCTCTTCGTACGGCTTGGCCTGATAGTGCATCCCCCGGAGCGTCCCCTTCCTGGCGTTGAAGGAAACGCTGCACTGGACGACGCGGGGATTCAAGCCGCGGGCCCCGAACTCCTCCGCGCACCAGGACCTGGCGAAGAAGCCGCGCTCGTCCTCCCGCCGTTCGATATCGACGATGAACGCCCCTTCGAGCCCCGTCTCCGTGAAGATCATTCGGTGACCTTGACCTCAGGGATGGGCACGATGAACCGGCCCCCCCATTCCCGGATATATGACATCTGCTCGATGATCTCGTCCTTGAGGTTCCACGGCAAGATGAGAAGGAAATCGGGACGGCTCTCCCGGATCCGGTCCGGAGGGAAGATGGGAATATGGGTCCCGGGGGTGAACTTGCCGTGCTTGTAGGGGTTGCGGTCGACGGTGTAGTCCAGGAAATCGGTCCGGATGCCGCAATAGTTGAGCAGGGTGTTGGCCTTGCCCGGGGCGCCGTATCCGCAGATGGTCTTTCCTTCCCTCCTGATGCGGATGAGGGATTCGAGCAGTCTCCGCTTGGTCTCGGCGACCCTGCCGGAGAAGGCCTCATAGGTCGCCAAGCGCGTCAGCCCGGCGGACTCTTCCCTCGCCCGGAGGTCCCCGATCGCGGCCCCGACCGGCTTCGTTCCGTCTTCGGCATGACGCGCGTAGATCCTCAAGGACCCCCCGTGGGTGGGCAGTTCCTCGACATCGAAGAGGGTCAGACCCTGGGCCGCGAAGATCTTCGCCGCCGCGAGGAGCGAGAAGTAGGAAAAATGCTCGTGATAGATCGTGTCGAACTGATTCCCGTCCATGAGCCGGACGAGATGGGGGAACTCCATCGTGATGACGCCCCCCGGCTTGAGCAGGATCTTCATCCCCCGGACAAAGTCATTGAGCCCGGGGACCTGGGCCAGCAC
Source organism: Candidatus Aminicenantota bacterium (assembly GCA_963736255.1). Taxonomy (GTDB): domain Bacteria; phylum Acidobacteriota; class Aminicenantia; order Aminicenantales; family Saccharicenantaceae; genus RBG-16-66-30. The sequence continues at coordinate 1,556,782 of CAVTOI010000003.1, forward strand.
GTTGTTCCCGATGATCAGGTCCGCCGACTTCCCCTCGGACACGAGCGCCCGGGCCAGATCCTCGCCGAAGAACGCGATCCGCGTCGGGATCCCCTTTTCGAGCGCGACCCGGGCGACGTTCAGGGCCGGCTCAACGCCGAGGACCGGGATGCCCTTCTCGACAAAATACTGGAGCAGATAGCCGTCGTTGCTGGCCAGCTCGACGACGGAGCTCGAGGGCCCGATGCCGAAACGCCGGACGATCATGTCTGTATAACTCTTCGCGTGCTTCAGCCAGGACTCGGCATAGGACGAAAAATAGGCGTACTCGGTGAAGATCTCGACCGGGCTGACGTACTCCTCCAGCTGGACGAGCAGGCACGTCTCACAGACATGGACGCGCAGGGGGTAGAACGGTTCCATCCTGTTCAGATCGGCGGCCCCGACGAAGCTTTCGCAAAGCGGCGACATGCCCAGGTCGACGAGGGTATGCCTCAGGGGGGAGGCGCAGAACCTGCAGACGGGGCCCGTGCTCATGGTCTTGTCCACTCTAGTTTGTCGTTCAGGAGCCCCTCTTTCCTGAGTCCCAACAAGATATTGAGCCGGACAAATCGCGAGTCCCGGAATCCCGTGTCGCGGAAACCCATGCCTTCCAGCCCCGATCTCAGCTCCCGTATGGACTGGGAGAGTCGGACGGCCGGCTGATATGCCGGGGCCAGCCTCTCGTACAGCCCGAAATCGACACGGTAGGAGCGCTTGTCCGGCCGGGCGTCCTTGCTGATGGAGACGCGCGTTCCTGGGATGGCCGACGCCACCGCCGAGGCCAGGTCCCTGACCTGATAGTTGGCCTCCCGGCTCCCGACATTGACGGCCAGGAAATCCGGGCCGCCCGTTTCGCCGCGGGAGATCGCCCAATCGACGGCCCTGGCCATGTCCTTGGTATCGATCAGCGGCCGCCAAGGCGACCCGTCGCTGAGGATCGTGATCTCGCCCGAGGCCACGGCGCCGGCGACGAAATCGTTGAGGACGAGGTCCAATCTCAGCCGGTCGCTCCAGCCGCAAGCGGTCGAGAACCGGAGGGAGGTGACTTTGAACGCCTCGGATGCGAGCGGCCCCAGGTCCCGCTCCGTATAGACCTTGGACCTGGCGTACGCGGTCAGGGGATTCAAGGGCGAATCCTCCGTCCTCGCGCCGTCTTCGGCCGCCCCGTACATGCTGCAGCTCGAAGCGAAGACGAAGGCCCTGACTCCGGCCGCTTTGGCGGTCCGGGCCAGGGCGATGCTCGCCCGATGGTTGATGTCGAGCGTTACGTCCTCGAACCTGTTCCCGATGGGGTCGTTGGAGATGGCGGCCAGATGGACGACCGCATCCACGCCGTCAAGGATCTCGGCGGGGAGGCGGCGGATGTCGGCGAAATGCTGGATATCCATGCGGCTCTCGGCGGCTCTCTCCGACCCTGTCGTGCAATGGCTGTAGTAGCCGATATCAAGCCCGGCCAGGAAGGCGTCGGGACGCGACGTCCGAAGCCGCATGACCACGGCCGGCCCGACATAACCGAGGTTTCCGGTGATGAGGATCTTCATAGGCATTCTCGTCCCCCTTTAAGGTATGCGATGCCCGGGCCGAGGTCAATCCCCTTCCTCTCATTGAAACTCCCGCCTCGGGGATGATATATTGACCGGCGGAAAGATCTAAGGAGGAATCGGTGCCGCCTCTGCTGGCTCTGGCGCTGTGCGCCGCCATCGTCATCATGCTCCTGCGGCTCGAGCGCAAGCAGGCCCCGGACGTAACTCGGGCGCTGTGGATCCCGACCGTTTGGATCCTGTATATCGCCAGCAAGCCTATCGCGGTCTGGTTCCGGGTCGTCCGGACGGACCTCGACGCGGGCAGTCCGATGGACCAGGTCTTCCTGACCGCGCTCATGCTCTTCGCGCTCGCCGCCCTCGCCGCGAGGCCGTCCCGCTGGGCCCGGGGGCTGAAGGAGAATCCGTGGCTCATAGCCCTCCTCCTGTTCATGCTCCTCAGCGTCGCCTGGTCAGACATTCCCGGGGCCTCTTTCAAACGGTGGATCAGGGAGTTCCAGGCCATCCTCATGGCCCTTGTCGTATTCTCGGAGGCGGTTCCACGCCGCGCCATGGAGAGCTTGCTCTGCAGAGCCACCTATATCCTCATTCCCTTTTCCCTTGTCCTGATCAAGTATTTCCCCATCTACGGGGTCGAATATGGCCGGTGGTCGGGAGATCAGGAATGGTTGGGCGTCGCCCAACAGAAGAACAGCATGGCCCTGGTCTGCATCATCTCCGCCATCTTCCTGATCTGGTCGCTCTTTCGGAGATGGCAGGAAGGCAGTCCCCCGGCATGGAAATACCAGCCCCATGTTGAAGTGCTGCTCCTGCTCTTGACGTTCTATCTGCTGGGCGGCCCCCAGCACAGCATTTTTTATTCGGCGACTTCGACCTACTCGTTCCTGGCCGGGCTGATCTGCTGTGCCTGGATCACGATCCGGGAGAAGTCCGGAAAGAAACCCAGGGCGGGATTCCTGCCCATCGTCATGACGCTCATCATCGTCTTCGGCGTCGCTTCGGTCTTCGTCGGGGGCTCGGGGATCAGGTTCTTCGCCGCCTCGGCGGGGCGCGATGCGACTCTGACCGGCCGCACGGCAGTCTGGACCTCGCTCCTGCCGGTCGTCATGGAGAATCCCGTCGTCGGGAAGGGCTTCGGGGGCTTCTGGACATCGAAGACAAGGAGCCTTTTCGATATCAGCGGCGCCCACAGCGGGTATTTGGACGTGCTTTTGGGGATCGGCTTCGCCGGGCTGATCCTGGTGTCGCTTTTCCTGCTCTCATCGTCCCGGAAAGCCCACAAGGAACTCTCCCGCGATCTCCCCTGGGGCCTCTTGTGGATCTTCTATCTCATCACCGCCGCGGTCCACAACATCGGGGAATCCTCCCTCGACTCGTTCACGACCGTATCGACGGCGGTCCTCCTCTTCATGGCGGTGTCCTCTTCCAGTAGGGCCCTGCCGGTCCCGCGCAAGCCCGAGATGTCCCCCGAGGGACAGGACGGGGCCCCGGTCCAGGACGGGTAGCACTAAGGGTCATCGATGAGATCGTACCTGAAAGACCTGCTCTCGAAAGCGAGGGCCTCCGTCTTCTTCAGGAATATCCTCGTCGTCATGGCCGGCACGGGCATCGCCCAGGTCATCAGCATCGGGTTGGCCCCTGTCATCAGCCGCCTCTTCACCCCCTCGGACTTCGGGATCGCGGGGTCCTTCGAGGCCATCTCCGGCATCATCGCCGCCGGAGTGACCCTGGAATACAGCCAGGCCATCATGTTGCCGAAGGAGAGGGAAAAAGCCCTGGGCCTGCTGGCCGTCTCTTTCTTCTGCGTCGCCGCCATGAGCCTCCTGGTCCTTATCTGCTGCATCATCGCGCCCTCGGCGCTGAGCGGATTGATGAAGATCCGGGGCTGGTGGCCGCTGGCCCTGTTGATCGTCGCCACGCTCGTCAGCGGCCTGAACTATTCCTGCCAGGCCTGGGCGGTCAGGGTCAAGGCCTTCAAACAAACGTCGACATCCCAGGTCATCAGAAGCTTGACCGGGAAGGGCCTGAGCATCGGCTCCGGATTTCTCAAGCTCGGAGCGCCGGGACTCATCATCAGCAACATCCTGGGCAATGCGGCGGCCAGCCTCAATCTCCTCCGGGTGCTGGTGCCCGATCTCCCGGCGTTGCGGAAACAAGCGCGGCCGGACACGATGAAGAAACTGGCCAAGGAGTACAGGGACTTCCCCATGTACTCGGCCTCCCAGAACGTCATCAACGCCCTCTCGGGGGGACTGCCGGTCCTTCTGCTGACGCGGTTCTTCGGACTCCCCATCGCCGGCGCTTATGCGTTCGCGATGATGGTCCTGACCTTCCCGATGGGCTTCATCCTCAGTGCCCTCCGCCAGGTGCTCTTCCAGAAGGCCAGCGAAAGCCAGCACGAAGGCCGCAGCCTGGCGGCCCTTTATGTCAAGGTCACCGCAACGCTGTTCGCCATGGTCCTCCTCCCCACCGCGATCATGCTGATCTGGGGGCCGCAGCTCTTTACTTGGGTCTTCGGGGCCCAATGGGTCGCCGCCGGCGAGCTGTCCCGAAGCCTGATCGTCTGGATGGCCGTGGTCTTTTGCAACCTGCCGGCGGTCCTGTTCGGCCGGATCATCAGGATCCAGCGTTTCGTGTTCCTCTATGACCTCGGATTGCTGGCCGCCCGGACCGCGGCACTGGTCCTGGGCGGACTGTTCTTGTCTGCCTATCAAACCGTCTGGCTTTACGCCGTGGTGGGGGCGGCCATGAACGGATTCCTGATCTTCATGGTGGGGCGGGCCGTCATGAAAAAAGAGGGTCCCCTCAATCTGGACAGCCTGAGAGGCATGCTCATCGAGGACTAAGGCCTCGCGTGCCGCCTTTTCTCCCCGGGCAGCCGGGGAATGGCTGCCAACAGTCGGAAGGGTTTGAGCGGAAAGCCGATCCTCCGCAGGGAATCACGGTGATAGCGCCAGTACGACCATCCGCGTCTGAGGTTCACAAGGTCCCTGGCCATGACGAAGTAATAATCCCTGAGATGCCCCTCGAGCCGCTCCCGGTACTCCTCCGGCGAAAGGAAAGCCCGTCCGTGATTGATCAGGACCCACAGATACGACGGGTAGCTGATCCTCAGATAGGGGCTTCTGGCGTATTCCGTGTCTCCCTGCCTCCTCGTGAAGCTCAGGGCCTCGTGGATGAAGCCGAAATCCCCTTCCCTCAGGACCCGGATGCAGGCCTCCTGGTCGGCAAAAAGATTGTGGGGATTATAGAAGGGCGGCCGCGCCCGGACCGGTCCGGCCCTGAGGAAATAAGACGTGGGAGAGCCGAAGATATCGGGCCACTCGTTATAGAAGAACCCGCGCCCGATCTCGCGTCCCGGGAAGACGGACCGGGATTCCGGAAGGTGGTCGCTGCCGATGCGGTCCCCGATGGCGCGCCGGGCGCTCACCAGAGTGACCGACGCATTCTCTTCGCAGAGCCGGACGAACTTCTCAAGACACTCCGGATCGATCGTGTCGTCGGCCTGGACGACCTTGCAGTAAGCGGCCCGGGGGTCCATCTGGGAAAAAGCGACATTGTGGTTCTCGATAATGCCGACAAAGGCGCTGTTGGTGACGATCCGGATGCGCTTGTCCCGGCGGGCATAATCCCGGATGATGCCCGGCGTCCCGTCCCGGCTGCAATTATCGACGATCACGTACTCCCAATCCCGAAAGGTCTGGGCGAGCACGCTTTCGATACAGGGGCGGAGGTAGGTCTCCCCGTTGAAGACCGGGGTCAGAACGCTGACGAAAGGCATTTCGGTTTTCTCATGTCCGCGCATTCAGTATATCGGCCTCACCGGTGGAATACAATACGCGCCGGGGTGTCGGCTCCTTGACATATTCCCTCGCCCATATAAGATATCCGTGTAAAATGAACATCGGGCTTTTCAAAACCTCCTTCAAAGAGAACGAGCGGCGGTTGCCGGTCTACCCCGAGCACCTGCTCCGCTTCCCCGCGGAGCTGCGCAAGAAGATGGTCTTCGAAGCCGGCTACGGGTCGGATTTCGGCTACCAGGACAGCCTCTTCGAGGACCTCACGAGGGGCGTGATGGAGCGGGACCGTCTGTTCTCCGATTGCGATATCCTCGTCCTCCCGAAGCCGATGCCCGAAGACCTCGCCAAAATGAGGCCCGGTCAGGTCCTGTTCGGCTGGTCCCACGCCGTCCAGCAGCGGGCCATCGCCCAGCTCGCGATCGACAGGCGCTTGACGCTCATCTCCTGGGAGAACATGCATCACTGGAGCCAGGGCGGCGAGAAGCTCGTCCACGTTTTCTACAAGAACAACGAGATCGCCGGCTACGCGGCCGTCCTGCATTGCCTTCAGCTCGTCGGCATCGACGGCCACTACGGGCCGAAAAGACGAGTCGTCATCCTGAGCTACGGATCGGTCAGCCGCGGCGCGATCTACGCATTCCACGGTCTGGGCTTCAAGAAGATCGATGTCTACACGCGGAGACCGCCTTATCTCGTCGCCGATCAGAATCCCGATGCCCGCCACGGCCAATACTTCCAGAGCCCGGACGGCAGGCATATGGTCAGCAACTCGGCGGGCGACGAGTTCCCTCTCATCGATGCCCTGTCCGGTGCGGATATCATCTGTAACGGCATCCTCCAGGACACCAACCGGCCCGTCATGTTCGTCCGGGACGACGAGGTCGAGAGGCTCAAGCCGAGGTCGGTCATCATCGACATCAGCTGCGACGAGGGGATGGGATTCCCCTTCGCCCGGCCGACGACGTTCAAGGACCCGGTCTTCCTGATCGGGGAGAGGATCACCTATTATTCGGTCGACCACACGCCTTCCTATCTCTGGAGCGCGGCTTCGAGCGAGATCTCGACCGCCCTGCTCCCCTACCTGGGGATCATCCAGGCGGGCGCGGAGGCGTGGGAAGCCGAACCGACCATCGCCCGAGCCGTCGACATCCTCGACGGCGTCGTCCGGAATCCCAACATTCTCAACTTCCAGAAGCGAAAAAAAGACTACCCCCATGGACCTGCCTAGGCTCAAGGAGGGGACCGACGAGACATTCCGGCGCGCCCTCCTGCGGATATCCCCGTTGTGGCTCGTCCGGTATCTCTATAAGCGGCAGACCGGCAAGTGGTTCAACCCTCGCCATCCCCGGACCCTCGACGAGAAGCTCCTCTGGCTCATGATCTACTGGCGCCATCCGCTGAAATCCCGCTGCGCCGACAAGTACGCCGTCCGCTCTTATGTCGAGGAGAACGGGCTGGGCCGTCTCCTGACCGACCTGCTGGGCGTCTACCGGAGCGGCCGGGAGATCGATTTCGCCGGTCTGCCCGACCGATTCGTCCTGAAGGCCACGCACGGCTCCCGGTACAATATCGTCTGCACCAACAAGGCCGCACTGGACATCGAGGGGGCGCGGCGGACCTTGGATGCCTGGCTCAAGGTCGACTTCAGCAAGTTCTGCGGCGAGCTCCATTACGCTTCGATCGAGCCCCGGATCATCTGCGAAGAATTCCTGGAGGATGCTCCGGGGATGTCCCTGAACGACTACAAGGTTTACTGCTTCGACGGACGGGCGCATTGCACCATGGCCTGCACGGACAGGACCGACGCGGGCGCCAAATACGATTTCTACGACCGGGACTGGAAGGTCAAGCTGGCCTACAGCAAGACGAGCTTGCTGGCCAACCGCGACATCCCCAAGCCTGACGCTTACGAGGAGATCCTCGAGGCCTCGGAGAGGCTCTCGAGACCGTTCCCCTTCGTACGGATGGATTTCTACAGCGTCAAGGGCCGGGCCGTGTTCGGCGAGATGACGTTCACGCCCCACGCGAGCATCGACAGCTACATGACGGACCTGGCCCAGACGACCATGGGCGGCTTGATAAAGCTCCCCAAAAAGCGTAAGGGATAGATGTCATGGGACGACAGCGGCGGACGGAAGCACGGGGAAGGTCAGCGGAAGGCGCTCCGTCTTATTGCTAGGGCCGCGGCGGGAACCGTCGGCCCATAGGATTGAACAGCGGCGTGGGGGGGTAAGATGTCCGAGCAAGGCTCCTGCAAAGACGAGCATCGGCACCGCCAGGCGCAGATCGTCAGAATGTACGATGCCTTCGAGCTCTTTAAGCGTCGCGTCCTCTATTGGACCTCGCCCGTTCTCCTCGTCCAATACCTGAGCCTGAAGCACAGGGGCAGGCTCTTCCATCCCCGGAGGGCGCGGTCGTTCGAAGACAAGCTGCTTTGGCTCATGCTCTATTGGCGGGAGCCCCTGAAGACCCTTTGCGCGGACAAGTTGGCTGTCCGGTCCTACGTGGCGGACCGCGGCCTGGCCCATCTTCTGCCCGGATTGCTGGGGGTCTATGCGGACGCCGGCGACATCGATTTTGCCGCCCTTCCCGATCGGTTCGTTCTCAAGTGCACGCACGGCAGCGGCTTCAATATCATCTGCAGGGACAAGGCCCGGTTCGATGTCGACGGAGCCAGGGACCGCCTCGACAAATGGATGAAGGTGGACCTGAGCAAGATCGCGGGGGAGGTCCATTATGCGCCCATCAAGCCCCGCATCATCTGTGAGGCTTATCTCGGTGACCCGACAGGCGGTTCGCTCAACGACTACAAGATATACTGCTTCGACGGCAGGCCCCATTGCACGATGGTCTGCACGGGCCGCGGGACAGGTCAAACCCGATTCGATTTCTATGATCTCGATTGGAGGACCCGGCTGGCCTACTGCCTGCCCAGCTTGTCGGCCAACCGGGATATACCGAAGCCGGCCGGTTATGAGGGGATGATCCAGGCCGCAGAGAAGCTCGCGAGGCCTTTCCCGTTCGTCCGGGTGGACTTCTATAGTTTCGAAGGCCGGGCCGTGTTCGGCGAGATGACCTTCACGCCGCGGGCCTGCATCGATAACGACCTGACGGACCTCGCCCAGACCGCCATGGGCGACCTGATCGTCCTGCCGAAAAAGCTCCGGCGGCCGCCCCGCCGGGGCCCCTCCCCTACCACTTGAACAGGACGGCGGCCGACAGGCTGACGGTCTCCTCGGCCGCGAGACGCCGGCCGGCGAAGCGGAACCGGGTCAGCTCGAGGTTGCCAGGATAGCTGCCCAGGGATTCGATGCAGTTCAGGCCGCGAAGCACTCCGTGGAACATCTGCAGGAAAACCCCGTGGGAGACGACGAGGACGCTCGACCCCGAGTACTTCTCGAAGACGAACCGTCTGAAAGCCTTGGCCCGCTCCCAGACGTCCTCAAAGGGCTCACCGCCCTTCGGGTTGACGGTGTGAAGATCATGTCCGACGCTGATCATGAGGATCGGCGGATCGAGGCTTTGGATATCGTCCCAGGTCAGACCCTCCATGATCCCGAACCGGCGCTCGTTACACAGCTTGTTCCGTACGACCGGAACGCCTTCTCCGGCCAGGATCGAGGCGGTCTCGTAGGCCCGTTTTTGCGTCGACGTCAGGACAGCGTCGAAATCCATGCCCGCCAGCTTCAACGCGGCCTTCCGGGCGTCGCGGACCCCGGCCGGGCTCAGAGGGATGTCGATCGTTCCGGCATAGCGTTTCTCGGCGTTATACCGGGTATGGGCATGCCTCACGGTGCTGATCGTCGTCTGGACAGGCACGATGCTTTACTCTGTAAGCCTTATGATAGCGTTTAGTCGCACGACCGACGAATAATCGGTCAGGAGGGGCCCGATCTTGATGAGACTCACGCCGTACATACAGGTGAGAGTGGAGAGGAAGGTCTCTTCCGTGCTGATCGATCGGTGAGACGTGATGGCGATCTGGCCCGTGCGCTGACAGACCTCGACGGCCCGCCGGACCGCGGTGACGCTGCCGGCCTGGTTGGGCTTGATGACCGCCCCGTGCGTATAGCCCTTCGCGGCCCCCTCCTCGATCCGTCCGGCGTGAGAGGAATAGAAGTTGTCGCCGATGACCTTGCAGGCGCTCTGGGAAGCGGTCAGCCGCCGCCAACTTTCCGGGTCCTGCTCCCGGAACGGATCCTCGAGGACGCCCAGGCCGTATTGGCGGACGATGTCCACCCAGTATTCGTGAAATTGCTCCGGCGTCCGGGCGGAGCCGTCCGTGATCGGCAGACGGTAGGCCCCGTCCGTCCAGAGGTCGCCGCCCGAGGCGTCGATCATCAGGTCGAACTTTTTCGCCAGGCCGAGGCCGTCCCGGACCCCGAGAAGGAAATCGATGCATTCCCTGTTATCGGCCGTCGCGAACCGGTTGACGGGATTCCCGGAGACGACCGTCTTGGGCTGGGTGAGAAGTCTCGCCCTGACCGTCCTCTGGATGTCGTTGTGATCCCCGATCACGTCCTCGAGATCGGCGCTCTTGGCGACGAGGATGTATTCGTGGAAATCGCTCAAGACGGGGTTGGTATAGGCGTGCCAGCCTCCGTTCAGGATATTCAGGCAGAGAAAGGGCGGGGTTAATCGGGCTTTCGGCCGGCCGAATATCTCGTGGAGGGGACGGTTCCTCTGCGCGGCATTGAAAAAGGCCAACGACAGGCTGAACGCGTTGTTCCTGCCGACGAGCGGGATCTCCTTCTCCAGGGCGGCGTCGAATCCCTCCTGGTCGATGTCCCTGCCGATCACGCCGGCCTCGTTGAGCCTCCCGATGATCGTCTCGGGACTGATCTCGATCTTTCGATCTTCATAAATGCTGATGGTCTCCCCTTGCGGAGAGCCCCCGAGGCCGACGAACCCGTCGGCCAGCTCGACGATGAATTCGTTGGCGAATTCGACATGAGAGTTGAGGATCCTCCGGCAGGATATCGTCTTGATCTGAGGCATCGCCAGCTCCTGTTCGTTGACCTTCCGGCACCCCCCGATCCGCCCGGAACTCTCACAATATATGGCCCTCACGGAGGGAAGTCAACAGCAGCGGCCGCTCCGCGATGCGGAACGGGACGGCGCGCCGGGCGCCGCCCCCGCGCTTCCATTTCCCCGCCCGATTCATTATGATGGCGGGGAAAGCTATGAGCGATCACGTTTCGGTTTGCGTCTGCACGTTCCATCGGAACGAAATGCTCGCCCGGCTGCTGCGGAATCTGGCCCTCCAGGATTCCCGGGGCGGTTTCACCTTCTCCGCGGTCGTCGTCGACAATGATCCCTCCGGTCCGGCGCGAGAGGGGATCGAACGGCTGAGGTCGGAAACGGGCCTCGAGATCGCCTACGACGTCGAACCCAAGAAAGGGATCCCCGCCGCCCGGAACCACGCCCTACGCCTGGCGAAGGGCAGCTACATCGGCATCATCGACGACGACGAGATCCCTCCGCCCCATTGGCTGGCGACCCTCTACGGGGCCATTCAGGCCTATGGAGCGGACGGCGCGCTCGGGCCCGTCTATCCCTATTTCGAGACCCGCCCGCCCGAGTGGCTCGAGAGAAGCGGGTTGTATGACCTGCCTCATGAGCCCACCGGGACACTCCTGAAATGGAGCCAATGCTATACCGGGAACGTCCTGCTCAAGAAAGAGGTCTTCGACCGGCAGGGACTGCGGTTTGACGAGACGTTCCTGACCGGGGGGTCCGATCAGGATTTTTTCAGGCGGGCGATGACGGCGGGCTTTCGGTTCATCGCCGTCGAAGAGGCCCCGGTCCATGAGGCCGTGCCGCCCGAACGTTGGACAAAGGGCTATTTCGTGCGCCGGGCGCTGGTCAACGGCTTCAACGCCCAGAAATATATCGCCAGGGAAGGCCGCCCGCTCAAGTCGATCGCGGCCCTTCTCAAGTCCGCCGCCGCAGCCGTCGTCTATGCGGCAGGGGTACCTGTCTGCGCCGTCCTGGGAACTCATCTTCTGGTGAATGACCTCGAACGAGGGGCCTATCACCTCAGCCGGGTCGCGGCCGCATTCGGGATCGAACTGTGGAGGAAGAGGGATTTCTAGCGGGGTCATGCGGATGAGGGGCATTACGAGGGCCGTTCCTGTCGTCGCCGGACTGGTGTTGCTGAGCGGCCTCTTCCCCCCCCTCCACGGCGGGGGGGACGCGTCTCCCGGGAAGGTCTATTGGGTCAGCCCGACGGGGGCCGCGGCCTGGGCGGACGCGCAAAGCCCCTTTCCTCTCCTGGGAAAGGCCTGCTCATCCCTGGCCTCGGCCAACGTCAACGCCTCGGCCGGGGACATCGTCTATTTGCGAGGCGGGACATACGGAACGGGGATCCGCCCGTCGAGATCGGGCGCGGCAGGCCGCATCATCACGTTCCAGGCCTTTTCCGGCGAGAGCCCGAGGATCAGGGCGGTCACCGAGCGGGCGGTCACCATCGTCGGAAAGAGCTACATCAAGGTGGACGGCATCATCAGCTCTGAATCCCAGGCCTTCTTTTTCATCGGCTTCGGTGCCTGTTTCAACGAGGTCGCGAACTGCGTCTTCGACAAGAGCTCGGGACAGTATTCGGCCGGGCTGATCTCCTTCTATGACACGGCCTTTGCGACGGGCGGACCGTCGAACCACAACTGGCTCCACGACAACGTCTTTTCGCGGTACGGCAGCGTCGTCGCCGGCGAGGATCAGGGGACCGTCAGGATCGCCGGCCACAAGACCGATCCGTCGGCCCACAACACGTTCGAGGACAACGTGTTCTTCTACGGGGGTCACGATAACCTGGACATCGGCGGGCAATACAACGTCGTCAGGAACAACGTTTTTCACAACGAGGACGCGTATTACGAGGACACGACCGGGAAGGCCGAGAACAAGCCGAAAAGCCGGCATTTCGGGAACAGGAATCTTCTATTGTCGAATTACGGGGACGGCCCCGGCACCGCCTTTCACACCCTGATCGAGGGCAATCGGATCGGCTACGCCGGCACGCCGCCTGACGACGATGGCTCGTGCGGGATCGAGAACGCCGGGGTCCACACCATCGCGCGCTTCAACGACATCTTCGGCAACGGGGGGATGGGCTACTACAGCAAGATGCAGGGGGATTACCCCGAGGTCAGCGCCGGCCTTTTGAGCGGCAGCCTGGCGCGGATCTATCATAACACCATCTATGCCAATGGCTTCGGGGACCCCAGCCTCGATGCCCAGTTCAAACACGGGATCTGCATCTGGTCGTATCGCAAATACGACGATTGGCCGCGTGACGTCGTCATCAGGAACAACATCGTGCACGGCAACTCCAACGAATGGCGCGTCGGCTCGGACAACATCCTGCCCCAGATAACCTATAAGAATAACTTTGCCAGGGATCCGGGCTTCGTGAACCCCGAAATGTCCGACAAGACGAGCCTGGTCCTCCCCGACCTGAGTCTTCGGCCGGGCTCCCCCTGCATCGATGCCGGCTCGCCCCTGACACAGGCCGAAGGCCCCGGAAGCCTCAGCACAAAGCTCGTCCTCGACGACGCCTGGGCCTTCCAGGACGGGACCTGGGGCTCCGCGCTGACCCGCGGCATCACCCACTTCCCGGATTGGATCGCCATCGGAACGGTGAGCAACGCCGTCGAGATCTCGTCTATCGATTACGCCAGGAGAACGGTCACCCTGGCGACGCCGACGACCTGGGCGGATCATGCCAAGGTCTGGCTCTTTCGCGACTCCCGCGGACGGCGCGTCCTCGCCGGGTCCGCCCCGGACATCGGCGCCCACGAGAAGGTCGCCTCCCAGGACCCGAAGTGACCCGGCCGGGAGGCCGCTTTCCCCAAGATGAGGCCCCTCTCATCGGCCCGCACACCCCTCTGGCTAGTCTTTTTCCCAGCGATATACCCGTCAGCATCCCCTTTTGGGGTGATTTCCCCGAATTCTCCCTTGTTCATAATGGGCAGGCCGCCAATGACCGAGAAATCGCCAAGGAGACCGGATACCATGGGTTGTCATTCATACCGCTGTTCCTATCTGAGGCCCTTACTTGCCGGCTTGCTGACGCTCCTCATCTGCCTCCCGCTCCTGACCGTAGAGGCCCAGGCCCAAACGACTTTTAAAGCGAAGAGCAGTCTCATGGGCCTCGCGACCCGGAATACCTCCGGCCTCAGAGTCTCTTTCACATACGGGCCCAAATACCCGGGCTGCGGACAGCCTGTCCAGTTCACGGACACATCGACGGGCGACCTCCGTTTCTGGAAATGGGACTTCGGCGACGGCGTGACGAGCACCTATCGGAATCCTTCCCATTCGTTCACGACGCCGGGATTCAAGAAGATCACCCTGGTGGTCACGACCGCCACGGGATCCAGGACCTCGTCCCGGACAGTGCTGGTCCTGGGGGACGTCGCCGCGTCCTTCGTCTTCAGCCCCAGCACGCCGGGCCCCGGCCAGACGGTCCAGTTCGCCGATACGACCCCGGGAGAGCCGACGTCCTGGCAGTGGGATTTCGGTGATGGATCCGCGGGCACGGTCAAGAACCCGAGCCATGCTTATCTGAAGGCGGGCTCTTATACCGTGACCTTGGTCGCCAACAGCGCCACCGCGTCCAAACGGACCAGCAAGACCCTGACCGTCGCGACGGCATCCGTTCTTTCGTCCTCGTTCAGCTACTCGCCCACGCTTCCCCAGGCCGGTCAAGCGGTCCAATTCACAGACACGTCCACCGGGTCCCCCACATCCTGGCAGTGGCAGTTCGGTGATGGAGCGACGAGCACGGCCCAGAACGCGAGCCATACGTATGCCGCCGCGGGCACGAAGACCGTGACGCTGCGCGTGTTGAGCGGCTTGAGGTCCAACACCGCCACCCGGTCCATCGTGATCGGGTCGGCGCAAGCCGCGGCCTTTACCCACAACCCGGTCTCCCCCGTGGCCGGTCAGGTCGTCCAGTTCACGGACGCGTCGACCAACAGCCCGTCGGCCTGGCTGTGGAACTTCGGGGACGGCTCGACGAGCACGCTCCAGAACCCCTCCCACGCCTTCTCCAATGCCGGGTCTTTCACCGTGACCCTCGTCTCCAGCAACTCCAGCCGCTCCGACAGCTTCAGCGAGAGCCTCTTCATCGAATCCACGGACACCTCGGTCAGGACCTATTGGGTCAGCCCTTCGGGAACGGCGACATGGACGCGGGCCAGAAGCCAATCGCCCCTTTCAGGGGCAGCCTGCTCGTCCCTGGCGACAGCCAACGCCAACGCCGCCGCCGGAGACACCGTCTATCTTCGGGCCGGGACATACGCCCAATCGCTGAACCCGGCCCATTCGGGGACGAGCGGCAGCCCGCTCGTCTTCCAGGCGTACGCCGGCGAAGCCCCGACCTTCACGGTCAACGAGGCCGGGGGGCGCTGGGCCGTCAAGCTCCAGGGCCGGCAGTACGTCAAGGTCGACGGCATCAAGAGCACCAACTCCGGCGCCTTCTTCTTCATCGGTTACGGCTCCTGCTTCAACGAGATCACGAACTGCACCTTCGATCGCAGCTCGGCCGACTATCAGCTCGGCTACATCACGGATTGGAGCTCGTCCCGGTCGGGCAAGGCCGTCACCCGGGACAATTGGCTCCACCACAACACGTTCTCCCGGTACGGATCCATCGATTACGCCGCGGGTCAGGACCTCGGGACGATCCGGATCAGCGCCAACTACGACGACACGACGTCCCACAACACCTTCGAGGACAACGTTTTTTTCTACGGCGGCCATGACTGCGTCGACATCGGCGGCTCCTTCAACGTCTTCCGAAACAACGTGTTCCACAACGAGGACGCCTATTACCGGGACGTGACCAGGAGCCTCGGCAACGTCCCCTCGAGCGGCTATTTCGGCAACCGGAACATCCTGCTCTCGAATTCGGGCCAGAACCCGGGAACGGCCCAGCACACGCTCATCGAAGGCAACCGGATCGGCTATGCCGGGACGCCCCCCGACGACGACGGCTCGAGCGGGATCGAGAACGCGGGGGTCCATACGCTCATCAGGTACAACGACATCTACGGCAACGGCGGCCAGGGCTATTTCGGCAAGATGCAGCCGGAGGGCGGACAGAATACGTCATTGAAGAGCGGAAGCTGGGCCCGGGTCTACAACAACACCATCTACCACGGCGGATACGGCGATGCGAGGATGTACGGCGACCAATTCAAGAGCGGCGTGTGCATCTGGTCGTATACGACCTATAACGACTGGCCCACCGACGTCGTGGTCAAGAACAACATCGTCTTCGACAACTACCAGGAATGGCGCGTTGGATCGGCCAACATCCTGCCGCAGGTCACCTACACGAACAACTACAACTCCAACCCCGGGTTCGCGAACCCCGACATGTCCGACAAGATGAGCCTCGTCCTGCCCGACCTGCGCCTGCTGCCCGGCTCCGGCTGCATCGATGCGGCGGCCCCGCTGACGCAGGCCAACGGCGTCGGGAGCAGCAGCACGACGCTCGTCGTCGACGACGCGTGGCTCTTCCAGGACGGGACCTGGGGCTCGTCGTTGACCCACGGCGTCACCCATTTCCCGGACTGGATCGCCATCGGAACGGTCGCCAACGCCGTCAAGATCACCGCGGTCGATTATGCCGCCAAGACGATCACCCTGGCGACGCCGATGACCTGGGCGGACAACGCCCCGATCTGGCTCTACAGCGATTCGAGCGGCCGGCGCGTCCTCAACGGGGCCGCCCCTGACATCGGCGCCCACGAACGCGATTAAGCTGATCGCGGCCGCCTTCCAGGTATCTGAAGGCCGCCAGTATCCCTGCGGCGGCTGTGTCGAAATCGAAGGCCTGGACCGTTCTCCGCGCTTCCGCCGAGATCCTCTCCCATTTCTCGCCGTCCGTGAGCATCTCGACCGCCGTCCGCGTCCAAGCCTCGACATCCAGGGGCAGGACGTGCCCGTTCCGCTCGTGGATCACCAGCTCCCCGGCCGCGGCCGTCATTTCGGTCGTCATCACCGGCGTCCCCGCCAGCATCGCTTCGTTGATCACCACGCCCCAGCAGTCGCCCGATGTCGGCAACATCAGCAGCTTCGCCTGCGCGTAGTAGTCCGGGAGCCCGCTGTGCGGGATGAACCCGGCGAATTCATATGCGACCCCGCTCTCCTCGAAGATGGCCCTCATGGCCGACTTGAGGGCCTCGTCGCCGTCGCCGATGATCAGAACGCGGCACCGGCCGAGCCGCGACTTGATCCCGGCACAGACCCTGGCAAAGAACTCGGGGTTCTTGACCGGAGCGATCCGTCCGGAGAACATCACGTCGAACCGCCGCTCGATCCGCGCGCCGGCGAGCCGCTCGTTGAAAAGGGCGTTGTCCGCGACAAGGTGGCTCAGGAACTGCTGATCCGGCCGCAGCCGGGGGTTGTAGTGGGCGTACAGGGCCAGGGCCTGCCGGCTGGTGCCCACGAAGGCGTCCCCGAGAGCCCGGTAGACGACGCGCCTGGCCGATCTCTGCATAGCGCCGATCCCCACATCGCGGCCGGCCCAGGTGTCCTCGAGCAGCGCGATCCGCGTTCCCATGAGCCTCAGCAAGGCGGCTGCCAACCAGAACGTCGGGTCCTTGATGCACGTCGCGACCAGAGCGACGCGCGGGCGCTCGCGCAGGAGCAGGGGCACGATCCCCGGATTGAAGAACCGCTCCGTGCCGCCCGTCGTGATGGTGATGCTCCGCAGGACGGTCTTGGGGTGGCTCCCCTGCTCGAAGCTCCAGAGCCGACGCTTTTCATTGCCCTTGAAATAGACGACCTGGACTTGGCCCGACAGGGCCTTGTAGACCCGCTCGTAGACGGGTTCCCGCCAGGGGGTCGGAATATCGTTGAGAATGAGATATTTCATGGCCTCAGGGGGCGTCGGCCCGGGGGGCCGGAGCGACCGGCTTCGGCATCTGCGAGAAGATCGTCTCCATGATCCGGGACGTCCTCAGGATCTCCGCCATCGGGATGGGGTCGGGCCGGCCGTCCCTGATCGCGGCGTAGAAATGCTCCATGAGCTTCCTCATCCCGTAGTCCATGTGGAAATCGTTCCTGGCGAACGCCCTCATGTTCCAGAACGAGTTCATCATGTATTCCCGAGCCTGGGTCCAGGGGGCGAAGAAGTAGCGCATGTAGCTCTTGTACTGCGACGGGCGGATCCTCAAGACGGTGCGGTCGGTATTGTCCAGCACCAGGTTCGCCGATCTCCCATACAGGCGCAGCTCGCTCGACCCCACCCCGAACTGCGTGGTAAAGAGGAAGAAAGCTGTCGCCCCGCGCTCGTCCTGGATGGTGGCCCGCACCTCGTCCACGATATCGGCCTGGCCGATCCCTCTGAGAAACGGGCTGCTGAAGCTCAGGGAGATGATCCGGGGATCCTCCCCTTCGAGGAACTCGGCGATCTTGCTGACGCCGTGGCTGATGAGATTGTGCGTCAAAGAGCCCGGCAGACGGCGGACCCAATGCTGGGGATCCGCCAGGACGACCCGGCCATAGGTCGGCTCGTCGTGCGAGTAGCACTGGATGACTTCCATATGGACCGGCGGCCCGCCGAGGAACCCGGACCCGACCAGCTCCCGCATGCGGATCGCCTCGGGGCTGAACTGGAGATTGTGGCCGACCGTGATCCGCAGCCCCTTCTGCCGGGCAAGCTCGACCAGGATCACCGCCTGGGCCGTGGTCTCTGTGAAGGGCTTCTCCATATAGACGTGGCATCCGGCGTCGAGGGCCATCCGGCCGAGCGGGAAATGCGATTGGGCCGGCGTGGTGATATGGACCACATCCGGCCGGACCGAACGCAGCATCTCCTCCGCGTCCGTGAAAGTATCCCGGATGTGAAAACGATCGGCCAGCTGCCTGGCCATGAGCTCTTCGCTGTCGCAGGCCGCGACGACCTCGCAGGAAGGCAGGCCCCGCAGCTGGGCCGCGTGCTGGTCGGCGATGAACCCGCACCCGATGACGGCCACCCGGGTCAGTTTCGGCTTATCCATTTCTTTGATACCTGAAATACCGGGCCAGCGCCTCCGCCATGGGCACGCGGCACTCCCAGCCCAGGCGGTCCTTCAGCTTCCGGTTCGAGTAGCGGTGCCCCTTCCATGAGAACGCGCAGCTGCGGCGGTTGAACACCGGCGGCAACTGCCCTTTCGACCACTTGGCATAGAGCTCCCAAACATGGCAGAGCAGGTACGTCAGAGGGTAAGGCACCCAGACGGACGGCAGCGGGCCGGCCTGCTTCTTGTACTGACGGAGGAAGCTCCGGCTCTTGGGGAGATCGTCGTCCATGACGTTGAAGACCTCGCCGTCGACACCCGGAACGAGACCGGCGAGGACGATCGCATCGGCACAGTTATCGACGTAGGTCAGAGGCATCCGGCCGGCCCCTCCGACGCGCATGAAGATCCCGAACGTGTCCAAGCCGAGGGACCCGGGCAGCGCTTTCTTGCCCGGCCCGAAGACGATGCCCGGACGGACGATCGTGAAAGGGACCCCCTTCCGGTCATGATAGACCCGGACGATCTCGTCCTGTTTGATCTTGCCATAGACATAAGAATCGAAGCGCTCTTCGAGGTTGGTTTCGAGTGGGCGGGATTCGTCCCAGACGCCGTTCTGGCGCAGCGTGAGGTTGGAATATACGGCGAAGGAGCTCACGTTCACGAACCGCTTCAGGGTCTTCTGCCGGACGACCGCGTCCAGGAGATTGCGCGTCGTGATGACGGATCCTTGAAAGCACCCCGGGAACGATTTGCCCCTCCCGGCCACGAGATGATAGACGACGGAAACGCCCTCGGCCGCCCTTGCGCAGTCCGCGGGCGAAAGGAGGTTGCCCTGGACGATCTCACAACGGCTCCCGGGATGCCCGCGCAGGACAGACGTCAGCAGCTGATTCTCGGACCCGGCCCGCACCAGACACCGTATGTTATTGAATCCATAACGGATAAGAGAATCGACGACGCGCGAGCCGACGAACCCGCCAGCGCCGGTCACGAGTAGGGCCTCGTCGCGGCCGATGATCCAATCTCCGCCCACGGTCATGAGGACTTGGCCGGCGGCTCTTCCTTGGCTTCTTCAGCCTTTTTCTTGGGAGCCTTGGGCTCCGCGGGGGATTCGGCCTTCTTGGGAACCTTGGCTCCCTCGGCGGCCGGCTTCTGTTTCTTGGCCTTTCCTTCCTGGGAGGCGGCCTTGGCCTTCTCGGCCTTGCCGGCTTGTTCCTTCTTGGGGGCCGCCGCTTTCTCCGCCTTGATCCTGATCATGTCCTCCGTCCTCTTGTCGAGGTCGGCGATCTTGGCCAGCCGTTTCTTCGAGGCCTTGACGTCGGCTTTCAGTCTTTTCACGATGGGATCCCGGTCGACCTGACGGCCCTTGATCCCCTTCTGAGCCAGGAAGGATAACCTGTCCTTTAACTCTTGTTCGAATGCGTCCTTTTGCCGCATGACGATCTGCTTTCGCTTCAAGCCCATTTCTTCCTCCATTCCGGTTTTGCAGGGCCTTCGAGCCCGGCCGGCACTCACTTGCCGGGAATATGTATATCAGGGTTTGGGCCAAAAAGCCATCACCTTCCGAGGCCGGAATGGCCTCCTGGCTTCGACGGATGCGATCCTTGTGCTCAAGGTTAATGGCACGATTCTTGCTTTTCTTTAATGCAGGAAATTCGATCTCGGGGGATTGCGGCTCTCGTCTCATGAGCCGCCGAAAGGAGGTCCGGAATGAACGGAGGCAACCGTCGTTCGCTGATTCTCCTGGCCGGTTTCCTGATCCTCGCTTCTCTCCTGATGGCCGTGCCTATCCAAACGGAGAACCCTGTCTTGATCCAGAAAGTGAGGCTTGTCCCGGCGCCTGTACAGGCTTGGTTTATCGAGCGGGGTACCGCTTCATGGTACGGCGACCCGTTCCACGGGCGGCGGACGGCGAGCGGCGAGATCTACGACAAGAACGCCTGGGTGATGGCGACCCGGCATCTTCCCCTCGGTGCGTACGCCAAGGTCCGCTACAACGGCCGGGAATGCATCGTCCGGGTGATCGATCGGGGCCCCTACATACCGGGCCGGATGTACGATGTATCTGAGGCCGTCGCCCGGTTTCTTGGCTTCCTCGAGCAGGGTCTCGCCGAGGTCGAAGTGGCGGTCTTTCGCTATCCTCCCGCAGGCGAGCATCGGGCGCCCATCCTCGGCGGCTCATGATCCCCGCCGGCAACCGGCTTCCCGCTATATCCAGCGCCTCGCTTTGGCTGTGGCCCATACCAAGAACGTCAAGATAAAGAAATAAAAGATCCCACTAATCGCGCCTGACCTGGCGCCCATCCATACGGAAATCACGACGGCTATCACCAGTCCAATGGCGATCTTGATCTTTGGCTTGAGCATTCGTTGCCTATCCGGAACCATCCGCTCGCTTTCTCAACTGTTTTGCCCACAGCGTCAACCAAATCGTCACTAACGCCAAAGGCAAAACGCCTATCTTCATGATCAGCAGGGCCCGGAACCAGACGTCTGGACTAACGACCAGGTTGTGTCCGGGCCATACCAAAACGACAACAGCCATGCGGGATGCACGGAAATGGCCAGTCGATACGCGATCCACTGGATCATAAGAAACCCGACGTCGATCAGCAAGGTCCACCATCCCGCGACAGCCGCCGCCCTCACGCGCTTTTCGAACATATCGCTCATGGATAGCCTCCCCGGTGAGACGATCGTATCGCCGTCCTCGGCTCCAAGTCAAGGACCCCGGCTTGGGATCTTTTTCCTTCAACGAGCAGCGTATCGACTCGGTGCAGGCCGTCGGCTTTCTTCAGCGTCACCGTAAGGTATTTCGGGAAAAGGCCATGCCCATTGCCGAGTCACGCCTTACGCGGCTTGGGCAGCGCCCGGGCGCCGGCTCGGCCTCACCGCCGGCCTCTTGACAAGCTCTCTGAACTGGAGTTTTATTTAGCCAATTGTTTGATGGGGCGACGCACTATGATCAACAAGGCGGACAGTGAGGAATCCATTTAAAATAGCATAAGGAGGTGAGCGATGTTTGGCAGCATTGGCCCGCCGGAGTTGATTCTCCTGTTGCTTATTGTAGCCATCGTCAGTGTCCCCTTCTTAATCAATAAGCGCTTTAAGAAGTCGAGGGAGAATAAGCCAACGAATGAACAAGGCTTGGCATCATTCTCGTCTCCCGAGGCCTCAGGAAAGTGGGCTAAGGGGCTTCTTGTCGCCTCTCTTATTCTGGCAGCGGTCGCTGTTATTTCGGGGCTCTTACAGATCGAACTTCTGTCACGTTTAGCCGAGGGCTCCAATTACACGATAGAAGAGGTTAACCAGAATGATTCAAGACAAGCGCTCATCGGCCTACTTCAAGTCCTGCTCGTGGTAGGGACTGCCATTCCCTTTCTTATCTGGTTCTATCGCGTGCATAAGAACCTCCCGATTCTGGGACAGACGGGACTCCTCTTTACCCCTGGATGGGCTGTTGGATTCTTCTTTGTTCCCTTATTTAACCTGGTCCGTCCTTTTCAGGCCATGCGAGCGGCATGGCACGGCAGTGACCCCAGCCGCATTGGACTCGACGTCACCTCTCATAAAACTGACTTCGGCAGCCGACTCGGTACTCCGTCACTCGTTGGCTGGTGGTGGGCGTTATTCCTCATTTCCAACTTTGTCGCGAACATAGCCGGGCGGCTCTTCCTTACGCCAAATCAGGCCGCCCCCGAACTGCAGACGGGAAGCATCCTGATGGTTGTTTCCGACATGCTGGAAATCCCCAGTGCTCTGGTTGCCATTCGCCTCGTGAGCCACCTGACGAGATGGCAGGTCGAGAAAGAACAGGTGATCCGTCAGCAAGGCGGTCAGGTCGCTGCGGCCCCCTTAATCAGCCCGCAATAAGCGCACGGGGGAGCCGGCCTTTCGAGCCGCTTATCGGAGGGGAACCATGCCATCATGCCAAGATCAGACTATTCCGAAACGGCGTTGGAGCTTTCTATCCCACTCCGCCCTCAGGGGAGGTCGGAGACAGCCCATACATTGGCCCTCGCTCCCGGCATGCGCCTCGCCCCTATTAGAAACCCGCCATCCGGCGCTGTCAACTTTGTGCTTTATCGGCCCAACCAACCTTTCATCGCTCGCGAACGTAGCATATGATGACAAACCCCGTTAAAGAGGCCGGCCGATCATAGGGAGGAGGAACAAGCATGCGAGCTCCGTCTGCTATCTTCATAACCTTGGCTCTGGCAGGAGTCCTGTCTGCCCAGTCGGTGCCGGCGCCGGCCGACGCTGCCCAGCAGCCCCGGGAATACGTATATCGGGAGATCGACGGACAGACGCTAAAGGCCTTTCTGTTCTTCCCGCCCGACGGTGTTTCCGGTGGACAGACATCTGCCGTTTTGTTATTCCATGGCGGGGCGTGGACCATGGGCGGCGCCGACTGGACTTTCGAAGCTGCCCGCTCCTTCGCGGCCTTGGGCATGGTGGCCGTGTCGGTCGATTATCGTCTCTCACAAGGCGCTATCACCCCGATCGAAGCCGTGGACGACACGCGAGCCGCGTTTCGCTGGGTGCGCCGGCACGCGCCGGAATTCCATATCGATCCGAAGCGGGTTGCCGGCTACGGCGTTTCGGCCGGCGGCCAATTGGTCGCCGTAGCCGCCATGGTCGACGCCCTCGACGACGGGATCGACGGCACAAGCTCCAAGCCGAACCTGCTCTTATTGTTGTCCCCAGCGGTTTTCGCGCCCAAGCATCTATTCCAAGGCCGGGGAAACGCCTCGGATCATTCGCCGATGCAGCACGCCGGCGCTGCGACACCCCCTACCTGCATCGTCAACGGCGACAAGGACACCGTCACACCGATTCAGGACGCTCATGCCTTCCGGGAGCGGGTGATTCGAGCGGGAGGAATTTGCGAGCTGCACGTCTATCCGGGCGTTGGGCACCTTCTGACCCGCAACGTGGCGAACCAACTGAGCAATTTCGATCCCGATCCCGTATTCCGCGCGGACGGCTACGCACAATTCGAACGCTTTTTGAGAGAGCAAGGCTATATTCCTACTTACTGCGCAGCAATCCTTTCTTTTGGCCATGGTTTCCTTCCCCCATCCCGACTTTCCATCAATGCCCAAAAAAACACCGAAAATTACTGGAAATATAGCGTTGAAACTGAAAAATGCAGGTGACCGATAACCGATTGATTACGAAGAAAATAAGAGAGCGCGCCCGGGGTGACTCGAACACCCGACCTGCTGATTCGTAGTCAGACGCTCTATCCAACTGAGCTACGGGCGCGCAAGGCGGAAAAGCGGGGATAATATAGCGTAAATCAGGCAGGTTTGCAACGGACCAGCGCTGGATTCGGGGGAAACGATATTCAAGAAAGGGGACCCGTATCAGAGGTACCTGTCCCCGACAAGGTTCCCTATTCGGAGATACGGAGGACGGCGGCGCCGTCGATCCGGCCGGCCTTGAGGTCACCGAGCGCCTCGTTGGCGGCCTCGAGAGGGTAGGTTTTGACGGTCGTCTTCACCGGGATCTCGGCCGCGACCGCGAGCAGCTCCTCCCCGTCCCGGCGGGTGGCGTTGGCCACGCTCAGCATCTTCCGCTCGTGGTAGAGATATCGGTCGTAATCCATTTCCGGGATGGGAGACATGTGGATCCCGGCCGATACAACGGTCCCTCCCCTGTCCATGACCCGCAGCGCGTCGAGATACAGGCTCCCGACCGGGGCGAAGAGGATGGCGTTCGTCAGCTTGGCCGGCGGCTCGTCCTGCGCCGTGCCCACCCACTCGGCCCCGAGCTCTCGGGCGAGCCGCTGGTGCTTGGCGCTTCGGGTGAAAACGAAAACGCGCGCGCCCCGGGCCTTGGCGATCTGAATGGCGATGTGGGCCGAGCCGCCGAAGCCGTAGAGCCCAAGGATACCGCCCGGCCGGACCTCGCTCAGAACGAGCGCCCGGTAGCCGACGATCCCGGCGCACATAAGCGGGGCCGCCTCCACGTCCCCGAACCTGTCCGGGACGGCGTAAGCGTACTTCTCGCCCACGGCCATGAATTCGGCATAGCCCCCGTCGGCGTGATAGCCGTTGAACCGGGCCGATTCGCACAGGTTCTCCCGGCCGCTCAGGCAGAAGCGGCACGTCCCGCAAGTCGACCGGAGCCAGGCCGCCCCGACCCGCTGGCCCGCCGTGAACCTCCCGGCCTTCTCCCCCGCCCCGACCACGACGCCGATCACTTCATGTCCGGGGATGAGCGGCAGGCGCGCCTCTGGAAGCTCTTTTTCGACGATGTGGAGGTCCGTGTGACAGACGCCGCAGCACTTCACCCGGATCAGGATATCTTCCGGCCCGAGCTCGGGAACGGGCACGTCTCGAAGCTCGAGCGGCCTCTCGGCGGGCGCCCGAAAGCCCGTCAGGACCATGGCCTTCATCGCAGGACCGGTCCCTTGGCCTTCGACTTCCTGTCCCGGAGGCGGGCGATCCTCTTCTCGAAATCCTTTTCGGCCGCCGGGGACTTGCCCTTCGAAACGGCCAGGCCCTCGGTCGCGACGCGGATGGCCTCATCGTAGTCTTTGGCCGTGTGCTCGAAATAGATCGCCAGCTCGCGGAAGCAGTCGCAGTCGACGTCCTCCGCCGCGGCCATCTCCTGCCAGAACGGCAGGGCCTTGTCCCAGTTCTTGCTCTTCTTGAAATGATGCGAAAGTTTCTTCCGGGCGACCAGGGACGTCTCGGCGCTCAGCCCGCGCCGCCCGTCCAGGGCCTTTTCGAGGAGGGCGGCCGAAGTCGTGGCGTCGCCGGCCCGCTCGAACAGCTTGGCCACGCCGTAGAGGTCCATGGGGTCGCCCTCGCCCGAGGCCGCCGTCTCGCGGTTGCGCTCGACGAGGACCGACCCGGCCACGACGACGCCGAGGAGCGACAGCAGGTCCTCCTGATTGTGATAGAGGATGGGCTCGATGAGCGAGAAATCGCCGCTTCGGATGTACTGGAAATAGCGCAGCGGGATCTCCGCGCCCGGGATGTCCTCGGACCGCTCGGCCTGGACGATCTGCTGGGCCAGGTGGAAGAGCCGGCAGCTGTCGTACTTGTGCTTCCACAGGCTCCGGGCCGAGAACAGGAAATCGAGATGAGGCAGCCCGCGCAGCGGGCAGGGCGAGCGATGCAGGGCGAACCGCGTCTCGACGAGCGGCAGGTCGAAAGCCTTGCCGTTGTAGGTGACGATCGACTTGAAGCCCATGTCCTGGACGAACTGGGCCAGCTCGCGGACGAGCCGGTCCTCCTCGGCCATCTCGTTGAGGAAGAACTGGGTCACCTTGAACCGCTCGTCGCGGTAATAGGCCAGGCCGACGAGGAACGGCACGGTGCCCGTCCCCCCGGCGAGACCCGTCGTCTCGAGATCGAGGAAAACGGCCGAAGAGAGGTCGAGCCCCTCGAAGGCCGCGTCGCGGCTGAGAAAGCCGATGATCTCGGCCGGGATCTGCAGGCCCATGGAGATCGGGATCTGGCCGTAGCTCGCGCCGAGCGCGAAGGAATTCTCGAAGACCTGGACCGGCTCGCGGCGCTTCTTCTCGACGGGCCGCTCTTCGGTCCGGACGGCCATGCCCCTCCCCTTGTCGGTCAGGGCGATGAGGCGCTCGAGCTTCTGCTTGATGGTCAGGCCGGAGTCGTCGCCGAGCTTATCCCAAGTCGCCTCGACGCTGTGCGCCCGCGTCCGGGCATCCCGCTCGCGCCGCAGCGCCTTGAGCTTGTCTTCGAGTGGCATGAAACCTCGGTGGGAAGATCTGAATCTCGGTTGCTATTGTAGGCGAAAGCCGGGCCGTTTTCAAAAGAAATGGGGACGTTTCTGAAACGTCCCCGTTTTTTCCCCGATAGTCCTTGAAAACGGGCCGCGTTCCGCATATAAGAAGAGTCTCGGGTTTCCCCATGCCGTCCAAGACCGACAGCCGCGCATTACCTGGCCTTCGATCTCGGCGCTGAAAGCGGCCGGGCCGTGCTCGGCACCCTCGACGGCCGGAAGCTCACCGTCCACGAGGTCCGCCGCTTCCCCAACACGCCTCTCTCCCTCTCCGGCCACATCCACTGGAACGTCTACGCCCTGCTCGCCGAGATGAAGACGGCCATGCGGGAGGCCGCGGCGGCGATCGGCGCCCGCCCAGAGAGCCTCGGGATCGACACATGGGGCGTCGATTTCGGCCTGCTGGCCCGGGACGGAAGCCTCCTCGGCCTGCCCTTCTGCTATCGCGACCACAGGAACGCCGGGGCCATGGAGGATTATTTCCGGCTCGTGCCCCGGCCGGCCCTTTACGAGGCGACGGGCATCCAGTTCATGCCCTTCAACACGCTCTTCCAGGTCTATGCCATGGTCCGGGAGAGGTCCCCGCTCCTCGACGCGGCCGCGGACCTCCTCTTCATGCCGGATCTGTTCAACTATCTCCTCACGGGGCGCAAGGCGGCCGAACTCACCATCGCCTCGACCTCCCAGATGCTCGACCCCCGGACGAAGACTTGGATCCCCGGCCTCTTCCAGGCGATGGGGCTGTCGAAGAAGCTACTGCAGGACATAGTCGAGCCCGGGACCGTCCTCGGGTCCCTCGCGGACGACGTCGCCGCGGATACCGGCTACCGGCACGTCCCCGTCGTGGCCACGGCCAGCCACGACACGGCTTCCGCCGTGGCCGCCGTTCCCGCCGAAGGCCGCAATTGGGCCTACATCTCATCGGGCACCTGGTCGCTCGTCGGCGTCGAGGAACCGGCGCCCGTCATCTCGAGTGGCTCGCTCGAAGCGAACTTCACCAACGAAGGCGGCGTCGCCGGCACGGTCCGTTTTCTCAAGAACGTTTCCGGCCTCTGGCTTGTCCAGGGCTGCCGCAAGGCCTGGTCGGCGGAAGGCGCGGTCACCTACGATGAGCTGACCCGGGCGGCGACGGACGCCCCGGCGTTCGCGGCCCTCATCGACCCCGACAGCCCCCGGTTCCTCAATCCCCCGGACATGCCCGAGGCCATCGCCGGCTACTGCCGGGCGACAAACCAGGCCCCCCCGATGACCAGGGCGGCCATGATCCGCTCGCTCCTCGAAAGCCTGGCCCTCAAGTACCGCCACGTCATCGAGCAGCTCGGCCTCGTCCTCGGCCGCCCCATCGAGAAGATCCATATCATCGGCGGCGGATCGCGCAACACGCTCCTGTGCCAGCTGACCGCGGACGCGACGCGCATCCCGGTCGTGGCCGGCCCGGCCGAAGCCACGGCCATCGGCAACATCCTCGTCCAGGCCATGGCCACGGGGCGCGTCGCATCGATGGCCGAGATGCGGGCCATCATCCGCGAATCTTTCGAGCTCAGGACCTATGCCCCGTCGGGCAGCCAAGCGGCCTGGGACGCCGCATACGTCCGGTTCCGGGGCCTCCTCGAGGCTTGACAGCCCATGGCAGGAGGCATATAAACGTGGCGTTCCTTCGAGGAGGGGTGAGGATGGATCCGACGACCGTCGAAAAAGCCTATCTTGCGGTCCGCGACCGCTGCGCCGAGCGCGGCATCGACACCGAGAAAGCCCTGGAGCGCCTGCAAGCGATCTCGCTGTCCCTTCACTGTTGGCAGGGCGACGACGTCGGCGGCTTCGAAAAGCAGGACGCCGGCCTGGCTGGGAGCGGCCTCCAGGTGACCGGCGCCTACCCGGGCAAAGCCCGGACCGTCGAGGAGCTCCGGGCCGATCTCGAGCAGGCGTTCGCCCTCATCCCCGGCCGCCATCGGGTCAACCTCCACGCCATGTACGGTGAATTCGGCGGCAAGGCGGTCGACCGTGACGCCATCGAACCGGGCCACTTTCGCGGCTGGACGGACTGGGCCCTCCGCCACAACCTCAAGATCGATTTCAACGCCACCTGCTTCGCCCACCCCAAGGCCGCCTCCGGGTACACCCTGAGCAGCCGGGAGAACGGCACCCGCAAGTTCTGGGTCGAACACGTCAAGTGCTGTCGCAAGATCGCCGCCTCGATCGGCCGGGAACAGCAGGCCGCCTGCCTCCACAACCTCTGGATCCCCGACGGGTCGAAGGACGTCCCCACGGACCGCTGGGGGGCCCGGGCGACGCTGCTCAAGTCCCTCGACGAGATCTTCGAGGTCGAATACAGCCCCCAGCAGGTCAAGGACTCGGTCGAGAGCAAGCTCTTCGGCATCGGCAGCGAGTCCTTCGTCGTCGGCTCGCACGAGTTCTACATGGGCTACGCGCTGACGCGGGGCAAGATCATCTGTCTCGACCTCGGGCATTTCCATCCGACCGAGTCGGTGGCCGACAAGATCTCGGCCATCCTCCCCTTCTCCGGCGAGATCCTCCTCCACGTCAGCCGCGGCGTGCGCTGGGACAGCGACCACGTCGTCCTGCTCAACGACGAGGTCCGGGACCTGGCCGCGGAGATCGTCCGCAGCCAGGCGCTCGACCGCATCCATATCGCCCTCGACTACTTCGATGCCAGCCTGAACAGGATCGGGGCCTGGGTCCTCGGGGCCAGGTCCGTGCTCAAGGGCCTGCTCATCGCCCTCCTCGAGCCGCAGGACAGGGTCCGCGCGCTCGACCCGCCTTCCAAGACCCTGCAGCGGCTGTCCCTTCTCGAAGAGCTCAAGGCCCTGCCCTTCGGGCCGGTCTGGGACGCCTATTGTCTGAGGAATTCCGTCCCCCCCGGCGAGGAATGGCTCCGGGAGGTCGAGGCCTACGAGCGCCGGGTCCTCAGCCGCCGTTGAGGCCTCCCCGGCCCATCGCATGGAGCCGGACCCGCGTCCGATTGACGAATATCCCGATTTGGCTAAACTGAGGGAAGCGGGTTCCGGCCCGGGGCCGGACCCTGACGGCCATGATAAGCCCATCAAAGACACCGCCGGACAGCGCGGCACAGACGGAGACGTTCGACGCCGCCCGCGTCGAAAAGGCCAAAGACCTCCTCCATTACCTGGCCAACACCGTCTCGGCCATGAAGATCTTCCCGAGCGAGCACGCGACCCTAAGGAACTTCGTCGACCTGCTCGCGAAGAAGTTCACGGATTTCCTGTCCGCCTACCAGAAGCTCCAGATCGGCATCGAGGAGTACTCCTTCACCTACGGCGGAAAGCCGATCTACTCCGACGAAGTGGCCATCAAGAGCCTGCCGTTCTTCTTTTTCAAGGACGGACTGCAGATCCTCTTCTTCTACCAGGGCTTGGACCGCCAGGAGATCCTGGAATTCCTCGAGCTCATCAAGGCTGAGGCGGTAAAGCCGTCCGAGGACAGCGACTTTGTCATCGCCCTCTGGGAGCGGGACTTCCCGAATATCCAGTACTACGCGCCGGACGAGTTCCTCGAGAACCGCATCCTGGCCGAGACCCGTGACTCCCGCGCCCTCCGGGGCATGCCGGAGCTCCCCGAAGACCTGGCCCATGAGACGATCGAGGTCCGGGTCGACACAACGAAGTTCTCGCAGGGCCGGATCGATCTCGATCACGAGGACCGGGAAGCCGTCGCAAAGGCTGCGGCGGAGCCGGCCGCGGACGAGGCCGCGGGCCCGGCCGTCACAGAAAAGCCGGCGGAACCGGGCGGGAGCGCGCCCGGGGACAAGAGCCAGGTCAGTCCCGCCGCGGCCATGGACCCGACCCTGACCGAGGCCGAGCTCCTATCCCTCGAGACCATGGTCCGCGAAAACCGGACGATGTCGGCCGAGGAAGAGTACATCAACCTCATGGTCGAGATCATCTACCTCGAAGAGGACCTCGCCAACGGCCGGGCCAGCCTCGAGGCCCTCCTCGACTATCACTTCGACCAGCTCCAGCGCGGCCACTTCCAAGTCGCCGTGCTCATCATCGAAAAGATCCACGAGCTCCGGAGGCACCTGGCTGGCAATCCCGCCAAAGCCGGGCTCCTCGACGAATTCCTGGCCCGTACGGTGAGTCCCAAGACGGTCGACGCGGTCAGGGCCCTGTTGGCCAAAAAGCAGGCCATGGACTGGGAGTCCCTGCTGGGCTTTTTCGGGATGCTCGGGACGCCCGCCCTCGGCCTCGCGGCCGATCTCTTCGACATCGCGCCCGACGGCGAGGCCCGGCACAAGATCGCCGGGTTCATCGAAAAGACCGGATGTCCCGATCCCGGGCTCCTCGCCGGCTTGGCCGACAACGCCCGGCCCGAGCTGGCCCGTGAGATCGTCGGTATCCTCTCGCGGATCCCCGACGGCCGAGGCATCCCCCATCTCTCGGCCTTCGTGAGCTTTCAGAACAGGGACATCAAGTTCGAGGTCATTCACATCCTCAGCGGGGCCCGGGACGAGATGGCCAACCGCATCCTGGCCGGCTTCCTCAACGATCCCGACGAAGAGATCCGGATCCAGGCGGCCATGGCGCTCGACCCCGCCCAGGGAGGGGCGCGGGCCCAACAGATCCTGCGCGAGGCAACGGGGCGAGGCTTCCTCGCAAAGAGCCTCAAGGAGAAGGAGGCCCTGCTCGCGTTCCTGGGCCGAACGCGGTCGGCCGAGGCCTTCGACTTTCTCCGCAAGACGCTCCTGCGGTCCTCACTCTTCACGTCAAAAAAAGCGCTGGAGATGCGCCTGGCCGCCGTGGCGGGCCTGGAGGGCATGGGCAGCGAAGAGGCGCTGCAGGCGCTTCAGAAGGGGGCCCTCGGGCGGACGAAAAAGGTTCGCGAGGCTTGCTCCGCCGCGCTCCTGCGCCTGCCTCCCGCCGGCGCGCCGAGGACCTGAGGAACGGTATGGACGAGAAGGACCTGACTCAACTGCGGCCCGGGTCGGAGGGCGCCCGGACGCCCGTCGCCGAATCCAGGGTTTTTCAGAGGTCCGGCGTCGAGCTCCTCACCCAATTCCACATCGTCGACAAGATCGCCAAGATCTACGACACGAAGAACGACGCCTTCCAGGAACGGGGCCGGCTCCTGTTCGAGACCGTCGCGGCCGTCGTGAAGGACAGCGGGGAGGCCTCCCTGCGTGTCCGTCAGGGCACCCTCCTGCTCAACGGCGTCCGTCTCAAGTTCGGCGTCGGGACCTACGGCATGTTCAAGTCCGTCATCGAGGAGTTCCGCACCAGGAGTGTCGAGTCTGTCACCTTCCTTCCTGGGCTGACCCAGGACGAGCTCTTCAGCTTCATGTTCGTCTTCGCCAAGCGCGATAAGAAGGACGAGACCGCCTACGACCAGCTCGTCGCGGACCTCGACGCAGCCGGCGTCGGCCATATCGAGATCGAGAAGATCTCGGCCGAAGAGATCCCCCAGGGCCTCCACGAAAGCTCGGCCCGGTTGTTCTTCCTCAGCATCGTCCATCTCAAGGAGTCGTTCTCGCGCGAGCAGCGCAACGAGCCCATCAAGATCAGCACGACGCGGCGCCTCATGCAGTCCATCTACAACCACATCGTGGAGGACGAGGGCTTCGTCTACGGGCTGACCAACATCAAGAACCACGACGAGTATACTCTCAACCATTCGGTCAACGTCTGCCTGCTGGCCACCGCCCTCGGCCGCCGGCTCGGCCTGAGCAGGGCCGAGCTGGTCGACCTGGGCATGGCCGCCTTCTTCCACGACCTGGGCAAGACGGAGACGCCGCTCGAGATCCTGAACAAGCCGGGCCGGCTGACCGACGACGAGCGCGGGATCATGGAGAGGCACCCTTTCCACGGCGCGGAGAAGCTCGTCCTCCTCAAGGAATTCCGGCGCCTGCCTCTCCGGGCCATCCACGTCGCGCTGGAGCACCACATCAAGGAAGACCTCTCGGGCTATCCCCGCTATTTCAGGAAGGACGACGTCAATCTGTTCAGCAAGATCGTCAAGGTGGTCGACGTCTTCGACGCCATCACGACCAAGCGCGTCTATCGGACCAAGGACTTCACCCGGGCCGAGGCCCTGAGCCTCATGCTCGAACAGAGCGGCACGGAATTCAATCCGGTCATTCTCAAGGCTTTCGTCAACATGATGGGCGTCTTCCCCATCGGCACGATGGTCGCCCTGACGACCGGCGAGTTCGGCATCGTCAGTGACATCAACCCCGATCCGAAGCTCGTCCTCCGGCCGTCGGTCAAGCTCATCGCCGACCCGGCGGGAAACAAGATCGACGGGGAGACCGTCGATCTCGCCGAAAGGGACGCGGCGACGGGCCGCTTCCGGAGGACGATCACAACGTCCCTCGACCCGTCCAAGTACGGCATCGAGGTCTCCGACTACTTCCTGGCCCAAGCGGCCGGATGAGACGCCGAGGGAGAAAGCCCATGCCGCCAAGCCCCCCCGCCCGCCTTCGGTGCGAATACCTGGCCGAGCCCCTCGGCGTCGATACCCCCTCGCCGCGGCTGTCCTGGACCGTCGAGAGCCCGGTCCGGGGCGACCGCTCCAACGCATTCCACGTCCTCGTCTCTTCGTCTCCCGGGCTCCTGCGAGGCGACATCGGCGATTTCCTGGATACGGGCCTGACCGAGGCGGACGGCGCTTCCTCGCTCGAGTACCGCGGCGAGAGCCTCCTCAGCTGCGCCCGCTACTTCTGGAAGGTTCGGTGGCGGGACAGGCAGGGCCGGGTCAGCGCCTGGAGTGAGCCCGGGTCCTTCGTGACGGGGTTCCTGAACCCCGGCGATTGGAAGCCGAAATGGATCGCCGCGCGGAACGTGACCGAGTTCCGCTCCAAGGGGACGGTCCTCCTCGGCCATGCCGGCGCCGACGACACCCAGGCGTGCGCGGTCTACCTCCGTCGCGAATTCGCGCTCAAAGAGAGGCCTTCGCTGGCCATGATCTTCATCTCCGGGCTCGGTCATTACGAGCTCCGCCTGAACGGAAAAAAGGTCGGGACGAGCGTTCTCGACCCCGGCTGGACGGATTACGGGAAGAAGGCCCTCTATGCCTCCCACGAAGTGACCGGCCTCGTCCGCGACAAGAACGCGGTCGGGGTCATCCTCGGCAACGGCCGGCACACCCGGAGCTACGGGTACGACACGCCCAAGCTCACCTGCCGCGTCGAGGTCGAATACGAGAGCGGTGAGCGGGATATCTTCTTCTCCGACGAAAGCTGGAAGACGTCTGGCGGCCCCTTGCAGGAGAACGGCCTTTACTTCGGCGAGCGCCACGATGCGCGTATCCTCATCGACGGGTGGGACCAGCCCGGCTTCGACGACAGTAGCTGGGACAAAGCCGTTCCGTCGGCGGGCGGCCCGCTGGTGTCCCAGATGATGCCCCCGGTCCGGGTGACCGAGACATTGGCCCCGCGATCGGTCCGGTGTCTTCCCTCCGGGGCCTCGATCTTCGATTTCGGCCAGAATTTCTCCGGCTGGACGCGCCTCAAGGTCGAGGGCCCGATGGGCGCCGAGGTCCGCCTTCGACACGCGGAGCTCCTCAACGAGGACGGCACCCTCAACCTCGGGCCGAACGAGAACGCCGAGGCCACGGACGTCTACATCCTCCGAGGCGGCGGGCCCGAGGTCTACGAGCCGAAGTTCACTTATCACGGCTTCCGATACGTCGAGATGACCGGGCACCCGGGTGAGCCAGGTCCGGACACCCTCGAAGGCCTGTTCGTCCACTCGGACGTCGAACGGACAGGCGAGTTCCGCTCCTCCAACGCGCTCATCGACCGCATCCATCGGAACGTCGTCTGGGGGCAGCTCTCGAACTTCATGAGCATCCCCACCGACTGCCCGCAGCGCGACGAGCGCCACGGCTGGCTCGGCGACGCCCACCTTTCGGCCGAGGAAGCCGCCTACAATTTCGACGTGGCGGCCTTTTACGCGAAGTTCCTCGACGACATCCGGCTGGCCCAAAAGGAGGACGGGAGCCTGCCCGACGTCGTCCCGCCCTATCTCTCCCGCCTCTACCCTGCCGACCCGGCCTGGAGCTCGGCCTATGCGACGCTCGTCGAGCTTCTCTGGGACCACTACGGCGACCGCCGCGTCGTCGCCGCCCATTATATGAGCCTAAGGAAGTACATCGACTTCCTCGGCCGCAGCGCCGACCGCGGCATCATCCGCTCGCTCGGCAAGTACGGCGATTGGTGCCCGCCCGGCGGCATCGTGCCCAAGAAGACGCCCGTGGAACTGACGTCCACCTGGTACTACTACCATGATGTCCTTATCCTCGCCCGCCTGGCCGGCATCCTCGGCCGCGGCGAGGACGCCCTGCAGTACTCGCGTCTGGCCGCGTCGATCAAGTCGGCCTTCAACGATGTCTTTCTGGGCGAGACCCAATACGCGGCGATCCGCGTCAGTCCCGTGGACACCTATCCCAACCAGACGTCCAATGCCCTGCCTTTGTACCTGGATATGGTCCCCGAGAACAGGAAAGACAAGGTCGTGGCCAGCCTGCTGCAAAGCGTCGTCCGCCAGCAGGATTACCACGTCGACACCGGCATCCTCGGCACGCGCTACATCCTCGACGTCCTGACCGAAGCCGGCGAGGTGGAGGCCGCCTATCGCATGGCGACCCACAAGAGCTATCCCGGCTGGGGCTACATGATCGACGAAGACGCGACGACCCTCTGGGAGCGGTGGGAGAAGCTGACCGGGCACGCGATGAACTCCCAGAATCACATCATGCTGGGCAGCATCGACGCGTGGTTTTACCGGGTCCTGGCCGGGCTCTCGCCTCTCCTTCCGGGCTGGAAGGCCGTTCGCATCAGGCCCCATGTTCCCGGCGACCTCACGGCCGTCGAGGCCCGGCTGGACACGGTCGCGGGCCGGGTCGGCGCGGCGTGGCAACGGACCGGCGATGAGTTCTCGCTCGAGATCGCGATCCCGGTCGGTGCCACCGGCGAGGTCCACATCCCCCTGCTTTGGCACGGATCCAGGATCTTCGAATCGGGGAAGGTCCTCTGGCGTGCCGGGCACATCGTCGATACGGTCCCCGAGATCGCCCTGGCCGGAGACGACGGGAAGCGCGTCGTCTTCAAGGTCGGGAGCGGGGCCTACAAATTCGAGCTGAAGAAATAAGGTTCGTCTCCCGGAAATGGGAATGGACCAGAACTAAGGGACCGTCAGTCCCGGTATTTCGCGAACAGCCGGGCCGCCTCCCCATAGGCGGCGATCGTCGCGTCGATGTCCTTCGCGCTGTGGGCCGCCGAGACCGCCCCGCCGCCGTGAACGACGTTGACGCCGTTGACGAGGAGGGCCAGTTTCAGCAGGTCTTCCCGCATGGGCAGGTCCGACCGCCGGCCGTCGAGGATGTCCTCCGGCCGGTCGTATGCGACCCCGGGAACGCGCGGGAAATGGGACATGAACAGGGAGCTGCCCGGAATGATGTCATTCCCGTCGCCCGTGCAGCGGGCCTCGATACCGGCCTCGGCGAAGACGCCCTCGATGCCGCGGCGGAGCCGCTCCCCAGCCCGAGCCAGCTTGGGATAGACCGTCGCCGCGTGGCCTGTCAGATATCCGAGCATGACCAGTCCGGCCTTCATGTATTCCGAGTGGGCCGAGAACGTACCGCCTTCGAAATAGACGCGTTCGCCGCCGCCCCGGCCGCGCTCGCACGTCTCCATGATGTCGCTCGGTCCGACGACCGCCGCGACGGCGTGACCGCCGCCGATGACCTTGCCGAGCGTCGTCAGGTCGGGCCGGATCCCATAGAACGCCTGGACCCCGCCCGGCCGGAAGCGGAAGCCCGAGATGATCTCGTCGAGAACAAGGAGGATGCCGTGCTTGGCCGTCAGGCGGCGGGCCAACTCGAGGTACTGCTTGGAGGCCGGGATGAAGCCGCCGACGCCGAGGAAGGGCTCGACGATGAAGCAGGCGATGCGATCGCCGTGTTCGCCGACGACCCTTTCGAGGTCCGCGCGATCGTTGAACCGGGTGACAAGTGTCCGCCGGACGATGTCGTCGAGGAGCCCGGCCGATTCCCGTCCTTCGAAGCCCTCGCCGGCGCGATACTTGACGCCCTTCAGCAGGTAGGGGGAAGCGCCGTGCCAGCCGCCGCCGACCTTGAGGACGTGGTCCCTTCCCGTCAGCCCCTGCGCCAGCATGACGGCGTACATCGTGGCCAGCGTGCCGGAGGTCGTGAAGCGGACTTTGGCGTCACGGCCGCCGAGCCCGCGGACGAGGGCCTCGGCGAGCTCGATCTGGTGGCTGGCTTCGAATCCCGTGTGCAGGGCGCCGCGCTCGAGGCAGGCCGCCATCCCACGCCGGATGAGCCGCGGATTGTGACCAAGGACATTGGCGTAGTGCCCCTGCCAATAATCGATATAAGAGTTGCCGTCGACGTCCCGGACCCGGGCGCCTTCCGCCGAAGCGGCGAAGAAGGGATGCGGACGCCACAGCCGGATGGTGTGACTGCCGCCGGCGATCATGACCTTCCGGGCCCGCTGGAAGATGGTCCGGCTGCGGACCGTTCGCTTTTCATACTCCCGGACCAGGTGGCCGCGGAGCTTGTCGAATCCTGTCATGGGACCTCTTTTTTAGCCCCCATTTAACGCCTGCGGCCTGTCAAAGTCAACCAAAATCCGGTTGACCGGACCCGTATCTTGCGGTAAAATAGCTATTTCCGGAAGGAAACGGAGAACCATGGCCGTCCTCAAGAACAAAAAGCCCAACCGGGCCTGCGTCATCGGCCTCGACGGCGTCCCCTACGGGATGATCGTCGAGCTGGCCCGCCGCGGGGTCATGTCGACCATGGCCCGGCTCATGGACATCGGCAAGATCCACCAGATGAAAGCCAGCCTGCCGGAGATATCATCGGTCTCCTGGACGGATTTCATGACCGGGACCGATGCCGGCGAGCACGGCATCTTCGGGTTCACCGATTTCAAGCCCCACTCCTACAGCGTGCGCTTCCCGAATTTCCTCGATGTCAAAGCCCCGACGATCTGGGACAAGCTCGGGGCCAAGGGCAAGAAGAGCGTCGTCATCAACCAGCCCTCGACCTATCCGGCCCGCAAGATCGAGGGGGTCCTCATTTCCGGCTTCGTGGCCCTGGAGCTCGCCAAGGCCGTCTGGCCGATGAACTACCGGGCGGCCCTGGAGCAGATGGGCTACCAGATCGACGTCGACATCCTCAAGTGCCGGGAAAGCCCGGAGGTCCTGTGGCTCGAGCTCAGCAAGACGATGGCCGGCGGCCAGAAGGCCCTGAACTACTTCTGGGAAGAGGGCTGGGACTATTTCGAGTTTATCGTCACCGGGACGGACCGGCTCCACCACTTCCTCTGGCAGGCTTACGAAGACCCGAACCATCCCTCCCATCAGAATTTCCTCGATTTTTACCGACACATCGACCGGCTTATCGGCAAGATCGTGGCCTCCTATCACAAGCTGACCAACAGCTACGCCGGTTTCTACATCCTGTCCGATCACGGCTTCACCGGCATCACACAAGAGGTCTACCTCAACGCCTGGCTCGAAAAGAACGGCTACCTGCGGTTCCTCAAGCCCGAGCCCGAATCGCTCGAGGACATCCACGGCCGCACCCGGGCCTTCGCCCTCGACCCCAACCGGATCTATCTCAACTATAAGAACAGGTTTCCCAAAGGCTCCGTGGAGAGGTCGGCCCGCAAGGCCCTCAAAGAGGAGATCGCCGGGAAGCTGGCCAAGCTCGAGTATCAGGGCCGCCGCGTCGTCCGCCAGGTTTTTTTCGCCGAGCGCGTCTACTCCGGGCCGCAAGCCGCCAAGGGGCCGGACCTCATCGTTGTCGGCGAACCGGGATTCGACATGAAGGGCTCGATCAAGAAGAAGGAGATCTTCGGCCGGTCGGGCCTCCAGGGCATGCACACCTGGGACGACGCCTTCTTCTGGGCCGCGGAGGACCACGGCGACGACCTCGAGATCGCGGACGTCGCCCCGATCATTTTGAAGAACTTCTGATGAAGAGAGCCGGCCTCCTCCTCGCCCTCGCGCTCGGTCTCGCCCTCGCCCCTCCCCTCTCCGCCTACATCGGCCCCGGCGCCGGATTCGCCTTCCTCTCATCGTTCCTCGTCCTTTTCCTGACCTTTCTCCTGGCCCTGTTCTCCTTTCTTTCCTGGCCCTTCCGGTTCGCCTGGAAGGCGCTCCGTGGCCAGCGGGCTTACAAGAAAGGCCCCGTCGAGCGCGTGGTCGTCCTCGGTCTCGACGGCATGGAGCCGACCCTGGCCGAAAAGTTCATGGCCGAAGGGAAGCTCCCGAACCTGGCCCGGTTAAAAAAGGAAGGGACCTACGCCCGCCTGCGAACAACGACGCCGGCCATTTCACCCGTGGCCTGGTCGTCGTTCATGACCGGCTCGGAGCCCTCCAAGCACAACATCTTCGACTTTCTTAGCCGCGACCCGCGGACGTACCTCCCCGACCTGTCCTCGGCTCGGATCGGCAAGCCCAAGCGGACGCTGACCCTCGGCAAATACCTCATCCCTCTGTCCAAACCCGAGATCCGGGGCATGAGGAAGAGCGTGACGTTCTGGAAGATCCTCGGCGACAAGGGCATCGCCTCGACGGTCCTGAGGGTGCCCATCACCTTCCCACCGGAGAAGTTCAAAGGCCACATGCTGTCCGGCATGTGCGCCCCCGACCTCAAGGGCAGCCAGGGGACTTTCGCCTTCTTCACCGAGGACGCGGACAAGGTCCGCAAGCATGAGGGCGGCGTGGCCGTACTTGTCCGGCGCGAGGGGGCGGTCATCCGGACCGCGCTCTCTGGCCCGGAGAACTCGATGCTCAAGAAGCCGGAGGACATCCTCCTGCCCCTGACCATCACCATCGACAAAGGGGCCGACGGGGCCTGGCTGGCCATCGAAGGCCAGAAGAAATTCTTCCTCAAAGAACGATCGTTCAGCCCCTGGACCCCGGTCGCGTTCAGGCTCGGACTGGGCTTGAAGGTCCGGGGCACTTGCCGCTTCCGCATCGCCTCGCTCGAGCCCAAGTTCGAAATGTACGTGACGCCGCTCAACATCGACCCCGAGAAACCGGCCCTGCCGATCTCGCACCCGTTCATCTATTCCGTCTACCTGGCCAAGCTCCTCGGCCGCTTCATCACCCTCGGGGAGGCCAACGATACCTGGGCCCTCAACGAAGGGGCCCTCGACGAGCGGGCCTTCCTCGAGCTGACCTACGCCAACCACGCCGAATGGGAGGCCATGCTCCAGAATGCCCTGAAAAAGACGCCGCGGGGCGTCGTGGCCATCGTTTTCGAGACGACCGACAGCATCCAGCACATGTTCTTCCGCTACCTCGACAAGGCCCACCCGGCGCTCAAGTCCGGCCCGGCCGGGATGAGCGCGGCGGTCATCGAGGAGCTCTACAAGAAGATGGACGATCTCGTCGGACGGGTGGCAGCCGGGCTCGGCGGGAAAGGCGTCCTCTTTGTCATGTCCGACCACGGCTTCAAGTCCTTCCGGCGGGGCGTCAATCTCAACTCCTGGCTCCGCCGGAACGGCTATCTCCACCTCGCCCCAGGCAAGGAGGAGAGCGGCGAGTGGTTCAAGGACGTCGACTGGTCGCGGACGAAGGCCTATGGCCTCGGCCTCGGCGGCGTCTACCTCAACCTCAAAGGCCGCGAGGCCCAGGGCATCGTCGCGACGGGGGCCGAAGCGGCCGCCTTGAAAGCCGAGCTCGCCGCCAAGCTCGCCACGCTGCGGGACGGCCCGGGCGGGCCCGTCGCGATCACGCATGTCTACGACCGCGACGCCGTCTACGCCGGTCCGTACAAGGACAACGCGCCCGACCTCATCATCGGCTACAACGAGGGCTACCGGGCCTCGTGGGACGGCGTCACGGGCATCGTCGACGACGCCATCATCGAGGACAACGTCAAGGCCTGGAGCGGCGACCATTGCATCGACCCCGCGCTCGTGCCCGGGGTCCTCTTCTCGAACCTCAAGATCAAGCGGACCGACCCGTCGATCATGGACGTCGCGCCGACCGTCCTGGAGCTCTTCGGGATCGCACCGCCGGCCCACATGGACGGGCGCGGTCTCATCGACATCGCCGGTCTCGCCGGCGCGAAACAGGGGAAGGCCTCATGAGAAAGCAAGGCAAATCGGCCCTCAGCCGCAGGGAATTCCTCAAGGCCGGCGTCGCGGCGTCCGCAGCCATCGGCCTCGGCGGCGCGGCCCGATTCACTCCCAAGGTCTATGGCCGGGCCCGGGCGGCCAAGAAGATGATCGTCCTGGGGCTCGACGGACTCGATCCCGTGCTGACACGAAGGTGGATCGATGAAGGTCGGCTGCCGGCCTTCCAGCGGCTCCTGCGCCAGGGCGGCGACTTCCGGCCGCTCGGCACGAGCCTCCCGCCCCAGACCCCCGTGGCCTGGTCGAATTTTATAACCGGCATGGACCCCGGCGGCCACGGCATCTTCGATTTCATCCACCGCGACCCGAAATCCTACATTCCCATCTTCTCCGCGACGGAGACCTCGGGTGCCGCAAAGACGATCCGGATCGGCAAGACGGTCCTTCCCCTCTCGGGCGGCCAGGTCCGCAACCTGCGCAAGGGACGGGCCTTCTGGCAGATCCTCGAGGACGCCGATATCCCGGCGACCGTCTTCAGGATGCCGTCCAATTACCCCCCGGTCGAAACGCGCCAGCGGACGCTCGCAGGGATGAACACTCCCGACATCAAGGGCTCCTACGGGATCTTCAACTACTACACGAACGCGTCGACCTCGGTCATCCAGGAGGCCGGCGGCGGCGGACGGGTCCACGACGTCTATGTCGTCGGCAACCGCGTCGAGGCCGAGCTCCCCGGCCCGACGAACAGCTTCAAGACGGACGCCCCGGAAACGACGGTCCCCTTCCAGGTCTTCATCGACCCCTCGAACGCCGCCGCCAAGATCGTCATCCACGGGCGCGAGTTCGTCCTCAAGGAAGGCGAGTGGAGCGGCTGGACCCGCGTCCATTTCAACCTCATTCCGACGCAGAGCGTCCACGGCATCTGCCTCTTCTACCTCAAGGAAGTCAGGCCGAATTTCAAGCTCTACATCTCGCCCGTCCACATCGACCCGGCCCGGCCGGCTCTGCCCATCTCGACCCCCGAGTCCTACGCCCGCGAGCTCGAGCGGCGCTTCGGTCCCTTCTTCACCAAGGGCCTGCCGGCCGACACGAGCGCGCTCGAGAACGGCATCCTCGACGAAGAGGAGTTCCTGAAGCTCGACGCCATGGTCTACGAAGAGAGCATGGCCATGCTGGAGTACGAGCTCGGCCGCTTCGACGACGGCCTCCTGTTCTTCTATTTCTCGAACGCGGACCAGCGCCAGCACATGTTCTGGCGCCTGACCGATCCCGGCCACCCCGCCTACGACGCGAAGCTCGCCGCCCATTTCGGCGACGTCATCGCCCGGACATACACCGAGATGGACCGGTCCATCGACGCGGCCCTGGCCAAGGCCGACAAGGACACCGTCGTCCTGGTCATGTCCGACCACGGCTTCAACACCTTCCGCCGCGGCTTCAATCTCAACACCTGGCTCCTCCGGGAAGGTTATCACCGCCTCAAGAGACCCTGGAAGCAGGAGGAGTCGGCCCTCTTCGACAACAGCGACTGGTCCAAGACCCGGGCCTACGGTGTCGGCCTCAACAGCCTGTACGTCAACGAGAAAGGCCGCGAGGGCGAAGGCACGGTCGCCCCGGGACCGGACAAGGACAACCTCGTCCGGGAGATCGCCGCGAAGCTCGAAGCCCTTGTCGACCCCCTGACGGGAGAACGGCCCATCCTCAAGGCGTTCATCTCCAAAGACACCTACCGGGGGGCGAACGTTGCTTCGGCGCCGGAGATCGTCCTCGGGTTCAACCGGGGCTATAGGATCTCGTGGCAGTCCCCGCTCGGGGGCTTCCCCAAAGAGGTGCTCGAGAACAACACGCAGAAGTGGAGCGGCGACCACATGTCGGCGCCGGACGTCCTGCCGGGCATCGCGTTTTCCAACCGCAAGTTCACGGCCGAATCCCCGGCCCTCTACGACCTGACGGCGTCGGTCCTCGGCGTCTTCGGCGTCGATAAGCCCAAGGACATGATCGGCCGGAACGTCATCGAATGATCCCGCGGAGCTAGAAGGAGGATCGGCATGGCCAGCGCGAAAGTCAAGATCGACAGCGCCCTCCTCGACAAGGTCAAGAAGTATGCCGAAATGTCCGGCTACTCCTCGGCCGAGGAGTTCATCACCCACTGCCTCGAGAGGGAGATCGCCAAGATCGAAGAGGCGGATTCGGAAGAGGAGATAAAGAAGAAGCTCAAGGGGCTGGGCTACATCGGCTAAGCGCCATGACCATCGTCAACCTCGTCTTCGGCCGGATCGTCGACCTCATCCTGCTGCCCTTCAGGGCTTTATCGCCCTGGTTCGGGATGATCGCCGCCTCGCTCGTGACGGCCCTGCTCATGCTCGAGGTCTACAAGCTCACCTCCAACCAGGCGGCCATCCGCCGGGCCAAGGACCGTATCAAGGCCCACCTCTACGAGATGCGCCTCTACAAGGACAATATGCGCGTCACCCTGGCCGCCCAGGGCGCCATCCTCAAGGCCAATCTGGCCTATATGGGCGCCAACCTGAAGCCGCTGGCGGTCATGATCGTGCCGCTCGTCCTCATCCTGGCCCAGCTCAGTCTGTGGTTCGACCGATCCCCGCTCAAGCCGGGCGAGGAAGCTCTGGTCAAGGCCGGCCTCGAGGCCTCGGCCGATCCCATGGCGCTCGACCTCACGCTCGAGCCGCCGCCGGGCCTCGAGGTCACGGCGCCGGCGGTGCGCATCGCCGACGAGCACGAGGTCGTCTGGAGGGTCAAGGCCCTGTTCCCCGGAGCGGGACGGCTTCTCTTGCGGACGGGCGGCCGGTCCCTCGAGAAATCCGTGGTCGTGGGCGGGCGTCCCCTGACCAAGGTCTCGGCCCTGGCCTCGCGCGGATCGTTATGGAAGCGCGTCCTCTATCCGGGCGAACGGCCGCTTCCGGCGGACACGCCAGTCCGCTCGGTCGAAGTCATGTACCCCGCCCGGACCCTGGCCGCCTTC
This sequence comes from Candidatus Aminicenantota bacterium, assembly GCA_963736255.1. Taxonomy (GTDB): domain Bacteria; phylum Acidobacteriota; class Aminicenantia; order Aminicenantales; family Saccharicenantaceae; genus RBG-16-66-30. The sequence goes on from CAVTOI010000003.1 coordinate 1,599,996, forward strand.
GGCCTCAACGTCCACTGGCTTATCGCTTACCTTGTCCTGTCGATCGTCTTCGGCTTCGCCTTCAAGGGCGTCTTCAAAGTCGAGATCTGAGCACCGCACCGAGAGAGGACCCATGAACATCGACATCTTCAAAATGGAGCGTATGCAATCGACCTGGGAGAACGTCGTCGACTACAACCTGTCCGAGAGCGGCGTCCATCCCCTGAACCTCAAGGAACTCCTGACCCCGGCCGAGATCGAGGCCTTGACCGAGGTCGAGCTCGGCTACACCCAGACGAACGGCACGACGGGCCTCCGCGAACGGATCGCCCGCCTCTATCCGGGGATCGGTCTGGAGCAGATCCTGACGACGGCCGGCTCCTCAGAGGCGAACTTCCTGCTCATGTGGAGCCTCCTCGAGCCCGGCGACGAGGTCCTGTTCGAGCTCCCCAACTATATGCAGATGGGCGGGCTGATGCGCGCCTTCGGCGCCAAGGTCAAGACCTTTTCGCTCCGGGAGAGCCTGGGCTGGCAGCCCGACCTCGACGAAATGCGCCGGCTGGTCACGCCGAGAACGAAGCTCATCGCCCTGACCAACCCCAACAACCCGACGGGCGCGGTCCTCGACCCGGAGATCATGAAGGGCATCGTCGACCTGGCCGCCTCCGCCGGGGCCTGGATCGTGGCCGACGAGGTCTATCAGGGGGCCGAGCTTTCGGGCGTTCCCACGCCGAGCTTTTGGGGACGATGGGAGAAGACCCTGGTCGTCAACGGCCTGTCAAAGGCCTACGGGCTCCCCGGCCTCCGCATCGGTTGGATCATCGGCCCGGAAGAGGTGGTCAAGCATACCTGGCCCTACCATGACTATACGACGATATCGCCGTCGGCCCTGAGCGACCGGCTGGCGACCCTGGTTCTCGCGCCGGGAACGCGGGACCGGATCCTGGCCCGGACGCGGGGGATCCTCAACGCCAACTTCCCCGTCCTGGAGACGTGGCTCAAGGACCACGGCGGCCTCTTCAGCTTCCGGCCGCCGCACGCCGGGGCCATCTGCTTCGCCCGCTACGCTCTCGAGGTCAATTCGACCGAGCTCGTCGAGCGCCTCATCAGGGAAAAGAGCGTCCTCGTCGTCCCGGGCGACCATTTCGAAACGGACGGCTACCTGCGTTTCGGCTACGGTCCCGAGAAGGGCTATCTCCTTAGGGCCCTTGGCCGGATCGACGAAGTACTTAAAAAAATCGCCTAATCGTGCTAATATAACGAATCCATTCCCTGACGGTATGAGTTAAGAGGAATAGGAGCATAGGAGGCCGCATATGAAGAGAATCTGGACCATCGCCCCCCTCGTCATCTTGTTCATCCTGGCCGCGACCGTCGCGTCGTATGCCCAGCAGATCAGCAAGATCGCCATCATCAATTCCCAGAAAGCGTTCGAGACCTCGGCCGAAGGGAAGAAGGCCCTGACCCAGCTCACGGACCGCGAGAACAAGATCAAGTCCGACCTCCAGAAGATGGACGACGCCATCCGCCTTCTCGATAACCGGCTGAATACGGGCCGCCTGACAATGACCAACGAGGCCCTCATCGCCCTCCAGGCCGACATCGACAAGAAGACGACCGAGCGGAAGCGCTACGAGGAAGACGCGGCGCGCGACGCGCAGCAGCTCTCGGCCAACCTCATCCAGAAGATCCGGGTCGAGATGGTCACGATCATCGAGAACCTGGCCAAGGAACGGGGCCTCGAGCTCGTGCTCGACACGGCCACGAGCGGTGTCGTCACGGCCGCTCCGACGATCGACATCACCGACGAGGTCGTTCGCCGCTACGACCAGTCCAGGTCGGCGACGCCCCCGGCCAAGAAGTAACTCTCCCGCTAAAACGGATCCGGGGAGAAAGGACGGCCTTTCTCCCCGGTTTCTTTCTCCCCCGTCTCAGGGTATCCGGACGAATTCGACCCGGATGCGGACGACTTCGGCCCGGCTGCCGATGCGGACGGGCGGTCCCCAGGTCCCCGCGCCGCTCGTGACGTAATACTGCGTATCGCGCTTCCGGAGATATCCCCAGTTGAGCTCGTAGATCAGACCGTTGATGAGATCGATCGGGAACATCTGGCCGTCGTGAGTATGGCCCGAGATCTGGAGGGCGACCCCGGCCTCAGCCGCTTCCTCGAGGCGGATCGGCTGGTGGTCGAGGACGACGAGGGGCAGGTCCGCCGGCGCCCCGCTCCCGGACAAGATCGCGCCGATCGACCGGCGCTTCTCCCCCGTCGCGAGCGAGCTGGGGTCGCGCCTGCCGAGCAAGGTCATCGTGCCGGCCACTGCCACGGCCTCGTCCTGGAGGACCGTTATGCCGCAGGAACGGAGGCAGGCCAGGTTCCTCTCGAGGCCGCTGAAGAACTCGTGGTTCCCCGGGCAGGCGAACAGGCCGAGCGGGGCCTTGAGCCGCCGCATGATCCCGCCAAGCTTCGCTTCGATCGCTTCGGTCACGGTCTCATCGACGATGTCGCCTGCGAAAAGGACGATATCGGGCTCGAGGGCGTTGATGCGCCCCACGACCTTCTCGAGCCGCGAAGGGCCGACGAGGGCGCCCAGGTGGAGATCGGACGCCGCGACTACGGTCAGCCGCTCGGACACGCCTGACTTTCGCGGGATGCGAAGGTCGAGGTCGACCGTCCTCAAACGGGTGGCATTCCAAGCGCCCCAGGCGACCGTCAGGACCACGACGCCGCCGACGGCCGCGAAGACCGCGGGGCCGGTCCGGGCTCCCGCGGCGGCGAGGACTTTTGGCAGGAACGGGAGGGCCGCATTGATCAGGCGGACGAGGTCGACAGCGACGACGGCCATGAAGGCATAGAGCATGACCGCCAGATGGAGCGTGCCCACCTCGACCAGGATCGAGGTCAGCCGGCCTTTTGAAATACTCATGAGGATGCGGCCCAACGGGAAGATGACGGCCAGGCCGATAAAGAGGACGAGAAAGACCGTCCGGGCAACGGGGACGGATGACAGGGCCTGGGAGCCGCGCCGGCCGATGTAGAAGTTGACCAGGCCGTAGACGGCCAGCGCGACAGCGACGAAAACGAGCATCCTGCGGTCTCTCAATCCAGGGGGGCCCTGTTGAACGCGACGATCTCCTCGAATGTCTTCCGAGGCGGCTCGCGCGTCGGTCTCTTTTCGGCGTATCCCACCGGCATCATGGCCACGACCTTGAGCCTGCGGGGCAAGGTCAGGACCTTTTGGACATGGCGCCGGCTGAACCAGCCCATCCAGCATGTCGCGAGACCCAGCTCCTCGGCCTGGAGGACGATGTGTTCGCCCGCAATCCCCATGTCGACATAATAATAGGGCACCCGCTGCATCCGTCCGCCCAAATGGTGGGCCACGAAATCGCGCCGGGCCAGAAGGACGAGCAGGACGGGAGCTTTCGCAGCGAACCTCGAGGTCCTGTAGATTCCGGAGAAGGCTTCCGCGGCCAGTCGGTCCTTGAGCCCGGGCTCGTCGACGACGACGTAGCGCCCGGGCTGCGCGTTGTGGGCGGACGGCGCGAGCCGGGCCGCTTCGAGGCAGGCCTTGAGCTTCTCCGGTTCCACGGGCGTATCGAGGAAGCGGCGGATGGAGCGTCGGCCGCGGATGATCCTCTGGAACGGCGTCGGTTCGAGCGGCGTGATCGCGTCCGTCGGAGCCTTCATGGTGGCCTCCCAATCCCTACTTGACCAAAATGAGCTCGGTCTGGCGCCGGTCCAGGAAGAACGATCCGGACCGGGTGAAGGCCGCGTCCTGTTCGAGGGCGATCTGGACGTCCTGGCCGCCCCACTCCGCGACCGCGGCCTTGACGTTGAGCTCGATCGAATGGACCGTATCATGGAAGAGCGGATAATCGCCCGCCCCCGGGACTCCCCCCTGTTGGTCCCAGAGCCCGATCGTCGGCCCGGCCGCGTGGCCGTGGAAGCCGAGAGGATGAGTGTAGATGCTCGGCCTGAGACCCTCGTCCTTGGCCCGTTTGAGGGCCGCCGCAAGGATCTGGTTCCCCGTCCGCCCCGCCTTCATCTCCCCGAGCAGGATATCCTGAAGACGGTTGCCCTGGGCCATCGCGTCTTTCAATCCGCGCGGGGCCTCGGTCTCCCCCGCCTGCAGGACATAGGCGTGCTGCTGGGTATCCGTGTTGAGCTTCAAATAATTGATGCCGAAATCGCAATGAAGGAGGTCGCCGCAGTGGATGACGGGACTGTCTTTATAGGGACTCGTCGAGGGACGCTGAATGGAGATCGATGGGTTGAACCAGGTCGTCTGGCCGAGCGCGCGGACCTTCTCCCACATCCACCACTCGACGTCGGCCGCCGTGGTGACACCGGGCGTGATGACGGCGGAGGAAAACGCCTCGGCGATGATGGCGTGGGCGATGGCGGCGATGTGATGATAGACCTCGATCTCCTCGGGCAGGCGCCGCTCGAGCCAGCCCACGGCCAGCCGCTCGGCCCCGACGAGGCGCTTCGCATGATCCGGGCCGAGGGCCTGGACGAGCCGCCGTTTCATGGACGCGCTGAGGCCGTCCCCGAAGGCGAAAACATCGGATTCGTCGATGCCGATCCGCTTCGGGTCCCGCTCCTTCACGGCCCGGGCCAGGGCCTGCCATTGGTCCTCCTCGCCCCCCTTCCAGACGGTCGGGAACAGGTTGCCGATGCCGTAGCGGTTGACCGAGAACCTCTCGACGCCCTTCTCCCCTCCACGGTCGAACATGACCAGCATGCTGAGACGGCGGGCCGAAAGGCTGGCGAACGGCACGAGCGAAAGATAGACGGGGTCCTCGTTGTATTCCTGACAGATGATGAGCCACATGTCGACCTTCTCGCGCCTCATGAGCTCGGGCAGGAGCCTGTCCAGGCGCGCCGAGAGCCAGCCGTCATAGACCGCGGACTGCTCCTTGAGGCCGAGAACGGCCGGGACCTCGGCGGATCTCGCCGCCGGAACGAAGGCCGCCAAAAGCAGGACGACCGTGATGATGGTGCAATGGATCCGACCCGGCATGCTGGGCTCCTTTCTTTCCGCGCGTCGTTGGCCTTGAGTCCATAGGATTATAACAAAACGCGCGTTCCGGCAAATATCTGCCGCCGTTCGATCACTCGGCCCGAGACTTGAGCCCGTCGGGACGGCATTGCCCGCCGACGGCCAAAGGTGGTATAGTCCAAAGAGACCTTCAAGGAGGCTCCGACCATGAAAAAAGCGATGACGTTCAGCCTGGTTCTGCTTCTGACGGCCGTCTTCCTGTCTTGCACGCCGGCCACGGGAGTCAAGTCCGGCGCCGCCGCGGGCGAAGCTCTGATCAAGCTCATGCCCAGGGGGACGATGGGCGTCATGGCCATCGACGTCCAGCGCGCCATGGCGACCGAGGCCACCGCCAAGGCCCTCCAGGACCCGAAGTCCAAAGAAAAATACGACGAGTTCGTCAAGATGAGCGGCATCGACCCGATGAAGGACGTCTCCTACATCCTCGTCGGCCTCAGCGGCATGACGGCCGCCGCGGCGCAGGACGGCGGCATCATCGTCAACCTGAAATACGACAAGGCCCGGCTCCAGGCCCTGATCAAGGAAAAGGCCCCCGAGGCCAAGGAAGAGCTCTATAACGGCGTGACAGTCTATTCCCATCTGGACGGGGACAAGGCCAAGCAGACGACCCAGGCCGCTTTCCTCGACGATGCCCACATCGTCATCGGAAGCGCGATGGGCGTGCGGGGCATCATCGACGTCCACCAGAAAAAAGCGGAGTCTATGACCAAGAACGCCGAGATGACCGCCATCCTCAAAAATGTCGACAAGTCCGGCTTTGCCTGGGGCGCCTTCGCCATCCCCCCGGAGCTGATCAAAAAGGGTGTCGAGGCCAGCCCGCAGCTCAAGGCCCTCGAAGGCGTCAAGGCCCTGACCATGGCCTTCGACTATAAGATGACCAACTTCGTCGCCGACATCCGGACGCTCGGCGGCACCAAAGAGCAGAACGCCAACCTGGCTTCGATGCTCAACGGCTTCAAGGCCATGGGCGCGATGTTCGCGGCCCAGGAGCCGGCCCTGGGCGACCTCCTGAACGGCATCACGATCGGTTCCGGCGAGGATTTCACCCGGCTCTCGATCAACGTCTCCCAGGACGTCATGGACAGGCTCGGCAAGCTGGCCCAGTCCAAGGCCGGTGACTTCATGAAGCCCAAGAAGGATGAGGCGCCGGAGGTGAAGAAATAAGGGTGCCGGGCCCTATTCTTCGGTGAGATATTCTTTCATCCGGAATACCCAGCAGGCCAGGGCCAGGACCCCGGCCGTGATGGCGGCCAGGATCAGAATAGCCGCCAGGGGCGCCGTGGGCTCGAGCCTGAAGAGCAGGAGCGCGACCCCCCTCCCGCCCCCTCCGCCGCCGACACTCGGCGGATGGTAAGGCAGAAGCGACTTCAGATAGTGGACGATGGACAGCTTCTGCGTCGAGCCCGGAAAATACTGGATGACGTTCTCCCAGCCGAACCCGAAGACCATGCCGACGATGATGGCCCGCTTGAGGACCGCGCCGAGGAACGTGAAAAAGGCCGTGTAGGCCAGGATCCCGAGCCCGAGGACGCCGAGGTAGCGGAAGAAGGTCGCATAGAGGTCCGGGTCCGACAGGCGGGCGGCGTTCATGATGAAATAGGACAGGGCCAGGCTGACCCCCACCATCGCGAACATGAGCACGGCGTAGGCTGCGGATTTGCCGAGGACGATGGCCGGCTTGGGAATGGGCCGCGTGATGAGATAGGACAGCGTCCGGTTCTCGACCTCTTCCGCCGTGACCGACGTGCCGTAGAACAGCGCCAGGATGACGATATAGAACTGCAGGAAGAAGACCATCAGGATTTCGGTGAAGACCGCGGCCATGAGGCCGCTCCGGCCGTGGAGGACGATGCGGACGATGACGGCCAGGACGACGGGGATGAGCCCGAGGATGGCGAAGACCCGCGTCTTGCCCGTTTTCCGGCCGAGGAACGAGAAGAACCCGTAGACCTGACGGACGGCGCTCGCTCCGGTCATGTCACTTCCCCACCAGGTACTCGAAGACCGCCTGAAGATTGTCGTCCGGCGACGAGATCTCTTCGACCGCGATCCCGGCCTCGAGGACGACGCCGGTCAGGCGGCTGAAGAACGCGTCCCGCTTGTGGGTCTCGACGACGAGGGTCCGGCCGTCGGCGCCGAACGTCATCTTTTGGATGGATGTATCCCCGATGAAGCGCGCGGCCAGGGCCCGGGGATCGCTCGAGCGCACCGATATCTGGTGCGGGTGGGCCTCGATGAGCTCACGGATGAAGGGGACGTCGCCCTGGGCCAGGATCTTGCCCTGGTGGATGAGGACGATCCGCGAGGTCAGGGCCTCGATCTCCGGCAGGACGTGGCTCGAGACGAGGACGGTCCGGCCCTGCTTCTTGAAATCCTTGATGAGCTTGATGAGCTTGCGCTTCCCCAGGGGGTCCAACCCGCTGAGCGGCTCGTCGAGGATGAGGATGTCCGGGTCGTGGGCGACGGCCTGGGCGAACTTGACTCTCTGGCGCATGCCGCGGCTGTAGCCGCGGATGAGGCGGTCCTTGTCGGCCGTGAGGTCGACGACGTCCAGGGCCCGGGCCGCCCGTTCCCGGATCTCCGTTCGCGAGTAGCCGTAGAACCGCAGCAAGCCGGTCACGAACTCCCAGCCCGTGACGTCCTCGTAGAAGACGTCGTGCTCGGGGCAGAACCCGATGCCCTGATAAACCTCCGGATCGTTCCAGGCTTTCCGGCCGCGGACGGTCACGCTGCCGATGGCCGGCTTCATCTGCCCGGTGATGAGCTTCATGAAGGTCGATTTGCCGGCGCCGTTGGGCCCGAGCAGCCCGGTGATGCCCTCCTCGATCTCGAGGCTGACGTCGTTGAGGCCGAGGACGTTGCCGTACCACTTGGACAGGTTGGACGCGGCGATGACGGCGGTCACTTGATCACCTCGACGCTGCGGATCTTCCGGTTCAGCACGGCCGCGGCGAGGACGCAGATCCCGGCCAGGACGGCGAAGGACCACACGGCCGGGAAGGCGAAGGGCAGCTTCTGGCCGAAGATGAAGGCCCCGGCCTGATGGAGGTTGGCCGGGATCGAAAAGAGGGCCATGGCCGGGGTCCTGAAGATGCCGTTAAGGATGCCATAAAGGACCGTGGAGAAGATGTAGGTCCCGAAGGTCAGGACGAAGACGTACCTCGAGTTCTTGCTCAGGGCCGACAGCAGGAGGATATAGAACGCAAAGAAGACCGTCAGCAGCGCCGAAAAGCCGAGGACGGACAGGGGCAGCCAGGGATACTGGAGAAAGAACCTGAAGCTGCCCGCGAAGACGAGCTTGAAGACGATGAGGAGGAGACCCGGCAGGGCCGTCAGGATGAGGACGAAGAAGGCGATGACCGACATCTTGCCGATGAGATAGTCCTTCTTGCCCAGGGGCCGGGAGAAGTAGAGCTGGAGGGAGTTGTGCTTGAGGTCGTCGGCGATGAGACCGCCCGCTCCGTAGGCCAGGACGAGGACGATCAGGAAGAAAAGCCAGTCGCTCGTCAAGTACGTGGCGAAGTACTTGGGGTCGATGTTGAGCAGGCGGTCGCTGCCCTGGATGAGGGCCTTGAAGTCATCGAGCCGCTCAGAGATGTAAAGGCCGACGAGGAAGACGATCGACGGGATGAACGCGCCGGCGAAGATGAACTTGAACCGCTTCTTTCGGAAGGCCAGCAGGATGCCCGTCCGGGTGATGGGCCACCAGGGGAACCGGCGCTCGCCGAGCCGGCCGTCCCAATGGGTGTAGCCCTTCTCGCGGACCGTGGCCATCAGTCCACTCCCACGACGCCGGCGAAAAGGTCCTCGAGCGAGGTCCGGCTCTTGATGAAATAGCGCAGCTGGGCGCCCGTCCGGCCCGCGGCCCGGAAGATGTCCATAGGATCGGCCGCTCCGGGCATATAGACCTTGACGAGGCCGTCTTCCATCTCGTCGACACGGCAGCCCGCGCTTTCGAGGACCTTGCGGAAGGCGTCGCCGTCGCCCTTGATCCGAAGCTCGTAGAGGCTGTAGTTGACGGCCCTGAGGTCGGCTATCCGGCCTTCGGCGGCGAGCTTCCCTTTGTTGAGGATGACGACCGTCTCGCAGAGCGCCTCGATATCGTCGAGGATGTGGGAGGACAGAAGGACCTGGATCGATTTGTGGGCCGAAATGTCCCGGATGAGCTCGAGGACCTCGGCCCGGCCGGTCGGATCGAGGTTCGAGGTCGGCTCGTCGAGGAAGAGGATCTTGGGATCGTGGACGAGGGCCTGGGCCAGCTTGAGGCGCTGCTTCATGCCCGCGGAATACGTGTCGAGGAGCCGGTAGCGGGATTCGCCGAGGCCGACGTAGAAGAGGACCTCGTGGGCCCGCTTCATGGCCTCCTGACGTGGCATGCCGGACAGCTCGCCGAAATAGGACGTGAAGGTGACGGCGTCCATGCCGGCGACAAAGCAGTCGCTCTCGGGCATGTAGCCGACCGAGCGGCGGATCATGGCCTGCTCGCGGCGGATGTCATAGTCGAGGACCCTGCCCTCGCCGCGCTCCGGGACAAGGAAGCCGAGGAGGATGCGGAGGAGAGTGCTCTTGCCGGCCCCGTTGGGCCCGAGAAGGCCCACCGCCCCCTCGCCCAGGCGCATCGTCACGCCGTCCAAGGCGACGATCTTGCCGTAGCGGAAGCTCAGGTCCTTGACTTCGATGCTCATGAAGGCGCCAGTTTATTCTCAATGGTATACGGGGCGCAAGCGGAATTGTTCCCCCGCTTTCGCTGCGGTGAGTTTTAACGCCTTCCCGGTCCGGCGCCGAGTTAAAGACTCCGCGTCTCCGTCCCGGGAAGTCTAACTCACCGCTTTATGCTCACTCCGACGATCACCCTCATCCCTACTTCCGCCGCCTTATCCAAGACATTCCTGTAAATCATCAGGGGCTCTGGCCTATCTCTCAAGAGATCCGCGAGACATCGTGGCAAATAGAGGCTAAAGAGGAAGGCGGAGCATGGCGTCGGGGTCGACGCGGGCGGAGAAGATCTTGACCGACCAGTGAAGGTGCGGGCCCGTCGAGCGGCCGGTCGTGCCGCAGAGGCCGACGGTCTGTCCTTTCTTTACGGCCTCTCCCCGCTTGACGACGAGCTCCGACATGTGGCCGTAGCTGCTGAAGACGCCGAGGCCGTGGTCGATGATGACGGTCTTGCCGCCCAGGTAGAGGTCGCTGGCCATGGCCACGCGGCCGGCGTTCGCGGCCCGGATGGGCTCTCCGAACGGGACGCGGAGGTCGACTCCGGCGTGGAGCGACTGCAGGACCTTGTTGTTGAGCCGCCTCTGACCGAAGTTCGCCCATGACGGCGCGTCGTGCGGCGGCGCGAACGGCCCGTCCCCCAACCATTCCGGCGTGACGATGCTCATGGCCAGGGCGACCAGCTCGGCCTCCCGCTTGATCCGCGCCTGGAGGGAAGCGGGCGGCGTAACATAATTGGGGTCGAGAGTGAGCTTCGTCGACGGGAACTTCCTGTCGACGACGAGAAGCTCCTTGCGGACGGTCTCGACGAGCGCGCCCTTCTTGAGGACCTTGACCGTCAGGACGTAGGGGCCTGGCTTGGTCTGGACGTCGATCCCTAAAAAGGCGAAGACGCTTCCGCCCTGCGTGGTCGTCCGCGACGACCGGGTCGGTCTGAGATCGGCCGTCTGGCCCAGGAAGCTCGCCGATGCCGAGACGACCGTCCGGTCCGAGTCGAGAAAGACGAGAACGGGCTCGCCGGGCTGGAGTGACCTGTAGGCCAGCCGGACGACCGGCCCCGCAGGGGCCGTCCCCATTTGGGCGCCGGCGCCGGCCGGCTCAAGGAAGACGAGGGCCACGGCGAGCGCGGCGGCCGCCGACGCCCGCGGCTTGACGAGCCTCACGCCACCGCTCCCCCCGGACCCTTCCTCAGCATCATTCCCGGCAGGCGCCCGGTGTGGGTCCCGTCGTCGACGACAAGCTGGCCGTTGACGATGACCTTGCGGATCCCTTCCGGGTAAACGGCGGCTTCTTTGAAAGTGGCCTTGTCGATGACGCGGGCCGGGTCAAAAACGCAGATGTCGGCGGCCCAGCCGGCCTTGAGCTGCCCGCGGCGGACGAACCCCATGTGGGCGGCCGGCATGGCCGTGATCTTCCGGACCATCTCCTCGAGGGGCATGAGCTTTTCCTCGCGGACGTACTTCCCCAGGGCGCGCGGGAATGTCCCGTAAAAACGGGGATGCGGCTTCCCCTTGCTCAAGGGCCCGTAAGGCGCGACGGCGCCGCTGTCCCCTCCGATGCCGACGAGCGGGTGGGCCAGGATGCGCTTGAGAACGTCTTCGTGTCCGTAAAAGCTGACCATGCCCACGCGGTTAGACTCTTCGATGATGAGGTCACGCATGAAATCATAGGCGGGCTTCCCGGCCTTGGTCGCCGCTTCGAGGACGCTCATCCCTTCGACGGCCCGGTTCTTGTCCGAGCCCACTTCAGAAATGAGGATCCTGTCCCACGAGCCGTAGCCCTTCTCCTGGGCCGCGATGTGGGCCCGGATCCGGGCGTCGAGCGCCGGGTCCTTGAGCCTGGCGACGAACCCCTGCGTCCCGCCCTCTCTCGCCCAGACGGGGAATATCGTGGACAGGCTCGTCGCCCCCGCGATGTAGGGATAGCGGTCGCAGCGGAAATCGAGGCCTTCCGCCTGGGCCTTCCCGAGCATGTCCATGAGCGTGTCGATCTTCGGCCAGTTCTGGGCGAACCCGATCTTGAGATGGGAGATTTGGAGCCGGATGGGCGCTTCGCGGGCGATGCGAAGGGCCTCTGCCACAGCCTCGAGGACATTGTCTTCCTCGTCACGCATGTGCGTCGCGTAGACGCCGCCCGCCGCGGCCGCCACCCGGCTGAGCTCGATGAGCTCTTCGGTCGAAGCGAAGCTGCCCGGCGTGTACTCGAGGCCCGAGGACAGCCCCAGGGCCCCGCCGGCCATGGCTTCCGCCACGAGGGCCTTCATCTTTTCGAGCTCCTCCGGTGCGGCCTTCCTGTCCCCGTGGCCCATGGCGACTGCGCGGACAGTGCCGTGGCCGACAAAAGTCGAGTAATTGACGGCGGAGCCTGACTGCTCGAGGCGCGCAAGAAAGCCCCGGATGTCCCGCCAGCCCGCCTCGAGCCCGTATTCTTCGGCGAACCTGCGGCGCATGTCCTCGAGATCCTCTTCGGTGAGCGGAAAGGGCGAGCCTCCGCACTGGCCGCTGACGACGGTGGTCACGCCCTGGCGGACCGTGCTCTCCGCCTTGGGATTGACCAGGAGCCCGGTATCGGTATGGTCATGGACGTCGACGAAACCGGGCGAGACCGCGAGCCCCTCGGCATCGATCACGGCCGCGGCCCGGGACCGCCGGATCCGGCCGATGAGCCGGATCGCGCCGCCGGAGATGCCCACATCCCCCCTAAAGGGCGGGCCCCCCGTCCCGTCGTAGATCATCCCGCCAGCGATGAGCAGGTCGAGGTCCTTGCCTGAGGAGCATCCCTGGAGGAGGAGGCCTGCGCCGCCGGCTGAGGCAACGGCCGCCGTTTTCAGCGCGCCTTGGATGAAGGTCCTTCGTTTCATGGTGTCCATATCCCCCGCATCATAAGCCAAAAGCCGGCCCCGAGCAACACGCCGTCCGCATCCCGTCCGTCGACGGCGGCCTGGAGATCACAGCCTTGTGCCGGCGGCGCCATTTGCCTTCACCGGAAGTTTCTGATAGATTAGCCCTCACCGGCAGACGGCGGAGCCAGCCGGGAATACCGAAAGGATCGACAGATGGCCGACGAAAAGCAAGAAACGACCCCCAAGAGGAAGAAGATGAACGCCCTGACCTTGGCCGAGATCGAGGCCGAGCTCGTGGAATGCCGGGAAAAGCAGGGCGGCCTCGTCTCGAAATACGCCCGCCAGCTCCTGGCCCGCAAAAAGGCCCTGGCCGCCTGACGTCGGGGCCCCCCCTCTTTTCCGCCCCACGATCCGAGAAAGTGTTGTCATTCCGTCCGTTTTCTGCTAAAATGGGCCGGAAAAAACATCAGGAGAATAGAAAAGCGTGATTAGCAAGGAACAGAAGACGAAGATCGTCAAGGACAATCAGGCCCACCCCACCGATTCGGGGTCGCCTGAGATCCAGGTCGCCTTGCTGACGGAGCGGATCAACCTGCTCGTCAAACACTTCGGCGACCACAAAAAGGACTTTCATTCCCGGTCCGGCCTCATGAAGCTGGTCGGGCAGAGAAAGCGGCTCCTCGAATACATCAAGAACAAAGATGTCAGCCGCTACGAAAAGCTCATCCAGAAGCTCGGCCTGCGCAAGTAGGCCCGGCCTCCAAAGGAACACCCCATGTCAAACACCATCAGTCTAGAGATCAACAAGCGGACCCTGTCCATCGATATCGGCAAGGTCGCCAAGCAGGCCGACGGCTCGGCCCTTCTCCGCTACGGCGACACAATGATGCTCGTCACCGCGACCTCCCGCAAGGAGCTCAAGGAGGGCAAGGACTTCCTGCCCCTCATCGTCGATTACCGCGAGAACACCTATGCCGCCGGCAAGATCCCCGGCGGGTTCTTCAAGCGCGAAGGCCGGCCTTCGGAGCGGGAGATCCTGATCGCCCGCCTGATCGATCGTCCCATCCGGCCGCTCTTCCCCGAGGGCTATTTCTTCGACACCCAGATCGTCGGCCTGCTCCTCTCGGCCGACCTCGAGAACGAGCCCGACACGCTCGGCGTCATCGGCGCCTCGGCCGCGCTCTACTTTTCCGACATCCCCTTCACGACGCCCCTCGGCGCGGTCAAGGTCGGCCTCGTCGACGGGCAGTACGTCGTCAACCCGACCGACGGCGAGCTCGATCGCAGCCCCATCAACATCACCGTCGTCAGCAACGAAAACGGCATCATCATGATCGAGGCCGGGGCCAAGGAGATCGAGGAGGAAAAGATCCTCGAAGGCCTGGCCCTCGCCCACGAGACGAACCAGCGGATCATCAAGGCCCAGAAGGACCTCTTCGCTCAGCTCGGCATCCGGAAGCGCGAGTTCACGCCCAAGCCCGTGGACGCGGAGAAGCTGGCCCGGGTCGAACGGGAACACGGCCCCGCCCTCCTCGAAGCCATGCAAGTCCGGGGCAAGAAGGCCAACGAGGTCGCCCTGCACGCCGTCCGGGACGCCGCCCTGGCCGCGATCCCCGAGGACAAGCCGGAAGAGAAGCTCGAGACGAAAGCCCTGTTCTATAAGCTCGAGGAGAAGCTCTTCCGCGAGCTTGTCCTGAAGAAGAAGCTCCGGACCGACGGCCGCGGCTTCGACGACATCCGCCCGATCACGAGCGAAATCGGTCTCCTGACCCGGACCCACGGCTCGGCCCTGTTCACCCGCGGCGAGACCCAGGCCCTGGCCACGGTCACCCTGGGGACCTTCGAAGATGCCCAGCGGCTCGACAGCCTGGGCGAGGAATCCAAAAAGCGGTTCATGCTCCACTACAATTTCCCGCCGTTCTCGGTCGGGGAAGTGGGCTTCCTGCGGGGCCCCGGCCGCCGCGAGATCGGGCACGGCGCCCTGGCCGAGAAATCGATCCTCCCCGCCATCCCCGATATGGACACCTTCCCCTATACGATCCGCATCGTCTCGGACATCCTGGAGAGCAACGGCTCCTCCTCGCAGGCGACCGTCTGCGGCGGCGTCCTCGCCCTCATGGACGCAGGTGTCCCGCTGAAGATGGTCGTCGCCGGGATCGCCATGGGCTTGGTGTCGGAATGCGATGATTACGCCATCCTGACCGACATCGCCGGCCTCGAGGACCACTTCGGGGACATGGATTTCAAGATGGCCGGCACCGAAAAGGGCGTCACGGCCATTCAGCTCGACCTCAAGATCCCCTGCGTTACCCTGCCCATGCTCCGCGAGATCATGGCCAAGTCCAGGGAGGCGCGGCTCAAGGTCCTGGCCAAGATGAAGGAGACCATCGCCGAGCCCCGTAAGGACATCTCGGCCTACGCCCCGCGGATCATCATCCTCAACATCAACCCCGAAAAGGTCGGCGAGGTCATCGGACCCGCCGGCAAGATCATCAAGAAGATCATCGCCCAGACCGGGGCCAAGATCGACATCGAGGAGGACGGTAAGATCCTCATCGCCTCAACGGACATGTCCGCCGCCGAAGCGGCCAAGCAGATGATACTTGACCTTACGGCCGAGGCCGAGCTCGGCAAGATCTACACGGGCAAGGTCGTCCGGCTCGAGGAGTACGGCGCTTTCGTCGAGATCATGCCCAACCTCGTCGGGCTCCTTCACATCTCCGAGATCGCGCCCTACCGGATCAACAGCATCCACGACGTCCTCCATCTCGGCGACACGGTCACGGTCAAGGTCGTCAGCATCGATCCGGCCGACAACAAGATGCGCCTGAGCAAGAAGGCTTGCGAAGAGGGCGGCGGGGAGAATCCGGATTCGACGCCCCGCCCCCCCGAGGCCCAGCGCCCCCCTCGCGAACACTCCTCACCGGACCGCCGGGGGGGGCGTGATCGCGGCGGACGCGGCCGGTTTTGATTTCTCGGACCGTTGGCCTATAATCGATTGAGGGCCGCCGTGCCGGCCGCGGGGCCCGAGACGAAGATGTTCTGCAAACGCGACCGTCCGGGATTCACCCTCATCGAGATGATCATCACCCTCTCGCTCGTTGCCATCCTGGCCATGTCCGCCCTGCCCCTCGGCAAGATGGCCGTCAAGCGGGGCAACGAGATCGAGCTCCAGCGCGCCCTCCGGCTCATGCGGGAGGCGATCGACGCTTACAAGAAACTCGCTGACGAGAAGAAGATCGAGGTCGAAGAGGATACCGAAGGCTATCCCCTGACCCTGGAGGATCTGGTCAAGGGCGTCGAGGTCCAGGACAAGGACTCCAAGGGCAAGGCGGGGGCCAAGAAGACGATCAAGCTTCTCCGCCGCATCCCCAAGGACCCCATGACCGACTCCTATGATTGGGGGATGCGGTCCTACCAGGACGACTTCGATTCCGATGTTTGGGGAGAGGAGAATGTGTACGATGTCTACACGAAGAGCCAGGCGGTGGCCCTCGACGGGACAAAATACAAGGACTGGTGAGCGCGGCTTTACCCTCATCGAGATCATCATCGTCCTCAGCATCATCGGTCTGCTCGTCGGCCTTGGCATGCCGACCTATAAGTCGGCGACGGTCAAGGCCCGCGAGGCCGTCCTCAGAGAGAACCTCTTCATCCTCCGCAAGCTCATCGACCAGTACGCCCAGGACAAGGGCAAGTATCCGGCCTCCCTCCAGGCCCTCGTCCAGGACAGCTACATCCGGGCCATCCCCGTCGACCCGACGACCCATCTCGCCACGACCTGGGTCGAGGTCCGCGAACTCCCCTCCCCCGAAGATCCTATGCTGACCGAGATCCCCGGCGTCATCGACGTGAAATCCGGATCGGAAGACAAGTCGCCCATCGATGGCTCGCCCTACAACACTTGGTGACCGGACCCGGCAGCGGGGCTACGTCCTCATCATCCTGATGATGGCCGTTTTCGTGCTGAGCCTCGGCTTTCTCATCGCCGTGCCGGTCTGGCAGACGGAATTGCAGCGGGAAAAGGAGGAGGAGCTCATCTTCCGTGGCAAGCAGTACGCCGAAGCCGTTCGTATCTACGTCCAGAAGAACCCGGGCCGTTTCCCGTCGAGCCTGAAGGAGCTCCTCGAAGAGAAGTGCATCCGGCGACTCTACAAGGACCCTTTCGGACCGGAGGGCCAGTGGAACGTCATCCTGACGTCCGGCAGGGCCGGGACCGGGGGACAGATGGCGCAGGGCAGCGGACAGGCGATCTCGACCGGCGGACAAACGGCCGGGGCCGGCCGCCAGACGACCCAGGAGGTCATGGTCGCCCCGGAACGCGTCCTCCCGGCCATCAAGAGCCCTCAGATCATCGGCGTCGTCAGCTCGTCGTCGGCCAAATCGATCAAGATCTACAACGACCAGGAAAGCCATGACAAGTGGCTGTTCTTTTTCGGACAGGACCCCAAGAAGCCGCCCAAGATCGTCCGCTACGGCGAAGAGCGCTGATCCCCGGGACCGGGACTAGGAGGCCTTGACCAAAGGGACGAAGCGGACGCCCAGCCGCCTTTCACGCTCCAGCGCTTTCTTGCCCCGGCGGACGAAGTACAGCTCCTGGAGGTCCGTGCCTACCGGGACGATCATCCGCCCCCCGACCCCAAGCTGGTCCTCGAGCGCCGAGGGCATCTGCGGCGCCGCGGCGGTGACAATGACGGCCTCGAAGGGGGCTTCTTCGGGCCAGCCCTTCGACCCGTCGCCGACGCGATAATGGACGTTCCCGTAGCCCAGTCCGTCGAGGATCCCGCGGGCCCGCTCAGCCAGCGTTCCGACGATCTCGACCGTCCAGACTTCACCCGCGATCTCGGCCAGCACGGCGGTCTGATAGCCTGAGCCGGTCCCGATCTCGAGGACCTTCTCCCCGCCCCGGAGCCCGAGCGCCTCTGTCATATAGGCGACGATGTAGGGCTGGGAGATCGTCTGGCCGTCCCCGATCGGCAATGGCTCGTCGGCATAGGCGTGGGCCCGAAGGCTCTCGGGCAAGAAAACGTGGCGGGGGACCCTGGCCATGGCGGCGAGGACGAGGGGGTCGCTGACTCCCCGGGCCCGGATCTGGGCCTCCACCATGAGCCGGCGCTCTCGCGCGTATTCACCGTTCAAAGGGGACCCTCCCCCAAAGCATTAGTAGGCGCGGGCAAAGTAGGCCAGGGCCTGGCCGCGGGAGCCGCAGGCCACGCAAGGCGCGTCCGTCGCGGCCTCGGCGGCGTCGAGCGGGATGACCCGGATCGTGGCCATGGTCTCGGCCTTTATCCGGGCTTCGCAGGCTTCTTCGCCGCACCAAGCCGCCCGGACGAAGCCGCGCTGGTTCTCGAGGATGTCCTTGAAGCGGGCATAATCGGCGGCGTCCCGGATGTTGGCTTCAAGAAAGGCCCGCGCCTGCTGCATGAGCCCGGCCTGGATCTCGTCGAGGAGAGCGGGAACGCGGGCGCCGAGAGACGCCAGGGGCGCCGTCTCCTTCGCCTTCGTGTCGCGGCGGACGAGCACGGCCTGACCGGACTTGACGTCGCGCGGGCCGATCTCGATGCGGAGAGGCACGCCACGCATCTCGTATTCGGAGAACTTCCAGCCGGGGGTCATCTCCTCGCGGGCGTCGATGGCCGCCCGGATGCCGGCCTTTTTCAACGCCTCCACGGCGGCGACGGCGGTCGGGAGGACCGTCTCTTTCCAGTTGCCGACGGAGATGGGAACGACCATGACCTGGACAGGGGCGATCCGGGGCGGGAAGCGCAGGCCCGAATCGTCGCCGTGGACCATGATCAGTGCGCCGATCGTCCGGGTGGTCATCCCCCAGGAGGTCTGCCAAACATATTGGAGCGTCTGGTTGCGGTCCTCGAACTTGATGTCGAAGGCCTTCGAGAAGTGTTGGCCAAGGTTATGGGAGGTCGCCATCTGGAGCGCCTTGCCGTCGGACATGAGCGCCTCGACGGCATAGGTCATGGACGCGCCGGCGAACTTCTCGCTCAGGGACTTGCGGCCCGCGATGACGGGGATGGCGAGCTCGGTCTCGCACATGTCCCGGTAGAGGGACAGGATCTTCAGGGTTTCTGCCTCGCCCTCCTCGGCGGTCTCATGGCAGGTGTGGCCTTCCTGCCAGAGGAACTCGGTCGTCCGCAGGAAGGGCCTCGTGACCTTTTCCCAGCGGACGATGTTGGCCCACTGGTTGATGAGGACGGGCAGGTCCCGCCAGGACTTGACCCACTTGGCGTACATGTGGCCGATGATGGCCTCGGACGTCGGCCGGACGGCGAGCCTCTCCTCGAGCTCCTCCTTGCCGCCGATCGTCACCCAGGCCACCTCGGGCGAAAAACCCTTGACGTGCTCGGCCTCCTTCTTGAGGAAGCTCTCGGGGATGAACAGCGGAAAATAGGCGTTGACGTGGCCCGCGTCCTTGATGCGGAGGTCCAGGGCCCGCTGGATATTCTCCCAGATGGCGTAGCCGTGGGGGCGGATGACCATCATCCCCTTCATCGGGGTGTAGTCGGCGAGCTCCGCCTTCTGGACGATCTCGACGTACCACTTTGAAAAATCATCGCTCTTCTGCGTAATCTGCTTGACTTGCCGTTCCGACTCTTTCACGACATCTCCTTGTCTTTGAGCGTTTTACGATTCTAGCCGCGGCCCCCCGAATTGTCAAGGAACCGGCGGCCCCGGGAAACCCGACATGGCGCTATCGAACCCCGGTGATTTCGCAGGCGGCCGCTCCGCAAGACGCGCCGGAAAATATCCCCCGCGGCTTCATCTTTAGGGGTGATTGACCGGCCGCGGGGGCGAATGAGATGCTGGTCGTGCCAAGTCCAAAGGAAAAGGAATGCCACTATGCTGAGCAGGACATCCTGGGAGTCCAGGCCCATCCGGCACCGACCGGCCGGGCGCGGATTCAAGCTCTCCCTGCCCATGATCGTCGAAGGGCCCGATAACGACGGGAACCTCTTCCACGAGGATACCAGCCTCGCCTACATGAGTCATCAAGGCGCGCTCTTCCCTCTCTGGGCGCCCGTGACCCTGGGTTCCCGATTGAAGCTCACGATCGCCCTCCCGCCCAAGCTCGGCGAAGGCCGGGACCTCAGGCTGGTCGTCAAGGGGACGATCGTCGACATCGACCCGGCGACGAGCGGGGACGGGGCGGCCCCCCAGGTCGCCATCCGCCTCGAATCCCGGTACATTATCCAGGCGGACGCCGCGTAACCGGGAAGCCGGCCGCCCTCACCGGCCCTCGGGACGCCTAGCCTCGCGCGGTGAGGAGAGCGGGCCGAATATGACCCCCCGATTCCCCATGAAAAGCGATTCCCCGCGGCCGTGACGCGCGGGATAATGCGGGACGACATGGAAATGGCCAAGTCTCTTCATGATCCCTCCTCCACCCAAGGCGCGGCCAAGGCCGGGAAGAGGGAGCGCTCCTTCGAGCTCTCTCTTCCGGCCTTGGTCAAGGGTCTCGACGCGGCGGGGCGGAAGTTCGAGGAACGGACCTCCGTCTGCGGCATCAGCGCCCAGGAGGTGTCCTTCCGCCTCAAGGCCCGCCTGATGATCGATTCGCGGGTGACCCTGTTCCTGGACATCCCGCGGACCCTCATCCTCGAGAGCCCCCTCCGTATGGTCCTGTCCGGGGCGGTCGTCTACGTCCGCTTTGAAGAAAAGAACGAGAAGCCGCAGTTCATCGTCGTCCGCCTCGACCGCGGCTTCCGTCTCCATCCGAACAGCATGCCGCCGGCCTGAGCGCCGGATCTCATCGCCCGGGCCGTGCGGGGCGCCGGCTAGCCGAACCGTCTCACCCCCCCTCCCCCTCGATGCTTGACAAGTCCGGAACGATTGCATATGATTCCGGACACCCCATGGAAAAGTTATCGAAGTCACTCAAAACGCCAAAAGGGGCCGAGACAAGCATGGAGAAAAAAAAGATCCCCGCGACGTCCGATCCGAAGATCACGCTCCTCATCTTCTGTCCGTCCGAGATCATCCTCGCTGGCATCCTCCGGGCCCTCGAGTCGGATACCGGTCTCGAGATCCTGAACATCGAGAAGAACACCATCGAGTCGTTCATGGACTCGATCAAGAAGCTGAAGCCCCAGGTCATCCTCTTCGCCCACATGGAGGCCCTGCCGAACCTCCGTGAGATCTGCAAGGCCATCCGCGAGATCGCCAAGACCCAGGGCCGCTCCGAGCTCCTCCTCCTCGGCAGCATCCCGGCCCACGAGGAGATCGTGAACCTCATCAACGCCGGGGCCCGCGGCTACTTCGACCTCAACGATGCGTCGACCCAGCTGCCCGAGGCGGTCCGCGGCATCCATAAGGGCGAGATCTGGCTCCCCCGCGACAAGATGTCCAGCATCATGGACCGGATCATCTCCGTCGTCGGCCGGGACCTCAAGGAGAAGACCCTCGACCAGCTCACCCCGACGGAGTTCCAGGTCCTGCGGCTGATCGGCCAGGGGAAGAGCAACGATGAGATCGCCGAGCTGATGTTCATCAGCAAGAATACCGTCCGCTCCCATATCAAGAGCATCTACGCCAAGCTCGATACGCACAGCCGCCTTCAGTTGGCGCTCTACGCCATCAATTCGGCCCTGTTTTAGAGTGAGGAAGCGAGGACGCCATGACTAAGAAAGCCGCTCCCAAGAACAAGAAGACCAAACCCGTTCCCGAGGACCTCGAGATCAACCGCCGGCGCGAATGGCGGTTCGACTTCCCGCTGGGCACGCTCATCGAGGGCAGCCTCGCCGACGGCAATAAGTTCAAGGAGGTGACCCAGCTCGAGAATATCTCCTCGGGCGGGGCCTATTTTTCTTTGGACTCCGGCGTCGTCGTCGGCTCCAAGCTCAATCTCTACATCGAGCTCCCGGAGAAGCTCGCCGACGGCAAGCGGCTGAGGCTGCGGATCGGCGGCATCACCGTCCGCCTGGAAAAGCCCGACAAGAAGACCAAGCGTCAGGGCGTCGCCGTGCGGTTCAGCGATGACTTGTTCAAAGTCGTCCCCGCCAAGAAGACGGCCAAGAAAAAATAGCGTCCTCCGCGTTGCTCTGACGGGGGGGATCGCCTGCGGGAAATCCGTTGTCGCCCGCATCCTCGCGGAAAAAGGCTGCGCCGTCTATTCCGCCGATGAAGCGGCCCACGCCCTAATGCTCCCCGGGCGGACCGCCTGGAAAGCCGTCGTCGCCCGCTTCGGCCGGTCGATCCTGCGCGCCGACCGAACGATCGACCGGGCCGTCCTGGGCCCCATCATCTACGCCGACCCGGCCGCGCGCCGCTTCCTGAACGGTCTCGTCCATCCCCTCGTCATGGCCGATCAGGAAAAGGCCGTCCGCAGGGTCGAGCGTGAGGGCGGCCCCGCCATATTCGTCGTCGAGGCGGCTTTGACCATCGAGACAGGATACGCCGGGAAGTTCGACCGCGTCGTCGTCGTCCACTGCCGCAAGGCCGACCAGGTCCGCCGGCTCCGCGGGCGGGACAGGATCGGCCAGGCGGCCGCCCTGCGGAAGATCGGCTCCCAGATGCCCGTCAGGGACAAGCTGCGGTGCGCCGACTACGCCGTCGACACTTCAGGGACCCTGGCCGAAACGGTGGAACAGACCGAGCGGGTCTACGCGCAGCTCGTCCGCGATGCCGAGCTTAAAAAAAGAAGGGGTCAAACCTGCAGGCCATTCTTAGTAATTTTCGGCGGCGAGGCAGAGATCTCGTCCCGAGCTTCGGGAAAAAGCAGCAAGAAAGTTAAAGAATGTAAGGTTTGACCCCGTCTTGAGGTCAGCGGATTTGGTCTTGGAGAGGAGGGTCTTGAGCTCCTGGCCGGGCCGGAACTTGATCCGCTGACCCTTCTCGATGCGGATCTGTTTCTGACGGCGGATGTCGCGTCCGAATCCTGTCTTCTTGGCCACGACCTTGAAGCTCCCGAAGCCTCGGATCTCGACCTTTTCCTTGTTCGCCAGGGCGGCTTTGAGCGACTCCAGAACGGCCTCGACGATCGACAGGGACTTGGCCCTGTTGAACTCTGTTTTCTTCTCGATCGCCAGGGCGATATCGTTCTTGATCATCGGAATCACTCCTTGGAAAAAAGCGAATACTATATTTAATTTATTGAAAACAAAAAGTCAAGCACAAACTCCTGAGCCCGGCTCCGGTTGACTTGCCCCAGGCCTGTTCTTATAATGGACCTGCGTTGAGAACCAAGATCTTCTTCCTCCTTTTTCTCCTGGTGCCCCTTCTCGCGTCCGCCGAGGTGGTCAAGATCAAGGTCGCCGCGCCCATCCATCCCGTCACCTCCGAGTACGTCGTCAGGTCCCTGGAACAGGCCGACCGCGACGGCGCCGACCTCGTCATCCTGACCCTCGACACGCCCGGCGGCCTCGACACCTCGATGCGGGAGATCATCGAGAAGATCGTCAACGCCAAAACCCCGGTGGCCGCGTTCGTCGGCCCGGGCGGCTCGCGGGCCGCGTCGGCGGGCTTCCTCATCGCCCTGGCCTGCGACGTCTTCGTCATGGCCCCGGGCACGAGCACGGGGTCCGCCCATCCCGTCGGCATCTCGCTGACGGGCCAGGCCATGGACAAAACGATGGAGGAGAAGGTCACCCACGACGCGGCGGCCTACGTCCGGACGATCGCGGAGAAGCGCGGCCGGAACGTGGGCCTGGCCGAGGACGCGGTCCGCAAGAGCCTTTCCTATACTGAGAAAGAGGCCCTCGACGGCGGCCTGATCGACTTCGTCGCCCCGTCCGAGGCGGAGATCGTCGCCCGGCTCGACGGCCGGACGATCAAGCGCTTCGACGGCTCCGGGCACACGCTCGCCCTCGCCGGCAAGCCCATCGTCGACCGGCCCATGACCTTCCGCCAGAGGGTCCTTCTGACCATCGCCAACCCGAACCTGGCCTACATCCTGCTCATGATCGGGCTCCTCGGCCTCTATTTCGAATTCTCCCACCCCGGCGGCATCCTGCCCGGCGTCCTGGGCGGCATCTCGCTGCTCCTGGCGGTCTTCGCTTTCCAGATCCTGCCCATCAACTACGTCGGCCTGGGCCTCATCCTCCTGGCCGTCATTCTCTTCATCCTCGAGATCAAGGTCCAGAGCTTCGGCATGCTCGCCGTGGGAGGGATCGCCGCCATGACCATCGGTTCGCTCATGCTCATCAAGGCCCCCATCGCCGAGCTCCGGACGAGCCTCCGCTTCGTTCTGCCCGTCGTCATCGGCATGTCTGCGATCGTCCTGTTCCTCCTCACCCTCGTTTTCAAGGCCCACCGCCGCCGCTCCGCCTCCGGACGCGAGGGGATGATCGGCGAGACGGGGACGGCTCGGACCGACCTCGCCCCCACGGGCATGGTCTTCGTGCACGGCGAGCTCTGGGAGGCCGAGGCCGGAGAGCCCGTCCGCGCCGGCGAGAAAGTCAAGGTCGTCGAGGTCCTCGACGGTCTGAAAATAAGGGTCGGCAAAGTCTGACCCGACAGCTTAAGCGGGGCCCGGCGGCCTCGCCAAGGAGAAGGACATGAACCTTTTAACGGCCCCTATCATCGTCGTCGGCATTATCGTTCTCTACCTCCTGAATTCGATCAAGATCCTGCGGGAATACGAGCGCGGGGTCATCTTCCGGCTCGGCCGCCTCCTGCCCCAGCCCAAGGGGCCCGGCCTCATCTTCGTCTTCTCCCCCATCGACCGCATCGTCCGCATCAGCCTGCGGCTCATCACCATGGACATCCCTCCGCAGGACGTCATCACCAAGGACAACGTCACGGTCAAGGTCAACGCCGTGCTCTATTTCCGGGTCATCGACCCGCTCAAGTGCGTGATCGAGGTCCAGGACTACATCTACGCCACCTCCCAGCTGGCCCAGACGACATTGCGGAGCCTCCTCGGCCAGGTCCCGCTCGACGACCTCCTGTCCGAGAGGGAGAAGCTCAACTCCCGGCTCCAGGAGATCATCGAACAGCACACCGACCCCTGGGGCATCAAGGTCCAGCTCGTCGAGATGAAACAGGTCGACCTGCCGGAGAACATGCAACGGGCCATCGCCAAGCAGGCCGAAGCCGAGCGCGAGCGGCGTGCCAAGGTCATCCATGCCGACGGCGAATTCCAGGCCGCCGACAAGCTGATCCAGGCCGCCGACATCATCTCGAAGAACCCCCAGGCCCTCCAGCTGAGGTTCCTGGGCACGCTCACCGACATCGCCGCCGAAAAGAACTCGACCATCGTTTTTCCTCTTCCTCTTGAGCTTTTGCGCGCCTTCTCCTATGATAAGAACCCGGAGAAAAAACAAGCTGATGAAAAATAAGGATTTTCGGGAGATCCAGGTCTCGAGCACCCTGCTCGTCGTCATCTTCCTCGGGGTGCTCGCCCTGGGGGTCTTCATCTTCCTCCTCGGCGTCTCGGTCGGTAAGAGACAGTCCTCCGTCTCTTCCCCGACCCGGGTCGTCACCGAGCAGATCCCCGAGCCGGTCAAGGAGCCCCCGGTCAAGCCGGCCCCCGCGGACACGGAGTCCGGCGGCGCCGCCTCCGACCCCGGCTCGGGCTCGCTCAAAGCGGCCCCCGACGCCGCCGCACGGAAGACCCCGGCGACGGAGACCGTCGCCGGCAAGACGCCAGCCAACAAGACGGTCGAGACAAAGGCCGCCGCGCCCGCCGCGCGCGGCCTTTACTACGTTCAGGTCCTCGCCGTGGCCGACAGGGCCCAGGCCCAGGCCGCTGCGGACAGGTACCGGAAACAGGGCTACACCGCCGTCATCGCCGACCCTCCCGCCGGGGAGAAGAACTACAAGGTCCGGCTTGGCGGATATGCAACGAGGGACCGCGCGGCCGATCTCCTGAAGAAGCTGAACGCCGCGGCGGGCAAGAAGACGGACTACTGGGTCGTCCAGTACTGACCCGGCAGGAACCAGGAAGGAATAAAGAACACATGGCCCCTATCGACCGCTCATCCGAGGACCTCAAGACCCGCCTCGCCGGCCTCTTCGCAAAAGTCGAAGAGGTCCGAGGTTTTCTTTGACCTCGATCGCAAGAACGCCGAGTGGGCGGCGATAAACGTCCGGCTGGCCTCCCCCGAGGTCTGGCAGGACCAGAAGGCTTCGCAGGCCCTCCAGCAAAAGAAAAAGCTGCTCGAAAAGGACATCCAGTTCTTCCGTAAGATCCTCGGCCAGAAAGAGGAGCTCGAGGTCCTGACCGAGCTTGCGGCCGAGGGCGAGAGCGTCGAGGCCGACTTCGCCGCCGCGGTCGCCCGGCTCGAGAAGGACCTCCAGGAAGCCGAGCTCCGGGCCCTCTTTTACGATCCCGACGATCCCCGCAATGCCATCCTGACCATCCATCCGGGCGCCGGCGGCACGGAGTCCCAGGATTGGGCCGAGATGCTCCTCCGGATGTACCTGCGTTACGCCGAACGCAAGGGCTTCAAGGCCGAGGTTCTCGACCACCAGCCCGGAGAGGAGGCGGGGCTCAAGAGCGCGACCATCCGCTTCGAAGGCGACTACGCCTTCGGCAATCTCAGCCAGGAGACCGGCGTCCACCGGCTCGTTCGCATTTCGCCCTTCGACGCCGCCAAGAGGCGGCACACCTCGTTCTCCGCGGTTTTCGTCTACCCCGAGATCGACGAGGACATCCCGATCGACATCAGCCCGGACGATATCAAGATCGACACCTACCGCTCGGGCGGCAAGGGCGGCCAGCACGTCAATACCACGGACTCGGCCGTCCGCATTACCCATATCCCGACGGGCATCGTCGTCCAGTGCCAGAACGAGCGTTCCCAGCACAAGAACAAGGCCGCGGCCATGAAGGTCCTCAAGGCCCGCCTCTACGAGCTCGAGAAGATGAAGAAGAACGAAAAGCTGGAGAAGCTCGAAGACGCCAAGTCCGACATTGCCTGGGGCAACCAGATCCGGTCCTACGTCCTCCACCCCTACCGGATGATCAAGGACCTGCGCACGCGCGTGGAGACCGGCGACACCGACCGCGTCCTCGACGGCGACCTCGATGAGTTCATCAAGGCGGCCCTCGTTCTCCGACAGAAATCGGCCGCGGCCGCCGGGCAAAGGAATTCGAAATGATCGAAGACGACACGAAACCCAAGGACGAGGAGCCGCGCGCCGGGGAGACAGGCTTCCTCCCGCCCCTCGAGTTCAGCTCCCTGGTCATGCTTCTCTACTTCCCGGCCCTCGTCCAGCTCGGCCTCGTGGAGGACCCGACGACGGGCGCCCGGCGGGAGAGCCTGGACCTGGCCAAGCGGAACATCGACCTCCTCGACCTGCTCAAGGACAGGACCAAGGGGAACCTCGAACCTGAGGAGCAGCAGTTCCTCGACGGCGTCCTCGATCAGCTCAAGCTGGCCTATCTCAAGAAGGCCGACATCGTGAAGATGTAGACGGATGGTCGTATACCACGGCCTCGACGATCCCCGCCTCCTCCCCCGCCCCGCCGCCGTGGCCGTGGGGAACTTCGACGGGCTGCATCTCGGCCATCGGAAGATCCTGTCGCGGCTCTGCCGGCTGGCCGAGCGGCGCGGCCTGCGCTCCCTCGTCCTGACCTTCGACCCCCATCCCGAGCGGGCGCTCGGCCGGAAGTCGGTCCTCATGATCGACACGCCCGGGCAGCGGCAGGCCCGGCTTGGCGGGACTTGCGTCGACGCCGTCGTCGTCATTCCTTTCGGCCGGGCCTTCGCCCGGCTGGACGGCCCGGCCTTCGTGAACGGCGTCCTGCGGGACAAGCTCGGGGCCCGGGAGGTCGTCGTCGGCCGGGGCTTCCGCTTCGGCCGGGACCGGGCCGGGGACACCGCTCTCCTTCGCAGGCTCGCCGGGCGGGCCGGGCTCGGCATTCACATCGTCGCCCCGGTCGTCCGCGACGGCATGACCGTCAGTTCGACGGCCGCCCGCGGCCTCATCGGACGGGGCCGGGTCGAGGAGGCCGCGCGCCTGCTGGGCCGGCCCTACGAGATCTCCGGCCGCGTCGTCCGAGGCCGCCGGCAGGGGCGTCGCCTCGGCTTCCCCACGGCCAACGTGGCGGCCTCGAACGAGATCCTGCCCCGCGGCGTCTTCATCACCGAGGCCGTCTGCCGGGGCAAGGCCTACGCCTCCGTGACCAGCGTCGGCACGAATCCGACCTTCGGACGCCATCCCCTGAGCGTCGAGGCGCTTCTCTTCGACTTCCACGGCTCCCTCTACGGGGCCGCGATCACCGTCCGCTTCCTCCGCAAGCTCCGCCCGACCCGGACCTTCCGCGACGCCGAAACGCTGGCCGCCCGCATCCGCCGGGACGTCGAGGAAGCCCGGGCCTGGTTCGCCCGGCGGGGTTGACATTTCGACAGGGTTCGGGCATGTTCAAGGGGCCGGATTCCCCTTCCCAGGAGCCGCCGCATGGATGAGAAAACCAAAGCGCGCATCATGGACGCGACCCGGATCCGCCGCGTCCTGGCCCGCGTCGCCACCGAGATCATCGAGAGGAACCGGGACCTCAAGAATCTGGTCATCGTGGCCGTCAAGCCCCGTGGCCAGGCCATCGCCAAACGCATCGCCCGCCAGATCGCGGACCTGGAAGGCGTCGACCTTCCCATCGGCCTTCTCGATATCAGCCGCTACAGGGATGACGCGCCGGCCGGACGCTCCAAGGCCCCTCTCGACGAGGCCGCGCTCGGCTTTTCCGTCGTCAAAAAAAACGTCCTCCTTATCGACGACGTCCTGATGACCGGGCGGACCATGCGCGCCGCCATGGACGCCCTCATCGACCGGGGCCGTCCCAAGTCCGTCCAGCTGGTCGTCCTCGTCGATAGGGGCCACCGCGAGCTGCCGATCATGCCCGACTACGTCGGCAAGGTCCTGCCGACGTCCCGCCGGGAGGCCGTCCGGGTCCGTCTCAAGGAGACCGACGGCAGTGAAGAGGTCTTCATCGCCGAGCCGGTCCGGATCGGCGGCCCGAGGAAACGGTGATCCTTTTCCGTGGCGGCCGCGTCGTCGACCCTTCGGAAGGACTCGACGGCCTCCTCGACGTCCTCATCGACCGCGGACGGATCACGGCGGTCGGCCCCCGCCTCGTCGCCGCCGCCGAGCGGATCGTCGATGCCGCCGGCCTCCTCATCGTCCCGGGCCTCATCGACATGCACGTCCATTTGAGAGAACCGGGCTTCGAGGCGAAGGAAACGGTCCTCACGGGCGCCCGCGCGGCCGTGAGGGGCGGCTTCACGACGGTCTGTGCCATGCCCAACACCCGGCCCGTCAACGACCGCCGGGAGACGACCGAACGGATCCTCGCCGAGGCCCGCCGCGCCGGTCTGGCCAACGTCCTGCCCATCGCCGCCGTCACCCTCGGCTCCGCCGGTCGAGAGCTTTCCGATATGGCGGACCTCGTCGCAGCCGGAGCGGTCGCCTTCTCCGACGACGGCCGCCCCGTCGCCGACAGCCGGACGATGCGCCGGGCCCTCGAGGCTGCGGCCGCAGCCGGCAGCTTGATCATCGATCACTGTGAAGACCTGCCGCTCGCCGAGGGCGGCGTGATCAACGAGGGCCGCGCTTCGGCCCGCCTCGGGCTCCCGGGCATCCCCCCGGCCTCGGAGGACATCGCTGTGTCCCGCGATATCATCCTGGCCGAGGCCCTCGGGGCCCGCGTCCACATCGCCCACCT
Organism: Candidatus Aminicenantota bacterium; assembly: GCA_963736255.1. Taxonomy (GTDB): domain Bacteria; phylum Acidobacteriota; class Aminicenantia; order Aminicenantales; family Saccharicenantaceae; genus RBG-16-66-30. Next base: position 1,629,211 of record CAVTOI010000003.1, read on the forward strand.
CTCCACCGCCGGGGCGGTCCGCATGGTCGGCGAGGCCAAAGCCCGCGGCGTCCGTGTCTCGGCCGAGGCGACGCCCCACCATCTCCTTCTTACCGACGAGGCCCTCGGGACGCGCGACACGAATTTCAAGATGAACCCGCCGCTGAGGTCGGCGATCGACGCGGCCGCTCTCGTCGAAGGACTCCGGACGGGCGCGGTGGACGCCATCGCCACCGACCATGCTCCCCATACGGCCGAGGAAAAAGCCCGCGCCTTCGAGGCGGCCCCGTTCGGGATCGTTGGCCTCGAGACCGCGGTCTCCCTCGTCCTCGACCGACTGGTCAGGCCGGGGACCATCTCGCTCGCCCGCTTCGTCGAGCTCATGTCCGCCGGGCCCGCCCGCATCCTCGGTCTGGCCCAGAAGGGCCGTGTCGCCGTCGGGAGCGACGCCGACCTGACCCTCATCGATCCGGACCTTCCCGTCGTCATCGACAAGAACAGGTTCGAATCCAAGGGCCGGAACACACCCTTCGACGGCTGGGCGCTTCGCGGCGGTCCGGTCATGACAGTCGTCGGCGGCCGCATCGTCTACCCCTTTGAGGGCCCGGATCCGGCGGGACGGCCATGACCCCCGACCCAAAGAAGGCCGGGCGGCTGGAGAAGTCCATCGGCCACGTCTTCAAGGACAAGGGCCTCCTGAAGAAGGCCCTGACCCACAGCTCCCATGCCTATGAGGCGCAGCCGGGATCGCCGGAGGACAACGAGCAGCTCGAATTCCTGGGCGACTCGGTCATCGGACTTATCGCCGCCGAGTTCTTCATGACCGCCTTCCCCGCAAGGAACGAAGGCGAATTGTCGAAGCTCAAGGCGTCGGCGACGAGCACCCTGGCCCTGGCCCAACTGGCCCGCACGATCAAGCTCGACAAGTCCATCCTCCTCGGCCGCGGCGAGGAACGCGGGGGCGGCCGCAAGAAGCCGTCGATCCTCGCCGGCGCGTTCGAAGCCCTGGTCGGGGCCCTGTACCTCGACGGAGGCTTCGACGCGGCCCGGGCCTTCGTCACCGGGCTCCTCGTGTCCCGCCTGAAGCCCATCAAATCCGAGTCGCAGACGATCAACAACTCCAAGTCGGCCCTCCAGGAGATCTGTCAGAAGGCGGGGCTGGACGTCCCCGTTTACCGGCTGGTCTCGGAGAAAGGGCCGGCCCATGACCGGACCTTCGTCATCGAGGTCCGCCTCGGTGAGAAGGTCCTGGCGAAGTCTAAAGGCGCGTCCAAGAAGAGCGCCGAGCAGGCGGCGGCCGAGAGGGTCCTCAAAGCGTTCTTCGGCCGGAAGATCAAGAGGATCTCGCCCGAGGCGTTCATCATCGAAGCCGACGACCTCGTCCTTCCCTGACCTCCCGCCCGGGGGAACGTCATTGCCCCATCAGGACCGCGATCGGACGGAGGGCCGGGATGTTCTGGCAGACGATCAAGATGACGGCGGTCAGGGGGACCGATAGGATCATGCCCGGGATACCCCAGAGCCAGCCCCAGAAGAGCAGGGAGAAGAAGACGACGAGCGGACTGAGGCCGAGACCCTTGCCCATGATGCGAGGCTCGATGATGTCCCCCAAAATGGAATCGAGGCCGACGGTGACGACGAAGATCCAAAAAGGGGTCCAAAAGGTGCCGAACTGGAAGAACGCGAAGCTGACGCGGATGACGGTCGCGATAAGCGAGCCGATATTGGGTATGAAATTCAGAAAGAAGGCCAGCAGGCCGAAAAGGGCGGCGAAATCGACGCCGAAGGCCGTCAGCACGATCCAGACCATCAGGCCGTTGACGAGGCTGACCGCCGTCTTGATGACCAGGTACTTCCGGATCTGGAGATTGATCCGCTCGAACACGCCGTGGACGCGGCTGGCGTGACCGTCGCCGATGGCCTTGGGGATCTTCTTCTCGGCCCGTCCCCGGCCGGCCACGATGAACACGAGGAAGAGGAACACCAGGAAGAGCTTGCCGAGGATGCTGAAGAAGGGCCCGATGGCCTTGAGGATGGCGCTCCCGACTTTGTTGACGTCGAGGCTCTTCAGGGCCGACGGGACGTCGATCTTGAACGGTCCTATCCCGCTCTCCAGGAAGCGGGCCACGTCATCGAGCCGCTCCTGGTACTTCGGTAACTCGGTCACGAAGGCCTTGCCGCTCGAATAGGCGAGGACGCCGACGAGGTAGAGGGAGACGAACATCATCGCCAGGACCACGATCACGGCCCAGGGGCGGGGGCAGCGGCAGCGGGTCAAGAACGTCAGCGCGGGATCGATGATGTAGGAGAGGAAAACGGCCAGCGTGAATGGCAGCAGGATGGGCCGGGCCAGCTTCAGGACGAAGCCGGCGACGAACAACAGCACGATCGCCAGGGCCCCCCTGAAGAACGCGTCGTCCTTCACTCCCACTTCCTATCCGGGGTCTTGACCGGCTCTCACTTCGCGGCCCGCTTTTCGGCCAGGGCGGAGGCCGCCGCCCGGAGGAGGGCCTCCCCCGCAGCCTCGAGCCCGTCGGGCACGCGCATCGCGCCGCAAAGGACGCTGCCGACCCGGCCGATGTAGAGATGCTGGCCGTACCGGTTCCTGACGTGGACGCCGGTCTCCTTCTTCTCGACGGCCTGCTTGTCCGCCGTCAAGGCGTCGAGGAGCTGGGTCAACATGCCTTCGGCGTCCTTGTCGGACCCGCCGTCGATAAAAAAGCCCTCCAGCTCGCGCCCGCCCGACCGGTACGTCGCGACATAGCCGTCGTGGAGGAACTCGTAGCCCATGACGTTCCTCTTGATGTATTTTTCGCTCCGGGCGACGAGGCCGTCCTTGGGGAAGGCCAGCACGAGCGCCGGAAGCCCGCCTCCGGACTTGATCGCCCCGGCCACCTTGCCGGCGACCTCGACCAGGGACGGTTCGGTGGCGTCACCGAGGCCGAAGGCCAGGAGCTTCACATAGAAGCGGCCGGCCAGGAAGTTCAGGGCCTCGCCCTCGACATAGCCCAGCTCGCCCAGGCCGACGGCCTTGTTATCGGGGTAGCGCTCGGCCCCGAAGATGCCGAACGCGTTGAGCGGCAGGCCCATGTCGTAGATCTCCAGCGTCACGGTCGCTCCCGTACCCTTCTTCTCGAGATCGGCGACCAGGAGCTCCCGGAAATCATAGCTCAGGTAGCTCTCGGCGGCCCCATTGATATATTCGAAGAGGGATTCGGGGAAGTAGCTCCGGAGCTCTTCCGAGAGGGACCAGTCGGCGAGCTTGGGAACGAGCGCCGTCAGGCCGGGGCTCGCCGCGCGCTCTTGGGACGAGGCGGCCGGCGCTAAAATACAGAGAATCGCCAGGCTGGCCAGAACGGCCGGGCCTCTCCGAGAACGGGCGCTTCGCATGTTCAACCTCCGCGTTATGTCTCTGGGATTAATATATCGGAGGGGGGCTGTCTTGGCAAGCCGCCCCCGGAGCCGTCCGGTTGACACGTCCCGGCAATTGGCCCATCATTGAATGAGCATGGCCAAGGCGCGCGTCGTCGTCATCAGGTCCGGAAGCGTGTGGACCCCGGCCGGCGGTCCCGACCCGGCCGTCGTCGCCAGGATGTTCGCCCGCGGTTTTTCCCTGGTCACGGGAGAGGCGGACGGCCCGGCGGCGGCCTCCGCGCTATTCCGGCCCGATGACCGCATCGGCATCAAGGTCAACACCATTGGCGGCCGGGCCATCAGCACGCGGCCCGAGACGGCGCTGGCCCTCGCGGCATGGCTCTCGCGGAACGGGCTTCCCGCGAAGAACCTCTTCGTCTGGGACCGGACGACGCGGGAGCTCCGCGATGCCGGTTACGCGCTCTCCGCCGTGCGGAGCGATATCAGGATTTTCGGCACCGACACGGCCGGCGTCGGCTACGGCGCCGACCTCGTCTCTCATCTCGGGGTGGGCAGCCTGTTCTCGAAGATCCAGACGGAATTCGCCACAGCCTCGATCAGTCTGGCCATCCTCAAGGACCATGGCCTGGCCGGGGTGACGGCGGGCTTGAAGAACTATTTCGGGGCCATCCACAATCCCAATAAGTATCACGAAGGCCGCTGCGACCCCTTCGTTGCGGAGGTCTTCGACGCGCCGCCGGTCAAATCCAGGCATCGCCTGACTATCCTCGACGCCCTCGTCGTCCAATATCACAGGGGACCGTCGTATCATGCCCGCTGGGCCGGGAAGTTCGGGGGCTTCGTGTTCAGCCTCGACCCCGTCGCGGCCGACGCCGTCGGGTGGACCGTCATCGAGCGCCTCAGGGCCGCCGCCGGCCTGCCGACGCTCGCAGACGAAGGGCGGGCCCCGTCGTATCTGGCGACGGCCGAGAAGATGGGTCTCGGCCGGGCCGACCCGGCGGAGATCGAAACGGTCGAGGAGACGGTGGCGTGAACAGGCGCTGTTTCTTCCGCGGCGCGGCGGGCGCCGGCCTGGCCCTGGGCGCCGGCCTCCCCGCGCTCGGCGCCCGGCTGCAGGGCTTCGCGGCCGGCCCGAACCTTTCGCGGGTCGAGGCCCGCCACTACGTCAAGCTTCCCGACCGCGAGATCGAGTGCCGACTTTGCCCGAGGCTTTGCCGGCTCGGCGACAAGGAGCGCGGCTACTGCGGGGTCCGGGAGAACATCGGCGGCACCTACTATACCCTGGTCTACGGAAAGGTGTGCGCCCTCAATATCGACCCGATCGAAAAGAAGCCGTTCTTCCACGTCCTCCCCGGCACGACCGCGCTGTCGCTGGCCACGGCCGGTTGCAACGTGAACTGTAAATTCTGCCAGAACTGGGAGATATCCCAGGCCCGGCCCGAACAGGTCGAGGCGTTCGACCTCGCGCCGGAGGCCGCAGCCGCCCGGGCAGCCGCGTCGGGCTGCCCCTCGATCGCCTATACCTATACCGAGCCGACCGTCTACTTCGAGTATATGTACGATACGGCCGTCCGGGCCAGCCGGCGAGGCGTCCGCAACATCGTCGTGACCGGCGGGCACATCAGCCCGGAGCCGCTCGCCGAGCTTCTCGGCGTCGTCGACGCCGTCAAGGTCGATCTTAAAGGGTTCTCCGAAGAGTTCTACTCCGCATACGTCCGGGGCGCCCTCAAGCCGGTCCTCGAGACGATCCGGGCCGTCGCTAAGTCCAAGGCCTGGCTCGAGATCGTCGTCCTCGTGATCCCGACCTTGAACGACAAGATGGACCTCATCCGGGACATGGTCCGCTGGATCCGGGACGAGGCCGGCGACAGCGTCCCCGTCCATTTTACCCGGTTCCAGCCGATGTACCTCGTCAAGAACCTGCCCCCGACCCCTGTCTCCACGCTCGAGGCCGCGCGCCGGATCGCCCTCGAGGAGGGACTGCGTTACGTTTACGTAGGCAATGTCCCCGGCCACGAATCGGAGAGCACTTACTGCCCCGGCTGCGGCAAGGTGATCATCGCCCGGGCCGGCTACACGATCGAGGCCCTGCGGCTCAAAAAGGGCAAGTGCGAGTCATGCGGGACGCCCATCCCCGGGATATGGGCTTGAGGCCCCGGCTGCCGCCTTTCCTCCTGGGCTTTCTGGCCGCCGCGTTCCAGATCTACCTCCTCAGGGAATTCTCCGCCGAATTCTACGGCAACGAGCTCACCTTCGGCCTCTTCCTCGGCTCCTGGCTGCTGTGGGGAGGGCTGGGCAGCCTCATCAGGCCGCGAAGGATGCCGGGAAGCGCGTCGGCCACGCTGGCCGGGCTCTACGGGCTGGCCATCGCGCTCTTCTTCGCCGGGCTCGCCGCGCTGAGGTTCTCCCACAAGCTGATGGGGCTCTTCCCGGCCGAGCTGACCGGCCTCCTCCCCGCCCTGGGGTTCGCCCTCGTCCTGAGCCTGCTTGTGAGCTTTCCCCTGGGTCATGCGTTCGCGCTCAACGCCTCCGCCCACAGCGGCGGAGTCCCGGCCGTCTACCTCCTTGAATCGGCCGGCGCGGCGGCCGCAGGTCTCATCGTCCATTTCGTGCTCATCCCGCGCCTCTCGAACTGGCAGGGCGCCGCCGCGGTCGGCGCAGCCGCAGCGGCCGCCGCTCTGATCGCGATGAAGCCGGGACGCTGGAAGGCGCTGCTCGCGGGCGCGCTCGTGCTGGCGGCGGGCCTGGCGGTCTTCGATCTTTCGTCGCAGAAGGCCGCGTGGAAGCCCCTTCGCCTCGTCGAGGCCGAAGATACGCCTTACGGCAAGCTCCAGGTCATCCGGAACGAAGAGCAGGTCACCGTCTTCGACAACGGCCTGGCGGTCTTTTCCCATCCCGACGAAGGGGCGGCCGAGGAGGCGGTCCATTTCGCCCTGCTCCAGCGTGACGGCCCGCGCCGGGTCCTCCTTGTCGGAGGCGGAGCCAGCGGCGGCGCCGTCGAGGCCCTGAAGCACCCGAATATCCAAGTGGATTGCGTTGAGCTCGACCCGGCCATCATCCGCCTCGCCGACAAACATCTGCCAGGGCGGGTCCGGACGGCCCTCGTCAATCCGCGGGTCCGTCTCATCTTCCGTGACGGACGGACGTTCATCGGCCGGACGGAGGACCACTACGGAGCGATCCTCCTCAGCCTGCCCGAGCCCGCTACCGCCCAGATCAACCGCTACTACACGAGGGAATTCTTCCTCCAGGTCCGCAGCAGGCTCTTGCCGGGGGGCGTTTTCAGCTTTGTCGTCCCTTCGGCCGAGAACTACATCAGTCAACCGCTGGCCCAATTCCTTGGCTCGCTCGCGGCGACGCTCCGGGGCGTTTTCCCCCACGTTCTCGCCGTCCCCGGGAGCAACTGCGTCTTCCTGGCCTCCGACGCTCCGCTCTCGATCGATCCGGGCTTTCTATCGGCGGTCGTCGCCAGACTGGGCCTGGATCTCCGGTACCTCGGCCCCGGAATGCTCAAGGCCCGCCTCGATCCGGCACGCGTCGACGACCTGGCCCGCAAGCTGTCCGCTCCGGATCCGAGGATCAACCGGGACCTCGTCCCCGTGAGCTATTATTTCCACGCGGTCCTCTGGGCGGGCCAGTTCCGCGGCGCCGAGGCCCGGGTGCTGCGGGCCGCCGGGCGGGTCTCCCCCTTTTGGATCCTGGACCTGCCGCTGGCGGTCTTTGCCCTCAGCCTCGCCGCCCTGGCGGCCTTCCGGCCTCGGTCTCCGGTCCGTTTTCTCGTTCCCGTGGCGGTGATGGGTTTCACTTCGATCGCCGTGGAGCTCGCCGTCTTCATCGCCTTCCAGGCCAATTTCGGATTCGTGTACGGGAAGATCCCCCTTCTCCTCGCGTCTTTCATGGCCGGATTGGTCCTCGGGTCGCTTGCGGCCCGGTCGCGGCAACGGCCCGCCGGCGCCGATCTGCCCGCGGTTCAGGCCGCCTTCGTCCTACTGCTCTTATTGACGTACAGGAGCCTCTCCGGGGCCGGAGGCGAGGCCGCTCCGTTCGCCCTGCTCCTCGGATTCGGCGTCGTCGGAGGTTACCTCTTCGTCGCCGCGAACCGGCGATTGCTGCCGGTAAGCGCGCATCCGGGCCTGGCCTACGGCGTCGACTTGCTGGCGTCCTTCACCGGCGTGATCCTCGCCTCGGGACTGATCATCCCGCTTTTCGGCATCCCGGCCCTCATCCTCCGCCTGACCCTCCTCAACGCCCTCTGTTTCATCTACCTCTTGGCCGCCCCGCGACCGGTCGTCTAGTCTTCACCATCCATTCGCAAAGCAAGGCTATTCTCCTCTTTTTCTCGCCAGCGACGCTTGCGGACGGGAGAGTGACGCAGCGGCGCGGTGGGCCGGAAGGGAGCGGACTCTGGGGAGCGACCATCAGCACCTCCCCGGAATGACCTGGAGGGGCGGCGCTGGGAAATATCTTAAGAGTGGGAGCTTGTCGGCGAGGGATATGTCCCCGGGACTGTAACTCTTCGGGCCTGACTGGGATTGTAATATAATGGTGAACCTGGCTCAGGAGATCCATGTTCGAAGATTCGCTCACTCCGCCGAAAACGGACAAGCCGTCGCCTCGCGACAGGGCGCTCGGCATCTTCATCACCGTTCTTGTTCACACGCTCCTGGGTCTTCTGATCTATCACGGCCGGTTCACCGTCAAGATCCTGCCCTTTGCGAAAGACGAGGTCCGCACGGTCCTTATTGTCCCGCCGCTCAAGGTGGCCCTCCCCAAGGTCGTCGGGGGCCGGGGCCTTTCGGAGCTCCCCGGAGGGCCTCAGCTGGCCGCAGGACCCGCGCGGGCAGCCCGCCAACCCGAGGAGGCCCGCCCGGAGCCCGAACCCGCGGCCGCCGAGCCGGCCGCCGCAGAAGGCGCTGGATTGCCGGCCGGCGGCGGTACGGTCCCTCCGCCCGGTTCGGGTTCGGTCATCCCTTCCCTGTCGTCTCGATTCCAGCAGTCGATCACGACGCACGGCAAGTCTGACCTGATCATCCCTCTCGCCCCTCCCGGCACGCCCCCGGGCCCTCCGGGGATCGGCGTCGGTGCCCCCCTCCCCGATTTCTCGAAATACGCCAGCGGCGCTTACAGCGGCGGTGTGACCGGGTACGGGAGAGGGCGCGGCGGAAGCGGCACCGGCCGCGGCGGGGGCGGCGGCGGGAGCGGCCGGCAACGCGTCGGGATGTCCATCCCGCTCAAGGGCTACGACCTGCTGCCGTGGGCGACGGCCGTGATCGACCGGCTCCAGCTCAATTGGGCCCTGCCGTCCGTTCCCGAGGTCCCCGACGCCGCCAGGATCAGCATGATCGTCGTCATCAAGAAGACCGGCGAGCTCGATTCGATCGAGATCCTCGAGGGGACAAGCCTCGAGTCCCTCGACCGGGCGGCCCTCGAAGCCGTCCGCGCCTCCCTCCCCTTCCCCCCGCTTCCCGCCGATTTCCCCGGCGACCTCCTCGAGATCACCTTCGAGTTCGTCTACAATGACTAAGAGAATCGCGGCGGTCTTCGTCGCCGTCCTGGCGCTCGCCGCGGGCCTGCGGGCCGACTGGAAGTCGGAGCTCAATTCGCGCCTCGGCCGCAGCCCCGACTACAGGGCCGCCTGGGATTTCCTGGCCGAAGAGATCAAGAAGCTCGAGCCGGAGGACCGGCAAACGGCCTCGTTCATCCTCCCGGTGCTGGCCGAGAAGCTCGGCGACAAGGACAAAGAAAAGGAACTGGTGTCGGATTACTTCGAGACCTATCAGGACAACGATCCCGATTTCGGCTTCCTCGAGGACTACGCCCTGCGCGACCTGCTCGCTTTCTGGGCCACCTGGAAGCGCATCTATCCCCTGGTCTACGACATCAATCTCCTGTCCTACTCGCGGACGCCGGCGACGGGCCTGCCCGCCTCGGTCGACGTCGGCCTCGAGCTCCTCAACGAGGCCTTTTACCGCATCTCGCTCGGACCCTACATCCTCGAGGGCGGACACTGGCCCAAGGGATTCCACATCCTGACAATTCCTCTCAGAGACCTGTTCAACCGCTCGGACACGTACGATTTCATTCTCGACCTCAAGTCCGGCGATATCATCTGCCGCAAGCCGATCCGTGTCCGCGTCGACATCGCCGACCTGGCGCCCTCCCAGGCCCCGCCGCCGCGGGAAACCTTCTCGCCGGCCCCGAACCTGCCGTCCAAGCCCATCCAGGAGGGAGAGATCTCCGTCTATATCGACGGCAAGCTCGTCCTGCGGAGCCGGAAGATCGCCGCCAGACCCGCTCCCTTCTCCTTCCCGCTGGGCGGCCCGCTCATGCAGGGCCAGAAGCCCTACATGCCGCCTCCCAAGAACGATCCCATGATGAGCGGCGTCAATATCCTCGACGCCCTCGCGCTGGCCTATAAGACGATCAAGGACCTGGTGGCCAAGAAGCCTCCGAAGCCCTCGGCCCCCTCCTATCAGAAGGTCAGCGTCCTGTCCTTCGCCTACTCCCGGACGACGGCCGGCGGCGAGTCGGTTTCTGCCCGGGCCTCCCTGTCCCTGCCCCCCGCCAAAGCCGTCATCCTCAAGGAATAGGGGCTCGATTTGACTTCGGCGCCCGGGGTCTGGTATATCTTCGGTCAAGAGGAGGCTTCCGATGGGCGAGAAGGAAGTCGAAAGACGTCTCTGTCAGAGGTTCAAGATCCCGGGGGCCACCGTCTCGTACCGGAAAGAGAAGCTTTTTTCCTCCAAGGCCGGTACCGATGAGGATTTCTGCCCGGTCCTCGACCTCAGCCGCGGCGGCATCCGTTTCCTGACCCAGAAACCCCTGAAGTTCAAGTCCCGGATCCGGATCCAGCTTTCGATCCCGGGCGAGCGGGTCCCGCTCGATCTCAAAGGCCGGGTGCGATGGTCGACGTTCAACGCCGGGAAGAGCTACAAGTTCCAGGCCGGCGTCCAGTTCAATCCCTACGGGCTCGAGAAGGGCCAAAACGTCCCCCAAACGCTGACCAAGCTCGTGGGGCTGGAGCAGAGATTCGCGGAGCCGGAGACGCCCGCCGGTCCCCCGAAAGCGAATGAGGTCGTCGCCTGACCCGGCCGGCTAGCGCCCGGCCCTCGGCTTGGCGGACTTTTCCCCTTCGACGACGATGAGGGAGTAATCCGCGATCTCCAGCAGCATCTTATTGATGGACTGGAGAAGCCCCAGACGATTCTGGCGCACCTTCTTCTCCTCGGCCATCACCAGGACCTTGTCGAAGAACGTGTTCAGCACGGGTTGGAGCTTGAAGAGGATGCCCTGGGCCCGGGCGAAATCCCCCCGGACGATCATCGGGTCGGCGTGGTCCCGGATGATCGAGAGCGTCGAGAAGAGATCGCGCTCCTCCTTCTCGACGAAGAGGTCGGGGTTAACTTTGGCCGCGGGCAGGCCCTTGAGGATATTGTTGATCCTCTTGGCCATGAGGATGAACGGCTCGAACTGAGGGCTGGATTTGAGGGCGTCCAGGGCCTCGACCCGGGCCAGGACATCGACGATCTGGTCCAGGCCTGGCCCCAGGGCCGCGCCGATGAGGTCGTAGCGGAAGCCCTTTTTCTCCAGGATGAATCGCAGCCGGCCGGCGAAGAAATCGAGGCACGCCGATTTGACCTCGGCGCGACCGAGGGTCAGGCGGTCGCCGTAGATGGCCAGGATGCGGTCGAGGAGCAGGGGGAACGAAAACCGCAGCGTCCTGTCCAGCGCCACCTTGCAGATGCCGTGGGCATTGCGGCGCAGCCCGAAGGGGTCGCTGGAGCCGCTGACCTGGAGGCCGGCGCCGATCGCGCCGACGATCGAGTCCATCTTGTCCGCGATCGAAAGGATGGCCCCCGCGGAGGTGGCCGGCGACGCGTCCTCGAGGCTCCCCGGCTGGTAATGCTCATAGATGGCCTGGTGGACGGCGGCCGGCAACCCCTCCTGCCTGGCATAGAGACCGCCCATGCGGCCCTGCAGGCCGGAGAACTCCTTGACCATGTCCGTCAGCAGGTCGGCCTTGCAGAGGGCCGCGGCTTCGACGGCATCGGCCTTGATCTCTGACCGGCCGAGCTTGTCGCAGAGATAGCCGACGATCTTTTTCAGGCGCTGGGTCTTGTCGTCGTAACTGCCGAGCTTTTCCTGGAAGAGAACGTTTTTCAGCTCCGCCGCCCGTTCGCGCAGGGGGACCTTGCGGTCCTGGTCCCAGAAGAAACGGGCGTCCTCGAGGCGCGCCCGCAGGACCCGCTCGTTGCCCCGCCGGATGAGACCCTTGGCGTCGGCGACGGCGTCGGCGACCCCGATGAAAAAAGGCAGCTGCTTCTTGTCCCTGACGACGGAGAAGAGATTCTGGCCTTCGCGCATAGCCGTCGCAAGGACCTCGATCGGCAGGCTGAGGTAGCCTTCCGGGAACGCGCCGAAGACGACGAGAGGGTGCTCGATGACGAGGGTCAGGTCGTCGAGGAGCTCCGGGTCCGGGTAGACCTTGGCCTTGAGCGGGGCCAGCGCGGCCTCGATCTGGCCAAGGATCATTCTCTTCCGGTCGGCGGGGTCGACGATGACGAAGCTCTTCTCCAGCTCCGCCCGGTAGGAAGCGAAGTCGACGGCCTTGATCGGGCCGGGGGCGGCGATCCTGTGTCCGAGCGTCCCGTCCGAAGCCGCGAAGCCTTCGAACGACGTCGCGACCGGACGGCCGCCGAAGGCACAGAGCAGCCCGTGGATAGGCCGGGAGAAGCGGAACGGGCTCTCGCCCCAGCGCATCATCTTCGGGAACGTAAGCGAGCCCAGGAGCCGCGGTACGGCGGCGGCCAGGATGACCGCGGCAGGCGTCCCTTTGGCCCGGCGCTTGAAGCCGAGGTACTCCCCCTTGGCCGTGCGGATCGCTTCGAGCGCGCCTTCGTCGACGCCTTGCGATCTGGCGAAGCCCTTGCCTGCGGCGGTGAGGGCGCCGTCGGGTCCCTTGGCGATGGCCAGGGGCGGCCCGGTGACGACCTCCTCCCGGTCCTCCTGTCCTTCGGCGAAATCGCCGGCGACGATGAGGCGGCGCGGGGTGGCCAGGGTCTTGAGCGCGCGGACCTCGATGCGGGCTTCGAGGAGCTCCCTGCGGAAGCCCGCCTCGAGCTGCTCGAGGGCCGAGCGGATGTGGGAGGCCGGGAGCTCCTCCGTCAGCAGCTCGAGAAGGAATTCCATCAGGCGCCGTCCTTCCCGCCGGTGTACCGCCGGGCGATGTCGTTGACGAGGGCGCGGATCTGGGAGATCATCTTGACCCTCTCGGTGACGCTGACGGCGCCCCGGGCATCGAGCATATTGAAATTGTGGGAGCACTTCAGGCACATATCGTAGGCCGGCAGGACGAGGTTCTTTTCGACCAGCCGGGCCGCTTCTTTAAGACAGGCCCCGAAGGCCTGGCGGAGCATCGTGATGGAGGCGACCGAGAAGTTGTACTCCGAGAACTCCTTCTCCTCCCGAAGGCGCAGGTCGCGGTAGCTGACATCGGCCGACCAGTCGAGGTCGTAGATGTCGTCCTTCTGCTCGAGGAACATCTCCAGCCGCTCGAGGCCGTAGGTGATCTCGACCGGGACGGGCGAAAGGTCGATGCCGCCGCATTGCTGGAAGTAGGTGAACTGGGTGATCTCGAGACCGTCGAGCAGGACCTGCCAGCCGACCCCCCAAGCGCCGATCGTCGGCGATTCCCAGTTGTCCTCGTCGAAGCGGAGGTCGTGGTCCTCGAGGGCGATGCCGAGCGACCGGAGGCTTTGGACGTAGACGTCCTGGATCGCGGCCGGGGACGGCTTCATGATGACCTGATACTGGAAGTGCTTTTGGACCCGGTTGGGGTTCTCGCCGTAGCGCCCGTCGTCGGGGCGGCGCGACGGCTGAACGTAGCCCACCCGCCAGGGCCGCTTGTCGAGGACGCGGAAGAACGTGTCCGGCGTCATGGTCCCGGCGCCGACCTCGACGTCATAGGTCTGGGCCAGATAGCAGCCCTGGCCGGCCCAGAACCGGTGCAGGCCGAGGATCAGGTCCTGGACGGACATCTAGGCTTTCTTTTCCCAGCGCAGGATCGGGAACTTGGCGGCGGCGACCTCGTCGAGCCGGCTGACGTAGGTGACATGAGGGGCCGAGCGGAGGATATCCGGGTTTTCCTGGGCTTCCTTGGCGATGGCCTTCATCGCGTCGATGAACATGTCGAGGTCGCGCCGGCTCTCGGTCTCGGTCGGCTCGATCATGAGCGCGCCGTGGACGATGAGCGGGAAGGACATCGTCGGCGGATGCATGCCGTAGTCGATGAGCCTCTTGGAGATGTCGAGGTTGGTCACCCCGAAGGCCTTCTGGATCTTGTCGGAGAAGACGCACTCGTGCATGGACGCGGTCGTGTACTTGAGGTCGTAGATCCCCTCGAGGCTCTTGCGGATGTAATTGGCGTTGAGGACCGCGAACTCAGCGATCTCCCGGATGCCCTTGGGCCCGAGCGTCAGGATGTAGCAGAGCGCCCGGACGATGACCGCAAAATTCCCGAAGTAGGCGCGGACCCGGCCGATCGAGGCGGGACGGTCGAAGTCGAGCGCGTAGCGCCCGCCCTTTTCCACGATGAGCGGGACCGGGAGGAAGGGCACGAGCTCCTTCTTGACGCCGACCGGGCCGGACCCGGGTCCGCCGCCGCCGTGCGGGGTCGAGAAGGTCTTGTGGAGGTTGATGTGCAGGACGTCGATGCCCATGTCGCCGGGGCGGACGATCCCGGTCAGGGCGTTCATGTTGGCCCCGTCCATGTAGACGAAGCCGCCCTTGGCATGGACGATCTCGGCGATGCGGCAGATGTCGGACTCGAAGACGCCGAGGGTGTTGGGGTTGGTCACCATGAGCGCGGCGACCTCCCCGGTCATCTCCTGCTCGAGAGCGAGGAGGTCGATGGTCCCCTTCTCGTTGGATTTGACCTCCTTGACCGTGTAACCGCAGATGTGGGCCGAGGAGGGGTTCGTGCCGTGGGCCGAGTCCGGGATGAGGACGTATTTCCGGGCGTCGCCGCGGGTTTCGAGAGCCGCCCGGATGAGCATCATGCCGGTGAGCTCGCCGTGGGCACCGGCCGCCGGTTGGAGCGTGAAGGCGTCCATGCCGGCGATCTCGCAGAGGCAGCCCTCGAGCGTCTTCAGGACCTCGAGGCTCCCCTGGACGAGGTCGGCCGGTGCGAGCGGGTGCGAGGCCGCGAACGCGGGGTGGGCCGCCAGGCGCTCGTTGATCTTGGGATTGTATTTCATCGTGCACGAGCCGAGCGGATAGATGCCCATATCGACGCAGTAGTTCTTCTGGGACAGGCGGGTGAAGTGCCGGGTGATCTCCGTCTCGGAGACCTCCGGGAAGTCCTCGATCTCGCGGCGGAGGGGCACTCCGGCGAGCAGGTCCTTCTTGGCGGGGACGTCGAGCGCCGGAAGCTCGGACGCCCGCTTGCCGGATTCGCTGATCTCGAAAATGAGGGGCTCGCGGATCTCTTTGATCATGACAGGACCTCCTCGAGCGTCCGGGCCAGCCGGTCGATCTCATCCTTGGTCCGCAGCTCGGTGACGCAGACGACGGCGGCGTTGCCGATCTCCGGGTATTCGGCCGCCAGGCCGTAGCCCGCGACGATGCCCTTCCCCCGGAGCGCGGCGTCGACCGCCGCCCAGGGCTTGGGGACCTCGACGGCGAATTCGTTGAACACCGGCCCGGTAAATTTCTTTTTAACGCCCTTGACGGCCCCGAGCTTGTCGGCGGCATAGGCCGCTTTCTGGGCGTTCTGCCAGGCCATCTCCCGCAGTCCCTGCTTGCCCAGGGTCTCCATGAACATCGTCGCCCGCAGGGCGCATAGGGCCTGGTTGGAGCAGATGTTCGAGGTGGCCCGCTCGCGGCGGATGTGCTGCTCGCGGGTGGACAGCGTCAGGACAAATCCCCGGCGGCCGTCCTTGTCGACCGTCTGGCCGGTGATCCGTCCCGGCATCTGCCGCAGGAATTCCTTCTTGCAGGCCATGAAGCCGAGATAAGGCCCGCCGAAGCTCACGGGGATGCCGAACGATTGGGCCTCGCCGGTGACGATGTCGGCCCCGAGCTTCCCCGGCGATTCGAGGAGAGCGAGGGACAGGGCCTCGGCGACGACGGCCACGGAGAGGGCCTTGGCGCCGTGGGCGGCGTCCGAGAGGGCCTCGATGTCCTCGACGACGCCGAAGAAATTGGGGGACTGATAAACGACGGCGGCCGTCTTGTCGTCGAGCGCGCGACCGAGCTCGGCCGGGTCGATCCGGCCGTCGGGCCCGAACCCGACTTCGACGGCCTCGATGCCGAGGTTCTTGATGTAGGTCCTGACGACCTCGCGGTACTGCGGATGGAGGGAACGCGCCAGGAGGACCTTGTTCCGGCTCGTGACCCGGTGGGCCATCAGGACGCCTTCGGCCGCCCCCGTGGAGCCGTCATAGAGGGAATCGTTGGCGATGTCCAGCCCCGTAAGCTGGCAGATGAGGGTCTGGAACTCGAAGATGAGCTGGAGCGTGCCCTGGCTGACCTCGGGCTGGTAGGGCGTGTAGGGGCTGACGAACTCGCCTCGCGAGCTCAGGTAATCGACGACGGTCGGGATAAAATGATCGTAGGCCCCGCCGCCGAGGAAGGACAGATGGCCGCCGTAGGTGTTCTTCCCGCCGACCGCGCCGATCGACCGGACGAGATCGAGCTCGGACTGGGCCGCGGGCAGATCGAGCGGCTTCTTGAAGCGGACGGCCTCGGGAATGCAGCAAAAGAGGTCGTCGATGGAGGCCGCGCCCGTGCGGGCCAGCATCTCCTTCTTGTCTTTATCGCTGAGAGAGAGATAGCTCATGGCATAACCCCCTGTCTGGCCGGGCGGGCCTCAGTGCTCGAGCCCCTCCAGGAATTTTTCGTAGTCGCCGGCCGAAAGAAGGCCGTCGAGGTCCTTCTTGTCCTTGATCCTGATCCGGACGATCCAGCCCTGGCCGTGGGGGTCCTTGTTGAGGAGGTCGGCGGTCTGACCGAGCGCTTCGTTGACGGCCGTGACGACGCCGGGGACTGGCGCATAGACGTCCGAGACCGATTTGACGGATTCGACGACGCCGATCGACTGGCGGACGGCGAGCTCCTTGCCCACGGCCGGCAGCTCGACGTAGATGATGTCACCGAGCTGGTGCTGGGCGAAATCGGTGATGCCGACGACGCCCTCGTCGCCCTCGACCTTGATCCACTCGTGTTCCTTGGTGTAACGGAAGTCGTTCGGATACATGCGTGCCTCCTTGGTGACCGGACTCGTTATTTCTTGGCCCTTTTATAGAAGGGCGTGGGGATGACGCGGGCCTTGGCCCTCTTGCCGCGGATCTCGATCTCGAACTCCGTGCCGACGGCCGTCCCTTCGATGGGCAGGTAGACGAGGCCAATGGCCTTTTTCAGGAACGGCGCGAAGGTCCCCGAAGCGACCTCGGCCACCTTCTGGCCCTTGAAATAGACGGGATAATGGGGACGGGCGATGCCCGGCTCGGCCATCTCAAAGCCGACGAGCTTCCGCTTCAGGCCTTCCGCCAGCTGTTTCTCGATGACCGGCTTGCCCAGGAAATCGCCCTTCTCGAGCCTGACGATCCACTTGAGGTCGGCCTCGAGCACGGTCGTCTTGTCCGAGATGTCGTTGCCGTACAGCGACAGCTTCGATTCGAGGCGCAGGGTGTCGCGGGCGCCGAGACCGATGGGCAGGAGCCCCAAAGGCTTGCCCGTATCGATGAGGGTCGTCCAGATGATGGCGGGATCCGGGTCCATCGTGTAGATCTCGAAGCCGTCCTCACCCGTGTAGCCCGTCCGGGAGACGAGGCATTCCCTGCCGGCGACCTTGCCCTTGGCCCAATGGAAGGACTTCATCCCGGCCAGGGGGATGTCGGTCAGCGGCTGGAGGATCTTCTCGGCCAGCGGGCCCTGGAGGGCCACCTGGGAGTAGGCGTCGCTCTGGTGCTCGACCTTGACGGCATAGCCGTCGGTGTGGCCGGCGATCCAGGCGAAGTCCTTGTCGTCGTTGGCCGCGTTGACGACGAGGAAATATTCCTCCAGGCCCATGCAGTATACGAGCATGTCGTCGACGAAGGTCGATTCGGGGGTCATCAGGGCGGTGTACTGGACCTGCCCGGGCGCGAGCTTGGCCGCGTCGTTCGGGGTCAGCCACTGGACGAAGGCCAGGGCGTCCTTGCCCGTGACCAGGACCTCGCCCATGTGGCTCACGTCGAACAGCCCGGCTTTCGTCCGTACGGCCATGTGCTCGGGGATGATGCCCGAGTATTCGACCGGCATCTCCCAGCCGCAGAACTCGATCATCTTGCCGCCGAGCTTCTTATGGAACTCGTTGAAGCGCGTCTTCTTCATGGTCCCTTCCTTTCTTCCTTAAGGGCAAAACCCAAAATTATCACAACTCGCCGACTCGTTCAAGAGACGCCAGGGACCGGGCGCTGGAAAAAAAGGCTCTTCTCCCGATTCCGGGAAATCCTCTTGGAGCGACATCCGTCGCAGCTTCGATAGGGATTCCCGGAAATGGGAGATGAACCAAAAAAATGGGGACGTTTCCATTTTTTAAAGAAACGCATTAATTTCGAAAACGGAAGCGTCCCCATTATTTGATACCCGTTTTTTGATATAATGAGGGACCGAAAATGATAGCCTTCAAATCCCGTTTAAGAGAATCGATTTACGAACGGCTGAAAGCCGTCTATCCGGTCGCTATCCAGGACCTCGATATGACGCCGACGCCGGACCCGAAGATGGGCGACCTGGCCCTGACCTTCCCTTTCCAGCTGGCCAAGAAGCTCAAGAAGGCCCCGCGGGCCATCGCCACGGAGGCCGCGCCCCTGCTGGCCTCGATCGACGGCGTCGTCAAGGCCGAAGTGGCCGGCGGCGGATTCCTCAATCTCTGGCTCGACAAGGCCGCCGTCTTCGCCGAGGCCGTCCGCCTGGGCAGCGGCACCGCCCTGGCCCCCGAAGAGGGCAAGATCATCATCGAGCACACCAACATCAACCCGAACAAGGCCGCCCACATCGGCCATCTCCGCAACGCCTGCCTCGGCGATACGCTGGCCCGGTCGCTGCGGTTCAAGGGCGAGAAGGTCGAGGTCCAGAACTACATCGACGACACGGGCGTCCAGGTCGTCGATGTCGTCTTCGGCTTCATGGAGCTCGAAAAGAAGTCCCTCGACGACATCAGGAACCTGCCCGGAAAGTTCGACTATTATTGCTGGGACCTCTATGCCCGGGTCTCCGCCTATCTCGCCGAACATCCCGAGGCCCAGGCCCGCAAGTCGGCCATCATGAAGAGGATCGAGCACGGCCAGGACCCCGAATACGCCCTGTCCCGTTATGTCTCGCGGCGCATCGTCCAGGCCCACCTGGCCACGATGGCCCGCCTCGGCGTCTCTTACGATGTCCTGCCCTGCGAGAGCACCATCCTGCATCTGAAGTTCTGGGACACGGCCTTCGAGCTCCTCAAGGGCCGTCAGGCCATCTATCTGGCCACAGAAGGCGAGAACAGAGGCTGCTGGGTCATGCGGCTCGAGGAAGACGAGGAGCGGGAAAAGGTCATCGTCCGCTCCGACGGCACTGTGACCTACGTCGGCAAGGACATTGCCTACCAGCTCTGGAAGTTCGGCCTCCTTGGCCGCGATTTCTTTTATGAGCCCTTCGCCGAGTCGGACGGCCGCACGCTCTGGATCTCGACCCCGTCGCCGACCCCCAACTCTCCGGCCTTCGGCGGAGCGACGAAAGTCTACAACGTCATCGACACGCGCCAGTCCTACCTTCAGAAGGTCGTCGTCCAGGGCCTGCGCTCCCTCAAGTTCGACACCCAGGCGGCCCAGTCCGTCCACTTCTCGTACGAGATGGTCGCCCTGTCGCCGAAGAGCCTGAACGAGCTCGGCTACGCCGCTTCGGATGAAGAAAAGGAGCGCTCGTTCCTCGAGGTTTCGGGCCGGAAGGGCCTCGGGGTCAAGGCCGACGACCTGCTCGACCGGCTGGAAGCCAAGGCCCTCGCCGAGATCGGGAAGCGGGACCCGGACCGGGCCGAGGACGAGCGGCGGAAGACGGCCAAGGACATCGCCACGGGCGCCCTGCGCTATTTCATGCTCAAGTTCGCCCGTAATTCCGTCATCGTCTTCGATTTCGAGGAGGCACTCAGCTTCGAGGGCGAGACAGGCCCCTACCTCCAATACACGGCCGTCCGCCTGGCCAGCATCTTCCGCAAGCTCAAGGAGCGCTTCGGCGTCGCCGAGGCCGACATCGTCCCGCCGGCCGGCGGCCGGCCCGTCCTCCCGCCGGGGCTTTCGGAACAGGAAACCGCCGACTTCTGGGACCTCATCCTGACCGGCGCTTCGCTCGAGGAGGAAGTCCTCCGGTCGATCGCCGCCTTGGAGTTCTCCCATCTGGCCAAATTCGCCTTCCTCCTCAGTCAGAAGCTCAACGGGTACTACCATAAATACCCCATCCTCGCCGAAGAGGACCTGGAGGTCCGGGCCTTTCGGCTGCTCGTCCTCCGCACCGTCAAGGACGAGCTCCATTGCGCCCTCGGGCTCATGGGCATCCCCCCGCCCGAGCGCATGTGACGCAACGGCCCCGGCCCGCCGGAGGTTCGGAAACCCATAGCGGAGGTGAACATGATCGAAGTCCGAGAGCTCACCAAGAAATACGGGGAGCTCGTCGCCGTCCGTGACCTAACGTTCAAGGTCGAGGCCGGCCGCATCTGGGGCCTGCTCGGTCCGAACGCGGCCGGCAAGACGACGACGATGCGCATCCTCACCGGCTTTCTGCCGGCGACGTCCGGCCACGCGACGGTCGCCGGCTTCGACGTCTTCGACAAGCCCGAAGACGTCAAGCGCTCGATCGGCTACCTGCCCGAAGTCGTGCCGCTTTACCAGGACATGACCGTGGCCGGCTATCTTGGCTTCGTCGCCGAGATCAAGCAGGTCCCGAAGGCCCGGCGCAAGGCGGCCATCGCGCGGGTCATCGAGTCGGCCGGTCTGAAGGACGTCAGCCGCCGGCTCATCAAGAACATCTCCCGCGGTTTCAAGCAGCGGGTGGGCATCGCCCAGGCCATGATCCACGACCCCAAGGTCCTCATCCTCGACGAGCCGACCATCGGCCTCGACCCGGCACAGATCCGGGAGATCCGCCAGCTCATCCGCGGCCTCCGCGGCGAGCACACGATCCTCCTTTCGACCCACATCCTGCCCGAGGTCACCCAGGTCTGTGACGGCGTCGTCATCATCAACGAAGGCCGGCTCAAGGCTTCGGGGTCCCTCGAGGAGCTGGCCGCGTCCTTCGACAGAACGGACGGCGTCCTCGTCAGGCTCCGTCGCGGCGGCCCCGATGAGGCCGCTCTGTTCCGGGGCCTCCCCGGCGTCGGGAATGTCGCCGTCGAGGGGGACGAGATCCGGGTCGAGTGGAGCCGCGGGCGCGACCTCCGCGACGACGTCGCCCGCCTGGCCCTCGACAAGGGCCTCGGTCTCAAGGAGATGCGGTCCATGGCCGGCATCGAGGACCTTTACATGAAGATCGTCTCGGGAGGGCTCGAGCCATGAAGAACATCTGGTCCCTGGTCAAGAAGGAAGTGCGGGCCTACTTCAGCTCGCCCATCGCCTATGCCGTCACGGCCGGCTTTCTCCTCCTCGTCGGCTACTCCTTTTACAACGGGATCGCCTGGTTCAACGACGCGGCCATGCAGATGGCCCAGAATCCCTATTACGCCCAGCAGATCAACATCAACGAGATGGTCTTCGTGCCCCTGTTCCACAACATGACCATCTTCCTCGTCTTTATCGTCCCGCTCCTGACCATGCGGCTCCTGGCCGAAGAGAAGAAGACCGGCACAGAGGAGCTGCTGTTCACGTCGCCGCTCACGGTCGGCGAGATCGTCCTCGGCAAGTACATCGCCGCCCTGATCATGGTGGCGGTCATGCTCGGGCTGACGGCCGTCCTGTCCGCCTTCGCCTTCGCCTACGGCAACCCGGAGCTGGCGCCATGGCTGACCGGCTACCTGGGCCTCTTCCTCACCGGGGCCCTGTTCGCCGCGATCGGCCTGTTCTTCTCGTCCCTCACCGAGAATCAGATCGTGGCGGCTTTCCTGGCCATCGTCACCCTGCTCCTTCTGCTTCTCATCAGCTGGGTGACCTCGTCCGGCTCGGGTGGCTGGCGCTCTGTCGTCGGCTACCTCTCGTACTCCGATCATTTCGGGGACATGACCCGCGGCATCCTCGACACGAAGGACGTCGTCTACTACCTGACGTTCTCGTTCTTCGGCCTCTTCCTGACCCACTCGGTCATCCAGTCGAGACGGTGGAGGTAAGACCATGGACGCCCTGAAGAAGAACCTCAACACCGCCGCCCTCGTCCTCATCGCCGCCGGCCTCCTCGGCTGGATCGTCTGGCCGCAGAAAAAGACGCTCGCCCTGGCCGTCCTCGGGCTCGGCGCCGTCGCCCTGGCCGCTTACATCGCGCTCAACCGGACGGCCCTGTCCCGAACGTTCCAGCGCAAGTCCCTTCTCTACTCAGGGAACCTGGCCCTTGTCGTCCTGCTCGTGCTGGCCATCCTCGGCCTGGCCAACTACTTCCTCGCCAGGCACAATGCCCGGGTGGACTTCACGTCGGCCAAGCTCCACAGCCTGTCCGGCCAGTCCGTCGCCGTGCTCAAAGCCCTCAAGACCGACGTGATATTCAAGGGCTTCTTCCGCACCGGGAACGCCGGCCGGGCGGCCATGGAGAACCTGCTCAAGCTCTACGCCTATCATTCTCCGCGCGTCAAATACGAGTTCATCGATCCGGACAAGAACCCGGGGCTCGTCAAGCGTTACGACGTCAATCAGGACGGGACAACGGTCATCGAGGCCGGGGACAAGCAGAACCGCGTCACGACGACCTCCGAGGAGGATGTCACCAACGCCCTGATCAAGGCCACCCGGGCCCAAAAGAAGGTCCTCTATTTCCTCGAGGGCCACGGCGAAGGCTCGGTCGACGAATCGGGCGACAACGGATACTCGACGGTCAAGGCCGAGCTCGAGAAGCTCGGCTACGAGGTCAAGAAGCAGACGCTGGCCCTGGCCGACCGCTTCCCCCGGGATTGCGCCCTGCTCGTCGTGCCCGGCCCCCAGAAAGACCTTCTGCCGAACGAGTACGAGACCATCCGGTCCTACATCCAGGCGGGCGGCCGCGCCCTGTTCATGGTCGATCCGGAAACGACGACACTGCTGCCGCTCTTCCTGGCCGACTACGGCTTCAAGCTCGAGAACGACATCGTCGTCGACACGGTCTCGCGGCTTCTCGGCGGCGACTACTTCATGCCGGTCGTCACGGAATATGAACCCCACGCGATCACGGATAAGTTCTCCTTCATGACCTTCTTCCCCTATGCCCGCTCCGTCGACGTCGGCGAGACCAAGCCCGAAGGGGCGACCGTGACGTCCCTGGCCAAGACGAGCCCCAACTCCTGGTCCGAACGGGAGCTCGACCAGAAGGAGGTCAAGCTGACCCCGGCCAAGGACGTGCAGGGCCCCATCAGCCTGGCCGTCGTCTCGACGTTCAAGACCAAGCCCGCCGTCCCCTCCCCCGCTCAAGCGGAGGCGAAGCCCGGCGAGGCGGCGGCGCCGCCCGCCTCCGCCGCGGCCGAGAAAGAAGCCCGCATCGCCGTCATCGGCGATTCCGACTTCGTCAAGAACCGCTATTTCGGCGTATCCGGCAACGGCAACTTCTTCCTCAACGTGGCCAACTGGCTGGCCGAGGAGTCCGACCTCATCGCCATCCAGCCCAAGACGCAAACGCCGCGGACGCTGCAGCTCACGCCCTCGCAGGGCCGGCTCGTCCTCCTCGTCAGCCTCGTCATTCTGCCCCTGGCCGTCCTCCTCATCGGTGTCTCCGTCTGGGTCCGGAGGAGGTCGCTGTGAAGTTCCGGACGACGCTCATCCTCCTGGCCGTCCTGGCAGGCCTCGTTGCGCTCGTCCTCGTCTTCGACAAGAAGGGCGAGGAGAAGAGAGCCGCCGACGAGAAAGAGAACGCCCTCATCAGCGTCCCGGCCGCCGACATCCTCAAAGCGAGCATCGTCAAGAACGGGCAGACCCTGGCCTTCGAGCGCGACGAGGCGGGGCCGTGGCGGCTGACGGCGCCCCTTCAGGCCGCCGCCGACGAATACGAGGTCAACAACCTGGTCGGCGCCCTGGCCTCGCTCCGCATCGAACGCGTCGTCGAGAAGGACGCCCAGGACCCGGCCGCCTACGAGATCCCGCAAACGGAGGTCTCGCTCTGGGTCAAGGGCCGGGAGGCGCCGGTGCGCCTCCTCGTCGGGATGGAGAACCCGCTCGACAAGTCGCTCTTCGCCAAGCGGGCGGACGACCCCCGCGTCGTCCTTCTCCCGTCAACGCTCAAGACGACGCTCGAGAAGCCGGTCTTCGACTTCCGGCAAAAGGACGTCTTCAAGTTCACCGCCGCCGACGTCACGGCGATCCGGGTCAAGGCCAGGAAAGTCGCCTGGCAGGCGGCCCGTGAAGGGGCGGGCTGGTTCCTCAAGGCCCCCGTCGCCGCCCTGGCCGTCAAGGGGACGATCGATGCCCTCCTCGATTCCCTCTCCGGCATCAGGGCCAAGGCGTTCGTGGCCGAAGAAAAAACGCCCGCCTCGCTCAAAGCGTTCGGACTGGACAAGGCCGAGTACGAGGTCGCCCTGTCGCTCCCGGCGACGGAAGAGGAGATCGTCTTTTACCTGCACCGGGAGGGCGATAACTCCTACGCCACGACGTCCCGATCGGCCAAGATCGTCAACTTCGAGGGGACCCTGCTCGCCGACCTCGACCGCAAGGTCGACGAGCTGCGGGAAAAGAAGGTCGCCGATTTCTATTCCTGGAACGCGACCCGGATCGCCCTGAAGAGGGACGGCGTCGAGATCGCCGCGGTCAAGGAGAAGGCCGGCGACACGGAGAAGTGGGTCCTGGACGACCCGGCCAAAGAGGAAGCGAACCGGAGCCTGGTCGAGGATTTCCTCCGCAAGATCGAAGGCCTCCAGGCCGTCGGGTTCGTCGACGAACCCGGCCCGCTCGGCCCCTACGGTCTCGATCCCGGGGCGGAGATCCGGATCCGCGTGACGGACCCGCAGGATCCGGCCAAAGAGATCGTCATCCTCGTCGGCCGGGAGGACGCGGAAAAGAAAGAGGTTGTCGTCAAGACACCGGGGCTCGACTATCTGCTCAAGGTCGACTCTTCTTTCCTTCATGACTGGCCCAAGGAAAAGAAGGATTGGAAGGCCGCCGCGCCGGTGACCGAAGAAGGCAAGGCCGATAAAAAATAAGTTCTCGGACCAGCTCCTGGCCTGGTATCGGGCCCACCGGCGAAAGCTGCCATGGCGCGGGACGAAGGACCCCTACAGGATATGGGTCTCTGAGATCATGCTCCAGCAGACGACCGTCGCGGCCGTCATCCCCTACTACGCGCGCTGGCTCGAGGTCTTCCCCGATCTGGAGGTCCTGGCCCGGGCCCCGCTTCGGAAGGTCCTGAGGGAATGGCAGGGGCTGGGTTATTACCAGAGGGCCCGGAACCTGCACGCGGCGGCCCAAGCCGTTATCCGGGAGCACGGCGGCAAGGTCCCCGAGGCCGAGCCGGCCCTTCGGCGGCTGCCCGGGTTCGGGCCCTATACCTCGGCCGCCGTTTTGAGCATCGCCTACGGCACGCCTCTCCCTGTCATCGACGCCAATGTCCGGCGCGTCCTCATGAGATTGCTGGGCCTTCGGGGCCCGGCCGTGCCGAGCGTCGATAGGAAGCTGCGTGCGTTCCTCTCGACGGTC
Source organism: Candidatus Aminicenantota bacterium (assembly GCA_963736255.1). Lineage (GTDB taxonomy): Bacteria > Acidobacteriota > Aminicenantia > Aminicenantales > Saccharicenantaceae > RBG-16-66-30. Next base: position 1,654,374 of record CAVTOI010000003.1, read on the forward strand.
TTTCCCGAGGACGCGCCCGGGGAATTCAACCAGGCCATGATGGAGCTCGGGGCGCTCCTCTGCCGGAGCCGCAGCCCCCAATGCCTGGCCTGTCCTGTCCGCGGCGCCTGCGTAGCGGCGCGTGAGGGGATCCAGGAGATCATTCCGCGGCCCAAGAAGCTCAGTTTGGAGAGGATCGAAGTCGTCGTGGCCGTTATCGAGAAGGACGGCCGGGTCCTCATCCAGGAGCGGCCCCCCGGCGGCCTCCTGGCCGGCCTTTGGGAATTCCCCGGCGGAAAGGTCGAGCCGGGCGAAAGCTTGACGGCCGCTCTCAGGCGGGAGATCCGCGAGGAGATTGGCGCCGAAATCAAGGACGTCAGCCGCCTGACCACGGTCCGCCACGCTTACACCCGCTTCGAGGCGACGCTCCACGCTTTCCGCTGCAAGATCAGCGGGCTCCGGCTTCGAGGCGGGCCGCCGCCGGCGCTGGGTCACATTGAAGGGGATACGCCGCTATCCCCTGCCCTCGGGGAGCGTCAAGATCGTCGATTTCCTGGAAGGCGGAAAGCCCCGCCCTTAGCCTGGATTATTCACGAGCCGAGGCGGCTGCAGATGAGAGGCGTCAGAAAACCGACGTTCTTATGAACAGTCCAGGTTAGGTCAGGCCCAACGCCTGGTGCTTCGCTGCGATCGCGGCGGCCAGCGCGTCGATGGCCTCGAGGTCGGCCGGCTTCGGAAATCCCTTGGCGATAACGGACGGCAGCATCTCGACCTTGAGGTTGGGAATGGCCGCCTGGACCATGTCGGCCATCTTGCCGGCCCAGCCGTAGCTTCCCACGATCGCCGCGAAGCGGACCTTGGGGCGGAGGGCGTTGGCCAGGATGACCGCGTTGAAGACCATCGGGTGGGGCCCGACGTGGACGGTCGGCGCGGCGATGACGAGCGTCGCCGCGTCGACGAGGGTCATGGCCAGCCGGCCGATGTCGGCCGAGGCCATATCGAAGGGATAGACGGTGACGCCCCGCTCGACGAGGCCGGCGACGAGGCGCTCGACCATGACGGCGGTCGAGCCGTGCATGCTCACCCAGGGGATGACGACGGTGTTATGGGGTTTGTCGTCGGACCAATCGCGGTAAGCCCTGATGACGGACTGCGGATCGCGGTAGATGGGGCCGTGGCTCGGGGCGATGAGGCGGATATCGAGGTCTTTGATCTTGTCCAGGTCCTTCTGGATGATCTTCCGGAAGGGCATCATGATCTCGGCAAAATACCTCTTCGCCGAAGCCATGATCTCTTCGACGCCGCCCACGAAGAGCTCGGTCTGGGCAATATGGGAGCCGAACCAGTCGCAGCTGAAAAGGATCTTGTCCTCCTCGAGGTAGGTCGACATCGTCTCGGGCCAGTGGACCCAGGGCGTGGAGATGAAACGGAGGGTCTTGCCGCCGAGGTCGAGCCGTTCGCCGTCCGCGACCGCACGGATCACATTCCCGTCGAGCCCGAGGTGGTCGACGAGCATCGGCTTGGCCAGCTCGGACGAGAGGACCTGGATCCCGGGATAGCGGCCGAGGACCCAGGGGATGCCGCCCGAATGGTCCTGTTCGGTGTGATCGGAGATGAGGTAATCGACCTTCGGGACGTCCTTCAGATAGGCCTCGAGGACGTGGAGCTTCGTCGGCTCGACGGCGTCGATGAGGGCGGTCTTGTCGCGGCCTCTGACGAGATAGGCATTGTAGCTCGTGCCGTGGGGCAGCGGGATGAGGGCATCGAAGAGCTTGCGGTCGAAATCGGGGGCGCCGACGAAAAAGACGTCGGGAACGATCTCTCGGGGTTTCATGATGGCGGAACTCCTCGCAGACGATGAAATCCTAGTCATTTTATAGGATTTGAGCCGAAAAATAAAGGGCCGGCCCCCCGTCATACCTTGAAATAGATCCGGCGCCGATGGAGGAAGAGGAGGACGGCCCACTTCACGGCCAGGGCCCCGATGGGGATGACGAGCGGGGCCAGGGCCCCCGCGTACCGCTCCGACGCCGTTCAGGAAGAACCGGGCGATCCCGTCGAAATCCACGACCTGCTGGCCGAAGTAGACGAGTATGGCGTTGGTCCCGATGACGACGAAAAAGAAGGCCCAGCGGCTCCGTCCCTTGATGTCGATGAGCCAGTAGAACAGGGCCATCAGGAGCAGGGACCAGCCGCCTCCCCAGAGGACGTACGTGCTCGTCCAAATGTGTTTGATGATGGGGAACCCGAGCGCCCAGATGTGCGCGACGGCCAGGCAGACGACGCCCGCGGCGGCGAGTCCCAGGGTCTTCGACCGGCCGCTTCTTTCGGATTTCAGCCAATACCCGGCGAAGACGCCCAGGAGGAGCGAGCAGGCCGCGGTCAGTGTCGAAACGACCCCGAGACTGTCGCCGGGCCCGTAAAATTCCCCGGAGATCTTCCCGGGCAGGACCTTCTGGTCGATGTAGCTGTGGAGGGAGCCTTCCGGGGTCATGAGCCCCGGGCCGTGCCCCGGGACGGGGATGAGCGCCAGGGCCGCCCAATAAAGAACAAGGATCCCGACGAAAACCGCGACCTGGGTCTTCACTTTGGTGTTGAGCACGAGAAGGGCGACCAAGAGATAGCAGAGCCCGATCCTTTGGAGCACACCCGTCCAGCGCATGTTCGCGAAGTCGAACTCGCAAGACCCCGCCGGCGATCAAGCCCAGCAGGATCAGGACGAGCGCCCTTTTGACGACATGGAGGGTGACCGTCCTCCGGGTTTCCCCCTTTTCGGCCCGCTTGAGGAGCGAGAACGGGAAGACGGCCCCGATGATGAACAGGAACAGCGGGAAAATGAGGTCATAAAAGGTGAAGCCGGCCCAGGGCCTGTGCTCGACCTGGCCGGCCAGGAAGCGCGCCCAGGGGGCGTGCAGCGGCCGCGGGCAGGCTCCGGCAGATCGCGTCGCCGCCGATGATCCAGAACATGTCGAAGCCGCGGAGGGCATCGAGCGACGCGACGCGGCCCGTATCGGGCCCCGGGGATCCCTTTCCCAACGTTCCTTCCTCTATCGCCGGCCTTCTCCGGCGTCCCCGGCCGCCTTGGCCAGCGCGGCCTCCATGGAATCGTACATCCAGCTCATGGTCTCGGCGGTCCGCGACGGCTTGATCGTCCGGGCCACAGCCGCCTCCGTTTCCCGTCGCAGCTCCCGGAGCTCTTCGAGGACCCGGCGCGCCTCGGTCACGGCCCCGGGGCCGCCCGGGCCTATCCGGCCCTTCAGGAGCAGCCGCGAGGCCTCGGCCCGGTTGACGAGGTTCCGGGCGGCCAGGATCCAGGCCCCGAGCTCCTCCTCGCCGGATCTTGCCGTCTTCCCATACGCCCGGAAGAGGTCCAAACCCCGGCGGTATTCTCCGAGCCGGGTCTCGCAAGGCCGCCAGCTCCTTGTCGAGCTCCCCCTCCCCCGCCATCTCCTCGATCCGTCCGGGCAACATAGCCGAGAGGGGCCGGCCGGGCGTCTTTAAAGAAGCCCAGGTCCGAGGCGGAATTGAACAGGCCTCGCTTCGCCAGCCGGCCCGCGGCGGCGAAGAACCCCAGGTCGTCGACGCCGAAGTGCTCCGCTGACGTAGGCGCTTCTCGAAGTCCTCGAGCGTCCGGCCGGGGTGTTCGGCCAGGAAGCCGGGCAGCTCGATCGCGCGGCCGCTGCAGCTCCCATGGGAAAAGATGCACGGTCCAGCTGGTCAGGACTGCGCCCTTGAGCCCGCGGCGTCGATCCCTTCCGGAAGGAGTCGGCCGTGTTCCTCATATGGAAGTAGGTCCGCGGCGCGAACACGCTGTCGCCGTAGCAGCTCGAGCTCGGGCAGACGACGACGTCGAAGCCGTTCGCCGCCAGGAAATCCGACGTATAGAAAGGATCCGGATCGCGACCCGGCTCGTCGCCGAGCGGGTACAGGAAGGCGCCGAAGCGCCGAGCGTCGGCGGTCGAGCTCGTCCGCGGCTCAGGCCGCCGCGGCCCCAGACCTGGACCGTGCCGCAGCCGTCGTACCTGTCGTAGAGCCAGTCGAAGATCATGACCTCTCCGCGACAGCTTGTCGAGGGCCTCGGGATGATGGAGGACCATGTCGCCCCAGATCGCCGGCCGGATGCCCTTGTCGACGAGCGGCCGGCTCATGGCGTTGATGTGGTCGATGTACAGCTCCGACAGCGAATGCTCTGCGGCATAGGCCCGGCAGCGCGGACACTCGCCCAGCGTGTAGGCCTCGTCGGCGCCCAGATGGAAGGTCGCGAACGGGGCCGAAGACCTCCAGGTATTCATCGATCCACTTCGGAGAAAGGCCACGACCTCCGGGATTCCGCGGGCAGTACTGGTCGATCCTGTCCGGGACCTCGGCAAGCGGCTTATAGCGCTCGTTCTTGAGGACGTACTCGCAGTGGCCGATCGTCTGAAGGAGAGGGATCGGCTCGAGACCGAGGGAGCGGCTGTAGTCCAGGATGTCCCTGAACTCGGCCTTGGTGAAAGCGTCGGGCGAGACGCATTCGGGGCAGGTCTCCCAGCGGATGTTGTTCTCGACCTCCCAGAGGATCGCGTTGTAGCCCCGCGCGGCCAGCGCTTTCAACTCGCTCCTGAGGTAGGGCCCCCGGAACTGGGCGATGTTCATGTCGATGTGAAAGCCCGCTCAGCCGGAAGGGGCGGCTGCCGGTCCCGGCTTCGCCCGGCAGGCGGGCGCCGACGATGGAAGCCAAGAAGGCCAGGCCAAAAACGTGAGATCGTCGCAGGGCGGGACATCGGCAGGCTCCTTGGCGGCACTATATCGCCGGCCGCGCGGCGAAGTCAACGAAAGCGGCGGGAGGTCCTCGGCCGGTTGACAAGGCGTCGGGCTCCGTCTAGAGTAGGTGCAGGATCTCGGACGAAAGGAGCCGGCCGGGCCATGGGTTTCGAAGAAGGGCTGGCGCCGTTCCTCGACGGAACGAGCGGCTGGGCCGGCGACATCCTTCGCCGCCTGATCGCTTTCCGCAGCACGCCCGGCGCCGAAGCGGGCATCCAGGACTTCCTCTTCGACCTCCTTTCCCGGTCCGGACTTCCCGGTCCGCTTCGTTCGCCGTCGACGAGACCATAACCGCCGATCCGGACTACACGCCCGTCCCCGGCCACGAAAGCTATCGCGGCCGGCCGAACGTCATCGTCGACGGTCGCCGGGCGCCGGCGGGGGCCGGAGCGCCATCGTCAATACGCATGTCGACGTCGTGCCCGCCCCGGCGGGGATGTTCGAAGCGGCGACGGACGGCTCGGTCGTCCGCGGCCGCGGGCGCCTGCGACGCAAAAGGCCAGATCGTGACGGTGCTGCTGGCGCTCCTGGCGCTCCGCGAGCTCGGACGTCGAGCTCGACGGCGACGTCGAGGCCCAGTTCGTCATCGAGGAGGAGGCCGGAGGGAACGGCTCTCTGGCGGCCATTGCCGGCGGCAGGGGGGCCGACGTCGCGGTCGTGCTCGAGCCGACCGGCCTCGCCGTACGTTCCGCCAACCGCGGGGCCGCCTGGTTCACGCTGACCGTCGACGGCCGGTCCGTGCACATGGGCCGCTATCACGAAGGGCGTGAGCGCTTTCGACGAGATGCTGAGACTTATCCCGGTCCTCAAGGAATACGAAACGAGCTTGAGACAGGCGTCGAGAGGGACCCCGGGCTTCCCGGACGATCCGAGTCCGGTCGTCGTCAATATCGGCCGGGTCAGGGCCGGCGATTGGCCCTCGACGGTGCCGGGCGAGTGTACGGTCGAGGGCGGGATCGCGTTCCTGCCCAACCGGACGGCCCGCCGGATCGAGGCGGAGATCAAAGCGCTGATCCAGGCCCGGGCCGACGCCCTGGGCCCGCGAACACGCCCGCTTCGCGCTGTCCGGGCTTCGCAACGAGGCCTTCGAAACACCCGACGGCCACCCGGCCGTGAGAGTCTTTCGCGCCGCCGCGGCGGAGGTCCTGGGCCCGGGCCCAGCCGAGGGGTGGATCGCTTCCTGCGATGCCCGCCTCTTCTTCCATCGGGGCCGCATGCCGGCGATCGTCTTCGGCGCCGGGGACCTCGCCCTCGCCCACGGCCCTGAGGAGCGGGTCGACCTGCGCGACATCGCACGGGCCGCCGAAGTCCTGGCCAGGTTCCTGGCGCGATGGTGCGGCGCCGGGGGAAAGGAGAAGGGGCATGCCCGTTAGGATCGCCGTCGTCGGGGCGGGAAAGTTCGGACAGACCCACTTGGATGTCTTCACCCAGCTCGGAGGCGAGGGGCGTCGAGCTGGCCGCGATCGCCGAAGCGGACCCGGCGCGGGCCGAAGCGCTGCGCGCCCGGTACGGCCGGCCGGTCTTCGCTGACCACCGCGAGATGCTCGAAAAGGTGCCCCTCGACGCGGTCAGCGTGGCCACCCCGGACCACCTTCATCGCGCCATCGTCGTCGACGCCGCCGCGGCGGGCAAGCACGTCCTCGTGGAGAAGCCGCTCGACGTGACCGTCGAAGGCGCGGAGGCCATGGTCGGGGCGGCCCGGACGGCCGGCGTCCTTCTCCAGGTCGATTTCCACAAGCGCTACGATCCCGACCATCAGGCGATCGAGCGGCGCGTGCGGTCCGGCGACCTCGGCGATATCCTTTACGGCAGCGTCCACATGGAGGACCGCATCGAGGTCCCCGCCGAATGGTTCCCTCACTGGGCGCCCTCGTCCTCGCCGGCCTGGTTCTTGGGCGTTCACTTCTACGACCTCGTGCGCTGGATCCTCAAGTCGGAGGCAAAGACGGTTTACGCGACGGGCACAAAGGCCACCCTGCTCAGGGACCGCGGCATCGACACCTACGATTGCGTCAACGCCAAGGTCGACTTCGCTAACGGGGCCGCCTTTTCTTTCGACACGAGCTGGGTCCTGCCCAAGGAGTTCGAGGCCATCGTCAACCAGGGCCTGCGGATCGTCGGCACGCGAGGCGTCTTCGAGTGCGACAGCCAGGATCGGGGCACCCGCTCCTGCATCGGCGGCGAGGGCATGGCCACCTACAACAACAACTTCAAGCGCGAGTCGGTCGACCGGAGGGGCCGCCGGGTCCTCCGCGGCTACGGGGTCGAGAGCATCGAGGATTTCGCCGGGAACGTCGCCTTCCTGAAGTCCGGCGGGCGCCTCGCCGACCTCGGCGGGATCTGGGCATCAGGCCAGGACGGGCTCGAGACGACGCGCATCGCGGTCGCCATCCACGAGAGTCTGGCCGCTGGCCGGCCGGTCCGGCTGAGGTAGGGCGATGGCGGTCTACGATCTCACCCCCGTCGAAGTCCCCCGCATCGAAACGAAGTACAGGACCATCCGGACCAAGATCCCCGTGCCGGAATCGGTCCCCCTCTTCGAGGCCCTCGCGGCGAGCGAGCCGCGGTCGATGTCCGGACAGCCGCCCGTCGTCTGGCACAAGGCGGAGGATTTCACGGTCTCCGACAAGTGGGGCAACCGCTGGATCGACTGGTCGAGCTGCGTCCTCGTCGCCAACGCCGGGCACGGCCGCCCGGAGATCCGGGCGGCCCTGAAGAGGATCATCGATCAGGAGCTCATCGCGAGCTACGTCTTCGTCCATGAGCAGCGGGCGGAGCTCTGCGCCATGCTGAGGTCGCTCGCGCCGGACCCCGAGGCCTACCGCGTCTTCCTTTTATCCACGGGAAGCGAGGCGACCGAGAACGCCATCAAGCTCGCCCGGACCTACGCTCTCGAAAAATACGGGCCCCGCCGCAACCGCGTCGTCTCCTTCAAGAACGCCTTCCACGGCCGGACCATGGGAGCCCAGCTCGCAGGCGGCATGGACGGCCAGAAAAAGTGGCTGGGCGTCCCCGATCCCGCCTTCGTCCAGGTCCCGTTCCCCGACGGCTACAAGAACACGGACACGGGCTTCGATCTCGTTCCTGTCCTCCCTCGCCGCGCGGGGGATCATGCCGGGCGAGATCGCCGCGGTCATGACCGAAAGCTACCAGGGTGTCGGCCCGGATTTCCTGCCGGTCGAATATGCCCGACTGCTGGAAGCCTTCTGCCGGGAAAACGATATCGTCACCATCTTCGATGAAGTGCAATCGGGCTTCGGCCGGACCGGGCGGATGTTCTGCTACGAGCATTACGGCGCCAGGCCCGACCTCATCTGCTGCGGCAAAGGAATATCCTCGTCGCTCCCCATTTCGGCGGTCATCGGACGCCAGGACATCATGGAGCTCTACCCGCCGGGGGCCATGACCTCGACGCATTCGGCCTCTCCCCTCCCCGTCGCCGCGGCCATCGCCAACCTCAAGGTCCTTCTCGACGAGGATCTGGCCGGACGGGCCGCCCGGATGGAAGGGGTCCTTATGCCCCGGCTGGCCCGGATCCGATCCCGGCACGCGGCGAGGCTCGGCTGCCTCCACGGCAAGGGCCTCGTCGCCGGCATCCAGGTCGTCGAGGCCGGCACGAAGGTCCCCGACCCCGCCACGGCCCTGGCGATCAACGTCGCCAGCCTGCGCAAAGGGGTCCTCATGTTCGCCCCGGTGGGGATCGCCGGGGAATGCCTGAAGATCGCCCCGCCCCTGACCATCGCCGAGGACGCCCTCGTCGAAGCGGCCGAGGCCTTCGGCGAGGCCGTCGACGAGGTGCTGTCATGACCGATGACATGTTCGGACTGAAGGGAAAGACCGCCGTCGTCACCGGCGGCGGGGGCGCCCTCGGCGGCGCCATGTCCATAGCCCTGGCCGGGCGCGGCGCGGCCGTCGCCCTTCTCGATGTCCGCGAAAGCGCGGCCGTCGAGGCCGCGGCCAGGGTCGCCGCCGCTGGAGGCCGGGCGCTCGGCGTCGCCTGCGATGTCCTCGATGAAGGAAGCCTCGCGGCGGCGGCCGCCACGATCATGGCGGAGTTCGGGCGCATCGACATCCTGGTCAACGCGGCCGGGGGGAATGCCCCCGCGGCAACCACGTCCACGGAGACCGCCGCGCCCGCCGATCTCCGCGAGGAGGCCGGCGGAACACGGACCTTTTTCGACCTCGATATCCCGGCGGTGCGATCGGTCTTCGACCTCAATCTCCTCGGGACAGTCCTCCCCTGCCGGACGTTCGGCAGGGAGATGGCGGCACGCGGCGGAGGCACGATCGTCAATATCGCCTCGATGGCCGCCCTGCGCCCCCTGACCAAGGTCCCGGCCTACTCGGCGGCCAAGGCCGGCGTGGCCAATTTCACGCAATGGCTGGCGGGGCATCTCGCACCGCTCCACATCCGGGTCAATGCCATCGCCCCGGGCTTCTTCCTGACAGATCAGAACCGCTTCCTTCTCACGGACGAAAAGACGGGCGGCCTGACCGCGCGGGGCGAGGCCGCCATCGCCCATACACCCATGGGCCGCTTCGGGACCGGCCAGGACCTGGCCGGGACCCTCATCTGGCTCGCGTCCGACGCATCCTCGTTCGTGACCGGGGCCGTTGTCCCCGTCGACGGCGGTTTCTCGGCCTTTGCCGGGGTTTAGGAGCGCCATGATCACCGGAACCCTCGTCCCATCGACCATGAAGGCCATCGTCCTGGAATCGCCCCGGCACCTGGCCCTGCGCGAGATCCCCGTCTGGCCGATCGCGTCTTACGGCGACCCGGACCTGGTCCTCATCAAGGTCGCGGCCTGCGGCGTCTGCGGCTCCGACTTCCGCTATTATGCCGGCGAGAACCCCTGGGCCATGCACACGCTCGGCCGTCATGTCGACAATCCGCCCGGGATCGTCCTCGGCCACGAGTATGCCGGCGAGGTCGTGGCCGTCATCGACGAGAAGAACGCCGGCCTTCTCGGCCGGCGCGTCGCCCCGGTATGCTCGAAGGTGTGCGGAACGCTGCCCCGATTGCCGGGCAGGACGAACCCAACTCTGCCCGAACACGATCCACATGGGACACGGCCAAGGCTGGGGAAAGAGGGACCTCTATCCCGGCGCCTATGCCGAGTACGCCCCGGCCTGGGCGAGCGGCTGTTACGCTATCCCGGACCGTCTGGGCTTCGGGGAGGCGGCCATGATGGACATCCTGGCCGTCTGCGTCCATGTGGCCGGCCAGGGCGATATCCAACCGGGGCGACCTGTGCTCATGATGGGCGCCGGCCCGGCCGGGAACGGCATCGCCCAGGCCGCCCGGGTCCTCGGCGCGAGCCGGGTCGCGGTCATCGACCTCGCCGATGAGGCCCTCTCGATGGCTCGACAAGCAGGGTTTGACGACGTTGTCGACGCGCGGAACAAGCCGGCCGCAGCGCTCGCGGCCGAGCTCCGGGCCCTCGCGCCCGACGGCTTCGGCACGGTTTTCGACAGCATCGGCGGCAGGGACAGCTTCGACCTGGGGTTGGGGCTTCTGGCCAAAAAAGGCACGCTGGTCAACATGGCCGTCCACGACACGGACATCCCGGTCAACTTCCTTCGCCTCGGGAGCGAGCGGCGGATCACGACGAGCTCCAACTTCGCGACGGGCGATTACCCGATCGCGCTGAGCTGGCTCAAGACCGGGCGCTTCAAGGTCAAGGATTGGCTGACGGAGATCACGCTCGAGGACGTCCCTCGTCTCTTCGCCGAAACGGACGCAGGAAGCCGTCCCGGCTTCAAGCTGGTGATCACGAGCTTCTGAGCGTCCTTTCTTAGGGCCCTCCCTTTCGGCTGTGCTCAGGATATCGCCACCTCAGGCGACTAGATCCCGGGGTATTTGCGCTTGGCAAAGTAGATGATCTCGGGATGCCTCTTGTAGCCGAGCTTCTCAAAGACGGCCATCGATACCGCGTTGCCGTCCTCGATGAGACAGGCCAGGATGTCCATTCCCACGGATCCGAGCCATTCCTCGGCCGCGCGCACGAGCCGGGCCCCGATCCCGGCCCTTCTCAGGGCCGCGTCGACGGCCAGCCGGTTGATCCAGCCCTTCCGGCCGTCATGGGTCGCGAGGACGGTCCCGATGACCCGGCCGCCCTCCTCCCCCGCTGTGGCCACGAGGAAGCGGACATTCGGGAGGCCGATCTGGCGGGCGATGCCCTCGCGGCTGTCCCGGCCCTGAGGTTTCAGGGGAAGGTCGCCCGCGGCCCAGAGCTCCATGACCCTGTCGTAATCCTCGATGCGGAATCGTCTGACGCTGATCCCGCCGGCCCGATCGTCTCCCGCCATCGCTCGTCCCCTTTCGTGTTCCGGTCCGCCCCCGCGTGTCCTCGTCGTCAGCGGACGAACAGGATGTAGGCCCCGACGGCCACGGCGGAGGCGGCCAGTCCCGTCGATACCGCGGCCGGCCAGGACTTCTTGTGGATGGACCTCGCGGTCCGGACGAATCTCAGGACGACCCACGCGGCCGCGGCCGCATAGAAAGCCAGGAAGACCGTCTGCCAGACGCCCGGCTCGGACAGGATGCCCACCCATTCCGCCTGGCCCATGCCCAGGGCGGCGAAGACCGCCTCGACGGCCATGGGGACCCAGGCCAGGAAGAGAGGGCCGCCCCAGGCCCGCGAGGCCTTGACCAGGACGTCGCTCCGATGGCACCCCTTCGTGCCCAGGGCCAGAAGGACGCCCGACGTCAGGACCCAGACGGCGAAGACGAACGGCAGGATGAAGAAGATCTGCCAGGCATAGTAATTGTCGATGTCCATGCCCGCGATGACGGGGGCGGCGGGCACGGACCCGGCCATGGCCAGCACGGCCGACGCGACCGCGTAGACGAGCCCGACCAGGCCGAGGGAGAGAGCGGCGCGGCGCATCGGGTGCCGCTTTTTGAAGGCATGGTGCCTGGCCTTCAGCGTCTTGAAGGTTGAGCTCTTCACCGGCCTGCCCTCCCTCATGTCACCAGGAGGTGCTTGCTGGCGAAATTGGGATCGGTCGTCAGGTTGATGCCGAACCGCCGCAGCCCCGAATCGTCTCCCGGCGACGGGATGTGGGTGATGTGGACTTCGCAGCCCTGGAGCTCTTTCATTTTCTCCAAGGCCAGGTGGGCCGTGGGATTGGAGGCCGCGTTGATGCTCAGGCAGATGAGGACCTCGGACAGGTCGAGACTGACGGACTTGGCGCCGAAGACGCTCTTCTTGAGCGCCCCTACGGACTCGATGATCGACGGCGAGAGGAGAGGGATCATGTCCGGGATCCCGGCCAGCTTCTTGACGGCGTTGAGGACGAGGGTCGCGGCGGCGTGCATGAGGGGGGAGTTCTTGCCAGTGACGATGGAGCCGTCGCGAAGCTCCATGGCCGCCCCGACGTAAACGCCCTTGTTGCCCTTCCCCGTCGCCTGGGCCTCCTCGGCGGCCCGGCGGGCGGCGCCGAGGACAGGCCGGTCCTCGGGCTTGACGCCGAGCTCCTTCATCAGCAGCTCGGCCCGCTCGACGGTCTCCTTCTCGACGAAGCCCATGGTGTACTCGCAGGAATAGCGGAAGAAGCGGCGGATGAGCTCCTGCTTGGCGGCCTCGCGGACGACGCCGTCGTCGGTGATCCCGAAGCCCGCGGCGTTGACGCCCATGTCGGTCGGCGATTTGTAGAAGGACGGCCCGCCGGTGATCTTCTCCAGGATGCGTTTGAGGACCGGGAAGACCTCGACGTCGCGGTTGTAGTTGACGGAGACCTTGCCGTAGGCCTCGAGGTGGAAGGGGTCGACCAGGTTGAAGTCGCAGATGTCGGCGGTGGCCGCCTCGTAGGCGACGTTGACGGGGTGCTTGAGAGGCAGGTTCCAGATGGGGAAGGTCTCGAACTTGGCGTAGCCCGAGGCGAGTCCCCGGCGGTACTCGTGGTAGATCTGGGACAGGCAGGTGGCCAGCTTGCCGCTGCCCGGGCCCGGTCCGGTGACGATGACGAGGGGGTGCTCGGTCTCGATGTAGTCGTTGGCGCCGTAGCCCTCGTCGCTGACGATGGTGTCGACGTCGGTCGGGTAGCCCTTGGTGAAGCGGTGCGTGTAGACGCGGATCCCCTGCCGCTCGAGCTTGTTCTTGAAGATCCGGGCGGCCGGCTGGTTGTCGAAGCGGGTGACGACCACCGCCTTGATGTCGATGCCCCACTCGCGGAGGTCGTCGATGAGCTTCATGGCGTCGACGTCGTAGGTGATGGCCGAAGTCGGCCCGCATCTTCTTCCGCTCGATGTCGCCGGCGTAGATGCAGAGGAGGAAATCCGCCTGGCTCCGGAGCTCCTGAAGGAGCTTCATCTTGACGTTGGGGTCGTAGCCGGGCAGGACCCGGGCGGCATGGTAGTCGAAGAAGAGCTTGCCGCCGAATTCGAGGTAGAGCTTGTTCTTGAAGCGGCCCATCCTTTCGAGGATGGCTTTCTTCTGTTCCTGGAGGTAGTGGGCGTTGTCGAATCCGACGGCGTGGTCCATGAGCGTTATCAGCCTTTCTGGGCGCGAGCTCAGCGCGTCGAGCCCTTCATGATCTTGAAATCGTCGAAGAGACCATACTCCACCGACGAGTACTCCGATCCCGGGGGCAGTCCCCCTTTGGCCCCCTGCTGGAACGAGCCGGGCCAGGCCCGGCCGAGAGGCTGATCGTTGTGGAGAGGCCCCAGAGTATTCCGGAGCGTCCCAAAGACGACAACGGAAACAGCGTTCGGGCCGGCGGCCAGGGCGCCCGTCAGGTCGCATTCGTACGGCGGAAAGGCCGCCGTGCCGACTCGCTTGTCCCCGACGAAAACCTCGGCCGTCGCGCCGAGCCAGGCGCCGAGGCGGAGGCGGTACGGGGTCCCGGCGCCGCCCTCCGGGACCGTGACGGTCTTCGTGTAGCGGACCCCCGACCCATAGAACGGCCAGCCCTGGGATTTCCAAGCCCCGGCCACGAGCGGCGCGGGCGGCAGGATCTCGAAGCCGCGGGCCGCGCCGGCAAGGCGGAAGGCCCCGAGGAGATAGACCGGCTCGAGCTCGCTGTGGATCGTGAACGGCCGGGCCCTGACCGTGATCTTGTTCCGGCCGGAGACGATATGGGCGCCGACCGGGTAGACGCCGAAGGCCCTGTCCAGCCACCATTTGCCGGGCGCCGGCTGGACTTCCTTATCGTTGACGAAAACCCGGAAGAGGGCCGGCCGCTCGACGACGGCCTCGAGGTCCGCGAGGTCCCGGGCATCGTCCTTCAGCGCCCGGAACCAGAACACAGCCTCGAAGCCCGAGCCGGCCGGGAACTTGTCGAGGTCGATGATGTTCGTCTTGTACTGGACCGCGCTGTCCCAGGGATTGCGGTCCAGCCCGTTGGCCTGAAAGGTCTTCCTCTGCGCATCGTAGAAATAAAGGTCCTTTTCCGTCCGGCCGGCCACGGTGAGATCGCAGTAGTCGAGCGTCAGGACGTTCGGACCCAGGGCCTCGACCGCAAGAGGTCCGTCGGCCGGGACGTCTTCCCAGATGAGCGGAGGCGCCAGGGCCGGCGGTTTGGCCCGCTCGTCCTTGACGCAGAGAAGCAGGCTCCCCGCCGGAGGAAGCGAGAAGGCGGCTTCGATCTGGCCGCCACGCCGCTCGAAGGGGTGCGGCTTGACCGCACCGGTGAACGGGTCCCATTCCTCCGCCGAGCCGCCGGCGAGAGTTATCGTCCCGCCGGCCGTCGCCTCGGCGTCCGAGTTGACGAGAAGGACGAGCTGCCCTCCGGCGAATTCACGGCGCTGATGGAAGAGCTTGGCCCCGCCCGTGATCCCCGCGAACGTGATCGCCGGCGGGCTGATCTGCCGGACCTTGTCGAAGCCGCCGCCGGGGCCGATGGGGAGCCAGCGGTCGCCGAAGGACGCCTGGAGCTCCCGGAGGTCCTCCGTGATCATCCCGTTGACATAGTCGGGCGGCGCCGGCCAGGAGACGATCTTGCCGTCGCGGATGAGATAGTCGCGGATGAGCACCACGGTCGTATCCTCGAGATTGCGCAGGCCCGGCGGCAGGATGACCAGTCCGTAGGAGCGCTCGCCGATATTGAGCTTGGCGTGGCTTACCGAGCCGAACTCCCGAAGCGTCTTCTCGCTGACGAGGTCGTATTCGATCTGCTCGGCCTCCAGGAGGTGGACAAAGGCCTGGAAATCGGCGCCGACCGTCCGGAAATCCTCCGATTCGGCCGCGGGAGAATAGAACATCCAGGCCGTCGTCGTCGGTTCGATGACCAGGACCTTGTTGACCTGCCGGCCCAGGCTCATGGCGACGGACAGCCTCCCGAAGTAGTCGGCCAGGGTGTTGTAGTGCCCCCACCAGGGCTCGTGTTCGGAGAAAGAGAGCGGGTGATCGCGCTTGCGCGCGCCCATGACCGTGGCGTAGGAGAGGTGCTGGTTGAGGAAGTTGACGCCCAGGGCATACTCCCAATCCCCGATCCGCTTCTGGTCGGCGAAGGTCAGGTCCCAGCCGCTGGCGCCGTAAGTCTCGGACATCGTCCTCTCGTGCCCGCGCTGGTTGGCGGAGCTGCGGATCTCACGGACCGCCCGCGCGTTGCCGAACTGGGCGTCCGGGGCGAGCGAGAACTCGTTCATCAGGACGTCGATGCCGGGCATGTGGGCGTAAGCGGCCATGGCCAGGTTGTCCGGGGAGACGCGCGGGCGCGGCCACTCGTGCTCCCAATAGTGCCCGGTGAAGATGAGATGATTGTCGGTAGCGTAATCGAAGTAGGGCTTGGCCCAGTTCTCCAGGAAGAGGTCGAGGAGCGTCGCGTAAAAATCGTGACGGACGCGCTTCCAGTTCCCGACGTCCTCGAACAGGCCCACCAGCTCGGGCCGGAGGTCGTAGCCCCAACGTGTCCGGAAAGCCTGGAAGAGGGCCGGGGTGTAGTTGACGGCTTCGCGGCCGCCGGCCGGGGAGATCTCGGCTTCATCCTGGAAGACGCCGGGCACGGTCAGGCCGAACTCCTGGCCGATGGCGCGCTTGTAGCCGTTCAGGGTCAGGTCGAGGAACTTTTCGGTGACGTCCTTGCGCATGACGTCGACGTAGGTGAATCCGCCGTGCCAGGGGGAGGGGGCGGCGGGGACGACGTCGAAGACGAAATAGGAGGCGCGGTCGGGCCCCGGGGGCAAGGACTTGCCGGTGACGTCCTCGAGCCCGGTCAGGGTCCGGCGCAGGACGACGAGGGGCGCGGGGTCGAGCGGGGCCGGCGGCGGCCCGTCATACTTCCGCATCCGGAGACCCGAGCGGGCGGCATCCGGAATGGCCGCGGGCACGTGGCCGCCGGCGAAGCCCGAGGGGTAGGAATTCTCGTCATAGATCCAGATCTTGAGGCCGAGCCCCTTCCCGACCTCGACGGCATAGGCGCAGAGCGAGAACCACTCGTCCGTGAGATAGGGCGTGATGAGGCCCGGACGGGGATGAATGAAAGCCCCGCCGATGCCGCGGGCTTTGAAGTCCTCGAGCTGGCGCTTGATCTCCTCCCGGGTCATCTTGTCGTTCCAGACCCATAGCGGGGCGCTCCGGTACGCGGCCGGCGGATCGGCGAAGGCCTGAAGGATCGACGCGTAAGAAGGGCCCTCGGCCGGCTTGGCGCAGGACGCGCCCGCGGCGGCGACGGCCAGGACGAGGACGAGGGGTCCGAAAGCCGGGGATCGGCGCTTCATGGTCATGACGTGTGCCTTTCGCTCTTCGTCGGGAATTCCGGGGCGGGCCGGAGAATGTCGAGAAATTAAGAACATCCGCCCTCAAATCTAGGGTAACGGTGCCCCAAAGTCAAGGCAGAAAGGGCCGGCTTAGTCAGTCCGTCTCATGACAAAGAAGACGTAGCCGTAATAGGCCGAGTACTTCTTAAAGAGATCGATCTCGACGACTTCCTGTTCGAGGACGGCCAAGGCCTCGGCATCATCGCGGTACTTTTCGCGGAGCCCGGGGAGCTTGGCCAGGATCGGGGTGTAATAGGAATCCCACCATGAGCTTTCGGGAAGAACGAAATGGCCGGCCGTTTGGTAGCAGGCGGCGCGGATCGCGTCCAGGTTATCCTCGACAGACCGCATGGCCGGATAGGCCTCGCGCCAGAAATCGGAGATCTCGGTCGGGCGGTCTTTTATCAGCCAGGAGACCTCCGTCACGGCCATCCAGCCGCGAGGCCGGAGGAACCGGCGCCAGCTCCGGAGGCCGTTGTCGAAGCCCATCTGGTAGATCGCGCCCTCCGACCAGACGAGATCGAACGAGGCATCGTCGAAAGGAAGCTCGAACATCGAGGCGTTGACGGTCCGGATGCGCTCGGCCAGGCAGGCCCGGGCGGCCCGGAGGCGGAGATCGTCCAAGAACGGCGCGTGATTGTCGACGGCCGTCACCGTGCCGCCGCTCAGCCGGGCCAGGGCCAAGGTCTGGGCGCCCGGGCCGCAGCCGACATCGAGGATATCGGGCCGGGCCGGAAGCTCCCGGATGATGTCGAGGGCCCGGGCCATCGACGCTTCGTCGCCGGGCCCCTCGCGGGGCAGGCCGCTGTGGATCTCGAAAAAGATATTCGTCATGAGAAGATCAATGGCGGAGAGGGCGGGATTCGAACCCGCGGCCCCGGTTTGAGCCAGGGCAAACGCTTAGCAGGCGTTCCTGATCGACCACTCCAGCACCTCTCCGCGGTCGGGGAACCGGGTTATTCTAGCATGAGAGGGGTGCCGAAGCCAAACTGAGAGCCTGTCAGCAGGGGCCCCAGCGGTGGCCGGGATGGCGCCGTTCGTATTCCGCCGCGGTCTTCTTGGTGATCTTGTGCCAGGGCTCCCCTGTCTTGGCGCCGATGATGCCGGCCAGGGCGCAGCGGCAAAGCGTCGGATCGACCTTGGCCCTCAACTCGTGGAAAACCTCGTAAGGGTCGCGCTTCAGGAAGTCCTCGGCCGTCTTGATCCCAATCTTCTCGAGTTTGGCGGCAGTGGTCTTACCGACGTTCGGAAGATCGGTCAGCTTGGCCGGTCTCTCGGTCGCTGGTCTCATGTCGTCTCCTCTTCCCTCGTCCCCTGCCCTTCTTCCCCGTTCAATTAGCGGAATCCGCCGAGTTCCCGAAACCGGGCATAAGCGGCTCTTCTCTTGCGCGTAAGGTCCCGGGATGCCTCGGCTAGCTCATCCACATCCGCGTTCTCGTGTTGGATGGCGCTTCTGTAGGCCCTGAAGCCCTCGAGCTCTTGCTGAGCAAGATCCGCGACCTCGAGGGCCTGTTCCATCAGTTCTGCATCATTCTTGATCAGAGAAGAGAGTCTCAAGGAGGCTCTGGAGGCGAGGTCAGCGGCGGCGCTGCTGGCTTGGCCCTCAATCTCGCCCCCCTCGCCAATGGAAAGACCGGAAATGGCCTGGTCGTACCTTTCGTAAGAAGCCATGAAGCCCCTCAACGCTTTGATGTCGTCATGATACATGCGGTAAAAGAACAAAAAAACTCCGGCCGCCACCGCCAGGACGAAGATGAGCGGCCATTTGTGTTTCACTGTCATCTCCGGGTCATGAGCTCGCGAGTTTGATCACGGTCTGCCAGTTCCGGGTCGTGACCTCTTGTCCGACCGCCTTTTCAAGGAAGGCCATCAGCTCGGGTGTTCCCACGCCTGCCGAAAGCGTCACGACGCTGAAGATCTCGCCCGGCGCGACTCGAACGATGCGAACGCCCTTAGCGGATGACGGGGGCCGGAGGCCGGACAGACCGGGTTTCTCTTGAGCGAGGAAGGTCACGTAAAGCTTGACGTCAGGGCCGGACGGCACGCCCTTGAAAGGCTCGGAGGCGACTATAGCCCGAAGCTCGTTAGCGTTGCGGAGGACGACGGTGACGGGGAAGCTAAAGGCTTTCTCGAGCCCCAGGGAGATCGTCCGATCCAGGTGCGGATCCTTGCCGGGCGCCTCGAAAATGACGTTGCCGCTGGCGAGCACCGTCCTCACGTCCTTGAAGCCCATGGCCTCGAAGGCCTTCTTAAGAGCGGTCATCGGGACCTTCTTATGGCCGCCGACGTTGATGCCCCTCAAAAAAGCGACAATGGCGGAGGGAGAGGGATTCGAACCCCCGTTCCGGCGAACCGGAAAGCGGTTTTCAAGACCGCCGCCTTCAACCACTCGGCCATCCCTCCGTCGAATCTATTTCTTCGCAGCTGATATGCGCTCGAGGCCGTCCATATAGGGCCGCAGGGCCTCGGGGATGACGACCGAGCCGTCCGCCTGCTGGTAGTTCTCGAGGACGGCGCTGACCGTCCGGCCGACGGCCAGGCCGGAGCCGTTGAGGGTGTGGGCGAACTCGGGCCGGCCCTTGGCCTCACGTTTGAACCGGATGTTCGAGCGCCGGGCCTGGAAGTCCATGCAGTTCGAGCAGGACGAGATCTCCATGAAGCCGTCGCGGCTGGGCATCCAGACCTCGAGGTCGTAGGTCTTGGCGCTGGCGAAGCCCATGTCGCCCGTGCAGAGCAGCACGACCCGGTGGTGGAGCCCCAGCCGTTTCAGGACCTCCTCGGCCGAGGCGGTCATGAACTCGTGCTCGTCGAAGGAGGTCTCGGGCCGGCTGAAGATCATCATTTCGACCTTGTTGAACTGGTGCTGCCGGATGAGGCCCCGGACGTCCTTCCCGTACGATCCCGCTTCGCTCCGGAAGCACGGCGTCCAGGCCACGAAGCGCGTCGGCAGGACGGCGCCGTCGAGGATCTCGTTCCGGTAGATGTTCGTCAGCGGCACCTCGGCCGTCGGGATGAGGTACCAGTCGAAGCCCTCGAGCTTGAACAGGTCCTCCTTGAACTTGGGCAGGTTGCCCGTCCCGGTCAGGCTCTCGGCGTTGGCGATGAAGGGCGGCAGGACCTCGGTGAAGCCTCGCTCGCGGGTATGGATGTCGATCATGAAGCTGATCAGGGCCCGTTCGAGCCGCGCCCCCGCGCCGAAGTAGACCGCGAAGCGCGAGCCGGTGATCTTGGCCGCCCGTTCGAAGTCGAGGATGCCGAGCTTCTCGCCGATGTCCCAGTGGGCCTGGGGCTTGAAGCCGAGCTCCGGCCGGCTCCCCCACCGCCGGACTTCCGGGTTGTCCGCGGCGCTCTTGCCGACGGGCACGGACTCGTGCGGGATATTCGGGATGTTGAGCAGGGTCGCCTTGAGCTCCTCGTCGAAGGCCTTGAGCCGGTCCTCGAGCCCGCCGATCTCGTCGCCGACCTTTCTCATCTCGGCGATGATCGCCGAGGCGTCCTTCCCGTCTTTCTTCAGCCGGGAGACCTCCTCGGAGGCCTTGTTTTTGACGGCCCGGAGGTCTTCGGTCCGCTTGAGGACGTCCTTTTTCTCCCGGGAGAGGCGGACGAACTCCTCGAACGAGATCCGCTGGCCTCGCGCCGCGAGCCTATTCTGAACGGACTCAAGGTTTTCCAGGACGAATTTAGGGTCGAGCATGTGGCGATTATAGCATGAACGTCCGGAAAATCCCTCTGGTCGGCTTCGCTCAGGAATTGCCTCTAGCTCCCCAGCCCCCCGGCGGCGGGGAGCGGACTCTGGGGAGCGGACCGGC
Organism: Candidatus Aminicenantota bacterium; assembly: GCA_963736255.1. Taxonomy (GTDB): domain Bacteria; phylum Acidobacteriota; class Aminicenantia; order Aminicenantales; family Saccharicenantaceae; genus RBG-16-66-30. Next base: position 1,674,666 of record CAVTOI010000003.1, read on the forward strand.
AGAAGGACGGCGGAGACACACGGAGCCGGACTTCTGCGAAATATCGGGAAAGAACTCTTTCTTGAGTTTCTCCCAGCACCGCCCCTCCGGGTCGCTCCGGGGCGGCGCTGATGGTCGCTACGAAGACTCCGCTCCCTGCCGGTCCCCTCCTCCAGCAACGGGGATCGTCGAGGCAAATTCCCTCGCCGCCTCGAGAGGGATACGCCGGAAAGCCGGCTTTGACAAGACATCGGGATTGTTAAACAATAGCCGGGATGACCGGCTATATCCAGGTCTACACGGGCAACGGCAAGGGCAAGACGACTGCCGCCATGGGTCTCGCGTTCCGGGCTGCCGGCCACGGTTTCGGGACCTACGTCGCCCAGTTCCTCAAGGCGCAGCCGACGGGCGAGATCGAAGCCGCCAAGAAGCTGGCCCCGCTCATCCGCATCGAACAGTTCGGACGCGAGGGCTTCATCAACGTCAAGGACGGCCCCGGCGACGAAGACATCTCCCGGGCCCGGACAGGGCTAACGAAGGCTCTCGAAGCCATGCTTTCCGGCGAGTACCGGATCGTCATCCTCGACGAGGTCAACACAGCCGTCCATTTCAAAATATTGCCCGAGCAAGACGTACTCGACTTCATCGACCAGCGCCCCGCGACGCTCGAACTCGTCCTGACCGGGCGCTACGCCCCGGCCTCGTTCATCGACCGGGCCGACCTGGTCACGGAGATGAAGGACATCAAGCACTACTTCGATAAGGGCGTCAAGGCCCGCGAAGGCATCGAGAAATGAGCCGGCGGCCGGACCCCTTCGGCCGGAGCCCCTTCCGGCCGTCCATGGACCGGGCCCGGTTCGAGGAGCTCGTCTCCGAGGCCCTGGATGAGATCCCCAAGAGGTTCCGCAAGCTCATCGACAACGTCAACGTCATGGTCGAGGACGACTGCCCGCCGGGGACGAACCTCCTCGGCCTCTATCACGGCGTCCCCTACCCTCACCGCAGTCCCGCTTCCTACGGCAGCTACGCGCCCGACGTTATCGTTATCTATCAGCGCCCCATCGAATCGATCTCGCGGTCCGACGAGGACATCAAGGACCACGTCCGGGACACGGTCCTCCACGAGGTCGGCCACTATTTCGGGCTCGGCGAAGCGGAGCTCAGGGAGATCGAGCGGGCCGTGCGTGAGCAGCGCAAAGGAGAACAAGGATGAGCAAGCCGCTTGAAGGCGTCTATGTGGCGCTGACGACCCCCTTCGCCGGCGACGGGATCGCCGCGGAGAAGCTCAAGGACAACGTCCGCAAGCTCAACGCCACCGCGGTCGCGGGCTATCTCGTCCTCGGATCGACCGGGGAGAGCGTCTCGCTGACGGACGCGGAATCGCTCGAGCTCGTCGATGCCGTCCTCGAGACCGTCTCTCCGGAGAAGAAGGTCCTCGTCGGCACGGCCCGCGAATGGACCCAGGGGACGATCGACTTCACCGCCAGCCTCCCGGCCCGCGGCATCGCCGCAGTCCTCGTCAGGCCGCCCTCCTACTTCAAGTCGAAGATGACCCGCGAGGCGCTCCGGGCCCACTACCTCGCCGTGGCCGACGCCAGCCGGTACCCCGTCCTCGTCTACAACATGCCCCAGAACACCGGCATCTCGCTCGAGCCCCGCCTCGTCATCGACCTCTCGTCCCACCCCAATATCGCCGGGCTCAAGGAGAGCGGCGGCAGCCTCGCTTTCGTCGCCGAGGTCGTCCGCGAAGTCCCCGACCGTTTCCACTATCTCCTCGGCTCCGGGTCCGTCGTCTATCCCGGACTGGAGATGGGCGCATGCGGGGCCATCCTGGCCGTGGCCAATGCGGTGCCTGAGATGGCGGCCGGGATCTTCAGCCTTTTCAAGGCCGGGAAGAAGGACGAGGCCCGGGAGCTCCAGCTCGATCTCATTCCCTTCAACAAGACGCTGGTGGAGATCTACGGTATCGCCGGGCTCAAGCACGCCCAGGATCTCAGGGGATATCACGGCGGCCCTACGCGGTTGCCCCTCCTCCCCGTCGACGAAAAGGGCCGGGCGGAGATCGCCGCCCTTATGGATAGAATAGGTCTCTGATTCCCTTTCCCAGTTGGTCGAATTCCTCCCTATGGCGGCGAGGGAATTCGCCTCGACGATCCCCGTCCGCGGAGGGGGGACCCGCGAAGCGGGGGGAACCGGACGACTGGTTCCCGGGGGGCCGGGGAGCTGAGAGGCGATTCCCGAGAAAGCCGAAAGGAGGAATTCGACCGTGCACCCTGCTCCGACAACACTCTCCCTGCGTGTCCCGAGCCGCCGGCTCCGGCGAGGTTGACTGCCGCACAAGGGACCATCCCGTTGCCGCTGCTACCTTCCGGTCCTGACGGAGTTCGCGGGCGGCCCTTCGCGCAGGACCCCAGCCTTCAGCACCACGTGCAAGGGCACCGACCAGAAAGAGGGAAGCCTCGGCAGGGAATTCGACCCCACTGGAGCGGATTGTGGGCCACAGGGCACCGCTAGCTCCCCGTCTAGCACGGTCGAGCCTATTATACATTTTTCCCGGGATTGCGGTAAAATGGATGCTCGCTCTTAGGAGGACAACGATATGTTATTCGGCGATCCGACCTTCCTTCTCGTCATCCCGGCCCTCATTCTGGCCTTCTATGCCCAGGCCAGGGTCAGGGGGGCCTACAGAAAATACGGCCAGGTCTTCGCCTCGTCCCGGACGACCGGGGCCCAAGCCGCCTATCAGCTGCTCCAAACGGCCGGCGCCGGCGAGGTCACCATCGAAAAAACGCCCGGGGTGCTGACCGACCACTACGATCCGCGCAAGAAAGTCCTCCGGCTTTCCCAAGGCGTCCACGACAGCGCCTCCATCGCCGCTCTCGGCATCGCCGCCCACGAGACGGGCCACGCCATCCAGCACCACACCCACTACCAGCCTATGGCCCTGCGGTCGGCCATCTATCCGGTCGCCAGCATCGGCTCGACCCTGGCCTTCCCGCTCTTCTTCGTCGGGCTCATCTTCAACAGCAGCAGCACGAAGGTCCTCATGGATATCGGCATACTCCTCTTCACTGGGGCCGTCGCCTTCTCGGTCGTCACCCTGCCCGTCGAGTTCAACGCCTCGAAGCGGGCCCTGGCCCTGCTCGGAAGCCGCAACTTCCTGACCCCGGACGAGCTCGTCGGGGCCAAGAAAGTCCTCGGCGCCGCGGCCCTGACCTACGTCGCTGCGACGACCATGGCGGCCGTCCAGCTCCTGCGCATGGTCCTCCTGCGCTCGTCGCGGGACTAGCGTTTGGCGGATCGGCGATCGGCTGCGGCACAAAGACCCGCCGCGCCTTGACACTCCCCTTCCCGGGTGATAGATAGACCTCTTTGATGTTCCGAAGGAGGTCGTCCATGAAGAGATCCCGCCTCATCGTCTCGATGGCTCTCGCCCTGGCCACGCTCGCCCTCACCGCGGGCATCCTCCCGGCCCAGACGCCGCCCGACAAGTTCCTCGGCCATAAGGTCGGCGAAGACCGCAAGCTCGCCGATTACACGCAGATCAAGGCCTACTTCGAAAAGCTGGCCCAGGAGACGAACAAGCTCAAGCTGTTCACGATCGGCGAATCCGTCCTCAAGAAGCCGATGATCATGGCCGCCATCTCGACCCCCGAGAACCTGGCCAAGCTCGACCGCTGGAAAGAGATCACCCATAAGCTCCGCGATCCGCGGACGACCCCCGTCGACGAGGCCCGAAAGCTGGCCAAAGAAGGCAAGGCCATCGTCCTCATCACCTGCTCGCTCCACGCGACCGAGATCGCAGCCTCACAGATGTCGATGGAGCTGGCCTATGATCTCGTTACGGGAAGGACCTTCTTCGACGCGGGTAGGACGCTGAACGATGTCGTCGTCCTCCTCGTCCCCTCGCACAACCCCGACGGCAACCAGATGGTCGTCGATTGGTACCGGAAATACGTCGGGACGCAATACGAGGGCGGGAATATGCCCTGGCTCTATCACCATTACGCCGGCCACGACAACAACCGCGACTGGTACATGTTCAACCTCCCCGAAACGCGGGCCGTGACCAAGGTCCTCTACCACGACTGGCTGCCGCAGATCCACGTCGACGAGCACCAGCAGGGCTCCAACGGCGCCCGGCTGTTCGTGCCCCCCTTCATGGACCCGCCCCTGCCGAATATCCAGCCCTCGGTCTGGCGCGGCGTCAACCTCGTCGGCACCGAGATGAGCTACGACCTGCAGAAACACGGCCTGAGCGGCATTGTCAACGGCCGCTCCTACACGGCCTGGTGGATCGGCGCCTGCGATGACACCTCCTGGCTCCACAACGTCCTCGGCATCCTCAGTGAGGCGGCCTCGGTCCGTGTCGCCAGCCCCATCTACATAGAGCCGAATGAGATCCAGGCGGGCTTCTTCGACAAGCGCATGGACTTTGTCGATCCCTGGCCCGGCGGCTGGTGGCGGCTGCGGGATCTTGTCGATTACGAGCTCGTCCTTTCGAAGAGCATGATTAAAACGGCCGCCTTGCACAAAGAAGACCTTCTCTTCAACTTCTACCAGATGAACAAAAACTCCGTTGAGAAGGTCGACAAGGGACAGCCCTATGCGTTCGTCATCCCGGCCGTCCAGAGAGACTACCCGACGACGCTCAAGATGCTCGAGGTCTTGAAGATGGGCGGCGTCGAGATCCACCAGGCCAAGGCCGATTTCGTCGCCGGCGGCCGGTTCTACAACGCGGGCGCGTTCGTCGTCAAGACGGCGCAGCCCTACAAGACCTTCGCCTGGGCGCTCCTCGAGAAGCAGAAGTATCCCGACATGCGCCAGTACCCCGGCGGACCGCCGGTCCCGCCCTATGACAACGCCGCCTGGACGCTGCCCCTGCAGATGGGCGTCCTTTGCGACGAAGTCGAGGAGGCCTTCGAGGCCAAGCTCGAAAAGATCGACGCCGTCCCCTACCCCAAGGTGCCGGCCCAAGGGAAGGACGACTATTTCATTCTGGACGCCAGGGTCAACGCCTCCTACCCCATGGCCATCGCCCTCCTCAAAGACGGCGCCGAGGTCTGGCGGACGAAAGCGAAGGCCGTCGTCAAGGGCCGCGACCTCCAAGCCGGTTGTTTCATCGTCAAGAACTCGGCCGCCGTGAAGAAAAGCCTGCCCCCGCTAGCCGAGAAATACGGTCTGGCCGTTCTCGACGTCGATGACATCTCCACCCTCGCCAAGGCCCCGGTCAAGTTCCCCCGCATCGGTCTCTTCCAGTCCTGGCGCGGCAACATGGACGAGGGCTGGACCCGCTATGTCTTCGACGACATGGGCATCCCCTACAAGACCCTCCACAACGACGACATCAAGGGAACGAAGGAGAAGAAGGCCGACCTGCGCGCCGACTTCGACGTCATCGTCTTCGCCGACGAGGCCACGAACACCATCAAGGGCACCCGGCCCGGGGCGGCCCCGGGCGGCGCCGGCGGGGCCGAGTCGCCCATGTCCCGCCAGTTCCGTCAGAACCCGATGCCGCCCGAATACGAGGGCGGGATCGGCCAGGAGGGAGTGGACGCGCTGAAGGCCTTCGTCGAGAAGGGCGGCGTTATGGTCGCGCTCAACCGCGCCGTGGAATTCGCCATCAGCGATCTCAGCGCGCCGGCCCGCAATGCCCTGACCGGGGTTGACCGGACGAAATTCTTCTGTCCGACCTCGATCCTGCGCATCCTTGTCGACAACGAGACGCCGATCGGATACGGGCTGCCCAAGGAGACCCCGGCCATGTTCGTCGGCAGCCTGGCCCTGGACACCTTCTCTCCGCCCTACGATTGGGAACGCAAGGTCGTCGCCACGTACCCGGAAGATACCGTGCTGATGAGCGGCTGGCTCCTCGGCGAGGAGTACCTGACGCGGAAAGCGGCCGTCGTCGACACCAAGTACAAAGAAGGGCGGATCATCCTCATCGGGATCAGATGCCAGAGCCGGGCCCAGTCCCACGGGACATACAAGTTCCTGCTGAACGCCCTGCTATACCCGAAGGCGGAGTGAGCCGCTAGATCGCCTTCAGAACGAGGGAATCGCCGGGCCGCATCTCGGCTTCGACGAGACGGGCTCCGTCCGGCACGGTGCCGGCAGCCGCGCCGGAGGCCTTGAAGGTCAAGCTCGGGAAGGGATTCTCCAGACGGAGCCGGCCGCCCTTTTCGGAGCGGATCCGGACCTCTACGACCTGTCCGGCCTTTCTCGAGGCCGAGATGAGAAAAGCCCCTTCGGAACGGAGAGAATCGAACGACACATCCGGCCAGGAATCCGGGACCGCCGGGAAGACGCGCACGACGCCCGTATGGCTCTGAAGGAGCATCTCCTGGATGCCCGAGGCGAAGGCGAAATTCCCCTCGAGCGTGAAGGGGCGATATGTCATCTTGGATCTACCGCTCTTCGTCTGGTCGCCGTTGGCGTGGAAGCTGTTGGGCAGGCAGAAGCACTCGGCGAAAATGCGCAGAGCTTCCGCGGCCTTCTTGCCGTCGCCCGCCCTCGCGGCCATGTTGCCGAGCCAGCTGTAAGAATATCCGCACCACCAGTCGGGCCCAAGGCGGTCGAGCTCGGCGAGCGCGGCACGGATCGTCCTTTGATCGGCCTCGCCCCGGCTCGCGTCGATGAGACCCAGCGGATGGATGGCCATGAGATGCGAGAAATGCCGGTGGGACTCTTTGAGAGGGATCCCCGGCGCAACGAGAAGCCGCCCGTCGTCCTCGGCCAGCGCCAGATCCGGCCATTCGCCGAGTATCGTCCGCCACCTCTCCCCTTCCTCCGCGAGCCCGAGCTCGCCGGCCATGGCCGACGCGGCGCCGTACAGCCAGCGGACGAGTGCCAGGTCGTAATTCGTGGTCTCCCGGAACCAGGCGTCGATGCGGTTGTCGTTGATCTCGGGGCTCGAGCTCAAGGGCAGTTTTCTTTTCCCGTCCGCGCTGCGCTCGGCGATGTTATCCAGGAAGACCGCAACGCCTTTGAGATACGGATAAGCGCGCTCCTCGAGGAAGGCCCGGTCGCCGCTGTAGCGCCAATGGAGCCAGAAGTGGTGGGCCAGCCAGGCCGAGACCGTCGGCCCGAGCGAATACTGGATCCACCCTCCCATCGGCGCGCCGTCGAGCGCGGCCACGCCGGGGACGTTGAGCCCATCCACCCCGAAATACCGGCGGGTGTACTCCTCGCATCGCGGCTTGATGGCCCAGAGCCAGTCGAGAAAGGCCTGCCCCTCCTCGAGATGGTTGCCGCTGTAAGAGGGCCAGTAGCTGAGCTGGGTGTTGAGGTCATTGTGGAAGTCGCCCTTCCACGGCGGCAGGTTCCCGTCGTCGGCAGTCCAGACGGCCTGGAGGGTGATCGGCGGCGCGCCGCGCCGCGAGGCCGCGCCGAATTTGTAGGTCTCGAGATACCACTGCTTCTCGAGCAGGGGGTCGGGAAGACGTACCTTTGCCTTGGCCCAGAAGGCCTCCCACCAGGCCCGGTGTGATTCGAGGTCGCGGACGAGCGCGCGCTCGCGCGCCCGGAGGGCCGAATTCGGGGCCAGCTCCCTTCCGGTGCCCCAAGCCGCAGGCCCGGCTTCGGTTTCCGGATAGATGGAGCTGATGCTCCAAACCCCGGTCAGCACGCCGCCCTCGGGCAGGTCCCAGTCGACGGCGACCTCGTAGCTCATGCCGCCCCAACACTCCTGATGATAACGGATCGCGGTCTCGTCGCCCTCGAGCTCGGGTTCGGGATAGCCGAGCCGGGCCAGCGATCCGGGGTTCAACGAGTTCTTTTCCGATCCATCGGCGGGCGCCGCGGCGGCATACGAGGGCGGAACGAGCTTCGGCCGCACGCCCCCGGGCAGGCCCTCGAACTGGAACCAGCCGACAGGCTCCGTGGCGTGGACGAAGGCCGTCAGCCTGGCCCCGCTCTTCCACACCACCCGGCAGACCGCGTCGGCCAAAGACAGGCGGACCGATCCCACCTCCCCCAACGAAGAGATATCGAACTCGAGCGCGGCAGCGGGGATCTTGGTCGGGGCCGGATCGCGGTCGTAGGGCAAGTCGCCCATCTTATGGACCGGCTCGTAATCGTTCTTCACGACGTGGTCGCGGACCCAGGCAAAGCTGAATTCGGGCCCGGAGAATCCGGCCACCGGACGGAGGTCCCAGAGATCGGCCCGGTCGAGCGACATCCTGAGCGAGTCGCCTTTCTTCCAGACCAGGGCGCCGATCATGCCGTTGCCGAGCGGGATCCCTTCGTCCCAGGTCGAGGCGAGGTTGTCGAAAACGAGGTCATGCCGGGGAGCCGGAAGACGGTCCCGATATCCCCGAGGCGTGCATGCGCCCAGGAAAGCCGCGGCGGCGAGCAGGAGGGCAGCGACATATGCGGCGGGGATCCGCCGCATCGAAGTGCGAGCTATGATCGTCGACATCGTGAACACCGCCTTTCCGTGGCCGGGCGGGTTACGCAGCCGCCCGCGGGTCGAGATGGTCCTACTCCGCGAGGCCGGCGACGAATCCGGACGCCCAGGCCCAGGCGAGATTGAATCCCCCTCGCCCGCCTTGGACGTCGAGGACCTCGCCGGCAAAGTAAAGGCCCCGCCGGCGCTTCGATTCGAGCGTTCCCGGCTTCACCTCCCGGGCATCCACGCCGCCCGAGGTGAACTCGGCCTCGTTCCAGCTCCGCGTGGCCAGGACGTGATATTCCCTGGCCTTGAGCAAAGCGGCCAGGCGGCACGCGACCTCGTCGACGTTCTCCCGGCCCGGGACATATCCCGCTTCGCGGATGATCTGGGGAAAGAAAAGGGAGAACTTTTCCGGTAGCAATCCGGAGGTCAGATCGTCCGGGGTCCAGCCGGCCTTCAATCTCCGCGCCAGCTCTCCGGAGAGCTCCTCCGCGGTCATGGTCGGGAGGAAATCGACGACGACCGCCACGTCCTTCCGGCCCTCGCGGTTCAGGGCGATCGAGACGCTCTCGCTGACATCGAGGATGGCCGTGCCCGAGAGCCCGTACTGGGCGAAGAGAAGCTCCCCTTCGGCGGTCTGAACCGCGCGCCCGCCGATCCGGCTCTCGGCGCGGACCCGCATCCGCTGGCCCTGGAGGAAGTGGCACATCCGGACCTTGACGACGATCGGCACGGCGCTCGGCACGGGTCTCACGACGGCGTGGCCGAGGGACGCCGCGAGCCCATAGCACGAGCCGTTCGAGCCGAGGGCCGGGTAGGACTTGCCGCCGCCCGCGATGACCACGGCCCGGCTTTCGACCGCGCGGCCGTCCGCGGCCGCGATGCGGAATCGCCCGGCCGCGGGCTCGATCCTCTCCACTTCGAAGCGATTGATGATCCCGACATCGAGCCTGCCCGTCTCGCGCTCCAGGACCTTGAGGACCGACGCGGCCTGGTTCGTCAAAGGGTAGATGCGCCCTTCGCCGTCGGTCTGGAGGCGGAGGCCCAGCTCTTCGAAAAAGGCCCTGATCTCAGCTTGGCCGAACCGGTCCAGGACCGAGGCGACGAGCCCGGGGTCCGATGAGGCGTAGGCCGAGGCCGAAAGCCCGGCGTTCAGGAGATTGCACCGGCCGCCCCCGGTCGCCAGGATCTTCTTACCGATCCACGGCAGGCGCTCGAGGACGGCGACAGAGGCCCCGCGGCGGGCCGCACTGATCGCCGCAACGAGGCCCGCGGCGCCGGCCCCGACGACGGCAAGGTCGACATTGTCCCTCATGAGGCAAGTTTAGCCGATAGCGGGCGGCCGCGCAAAGACCGGCTCGCGGATCGGACGGCCGCCGTCAGGCCCCGAGGACCTGGCAGGCCCGCTCGATGTTGGAGACGTCCATGATGATCGCGACGCCGTTCCCCTTCCGGGAGAGGGTGCCATAGCAGTATTCGATGTTGATGCCTTCGTCCCCGAGCTTGGACGTGAGCTCGGCCAGGGCGCCCGGGCGGTTCTCGAGATCGACCCTGAGGACGTCGCGCAGCTCGGTCGTGTAATTCAGCTTGGCCAGGAGCTTGACGGCCTTGTTGAGCTGCTGGACGACGATCTTGGCCGTGTCGTGGAAGACGCCTATCGCGTCGACATTGATCTCGTTCTCGGCCAGGAAGCTGCACAGGTCCCCCAGCTGGGACGGCTTGTTCTCCAGGATGACGTAGATCTCGGTGATCCGTTCGATCATGCATGACCCCCTGTCAGGTCAGGATTTCATAAACCCCTCGGCCCTATTATTAGCACGATTCCCGGTCCTGCGCAAACGGCCTTCAATCGAAGATCTTGCCCGGGTTCATGATCCCGTGAGGGTCGAAGACGCGCTTGATGCCGCGCATGATCTCGATCTGCCGGTCGTCCAGGACGACCGAGAGGTAGGGCTTCTTGACCAGCCCGATGCCGTGCTCGCCCGAGATGACCCCGCCGCGCGCCTTGCAGTCCCGGAAAAGCTCCTCGCGGATGCGGTCGGCGTGGGGCCGCCACTCGCTCTCCGGGACGGGGACCATCGTCCCGCTCTCATAACGGGCCTTCATGATGTGGGTATGGACGTTCCCGTCGGCGGCGTGACCGAACGTCGGCAGCCACATGCCGTACCGGGCCGCGACCTCACGGACCTTGTGGACGTGGCCGGCCACTTCGGCCCGGGGCACGGCGATGTCCAGGATCTCGACCGTGCCGGACTTGATGGCGTCGTAGATCTTGGAGCGGATGGCCAGCACCTCGTCCTGCTTGCTGGGGGTGTCGGCGATGAAAACGTCGATGGCGCCCTTTTCGACGCAGACCTCCGCCACGGCTTGGGACAAGCGGTCCATCTCGTCGTCCGAAGGGGCGTCGAGGATGATCAGGAGGTGGGTTTTGCCGAGCTTCGTCGGCCACTTCTTGTGGATGTGCTCCTCGGTCAAGGTGATGGGCTCGATCTCGAGGAACTCGACGGCGAGGGGGACGATGCCCCGCTTCATAATGAGGGGGACGGTCTCGAGGGCCGGCTCGAGCGCTTCGAAGGGCACAACGAGCGAGCGCATGTTGCCGGGCCTGGCCTGGAGATGCAGGACGACTTTCGTGACGACGCCGAGGGTCCCCTCCGAGCCGACGACGAGGTGCATCAAGTTGTACCCGGTGCTCGATTTCTCGAGCTTGCCCCCCAGCCACAAGACGTCTCCCGTCGGGGTGACAAGCTCGAGCCCGCGGACGTAGTTGCGGATGGTGCCATACTTGACGGCCCGGCTGCCCCCGGCGTTGGTGGCAACGAGGCCGCCCATCATGGCGCTTTCGTCGCCGGGGTGGGGCGGGAAGTAGAGCCCCCCCTCTTCGACCGCCTTGGTAAAATCGGAAAGGCGGACGCCGGCCTCGGTCACGGCCATCTGATTGTCGGCGTCGATCTCGAGGACACGGCTCATCCTCTCGAGCGAGAGGACGATGCCGCCGCAGACCGGAACGCACCCGCCGCAGAGGCCCGTCGCACCGCCCCTCGGGGTCACCGGGACGCCTTGGGCATCCGCGATCCTGAGCACGGCGGCGACCTCGGCGGTCGTCCCCGGGCGGACGACCACGTCAGGCTGCCGGGCGATCTCCGCGAGCGAGAACTCGTCGTGGCCGTAATCGAAGGTCCTGTCGGCGTCGGAAAAGACGTGGCCGGGACCGACGGCCCCTTCGAGAGCGGCGCGGACGGCGGGCGTGATCTTCGAGGCCATGGCGGACTCCTTTCAATCGATGCGCTTGATCTGGAGAGGCACGCCGATCATGATCTGCGGGCGCCCCTGATAGAGCTCGATGAGCCCCGACGCCTCGATCGTCTGGCCTTCGAGATCGAGCAGGCCGGGAAGCGACCGGTAGACCTCGAGGGGGATGGCCGCGTCGAAGGCCGCGCCATCGGCCTCGAGGATGCGGAACCCGCCGCGCCGGAACGACCGGAGGCAGCGGAAACGGACGGTCAGGAGACCTCCGACCCGTCGGCCCGCGTCCGCGGCGTCGATCACGGGATACGGCTCCCGCCCCCAAAGGCCCTTCCCGTTCTGGCGGGCTTCGGTCTCGGCCGCCTTGAGCTCCTTCCTCAGCGTCTCGTCAAAGGGGAACTTGAGGTAGGCAAAGGCATAGCCTTCCCGGACGAGGGTCACGTTGAACACTTCGCCGTCCGGGAGGCGGACGAAGGCGAGCAGCCGTCCGTACGAATCCCTCTCTTCGGGCCCGGGAAGGAGCTCGACCTGGGCCCGGTAGAGCCGGGTGAAGGCGAACCGCTTGGCCAGGAAGGCCATGAGCCGGACGCGCTCCCGGGCGTCGTCGAGCTCCTGGCTGTCGATCCCGATGAGGCGGACCTTCTCGTTGCCGCCGCCAGCCAACCGGACCCTGATCGTGTCCCCGTCGGTGACGGCGGTCACGGTGCCTTTTAGGGTTTCCCCCGGGGCGGTGGGGGCGGGCAGGGACGCGGCCGGGAGCGCAGCTGCGGCGAGGATCACCGCGAGCGTCAGCGCAGCGGAACGGGGGCGCGTTCTCAACGGCCGCAGAGCTCCCGCGCCGCCCGGGCGATATGCGAGGCGCTGATCCCGAACCGCTCCAGGAGCTCGTCCGGCTTCCCGGAGCGGGGAAGCTCGCGGATGCAGAGGTGGCGGAGGGCCGCCTGTCCGGCCAAGGCCTGGGCGACGGCCTCGCCGAGCCCGCCGGCGGCGTAATGGTCTTCGACGACGACCGCCCGGCCGCCGGTCCCGGAGACCTCCCGCAGGATCGTGGCCTTGTCCAGGGGCGCGACCGAATACGCGTCGATAACGCGGAGGCCGAGGCCCTCCTTCTTGAGAGCCTCGAACGCCTTTAGGGCTTCGTGAACGGTGATCCCCGCGGCGATGACGGTGACCGCGTCCCCCTCCCCTTTCCGCAGCACCTTGGAGCCGCCGATGGGGAAGGTCTCGTTGGCGGGATAAAGGACCGGCGTCGCCGGGCGCGAGGCGCGGATGTAGCACATCCCTTTGTGGGCCGCGGCGGCCGCGACGCAGGCCTCCGACGAGACCGCGTCGCTCGGGTAGAGCACGACGCATCCCGGGATGGGCCGGAACATGGCCAGGTCCTCGAGACCCATCTGGGACGGCCCGTCCTCGCCGATGCTGACCCCGACGTGAGAGCCGCAGATCTTGAGGTTGGAGAACGAGTAGGCGGCCATCCGGATCTGGTCGTGGGCCCGGGTCAGGAAGGCGGCGAAGGTGGCCATGAACGGCAGGTAGCCTTTGGCGGCGAGCCCCATGCCCACGCCGACCATGTTCTGCTCGGCGATGTAGGATTGGAAGGACCGGCCCGGGAAGGCCTCGAAGAATTTGTCGGCGTAGGTCGAGTTCTTGACGTCGCCGTCGATGGCCACGACCTTGGCGTTGACCTTGCCCAGGCTGAGCAGGGCGTTGCCGTAGGCCAGTCGCGTCGCCGTCTTCTCGGTATAGGCCGTGCGGGGGAAATCGAGGGCCGCCGCGACCTTCTTTTTGACGAAGGGCTTGGGCCTATGGACGAACCGCTTGGAATCGACGTCGGGAAGGCAGCCGGTCTCCTCGAGGGCCCGGGCCAGCTCGTCGGCCTTGAGGGGCTTGCCATGCCAGCCGTTCTTGTCCTCGATGAAGCTCACGCCCTTCCCTTTGAGCGTCCGGGCCAGGATGACCGTCGGCTGGCCCTTCTTGCCGGTTAGCTTGAGGGCCGCCAGGATCCTGTCGATCTTGTGGCCGTCGACGATGAGGGCGTCCCAGCCGAAGGCCCGGAACTTGCGGGCCAGGGCGGGGAGATCGTGCTGGTGCATGGTCCGGTCCGACTGGCCGAGCCCGTTGACATCGACGACGGCGACGAGATTGCGGAGTTTCCAACAAGCCGCGGCGGCGGCCGCCTCCCAGACCTGGCCTTCGGCGCATTCGCCGTCGCCCATGAGGACGAAGGTCCGGGCCGGGGATCTATCGAGACGCTGGGCGAGGGCCATCCCGACGCCCACGGAGAGCCCCTGACCGAGCGAGCCCGTCGCGGCCTTGACCCAAGGCATTCGGGGGGTCGGATGGCCCTCGAGGTCGCTCGTGATCTTCCTGAGATCGAGAAGGCTCTCGAGCGGGATTATGCCGGCCTCGGCGTAGACCGCCCAGAGGAGGGGGGCGGCATGGCCCTTGGAGAGGACGAATTCGTCGCTCCCCGGGTCGCCCGGGTCCTTGGTATTCCAGCGCATCTCCGAGAAGAACAGGCAGGCGGCGAGGTCGGCCGCGGAGAGGCAAGTTGTCGGGTGTCCCGAGCCGGCCACGGTGGTCTGGCGCAGGGAATGGATGCGGAGGCGGGTGGCGATTTTGCGGAGATCGTCGATCTTGGCCATGGTGTGATGCTCCTCAGTGATCGTGGGACATGTTCCCCGAGGGAGGCATGATAACACGAAAGCCGGAGCGGGCAAAGACGGAGCGGGGCTTGGCGCTCAGCGCTCGAACGGCGTGTCGGGGAAGACGATCCGCGCCGGTTTCGGCTTGTCGACGGCCGCCATACGCAAGAGAAACGTCCCGATCCCGGCGGCGCCCTGCATGTAGCCGGTCTGGGCGAAAACATAGTCGGGTCGGGTCCGGTGTTCGGCCTGGACCCAGAACATGCGGCCATCTTCCACGGTCGCCTTGGCCAGTAGGCGCGACGCGACTCGTTTCGAGAAATCGAGATACGCCTTATCGCCGAGCTCCTTGTAGAGGTCCAGGAAGAATTCCCCCACTCCGGCCAGGCCGCAACAGATGCCGGCGTTGTTCCAGAACCCGGGGGTCTCCTGCTCGGGAATGCCGCTCTGGATGAGTCCGTTGGCGGACCTGCGGACCCAGTCGAGCCACGACGCATCGCCGGTTACGCCGGAGAGCATGAAGAACAGCCGGGCCGTGCCGACCGGACCGTGGCACCAGCCGAGATAAAAGAGGTCCCTGTTGTCGGGCTCGTCGTGAAAGACAAGACAGCTGTCCGCATCGGTTTTAGCCACCGACAGAAGATACTTCGCCCCGGCCAGGGCCGCCTCGAGGAATTCTTTTCGCCGGGTCTCTTTGTAGAGCGCGGCCAGGAAATAGGCGATCCCCGCCGTGCCGTGCGAGAAGTTCGGCATGAGCCGGGGAAAATCCGGGTCCATGGCCCACTTCAGGCCGCCGTTCTCCGGCCGCCCGAGCTCGATGAGCCGGGTCCCGGCCCGCGCGGCGAGATCGAGCCAGACCCAGTCGCCCGTTCTGCGGAATGCGTGGATCAGGAAGAGGCCGGTGCCGGCGTTGCCGCTGATGATATCGGTCGTCGGGCTCCATTCGACCCCGCTCCCGGTTGCGGCCGCGCCTGAGGCGATCCGCTCCAGACAATCGCGAAATCCGCGACGGTATTTATCATCCTTGGAAGCGTCATAGGTTTCTTCGAGAGCGAAGGCGATCCCCGAGAGACCCTCGTAGAGGCCAAAGCTGTCGACGGAGGCGGCCCTGGCCAGGAGATGATCGGCGCCGGCCCGAGCCTGGTCGAGATAGGCGGGCTCCCCCGTTATACCGTGGAGCTGAAGAAGGAAGAGGATGACGCCGGGGACCCCGCTGTAGAGATCCAAGCCGACGGTCTCGCTGTCCTGAGGGGTGGCCGGCCAGGACAAGCCCTCCGGGCTGCGGATCTCGACGGACTTGACCCAGGCCGCTGACTTCACCGCGGCTTCAACGTAATACCTGTCGACCCCGGGCTTGCAGGACGCTGCGGCGGAAAGGATGAGAATCCCCGCCAGCCCGTCGCGCAAGATCCTTGAAGCGTGCTTATCCTGGCACATGATGCGCTCCCGGAATCTACAGGATCGGCCAGGCCTTCGGCAGGAAGATCTGCTCGTAGAGGGCCATGGCGTAGCGGTCGGTCATGCCGGCGATGAAGTCCCCGGCGCGGACGATGACCGGGTCGCCCGGGGGATAGGGGCGGATGTAGTCCTCGGGACGCTCCATGATATAGCCAAAGAGGTCGGTGATGATCTTTTCGGTCTTGCGCAGCTCGTCGCGCGCCGCCGAGTTGAAATAGACTTTCTGATAGAGATATTCCCGGAGCTCGACGACGGCCTTCATGATCCTCTCGCTCATGGCGATCCGCTCCAGGTCTGTCGCCAGGCTGGCCTCGACGACGTCCATGACCATCCGGTCGATCCGCGTCGCGTGCCACTTGCCCAGGACCTTGACAAGGCCGGCCGGAATGTCCTCGTCCTTGATGATCCCGGCCCGGAGGGCGTCGTCAATGTCGTGGTTGACGTAGGCGATGACGTCGGAGACGCGGACGATCTGGCCTTCGAGCGTCAAGGGCATGTCCTCGACGTCCTCGTCGAAGATCTCGCCCCGGCCTTTGGAGTGTTTCTGGATGCCGTCGCGGACTTCGAAGGTCAGGTTGAGTCCCTTGCCGTCGTACTCGAGCTTCTCGACGACGCGCAGGCTCTGGTCGGCATGGTGGAAGCCGTGCGGCAGGAGCTTTCGCAGCGTCTGCTCGCCGGCGTGGCCGAACGGGGTATGGCCGAGATCGTGGCCCAGGGCTATGGCCTCGGTCAGGTCCTCGTTGAGGCGGAGGGCCTTGGCGATCGTCCGGGCGATCTGCGAGACCTCGAGGCAATGCGTCAGCCGCGTCCGGTAGTGGTCGCCGAACGGAGAGAGGAAGACCTGGGTTTTGTGCTTGAGGCGACGGAAGGATTTCGAGTGGATGATGCGGTCGCGGTCGCGCTGGAAGTCCGTCCGCAGGACGTGCTGAGCTTCGGGGCGGACGCGGCCCCTCGACTTGGCGCTGAGGCAGGCCTTGGGCGACAGGAACTGCTGCTCGGTATTCTCCAGCTCTTCGCGGATGGTCATCGATTCTCTCCCCGGACGCGGCCGATTATAGCAGACGGGGGGCGTCGGGCGCCAGCCAAGACGGGGTCAAACCTTAATTCTTATAATTTTATCCCCCGCCGATTGATAGCAATCCTAAGTTGCCAGGAAAAATTATAAGAATTAAGGTTTGACCCCTTCTTTGATAAAATGAAGCGATGAGCGGAACGATCGCCTCGAACGTCAAGGCCATCCTGGCGGAGCTGCCGCCGGGGGTCGAGCTCGTCGCCGCGGCCAAGACCCGCTCCGCCGCCGAGATCCTCGAAGCCGTCGACGCGGGCGTCAAGACGATCGGCGAGAACTACGTCCAGGAGGCGGACGTCGTCTTCTCTGCCGTCGGCCATCGGGCCCGCTGGCATTTCATCGGCCATCTCCAGACGAACAAAGCCAAGAAGGCCGTTGAGATCTTCGACCTCGTCGAGACCGTGGACTCGATCGCGCTCGGACGCGAGCTCGACAAGCGCGCAGCGGCGGCCGGAAAGACGATGGAGGTCCTGGTCGAGGTCAACAGCGGCCGCGAGCCCCAGAAAGCCGGCGTGATGCCCGACGAAGCGGAAGCCGTGGTCCGATCCCTCGCAGCCCTGCCCCACCTTCGCGTCCTTGGCCTCATGACCATGGGCCCGTTCGAAGGCGATCCCGAGGATTCGCGGCCTTATTTCAAGGAGACGAAGCGCGTCTGGGACACGGTCAAGGCCCTGGCCATCCCCGGCGTCGAGATACGGCATTTATCCATGGGCATGTCCCATTCTTGGAAGATCGCCATCGAAGAGGGGGCCACCATGGTCCGCATCGGAACGGCCATCTTCGGACCGCGTCCCTAGCCGAGATCATTCACGAGACTGAGAAAACCGGCGTTTTTATGAATAGTCCAGGCTAGTCCGGCTGTTCCTTGTCTTCGCCCGCCCCGAGCACGATGATCTCGGCGTCGCAAACGGCCGGTTCGGTCCCAATGCCCTTCAGCTGCTGCAGGTCCTCGATCTTCTGGATGGACTTGTCCAGCTTGTCGTGGCGCGTCGTCGTCATCTTCCGGTATTCCTCCCGGGCGCCGTCGAGCTTCTCCCCCATCTTGGACATGGACTCCGCGAACTTCTCCCATTCCTTCTTGAAGCCCTTGACGAGCCCCAGGATCTCGCCGGCCGTCTTCTCCATGCTGAAGTTGTCGAGCGACTGGCGGATGATGGCCAGGATGGCGAACAGGGTGAACGGCGAGCAGAGGATGACCTTGTTCTTGAGGGCCTCGTCCATGAGCCCCGGGTCGTTCTGGTTGATGAAGGCGTAGACCTGCTCGTTGGGGATGAAGACGAGGACATAATCGAGCGTCTGCTCCTCCGGGTTGATGTAGTCCCGAGTCGTGACCTCCTTGATCCGCGTCCGGACGTCCCGGAGGAACTGCGTCCTGTGGGTCTCCCGGGCCGTATCGCTGTCGGACTCGAGATAGCGGAGGTAGCTGTTGAGGGGGAACTTGACGTCCATGTTGACCTTCAGGCCCTGCGGCAGCCAGAAGGTGTAGTCAGGCCGCGAGGCGGCCATGTCGAGGACCGTCTGTTTGATGTAGTTGACGCCTTCGATGAAGCCGGCCAGCCGCAGGACGTCCTCGGCCATCCGTTCGCCCCACTGGCCGCGGGCCTTGGTGCTGACCAGAGCCTGGCGGAGGTGGTCGGCCGTGTCCTGGAGCCGCGACGTCTCCCGGGCTGCGGTCTTCAGCTGGACGTCCAACTCCCCGTATTGGCGGGACCGCTCGCTTTCGAAGCGCGACACGAGCTCCTGCATCTTGTGGATGTCGCCCTTCATGGTCGCGAGGTTCTGGTCGATGAGCTGCTTCTTTGTCTCCAGGTCTTTCTCGCCGAGGTGGACCCGGCCGTCGAGGTTCTCCCGGGCCAGCTTGAGGAGCTCGTCCGTGCTGGCCTTGAGCGCGTCCTGCGACAGGGCCCCGAAGCTGTCCCTGACCCTGCCCATGAGGGCCTCGAGGTCCTGGACCTTTTCAGCCTCGGTCTCGCTGACCAGGGCCCGGGCGATCTCCCGCGAGTCCTTCTTCCGAAGGACATGGACGATGAGCACGACCAGGGCGCCGAAGACGACGCCGCCCGCGAAAAGCAGGATCTCAGTCATCGTCGCCCCCCTCGCCGGCTTCCTCGTCCCGCTCCGCGTCCTCCACGGCCTTGTCGACTTCTTCTTCGAAGGACTCGCCGGCCTCCTCCCCCATCTCCTTGCCCATTCTCTTCATCCAGCGGGCGACGCTTTTCGGATCGTTCTCGTCGAGCCCGCTCAAGGCGGACGGATCGGCCAGGCCCTCGAGCCGGCTTTCCTCGGACTTCCTGACGGCGACGCGCGAGACGAGCTTGGTCAGGTTCCGGCCGCCGCAGTGGCTGCAGACCGGATCGACAGCCACGCTCACCGCGAGCGTCACCACCGTCGTCTTCCTGCGGCAGTCGGCGCAGCGGTATTCGTAGATCGGCATCTAGATCAGGATCCCCTCGTCCCAGCCGAGCTTGACCAGCTCGATGCGGGCCGGGTCGCTCACGCCCAGATGATGGCGCGTGTCGGCCAGCTGGATGTGGTGCGGCGTCATAGGGAGGGGCCGATCGTCGCCGAAGAAGGCCTTCCGCTTGGCCTGGATGATGCGCAAGCCCGTGGCGTCGGCCGCGACCGGGTCCCGGCTGACGATGAGGCCTTTGTACTCCCAAACGTATTCCTTGGCGTAGTTGTGCGGCCCGACGCTGTTGAAAAGCGGCGTGAACATGACCAGCACGTTAAGCCGGGTCTTGCCCTTGACCTCGGGCAGGCTCCAGATCGTGGCCAGGTCGGCGCAGGTGTCGCCGTGGTAGGCCGAGGGCTGGGGCACGAACATGATGTAGTTCTTGATCAGGCTGCCCACGCCCGACCAATGGTGGCTGCGCATCGGCCTGGCGTTGATGAGGGCCGTGGACTTCTGGAACACGGGATTACGGAGGACGCCGCGGTCGTCGATGCCGATCCTGTCCTCGGCGACGCCGGCGTCCATGACCCTCCGTTTGAGGGCCTGTTCGACCTCGGCCGTCGTCGGGATGTAGCGCCAGGCGTTCGTCTTGATGCCGACAACATCCTCGGGCCTTATGAGCGTCTTCCAGGCCTTGGCGATGTCCTTCTCGCCGAGCAGGGCCCGGACGGCGTCGTCGAGCATCCTCTGGACGACTTCGGCCGGCGGCGCGCCGCCCGAACCGAGCGGCGACGGATCGCGGACAAGCACGACTCGGACCTTTTCTTCCGCTGCGCCCGCCGCCTTCGACGGTCCCGGCGCTCCCTTGAGCGCGGGAACGAGCGCCCCGGCCAGCGGCGCCGCGGACGCGACCTTCAGGAAATCCCGGCGCGTGATCGTTCTGTTGCTCATCGTTCTTTCCTCCCATCGGCGGACTTGGCCAACAGGGCCTCGAAGGCATCCAGGCGCTTGCCGGCCTTACCTTCACTCTCTTCATCGAAGACGACGGCGACATGCCGGCCGCGGATGCGCACGGCCGTCCACTTGCCGTTCTCTGCCTTGACCTCGGCCTTCCCGCCGGCGTCGGGCATGTAGGCCCCGGCGAATGATGCACCGGCCCTGCCCGCTTGGCCGGGATCGGCGTATTCGACGACGAGGAGCCGGCTCCGGCCGCTGCCGCTTCCCTTGTATTCGGCCAGGACCGCGGCGGCCGTCTGCCCGAGGAGCAGGATGTCCGCGTCGGCGACGAAGAAATGATAGTTGAGTACCGAGTGATTGTGGAAGAAGCGGACGCGCCCCGCCTCCACTCCCTCGGACGGCAGGAGCTTCAGCAGGCCGGGTTTCGGCCCCTCGCCGGGGATCGCTGCGGCGATGGCCCGGCCCAGCTCGAGCACCAGTTCCTTCGTCTCGGCGGTCTCCTCCTCGGCATAGACCGACAGGAAATAGCGGTCCTTCCAGAACGACAGGAGCCCGGCCTTGTACGTCGAACCCTGGCCGACCGCCGCGTCATCCCCGTCGAGGTCATGGGTGAAGACGCCGAAGGCATCCTCGGACGACCCCATGTCGAAGGCGTCCACCACCACGTCGGGCTTGCCGTCCTTGTGGAACCGGCGGGCCACGAGGATCTTCATATTGTAGGACCGGTAGACCTCGCCGGCCCCGTCGATGTAGTCGAAGATCGTCTCCGCATCGAAGACCTGGTCGGCCTCGGAGAGCCAAGGTCCGGCCGCCGTCGGGACATAGGAAGCGAGGACGCGGGCGTCGGGAGCTTTGGGTTGGCTCATCAGGGCGGGTCCTCCTAACCAGGCCAGGGCGGCGGCGAGAACGACGACCTTCTTCATTCCGCCCGATTGTACCATGCCCTTTCCGGAGTGACAAGGAAACGAACCGGGCGCCGCCTGCGTTTGCAAATTAGGAGCATTCCGTGAATAATATCCCGCAGGAGAGATGTATGTCTGAGCGCCACTCGTTCGTTCCCGCCCTGATCGTCCTGGCCCTGGCCGTCATTCTCGGCGCGTGTTCCGCCAATAAGGACGGAGACGTGGTGACGCCGGTCGACATCCCCGCCGCTTCGATGTCCTATATCGTTCTCGCCTGGAGCGAGACGGGCATGCATTTCATGAACCCGACCTATACCGCCGAGGTCCTCAGCCCCCCCTACAACACCATCCTCGCCCAAGTCGTCAGGCGGGGCGACCCGCCCGAGATCGTGACGACCGGCGTCACGCTGGAATACACGATCGTCGGCAATACCTATTCGTATGGCAAGTCCACGGCCGCCCCCGACCCGGTCCGCGCCTACGCGCCCTTCTGGGACAATTCCCTCACTCTCTTCGGCGTCGACCTCGTCCATGACACCGGCCTCAATTTCGTCGATCCGGGCGTCCACAACGGCCTCTCCGGAACGATGCTCCTCAAGGGGGACCGCTTCGAGGTCGACGGCGTCCCGGTCGTCCCGATCACGGACCCGACGGTCGCGAACCCGGCGGGGGTCTGGGACCCCTATCAGGTCGCGGAGATCACGGTGCGCGACGCCACGACCGACGAAGTGCTGGCCACGACCCGTACGACCGTGGAAACCTCCGACGAGATCAACTGCGCCAAATGCCACGGTCAGACGGTCAACGACGTGGAGATCGGCTCCGTCCTTAGCGAGCACGACGAATCCCACGAGACGACGTTCGCCGCCGACGGCCAACCCGTGTTCTGCGCCTCGTGCCACGACAGTCTCGCCCTGGGGCGGACGGGCTCGACCACGGCGGAGGAGACCTTCTCCTACGCCATCCACATCTTCCACTACGATCAGACGATCGCCTGTTACGACTGCCATCCCGGAGCCACGACCAAGGCGAACCGGAGTACGGCGCACACGGCGGACGACGGCAGCTGCACGAACTGCCACGGCAACCTGACCAACCTGGCCGCCACCATCGCCGGCGGCCGCGTGCCCTGGCAGAACGAGCCCAAGTGCGTCGATTGCCACACCTTCGTGGCCGAGGTCGACACGGGGACGGCCCTGTACCGGAACGGCGTGGGCCACGGCGATCTGTCTTGCCCGGCCTGCCACGGACCGGCGCACGCCCAGGTCCCCTCCGGCAAGGATTCGGATAACTACCAGGCAGTGCAGTACCAGAGCAAGGCCCTCTCGATCGGCAGCTGCAGGGTCTGCCACAGTACCGCAAAGGGTGGCGGATTATTGGGCGTCGTCGATGCCCACGGCGGCAGCCGGCCGACGGCCTGCACGGTCTGTCACACGGGGCCGATCACGACGACCAACCCCCTGCATTTTCCCCATCGGTTCCAGCACCGGGACCGCTGACGGCCTCGCCCGTAGCTATCGTCCCCCCGCGCGGGACATGCGATCGACGTACATCCTCAGGAAGCGCATGGCCTCGTCGGCCCGCCGGAAGACCGGGATCCCGGCTTTCTCGAGGCGACCGGCCAGCGGGTCGTAGAGCGCGCCGGCGTCGATGTTGGCGATGACCGGCTTGTCCGTCGCCCGGAAGATCTCGATCGTCCTCGCGGCGAAGCCCGCCGGGCCGGGTCAGGTCCTCGGAGTGCCCCTCCCCCGCCGGCAGCGTCTGCAGGGCCTTGGTCAGGGGGACGTTGGAGATGACGGCGCAATCGACGCCGGGGTCATCAATGAAGGCCCGGACGCTGTCCATGAACGCCGCGTCGTCAGCGACGGGGGTCACGTCGAGCGGGTTGTGGATGTCGAGGAGGCGGTCGATGCCAAGCGGCCGGAGACTGGCCAGGATCCGCTCCCGAGTCTCCGGGGCGAACGTCGCCAGATCGAGCCCGGCGCCGTCCTTGAGGTTGTCGGCCATCATGACGCACTCGAAACCGGCGTTGCTGACGAGACCGACCCGCCGGCCCCGGACGACCCGCCCCTCGAGCCAGGCCAGGCCTTTCATGAAGCTCTCGAACTCGAAGAGGTCCTCGGCCACGATGGCCCCGGCCTGGGCGCAGACGGCCTTGAAGACGCCATAATCGCCCGCCACGGAGGCGGTGTGGCTCGAGGTCGCCGAACGTCCCTCGGGGCTGCGGCCGGCCTTGTAGACGAGGACCGAACGGCCGGAGGCGGTGATCTCGCGGATGGCCCGCGCGAAGGCCAGCCCGTCGCCGGGCTTGAACCCTTCCATATAAACACTGAAGGTCCGGATCTTGGGGTCGTTCTTCAGGGCATTCAGGTAGTCGGAGGCCGTGAGGTCCAGCTGGTTGCCGAGGGAGACGGAATAGACCGGCTCGATCGCCGGCAGCTTGCTCATGCGGCAGATCATGAAGGCCCCGCTCTGGCTGATCATGGCGGTCGCGGAGCCGGCCTGCTTCGGGCGAGGCAGCTTGTGGTCGGGGATGAACAGCGTGTCGTAGAGGCCGGGCTTCGAGACGACGCCCAGGCAGTTGCCGCCGTTGACGACCGGCGTCGTCCTGCCGCTCCTCCGGCCTTCGGCGAGGAGGTCGCGGATCCGGCCTTCGATCGATGCGCCGCCTTCCTTCTCGCCCATCCCTCCGGCGATGAGGATGACCGAGCGGGCCTTGCCGTGGTCGACGAGGTCCTTCATGACGTCATAGACTTGGTCGGCGCCGAGAGTCAGGACAAAGAGGTCGACCGTCCCCGGCATGGCTTCGACCGAGGGGACGCACCGGCAGCCCTCGATAGACTCGGCCCCGGGCTTGATCACGACCACATTGGCGGCCGCAAAACCGCCCTTGAGAATGTTCTTGAGGATGACGCGGCCGATGTTCATCTTCTCCGAGACGCCGATGATGCCGATCGTCGCCGGCTTGAGCAGGCGGCCGACGGCCTCGATGGGGCGCGTCGAGGGGGCGGCCTTCGCTCGGGAGAACCGGCACACGCCGTCCAGGGGAACGAGCCGCCCGCGGCGGACAACGAAGGGATTGACCTCGGCTTCCTCGAGGACGAACGGGGTCTCCGCGCTGAAGGCCGAAAAGGCCGCGGCCAGGTCGCGGAAACGAAGAAGGGTCTCGACCAGGACCTCGGGCGAGACGAGAGGCTTGCGGCCACGGAACTCCGCGGCGAGCTTGCCATAGAAGGTCAGCGGCGAGATAAGATCTTGGGCTCTAGCGTCGTCCAGGAGATGGGCGGAGGCGATGGCCACGGCCCTCCCCTCCTTGAGCCGCGCGTTCATGTATTCGACGTCGAGGCCCCCCGAACCCATGGTCAGCACCGGCCCGAAGTCCTGGGAATTCCGCAGGCCGAGAAGGATCTCCGAGCCGAACCCGGCATTGTCGAACGCCACCTTCTCGACGAGGAGGAAACCGCGGATGGACCCCCGGACCTCCTTCCTCTTGGCCGCTGGGGTCCGGGATACGACGGCGCGCATCATGGCCGCGCAAGCCCTCTTCACGGCGGCGGGGTTGGCCTTGGCGAAAGCGACGCCGCCGACGTCGGACTTGTGGATGACGAGGGGCGAGACGATCTTGACGACGACCTCGTCCGAGCCCAGCGCGCCGAGCTCCCGGCGGCCGACCGCTCCGCCGGCCTGAACGAAGAGGTGGCGGGGCGTCGGGATGCCCGCGTCCTTCAGGACCTCGTAGACTTCGGGCTCGAGGAGGACGCTCCGCCCGTCCTTCTCCGCCTTTTCGAGGACGCGGACCGTCCGGACCCAGGCGGTTTTCATGAGCCGAGCGCCGCTTTCCTGCCGAGCTCGAAGGCCCTGAGGTTGGCCTCGAGGACGGTCGGGCCACGCCCACGGAAGAGGGTGTCGATCGTTCTGAGGAGGCTCTCCTGTTTGAGGATCAGGAACCCCGCCGCCGCTCCGAGCAGGACGATGTTCTGGGCCTTGACCGTGCCGGCCTCTTTGGCCAGCTTCTCGGAATCGACGACGATGCTGCGCGGCGCCAGCCGCAGGGCTTCGATGACCTTGTCGACGTCGGGATAGTCGGGGATGTTCCGGAAAGGGGTCGAGCTGGTGATGACGATCCCGTCCGGCCGGAGATGGTCGATATAGCGCAGGGCCTCGAGCGGCTCGACGCTGAGGATCATGTCCGCTTCGCCCTTGGGGATGAGGTCGCTCCAGATCGTCCCGTCGGACAGCCGCATGTGGGACTGGACGGCGCCGCCGCGCTGGGCCATGCCGTGGACCTCGGCCTGCTTGAAGGACAGGCCGTCGGCGAGGGCCGCGTTGTCGATGACGTAAGCGATGGACAGGATACCCTGGCCGCCGACGCCCGCGAGGATGATGTCCTGTTTCATACCCTAGCTCCTTCTCTTCCGCTGTTCCTGGACGCACTCGCGGACGGCGACGACAACGGACAACCCGCGGTAGTCGATCTCGTCTTTGAGGACCTCAACGTTCCTGTCGTGGTTCTTCGGCAGCGGCTCGATCGTCCGGATGTGATCCTTGGGGACGCCGAGGCTTTCGACGAGACGGAGCAGGCGCTCGCCGGAGCCGTAGGTCGGCTGGCCTCCGGTCATGGCCGTCGTGGCGTTGTCGAGGATGATGACGGTCATGTCGGTGTTCGCCGTGGCCGCGCTGAGGAGCGGCGTGATGCCCGAGTGGGCGAACGTCGAATCGCCGATGACCGAGACGGCCGGGTGGAGGCCGACATCGGAAGCGCCGCGGGCCATGCCGATGCTCGCGCCCATGCAGACGCAGCTATGGATGGCGTTATGGGGCGGCAGGGCGCCCAGCGTGTAGCACCCGATGTCGCTGAAGACGTTGGATCCCGTGCGCCCCTCGAGGGCCTTGTTGAGCGCCTTGAAGGTGTCGGTATGAGGACAGCCGACGCAGAGCTGGGGGGGCCGGTTCGCGAGCGGCAGCCCGCTCGCCTGAAGGGACGGGAGTGGATCGCGGCCGAGGGCCCGGCGGACGATGTCGGGCGTCAGCTCGCCGGAGGCCGGCAGGGCCCCGCTCATTTTGCCCCGGACGGTCTTCCCGGGGATCCCGAAAAGGCCCTGGATCTGCCGCTCGATGAAAGGATAGCCGTCCTCGAGGACGAGGATCGTGTCGACATGGCCGACGAGCTTGCGGATGAGCCCTTCGGGCAGCGGATAGGTCGAGATCTTGAGAAAGGACGGCGGGGCCGCGTCGCCGGCGACGGCCTCGCGAAAATAGTTGTACGCGATCCCCGAGGCGATAACGCCAAAGGAGCGGTCCTTATCGTCGAGCTTCAGGATGTTGAAGCGGGATTCGTCGGAGAAGCGGACCATCTCGCCCTGGCGGTCGAGGAGCTCCGTAAAGCGCCGGCGGGCGTTGACGGGAAGGAGGATCCAGTCCTTCCCGGCGCCCTTCTTCAGCTCGTTCTGCGGCCTCGGCTCCCGGGTCTCCACGGCCGAGCGGCTGTGGGACAGGCGCGTCACCAGGCGCATGAGCACGGGCAGACCGAGGCGCTCGGACAGGTCGAAAGCCTCCCGGGTCATGTCATACGCTTCCTGATGGTCGGACGGCTCATAGCCGAAAATCTGGGCGAACTGGACGTAGAAGCGGCTGTCCTGCTCGTTCTGCGAGCTGTGCATGCCGGGGTCGTCGGCGCTGACGACAAGGAAGCCGCCGTTGGCGCCGGTGATGGCGGAGTTCATGAAGGGGTCCGCGGCGACGTTGAGGCCGACGTGCTTGAACGAGACGAGGGCCCTCTTCCCGGCGAACGAGGCGCCGAGGGCCTCTTCGTAGGCGACCTTCTCGTTCACCGACCAGACTGCAGGGAAGGCCTTGGTCTCGGCGGCCAGCCGCACGAGGTACTCGAGGATCTCGGACGCGGGCGTGCCGGGATACGAATAGGCCGCCGAGAGCCCGGCGTGAACGGCCCCCAGGGCCACGGCTTCATCTCCGAGGAGGATCTGACGGGGCATGGGTGTTCCTTTATCGAAGGGATTTCGGGGCTAGGATACTCATTGCGCGATGAGGGTGTCAAGCCGGCGCCGCCGGGCCTGCGGCCGCTTGAGAGTTGACTAAGTTGATAATTCCCATAGGTCTATGTTGATATTCACCGAAAACCTCTATAATATGAGTGGAAAAGGAGCCGGCCATGATCAGACTCTCGACCAAGGGACGCTACGGGACGCGCCTGATGCTGAACCTCGCCCGCCATCACGGCGTCGGCAAAGAAGCTGTCATTCTCAAGAACATCGCCGACGACGAGAGGATCTCGATCCGCTACCTCGAGCAGATCATCATTCCCCTCAAGATCAATCGCCTCGTCAAGAGCATCCGCGGCGCCGGCGGCGGCTATACCCTGGCCCGCAAGCCCGAAGAGATCCGGATCAGCGAGATCCTGACCGCCCTCGAGGGCAACTGCTGTCTCGTCGAATGCATCGAGGACGGGACCTACTGCGAGTTCACGGAATCCTGCCCGACCCACGACATCTGGAAAGGCGCCACGGTTATCCTGAGGAATTACTTCGACAGCATCAGCCTCAAGGACGCCATGGTCATGGCCGAGAAGAAGGACAGGAAGCTCAAGGCCAAAGGCCGCTGAGGTTCATTAGGTCTTTTCCAACCCCCGGAAAAACGCCGGCCAGAACGGGTCCTGCTCCGGGACAGCGAGCGTTTCCGTCCGGCCGTCCGAACGACGGATCGTCCGGCAGCGGCGGTCCGCAAGGACCCGCCCAACGACCGAGGCGGCGATGCGCTTCCTCTTCAGCCGGGCCAGGACGCCGGCGCTCTTCCCCGGCGTAACGGTGATGAGGAGGCTGCCTTCGGCGATGGCCCGGACCGGGTCGATGCCAAAAGCCTCGCAGACCATGCGGACCTCGTCCGGGTAGACGAAGAGCCGCTCGTCGATCTCCATGCCCACGCGGCTCGCGGCCGCGATCTCGAAGAGCCCCCCCATGACCCCGCCTTCCGTCGCATCGTGCATGGCCGTGACGCCTCCGGCCGCCGCGGCCGTGAGCGCGTCGTCGACGACCGTGATGGACCGGGCCAGGGCTTTCGCTTTATCGACGAGGGCGGCGGGATATTTCGCCAGCAGCTCTTCCTCGCGAAGGGCCGCCAGCAGGGCGGCCGTCTCGATGGCCGGGCCCTTGGTCAGGATGATCTCGTCGCCGGGCCGGGCCCCAGCCGGCGTGACGATGTCCTTCTTGCGTCCCACGGCGAAGACCGTGATGCCGCCGATCGTCGGCGCCGTGAAGCCCGGGTAGTACCCGGTGTGGCCGCCGATGATGGCGATCCCGAGGTCCCGGGCGGCCCGGTGGATCGCATCGATGATCCGCTTGATATCCTCGCGTGCCGTATCCGGCGGAAGGAGCAGCGAATAGGTCATGTACCGCGGCTTGATGCCCATGACCGCGACGTCGCTCGCCCCGATGTGGACGGTGAAGCGGCCGAACATCTCCAGGGGCAGACGGGGCATGGTGAAGATCGGGTCCTCGGCGACGACAAGGACCCGGCCTCGGCCGAGATCGACGACGCCGGCATCGACGCCGGTCATGGGCGGGACAAGGACGCTCGGGTCGCGCCGGCCGAACTTCCCCATCACGAGCGAGCGGAAATCGGTTTCATCGATCTTGCCGATCTTCATGGCCGAGCCTCGACGGTTCAGGGCGCGAGGCCGGCCTTGCGTTCGGCGGCCTCGATGGTGTTCATCATCAGCATCGTCACCGTCATGGGCCCGACGCCGCCGGGCACCGGGGTGATGGCCGAGGCCTTCTCCTTGATGGGCTCGAAATCGACGTCGCCGACGAGGCGGAAGCCCTTGGCGCAGGTCGCGTCGGGCACGCGGTTGACGCCGACGTCGATGACGACGCAGCCATCGGGGACCATCTCGGCCTTGATCGCCCGCGGCACGCCCATGGCGGCGACGAGGATGTCGGCCTGGAGCGTGAACCGGGCGATGTCGGGCGTCGCTGTGTGACAAATCGTCACCGTGGCGTTGGCCCCCTTCTTCTTCTGGATGAGCATGGCGGCCAGCGGCTTGCCGACGATGTTGCTCCGGCCGCAGATGACGACGTGCTTGCCGTCCGGGCCGTAGCCGCCGCGGACGAGGAGCTGGACGACGCCGTACGGCGTGCAGGGCAGAGGGCAGGGCTCGCCACGCAGCATCTTGCCGACGTTGACCGGGTGGAAGCCGTCGACGTCCTTGTCCGGGGAGATGAGGTTGATGACCTTCCCGGAGTCGACGTACTTCGGCAAGGGCAGCTGGACGAGGAAGCCGTTGTACCGCTCGTCCCGGTTGAGGCTGTCGACCTGGCGGAGGATCTCCTCCTCGGACGAATCCGGCGCCATCCGGATCGTCGTCTCGAAGATGCCGATCTCCTCGGCCGCCTTGCCCTTGGCCGTCACGTAAGACACCGAGGCGGGGTCCTCGCCTACGAGGACGACGGCCAGTCCTGGCACGTGCCCTTTCTCTTTAAGACGGGCCGCGCGGCCCTTGAGCTCTTCACGGATCTGGCAGGAAACGTCCCTGCCGCTGATGATCGTCGCCGCCATGGTGTCCTCCTATTGAGATCGGTATCGACGCTCCCCTACCTTAAACAAAAGCGTCAGGACGGTCAAGGCTTGGCCGCGGCGAGGCGTCTGTCCTCTTGGGGCCGCTTGAAATGCCGGGACGTCGCGCGTATAATTTTTGGGACTTCACGGAGACGATGGACAAAGATCGGAGGTCCCCACCATGAGAGTCGGCATCCTGACCGGGGGCGGCGATTGCCCCGGGCTCAACGCGGTCATCCGCGCCGTAACGCGCAAGGGCATCGTCTACTACGGTTTCGACATCCTGGGCATCAAGAACGGCTGGCTGGGCCTCATCGAGGGCAAGATCTACCCTCTCGATCTCAACGCCATCTCCGGCATCCTGCCGCGCGGCGGCACCATCCTCGGCACGTCCCGCACCAACCCCTTCAAGGTCGAGGACGGGGTCGGAAAGATATTCTCCCAGGTCGAGAAGTTCGAGCTCGACGCCATCATCGCCATCGGGGGCGAGGACACGCTGGGCGTCGCCAAGAAGCTCTATGAAAAGGGCCTGCGGTGCCTCGGTGTCCCCAAGA
This sequence comes from Candidatus Aminicenantota bacterium, assembly GCA_963736255.1. Lineage (GTDB taxonomy): Bacteria > Acidobacteriota > Aminicenantia > Aminicenantales > Saccharicenantaceae > RBG-16-66-30. The sequence goes on from CAVTOI010000003.1 coordinate 1,704,828, forward strand.
CGATCGACAACGACCTTTCGGGAACGGACTACACCTTCGGATTCGACACCGCCGTCTCCGTCGTGGCCGAGGCGCTCGACCGGCTCCACACGACGGCCGAGGCCCATCACCGGGTCATGGTCGTCGAGGTCATGGGGCGGCACGCCGGCTGGATCGCCATCGAAGGCGGCCTCGCCGGAGGGGCCGACATCATCCTCATCCCCGAGTTCCCTTTCGATCTCGACGAGATCTGCGCCCAGATCCAGAAGCGCCGGGAGCGCGGCAAGCTTTTCAGCATCGTCGTCGTGGCCGAGGGGGCCAACCCCAAGGACGCGAGCCTCATCCTCCAGTCGGGAGAGAAGGACGCCTTCGGGCACGTCCGCTTGGGCGGGATAGGCAACATGATCGCCCGTGAGATCGAGATGCGCACGGCCATCGACACGCGGGTGACGGTCCTCGGCCACGTCCAGCGGGGCGGCTCGCCGACGGCCTTCGACCGCATTCTCGCCACCCGCTACGGGATCGCCGCGATCGATCTCGTCAAGGAAGAGAAGTTCGGCTTCATGGTCGGCCTGCGGGGCAACCGCATCGTGACGGTCCCCCTCGAGGAGGCCCTGGCCCAGCCGAAGACCGTCGACGCCGAGCTCTACGAGATGGCCAAGGTCTTTTTCGGCTAGCACCCGCCGGCCCGAAAAGAGTTGATCTTAAAAGAGTTGGACGCGCCAAGGGATTGACATCCCGGCACGGGCGTGTTAGGCTCCCCTCGCAAGGAGGCCCAGGACCATGACCAGGAAGCTCGCGTCGCTTTTTGCCCTATTCCTCCTCGTCGGGACCTCCGGTTCTCTCGCCGCGGCCGACATCCGGTTCGAGCTCGGCTTCGGCTGGACCCTGGTCGCTCCGACCATGAACGCGACCTACGTCAACCAATACCAGCCGACGCTCACACCCCTGGACCGCTACATCGCCAGCGCCGCAGACCAGACGGTCCGTTTCAAGGCCAAGACGACCTACGGCATGAACGGGTTTTTCAATGTCCTGTTCACGGAGAACGTCGGGCTTCAGGTCCTCGCGGACTACCATCGTCCGGGCATCGGCGGCTCGAACGCGCCCTATCTCATCGAAATGCAGTTCCGGACCTTCGGTGACACGGTCGAGACGTATGCCCGGTCAGTCCCCTGGGACAACTCGGTCGGGAATCTCACCGAGACGACGTTCAGTCTCAACGCCCTGGCCCGCTTCCGCGTCGCCGACACGCTCTCGCTGAGCGTTTCGGCCGGGCCGAGCGTTTTCCATTTCGAAGGCAAGACCGGCCACATCGGCTACACCTACTTCGACCTCGCCCTCGTCGGAGAGCAGTATCAGCTGACCGGCGGGACCTATCGCATGGTCGTCGAATTCGGCCCGCAGACGAAGTACGGCATGAACGTGGGCGTCGAGGCGGCCTACGAGGCCTTCCGCCACGTCATCCTGGCCCTCGACCTGCGCTGGTACGGCGCCGCCAAGACGAACCTGCCGCTCCACATCGTCGAAGACGATATCATCACGGTCCCCCTCGACCAGATCGAGCAGACGATCGGCCTGGGGGGCTTGAGCGTGAATCCGTCCTATATCCGGGCTGGACTGGCCCTCCGCTTCGTCTTCTAGCCTGGCCATTCATAAAAACGCCGGTTTTCTCTGTAAACAGAAGATCCAAGACCGGCGTTTTTACCCTTCGGGCAAGCCGATCCGGCGCATCGCTCGGCAAGGGTCCAGTCCGGTCGCCCCGCCGGAGCCGGAGGGAGTTGCTCACGACGGAGACAGAGCTCATGGCCATGGCCGCCGAAGCGATCATGGGATTGAGCAGCACCCCGAAGAACGGATAGAGCGCTCCCGCGGCCACCGGGATGCCGACGACGTTATAGACGAAGGCCCAAAACAGGTTCTGCCGGATGGTCCGGATGGTCCGCCGGCTGAGCTCGACGGCGGCGACGACATTCCCCAGGTCCCCCGAGATGAGGGTGATGTCCGCCGAGGCCATGGCCACATCTGTGCCCGTCCCGAGAGCGAGGCCGACGTCGGCCTGGGCGAGGGCCGGGGCGTCGTTGATGCCGTCGCCGACCATGGCCACGCGCCGCCCCTCGGACTGGAGAGCGCGGATGACCGCGGCTTTCTCCCCGGGCAGGACCTCGGCCCGAACCTCCTCGATGCCGGCTTCGGCGGCAAGAGCCCGCGCCGTCGGGGCGTTGTCCCCTGTCAACATGACCACGCGCCGTCCGGATCCGCGGAGACTATCGACCGCGTCGCGGGCGCCCGGCTTGAGCGTATCGGCCAGGGCCAGGAGACCGGCGGCCCGGCCGTCGACGGCGACGAAGGCGACGGTCTTCCCCTCCCCGGCCAGCCGTCCGGCAGGCCCGGTCAGCGCCGATATATCGATGCTCTCGGCCTCGGCGAGCCTGCGGCTGCCCACGAGGACCCGCCTTCCTCGGACAACGCCTTCGACCCCCATTCCTTCGAGGGCCCGGAAATCCGCCGCGGTCTCGACGGAGAATCCTTCGGCGCGGGCCCTGCGGACGACGGCCTGGCCGAGCGGGTGTTCGGACCCGTTCTCGACGGAAGCGGCCAGCGAAAGCAGCGTCTCGCGCTCTGTGCCGACGACCGGCAGGACATCGGTCGTCTCGGGCCGGCCGTTGGTCAGCGTCCCCGTCTTGTCGAAGACGAACGTGTCGACCTTGTGGACGGTCTCGAGGCTCTCGCCGCTCCGGATCAGGATGCCCCGCTCGGCGCCCCGCCCCGTCGCGACCATGATGGCAGTGGGAGTCGCCAGACCCATGGCGCAAGGGCAGGCGATGATAAGGACGGCCACGAAATTGAGCAGGGCAAAGACGAGGCGCGGCTCCGGCCCGAACAGCGCCCAGACGACGAATGTCAGGATGGAGATGGCGATGACGGCCGGAACGAACCGGGCCGCGATGACGTCCGCGAGTCTCTGGATGGGCGCTTTGGAGCCCTGCGCTTCCTCGACCAGCCGGATGATCCTGGCCAACGCGGTGTCCTCGCCGACGCGGACGGCCCGGAAGCGGAAGCTCCCCCACTTGTTGAGAGTGGCCCCGACGACCTCCTCCCCTGGCCCCTTGTCGATCGGCAGGCTTTCGCCGGTGATCATGGATTCATCAACGGACGAGCGTCCCTCGAGAATGACGCCGTCGACGGGGACCTTCTCCCCCGGACGGACGACGAGGACGTCACCGGGGCGGACCTCTTCGACGGGAACTTCGCGCTCGATTTCCTTGTCCAGGATATGGGCCGTCCGCGGCCGCAAGCCCATGAGCCGGCGGATGGCGTCGGAGGTCTTGCCCTTGGCCCCGGCCTCGAGCATGCGTCCGAAGAGGACGAGGACGATGATGACGGCCGAAGTGTCGAAATAGACCTGGGGCTCGACCCCGGCCCCCCGGAAGAACCCGGGCATGACAGTGGCCGCAACGCTGAAGAGATACGCGGCCGAGGTGCCCACCGCGACGAGCGTGTTCATGTTGGCCGCACCGTGCCTGAGAGCGCTCCAGGCGCCGCGATAGAACCGCAGGCCGAGCACGAACTGAACGGGCGTCGCCAGGGCCCAGAGGACGAAGAAATTCTGGAGGAGGGCCGGCATCCAGGGGAACCAATGCCGCATGCTGCCCAGGAAGATGACCAGGGCCAGCAGGCCGCCCCAGATGACCGAGGTCCTGAGCGAGCGGTACTCCCGGGCCGCGCCGGCGCCGGCCTCCTCGACCGCCGCGGCGACCCCGTAACCGGCCTCCCGGATGACCCGGACGAGGTCGGCGCGAGAGGCGAGGCCCGGATCGAAAAAGACCGTGGCGCGAGCGGTGGCCAGATTGACGTTGGCCCGGCGCACGCCTTCGAGAGTCCTGAGGGCCTTCTCGACGTTGGCGGCGCAGCCCGCGCAGCTCATTCCGGTGATGGACAGGTCGACCCTGGAGGCCTCCTCGTCGCCCACCGCTCTCTTCCCGGCGTCCTGCCTATCGCTCATCCCCCCGCCTTTCATTTCTTTATCGCCTGAAACGGAATCCCGCCTCTCCGGAATTCGCGATCAGACGTCGATCCGGGTCGTTCCGCCTTTCTTGCCGGGCTCCTTCGTCGAGATCCCGAAGGGCCTGTAAACCGGGCAGAACCCGACAAATGTCGTGATGACGAAGATCGCCGCGATGATGGCCAGGATGATGGCCACGGTCCCCTTGAGGACCCCGACGACGAGCAGCACGGCGATGACGGCGGCCGCGGCGAGCCTGAGCGTCCTGTCCCAACGTCCCATATTTTGCTTCATGCCAGCCTCCTTTTTGTATCCCGAATTATAACGATATCTTGATTCTACCATAATCCCTACTCTTTCTGTAGGTTATCGCCGCAGCGGTTGCGCCTGTGGCCCCTTTGTGCTATTCTTTTGGGGCTCGAAAAGACAAGGAGATAAGCATGTCCGGACATTCCAAGTGGGCGTCTATCAAGCATAAAAAGGCCGCGACCGATTCCAAGCGCGGCAAGATCTTCACCCGGCTGATCCGCGAGATCAGCATGGCCGCCCGGGCCGGCGGCGGGGACCCGGACAAGAACGCCAGTCTCCGCAAGGCCATGAACGACGCCAAGGCCGCGAACATGCCCGCCGACAACGTCAAGCGGGCCATCTTGAAGGGCACCGGCCAGCTCGAAGGCGCGGCCTTCGAGGAAGTCTCCTATGAGGGATACGGACCCGGCGGCGTCGCCATCTTCCTCCAGGCCGTGACCGACAACAAGAACCGGACCGTCTCGGAGATCCGCCACATCTTCATGAAGAACGGCGGCCAGCTGAGCGAGAAGGGGTCCGTCGCCTGGATGTTCAAGCGCATGGGCTATATCGACGTCGAAAAGGCCAAGGCGTCGGAAGACATCCTCATGGACATCGCCCTCACCGCCGGCGCCGACGACCTCAAGGATGAAGGCTCCCTGTTCGAGGTCACCACCTCGCCCGAGAAGTACGAGGCCGTCCTCGAAGCCGTCAAGAAGGCCGAGATCGAGATCGCGACCTCGGAGGTCGGGTTCCTGCCGCAGAATTACGTCAAGGTCGAGGGCAAGGAAGCCCAGCAGGTCCTCCGGCTGATCGACGAGCTCGAAGAGCACGACGACGTCAATTCCGTGTCCGGCAACTTCGACATCTCGGACGAAGAGATCGCCACCTTCTCTCAGGCCGGGTGACCCCCGGCGTATGCCATGCGGGTCCTCGGCATCGATCCCAGCCTCCAGTCCACGGGGTTCGGGATCGTCGAGGAACAGAACGGCCGCCTCCTCCCCGTCGCCTTCGGCGTCATCAAGCCGACAGCCAAGCTCCCGCTTCATCTGAAGCTCGCCGAGATCAAGAGCGAGCTCGAGGAGCTCATCCGGACCTACAGCCCGGAGGAAGCCTCGATCGAGAATGCGTTCTACGCCCAGAACATGAAGACGGCCCTGCTTCTCGGACAGGTCCGTGGGGCGATCCTCGTCGCCGTGGCCGCGACGGGCTGCGGCCTGGCCGAGTACTCCGCCCTCGAGATCAAGAAGGCCGTCACGGGCTACGGCCAGGCGGACAAAGAGCAGGTCCTGACCATGGTCCGCTCGCTCCTCGGCCTCGACGACGACCGGATCCCGCTCGATGCCTCGGACGCCCTGGCCACCGCCATTTGCCACCTCAATTGCCGCCTGTACCAGGCCAAGATCGCAGATAAGGACCCGACATGATCGCCTACCTCAAGGGGACCCTCATCGACAAGACTCCGGGACGCGTCGTCATCGACACCGGAGGCGTCGGCTATACCGCGGCCATCCCCATATCGTCCTTCGTCCATCTGGGCGAGCTCGGCGGGACGGTCGAGCTCTTCATCCACACCCATCTCTCCGACGACGCCCTGGCCCTCTACGGTTTCGTCTCGCACGAAGAGAAGGACATGTTCCTCAAGCTCATCGGCATCTCGGGGATCGGGCCCAAGCTGGCGCTGAACATCCTTTCGGGCATCGCGCCGGCGGACCTCGAGGACGCGGTCCGGGCAAGCGACCTGGCCCGGATCTCTCTCGTGCCCGGGATCGGCAAGAAGACAGCCCTGCGCATCACCATGGAGCTCCAGGACAAGCTGGAGAAGAAGGAGAAGCTCTTGGCGGGCCAAGGCACGCCCGAGAAAGAGGACCTTCTCTCGGCCCTCCAGAACATGGGCTTCCGGCGCAAGGAGGCCGAGCGGGCCGTCGACCAGACGCTCGCCGCCCTCAAGCCGGGCACGGAGTTCGAGAAGCTCCTTCGCGACAGCTTGACGCGCCTGGCTAAACTTTAGACTCATCATCCGTTTTTGGGCCGTCCGTCTATCGGCTGCGCAACGGATATCGCTCCTTGCCCCCGCGCCCCGGAAACCTCCTTATACGGTTTCCCCCGCCTTCGGCGGGTCCCCCTTCCCTCACGGGGGCCTTGGAGCGACATCCGTCGCCGCCTCACGACGGACTTGCCCAAAAACAAGAGATGAGTAGAATAACAGCGATGCCCGCCATTCTCAGCCCGATCAGGACGAAAGAGGATATCCTCTTCGAGGACAGCCTCCGTCCGAGGACATTCGACGAGTTCGTCGGCCAGGAAAAGGTCAAGGCGAACTTGCGGGTTTTCATCGAGGCGGCCAGGAAGCGCGACGAGCACCTCGACCACGTCCTCCTCTACGGGCCGCCGGGATTGGGCAAGACAAGCCTCGCCTACCTCATCGCCAAGGAGATGGGCGTCGGCATCAAGCCCACGGCGGGGCCGGTCATCGAGCGGACCGGCGACCTCTCGGCCATCCTGACCAACATGCAGACCAAAGAGGTCCTGTTCATCGACGAGATCCACCGCCTCCAGCCCTCGATCGAGGAGATCCTCTACTCGGCCATGGAGGATTTCAGCCTGGACATCCTCATCGGCCAGGGACCGGGCGCGCGCAGCCACAAGCTCAAGATCAAAAAGTTCACTCTGATCGGGGCGACGACGCGGGCCGGGCGCATTACGGCCCCCCTGAGGGGCCGGTTCGGCATCATCCACCGCCTCGACTACTACCAGGATGAGGACCTGAAGAAAGTCATCCAGCGCTCGGCCCAGATCCTCAAGGTCAAGGTCGATGACGCCGGCGCCGGCGAGATCGCCTTGCGGTCACGGGGGACGCCGCGCGTCGCCAACCGCCTGCTGCGCCGCGTCCGCGATTACGTTGACGTCAAGGGCGACGGCGTCATAACGGCCAAGGAGGCCCAGCGGGCCCTGGACATGATGGAGGTGGACGCCCTGGGCCTCGACGACGTCGACCGCAAGATCCTCTCGACCATCATCGAGAACTTCGGCGGCGGGCCGGTCGGGATCGGCACGATCGCCGCGGCCATCGACGAGGAGAAGGACACGATCGAGAGCATCTACGAGCCCTTCCTCATGCGCATCGGCTTCCTCGACCGGACGATCCGGGGCCGGGTCATCACGCCGCGGGCCTACGCCCACCTAGGCTATGACCACCGCGAGCCTGGCACGCGCGGCAAAGCCAAGCCCGACGGGCAGAAGAAGCTGTTCAAGGACTGAGAAAGCCCCCCGACCGGCCATGACCTCCGGCAAACCCCTTCGCGTCTCGGATTTCGACTACGATCTCCCTCCGGAGCTCATCGCCCAACATCCCCTCCCCCATCGCGACGACTCGCGCATGATGATCGTCGACCGGAACGCCGGCACGATCCGGCACGGCCGGTTCCGCGAGTTCGCCGATCACATGGACCCCGGCGGCCTTTTGGTCCTCAATGACACCCGCGTCCTGCCGGCCAGGCTCTGGGGCACGAGCGGCGAGGCCAAGATAGAATTTCTTTTCATCCGCGAGGCCGGCCCGGGGGTTTGGGAGGTCCTCTGCCGGCCGGCGAAAAGGGTCCACGAAGGCGGCGCCGTCCGCTTCGCCGTCGGCGTCTCAGCCCGAGTGGCGGCAACCGGAGACGAGGGCCGTCGCATTCTCGATTTCGGAAGGATCGATGTCCGCGCCCTTCTCCACGAAGCCGGCTATGCCCCCTTGCCTCCCTACATCAAACGCGCCAGGCAAGACGAAAGCGCGAGGCCGGAGGACATCGACCGGTACCAAACTGTCTTTGCCAGGAAGGAAGGCGCGATAGCCGCGCCGACCGCGGGCCTTCACTTCACTGAAAAAGTCCTGCGCGGACTCAAGGCCAAAGGCGTCGACGTCCGGCGCGTCACGCTCGACGTCGGCCTGGCCACCTTCCACCCCGTCCGTGTGGATCTCGTCGAAGACCACAGGATGCTCGGAGAGACCTACGGCATCGCGCCGTCCGCGGCCAAGGCCATCGACGCCGCGAAGTCCGAAGGCCGGCCCGTCACGGCCGTCGGCACTACAGTCGTGCGGGCGCTCGAAAGCGCCTGGTGGGAGGGCAGAATCCGCTCGGGCCGGCGATCGACGTCCCTCTTCATCCGCCCGGGATCCGAGTTCCATGTCGTCGACCGCCTGCTGACGAACTTCCACCTGCCCCGATCGACCCTGCTGATGCTCGTTTCCGCCTTCGCCGGCTACGACCTCGTCATGCGGGCCTACCGCGAGGCGGTCAAGGAGCGCTACCGCTTCTTCTCCTACGGCGACTGCATGCTTCTGATCTGACCGCTATCTCTCGATGGCCTCGACGGCCCCCATGAGCTTCACCGTCCCTTTGATAACGGGACCGTCCCCGGCGAACCTGGCCTCGATAGCGACCGAATGTTTCCCTTTCTTCAGGAGCGGCAGGCCCGTACCGATGGATACGTCCTCGATCTTCCGGCCCTTCTCGTCGTAAATGATCATACGATCCGATCCGTCCCAGACCAGGGATTGCCCCTTGTTCAGCGTCGCAGGGACACTGATCTTGAAGAAGCGATCGACCTCGATCTCGATCCTTTGGGCTTGAGAATCTGCCCCTCCCGTCAGCAGGAGATGGAGGTGCAGAGGCTGAGGGCCGGAGGCGTTCTCGAAGGGCCATTCCGATTGGGCCGGCTGTCCCGGCTGCAGGACTTTTCTGGTGTGCTCGAAGCGGAATTGCTCGTAACTCTGCAGGGTCCACCGGTTCTTTTCATGCCTCTCAAGGTGGAAGTCCTTCTCGGGATCTTTCAGCCGGGTCCTCTGTTCGTCGCTGAAGATGCCCAGCCGCTTGGCCTCTTCCCAAGTCCTGATGGAGGCGATGATGGCGTCCGTGTCGGGGTTCTTCTCGAAGGCCTCGGGATCGGCGACGAAAGCGTAGCCGGCCCGATAGCCCGCGGCCCGGGCCAGCATCCATTCGATGTCCTCGAGCCGTGTGTCGGGCGTCATGAGGAACCAGCCGAGCATGTTGGGCAGGTAGTTGCGCTCGAGGAACGGCTGGTGCTTGAACCGCTGCTCGGACTGGCTCTCCCGGAAGCTCGCGTACCACGGCTCGCCCCAGTTGATATAGCTGTTGGCATGCCAATAGAAGTGACCGATGTTGCTCGAGCCGTTGACGACCAGGTGATCGACCTGTGACAGGAAGGCCTCGACGAAATGATCGTGGCCGTAGTCTCCACGGCCCAGGTAGCAGGTTCCCTCGTGGCCGTCGAAGTCCATGTGGGAGACCCCGGTCTCGTTGAAGAGTGCGGCCAGGTTCCGGATGAGCTCCTCCTGCATGGGCCAATCGGGGAACAAGGTCTTGTACGGGTGATCCATGAGCTTCTTGGCCGGGTCGCCCTTGGCGTGGGCCGCCGCGGCTGTCCCGAAAGCCCCCCGGACGCAGTTCGTCAGGGCCCAGGGCCCGCTCCCGGTCACGTCCTGATAACGGATGATCTCGGCGCCGATAAGCAGGCTGCTGAGGGTCGATCCCTGCCGGAAATAATCTTCGCGGTCCACGACGATCTCGGTCGCCGCGGCGTCGATGTCCTTCTGAAGCGTGGCGATACCCGCGGCCATCAGCCCCTTGTTGGCCGTGGTCGTCACGAAGGGGTCGTTCGTGGTGATGAAATTCGTCAGCGTATGGACCCCTATCCGGATGCCCTTGGCCCGGGCCTTGTCCACGCATAGCTTCATCCCGGCCCTGCCGTTGGGGAACAGGTCCTCCATGAGGTCGAAGTGGCCCCAGGTCTTGAACGGTCCGCTATGGTAGAGCGAATAAAATCCCAGGCGCCGGGCATATTCCAGCATCTCGTCGACATTCTTTTCGCCGAAATTGGCGATGAGATAGGGCCGGCCCGTCGCGCCGGAGGTCTTGATCCATTCACCGTCGATCATGGGGTGCGGCAGGCCTTCGGCCAGCTCGATCCTGCCGATCAAGGGCAGCGCGTCGGCCGGAGCGGAGCCGAAAACGGCCAGGGCGCTCCCCTCCAGGCTGAATCCAGGCAAGGCCTTGACCGGCACTTTCTTGTGCTGCTGCCAGACCGTCATGACCCGGTCCCTGGCCTGGTTGACGCAGAAGGCCTGGAGGCTCGAGCCGGACCCCTCCTTGGTGGCCGTTGTCATTCCCCCCGTCGTGCCTTCCTCGTTGACCAGCCTGCCGCCGCACGTTTTCGAATTCAGGGTCTGGATGCCGATGGCGAAATCGGCGTTCCGGACGACTCCGACCACCTCTCCGACGGTCTCGTCGATCGTCGTCAAGATCGGGCCCCACAAGACCGCGTCGATCTTCTCGGGGTAGGCCACGTCGATTAGCTCAAAACGCAGGTATTCGGGCTTCTGGGCGGCCCGGACCGTGAGCTCGATCCCGCCATCAAAAGCGAAGGTCAACAGGCCTTTTGTGGCTTTGAACGCCGTCGGCAGGATCTCGGCGCCACCGATGCTCTTGACCCGGACGAGATAACCGGGATGGCCATCGGGCGCGTAGTTCCGCTGGCCCTTCAGATCGGCCAGCTTGACGATCTCTCCGCGGCCGTTGATCTCCATGGCGAAACCCGGCGTCGTGTAGACATGCTGGGCCTGCGCGGCAGCGCTCAGGCCAAGGCCGCAGATGATGGCGATGAGCTGTTTTCTTCTCACGTTCATGTTCCTCGGACTCCCGGCCTGACCGCTCGTTTTGCGGCCTTCGGCCTTTCGTTCCGTCCGTGATGTTATCATAATCGCCCCGGCTGTCCGGACCCCTTTTTTGACAAGGATTTTCGTTCTGAATTATCATAGGCCCCGATCGATCATGGATATCAACGCCAGAATCGCCAAGGCCGTCGAAGATCGCCGGACCGAGATCCTCGAGCTGAGCCGCAAGATCCACGCCGACCCCGAGCTTGCCTTCGAAGAGGTACGGACATCGCGCCTGCTCCAAGCGGTCCTTCTGGCCGAGGGCTTCGACCTCTCCCCCGCCTCCGAAGGGCTGCCGACCTCGTTCCGGGCCGTATTCGGTCCCTCTCCAAACGGTCCCCGGGTGACGTTCACGGCCGAGATGGACGCTCTCCCTGGCCTGGGGCACGCCTGCGGCCACAACATCATCGGCACGGCCGGGACCTATGCCGCCATCGTCCTGAAATCCGTCCTGGGTTGCGATATCCCCGGGACGATCGAGGTCGTCGGGACTCCGGCCGAGGAGCGCGGCAGCGGCAAGGTCCGCATGATCCAGGACGGGATCTTCTCCCGATCGGACGTCGTTCTCCAGATCCACCCCCACTCGATAGACACCGTCATCGGCCAGGCGCTGGCCCGGCGCTCGCTCATCGTCGAGTTCTTCGGCCAGAAGGCCCACGCCGCGGCCGCGCCCCTCCAGGGCCGGAACGCCCTCGACGCCCTGGTCCTCTTCTATCATTCGGCCGCCCTGCCGCGGACAAAATTCCCGGCGGGAACCCTCTTTCACGGCATCATCGAATCGGGCGGCGAGGCGCCGAACATCATCCCGGATTACGCCCGCGGCCGGTTCTCCCTTCGCTCCGACACCATGTCCAAGCTCGGGAGCCTCGTCGCCGAGGTCAGGCGCCTCGCCGAAAGGGCCGCTGAAGAAACCGGATGTCGAGCCAAGATCAGCGAGCCCGGGCCCGGGGTAACGACCTTCCGCCGCAACCGTGTCCTCGAAGAGATCTTCGCCCCGCTGTTCGTGGAACGGGGCCGGTCCGATCCGGCAAAAGTCCGGGAGACCTACGGCTCGACGGATCTGGCCAATGTCTCCTGGGTCGTCCCGACGATCGAGCCGATGATCAAGGCCAGCGACTTCCCCATCCACACCGAGGGCTTCGCCCGCGATGCCATAGCGGCCGGCGGCGAGAAGGCCCTCCTCGACGGCGTCTACTTCCTGGCCGCCGCGGCGGCCCGCATCCTGACCGGGCCCCCCCTCCTCGAGCGCGTCCGCGCGGATTTCCGGGCCAAGGTAGAGGACGCCCCGGAAGGGACCGCCTGAGGCCTCCGTCCCCATGAGAAGCCTCCTCGATTTCGGCAGGAAGTCCGGCGCGGTCACCGTCGTGATCACGGATTCGGGCCTCGGCGGCCTCCTCGTCTGCGCCGACCTCGACCGCCGGCTGCGGGAGACCGCCGGGGAAGGCAGCGTCCGCCTCATCTACGTCAACGCCTGGCCTGACGCCCACCATGGCTACAACGACCTGCCCGATCTCGCCGCACGCGCCGCGGTCTTCGACGGGGCGCTGGCCGCGATGACGGCCTTTCATCCCGACTTCGTCCTCATCGCCTGCAACACGCTGTCGGTGATCTACGAGGCCACGGCCTTCAGCCGGGCCCCCGGCGTCCCCGTGACAGGCATTCTGGAAGCCGGCACCGAGCTTTTCTTCGAGGCCCTGGCCCGGGACCCCGATGGCGTCCTGGCACTGTTCGGGACACGGACGACCATCGGTTCGGGCGAGCACGTCCGGAGGCTGGCCGAGAGGGGTATCGAGCCGAAGCGGATCGTCGCCGAGCCGTGCCACGGCCTGGCCGCGGTCATCGACAAGGACCCCGATTCTCCGCTGATCCCGGGCCTCGTCGATGAGTGCGTCCTTCGGGCCGCGCCGAGGCTCCCGACCGCGGCGCTACTCTATGCCGGGCTCGCCTGCACCCATTACGCCTACGTCGCCGAGGCATTCCGGACGGCGCTTTGCCGGCACACCGGAGCGGAGATCGAGATCCTCGACCCCGGCCGGCGTCTTGTCGAAGTCCTCATGAGTGGGATCGGCCATCGGCGGACTGTCAGCGGAGACAGGGACATCGCCGTCGAGGTCGTCTCCAAAGTCGATCTGCCGGAGGCCCAACGGCAGGCCGTGGCGCGGCGCATCGAACCCGTCTCGGCCACGACGGCCCGCGCCTTGCTCGAATACCGCCGGATACACGATCTTTTCTGAGGGAGAACCGCCATGAAGATACTGCTCCTGACCGGCCCCGGCGGCGACGCCCAGGGCTGGGGCGACATGAAGGTCACCGAATCCATGCGCGAGGCCACGGAATCCCTCGGCCACCCGACCCGGATCGCCCAAGTCGCCGACGAAGCGGAGTTATTCCGCCTCGTCGACAAGCCCGATTTCGACATCGTCTGGAGCGCCCTCTACCACATCACGACGAACGAAGCGTTCATCGGACGGAACGCCGCCGGGACCTGGGTCGCCGACGTTCTCGACGAAAGACAGATCCCCTACATCGGCTCGAACAGCCGGACGATGCGGGCCATGATCGACAAATTCGAGACCCACGAGATCCTGGCCGCGGGGGGGGTCGCCGTCCCGGCGCACGTCCTCCTCCATTCGGGCGACGACGTTTCGATGGTCACCTATCCCGCCTTCGTCAAGCCGATCTGCGAATCGCGGTCGGTCGGCATCTCCGACGAAAGCGTCGTGCACAACGAGGAGGAGCTGAGGCGGCGCGTCGCCTTCATCGAGAAGGAGTTCGACGAGCCGGCCCTGGTCGAGGAGTTCCTCCCGGGCGACGAATACACGGCCCTCATCGTCGGGAACGGCAAGACCCGAGAGTGCCTGCCCGGCCTGGTCACGGTCGAGGACACGCACTACAGGAATTATCGCATCCTGCGGAGCGACCTCAGGGGCGTCGGCCTGACGAGGATCAGCCTGGCCGGGGCGAGAACGGATGAAGCCCGGATTCTCGGCGACGCGGCGGCCGAGGCCATGGGCTGCCTCGACCACGTCCGCATCGACATGCGCGTCGACCGGACCGGGAAGCTTCGCATCATCGAGGTCAACGGCATCCCCGGGCTCAAGCCCCACAAGAGCTGGGCGCCGCAGATCTACACGCTCTACCACGGCTCGCCGCTCGGCGAGGGTGAGGATTACCGGCAACTCATCGGCGCGATCGTCGATTCGGCCGGCCGGCGCTACGGGTTCGCCTAGGCCGTCAGTTAGCCTTCGGCGTGAGCGGCTTCGTGAGCCACTCGTCGATGAGGCGGGTCCAGGCCGGCCGCGCGGGGGCCGGTTTCTCGGACATGAACCGCGTCAGGGCGTCGCGCCAGAGCTCGGCGTGCTGCAGGGTCGTGATGCGGTTGCGGAACATGGCCGCGCCCTTCCGGGGCTCCGAATCCATCTTTTCGAGGATACCGAGGACCTCCTTCTTGAAACCCTCGGGGCCGTAATAGGCAAGATAGGCCTGCCAGGACTCGGCGACCCCGCGCGCGGTCTTGAGCGGACCGGAAACGCGGCGGAGCGCCTCGCGGAACGAGCGCTCCTCTCCCCTGTCGAGCGGACGGAGCCCGTTCTCGGCGATGCGATAGGGATGGATCCTGTAAGAGGCCAGACAGCCGGCGCGCACGTCGAGCGAGAGGCAGAACCCGGTCCGGCGGTACTGGAGCTCGGGCGGCTGGAAGAAGGCGAAGTTCCCCAGGCTGTAGGCGATGAGCCGGCCGCGGCGCATTTCCAGGCCCTGAGGAACATGCGGGTGATGGCCGACGACGCAGTCGGCACCGGCGTCCGAGAGGGCCCGGAAGGCCGCGACGACATAAGGCGGCGGGAACGGGACGTACTCGAGACCCGCATGCCCTATGGCGATGACGAAGTCGCCCCGTTTCTTGGCCTTGCGGATGAGGTGGGCCAGCCGATCGATCTCCCAGCCGCAGACGCCCGGCCCCCCCGCGGACGCCGTGAGGTCCTCGCCTTCGCCGAAATTGACGATGGTGAGGCGCGCACCCTTGACGGTCAGTCTCAGCGGGGCTGTGGCCTCCTCGAACGTCATCCCCGCACCGATCGTTCTTATCCCATTCCGGCGCAGGACCTCGAGCGTCTCCCGGAATCCGGCCAGGCCATAATCGAAGACATGGTTGTTGGCGAGCGTCGCCACCTCGAACGGGACCGCAGCGAGAGCCGCGGCGTGGGCCGGGAGCCCCTTGAAGACGGCGCCGCTCTTCCAGACGGGCTTGCGGGCCGCCGTCAGGGCGCATTCGCAGTTGACGATCCTGAGGTCGGCGGCGCGAAGGATCGGGAGCACGTCGCCGTAGACAGACTCCGGTTCCCGGGATATGACGGGTTCGAGGGCCCGGATAGGCGCCCAATCCGAAGCGACAAGGATCCTGGTCATGCTATTTCATGAGCTCCGCAATTCGCTTGGCATGATCGCCGATGACGGCCAGGGTCGAGGCATCGGCGTCATAGACCGAGTACCAGCCGGCGGGTTCGTGCGGCGGGTCCCCGACCCACGTCATACCCGGCCTGGCTTCGCCTGCCCAGGCCCAAAAGTTGTCCCCCATCGCCGGGCCGCCTGACGCGATCGAGTCCATGACGAGCTTGTAGAGGGCCGCATAATAGAGATCCTTATTCGTCGTCGGCGAGGCGGGGTCGAGGTTGTTCTTGCGGGGCAGCCACTCGCGGGCCAGGCCGAACTCCTCGAGGACGAGGGGTTTCCCCATACCCTTCGCTTCCCTGGCGTGCTCCAGGAAATAGGCGATGGCCAGCGGCTCGGCGGCCTTGTAGGTCGCGGGGCGCTTCGGATCGTACCAGCCCCAGTTCTGGGGCCAGATGTGGATGGTGACGTAATCGATGCCGGGAGAGCTATGGGTCCGGACGAAATCCTGCGTCGGCTCGCCGGGCGGCTTGCCCTCCGAGCCCGTCGTCACCATGTGGTTCGGGTCGAGGGACTTGATGTAGGCGGCCGTGTCGTCGATCCAGCTCTGGGGGTAACGCCGCGGCTCGTTCCCAAGCTCCCATGAGAAGACGGCCGGATCGTCGCGGTATTTGACGCGGGTATAAGGATTGGTCCGGCCGGTGATCATGGCGATGTGGTCCCGGAACCAGTCCTGGCACTCCGGGTAGGTATAGAACTTCGCCGCATAGGTGATGAATTTCTCGTAATCCCCGGGATACGGGATGGGCGTCTTCTCGCGCCAGGAGACGTACTGGGCCATGCCGCCCGACCACTGCCAGAAGTTGTTAAGGACCATGACCGCGCGCATCCCTCGCTTGCCCATCTCGGCCAGCAGGAAGTCGAGGCCGTCGAGGACGCTGCCGTCGTATTCTCCCGGGGACGTCATCAGGGCCGGGACCGTCCGGTAAGGCTCGGTATTTGGGCCCTCGGAGGAAGCCATGACGCGGAGATTGGTCAGGCCGAGGTCGCGCATACGGTCGAGCTCCCGCAGGAGCCGGGCCCTGTCGCCGCTCTCGCCGTCGACGCCGAGGTTCATCCCCTGCCAGAAGTTGGCCCCGACGAAGTAATAGGGTTTTCCGGCCAGCACGAATCGGCCGTCCTTGACAGTCACGAACGAGGCGGCGGCCGGAGCGTCCGTGCCCGGCTCCTGGCCCTTGGCCGCGGGACCCTGGTCCCGGTCGCCCCGGCAGCCCCAGGCGGCCAGGCTGAACAGAAGAACGAGGAGGACTGTCTTGCGCATGGCGTTTGCTCCCTCCGCGGTCGGATGCCGGAATCATAGACCGCGGCCGAGGAGACTGTCAACCCGATCACGGCCTTGACTTGGGTCCGGGGGGCCGATACTATCGCGTTGTCCGCATCGAAATCCGCCAAGGAGGCCCTCCGTGAATAAAGCCGGAATAGCCCGCGTATCGCTCTTGGTCGTGATCTTAATGGTTGTCTTGGCTGCGGCCGGTTGCTCCACCGCCGCGTCAACGGGACGCAAGACGACCGGCCCGGAGGTCGTCCCGGCCCCGGTACGCCTCGAAACCCGCCCGGGGACCTTCGCTCTCGGGCCGTCGACGCGGATCGTCATCCTCGAAAGCCAGGTCGATCTCCTGCCCGTGGCCTCCGCCCTCAAAGACATGCTCCGTCGTCCGACCGGATACGACTTCGGCATCGATGTCTCGACCGAGCTCGCCGGAGAGATACCGATCGCGGCGGGCTCCATCATCCTCCACCTCGAGGACCTGGGAGACCGTCTGGGAGACGAAGGCTACCTCCTGGACATTGAGACGGACAAGATCCGGATCCGGGGCGCCGCCCCCGCCGGGATCTTCTACGGCGTCCAGACCCTCCGTCAGCTCCTGCCCGCCGCGATCGAGGGCGCGGCGGGGGCCGCGGCGACGCCGGCCTGGACGGTCCCGTGTGTCAGCGTCGAGGACAAGCCGCGGTTCTCCTGGCGGGGAGGGATGCTCGACTGCTCGAGGCATTTCTTCCCCAAGGAATTCGTCAAGCGCTGGATCGACATCCTGGCCATGCACAAGCTGAACACCTTCCACTGGCATCTGACCGACGACCAGGGTTGGCGCATCGAGATCAAGAAATATCCGAAGCTGACCGAGATCGGCGCCTGGCGCGTCGACCGTGAGGACCAGCACTGGAACGCCCGGGAGCCTCAGCAGCCGGGCGAGGCCGCGACCTACGGCGGCTTCTACACCCAGGACGACATCCGCGAGATCGTCGCCTACGCCGCGGCCCGCTACGTGACCGTCGTGCCCGAGATCGAGATGCCCGGTCATGCCAAGGCGGCCCTGGCGGCCTATCCGGAATTCTCGTGCACTGGCGGACCCTTCACCGTCACGCCGGGCGGCTACTGGCCCATCACGGACATCTTCTGCCCCGGCAACGAGGGCACGTTCGCGTTCCTGGAAAACGTACTGGCCGAGGTCGGTCGAGCTTTTCCCGGGCTCATTCATCCACATCGGCGGCGACGAGGCCAACAAGACCGAGTGGAAGCGCTGCCCCCAGTGCCAGGCCCGGATCAAGGCCGAGGGGCTCAAGGACGAAAGCGAGCTCCAGAGCTATTTCGTCCGGCGGATCGAGAAGATCCTCAACGCCAAGGGCCGGCGTCTCATCGGCTGGGACGAGATCCTCGAGGGCGGCTTGGCCCCCCAGGCGACGGTCATGTCCTGGCGCGGCACTGAAGGCGGCATCGCCGCGGCCAAGGCCGGGCATGACGTCGTCATGTCGCCGACCTCCCACTGCTACATCGATTACTATCAAGGGAACCCGGCCTATGAGCCCCCGGCCATCGGCGGCTACCTCCCCCTCAGCAAGGTTTATTCCTTGGAGCCCGTACCCGATGTCCTGACCGAGGCGGAAGCGGCCCACATCCTGGGCGCTCAGGTCAATCTCTGGACCGAGTATGTGCCGGACGGGAAGCACGCCGAGTACATGGCCCTGCCCCGCCTGGCCGCCCTGTCCGAGGCGGTCTGGTCGCCGAAGAGTGCGACGGGACTGGAACAGATTCTCAGCCGGCGTCCAAGGGCTCCTCGCCCGCTATCAGGCCGCCGGCCTGAACTTCGCCCGGAGCGCCTATCTCGTCGGCATCCGAGCCGCCGTGTCGCCCGGCTCGAAACAGGCCACCATGACGCTCGAGACCGAGATCCCGGGGCTCGACATCCGCTATACGACGAACGGCACCGATCCCGGTCCCTCTTCGAAGCGCTATAAGAAGCCCATTGTGCTCAGGAAGACGACCGAGATCCGGGCGGCGGCCTTCGACGGGACCGAGCGTCTGAGCCCGGCCGTCGTGACCGAGCGCTTCGTCGTCCATGCCGCCTCTGGCCGCACGCCGGTGCTGACAGCGCCGTTCAGCCCGGACCGCGCGGGCGGCGGCGACACCGCCCTCACGGACGGCCTCCTCGGATCGCGGAATTCCGAGGACGGACGCTGGCAGGGCTTCGAGGGCGTCGACCTCGACGCCGTCGATCGATCTCGGCGCGCCTCGGTCCGTGCGCACGATCGCCGTGAGGTGCCTGCAGAACATCAACTCATGGATCTTCCTGCCGGCGTCGGTCGAATTCGCCGTCTCTTCCGACGGCCTGACCTACGAGACCGTGGCCGAGGTCAGGAACGACGTCTCGCCTCGCCTGGCCGAAGCGGTCATCAAGGGATTCGAGGCCGCGCTTCGAGGCGCGCCAGGCCCGATACGTCCGGGTCCGGGCCAAGACCATCGGCGCCGTCCCCGACTGGCATTACGGGGCGGGCGGCAAGTCCTGGCTCTTCGCCGACGAGATCGTCGTCGAATAGACGATCTCCTGGCCGGGCCGTGTCTCGAGCTCGATCATCCCCTGCCGGGGAAGAGCGCTCGACGGGTCCGCGCCGGTGACCTTGACCTCGCGCGCGGCGAAGGGATCGGCCAGCCGCAGCCGCCCACCCGCCTTCGAACGGACCCGGAGCTCGACGATCCGTCCCCCGCTCCAGTCGGCGTCGAGCTCGAAGCCGCCCCGGGCGCATAGCCCCTTGAACCGGCCCTCGGCCCAGGCCGCGGGCAGCGCCGGGAGGACCTGGATGAAGCCCCGATGGGACTGGACGAGCATCTCGGCGATGCCGGCCGTCCCGCCGAAGTTCCCGTCGATCTGGAAGGGAGGGTGGGTGTCGAAGAGGTTCTTGAGGGTCGATCTCCGGAGGAGCGTCAGCAGGTTCCGGTGGGCCGTTTCGCCCTCGAGCAGCCGCGCATAGAAGCTGACGATCCAGGCCCGGCTCCAGCCGGTCTGGCCGCCGCCATGCTCGAGCCGGCGGGCGATCGTCCGGCGGGCCGCTTCGAAGAGCTCGGGCGTTTCGGGCGTTATCTGGGCCAGGGGGTAAAGGGCCAGCATATGGGACATGTGGCGATGCCCGGGCTCGGCCTCGTCGTAGTCCCTTGATCCATTCACGGAGATTGCCGTGCTTGCCGATCTGGAGGGGCGGCAGCTGCTTTTCGAGCTCTTTCAGCCGGGCGGAGAATTCCGCGTCGACACCGAGGATCCCGGCGGCGCGAATGCAATTCTCGAACAGGGCCCGGGCGATCTCGACGTCGATCGTCGCGGCGTAGGTCAGCGATTCCGGCTTTGCCCGTCTTCGGGTCGATGTAGGCGTTCTCCGGCGAATGGGAGGGCGCGGTGACCAGCCAGCCGTCGGGGGACGGGACGAGGAAGTCGGCGACGAATTCGGCCGAGCCCTTCATGATCGGGTAGGCGACGTTCGCGGAGAAAGGCCGTGTCGCCGGTGAACTCGTAGTGGTCCCAGAGAGGGAAGGTCATCCACGGTCCGGCCATGGGCGAGACGCCCCAGACGCCGTCGGCGACGCCGGTCCGTCCGAAGGGGTCGGTCAGATGGTGGAGGGTCCAGCCGCGGGTGCCGTAGGTCTTGCGGGCCGTCACGGCGCCGGGGACGGTCAGGCGGCCGACGAAGTCCGCCAGGGGTCCGACGGTCTCCGGGAGATTAGTGACTTCGGCCGGCCAATAGTTCATCTGCAGATTGATGTTGGTGTGGAAGTCGGAATTCCAGGCCGCCTCGAAGTCCTGGTTCCAGATCCCCTGGAGATTGGCAGGAAGCGACGGCCGGCCGGCGCGACGAGCCCATGAGCAGGTAGCGGCCGTACTGGAAGTAAAGGGCCGCCAGGCCCGGGTCCCCGCCGCCGGCCTTGACCCTCTCGAGCCGTTCGTCGGTCGGCAGGCCGGAGGCGTCCGGCGAGCCGCCGAGGTCGAGGGAGACGCGATCGTAGAGCGCCCGGTGTTCGGCGATGTGGCGGTCCCGGAGCTCCCGAAAGGAGAAGCGCCGGGCCCGGGCCAGGGTCTCGGCGGTCTTCGCGACCGGGTCGGCGCCGGCGTCGAAGTCGAGCCGGGCCGGGTCATAGTCCGTCGCCGCCGCCAGGAGGATGGTCACCTCCCGCGCGCCCTTGACACGGACGGCGTCCCCGTCCGCCTTAACGCGTCCCCCTTTGGTGCGCACGCTGAGCGAAGCCGCGAATCGCATGTGCTCGCCCCCGGGCCCGCTGAGAGGATCCGCCTTGTCGGCGATGCGGCCGGAAAGGACGATCCCGTTGCGGGAGATCGTCCGGACCGTGGCGTCCCTGGCCCTGGTCAGGCGAATGGTCCCCGTGATCCCGGCGCCGCGACCGGCCGCTATCCCGACGGCCAGGACATCGTCCGTCGCCGAAGAGAAGACCTGCCGCTCGATCACGACGCCATCCGGCGTCTCGCAGACGACCGAGGCGATGCCGTCCCTGAGATCGAGGTCCCGCTCGTACTCGGCTCCCGCCCGGACGTCCTCGAGATCGATGAGAAGGTCGGCCAGCGGCTGGTAGGACCTTATCCGTGGCGGCGTTCCGAGCAATGACTTTTCGGCCAAGGCCGAGGCCCGGGCGTGATCGCCCTCGAAAAGGGCCTGCCGGATGAGGGGTAAGGCCTCGAGGGCCGCCGGGTTGTTGTTGTCGACGGGCGAGCCGGCCCAGACCGTCTCTTCGTTGAGCTGGAGCTTCTCGTGTCCGGAGTACCCGAAGACCATGGCCCCGAGCCGGCCGTTCCCGACGGGAAGGGCTTCGTCCCAGTCGGCGGCCGGCTGGCGGTACCAGAGCCGGTCCGGACCGGCGATCCGGCTCATCCCCGTGGTGCCCGTCGGATCGGGCGAGCAGGCGCCGAGGCAAAGGAGCAGCGCGGCGAGGGCAAAACAGGGAGTAGCGAGAAGGCGGCAGGGTTTGGCGTTCATGGCCTCGTTATAACGCCGGCATCCAGGGGTGTCAATCAAGGCGGAGGGCGACAATATTATCAGTCGAGCTTCTTCTGGAAGCGGGCGACGCTCAGGGCCAGGATGAGCGTCCCCAGGACCATGAGCGCCGCGGCCTGGGGCCAGAGGTGCCGCCAGCCCGCCCCCTTGAGCATGATGCCGCGGATGATGACGAAGAAATAGCGGAGCGGGACGATCGTCGTCACCGCCTGGAAGAACTTGGGCATGTTCTCGATGGGAAAGACGAAGCCGCTGAGCATGATCTGGGGCATCATGAAGAAGAGCGAGGTCAGCATGGCCTGCTGCTGGGTCCGGGAGATCGTCGAGATGAAGAGGCCGACGCCCAGGGTGTTGAGCATGAAGGCCACGCACAGCGCGAAGAGGAGCGGCACACTGCCCCGGACCGGGACGCCGAACCAGCCTCGGGCTACGGTGATGACGAAGGTCGCGTCGACGAGCCCGATAAGGACGAACGGCAGGAGCTTGCCGATGATGAGCTGGTACGGACGGACCGGCGTCACGATGAGCTGCTCCATCGTCCCCGCCTCGCGCTCCCGGACGATGCCGATCGACGCCAGAACCGTGGTCATGATCATCAGGATGAGGCCGAGGACGCCGGGGACCATGAAGTTCCGGCTGCGCAGCTCCGGGTTGTACCAGACCCGGACCTCGGCCTTGACCAGCACCGGCTTCAGGCCGAGCCCCCGGGCCCGCTCGAACGTCTCCAGGATGATCTTCTGGTTGTGCCGCGCCGCGATCATCGTTCCGTAGTTGACGCCGATCGACGCCGACTGGCTCTCCGAACCGTCGGCGATGAGCATGAGGGAGGCCCGCCTCCCCGCCGCGAGGTCGTCGCCGAAGCCTCTGGGGATGACGAAAGCCATGGCCGCGTGGCCGTTGTCGAGGTAGCGATCGATCTCGGCCATGCGCTCGACCCGGGCCGCGACCGTGAAATAGCCGGAATTCACATACTCGTCGATGAGCCCTCGGCTTTCCACCGATCGGTCCATGTCGCAGACGACCGAGGGGATGTTCTTGACGTCGAGGTTCGCGGCATAGCCCAGGAGGAGGAGCTGGAGAATGGGCGAGATGAAGATGACCGGAAAGAGCTTCGGGTCGCGGCGAAGCTGGAGGAACTCTTTCCAGAGTATGGACAGGATGGCCCTCATGCGGCCCTCCCCGCCTGCCGCCGTCCCCGCTCGCCGCCCCGGCGGAGCAGGATCACGCTCAAGGCCAAGGTCGACGCGGCGAACGCGGCGAGCAGGAGCATCTGTTCCCAAAAGGCCTGAAGCCCGGCGCCCTTGAGGATGACCGACCGCAGGACGACGAGAAAATACCGGGCCGGGACGAGATAGGTCACGGCCTGGACGGCCATGGGCATGTTCCGGATCGGGAAGACGAAGCCGGACAGGATGAAGGTCGGCAGGATCGTCGTCAGGACCGAGAGAAGGAACGCGACCTGCTGGGTCCGCGTGAGGGCCGAGATGAGGATGCCCTGGCCGAGCCCGGAGATGAGGAACAGGACCATGCCCAGCAGCAGAAGAAGATAGTTGCCTTTGACCCCCACGCCGAAGAGGACCCAACCGAGCCCCAGGACGAGATGGGCCGAGAGCGAGGGAGATCACGACGTAGGGAACGAGCTTGCCGACGATGAGCGCCGAGGCCGGCAGGGGCGAGACGGCGATCTGTTCCATGGTCCCCCGTTCTTTCTCCCTGACGATGGAGAAGGCCGTCGATGTCGTCAGGATGACCATGAGAATGAAGGCCATCAATCCGGGCAGGAGGAACCGGGCGCTCTTGAGCTCGGGGTTGTACCAGACGCGGACCTCGGTCGCGAGGGGAAGCGTCACGCTGCCCGCCCCGCGGCGCTCCAGCGCTTCGAGCGTCGTCCGCTGCGAGTAGCTCTGGAGGATGGCCGCCGCGTAGCCCGCGGCCGTCGTCCCGCTCATGGCGTTGGCGCCGTCGAGGAGGAACTGGACCGAGGGGCTCCGCCCGGCCAGGAGGTCCTCGGAGAAGGTCGCCGGGATAACCAGCGCGGCCTTGATCTTCTCCCGGGCCATGAGGTCGTCGATGTCCCCGGTCCGGTCAAGCGTCGCCTTGACGTCGAAATACTCCGTCGTCCGGAACTTTTCGGCCAGCTCCCGGCTCAGGCGGCTGCCATCCAGGTCGACGACGGCCAGGGGGACGTGCTTGATGTCGAAGTTCAGGGCGAAGCCGAATACGATGAGCAGGAAGGCCGGGATGAAGATCATGAAGACGAGCGAGCGGCTGTCCCTCCTGATCTGGCGGATCTCCTTCCGCATGACCGGACCGATGAAGGCGTGAGGCGCGGTCTTCACGGCGCCGCCTCCGCGCTCGCCCCGTCCCGGGGTCTGTTCCTCGATCTTGTGAATGAAGACGTCCTCGAGCGACGGGACGATCCTGTCGATCCGGTCAGGCGTGATGCCTTTCGCGGCCAGCCGCTCGCGGATGAGCCGGCGGCCCTCCTCTTCGTCCGCGACGCCGACGTGAAGGGCGGTCCCGAAGATGGACGTCTCCAGGACCCAGGGCTCCTTCCGGAGGATCGCGAGGGCGTCGACGGCCCGGTCCGTCGCGACCTCGAGGATGGGATTGCGGATGACCTCCTCCTTGAGCTGGCGCGGGCTCCCGCCGGCCACGATCCGGCCGGCATGGATGAGCCGGATGTCGTTGCAGTATTCCGCCTCGTCCAGGTAGTGGGTCGTGACGAAGACGGTGACCTTCCGTTCGGAAAGCTCGTTGATGAGCTCCCAGAAGCGGCGGCGCGAGGCCGGGTCGACCCCGCCCGTGGGCTCGTCGAGGAAGACGATCTCAGGCTCATGGAGGACGGCGCAACCGAGCGCCAGCCGCTGCTTCCAGCCGACCGAGAGCGTTCGCGTCAGGCTCCGCTCCCGTCCCTCGAGCCCGGCCAATTCGAGGACCCAGGCGAGCCGCGCCTGAATGGCCTTGGCTGCGAGCCCATAAATCCCGCCGAAGAAGCGGATGTTCTCGAGAACGGTCAGGTCCTCGTAGAGGGAGAACTTCTGGGACATATAGCCGATCACCCGTTTGACCTTCTCGGGCTCGCGGCCGACGTCGAACCCGCCGACCGTGGCCGTCCCCGAGGTCGGGTCGAGCAGGCCGCAGAGCATACGGATCGTCGTCGACTTGCCCGCCCCGTTGGCGCCGAGGAAGCCGAAGATCGCGCCGCGTCGGACGTCGAAGCTGACGGAGTCGACCGCCGTGAAGCCGCCGAACATTTTGGTCAGCGACTTGACGGTGATCGAATGGTCGGGCACGATCCTCTCCTCCGCTCTCCCCTGCTCTCAAACCCCCAAAGCCTTTTCCAGCCGGGCCTGAGCCAGGACCTGGTCGATCGCGGCCTGGGTCCGGCCGAGCTTGGCCTGGAGGAGAGCCACTTCGGCGTCGAGGACGTCCGCGCTCAAGGCGACGCCCTGCTTGAATCGCTCGCGTGTCACCCGGAGGTTCTCCTCGGCCTGGCCGACGGCCTGGCCGGCGACGCGGACCTTCTCTCCGGCACGGGCCAGGCTCAGCCGGCACTGCGTGATCTCGAGAACGGCCTGGTCCTCGAGGGCCTTGCGGGCGTCGTGGGCCTGGCCCAGCCGGGCCTCGGCCTGTTCCGCCTGGCGCTTCGTCTGCCCCCAATTCCAGACGTCGAAGGATACGGAGACGCCCACGTCCCAGGTCCCTTTGAAGCGGTCGAGGGCGGGCAGGAAGCGCGGGTTCGGACGCAGGTAGTAATAGTTGCCGGTCAGGAAGACTTGAGGATAGAAACCGGACCGGGCCGCCTTGACTCCCTGCTCGGCGGCGTTGATCCTGAACTCGGCCGATTTGATCTCCGGGCGCCTCGTCAGCGCCGTCTCGACCGAGGAGACCTCTGCGATCCCGGCGTCCTCCGGGAGCCGCGACGCCTGGCTCTCGACGGGCGTCGTCAGGTCGACGTCGGCATCGAGCGGCAGGCCGATGAGGCTGACGAGCCCGGTCAGCGCGATCTCGGCCGCGTTGCGGGCGTCGATCCTCATGATCTCGGCGTTTGAAAGCTCGAGCTCGGTCCGAAGCACGTCGTTCCTGGTCACCAGGCCCTGATCGAAGAAGGCCCTGACGTCCTTAAGGTGCTCGGCGACCTGCCGGACGTTCTCCTCGATGACCTTCTCGAATTCCCTGGCCCGGGCCAGGCCCCAATAGGCGTTCTTGAGCGCAAAGACGAGCTCGGCCCGGTCCTTGGCGAGGTCCTGGCCGGCCGCGGCCTCGAGCATCCGGGCGGACCCCTCGCCGGCCTGAAGCCGGAAGCCCATGAACAGCGGCTGCTGGACGCCGAGGCGCAGATTGAAATTGTTGAAATAGCTCTGCGAGACGACGACCGGGTTGGGAGAGATGGGCAGGGTCACCTGGAAGTCCGGCACTTCGCTCAGCCTGGTGTAACCGCCGCCGAGCTTGAGCGCGGGCAGGCGGCCGGCGGCGATCTCCCGGGCGTTGGCCGAAGCCGCTTCGAGCTTCAGGCGCGAGGCGTGGAGCCCCGGGCTCGACTCGAGCCCGGCGGCCAAGGCCTCCTCCAGGGACAGCGGCTTCTTCTGGGCACCCGCCGTGACCGGCAGGGCCAGAGAGATGGCGACGGCAAAGGTGAGGATCCTTTTGGTCATGAAAGGCCTCCGGAGGATTCAGTGGTGATGGAGATGAAGACGTTCTCGAGGGACGGCGTGAGGCGACGTTCCGCGAGGACCGGGATCCCGGCCCCGGCCAGGGCGGCTTCGATAAAGGGGATTTGCGCTTCGGGATCGTCCACGACGACGTTCAGGCGGTCCCCGAAGAGCTGGACCTCACGGATGCCGGGAAGGGTCTTGAGGATGCCGAAGGCCCGGCGGATCTCCGGGCAGACGATCTCGACGACCGTCCCCCGCATCAGGGCCTTGACAGCCTGGGGCGTATCCGCGGCGATGAGCCGCCCGCCGGCGATGAGCCCGACCCGCGACGACCGCTCGGCCTCGTCCATGTAAGGCGTGGACATGACGATCGTGACCCCGTCTTTGAGAAGAGCCGAGAGGATGGCCCAGAAGTCGCGCCGCGAGACCGGGTCGACGCCCGTCGTGGGCTCGTCGAGGAATATCAGCCGGGGCGTGTGGACGAGAGTGCAGGCCAGGGCCAGCTTCTGGCGCATGCCGCCCGACAGGCGCTCGGCCAAGCGGCCGCGGAAAGGCGTGAGCCGGGTGAACTCGAGCAGCTCCTCGCGGCGCTTGCGGAAGTCCCGGACGAGGTGGATCTCGGCGAAGAACTCGATATTCTCGTCGACGGTCAGGTCGCCGTAGAGGCTGAATTTTTGCGACAGGTAGCCGATGCGGTTCCTGATCTCCCCGGCCTGCCGGACGAGGTCATAGCCCAGCACCGTGGCCCCGCCCGCCGTCGGCGGCAGAAGGCCGCAGAGCATGCGGATCGTCGTCGTCTTGCCCGCGCCGTCCGGTCCGACGAGCGAGAACATCTCCCCCTCGCGGACCTCGAGGTCGAGCGAACGGACGGCTTCGACGGACTCGAAGCGCTTCGCGAGTCCGCGGGTTTCGACGGCGAGCGGGCCCATGCCTTGGCGCCCTGTTAGCGCCCTTCCGGAGCGGGCCGGAGGACCGCATCGGCGGGCAGGCCCGGCTTGAGCAGCCCGTCCTTGTTCCCGATCTCGACCTTGACCCCGAAGACGAGCTTGACCCGGTCCTCCTTCGTCTGGACATTCTTGGGCGTGAACTCGGCCTCGGGCGAGATGTAGGTGATCTGGCCCTCGAAGGGCCTGTCGGGGAAAGCATCGATCCTGATCTCGGCCGTGTCACCGAGCCGGACGCGTCCGAGCTCCTTCTCGGTGACATAGATCATGACGTAGACGCTGTCAAGGTCGGCCAGGGTGAGGATGGTCGACCCGGGCGTCACCAGCTCGCCCGCCTCGAAGGCTTTGTGGGTGACGATGCCGCCGGCGGGGGCCGTGACGGTCGAGTCGGCGATCGTCTTGGCCAGGAGATCGGCCCCGGCCCGGGACTGGGCCAGTCGGGCTTCGGCAGCCTGGATCTCCTCAGGCCGGGCCAGCCGGCGGACCTTGCTCAGCGCTTCGGCGGCGCCGCTCTGCTGGGCCGTGGCGACAGTGAGCCGGGCCTCGGCGTCATCGCGCTGCTTCGACGTCACGCTCCCCGTCGCGAAGAGCTCGCGCATCCGGCGGGCGTCGTCCGCGGCGGTCTTGAAGGCCGAATCGGCCTGCTTCAGCGCGGCTTCCGCCTGCCGGATGTCCTCGCTCCTCGCCCCTTTGACGAGGAGGGCCAGCTGGGCTTCGGCCAGACGGACGCCGGCCTCGGCTTGACGGAGCTGGATGTCGGCCGTCGCGTGATCGACCGTGGCCAGGATATCCCCGGGCTTGACCCTCGCCCCTTCATCGACGGCGAGCGTGAGGAGCTGGCCCGCGACCTTGGAGGCGACGTTGACCTCGACCGCCTCGATCGTTCCCGATGCCGTGATGACGGCCTTCTCCGACGGGGAGGAGCAGGCCAGGCCCGCTGCGGCGACAAGCGCGAGCGCCGCGATCTTCATTCTCATGACGCGCCCTCCTTTCGGGGCTCGAACAGGCCCGGGGTGCCGGACGAAAAATCGAGACGCCCCTTGTCCGTCAGCACGCCCTGGAAAAAGACCTTGATGACCGATTCGAACGTTTCGGTGGGGGTCCGCCCCGAGCGGAGCATCTCCGCGGGACTGACGAAGCCCTCGACGAGACGGATGAACATCGCCACCATCAGATCGTCGTCGACATCGCCCCGGAAAAGCCCCTGCTTATGGCCGTCCGCCAGGAAGGTCTTGAAGTTCGTGAGGAGCTTGTCGCGGCGGAAGTCCTCGATCTCGCGCCAGATCTCCGGGGCGCTCTTCTGGATGTCGCGAAAGAACACCGGGCCGAGCAGGGAGAGGCGGCCGCCGACGAACGCGAACAGCGCGACCAGTCTCTCGACAAGGCTCTGCTCCTCGTTTTCGATGATCGCGTCGACGCGGGCGACGATCTCGGCCATGAGGCCGCGGACGACCGCCCTGAGGATGTCCTCCTTGCCGGCGAATTCCTTGTAGAGCGTGGCCTTGCTGACGCCGATCTCCGCGGCGATGTCGTCGGCCGTCACCCGGACGAAACCCCGGCTCAGGAACAGCCCCCGGGCCGCCTCGACGATGCGCGGCCGGAGCAGGGACCGCGCGGGGGCTTCCTGCTTTGAAACTATGGAAACTCTTTTGGTTTTCACAGTTTTATTATAGGCCCGGATCGCCCTTTGTCAAGCGCGTTCCCCATCCCGGTATCGACGGCCCGATCTGGTCCTGTGCTATCATGATGTCACCTCGATGGACGCAAAACCGCGGCTGTTCAAGACCAAGCAGGCCTGGCGGGCGTGGCTCGCTGCCAACCACGATAGATCCAACGGGATCTGGCTCGCCTATTACAAAAAGGGGAGCGGAAAGACTTCCGTTACGTACGAGGAGGCCCTGCAGGAGGCGCTCTGCTTCGGCTGGATCGACTCGTTGGTCCGGAGTCTCGACGAGGAGCGCTACGCCCAGAAGTACACGCCCCGGAACTTGAAGTCCATTTGGTCGGCGGCCAACAAGGCCCGCGTCAGCAAGCTCATCGCCGAGGGCCGTATGTCCCCTCCCGGCCTGGCCAAGATCGAAGCCGCCAAGCGCAATGGTTCCTGGGACCGCCTCAACGACATCGACAGGATCGGCCGGGGCGCGGCCGTTCCCCCGGACCTTCTCGAGGCCCTGGGCAAGGTGCCCCGGGCCCGAGCCCTCTTCGAGGGACGGCCCCCGTCGGAAAAGAAGCTCTGGACTTTCTGGATCCTCACCGCGAAAAGGCCGGAGACACGGGCCCGCCGGATCGCGGAAACGGTCCAGCGCGTCCTGGCCGGCCGCCGGCCGGGGATATAAAACGAGAGGGTCAAACCTACACCTTTTTAGTTTTTAGTTTTTTCCGGCCGGAATTCATCCAGTTGCCCGGCAAAAACTAAAAAGGTGTAGGTTTGACCCCTTCTTCCCTAGGCCTCGATGATCCCCAGGGGCGGGTTCGTCTTCCACTTGCCCCTTGTGAAATCGGGGATCTCGATCGGCCGGCCCTTGCCCGCGACGCTTTTCACACTGGCGCCGACGATGGCGCTCCAGGCGGCGGCGTCGTAGACGTCCTGATCGAGCGGCTCGCCCTTGCGGAGAGACTGGATGAGCCGATAGTCCTCGATGTAGTCCATGCCGCCGTGGCCTCTCCCCTCGCCCTTCGAAGCGATGGCCTTCCAGAGCGGGTGCTCGAACTCGGCGGCGAACTTCTCGAAATCGTCCCATTGATGGGGTTTCTCCGCCTTGCCCTCGATGTAGATCCGGTCGGGCCACTTGTGGGCCAGGCCCTTGGTGCCCTGGACGAGGTTGATCCGCGTGTAGGGCCGCGGCAGGTTGGTGTCGTGGATGAGGATGATCGTCTTGCCGAGCTTGGTCTTGATGAGGCTGGTGTTGACGTCGCCGAGGACGTAGCGTTCTTTCGCCTGCGGCGAGTCCGCCCCGAACGTCGCCACCGCGTACTCATGGAGGCCGCGCGTCGGGGAGCTCAGCGAGACGAGATAATCGAAGGCGTCGCCGCGGTTGACGTTCATGCACTGGGCCACGGGCCCGAGACCGTGCGTCGGATAGAGGTTGCCGTTGAGCTTCTCGGACCAGGCCCGCCGCCACAGCCCCTCGCCGTCGCTCGAGAACTTGACGCCGCGGAGGTCATGGAGGTAGCCGGCCTCGCCGTGGAGGACCTCGCCGAGGACGCCTTTGCGGACGAGATTGAGCGTCATGAGCTCGATCCGGTCGTAGCAGCAGTTCTCCATCATCTGGCAGTGCTTCTTGTATTTTTCGGCCGCTTCGACGAGGGCCCAACAGTCCTCGATCGACATGGCCGCCGGCACCTCGGTCGCGGCGTGCTTGCCGTTGCGCATCGCGGCCAGACACACCGGCACGTGCCACTCCCACGGCGTCGCCGTCATGACCAGATCGAGGTCCTCGGTCGCGCACATGCGCTCGAAATCGCGTTCCCCGTTCGAATAACCGGCAGGCTTCGGCTGCCCGGCCTCGACGATCCATTTCTGGGCCCTTTCCACGTGGGCCGGGCGGATGTCACAGATGGCCTTGATCTCGACGCCCTCGATATTGAGGTAGTTCTGGACATGGGCCGAACCCATGCCGCCGACGCCGACAAAGCCGACCTTGACGGTGGGGATGGCCGGGGCCGTGAACTGCGATCGGGCTTCGCCCGGAATGGACGGCTTGGCCTCGAGGCCGAGACCGGCCACCGCGGCGCCCAATCCGGCGGCCGCCCCGATCTTGAGGAAATCCCTCCGGCTCTGGTTCTTGGTCGATTCGCTCATAAGTCCTCCTGATGGATCCTAGTATGGCGGCCTTAGAAGACCCGGAACTCGAGACCTCCGAGCACCTGGAAGCCGCCCAGATTGATGCTCGCGTCGGGAAGGGAACTCTCCCCGGTGCGGATGGATTCGAAGCTCCCCGAACAAAACAATGAGACCCGCTTGAGAACGGCCGCGGAGACGGCGAGAACGATCCGCGGCGATATCTTATGTCCTCCGAAATCGAGATCGACCGTCTGCCAGGTCTCCCGGTATCTGTGGATGCCGGCTCCCGCCCCGAGTCGGATCGCGACGGGTCCGGCGTCGATCTGATAGAAAACAAGGAGGGGGATGGACGTCCGCCAGAATTCCACCGCGTACGTTTCCGTGCCCCCGTCCATGGGCTCCGCGACGCCCTTATCGGCCGTCCGGCCGAAGCCGGCGGCGAACCCGATGGGGCCCTTGAGCTTGAGCCAGAGGTCCCCGGCGAGCGACAGGCTCGATCCGTAGATCTCGCGGTAAGCGCCCTCCGAGGGGAAGAAGACTCCGGCCCCGAAGGATACCGACAGCTCCTGCGCGGGCGCGGCAGCGGCCAGGCCCCCCACGAAGAGAACCAATCCTGCCGCGAGGCAGCCGGCCTTCACCGGATGCCTCTCAAGACCGGGAAACTGAAGATCGGGACGGCCAATGACGCCCCTATCGAGGCGGAGCGTGTCGCCGGCCGATCCAGGCGTGCGGCCATCCATTCAGCGTCGCGCGAACGATTGCTCTCGAGCCCCGCCGGGCCCACGGCCGTGACGGCGTAGGAAAATGTCGGTTCCGACCCGGCATTCGTGTCGGAGAAGGCCGTCCCGGTCACGGGCGTCGTATTGATCTTGACGTAACCGAGATGAGGGGTGTTCGTCCTATAGATATTGTAGCTTGTCGCGTCCGTTTGCGCCGTCCAATGCAGCCGGACGGTGTGCAGGGAGTTGAAGAGCGATCTGTAGACGAACAAGTCGGCGTAGAGGCCGACCGGCGTCCGGGGGTAGCCGTCCTTGATCGGCTGGGCCAGCTCGGCGAGGAGCCCGACGGAGGCCCGCGTGGCACTGGTGAGGAAGTCGAGGTTGAGCGTGTCGAGCGTATCGGTCGTCCGATGGTAATAGGGATTGGTCAGGGGATTGTCCTCGATGGCCAGTAGGGCCGGATAGCCGTTGTCCCAGAAGGGCGAGTGATCGGAGTAGACGAACGACTGATCCACGGTCTTCGTCGCCCCGACAACGCCGTAATGCGCGCCGGCGGCCAGGAAGAGATCGGCCAGCCAGGTCGAGTTGCCGTTGACGATGATCTGGAGGTCTTCGGGCATGGCATCCGCATAGCCGATCATGTCCAGGTTAATGACGCCGAGGATGTGCTGGCCGCCCAGACGGGCATATCCGGCGTAGGCCCGGCTCCCCCAGAGCCCCCATTCCTCGGCCGAAAAGGCGATGAAGCGGACGGTGTAATCCAGCGGATAGGGCGCCAGGACCCGGGCCGCCTCGAGGACCGCAGCTGTGCCGCTGGCGTTATCGTCGGCCCCGGGGGCCAGCGTCAGCCGCGATGGGGACGTCGAGTCATAGTGCGAACAGATGATGTAGACGTCGTTCGGGTAGGTCTCGCCCCTCTTTTCGGCGACGACGTTGCGCGATGTATTAGAGCCGGAGAACGTGAACGGCTCGAAACGGACATTGTCGAGGCCGAGGGCCGAGAACGCGGCGAAGAGGGCCTCGCCGGCGGCTTCGCAGTTCGTCGTCGAAGCGTAGCGCGTCTGGAAATCCTGGAGGGTCTGGACGCCGGCGGCCAGGTTGGAGCTCGAAACGAGAGAGACGATCGTCTCGACGAGCGGGTCCTGGGCTGAGGTCGTGTCCGGGGCAGGAGCGACGGCGGTGCGCGTCCGGACATACGGAAGAACAGAACGGGGCGGGAGGGCCTTGCGCGGCAGACCGGCCGGTACGGCTTCCAGAGCGCTCCCCTCCTCGGTCCAAAAGACGGCCGTCGAGGGCTCCACGGCCGCGGCGTGGCCGGCGGCGCGGAGGGAGGCCAGGGCGCCCGGAGCGGCGATCCCGACGACGAGAAACTCGCGCCGGGCCGCGTTCCGATCGAGGACCGTGAAGCGCACGCCGTTCCGGCGCAGGAGGTCGATATCGTCCCTATCGGCAAAGGCCAGCAGGCAGGTGGTCAACTCCTGCCGGACGTCGATCTGGAGCCGAGTCAGGAGCTGAATAGGCAGGGCCGGGGTCTTGGCGATGCGGATGAGGGCGAGCGATCCGCCGCTTCCCGGGGCGGCCGACCCGGACGTCTCGGACGACGCGACCGGAAGGCCCGCGGCGATGACGAGGCCGCAGACCAGGATGACCGGAAGGACGGACCCTGAATGCCTCATACGCCGTTATTAGAACAGATTTCGGCCGCGGCGGTCAACAGAGGTATAATCGGCCGGGAGGGACCATGAAAGCGAAGCCGGCATCACCCGAAGGCCGTTTCATGGACAGGGCCATCCGCGAAGCGCGCAAGAACCTCGTCCGGCCGGACGGCGGGCCCTTCGGCGCCTGCATCGTCAAGGACGGCCGCATCGTCGCCGTGGCCCGGAATACCGTCCTCGCGAGCGACGCCACGTCCCACGCCGAGGTCAACGCCATCCGTAAGGCCTCGAAAAAGCTGGGGACCTTCGACCTCACCGGCTGCGAGATCTATTCGACGACCGAGCCCTGCCCGATGTGCTTCGGGGCCATCCACTGGGCCCGGATCGGCACGGTCTATTACGGCACCGGCATCCGCGATGCGGCCCGGGCCGGGTTCCACGAGCTCAGGATATCGAACGCGCAGATGAAGGCCCTCGGCGGAAGCAAGATCCGGCTCGTGCCGGGATTCATGCGCGCCGAGTGCCAGAGGCTTTTCGACGCCTGGCTCGACATGCCGGACAAGAGCCGCTACTGAGGTCTTTCAAACACTTGACAAAGCCGGCGGCGGGGCTTATGATGCTTCGGAAATGGACAGCTTGAAGGATCCTCGCGTCACCGCCGTCGTGCTGTCCTCTTGGCTTTGGAACTGGTGGGCGGTCCCAACCGCCCGATAAGACCGTTCCCCCCGCCCATTCCCTTTCTTGGGACAGGTGCGCTCGCCCGCCTTGTGATCATCGCCGGGCTTTGACGCGCCCGCCCCGAAAGCCCAGGCCCCCCGCCGGCGACGACGGGGCTGAAGTCATGAAAGGACATTGACCATCATGCGATTCGCATCGAGAAAACCGGAATTCCTCCCCCGGGCCTTCTACAACATCAAGGCCGATCTCCCCTCTCCGCCCAAGCCACCCCTTCATCCGGGGACGAAAGAACCCCTCAAGCCCGAGGACCTCGAGCCCATTTTCCCCAAGAGCTTCATCCGCCAGGGGGGCGAGACGGCCCGCGAGATCCCCATCCCCGGGCCCGTCCTCGAGGCCTTCGAGATCTTCCGGCCGACGCCGCTCATCGAGGCCACCGCCCTGCGGAAGGCGCTCGACACGCCGGCCCGCATCTTCTACAAGTACGAGGGGGTCGGCCCGGTCGGCAGCCACAAGACGAACACGGCCGTCATGCAGGCTTATCTCGCGGCCCAGGACGGCGTCAGGACGCTGGCCACGGAAACGGGCGCCGGTCAGTGGGGCTCCGCTCTGGCCTATGCCGGCTCGCGCTTCGGCATCGAAACGAAGATCTTCATGGTCCGCTCGAGCTTCCGGCAGAAGCCCGGACGCCGCGTCATCATGGAGATGTTCGGCGGCACGGTCCTCGAAAGCCCGAGCCCGACGACGGACGCCGGCCGCAAGTTCTACGATCAGGACCACGATCACCCCGGCAGCCTCGGCATCGCCATCGCCGAGGCGGTCGAGCTCACGGTCAAGACCCCCGGCGTCAAGTACGCCCTGGGCTCGGTCCTCGACAGCGTCCTCATGCACCAGACGGTCATCGGGCTCGAGGCCGAAAAGCAGATGGAGGAGATGGGAGCCGTCCCCGACACGGTCATCGGCTGCGTCGGCGGCGGCTCGAACTTCGCCGGGCTGGCCTTCCCGTTCGTCCGGCATGATCTCGCAGGCGAAAGAAAGACGCGCTTCATCGCCGTCGAGCCGGAGGCCTGTCCCTCGCTGACGCGGGGCAAGCTGTGCTACGACTTCGGCGACAGCGTCGGGATGACCCCTCTCCTCTACATGCACACGCTGGGCATGGACTTCGTGCCGCCGCCGCTTCACGCCGGGGGCTTGCGCTACCACGGCATGGCCCCGCTCGTCAGCCACCTTGCAGACATGGGGATCGTGGAGGCGCGGGCGGTCGACGAGAAGACCGTCTTCGAACGGGCCGTCCTGTTCATGAAGACGGAAGGCATCCTGCCGGCCCCTGAATCCTCCCACGCCATCTCCGTCGCCGTCGACGAGGCCCTGGCGGCGAAAAGGGACGGGCGCGCGCGGACGATCCTCTTCAATCTGAGCGGACACGGCTTCCTCGACATCAGCGCCTACGCCCGGAACGGCCAAGGCGGGAAGACTTAGCGGACCGGGCCGGGGCCCGGACCGGGCAGGCGGGGAACATGTTGCCAGATGCCGCCGTAGTGTATTAAGGTGTCTCCGGACTTACAGGAGGTCGTTCACATATGACAAAACGCATGTCCCTGCCGGTTCTCGTCCTTCTCGCCCTCGCGCTCTCCGGTTTTTCGCCCCGGGCCTCGACGGCCGGACAGGCGGCCACGGCCAACGACAGCGCCCTGCCCGCTAAGATCGACGCCGTCATGGCCGAGATCTACAAGCCCGGCGAACCCGGGGCGGCCGTCATCGTCCGCAAGGACGGGCAAACGATCTTCCGCAAGGGCTACGGCATGGCCGACCTCGAGCTCGGCGTGCCGGTGGATCCGGACATGGTCTTCCGCCTCGGCTCGATCACCAAGCAGTTCACGGCCGTGTCCATCCTCATGCTGGCCCAGGACGGCAAGCTCAAGCTCCAGGACGAGATCACGAAGTTCCTGCCGGACTATCCGACCCAAGGCAGGAGGATCACGGTCGAGCATCTCCTGACCCACACGTCCGGCATCCAGAGCTACACGGACATGCCCGAGTGGCTGCCGCTCTGGCGCAAGGATTTCACGGTCAAGGAGCTCGTCGACCTCTTCAAGGACAAGCCCATGCAGTTCGAACCGGGACGGAGCTGGGCCTACAATAACTCCGGTTACGTCCTGCTCGGGGCCATCATCGAGAAGACCTCGGGAAAGACCTACGAGGACTTCGTCGCGGACAATATCTTCAAGCCGCTGGGCATGAAGGGCTCCTGTTACGGCAACACCGACCCCGTCATCCCCCGGCGCGTCCCGGGCTATCAAGCCGCCAAGGGCGGCTTCGTCAATGCTCCCTACCTCAGCATGACCCAGCCCTATGCGGCCGGATCGCTCCTCTCGACGGTGGACGACCTGGCCATCTGGAGCGACGCCGTCTTCGCCGGGAAGCTCGTCCGCAGGGAATGGCTCAGCAAGGCGTTCACTCCCTACAGACTTCAAAACGGGGAGCTGTCGGGTTACGGCTACGGGTGGTTCGTCGGAGATCTCGCCGGCCACCGCTCGATCGAACACGGCGGGGGCATCAACGGCTTCACAAGCTACGAGATGACCTTCCCGGAGGACGGCATCTTCATCGCCATTCTGACCAACAGCGCCATCGCCGGCCGCGATCCTGAACCCCGGGCGGTCAAGATAGCCTGGCTCACGCTCGGCCTGACGGAGCCGGAACGGAAGACGGCCACGCTTGCGGCCGGTGATCTCGACAAGGTCGCCGGCGTCTACGTCAACGAAAGGAAGCAAGAATATTATTTCAGCCGTGAGGGCACGAAGCTCTTCGCCCAAAGGCAGGGCGGCTCGAAGAACGAGATCTATCCCGCCTCGCCGACGGAATTCTTCCTGAAGGATAACCCGGCCCGCTTCATGTTCGTCAAGGACGCCGGAGGCCGCGTGAACGGCCTGAGGATCAAATCCCGCATCGGCCCCGCCCAGGTCTTCACGAAGTCCGACAAGCCCCTCCCTGCGGCGCGCGAAGAGGCGGCCGTCGACCCCAAGCTTTACGATCGCCTGACCGGGGACTATGAGCTGGCGCCTCAGTTCATCCTCACCATCCTCCGGCGGGGCGACAAGCTCATCTCCCAGGCCACGGGCCAGCCCGAAGTCGAGCTCTTCCCCGAGTCCGAGACGAAGTTTTTCCTCAAGGTCGTCGATGCCCAGGTCGACTTCATCATCGACGCCTCGGGCCTCGTGACCGGGCTCGTCCTCCATCAGGGGGGACAGGACCTGCCGGCCAAGAAGATCCGGAGGCCCTGAGAGGGAACCCGGCGCCTGGCGGTTTCGTATATTGGGGTGAACGTATCATTCCATCGAGGGAGGCCTGGCCATGTCATTGATTCGCATGAAGGTCGGTATCGCCATCCTTTGCCTGGTCGGTTTCCTCGCCGCCTGCGACGACTTCCGGGATGACCGGAACAGGATGACGGAAACTCACACGGTCGCCCTCGAGGGAGCGGCCCGGGCCGAGGTGGGCGTGCATATGGGGACCGGCGAGATGAAGCTCCGGGGCGCCGTCCAAGAGGCGCTGCTCGAGGCCTCGTTCTCTTTCAACCGGGAGCGCAATCGCCCTGAAGTCGACTACCGCATGTTCGGCGACAAGGGCATTCTGGAGGTCCGGCACGCCCGGCGGCGCGGCATCAACTTCGGCGGCAGCCGGAACAACTGGGACCTCGTCCTGGGCAACTCCGTGCCGATCGACCTCAAGGTCGATCTCGGCGCCGGCCGGAGCGAGATCGACCTGCGGGGCCTCACGCTCGAACGGGTCGAGATCGACATGGGCGTCGGTGAGACTGAGCTCGATCTGCGCGGCCCGCACAAGACGGGATTCCTGGTCAAGATC
Organism: Candidatus Aminicenantota bacterium; assembly: GCA_963736255.1. Taxonomy (GTDB): domain Bacteria; phylum Acidobacteriota; class Aminicenantia; order Aminicenantales; family Saccharicenantaceae; genus RBG-16-66-30. Next base: position 1,742,837 of record CAVTOI010000003.1, read on the forward strand.
GACGGCGGCGTCGGCAGCGGCAAGATCGTCCTGCCCGCCGAGGTCGGCGTCCGGGTCAAGGTCGACGGCGGCCTCGGCTCGGTCGACGCCCACGGCCTGACCAAGCAATCCGGCGCCTGGGTCAACGACCTTTACGGGAAAAGCCCCATCACGATCGAGGTCGACATCGACGCCGGCATCGGCAGCCTCGACCTCCGGGTCGAGCCCTCCTCGCAAATCCGGACATGACCAGTAAATGGGGACGCTTCTATTCTTTAAATTAATGCAATTTTTTTAAAAATAGAAGCGTCCCCATTTTTTCCCCCATTATTTTCCTGTCTCGCCAATCGTGAGCGCATTCAGCTGATCCTGCAAAGGCGCCGGAATGAGGCCGCGGAAAAAGGGGCGAGGGTGATCCTCAGCGAATAGAGATGAGCCCCGAGACCCCTCAGCGACCGTTATTGGACCTAGACTTCTTCGAGCCGGGCGGTGAAGTGCCGCAGGAACGGCGATTCGCGGACGATGCGCAGCCCCCTGACCTTGTCGCGGTTCTTGTAGAGCTCGATCAGGGCGTCCGCGACGTAGCGGAGATGCGAGGCCGTATAGACCCGGCGCGGGATGGCCAGCCGGACAAGCTCCAGCTCCGGAAAGGTCTCGGCCTTCCCCTTTCCCGACTTCTGCCCGAACATGACCCCGCCGATCTCGACGGCCCGGATGCCGTATTCCCGGTAGAGCGCCACCGTCAGGGCCCAGCCGGGATATTGAGCCCGGCGGATGTGCGGCAGGAACCGGTCGGCCAGGATATAAACGGCGTGTCCGCCGAAAGGCTTGAAGACGGGCACGCCGGCCTGATCGAGCAACCCGCCGAGGTAGGCCGTCTGGGCCATCCGGTGATCGAGGTAGTCCTCGTCGAGCACTTCCTTCAGTCCCCGGGCCATGGCCTCGAGGTCGCGGCCGGCCAGGCCGCCGTAGGTCGGGAAGCCCTCGCTGATGATGAGGTTGTTCTTGATCTTCTCGGCCAGCGCGTCGTCGTCGAGGGTGACGAAGCCGCCGATGTTGACCAGGGCATCCTTCTTGCCGCTCATCGTCGCCCCGTCGGCGTAGGAGAACATCTCCTGGGCGATCTCCAGGACGCTCTTCTTGGCGTAGGCCTTCTCGCGCTTCTTGATGAACCAGGCGTTCTCGGCGAAGCGGCAGGCGTCGAAGAAGAACGGGATGCCGTAGTGGGCGCAGACCTCGCTCGTCTCCTTGATGTTCTTCAGCGAAACGGGCTGCCCGCCGCCGCTGTTGTTGGTCACGGTCATCATGACCAGCGGGACCTTCTCCGCGCCCCGCTTGTCGATGAATCTCTTGAGCTTGGCCACGTCGATGTCGCCCTTGAAGGGCAGGTCGGAGTCGGGGTCGTAGGCGGCAGCGGCGGCCAGGTCCTCCGCGCGGGCCTCGAGGACCTCGATGTTGGCCCGGGTCGTGTCGAAGTGGATGTTGCTCGGGACGCTGTCCCCTTTCCTGAGGATCGAGCCGAAGAGGATCCGCTCGGCCGCCCGTCCCTGGTGCGTGGGGATGACGTGGCTGAAGCCGAAGATCGCCCGGACGGAATCCTCGAGGTGATAGAAGTTGCGCGCCCCGGCGTAGGACTCATCACCGGTCATGATGCCCGCCCATTGGTCGTCGCTCATCGCCGAAGTCCCGGAGTCCGTCAGGAGGTCGATCGTGACCTTCTCGGCCGGAATGCCGAAGGGATTGAAGCCCGACTGCTTGAGGAGCGTCTCCCTCTCCCGTCGTGACGTCGAGCGCAGCGGCTCGATCATTTTGATGCGGAAAGGCTCCATCGGCGGCTTGATGTCTGCCATGCATATCCTCCCTGGCCGGCCCCGGCCTCGCCGGAGCGGCGCGTATCTTAGAATGTCATCAACTTGCGGAACTGCCGGAACCGGGCCTCGACGAGGTCCCTGTCAAGCGACAGGAAGCGGCCGATGCCGAAATCCTCGATGGCGAACGAGGCCATGACGCTGCCGTAGACCGCCGCGCGGCGGACGTCCCGAGCGGAAAGGCCCGGCTTCTTGTCGAGATACCCCAGGAAGCCGCCGGCGAAGCTGTCCCCCGCCCCGGTCGGGTCGATGACGTGTTCGCAGGGATGGGCCAGGACGCCGAAAACGAAATCCCGGCCGAATACGAGGGCGCCGTGCTCGCCCTTCTTGAGCAGGACGAGCGAGGGGCCGAGCCCGACCAGGGCCTTGCCGGCACTGATGAGGTTCATCTCGCCGGTGATCAGCCGGGCCTCTTCGTCGTTGGCGAAGAAGATGTCGACCCGGCCGAGCTCCTTGAGCAGGGCCTCCCGCTTCGTGTCGATCCAGAGGCGGATCGTGTCCATGGCCACGACAGCCGGCTTGCGGAACTGGTCCAGGACGAAGCCGTGATGCTCGGGATTGAGGTTGGCCAGATAGACGATGCGCGAGCCCCGGTACGGCGCCGGGACCTTCGGCCGGAAGTCGGCGAAGACGTTGAGGTCCGTCCGCAGGGTCGTCCGGCGGTTGGGGTCCTCCTCATATTTCCCTTCCCAATGGAAGGTCTTTCCGGCCTTGATCTTGAGGCCCGTGAGGTCGACGCCGCGCGAGCGGAGGAGAGTCAGGGTCTTGCGCGGGAAATCGCGGCCGATGACGCCGACGATGCGGGGCCGGGTGAAATAGCTGGCCGCGAGGGAACAGTAGGTGCCCGACCCGCCGACGATCTTCTCCCGGTCGCCCCACGGCGTCCGGATGGTGTCAAAGGCGACCGACCCGACGATGACGAGACTCATGAAGATCCCCCGAGGTTAGCGCAGGTATTTGTCGACGAGGAGCCCCAGCTTTTTCCGGGTCGCGGCCGGGATCGCGGACGGGGCCGTGACGATCGTGTTCTTGAGCGCGGCGCCGCAGTCGCAGCCCGGCGCTTCTTTCTTCCCCATCTCCGCCAGGGCCTTTTTGATGACCGCCTTGGCATTGGCGATGTTGTAAGACAGGTTCTGGAGGACGAGCTCGACCGTGACGGGCTCCTCTGTCTCATGCCAGACGTCGTAATCCGTGGCCAGGCTCAAAGTGGCATAGCAGATCTCGGCCTCGCGGCAGAGCTTGGCTTCGGTGGCGCTTGTCATGCCGATGACGTCGCATCCCCAGGTCCTGTAGGCCAGCGACTCGGCTTTCGTGGAAAAGGCCGGTCCGTCGATGCAAATGTAGGTCCCGCCGCGATGGGCCCTCAGCCCGAGGCCGACGGCCGTATCGTACAGGGTTTTCGCGAGAGACGGACAGACCGGCTGTCCCAGGCTGACATGGGCCACGATCCCGCCGCCGAAGAACGTGTTCGGCCGCCGGGTCCGATCGAAGAACTGGTCCGGGAGGACGATGTCCCGCGGGTGAATGTCCTTACGGAGCGAGCCGACGGAGTTGACCGAGATCAGGCTATCGACTCCCAACTTCTTGAAACCGTAGATGTTAGCCCGATAGTTGACCTCGTCCGGAAGCAACCGATGCCCTTTGCCGTGGCGGGCCAGGAAGGCCACCCGTCGGCCTTCGAGCGTGCCGACGACATAGGCGCAGGACGGGTCGCCGAAGGGCGTGCGGAGCCGGACTTCCCGCTTGTTCTTGAAGCCCTCGATCTCGTACAGCCCGGTCCCGCCCAGGATGCCGATCGTCGCTTTGGGCAGTCTGGTCGTCTTGTTCCCGGCCATGGATCCTCCTCGATTCCATATACCTTTTTCGGCGAGGTGGGTCAAGGGCCGGTCTTTGCATTTTTCCGACGAAAACGATATTCTAAATGAACTATGAAGTACGTCTATCTCGACGCATCCTCGGGGATCAGCGGAGACATGTGTCTCGGCGCGCTCCTCGACCTGGGGGTCGATCCGGCCCTCTTTAAGGAGAGGATGGCCGGTCTCCGCCTGCCCGTCGAGATCGCCGTCCGCCGGGTCCGACGGGGCGGGTTCGCCGCGGTCAAGGTCGACGTCGAGATCCACGGCCACGAGCACGTCGAGCGCAATTTCGGCGACGTCGAGCGCATCATCCTCAAGGGCCGCTTCATGCCCGCCGTCAAGGACCGGGCCCTGCTCATCTTCCGGCGGCTTTTCGAGGCCGAGGCCAAGGTCCACGGCCGGACGTTCAAGGCGGCGCACCTTCACGAGGCCGGGGCGGATGATGCCCTGGTCGACATCGTCGGAACGGCCTTTCTCCTCGAGGAACTGGGCGTCTCCGAGGTCTATTGTTCGCCGCTCAACGTCGGCTCCGGCTGGGTCCAGACGTCCCACGGCCGGCTGGCCGTCCCTCCCCCGGCCGTTGCCGAGCTCCTGAAAACGGCGCCGGTCTATGCGGCCTGGGTCGAATCGGAGCTCGTGACGCCGACCGGGGCGGCCATCGTCGCGGCCCTGACGAAGCGGTTCACGAAGCTGCCCGAGCTCGTCTACGAGAAGATCGGACGCGGCGCCGGGTCGAAGGAATTCCCCGAGATCCCGAATATCCTGAGGATCTACTACGGCGACGCCGCGGCCTTCGATGAAGCGAAGAGCGTCTTCATCGTCGAGGCGACGGTCGACGACGCTTCGCCGCAGCTTCTGGCCCACTTCCTCGAGCGGGCCCTCGAAGAGGGCGCCCTCGACGCCACCCTCTCCCCCGTCGTCATGAAGAAGAACCGCCTGGGGACGAAGCTTTCGCTGCTCGTCGGTGCCGACCGCATGGATGCCCTGATCGAGGCCGTGTTCCGGGAGACGACGTCGATCGGCGTGCGTTACTATCCCGTCGGCCGGCGGGTGCTCGAGCGCGAGTTCCGGACCGTCCGCGTCGGCGGCGAGAAGATCGGCATCAAGATCGCGGCCCTCGGCGGAACGACGGTCAACGTCCAGCCGGAGTACGAGGACGTCCTCAAGGCGGCCCGCAAGACCGGCAAGCCTCTCAAGGAGATCGCCCACAAGGCCGTCTGCGAGTTCCACAGGAAGCGCTAGCGGCGGCCGGGGGCGGAAGGATCACGATGGACACCAAGAAGATCGAAAAGGGCGTGAGCCTCATCCTCGAGGGCGTCGGCGAGGACATCCGCCGCGCCGGCATCCGGGCCACCCCCCGCCGCGTGGCCCGCATGCTGGCCGAGATCCTCGGCGGCTCCGAGAAGGAGGCGACGCGCAACCTCCGGACGATCGAGGACGAGAAGCACGACGAGATGGTCCTCATCAAGAACATCCCCCTCTACTCGATGTGCGAACATCACCTCCTCCCCTTCGCGGGAGTGGCCCACGTGGCCTATATTCCAAAAGCCGGGCGCATCGTCGGCTTGAGCAAGATCGCCCGTGTCGTGGAGGCCCTGTCCAGGCGGCTCCAGGTCCAGGAGCGGTTGACGAAACAGATCGCCGACCTGCTCGACAAGCACCTGCAGCCCCTGGGCGTCATGGTCGTCATCGAGGCCGAGCACATGTGCATGTCGATGCGCGGGGCGAAGAAGCCCAAGTCGATCACGGTGACCTCGGCCGTCCGCGGCTCGTTCCGGAAGAACCCGGCGACGCGGGCCGAGGCCATGATGCTCATCCGGGGAGGACCCATCAATGTCAACGAACGCTAAGAAAACATTCTACGTCACGACGCCGATCTACTACGTCAACGACGTGCCTCACATCGGGCACGCCTACACGACGATCATCGCCGACACCCTGGCCCGCTTCCAGAAGCTGGCGGGGAAAGACGTCTTCTTCCTGACCGGGACGGACGAACACGGCCAGAAGATCGAGAGAGCGGCGGCCGAGAAGGGCCTGACGCCGAAGGCCCTGGCCGACTCGGTCGTCGGCCGGGCCCAGGACCTGTGGAAGGCCCTCGATATCTCCTACGACTTCTTCGTCCGGACGACCATGGAATTCCACGAGAAGGGCGTCCAGAAGCTCTTCCAGAAGCTCCTCGACAAGGGCGACATCTACAAGGGCGAATACAAGGGCTGGTACTGCGTCTCCGACGAGAATTTCCTGCCGGACGACGTGCCCCTCGAAGCCGATGGCTGCAAGGTCTGCCCCGACTGCGGCAAGAAGGCCTCGGTCGTCTCCGAGGAGACCTACTTCTTCCGGCTGTCCGCCTACCAGGACCGGCTCCTCGAGTCTCTACGAGGAGCACCCCGAGTTCGTCCGGCCGCAGAGCCGCCTGAACGAGGTCGCGAGCTTCGTCCGCGGCGGGCTCAAGGACCTGAGCATCACGCGCACGACGGTCAAATGGGGCATCCCCGTGCCGGGCGACCCCAAACATACGATCTACGTCTGGTTCGACGCCCTCCACAACTACGTCACGGCCATCGGCTACGATTGGAACCCGGAGCGCTACGAGAAGTTCTGGCCGGCCGACGTCCAGCTCGTCGGAAAGGACATTCTGAGATTCCACGCCGTCTACTGGCCGGCGTTCCTCATGGCCTCGGGCCTGCCCCTGCCGCGGACGGTCTTCGGGCACGGCTGGTGGCTCAAGGACGACACCAAGATGTCCAAGTCCAAGGGCAACGTCCTCGATCCGCACGTCCTCCTGAAGGTCTTCGGGCCGGACCCGCTGCGCTACTTCCTCCTCCGCGAGATCCCCATCGGCCAGGACGGCAACTTCTCCCACGAGGGCTTCCTCCACCGGGTCAACTCCGACCTGGCCAACGATCTCGGGAACCTCGTCCAGCGGACGCTGACCATGATCGGCAACTACTTCGGCGGCGAGATCGCCGGCCCGGACGAGGAGACGGCCGACGACGCCCGGGTGCGGACGGATTTCGAGGAGCTGAAGGGCCGCGTCTTCGACCTCTACGACGCCTGCGCCCTCAACAGGGCCCTGGAGGAGATCTGGGCCTATATCGGCATGGTCAACCGGTACCTCGCGACGAACGAGCCCTGGATCATGGCCAAGGACGCCCACCGCCGGCCCCGCTTGGCCCGCGTCCTGCTCCAGGCCGCGGCGGCCATCCGCGGCGTGAGCTACCTCCTCTTTCCCGTCATGCCCGGGTCGGCCGGGAAGATATGGGGCTTCCTCGGCGAAACGAAGAAACCGGCGGATGTCCTCTGGGAGGCGCTCGCTTTCGGCGACTTCGGCCCCGGCCGAAAGGTCGGGACGCCGCACGCGCTGTTCCCCAGGGTCGCCCTGAAGGATTTCCTGGGCGACGAGGCCGGCGCGCCGGCCGCCCCCACGGCCGCCGTCATGCCCGAACCGACGACGAAGGGAGTCATCGCCATGGATCAGATCACCTATGAAGAATTCAAGAGAATGGACCTCCGCGTGGCCCAGATCCTCGAAGCGGAGCGCGTTCCCGGCGCGACCAAGATCCTCAAGCTCAAGATCGACATCGGCACGGAGCAGCGGCAGATGATCGCCGGGATCGCCGAGACCTACGCCCCCGAGGACCTTGTCGGCAAGAAGCTCGTCGTCATTGTCAACCTCAAGCCGGCCGTCATCCGGGGCATCGAGTCGCAGGCCATGCTCCTCGCGGCCATCACGCCCGATAACAAGGCCCTCATCCCCTTCTTCGACCGCGACATCGCGGCGGGCGCGATCGTCAAGTAGCCGCGTGCGGGGGACATGTCCCTCCGGCACGTGTCCCCACAGGAACGCGTCCCCGGTTCTTCAGCCGGCGAGAAGGGCCTCGATCCGGGCCGCCGGGATCCGGCCCTCGCGGAGGATCCGCGGCCTGTCGCCGGCGATGTCGACGATCGTCGACGCGAGGCCGCCCGGAGCCGGGCCGCCGTCGATAAGGAGATCGATCCGGCCGCCGAAAGCGGCCATCACCTCCGAAGGTTCGGCCAGGGCCCTCTCCCCCGCCATGTTGGCGCTCGTGGCCGTCAGGGGCTCCGCGAGCTCGCCGACGAGAGCGCGGAGCCAGGCAAGCGTCGGGATGCGAACGGCGATCGTCCGTCCGGGCCCGAGAAGGCGCTCCGGCAGGCCGGGCGCGGCGGGGAGGACGAGAGTCAGCGGGCCCGGCCAGAGCTCGCCGGCCAGGGCCATGAACGACGGGGGAAGCGCGGCCGCGACCTCTTTGACCATGTCCAGATCCGAGACGATGAAGGACAGCGATTTCGAGGCCTCCCGCTTCTTGAGGCGATAAACCCGCTCCACGCCCTTCTTCGAAAAAGCCGCCGCCCCAAGGGCGTAGAACGATTCCGTGGGATAGGCCGCCACGGCCCCATCGAGCAGGGCCCCGGCGATCTCGCCGGCGTCCGGGAGGGCATTAGAGGCTTCGGGATCCAGTCGGACGATGCGCGTTTCGCTCATAACGGACCTTCTGTCGGGGATGGTAACCGCCCCCTGTCCAAAAGTCAAACATGCCGGGCGTCCCCACTCGGAGGACACCTGACCTGTTTTGGGCACAGTCCCCCTGAAGGACCCTGCCTGATGGGGGCCGGCCCGGGCTGGCATAGAATTTGCTATAATGACGGGCGTATAGGAGGAACGAAATGAAGAAACTGACCGTTCTCGCCGCCGGACTGATCCTTCTCATCCCGACTTTGAGCTTTGCCGATTCGATCTCCCTGAGGGTCGGCTATTTCATGCCCCGGGCCCTGTCCAATTCCTATCTGGGCCTCCACCCTGACAGCCTCTGGACGATCGAGCTCGATCAGATGAGCTTCGCCCCGAAGGACTATCGCGGCGGGATGATCGGCCTCAGCTACGATCGATTTATCGGGCCGAACCTCAGCGTCGCGCTGACCGTGGACGGGTACAATAAGAGCCAGGTGGGCTTCTACAACGACTGGGTCCTCAACACCCTCGCCGAAGGGGATTTCGCGTTTCCCTACGAGTTCTACCTGGGTGACGACATCGTGCACTCCTTCCGTGTCGGCATCACGCCGGTACAGCTCTCGCTCAAGCTCCTCCCGTTCGGCCGGAGGGCCAAGATCATCCCTTATGTCGGCGGCGGCGCGAGCCTGGTCTTCACCAGCATCCGCATGTTCGGCGACCAGGTCAATTTCGCCGACCCCTGGATCTACACCGATCCCGACCTCGGCGACATCGACATCTATCCCGTCGAGCTGCTCAGCGCGAGAGAGACCGCGACCTCGTTCGGCTGGCACGCTTTCGGCGGGATCCAGGTCCCCATCGGGTACCGGGCGACGATCGAGGCCGAAGCCCGCTATCACGCGGCCAAGGCCCGCTTCGATAAACTGTTCGTGGACTTCGATGACTTCGAGGTCGGCGGGCTGGCCCTGACGCTCGGCCTGAGCTACTGGTTCTAAGCTCCGATTTCGTTACGGGGACATGTACCTCGGGTACATGTCCCCCTTTTGTTGTTTCTTCTCCCCCTTCCGGAAATCCTCTCGAGGCAGCGAGGGGATACCGGAAGACTGGTTCGTGGAGGGGCCGGCGGAGCAGTCTCGCAGCGACCATCAGCACCGCCCGGAGCGACCCGGAGGGGCGGTGCTGGGAGATAGGAAGGAGCCTTCCCGGAATCTCAGGGCTTCTTTTCGAGGCGCAGCGCCTGGGTCTTGTCGAAACGGATGACGAGCGGACCCCAGACGGAGGCGATCACGATGCGGCCGCTGAACCGGCAGGGGAACTCGTCCTTGGCGAAGCCCGCGCGGACGTCCTCCCCGGCCTCGAAGAAATCGATCAGGAAGGGCAGGGCGAAGACCTTCTCACCCGTCCGCGGCAGGCTCTTGTCTCCCTCGATGGGCCCGGCGAGGACGGGGCGGCCGCTGAAAAAGAGCTCGAATTCGACAGTATCGAGGATGAGGTCGTAGCCGTTGAGATTCTTGAAGCGGGGATGGAAAACGACGTCAGCGCCGCCCACGGTCAGGTCCAGGACCTCGAGCGGCAGCAGGTCGACCTCGGGGTCCTGGAAGATCGGGAACTCCCCGCTGTAAGCGAAGGACGCCTTCTGCTCCCTCTTGCGCTCGTTGAGGAAATACATGTCGCCGACGATATCGCAGAGGGCCTGGCCCTCGATCGGGCCGATGGCCTGCCGCAGCAGCTCATAAGTGATCTTGACCGGCAGGGCGATGAGCGTCTCGCCGTCCGGCGGCACGGTCAGGAGGGTCTCCAGTGTGACCGCGGCGTTGATGTATTCCTTCTGGTTGATCCTGACCCTGTAGCGGTAGCGCACGAGCTCGCGGGGGGTGGCCGCGGGATTGGAGACGGCGACGTGGAAGGCCAGAACGAGGCCCGAGGAGCTCAGGTTCTTGATGACCTTCTCCTTGAGAGACAGGGTGACCTCGTCCCGGGCCGCCGCGGCCGGCATCGGGGCGGCCGCAATGGGGGCCCCCGCCAGGAAGAAAGCCAGGCACGCGGCGCCGAGCGCGGCTCCTCTCGAGGCTCTTCGTGCGTCCATATGTCCTTCCAGAATACCTAAAACCGCCCGTCCTGACAAGAACGGGAAAATGGGGCCATTGCAGTCCGGGGCGGCGGGCCCTATAATGAGGGTCCATGCCCGGGCATGAATCTCCGGGAGGAGGCACGCCGATGAGCAGACGCCGGACAGCCGTTCTCGGCCTCATTGTCATGGCCCTGGGAGGGCTCGCCCTCTCTTGCGGCCGGAAGGAGCCTGCCCCGCCGGGGACCGCGCCCGGCCAGCCCAAGCACGACCAGGCCCTCTACTCCCGCGAGAGACCCGAAAGCACGGATCAGACCTTCCTCGCGGCCGACGTTTCCGCCTTCACCCATCCGACAGACCTCCTCGAGTTCACGAAGCTCTTCCACCTCCCTCCCGTCGAGCAAGGCAAGACAGGGACCTGCTGGTCTTTCGCGGCGACGTCCCTCCTCGAATCCGAGCTGAGGCGGCAGGGAAAGGCCGAGGTCAAGCTGTCCGAGATGCACACGGTCTACTGGGAATACGTCGAGAAGGCGCGCCGTTTCATCCGGGAAAAGGGCGCCTCCTTCCTTGGACAGGGCTCCGAGCCCAATTCCGCCATGGCCCGCATCAAACAGTACGGCCTCGTCCCCGAGACCGACTACCCGGGGCTCATCGAGGGCCGGACCGCTCACGATCACGGGACGCTCTTCCGCGAGATCCGGGACTATCTGACCGGGCTCGCCGCCAAGAACACTTGGGCCGAGGACCCCGCCATCGCCGGCGTCCGGGCCATCCTGGACAAGCATCTGGGCCGCCCCCCGGCCCGGATCAGCGTCGACGGCCGGACCCTGACGCCGCTCGAATACCTCGCTTCTCTCGGCCTCGTCCCGGACGACTACGTCTCCTTCATCAGCTTCATGTATCTCCCCTTCTACACGCAGGGGTCCTACCGCGTCCCCGATAACTGGTGGCACAGCAGCGAGTTCCGCAATCTGCCCCTTTATGAATTCTCCCTGGCCCTCCTCCGGGCCCTGCGCAGGGGCTACACCGCGACGCTGGCGGTCGATTTCTCCGAGCCGGGCTACCTCGGCGAGAGCGACCTGGCCATGGTGCCCACGTTCGACATCCCCTCGGCCTACATCGACCAATCCAGCCGGGAGCTCCGCTTCGCGAACGGCACATCGACCGACGACCACGCCGTCCATTGCGTCGGCTATCTCGAGTCGGGCAAGGGCAACTGGTTCCTCATCAAGGACTCCTGGGAGAACGCCTGGTGGGGCAAGGCCAAAGGCTATTTCTTCTACCAGGACGACTACATCCGCCTGAAATGCCTGATGTTCATGGTCCACAAGGACGCCGTCAAGGAGGTCCTGGAGAAATTCCCGGCCGCCGAATGACCCCGCTCGCGTTCGACTTCCCCGACCGGGCGCTTTTCGTCCGGCTCTTCGGGGCGGACGTCTATGCTGTCGGCGGCTTCGTCCGCGACCTCGTCCTCGGCCGGCCGTCGACGGAGATCGACCTTCTCGTCGCCCGCCACCCTCTCGACGAGATCGTCCGCAAGCTCGAAAAGCACGGCCGCGTCGACCTCGTCGGCAAGAGCTTCGGCATCATCAAATTCGGGCGCCAGGGCCGGACCTACGACGTCGCCCTGCCGCGGACCGACCGGGCCGGCGCCGAGGGGACGCGGGGCCACAAGGACATCGTTGTCGCCGCCGACCCCGGCCTGCCCGTCGAGAAGGACCTCGAGCGGCGGGATTTCCGGACCAACAGCATGGCTTTGCGCCTGAAGGACGGGACGCTCATCGACCCCTTCGAAGGCCGCAAGGATACCCTGGCCAAACGCATCCGGCTGACCAACACGGCGGCCTTCCCCGACGACCCCCTCCGCGTCGTCCGGGTGGCCCGCTTCGCCTCCGTTCTGGGCTTCAAGGTCGATCCGGCCATCTACCCGGCGGCCCGGTCCGTCGACCTCGCCGGTCTCAGCGTCGAGCGGATCAACGACGAGATGTTCAAGCTGCTCCTCGATTCCCCTCGGCCGTCGGTCGGCCTCGAGGAGATGTTCCGCCTCGGCGTCCTCGACCAGTGGTTCCCCGAGCTCCAGGCCCTGGCCCTGGTCATACAGGATTCGGTCTTCCACCCCGAACAGGACGCCTTCGGCCATCACACGGTCTGGGCCCACACCAAGCTCAGCGTCGACCAGGCCGCAACCCTGGGCCGCGCGGCGGGCCTCCCGACCCCCAAGCGCCTGGCGCTGCTCCTGGCCGCGCTCTATCACGATATCGGAAAGACCACGACGACCCGTTGGGAATACAAGCGGGGGCGCATGGCCGTGACCTCGTGCGGGCACGATATCCAGAGCGAACGGGCGGCCCGGCGCATTCTGGCGCGGTTCAAGGTCCAGACCTGGAACGGGTACGCCATCGGCCGCATGGTCCCCCTCCTCATCCGGACCCATCACCGGGCCGGCGAGCTGTGGACGCACCGCGACGACGTCACCAAAAAGGCCTTTAACCGCCTGGCCGCGGACGTCCAGGGCGAGATCGATCTCGTCGTCCTTCTCGACGCCGCCGACCGGGCCGGACGCGCGGCCCGCCTCGTCCGCGGCCTCGACAAGCAGGCTCGCTGGATGTTCAGGAAGTTCGACGAGCTCAAGGTCAACCGGGAGACGATCAAGCCGCTGGTCATGGGCCGGGACCTCATCAAGCTGGGCGTTCCGCCCGGCCCGGAAATGGGCCGCATCCTCAAGAAGCTCTACAAGGTCCAACTCGACAACGGCTTCGAGACCAAGGCCGCGGGCCTCGAGCGGGCCCGCCGCCTGGTCGAAAGGACGACCCCATGACCATCCTCGTCGCCGGCGGCGCCGGCTACATCGGCTCCCATACGGTCAAAGAGCTCGTCCGGGAGGGTTTCGACGTCCTCGTTCTTGACAACTTCTCGAGCGGCCGGCCGGAGCTCGTCGGGGACGTCCCGTGCGTCAAGGCCGACCTTCTCGACCGCGACGCCCTGCGGCAGGTCTTCCGCGGTCACGACATCGCCGCCGTCCTCCACTTCGCCTCGCTCATCCAGGTCGGCGAATCCTGCGCCGATCCCCGGAAATACTACACCCACAACCTGACGACGAGCCTGAACCTCTTCGATGCCATGCTCGAGGCCGGCACGCAGCACCTCATCTTCTCCTCGACGGCTGCCGTCTACGGCGAGCCCGAACGGACGCCCATCCCCGAAAGCCACCCGACGCGCCCGGCCAACCCGTACGGAAGGGCCAAGCTCATGGTCGAGGACATCCTCCGCGACTACGAGAGGGCCCACGGCCTGCGCTCGATCGCTCTCCGCTACTTCAACGCCGCCGGGGCGGCCGTCGACGGCACGGCCGGAGAATGCCACGACCCGGAAACGCACCTTGTCCCCAACATCCTCCTCAGCGTTCTTGGGAAGAGGCCGCGCCTGCGGGTCTTCGGCGGCGATTTCCCGACGCCCGACGGGACGGCCCTCCGCGATTATATCCATGTCACGGACCTGGCCGCGGCCCACGTCCTGGCCCTGCGGTCGCTCCTCGCCGGCGGGCCCGGGGACGTCATCAACCTCGGCACCGAAAAGGGCCATTCCGTCCTCGAGGTCATCCGGACGGCCGAGAGAGTGACCGGGAGCCCGGTCCCCTTTGACGTCGCTCCGCGCCGCGAGGGCGATGTGGCCGTACTCCTGGCCTCAAAGGCCAAGGCCGAAAGGGTCCTCGGCTGGAAAACCCGGCTGTCCTCGCTCGAGACGATCGTCGGGACGGCATGGGAGTGGCACCGCAAGGCCTGTTGAGGGCATCCTCTAAAACGGGGATTGACCGCCCCTGAGTGTTGGTATATAACATATTAGAAATGACATGTAAGCGACGCACCACTCCCACCTGGGCCGTCCTTCCCTTGATCCTTCTCGCGCTGGCGGCCTGTTCCTCGTCACCCAAGGCGGTCAAGACAGCCCCCCAGCCGGTCCCGGCCGCTGTCCCGTCGGCCGAACCGGCGCAGCCGGAAGCCGTCAAACCGGACACCGCCGTCGAAACAGTCCGTCCCGCCGGCGAGCCCGCTCGCGACGTTTCGAACCAGACCGCCAGGGGGGAAGCGGAGGAGAAGGATGCCGCGACTCTCCTCGAGGACGCTTTCGCGTCCTATGAGGACGCGCAAGAGGCCCTGGGGCGGGAGGACATGGAAGGAGCTCTGGCCAAGCTCGACGAGGCCTACGGCTTCCTGCTGAAGATGTCCGTCCCGGCCGACTCCCCTCTTCTCCAGGAGAAGCGGGACCTCCGCATCCTCATCGCCCAGCGGATCCAGAAGATCTCGGCCTCCCGGACGACCCTGGCCTCCTCGGTCAACGGCTCCATCCCTCTCGTCGAGAACCAGTGGGTCACGCGGGAGATCAAGTCGTTCCAGACGGTGGAGAGAAGGGCCTTCGAGGAATCCTTCCGGCGGTCCGGCCAGTACCGGGACATGATCCTCCAGGAGCTGCGCAAGGAACACCTGCCGGAGCAGCTCGCCTGGATCCCGCTCATCGAGAGCGCCTTCAAGCCGCGGGCCCTGTCCCGGGCCCGGGCCCTGGGCATGTGGCAGTTCATCCGCTCGACGGGCTACCGATACGGCCTCAAGCAGGACAAGTACGTCGACGAGCGCATGGACCCGGTCAAGGCCACGCGGGCGGCCATCCAGTACATGATCGAGCTGCACGACATGTTCGGCGACTGGACGACGGCCGTCGCCGCCTACAACTGCGGCGAGGCGGCCGTCCAGAGGGTCATCCGGGCCCAGAAAGTCGACTACTTCGACAGCTTCTGGGACATCTTCGCCAATCTGCCCTTCGAGACGGCCCGGCACGTCCCCCGGTTCATCGCGACGCTCCTCATCGTCGGCGATCCGGCGAAGTACGGCTTCCAGCTGCCCACCCCCGACCCGCCGCTCCAGTTCGAATCGATCAAGGTCAACGCGGCGGTCAAGCTGGCGACGCTGTCGCAGAACCTCGGCCTCGACCCGGCCCAGCTCGTCACCCTCAACTCCGAGCTGCGGCACGATTCGACGCCGAACTACGCCTACGACCTCCGCGTCCCGGACGGCTACGGTGAGCAGTGCCTGGCCTGCATCGCCTCGCTGCCCCAGTACATACCGCCCGACGTGGTCACGGACCGTCACACCGTCCGCTCGGGCGACACGCTCGGGGCCATCGCCCGCCGCTACCGCACCTCAGTGAACGCCATCAAAAGCCTCAACGGCCTGCGGTCGAACCTTATCCGTCCCGGCCAGGTCCTGCGGGTCCCCTCCCGGGGCGGCGTCGAGACCCCGGCCGCCGTGGCGGCACCGGCCGCCAAGACGGGCGAGACGATCACGCACATCGTCAAGAACGGGGACAATCTCTTCCAGATCGCCAAGGTCTACCGGACGACCGTGGAGAAGATCAAGGCCTCCAACGGTCTCGCCTCCGATATCATCGCCGTCGGCCAGAAGCTCGTCATTGAGGTCGGCAAGACCTCTTAGATCTTGGACCGTATCCGCCCCAGCTGGCACGAATCATGCAATGAATTTTCCTGAGGTTGAAATGGACCCAAAAAACGCTTCCGGCGGTCCGGACCTGTCAGGGCTGAGGATCGACGAGCGCGTCCGCACCTCCGTCATGGGACGGAGGACCAGGCGCCTCATCGTCTGGTCTGTCATTGCGGTCATCGTCGTCCTCGCGGCCTTCTTCGGGCTCCGCGGCCGGACCGCCGTCGTCACGCTCGCCGAAGCGCGTCCCGGCGGCGACCCCGCGGCCGTGACGCTCCTGAACGCCAGCGGCTACATCACGCCGCGCCGCCGAGCCACGATCGCGGCCAAGATCACGGCCAGGGTCGTCGACGTCTTCGTCGACGAGGGCATGGCCGTCGCCGAGGGGCAGCTCCTGGCCCGGCTCGACGATTCGGACGCGCAGCGCCGGCTGCAGGCTGCCCGGACCCAGCGGGATGCGACGGCCGCCGCGATCGCCTCGCTCCAGGTCAATCTCGCCAACGCCGAGCGGGAGCTCGCACGGAACGCGAGCCTTGCCGCCGACGGCTACGCCAGCACCCAGGCGCTCGACCAGGCCCGAACCGCGGCCGAGAGCCTGAAGGCCCAGGTGGCGGCCGCTGAAGAACAGGTGAAGGCCGCGGACGCCCAGATCGCCTTGGCCCGCCAGGACGTCGAGAACTGCATCGTCCGCGCCCCGTTCGGCGGGGATCGTCGTCTCCAAGGACGCCCAGAAGGGCGAGATGGTCTCGCCGATCTCCGCCGGCGGAGGCTTCACCCGGACGGGCATCGCGACGATCGTCGATATGGATTCGATCGAGATCGAGGTGGACGTCAACGAATCCTACATCGCCCGCGTCGTCCCGGGCCAACGGGTCGAGGCCGTTATCGACGCCTACCCGGACTGGCGCATCCCCGCCGCGGTCCGGACGGTCATCCCGACGGCCGACCGCCAGAAAGCCACCGTGAAGGTCCGCATCGCCTTCGATAAGCTCGATCCCCGCATCCTCCCGGACATGGGCGTCAAAGTCTCGTTCCTGGCCGGAGAACAAGCGGGGACGCGGCCGGCGGCCAGGGCCGTCGTCCCGCGCGAAGCGGCCCGTACGGTGGACGGCCGGACGTTCGTCTTCGTGGACCGGGGGGGCGTCCTCGAGAGGAGGGCTGTCAGCCTGGGGCTCGAGCTCGGCGCCGATGTCGAAGTCACGGCCGGGCTCGCGCCCGGCGACATGGTCGTCGTCGAAGGTCCCGCCGATCTCCGTGACGGCCAGCGGATCAGGATCAAGTGAGCCGGAGGAGGCCGAGATGGTCAGGATCGACGGAAAGGGAGACGGCACGGCCCTCGTCCGGGTTCGAAGCCTGGACAAGAAGTACACCCGGGGCAACGAGGAGATCCACGTCCTCCAGGGCCTGAACCTGGACGTCGACGCGGGCGACTTCGTGGCCTTCATGGGCCCGAGCGGCTCGGGCAAGACGACGCTCCTCAACCTGCTCGGCGGGCTGGACGTGCCGACGTCGGGCAGCATCACGGTCGCCGGCGATGAGATCACGCGGATGTCCGCGGGCAGCCTGACGGCCTGGAGGGCCCGCCACGTCGGCTTCATCTTCCAGCTCTACAACCTCATCCCCGTCCTGACCGCCTTCCAGAACGTGGAGCTGCCCCTCCTCCTGACCAGGCTTTCCAAGGCCGAGCGCCGAAAACATGTCGAGACCGCGCTCGGGGTCGTGGGCCTTTCTGACCGCATGGGTCATTATCCGCGTCAGCTGTCCGGCGGCCAGGAGCAGCGCGTGGCCATCGCCCGGGCCGTGGTCGCGGACCCGACCTTCCTCCTGTGCGACGAGCCCACAGGCGACCTGGACCGCAAGAGCGCCGACGAGATCATGGAGATCATCGACCGCCTCGTTAGAGAGCACGGCAAGACCGTCCTGATGGTCAGCCACGATCCCCAGGCCGCCGGACGGGCCAAGGTCGTGCTCCACCTCGACAAGGGCGTCCTCATGGAGGCGTCCGGAGACCGGGCATGAGGTCGTTCCGCCTGGTTTGGGCCAACCTTCGACGCAAGAAGGTCCGCACAACGCTCACCATCGGCTCCTTCGCCGTGGCGCTTTTCCTCTTCGGGCTTCTCGCGGCCATCCGGGTGGGATTCCGGGGCGGCGCCGACGCGGCGGGGGCGGACCGGCTGGACGTGATCAACCGCGTTTCCCTCATCCTCCCCCTGCCCCTGTCGTACCGGGACCGCATTATCCAGGTCCCGGGCGTGGCCGGCGTCACGTACGCCACCTGGTTCGGCGGAGTCTATCAGGACGAGCGCAACTTCTTCGCCCAATTCGCGGTCGACAAGGATACCTGGTTCGATGTCTACGCGGATTATGCGGTCTCCCCCGAAGGGCGGGAGGCGTTCATGAGGGACCGGCAGGCATGCATGGTCGGACGCGCCCTGGCCAAGCGGTTCGGCTTCAAGGTCGGCGACAGGATCCCCGTCCGGGGGACGATCTGGACCGGCGACTGGGAATTCAACGTCGCGGGCATCTATGAGGGCAGCCGCCCCGACGCCGACACGACCGGGATGTTCTTCCGGGCCGATTACCTGGAAGAGAACCGCCAGTTCGGCAAGGGCACCGTCGGGTGGTACGTCGTCAAGCTCCGCAACCCCGCCGACGCCGTCCGCGTCACCAAGGCCATCGACGCGCTGTTCGCGAATTCGCCCTTCGAGACCCTGACCCAGACCGAGAAGGCCTTCGCCGCCTCCTTCGTCAACCAGATGGGGAACATCGAGCTGCTGATCATGACCATCGGCCTGGTCGTCTTTTTCACGCTCCTTCTCGTCACAGGGAACACCATGGCCATCGCCGTCCGTGAGCGCTCCGGGGAGCTGGCCGTCCTGAAGACGATCGGCTTCTCCGACCCGCGCGTCATGCGGCTCATCCTTGCCGAGGCCGTCCTCATCGCCGGCCAGGGCGGCCTCATCGGTCTGGCCCTGGCCAAGCTCGTCCTCCCCGGCCTCACCCGCGCCCTGCCCATGCTCGGCGTTCTCTACGTCTCCCCGCTCACCTTCGCCGTCGGCTTCCTCCTGGCGCTCGCCGTGGGCGCGGCGGCCGGCCTTCTCCCGGCGATCGGCGCGATGCGGCTCAAGGTCGTCGACGCCCTGAGGAGGGTCTGACATGGCCATCCCGATCGTTTACAACGTCCGCAGCGTGTTCCAGCGTTGGTCCTCGGCCATCGTGACCGTTCTCGGGATCGCCGGGACCGTGGGCGTCTTCATCGCCATGCTGGCCCTGGCCCAGGGCTTCAGGGCCACTCTCGTCGCTTCGGGGTCACCCGGCAACGCGATCGTTCTCCGGGCCGGCGCCGATTCCGAGATGGTCAGCGCCGTCACGCTCGAGGACCTCCGGACGATCGAGGACGCGACCGGGGTCGCCCGCGACGGAAGCGGACCGCTGGCCTCGGGCGAGGTCGTCGTTGTCGCCGCCTTCCCCCTGGCCAAAACGGGCACGGACGCCAACGTCCAGGTCCGGGGCGTCTCGCCGCGGGCCCTCGCCGTCCGCCCCAACGTCCGTCTCAAGGCCGGGCGGTTCTTCCAACCTGGCCTGGCCGAGCTCGTCGTCGGCTCGAACGCCGTCGAGTCCTATCGGGGATTCGCTCTCGGCGGCAGTGTCCGGTTCGGCGGCGGCACATGGAAGGTCGTCGGCGTCTTCGACGCCGGCGGCAGCGCCTTCGACTCCGAGATATGGTGCGACGCCAACGTTCTCAGCGAGATCTACAAGCGGCCGGCGAACGTCTTCCAATCGGCGACCGTGCGCCTCGAATCGCCGGCGGCCCTGGCCCGCTTCAAGGACGCGCTCACGTCCGACCCGCGCCTGTCGGTCCAGGTCTCCCGGGAGACCGACTATTATCGGGCCCAGTCGAGGACCCTGACCGACCTCATCCGGCTCCTGGGCTTTCTCGTGGCCCTGGTGATGGGGGTCGGAGCGGTCTTTGCCGCCCTGAACACGATGTACTCGGCCGTCGCCGAGCGGGCCCGCGAGATCGCGACGATGCGGGCCCTCGGCTTCGGGGCCGGGACCGTCGTGCTGTCCTTCGTCTTTGAATCCCTGTTCATCGCCCTGATCGGGGGCCTGGCCGGCTGCCTCGCCGTGCTGCCGATGAACGGCTTCACCACGGGGACGATCAACTGGCAGACATTCTCCCACCTGGCCTTCGCCTTCCGCATCACGCCCGGCGCTGCTCGCGCAGGGTCTTGCCTTCGCCCTGCTGATGGGGCTCATCGGGGGCGTCCCGCCGGCCGTCCGGGCCGTTCGCCGGCCTGTGGCTGTGGCGCTGCGGGGCCTCTGAGCTCCCGCCTAGAAGGGCCAGCTCTCGACGCCCAAGCCCGGCTTGTCGTTGAGGACGAGCCGGTCCTTGACGACCTCGACCCCCTTGAACGGGTCGTTCGAGATGAGCAGCGTGCCGTCGAGATCGGCGTAGTCGTAAAGGGAGGCCACGGCCGCGCCGGCCGAAATGCCGACCGAGCTCTCGACCATGCAGCCGATCATCAGCTTGAGGCCGAGGGCCCGGCCCATGGCCGCCAGGCGGACGGCCTCCTGGACCCCGCCGCACTTCATCAACTTGACGTTGACGCCGTGGAAATACGGCGCGATCCGGGGCAGGTCCGAAGGGAGGATCAGGCTCTCGTCGGCAAAGACAGGGATCTTGACCCGGTCCTTGAGCCAGGCATAGTCCTCGAGCTGGGCGGCGGGGAGGGGCTGCTCGATGAGCTCGACGCCCAGGCCGGCCATCCAGTTGATCATCTCCAAAGCTTCCTCTTTGGTCTTCCAGCCTTCGTTGGCGTCGGCCCGCAAGGGCTTATCCGTGACCTCGCGCAGGCCTTCGATGATCTTCCGGTCGTCGGCCGTCCCGACCTTGATCTTGTAGACGCCGAAATCGGAGGCCTCCCGGAGCTTCTGCTGCATGACCGGGACCTCGTCGATGCCGATCGTGTACGTCGTCGTCACGATCTTGTCCCGGCCGAGCCCGAGCAGCCGCCAGAGGGGGATCCCGAGCGTCTTGCCGTACCAATCCAGGATGGCCATGTCCAGGGCGGCCTTGGCCGCATGCTCGCCTGGGCCGACGGCTTCGATCTCGGCGGACCGCACGGCGTAATCGCGGAGATCGCGGTCGAGGACCGGGCGGGCCTTCTCGATGAAAGCCGCGGCGCCCTCGGCCGTCTCGTTGTAGCGGGCGATCGGAGCGGCCTCGCCGAAGCCGGCGACGCCGTCCCTTTCGAGACGGACAAAGGCATTGCGCCGCGTCGTCCAAGTCCCGCGCGACAGGCCCCAGACGTAACGGAGCTTGAGATCGAAGATCTTGACGGTCACCTGGGTCTTCCCGGAAGACACCGCGCTCGACGTTTCGGGCCCCCGCGTGCAGCCGGACAGCATCGAGCCGGCCGCCGCGGCAAGTCCCAGCTTGAGGAATTCTTTTCGTTCCATATCGGCACCTCTCCCGGGCATTATAAAAGAAATCGGGGACCGGCGGGAAGCGGAGTTTTAGGTTGAGTCGCGCGCCGATCCCGGCTATGATAGTCCTTCGGATATTCGCGAGGAGGTGCCTCATGGCCAAGATCCTGATCGCGGCTTTTCTGATCGTCCTCTTCCCCGCCCTGACCTGGGCCGGGCAGGACCCGGCCGAGCCCGCGTCGGCGGTTGTCGTCAAGTCCGTGGAGAACATGTTCCGGAGCGCGACCGAGGATACCGACGTCGTCAGCCAGGCGCTTCTTGGCGACAACGTCAAGGTCCTGAAGAAGGAAAAGAACGCCAAAGGCGAGGACTGGTGCCAGATCGAGACCCCCGACAGTTATCAGGGCTGGGTCATCGCGTCCTCCCTGCGCTTCCTGAAGCCTGGCGAGAAGCCCTATGCCGCGGGCGGCCGCGTCTTCGTGGTGTCGGCCCTGCTGGCCAACACCTATCGCGAACCGGACGTCACGGCCCACAAGCCGCTCAAGATCGCCCCCATCAGCACCGTCCTCGAGATCGTCGGCGAAAAGGGCGAGCGCTGGCTCGAGGTCGCCCTGCCGTGCGGCCATCGGGCCTGGGTCCAGAAGGGCGACGGCGACATCCGCGAGGCGCCCTGGACCTGGCCGCGCCTCCCCGTCGCAGACACGGTCGCCCTGTCGACGCGCTTTCTCGGGATCAATTACCTCTGGGGCGGGACCTCCCCTCTCGGGCTCGACTGCTCGGGCTTCGCCCAACTCATCTACAAGATGTCCGGCGTCCCCATCCTGCGCGACGCCGACATCCAGATGACCAAGAGCGGCCTCATCGAGGTCCCCAAGGGCCAGGAGAAGGCCGGCGACCTTATCTTCTTCGGCCGGGCCATCGACAGGATCAGCCACGTCGGGATGATGATCGACGCGGAGAATTTCATCAACGCCACGACCTACGAGACGCCGTGCGTTCGCATCGACAATCTCAAGGTCGAGCGCTGGCAGAAGATCTACCAGGCGGCGCGGCGGGCCAAGTAGGGCAAGCCGACCGTAGCGAACGAAGCGAGCGGAGGGCAGAAATCCGGCGGAGATGCACGGAGCCGGATTTCTGCGAAATATCCGAGAAAAGCTGTCTTCTAGAATCAGGATCGACCGAAGCATAAGGCAAAAAAAAGGGGACACGTACCGAGCGGACATGTCCCCGGAAGAGCGTTACTTCGCTGCGGGCTTCTTGGCGTCTTTCTTCTTCTTCTTCGTCTTCGCTTTGAACTCCGTGCCGACGAGCTCGATCATGGCCATCTCGGCGCCGTCGCCGGCCCGCCGGTCGAGCTTGACGATCCGGGTGTAGCCGCCCGGCCGCTCCTTGAAGCGGGGGCCGATGTCGTCGAACAGCTTCTTCACCGCCTCTTCCTTGGTCATGTAGGCCAGGGCCTGACGGCGCGCGTGCAGGGTGCCGCGCTTGCCCAGGGTGATCATCTTCTCGGCGACAGGCCGGAGCGACCTGGCCTTGGCTACGGTCGTCCGCACCCGCTCGCGTTCGAGGAACGATGTCACCATGTTGCGCATGAGCGCCCGCCGGTGGGCGGTGTTCCTTCCGAGCATGCCTTTTTTGACCTGATGCCTCATGCCTCCGTCTCCTTCTCGGGCGTTCCGCTCTTGATCTCACCCTGGATGCGCTCGAGGAGCCGGGGGTGGAGCTCGAGGTTCAATCCGAGGTTCAGATTGGCCAGGGTCTCCTTGATCTCGGCAAGGGACTTGCGGCCGAAGTTCTTTGTCTTGAGGAGCTCGTCCTCGGTCTTCTGTACGAGCTCGTAGATCCGCTCGATGCCGGCCGAGCGAAGGCAGTTGTTGGAGCGGACCGAGAGCTCCAAGTGGTCGATCGTCTTGGCCAGGACGTCCGCCTGCTGGAGCAGCGGGATCTCCTTCTTCGATGGCGCCGATTCGCGCTCGAGCGGCTCGTCGATGACGTTGAGGAAGATGCCGAGGTGGTCGCGCATGAGCTTGGCCGCCTGGGACAGGGCATCCATGGGCCGGATGGCGCCGGTAGTCCAGATCTCGAGGGTCAGGCCCTCGTAATCGATCCGCTTGCCGACGCGGGCCGGCTCGACCTTGTAGTTGACCTTGATGACGGGCGAATGCGAGGAATCGAGCGGGATGTAATCGAGGCTCTGGTCCTCGTCGAAGTTCTGATCGGCAGGGACATAGCCGCGGCCGTTCTTGACGACCATCTCGACCTCGAGCGTCCCGTCGATGTCGAGGGAGGCGATGGGGACGGCCGTGTCGAGGATATCGATCTCGGAGTCGTGGGCGATGTCGGCCGCCGTGACCGTGGCCGGGCCGGTCTTCTTGATCGACATTCGCCTCGGCTCGTCGCCCTGGAGCTTCAGGGGGATCGACTTGAGGTTGAGGATAATGTCGGTGACATCTTCGACGACCCCGGGAATAGTCGAGAACTCGTGGAGGACGCCGTGGATGCGCAGGGAGGTGATGGCCGCCCCGGTGATCGAGGACAGCAGGATGCGCCGCAGGGCGTTCCCCACCGTCACCCCGTATCCCCGCTCGAACGGCTGGGCCTGGAAGCGCCCGTACTGTCCGGTCAGCGTCTCGAAATCGCACTCCAGGAACTTGGGTCTCTGGAAATTTGTCTCTGTCATGTGACCTCCTTTGCGAGATGCGCTCCGTTCGGTCCGGGACCTTACTTGGAGTACAACTCGACGACCAGGTGTTCCTCGACCGGAAGGGTGACGTCGGCGCGCGTGGGCAGCGCCAGCACCCGGCCCTTCAGGTTCTCCCAATCGACCTCGAGCCAGCCGGGCACGGTCTTGGACCGGTTCGAGGCCACGACGGCTTGGACGTCCTCGCTCTTGGCCGAGCGCGGCCGGAAGGCGATGATGTCACCGGGCTTGACGAGGGCCGACGCGATGTCGGCCTTGTGATCGTTGAGGCGGAAGTGACCGTGGCCGATGAGCTGGCGGGCATGCCCCCGGGACAGGGAGAAGCCCATCAGGAAGACGGCGTTGTCGAGCCGACGCTCGAGCATGGTCAGAAGGTTCTCGCCGGTGACCCCCTTCTGCCTCTCGGCCCGTTCGAAGAAGAAGTGGAACTGCTCCTCCGACATGCCGTAGTACCTTTTCAGCTTCTGCTTCTCGCGGAGCTGGATGGCATAACCCAGCACCCGCTTGCGAGAGCGCCCGTGCTGGCCCGGGGCGTAGGCCCTCCGTTCGAGGGGGCACTTGTCGGTCAGGCACTTGGCGCCCTTGAAATAGAGCTTGTTCTTCTCGACGCGGCAGAGCCGGCAATCGGCTCCTTGATATTTTGCCATGATTTTCTCCTCCCGGCCCTCAGACCCGCCGGCGGCGCCGGACGCGGCAGCCGTTGTGCGGGATCGGCGTCACGTCCTTGATGGACTTGATCTCCAAGCCGGCGGCCTGCATGGCCCGGATCGAGGATTCCCGCCCCGCGCCCGGCCCCTTGAGCAGGACGTCGACGTAGCGGACGCCGAATTCCCGGGCCTTCGTGGCACAGTCCTTGGCCGCGAGCTGGGCGGCAAAGGGCGTCCCCTTCCGGGCTCCCTTGAAGCCGGACGTGCCGGCGCTGGCCCAGACGACCGTGGCGCCGACGTTGTCGGTGATGGTGATGATCGTATTGTTGAAGGTGGACTGGATGTGGGCCACCCCGAATCCGATCTCCCTTCGTACCTTTTTCTTCTTGGCGCTTGTTTTTGGCGGCATGGCGGCTGGCCCTCCTTACCCTTTCTTTGGCTCTTTGAGCTTCTTGATCCGCTGGCCCTTGCTGCCCTTGCGGGTCCGGGCGTTGGTCTTGGTCCGCTGGCCCCGGACGGGCAGTTTCTTCTTGTGCCGGAGGCCCCGGTAGCAGCCGATGTCGACCAGCCGCTTGATGTTCATGGTGACTTCCTTGCGGAGGTCGCCCTCGATCTTCTCCCGTTTCTCGATGATCCGGCGGATCTTGTCGACTTCGTCCTCGGACAGGGCCTTGACCTTCTTGTTCTTGTCGATCTTGGCCTCTTCGAGGATCTTGTTGCTCTTGGACCGGCCGATGCCGTAGATGTAGGTCAGCCCGACCTCGATCCGCTTTTCCGGCGGGAGCGTGATGCCTGCAATTCTTGCCATGTGCGTACCTCGTCTATCCCTGTTTTTGTTTGTGCCTCGGGTTGGAGCAGATGACCCGCACCACGCCCTTGCGCCGGACGATCTTGCAGTTCCGGCAGATCTTTTTCACGGAGGCTTTGACTTTCATCGTCCCGTCCTTTTACTTGAATCGATAGGTGATCCGGCCCTTGGTCAGGTCGTAGGGCGACAGCTCCAGAAGGACCCGGTCGCCCGGCAGGATCCGGATGAAGTGCTTGCGCATCTTCCCGGAGATATGGGCCAGGATGACATGCTTGTTCTGGAGCTCGACCCGGAACATGGCGTTCGGCAGGGTCTCCAGGACCACGCCCTCGGCTTCGAACATGTCCTGTCTAGGCATGAGGGCTCTCCTTGGGCAGGCCCGTCGCTCGCCCGGCCGGGTCCGGGACCCTCGCGCTGAGGACCTCCGGCCCGTTCTCCGTCAGGGCCACCGTGTGCTCGTAGTGGGCGGCCAGGCTGCGGTCGCGGGTGACGGCCGTCCAGCCGTCGGCCAGGATCTCGATGTCGTAGGACCCGGCCGCGATCATGGGCTCGATGGCCAGGGTCATGCCTGTCCGGATCTTCGGGCCGCGCCCCGGGACTCCGAAGTTCGGGATCTGGGGCTCTTCGTGGAGGGCCCGGCCGATGCCGTGCCCGACGAACTGGCGGATGACCCCGAAGCCCTCGCTCTCGACCGAGGCCTGGATGGCCGCCGAGATGTCGGACAGGCGGTTGCCTTCCTTCATCTGCTCGAGGCCCCTGAAAAAGGATCTCTCGGCCGCGGCGATGAGCTTGAGCGCCTCGGCGGAGGCCAGGCCGACCGGGGCCGTCAGGGCCGAGTCGCTGTAGAAACCCTCGTAGAGGACGCCAAAGTCCAGGCTGACGATGTCGCCCTCCTGCAGGATGCGCCCCGAGGGGATGCCGTGGATGATCTCCTCGTTGACCGAGATGCAGACCGACGCCGGATAGCCGCGGTAGCCCTTGAAGGCCGGCACGGCGCCGAGCTCCCGGGTCCGCTTCTCGGCATAGAGGTCGAGGTCGCGCGTCCGGATGCCGGGCCGGATGAGCGGCTCGAGCTCCCCGAGGACCGTGGCCACGATGCGGCTGCTCTGGCGCATGGCCTCGAGCTCCGTCGCGGACTTGAACGTGATCATCGCGGGTCCGGCCCTTTCCGCTCGTTCTCCAGGATCGGCGCCAGGATCCTGCAGACCTCCGCGATGACCGCGCCGGCCGGGCCGTTGCCGTCGATCTTGCGCAGGACGCACTTGGCCGCGTAGTGTTCGACGAGGGGCTCGGTCTTGGCATGGTGGGTCTTGAGCCGTTCCCGAATGACCTCGGGCGTGTCGTCGTTCCTCTGGATGAGGGCCGTGCCGCAGACGTCGCAGATCCCGGCCCTCTTCGGCGGCTTGCTGACGAGATGGTAGATGGCTTCGCACTTGGGACACGTCCGCCGGCTGGCCAGCCGCTCGAGGACGACCTCTTCGGCGACATCGAGATCGATGACGATCTCCGGGCCGGGCAGGCTGAGGGCGTCCAGGCTGTCCGCCTGGGCCAGGTTCCGCGGATAGCCGTCGAGGACGTAGCCGTCGCGGCAGTCGGTCCGGTCCAGGCGCTCGCGGAGCAGGGCCAGGACGGTGGCATCGTCGACCAGGCCGCCTTTGCCCATCTGGGACGCGGCGACGAGGCCGAGCGGCGTCTTCTCCCGGACGGCTTCCCGGAGCAGATCTCCCGTCGAGATCTTGGGGAAGCCGTAGGCCGAGCGCAGGGCCTCGGCGACGGTCCCCTTCCCGCTTCCGGGGGCGCCCAGGAGGATGATCCTCATCCACGCCTCCCGCGGATCCGGCTCCGGCGCATGAAGCCGTCGTAATGGCGCATGACCAGCTGGGCCTCGATCTGCTGCATCGTGTCCATGGCCACGCCGACGACGATAAGGAGCGAAGTGCCGCCGAACATGAAGTTGACGCCGATGCCCTGGGTGATGAACTTGGGCAGGTTGGCCTCGAGCCAGGGGCCGATCCCCGGCAGGGCCTGGACCTTGAAGCCCGTGATGAGGAACTCGGGCAGGATGGCCACGGCGGCGAGGTAGATGGCCCCGGCCAGCGTGATCCGGCTGAGGACGTCGTCGATGTAGTCGGAGGTATTCTTGCCCGGACGGATACCCGGGATGAAGCCGCCGTATTTGCGGAGGTTGTCGGCGACGTCCACGGGATTGAAGATGATCGAGATGTAGAAATAGGTGAAGAAGATGATGGCCGCGATGTAGACGAGGTTGTAGAGCGGCATGCCCAGGCCGAATTGCGCGGCGATGGCCTGGATCCACGGCACCTTGATGAGGTTGGCGATCGTGGCCGGGATGGTGATGACCGAGGCGGCGAAGATGATCGGGATGACGCCGCCCGTATTGACGCGAAGCGGCAGGTGCGTGCTCTGGCCGCCGTAGACCTTGCGGCCGACGACCCGCTTGGCGTAGGAGACGGGGATGCGCCGCTGGCCGCGCTCGACGTAGACGATGAAGCCGACGACGACGACCATGAGGGCGCCGAGGAAGATCATCTTCAGCGGGTTCATGTCGCCGGTCCTCAGGCCGGTGATCATGGTCATGAGGCCGCTCGGGAAGTCGACGACGATGCCGGCGAAGATGATGAGCGAGATGCCGTTGCCGATGCCCCGCTCCGAGATCTGCTCGCCGAGCCACATGACGAAGACCGTGCCGGTCGTCAGGGTCAGGAGCGTCAGCAGGATGAAGCCCCAGCCCGGGTTGGGGACGACGGGCGCTCCGGCGGGGGTCGTCGTGTTCTGGAGGAAGAAGGCGATGCCGATGCCCTGGACGAGGCAGATGAGGATCGTGCCGTAGCGGGTGTACTGGGTGATCTTCTTCCGGCCGAGCTCGCCTTCCTTCGACAGCCGCTCGAGGTAGGGCCAGACGACGGTCAGGAGCTGCAGGATGATGGACGAGCTGATGTAGGGCATGATGCCCAGGGCGAAGATCGTCATCCGGGACATGTTCCCGCCCGAGAACAGGTTGATGAAGTCGAACAGGGACCCCTTCTGGGACTGCCAGAACTCCTGGAGAGCCGCGGAGCTGAGGCCGGGGATGGGGAGCTGCCCGCCGATCCGGTAGACCGCGAGCAGGATGAGGGTGAAGATGACCCTCTTCCGGAGCTCGGGGACGCTGAAGATGTTGCGGACGCTGTCTAACATCAGACTTTCCCGATGACCACGGCCTTGCCGCCCTTGGCCTCGATCTTCTTCACGGCCGACTCGGAGAACTCGTGGGCGTGGACGGTCTTGGCCGACGCGAGCTCACCCCGCCCGAGGATCTTGACCCGGTCGGTGTCCTTCCGGATCAGGCGGTGCTCGGCCATCTCCTTGGGCCCAACCTCCTCCTTGCGGAGCTTGGCCAGGCGGTCCAGGTTGACGACGGCGATCTCCTCGCGGTGGATGTTGGTGAAGCCGCGCTTGGGCAGGAGCCGGGTCAAGGGCATCTGGCCGCCCTCGAAGCCGCGCTTACGGGAATAGCCGCTCCCCTGGAGCTGGCCCTTGCTGCCGCGCCCGGCGGTCTTGCCCGTGCCCGAGCCGGGGCCGCGGCCCACCCGTTTGCGGTCCTTTCTCGATCCTTGGGCCGGTTTGAGGTTGCTGAGGTTCATGGCTTCTCCACAGTTTCCACTTTCAGGGCGTGGACGATCTTGCGGACCATCCCCGCGACCGCGGGCGTCTCCTTGAGGACCGCGCTCGACTGGGGCTTTCGCAGGCCCAGACCCTTGGCCGTCTCTTTCTGGGCCCGGGGGTAGCCGATCATGCTGCGGACGAGGGTGACCTTGATGTACCGCTCCTCCGTCGTCTTCTCGGCGCGCTGCGGCGCCTTCTTGGCCTTCTTCGTGACGTCGGTCATAGCGCACCTTTCGCCTTTCCGCGGATCTTGGCCACGTCCTCGGGGTTCCGGATGTGCCGCAGGGCGTCCAGGGTCGCGTTGGCGACGCTGATGGGGTTGTTGCTGCGGATGGACTTGGTCAGGATGTCCTTGATCCCGGCGAGCTGCATGATGACGCGGACGGCCCCGCCGGCGATGACGCCCGTACCCTTCGAGGCCGGGCGGAGGACGACCAGGCCGGCGCCGTCGATGCCCTTGACGAGGTGCGGGATGGTCGTCTCGGCCAGGGGCACCCGGATCATGCTCTTGCGGGCCGCCTCGACGCCCTTGGCGATGGCCTGGGGCACTTCGCGGGCCTTGCCCTTGCCGATGCCGACCCGGCCGCGCTCGTCGCCGACGGCGACGAGGGCCGAGAAGCTCAGGTTCTTGCCGCCCTTGACGACCTTGGTGACCCGGCGGATCGAAATGACCTGGTCCTTGAGCTCCATGCCCTCTTCGTCGAGGACCCCGACTTTCCTGGTGTGTCTGCGATCGTCCACGTGTATGTCTCCTTGTTCGTCCGTCCGCTCAGAACTGGATGCCTTCCTTGCGGATCGCGTCCGCCAGGGTCTTGATGCGTCCGTGGTAGGGATGGGTGCCCCGGTCGAAGACGACCTTTTCGATCTTGGCCGCCTTGAGGCGCTGGCCCAGCAGGGACCCGAGCTGGCCGCAGGCGTCCTTGTTCTTGGTGCTCTTGGCCTTGGCCCGGAACTCCTTCTCCAGCGTCGACGCGGTCAGGAGAACGGCGCCCTCCCGGTCGTTGATGACCTGGAGGTAGATGTAGGAGTTGCTCTTGAACACATGGACCCGGGGCCGCTCGGGCGTCCCCTGGACCCGCTCGCGGATCCGCTTCCGCAGACGGTCGTCGCGGACCTTTCTCTCGCTTGTCTTGTCTTTAAGCACCGGTCACTCCCGCCTTTCGTTCTTTCTTGATGAGCCGCTCGCCGAGGTAGCGGACGCCCTTCTGCTTGTAGGGGTCCGGGATGCGCATGCGCTTGATGTCGTCGGCGACCTGGCCCACCTTCTGCCGATCGATGCCGCGCACCGTGAGCAGGGTCGGCTTTTCGGCGACGATCTCGATCCCCTCGGGGATGGCGTAGGAGATCGGCTTGGAATAGCCCAGGCTGATCTCGAGCCTGCCCTTCTCGACCTTGGCCTTGTAGCCGACACCGACGATCTCGAGCTGCTTCATGTAGCCCGCGGAGACGCCGACGAGGGCGTTGTGGGCCAGGGCCCGGCCGAGGCCGTGGTTGGCCCGGGACTGCTGGCTCTCGTCGGCCCTGGAGAAAACGAGGCTCTGTCCCTCCAGCGCGGCCGTGATGCCCGGCTGGAGCGGTGTCGTGAGCTTGCCCTTCGGACCTTCGAAATCGACCCTGTCCGGGTGGACCGTGACGGTCACGCCCGCCGGTATCTCGATGGGTTTCTTCCCGACTCTCGACATGGTACCCTCTCTCCCGCCTACCAGATGCTGCAGAGGACTTCGCCGCCCGCCCCGAGCTCCTCGCAGGCGCGGCCGGTCAGGACGCCGCGGGACGTCGAGACGATGGCCAGCCCGAGGCCGTCCAGGACCTTGGGGACGGAATCCCGGGTGCAGTAGATCCGGCAGCCCGGCGTGCTGACGCGCTTGAGGCCGCTGATGACGCTCCTGTTGTCCTCGGTGTACTTGAGCGTCACGTTGAGGATCCCCTGCTTCTTGTCATCGATGATCTTGTAGTTCTTGATGTAGCCCTCCTCCTTGAGGATCTTGACGACCTCGACCCCCAGACGGAAGGAAGGGATGTTGACTTCCCGCTTCTTGGACTTCACGCCGTTGCGGATCCGGGTGAGCAGGTCAGATAACGAATCCATGATTGTTCCTTTCTCCGATCTCACCAGGACGACTTGGTCACGCCCGGGATCTCGCCCTTGAGGGCGAGCTCGCGAAAGCAGAGGCGGCAGAGATCGAACTTCCGGTAATAGGCCCGGGGCCGGCCGCAGAGGCGGCAGCGCCGGCGGACCCGGATCGCGTATTTGGGCTGGCGGACCATTTTGGCCATGCGCGCAGTAGTTGCCATTTCGACCTCGCTTCTCAGGATTCCCGGAACGGCATGCCCAGCCTCTTGAGGAGGGCCAGGGCTTCCTTGTCCGTCCGGGCCGACGTGACGATGGTGATGTTCATGCCCCGGGGCCGCTCGACCTTGGTGTAGTCGATCTCGGGGAACGTCAGCTGGTCGCGCATCCCCAGAGTGTAGTTGCCGCGGCTGTCGAAGGACGTCGCGGGGACGCCGCGGAAGTCGCGGACGCGCGGCAGGACGATGTTGACGAGCCGGTCGAAGAACTCGTACATCCGCTGGTTGCGCAGCGTGACGTAGCAGCCGATCGGCTGGCCCTTCCTCAGCTTGAAGGCCGAAATGGATTTCTTGGCCCGCCCGACTCCCGGGAGCTGGCCGGTGATCTGGGCCAGCTCGGCCTTGGCCGTGTCGAGGAGCTTGATGTTCGTGATGGCATCGCCGACCCCGACGTTGACGATGATCTTCTCGAGGCGCGGCACGGCCATGATATTCGTGATGCCGAGCTCCTCCTGGAGCGCGGGGACCACGTCCTTCTTGTACTTGTCGAATAAGCGGCTCATGGGCGGTTCCTCACTTCTGCCTTTCGATCAGGGTGTCGCAGCGGTGGCAGTGCCGGGTCTTGCTGCCGTCCTCGAGCCGGTGGGCCCGGGCGCGGACGCCCTGACCGCACTCCGAGCAGTAGAGCATGACGTTGGACACGGCGATCGGGGCCTCTTTCTCCATGACGCCGCCCTGCTGGTTCCGGCTGCGGTCGGCCTTGACGAAGTGCTTGGAGAAGTTGATCCTCTCGACGATGACCCGGTTGGTCTCGGGGATGAGCTTCAGCACTTTACCCTGCTTGCCCTTGTCCTTGCCCCGGATGACGACGACGAGGTCGTTCTTCTTGAGCGAGATCTTGTGCATCAGAGGACCTCCGGCGCGAGGGAGATGATCTTGGTGAACTTCCGCTCCCTGAGCTCGCGCCCGACGGGGCCGAAGACGCGCGTTCCCACGGGCTCGTTCGTCTTGTCGATGATGACCGCGGCGTTGTCCTCGAAACGGATGTAGGAGCCGTCCCGGCGGCGGAGCTCCTTGCGGGTCCGGACGATGACGGCCCGGATGACCGTGCCCTTCTTGACCTTGCTCTCCGGGCCGGCTTCCTTGACGGTCGCCGAGACGATGTCACCGATCCGTGCGACGCGGCCGACGCTGCCGCCGAGGGGCGTGATCGCCTGGATCCTCCGGGCGCCGGAGTTGTCGGCCACCTTGAGCATCGTGCGCATCTGGATCATCGGGATTCTCCCGTCTCGGGCTCGGCCGGCTCCGCCGCGGACGGCTCAGTCTCGACCGGCGCCGTCGCGGCTCGCATCATCTCGATCGGTGTCGTCTCGATCGGGGTCGCCGTCAGGGCCGGCGTCAAGCCGATGATGGCCAGGACGCGCCAGCGCTTGGTCTTGCTGATCGGCCGCGTCTCGATGATGCGGACGATGTCGCCGACCTTGCATGCCTCGGCTTCGTCGTGGACGAGAAAGGTCTGCTTCTTCCGGATCGTCTTCCGGTAGAGGGGGTGGCGGATCTGCCGCTCCACCTGGACCGTGACCGTCTTCTTCATCTTCTTGGCGACGACGGTCCCGACCTTGGTCGTCTTCCGCGCCGCCTGTTTGGGGGTGTCCATGGGCTACTCCGTTGCCTTCGGGGCCCGGTTCAAGAGCGTCTTGATGCGGGCGATGTCCCGCTTGATGTTCTTGATCTTCATCGGGCTCTCGAGCTGTCCGAGGGACTGCTGGAAGCGGAGCTTGAAGAGCTGGTCGACGAGCTCCCCTTCCCGGTGCTTCAGCTCCTCGGGAGAAAGTTCCGTGAGTTCTTTGATCTTCATCTGAGCTCCCTCAATTCCCGGGAGATGAACCGCGTCTTGATGGGCAGCTTGTGGGCGGCCAGGCGCATGGCCTCCCGGGCCTCGGCGAGATCGATGCCCTCGAGCTCGAACAGGATCTTGCCCGGGCGGATGACGTCGACCCAGAATTCGGGGTCGCCCTTGCCCTTGCCCATGCGGACCTCGGTCGGCTTCTTGGTGACGGACTTCCAGGGGAAGGTCCGGATCCACAGCTTGCCTTTTCTCTTCATGTGCCGGGTGATCGTGATACGGCCGGCCTCGATCTGGCGGGAGGACAGCCAGCCGGGCTCGAGGGCCTGGAGGCCGAACTCTCCGAACGTCAGCGTGCCGCCGCGCAGGGCCGTCCCCCGCATGCGACCGCGCTGCTGCTTGCGGTATTTGACTTTCGCTGGCATCAACATGGCTAGATCTCCTCGACCTCGGCCATCTGGGAGGTGAACTTGGGCTTCTCGACGTCGGCCCGGTAGACCCAGACCTTGATGCCGATCTGGCCGTAGGTCGTGAAGGCCTCGGTGAAGGCGTAGTCGATGTCGGCCTTGAGCGTCTGCAGGGGCAGCTGCCCCTTGAGGTACCACTCGGAGCGGGCGATCTCGACGCCCCCGAGGCGGCCGGCGCACATGACCTTGATGCCTTTGGCCCCCATCTTGAGGGCGAACTCGACGGCCTTGCGCATGGCCCGCCGGTAGGCGATGCGCTTCTCGAGCTGGACGGCGATGCTCTCGCCGATTAGAAGGGCGTTGAGCTCGGGCTTGTCGACCTCGCGGATGTCGACGTAGACGTCCCGCTTGGCGATCGTCTCGAGGTAGCCCTTGAGGCTCTCGATCTCCTTGCCGCCGCGGCCGATGATGATCCCGGGCCGGGCCGTGTGGATGATGACCCGTATCTTCGGGCCGACGCGCTCGACGTCGACGCCGGCGATGCCGGCATGGAAGTACTTTTCCTTGATGGCCTTCTTCATCCGCAGGTCCTCGTGGATGAGGCGGGCGTAATCCGGGCCCTTGGCGAACCAACGGGACGACCATGGCTTGTTGAAGCCGAGCCGGAATCCGAACGGGTGTGTTTTCTGTCCCACGGTCATTTCCCCTTTTCGTTCAAATAGATGTGGACGTGGCTCATCCGCTTCTGGATGCGGTAGGCGCGGCCCTGGGGAGCCGGGCGGATCCGCTTGGCCATGGGGCCGCCGTTGATCTGGATCCGCGAAACGTAGAGCGTGTCGACGTCGACGTTGGGCGACTTCTGCTGGGCGTTGGCGATGGCCGAGCGGAGGACCTTCTCGAGAATGGCGCTGATCTTCTTGCGCTCGTTGAAGCGCAGGATCGTCAGGGCCTCGCCGACGTAGCGATCGCGAACGAGGTCGGCCACGAGGCGGCCCTTTTGGGGGCTCATCCGCACAAAGCGGGCGATGGCATGGGAGAGGGGGGGCTGGGCGCTCATGGCGTCTTCCCCACTTTCAGCTGCTTGGCGGTCCGGGAGGTGTGGCCCTTGAAGTGCCGCGTCGGGGAGAACTCGCCGAGCTTGTGGCCGACCATGTTCTCGGTGACGAAGACCGGGATGAACTTCCGGCCGTTGTGGACGCCGATGGTCATGCCGACCATCTCGGGGAGGATCGTCGACCGGCGGGACCAGGTCTTGATGAGCTGGCGTTTGCCCGCGGGCGTCGACAGGGCCTGGACCTTCTCGAGGAGGTGCCCGTCGATGAAGGGCCCTTTACTGAGGGATCTGCTCATGATTACTTGCTCCTGCGCCGGATGATGAAGGCCTGGGTCCGCTTGTTCTGGCGGGTCTTGAAGCCCTTGGTCGGGATGCCTTCGGGGCTGACCGGATGGCGGCCGCCCTTGGCCTTCCCTTCGCCGCCGCCGTGCGGATGGTCGATGGGGTTCATGGCCGTGCCGCGGACGTGCGGCCGGATGCCCTTCCAGCGGCTCCGGCCGGCCTTGCCGACGCTGATGTTCGAGTGGTCGACGTTGCCGATCTGCCCGATCGTCGCCCGGCAGTCCAGGTGGACCTTCCGGATCTCCGACGACGGCAGCCGGACCTGGGCGTAATCCCCTTCCTTGGCCAGGATCTGGGCGCCCGCCCCGGCGGACTTGGCGACCTGGCCGCCCTTGTCCTTCCGGAGCTCGATGTTGTGGATGACCGTCCCGAGGGGGATGAAGCGCAGCGGCATGGCGTTGCCCGGCAGGATGTCGGCCTGGCGGTCGGTCGAGACGACCTCCTGCCCGACCTGGAGGCCCGCCGGATAGATGATGTAGCGCCTCTCGCCGTCGCGGTACTTCACGAGGGAGATGAACGAGGACCGGTTGGGATCGTATTCGACGGTCTCGACGGTCCCGGGGATGTCGATCTTGTCGCGCTTGAAATCGACGACGCGGTAGAGCTGCTTGTGCCCGCCGCCCCTGTTCCGCATGGACAGGTGGCCGCGGCTGTCGCGCCCGCCCGACTTGGGCAGGGACACGAGCAGCGGCTTGTAGGGGCCGTCCCCGCTCAGCTCGTCGAAGCGATTGCCCGTCCTGTGGCGCAGGCCGGGTGTGACTGGCCGGTATGTTTTGATGCCCATGTTATGCCGCCTCGAAGTATTCGATCGGTTTCTCGCCTTCGCGGAGCCGGACGAAGGCCTTCTTCCAGTCCTTCGTCTTGCCCGCGTTGCGGCCGACCCGGCGGACCTTGCCCGTCTTCGCCTGGGTCCGGACCTCGGCGACCTTGGTCTTGAAGAGCAGCTCGATGGCCCGCTTGATCTCGATCTTGTTGGCGCTCCGGGCGACCTCGAAGCAGATGACCCCGCTCGTGGCCTTGAGCCGGGTCGTCTTCTCCGTGATCACCGGGCGGATGATGATTTTATGAGGGTCTTTGATCACGTCAGTTTCTCCATGACGGCCTCGAACGCCCGCCGGCTGAAGACGACCGACTTGTAGGCGAGGACGTCGTAGATGTTGAGGCCGGCGATATCGACCGCCTTGACCCCGGGCAGGTTCCTGACGGCCAGGAACAGGTCGGCGTTCTCGTGCAGGTCGACGAGGAGAGCCGAGTCGAGCTTGAACGCCTTGAGCAGGGCCACGGCCTCCTTGGTCTTGGGGGCCTTGACCTCGAGATCGCTGGCGACGATGAGCTCCTGGGCCGCGAGCTTCCCGGCCAGGACCGAGCGGAGGGCGCCGCGGCGGGCCTTTTTCGGCAGCTCGTAGGAATAGTCGCGGGGCTGCGGCCCGAAGACCGTCCCGCCCTTCTTCCAAAGAGGTGAGCGCGTGCTGCCGACGCGGGCCCGGCCGGTGCCCTTCTGACGCCAGGGCTTCTTGCCGCCGCCGCTGACGAAGGCCCGGGTCTTCGTCGCCGCGGTCCCCTGGCGCTGGTTGGCGCGGTAATTAACGACGGCCTCGTAGATCAGGTGGTCTTTCGCGGCCCCGGAGAAAACGCTCTCCGGCAGGTCCACCTGGTCGGCCGTCTTGCCGTTCCTGTCGATGATGTCGAGTTTGGCCATGGTGCCTTCTCTCCCGTTCACTTCGCCCGCGCGGGAGCGGACGGCCCTTTCTTGACCAGGAGGTAGCCCCCCTTGGCGCCGGGCACGGCGCCCTTGACGATGAGGAGGTTCTGGTCCTTGTCCGTGGCGACGACCGTGAGCTTGCGGACCGTCACCCGCTCGTGGCCCATGTGGCCGCCCATGCGCATGCCTTTGATGACCCGCGACGGGTAGGACGAGGCGCCGATCGAGCCCGGGGCGCGGTGGAACATCGAGCCGTGGGCGGCGTCGCCCCCGGCGAAATGGTGCCGCTTGACGACCCCGGCGAAGCCCTTGCCCTTGCTCGTCCCGACGACATCGATCGTCTCGCCGACCTCGAAGATGTCGACCAGGACCTGGTCGCCTTCCTTGACGGCGGCGGGGTCGGAACAGGCGAACTCCTGGAGCTTCCTGACGACGGGGACGCCCGCCTTCTTAAAGTGCCCCGTCTGGGGCTTGAGCGGCTTGCGGACGGCCCGCTCCTCGACGAACCCCAGCTGGACGGCCACGTAGCCGTCCTTCTCGGCCGTCTTCTTCTGGATGACGGTGCACGGCCCGGCCTTGAGGATGGTGACGGGGACGACGTTGCCGGCGTCGTCGAACTGCTGGCTCATGCCGATCTTCTTGGCGATCAGTCCCTGGATCATGGTCACTCTCCCGCCCCGTAGGCCTGGATCTCGACGTCGATCCCGGCCGGCAGATCGAGCTTCTGGAGCTCCTCGATCGTCTCGTTGTTGTATTCGCTGATGTCGATGAGCCGCTTATGGATCCGCATCTCGAAGTGCTCGCGCGATTTCTTGTCGACGTGCGGAGAACGGAGGACGCAGAACTTGTGGATGCGCGTCGGCAGGGGGATGGGACCGGCGACGCTGGCGCCGGTGCGTTTCGCTTTGACGACGATGTCCTTGACGGACTGGTCGAGCAGGCGGTGGTCGAAGGACTGTAAGCGGATTCTGATTTTTTCCATCGTTCGTTCCTCTGTTCTCCGAATGCCTCCGGGCCCCGCGGCCCGGCGGACCCTCGGCGGCGCTCGCTGTTACTCGATGATCTCGGTGACCGTGCCGGCGCCGACCGTCCGGCCGCCCTCGCGGATGGCGAAGCGCAGGGTCTTCTCCATGGCGACGTCGGTGATCAGCTCGATCTCCAGGTTGATGGAGTCGCCGGGCATGACCATCTCGACGTTGTCGGGGAGCTTGACGGACCCGGTCACATCGGTCGTCCGGAAGTAGAACTGGGGCCGGTAGCCCTTGAAGAACGGCGTGTGGCGTCCGCCCTCTTCCTTGGTCAGGGCGACGACCGTGGCACGGAACTTCCGGTGCGGCTTGATCGAGCCGGGCTTGGCCAGGACCTGGCCGCGTTCGACCTCGTCCTTGCCGACGCCGCGGAGCAGGGCCCCGATGTTGTCGCCGGCCTGGGCCTGGTCGAGGAGCTTGCGGAACATCTCGACGCCCGTGACGACGGTCTTGCGGGTCTCCCGGAGCCCGACGATCTCGACCTCGTCGCCGACCTTGACGACGCCGCGCTCGACGCGGCCCGTGACGACGGTGCCGCGGCCGGTGATCGAGAAGACGTCCTCGATGGCCATCTGGAAGGGCTTGTCGACCTCGCGCAGGGGCTCGGGGATGTAGTCGTCCAGGGCCTGGACCAGATCCCAGATGCACTTGGCGCCCTCGCCGTTGACGTCCGCCGCGGCCTTCGTGGCGCTGCCGCGGATGACGGGCAGCTTGTCGCCGGGGAAGTCGTACTTCGACAGCAGCTCGCGGACCTCGAGCTCGACGAGATCGAGGATCTCGGGGTCGTCGACGAGGTCGCACTTGTTCATGAACACGACGATGGCCGGCACGTTGACCTGATGGGCGAGCAGGATGTGCTCGCGCGTCTGGGGCATGGGGCCGTCGGCCGCGGACACGACCAGGATGGCGCCGTCCATCTGGGCCGCGCCGGAGATCATGTTCTTGATGTAGTCGGCGTGGCCGGGGCAGTCGATGTGGGCGTAGTGCCGCTTCTCGCTCTCGTACTCGACGTGGCTCAGGGCGACCGTCAGGATCTTGGTCGCGTCCCGGCGGAACATCTTGGCATCGGCCTTGGCGACATCGTCATAGCTCTGCGCCTTGGCCAGGCCCTTGGTCGCCAGGACTTTGGTAATGGCGGCCGTCAGCGTCGTCTTGCCGTGGTCGATGTGTCCGATCGTCCCGACGTTGACATGGGGCTTCGTCCTCGCATACTTTTCTTTCGCCATCGCTCACCTCCTGTATGGCTTCGAAATCACGGTCTAAGCGCCGGCCCGGAAGGGCACGCGTCCCTCGACCCGGGCGACGATCTCATCCTGGACGCCCTGGGGCGTCCGTTCGTACCTTGAGAATTCCATGGCGAAGACGCCGCGGCCCTGTGTCAGGGTCCGGAGCGTCGTCGCGTAGCCGAACATCTCGGCCAGGGGGACATGGATCGTGATGACGCGTGAGCCGCTCCGCATCTCCATGCCTTCGATCTTGCCTCGCCGGGCGTTGATGTCGCCGGCGATGTCCCCGAGGTATTCGTCCGGGGCGACGATCTCGAGCTTCATGAGCGGCTCGAGCAGCACGGGGCCGGCCTTCTTGGCGGCCTCGCGGAAGGCCAGGGTGGCCGCGATCTTGTAGGCCACCGGCGCCGCGTCGGTGTCATGGGTCGATCCCCCGACCAGGGCCGCCCGGAAATCCGTCACCGGAAAGCCGGCCACGACACCCGCTTCCAGGGCCTCGCGGA
The DNA here is from genome assembly GCA_963736255.1 of Candidatus Aminicenantota bacterium. Classification (GTDB taxonomy): domain Bacteria; phylum Acidobacteriota; class Aminicenantia; order Aminicenantales; family Saccharicenantaceae; genus RBG-16-66-30. The sequence continues at coordinate 1,782,223 of CAVTOI010000003.1, forward strand.
CGCCGTTCTCGACGTCCCCGATGAACTCCCGCGGGATGACGCCGCCCCGGGTCCGGTCGACGAACTCGAAGCCGCGGCCGCGCTCGAGGGGCTCGAGGCTCAGGACACAATGACCGTAGAGGCCCTTCCCTCCCGCCTGGCGGATGTATCTGCCCTCGCCCTCAGCGGCGGTCTGGACGGTCTCTTTGTAGGCGACCTGGGGCTTGCCCAGGTTGGCACGGACGCCGAACTCCCGCTCCATCCGGTCCATGATGATCTCGAGGTGCAGCTCCCCCATCCCCCGGAGCAGGGTCTGTCCCGTCATCGGGTCCTGGGTGACCTTGAGGGTCGGGTCCTCGCGGACGAGCTTGGCCAGCGTCATGGCCAGCTTGGTGTGGTCGGCCTTCGTCTTGGGCTCGATCGTCGCCGAGATGACCGGCTCGGGGAAGCGGATGGACTCGAGGACGATGGGGTGGCTCTTGAGGCAGAGGGTGTCGCCCGTGGAGATGGCTTTCGTCGACCCCATGGCCGCGATGTCCCCGGCGAAGACCTCTTTGATCTCTTTGCGCTTGTTCGAGTGCATCTCGAGGAGGCGCGAGAGCTTCTCCTCCTCGTCTTTGGTCGCGTTGTAGACGGCCTGGCCGAGCTTGGCCTTGCCGGAATAGACCCGGAAATAGGCCAGGTTGCCCAGGAACGGGTCGTTGGCGATCTTGAACACGAGGCCCGAGAAGGGCGCGTCGTCCGAGGCGGGGCGGACCTCTTCGGCCTGCGTCTTGGGGTGGTACCCGACGACCGGCCGGACGTCGGCGGGCGACGGCAGGAAATCGACGATGGCGTCGAGCAGCGGGTGGACGCCCTTGTTCCGGAAGGAGGCCCCGTAGAGGACGGGGACGACCTCCTGGGCCAGGGTGGCCCGGCGGACCGCCGCGCGCAGCTCCGGTGCCGGCACCTCGACCCCGTCGAGGTACTTTTGCATCAGGCCGTCGTCATGTTCGCTCAGCATTTCCAGCATGTCCTGTCGTTTCCGTTCGACTTCCTCGCGATCCTCCTCCGCGACCTCGCGGACGACATAGTCCGTCCCCAGGATGTCTTGACCCCAGTCGTAGACCTTGCGGTCGATGAGGTCGACAATACCGCGGAATCCGTCTTCCCGGCCCAGGGGAATCTGGATCGGCAGAGGCTTGGCCGCCACCCGCGTCCTCAACATGAGGACCGCCCGTTCCGGGTCGGCCCCTGTCCGGTCCATCTTGTTGATGAACACGATCCGGGGGACCCGGTACTTATCGGCCTGGCGCCACACTGTCTCGGACTGCGGTTCGACGCCGCCAACTCCACACAGTATGGCTATCGCGCCGTCGAGCACTCTCAGGGAGCGCTCGACCTCCGCGGTAAAATCCACGTGACCGGGCGTATCGATGATATTGATACGGTGGTCACGCCAGGCGCACGTCGTCGCGGCCGAGGTGATGGTGATCCCGCGCTCCTGCTCCTGGACCATCCAATCCATCACGGCCGTCCCTTCGTCCACCTGGCCTATCTTGTGCGTCATACCCGTGTAAAAAAGGATCCGCTCGGTCGTCGTCGTCTTCCCGGCGTCGATATGGGCCATGATACCGATGTTCCGTACTCTCTCGATCGGGTATGACCGCATCAAGCCTTCGCTCCATATCGTACCGGATCACAGACCGAGCTCTCTCTTGAAGACTACCATTTATAATGCGCGAACGCCCTGTTCGCCTCGGCCATCTTGTGCGTGTCCTCGCGCTTCTTGACCGCGCCGCCGCGGTTGTTGATGGCGTCGATGATCTCGGCGGAGAGCTTCTCCTGCATGCTCTTGCCGCCGCGCTCCTTGGCGTACTTGACCAGCCAGCGGAAGCCCAGGGAGTAGGACCGGCCGGGCGTGACCTCGATGGGGACCTGGTAGTTCGCGCCGCCGACGCGCCGCGACTTGGTCTCGAGGAAGGGCCGGACGTTCTCGAGGGCCTTCTCCAGGACCTTGAGGGGGTCTTCCTTGGTCTTGGCCTTGAGGATCTCCATCGTTCCGTATACGACCCTCTCGGCGGTCGTCTTCTTCCCCTGTCGAAGGAAGAGGTTGACGAACCGGGCGACCAGAGTGCTCCCGTAAAGGGGGTCGGCCGGCGCTTTGCGCTTCTTGATGGTTCCGCGTCTCGGCATGGGAATGCTCCTGTCTAGGCCGACGCCCGTTTCTCTTTCGGCCTCTTCGCCCCATACCGTGACCGCGCCTTGAAGCGGTTCTGCACCCCTTCGGCGTCGAGCTTGCCGCGGATGATGTGGTAGCGGACGCCGGGCAGGTCCTTGATGCGGCCACCCCTGATCATGACGATCGAATGCTCCTGGAGGTTGTGGCCGATCCCCGGGATGTAGCCCGTGACCTCGATGTTGTTCGTCAGCCTGACGCGGGCGACCTTGCGCATGGCCGAGTTCGGCTTCTTGGGCGTCGTCGTGAACACGCGCGTGCAGACTCCCCGCTTCTGAGGACAGGCATCGAGGGCCGGAGATTTACTCTTGTATTTCTTGGGCGTTCTGCCTTTTCTGATGAGCTGATTAACGGTCGGCAATGAAAAATACTCCTCTACACAAAATTCCTAATGTAGGTTTTATTCATCCCCAGGGGGATAGCCCGAGACGAATATGCGGATATTAGCAAAATCCGGCCTCTCTGTCAAGAAATTTGGCGTTTTCCCGGCCCGACGGCTCAGACGTCCGGGACGACCTCCTCCTCCTCCTTCTCGGGGAGGAGCGGCTGCATCTCTTCCTTCAGCTCGACGTTCCGGTAGCCCTTGTAGCCCGTGCCCGGCCGGGATGAGCCGCCCCATGATGATGTTCTCCTTGAGGCGGCGGAGGTAGTCGACCTTCCCGTACAGGCAGGCCTCGGTCAGGACCCGGGTCGTCTCCTGGAAGGAGGCGGCCGAGATGAAGCTGTCCGTGCTCAGGGCGCTCTTGGTGATGCCCAGGAGGAGCGGCCGGGCCTTGGCCGGCTTGCCGCCCTTGCTCCATGACCTTCTCGTTCTCGGCCTGGAAGACGAACTTGTCGACCTGTTCGTCGATCAGGAACTCGGTGTCCCCGACCTCCTCGACCTTGACCCAGCGCAGCATCATCCGGATGATCGTCTCGATGTGCTTGTCGTTGATGGCGACGCCCTGGAGCCGGTAGACGGCCTGGACCTCCTTGAGGAGGTATTCGGCCAGCTCCTTCTCGCCGAGGACGCGGAGGATGTCGTGCGGGTTGACCGGCCCGTCCATGAGGGCGTCGCCGGCCCGGATGCGCTCCCCGTCGGAGACGCTCAGGTGGGCGCCCTTGGGGATGAGGTATTCCTTCTCGCCGCCGCGCTCGTTGCTGACGGTGATCTTGCGGTAGCCGCGGACGAGGCCGCCGATCTGGACGAGTCCCGTCGATCTCGGAGATGACGGCCGGGAGCTTGGGCCGCCGGGCCTCGAACAGCTCTTCGGCCCGGGGCAGGCCGCCCGTGATGTCCTTGGTGCGGGCCGCCTCGCGGGGGATCTTGGCCAGGACGTCGCCGGCGAAGACCTTCTCGGTCGTCCTTGATCTCGAGGTTGGCGCCCGAGGGCAGGAAGTACTTGCGCAGGAGGACGGGCCGGCCCTTGTCGTCGGTCCGCTTGGGATCGAGGATCTCGATCTGGGGCTGGAGCTTCTCGTCCTTGGGGTCGATGATGACCTGCTTGCGGAGGCCGGTGAACTCGTCCTGGACCTCCTCCATGCTGACGCCGAGGACGACGTCGTGGAAGCGGACCGTGCCCGTCTCTTCGGTCAGGATGAAGGTGTTGAAGGGGTCCCACTCGGCGAAGGCCTGGCGGGATTTGACCTCCTGTCCCTCGCCGACGAGGATGCGGGCGCCGTAGGGCACCTGGTAGTGCTCGACCTCGCGGCCGCGGTGGTCGAGGACGGCGATGTTGGCGTTCCGGTTGACGACGATGAGCGTCCCTTCCTTGTTCTCGACCGACTTGACGTTGTTGAACTTGAGGACGCCGTCGTTCTTGGCCTCGATCTTGGACCGCTCGGCGCCGCCCATGGCGATGCCGCCGACGTGGAAGGTGCGCATCGTCAGCTGGGTGCCCGGCTCGCCGATGGACTGGGCGGCGACGATGCCGCAGGCCTCGCCGAGCTCGACCATCTTGCCGGAGGCCGGCGAGCGGCCGTAGCAGAGCTGGCAGATGCCGCGCTTGGACTCGCAGGTCAGGACCGAGCGGATCTTGACCCGCTCGATGCCCAGGTTCTGGAACTCCTGGGCCATCTTCTCGGTGATCTCCTCGTTCATGTCGACGATCGTCTCCCCCGTGTCGGGGTGGACGACCTGCTCCAGGGCGGTGCGGCCGACGATCGCGGTCGATGAACGGCTCGATGATCTCGCCGTTCTCGACGATGGCCGAGACGTTGATGCCCTTGAGCGTGCCGCAGTCGTGCTCGTCGACGATGACCTCCTGGCAGACGTCCACGAGCTTGCGGGTCAGGTAGCCGGAATTGGCCGTCTTGAGGGCCGTGTCGGCCAGGCCCTTGCGGGCGCCGTGGGTCGAGATGAAGTACTGGAGGACGTTCAGGCCCTCGCGGAGGTTGGAGGTGATGGGCGTCTCCAGGATCTCGCCCGAGGGCTTCGACATCAGGCCGCGCATCCCGGCCAGCTGGCGGATCTGCTGCTTGTTGCCGCGCGAGCCGGAGTCGGACATGACGTAGAGCGGGTTGAGCTCCTTGCCCTCGAGGCTGATGCTTCTTCATCTCCTCGATCATGGCGCTCGAGACCTTGTCCGTGACCGTGCCCCAGATCTCGACGACGCGGTTGAACCGCTCGCCGGAGGAGATGGTGCCGTCCCGGTAGAGGTTCTCGATCGCCAGGACTTCCTTCTCGGCCTTTTCGACGAGGGCCTTCTTCTCGCGGGGATGACGAAGTCGTCGATGCCCAGGGAGAAGCCGGCCTGGGTGGCGTAGGTGAAGCCGAGCTCCTTCAAGGCGTCGAGGATGCGGACCGTCTGCTTGAGACCGACCTTGAGGTAGGTGTAGAAGACGAGGTTCTCCATGCCCTTCTTGCGGAACATCCCGTTGACGTAGGGCAGGCCCTTGGGCAGGACGCGGTTGAAGATGATCCGGCCGGGGGTCGTCTCGACGAGCTCGTTCTTGAAGTCCTGGACGGGGCAGGTCATGACGCCCTGGTCGTCGTAGATAGGTGGCCAGGTTCATGAACGGCCCGTTGAAGCGCAGCTTGATGATGCTCTGGAGCGAGACATCGCCGCTCTCCATGGCCAGGAGGGCCGCCTCGGGCGTGCCGAAGATGCGCCCCTCCCCTTTCAGCCCCTTCTTCTCGAGGGTCAGGTAGTAGCAGCCGAGGACCATGTCCTGGCTGGGAATGGTCAGGGGCCGGCCGTGGGCGGGCGACAGGATGTTGTTGGTCGACAGCATCAGGGTCTGGGCCTCGATCTGGGCCTCGACCGAGAGCGGGATGTGGACGGCCATCTGGTCGCCGTCGAAGTCGGCGTTGAACGCGGCGCAGACGAGCGGGTGGATCTGGATGGCCTTGCCCTCGACGAGGAGGGGCTCGAAGGCCTGGATGCCGAGCCGGTGCAGGGTCGGCGCGCGGTTGAGGAAGATGGGGTGCTCGCGGACGACCTCCTCGAGGTAGTCCCAGACCTCGGGCCGCTCCTGCTCGTGCCATTCCCGGGCGACCTTGACGCTCGGGACGAGGCCTTCCTTCTCGAGCTTGTTGAAGATGAACGGCTTGAAGAGCTCGAGGGCCATCTTCTTGGGCAGGCCGCACTGGTTGAGCTTGAGCTCGGGCCCGACGACGATGACGGAGCGCCCCGAGTAGTCGACGCGCTTGCCGAGGAGGTTCTGGCGGAACCGCCCCTGCTTGCCGCGCAGGGCCTCGCTCAGGGACTTGAGGGGCCGGCGGTTGGCGCCGAGGTGGACGCGGCCGCGCTTGCCGTTGTCGAACAGGGCGTCGACGGCCTCCTGGAGCATGCGCTTCTCGTTGCGGATGATGAGCTCGGGGGCCTTGAGCTCGATGAGCTTCTTGAGCCGGTTGTTGCGGTTGATGACCCGGCGGTAGAGGTCGTTGAGGTCGGAGGTGGCGAAGCGGCCGCCGTCCAGGCGGACGAGCGGGCGCAGGTCGGGCGGGATGACCGGGACGACGTCGAGGACCATCCACTCCGGCCGGTTGCCCGAGCGCTTGAGGGCCTTGAACACGCGCAGGCGCTTGGCGTAGCGGAGCTTGCGCTGCTGGGAGGTCTCCTTCTTCATCAGCTTGCGGAGACGTTCGGCCTCTTTCTGGATGTTGATCTTCTCGAGGAGGACCTTGATGGCCTCGGCCCCGATGGAGGCCTCGAACTTGTCGCCGTACTTCTCCTGGGCGTCCTTGAACTCCTCCTCGTTGAGGAGCTGCTTCTCCTTGAGCGGCGTGTCGGCCGGGTCGATGACGATGTAGGACTCGAAGTAGAGGACCTTCTCGAGGTCCTTGATGGACAGGTCGAGGACGAGCCCGATGCGGCTCGGCGGGCTCTTGAAGAACCAGATGTGGGCGACGGGCGAGGCCAGCTGGATGTGGCCCATGCGCTCGCGGCGGACCTTGCTCTTGGTGACCTCGACGCCGCAGCGCTCGCAGATGATGCCCCGGTACTTCATCCGCTTGTACTTGCCGCAGAGGCATTCGTAGTCGTTGATGGGGCCGAAGATCTTGGCGCAGAACAGGCCGTCCTTTTCCGGCTTGAAGGTCCGGTAGTTGATCGTCTCCGGCTTGGTCACCTCGCCCCAGGACCAGCTCTTGATCTTTTCCGGTGAGGCGATGCTGATGCGGACCCGGTCGAACTCGAGCCGCGGCCGGGGCGCCGTGGTGATCGGAGGGCGGATATCCATTAGACTTCTCCTTTACCCGGCTGGGGCACGGCGATGCCCCAGGGCAGGACGTCGTCCTTGTCGCCCTTCTCCAGCTCCACGTTCAGGCACAGGCTCTGGAGCTCGCGGATGAGAACGTTGACCGATTCGGGCAGACCGGGCGTGAATTCGAGGTCGCCCTTGACGATGGCCTCGTAGATCTTGGCCCGGCCCTCGACGTCGTCCGACTTGACGGTCAGGAGCTCCTGGAGACAGTAGGCGGCGCCGTAGGCCTCGAGGGCCCAGACCTCCATCTCGCCGAAGCGCTGGCCGCCGAACTGGGCCTTGCCGCCGAGCGGCTGCTGGGTGATCAGGGAGTACGGGCCGGTCGAGCGGGCGTGGATCTTGTCGTCGACGAGGTGGTAGAGCTTCATCATATAGATGTAGCCGACCGTCACTTCCTGGTCGAAGAGCTCGCCGGCGACACCGTCGAAGAGGACGGTCTTGCCGCTCTCCGGCAATCCGGCCTTCTTCAGGAGCTGTTTGATCTCGTTCTCGCTGGCGCCGTCGAAGACCGGCGTGGCCATCCAGATATCGAGGGTCCGGGCGGCCCAGCCGGCGTGGGTCTCGAGGATCTGGCCGACGTTCATGCGGGAGGGCACGCCGAGCGGATTGAGGACGATCTCGACCGGCAGGCCGTCGGGCAGCCGGGGCATGTCCTCCTCGGGCACGATCTTGGCGACGATGCCCTTGTTGCCGTGACGGCCGGAGACCTTGTCCCCCACCGACAGCTTCCGCTTCATGGCGATGAAGACCTTGATGGACTGGATGACGCCGGGAGCCAGCTCGTCGCCCTTCTTGAGGTTTTCGACCTTCTCCTTGAAGATGGAGCGGAGGGCCTCGATCTGGCGCTTGACCTTCTTGTCGAGGTCCTTGATCTCGCGGTCGCGGTCCTCGTCGCCGTCGAGCTTGAGCTTCATGGCGTCGTCGATAGTCGAGGGTCTCGAGGACCTTTTCGGTCAGCTTGGTGCCCTTCTCGACGGTCTGGCCGCCGACCTTCTGGCTCTTCTCGACGACCGAGCCCTTGAGCAGGGCCCGGACCTTCTCCCACTTCTCGTTCTCCATGATGACGATCTCGTCGTCGAGGTTGCGCTTGAGCGTGGCGATCTCGTCCTTCTCGATGGCCTTGGCCCGGGGCCCCTTCTCGATGCCCCGGCGGGAGAAGATGCGGACGTCGATGATGGTGCCCTCGACGCCGGGCGAGCAGTAGAGGGAGGCGTCCTTGACGTCCAGGGCCTTCTCGCCGAAGATCGCCTTGAGCAGCTTCTCCTCCGGCGACAGCTGGGTCTCCCCCTTCGGCGCGACCTTGCCGACGAGGATGTCGCCGGACTTGACGTGGGCGCCGATGCGGACGATGCCGTTCTCGTCCAGGTTGCGGAGGAGGTTCTCGGGGACGTTGGGGATGTCCCGGGTGATCTCCTCGGGGCCGAGCTTGGTGTCGCGGGCCTCGATCGTCTCCTCGACGATATGGAGGGAGGTGAAGATGTCCTCCTTGATGAGCTTCTCGCTGACGATGATGGCGTCCTCGAAGTTGTAGCCGCGCCAGGGCATGAAGGCGCAGAGGACGTTGCGGCCGAGGGCCAGCTCGCCGGCGTCCGTGCAGGAGCTGTCGGCCAGGACTTGGCCGCGGGAGACCTTGTCGCCCTTGCGGACGATGGGCCGGTGGTTGGTCGAGGTGTTCTGGTTGGTGCGCAGGAACTTGATCAGGGTGTAGAGGTCGGTGCCGACGTCGTAGCTGCGTCCGGCCTCCTTATCGTCGACGCGGACGATGATCCGCTCGGCGTCGACGAACTCGACGACGCCGTTGCGGCGGCAGACGATGACGTCGCCCGAGCCGACGGCGACGAGGTCCTCGATGCCGGTCCCGATGAGGGGGGCCTCCGGCCGGAGCAGGGGCACGGCCTGGCGCTGCATGTTGGAGCCCATGAGGGCCCGGTTGGCGTCGTCGTGCTCGAGGAACGGGATCAGGGCGGCGGACAGCGAGACGAGCTGCTTCGGCGAGACGTCGATGTAATGGATCTGCTCGCGGGGGATATTCTTGAAGTTGCCGCGCTCGCGGGCGCTGACGAGCTCGTCCGTGAAGCGGCCGCGCTCGTCGACTTGGGCGTTGGCCTGGGCGATGTTGTGCTTCTCCTCCTCCCAGGCGGTGAGGTAGTAGCAGTAGGGCTCGACCGTCGGGCAACTGGCGGGCCTTCTGGTCCTTGAGCTTGTCGCTGGCCCGGGCCATCTCGTCCTTCTTGACGACGTCGCCGATCTTGTAGTCGCTGCTGCCGGGGTGGAGGACCTTGACGTAGTCGACGATCCGGCCGCTCTCGACCTTCCGGTAGGGGGTCTCGACGAAGCCGTACTCGTTGACCCGAGCGAAGCAGCTGAGCGAGGAGATCAGGCCGATGTTCGGACCTTCCGGCGTCTCGACGGGGCAGATGCGGCCGTAGTGAGAGGTCTGGATGTCGCGGACCTCGAAGCCGGCCCGCTCGCGGCTGAGGCCGCCGGGGCCGAGGGCCGAGAGGCGCCGCTTATGGGTGATCTCGGCCAGCGCGTTGATCTGGTCCATGAACTGGGACAGCTGCGAGCTGCCGAAGAACTCCTTGAGCGCGGCGATGACGGGCTTGGAGTTGATGAGGTCCTGGGGCATGGCGGCCGCCAGGTCGGCGGTGATGGTCATCTTCTCCTTGATCGTCCGCTCCATGCGGGTCAGGCCGATGCGGAAGGCGTTCTCGACGAGCTCGCCGACGGACCGGACCCGGCGGTTGCCGAGGTGGTCGATGTCGTCGACCGAGCCCTCGCCGAAGCGCAGGTTCAGGAGGTACTTGAGGACCTGGACGTAGTCCGCGGGCGAGAGCGTCTTTTCCTCGAGCGGCGTCTCCAGGTCGAGCTTGATGTTGAACTTGAGGCGGCCGATGCGGGAGAAGTTGTACTTCTGAGGATTGAAGAACAGGCTTTGGAAGAGGTTGTGGGCGCTCTCCTGCGTGTGGGGCTCGCCCGGCCGCAGCTTGCGGTAGATCTCGCCGAGGGCGGCGGGCTGGTCCTTGCGCAGGTCTTTCTTGAGGGTCGTGCTGATGATGACGCCGGCCCGGTCCTCCTCGGGAAAGAAGACCTCGAACGGCTCGGCCCGGGCGATGAGCAGGTCGAGCTGGGTGTCCTCGAGGGGCTCGTTGGTCCGGACCTTGCCCTTGATGGCGACGAGGGAATAGGCCCCGAGGAGCTCTTTCTTGAGGAGCGGCACCCGGGTGACGCCGGCCTCCTTGAGCCCGGCCAGGACCTCCGGAGTGATCTTCTTCTTGGCCGGGGCCAGGACCTTCCGGCCCCGGGCGTCCGTGACGTCCTCGGCCGCGGTCCGGCCGACCAGGCCGTCCCCGACCTCCCAGTAGAGCTTCCCGTCCTCGACGACGACCTTGGCGATCTTGTGGAAGAGCTTGAGGATATCCTCGTCGGCGCCGAAGCCGAGGGCCCGGAGGAAGACGGTGGCCAGGAACTTCTTCTTCCGGTCGAGCCGGACCCAGAGGAGGTTCTTCGCGTCGTGCTCGAACTCGACCCACGCGCCCCGGTAAGGGATGATCTTGGCGATGAAGAAGCCCTTGGCCTCGGCCTGACGGAAGAACACGCCCGGCGAGCGCTGGAGCTGGCTGACGACGACCCGCTCGATGCCGTTGAAGATGAACGTGCCCTTCTCGGTCATGAGCGGAATGTCGCCGAAATAGACCTCTTGCTGCTTGATGTGCTTGAGCCGCTTGGCCTTGGTCGTGGCGTCCTTCTCCCAGGATACGAGCTGGACCTTGAGCTTCAGGGGGATGGAATACGTATAGCCCTTCTGGATGCACTCCATCGGGGTGTACTTGATCCGGAGGCCGACGCGGTCGCCGCAGTGCTCGCAGAGCGGCAGCTCGATCTTCCGGGCCGCGCCGCAGAACGGGCAGACCTCCTTGTCGGAGAGCTCCATGCCCGCGGGGAGGAGGGTCTGGCAGGCGTTGCACTTGGCCCGGGAGTTCTCGACCCCCTTGAGCCGGCCGCACTTGCATTCCCAGGTCCCGATCGAATAGCTGAGGAACTCCAGCTCCGTCGTCTCTTTGAAGTCGGAGATGGGGAAGACATCCTTCAGCGCGGCCTGGAGGCCGGTGTCCTTGCGCTCCTCCGGGAGGAGGTCCATCTGCAGGAATTCGCGATAGGACTGCGTCTGGATGTCCAGAAGGTTGGGCATCGGGAAGACGGCCTTGATCTTCGAGAAGTCGACCCTCTCGCGGAACGGCTTTCTAGGTTCTTTGACCATGTTGTCTCACTCTCAAGCAGAGATCGAGTGTCCTCGTTTCCGGGACCGGACGGACGGACGCTCAGCCAACCGGGTCACTTACTGAAGCTCGATGACGGCTCCGACTTCGGCGAACTTGGCCTTGATGGCCTCTCCCTCTTCCTTGGTCACGCCTTCCTTGAGCGGCTTGGGAGCGCCGTCGACGAGGTCCTTGGCTTCCTTGAGCCCGAGGCTCGTGACTTCGCGGACGACCTTGATGACGTTGATCTTCTTGTCGCCGACGGTCTTCAGGACGGCGGTGAACTCGGTCTTCTCCTCGGCCTTGGCGGCTTCGGCGGCGGGGGCGGCGCCGGCCATCATGACGGGCGCGGCCGCGGCGGCGCTGATGCCGTACCGGGACTCGAACTCCTTGATGTAGTCCGAGAGCTCCAGGATGGTCAGGCTGTCGAGGTGGGCGAAGAACTGTTCTTTGGTCAGTTTTTCCATGTCACGGTCTCCTTAAATTAATATGGAATTTCAAGTGTTTTTCGTCTTATTGAGCTCGCCGAGCAGGATCCCCAGGTTGCCGAGGGGGGCCTGCAGGGTCCGCATGAGGCGGTGGAGCGGGCTGGCCATCAGGTAGCCGATCTTGCCGAGCTGCTCCTTGCGGGAGCCGAGCTTGGTGACCTCGTCGAACCGCTCGGCGGGCATGAGCCGGCCCTCGACCTGGCCGCCTTTGACCGCCAGGATCTTCCCCTGGTTGGAGAAGTCCTTGAGGATCTTGGCCAGCCGGACGGGGTCCTTGTCGGCAAAGGCGATGGCCGTCGGCTTCTGGAAGTACGGCCGCAGGGCCTCGGGGCACTTCTCGCCGAGGGCCCGCAGGGCCAGCCGGTTCTTGATGACCTTGTAGGCGAAGGCGTTCTTGCGCAGGGTCTTGCGCAGCTCGACCGCCTGGGCGACCTTCATCCGCTTGAAGTCGACCAGATAGTAGGTGTCGTTCGTCTCGAACAGGCGCTCGAGCGTCTGGACGATGGGTTGCTTGTCTTCCTTCTTCACGGCGCTCTCCTCTAGCTCTCTAGGATGTCCTCGGAAATCCGGAAGGACGGACCCATCGTCGAGGACACGAACATGGTCCGGATGTACTTGCCCTTGGCGGCCGGCGGCTTGGCGTGGACGATGGCCTGGAGGAAGGCCCGCAGGTTGTCGACCAGTTTGGCCTCGGTGAAGGAGACCTTGCCGACCGTCGAGTGGACGATGCTCGTCTTGTCCACCCGGAACTCGACCTTGCCGGCCTTGGTCTCTTCGACGGCCTTGCGGACGTCGAAGGTGACCGTGCCGGCCTTGGGGTTGGGCATGAGGCCCTTCGTGCCCAGGATGCGGCCGAGCTTGCCGACGCCGCGCATGACGTCGGGCGTCGCGATGACGATGTCGAAGTCGATCCAGCCGCCGGAGATCTTCTCGATGAGCTCGTCGCCGCCGAAGTAGTCGGCCCCGGCCTCCTCGGCCTCCTTGATCTTCTCGCCCGCGGCGATGACGCAGATCTTCATGGTCTTGCCCGTGCCGTGGGGCAGGACGACCGTGCCGCGGACCATCTGGTCGGAGTACTTGGGATTGACGCCCAGCCGGATGTCCATGTCGACCGACTCGTCGAACTTGGCGAAATGGGCCTGCTTGAGGAGGCTGACGGCCTCCTCGAGGGAGTATTGCCGGGGCTCCGTCCCCTTGACCTCCCGGGCCTTGATGGTGTTCTTGCCGTGCTTACTCACTGATGATCTCCAATCCCATGTTCTTGGCCGTGCCCTCGATGATCTTCCTGGCCGCCTCGACGTCGTAGGCGTTGAGGTCGGGGAGCTTGATCCGGGCGATCTCCTCGATCTGCTTCACCGTGACCTTGCCGACCTTTTCCTTGTTCGGCGACCCGGATCCCTTGGCGATCCCGGCGGCCTTCTTCAGGAGATAGGAGGCGGGAGGGGTCTTGACGACGAAGTTGAACGACTTGTCCTTGAACACGGTGATGAGGACGGGGACGACCGTGCCCTCGTCCATCTTCTTCGTCCGTTCGTTGAACTCGCGGACGAAGCCCATGATGTTGACGCCGTGCTGGCCCAGGGCCGGCCCGACCGGGGGCGCGGGGCTGGCCTGCCCGGCGATGATCTCCAGCTTGATCTTGGCGACGACTTCTTTCGACATCCTGTCCTCCTAAAGCTTCTCGACCTGCAGGAACTCGAGCTCGACCGGGGTCGACCGGCCGAAGATGGTGACCAGGACCTTGAGCGTGTTCCGCTCGGGGTGGACCTCCTCGACGATCCCGTTGAAGTTGAAGAACGGCCCGTCGATGATGCGGACGGCCTCGCCCTTCTCGAAAGAGTGCTTGGGCTTGGGTTTCTCGGAGGTCGTCTCCATGTGCTCGACGATCTGGCCGACCTCCTTCTTGCTGAGCGGGGTGGGCGTCCGGCCGGAGCCGACGAAGCCCGTGACCTTCGGGACCTGGCGGATCATGAGCCAGTTCTCGTCGTTCATCTCCATCTCGACGAGGATGTAGCCGGGGTACGACCGCTTCGTGGAGACGACCTTCTTGCCGCCCCGGATCTCGATGACGTCCTCGGTCGGGATGATGATCTGCCCGACCTGGTCCTCGAGATGGAGCTCGATCGCCTTCTGCTTGATCGACTCGGCGACGAATTTCTCGAAGCCCGAGTAGGTGTGAACGACAAACCAATTCTTGGCCATAGTCCGGTTCCTTGCGCTTATCCGAAGAGGTTCTTGATCTGGCCGATGACCCAGGAGAAGATGACGTCCATGAAGAACAGGTAGAAGCCGAAGAAGATCGTCGCCGCGATGACGACGACGGTCGTGCTGGTGACCTCGTTCTTGGACGGCCAGGTGACCTTCTTCAGCTCGGCCTTGACGTCCTTGAGGAAATTCCCCAGCTTCCTGTACCAGCGGATCTTGTCGGTCATGGCGTTCTCTCTTTCCGGGCTCCTCGGCCGGGCCCTCAGGCCCGCGGCCGGCCTCTCCGCGAAGGGATCTGGCAGGTGAGGCAGGGCTCGAACCCGCAACCTGCGGTTTTGGAGACCGCTGCTCTACCAATTGAGCTACTCACCTGTCGGCCTCGTTATTTCGATTCCTTGTGGGCCGTATGTTTCCGGCAGAAGGGGCAGTACTTGCTCGTCTCGAGCTTCTCGGTCTGCTTCTTCTTGTTGCGCGTCGTGCTGTAGTTGCGGCGCTTGCATTCGCCGCACTGGAGCGTGATGATCTCTCGCATGTCGGTCCTTCCCGGCCCCGGGGGGCCTGCGTCAAAATCAGGAAAAAGCCCAAGACCAGAATTGAACTGGTGACCCCGTCCTTACCAAGGACGTGCTCTACCAACTGAGCTACTTGGGCCCGGCATCCTCGAAAAAGAGCGGGAAACGGGATTCGAACCCGCGACGTTCAGCTTGGAAGGCTGACGCTCTACCAACTGAGCTATTCCCGCCGAGGCGATAATGGGCAGGGAAGGATTCGAACCTCCGAAGCGTTTCCGCAACGGGTTTACAGCCCGTCCCATTTGGCCACTCTGGAACCTGCCCTCACTATGGTGCATCGTCCTCGCCCTCGATCGCCCGTCTAAGCCAGCGAAGGGATTCGAACCCCTGACCCGCTGATTACAAATCAGCCGCTCTACCTGCTGAGCTACGCTGGCGTACCCTCAACCTGTCTTGCCGCTAACCTGCTCTGCTGATATGGGGGAAAACAGAAAAAGACATGAAAAAAAGAAAAACTTCTCTCCTCGAGCTCGAAATGTGTTCTTTTTTTCAGAGATATAATCTGAAATATACAGAACGACCGACCATCATTCTAGAGGGAACTCAGGTTCTTGTCAAGGGGTTCTTTCAATAAATCCCGGGCCCCCGCCGGACCCGCCCCAGGTTCTCCCCGACATTCCTCAGGAAATCGACCGTGAAGACGATATATCGGCCTTTCTGGACCGGGGACAGGACGCGGTCCAGGGTCGCCTCGACCTCCTCATCCCTCTCCCGGATGGCCCGGCGAGCCTGCCTGATACGGTCGACGAGACCGAGGACTTCCTTCTCCCCCGGGGGGGTCCTGGCCAGCTCCGCCCGAAGGTCCCTGAGGTCGAGCCCCATATCGCGCTGCAGGTTAGCCTTCTCCTTCTCGACCCTGGTCAGGACCGGATAGAGCTTGGCCGTCTGCTCCTCTGTGAGCTCGAGGGCCCTGGTCAGCCGGAGGAGATACAGGTCGCTGATCCGCTCCCGGAGCCGGGCTCTCGACTGGGGGTCGCCCGCTTGGGGGGCCGGGGCGGCCGAAGAGATGCCCAGGACCAGGGACAGCATCAGGCCGATGAGGACAAGGCGTTTCGTCGTCATTGCGGACCTCCAAGTCCGGATTCCTTTTCCAGGGCCGTGACGACGGCCCGGAGCTCGTCGTCGCTCAGACTTTCCCAGAAGAGCGGATCGGCCGCGGGCAGCCCGGCCGCATCCGCCTCCTCGATCGGGGACATCTCCTCGATCGAGGCCTGGAGCTCCCGGTCGATCCGGCCGGCCAGCTCCGGATCAGACTCGACGGCCTGGACGATCGGGTCCAGGATATCGTCGTAAGCGACCCAGGCCTCCGTCATGGCCGGGCCCGGGCGCGGCAGCGCGAACCAGAGCGCGAGGCCCGCCAGGACAAGGGCGGCCGCGGCGGCCCAGGCCCAGCGCCGCCCGGCGGCGAACGGGACTTCGACACGCCTCCGACCGGCTTCCATGACAGCCAGCCTGGCGTCCAGCTTCCGCTCGAAAGCCGCCCAGAACCCGGCCGGAGCATCGGGCAGCCTGGCCCCCGCCTGGATCCGCTCCAGGTCCTCCCGATAGGCCCGGCAGACCCGGCAAGTCCGCAGATGGGCTTCGAGCCGGACGCCCCCGCGTGACGGGAGCGCCCCGTCGAGCTCGTCGGAGATCCGTTTCCGGGCCGTCCGGCATCTCATGGCCGGGCCTCCTCGAGAAACGGCTTGATCCGGGCCTGGAGGAGCTTGCGGGCCTTGTGCATCCTCCAGGACACCGTATTCTCCGAGCACCCCAGGACCCGGGCTGCGTCGGCGTGGCTGAGGCCCTGGTCGACGACGAGGGCGAACGAGGCCCGGAAATGGGCCGGCAGGGCCGCGATGGCCTCGTCGATCCTGGCCGTGAGCTCGTTCAGGGCCGAGCGGTCTTCCGGGCCGGGCGCGGCGTCGCCTCCGGGGCCGGCGGCGGAGCGGTTCTCGTCGAACGGGGCCCGGTTCCTCTCCCGGCCCTTCTTCTTGAGGAACGACAGCGACGTATTGACGGCGATCCGGTAGAGCCAGGTGTAGAAGCTCGAGCCGCTGCGGAACGAGCCGATCGCCGTCCATGCCGTCAAGAAGACCTCCTGGACCAGGTCGTCCGCGTCGGCCGCATTGCCGGCCATGCGCAGGGCGATCCCGCGGACCCGGCGCTCGTGCCGGCGGACGAGCTCGGCGAACGCCTCCTGTCCGCCCTGCCGGGCGTCTGCCACGAGGCTCGCTTCAGGGCGTTCATCCATCACGTCCTCACACCGTTAGACCCCCATTATACATAATCCTTTGAGGGCCCGATTCGTTGACAACCCCGGCGCCGTGCTGATATCATCTGCCTCTTCTCACGAAAGGCTGGATCGCCATGATCGAACGCTACACCCGCCCCGCCATGGGGGCCGTTTGGACCGAAGAGAACAGGTACCGCAAGTGGCTCTCCGTCGAGCTGGCGGTCTGCGAAGCCTGGGCCCGGCTGGGGAAGATCCCGCGCCCGGCCCTGCGCACGATCCGGGAGAAGGCGGACTTCTCCGTGGAGCGGATCGACGCCATCGAGAAGGTCGTCAAGCACGACATCATCGCCTTCCTGACTTCGGTCGCCGAGAAGGTGGGACCGGAGTCGCGCCATATCCACCTCGGCCTGACCTCCTACGATGTCGTCGACACGGCCCTGTCGCTGCTCATCAAGGAGTCGCTCGAGAAGCTGCTCGTCGACCTGCGCGCCTTCCACCGCCTGCTCCGCCGGCAGGCCCTGAAACACCGCATGACGGTCTGCATCGGGCGGACCCACGGCATCCACGCCGAGCCGGTGACCTTCGGCTTCAAGCTCCTCGTCTGGTACGAAGAGATCGGCCGCCACATCGGCCGCCTCGAGAACGCCCTGGGGACGATCTCGGTCGGCCGGATCTCGGGCTCGGTCGGGACCTTCATCCACCTCGATCCCCGGGTCGAGGTCATGGCCCTCAAGAAGCTCAAGCTCCGGCCGGCCAAGGTCTCGACCCAGGTCCTCCAGCGCGACCGCCACGCCGAGGTGCTGTCGGCCCTGGCCCTGCTGGCCACGTCGATCGAGAAGTTCGCCGTGGAGATCCGGCACCTCCAGCGGACCGAGGTCCAGGAGCTCGAAGAGCCCTTCACGAAGGGGCAGAAGGGCTCGTCGTCGATGCCCCACAAGAAGAACCCCGTCCGCTGCGAACGGGCCTCCGGGCTGGCCCGCCTCGTCCGGGCCAACGCCGGGGTCGGCCTGGAGAACGTCGCGCTCTGGCACGAGCGCGACATCTCCCACTCCTCGGCCGAACGGGTCGTCTTCCCGGATTCGTTCATCCTGACCGACTTCCTGCTCGCCGACATCGCCGACATCGTCGCGAACTGGGTCGTCCATCCGGACCGGATGCGGGCCAACATCGAAGCCACCCGCGGCCTCATCTTCTCCCAGAGCGTCCTCCTGGCCCTGACCAAGAAAGGCCTCGTCCGCGAGGAGGCCTACCAGATCGTGCAGCGCCACAGCCTCAAGGCCTGGAACGAGGGCCTCGACTTCCGCGCCCTGGTCGCCGCCGACCCGGACGTCGCCCGGGTCCTCGGCCCGAAGGACATCGACCGCTGCTTCTCGCTGGCCCCCTATCTCGACAAGATCGACTACATCTTCGAAAGGGTTCTCCATGAAAGTTAGAGTCCTCGTCTCCTTCAAGGACAGCGTCCTCGACCCGCAGGGGCAGACCGTCAAGAACGCCCTGCACACCATGGGCTACGCCGCGGTCACGGACGTCAGGCAGGGCAAGGTCTTCGAGCTCGAGCTCGAAGGGGCGACCCGGAAGCAGGCCGAGGCCCTGGTCCCCGAGATCGCCCGCCGGGTCCTGGCCAATCCCATCATCGAGAAGTTCGACTGGGAAATCCTCAAGGGCCGCTGAGGGTCATGGCCATGAAGTTCGGCGTCGTCCAATTCCCCGGCTCCAACTGCGACTTCGACACCTTCCACGCGCTCCGCGACGTCATGAAGCGGCCGACGGTCATGCTCTGGCACAAGGACCACGATCTCCAGAACGTCGATTGCGTCGTCCTGCCCGGCGGCTTCTCCTACGGCGACTATCTCCGGTCCGGGGCCATCGCCCGCTTCTCGCCTCTCATGCAGGAGGTCAAGGCCTTCGCCGGCCGCGGCGGCCGCCTCCTCGGCATCTGCAACGGCTTCCAGATCCTCCTCGAGCTCGGCCTTCTGCCGGGCGCCATGCTCCGCAACAAGAACCTCAAGTTCCTCTGCCAGCACGTCCACATCCGGGTCGAGAACGCCCGGACGGACTTCACCCGGGCGGCCCGGAAGGGCCAGGTCCTGCGCATCCCCATCGCCCACTTCGACGGCAACTACTACGCCCCGCCGCGGGTGCTCCGGGACCTGGAGACGAACGGCCAGGTCGTCTTCCGCTACTGCGACGCCGACGGGACCGTCACGCCGGAGGCCAACGTCAACGGCTCCCTTGACAACATCGCCGGCATCCGGAACGCGGCCGGCAACGTCCTCGGCCTGATGCCCCACCCGGAACGGGCTTCGGAGGCCCTGCTCGGGGGCGAGGACGGCCGGACGATCTTCGAATCCCTCATCCTCAGCCTCGAAAAGCGGAAGCCGGCCGGGCGGCCGGCCGCAGGGAAGAAGGCCCGCCATGATCGCTAAGGCCCTCCTCGAACAGCACGGCCTCACCGAGGACGAGTACCGGCTCATCGTCGAGCTCATCGGCAAGGAGCCCAACCTGACCGAGCTCGGCATCTTCTCGGTCATGTGGTCCGAGCACTGCGGTTACAAGAGCTCGCGCGTCCACCTCAAGAAGCTGCCGACCGAGGGCCCGCACGTCGTCCAGGGCCCGGGCGAGAACGCCGGCGTTCTCGACATCGGCGGCGGCCAGGTCGTCGTCTTCAAGATCGAATCCCACAATCACCCGTCCTACATCGAGCCCTACCAGGGCGCGGCCACGGGCGTCGGCGGCATCCTCCGCGACATCTTCACCATGGGCGCCCGGCCCATCGCCGTCATGGACTCGCTCCGTTTCGGGCCGCCCGACGACCCCAAGAACCGCTCGGTCATGGCGGGCGTCGTTTCGGGCATCTCCGGCTACGGCAACGCCTTCGGCGTCCCGACGGTCGGCGGCGAAGTCTATTTCGACCCCTGCTACAACCTCAATCCGCTGGTCAACGTCTTCTGCCTCGGCTTGGCCGACAAGGACAAGGTCTTCTATGCCCGGGCCGAGGGCCCCGGCAACAAGGTCCTCTACGTCGGGGCCAAGACCGGGCGCGACGGCATCCACGGCGCGACCATGGCCTCGGCCGAATTCGGCAAGGAGACGGAGCACAAGCGGCCCAACGTCCAGGTCGGCGACCCGTTCAAGGAGAAGCTCCTGCTCGAGGCCTGCCTCGAGGTCATGGACCGCGGCCTCATCGTCGGCATCCAGGACATGGGCGCCGCCGGCCTGACCTGCTCGACGACCGAGATGGCGGCCAAGGGCGGCATGGGCATCGTCATCGACCTCGACCAGGTCCCCCAGCGGGAAGCCGGCATGACGCCGTACGAGATCCTGCTCTCGGAATCCCAGGAGCGCATGCTGCTCGTGGCCACGCCGGAGAACGTCGAAGCCGTCCAGTCCGTCTTCGCCAAATGGGACCTCGACGCGCCGGTCATCGGCGAGGTCGTCGAGGGCGGCCGGGCCCGCATCTCGTTCAAGGGCGAGGTCGTCGTCGACATCCCGGTCGACGCCGTCGTCAACCTCTGCCCGGCCTACGACCGCCCGATCGCCGCGCCGGCCCCTCCCCCGCCGGCGCCGGCTCTCGAAGCGCTGCCCCAGCCGGCCGATCTCGGCGAAACCCTGCTCAGGCTCCTCGCGTCGCCGTCGATCGCCGACAAGGAATGGGTCTTCCGCCAGTACGACCATATGGTCCAGGTGAACACGGTCTTCCTGCCCGGCGCCGACGCGGCCGTGCTGAGGATCAAGGGCTCGCGGCGGGCCCTGGCCATGACCCTGGACTGCAACTCCCTCTACACCCGCCTCGATCCGCGGACCGGGGCGCGGATCGCCGTGGCCGAAGCCTGCCGGAACCTGGCCTGCGTCGGAGCCCGGCCGATCGGCGTCACCAACTGCCTCAACTTCGGCAATCCCGAGAAGCCCGAGGTCATGGGCCAGTTCGAGCAGGCCGTCGCCGGGATCGCCGAGGCCTGCCGGACGTTCGGCATCCCGGTCACGGGCGGCAACGTCAGCTTCTACAACGATACCGAGGGCCTGTCCATCCATCCGACGCCGGTCCTGGGCATCGTCGGCCTCATCGGGGACGTCCGTAAGGCCGTCCGGCCCGGCTTCCGGGCCGCCGGGGACGCCGTCGTTCTCGTCGGCGAGAGCCTCGACGAGCTCGGCGGCACCGAGTATCTCAAGACCATCCACGGCCTCGAAGCCGGGTCGCCGCCGCTGATCGACCTCGAGCAGGAGAAGCGCAACCAGGAATTCCTCCTCGAGGCGATCGAGGCCGGGCTCGTCCGTTCGGCCCACGACCTCTCCGAGGGCGGGCTGGCGGTGGCCCTCGCGGAGTGCGCCTTCCACAGCCCGAAGAAGATCGGCTGCGAGCTCGATCTCGCGAGCGGCCTGCGCGACGACGCCCTTCTCTTCGGCGAATCGCAGTCCCGCATCCTCATGACCTGCCGGCCGGCGGACCTCTCCGGGCTTTTGGAGACGGCCGCGGCCCGCGGCGTGCCGGCCCAGGCCGTCGGCCGCACCGGCGGCGCCGCTTTGGCCGTCCGGCACGCCGGCCGGGAGATCCTGCGCGTCCCGGTCGAGAAAGCGTTCCGGGCCTGGAAGGACAGCCTGCCGGGCTTCTTCCAAGTCCCGGCCTAGGAGGGATCATGGACGAGGTCGTCTTCCGCAGCCCCCGCAGGAAGGGGCGCATCGCGGTCTTCCTCTCCGGCCGGGGCTCGAACTTCACGGCCATCCGCGAGGCCGTCGAGCGGGGCGCCATCTCCGGCGAGATCGCCCTCGTCCTCGGCAACAAGGCCGACGCCCCGGGCTTGATCAAGGCCCGGGAGTGGGGCCTCGAAACGGTCTTCCTCGATCCCAAGCTCTTCGCTTCCCGCGAAGACTACGACCGGGCCGTCATCGGCGAGGTCGAAAAGCGGCGGATCGATCTGATCGTCCTGGCGGGCTACATGCGGGTCCTGACCCCCGGGCTCTGCGACGCCTTCACCCATCGCATCGTCAATATCCACCCGGCCCTCCTGCCCTCGTTCCCGGGTCTCCACGTCCAGCAGAAGGCCATCGATTGGGGCGTCCGCTTCTCGGGCTGCACCGTTCATTTCGTGGCCGCGGAGGTGGACATGGGTCCGATCATCCTCCAGGCCGTCGTCCCGGTCCGTCCGGACGACACGGAGGACACGCTGGCGGCCCGCATTCTCGTCGAGGAGCACAAGATCTACCCGGAGGCCGTCCGCCTTTACTTCGAGGGGCGGATCGAGGTCCGGGGCCGGCGCGTCTTCATCCTCGAACCGGGGGCCTGAAACGCGCCGCGCCGCCGCCGTCATCGCCCTCGTCCTCGTTTTCGCCGCGACGTGGGCCGCTCTCAGCCTGACGGACGACCGCCCCGGCTGGCTCGCCGTCGAGGCCCCCGCGACCGCCGTCGTCGGCCGGACGCTCGAGATCCGGGTCACGCTCGGAAGGTCCGTCGAGCCGGCCATGATCAACTGCAGCCTGCACCGGGCCAACGCCGCCCGGAAGGGCTGGGGCTTCCTGGCCTCCGCGGGGCCTTCGCGACCGGCCGTCGGCGGCGAGACGTTCTCGTTCGTTTTCACCGTCCCCGAACGCGAGGACACGGCCCTCGCCTTCGGCCTCGTCTTCCTCAGCCCGACCGGCCGGTGGGAGGACGGGACGCGGGCGGCCACGACGAAGTACATGCCCTACGTCAAGGAAGCCCCGCCGGCCGGCGATCCCGGACTCCGGAAGACGCCGACCTACCGTTACCCGACCGCCGCCGAGGCGGAAAGGATCCGGGAGAAGGCGAAGACCGCTCGCCCGCCGGGCCGGCCCTCGGTGTGGGTCCATCCCGTGCTGGGCGCGCTCCTGCTCGCGGCGGCCGCGCTCTGCGCGGTCAAAGCGGGCCGGCTCGGGACGGGCCGTCCCGGGGATCCGGGCGAGCGGACGGTCTGGCTGGCGTTCGCGGTCCTTCTGGCCGCGAGCGCGGCGGCCGAGCTCACCGGGGTGGCCGGCCACGTCGCCGCCTGGGGAAGGCGCCTGGCGGAAGAACGGGGGGTTTACGAGCTCCGGCGGCCGTTCCAGAAAGCGGTCATGGCCGCGACGGCCGCGGCCGCGCTGGGGCTCTTCCTCCTCTTTATAAGGGCCGTCCGCCGGCCGGGCTCCCATCGCCGGCTGTGGTGGGCCGGGATCGGGCTGGCCGCCTACCTCGCCGTGTCGTTCGTCAGCGTCCTGTCGTTCCACGCGGTCGATGTCGCCCGGTCCATGCTCTGGAACGGTATTTCCCCGGTCGACGCGGTCCGGGGCGCAGGAGCGATGGTCGTGATGCTTGCGGCCCTTCTCTCCCTCCGCGTCGGGCCGGAGCGGACCGTCACTTGAAGATCTTGGGCGGGACCATCTTCGGCGTCCGGCCGAAGACCCGGGCGTAGATCCCCGGGTAGGCGTCCTTGCCGCCAAGAAGAAGACACGACAGGGGCATGGCCTTTGCGGCCAGCCTCGACATCTCCGCCGCGATCTCGCGGATCTCCCACTGGGCCGTGGCGTCCTGGCGCAGCCGCGAGATGTGGTAGAGCTCCCGGACGTTGATCTTGAGCAGGGCCCGGCGCCGGTGGGCGTTGGTCAGGACGTAGTCGGCGGCCGGGCCGACGGCCTTCTCGAGGCGGGCGTGGGTCTCGTCGGTCCGCTCGATGACCGACAGGAATTCCCTCTCCGCCCCGGCCTCGCGGACGGACGGCGGCACGGTGACGCCGAGCCTGGGATCGTAGCGCGGCCAGGTCAATGTGGCCATCCGGTGCCGTTTGAGCTGGGCGAACGCCGAGGCCGACAGGACGAGGTCATAGACAAGGTCGGCGTGCTCGAATTCCCGGGGCGGGAAGTCGTAGAACTCCATGCGGCCGAGCGCCCGGCGGACGATGTCCTTGCGGGCGGCAGGCCGGGCCTTTTCGGCCAGGGCCAGGCATTCCTTATAAGAGAGCCCCGTGACCGTGTGGAAAAGGGCGGCGACGATACGGCTGTCGCCGTCCTCCGGCGCGGCGGCCAGGGCGACCCTTCTCGGCGCGCCCGGGCGCCGGCGGGCCCGGCCGGGCGGCACGGTCCAGCCGGCCGCGGTCGAGGCCAGGTCCTGATAGGTCTCGGCGTCGAAGGGGCCGGGTTCGGTGAAGAGAATGATGGACGGGGCGACGGCCTTGGCCAGCTCGTAGAGCCGGGCGTTGATCGCCCTCACTTCGGCCAGCCCCTTGGCGGCGAAGCGGCGGACCAGGAGCTCGAGACTGCGGGCGTTCGCCGTCAGTCCGAGCTGGCCCTCGGTGGCCAGGCTGACGACGTAGCGGGCGTCCTCTTTGGCCCAGCCGTCGAGAACGGCATGGTTCCGGGGATCGGCCGCGGCCTGGGCGTGCTTGGCCAGGACATGCGGCTTCAAGCGCGCGTAGAGCCGGTGATAGAGCGCGTTCTGGGCCCTGACCGTGCCGACGAAGAGGGCCTCCAGGCCGGCCTGCCGGATCTCGTCGGGGACGACGAAGTCGCTGCCGAGGGTGATGTACCGCTGCGACTTCTCGGTGAACGACATCAGCCGGAACCGCTCGATCTCCTCGATGGCCAGCCGGCTGACGCCGATGAGGTCGAAGTTGAAGACGGCGTGCTCCGCGACGGAGTGGTGGCCCATCTTGAAGATGATGGTCTGGTTGGACCGCCGGGTCCGGTCGACCTCGGCCCGGGCCGCAGCCCGCAGCTCGTCGACCGGGCGCGGATCGCGGGAGATGCGGGCGTAGGAGGCCGACAGCGTCTCGGGGGTCACGTCCTCGCGGGGCGGCGAATTCCTCTTGAGCTCGTCGAGAACGGCGCTGTCGACATTGTAGCCGGCCAGGACGATCTTCATGGCGCCTCTACCTTAGAGGCCGCCAAACGAATTGTCAACACGGACCCGCGAGTTCGGCCGCACGGAGGGCCTCGGGGATCGTCTCCGTTCGCTGCGGTGATTTCGGAAGAACACCTCACTAAGATATTTATCAGAATCACGGCCTCGGGTGCTCGGCCGCGATTCTGCAGGTCGCTTCTAAGAATCCGCTTCCCGCCGCTCGAGCTTGCGCTAAGCCTCGCTCAAACACGTTCTTGGCGGTTTCCAGGGAAACTCCCCTCGCCCGACTCCGGCCCGGCTAAATCACCGCTGATGCTCACTCCGACGATACCCCTCGGCCCTTGATCGCTGCGGCCTCGGGCCGGGCTCGCGTTTCCTTGCGCTACGGCTTCCAAGGGCAGGGCGTTTGGGGTACCCTAGAGACCGGAGGGACTGACGATGAGCCGAATGATGCGCCGAATGGCCGTGCCCGCGTCGGTCTTCCTCGTCGCGGCGGGGATCGAAGTGGGGGCCCGGATCGATCGAACGCAGGAGGAACCGGCCGATTTCGCCGAGAAGCTCACTTCACTCATCGAGGCCGAGCGTGCCTTCTCGAAGACAGCGGAGGACAAGGGCATACGCGAGGCGTTCCTGACCTGGCTCGCACCCGACGCCGTCGTCTTCCGGCCCGGACCGGTCGAAGGCCGGCCGGTCTATGAAAAGATGGATCCGGCCGATCCGGCTGTCCTGACCTGGGAACCCGAGTTCGCCGAGATCGCCTCTTCGGGCGAGCTGGGCTATACGACGGGGCCGTACCGGATCAAGCCGGGCCCGGGCGCCGAGCCGTCCGGCTTCGGTCACTATGTTTCCATTTGGAAACGTCAGCCCGACGGGGCGTGGCGGGTCCTCCTGGATATCGGCGTCCAACACGGCCGTCCCGCGTCCCCGGCCGGGACAACGACGGCAGCCTCTCCCGCGAGGCCAGCCCCGGCCGAGCCCCTCCCGCCGGACGCGCTCCGGGACGTTGAATACGCCTTTGGACTCTATGCGGGGACGTTCGACAAAGAGGTCGCCCTCAAGGGACTGCCAAAGGCATTGACGGCGTTCGCCACCGAGGATGTCCGGGTCTACCGGCCCGGGCAATTCCCGGCCATCGGCTCGACCGCGGCCAAGAGGCTGGTCCCGGCGGACGAGGGAAAGGCCGACCGGAAGGGCCGGGGCCCGGGCTCGCCGAAGATCTCCTACAAAGTCGGGATCTCCTGGGCGGGCGATCTCGCTTACACCTATGGGACGGCCGGCTCCGGGAAGCCCGGGGCGACGGAGGCTTCAACGGCGTTCCTCAGGATCTGGCGCAGAGGGACACCAAGGACTGGATGATCTGCCTTGATATCGAGATCCCGGTCCCAGCCGGAAAGCAAGAATAGAAGGATCAGCCCTTCATGACGCCGATCGGCACGACCCTGGCCACGAGGCGGCCCAGGCCGACCTCGTCGGAAACACGCACGACCTCGTCGACGTCCTTGTAGGCCTCGGACGCCTCCTCAGCCACCCCTTTCCAATTCGTCGACCGGAGCTCGATGCCCCGCTTGGCCAGATCGTCCCGGATCTTCTCGCCGCGGAAGCGCCGCAGGGCCTCGTGACGCGACATGATCCGTCCGGCGCCGTGGGCCGTCGAGCCGAAGCTGAGGGCCTCGGCCGCCGCGGTCCCGGCCAGAAGAAAAGAGGCGGTGCCCATGCTCCCGGGGATGATGACCGGCTGGCCGACCCCCCGGTAAACGCCGGGGACCTCCGGCCGGCCGGGGCCGAAGCTCCGCGTCGCCCCCTTGCGATGGACGACCAGCCGCTTCGAACGGCCGCCCACGAGGTGCTCCTCGACCTTGGCCACGTTGTGACAGACGTCGTAGACCTGGTCCATGCCCCGGGCCCCGCCGAGGACGCGGGCGAAGACCTCCCGGACCCAGTGGGCGATCATCTGACGGTTGGCGAACGCGTAGTTGACCGCCGCGCACATGGCCCGGTAATAGCGCTGGCCTTGCGCCGATCCGAATGGCGCGTTGACGAGCTCGCGGTCGGGCAGACCGGCGACGCCGAAGGCGTTCTCCATCGCCTCGATGAAATCGGTGGCCACCTGGTGGCCGAGCCCGCGGCTGCCGCAGTGGACCATGACCAGGACCTGGCCCGCCGCCTCGATCCCGAACGCCCGGGCGGCGGCCTCATCGTAGATCTCCTGGACCTTCTGGATCTCGAGGAAGTGGTTCCCGGCCCCGAGTGTCCCGAGCTGGGGGATGCCGCGCTCCAGGGCCCGGTCCGAGACGTCTTCGGCGGAGGCGTCCCGCATCCGGCCGCCCTCCTCGGTCCGCTCGAGGTCTTCCTTTCGGCCGTAGCCGTTCTCGACCGCCCACTCCGCCCCCCGGGTCAAGATGTCCCTGAGGACGGCCCGGCTGAGCTTCGTGATTCCCCCCTTTCCCACCCCGGCCGGGACCTCGCGAAAGATCGCGGCTAGGAGCTCTTTTCGTCTGGCGGTGACGTCCGCCTCGGCGTAGTCGGTCCGCAGCAGGCGGACGCCGCAGTTGATGTCGTAGCCGACGCCGCCCGGCGAGATGACGCCCCCCTCGGCCGGATCGAAGGCCGCGACGCCGCCGATCGGGAACCCGTAGCCCTGGTGGGCGTCGGGCATGACGTACGACCGTCCCTGGATGCCCGGCAGGCAGGCGACGTTGCAGGCCTGGGCGAGCGTCTGGTCGCGGCGGATGTCCTCGAGCAGCCGGGCCGAGGAATAGACGACGGCCGGGACCCTCATTTCACCCCGGGCCGCGATCTCCCAGGTGTTGTCGTCGATCTTGCGCAGGTCCATCGTCACCCTCACATGTCGACCACGATCTGGACCGTGAAGCCGTCGCACTCCTCGATCTTCAGCTCGTGATAGGTGACGGCCTTGACGTCGCCGTAGAGCTCGTGTCGGGGCGCGACCGTCTCGCCGCCAAGGACGGCCTCGAGGCTGAAGCGATCGAATTGCGGCCGGATCCGGAGCCCGTCGATCCGGCCGAGAAGGAACTGGCGCGTCTCGAAAAGGTAGATGACCTCGCCGAGGAACTTGACCAGGAGCTGCTCTCGGTCGAGGCCCGTGACGTGGACGAAATGGCGGACCTTCGGCTCGACGGTCGACCAGTCCCACATCAGCGAAGCCGTGGCCAGGGCCGCGTTGCCGAAGGCCTCCTCGAGCGTCCGGCCGAAGGCCTGGAATTTGCCGTCGGCCGTGTGGGGCAGGATCCGGTATCTCTCCCTCTCCATGGGGCCTCCCCTCCCACGGCCATACTAGCCCAACCGGGCGGAAAAGTCAGCCGGACGGTCTACTTGACGTCGGCGACGACGGCGTTCAGGACCCGCCCCGTCGCCTTGTCCTGGACGAAGAGCACGATCTTGAGCCCGAGCCGGGAGATGATGTGGCGCCGGACCTCCCACTTGAAGCCCGGCACCCGGGTGTAGGTGTTCTCGAATCCGGTGAGGAAGGCGTCCGTCACCCTCTCCGACTCCTTGAGGTTCAGGGACATGGTCTTGGGCGCCTTCGGGTCGATCACGGTCACATCGCGGACGACCATCTTGTGGAACGTCACGCCGTTCGATCCCTTGTGTTCCTGCTCGTCCTGCACGAGGACGAGGAGGTATTCTGCGCCTGGCACGGCCTTGTCGAAATCGTAGACGACCTTGATCGTGTCGCCGGTCAGGGTGGCGCGAGCGATGAGCGACACGCCGGGAGCGTCGGCCAGAAGCGGCTCGATGGCCCCCCGGTACTGGCGGAACTTGGACTCGGCCGCGCCGCGGCCGCCGCCGCCGGGGAACTTGGCCGTGCCGTCGATGAAGACCGTGGGCGTGCTGCTGACGCCGTAGGCGCCCGCCCGCAGGGCGGTCGCCGGGTTGATCATCGGGTCCGGCTTGGGAATGGGCAGGTGGTAGACGAGGACGACCAGGTATTTAGCCGGGATGGTCTCGATCAGTGCGTCGAAAGCGATATCGGCGCCGACGCAGGGCGGACATTCCGACCCGGTGAAGAGCTCGGCCAGGACGGCCTTGTTCTTCCAGCCGGCCGGCGCCGCGAACGGCTCCGGCTCGAACGGCAGGGCCTTGAGCTTGACCGCCAAGGCCGCATCGAAGCCGTCGGCCGAGCCGTGGAGCTTGACGTAAAGCGCCTTGGCCTTCGCCGCGGCGTCCCCGTAGTCCTCGACGGCCGCGGTCAGATAGTGGTCGGCCGCTTCGGCGGTCTGGCCCGTGTTCTCCAGAATGCCGGCAAGGACGTAGTGGTAGTTGCCGCCCGTGGCCCCGCCGGACTTCTTATAGGCTTCGACCGAGGCCATGGCTTTGTCCGTGTCCCCCGCGTTCAGGTAGGCCCGGGCCGTCAGCAGCTCGATCGCGCTGAGGACGTAGGACTTGAAGAAGTCGCGTTGGTCGGCGGGGATGCCCTCGAACGAGGCCGGATCCGCGGCCGCCCGGATGGCCGTCCCCCGGTAGGCCAGGGCGATGTCGAGCACCCGGGTGTGATCGAACGTCTCCAGCCGGGGATGGTTGAGCAGCTGGACGGCCATGGCCACCGGCGTCTGGAGGCGGGACGGCCCCTTGGCCCTGACCATGAAATCCCTCTGCAGGACGACGATCTCGTCGAGCGACGAGGACAGGGCGACCTTCGCGTCGAGGATGTTGGCCTCGATGGCCTCCTTGTAGCGCGAGTTCGGATAGGCGGCCAGGATGCGCTCGAACTCCCTGAGGCGGGAGGCCGGGTCCTGGAGTTGGGAGGCCGCGACGACATCCCGGTATTCGGGCGGCGGGGTTTGGCCGCCCTGGGCCGCGAGCCGGCCCGCGGCGCCCGTCAGAAGGACCGAGACGAGGACGATCGCCGCTCGAAGTCGTGTCGGACTGGTCATGAAGGCCTCCTCGGAAAAAGCATTATATCGGATTCTGCCCGCAAAGCCAGGCCGTCGCCGCAGATCGGGATCGGGTCCGTCCCCGGAGGATCAGCCGAACCGGCCGGGGAGCGCCGTGCCGCAAGTCGGACAGCGGGAATCAGCGAGGACGTTGGCCAGGACCGTGAAGCCCCGCCGGCGGATGAGGACGGTCCCGCAAACCCGGCAGGCCGTATCCTCCGATTCGCCGGGGACGTTACCGACGTAGATGTAGCGAAGTCCTTCGCGGCGGCCGGCCGCGGCCGCGGCCCGGAGGGTCGCCACCGGCGTCGCCGGCGCCTGCGTGTACTCGTAGTCGGGGTGGAACCGGCTGACATGCCAGGGGATGTCCGGGTCGACCGAGGCGATGAACCCGGCGATCGCCGAGAGCTCGGGATCGCCGTCGTTCAGGCCCGGAACGACGAGGGTCGTCACTTCGACCCAGATGCCGAGCGCCCTCATCCGGCGGATGGAATCGAGGACCGGTTCGAGCCGGGCGCCGCAGATCGTCCTGTAGGTCTCGTCGCTGAAGGCCTTGAGGTCGACGTTGGCCGCGTCGAGGACGGGGCGGAGGACCTCCAGGGCCTCGGCCGTCATGTAGCCGTTGGTCACGAAGCTGTTGAGGAGGCCGGCCTCCCGGGCCAGGCGGGCCGTTTCGCAGGCGTATTCGAAGAAGACGGTCGGCTCCGTATAGGTGTAGGAGATGCTGCGGCAGCCCCGGTCGACGGCCGCCCGGACGACGGCCTCGGGAGTGAACGGCTCGCCGGCGATGCCGCCGCCCCCGCGCCGGGGGGCTTGGGAGATCTGCCAGTTCTGACAGAAGCCGCAGCGGAAGTTGCAGCCCGGGGCGGCGATCGACAGGGCCGTCGAACCGGGCAGGAAGTGGAAGAGCGGCTTCTTCTCGATGGGATCGACGTGGGCCGCGACGACTTCGCCGTAGACGAGGGTCACCAGCCGGCCCTCCCGGTTCTCGCGGACGGCGCAAACTCCCTGCTTCCCGGGCTTGATGACGCAGCGGTGGGCGCAGAGGCGGCAGACGACCGCCCCCTCCCCGGCCGGGTCCCAAAGCATGGCCTCGCGGATCATCGTGTTTCGAGTGCGGGGAAGAGCTTGACGGCCGAAGGGCACAGCCGCTTCAGGAAACAGCCCGGACAGTCGGGCTTTCGCGACTGGCAGAGCGCCCGGCCGTGCTCCACGAGCAGGACGTTGAAATCGAGCCAGTCGTCCTTGGGGACCAGGGCCATGAGGTCGCGCTCGACCTTGACCGGGTCCTCCTCGCGGCTCAGGCCGAGCCGCCGGCTCAGGCGGCCGGCATGGGTGTCGACGGCGATCCCTTCGGCCTTGCCGTACCCCGCCGACAGGACGATGTTGGCCGTCTTGCGGGCGACGCCGGGCAGCGTCAGGAGCTTCTCCATGGAGTCCGGGACGACGCCGCCGTGGTCGGCGACGATCTTTTGCGCCGCCCCGATGATGTGCCCGGCCTTGTTCCGGAAGAAGCCCGTCGGGCGGATGAGGCCCTCGAGCTCGGTCCGGTCGGCCCGGGCCAGCGCCGAGGCGTCCGGGTACTTCCGGAACAGCCCCGGCGTGATCGTGTTGACCCGCTCGTCCGTGCACTGCGCGGCCAGGATCGTGGCCACGAGGATCTGGAGCGGGTCCGCGAACTCGAGCGCCGTCCGGGCCTGCGGATAGTGCTTCCGCAGCAGCCGGATGACCGGCTTGATGCGCAACCGGGCCGGATCCATGGGGCCTCCCCTCCTCCGGCCCGCTCAGGGGCCGACGTGGAAGAGATCCTCGCCGATATGAAAGTCCTCGACGCTGTAGTAATCGGGGAACCGGGCGATGAGGTCGAGCTCGGACCTGATCATGGCCTGGTGGCTCCGCTCGACCCGCCCGAGGTAGGCCAGGATGCGGCGCCCGGCCTCGTCCTCGACCCGGCCCGCCGCTTCGTTGTAGTAGGCTTCGGCCGTCTCCTCGGCCTTGAGCGCCGCTTCGAACAGGGCCGGGACCTCAGGCTCGGCCGGGAGCGCGACGCCGATCGGCGGCATCAGCGAGGATTCGGGGACATCCTGGGGCTTGTCCGGGTACCTCTGGCCGAGCAGGCGCTCGAGGATCTTCTTGTGGTGCTCCTCTTCGAGGGCCAGGAATTTCAGCTTCTGGACGAGCATGACGTTCTTGACCCGGCCCTGGAGCCGGGTGTAGAACGCGGCGGCGTCGATCTCCGAACGGATGGCGACGCTCAGGACCTGCCAGGCGGCAAGATTCTTATCGATGGACATGGGGGCCTCCGCGGGTCTGTTCTCAGAACGCGACGAACTTCTCTTTGGGCGTGCCGCAGACGGGGCACTTGTCCGGCGCCTCGCCTTCCATGGTGAAGCCGCAGACGGGGCAGACATGGATGGGCTTGAATTCGACGTCCCGGCCCGATCCGGCCGCCTCCCGGGCCGTCCGATAGATGCCTTCGTGGACCTTTTCGGCGGCCAGCGCATAGTTGAAGTACGTTTCCGCGCTCTTCTCGCCCTGGCAGCTGGGCCGTGGCGATGTAGGCGGGGTACATCTCCGCGATCTCGAAGGATTCGCCGCCGACGGCGGCGTCGAGGTTGTCCTTGGTCGATCCGAGAGCGCCGAGGATCTTGACGTAATTCGTGGCGTGGACCTGCTCGGCGTAGGAATTGGCCTTGAAGACCCGGGCGATGTTGGGCAGCTTCTCGGCCTCGGCCTTCAGGGCGAAGGCGGCGTACTTGACATGGGCCTGGCTTTCGCCGGCGAGGGCGGACTTGACGTTCTCTTCGGTCATCTTCTTCATGAGACGATCTCCTTCTCAGAAATTTATATTCGGTTTTCTCAGGCGATCTCGAGCATGGCTTGGATGGCGCCCCGGGCCCGATCGGCGATGTCGCCGGGGACCTCGACCCGGAACGTGTCGGTCTCGAGGGCCCGCAGGACCTTGGCCAGCGTGGTCATCTTCATGTGGGCGCAGAGGGCCGTGTCCCGGGCCGGATAGAACCGCCACTGCCGGATTCTCCTTCGACAGGCGGTAGATGATGCCCTTCTCCGTCCCGATGACGACCTCGCGCCGCGAGGTCGTCCGGGCTTCGAGGACCATCTTGCCCGTCGACAGGACCTTGTCGGCGAGCTCGATGACGTCGGGGGGGCACTCGGGATGGACCCAGACCTCCGCCTGCGGATGGCGGGCCCGGGCCGCCTCGATGTCCCGCGGAGTGAAGCGGTGATGGACGTAGCAATAGCCGTCCCAGGCGATGATCGTCTTGCCCGTCTCCCTGGCGACGTAGGCGGCCAGGTTCTTGTCCGGGACGAAGAGGCACCGGTCGACGCCGAGGGAGTTGACCACGGCCACGGCGTTGCTCGACGTGCAGCAGATGTCGCTCTCGGCCTTGACCTCGGCGCTGGTGTTGACGTAGCAGACGACCTTGAGACCGGGATAGCGCGCCTTCCAGGCCCTGAGCTCGCGGCCATTGATCATGTCGGCCATCGGGCAGCCGGCTTCGACCTCGGGCAGGAGGACGGTCTTGCCCGGGGCGAGCACGGCGGCCGTTTCGGCCATGAAATGGACGCCGCAGAAGACGATGGTCGAAGCGTCCAGGCCGGCGGCCTTGCGGCTGAGCTCGAGCGAATCGCCGACGAAATCGGCAGCGTCCTGGACTTCCGGAAGCTGGTAATTGTGGGCCAGGATGACGGCGTTCTTGCGTCGCTTCAGCTCGCCGATCCTCTCCCGGACGTCCAACGTCTCAGGCCTTCCCGCCGAGCGGCTTGCCGCAATTGACGCAGACGGCGTCTCCCTTCTTGGTGATGCCGCCGCAGGACGGGCACTCCTCGAATTCGACCCGGCAGGCCCGGCAGACCTTCTTGTCCTCTTCCTCGAGAACCGTGTCGCAGTAAGGGCAGGCGCAGCCGTCTTCGTGCTCGTGGCCGGCGGCCGCCGCGGACGCCTGGGGGGCCCGGCCGGCCTTCTTGTCCCGGTAGTTCCGGATGGCCTCGTGGAGGGCGTCGGCGCCGAGGTTGGAGCAGTGCATCTTGTTCTTCGGCAGCCCGCCGAGCTCCTCGGCGACCAGCTCGTTGGTGATGGTCATGGCCTCGTCGAGCGTCTTGCCCTTGGCCATCTCGCTGACCATGCTGGAGACGGCGATGGCCGCGCCGCAGCCGAAGGTCTGGAACTTGACGTCCTTCAGCCGGTCGCCCTCGACCTCGATATAGAACGTCATCATGTCCCCGCAGACGGGGTTGCCGACCTGGCCCACGCCGTCGGCGTCGGCCAGGACGCCCACGTTGCGGGGGTTGGCGAAATGGTCCATCACTTTGTCGCTGTACATCATGAGCCTCGTTGTTTGAGATATTCCGTGTAGAGGGGGGACATGGCCCGGAGCCTCTCGACGATCGGAGGGAAGGCCTCGAGCAGGGTGTCGATGTCCGCCCCGGTCGTGCCGTCGATCAGGCTGAAGATGAGCGAGCCCTGGGCGATGGCGTGGTCGTAACCCATGGCCAGGAGGACGTGCGAGACCTTGAGGGACTTGGACGTGCAGGCCGAGCCGCTCGAGGCGGCGATGCCCTTCATGTCCAGGAAGAGGAGCATGGCCTCGCCCTCCACGAACTCGACGCAGATGCTGGCATGGTGGGGCAGACGGTCCGTCCGCGAGCCGGTCACGACCACGTGCGGGATGCGGCGGGACAGCTCGTCGAGGAGTCGGTCCCGCAGAGGGATCATGGCGGCGACGCGGGCGGCCATTTCCGCCCGGGCCAGAGCGGCGGCCCGGCCCAGCCCGACGATACCGGCGACGTTCTCGGTCCCGCCCCGGCGCCCGCCCTCCTGGATGCCTCCGTCGATGAGCGGCAGGATGCGCGCGCCCTTGCGGACATAGAGGGCGGCCGCGCCCTTCGGCCCGTAGAACTGGTCGCCGGCCAGGCTCAGGGCGTCGACGCCCAGAGCCTTGACGTCGAGCGGCATGTTGCCGGCCGCGGCCACCGCGTCGGTGTGGAAGAGGATGTTGCGGGCCCGGCAAACGGCGGCGATCCCGGCCACCGGCTCGACCGTCCCGACCTCGCTGTTGGCCGTCATCACGGAGACGAGCACCGTGTCCTTGGTCAGGGCCCCCTCCACGGCGGCCGGATCGACCCGCCCAGTCGCGGTCGACGGGGACAAGGGTCGCTGAGAATCCCGACCGCTCCAGGGCCTTGACCGAATTGAGGACGGACGTGTGCTCGATGGCCGAGACGACGATGTGCCGGCCGCGGGCCTGCTGGCCCGCGGCCATGCCTTTGACGGCGAAATTGTTGGCCTCGCTGCCGCTCGCGGTGAAATGGATCTCCGAGGCCGAGGCCCCGATCAGGGCCGCCACCTCTTCCCGGGCCGCGTCGACCGCGGCCAGCGCTTCGCGCCCGGCCGCGTGCAGGCTCTGGGGATTGCCGAACGAGTCGGTGAGGAAAGGCCTCATGGCCTCGAAGACCTCGGGCCGCAGAGGCGTCGCGGCGATATGATCGAGATAGGTTCGTTTCATGCCCCTCCCCCTTCGGCGGCCGGGCCGCGGCGCGAATTAGCGGATCCGCCGGCGGCGGCCGAAAGTCAGACGGATTCGACCGCCGTGACCTCGGGGACCTCTTTCTTCAGGATCCGCTCGATGCCCATCTTCAGGGTCAGCTGGGACATCGGGCAGCCGCCGCAGGCGCCCTTGAGGCGGACCTTGACGACCCCGTCCGCTCCGATATCCACGAGCTCCACGTCCCCGCCGTCGGCCTGGAGGGCCGGCCGGACCTTGGCTAAAGCCTGTTCAACTCTTTCTTTCATGTCTCACTCCTCGATATTCCGGGCGCCGGTTCCCCTATCTTACGCCGCCCGGGTTCGCATTTCAAACGTCCCCGTCCGCCCGAGGGCGGTCCCAATCGAGCAGCCGCCGCTCGCCGCGGAGGCCCCGGATCGCCGTGACGTCCTGGCTGACCTCGAGGCTCCCCTTGTAGGCGCCCGCCGCGTCCCTCAGGGCGAAGTAGCGGATGTGGATGAATTTGCCCTGCAGGTCGATCCAGAACTCGGCCGTGTCGCGTTCGCCGGCCCGGAAGGCCTTGAGGATCCTTTCGACGACGTCGAGGCTCTTGGGCGGATGGCAGTTCTGGACCTTCCGGCCGATGACCCCCGGCGTCCGGGGAAAGATCCTCTCGGGCGTCGCCGAATAGTAGAGCACGGTGTCGTTCTCGTCCACGAACGAGAGGTCGACCGGCAGATGGGTCAGCATCAGATCGATCTGCTCGGTTGTCAGGCGCCCCGTATCCAGACCGATGGCCCCGGCCCGGGCGCCGGGATCGGCGGCCGCAGCCGTCCGGCCGGACGACGATGGGGGCCAGGCAGGCGCCGGCGGGATCCAGGCGTAGCCGATCTCCTCCTCCCCTGTCTTGACCCGGACCCAATCGCCGGCGTCGAGCAACTCGCTGGCCATGGGAAAGAGGACCTTCTCCTCCTTGCCGACCATGTCCGTGATCTCCTGGAGGACCCACTGCCCGGTGCGGACGAGGAGCTCGGTATCGCCGCTGTGGAGAGCCCGACGCAGGTCCTTGAGGTGGGCCCGGATATCGTCATGGACGGCCCACATGACCTTGGACGGCCCGCTGACGCCCTTGGCTTCGAGCCGGGGGAAGAGCTGATTCTCCTTTTTGAGATAGTGCTTCTCGAGCTGGGTCAGGTCTTCAAGGAGCCCGGCCATCCGGGCCCGGCCCGCCTCCGGGTCGACGGAGCCGGCCTTGAGCCCGTCCAAAACCCGCCGGGCCTCGGCCACGAGCCGGGCCAGGGCCCTGTTCTCCTCGGCCAGCGTGTGCAGGGGATGTCCGGGCTCCGTCTGCGACGCCGGCTGGGCGTCAAGGGAAGCCTCGAAGACCTTGACGTGGAGGTCGCAGAGCCGGCGGACTTCCGCTTCCGGCAGGCCCTCGTCGATGAGCTCCTGCTCCATCGCCCCGATCTCGGCTGCCGACACGTCTTTCACCAGCGCGGCGAACCGCGCTTGCAGAGCCTCGACCTTCCCGCCGGCGTGCAGGTCGCGGATGATGTCCTTCAGGATGTTCTTCTTGTTACTGGCATCGAGTGTCATGCTTCTACCTCCCGGACAAACCCATCATACAATAAATACTACCTATTTTGTAGTATTTTTTTAAAGCCCCGTATCAGACGCTGTCCCCCGCTTTCGAAAGGCCGAGAGGAAGACTCAAGCGAGTTGCAGAGGAAAATGGCGCAGGGGCGATGCCCGGAGGAGCGGCAGGGAGCGGAGTCTGCGGAGCGACCATCAGAAGCGCGACGGAGCGACTCGGAGGCGCGCTTCTGAGAGATATTAGAGGAAAGAGATCCATTAAAATATTCCCCAGACGTACTGCTCCGAGCCACTCCGCAGTGCGTCTGGAGCTCCGCTTCCAGGAGTTCGCTCCGCGCCGGCCGGGCCAAACCCCCGACCCGACGGAGCGGCGCGCCCCGAGCCGGGAAGTCCTCAAAGCGAGCGAGAGGATTCCCGAGGCCTAGACGACGACGCGGGGGACGAGCGGATTGATGCGGGCCAGGATCTCGTAGCCGATGGTCCCGGCGAGCGAGGCCAGGTCCTCGGCCGTGATCCTCTCCCGGCCGTCGGCCCCGAGCAGCGTCACCTCGTCCTCGAGCTTCACGCCGGGGACGTCGGTGACGTCGGCCATGAAGAAGTCCATGGCCACCCTCCCCCGCACCGGCGCCCGCCGGCCCTTGACGAGAACGTGGGCCGCGTTGGACAGGCCCCGGTCATAGCCGTCGAAGTAGCCGACGGGGACCACGGCAAGGACGGTGGGCCGGGTCGTCCTGTAGGTGCCGCCGTAGCCGATATCGGCTCCGGCCGGGACTTTCTTGATCTGGGCGATGCGGGCCTTCCAGGCGAGGACCGGCTTGAGCGACAGCGGATCCTTCCGGTCCAGGAGGCAGGACAGGTAGGTCTCCTTGGACGGCCACAGCCCGTAAAGGCCGATGCCGACCCGGGCCAGGTTGAAGCCGGGCTCGGGGAACAGGATGGTCGACGCCGTGCAGGACATGTGCTTGAGCGGGACGCGCGGGCCGCCGGCTTCGAGCGCCCGGCAGGCCGCCCGGTAGGTCTCGAGCTGGCGCCGCGGATAGTCGTGCTTGGTCGTGTCCTCGATGTTGGCGAAGTGGGAAGAGAGGCCTTCGACGACGAGCCCCGGCCGGCGGCGGATGTCCCGGACGAAGACCGCGAGGTCCCGGGGCGCCACGCCCTGGCGCCACGTGCCCGTCTCCAGCTTGACGTGAACACGGACGGTCCGGCCCGTCCGTCCGGCCAGGCCGGCGAGCCGACCGACGGTCTCCCTGTTGTAGACGGTCAGCCGGAGGTCCGCGTCGACGGCTTCCTCGAGGGCCCCCAGGGGCGCGTAGCCCAGGACAAGGACCGGGACGCCGATCCCGGCCCGACGAAGCGCGACGCCCTCGTCGACGGAGTTGACGCCGAACCAGTCGACGCCTGCGCCGACGGCCAGGCCGGCGACCTCGAGGAGGCCGTGACCGTAGGCGTTGGCCTTGACCACGGCCAGGAACTTCTTGCGGGGCCCGATGCGGCGGCGGAATTCCCGGATGTTGTGGACGAGGGCCGACCGGCTGATCTCGACGCGCTCGGTCAAGGAGCCGCCCATCTTTATCCCCTCATTTCCCCGCGGCCGCGCGGACCTTGTCCGGGTCGACGATCCCCCGCAGCTCGTCCTCGAGCAACACCGTCTCGACGCGCTCGACGCCGGTCGACACGATGGCCACCTTGGCTTCGACCAGGTCTTCGAGGACCCGGACATATTCGACGAAGCTCTTCGGCAGCGCGCCTGGGTCGGCCGCGCCGCAGAGGGACTCCGTCCAGCCGGCGAGCGTCCGGTATTCGGGAACGACTTTGTCGAGCATCCAGGTCTCCGGCGGGAAGCTCTTGAGGAGCCGGCCCTTGTAGCGGTAGCCCGTGCAGACCGGGATGTCGCCGAGCCCCGCCAGAACGTCGGGCTTGGTCAGCGCGATCCGGTCGACGCCGTTGACCCGGCAGGCATAGCGCACGGCGACGGCGTCGAACCAGCCGCAGCGGCGGGGGCGGCCCGTCGTCGCCCCGAACTCGTCGCCGCGAGTGGCGATCGTCCGGCCCAGGTCGCTGTCGAGCTCGGTCGGGAAAGGGCCGCCGCCGACGCGGGTCGTATAGGCCTTGGTGATGCCGAGGACGCCGTGGATGGTCCGGGGACCGACGCCGAGTCCGGTCGCGGCCCCGCCGGCGGTCGAGCTCGACGAGGTGACGTACGGATAGGTGCCGTGGTCGAGATCGAGGAGGGCGCCCTGGGCGCCTTCGAAGAGAACGCTCTCGCCCCGCTTCATGCGCTCGTCGAGCAGCTCCGACACGTCCTGGAGATAGGGGCCGAGCTTGTCCGCCCAGCCCGCGTATTCCCGGTAGATGGCCTCGGCGTCGAGGGCCGGCAGGCCGAAGGCCCGGAACACGGGCTCCTTGGCGGCGACGGCGTCGGCGATCTTCTCGCGGAGGATGCCCAGGTCGGCCAGGTCGCCGGCCCGCACGCCCAGCCGGGCCGCCTTGTCCTCGTAGGCCGGACCGATGCCGCGGCAGGTCGTGCCGATCTTCTTCTCGCCGCGCCGGTCCTCGGAGAAGCGCTCGGCGAGGGGGTGCCAGGGCATGATAAGGTGGGCGCCGCGGCTGACGGCGACGCGGGCCGGGCCGGCCGCCACGCCCTGGGCCTCGAGATCGCCGATCTCCTTGAAGAAAGCGGCCGGCGCGATGACCAGGCCGTTCCCGATCGCGCAGAGCGTCCCGGCGTGGAGGATGCCCGAGGGGATGAGATGGAGAACGATCTTCCGGCCGCGGACCCAGACCGTGTGGCCGGCGTTGTGGCCGCCCTGGTAGCGGGCGACGACCTCGAAAGCCGGGGTCAGCAGGTCGACGATCTTGCCCTTGCCTTCATCGCCCCACTGGGTGCCGAGAACGAGCAGATTGGCCATGTCCTTTCCTTTGCCCGTGAATTCCGCGAAACTTCAGAAGCTCAGCGCCGCCTGGACCTGCCACTGGTCGTTCTTGAAGGGCGCGCCCTCCTCCAGGTTCCAGTCGTATTCGAACTTGATGAACAGCGTCTGGCTCACGACGTAGCGCAGCCCCGCGGTCCAGCGGCTCCGCTCGAAGACCGCGTCCCCGTAGTGGTAGGCGTCCGTGATCCTGACCCACTGATAGCTCCCGACCGGCTGGAAGCCGCGGAGATCCCCGCAGCCCCAGATCGACCAGCCCTCGGACTTGCCCCGCTCGATGGGCGCCGGATTCTCCATGAAGGACTTCGTGATCTCGGCGTGAAGCTCCCACTGGTTGCTCGTCCAGGCGAAGTCGGCTCCCTCGAGGATGAGGTCGCGCATGTCCGCGTCGTCGTACTTGCCCGTGTAATAGGAAAACCCGGCCCGCAGGGATTGGCCGGCCGTGAGCCCGACGCGGCCGCCCTTGGCCTTGTCCGTGTTGTTGTCGTCGAACTGCTGGATGGCCGCGGTGGTTTCGCCTTCGGCCAGGCCGTTGCCCATGTAGGCCGCGTAGCTCAGGACCCCGATGCGGCCTTCGACCACGACGCCGAGATCGCGCCAGCTCTCGGGGTAGAGAAACTCCAGATTCAACGGCGTCCGGATGAGGATCGTCTCGTGCGGCCGGCTGGCCGTGTTCCAGCTCCCGAAGGGCACCAGGAAGAGCCCGGCCCGGACGTTGAACGCCTCGGTGGCCAGATAGCCGACCCAAGCCTGGTTGATGTCGAACGTGTCCACGCCATGGGCCCGGGCCTCGACCTTGAACCCGAACTGCCGCTGAACGGTGCCCTGGACGAGGAAGCCGGCCAGGAGGTTCTCGATGCTCCCGTGGGGAATGGCGCTCTCCTCTTGCCCGTTGATGTATTCGAGCGCGAGGTATCCGCCGTACTTGACCTGGCCCAAGACCGGGACGGCCAGGGCCAGCAGGGCCACGGCGGCGGCGGCGATGACGGCCTTTGTTGTGTTCATGGGATCTCCGCGAAATCGAAGTCGTCCTCGAGCAGGGCCTTTTTGAGCGTTCCGACGTCGCGTTTGAGGGCGACGAGACGGCTGATCTCCGCGGCGCCCTTCTTCGTGCCCATCCAGATCGCGCCGGCCAGGCGCCCGTCCTGGAGGACGATCTTCTTGTACAGGCCGGCGGCGGGATCGGAATGGACGAGGGATTCGAAGCCGGGGCCCTCGGCATCGATCTCCCCGGCAGACGTCAGGTACAGCCCCGCGACCTTGAGCGTGTTGAACGGCACCGTGCCGCCGTAGGATCTGTCCTGGCCGAGCATGTTGGCCGCGACTGCGCGGGCCTGCTCGAAGGCCGCCGGGATGATGCCGTAGATCCGTCCCCGGTGTTCCGCCGCGTCCCCCGCGGCGAAGATCCCGGGCCCGGAGGTCCTCATGCGGTCGTCGACCAGGACGCCGCGGCCGACCTGAAGACCCGCATCGGCGGCCAGGCCGATCTCCGGCTTGATGCCCGCGGCCACCACGACGGCCTCCGTGCCGAGCGTTTCCCCGGACTCGAACCTCAGGCCGCGCACCCCGCCGCTGTCGCCGAGGACCTCTTTGGCGGTCGCCCGCAGGCGCACGGTGATCCCGGCCTTTTCGATCTGGGCCCGGAGGATGGCGGCGGCCGCCGGATCGAGCTGGCGGGGCAGGAGGCGGTCGAAGAACTCGATCACCTCGACCTCGGCGCCGCGGCCGCGGATGGCCCGGGCGATCTCCAGCCCGAGCAGGCCGCCGCCGAGGACCGCGACGCGTCGGCGGCCCTCGAGGTACGCGAGGAGGTCGTGGGCGTCGTCGAGCGTCCTCAGCACGAAGACGCCCTTCCGGTCGACCCCGGGCACGGGCGGCAGGGCCGCCCGGGCGCCGGTCGCGATGAGAAGGGCGTCGTAGGACAGGGCCGCGCCCGCGGCCGTCTCGACCTTCTTCTCGGCCGGCAGGATCCGCGCGATCTTCTCGCCGAGCCGGAGCGTGATCCCCTGCCGCGCGGCCCACTCCGCCGGGAAGGCGAAGATCTTCTCCAAGGGCAGCCGCCCGGCCAAGTATTCGATCAGGTTGGGACGCGGGTAATAGGGATGTCGCTCTTCCCCGACGACCTCGATCCCGAGGTCCGGGTCGAGCTCCCGCAGCGACTTGGCGGCCAGGGTCCCGGCCAAGCCGTTGCCGATGATGAGGACGTTCACGGCCGGATCAGGCTCCCCGCCGCGCTCAGTCGACCTTGACGAAAAGGTCTTTGGGCACGCCGCACTGGGGGCAGACCCACGTGTCCGGAAGGGCCTCGAAGCTCGTCCCGGGCGCGATGCCGCTATCCGGATCTCCCACGGCGGGATCGTAGATGTAGCCGCAGGCCGTGCATTCGTACTTGTCCATGGTCGTCTCCTTTCAGTTTTCCTGGAGGATCTGTTTCTCGTATTCGACTTCGAGCCGGAGCTTGTGCTCCCGTTCCTGGCCGGCCAGGAATGCGAACAGCTTCTGATGGTCCGAGCCCCCGGCCAGCCGGGCCAGGGATTCGTACAGGGCGACGGCCTGGGCCTCCTTCTTGGCGGCGAAGATGAGCATGTCCTGGACGGACATGTCGGCCGCGAGCGTCTCGTCGGCCAGGGCGTCGACGATGTGCAGGTCCGGGACGTAGGCGGCGCCGAGCTCGCGGAGCGCCTCCCCGCTCAGGCCTTCGAGCAGACGCCGGTGCGATTCCTCCTGCCGGCGGAGCTCCTCGGCGAGCGCGCGCAGGGCCGGTGTCGCGGCCTTGGCGGCCAGCTGCGCATAGCCTTCGGCCGCTTCGATCTCACGCCGGACGGCGAAGGCGACGATGTCGGTGATCGAGCCGAAGCTCCGGTCGGTCATCGCAGGAGCGTCCTTTCAAACATCGGGGGATTCGAGGACGGCCCCATTATACTTTAACAGCGAGGCGAGTCAATCGAGACCGCCCTCCCCGGCCCGGGGCCCCGCCCTCAGGCGCCCAGCGCGGCCAGCTTTTCCCCCAGGCGCGAGTTCCTCTTGACCGGCTTGTCGTTCTTGATGGCGATCCAGAGCGCCTTGTACGAGCCGACGACCACGCTCAGCCGCTTGGCCCGGGTCAGGGCGGTGTAAAAGAGGTTGCGCTGGAGCATGATGAAGTGCTGGGTCAGCAGGGGCATGATGACGGCCTGGTATTCGCTGCCCTGGGCCTTGTGGACGGACACGGCGTAGGCCAGGGTGACG
The DNA here is from genome assembly GCA_963736255.1 of Candidatus Aminicenantota bacterium. Taxonomy (GTDB): domain Bacteria; phylum Acidobacteriota; class Aminicenantia; order Aminicenantales; family Saccharicenantaceae; genus RBG-16-66-30. The sequence continues at coordinate 1,824,823 of CAVTOI010000003.1, forward strand.
TCGGCAAGCTCGTCCTTCTCGTAGCAGACCGTCCGGCCCTCGAAGTCGACGAGGAGGCGGTAGTGGCCCCGGTCCGTGTGGACGACGGAGCCGATGTCGCCGTTGAAGACGTCCTTGTCGTAGTCGTTGCGGACCTGCATGACCTTGTCCCGCACCCGGAACGTGCGGGTCCCGACCTGGAGACCTTCCCCGCCGGGGTTGAGACGGGCCTGGAGCTCCGTGTTGAGGTGGTCGACGCCGACGATCCCCTTGTACATGGGGCTGATGACCTGGATCTGGGGCGACAGCGGGCTCAGGCCGAGCTTGTACGGGATGCTCGAGGCGCACATCTTGAGGATCGTCTGGAAGGCCTTCGTCTCGTCCTCCTGGCGGATGAAGTAGAAATCGGCGTTCTTGTCCGTCTTGGGCGCATGGACGAGCGGCTGCCCCTGGTTGATCCGGTGGGCGTTGACGACGATGAGGCTCTCCTTCTCCTGACGGAAGATCTCGTCGAGCCGGACGACATCGACCGTCCCCGATTCGATGATGTCGTGGAGCAGGTTGCCCGGGCCGACCGACGGGAGCTGGTCCTTGTCCCCGACGAGGATGAGGCGCATCCACGGCGGGACGGCCCTGAGGAGGTGGAACATGAGCGGCAGGTCGACCATCGAGAACTCGTCGACGACGAGGGCCTCGCCCTGGAGCGGGTTCGCCTCGTTCCGCTTGAAGGTCCCTTTCTTGGGCTGGAACTCGAGGACGCGGTGGATCGTCCGGGCCTCGCGGCCCGTCGCCTCGGCCAGCCGCTTGGCGGCCCGGCCCGTCGGCGCGGCCAGCAGGACCTCCCGGCCCCATTTGCGGAAGACGTCGACGATGGCCCGGATGATGGTCGTCTTGCCGGTGCCGGGCCCGCCGGTGATGACCAGGATCTTCCGCTCGAACGACTCCCGGATGGCCTGCCGCTGGAGGGCCGAGAAGGCCAGCCCGAGGTCCTTTTCGGTCTCCGCGATGGCCCGGTCGAGGTCGAGGTCGGGCGGCCGGCAGGGGAAGCCGGCCAGCTTATGGATGGACCGGCTGACCTCGTCCTGGGCCTGGGCGAAGAACGGCAGATAGAGGGCCGTGCCGCCGGCCCATTCCTCGGCGACGACCTTGTCGGACTTGAGGAGGGACGAAAGGGCCTGGTCGGCCTTGTCGGCGGCGACGCTCAGGTCGGCGGCGCACTTCCCGGCCACTTCGGCCGCGGCGCGAGAACACGTGGCCCTGCTCGTTGTCCTTTTCGAGTATATAAAGGATGTAGGCCTTGACCCGCTCGAGCGAGGCCGGGTCCAGGCCGAGCTTGAGGGCGATCTGGTCGGCGGTCTTGAAGCCGACGCCCCAGATGTCGAGGCTGAGCTGATAGGGGTTCGTCTTGAGGACCGTGAAGGACCGTTCGCCGTACTGGCGGTAGATCTTCGTGGCCAGGCCGGTCGAGACGCCGTGGTCCTGGAGGAACATGATCAGGTCGCGGATGTCCTGGTGTTCGGCCCAGGACCGGCAGATCTCTTTGTGCTTGACCGCGCCGACGCCCTCGACCTCCCGGAGCCGGTCCGGCTCCCGGGTCAGGACGTCGATGGTCCCGGCGCCGAAGGCTTTGACGATGCGCCCGGCCAGCACCGGGCCGATGCCCCTGACCAGGCCCGAAGCCAGGAACTTCTCGATGCCCGCGGCCGAGGCCGGCAGGGTCATGGTGAAATGGTCGACCTTGAACTGCTTGCCGAAGCGCGGGTTGACCTCCCAGCCGCCGCGGATGCGCAGGACCTCGCCCGGGGAGAGCGGCGGGAAGGACCCGACGATGGTCAGGGCCTCGCCGTCGTCCGTCCGGAATTTCGCGACCGTATAGCCGTTGTCGGGGTTGTAGAAGACGATCTCGTCGATCGCGCCGTCGAGGTGCTCCTTGCCCGTGACGAGCGCCGCCGTCTTCTTCATGCCCCCATGTTATGCGCTTCCCCCAAGGCCCGTCAACCGTGCCGGCAAGGGAAGGAACGTCGAGTGCGCGCCCTAATGTCGCGAGACATCCGCTGGAATTGGGGCCGAGGGCGTCATCGGAGCGAGCATAAGCGGTGATTTAGCCGGTCCGAAGCCGGAGGAGGGCAGTTTCCCTGGAAACCGCCGGCGGGAAGCGGAGTCCACGGAGCGACCTGCAGAATCGAGGCAGAGTACTCGAGGCTTCGATTCTGCGAAATATCTGAGAAGAGCCTTATCCGGATATTTCTCAGAAGTGCGGCTCCGAGTCGCTCCGCCGCACTTCTGATGGTCGCTGCCCAGAGTCCGCTCCCTGCCGGCCGAGTCCGGCGCACGGACCGGCGTGAAAAATCACCGCAGCGAGCGAAGATGATCCCCGAGGCCTAGTTGATGATGCGGAGCATGCGGCCCCAGCGGGCCTTGGGGACGAAGCTCACCAGCTTCTTGAGGCGGTCGCGGAAGCCCGTCTTCTGCCAGGCGTCGCGCTCGGCCTTGTAGGAGAAGTAGATGACCCAGGGCCGGCCTTTGATGGAGGCCAGCGGCACGAAGCCCCAGTAGCGGCTGTCCATGCTGTTGTCGCGGTTGTCGCCCATGACGAACAGGTTGCCGGGGGGAACGGTCACGGGACCGTAGTTGTCGCGGATGACGTCGTCGTAGTTGTAGAAATCGTTCTTGGAGTTGACATGACTGTCGATGTGGACCTTGTAGGGCTCTTCGAGCGGCTTGCCGTTGACGTAAACCTGCTTGTCCTTGACCTCGACCTTCTCCCCCTCGAGCGCGATGACCCGCTTGACGAAGTCCTTGGTCAGGTCCTTGGGGTACTTGAAGACGACGATGTCGCCCCGCTCGATCGGCTTGCGGGGCAGGACCGCGCCCTCGAGCGGCAGGACGGGGCGGTTGTAGGCCAGCTTGTTGACGAGCAGGAAATCCCCGACGAGGAGCGTCGGCTCCATGGACCCGGTCGGGATCTGAAAGGCCTGCACGACGAAGGTCATGACGAAGAAGACGAAGACGGCCGTCTCGGCGATGAGCTCGAAATATTCCCGGAAGAGGCTCTTGTCCCGTTTTTTCTTTTCAGCGTCCATGTCTCTCACGTCGCGAAACGCTACTATAGAGGAAAACGCGCGGGACATCAAGAACGTTCCCCCGGCTCCGGAGATCGGCGCCTTGACACCCCCGGCCAATCCGGCTTTACTAGTCGCGTGAACGTGACCCTGTTCGGCTACCCCAGAACGGGCAAGACGACCCTGTTCAATCTCCTGGCCGGGGCCCGCGCCGCCGTCCACGCCTACGACGACGGCAAGAGGGAGCCGAACGTCCGGACCGTGCCCCTGCCCGATCCGCGGCTCGACCGTATCGCCGCCGCCTACCCGGACAAGAAGAAGACCGCCGCCGCGCTCGACCTGACCGACCTCGTCGGCATCTCCTTCGGGGACGTCAAGACGAGCCTCTGCCTCGGTCACCTGCGCAAAGCCGACGGCCTCGTCCACGTCGTGCGCGGCTTCGCCGGAGAGGACATCCCCCCGGCCCGGGGCCGCGTGGACCCGGCGGCGGACATCCGCAGCATGGAGGAGGAGCTCCTCCTGGCCGACCTCGTCCTCGTCGACGCCAGGCTGGAACGGCTCGAAAAGGACCTGAAGAAGATGAAGGACCCGGACGGGGAAAAGGAGCGGGACCTTCTCCTGCGCCTGCGCCCGGTCCTCGAATCGGGCCGGAATCTCCGCGCCGTCCCGATGTCCGCCCCCGAAGAGAAGCTCATCCGCAGCTTCGCCTTCCTCACCCTCAAGCCCCTCCTCCACTTCATCAACATCGACGAGACCGACCTCGGCGCGGTCCGCCGGCCCGGGGACCTCGTCCCGGACCTCGCCGCCCCTGCCACCGGGGACGCGCACCGAGGGGACGTGTCCCCGTCCGGTCCGGGCCGGCGGGTCCTCGCGTTCTGCGGCCGCATCGAAGCCGATCTGGCCGAGCTCGAGGAAGGCGAGCGCCGGGTCTTCATGGCCGAGTACGGCCTGGCCGAGATGAGCGCTCCGCTTTTCACCCGGCAGGCCGCCGCTTTTCTCGACCGCATCTCCTTCTTCACCGTCGGCAAGGACGAGGTCCGGGCCTGGACCGTGAGGCGGGACGCCCCAGCCGCCGAGGCTGCGGCCGCCATCCACTCCGACATCGCCCGCGGGTTCATCCGGGCCGAGGTCGTCTCCGCCGAGGAGCTCCTCCGGCACGGGACCCTCCCCCAGGCCAAGGAGGCCGGCGCGATCCGGCTCGAGGGCAAGGACTACGTCGTCCGGGACGGCGACGTCATCTATTTCCGGTTCGCCGCATGAGCGCTTCCTTCCGCGTCACCGCCCGGGACCCCGGATCGGCGGCCAGGACCGGACGCCTCGAAACTCCTCACGGCGCCGTCGAAACGCCGGCCTTCATGCCTGTGGCCAGCCAAGGCACGGTCAAGGGGCTGACCCACGCCCAGGTCGAGAGCCTCGGAGCGGACATCCTTCTCGTCAACTCGTATCATCTGTTCCTCCGGCCGGGGGTCGAGACCGTCGAAGCCCTCGGCGGGCTCCACAAGTTCACCTCCTGGAGCCGGCCCATCCTGACCGACAGCGGCGGCTTCCAGATCTACAGCCTCTCCCCCCTGGTCCGCGTCAGCGACGAAGGCGTCCGCTTCTCCTCCCATCTCGACGGGACCAAGATCCTCCTCCGGCCCGAGGACGTGGTCGATCTCCAGGTCCGCCTGGGCACCGACGTCCTCATGTGCCTCGACCATTTCCCGCCCTACCCGTATTCGGACGAGACCCTGCGGGAATCGGTCCGGCTGACGGACCTGTGGGCCCGCCGTTCCAAAGCCCGTTTCGACGGCTACGACACCCGCCAGCAGCTCTGGGGGATCTCCCAGGGCGGCGTCCACGCCGCCGAGCGGACCCGGTCGATCGAAGGCCTTCTCGCGCACGACTTCGACGGCTACGCCTACGGCGGTCTGGGCATCGGCGAGCCGAAGACGAGCCTGTTCGAGACCCTCGAGCTCGGCCACGGGCTCCTCCCCGCGGACCGGCCCCGCTACCTCATGGGCATGGGCTACGTCGAGGACATCGTCGAAGCCGTGAGCCGGGGCGTGGACCTTTTCGACTGCGTCCTGCCGACCCGCAACGCCCGGAACGGCACCCTGTTCACCAGCCGGGGCCGGGTGGCCATCAAGAACCTCAAGTACGCCCGGGACGAACGGCCCCTGGACGAGGCCTGCGCCTGCTACACCTGCCGCCATTTCAGCCGGGCCTACCTCCGCCACCTTTTCGAGCGCGACGAGATCACGTCGGCCGTCCTGAACACCATCCACAACCTGCACTTCTATCTTGACATCTTCAGGGAAATACGCCATTCTATCCAATCCAACTCTTTTATCTCCTTGAAGAAGAGTTTGATCTCGAACGCCTCTCAAAAGGAAGAAATGACATGATCTACGAGCATTCTCAGCCATGGCCCTCCAGCCGGAGCGGGCAGGCTCACTCGCCCGAACTGGCTCATGCCCTCCTGCCGTTCGTTCTCGGTCTTCGTCATCTTCTATTTCCTCATCATCAGGCCCCAGAGGAAGAAGCAGAAGAAGCACCTGGAAGCGTGGAGATCGCTGAAGTCCGGCGACGCAGGTCATCACGATCGCCGGAATCTTCGGCACGGTGATGGGCGTCCGGAAGGATGACCGTCTCGGCGACCTGATCGAGCTGAAGATCTCATCGAACACCAACATCACGATCACCAAGAGCGCCGTCGGCCTCATCGTGGCGACACGGAAAAGCCCGAGATCGAGTAGGACCGCTGGGAGGAAGGCTTCTCGCCCGTCCTCCCCGGCTCCCTCGGAAGAGTGATAGGTCCCATGAAAAAGAACCTGCAATGGAAGGTCGCCCTGGTCCTGGTGGTCATCGCCGGCTCGATCTTCCTGGCCTACCCGTTCAACGACACCAAGATCAAGCGCGGCCTCGACCTCAAGGGCGGCATCCACCTCGTCCTCAAGGTCCTCACGGACGATTCCATCAACATGGAGACGGACCAGGAGATCGCCCGGCTCGAGGATCTCCTCAAGAAGAACTCCATCACCTTCCAGAAGATCACCAAGGAAGGCCTCGGCCGGATCGCCGTCCAGGGCACCCTGGCCGACCAGGAATCGAAGACCCGCGACCTCTTCGACGAGTACACCCGCGATTGGGACTACTCGTTCACCGGCGACCGGGCCAACCTGACCCTCAAGCCGCTCGTCACCCAGTTCCTCCGCGATCAGTCCGTCGAGCAGGCCAAGCAGACGATCGACAACCGGATCAACACCTTCGGCGTCGCCGAACCGCTGATCCAGAGGCAGGGCACCGACAAGATCGTCGTCGAGCTGCCCGGCGTCGACGATCCCGACCGCGTCAAGGAGCTCATCAAGGTCACGGCCGTGCTCGAGTGGAAGCTGGTCAAGGCCGGGCCGGCCGCCGACGAGGCCACGCTCCTCCAGGCGACCAACGGGCAGGTGCCCGACGACGCCGAGGTCCTCAAGGGCGATCCCAAGAGGGGCCAGGGCGGCTACTACCTCGTCGACAAGGTCGCCACGGTCACGGGCAAGGACCTGAGGACCATCCGCCGGACCCAGGACGAATGGAACAACCCGGCGGTCGCGTTCTCGCTCAACGCCGACGGCGGCGCCCGCTTCGAGCAGGTCACCGGGGCGAACATCGGCAAGCAGATCGCCATCATCCTCGACAAGAAGGTCCAATCGGCCCCGGTCGTCGAGGACCGCATCTCCCGGGCCCAGGGCGGCGTCATCCGCGGCCGCTTCACGGCCCAGGAGGCCGACGACCTGGTCGTCGTGCTCAAGGCCGGAGCGCTCCCGGCCGGGATCAGCTACCTCGAGGAACGGACGATCGGCCCGGCCCTCGGCGCCGATTCGATCCGCCAGGGGCTCATCGCCGGGCTGGTGGCCATCGTCGCCGTCATGACCTTCATGGTCGTCTTCTACAAGCTGTCCGGCCTCAACGCCGTGGCCGCCTTGATCCTCAACGTGGTCATCCTCTTCGGCGCCCTGGCCTACTTCAAGGCCACCCTGACCCTGCCGGGCATCGCCGGCATCATCCTGGCCATCGGTATGGCGGTCGACGCCAACGTCCTCATCTTCGAACGGATGAAGGAGGAGCTGGCCGTGGGCAAGGGCGTTCTGAGCTCCGTCTCCCAGGGCTTCTCCCGGGCCTTCACGGCCATCTTCGACTCCAACCTGACGACCATCATCTCGGCCGTCTTCCTCTTCCAGTTCGGCACCGGCCCCATCCGGGGATACGCCGTGACGCTGACGATCAGCCTGGTCGCCAACCTGTTCACGGCCGTCTTCGTCTCCCATCTGCTGTTCGACCTGACGGTCAAGAAATCCGCCAAGAAACTGAGTATCTGACATGCAACTCTTCAAAACCCCCAACATCAAGTTCCTGAAATATAAGTATATCGCCCTGGCCGTGACGGCCGTCATCGTGCTCGCCGGCGTCCTGAACATCACCGTGTTCAAGGGCCTCAAGCTCGGCGTCGACTTCGGGGAAGGCACCCTGATCCGGGTCATGCTGAAGACCCCCGCGACCGAAGGCCAGATCCGCGACCTCCTCCAGACGGTCGGTCTGGGCAAGAGCACGGTGCAGAAGTCGGGCGCGACCGGCCGGGAGTTCCAGATCCGGGCGGTCGAGACCGTCAACACCAAGGCGGATGAGCGCGGCCAGCTCGAGGCCCATGAGGCCCTGGCCGACAAGATCATCGCCGCCCTGAGAGGCGACGACGGCGCGGCCGAGCGGGCCCGAGGCCTGGTCGACCTCAGCAGCATCGACGAGAGGAGCCTGACCGGTCTCCTCGAGAGCGCCTTCCCGGGCTCCGGGCCGGAGGCCGCCCGGAGGATCATCTCCTATCGGAACGAGACGGGCATCATCGCCGATTTTCAGATCCTCGACGGGCTCGGGCTCAAGCCGGAGATCCAGACCTTCCTGAAGGAAAAGACCTACCTCGGCAAGCTGACCGTCCTGAGCCGCGAGACGGTCGGGCCCCAGGTCGGGGCCGACCTCCGGCGCAAGGCCGTCCAGGCGACCATCTGGTCCCTCCTGGGCATGCTCGTCTACATCGCCCTGCGCTTCAAGCTCGAGTACGGCGTCGCGGCCATCTTCACCCTGGCCCAGGACGTCCTCATCACGATGAGCCTCTACTCGTTCACGAACCGGGAGATCAACCTGCCCATCATCGCCGGCATCCTGACCATCGTCGGCTTCTCGATCAACGACACCATCGTCATCTTCGACCGGGTCCGGGAGAACCAGAAGCTCATGCGCGGCAAGGGCCTCGAGGAGGTCATGAACGTCAGCCTGAACCAATGCCTGGGCCGGACGGTCATCACCTCGGGGACGGTCTTCCTGACGGTCGGCGGCCCTGTTCTTCTTCGGCGGCGAGATCATCAACGATTTCGCCTTCCTGATGCTCATCGGCACGGTCGAAGGCGTCTATTCGACGATCTACCTGTCCTGTCCGGTGGTCCTTTTCTGGCAGACCTGGTTCGGCTCGAAAAAAGCGGGAAGGCGCTAAATTTCCCTTGTCAAAGCGGTTTTTTTACTCTATACTGATTGCCGTGTGTTTCTGTAACATCCCGAGCATGAGGTAATCATCATGGCGGAAGTTAAAAAGCCCGTCAGCGCGGCTCCGGTACCGTCGCTCTTCAAGGACTCGTTCTTCATCGCCGAGAAGGGCACGACACGGAAAGCGCTTGTCTTTCCCATCGCTCTGATCCTCCACGTCGCTCTCATTGTCACGGCCATCGTCCTCCCGCTCCTCTCGACGAGCGAGCTGCCGACGGTCGAGGTCTACAGCGCGTTCCTGGCGCCCCCGCCGCCTCCTCCGCCGCCCCCGCCGCCTCCGGCCAAGCGCAAGGCGTCGACGCAGAGCGCCCGGATCAAGCGGGTCCAGACGGCCCAGCCGACCGAGGCCGGCCGGCTGGTCGCTCCGGTCGAGATCCCCGAGCAGATCGCCGAAGAGACGCTCTCGGACGTCGGGGTCGAGGGCGGTGTTGAAGGCGGCGTCGAGGGCGGCGTCGTCGGCGGCGTGCTGGGCGGAGTGGTCGGCGGCGTCCTGGGCGGCGTCGTCGGCGAGGTCGAGGCGCCCGTGCGGGCCATCGGCGACGTCAAGCCGCCCAAGCTGGTCCGGGAAGTGGCGCCGATCTATCCGGAGATCGCCCGTCAGGCCCGGGTCGAGGGCATCGTCATCGTCGAGGCGACGACGGACGTGTACGGGCGGGTGACGTCGGTCAAGGTGCTGCGGTCGATCCCGCTGCTCGATCAGGCGGCCATCGACGCGGTCCGGCAGTGGGTCTACGAGCCGATGGTCATCAACGGACGGCCCCGGCCCGTCGTCTTCACCGTCACCGTCCGGTTCCAGCTCAAGTAGGTCCGTAAAGTCAGTCAATGGCTTTCGATATTTTTCAGGAGGTATAACCCATGCAATTTGGACTGATGGAAATGTGGACGGCCATGGGCGGCGTGGCCAAGACCGTCGCGATCATTCTGATCTTCATGTCGATCGTGTCGATCTACATGTTCATCGAGCGGCTGCTCGTCTTCGCCCGCGCGAAGAAGACGTCCCGCGAAGTGGCGCCCAAGCTGGCCGACCTGCTCAAGGCCGGGAACCTCAAGGACGCCCTGTCGCTGTCCTCCAAGAAGGACAACAAGGGAAGCCACCTGGCCCGCGTCACCGCGGCCGGCATCCAGTCTTTCATCGAGGGCAAGGAAGCGAAGCTGCACATCGAAGAGCAGATCGAGTCCGCGTCCCGGGGCTGCCAGCGCACCAAGACCCTGTTCAGCCAGGAGCTCCGTCGCGGCCTGCCCATCCTGGCCACGATCGCCACGTCGGCCCCCTTCGTCGGGCTGTTCGGAACGATCTTCGGCATCATTAACGCGTTCCGCGGCATGCAGCTGACCGGCTCGGGCGGCATCGGCGCGGTCGCCGGCGGCATCTCCGAGGCCCTCGTCACCACGGCCATCGGCATCGGCGTCGCGGTCCTGGCCCTGTGGGTCTTCAACACGCTGAACTCCCGCATCGAGGTCTACGACGCCGAGATGGAGAACACCGCCTCCCAGGTCGTCGACTTCTTCATCAAGTCCGGCGAAGGCCGTTAAGGACCAAAGGTCCGGCCTTGTTTACGGGCCGGATTGAGAGAGAGGCATACTATGGGATTTTCAGTATCGATGGGCGGCAAAGAGTCCGTCCGCTCCGAACCGAATGTCGTCCCTCTCTGTGACGTCCTGCTCGTCCTTCTCATCATCTTCATGATCGTGACGCCCCTCATCCAGAAAGGCGTCGACGTCAGGCTTCCGAACGCCCAGTTCACGGCCAACATGCCGGAGAACCCCGACGTCGTCCTGGCGATCAAGAAGGACGCGCGCGACCCCAAGGGTTTCCTCCTTTATGTCAACCAGGACAAGGTGACGATGGAGACCTTGCAGAACGCGCTCGAAGAGGCTTTCCTGACTGTTTCCGACAAGAAGCTCTACCTCAAAGCGGATCAGGAGCTCGAATACGGCAACATCGTGGACCTCATCGACATCATCCGCGGCGCCGGCATCGAGATCGTCGGCATCATCACGGAGAAGAAAACCGAAAAGGGCGACTGAGCCCTCTGACCGAGAACAGCGCGGGGGAAGGAAGCGACCGATCGCTTCCTTCCCCCGTTTTTTTTATCCCGCCACGACTGATGGCCGAGCCCATCCATCGCCTTTGCGAAGGACATTCCTCCTAGCCCCCCGGCCCCCGGGAACCTGTTGTGCGGTTCCCCCGCCTGCGGTTCTTGGAAGGGGGTCCAGGGGGATATCTCCCCTTGGCCGCAGGACGCAGAAGCGTTCGAGGAGGGGAGGCAGGGAGCGGAGCGACCGTTGGAAGGGGGAGGGCGGAGCGGATTCCCCCTCCAAGCAAGTCGGGCCCCCCTCCGCCACGGGGGTCGTCGGAGGAATATCCTCCGCCGTCGCTTGATGGGCTCATTCCTAACATAGGGGCCGCAGGTAGACATCTCTCGCAGGCACTTGATGAACTCCTCTCCTATTTCCAATAACCGGGCCCGGGGCTATATCCTACGCCGCCTGCGGATAGGCTCTCTACTCAAATGGGGCAACCGGAAGATTCAGAGAGCCGGAACAAGATAGCGAACGGGCGCGGAGGCGATTCGGGGAATACATAGAAGAAAAGGCCTAGCGGGGATCGGAAGCGAGCTTGAGGACCTCGGCGATGAATTCGTCGGCCATCTTCGACGCAGGGACCTTCCGGAGCACCTTTCCCGCCTTGAAGATGACCCCGCCGCCGCGGCCGCAGGCCAGGCCGATATCGGCCTCCTTGGCCTCCCCCGGCCCGTTGACCGTACAGCCCATGACCGCCACCGTCAGCGGCACGCGCAACCCGAGGACCGTCTTCTCGACGCGGGCCGCGAGGCCCATCAGGTCGACCTCACAGCGCCCGCAGGTGGGGCAGGACACGAAGGTCGCGCCCCTCGCGCGCAGACCCAGCGCCTGAAGGATCTGCCAGGCGACGAAGACCTCCTTCTCGGGCGGCGCCGTCAGGGAGACCCGGATGGTGTCGGCCAAACCCTCGGCCAGGAGAAGGGCCAGACCGGCCGAGGACTTGACGCTGCCGGCGAGCAGCCGGCCGGCCTCGGTGATCCCGGCATGGAGGGGATAGTCGACCTGGCCCGCCAGGAGGCGGTACGCCTCGAGCGTCCGCGGGACGTCGGAGGCCTTGAGCGAGATCTTGATGAGCCGGAAACCGAGGTCCTCGAGCAGGCGGACGTGGCGCAGGGCGCTTTCGACCATGGCCGGGGCCGTAGCGCCCCCGGCCCGGGCCAGGATGTCCTTCTCGAGCGAGCCCGAGTTGACGCCGATGCGGATGGGCACCCCCCGCTCCCCCGCCGCCCGGACGACCTCGCGGACCTTGACGGCGGAACCGATGTTGCCGGGATTGAGGCGCAGGCCGTCGACGCCCGCTTCGAGCGCGGCCAGCGCCAGACGATGGTCGAAGTGGATGTCGGCGACGAGGGGAACGCCGGCGCGTTTCCGGATCTCCCGAAGCGCCGCTGCGGCCGCCCGGTCGGGAACGGCCAGGCGAACGATCTCGGCGCCCGCCCTCTCCAGGCGGCGGACCTGGGCCGCGGTCGCCCGGACGTCCCGGGTGTCCGTCTTGGTCATGGCCTGGACGACGACCGGCGCGCCGCCCCCGACGACGACGCCGCCGACCTTGATCGGGCGTGTCTTCCGGCGCTCGAACATCCGCTCCTCCCCCTCCCTAGAACGGGACCAGGCTGCCCCAGCCGTTCGGCAGCTTCTTGACGATGTCATTCAGGATGACGAATGCCGTCAAGGCCATCATCATCGCCCAGCCGACGTACGTATAGGCCAGTCGGAACTTCGGACTGACATCCCGGCGGAAGATGGCCTCCAACGTCAGGATCACGATCTGCGGACCATCGACGATCGGGATGGGAAAGATGAGGTTGATGACGCCCAGCTGGAGGCTCAAGAACGCGATCCAGGTGAGGAGGGAGATCCAGCCTTCCTTCAAGAAAGCGTAGGACGCGTCGGCGATGGCCAAGGGGCCGCCGAGCTGGTTGGCCGAGGTCTCCCCGGTGAAAAGGCCCTTGAGGATGCGGACGATGAGGAGGGCGTTATAGGAATTCTCTTTCAGACTATTGCCGATCGCGGCAAAGAAGCCGTACTCCTTGATCACCGATTCGGCGTCCTGCTGGATGCCGATCCGGCCGACCCCGCCCTCAAGGCGCGGGGTTACGCGGAGATCCAGGACCGTCCCTCCCCGGTCGATCGTGAACAGGAGCTCCCTGTCAGGATGGGATTTGATCACGTCCAGGAAGCCGGAGGCAAAGACCGGCCGGCCATCGATGGCGCGGATGACATCACCCGGCTTGAGACCGGCTTTCTCCGCCGGCATATCCGGCAGGACCATCCGGACCTCGGTGAAGATGCGCGGGTTGAACCCGGCGTAGCCGACGTCCAAACGCTTGTGGGATCCGATCTCAAGGTCGACATCCTGGGTCGCCCCGCCTCGCACGTACTCGATCTCGACCGTCCGGTCGGGCGCGAGGCCGACGGCGACGTAGACATCCTTCCAAGTCCGAACCTCGCGGCCCGCGATGCGGACGATCAGGTCGTCCGGTCGAAGACCGGCCTTCTCGGCGGGCGAACTGGGATCGACCCACCCGATCACGGGGGCCTCATCCACATACTTCACGGCTCTGGTGCCGATGCCACTGACGACCGACATCAAGATGACGGCCAGCACGAAGTTCATGACGGATCCCATGACCATGATCAGGAACCGCTGTCCTCTCGTCTTGGCCATCATGTCATCGGGGGGCAAGGGCCGGTCTTTTTCAAAAGCCCCCTCTCCCTCCATCTGGACGTAGCAGATGATCGGGAGCAGGCTGAGCTTATAATCGGTGCCGGTTCCGTCCGCGGCCAGCTTCCCGAACGAAAGCCGGCCGTCCCGGACGCCGAAGATCCTCAGACCGATGCCGAACGAGAAGGCCTTGACCTTCACGCCGAACAGCTTGGCCATCATGAAGTGCCCGAACTCGTGGACGAACGTGACAATGAAGAAGACGATCGCGAAGGCCAGGAGGGTACCCAGGATATTTGCCATATCTACCTCTGCGGGAAATGCCGGCGGGCGTCCCGCCGGGCGTTACGGTCGATGTCGACGATGGCGTCCACGGTCTCGGCCGGCCCGGCCCGGTGGTTGTCGAGGGCCCCGGCGACGACAGCGGCGATATCGGTGAAGCGGATCTTCTTCTCGAGGAACGCGGCCACGGCCACTTCGTTGGCCGCGTTGAGGGCCACGGGCAGGCTGCCCCCCTCGACCAGCGCCCGCCGCGCCAGGCCGAACAACGGGAAGCGGCGCTCGTCGACCCGGCGGAACACCAGGCGTCCTGTCCGGGCCAGGTCGATCGCCGGCAGGCCCGAATCCCGCCGCTCCGGCCAGGTCAGGGCGTACTGGATGGGCAGGCGCATATCCGTCGCGCCGAGCTGGGCCAGGACGGAGCCGTCCGTCATCTCGACAAGGGCGTGGACGGCGCTCTGGGGGTGGATGAGGACATCGAGCCGGCCCGGATCGAGGTCGAACAGCCAGCGGGCCTCGATGAGCTCGAGCCCCTTGTTCATCAGCGTGGCCGAATCGATCGTGACCTTCCGGCCCATGACCCAGCGGGGGTGGCGGAGGGCCTCCTCGGGCGTCTTGGCGCCCAGGTCCTTGAGCGGGGTCTTGAGGAAGGGGCCGCCCGAGGCCGTCAGGATGACCTTTCTGACGTACCTGCGCTTCTCCCCGGCCAGACACTGGAACACGCCGCTGTGCTCGCTGTCGACGGGGATGATGCGGGCCCCGGAGAGGGCGGCCTCCCGGGTGAGCAGCTCTCCGCCGACGACCATGGACTCCTTGTTGGCCAAAGCCACGCGGCGACCGGCCCGGACGGCTTCGAGCGTCGGCCGGAAACCGCTCATGCCCGTGATGGCGGAGACGACGATGTCGGCGCCATCGGCCCGGGCGACTTCCAGCGCGCCTTCCGGACCGTAGACGACCTTGATCCGCCGGTCCCCGACGAGGGCGCGGAGCTTTTCGGCGTCGCGCCGGTCGCTGACCGAAACGAGCGCGGGGCGGTACTTCCCGACCTGGGCGGCCAGGCGGGCCAAGTTGGATCCCGCGGCCAGGGCGACCACGCGGAAGCGGCCTTCCAGGCGGTCCACGACGTCGAGCGTGGACGTCCCGATCGAACCGGTCGAACCGAGGAGGGCCAGGCCGCGCGGCGTCTTAGGCAAGGCCTACTTCCAGAAGAGCTCGAGGATGTAATAGAGCACCGGCGCGGCCAGGATCAGGCTGTCGATCCGGTCGAGGAAACCGCCGTGCCCGGGGAGGCTGTTGGAAGAGTCCTTGACGCCGACGGCCCTCTTGAAGAGGGATTCGAGGGGATCGCTGACCTGGGCCGCGGCGTGGACGACGAGCGCGGTCAGGACGACCGTGGCGAGTGGCACCGCCGGCAGTAGCAGGAAGCGAGCCGCGACCGCCCCGGCCGCGGCGAAGAGGAACCCTCCGGCGCTGCCCTCCCAGCTCTTGTTGGGACTGGCGATCGGCGTCATCTTGTGCCGGCCGAAGGGCTTGCCGATGAAGAAAGCCCCCGTGTCCCCGACGAACACGATCGCTGCCAGGAAGTAGAGATAGAAAGGGCCTTCCTCCAGGCGGATGCGGAAGATGAACCCCAGGGGGAAGGCGACATAGAGGACGCCGGCCAGCGTAGTGACGAACGAAGCCGGGAAGAGGGCCAGCTTTTCGGCGGTGTTGACGGCGACGACGAAATAAACGCCGGCCAGCAGGATGGCGGCGAAAAGGGCGGCGTCGAGCGGGATGGACCGGACATAGAACGTCAGGAGGACCAGGGCGCCCAGGCCGATGCCCAGGACCTTCTGCGGCCCCAGCCCTTTCTTGCCCGTCAGCTGGTAGAACTCCAGGAGCGCGGCCAGAGCGAAGGCCACCCCGCACAGGAAAAAGACCCAGTCCGGGGCGTACTGGATGATGACGAAGAGAGATCCCAGCAGGACGGCGGCGGTGAGGGTGCGCTTGATGAGGTTCATGCGGGCTTATGTCCTTCCGCGGGAGGGCTTGGCGGGGGGACGGACGTCCCCGAACCGGCGTTCCCGTCCCTGGTATTCGAGGATGGCTTCGAGAAGATGGCGCCTCCGGAAATCCGGCCAGAGGACGGGCGTGACGACGATCTCGGCATAGGCGATCTGCCAGAGGAGGAAATTCGACACCCGCATCTCCCCGCTCGTCCGGATGAGCAGGTCCGGGTCGGGCAGGCCCGCGGTCGTGAGGTGGGCGGCAAAGGTCTTTTCGTCGAGCTTGGCGGCGGGGATGCGCTTCTCGGCCAGGATACGCCGGGCCGCGTCCACGATCTCGTCGCGGCCGCCGTAATTGAGGGCGAAAACGACGGTCATGCGCCGGTTCTCCCGGGTCAGGGCCTCGACCCGCTCGAGCTCTTTGAGGGCCGGGCCCGGGATCCCCTCCCGCCGGCCGATGACCCGAAGCCGAAGGTCGTTCTTGACGAGGAGCCCGTCGTCCTTGATCAGCTTCTCCCGGAGGAGCCGCCAGAGCCGGCCGACCTCGTAACGCGGCCTCTTCCAGTTCTCGCTCGAGAAGGCGAACAGGGTCAGGCAGCCGAGGCCGAGGCGGGCCGACGCTTCGACGATCTCGTGGACCGACTCAACCCCCGCCCTGTGCCCCTCGACCCGGGGCAGGCCGCGGCCCCCCGCCCAGCGCCCGTTGCCGTCCATGATCACGGCGATGTGGCGGGGCAGGCGGGCGAGATCGACCTGGAGGAGGAGCCGCCCCTCGTCGGTCCCGGGCGGGAAATAGGCCTCGAGGTGCTTCTCCATCGGCCCCCCATTATAGCACAAGGTGGACCGGGCCGGAGGATTCTGCTAGAGTGAATGACCTGGAGAAAACGCCATGTGCCTGGCCGTCCCCGCCAAGATCACCCGGATCGACGAGACCGGGCAGGGCGCGGCCAGCTATCTGGGCAGCGAGGTCACGGCCAATTTCAGCCTGGTGCCCCAGGCCCGGAGGGGCGATTGGGTCATCATCCATGCCGGCTTCGCCATTTCGGTCATGGACGCCAAGGAAGCCCGGAAGATCCTCCGCCTGTTCAAAGAGATGGCCGCCACATCCCGCCGATGAAGGAGCTCAGAGACCCCCGCGCCCTCCGGAGGCTTCTCGACGACATCGAGGCGCTGGCCCGGAAGACGGGCCGGAGACCGCGCCTGATGGAGGTCTGCGGCACCCATACGATGGCCCTCTTCAAGAGCGGCCTGACGCCCCTGCTCGCCGGGGCCGGCGTCGAGATGGTCTCGGGGCCGGGCTGCCCGGTGTGCATCACGCCCAACGCCATCCATGAGGCGGCGATCGCCATCCTTACCGGAACGGAAGGAGTGACCCTGGCCGCGTTCGGCGACATGACCCGCGTCCCGACGACCCGGGGCTCCCTGCAAACGGCCGTGCCGGCCGCGGGCGCGCGCCTGAGGATCGTCTATTCCCCCGAGGAGGCGCTGGAGGAAGCGCGGCGCGACCCGGCCCGGCCGGTCGTCTTCTACGGCGCGGGCTTCGAAACGACCATCCCGGCCATCGCCTTCACGGTCCGCCGGGCGGCGGCCGAGGGGCTGCGGAACTATTCCGTCCTGCCCGCCCTGTGGCTCGTCCCGCCGGCCCTGCGGGCCGTCCTCGAGGCCCGCGAGGCCGCCGTCGACGGCTTCATCTATCCGGGCCATGTCAGCGCGGTCATCGGCGTCGGGCCCTACGAATTCGTCGCCCGCGATTACAGCATACCCGGGGCCGTCGCCGGTTTCGAGCCGGGCGACATCCTGCTGGCCGTCCGCTCGGTCCTGGAACAGGCCGTCGAAGGGAAGCCGCGCGTCGCCCTCGAGTACTCGCGGGCCATCGGCCCGGAAGGCAACCCCGTGGCCCGGGCGCTCATGGAGGAGATCTTCGAGCCCTATGACGCCTGTTGGCGAGGTTTGGGGACCATCCCCAAAAGCGGGCTGCGGTTCAAAAAAGCGTTCGCCGGCTTCGACGCCGCGCCCCGGTTCGGCCTGGACCTGGAAACGACCGAGCGCGACCTCGCGGGCTGCCGCTGCGGCGACGTCCTCCGCGGCGTCATCCGTCCGGAGGGCTGCCGGCTGTTCGCAAAGAAATGCCGGCCCGATTCCCCGCTGGGGCCGTGCATGGTCTCCTATGAGGGCGCCTGCCTCATCCACTTCAAGTACGGTCCGGAGAAAGGAGTCCGCGCGTGAGCCGGATCAGCCTCGAGCTCGGCAGCGGCGGCCGGTTGATGCGGGACTTCATCGCCGGCCGCATCGTGCCGGCCTTCGGCGATCCCCTGCTCGGCGAGCTCGGCGACGCCGTCCACCTGCCCGGCCGGATCGCCTTCACGACCGACAGCTACGTCGTCGACCCGCTCTTCTTCCCCGGCGGCGATATCGGGCGCCTGGCCGTCAACGGGACCGTCAACGATCTCGTCGTATCGGGAGCGGAGCCGCGCTTCCTGTCCCTGGCTCTGATCCTCGAAGAGGGCCTCGAGACGCAGATCCTCGACCGGGTCATCCGCTCGGTCCGCGCGGCCAGCCGCGCGGCCGGCGTGCGGGTGGTCACCGGCGATACCAAGGTCGTCCGCCGGGGGCAGGGCGACAAGATCTACATCAACACGGCCGGCGTGGGACGCTCGGTCGCCCAGCCCCGGCCGGGCCAGATCCGCCGGGGCGACAAGGTCATCCTGACCGGCCCTCTCGGCGACCACAGTCTGGCCGTGATGATCGCCCGGGGGGATTTCGGTCTGAAGTCGAGCGTCCGGAGCGACTGCGCCCCGCTGCTCTTCCTTCTGCCGCTGTGGAAGAGCGGGGCCCTGTGGATGCGGGACGTCACCCGCGGCGGGTTGGCGACGGTCCTCGTCGAGCTGGCCGAGCGGCTCCCCTATCCCATTTTGATCGAAGAGGACAGGATCCCTCTTTCGCGGCCCGTCCGGGCGGCCAGCGAGCTGCTCGGGATCGATCCCCTCTACATGGCCTGCGAAGGGAAGGCGGTCGTCATCGCCCCGGCGGCGAAAGCCGCGGCGTTCCTGCGCCGCATGCGGAGACACCCGCTCGGCCGGCAGGCCGCCATCATCGGCGCGGTCCAGGATGGGATCGGACGCCCCGGCGAGCTGCTGCTTCGGACGACGGCCGGCGGCCTCCGCCTCCTCGAGCCCCTGACCTCCGAGCTCCTCCCCCGCATCTGCTAAAAAGAAGGGGTCAAACCTCCACTTTTCCAGTTTTTCCTGCCACCGATCTGAGGGAAAGGAAAAGCAGCAAAACTGGAAAAGTGGAGGTTTGACCCCTTCTGTTTGACCGTGCCCGTCTTAGGCCTTGACGACGTTTTTCCGGCGCCTCTTGATGGCGTTCCGCGTGTCGACGACGAGCTTGGCGTTCCGGACGATCATGTCGTAATCGTAGGCCGAGTGGTCGGTCGAGATGACAACGGCGTCGGCCCGCCGGAGCAGCGACTTCGTCAGCGGGACGGACTTGAGCTCGAGGCCGGGATACTCGCGGTGCCCGACGACGTGCGGAACATACGGATCGTTGTAGGACACCCTGGCGCCCTTCTTCTGGAGCAGGCTGATGATCTTCAGGGACGGCGATTCGCGCGAATCGTCGATGTCCTTCTTATAGGCGAGGCCGAGGACCAGGACCTTGGCGCCCTTGACGGACTTGTTCCGGGCGTTGAGCGCCTCGACCGTCTTGTTGATGACGTAATAGGGCATGAAGGTGTTGATCTCGCCGGCCAGCTCGATGAACTTCGTCTGATAGTCGACCTCCTTGGCCTTCCAGGTCAGGTAGAAGGGGTCGATCGGGATGCAGTGCCCGCCGAGGCCCGGCCCGGGATAGAACGGCATGAAGCCGAAGGGCTTGGACGAGGCCGCCCGGATGACCTCCCAGACGTCGATGCCCATGCGGTCGAAGATCATCTTCAGCTCGTTGACCAGGGCGATGTTGACCGAGCGGAAGATGTTCTCCAGGAGCTTGGTCGACTCGGCCGCCTTGGTCGACGAGACGGGCACGGTCCGGACGATGATCTGGTCGTAAAGCCCCTTGGCCAGCTTGAGGCAATCCGGGGTCAGGCCGCCGACGACCTTGGGGGTCGTGGCCGTCGAGAAGTTCTTGTTGCCGGGATCCTCGCGCTCGGGCGAGAAGGCCAGGAAGAAGTCGCGTCCGCCCTTGAGGCCGCCGGCCTCCAGGATGGGCAGCATCTCCTCGTCCGTCGTGCCCGGATAGGTCGTGCTCTCGAGGATGACGAGCTGGCCCTTGCGCAGGTTCTCGGCCACGGTGATGGTCGAGTTGAGGACGAACGACAGGTCGGGGGCGCCGTGGCCGTCGAGCGGCGTCGGCACGCAGATGAGGATGGCGTCGACGTCCCTCAAGCCCTTGAAATCCGCGGTGGCCCGGAATTTCTTCCGGCCCAGGAAATCCTTGAGCTCGGCCGCCGAGATGTGGCGGATGTAGGTCTTGCCGCGGCTGAGCATGTCGACCTTCTTGAGGTCGACGTCGAATCCGGTGACGCGGAAACCCTTCTGGAGGAAGGTTTTGACGAGGGGCAGACCGACATAGCCGAGGCCGATGACCCCGATGACGGCTTTCTTCGTACGGATCTTCTCGAGCAGCTTCGAAGCTTCGGTGTTCATGTTATCGACTCCTTTGTTTGTACCAGGCCACGGTCTTCTCGAGCCCTTTGAGGAAGGTCAGGCCCGGCTCGAAGCCCATCAGGCGCCTGGCCTTGGTGATGTCGGCGGTCGAATGGAGGATGTCGCCGGGACGCGGGCCGGCGTGGACGGCTTCGATCTTCGCGCCCAGGACGCCGTTCACCGCCTCGAGGAGCCCGTTGACCGTCGTCCCGACGCCGCAGGCGACATTGATAGCTTCCCCCGCCGCAGGGG
The DNA here is from genome assembly GCA_963736255.1 of Candidatus Aminicenantota bacterium. Taxonomy (GTDB): domain Bacteria; phylum Acidobacteriota; class Aminicenantia; order Aminicenantales; family Saccharicenantaceae; genus RBG-16-66-30. The sequence goes on from CAVTOI010000003.1 coordinate 1,845,338, forward strand.
CCGACGCCGCGGCCGCCAGGTTGGCCCGGACGACGTCGCCGACGAAGACAAAATCCCGGGATTGCCGGCCGTCGCCGTAGATCGTCGGCCGCTCCCCCCTGAGCATCTTGGTGATGAACAGCGGGATGACGGCCGAATACTCGGAGGTCGGGTCCTGGCGCGGTCCGAACACGTTGAAATAGCGCAGGGCCACGGCGTTCAGGCCGTGAAGGGCGTGAAAGACCTGGGCGTACTTTTCGTCGACGAGCTTGCTGACGCCGTAGGGGGACAGCGGCTTGCCCTCGCGGCCCTCGACCTTGACGGCCGCCGGGTCGTCGCCGTAAACGGCCGAAGACGAGGCCAGAACGAAGCTCCGGACGCCGGCCTCCTTGGCCGCCAGGAGCATATTGAGCGTGCCCCGGACGTTGATGGCGTCGTTGAGGAGGGGGTCGGCCACGGAACGGACCACCGAGGCCAACGCGGCCTCGTGGAAGACCGTCTCCACGCCCTCGACCGCCCGCCGGCAGGTCTCGAGGTCCCGGATGTCGCCCTCGATGAAATCGATCTTCGGCAGGAACCCGGCCAGGTTCTCCATCTTCCCGGTCGAGAGGTTGTCCAGGACGCGGACTTCATCGCCCCGTCCGACCAGCGTCTCGGCGATATGCGAGCCGATGAATCCCGCTCCGCCGGTGACCAGATATTTCGCCATTCTTACGGTTCCTAAGACGCTGATTATACTAGTCTAATTTAGTCGGTCAAGAGCTACAAAAAGTCCGAGCTCGGTCAGCCGGCGGAGGACGTTCTGGACGCTCTCGTCCACCGTCTCCTTGTCCGTCTCGAGGACGATCTCGGCGTTAACGGGCTCCTCGTACGGGTCCGAGACGCCGGTGAACTCCTTGATCTCGCCGCGGAGGGCCTTCTGGTACATGCCCTTGACGTCGCGCTGCATACAGACCTCGAGGGGGCACTTGGCGTAGACCTCGACGAAATTGGTCGTTTCCGTCCGGGCCCGGTCGCGCATCTCCCGGTAGGGCGAGATGAACGAGGTCAGGACGGCGACGCCGTTGCGGGACAGGAGCTTGGCCACGAAGGTGACCCGGCGGATGTTCTCGTCACGGTCCTTCTTGGAGAAGCCCAGATCGCGGGTCAGGTCCTGGCGGACGACGTCCCCGTCCAGGCGCTCGACGCGGAGCCCCTTGTCCTTCAGGATCGCGGCGACGCGGTCGCCGACCGCCGATTTCCCGGAGCACGGCAGCCCCGTGAACCAGAGAGTGAAGCCTTCATGTTCTTGGCACATTCTCGGAATATCCTTTCTTTCAGGGCCGGAGGGCCCGGCCTTTCAGGCCTTCGGGCACGGGGAGGCCCATGAGGTCGAGCACGGTCGGCGCGATGTCGAGGATGTCGCCGTCGCGACGTCCCACCCGGCCGCCCTTCGGGTCGTGGAGGATGTAGATGCCGTGCTGGGCGTGGACGGCGTCGTCCGGGCCGGTGTCGTTCTCCGGCAGATACATCGTCCCGTGGCCGAGGGTGCCCGCCGACCGCCAATAGAGGTCGTCGAAGTAGACCATCAGGTCCGGATACTCGCCCTCGAGCACTTCGTAGTATTCCTGGGGCTTGATGACCCGGGTGGCCCAACTCTCCCCCTTCGGCCCGCGCACGGCCAGGAGCTCGGCCAGGAGATCGTCGCGCACCTTCTCGTAATCCTCCGCGGGGACGATGCCCTTGGGCTCGCGGCCCTCGACGTTGAGGAAGACGCGGGCGTAATAGCCGCCCCAGGCCCAGGCCCTGGTCCTCTCCCAGTCGATGGGCAGGTCGTCGAGGCTCGTCGGCTTGGCCGGCCTCTCCTCGACGGCCAGCCAGCCCTTGTCGATGAGCCACTCGTTGACGCAGAAGGCGCCCTTCATCCTCTTCGCGCCGTGGTCGGAGACGACGAGCACGGCCGTGTCCCGGCCGGCCTTCTCGATGAGACGGCCGATCTTCGCGTCGAGGAACTTGTAGTAGTCGATGATGGCGTTCTCGAACCGGTTCCCCGGCTCGTAGAGGTGATGATCGCGGTCCATGATATTTCCAGAAGGCGTGGTGGACGCGGTCGACCCCGATCTCGACGAACCAGAACAGGTTCCAGGGCTTGGCCTCGAGGAGCCATTCCATGACCTCGAAGCGCTTCTCGGTCATGGCGTAGATCTCACGGAGGATCTCGTCCCGGTCCTCCGTCCGGAAGACGACGTCGAAGATGTAGGGCCCGAAGCGCTCCTCGATCTCGGCCTTGAGCCCGGCCGGCCAGGTCGTCTCCTTGCCGGGGCCGGGCGGCGTGATGAAGCAGGAGATGAGGTTCCCGGCGACGGGGTACGGCGGGTAGGACGGCGGCACGCTGACGAGCGTGCTCGCGCCGCCGGCCTCGCCGACGTAGTCCCAGAGCTTCTTCTCCTTGACCGCCTTGGAGTTGGCGATCCACATCTGGTCGTAGGCATAGCCCTTGCGGTGGCGGAAGCCGTAGAGACCCAGCCGCCCCGGATCGAGGCCCGTGGCCATGACCATCCAGGCCGGGATGGTGATGGGCGGGTCGGAGCTCCGGAGCTTGCCCCACAGCCCCCTCTCCATGAGCCCCTTGAGGACCGGGAGCTCGTCGCGCCGGTCGAAGACGATCTCGGGCGGGGCGCAGTCGAGGCCGACGACCAGGACCTTCCGGTCATTCATTGAACGGGTCCTTGAAGTCCATGATGACCCGGGCCACTTCCGGCCGCATGAGCTCGGGCGGCGGGCACTCGCCCTTGACCAGCAGGTCGCGGATCTTGGTGCCGCTGAACTGGATGTGCTCGGCCGGCGGATGCGGGCAGATCTTCTCGTTGACGACCGACCCGCACGTCCGGCAGTAGGAGAAGGACCGGAAGAACATCGGGACGATGCCCAGGTCGGGGAAGTGCTCGAAGATGTCCTGGGCGGCGAACGGCGGGTAGTAGGACCCGACCCCGGCGTGGTCCCGGCCGATGATGATGTGGGTGCAGCCGAAGTTCTTGCGCAGGATGGCGTGGTGGATGGCCTCCCGGGGCCCGGCGTAGCGCATCTCCATCTGGAGGATGGCCATGACGGTCCGCTCTTTGATGTAGTAGCCGCGGATGGCCTCTTCGTAAGACGCCAGGATGACCTCGTCCTTGAAATCGCCCTTCTTCTTCCGCCCGATCACGGGATTGATGAACAGCCCGTCGGTGAAGGTCAGGGCGGCCTTCTGGACGTATTCGTGGCCGATGTGCGGAGTGTTGCGCGTCTGGAAGCCGACGACCGTCCGCCAGCCCTTGGCCTCGAACAGCACCCGGGTCTCCCTGGGCGTGAGCTTCCAGCGGTCGAACGGGGTGGGGGTCACTTCCAGGAGGTCGACGGGACCGGCCAGGAGGACGTCCTTCATGCCCAGGACCTTGGCCACCCCGGGATGGGCCGGATCGCGCGTCCCGAAGACCTTCTCGGCCGTCTCCCCCTTGTCGTAGGCGTAGGCTTCTTCCAAGTGCAGGACGGCCACGGCCCGGCCGTCCTCGGCCCCGAGCAGGACCTCCTCCCCCGTCTTCAGCCCCTCGGCCGTCCGGCGGTCGACGTCGAGGACGATGGGGACGGTCCAGGCGATGTCCGAAACGAGCCGGCTCGCGGCCGAGGACGCTGCGGAAGTCCGCCTCTCCGAGGAATCCCTCGAGGGGGCTGTAGACGCCGGTGGCGATGTTCTCCACGTCCGAGACGAGCTCGGAGTCGATGACGAGACGTGGCCGGCGCCCGGCCCGGGCCAGGGCTTCGTCCTTCGCCTTGCCTTTGAGGACCCTGTCGACGAGTTTGCCGCCGTGGGGTTGGATCATGGTTCTCTCCTTTGATCGGGACCGGGAGGGACGGGGAAGCCGGACGACCGGACGGGTCAGTCGATATAGCCCAGCGCTTTCAGGCGCTCCTTGACTTTCTCCTCTTCGTCCTTGCTGAAGACTTCGGCCGCCGCGGACTCCGTCTTGGTCAGGCTCTCCCGCAGGACCTTGGCCGCATAGCTCGAGACGGAGCGGTATTCGGTCCCCTTGATGAACTCCTCGATCTTCTTATGAAGGGAGGTCGGTATCGTTACGGTCGTGAACTCTTTGTCCATGAGGGATTTTATATCCCAGACGGCCCTCTTTTTCAAGGCCCTGGGGCATGCGGTGCAAATAGTCCGCCCCGGTCCGTCTCCTCCGCCGGGGGGTCGGCTTGACAAGGGCGCCGCTGCCGTGGTTATAATGCCTGGTAATGACCGAAACCGCCGCCCCCCTGGCCCCCCTCCCCTGAAAACAGGAAATGGATAAGATCACCCTTCCCTTGGCGAACGAAACCGCCCTGTCTGGCGTCCTCGACAGGAACCTCAACAAGCTCGGCTCCCGCCTGGGTGTCAGTCTGGCCCTGCGCGGCGACCAGCTCCTCATCGACGGCGACACCCAGCGGACCGCCTTCGCCCGGCACTACTTCGAGAAGCTCAACGAGCTCCGCGACCGGGGCCACCAGCTCCGGGAGGAAGACCTCCTCATCGCCCTGGACATGCTCGAGGAGGGCCCTCTGACCGCCCTGGACGATTACGCCCCGGCGGAGCCGTTGAACCTGTCCCGGAAATCGGTCAATCCCAAGAGCCTCAACCAGCAGGCCTATCTCCAGGCCATCAAGACCCACGATCTCGTCTTCGGCATCGGCCCGGCCGGCACGGGCAAGACCTACCTGGCCATGGCCATGGCCCTGGCCTTCCTTCAGAACAAGGCGGTCAACCGCATCATCCTGACCCGCCCGGCGGTCGAGGCCGGGGAAAAGCTCGGTTTCCTGCCGGGCGACCTCATCCAGAAGGTCAATCCCTACCTCCGGCCGCTCTACGACGCCCTGTTCGACCTGTTCCAGTACGACCAGGCCAACCGCCTGATCGAGCGCGGGGTCATCGAGATCGCGCCGCTGGCCTTCATGCGCGGCCGGACGCTGAACGGCGCCTTCATCATCCTCGACGAGGCCCAGAACACGACCCGGGAACAGATGAAGATGATCCTGACCCGGGCCGGCTTCGACTCCAAGCTGGTCATCACGGCCGATATCACCCAGATCGACCTGCCCCAGCCGCGCCGCTCGGGGGTCCTGCAGGCCATCCAGATCCTCTCCCCTCTCCCGGAGATCGCCTTCGTCCACTTCAACGACCGGGACGTCGTCCGTCACCCTCTGGTCCAGAAGATCATCAAGGCCTACCAGAAGGCCGAGACCCGGGAGGACTGAGGACCCATGCCGGTTTCCTTCTTCGACAAGATCAAGCTGTTCAAAGGAGCGGAGATCCAGCCCGGACGGCCGGCCGGCGAACCCGGCGAAGAGGAGACCCGGCCGACTCTCCTCCGCCGGCTGCTCAAGGACCCCTGGCCGCTCCTCCTCCTGACCACTGTCGTCGTCGCCCTCTTCCTGACGCGCCTGCCCTCCGAGACCGTGAAGGCCCTCGCCCCTGGCGAGGTCGCCCCGGCGGATGTGGTCGCCCCGTTCGACCTGACCGTCGAAGACGGCGAAGAGACGGCCCGGAAGCGAGCGGAGGCGCAAGCCGCGGTCCTGCCCGTTTACACCTACGATGCCAACGTCTTCGCCAACACGGAGGACAAGATCCGGGCGCTCTTCGCCGAGGGCCGCGCCTGGACCGCGCGCTTTCCCGAGAACCACCAGAGCGGAGCGCTCCGGGCGCTTCTCGTCGACAAGCACGGCCTCGACCTCGAGATCTCCGACGTTCAGACCCTCGTCCGGCTGAAGTTCCCGGCCGAGCTCGAAGAGACGCTGATCAGCCTCGCGGCCAAGATCTTCGGCCGCGGCATCATCGTCTCCAAGAACCTCTTCATCCACGGCGAGGCCGAACGGGGCCTGGCCCTCATCGACATCCAGCGCCGGGAGCGGAACGTCCGCACCGCGGAGCTCTTCGATATCGGCGAGAGCGAGCGCCTCTTCAACGACGAGCTGACCCGGATCGAGCTGCCGGCCCGGAGCCGGGCGGCGCTCGCCGACCTGGGGCAGATCTTCCTGACCGCCAACGTCACCTACAACAAGATCGAGACCGAGAAGCGGAAGGCCGCGGCCCGGGACGCGGTCGGCCCGGTGAGCTTCACCGTCAAGAAGGACCGGATCATCGTCCGCAAGGGCGACGAGGTCACGGCCGATACCATCAAGGTCCTCGATCTGTACGCCCAGATGATCCGCCGGCAGTCGAGATGGCTGCCGGGTTTCGCGGGCACCTTCATCCTTTACCTCCTCCTGCTCGTCGCCCTCTGGGCCTTCCTCGACCGGGGCTACAAGCGGCCGCAGGCCGAGCGGCAGTTCCGCATGATGGCGGCCTCCCTGGTCGGGAGCCTGGCCCTCTACAAGGCGTTCCTCGTCCTGGCCACGATCGTCAGCGGGGCGCTCAGGACGCCTTCGCTCTCCCGCGCCGAGATCTTCTACCTGGCCTTCCCGTTACAGGCGGGGACCCTGATCTTCGCCTTCCTCCTCCCCGACCCGGTGACGCTCCTGTACATCATCCTCAACAGCCTGACCGCCGGGATGCTGTTCGGGGGGGACTTCTCGATGACCATCTTCTCGTTCGTCGGCGGCCTGGCCGCGGCCTACGGCGTCAAGCTCTACCGCCGGCGCTACCGGGCCGCCACCCTCCGGGCCGGTTTCATCGTCCTGCCGGGCGTCAACGCCCTTCTCATCCTGGTGGCGCACCTCGTCCTGCGGCGGTCGGGCCTGGCCGCGTTCCCGGCCGAGGTGGCCCTGGGGGTCCTCGGCGGAGCGGCCAGCGCCGTCCTGGCCTTCCTCCTCCTCCCCTTGGTCGAGACGGCCTTCGGCTTCGTCACCGGCTCCAAGCTCCTCGAGCTGACCAACTCCGATCTGCCCATCTTCAGGCAGATGGCGGAGGAGGCGCCGGGCTCGTACCACCATTCGCTCATCGTGGCCTCGCTCGCCGAGAAGGCCGCCGAGGAGCTCGGCCTCGACACCCAGCTGGCCAAGGCCGGGGCGCTCTACCACGACATCGGCAAGACCAAGATGCCCGAGTATTTCATCGAGAACAGGTCCCGCGAGTTCGATCTCCACAAGGACCTGACGCCGTCGATGAGCACCCTGGTCATCAAGAACCACGTCAAAGAGGGCGCCGAGCTGGCCCGCAAGCTCAAGCTGCCCCGGCTCCTGCGGGAGATCATCGAGCAGCACCACGGCAACTCCCTGGTCCGTTACTTCTACGCCAAGGCCAAGCAGACCTACGATCCCGAGGACCAGACCGTGGGCGAGGAGGACTTCCGCTATCCCGGGCCGGCGCCGCAGTCGAAGGAGTCCGGCCTGGTCATGCTGGCCGATTCGATCGAGGCCGCCTCGCGGAGCCTCAAGTCGCCGACCAAGGACAACCTCAAGCGGGTCATCACCGACATCATCAACGGCACGCTCCAGGACGGCCAGCTGGACGCCTGCGACTTCTCCCTGCGAGAGCTCCGCACCGTCGCCGCGGCCTTCCTGACCATCCTCTACGCCATCTACCACCCCCGCGTCGAATACCCGGGCTTCAGCTTCAACGGCCCCCCTCAGGACCGCAAGCAAGCTCCGAGAACAAAGAAGAAGGGCCATGATCGTCATCCTCAACCGCCAGAAAAAGCACCGGATCCGGACCAGGGCGTTTGAGCGGCTCCTCGCGGAGCTGGCCGTCCGCTACCGGCGGGAAAAGGCCGAGGTCACTCTCGCTTTCGTCGGCGAGCGGGCCATCCAGACCCTCAACCGCAAGTGGATGAAGAAGAACAAGCCGACCGACGTCCTCAGCTTCCCGCTCGGCGAGAAGGGACCGGACGGCACGTTCTACCTGGGCGACATCGTCATCGCCGTGCCGGTCGCGGCCCGGCAGGCCCGGGCCAAGGGCCACGGCCTCGACCGCGAGCTCCGCCTGCTCGCCGTCCACGGCTACCTCCATCTCCTCGGCTACGACCATTTCGCCGGGATCGAGGAGGAGGAGCGCAAGCTCCACGGGCTCACCCTCGCATGACGATGACCCCCGTCGCCTGGATCGGATTGGCCCTGGCCTTCCTGGCCGCGTTCCTGCTGTCGCTCTTCCACGTCGTCCTCGGCGCCTTCTCGAAGATCTCGCTCAGCCGCTTCCTCGAGGACCGGGACAAGCCGGACCGGGCCCGCATCCTCGATCATTGCGACGAGACGGCCCTGGCCGTCGAGTTCCTCCGGATCGCCGTCATCCTGGCCCTGGGCGTCTATATTTTCGCCGCGATCGGGGCGCGGGGAACGCGCCTCCTCTGGCTCTTCCTGGCGGCCCTGGCCGTCTACGCGATCGGGCTCGACCTCGTGCCGCGCCTGCTCGTTCTCGCCGCCAAGCCGTTCCTGATGAAGATGTTCCTGCCGGCCTTCCCGCTCGTCCGCGTCCTCGCTTCTCCCCTCCTCCTCGTCTCCCGACGTCTCGACGCCAGGGAGGAACAGCGCGAGGAGCAGGAGGAGGACCGGGAGGCTTCCGAGGAGGAGATCGAGACTTTCATCGACGAGGCGACCGAGGAGGGCATCATCGACAAGGGCGAGGACGAGCTGCTGCGCAGCGTCGTCGAGTTCGGCGACACGGTCGTCCGCGAGGTCATGACGCCCCGGGTCAACATGGTCTGCTTGCGCAAGGACTCGACCATCGACAATCTCAAGGACCTCATCATCAAGGACAAGTACTCGCGGATCCCGGTCTACAAGGACCGGCTGGACAACATGGAAGGGATCGTCATCGCCAAGGACATCCTCGAATATTCGGACGACAAGCACAAGGCCCAGCCCATCGAGGCCCTCATCCGGCCGGTCGCCTACGTCCCCGAGTCCATGCCCGTCCGGGACCTCCTCCGCGAGTTCCAGAAGGTCAAGACCAAGATGGCCATCGTCGTCGACGAGCACGGCGGCGTCTCGGGACTGGTGACGATGGAGGACGTCGTCGAGGAGATCGTCGGCGAGATCCAGGACGAATACGACACCGAGGAGGCCGAGATCGCCGAGAACGGCCCCCTCGACTTCACCGTCTCCGGCGCGACCGAGGTCGAGGAGCTCGAGGAGCTTTTCGACGTCGAGCTGGCCGAGGACGATTTCATCACGGTCGGCGGCCTCATCACCCATGACCTGGGGCGTCTGCCCTTCAAGGGCGAGGTCCTGACCGTCAAGGGCCTCCAGCTCGAGGTCCTCGAGGTCGACCAGAAGAAGGTCAAGAAGCTGAGGATCCGCAAGGCCTGACACGGGCCGAGGGGGACACATGCCGGGAACGGCCAAAGCCAAGACCAGTCGCGCGAAAAAGGGCCCGACCGCGGCGAAAGCGCGCGCCCGCCGCGAAAGCCGCGCCGAAAAAGGCGGTCCGGAAGAAGGCCGCGCCCAAGCCGATCTATAAGACGGGGTATGTCGCCCTGGTCGGGCGGCCGAACTCGGGGAAATCGACCCTCATTAACGCCCTGATCGGGCAGAAGGTGGCCATCGTTTCCGACAAGCCCCAGACGACGCGCATCAGCATCCTGGGCATCAAGACGACGGACCAGGGCCAGATCGTCTTCATCGACAACCCGGGCATCCACAAGCCGCTCCACACCCTCAACAAGAGGATGATGAACTTCGTCTATTCCGCCCTCGAGACCTCAGATGCCGTATGCCTGCTCGTCGACGCGAACGAGAAATTCGGCCACGGCGACGAGTATGTCCTGGAGACGCTCCGCCGGGTCAAGACCCCGGTCTTCCTCCTCATCAACAAGGTCGACATCGTCCGTAAGGATAAAGTCCTGCCCATCATCGACCGCTACAAGGACCTCTTTCCTTTCAAGGAGATCATCCCCATCTCGGCCCTCAAGGGCGTCAACCTCGACGTCCTCGAGAGGCTCCTCTTCGACGTCCTGCCTCTGGCGCCCAAGCTCTACTCGGACGAGGAGATCTCCGACCAGTCGGAGCGCTTCCTCTTCGCCGAGATCGTCCGGGAGAAGATCCTCAAGTACGTCACCGAGGAGCTTCCCTTCGTCACGGCCGTCTACATCGAGGACATCGAGAAGAAGGACGAGCAGGACTGGAAGAGGCCCGGCGAGACGCGGCCCCTGACCTACATCCGGGCCTCGGTCTTCGTCGAGAAGGACAATCACCGCAAGATCGTTATCGGCCGCCACGGCTCGCTCATCAAGCAGGTCGGCATCGAAGCCCGTCAGGAGATCGCGGAGTACGTCGGTCACAAGATCTACCTGGAGCTCCAGGTCCGGGTCCGCGAGAACTGGCGGGACTCCGAGGACGTCCTGGAGCTCATCGAGGGCCAGAAAGGGTAGGAAAATGGGGACATGACCCATTTCTCCTGAAATGGGATCGTGTCCACGATTTTCCGGTACTTCTCCCCTGATTTGACTGGAAATCCCCGTAATGCGATAATCTATCGCCAACCGGACGGTGAGTGTAGCTCAACGGTTAGAGCATCGGACTGTGGATCCGAAGGTTGGGGGTTCGATTCCCCTCACTCACCCCACCTGACCTTCCCGTTCTCCCCTGGCAGAAGAGTCGAGGCGTCTAGACCACTCAAGTTTCCGTACTTCCCAGACACCTAGGAATCGGGAAAAGAAACCTCGTGTCCTCCTTGCCTGGCCAAAGGAGTGGCACATCGGTTCTTTTGCATCGGATACGCTTTCCCAAATCTTTCGTTTGAATAGAAAGATGACCTTTAGAATTAGCTCACCACACATGAAGCGATGAACGTAGTCGAGCGCTTCAGATACTATTTGGTCATAGCCAGTTCCCCGGAGATCAATGTCACGATACCAAGTGAAATGACGATGAGAATGGCCCAAATATACTGTAATCTCATCGTCCATCTCGCACGCCGTGACGAGGATATCACCAACTTCATGTTGACCGGGGAATTCAACCACTAGGCAAGGAGGCCGTTTCCAGAAGTATACATGAGAGGTTTCTTCAGGGAATAACCTTCGTACCTCGCGTAGTAACACGGAAGGCAACGCGGCGAGTCTCGATTCGTCAATCATCTTGCCACCTCGTGGAGCCAACACATATTATCATTCAGGTAAGTCCCCAATATATTATAGCCCCATGGGGGGGGGGCAAGCCAAGGCGGGTTTGCCCTTATCTGGTCTCAAGTCTGCGATCACCGGTCCCCCATTCCTTGGATTCTATTCGCGGGTTAGGTTTGGCCGGGCGGAGCCTTAAGGCGATCGTCACCGGCCTCATCGACACGTGGCGCACCAGGGTTAAATAGGCTTCAACTAACTTACCCCATTCTAATCCCGTAAGAATCACATGAGATTCAGCAAGATACAAGCCTTGACAGTGAAAGAGCTGGTTATTCGGAAACTCATCTCGAATCGAAAAACTAAGAGCGGGGGGACGAATCCTCGGTTCCTACAGAACGGCTTATGGTAGCTTCTCAGACTTAACCTTCAGATTCTTAGAAATGTCCCATATGTTGGTGACCTTGCCGTCGCTATCAAATTGCACCTGAGAATCCCCGTAGAACCAGACCATTTCCAGCTTGAACGTCGGAGGCCCCTGAATTTTTAGGACCTCCTCTCTCGTTGAACCCACGGTAAAATATTGACCCGCGGCATAGAGCTCTTGAGGCCCGTCAGTCTTCTCCCCGCCTCTCGTCAATAGAAAGATGCCAATGACGAAAAGAAGCACCGCTACCAAGACGGCCCCCCAGACCAGGGCCTTCTTCCGGCCAATTCTTTTGGTCTCCGCGGCAGAATGAAGGCTTCCGGAGTCTGCCGGAGTCGCTCCCGCTAATTCCTCTTCTGTTCCGCTGCGCAATGAAGGCGACGCTGGTCGCTTCTCTTCTTGGAGAATGCCTATTGTGCCGCCTACGATCGTTAATAGGCTGAGGATTCCAGCAATAACGGTAAGGGTGATTAAAATCGGAGGCTCAACGGGCTTCTCCCCGGCTTTTAATGCGCTAATTACGCCTACAGCAAACGCTGGAATCCAAGTTGCCGCATAAACGCCTGCCCCCCAAAGAACAAGTTTCCGACTCGAACTCCTGCTGAGAAACGCACCGGCAGCGGCGAGTATGATACCAAGAAGCACAAGGGAGCCGTATTCTAGCCTGCGGCCCCCGCCCATGATCAACCCGAAGCCCACGACCATGAAAATTAAAGCGACTATACCTATGATTTTCGACCACCGCGCCCGCTTGTCCATTCCCATCTCCTCTCTGGCTAAAAGTATGTCACCCGCCAGGCTAAATGTAAAGATTTGGGCGGGCCAGCTATGAACATCATCGACGCTCTGCATATCCGACAAGTATTCGCCTCCCCTTTCCATCGCCGGCGCTCTTGGAACTCTGGGGATTGCGGATGGGCCGCACGAATGTCCGTCTCGAGCTCACCGAGACAGACTGCGAATACCGATATTACACAGATAAAAGCTGGTTTGAGTCGGATTACTTCTATCCCGTGCGCCTGAACCCGCTGAAGAAGGCTGCAGGCCGGTTCTTCGATTCGGCGCAGGCCCGGAAGACCCGCAAGAGAAAGAGCTAATCTAGTTAGGGCACCGCTTTCGATCCCTCTCACTCGCCCCAAATGATCGTTTTTGCCGCGACAGCCCCGGTTGGCCATTCTTAGCGGTTCCGTGTCTTACTATGCCGGGCAGAAAATAGATGTCTTTAGATTTCTCTATCGCCCGGCTAGTACTCGGGGAGCAGCGAGGATTATGCATATTATTTACTGCTCCCCGTAGTAACGCCGCTCGGGAATCGTCCAAAACGCGCCCCGGGCTTCGGCCCGGGTGTATAATGGTCATTCTTCCCGTTTTCCCCTGGTGATCTATCCCCGGACGGAGAACTCAAAGCCCAAAGGAGCCCTGTGCGCAGACACGATATCCGCAACGTCGGCATCATCGCCCACGTCGATCACGGGAAAACGACGCTGGTCGACGCGATGATGCGGCAGTGCAAGCTGTTCCGCAATATCGACCAGATGGGCGACTGCATCCTCGATTCGGGCGATCTCGAGCGCGAGCGGGGCATCACCATCGTCGCCAAGAACATGTCGCTCGTCTGGCAGGACGTCAAGATCAACATCGTCGATACGCCCGGCCACTCGGACTTCGGCGGCGAAGTGGAACGCGTCCTCCGGATGGTCGACGGCGTCCTGCTGCTCATCGACGCGGCGGAAGGCCCGTTGCCGCAGACCCGATTCGTGCTCAAGAAGGCCCTGGAGCTGGGCCTCCGGCCCATCGTCGTCATCAACAAGATCGACCGCCCCGACGCCCGGATCCGGGAGGTCCTCGACGAGACCGTCGACCTCTTCATCGAGCTCGAGGCCGACGACGAGCAATGGAATTTCCCGGTCATCTACGCCTCGGGCCGGAACGGCACGTCGACGGCGGACCTGGCCGACCCGGCGAGAGACCTGACCCCGCTCTTCCGGTCCATCCTGGATCACGTGCCGGCCCCGGAATACGATCCCGAGAGCCCGCTCTCCGCGCTGATCACCAATATCAGCCACGACGACTATATCGGACGCATCGGCATCGGCCGCCTCTTGGGAGGCCGGGTCCGGACCGGCGACCCGATCGCGGTCCTGTCCGGGGACGACAAGCAGGTTCTCGGGCAGGTCCAGAAGCTGTTCGTTTTCGAGGGACTGGAACGGACCGAGGTGCCCGCCGTCGAAGCGGGCGAGCTCTTCGCCTTCGCCGGCATCCCTTCCGTGACCATCGGCGATTCCCTGGCCGACCCCGAGAGGCCCATCCGCCTCAACGTGCTGACCATCGAGCCGCCGACCGTTTCCATGATCTTCCTGGTCAACAACAGCCCGTTCGGAGGCCGGGAAGGCCGGCATGTCACCTCCCGCAAGCTGCGCGAGCGCGTCGAAAAAGAGCTGAGGACGAACGTGTCCATCTCCGTCGATTGGGGCGATTCGACCGACCGGTTCACGGTCGCCGGCCGCGGCGAGCTGCAGCTGGCCGTCCTCATCGAGCAGATGCGCCGGGAAGGCTACGAGTTCCAGGTTTCCATGCCCCAGGTCATCACGAAGACGGACGGGGACAGGGTGCTCGAACCCTACGAGACCCTGGTCGCGGACATGCCGAAGGAGTGCTCCGGCACGGTCATCCGCATGCTGGGCGAGAAAAAGGGTGTCCTGGAAAGGATCATCGACCTGAAGGGGACCTATACCCGGCTGACCTTTACCGTGCCCATGCGGGGGCTCTTCGGTTTCCGGATGGAGTTCCTGAGCCAGACCAGGGGCAACGGCGTCATGGCCCACACCTATCTTGGCTATCGGGAGTGGGCCGGGAAGATCATCGGCCGCCGGAACGGCGTGCTGGTCTCCGACCGCGGCGGGACCGTCGCCACCTATGCGGTGGCCAACATCCAGGACCGCGGCCGGCTTTTCGTGTCCGCCGGAGACATGGTCTACGAGGGACAGATCGTCGGCGAGACCATGCAAGCCCAGGACTTGACGGTCAATCCCACCAAACAGAAACATCTCACGAACATGCGGTCCTCCACTTCGGATATCGCCGCCAAGATCGACGCGCCCGCCATCCTGGCGCTGGACCAGATGATGGACTACATCAATGACGACGAATTGCTGGAGGTCACCCCCAAGTCCCTCCGCATGCGCAAGAAGATCCTGGACGCCAAGGAGAGAAAGCGCGCGGTGCTGGGCCGTACCGCTCGTGTTTTTATCGACCGGTCCAGCGATATCTACTGAGCATCATCAGGGGTTCGATTCCCCTCACTCACCCCACCCTTGCCCTGGGTTGAATTGGTCTATGTAATAAGCCCGCTAGGCCTTCCGTTTTCTTGTCGATCTGGCCTGGATCATCTCGAAGAGGCGGCCGGCATTCCTTTTCAGCAGGCCCAGGCGAGTAGGATAGAAATAGTCCGATTCGAACCAGCCTTTGTCCCGATAGTACCGGTAGTCGAAGCTTTTCTCATCGAGCTCCAGCTTCATGCTCGTTCGGCCCAGCCTAAAGGCCATGAGCATGACCAACGTAGGCACGGGATAGCCCGGTCTCATCAGACTCTCGTAGAATCTCCGGCTTAGACCAGCCAGAGCCCTGTCCATCTTCTGCTTTTCCTTTTTCGTCATTGGCTCGAAGGCCGTGAAGTACGCGCCCTTGACGGCGTTGAAGCCCAGGGCTTTGCCAACGAAATCCAGGTACTTCACGATCTTATGACCGCCGTAGACGCCTTGGGCGACGATGCTGGTGTATGTCTTCCCGAAGAAGCGCGGCCGGTGAAAGATGAAGCCGAGCCTGTCGAGAAAGGTCTTCATGATGGCGGAGACCTGGAACGAGTAGTTCGGGGACGCAAAGACGACTCCATCGGACATTTCGAGTTTCCTTAGGAGGGCGTCCCGGTCGTCCCGGAGCGGACAGGACTCCTCGCCCTTCTCGAAGCACAGCTTGCAGCCCCGACATGTCCCGAGCCGATGATCGCTCAGGACGACGATCTCGCAATCAACGCCGCCAACTAACTGGAGGTTGTCCAGAAACCGGCGGACGGCGTTGTATGTATGCTTCTTGCTGGCGGTTCCGAGGAAGGCCGTGACCCTTTTCATGCGCCGGGTCCTGCTCCTTCGGATATCGCCGTCGTCGATCCGGCCTTACGCCTTTCCGCCCTCAAGAGGATGGCGGCCAGCACAACCATCCAGACGAGAAAGCCCCCGATGAAGATACGCTCCCAGACTCCTGCCCACGACGTTGGCAGATTCGCCCCGATCCGGGGACCGGCCATTCCTGTCAGAGCGCTGAACACGACGGTGATCAGGATGGTCGCGATCGAGTAGAGCCGGAATTTCTTGCCTAAAGCCGCGGCGCCGAAGCCGAGCGCCAAAAGATACAAGATACCCGTCACTCCCCCCAGTACGAGGTGCATGGTATCGGACAGCGTTGCCCCGCCCGCCGCAAGGACTTCCCGTTGATGCATCGGAGCGAAGGGCCAAGCGAGGCCGGTGAGCGCGTAGGCGATCATCAAGCCCCCCACGACGCGGAGGGGCCGGTTTCGTCCGGCCGATCTCCATACGCCCGATCCGAAAGCGAGCACGAGCAGGGTGTAGGCGGCGCCCAGCCAGACCCATAGCGGTCTCGTCGCAACGCCGACCGCGGACAGCTCGCTGATCGTTTGCGAGACGGAGCTGTAACCCTCCAGCCGCATCGGAACGAAAACGTTCATAGCGAGATAAAGAAACGAAGAGAGGACGCCACAGATCAGGAGGACCTGTCGGGCCGTCATGCCTGATTGGAGCTCGCTTTCTCTCCGGGTCATTGTTGTTTGCTCCCCGTGAGCCGAAGAAGTCAAGGATGGTGAAACATCCTTCGGTCCGAGTTTACAACAAACAAGGAATCCCCGTCGAGGTGCCGCAACCCAGAGAATGACAAACCGTTGAAGTGCCGGAAGTTCTAAAGCAGCCGTCACTGACGTGAGGGGGTGCGGCTTCTCCGTCCGAGGCACTCAGCGCTAGTTGATGATATTCAACATGCGGCCCCAGCGGGCCTTGGGGAGAAAACTCACTATTTTCTTGAGCCGGTCGCGGAAGCTCGTTTTCTGGTATGCGTCCTGCTCGGCTTCATATGAAAAATAGATGACCCAGGGTCGACCCTTGACGTTGTCCAGAGGAACGAATCCCCAGGTCCGGCTGTCCGCGCTGTCATCCCGGTTATCCCCCATGACGAACAAGTGACCGGGCGGGACGGTCACCGGCCCATAATTGGCGCCTGTGGCCAGGTCATACTGATACAGGTCCTCTTTGGACCCTGCTTGGCGCTCTTTGTGGACCTTATAGGGTTCTTCGATAGGTTGGTCGTTGATGTAAAGCTGCTTATCGCGGATCTCGACTTTCTCACCTTCCAGACCGATCACGCGCTTCACGAAATCCTTGGTCAGGTCACGGGGCCACTTGAAGACAATGATGTCCGTTCTCTTGATTTGCTTCCGCGGCACAAGCAGACCTTCGAATGCGGACGCGGGCCGCACGTAGGCCATCTTATTGACCAGGAGAAAATCTCCGATAAGAAGTTTCGGGATCATCGACCCTGTAGGGATCTGAAAGGCCTGGACAACGAATGTCAAGACGAAGAAGACGAAGACCGCCGTCTCGACGATGAGTTCAAAGTACTCTCGGATAATGCTTTTGTCCCTTTTCTGCATTTCGCTACCAGTTCAACATCTCAGTTCTTTATTAAAGCATAGCGGACGACCTTTGGGAAACCCCCTTCTCCCTGCAGGACCCCGAAAGGTCCTTCTTCCTGTTCGGCGAAGTAGATCATGCCCAGGCTGTCGGCGGCCATGGGCTCCCCTGTCAGGTCGACCGACCCGATCTGCCGGCCGGCCCGAAAAACGTCGGCCGTCCCCTTGGCCTTCGGGTCCATCGTCAGGAGAGCGACGAAGACGAGGTCGCCGCTCGAAACGATGTCCGCCACCGTGGACGCATAGCCGAAGCTCCTTTTCTCGACGGGCCTGAACGCGTCATTCCGGCCCGCGATGACGTCCTCCAGCTTGCGGTCCTTGTACACCGAGACCTCGTACTTATGCGGGCTCAGGACGAAAATGCGTCCGTCCTTTGCGCAACTGAACCGGAGAGGGGCGCCGATGATCGGAGCCTCCTTCATCGATTCGAATTTCTTGGGCGGCACGAATAGATCGCCGAAAGAAGAGACATGTGTGCCTTGCGCGTCGAAGACGTGCAGGATCTTTCCATCGTGCGGCCCCAGGACGACCAGCTCTTCCGTGCCGGGGCAGCCGGTCGACGAGATCGTGAATCCGACCTGAAAAGTCCTGACATATCCGCCGTCCGGACCATAAACGATCACTTTCCGCGTATCGTTGATGAACATCGTCCCGCCGGGGGTCACGGAGAGGCCGGGCATGCCCGTCGTTTCCTGCGGACCCTGCCCCTCCGGGACGGCAATATGCCTCACGAGATGTCCCTGGCTGTCGAAGACGCCGATACGGCTGAACTTGTAGTCGAGGACATAGATATTTCCCCGGCCGTCGACATCGACGCGGACGATCATGCCGAACATCAGCTTCTCATCGCCCTCCTCGACGCCGATGGTGAGGTTCGGGCTCAGAGTGGCCGGCGGAACCTGCCAGCCCACCTCCTCTGGCGGGCGCGCAGCCCAAGACGCGGTCACGGCGACGATGCCCGTCAGGCAAGCGACGAGGAGACCGGCGACGCCCTTCATTTCTTTTCCGTCAGCCGCTTCACTTCGGCTTGCCGGTCGAGATAGCTCTGACCCTCGGTGATCCAGGGTTCGGCCGGCTCGCCCTTCAGGTAATGCCCGAACCAGGCCAGGATGCGGCGCTGGTAATCGATCTGGTTCTTCTTCTGGCGCAGGCCATGGTCCTCTCCCATGTAGGCGACCATGACCACATTCCTCCCGGCCCGCCGGGCGATGTTGTAGAGCTCGACGCTCTGGTGCCAGCCGACGATGCCGTCCACATCGCCCGCCTCGAGCAGCAGAGGAACGGTCATCTTGTGAGCCCCGAATACGGCGGAGTTGTCGACATACGCCTGGAAATCCTCATAGAGCGGAACCACCATGCGCTCCTGGCCCGTTTCGATGTGATCGGTCTCGGCAATGCCCACGCCCCAGTGATGGTCGCCATAGTAGCTGACCAGGTCGGTGATCGGCGCTCCCGCCACGGCCGCCGCGAAGACCCCGTCCGTGTGCGTGGCCAGGAACGACGCATCGAACCCGCCCATCGAATGCCCGACGACACCGACCCGGGCCGGGTCGACGCGCCCCATCCGGATGACCTCCTTCACTCCGGCCGTCACGCACTCGGCCACCGAGACGCCCGGCTGCCGCGGCGTGAAAACGATATCCGGCTGGAAGACGAAATAGCCCAGGCTGGTGAAGACGGACGTGTTGTAGTATTCGCGTTCGGACGGCGCGACATAGCGGTGCACGTTCTGCGAAAGCAGCTCGTAAATGTAGACGATCATCGGGTACTTCTTGCCCGGCTCGAAGCCGGCCGGGTAATAGAGGCCGCCTTGCAGGGCCCGGCCTTTGGCGGTCTTGAACTCGACGAGCTCGCTCCGTCCCCAGGCGAAGTCGGCCTGAAAGGGGTTGGTCGCCGTGACCTGCCGGGCGTTCTGCAGGTCGGGACCTCCGACGAAGAGATCCGGAGAATCGTCATAATCCTGGACGCTATAGACAGAGGCCTCGGCGCCCTTGGCCTTGGCCAGCGAGCTGACGCCCTTGTCGAGCCAGACGAGGCGCGTCGCCGGGACGCCCGGCTTGATCAGGGCGAAGCCCGATCTCTTGCTGAGCTCGCCGAATACGCCGGCATAGACCGGCTTGGCCAGGTCGTACCACTCGGCCTCGGGGTCGAGCTGGAGGAGGCGGTGACGGACCTTCTCGGGGCCCCCGTCGGTCAGGCGCCGGGCCCCTTTGCCGTTCGCCTCGACCTGCCAGACGTCGTACTTGTCATAAAGGAGGACGGCCGCATCGTTCTTCGTCCAACCGGCGACGCCGAAAGGCGGCTTATGGGGAGCGGTTTGGTCGGACTCCGTATCGATGAACGAAGTTGGGACGTCCTTGGTGATATCGGTGAGAGATCGGGTCGTCAGGTCGACCGTCCAATAATGGTCGTCCCGCAGGAGGAGCAGGTACTTCCCGGACGGTCCCGGCTGAACATAGCCGTCGTCGATCCCCTCCAGGATCTTCGTCCGAGTTCCCGTCTTCAAGTCCTGGAGATAGAGGTCGGCCGCGGGCCGGCCGATCGTCCTGTTCATCGCATAATTCTTCCACTCGGCCACATAGGCGACCGCGGCCCGTTTGATCGGCGTCACCTCTTCGTTGACCGGATCCTGGCCGAGCTGGACGAAGGCCCCCGTATCGAGATGCCAGGCCGCCAGCATGTGCCTCTTGCGGAGATCGGCCGCATTGTTCTTCTGGAACGGCATGACGAGTGCGTCCTGCCAGTGCCAGACTTCCACGGTCGACGGCTCCTCCGCGGGTGTCTTCGGCGGGCTCGTTTCGCTCTTGGCCGCGGGGGCGGGCTTTTCCTCCCACTTCGCTATCCCGAAGAACAGGGTCCGCCCATCATCCGACCAGGAGAGAGGGCGGAAAGGAACGGTTCGCAGCCCGGCGGGAAAGCCCTTGTCCGCGGTGGGATCATAGGAACGCTGGCGCTCGCTCCCGCCGAGACCGGTCCAGCTCAAAACGATTTGGGTCGGACCGTCGCGGCGATCATCGGTCTTGGTCCGGAACACGGCCAGGTCCGGGGCGTTCTTCCGCCAGGCCAGGCCGGCATAGATCGAAGCGGACGAATCGAGCACACGAAGGACACCGGTCGCGGCGTCGAAGAGCTGCACGCCGTTGCCGGCCTTGCCCTCCGCGCTGATGGCCAGCGCTATCAGGTGCGTACGGTCCAAGTTTTGCCAGGCGAATTCGGAGACATTGCCGAAGGCCACGTCCGTGCCGGTCGCCAGGTTCCGGATGATGACCAAGGTCCCCGGCTTTGCTTCGTCCGCGTCAGGACCGGCGCTTCCGCCGCCACTCCCCTCCCTCGGCCCGGCCGGAGGCGCCGGAGCGTAGTGATCCATCGCCAGAAAGCCGCCGTCGCGGCTGAAGGCGAACGATTCGACATCGTCGACGGTCGTCATCGTGCCCGACCCGAGATCGAGCAGGCCGAGCTTGTTGCGGACCGGCTTCTTCTCTTTTTTCAGCTTGTCCTGGTCCGCTTCGGACATGCCGATGGCGTACGCGACCCATTTCGAATCTGAGGAGAAAACGGGCTGTCCGCCGAACGGGGCCACCTTGACGGTCCCCTCGGCGAGCTTCAAGACGCGCAGCTCGTTATTGCGGTCGGAACGGTTGATCCCGTACGCCAGCCAACGGCCGTCGGGAGAAAGCCCGCCGTAGGCGCCGGGCCGGGCCAAGCTCTCCCATCGGCCGAAATCGGCGAACGTCGCCGGCTTCTTGGTCTGGGCGGAGATCATGACCGAAAGGATCAAGAGGACTGCCGAGACAAGGGCTGCGGTTCTTTTCATTTGGTCACCTTACACTCTCTGGAATTGATCGGCGCCGGCCTTCTTCGCGAAATCATAGTCCCGGCCGCGGACATGTGTCAACGAAGCGCGGGGTTTGACTCGGCCGTCTTACCTGGACCATAATCGGCAGAATCAGAGGAGGAAGCCGATGCCCATAGCCCTCGTTTCCTATTATTCGCGGACGGGGAATACCAAGAAGATGGCGGCCCGGATCGCCGAGGTCTTCGAGTCGCAAGGCCTCGAGGTGGACCTGAAGAAGGTCGAGGACACGGCCCTTGATGACCTCCTCAAATACGACTGCATCGTCCTCGGGTCCCCGACCTACTACGGCACCATGGCTTGGGAGCTGAAAAAGCTCCTCGACGAGAGCGTCAAATTCCACGGGAAGCTCCGGGGGAAGGTCGGCGGGGCGTTCACCTCATCGGCCAACATCGGAGGCGGCAACGAGACGACGGTCCTCGATATCCTCCAGGCGCTCCTCATTCACGGCATGGTCGTCCAGGGGGACCACCGGTTCGACCACTACGGCCCGGTCTCGATCGGCCGGCCCGATAAGAGATCGCTCGACTGTTGCGAATCCCACGCCAAGAACCTGGCCGCCCTGACGAAGAAGCTCTTCCCTTAAGGCTTGGCTTCTTCTAGAGCGGTTTGGATAATTCCAGGAAGAACCAGCCCTGGGAGGTCTTCTTGGAGACGACGGCGAATCCCGTCTTCACCGCCAGCTCCTCGAAATGGGCCAGCCCCTGGCCGCCCGGAACGAGATAAGTGGCGTAGCCCGCGTTGATCTCCTTGCCGGGCAGCTTGAACGTGATGGGAATGGTGGCGTACTTCTTCTGCGCGTCGGCGAGCTTGGGCAGGACGGCGTCCCAGATGAGGAGGCGGCCGCCGGGGACAAGCACCCGGCGCAGCTCGCGGAAGACCTGCTCGTGGTCGGCCGGCGCCATGAACATGAAGGTGAAGAACACCGTGGCGGTGGGGAACGAGTTGTCGAGGAATTGCAGCTTCCGCGCGTCCATGACGATCTTGACGAACGGGCCGGGCGGGGCCTCCCGGAGCTCCTTATCGCTGATGTCGATGGCGACGACCTGCTGGCCCTTGAGCTGGCCGATGACGCCCCACCCTCCCCCGCCGATATCCAGGATCGGCGCCTTAGCGACGAAGTCTTCGACCGGAACGACTTGGCGGGGCGCCTGCCAGATCTGTTCGTCGGGGGGTTTGGCGATGTGCTGGGCCGTGGCTGCGCCCGCGAGAATAAGGCCAAGGCCCGTCGCCACCAACGCGAAGGCCTGACGTCTCAAGGCCACTGCGATCCCTCCTCCCGGTCGTGTACCGGCACAAGCACCGAGATACTACCATATCGCGGAGTGGCCCGGAAGGCCCGAGCCAAGCCGAACCGGGCGCAACCCTCGGGCCAAAGCGTGGCTGAACGCCCGATCGATGCCCCCGGGAATCCTCATTAAAGGGGATTCAATCGCGCCGTCTCTGTGCGAAAGTGAAAAAGGCATGAAAGCTCCTACACTAGCAATAGCGTATCCCCGTCTCGGAAATACCTTATGTAGCGTCCCGGAGATTCATTGCAACGGATTGATAACAAACGACTTGACACGTGCCGACCGATATGGAATAGTCAGCTCACTTTATTTATTGACGCAATGGCCGAATATGAACAGGACCAGCGGGGCTTCGTGCAAAGGACGGGCAGATAGCTGAACACCATCATCGTCGCGTATCTCTTTTTCCTCGTGATCCCTGTGTATTTCCTTCGCCTGATGGCCGACGGCCGGAAGCTCCGATCGAAGGTCTGCTATTCGCAGGCCGAACCCGTCGTTGCCGGGCGAGAATGCGAACCCGCGCTCATCACCTCCGACTACCCCGCCTGGATGGCCCATCCGTTCGTCGAGACCGGAGAAGCCGGGGGCGATGATGTCCCGTTCCGTCAGAGGAAGATCGAAATCCCGGATACCGATCAGATCTTCAGCTGAAGCCTCAGGAGCGGCCGGGACGACCCGTCCGGCCCCTCCTGTCTTTTTAAAGACCCTATTCATTCCTCTCCGTCCGACTAAATCCATGATGAATAATGCCGGGACCCGCCGCCCGCGCCTTGATTTGAGGGGAGGCGCGTGGTATTTTGGTAGCCAAGCCCTCGCTCGGATCATGAAAAGCAAAGTCTTGGTCGTGTTCGTCCTTGCCTGCCTGGCGGCCGCCTGGCTCGTGCCGGCGTCGTCTGCCCAGGACAAGGTCCAGGACCCGGCCGCCCACGAATATGTCGTCCGGGCCATCACCCTGGCGATCACGGTCATCGACTCCAAAGGGCGCTTCGTCAACAACTTGACCGAGAAAGACTTCACCATCTTCGAGAACAACAAGAAGAAACCCATCACCTATTTCATGCACGACTTCGGGGCGCCGCTCAGCCTGACCGTGCTCCTCGATGTCAGCGGCAGCATGGCCTTGGAGAGCAAGCTCGCGGACTGCAAGATCGTCCTCCGCGACCTGGCCGCGCGCATCCTCCGCCCCCGCGACGAGATCGGCCTGCTCCTCTTCGCGGACGGCCAGGTCGAGGTGGCCGCCAAGCACTCGATCAACAAGGACGAGTTCCTCCGGGTCCTGGAGAAGACCGAAGCCTACGGCCAGACCGCCCTCAACGACGCCGTGGCCGTTTCCCCCGAGTTCGCCACCAGGGCCAAGAACGAGAAAAGGGCCCTCCTGCTCATCACCGACGGGATCGAGAACGACAGCCAGTCGACCCCGGAACAGGCCCTCGAGATCGCCCGGCGCGTCGACGTCCCCATCTATACGATCGGCTACAAGATCCCCCGCAACGAACAGCTCGCGGCCCACAGGCGTCCGGGCGGCCTGACGGCGGAGGGCATCGTCGCCACCCTGGACAAATTCTCCATGGCGACGGGCGGCAAGGCCTGGTTCCTCGACGAGCTGACGGACTTAGCCGAGGTCGTCCGGGAGATCAAGACCGAGCAGGCCCACCAGTACATCATCGGATATACCTCCTACCAGGACACCTCGGACCTCTACCGCTGGATCCGGGTGACGACGCCGAGCTACAAGCACAAGATCCGGACCCGCCAGGGGTACTGACCCCCGAAATCCCCTGTTAGGGGGATTTTCTCCCGTTCCCTTTCTTTTTGGCCGGAATAGGCTTATGATAGACATACGCGGGGTTAGAGAGTTTCGGCGGCGCTCCGCCGCCTGTCAAGAAAAATCATCAGGAGGTTCTCATGAAGAACAAGCAGCTCGTATTCATCACCGGTTTCGTTCTTCTGGTCGCTCTGGTCGTCGGACCGGCCTGCGCCACCAAGAAGTTCGTCAAGACCGAGGACGCGAACATCGACAAGAAGGTCGCGGAGGTTTCGACCGAGGTCGAGGCCAACCAGAAGCGCATCGCCGAGCACGACGAGAAGCTGGCGACGATCGGCACCTTGATCAGCCAGCACGACAACCAGTTCAAGGCTGTCGAAGGCGAGATCGGGGAGGTCAAGACCCTCATCCGCGGCAACCTGGTCATGACGGCCACGCTGAAGAACGACCAGGCCAAATTCGCTTTCAACAGCGCCGCGCTCAGCCCCGAGGCCAAGAGCGCGCTCGACGCCTTCGTCCAAAAGCTCGTCTCCGAGAACAAGGGCGTCTACATCGAGATCCAGGGGCACACCGACAACAGCGGCTCCGACGAGATCAACCAAACCCTCGGCCAGAAGCGGGCGGAAGCGGTCATGATGTATCTCTACAAGCAGTACCGCATCCCGCTCCATCGCATGTCCGCCGTCAGCCTGGGCAGCTCCATGCCCATCGCCGACAACGGGTCGCGGGACGGCCGCAACCAGAACAGGCGGGTCGAGATCCTCGTCTACGAATAAGCGACCGCTTCGGAACGTCCATCAAAGAGGGGGACACGTACCTAAAGTACGTGTCCCCTGTTTTCACCTCGCCGTGACGTTCGCGGCGAGGCCTTCCCGGCCGAGCGAGCCCACGCCCACGACTTCGTAGGTGTAGATCTCTGCACCGTTGATGGCGCGGTGGAGATAGCGGTAGGCGGTCACCCCCGCGGACTTGGCCAGTTCGGCCACCAGGGCCCGGCCGCTCCCCGTCACCCGGTAGACCCGGTATTTGGTGAGGCTCGTGTTCCGGGTGTCGTCCGTCCAGGTCAGGACGTTGAGGTACTCCCGGAGGAGCAGGCTGCGGTTGACCGACTTGACGGCCTTGAGGTTGGCCGGCGCGAAGATGTTGTCCATTATCACGTCGACGTCCGCCTCGGCCGTAAGGCCGATCGAGTCGACCGCGACGGCCCGGACCGTGTGGGAGCCGTTCGAGAACAGGGTCGTGTCCAGGGCGAACGAGAACGGCGGCGCCGTCAGGGTTTGGCTGAGATACGCGTCCCCGTAGAGCTCGACCCGGGCCACGGCGTTGTCGTCGCCGGCCGTGACGTCGACACCGACCGTGCCGTAGACCGTCTGGCCCGGCGCGATGTTGGCGATGGCGACGGTCGGAGGCGAGTCGCCGAACGTGATCGTCGCCCCCATCGGCGTCGTTGTTCCGGTGATCGACGTGAGCATCATGGCTGTCGGCGTGCCGCCGTACCTCGCCGTGTCGGGCATGGTCGCCGGCCCCAACATCATCCCCGCTTTATAGTAGTCCCCCGCGTCGGCCGAGCCCGACCAGGTCTCGATCTCCTCGAGGCCGTCGGCCTCCATGAGCCGGAGCAATTTGTGCTCGGTGTAGGAGTTGTCGTAGAGGTAGTCGTAGTTCCAGGTGTCGAGCCGGGCATCGACATGCCAGACGACGAGGCCGTCCGAGCCGGTGAACAGGCCCGTGTCGTTCCCGGCCCGGTTGCGGTTCTGGACCATGAAGTATTCGTTGAAGATGCCGCCCGAGGCCCCCGGCATGAACAGGACCGCGTCGGGATAGAGTCCCGACGCCCGCAGCGTCACGGTCCGGCCCCCCGACGACACGACCGTGGGCATGATCCAGTCCAGCATGAACTTGGAGAAGCAGTTGTGATCGCCCGACCCGTCCATGATGTCCAGCCCGCCGACGCCGCCCCGCGGGCCGACCGAATCGTCGTAATCGTAGTAGTCCGGAACGCCCAAGGCGTGCCCCGTCTCGTGGATGATGACGCTCGGTCCGAAGCTGCCGCTCGGGTAGTTGTAGAGCTCCCACTGCCAGGAGTAGTTCGTCAGCCGCTTCCCGTCGAGCCTGTACGACGAATCCGAGAACCAGGTGTAGTAGCCCCACCAGTACGAGGCCCACTCGCCGTGGGGGCCCGTCCAGAAGACGCAGAAATAGTCGATCGTCCCGTCGCCGTCGTTGTCGTACGGACTGAAGTCGTGGCCCTGGGCCTCGTAGTAGTTCAGGGCCTCCTTGATCAGGTTCTGCCGGCCGGCGTCGGTCTCGGCGACGGTCGAACGGGCATAGGGGGCCTGGTACCAGCCGAGGACGTCGCCCGTGACGGACAGCTGGCCGTAGGACGAGCGCTCGTAGAAGTTCTTCAGGCTGTCGAAGGGCGGGCTGCCGGAGCCGCTGCCGAACAGCCGGGACTCGAAGGTGGCCGGGGCGGTCGTCCCGGGATAGTCGGAAAAGGAGATGAGCAGGGCCAGCATCTTCACGTTCCCGGTGGTCGGCATGCCCTCCCAGGCCCGCGGCGGGGCCTGGACGGTCGACGCGGCGGCGCGGCCGTCCTTCACGGTCGAAAGCCGGGCCAGCTTGGCGGTCAGGCGTTCGGCGATCCGCTGCGGGATCTTGTGATTGCCGAGGGCCTTGGCCTGGGCGACGCGCCGGGCCAGCGTCCCGTCGAGCTTGTAGCGCTGCGATCTGCTCCTTGGTCGGAGGCTCCATGCCCAGCCCCGGCAGGAGGCCGGCCGTGAAGATCGCGAGGGCCGTCGCGGCGGCGAGGACCGTTCGTCGGGCGAATATCATGGGTCCGCTCCTTCTTAAGGTCAGTCGGTCAGCGGACCCCGAAGTTGACGCTCGTCCGCTCCTCGTTCCGGTCGGTGGCCGGGGCCGGCTCGGGCGCGAGCGCCGAGATCTCGGCCCGGAGCTCCGGGGTCATAGGGATGTCGGCCGCCGCGAGCAGGGGCGCGAGCTGGGCCGTGCTCCTGGCCCCGACGAGGGGCGCGGTGACCGCCGGGTGCGAGGCCACCCAGGCGACGGCCAATCCGGCCGGGTCATAGCCGCGCTCCCTGGCGAAGGCCGTGAACCGGCCGGCCACTCGAAATTCACGCATCGCTGCCATAGCGGACGGAATAGATACTGTTGGTGACGATCCGTCCGCTCGGCCGGCTTCTGTCCTGGGCCGTACTTGCCGCTCAACAGACCGCCGCCTAAAGCGTTGTAAGGGAAGACGCCGAGGCCCTCGGACTGGGCCATGGGCAGGATCTCGGATTCGGCCTGGCGCTTGACCAGGTTGTACATGGGCTGGATGCAGGCGAACGGGGCGAGCCCCTCCTTCGCCGAGATCCCCAGGGCCTTGGCGACCTGCCAGGCGGCGAAATTGCTGGCCCCGAGATAGACGACCTTGCCCTGGCGGACGAGGTCGTCGAGGGCCCGGAGCGTCTCCTCCAGGGCGGTCCGGTCGTCGAACCGGTGGATGTAATAGATATCGATCCGGTCGGTCTGTAGGCGCCGCAGGCTGGCCTCGACGGCGAACTGGATGTGGCGGCGCGACGCCCCCATGGCGTTGACGTCCTTGGAGGTCGCGAAGTAGGCCTTGCTGGTGATGATCACCTCCTCGCGGCAGTCCTTGATGAGGCGGCCCAGGATCTCCTCCGACCGTCCGCCGGCGTACATGTCGGCGCAATCGAAATGGTTGACCCCGGCCTCGCGGCAGGCCCCGAACAGGGCCTTCGAGCCCGCCTCGTCGGCGTCGCCGCCGAAGGACATCGTCCCGTAGGCGATGGTCGAGACCTTGACCCCGGTCTTGCCCAGGAATCTGTACGTCATGGCTTATCCTCTCTCAGGGTTATTTCTTCTTGAGCTCGAGCCCGTGGCCGACCGGATAGAGGTCCGGGATCGACACGGGCAGCTTCCCGGTCACGTCCATCTCCCCGGCCAGGGCCCGGGCCGCGATGGCCTGCGTCTCCGGCGTGTTCTTGTAGAGGCAGACATAGGCGTCGACCTCGGGGATGTGTCTCAGGAAATAGGGCGAGCCGAAGGAGACGGCCACGACCTTGGGGCCGTCGGGGAGCGCCGCGAGCTTGCGAATGAGGTCGATGTGGCGCGGATCGAGGTCGACGCTCCCTTTCCGGTCGCTCAGTCGGGAGAAGAGCGCGAGCACAACGGTTTCCGCGCCCGAGGCCTGGGCGAAAGCCTCGTCGAGCATCTCCTGCCCGGTGTCGCCGTCGGCATAGAAGGCCGCGGCCGCGGGATACTTCGTTCTCATCGACGAGACGAACGCCTGTCCGGCATAGTAATCGCCGAGGTCGCTGCTCAGGGCCAGGATCGTCAGCTTCTCGGGAGCGACGGCCAGGGGCAGGACGTCCCCGTCGTTCCGGACGAGCGTCACGGCGCTTTCGAAGGCTTTCTCGGCCTGGGCCAGATAGGCCTGCGGGGCGACGCGGCGGCGGATGTCCTCGATCTTGACGAAGCGGTCCCGGTCGAGGCCGAGCGAGGCCTTGGCTTCGAGGATGCGCCGCACCGAGGCGTCGATCCGGGCCAGCGGGATGCGGCCGTCGCGGACGGCGGCGGCGAGAGAGGCGATGACCTTGGCCGGCTCGGGCGGGAGCAGGAGCATGTCCACGCCCGCGAGGATCGACCGCAGGGACGCCTCCTCGGTCGAGTAGGCGTTGGTCACGCCGGCCATCTCGAGGGCGTCGGTCACGATCAGCCCCTTGAAGCCCAGCTTGTCGCGGAGGACGCCGGTCATGATCGGGGCCGACAGGGTGGCCGGGACCCCGGAGGGATCGAGGGCGGGGACGGCCAGATGGGCCGTCATGACGGCCCTGACCCCGGCGTCGATGGCCGCCTTGAACGGGAAGAGCTCGACCTTCTCCAGGCGCTCCAGGTCGGCGGTGACGGTCGGCATCAGGCTGTGCGAATCCTGAGCGGTGTCGCCGTGGCCGGGAAAGTGCTTGGCCGTGGCCAGCATGCCGTTCGCCTGGGCGCCGCGGATGAACGCTAGGGCGATGCGGCTGACCAGGGCCGGGTCGGCGCCGACGGACCGGGTGTTGATGATGGGATTGTCGGGATTGATGTTGACGTCGACGACCGGGGCATAGGTCATGTGGATGCCTATGGCCCGGCCTTCGAGGGCCGTGATCCGGCCCATCTCGTAGGCGATGCTCTTCGGACCCGGCCGCGCCGAGGGCCATGAGCGGCGGGAACTGGGTCGTGGCGCTGACCCGGAAGGCCGCTCCGGCCTCGAGATCGGCGGCCATAAGAAGCGGGACCTTGGCCAGCTTCTGGAAGCCGTTGGCCAGCTCGGCCGTTTCGTAGACGCGGGCCGGCGCGAACAGGATCAGGCCGCCGATCTTGGAGTCGACGACGAGCGACTCGATCTCGCGGAGGGCGGGGCTGTCGGCGTTGCGGAACTCGGCCGTGAACCGGCAGGCGATCATCTGGCCGATCTTCTCCTCCACCGTCATCTTCCTGAGGGTCCGGGCGACCCAGCCGCTGTCGGGAGCGGCCAGGCGCGGCGCCGCGGCGGGCGGCGGCGCCAGGCGGGCGCAGCCCGAGACGGCGAGGGCCGGGAGGAGGGCCAGGAGCGCGGCTTTAGTTCTCATCGCGGTCTCCCTTCATGCCTGTCCCCTGCTCCCTTTCCGCGCGGCGGCCGCCGGACCTCAGTAGCGGACGAGGGCGCGGACCGCGACGTCCGGGTGGGCCTTGCGGATCGCCTCGACGCCCTTCAGGAACGACAGCTCGACGATGGCCCCGAAGCCGACGACCTCGCCTTGGAGGAGCCGGACGAGGTTGATGGCGCTGACCGAGGACGAGCCGGTGGCGATGAGGTCGTCGATGATGAGGACGCGCTGGCCGCGGGCCACGGCGTCCTCGTGCATCTCGAAGTGCTCGACGGCGTACTCGTTCGGCGCCACGACGGTCGCGCACTTGCGCGGCAGCTTGCCCTTCTTCCGGATGATGGCCAGGCCGAGCCGGAGGTCCCGGGCCAGGGCCGCGGCGAAGAGGAAGCCCCGGGATTCGATCCCGGCGATGATCTCCGGATGCCGCGTCGCCGCCCAGGCCGCGAGCTCGTCGATGGCCGCGTTGAAGGCCTGGGAGCTCTGGACGACGGGCGTGATGTCTTTGAAGAGGATGCCCGGCTTGGGGAAGTCGGGAACGTCGACGATGAATGATTTGAGATCGATGCTCATGGTACGGCTTACTTTATCAAAAAGGAGCGTATACTGAAAGGGATGCCCATCGATTATTCGCTCTACCTCGTCGCCGACGCCGATTACGCGGCGGGCCGCGACCTGGCCGGCCTCGTCGAGGCGGCCGTCGACGGCGGCGTGACCGTCGTCCAGCTCCGGGCCAAGAGCCTGGACAAGCCGGCCGTCATCGTCCTCGCCGCCGAGATGGCCCGGCGCCTCGGGCCCAAGGGCGTTCCCCTTCTCGTCAACGATCATCCGGACGTGGCCAAAGCGTGCGGCGCCGCCGGGGTCCATCTCGGTCAGGAAGACATGCCGGTCGCTTTTGCCAGGCGTCTTCTCGGCCCGGACGCCGCGATCGGCGTCTCCGTCAACACGCCCGAGGAAGCCCGAAGGGCCGAAACGGAGGGCGCGGATTACGTGGGAGCCGCCCCGGCGTACGCGACGTCGACGAAGGAAATGGCTCTGGCCGTCCTCGGCCCGGACGGCGTCGGCCGCATCAAGCGGGCCACCGGCCTGCCGGTCGTGGCCATCGGGGGCATCGCGGCCGCGAACGCCTTCGAGATGGCCCAAGCGGGCGCGGACGGCGTCGCCGTCATCTCGGCCATCCTGGGCGCCCCCGACGCCCGCAGGGCCGCTGAAGAGTTGTTGGCCGCCTTCAAGGATCGATCGTGATGCGGCGGGCGTCGTCGCCGGCCGTCTCGATCCGGACGCGGATCCCCTTGACCGGAAAAGGCAGCTTCTCGGCCCACTCGACGATGACGATCCCCTGACCGAGCATGTCCTCCCAGCCGAGATCGGCGATCTCGGCCGGACGCTCGAGCCGATACAGGTCGATGTGGAAGATCCGGTGCTTCCCCTGGTAGCCATTGACCAGGGTGAACGAGGGGCTCGAGACCCGGCCGGTATCGGCGACGCCGGCCCCCGCGGCCAGGCCCTTGGCGAAGACGGTCTTGCCCGCCCCGAGCTCGCCCTCGAGGAGGACGGTCTCGGTGCCTTTGAAGCCCCCGGCCATCGTCCGGGCCAGCTCGAAGGTCTCCTCCTCGGAGCGGGTCGTGATCACGCGGCGTCCGCTCATTCGCCGGTCAGCGCCTTCAGGGCCGGAGGAAGGTACCGGATGATGTCACCGGCCACGAGAGACCGTTCGCCCAGCCTGTCCGCGGCCACGTCGCCGGCCAGGCCGTGGGCGTAGACAGCCGAGAGGACGGCGCCGAGAAGGTCGTTCTTCTGGGCGATCTGGGCCCCGATCATTCCGCCCAGGACGTCGCCTGTTCCGCCCGTCGCCATGCCCGGGTTTCCCGTCGGGTTGACGAAGACGCGGCCGTCGGGAGCGGCGATGAGAGTCCTGTAGCCCTTGAGGACGACGATGACGCCGTGCTTCGCCGCGAACTCCGGAGCGAGCTCCAGATCGATGGCGGACGACCTCTTCGCTCGTCCGCCCGACGAGCCTCGCGAACTCCCCGGGATGCGGCGTGAGGACCGCCGGGGCTTCGAGGCCTGCCAGGACGCCGGGGCGCGAGGCGACGATGTTGAGCCCGTCGGCGTCGATGACGCACGGCGCCTTGATCCTGGGCAGGAGACCGAACACGAATTCCGCGGTCGAGGCGTTCGTCGAGAGACCGGGCCCGAGCAGGACGGCGTTCTTGCCCTTGAGCAGGGCGATGGCGCGGGGCAGCGCCGAGACCGCGATGGTCTTTTCCGGTGTCTCGGCCAAAGGCTCGGTCATGAGCTCGGCCATGGCCCTGGCGATGGACGGCAGGACGCCGGCGGCCGTGGCCACGGTGACCAGGCCGGCCCCCGTGCGCAGCCCGGCCCGGCCGGCCAGCGCGGCCGCCCCCGACTTGCCGAGAGAGCCGGCGAAGATGAGAAGATGGCCATAGCTCCCTTTGTGCGCGTCTCTCTTCCTCCGGGCGAAATACGGCCGGACGTCCTTCTCTTCGACCAGCTCGAGCTTCAGCCCCGGTCCGTCGAAGAGCGCCGGCGGGATGCCGATCGGGGCCACGACGAGCTCGCCGACACCGTCCGCGGCCGGCGGAAAGATATGGGCGATCTTGGGCGCGCCCAGGGTGACCGTCAGATCGGCCTTGACGCTCGGCCCGATGAGCTCGAAGCTGTCGGCCGAGAGCCCGGACGGGATGTCGACGGCCACCCTGAAGGCGCCGGCTCCGATTGATGTCCTCGACCGCGAGGGCATTGAGGCCGTCGAGCGGCTTGGCCAGCCCGGTGCCGAAGAGCGCGTCGATCACGATCGAGGCGTGAAAGACGGCCACCCTCGCCTTCTTCCATTCGGCGGGCGTCCGGACCTCGGTCACGGGGATGCCCGTCTTGAGCGCGGCGGCCAGGTTGACGGCCGCATCGCCCTTGACCTCGTCCTTGGCCGCGAGAAGCAGGACCTCGGGCCGGCCGCCGGAATTGAAGAGGTGCCGGGCGACGACGAAGCCGTCGCCGCCGTTGTTGCCCTTCCCGGCGACGATGACGACCTTCTCGCCGGCGATCCCCGGGAACCTGGCCTTCAGGGCCCGGACGATCCGCAGGCCGGCGTTCTCCATGAGCACGATGCCCGGGGATGCCGATCCCCTCGATCGCCGTCCGGTCGATCGCCCTCATTTGAGCCGAGGTCAGGATCTTCATGGGTGCTCCTCACCGGGGGAGCCGGTCTGGGGACATCCGTTCCGCCCGGTCCGGCTTATTTTAGCACAAGTTGAGTTGCCTGGAATTCACAAACCCTACTTTTTGCTTGACTTCGGCGGATCTTCGGATTATTAGAGAAGTACAGGGGTTTGCAGGAAAAGAAGATGGGGAAGTCTTTTTACGCTCCTTTTCGCCAGGGTCCATTCATCACCGGTCATTCCACCTAAACCATCTGTCCTTTCCCTTATTCCTTGGTAATTTGTGAGGGGGTTATTCTTGCCCTTCCAGTCGGGGGCGGAGAAAGCCACAGGGGGAAATAGCCGTGAAAAAGAGCGTGGTCCTGTTGTTAGCGGTCATGGTCGTCAGTGCAGCCGTCCTGATAGCGGGACTCGGCGGGACAAGCGCGGCTTCATCAAGCTTGTCCGGGCAGAGTCTCCTCGCCGGCCGCAACGTCAACATGGTCTCGGGAACCAAGCTTCCCTTCGGGGATCCGTGGTTGCAGCGCCAGAACGAGCCGTCGATCGCAGCCTCGACTCGCAATCCCTTGCATCTTCTGGCCGGGGCCAACGATTATCGGACCATCGATGTGCCCGACGATTTCAAATTGCCTGGGATCGAAGGAACGGCATCGGCCGATGCCTGGCTGGGGGTATATGAATCCTTCAACGGCGGGGAATCCTGGATAACCACGCTGCTCCCCGGCTTCCCGCAGGATGCGTCGAGCGAAGGGCAGCTTTCTCCCCTCAACGACTACGAGACCGCCTGCGACCCCATTGTCCGGGCGGGTGCGAACGGGCTTTTCTATTATTGCGGCATCGCTTTTAACCGCGCGAGAGATAAAAGCGCTCTTTTCGTCGCCCGCTATGTCGACAACAACAATCTCGAGAAGGTCGAAGTCAGGACCGATCAGGACGGAACAAAGAAATACTTCGGGCCCATCCAGTACGTCGATACGCGGCTCGTGGCCACCGGAAGTACGAGCAGCAGCTTTATCGACATGCCCAATATGGCTGTGGATGTCCCCAGAATGGGGGCCCTCTATGGCAATGTCTATGTGGCCTACACTGTTTTTTCCAACACGGGCGGATCCAGCATCGCAGATAAGATCTATTTTCAGAAGTCAACGGACGGCGGAGTGACCTGGAGCGCCCCTCCGATCCAGCTGAGCACGACCGGAGAGATCGTTCAAAGGCCGATTATCGCCGTCGACCCGATCGACCTCAGGGGGAACACGATCTATGTCGCTTTCAGGCGCTTCGCCAAGGGAAGCGTTCCTGACGGGATCGTCGTCGTCAAATCGACCAACGGCGGCAAAACATTCAGCAAGCTTCCGGACGTTGCCCCGTCCTTCTATCCTTTCGACCAGGGCACGAGCCCAAGCCCATCGTCGTTCCGGACCAACAGCTACCCGACGATGGCCGTCGGCGACCTCGGGACCGTCTATGTGGCCTGGTCCCAGAGACTTGGAGGGCCGAACGGGCAGGCGAGGATCATGATCTCCGCTCTCCGGAAGGGCGGGCTGGTCTGGTCGGCCCCCCAGGTCGTCGATCAAACCTACGCCGGGATCGGGCATCAGTTCATGCCGTCTCTGACTTTCGCGGCCTGGAAACTGATGTTGGCCTGGTATGACCAGCGTGAAGACGCGGCCCTCGATGACTCCCCATTCATCCGGGACCCGCAGGGCGGAGTCCGTCACACCATCGACATCCGGGCGGCTGAAGGAAGACCGGGACTGCCACCGGTATTCTCGCCGTCGATCCAGCTCTCCCGCTACCTTCACGTCCTGGACTTGGACGCCACCGGTAATCCCATCGAGGAGGACGGCTTCTACAAGGTCATCCAGGCGGAGCATAGTCACGTCAATTACCCTCTTTTCCAATTGGGGACCGTTCCTTTCCACGGCGATTATCTGGAGATCACGCCTTCTGTCAGGATCCTTCCGCCGGCGATCGCGTTCGGCTTCTGGATCTACAACATCAATCCGTTCGAACCGACCAGCTTCCACGCGGCCTGGACGGACAACCGCGATGTCAGGCCCCCGAATGGAGATTCCTGGGGAGATTGGGTCAGCTACAACCCCCCCGGCTCGTTCCAGGAAGATTGGCCGTACCCTCAACCGCCGGCGTGTTCAGACGGCTCCAAAACCGGGATGCGGAATCAGAACGTCTATACGGCCAATATCAACAAGGGCCTGGTCATGGGGTCGCCCGGAAACACCAAGCAGCTCGATCTGCCGCTGACCGGCGAGGGCGGGAGAACCTTCGTCGTATTCGTCAAGAACACTACCGAATACGAGAGAGACCTGGATCTTCGCATCCTTGAGATCGGCGGCGTGGACGCCTCCTTCGACCAATTCATTAACGACGACCGCATCCAAGTCAACGTTCAACCCTATTCCTCCGTGTCCTGCACGGTCTACCTCGACAGATCGACGAGAAGATTGGCTCCGGTGACGGTCAACGCTTTCGAAGGCCTGAAACTCGTCGGATACGTCGTCTTGAATCCCGATCCGACCAACCTTCCTTTGAACGATCCCGACAATCCCTTCCAGGAGCTCGGAAAAGAGACCCATGATCCCGATGTGAGCGCGCCTCAGGTCTGGAACTATGACCTGGGAGATGAGAGCGACCCCAACGCCTCGGCCGTCCTCAATCCGCGCGTTCAGAATCCCCGGGTCCAGAACTACAGCGTCGTCAACCCCCGGGTTCAAAACGAGGGCGTGCTCAATCCCCGCGTCCAGAACGAGAGCATCGTCAATAACGAAGTGCCCAACCCGCGGGTGCAGAATACCGCAGTCCCCAACGGCGCCCTGACGGATGTCACCTGGACTGTTACGAACGAAGGCAACACAACCTCCGTTTTCACGACCAACATCAGGTCAGAGTATCCGGATTATTTCAACGGCGAAGATCCCCCCCTGGTCGCCCAAGTGCTCGTCTATAAGGTCCACCGGGTCCCTGTGGACAAGGACTGCCAGCTCTACGAGACGCATCAGGATGAGCTCATCGCCAATATTTCCAATCCTCGCGTTCAAAATCCCCGGGTCCAGAACAGCCCCATCCCCAGCAGCGCCGTGGGCTCACCGGGTTCCCCTATCGCGATCCAGGCAGCCGATTTGGAGGACCAGGATATTTCCTTCTATTTAGCGCCGGGGGAGCAGGCCGAAGTGACCTTCCGTGTCTGGGACGAGGATACCACGGACGGCCTCCCGACGTTCAGCCCGGACCTGGTGATCGCCGAGGCCGTGGCCGAGGCGGTCAACACCGAGGATGTCGAAGCGGGGGGATCTACTCCGCCGTCCGATATTCCCCCCAACTCCGAGCCTTGGACCACTCCTCAGCCCCAAATCGCAGCCGTTCCGGCCTCGTTCGTCCTTAGGGCGGCTTCGGGGGTCGAACCCGCCGACCGGACCTTGACGATCCAGAACGTCGGGGACGGGACTCTCCGTTACTCGGTCGAAGACGATGCGGCCTGGCTCGCCGTCAGTCCAGCGCCTGCCGAAGGCTTGGGCCCGGACGAGGAGCATGCTCACACGGTATCGTTCGCGACCGCGGGGCTGCCGGTCGGACAGCACTTGGCGACGATCATCATCAGAGATCCGCAGGCCTCCAACAATCCGCTTCTCGTCCACGTCGCGGTCTTCGTCTACACGAGCGGCCTGCCGCCGGCGAACGAATGGACGGCCCGATTCGCAACACCGGGAGACACCGAGGATATCGCCTCAAAAGTGGCCGTTGACGACGCCGGCTATGTGTATGTGGCCGGCTCGAGCGGACCGGCCGGGTTCAAGGACGTCATAGTCGTTAAATATGATCCGTACGGCGTCAAGGTCTGGGAGATCCGTCACACCGGCCCTTCCGGGCTGCCTTCAGGTAACGATATCGCCGTGGATATGGCTCTTGATGCCGAGGGGAGCGTCTACGTCGTCGGTTCGAGCGAGAACGGCCCGGGCGGCGACTCCGACTTCCTGACCTTCAAGTATAGCGCTCTGGGCGAGCTCCAATGGACCGCCCGGTATGGTTATGCCCAGGGCCTCCAGGATTACGGCCGCAGGATCATCCTCGATTCGGCGGGGAATGCCTATGTGGCCGGATGGAGCAGCGGCACAGGGACCTATGAGGACTATGCGATCGTGAAGTACGGCCCTACGGGCAATCAACTCTGGACCCGGCGTTACAACGGGACGGCCAACCAACCGGACTTGGTCGAGGACATCGCCATGGACGCGGCGGGTGATGTCTATGTGACCGGTACGAGCTACGAGAACGGCACGGAAAACGACATGACCACCATCAAGTTTTCGGGGGCCACCGGCTCGACGCTCTGGATCCGGTCGGTGGCGACGCTCGACAGCGACCGGGGCGTCGCGCTGGCCGTGGGCCCGAGCGGCAACGTCTACGCGACCGGCAGAACACTGACCCCGACCGCGGACTACAATTTCGTCACGGTGAAGTATGATCCCGCGGGTGAGATGATGTGGACGCGGACTTACAACGGATCCGGCAGTGGATACGATGCGCCCTCCGCAATTGCCGTCGACCTGGCGGAGAACGTCTATGTCACCGGGCAGAGCGATTCGGATACAAGCATCGGTCAGAATCCCGATTATCTCACCGTCATGTACGATTCGGCGGGAACCGAGATCTGGACGGCCCGCTACAATGGTCCGGGCAATGGCGAGGACGTGCCGCTCGACGTGGCCGTGAACCCGCTGACGGGTGAAGTCGTCGTCACCGGATACAGCGACCCCGATCCGACGGAGGCCGACCGGACGGACTACGCGACAATCATGTATAACAGCGCCGGGAGCCCGAACTGGGTCAGGAGATACAACGGATTCGCGACAGGAGGTGACAGCGCCCAGTCGGTCGCAATCGACCGGACCGGAAACATCTACGTCACCGGATTAAGCCTGGGCGACGGGACGGGCTTCGACTTCGCGACCGTCAAGTACATGCCGGAATTCGAGGAGTGGTCGGCGACCGAGAACGGCTCAGCGGGTCTCATGGACTACGCCCTGGACGTCGCGGCGGACGCCGACGGGAACGTCTACGTCACGGGCGCCAGCTGCGGAGACGGGCCGGGGGACGGACATGGCCACGATCAAGTACGACGCTGACGGAAACCGACTCTGGATGTCCCTCTACAATGGCACGGCCAACGGGGATGACTTTGGCAAAGACATCGCCTTCGATTCTTCTGGCAATGTCTATGTAACTGGTACGAGCATCCAGACAGGCACTGACGCGGACATTACGACTATCAAGTACGACAGGAATGGAAACCTCATCTGGCAGAAATTCTACGGCAGCCTCGGGTCTTTGTCCGACTCAGGAGTAGCCATCTCGCTCGATCCGTTTGGGCATGTCCTCGTCGCGGGCTCGCTCAACGGAGCAGGCGGGATGTGGGGTGGCGGAGGGGAAAACATCGTCACTCTGCAGTATAACAGCGCCGGGGAGCTCCTATGGGATCAGGTCTACGAAGATCCGGATATCGCATTCAACTATGCAGTCAGCATGGCAGTGAGCCCGGCGGGGAATATCCACGTCGCTGGCACCTGTTATAGCGACTCGACAGGGAACGATTATATAACACTCAAATACGACAGCGGCGGCAGCCTGCAGTGGCACGCACGCTATAACGGTCCCGCGGGTAAGGCGGATTGGGCGACGGACATGGCGATCGACGCGGACGAAAACGTCTATCTGACCGGCTATGGCCAGCCTTTGCCAACAGGGATGCACCCTGTGACGGTCAAGTACGATAGCAACGGAGTTGAACAGTGGTCGACCATCAGTCCGGACAGCGCGAGAGCCCAATCGATCGCCGTCGACTCGTCCGGAAATGTCTACATCACGGGCACCTCTACGATCAAGTTCGACAATGGCGGAGTCCAGCAATGGACAAAGGGAGCGCCCTTATTCGGGGGGGAAGATCTCCTTTTGGACTCCTCGGGGAATCTCTACGTTTCCGGTTATTGCTACGCCAATATCGGGTCCGAGGTGGACTGCGCGACCGTCAAATATGATTCCGCCGGCAACGAGCTGTGGATGGCGGTCCACCACCATCCCGGTGACGATATGGGGAGAGCAATCGCCATCGATCCGTCGGATAATATCTCCGTCGTGACGACCGCATGGGAAGGGGAAACGACGGGCGACATCATCACGATCAAGTACAGGCCCGGAAGGCACTGAAATCAGCGGACGGCAAGGCGCTTCTTGGCGTCCTCGACGAGGGGGTCGCTTGTAGCCAGGATCTTGATCTCGAGGTACTTCTTGTAGGATTCCTTGGCCGAGGAGATTTTCAGCCCTTCCTGCGCCCGGCCGAGATAATAGTAGATCTGAGGCAGGTATCGGATCGTCGGCAGATCATCCAGGAAAACGGACGCAGCCTCGCCCCGCCGCTTGAGGCAGGACTCGAATTCGGAATAAGCCTCCGTGAACTGCCCCGCAGCAAGGTAAGCCCGGCCCAAAGCGACACGGCCGATCCAAGTGTCCACCTGGGCCTGGGCCTCGTGGAATTTCTTGATGGCTTCCGGGACCCGGCCTTGCCCGAGGTCGATCTCCCCCTCGACCAGCCGGGCATAAGCCTGCGGTTCAGGCGCTGGCCGGCCGCCCAAAGTCGCGGCCAAGCTCCTGGCCCTGTCATCCTTGCCTGCCGCGATCATGATCCGGGCGCCTAAGAATACCGCCGAATCGTCGCTCTCGCCGGTCAAGATCGCCTCGACGGCCTTGACGGCCTCGCTCCTCCGCCCCGCCGCCACCAGGATCTCGGCCAAGGTGAGCCGCTTCTGGTTGGCGAACGCCCTGAGGTCGTTCTTGATGTCCGCAGGGATGGCCCCTTCCAGGATCTTCCGGGCCTCGTCCTGCCGGCCTTCATAAAGGGCCAGATCCGCCGATCCCGCGGCCCCGAGCGAGGAGGCATAGGCGTCCGGTCCCAGGAGCCGGCCGTATTCCGCAGCCGCATCGCTCGACCGGCCCCGGAGG
The DNA here is from genome assembly GCA_963736255.1 of Candidatus Aminicenantota bacterium. Lineage (GTDB taxonomy): Bacteria > Acidobacteriota > Aminicenantia > Aminicenantales > Saccharicenantaceae > RBG-16-66-30. The sequence goes on from CAVTOI010000003.1 coordinate 1,885,229, forward strand.
ATCCTGACCAGGCCGAGGCAGACATGCGCCTCGGCGAACGAAGCGTCCATCTTGATGACCTTCTGGGCGGCGCCCTCCGCATCGTCCAGCCGGTCCGCGGCGATCGCATACCAGGTCAGGTTGTAGAGCGGATTGACGCGGTCGGGATAGGCCTCGACGGCCTTCTTCCCTTCTTCGAAGGCCCTGGCCATGTCACGGGCGTAGAAATACGCCAATGGCAGGTTGATGTAGCCGGCCAGGTCCATGGGGAACTGGCTGCGCAGGGCCGCGAACTCCTCGATGGCCTTCTTGTAATTCCTGTTGATGAAATAATAGCCGCCGCGGGTCCGGAATCTTTCCCGGTCCGTCATCTGGTCGAGCAAGCCCATGGCCTTATCGTAGTATTTGCGGGCCTGATCGAGCTCGCCGCGGTTCCTGTAAACGACCGCCAGACCGGCATACGCGCGGCCCAAGTTCGGATCGAACTCGAGAGCTTTGAGGTACTCTTTGATAGCTTCCGCGTCCTTCCCTGCGGTGGTCAGGTCCTGGGCCCGGGCATAGGCTTTCATCGCCTCGATCGAGGCCGCCGTGAAGGTCTCTTTGGACGCTTCCTTGATCGATTCGACCGGGACGCCCTCGAGCGAAGCACGGAGGCGGCCGGCCAAAATGTCGGCGGCCCGGAGCACCCCGGCCTTGGTCGGGATGGTCTCGGAGTTCTCTGCCAAGACGTCCGAGCTTACGGGGTCCACCGCCCGCGTCCGAATGGTGTATCCGCCGGCCTTGTCCCGTTCGATCACCGCCTGGACCACGATATTGACTCCCTCCCGGCGGCTGACGAGCAGCGCGGTGTTCTTGTCCAGCCGTCCCGCGGCCTGCGGATCCATCTGGCCGGCTATCTGCCGCGCTTGCCCACGGTCATAGAGCGTGATGAACGATGCGCCTTCGAGACCGATCGCGAAGGTCTGTTCCAGGGCGCCGTCGAAGACGGGATCTCCCGTCTTGTTCTCGAAGTCGGCGATCAGGACCTTGACCGGCTTGGGCCCGGCCGGGGGGGGCGACTCTTTGCCCGGCCGGAAAAGGACGATCGCGGTCAGGGCCAGGATGAGGGCCGCGCCTCCGATCGCCAGGCCCTTGGCCCGCCATCCCCGGAGCCTGCCGCCGCGAGGCTCGATATCGGCCAGGAGCGAGCGGATATCGACCGCCATCTCGCCGATCTTCGGATAGCGCGCCGAGATGTCCTTGGCCATGGCCCGATTCAGGATCCGGGCGAGATCGGGATCCAGGACCTTCGGTTTGACGTGGACGGGCGGCGGGTTGTCGCGGAGGACCGAGGTCAGTGTTTCGACCGGCGTCGGTTTCTCGAACGGGTGCTTGCCCGATATCATCTCAGTCAGAACGACCCCCAGGGAAAAGATGTCCGTCCGGGCATCGACCGACTCCCCCCTCGCCTGCTCCGGCGACATGTAGGCGATCGTTCCCAAGACAACACCGGGGCTCGTGATGGACTCCCGGGCCGGGCCGGCGGTCATCGTCCGGGTGAAGCTGACGGCCGACGCCTCCGCCGGTTCGGCAACGATGTGCTTGGCCAAGCCGAAATCCATGACCTTGATGTGGCCCTGCGGCGTGCACATCAGGTTGGCCGGCTTCAGGTCCCTGTGGACGATGCCCTTGGCGTGGGCGACCTCGAGCGCCTCGGCCACCTCGAGGGTCGCCCGAAGCGCATCCGCCAGCGGGAACGGGCCCTCGGCGATCCGGTCCCGAAGGCTCTTGCCCTCGACGAACTCCATGACGATGTAGGAGCGGCCCTCGAACTCGCCAGCCTCGAAAACTTTGCAGATGAAGGGGTGATCGAGGGCCGCGGCGGCCTTGGCTTCGCGCAGGAACCGCTCCCGGGCCTTGGGATCCTGGTGCAAGGCCTCCGGCAGGAACTTGACGGCGACCTGCCGTTCGAGCTCTTCGTCCTGGGCCAGATAGACCTCGCCCATACCGCCCTTTCCGATGGGGGAGACAAGCTCGTAATGCTTGAGCCGTTTCAGAGGGCAGTGCATCATGGGCGCCGCGGGTTGCCCGGCGGGTGGCCTGGCCCCTGCGGGGTCAGTCATTCGTTCCCCTCGTACTCAACCTGTCTTGACCAAATATATAACACAGCCCGGAAAATCCTGTCAACGAGCGCCCCGGACGCGCCAAGCGAATTGACTTTGGCTCTTTCCCTATGTTAGGTATAACGGAACGGACTCGAAGGGAATCGACGTGACAGAACCGCTCAAGCTCCCATCCCTGGCCAAAAGAACACCCTGGCAGCTCCTCGCCCTCCTGCTCCTTCTCGCGGCCGGCCTGGCCGGGGCCTTCCTGGCCCCTCACCCCTTCGTGAGGGCCGTCATCGGCGCCTTCATGGTGGTCTGCGGCGCCCTGCTCCTCCTGCTCTGGCGCCTGGCGGTCTCGACCCATGAACGCGTCGAGCGGGCCAGATGGGAACAGGCCAACAAGGCCATGACCGACTTCATTCAGCTCATGATCGACATCATGCCCAATCCGGCCTTCTTCAAGGATGTCGAAGGGCGCTACCGGGGCACCAACGCCGCCTTCGAGAAGCTGCTCGGCCTCTCCAAGAGCGAGCTCATCGGCAAGTCCATCGGCGACGTCGCCCCCGCGGAGATCGTCGACAAGCACCAGGAACACGACCAGGCCCTGCTGGCCGCGCCGGGGCACCAGGTCTACGAAGCCCCGCTCAAGGCCTGGGACGGCGAGCACCAGATCATCTTCATCAAGACGACCTATCGGCAGCCCGACGGCGCCATCGGGGGCATCGTCGGCATCCTCAAGGACATCACCCAACGCCTCCGCTCCGAGCAGGAGCTCGAACAGCTCCGGCGGTTCAGTGAGAGCACCGTCCAGACCATGACCGAGGGCCTCGTCCTGACCGACGCCGAAGGCCGGTTCACCTTCGTCAATCCGGCCGCGGCCCGCATGCTGGGCTACACGCCGAGCGAGATGATCGACCGCCAGGTCCTCTCGTTCATTCCCAAGGACCAGCACGCCGTTGTCCGCCGGGCCGACGAGAAGCGCACCAAAGGCATCTCCGACCGCTACGAGCTCACTTTCCTTCACCGCGACAACACCCGCCGCACCTTCCTGGTCAGCGGCGGCCCCCGCATCCAGGGGGCCCAGCTCGGCGGGACCATGGCCGTCCTGACCGACATCACCGACCGCAAGCAGATGGAGGAGGAGATCCGGGCCCTGTCCCTCCACGACGAGCTGACCGGTCTCTTCAACCGGCGCGGCTTCATGACCCTGGCGGAGCACGCCCTCAAGACCGCCACCCGCCTGCAGAAGAGGATCGCGCTGATCTACCTCGACGTCGACAATCTCAAGAAGATCAACGACGCCGGCGGGCACAAGACGGGTGACCGGGCCTTGGTCGAGATCGGCTTCATCCTGAAAAAGAGCTTCCGGGAAGCCGACATCATCGGCCGGCTGGGCGGGGACGAGTTCTCCGTCCTGGCCATGGAATCGACCAAGATGAACGCGGAGGCCCTGACCCGGCGGCTCCAGGACCGGCTGGACCTCTTCAACGCCCGGTCGTCGGCCGAAGCCGGCTTCACGCTCTCGGCCAGCATGGGCGTAACCACCCGTGAGCCGGACCACCCGGAGGAGATCGCCGAGATGCTGAGCCAGGCCGATCTCCTCATGTACGAACAGAAGAGGAGCCGGAAGGCCGCCGCGGGAGAGCCCGGCAAGCCGCCGGGCCCGTCCAAGTAGCTCCCCTCGCCGGACGGCCTTGAATTCGGGGGCCGGCTGTGATATTTTTGGCCTTGCTCTTTCTCGAGAAATCTAGGAGGTTCTCATGGCTATCCGCGTAGGTATAAACGGTTTCGGACGGATCGGCCGCAACATGCTCCGGGCGTCCTGGAACGACCCGGACATCGAGTACGTGGCGGTCAACGACATCACCGACGCCAAGACCCTGGCCCACCTGCTCAAGTATGACTCGGTCCTGGGCACCTTCAAGGAGGACGTCCGGGCGGCCGAGGACGGCATCCTCGTCAACGGCAAGAAGATCCGCGTCCTGGCCGAGAAAGAGGTCGGCCAGCTGCCCTGGAAGGACCTCGGCGTCTCCGTCGTCATCGAATCGACCGGCAGGTACACCAAGCGGCCCGACGTCATCCAGCACATCGAGAAGGGCGGCGCCGCCAAGGTCATCGTCTCCGCGCCGGCCACCGATCCCGACATTACGCTGGTCCTGGGCGTCAACGAGAAGACCTACGACCCGGCCAAGCACCACGTCATCTCCAACGCCTCCTGCACGACCAACTGCCTGGCCCCCGTCATCAAGGTCCTCCACGAGAGCTTCGGCGTCGAGCGGGGCCTCATGACGACCATCCATGCGTATACGAACGACCAGAAGATCCTCGACGCGCCCCACAAGGACCTGCGCCGGGCCCGGGCCGCCGCCGTGTCCCAGATCCCGACGACGACGGGCGCGGCCAAGGCCGTCGGGCTGGTCATCCCCGAGCTCAAGGGCAAGATCGACGGCTTCTCCGTCCGCATTCCGACCCCCGATGTCTCGTTGGTCGACTTCGTCGCCGTGCTCAAGAAAGCGGCGACCGCCGATGAGATCAACGCCGCCTTCACCGCCGCCGCGGCCGGCCCCCTCAAAGGCATCCTGGGCGTCACCGACGAGCCTCTCGTCTCCTGCGATTTCATGGGCGATCCCCGCTCCGGGATCGTCGACCTCCTCTCGACCAAGGTCCTGGAAGGCACGCTGGCCAAGGTCATCGCCTGGTACGACAACGAGTGGGGCTACTCCTGCCGGCTGGTCGACCTGGCCAAGTTCGTGGCCAAGTGAGCCCGGCATGAACTTCATCACCGATCTCGACGTCAAGGGCAAGCTCGTCTTCCTCCGCGTCGACTTCAACGTTCCCCTCGACGACAAGGGCGAGATCCGCGACGACACGCGCATCCGGGCCTCCCTGCCCACGATCGCGTGGCTCCTCGACCGCGGCGCCCGGCTCGTCATCGCCTCCCACCTCGGACGGCCCAAAGGCAAGGTCGACCCGGCCATGAGCCTCAAGCCGGCCGCGCGGCGGCTGGCCCAGCTCGTGCCGAACAAGGTCCTCATGGCCCCCGATGTCATCGGCGACGAGGTCGCCCGGCTGAAGCGGGACCTCCGCGAGGGCGAGGCGCTTCTGCTCGAGAACGTCCGCTTCTACAAGGAAGAGGAGAAGAACGACGCCGAGTTCGCCCGCAAGCTGGCCGAGGGCGTCGACATCTTCGTCAACGATGCCTTCGGTTCGAGCCATCGGGCCCACGCCTCCGTCGTGGGCATCACCGATTTCGTCCCGGTCAAGGCCGCCGGCTACCTGATGAAGAAGGAAGTCGACTACCTGAAGAAGGCCATCCACACCCCGGTGAAGCCCTACGTCGCCATCCTCGGCGGGGCCAAGGTCTCCGACAAGATCGAGATCATCGAGAGCCTCATCGGCAAAGCCGATCACATCCTGATCGGCGGCGCCATGACCTACACCTTCCTGAAGGCCCAGGGCCTGGGGGTCGGCAAGTCGCTCGTCGAGGACGACCAGATCGAGGTCGCCCTGGTCATCCTGGACAAGGCCCGGACGAACGCGGTCAGCTTCCACCTGCCCCAGGACCACGTCTTGGCCTCCGCCCCCGAGGCCGGCGCGTCCGTCAAGGTCGTGGAGACCCTGCCCTTCCCCGAGGACATGCTGGGCGTCGACATCGGTCCCAAGACGGTCTCCGGCTACGCGGCCGTCATCGCCACGGCCAAGACCATCTTCTGGAACGGCCCGATGGGCATCTTCGAGATCGACGCCTTCGCCCAGGGCACGATCGGCATCGCCAAGGCCGTGGCGGCCTCGAACGCCATATCCATCGTCGGCGGCGGGGATTCGATCGCCGCCGTAAAGAAGGCGGGGGTCAAGGACAAGATCAGCCACATCTCGACGGGCGGCGGCGCCTCGCTCGAGTACGTCGCCTACGAAACGCTGCCCGGCATCACGGCCCTGGAGAAGTAGATGGCCGGACGGCGACGCGGCCCGTTCATCGCGGGCAACTGGAAGATGAACCTGGGCCTCCGTGAGGCCCGGGAGCTCGCCCGGAAGGTCGTGGATGCGGAGCCGGAGCTGCGCGAGTGCACGACCGTCCTCATCCCCCCGTTCACGGCCCTGGAGATCGTCCGCGGCGCGATCGCGGGCTCGGCCGTGGCCCTGGGGGCCCAGAACCTTCATTGGGAGGACGCGGGGGCCTTCACCGGCGAGGTTTCGGCCCCCATGCTCAGGGATGCCGGATGCGCCTATGTCCTCGTCGGCCATTCCGAGCGGCGGCAGCTGTTCGGGGAGACGGACGGAACGGTCAACCTCAAGGCCAAGGCCGCCCTGAAGGCCGGGCTCGTTCCCATCGTTTGCGTCGGGGAGGTCCTGGCCGAACGGGACGCCGGCCGGACGCTCGAGCGCATCGACGAGCAGCTCGCCGGGGGGCTGGAAGGCGTCTCCGGACAGGACCTGGCGCGCGTCGTCGTCGCCTATGAGCCCGTCTGGGCCATCGGCACGGGGCGGACCGCCTCCCCGGGACAGGCCCAGGAGGTCCAGTCCCATATCCGGGACCGGATCCGAAAGAACTATGGAAATGGGACGGCCGACTGTGCTATAATCCTCTACGGCGGCTCCGTCAAGCCGGCCAATTCTTATCCGTTGTTCAAAGAGAAGGACATTGACGGATTCTTGGTCGGAGGAGCGTCCCTCAGCGATGTGAGCTTGCTCGGCATCGCCAGGGAGGCCCTTCGAGCCTACGGGGAAGAGAAGTGAGCGCTTTAATCATCATCATGCACATCATCGTTTGCCTGGTCCTGATCTTCGCCATCCTGCTGCAGTCGGGCAAGGCGGCGGACCTGGCCGGAGCGTTCGGGGGCGGCGGCAGCCAGACCGCCTTCGGGGCCCGCGGCGGCACCAGCCTGCTGTCCAAGGTGACGACCGCGTCGGCCATCATCTTCATGCTGACATCGCTCGGCCTGTGGATCCTGTCCGGCCGCGGGGCCTCGTCCGTGGTCGGCGGCGAGAAGGCCCCGGCCGCGGCGACCGTGCCGGCGGCCAAGCCCGAGGACAAGGGCGCGACGACGCCTCCGGCCGCCCAGCCCGAGCAGAAGCCGGAGCAGAAGCCCGCGACCCACGGCCCCGGCCGATAAGAAATAGATCCCGTTCATGCCGAAGTGGTGGAATTGGCAGACACGCTAGCTTGAGGGGTTAGTGGCCGCAAGGCTGTGGGGGTTCGAGTCCCCCCTTCGGCATTCCTTAATCCTCTCCCCTGAGTTGAGGTCCAAGGCCGACAGGTCGGCCCGCCCCCCTGTTTGACTTCCGTCCCGTCTCGCGCTAGTTTGGATGGTAGGGACCTCGTTAGCAGGGGAAGGCTGCCATGCCCATCGGCCCACCGGGCCTCTTCGATTTCATGGGACCTCCCCCGGCTCAACAGCGTTGGCTCCGGGCAAGCCTCGGCTGGTTGGCCCGGAGAAGGCGCCACTTCTCCTTCTTCGTCTTCCTGTCCCTTCTCGCTCACCTGGCCCTGCTCGGCATGGTCATCGTCCTCGGGCCTCAAACCAAAGCCGCCTCGTCCCCTGCGACCGTGCGGGCCCGGGATTTCAAGACGTTCCAGGAATCGTTGCGGCAGGTTGCCGCGGACGGCCAAACGCCCGATAGACTGGCCAACGCCCTGATGGGGCTCAGCGAGAAGGATATCGAAGAGGCCTTCCTCCAGGCCCCGGTGCTGGACTATCGCCTGACCGACCGGGAAAAGGCCGGGCTGTACAAAACGATGCTCGGGGAGGCCATGGCCGAGTTCAGGGAGGGCGCGGGAGAAGGCCCGTCGGCCCTCGACAGGCCCCTCAGCCGGTATTTCGGCGGCCTGAGGGAGCTCCCCCTCAAGGACGCGGGCGAGGATTACACGCTCGTCCGGATCGACGATCCCGTCGAAGATAGCGCTCGGCTCTACAAGCTCTCCAAAGAAACGGACCGGGCCCTCGAATCCCTCAGCCTCCAGGGCGGAGAAGCCGGCGACCTTTCCGCCGAGGTACGCCTTTTTAGCGAAGAGGGCCGCATCTTAAACGTGCCTGGGGAGTACTTCTATCGCGATTCGCCCTATCGCGAGATCGCCGCGGCCGGGGCCGGGCTTTTCTATGTCGTCAAGGGTTTCCCGGACATCCCGTCCCCTCGCCAGGATCGAGCGGGGGGTGGGAACGCTCGAGAAGACCTTCGGACGGAGGTAGCCCCGGAGGGACCTCCGCCGGCATTCGCCGTCTTCCTCGTGCCGAGCGGCGGGCCGCGCCATCAGGCTCCCGCGCCGACAGCGGCCAAGCCGGCCATGGCCGTGCCGGAGCAAGACATCGACAGGATCCTGGACGGCCTCATGGCGCTTCCCGTCACCGAGCAGGTCCGGACGTTCAACCGGGACTACCTCCAGGCTTACGACCCGGACAGCCCCGATCTGGCCCGCCTGACCGGGGAGTTCATCTATCGGAACCTGGGCATGGTCTTCGTCCAGATCGGCGATCCTTTGTCCCGGGGCTTCGATCTCCTCGAAGAGGTGTTCTACGATAACCTGTCCCTGGACGCGCTCGTCCCTTACGCGCTGAAATATCCGGGGTCCCGGACAGGGGCCGAGATCCTCCTCGCCCTGGCCGCCTCGTACGAGTTCGAGAGGCGGGCCATCATCGCCCTGGACGGCTCCCTCGACGCCGCCAAGAAGGTCCTGGCGGACCCTGCCGAAAGACGGTTCTACGTCCATAATAAGGACGTCAAAGCCTATGTGCTCCGGGAGATCTATCGTGACCTCACCGCAGAGCTCCTCGGCCGTGATTACCCCGCCTTGGAGCCGGTGCTTCAAAGATACCGGGATGAGCAGCTCCGGATCTATGATCTGCTCACGGGGCTCGGCGGCGAGATCAAGTGCCGGGCCCTCTACGCTCTCGGCCGCTATCATTGGGACGAGGGCCGGACCGAGCTGGCCATGGAGACCTGGAAGGGCACGGACCCCGCTTTTGCAGACGAGACCCTGACCAGGATCAGGGGCGCCATCATCGAAAGGAGGAGGCCGCTCGATGCCGTTCCGCGGATCGACGAGATCCTCGGCCGGGAAACGGCCGGCGCCAAGTCCCTCCTGCTCGAGAGGATCGCAAAGTTCCACAAATGGGACCGGCGCTGAAGGCGCCGCCCCTCAGCTCCGGCTGGCCGCCCAGAGAGCGAAGCTGCTCTCGTCCGCCGCCCCGACCTGCCGGCCCCGTTCGGCGCCCTTGTGCACGATGACGAAGGTCGGCACACCCTGGACCCCGAATTCCCTGGCCAGGTCCTGGTGATACTCCACGTTGATCCTGACGACGACGATCTCCCCCGCCCGCCGCGCGGCCAGCCGCTCGAGGACGGGGTGCATCATATGGCAGGGGCCGCAGGTCGTCGAATAGAAGTCCGCCAGGACGGGCAGGCTGGAGTTGTGGAAGAGCTTGAGGATCCCGTCCCCGTCCGGATCGAGGACCTTTCCCGGCTCCGGCAACGGCGACTTGCAGCGTCCGCAGACGACCGTCTTGCCGCGGGCCGCGAGAGGAAAGAAGTTCGTCGTGCCGCAAGTGGCGCAGCTGACCTTGAGCTTGTCTTCGGCCATGTCTCCTCCTGACCTCCGGCGAGGGCCGGCCCGGCCTATTTCTTGATCGGATAGGGCGGGACCGGCGGGATCCCGCGAGCCTTGGTCTTGAGCTCCTCCTGGATGACCTCGATGGCCTTGTTGAGCTGGTCGTCGACCCCGGCGAATTCCCGGGCCGGATCGTTGTCGACGACGATGTCGGGCTCGACGCCCACGCCCTCGATGATCCAGCTCTTCCCGTCCGGACTGTAGGGCGCGAACTCGGGCTTGTTGAGCGAGCCGCCGTCGAGGAGCGGCAGGGTGCCGCGGATGCCGACGACGCCGCCCCAGGTCCTCTTGCCGATGAGCCGGCCGAGCTTGAGGGTCTTGAACCTATAGGGGAAGATGTCGCCGTCGGAGGCCGAGAACTCGTCGCAGAGGCAGACCTTGGGGCCGAGGAACGCGGCGCCCGGGTCGGGGCCGGGAGCCTGGTTGCGGCCCACCTCGATCATGACCATCTCCCGGACGAGGCGGTCGATGATCATCGCCGAAACGTTGCCGCCGCCGTTGCCGCGGACGTCGATGATCAGGGCCTTCTTGCGCAGCTGCGGATAGAAGTGCTTGACGAACTCGTTGAGCCCTTCGGTGCCCATGTTCGGGATGTGGATATAGCCCACTTGGCCCCCGGTCGCCTGGGCGACCTTGGCGATGTTCGCGTCCACCCAATCGTTGTAGTAAAGGGCGTTCTCCGTCTCGATGGGCACGACGACCACGTCGCGGCCGTTCTTGCCGTCGGCCGCCGGCGCGACCTTGAGCGTGACCTGTTTCCCGACGGTGTTGTAGAGGGCCTCGTACATATCGGCGGTCTTGTCGAGCGGCCGCCCGTCGATGGCCAGGAGGTACTCCCCTTCCCGGACGTTGACGCCGACCTCGGTCAGGGGCGAGCGCAGGCCCCGGTCCCAGTTCTGGCCTTTGAGGATCTTGGCGATGCGGTAGAAGCCGGTCTTGGCGTCGCGCTCGAACTTGGCCCCGAGCATGCCGACCTTGACCTTCCGCGCGACGGGCATCTCCCCGCCGCCGACGTAGGTGTGGCCGGCGCTGAGCTCGCCGATGAGCTCGCCGATGACGTAGGTGAGGTCGGCCCGGTGGTTGACGGCCGCGGCCAACGGCTTGTAGCGGAGGCGCAGGGCTTCCCAGTCGACGCCGTGCATGTTCGGGGCGTAGAAGAACTCCTTCATCTGCCGGCCGCATTCCTCGTAGATCTGGTCCCATTCCCGGCGCAGGTCCAGAGCGACCTCCATACCGGAGAGATCGAGCTTCTGCTCGAGGTTGATCGGGCCCTTGGGCAGATCGATGATGCCGTAGGCGCCCTCCTTCTGGACGAGCATCTTCTTGCCGTCGGCCGAGATCTCGTAGCCCTCGAACCGGCCCAGGTCCTTCTCCTTGAGCTCGGCCAGGTCGAAGAGCATGAGAGAGGCCGCGTCGGCCATGTCCTTGAACCGGCCGTAGTAAACCGCATCACCGATGATGTTGATATCGCCGTAGTTAGCCGTCTCGACCGGCAGGGCGACGAGGCGGTCCATGAGGCCGTCCGTGTCCACTTTGACGACGGGAACCGCCGCGGGCTCAGGCTTCGCGGCCGGGGTCTTCTCGGGCGGGGCCGGTTTGGCGGCGGCGGCCGGTTTAGCCTCGGGCGCGGGCTTTTCGGGCTTGACCGCGACCTCATCGCTCTTGGGCGCGAACGGCGACTTCGTGTCTTTGGCCAGGGTCACGAAATAGACCCGGGACATGGAGAGGTAGGCGTGGTTCCATTCGGTCGAGCTGTAGACCGGATTGAAGTCGCGGTCGGAGACGAAGAAGAGGTACTTGCCGTCCCGGCTGAACGAGGGCCCGCCGGAGTTGTACCAGGTGTCCGTGACCGGGAAGGTCTTTTTGCCGTCGACGGAATAGAGATAGACCCGGTTGGGGCCCTCGATCTCGGGCTGTCCGTAGGCGATCCAGCGGCTGTCCGGCGACCAGGCGAACTGGACGATCTCGCCGGGCTTGGCCGTGGCCACGACCGTGACCGCCTTGGTCGCGACGTCGACGAAGGAGAGACGCTGCATCTTGTCGTTCCAGAGGATCTTCGACCCGTCGGGAGACCAGCGGATCGAATACTTGTAGGTGTCGCCGCCGGTCGTGAGCTGGCGCGGCTCGCCCGTCCCGTCCTGGTCCGTGAGCCAGATCTCCTCCATGCCGCTCTGGTCGGAGATGAAAGCGACCGTCCGGCCGTCGGGCGACCACTTGGACGAGCGCTCGTGGACGCCGGGCGTCATGGTCAGGTTCCGGATGTTGCCGAACTTGGCCGGGACCGTGAAGACGTCGCCGCGGGCGCCGAAGAGGGCCCGCTGGCCGTCGGGGCCGATCTCGTAATTGGTGATGCGGTTGTCGACCTTGACGACCTTGCCGCGCCCGGAGACCAGGTCGTCGGCGATGACGACCGGCACGCGGGCCGTCTGCTCCGTCGCCAGGTCGAATGTGTAGAGGTAGCCGCCGTTCTCGAAGGCGATGTGCTTGGGGCCGAGCGAGGGGAACTTGATGTCGAACTCGGCGAAGCCGGTCAGCTTCCGCGTCGCCTTGGCGGCGAGGTCGTAGACGTAGAGGTTCATCCGCTTGTTCTCGTCGCGGTCGGAGAGGAAGTAGATCCGGTCCCCGCTCCACATGGGGATGATGTCCAGGGCCGGGTTGGCGGTGATGTTCTCGACCGTCTTGGCGGCGAAGTCGTAGATCCAGATGTCGTCGGCCATGCCGCCCCGGTACCGCTTCCAGGTCCGGAACTCCCGGAAGATGCGGTTGTAGGCGAGCTTCGTGTCGTCCGGCGAGAACGAGCAGAAGCCGCCGCGGGGCAGCGGGAGGCGCTCGGGCGTCCCGCCGTCCTTCGAGGCGAGATAGAGCTGTCCGTTGAAATCGTTCCATTCGGCCATGCGGGACCGGAAGACGATCCGCTTGCCGTCGTGGGTCCAGCCCATGACCAGGTTGTTCGGGCCCATGCGGTCCGAGATGTCGTCGCGGACGAGGGAGGGCGTATAGGTCAGCCGCTTGGGCGCCCCTCCCCCGGCCGGGATGACGTAGACTTCGCGGTTGCCGTCGTACTCCCCGGTGAAGGCGATCGACGAGCCGTCGGGCGAGAAGCGGGCGAAGGCTTCATAGCCTTCATAGAAGGCCGTCAGCTTCCGGGCGACGCCGCCGGCCAGCGGGACCGTGTACAGGTCGCCGGCGTAGCTGAAGACGATCTGGTCGTTCGAGACCGCGGGAAAGCGCAGGACGCGCGCCTCCTGCGGCCCGAAGGACAGGGTCGTCAGGGTAAGTACCAGGGACACGAGAACGATCAGGCGCACTGTCTTCACGGGACCTCCTCGGCGACCCAGGGGGTCGGCTAACTCTGTTTCGTACGAAAAAGAAGGGCCTTCCGCTGGAATTCCGGAAAGCGCTCGATGGCGTAGCGAACGGTCGTCCGCGGGATGGCCGGGCCGCGGGCCAGAAGAAACCGTTCCAGGCGGCCCTGGTCGGCCTTTCCAGCCTCCCTCAGCAGCCAGCCGTTGGCCTTCTGGACGAGGTCGTCATCGACCCCGAAGACCGAGGCCGAGATCTCGTAGATGGCCGGCAGGAACTCCTCTTTGCGGGCCAGCTTGATGAAGGACACGAGCGAGGCCCGCTTGACCCAGCGGTTGGCGTGGAAGGCCCAGGTCTTGATCTTGGCGACATAAGCCGGGTAGCGGACGAGGAAGGCGCCCATGGAGTCGGGGCAGAGGGTGTCGACCGAGGCCCAATTGGACAGGAGATCCGAGGCGAGCCAGCCCTTGGCCTTGGCGAAGAACCCGGGGGGGAACGTCGTCTTGAAGCGGCCCAGGACGAGAGCCGCCACCCCCTTGGCCTCGAGCTCCGGGTCGGCGAAGAGGATGTCGCAGAGGGCCATGGCCTCCTCGGCCGTCCAGTCCGCCCGGACGCCGTCGTAGAGCTCCCTGGCCAGGGCGTGGACCTCCGCGGCGGCGACGCCGTAGCACTTGACGGTCTCTTTGAAATATCGCTCGGCGCCGCGGGCCTTGACCGGGTCGGCCAGGCCGGCCAGGGTCTTCCGCGCCGTACGGGCGACTTGCTCAGGAGTCCGTTTTCCAGCGGGTTTCTCTGAAGTCTTTCTCCCGGGCATAGCCTTCCGATTTTATGCCGCCATAGGGCAAAAATCAATCCGGATAAAATGGGGTCAAACCGATTCTCCGTGACCTGCCTATCTCGCTTAAGATATCTAGCAGAACAGCGGCTCCGAGTCGCTCCGCCGCTATTCTGCAGGTCCGCTCCGAGGACTCCGCTCCCCGCCGCAGGTTTGACCCCGTTTTAAATAAACCGAGACAAAATGGCGTTCGAGGTGAGCAGCTTGTCGGCCGGGATCCAGAGCCGGGCGCCGGCCTGGATGAGGAGCCCCTGGGAGGCGAGCTCGTCGATCTCCCGGGCATAGACGGAGCACACGTTGATGCCCGTCCGCGCCTCGAGATCGGCCACGTCGACGCCCCTGACGAGCCGCAGGCCGAAGACGAGCGCCTCGCGTGCGGCGTCCTCCGGGGTCGAGCTCGATGACGTCCTCCCGGACCGACCCGCCGCGGTCGAGGGCTTCGGCCCAATCGGCCAGTTCGGATCTGTTGCACCAACGGCTCCGGGCGACATGAGAGCAGGCCGACGGGCCCAGCCCGGCATACGGCTCGTAGCGCCAGTACTTGAGGTTGTGACGGCACTCCCGGCCGGGCCGGGCGAAGTTCGAGATCTCATACTGAAGGAGCCCCGCGGCCTCGAGCCCCGCCCTCATGCTCTCGTAGTTGTCGACGGCCTCGTCTTCGTCGACCGGCCGCTTGGCCAGGACCTTGGCGAAAGGCAGGCCTTCCACGTTCTCCAGGAAATAGACCGAGACGTGGTCCGGCCCCAGTTCCAGAAGAGTGTCGAGCGTCCGGCCGACGGTCTCGGCGGTCTCTCCGGGCACGCCGACCATCAGGTCGACGGCCAGGACCTCGAAGCCCGCCTCCCGGGCAGAACGGCAGAACCGTAGCGCTTCGTCCCCCGAATACCTCCGGCCGAGCGTGCGGAGGATATCGTCGTCAAAAGACTGAACGCCCACGCTGAGCCGGCTGACACCCGCCTCGCGCCAGCCTCGGAGCCGGCCGGCCGCGCCGGCGGAGGGATTGGCCTCCAAGGTGAATTCGGCGATCTCCAGGGGGAAATGGGCGCGGGCCAGGTCCCGCACGGCCGCGACGGCGGGCCCGTCGAGCAGGGACGGCGTGCCGCCGCCGAGATAGAGCGTATCGAAACGCAGGTCCGTCGCTGTAGACGCGGACGCCTCCCGCTTCAGGCCGGCCATCCATGTCCGGGCCCCCGCGGCGGTCCAAGGCACGCTATAGAAATGGCAATAGGGGCATTTGCCCTCGCAGAACGGGAAATGCAGGTAGAGACCGGCGCTCAGGATCGCCCCCGGCCGGTTCCCCTGAGGCCCCCCGGCTCCCTCAGGTGTGCTCCTCGTAGCCGACGGCCGCGTAGTAGATGGCCCGGTCGAAGAACACGAGCACGCGATGCTGGAGATCCATGGCCTGGTACAGGTCGAGGGCGGTGTCGAGCAGCCCGGCCGCCTGGATCTTCGCCCACAGGAGACGCCGGATGTGGCAGAGCGACAGGACGATCTCCGAGAACGGAAAGCCCTCCCGCCGGCGCTGGCGGCCGAGGGCCGTCCAATAGCTCCGCACTTCCTCCCTGGTCGTCTCGTGGGAGACCCATTTGCCGAGCTGGCTGTAGACGCGGAAGGCCCTCCTGTAGATCTCCTTCTGGTCGAACCCCTGGTAGCTGGGCATCCGCGGGTCGCGCCGGATGTCCTCGACGTAGCCCGTCGTCAGCTCGTCGGCGTTGCGCTCGATGAGGTCGACCAGCTTCCGGGAAGCCGTGGTCTCAAAAAAGACGTCTTCGCCAGAATCCAACACGATACCCCTACCTCTCGCTAAAAAGTTAACATGGGCGGGGGGGCTTGTCAATAAAAAAAGCCCCGCGCCGAGAGGGGCGCGGGGCCTGGAGATCCGTCGGTTCCGGGGGAGATCCCGGCTTACTTCTTGATCGGCTGGCCTTCGACGGCCACGGCCTCTCTCATCTTCTTCATCATGGCGACGTGCTCGGCCAAGTGGACCTGGATGGCCTTGACGACCTCGGGGTCCTTGGAGGTGATCTTGAGGGCGGCCCCGTCCTTGGCGTTCTCGACCGTCACCTCGATCTTGTCCCCGTAGAGCTTGAAGAGCGGGGCCATCGGGCCTCCGGGCATCATGCCTTGGCCGCGCATGCCCCTGCCGCCGTGCATCATCATGCCCATGCCCTGGCCGCCGCACATCGCGCAGCCGGCCATGCCTTCATGCTTCATCATGCCCATCTGGCCACCCATCTGCCCGCCCACCCATGTGCCCCATCTGGCCCATGGCAGCCGGTCCGGCAGCGGCGGCGCCGGACGCCTTCGCCTGCTGGGCCTTGAGGTACTTATCAGGCTCCTTGGCGAAGGATTCCTTGCAGCCCGTGCTGCAGAAGTAATAGGTCGTGCCCTTGTAGTCGAAGGTCGCCTTGGCGTTGGCCTTGACCACGGTCATGCCGCAGACCGGATCGATGGCCGTATCGGCGGCCTTCTGCTGGGCCACGACGCCGGCGACGAGGATGACGGCCAGAGCGGCCAGGAGAGCGATCGAACGGATGTTTTTTGTCATTGCAGGCCTCCTTATTCCTATCAATTATATCGGAATGATGGGAATTAGCAAACTATTCGCGCGCTCCTCGCGCTACAATAGGGAGTGGACCTGATGAGGCATGTCCGGACCTTTGAGGCCGTCCACCGAGGAGCGAGGGCGTTCCTGGCCTCATCCTGCCCGTATGGCTCGCCGCGGCCTTCTCCTCTCCCGGCCGCGCCAGGATAAGGACGTCGCCAGCCTCCTCCGGCGCATCCGCGATGAAGTTCTCGGGCTCGAGCGATATCCCGGCGAAGATTTCAACCGGGGCGAGTTCCATCTGGGTCCCGGCGACGATGACACGAACAAGACCCACGCCGTGGGCATCTGGTCCGCGCGAGGCCGAGAGCTTCCGCACCACGATCCAGATCAGCCGCTCGACGGGCGGAGCGGGTGTTCCTATACTAATGCAACGGCCGGCGTTCCCCCCGACCGCTACTTCCAGTTCTCTTTGATATACTTCTCATACCTCTCCCGGACGCGGCCGGACGCGACATCCCCCTTGTGGACGAGGACGCCGACGCGCTGGGTGACCGCCTCCCCCTTCCCGACCGTGAAGGGCTTGCCGCTGAGGTCGTCGGGACGGCGCGGCCCGAAGGTCCCGTACTCGCGGGTCAGCCAGCGGTGCTCCCTCCCGTCGGGCCACTGGAACACGGCCACACCCGCGGTCTCGCCGTCCACGGTGTTGGAGTAATCGATCCAGAGCGCCGGCTTCATGTTCGTGGCCTTCTCCCCCACGGCCCCCGAATCGGAGGTGATCGTCCCGCCGTGCTCGCCGTTCCAAGCGGGATCGAGACGGAGGAAGGGCCAGGCATAATGGACGTCGTCGCTGGTGAATGTGACGTCGCCCCCGGAAGCGGTCAGGGTCCAGGTCAGGTCGAGGAGGTACTCCCCCCCGCCGAGGCTGTGGACGACGAGCCGCCGGGCTTCGTCGAGGACGGGCCGTCCGTCCGATTCCCAGACGAGCTCGGCGTCGATCTCGGCCCGGGCTTTGGCCGCCTCGAGACGCGGGAAGGAGGCCAGGCGGATCCGGTCGCGGAAAGGCGGGCCATAATCGCCGGACGCGGCTTTAACGCCGCTGGTGAGGCCGTTGTAGAAGCTGAGGTCCCTCTCCCCGCCCGCGGGACGGACCGTGTCGGCGAACCAGAAGCTGCGGTGGTGGGGATAGGGATCGGTCTTCTGGACGAGCATGTTCCGGCCGCCCGGGCTGCGCATCGGCCAGTAATGGGCGAGGTCGAGCTCCGCGCCGTACTGGAAGACCAGGGCCTCCCGGCCGCCGATGAGGACGGTGAGCCGGCCCGAGGCGTCGTCCCGGGCCAGGGTGACCCGCGGCTTCGAGGCATGAAGGCCCAGGGCCGCGGCGCAGAAAAGGACGAGCAGGCCGGCAGCGCGGGGCCGGGCGCTCAGACGACCCATGGCCGTCGGTGGGGATAGTCGAGCCGGCGGTTGGCCTCGTCGTCGCCGACGAACTTCTCGGCGGCCGGGTCCCAGGCCAGCTTGCGGCCGAGCTTCATGGCGATATGGGTCAGCATGCAGATCGTGTTGGACCGATGGCCCACCTCGACCGGCGCGGCCGGGGCCTTCCGGCTCCGCACGGCTTCGAGGAAGTTCTTCATGTGGTTGCCGCTCTGCACCAGCTTGACCTCGCCCTGGCCCGGCTTCCATTTCAGGATCTCCGGGTCCGACGCCTTGATGGCGCCGCGCTGGACGAAGACCCAGCCCTTGTCGCCCTCGAAACGGACGCCGGCCGGGTCGCCGGTCTCCATGATCAGCCGGACGCCGTTGGCATAGACCGCCTCGGCCTTGAACTTGGTGTGGACGTTGAACAGGCCGCGGTCGGGGAATTCGCCCTTGGCCTCGATGCTGACGGGCCCGGTGAGATCGGTGCCGTTGCCCCACTGGGCGATGTCCATCATGTGCGAGCCCCATCCGGTGACCATGCCCAGGCAATAGGGCTCGATCTGGAGCCAGCCCGGCCGCTCGTAGCTCGTCTGGGGGTGGACCCGGTCTTCCGTGAAGGGGGCCACGGCGGTGGGACCCATCCAGTCGTCGTAGTTCAGGTTCGGCGGCACCGGAACGGGCTTGGGGTCGCCGGAGCCTTGGTCTTCGGGCAGCCAGACCCGGATCGTCTGGAGCCGGCCCACCCGACCGTTGCGGGCGAGCTCGCAGGCCATCAGGAAATGGATCGAGGACCGCTGTTGGGAGCCGACCTGGAGGATGCGGCTGTGCTTGTTGACCGCCGTGACGAGCTTGCGTCCCTCGGCGACCGAGTAGGTCAGCGGCTTTTCGAGATAGATGTCCTTGCCCGCGGCGGCGGCCGCGACGGCGTGGGCGGCGTGCCAGAAATCGGGCGTGACGATGAGAACGCCGTCGATGTCCTTGCGGGCCAGCAGCTCGCGGTGGTCACGGTGGGCCTTGACGCTCTTCGAGGCGTCCTTACCGGTCTCGACCGTGTAGATCTTTTCGGCCAGCCACTGCGCGTCCTCCATCCGGTGAGTGTCGACGTCGCAGACGGCGGTTACCCGGGCCCCGGTTTCGAGGCCCCGATAGATGAGCTCCTGCATGTCGCCCTGGCCCTGGCGGCCGACGCCGATGCAGCCGAACTGCAGCGTGTCGCTCGGGGCCGGCCGGGCGAAAACGGACGACGGGACGATGGCCGGGGCCGTCGCCGTCACGGCCGCGGCCTTCAGGAAGTTTCGACGGTTCATGCGCGCCTCCCTGGCGTGAAACTACCACGCGGCCCCCCCGCTGTCAACGCTATTCCCGGCATCGGCGCAAAGGCGGTTCGGGAAAGCTATCTCTCCCTCATAGGAAAAGTTTGAAGACGCCGGGCCGTGCGCCGGACTCGGCGCCAAAACAACTCGCTCGGCTTGCGCTAAGCCTCGCTCAAACACGTTCTTGGCGGTTTCCAGGGAAACTGCCCTCGTCCGCCACGCGCCCCGGCTAAACTTTTCCAATATCGGGATTCAATAGCCCCCCCTCACCGCCTGTAAGCGCCTCCGCTGGAAAGCTGCGGCTGCCCGCTTGCGGCCAACGCCATCAAAAGAGCGACAGGATCTTGGCCACGGCGCCGGCCGCGACGACGAGGATGGCCAGGAGGAGCAGGACGTTCCAGACCGCGCCCTTGAGGCCGGAGTTGACCTCGCCGCCGAGATAGGAGCGCTTGTTCTGGAGGATGAAAAAGGCGACGTAGGCGATGGGCATCATGACCAGCGCGGTCGACGACGCCAGGACGGGCAGCCAGAACGGGACCGGGTAGAACGCGCCGAGGATGCCGATGTTGGCCGTCATGGTCGCCGCCCGGTAGCGCCAGCCCCGCGGCTCGAAGCCCAGCATCTCGCTCAAGACGAAGCCGCAGATGACCATCTCGATCGTCAGGGTCGTAAAGCACATGCCCAGGACGCCGAGCGAGAAGATGACCCGGCCGGCGGCGACCCCGGCGACAGGGGCGAGGGCGTGCGCGGCGTCGACGGCCTCGCGGACGCGGATGCCCTGGACGTGGAGCGTATTGGCGCAGGCGATGACGACCAGGCTGGTCGTCAGGACGAACGGCGCGAACATCGAGACGATCAAGTCGAAGTTCTTGAGCCCCCGGTGCTCCCTGCCCCAGCCGCGGGCAAGCAGGGTGTAGGGATAGAGGAAGGTCATGTTGACGCCGACCGCGGCGCCGAGCGCGCCGAGGACGATCGTCAGTCCTTCGCGGTCGCGGGGGATATGGAACCCGAAAAGACCGTGGACAAGGGCCTTGAGGTCGATCCCGGTCTTGATGACGACGAGGAGGAAAAAGAGCGACATGAGCAGGACGAGGTACTTCAGGGTGCGCTCGAAAAGCCGGATAGCCCGTCGGCTGCCCTGCCCGTAGCTCCAGCACAGGGCCGTGCCGGCCACGAGCAGGCCGAGGGCGATGGGCGCCCGGGGGACGTCCAGGCCGGCCACGTCGAAGATGTCCCGGCTGACGCTCGTGGCCAGGGCATATTGGGGGAATTGCCAGATGATGGAGGCCAGGAGGACCACGCCGCCCCAGGCCCAGGCCAGGGCCGGATGGAGCCTTTTGCGGAAGACGTCGTACGGCCGGGCTTGTGTCACAAGGAGCTGGTGGCCGATGGCCGAGAACACAACGACGCCCAGGAACATGGCCACGGGCTGGACCCAGAGAAGGTCATAGCCGAAGACCGCACCGGCGAAAATGGACGAACCGGCCGACCCGGCCCCCAGGGTCAGGGCGCTCTGCACCCAGCCCGGCCCTGAGAGCGACCAATAGCCGCGCCAGCGGCGCCAAAGCCCGGGCCGGGCATCGATGTCCCTGAGCTTGGCCTTCTCCTGCTCCAAAGCCTCGGGATCCCGCGCTCCGACCATGGGCAACCCCCGGCGGAGATCGTCGGTCCGGTTCTCATTCGACACGGCGCTCCCCTATTTTCGGGGCCCGGCGTCCTTCGCCGGACCGACCGGCTCGAACCCGGTCACGGGACGGAGGATGCCGCACATGCCCAGGGTCGTTCCCTCCGGCGGGACATGAAGAAGAGGGCTTCCTTCCCCTGCCGGGCCCGGCAGTCCCTCGACCCTTTTCTGGAAGCGCTTGCCCCAGGCCACGGGCCCCGCCTCGACGGCCTCCGCGAAGCCCGGACGCAACCCGGCCGCGGCTTTCATGTGGACGCCGATGAACCGCTCGAGCTCCTGGAAATAGGCGGTCCGGTCCTTCGTCCATAGCTCGAGGAGCCCCGCGTAGGCGCGGATGGCCGCATCTCTCCTGTCGAGGGCGCCTTCGAGGCCTTTGGCCTTGGCCAGCCCCGTGAGCCGGGCGAATTCGGCCGGGTCGTCATCGACCTTTTTCCCGAAATAGATGCGGGCGTCGCCGCGCTCGGCCAAACCCGCGTTGCCCATGACCACGAGGAGGACCAGGCGATCGGCATTGACCAGGCGGTGGACGACGCCCGGCGGGAACTGGACATAGCGCCCGGGCAGGAGATCGACCGACCGGAAGCCGTCCTTGAGGTCGTGGAGCTCGACCCTCCCCTTCCCGCTCATGACATAGTACCCTTCGTCGGTGACGGCATGGACGTGAGGGGACCCGGACATGAGACCGTCGGGCGCGGGGCGCTGATCGTAGACGGTGAGCTCGGTCAGGCCGATGCCGGAGATCAGGTCCTCGGCCCGCGCCGGCGCCGGCCGCGCGGCCAGGGCGGTCATGAACAAGACGAGGCAAACGGCCGCCGAAGCGAGGTCGACCGTCACTCTCGGGACCGGGAAGCTCGATGGGGGCATGGGCATTCTCCTCACGCCCCAACTTTTATCAAAAGACGGGGAAAATGCCAAGGGGATCTGCGAGGCAACACCCATCGCCGCCTCGAGAGGAAGTCCGGAAATGGGAGAAGATCCAGAACGCTAAAAGCCGCCGATGAACGGGACCGTATAGAAGGCGTCGACCGTCGCGCCCTTGTCGGGTAAGGGCGCCCGGTTCTTGAGCTCCTGGAGCTTTTTCCGGACGGTCTGGACCTCGGGCAGGTTGGGGTCGGCCTGCCGCCAGGCATGGTAGAGGCTTTTATATTGCTCGACGGCCCGGTCCGGCTCGCCCGTCGCCTCATAAAGGGCAGCCAGCCGGAGCCGGCTGAACGGATGGATCAAGGCCCCCTCCCGGTCCTTGGCTTCGGGCGAAACGAGCCGCTCGTATTCCTTGACGGCCAAGCTCCGGGCCCCCTTCTTGAGATAGGCTCGGGCCGGGAAATCGGCCATGAACGGCAGGTTCTTGCCCTGCACCGAGGTGGCCATGCTGAGGTCGATCTTGACGGGCGGGGCCTCCTGGAAGGTCTTGATGGCCCCGTCATAATTCCCTTCGGCGAAGAGGATCTCGCGCTTGAGGTGGTTGGACGCGAGCAGGTTGAACTGCTTCTCTTTCTCGCCCACCGCGGGCGCCAGCGCCTCCATCGCCTCGAGCTTCTTCCGGGCTGAGGCGGCATTCCCCTTGGTAACGTCATACAGGCCCGTGTAGAGAAGTGAATAGATCTTGTTGAGGCTGTCCGTTCCCAGTCCGGACTCGGCCCTGAAGGTCATGCGCTTCTCGAAAGTGGACTTGAACAGGTCCAGACGGTTCCAGTCGTAGGAGATCCACAGCGCGTCGCGCAGGATAATGTCGGCCACTTCCTTGTTGCCCGACGTCCGGGCCAGCGTTTCCGCCGTCCCCAGCTCGGCCAGCGCGTCGTTGAGACGGCCCATCAGCGAGAAATAGAGCCCCTTCCACTGGTGGGCGTCCGCACGGAGCCCGTCGGTCTGGGCCCGGGTGATCATGTCGTCGACCCAGCGAAGCGCGGCGTCGTAGTCCCCGTCCATCGCATAGAGGTAGGCCAGCTTCCAGCTCGAGGGGAAGTCGGGCCGGATAGCCAGGGCTTGCTGGTACTTGGCTCGGGCCTTGCCGAACTCGCCATACAGGAAAAAGAGGTCACCCATGGAATCGAGCGGGTTGGCCTCCCCCGGATGGGAGGCGGCGTAGCGTTCGAAGGCCGCGATGGCCTTGTCCTTCTCGCCCATCTCGGCGTACGTATAGGCCAGCAGGTTCTGCGGATAGCCGAAATCCGGGTCGAGGGCCAGCGATTTCTCGAACTCGGCCACGGCCTCCTGGGACTTCTTTTGGGCCCGATAGAAGGCACCGAGGTCGGCGTGGGCCCGCTTGTCGTCCGGATCGGACTTGATGATCTCGTTGAGGAGCCGCTGGTACTTGTCCAGGTCCTTGTCCAGGATGGCCGTCAGCGCGGACATCCACAGGCCGTCCTTGCCCTTGCCGGGATTGGCCTGGGTCAGCTTCTTGAACAGATCGAACTCCTTGGCCGCCTTGGGGGCGTCGGCCGCGCTGTTGTAAACCCGGGCCAGATAGAAATGGGGCAGGGCGAACGAGGGGTCGGCCTCGGCCGCCTTCTCTAACGACGCGCGGGCGTCATCGAAATAATAGCGCTCGAAGTCCTCCTGCCCCTTGAGGAACAGCTGGTAGGCGTCCATCGAGGCGGTCGTGACCTTGGTGATGGGTACGGCGCCCTTGCCCGCCGCCCGCTCCGACACGCCCACGCCCCTGGCGATCTCGCGGCTGAGCTCGTCGATCTGCGTCCTGAGGATGCTCCCGACCCCCTCGCCGCGCGAGCCCGTGCTCTTGAGGAGGTTCTTGGTCTGGACATCGTAGATCTTGGCGTCGGTGGCGAACAGGTTCTCGGCCTTGGTAAAGCTCCCGAGCACGATGGCGTCGACGCCGGAGCGCCGGCAGGCCTCGAACCAGTAATCGCGGTCCGCGGCGGTGGTCACGTCCCGGTCCCGGGGACCGGCCAGGTCGTTCAGCCGCTCCCACGAGACGACGTCCATGTACTTCGACTGCTCGAGGCTGGTGATGAGCAGATTGGGGATGGCCTTCTTCAGGTAATCGTAGGCCGCCTCCCCGGTCAGGTTCTCGAAGCCGACGATGGCGACCGTGTGGACGGCCCCCTTGGCCTTGGGAAGAAGCTGGCGGATAAGGACGCCCGCGGCCATGATGCCGAGGAATGCCATGACCGGCACCAGGGCCTTCCGCCACGGGAACCGCAGGGCGGCCGCCCGGAGAGCGGTCGTCTTGCGCGTCGTCGCCCGGACCCAGGGCGAGGGCAGGGGCGTCGCGTGGATGGTCTCCTCGACCTGGCTGAGGTCGCGGCAGACATCCTCGGTCGTCTGAAAGCGCTTGGCCGGGTCCTTTTCGAGACAGCGCAGGATGATCGCGCTCAGCTGGGGCGGAGTCTGCGGATTCAGGTCCTCGGGCGGGGTCGGCCTCTCGGACTGCTGCTTGAAGGCGACGACGAAGGGCGTGTCCGCGGCGAACGGCAGCCGGCCGGTCACCATCTCGAACATGATGACCCCGAAGGAATAGATGTCCGAGCGGCGGTCGGAGTCCTTGCCCTCGACTTGTTCGGGCGACATGTATTCGGGCGTGCCGATGACGCTCCCCTCGGCCGTAACGCCCTGCGTGCCGACGGCCCGGGCGATGCCGAAGTCGAGGATCTTGGCGTTGCCTTCCTTGTCGATCATGATGTTGCCGGGCTTGAGGTCGCGGTGGACGATGCCCGCTTCGTGGGCCTCGGAGAGCCCGCTGCAGACCTGCTTGGCGATGGCCACCGTCGTGGCGATATCGAGGCGGCGCGAGCGCCGGATGAAGCTCTTGAGGTCCTCGCCGGGGACGTACTCCATGGTGATGTAGTGGAGGCCCTGGTCCTCGCTGAGATGGTACATCTTGCCGATGTTGCGGTGGGAGATCTTGTGGGCCAGCTTGATCTCGTTGACGAAGCGCTCGAGCGTCCGCTTGTCCTCGGCGATATCGGGCCGGATGAGCTTGATGGCCACCTCTTCGCGGGTCTTCACGTCGAGGGCCCGGTAGACGCGGCCCATGCCGCCCCGGCCAAGCTGGTCGATGATCTGGTAGCGGCCGCCGAAGGTGGAGCCGGTCGGCAGGTCCCAGGTCCGGGATTCATAGGCCATGGTGGCCCCGTCGCTCAGGGGGCGGGTGATGGAGAGGGCGTCCGGACCGCGCAGGGCGGAGGCGCAGTTATTGCAGAAGTTCGCCGTCTCCGAGTTTTCCGTGTGGCAGGTTCGGCAGAGGGTGGCCATCGTCTCTTTCTCGCTCGACCTCGTTCTCCGAGACCGTCCTCCTCGCATCCTCCGAACTTAGCCCACGCCCTCATCAGGTAATACGATTCAGGGGCTTACTAGGTTGCGGTGCAAATAACATGCCAGGACGGTAGTGGTCCGGTCAGGTTATTCCCGCCTGGAGGCCGGGACATGTCCCCTGTCGGGGCGCAAAGCCGCTTTACACATCGTTTTACACGCATATCCGGGTTCAGCAACCCGAGTTGGGTCTGCGAGGCCGCGACGGATCCTGGCCCGCGGCGAAATATCGGGGACATCAGCTCCAAGACGGGGTCAAACCTATACCTTTTCAATTTTTGAAGTTAAGATGAGCTCTGGAGCCGCCGAAGAAAAACTGAAAAGGTATAGGTTTGACCCCGTCAGGGGCGGATGGAGAGCGAGATCTTGACGACTCCCCGGTCCTGGAGCGGCGTGAGCCGGCTGTGGGGGTCCCAGACCCTCTCCCAGTTCTTGGTATAGACCAGGTAGACCTCGTTGCCGGGCGAGAGCTGCCAGCGCAGGCGGGCGTTCCAGCCAAGCGTATTGGAAATGTCGTCGAATTGGATGTAGTTCATCAGGCCCAGGTCGGGCGAGAGGAAGATGTCGACCTTGGCCTGGTAGACGTTCTCGCTGAAATCCCCTTCCGGCAGGCGGCCCCGGACAAGGTTGGCGTCGAAGGCCAGGGTGGCGTAACCCTTGAACTTCAGCGTCAGCCCGAGGTTGAGGTTGTCGATGTCGCCGGAATAGAAGCCGCCGAAGTTCCACCCCGCTTCGAAGATGACCGGCCGGTGGGACGCGGTGCTGGCGTTGAGCCGGAAGCTCGTGAAGTCGTAGGGCCCGGCCGGCAGGACGACGCCGTCCGAGACCGTCCAATCGAAGGGCAGGACGTCGTGGTTGTCCACGACGCTGAAGCCGAACGACTCCCCGCTCGGCGTCCGGAAGCTCAGCGGCGACGCGCTGAGCGTGCTCGTCTCGAGCCCGCCCGAGAGGTCCCAGTAGTAATCGGCGCTGACGTCGAAAAAGAACTGCCGGACGGACCGGCCGAGGAACCCGCCCTTGGGCCGAGGCTGGAACCCGACCCGGACGAAGCCCGTCTGGATGCCCTGACGCATCATGTAGCCCATCCCCGGGTCGAGGGCCTCGCCGTAATAGGCGTAGGTCGACTGGACGTTCCAGAGATCGTTGGGATAGTCGGCCCGGAAGCCGAAGCCGTGGTGGCGCCCGTCTTCGGTCTCGTTCCAGTTGTAGACGCCCCAGGCGGCCAGCATGACGTTCTTGTCGCCGAGGAACTTCGACGACGAATAGTTGAAGTCCATGCCGAGGAGAGAATTCTTCTCGCCCGTCTGGCTGCCGTTGGTGAGGATGAAGCCCACCTTACTCTGGGCGAAGATATTCTGGGTCACCCGGGCCGCCAGGAGGTTCGTGCCCGGCAGCTCGAGGGGGGCACCCCCTCCCCCGTCGGGCACGGTGGCGTCGCGGGTCTGGACATCGAGGAAGGTCAAGTTGGTGCTGCCGATCTTGCCGTAGAGCTTGGTCCCGAACAGGACCGGGATCTGCGTCCCGCCGTAGAGCCCGACCGTCCGGCTGAAGAACGGGGTGAAGCTGATGCTCGAGCTGAAGCTGAAGTTCTCGGAGCCCTCGAGGAAGAACATCCGCTTCTCCGGGAAGAACATCGGGAACCGGGTCAGGTTGATCCGGCGCTCGTCGGCCTCGGTCTCGGCGAAATCCATGTTGTAGCTGACGACACCGACGAGGTTGGGGGTGAAGCTCTTGTAGAGGTCGAAGCCGCCGTCGAGCTCGCCCTTATAGTCGGGCGATACCTCATTGACCCTGGCCGCGCTGGCCAGGCCGTAGGGGCGGAAGGTGATGCCGAGGCCCTGCTTGACGTCCTGGATGCCCTGCGAGCGTGGCCGCCTCGTTCGGATTGCTGAAGTTGCTGTCGAGGGTCGTGCCCGAGAGGCGGATGGTCTCCTGCTTGCGGGCGATCGTCCGCTCGATGTTGAGCCCCCAGACGCTCAGGCCGGGCTTGAAGGAGATGGTCTTGAAGGGGATCCGGATCTCGGCCGACCAGCCGTCTTCCAGGCGGGCGCTCTCGGCGTCCCAGATGCCGTCCCAGTTGAGACTCGAGCTGCCGGCGTAGGCCAGGCCCTCGCTGCGCGCCCCCTTGGGATTGACGTAGAAGACGTAGGCGTTGCGCTTGTCCTGGAACGGGTCGAGGAGGACGCGGACGAGATCGTCGCTCGAGATCGAGGGCCCGTGGTGTCCGTAGCCCATGTAGCCGCCTCCGCCGCTTTCTCCTCCGCCGTCGTGGGCCATGGAGTTGGCCGAGATGCGGCCCGGCTCGCTGTCGTAGCAGGTGATGCCGATATAGAGGCTGTGGCTGTCGTAGACGACACGGGCCTCCGTCTTCTCGCTGGGGGGATCGCCGGGCCGCGGCTCGACCATGAGAAAGCCGTCGATGACCGGGGCGGCCTGCCAGGCGGGGTCGTTCAGGCGCCCGTCGATGCGGGGCCCTTGATCGACACGGACGGCCTTGATCTCCTGGGCCGGCAAGGCGAAAGGCGCGACGGCCGGGGCGATGACGACGAGGATCGCGGCGAGCAAGCGGGCGTGATCGGCGGGGCGGGATATTCATGTCTCTATTTTCGAACTTTCTTTCGAGATTCTCCGTTCTTCGATCCCGTCGCGGAGGGCAGAACGGCACCGTCTCTTTAGACGGGCTCGGGGCCCGGTCCTTCCCTCGGGGAACGATCGGGCCGGAACGACCTGGATCACATGGATCGGCGTGCTGTCGTTGCCTCGGCGGACGTGCGAACGTCCGGCCGGAGACATCTACTGGGGCAGCCAGCCGACGATGCGCCGCGCCGTCTGGCCGGCCGTCGGCGGGTCGAAGTTCGTCAGGACGATGACAGTATAGCCGCTCCGCGGGTCCCATTCAAGGACCGAGTTGATGCCCGGCGCCCCGCCGGCGATGCCCAGGCCGTTGGCCGATGTCCGGCAGGTAGATCTTCTTGTCCCTGAGGGCCATCACGTACTTCAGCATGTCCCCCGCCGTCGAGTAGCCGCCGCCGGCCGAGCTGCCCCGCCCCGGGAGCGTCGCGAAATTGAGGACCCGCGGCCCGGAGCTCCCTTCGACCTTCGCGGGCATAGCCTCGGGCCATGTTGGCGACGTCCGCGTCGCGGGCGTAGGAGTCGGTATCCGTCATGCCGCAGGGCTTGAAGATGTTCTCCCTGACATAGGTGTAGTAGTCGACGCCGCTCGCTTTCTCGATGATGAGCCCCAGGACGATGTAGCCCCCGTTGGAATACTTGTTCGACGCCCCGGGCTCGAATTCGAGCGGCAGGTCGGCGAAGAGCGGCAGATAGTCCCGGAGCGTCCGGATCTTCTCCTTCGGGGTCGCGTCGAAGCGCTCGCCGAAGAAGTCGCCGATGCCGGAGGTCATGTTGAGCATCTGCCGGACGCTGACCTTCTCCGCGGCTTGGGCGTTGGGGTAGTCGGGCAGGAACTTCGCGATCTTGTCGTCGAGCCCGATCTTGCCCTGCCGGACGAGCTGGTGAATGGCGACGCGGGTGAAGTTCTTGTTGATCGAGCCGAGGTTGAACTTGGTGTCCTTCCGGTTCGGGACCTGCTTCTCGCGGTCCGCAAGGCCGTAAGCTTCGTGGAAGAGGACCCGGTCCTCCTTGGCGACGAGGACGACGCCGGAGAACTCGTCCGCCTTGGTCCCGGCCTCGAGGAACTCCCGGACCGCGGCCACGAACTCCTTGTCGCCGGCCTTGGGGTCCGGGACGACGATGCTGTCCGGGTCCTCGACCAGATCGATGGACAGGGAGAGCAGCTTCTGCGGCGCCGTCTTTTCGACGGTCGCCCGGACGAGGACCAACGTCCCGTCGCCGGCCTTCGCCAGGACGGAGGCCTGGGAAGCTTCGTCCGAAACGACCCGCTGGATCTCGAGCGAGCTGAGCTGGCTTTTGGCCCCGCGGAAGCGGGTCAGGCGCTGCTCGACGGGGATCTCCTTGATCGCCGAGTCGGCGAGATGGGATGAAAAGAAGGCCCGCATCGTCCCCTGAACGCCGGAATTGAAGGCCTCGACGTAGGCTTTGAGATGGGCCAGGGCGGGTTTTTCGGAAGAGGCCGGCGTTTGGGCGGCTTCGCCGGACTGAGCCGGAAGCAAGAGAATCGAAACAGACAAATACGATCGCGGCCAGTCGGGCCGCCGCGCGGCGATATCCGTTCATGCGTCCTCCGAAACTATTCTTTCGTTCCCTGTTCCGCCTTCGTCGCCTGGAAGGCCTGCCGCAATTGATCGATGATCTGCCCGCCGGATGAAAGCGAGATGGAGCTGATCTTCTCGCTGATGCGCTCGATGTATTCGAGTTCCTTGAGACGGTAGAGCGTCTTGTTCTCGTCCATGATCTTGGCGGTGTTCAGCAGGCTGCGCGTCGAGGCCGTTTCCTCGCGCCGCATGATGACGTTGGCCTGGGCCTTCTTTTCGGCGATCAGCACCTGGTTGATGATGTCCTTCACGTCGCCCGGCAGGATGATGTCCTTGACGCCGGCGGAAATGAGATCGATGCCCATCTCGGACGCCTTGTCCTTGATGGCGGTCACGACCTGGGTGCTGATGCTCTCCTTGCGTTCGAGGATCTCATCGAGCGTATACGCGCCGATATATTCGCGCAGGGCCAGCTGCATGAGGATGTACAGCTGCTCCTCGTAGTTCTTGATCATATTCAGGGCCTTCACCGGATCGAGGATCCGGTACTGGCAGACGAAATTCACCCTGAGCATGATCTTGTCCTTGGTCATGATCTCCTGGCCGGACATGTCCAGCTGCAGCTGCCGCATGTCCGCCTTGAGGACCGCCACGGTGGTCGTCCCCTTCCAGAAGAAATAGTCCCCCGGCTCGAGCAGCTTCTGGAATTCCCTGTTGAAGAACAGAAGCCCCTTCTCGTGCGATTCGACCGTGAAGGCGTACAGGAATCTCTGGATCTCCGGTCTCAAAAAGAGCGCTTTGCCGAAAGACGGATCGATCTCCGGCCTCGACAGATCGATGGGTTCGAACGTTTGCACCTTGGGGCCTTTCCAGAACGCGTATTTCCCGGGCGGCAGCAGCTCCTTGTAAAGGCCGTCGGCGAACCGGGCCACGACCTGATGGTCCTTGACTTCGACGACGTGCAGCTCAGCGCAGAGCTCCCGGTCGTGAAGGAACAGCGACAGGTCCCTTTTGGGCCGGAAAGGATCGAAGATATCGTGCAGCTCCACCTGCTCCCACGGCGATAGCGAGTGTTTGCCGGGCATGAGCATCCGCAGATACTCCCCGCGCTTGAATCCCAGGCCGCCCTTGAGCTTCAGGTTGCGCTTGTAGACAATGCCCCGTCTGTCGATCTCTATTCTCATATTTCCCCCTCGATGGAATAATGGACAAATAAACGGCGGGATGCGCGTGTGAGCTCCACCGGCCGTCGCGCGGAGCCGTGCTTGAGCGGCCTATGATCCCGTCTTTTTGGCCATCTTCGCGCTGGCGCGGTCATGATGGCCAGCACCGGGACATACCGCCGCGGTATCCGCACGACTGCAAGGCGCGGGGCCGATCGCCGCACCGACGCAACGACAAGCGCCGCATCCGTGCCGCCCGGAACTCCCGCCATCATCCCTCCGTTGATCGTTTTTAGAAGCGATCAGCTTCGTCACCGGCTTAACAGGCCGCTGCTCTAACCAGGCTGAGCTACCGTACTTTCGTACGGGAGGGATTCGAACCCTCGACTCGCGTTTGGTGGTTGACGTCGTCATAGCCGTTCAGCATACCGTCCGGCCAGAGGCGGCGGCACTACGGGGCGTCTTGAGGCCCCCGTTTCGAACAGTCACCCGTTACGCCAACAAATATTCAATATCATTTTGGTGATTCCATTGCAACATCAGAGCGATATCGAAGCATTCGGGAATTTTGTTGATAGCGGCGGTAAACCAAGGGAAACGGGGGGAAAGCCGGGATTTAGCCCGAGTTCTCGTAATTCACTGATATTATTGATATATCAGGGGCACAAACAGAGCCAGCCCGGCCCGATCCGAACGGGCGACTTGCGGATCCGAAGGGCCCGAGACTGCAGGCCGAGGCTGGCTCAGATCCGGATCCGAACGCCGACTTGGAGGCAGAACCCGCTCAGATCGAACTCCGGCTCGCGGAAGGCGAGGTCCGGCGGATCGGGTACGGGAGGGGTGTCCGTGACGTTCCAACTGTCGAAGGTGATAGGCGGATCCGCAGACAAGGTCTGAGTCCGCAAATAGAGCCTGCCTTCCCGCGTATCGGAGCCGCCCTCGGCAGAGGCCAGATGGATGGAGACCGACCCGAAATTCTTGAAGCGGGCGTAGCGGCCCTGGAGCTCGACGAATAGGCCCGTCTTTTCGGAGAATTCGTACTCGAGGCCCAAACCGCCCTGGAAACCAAGGTTGGCCAGGCTGGTCCGGGTGCCGGTGATCTCCTGGGTCGAGAATACGGAATCCGCCTCCACGTGAAAACGGTCCTCGAACCTCAAGCCGGCGTAGAAGGCTCCGCCCGCATTGGCCGTCAGGTTCAGATGCCCGACGAGCGGCAGGGAGTAAAAGAGCCCCAGGCGGATGGGAAAAGCGCTCAAGACCGGCCCTCCGTCAAATACAAGCGCCTCCGAATCGGGCGGTGTCAAGGTCATCTCGGCTTTTCCGGCGCTGCGGAGGTAGCCGACGCCAAGTCCGATCCCGAAGCGCTTGCCGATCGGAAAGACAGCGTCGGCCCCGAAGTCATAACCGCCATGAAGGGGTTCATATCCGCCCTCGAGACCATAATCGCCGTATTCGGAGAAGAGCTTGTAGAACTCGAACAATCCGCCGGAGCCCGTGTTCACGTCGCCGGCCGCGAGCCGGCTGAACCCGCCGTGGATCCTGAGGTCGAACTTCACGCCGTCCCCGGCCGCGGCCGGAGCTGGACCGGCGATAAGCGATGCGACGAGGAAAACGACGGCGAGCGAAATGAGCTTCTTGGCACGAAGCGGGCATGGCGTACCTCCGCTTACGGGAATGGAGGAAAGGATAGCCTCCGCGCCCGCTCGAGTCAAGCACGTGACAATTCATTAGCTGATTGTATTGCTTACGGTCCTACTCCTTTGATTCAACCATCAGGGACTTTATGGCGACTTCTACCTGCGCCACGACATCTCACCAATTGCTTCCCCCGGCGGGCTTGCGTTACAATCAATTCAAGGCCGAAAGGAGGGCGATAATGTCCCGCGATTTCAAGGATTACAAAAGCGCCATGGTCATCTTTCCGGCGATCGCAATCGTCTTCCTTGTCATCGGGATCTTCCCAATCAGGGAATACGTTTTTTATATCGTCCTTCGATCCGTCGTCTTCCTGGTTTCAGCCTTCTTGCTTTATAAGATCGATCGGTCATCTTCCTATTTCTGGGTCTTCTCGTTGATCGCCTTGCTTTACAATCCATTCAAGCCCTTCCATATCGAAAGGCTTTCATGGGTCTTCATTGAGGCCGCGACAGCCGGCGTGTTCATATTCTTCTTAAGAAAACATATGCGCCAATTTAGGGATGAGGTCCATCCAGAAGAAACCTAGCACGAAGGCTGGCTCCCTGTGTGGGGGGCCAGGTCACTGCCAAACGGGAGGGAACCATGAATACATATTTTGCGGTACTCAAAAAATACGGGGACTTTAGCGGCAGGGCCAGGCGGTCGGAGTATTGGAGTTTCGTTCTCATTTCTACTGTGATTTACCTTGTGCTTCTTTGCGCGGATATGTTCGTCCAGGCAGCAAAAAATAGTGCCGGCCTGGGGATCCTTGGGGTCCTGGCAGTTATTTATTATCTCGCAGCCCTGCTCCCGGCTCTTGCAGTATTTGTACGCCGCCTCCATGACACCGGGCGCAGCGGCTGGTGGTGGTTTATAAGTATCGTCCCTATCGTCGGCGCTATCGTGCTCTTGGTCTTTTTGGTTACCGATAGCCAGCCCGGCGCTAACCAATACGGCCCCAATCCTAAGGAAGAGGCAAGCGTGCCCGCCGCTTGAGCGCGTGACCTGCCCCCCTCATCCCCCCCTAATTCAGGGGTTTATATGGGGAAACTAAGAGCGCGCCTGGCCCGATTCGAACGGGCGACCTGCGGATTCGAAGGGCCGCGATCGGTGAATCTAAACGGTTTCAGCTAAATAGTTTATCGCCGCGCATTCTATTAGGTGTGCTGTAGATGTGCGGTGGACGGAGAGCTTCTTCAAACGCTCGTTTTATCGTTTGATCGATCGGATGCGGGAGGCTCGGGCCTCGAGCTCTTCGGCTTCTTTCTCCCGATGGGTCGCTCGATACAGCTCAGCGAGGAAGTTCAAGGTCAAGGCCAAATCGGGGTGATCCGGCCCGAGAGACTTCTCCCGGATCGCGATCGAGCGCTTCCAGAGAGGCTCCGCCTCCGCGTACTTGCTCTGGACCTGGAAGAGCATCGCCAGATCGTACAGGTTCGTCGCCACGTCGGGATGATCCGGGCCAAGCGCCTTCTCCCGGATCGCGAGCGAGCGCCTCCAGAGCGGTTCCGCCTCCGCGTACTGGCGTTCGTAATAATGGAGACGCGCGAGCCTGTCCAGGACGGTTGCCACCTGGGGATCTTCAGGCCCGAGAGTCTTCTCGCGGATCGCCAGCAGGCGGTCGCAGAGCGCTATCGCCTTGGCATTCTGGCCGAGAGACTCGTAAAAATCGACGTGGCCGCTCAGGTCCTTCACGACATCGGGATGATCCGGGCCCAGGGCCTTTTCCCTGATGGCCAGCGCGCGCTCGTAGAGCGTCCCCGCTTCCTGGTGCCAGCCCTGGTCGACGTAGAGATCGCCGAGCGTATCCAGGATCGGGGCCAGCTCGGGATCGTCCGGCCCGACGCTCCGCTCGGCGATCTTGAGCGCCCGTTCTCCCACCTCGATCGCACGGTCCAACTGGCCTTTGCCGCCGAGGTCCTTGGCCTCCTCGAGGAGGGCCTGCCACTTCCCGGCCGCTCGGGGGATTTCGGGAGGAGCATCGCCCACGATCCGCTTCATGGTGATGGTTTCCCCGCTGTCGACCTTCATATCGGATCCGCGGTCGGGCACGGACATTTCGATCGTCATCGAGGTCTCGTAGGTGAGGGATTCGGGCCATCCCGACGTCAGGTCGAGTGCGACTTCCGTCTTGGAATCCACGGAGACGGCCTTGAACATGTCTTTGGGCATGGTGTCCGCCATGCTCCGGGGCGAACTTCTCGACGAAACCGCGAGCGATCTTTTCCATGATCTCCGGCGTCCGGGAGGGGTCGAGACTCGCCGTCGCCAGGATAACGGCCCGGTGATGGGCCTGGTCGTATTCCTTGAGCGAGAGCCGGCCTCGCGCCGGGAAGGGATCGCCGCTAACAAAGGGATTCGGAAACGCCATGTCGTATTCGACGGGCTGAGCGGTCGGGATCCTCTTGCCCAGGTACGCGAAAAACAGGGTCGGCTCCTTGGTATAGTAGGCCGTCATGAACTCGCGATTCTCGTAGAACGTCTTCACCTGGGATGCGAGCTTGCCGGCCACCTGCCGGCCCGCTCCCTGGGCCTTCATTTGCTCCTGGATCAATTCGAGTCCCTTGGTCAGCCGTTCTTGGATCTCTTCCCAATTCGCGAGTTTCAGGCTGTCGGCCCCCCGCTCAAGTCTGGAGCAGCAGGCGCACGCTGCGCATGAGATCCACGATCCTCTGCTCTTCGAAGCTAGCCTCCTCATCTGGAGGATCGGGGCGGAACTTCCCGTATGTCCACGTGATCAGGAATCCGGACTCGTCCGCCCCGGAGATCTCGACGGTCACGTCGGTCGTCATCATCGGCACGCCGGCCTCATCCTTCTGGGCCATGGTCATGGCGTATCTCGCCCGCTCGCCCACCCTTGAAGGGAATGGCGTCTCGACCTCGTCCTTCGCCGCGGGTTTCTGTGCGGGCGCTCGCGCCGCCCGGCCGGGCGCGGCCACGGCAAGGACCAAGGCCACGGAGACAAACAGGGCAACGTTCTTTTTCATGGTTCCACCCATCAGATGCCATAAGTATAGTCCGAGAAACAAGATAGTTGTCAAGATTCTGCAAAGATTTCAAGTTTCGGGGATTCGCAGGCGAATGAAGAGCGCGCCTGGCCCGATTCGAACGGGCGACCTGCGGATTCTTCGAAGGGCGCCTATTTGCGTCCCTAACTGATTGTTCTTAAAAAGGTTATTCGCTAGACCCCGGGTTACTGTGCCGTAGGTGTGCAGTCGATTGAGGCTTTATTGATCATTGACGAGCCTCAAATGAAATTATAGTGTTTCTTAGATGAGTTGATTTCTCCAAGAAGAGTAGCGATATGGGCGCCTATATAGGCTCCCATGCCATCATAGGCACCTCCATGTCTTCCCAGCCAATCCAGCGCATCACGACCCGAAATGTCGAGCCCCTCCCTTAATATAAAGTCATATACCCACATTGGCACCTTTCCTATAGCCATATAATCCTCGCCCTGAGAAAATGCTTCATAGTATCGTTCTGTTCGGCTTTCGTAAGCTTTACCATCCTTAATAAGAGAAGATATGCTTGAATTCTGGATTCTCATGTTATGGGTGGACAATTGCGCGTAAAAGCTGCTGAGGATTGTTTTTTCCAGCACGCTACTTCTTCCGAAGGCTATCTTTACCACGACCTCTGTCGCCCACACCCGTAGATAAAAGATTTCTTTGTCAAACACAGACCTAAAACTGGCAGAATCTATTTCATTTTCGAGATCAAGCCCGCGCATGAGATGTTCATTGGAATCTGGACGACAGCCGTCAGCCATGTTATTCACTAGAAAGCTCACGAAATCGTCAATACCAATCCCTCCCGTTCCTGCCCCCCCAAAAAAGTTTTTAAAGAAACCTGCGCTCATGGATGACCCCCTTGGTCCCAATTATTATGAAGATTATCACCAGAAGGAGAAGTCCGTCAATCATGAGCATTACTGCGATCAGGGGCTCTAACCGATTGTTGCCGAAGAGGTCACTGAGGGAAACTCTTGATTGTGCCGCAGATGTGCTGCATAAAGAGGGCTTCTAAAACCGCGTTTATTATTGTTTGATCGACCGGATGCGGGCGGCCCGGGCCTCGAGCTCTTCAGCTTCTTTCTCCCGCTTGGTAGCTCGATACAGTGCCGCCATATTTTCGAGGCTCGTGGCCACATCCGGATGATCCGGGCCGAGGGCCTTCTCCTTGATCGCCAGCGAGCGCTTGTAGAGCGGCTCCGCCTCCGCGTATCTGGCCTTGGTTGCGGTAGAGTTCAGCGAGGTTGTTCAAGCTCGTGGCCACATCCGGATGATCCGGGCCGAAGGCCTTCTCACTGATCTCCAGCGAGCGCTTATGGAGCGGCTCCGCCTCAGCGTATCTGCCCTGGTTACGGTAGATCTCAGCGAGGTTGTTCAAGGTCGTGGCCACATCCGGATGATCCGGGCCGAGAGCCTTCTCCTGGATCGCCAGCGAGCGCTTGTAGAGCGGCTCCGCCTCCGCGTACTGGCCCTGAGTCATCATAGAGCGCCGCGAGGTTGTCCAGGCTCTGGGCCACATCCGGATGATCCGGGCCGAGGGCCTTCTCCCTGATCGCCAGCGAGCGCTTGTAGAGCGGCTCCGCCTGCGCGTACTGGCCCTGGGCATCGATAGAGCACCGCGAGGTTGTTCAAGCTCGTGGCCACATCCGGGATGATCCGGGCCGAGGGCCTTCTCCCTGATCGCCAGCGAGCGCTTGTAGAGCGGCTCCGCCTCCGCGTATCTGGCCCTGGTCTCGGTAGAGCTCCGCGAGGTTGTTCAAGCTCGTGGCCACATTCGGATGATCCGGGCCGAGGGCCTTCTCCCAGATCGCCAGCGAGCGCTTGTAGAGCGGCTCCGCCTCCGCGTACTGGCCCTGGGTACGGTAGAGCAACGCGAGGTTGTTCAAGCTCAGGGCCACATCCGGATGATCCGGGCCGAGGGCCTTCTCCCAGATCGCCAGCGAGCGCTTGTAGAGCGGCTCCGCCTCCGCGTACTGGCCCTGGTGCATCGATAGAGCGCCGCGAGGTTGTTCAAGCTCGTGGCCACATCCGGATGATCCGGGCCGACGTTTTTCTCGGCAATCTGAAGCGCCTGTTTTCCCACCTCCAAGGCACGCGCGTATTCGCCCTTCTGATAGAGATCGTCG
Source organism: Candidatus Aminicenantota bacterium (assembly GCA_963736255.1). Taxonomy (GTDB): domain Bacteria; phylum Acidobacteriota; class Aminicenantia; order Aminicenantales; family Saccharicenantaceae; genus RBG-16-66-30. The sequence continues at coordinate 1,922,421 of CAVTOI010000003.1, forward strand.
GCTTTCTTAATAAGGGCCTGCCATTCAGTGCCTGCTCCCTTCTGAACCTGCGCGGCGAGAGACCCCAGGCAAGCTAGGAGGAGGACTGCGGAAAGAACCTTGGTGAATTTCATTGTGGTTACCCCTTATACAGTGCTCACCCTCGAAGGAAAGGCCAACAGGTCCATGTTCTTTTCATGACTCACTTCATATGGCACAAGTATAGCCCGAGAACCGCGAAAGTTGTCAAGGTTATGTCAATTCTAGGAACGAGGTATTAAAAGATGGGGGAGAGCGCGCCTGGCCCGATTCGAACGGGCGACCTGCGGATTCGAAGTCCGACGCTCTATCCAGCTGAGCTACAGGCGCGCGGAGTCATTCTAGCACAAAGCCGCACCCCGGATTCCCGGAGGTCTTTGGCCGTCGCCCTCTCTGTTGACAGGGACAGCCGTGGAGGCTTCGCTCAACGCATTCGGTCAGCTAAAATAGGCTCCAGAGGGACAGTCCCCTCAGGGGACAGTCCCTTCGAGGGCGACCTCTTTTGGGACAGGCCCTTAAGAAAGCGATCTATCTGGCCGGCCCCGATGCCGCCGGCGCCGGCTTGTTCCAATCCGGCGGCGCCGCCCCGATCAGGTGCCTGACGAAGAAATCGTACATCTTGCGCTCGCCGTAGGCCCCGCCCATGCCGTGCCCGCCGCCCGGGATGACCAGCAGGTCGAAGTACCTTGTCCGCCTTGATCAGGGCGTTGACCACCTGCATGGTCGAGGCCGGATCGACGTTGGTGTCCATCTCGCCGACGATGAGCAGGAGCTTGCCCTCGAGCTTGGCCGCGTTGTCGACGTTGGAGGACGGCCGCGTATTCCGGCCCGATCGGCCAGCCCATCCACTGCTCGTTCCACCAGATCTTGTCCATGCGGTTGTCGTGGCAGCCGCACGGCGACACGGCGACCTTGTAGAACTCGGGGTGGAAGAGCAGCCCGCCCAGGGCGTTCTGCCCGCCGGCCGAGTCGCCGTAGATGCCGACCCGGCTGATGTCGTAAGACGGGTACTTCGCGGCCACGGCCTTGTGCCAGAGGATGCGGTCCGGGAAGCCGGCGTCGCCCAGGTTCTTCCAGCAGACGTCGTGGAAGGCCTTGGAGCGGTTGCTGGTGCCCATCCCGTCGACCTGGCTGACGATGAAGCCCAGCTCGGCCAGGGCCCGCATCCCGCTCGAGGCCTGGAAGGACTTGGGGACGAAGGAGTCGTGCGGTCCGGCGTAGATGTATTCGATGACCGGGTACTTCTTCTTCGGGTCGAAATTCGAGGGCCGGACGATGATCCCCCAGATGTCGGTGTTGCCGTCGCGGCCCTTGGCCGTGAACACCTCGGGCGCCTTCCAGCCGGCCTTGAGGAGGCCCGACGATGTCGCCCTTCTCGACGGCCATGACCTCCGAGCCGTCCGCCGCGCTCCGGACGACGGTCGTCGGCGCGAGGTCGACCCGCGACCAGGTGTCGACGATGTAGGCGCCGTCGGCGGAGTAGGCGACCGTATGGTTCCCCTCGCCCGCCGTCAGCCGCACCAGGCCGGTCCCGTCGAGGTTGATGCGGTATCCGTCGACGAAGTAGGGATCCTGGCCCGCGATCATGCCGCTGGCCCGGAAGTAGACCTGGCGCTTCTCCTCGTCGACCCGGTCGACGCCGCGGACGACCCACTCCCCTTTCGTGATCTGGTTCTTGACGGCCCCGGTCGCGCCGTCGAAGAGATAGAGGTGGTTCCAGCCGTCGCGTTCCGACATCCAGACGACCTCGCGGCCGTCGGCGAGGTCGGAGCGGTACTTCTTGCCGCTGTAGAAGAAGAAGGTCTTGGCCTTCTCGTCGACGACGGCCCGGGCCGCGCCGGTCGCCGCGTCGACCTCGATCACCCGGTAGACCTGGTGGCCGCGCTGGTTGTATTCGAAGGTGAAGGCCCGTCCGTCTTTCCGCCAGGCGAGGTCGGTGAGCTCGTAGGGATCGGCGAAGAGGGCGTCGTCGATCTCGGTCCCCGTCTTCGTGTCGACCGAAAAGAGCACGGGCCGCTCGATGTCCAGGGCGTCGCCCGGCTTGGCGTACTCCATCGCGTGGTACTTCGGCTGGAGCTGGTCGGCCGGCGAGGACTCGACGTACTGGATGACGCGGTGATAGCCCCGGCGCAGGCGCATGGCGACGAGCTTTTTCGAATCGGGGGCCCAGGCGATGGATTCGAAGGTGTAATAGTTACCCTCGGATCCGTCGCGGCTGAGGACGAACTCGGCCTTGGTGGCCTTGTCGCGCAGGACCAGGTTGTAGTTCCGGATGAAGGCCTCCCACTTGCCGTCGGGCGAGGTCTTCGTCCCCTTCGACGCGGCCTCGGGGGCCGGGCCCCGCTCCCACATGGTCATGTCGCGGCCGCCCGCCGGGCCGCGCGGTCCGGGCCCTTCGAGCTTCTTACAGGCATAAGTGGCGAGGTCGCAGGTGAAGCGGGCGCCGAACGCCGAGAACTCGACCGCCCCGCCCTTCTCGTCGAAGGTCAGGCCGAAGAAGGGCAGGGCGAGCGCCTCGACCTTCTCGCCCGAGGCCGCCGCCAGCGCCGCGGCGAGCCGGGCGTGATCGAAGGCGATCGCCTTCTCGCGCTTCGCCGCGTCGACGATCCAGTATTCGCCGCCGCCGGCGACGGACTTGCGGTACCAGTAGCGCGCGGACTTGCCGATCCAGCCGCCCCGGTCGACGATGTCCAGGGCCAGCGGCTGGAGCTTGGCCCGCAGGCCTGTCGCCCGGTCGTAGTCGGCCCGCGTGACCTGGGCGGACAAGGTCACGGGGATCAGGACGGCGATGACGATAAGGGCGGCCACGAGCGCCCGCGGCGTGCGTTCCATTGCGCCTCCTCGAGGGTGGGATGGGCGTATCTTAACATTTGCGCCGCGGCGGCGAAATCTGATATTAAGGAGCCAGGAATGGCGAACCCCGAAGATCCGTTCAGGCCCGGTCGATCTCGTTCGATTTCGACGGCGTCCTCTCCTCCCTCGTGCTGGGGAAGCGCTGGGCCAAGACGCGCCGGAAGAAGGCCCCCATCCCGCTCGTCTACGCCGGTCGTCCGGGCCCTCAAGGCCGCGGTCGAGTCCCTCACGGAGAGGCTCCGGAAGCCCTATCCGCACGCCGCGGAGACGCTGGCGCAGCTCCGGGCGGCCGGGCTGACGCTCTACGTGCTGACCTCGCGCGCGGACGAACGGATCGCGGCCGCGGAGCGCTGGCTCGACCGCCGCGGCTGGCGGGGATCCTTCGAGCGGCTGTTCTTCAACGTCGACGGCGAAGACGCCGACGCCTTCAAAGCGGGGATCCTGCGGGCCCATCCCGTCGACATCCACGTCGACGACGATCCCGGCACGATCGCCCAGCTCGCTCCCCTGTTCCCGGACATGCTGTTCGTTCACCTGGACCATGAGCGCGGCCGGAGCCCCGGGGCGCGAACATCGTGGCCGTTCGGAACTGGCCGGAGCTGGCCGCACTGTTCGGGGTCAAACCTACACCTTTATAATGACACCCCCGTCGGGCCGGCCGGCCGTTCGATCCCCGGAGGAAATATTATAATAATTAAGGTTTGACCCCCTCAGAACGAGTAGGCCAGGCCGACGTACGCTTTCGTCTCCCGGCGCACCGACCGGATCTCCTCGAGCCCGCCCGACCGCCGGACGCTCTCGATCTCGGCGAAGAGCTCGACGGGCGTATGCGGCACCCTCAAGGAAGCCCCGAGAAGAAAGCGGGCCCGGGTGTCGGTGAGGTGGGCGTTGTTGGTGATCTCGTCCTGGAACCTGTCCAGGAAATCGGCCGAGCCCCAGGCATTGAGCTCGGCCGATCCGTGGAGCTCGAGGATCTTGGTGTCCAGGCTGGCCCGGGCCGCGAAGGTCCCGCCGAAGCCGTAGTAGTAGCCGTAGTAGAACACCGTGGTCTTCAATCCGGTGATGTCGTGGACGCGCGAATAGTCGTTGATGGCGGTCGCATTGACGAGGGCGAAATCGATCGAGGCTTCGACGACCGTCCGGAGCTTCAAGCCGCGGCGGAAGGCGGTCCAGTCGAGGACCGGGCCGGCCAGGTGAAGGATGGCGAGCTTGTCCGTGAAGGCGCGCGGATCCTCGAGCCGGAGGCGTTCGAGGCCGGTCTTGACCGGGACGGGATCGGCGTCGTAGTCCGCGAGGGGCCTCTTCTTGAAATATTCGAACGAAGACCCGAGCCCGATGGTCAGGCTGTACCCGTTCCCATCGTCGCCGATATTCTGGACGAAGCGGCCCCAGGGGACGGCCTTGGCATAGAGCCGGGTCTCCTCGGCATGGCCGCCGCGGGCGGCGTAGTCGAAGGCCATCTCGCTGACATAGGTATCCTTGACGGCGCGCCGGACCTCGCCAGGGCGGCCGTATTCCGGGAGGCCGATGAAGCGGGCGTGGAACCCGAGGTAGAGGTCCGTCCCGGGCTCGAGCCCGTCCGAAGAGAGCCGGCGGGCGCCGGCGAAGAGACTGAAGTCGTGCCATCCCGGCTGGACGTAGCTCTTCGTCGCCGGGTCCTTCCGGTCCATCCAATGATTGAACAGCACGACCGGGTTGAGAACGCCGAGCGCGCGCTGGAGGAAGCGGGGCCGGTGGAGGAGGAAATGCCCGGCCTGGTACCAGGCCTCTCCAAGCGGGAACCCCCCGGCGCCGGTCATGAACTGGTCGTTGATGGCGATGACCTCCTTGGGTTCGCCGACGACTTCCCACCAGGTCGAGCCGGCGAAGGCCATCAGCCAGGAATAGGTCCAGGACAGATGATTGCTCCGGCCGAACTGGTAGTACATGGCCCCGCCCAGGATATGGGACCAATTGAGGGAGAACTGGTTCGAGTCGAAGCGCCAGCCGTCGAGGAAAAGGACGCGGGTGATCTGGTCGTCGAACGTGATCCGGAAGTCCCGGTCCTCGGGAAAGGAGTTGCTGGTCCAGTATTGGACGGTGACCGCGACCGCAAAGACGCCCAGCTCGGCCCAGGCCCGGCCCTTCTTCGGACGGGGCCGGAGGGCCGGCTCTTCGGGTCCGGAGGGTCCGGCCGCGAGGCGGAACTTCACGGACGTGCCGGACCCCGGATCGGGAGGCGCCGCGGCAGAGGCCGCCGGCGGGACCGCCAGCCAGAGGCACGCCAGGCCGGCGGCCAAAGTCCCCTTCAAAGCGGGAGACACGCCCCCGGCTCCTTCCCGGGCCGCAGGATATCCCTGAAGGCGATCGCCCCGCCGTCACGGGCTTCGGCCTCGACCGCCAGGCCCTGGGCGACGACGACGATGAAGAGCAGGACCGGCAGGAACTGGGGTTCGGGGGTCGTGGCCACGAACATGAACACATATCCGGCGGTCAGCATGGCCGGGAACAGCCGGAGCTTCGGGGCGGCCAGGACGGACAGGGCGAGGATGACGAACGCCGCGACGGGAAAAAGGCCCGGCCGGCCGGCCCAGGTCAGCGGTCCCGACAGGACGTTCGGATAGAACGTGGTCAGGGCGGCCCGGTCCTCGAGGACGATGTTGAACAGGGCCGTGTTCTTGAGAACGTCGATCACGCCGAAGGGGGCCATGACCAGGGCGGCCGTCGCCAGGGACACGGCCAGGTCGACGCCGATCCGGCCCAGGGTGCGGAGGTTCTTCGGGTCGAAGCCGTGCCAGTAGTAGGCGGCCATGAGCGGCACGGCCAGGAACTTGGTCATCAGGCCGAGCCCGAACAGGACCGCGATCAGGATGCGATGGACGGCTCGAGGTCTCTCCGCGTCCTTCTTGACCAGCCAGAGGACCAGGGAGATCACGAGGAGCGTCAGGGCCACCGTCGTCTTGACCTCCCCGAGCACGATCATGGGCACGAAAGGCAGGAGGAGGACCGGGCGGATGCGCGGGAACATGCGGAAGAGGAGCAGGGCGCTCGAAGCCTGGATGAGGATCATGGCCGCGGCCAGGACGGTGATGTTCCAGGTCCCGGCGATCCGGTAGGCCAGGTAGTAGGGGTAGATCTCGAGGGGAGGATAGTTGAAATTCCCGTACGCGGGCCCCAGGCCCTCGATCTCGTGATAGATGGTGCCCGACGTGTAAGGGTTCTGTCCGGCCTCCAGGGCGTCGAAAACGGACCTGTAGACCTTGACGATCTCGGAATCCGAGCGGATGACGCACAGGTTCACGATGCCCAGGACGAGGCCGGCGACGAGGACGAAGGCCAGGGCGCGCCCGCCGAAGAAGGTCCTCGGCCTGGCCGCAAAGAGAAGCCAGATCGCCGTCAGGGCCAGGGCCTGGATCAAGGCGTACTCGTAGTGACGGCCCCCGGGGACGGGCTTGAGGATGAACAGGACCAGGCTGACCGCCACGCAGGCGGCGAGGCCCACTTTACTCTTCATTGGCCAGGACATTCCGGCATTGGATGTGCAGCTTCTCCGTCCCGCCGAGCGCGATGATCTTCCGGGCGAAGAGGATCCGTTGGATGCCGCCGATGAAGACCATGACGAACAGGATGCCGAAGACGATGGACAGCGTCCGGACCTCGTGCCCGAAGAGGCGGAGGGCCGGGACGAACAGGAAAACGACCACACCGACGTTGAGCAGAAGCAGCCGGTCGAGCCGCTCCCCGATGGCCGGCCAGTCGAATTCCCCGATGGGAACGACCTGGGCCGCCCGCGGCTTGGCGAAGCTCTCCATCAGCGTCGCGGCGATGACCAGGAAGGACTCCAGGGCATAGCCGGAGAACGCGAAGCCCGCGAAGATGATGATCTCGACCCATTTGTCGATGATCCCTTCGAGGTAATACCCGAACTTCGTGACCCTTTTCTCGGCCCGGGCGACGGCTCCGTCGAAGGTGTCCCAGAGGCAGGCCAGCCCGATGAAGACGAAGGCCAGGATATAGCGGTGCAGATAGAAGCAGAGGGAGCCCGCGGCCGCGACGACCAGGGCCAGGGACGAGAAGACGTTGGGGGGGATCCGGGTCTTGGCGACCAAGAAGCCGATCCGATCGAAGACCAGGTTGCTTGTCTTTCTGAGACCGCCTTTGAACATCTGACCCTCCATTCGACCACATGGTAGGGTCTTCCCCCCGGGGAGGCGTCAAGATTCTGTCAAGAAAGAGCCAAGAGTTCGTCAAAGCCCGATCAGGGGCGCAACAGGCGGGCCGAGGTCACGGCAGCGTCAGCTGATCGTGGGCCAGGCACAGGAGCGTCCGGACCGGGACGCCGTAAGGGCAGGCCTGTTCGCACCAGCCCGGGCACGTCCGGCAGGCGTCGGCCTTCGCGGTTTCCAGGGAAGCGTACTCTCCCATGGCGTACTTTTCGCTGCCCTGGGCTTCGAAATAGTGGTTATAGCGCATGATCGTGTTGACGGGGACGCCGTTCGGACAATCTGCCTCGCACACGCCGCAGGCGTGGCGGCAATAGAACGAGCCGCATTCCTGCTCATAGGCCGCGAGCAGGACGCGGTCCTTCGCCCCGAGCGCCTGGCCGGACAGGGCCAGGAGGTTCTGGACGTCGTCGAAAGTGTTGAAGGCCAGGTTGAGAGTGTGGACCCGCGGGTTCGCCAGGACGAACTTGAGCGCGGCCGCCTTGATCTCGGCCGGCGTCTTGAGGCCGTTCTTCTGAATGAAGGATTCGGCCTGCTTGGCCTGCTCCTCCATCTGCGCCATCGAATCCTGCATGCGCTGGTCGATGGGCTGGCCGTCCTTCTTCATCTGCGCCATGCGGTTCTTCATGTCATAGTAGCGGCCGAGCGGATTCGACTTCATGATGGTCGTGCCGATGTCCTTCTTGGCCGCGGCTTCGAGGATCCTCTCCCCCGGCTCCTTCTGCAGGAAGTTATAGACGAGGAGCAGAACGTCGAAGCGGCCGTCCTCGGCGGCGGCGACGAGGACGTTCTCCATCGGCTCGCCCTGGCCGGCCATGCGGGGGCCGTGGCTGGCGGCGCCGGCGAACCGCACCTTGCCCTGCTTTTTCAGCTCTTCGATGGCCTTGTGGTAGACCTCGTTCTTGACCGCGGCGGCCGTCTGGGGCCCCAGCATGAGGCAGTCGACGTAATCGGTCTGGAGGCGCCCCAAAGATTGGTCGAGCTTGGCCGCGACGGCGGCCGTGTCGGCCAGTCCGTCCATGCGGAACTTGGTCGTGATGAACAGGGACTTGCGGTCGCGGCCCTTGATGGCCTCGCCGATGCTCGTCTCCGCCTGGCCGCGGCCGTAGCCCTCGCCCGTGTCGAAGTAATTGACGCCGGCGTCGAGAGCGGCCTTGAGGACGTCGACGGGAAATGTTTGAGACGTACCGATGCCGATGTCGGACGCCTTGAAGCCCGTCCGGCCCAGTGTGCGGTAGGACTTGACCTTCGCGCGAGCGGCGGGCGCTCGTCGGCGCGGCGGCCGCGGCCGGCCCGGCCGCGAGCGTCGTCCCTACGCCGGCCAATCCTACGGCCGACGCCTTGAGGAATCCTCTGCGATCCAAGCCTTTGCGCGCGTTCATCGTTAGTCCCTCCTTAAGATCCGGCATCCAATCTTTATTCTATCCGCTTCCTAATTCTATCCGCATGCCCGGCGGAGTTCCAGCGGGCCGCGTTCAAATCGGCGTCAAGCCCTGATCAGGGCTTTGAGATTCCGGGTCAGGATGGGGAACTGTTCCTTCGTTTCGAGGGCCGGAAAGCCGGCCAGGGTCCGGCGGAGGGAGGCCAGGAGCGGATCGTCCGGTCTCCCGTCGAGGATCTTCCGCGTGTCCTCGGCGGAGATCTCACCGAGGTTCGCGGTGATCTCGGCGAATCCCCTGTCTTCCGGGCAGCTGGTCTGGCACTTCAGACAGCCCATGAGGGCGTGGTGCATGCTCGGCAGGACGAAGTTGGGGAACTTGCCGTCGTTCTCGTTGTACAGGGTGAGGCAGCGTCCGGAGTCGATGACGAATTCGCCGCGCGGGATGCAGCCGGTCGGACAGGCCCGGTCGCAGTGGGAGCAGTGGTTGCAGGCGGCGAGGACCTCGAGCTCCGTCCAGGGATCGTCCGCGGCCGGGACGTCGGTCAGGAACGCCCAGAGCAGGTTGCAGCTGCCCATCCCGTCGACGAAGATCAGGTTGTTGCGCCCGTAGCGGCCGAGGCCGGCCCGGGCGGCCAGGAGCTTCAGGGGAACGCGCTCCGTGACGTCGACGACGCGGGCGCCCGGCGCCTTGAGGATCTCGTCGCGGACGACGGCCGGGAGGGTCCCGGCGTTCAGCCCGTCCGCGTAGTACTGGGGCGGAACGACGATCCGGCGGGCCTCGCCGTCGACCAGGAAATCCGCGGTCACGGTCTTGGAGAACGTGGCGACCACCACGACGGATCTGGCCTGGGGGAAGTCCTTGGGAACGGAGAAGCCGAGAGCGCCGATCTCCTGGGCGAAGTTCTTGTTGGTCGACAGGGCCCCGCCCTTGCGGATGCCGTCGAACTCCTTCTGAAGCTCCGGGAACCGGGCCACGGGGAGCATGCGGGACTTGTAGGCCGGGATCTTGGACGGATCGACCGGCTCGCGGTAGCCGCGCCCCCTGCGCTGGCCCCTTCCGAAGATCCTGGGGCCAAACGACGGAGGCGACGAGCGCGCTTCTAAGGAACTCCCTGCGGTCCATGGCGACCCTCCGGTTGAATACCGGGGCCGGAATCCGTCCGGCCCCGGCGTATCTCAGTCTCTTACTTCTTCTTGGCGGTCCACTCGACTTCCTGGTCCCGGCGCATCGTGGTGCCCTTCATCGTATTGCCGTCGACGGTCCCCTTGTATTCCATCTTCATTTCCTGGCCGTCGGGTCTCTGCATGACGATGGTCCACTGGATGGCGTTGCCCACGAGGGTGCCTTCGGCGACCATCGGTTCCCCGGGGGTGCCGTCCTGATTGGGACGCCCGGGCAGGGTGACCTTGATCTTGTCGCCGGTCTGGGCGATGGTGATCTCGCGCTCCATCATCTGCCCGTCACGGCCCGGTGTGGACATGATCCAGACGCCGGAAACGTCGGCGGCCCAGGCGGCCAGGGTCAGGATGGCCGCGACGGCCAAGCAGGCGAGCAAAGCTTTCTTCATTTTGGAGACTCCTTTTTCTCTGAAAATGACTTTCATCCGTCCGACATGTGATTAGACGGCCAGCGGGCGGTTTTCTTCCGTCCCGGGCCGGGGGCCCGGGGCCCCCTATTTCTCCTGGAGGACGACGGCCAGGACGGTCCGTCCGGCCGCCTCCAGGGTCTTCTTGTCGATCTTGTCCAGGGTGTCGCCGGCCGTGTGCCAGCTCGAGGGGAAGCCGCCGCGCCCGGCGTCGTAGTCGATGATGTCGATCGTCGGGATGCCGGTGTACCGGTTGATGTAGAGATGGTCGTCGATGAGCGGATCGGACTCCCGGTCGATGAAGTACCGGCCGAGGCCGAGACCGCGGGCCACGTCCCAGACCTTTCGGACCACGGCCGGCGCGTAATACATCGACGTCCCCTCCATCGGGAACGTCGCGCCGGCGGCCCCGACCATGTCGAGCAGGATGCCGAAGCGGGCCCGGTAGCCGGGCCGGTGAGGGTTCTTGGCCCAGTGCTGGGAACCGAGGCCCCAGCTGTCCTCGGAGCTCCCCCGCCAGTTCGCGTGCTCCCCGAAATCCTCGAGGTCGAGGAGCAGGATATCGACGCCCACGGCGGGCTTGTTGAGCGACAGGCACCGGGCGACCTCGAGCAGGACCCCGACGCCGCTGGCGCCGTCGTTGGCCCCCATGACGGGCTTGAAATGGTTGGCCGGGTCCGGGTCGTGGTCGGCGAACGGCCGGGAGTCCCAGTGCGCGCAGAGCAGGATCCGGTCCTTCGCCTCGGCGTTGAACGAGGCGATGATGTTCTTGCCGGCGAGAGGCCGGCCGTCGTAGGCCCGGGCCTTGAACTCCTGGACGACGACGTCGGGAGTCCACTGCTTCAGGGTCTTGACGAACCAGTCGGCGCACGCGGCGTGGGCCGGCGTGCCGGGCACTCGCGGCCCGAACTCGACCTGCTTCTTGACGAAGCCGTAGGCCGACGCGGCGTCGAACTCCGCCGGGGCGGCGCTTGTCGCCCTGCTGGCCGCCGCAAGAGAAGACCACGGCCAGGAGGACGAGGGATACGACAGAGACCATCCGTTTCTGCATGGTCTCAATATTATACGCCTTTTTTCAGAACTCCCAACGCCCGTACTGGAGACAGAGGAAGATCCCTCCGAGCGTCTTATGAGTGCTGACCCCGACGGTGGAAAAAAGCCCGAGGGCCAGGCGCGAGCTGAAACGGACCGAGATCTGCAGGCCCGCGTTCAGGCAGATCAGGGTCTTGTTCGCCTGGTCCCACGAGACGAACATGAGACCGGGTCCGCCGCCTACCTCGGCGAACACGCGACCCGTGCTCAGAGGCAGGCCCAGAGAGAGCCCGAGCGTGGCGCCGGAAAATCCTTCCTCATCCAGGTAATAGGCCGCGAAGAGATCCATGGCCGTCCGTTCGGCTTGCCGGGACACGGCGACCAAGAAGCCCCGGGGGGACGCGCCCAGGCTGAGCCACCCGCCATTCCCGGGGTCAGCGACCCGGGGCATCGGCGGGATCTGCTGGCCCGTCCGGGGCGCCTGCCCGGGCAGCCCGGGGGCCGCAAGACCGAGGATCGCGATCGCCATCCCCAGGACCAGGCCTCGCATCTTGTTCATCGACCGTCTCCTTCCACCGGGGGCACGATAGGTCCGGCGGCCGGCCGAGTTGTCAAGGACATGTCAACGTTGTGTCAACTAACGGATGAGGCTATAATCCGCCCTTCGATCCTGCATTCCAAGGAGGTCGGTATGAAGCACGGCGTCTCCGCAGCCCTCAGGGCTTCCGTTATCCTCGTCATCGTCATGGCCTTCAGCGGCGCGTTCGCGGCGCCGCAGGCCGCCCCTCCGGGCGGACCGAACCCGGCCGATCTCACCCGGCACCTGCGCTGGCGCTCGATCGGCCCGGCCAACATGGTCGGCCGCATCTCCGATTTCGAGGCGCTCGACAGCGATTTCACCCAAGTCCTCGTGGCCACCGCCTCGGGCGGCGTCTTCAAGTCCGTGAACGCCGGGACGACCTGGGAGCCCATTTTCGATAACGGCGGCTCGGCCTCCATCGGCGACGTCGCCTTCTTCCAAAAGGACCCCAAGATCATCTGGGTCGGGACGGGCGAGGAATGCGTCCGCAACAGCGTCGCCTGGGGCGACGGCATCTACAAGTCGACCGACGGCGGCAAGACGTTCGCCCGGATGGGGCTCGAAACGACGCAGACGATCGCCCGCGTGCTCACCCACCCGGCCGATCCGAACACCGTCTACGTCGCGGCCTCCGGCCATCCCTGGGGCTATACGGGCGACCGCGGCCTGTTCAAGACGACCGACGGCGGCGCCACCTGGACCAAGCTCGCCGGCGGATTGCCGAACGACGGCAAGACCGGGGCTATCGACCTGGTCATGCACCCGACCGATCCCGAGACCCTCTATGTCGCCTTATGGCAGCGGCTGCGCCAGCCCTGGCGCTTCGACTCCGGCGGCCCGAACGGCGGCATCTTCAAGACGACCGACGGCGGCGCCACCTGGACCAAGCTCGTCCAGGGCCTGCCCGCGGGCGAGATCGGCCGTATCGGGCTGGCCATCTCGCGCTCCAACCCGAAGGTCCTGGCCGCCATCGTCGAGGCGTCGTACCAGCCCCAGGCCACCGTCCGCCAGGGCAACGAGCAGAAGCCCAACCCCGAGTACGACGATATGACCAAGCTTGGCACGGGCATCTACCGGTCCGAGGACGGCGGGGCCACCTGGACGTTCATGAGCCGGCAGAACAACCGGCCGTTCTACTACAGCCACATCTACCTCAGCCCCATCGAGGACAAGTGGGTCTACTGGCTGGCCACCAACATGAGCTTCTCCCCCGACGGCGGCAAGACCTGGAGCCAGGTCGGCGGCCTCCATCCGGATTTCCACACCATGTGGATCGATCCGACGAACAAGAACCGCTTCTACGTCGGGCAGGACGGCGGCGCCTCCCTGACCTACGATCACGGCAAGACGTGGGTCTTCTACGACAACATCAGCGCGGCCCAGTTCTACGCCGTCAGCGCCGACATGCGCGATCCGTACTACGTCTACGGCGGCCTCCAGGACAACGGCACCTGGGGCGGCCCGTCCATGCACCGCGAGGGCCAGATCCTGACCGACTTCTGGTACAACATCGGCGGCGGCGACGGCTTCCACACCCAGAACGATCCGCAGGACTGGCGGACGGTCTACGTCGAGAGCCAGGGCGGGTCCATCCAGCGCGTCAACGTCGAGACCCGCGAATCCAAGCAGATCCGGCCGACCTCGATGAACGTCCTCAACTACAAGGAGTTCTTCCCACCCGCCTCCGCGACGACCGGGTTGCCTCCCGAGAAGAAGGCCCCGGCCGCGAAGCCGGCGGCCAAGCCGGCCGCCAAGCCCGAGGCCAAAGCCGAGCCGGCCGCGCCCGAGGAAGCCATGCGGGGCCGAATGCAGCAGGACCGGGGGCCGTTCCGCTTCAACTGGAGCACGCCCATCGTCCTCTCGCCCCACAATCCCGAGACCGTCTATTTCGGCGGCAACCACCTCCTCAAGTCCGTCGACCGGGGCGACCACTGGATGATCGTCAGCCCCGATCTGACCAGGAACGACAAGGCCAAGAACGCCCCGGCCAAAGGCCCGACCGGCGGCCTCACGTCCGACGTCACCGGCGCCGAGACCTACGGCACGATCATCAGCGTCTCCGAATCGCCGCGCGTCCCCGGCCTGATCTGGGTCGGCACCGACGACGGCAACGTCCAGCTGACGCGGAACGGCGGGGTCACCTGGACCAACATCACCGCCCGTTTCTACGACCTGAAGACCGGAAAGGCCAAGCCCGGCGTCAAGGGCGCGGTCTTCCCCTTGGGGCTCTGGTGCAGCCGGGTCGAGGCCTCGCATTTCGACGAAGGCACCTGCTACGTGACCTTCGACGGCCACCGCTCCGACGATTTCCACCCCTACGTCTTCAAGACGACCGACTTCGGCGAGACCTGGACGGCCATCGCCGCCGGCATCCCCGACGGCCAGCCGGTCTACGTCATCCGCGAGGACCCGGTCGCCAAGAACCTGCTCTTCCTGGGCACGGAGTTCGGGGTCTTCTTCAGCCGCGACGCGGGCGCGACCTGGTCGAGCCTGAAGCTGAACATGCCCACGGTCGCCTTCCACGACCTTCTCATCCACCCCCGCGACAACGATCTCATCGCCGCGACCCACGGCCGGGGGCTGTGGATCCTCGACGACATCACGGCCCTGCGCAAGACGACCGACAGCGTCCTCGGCCAGGACGCCGCGGTCTTCGATCCCGGCAAGCCCGGCACGCGCTGGCTCCGCATCCAGCGCGGCGGCTACGGCCGGGGCGACCTGTTCTTCAAGGGCGAGAACCCGCCCGAGGGGGCGCTCCTGAACTTCTATCTCAAGGCCAAGCCCGCGGCGAACGGGTCGCCGGCCACCCTGGAGGTCTCGGACCCGCCGGCACCGCTCAAGACGACCTACATTCTCGACGAGGCCGGGCCGGGCATCAACCGCGTCGTCTGGGACCTCCGTTTCGACCCGCCGTCCGCGACCACGCAGACGCTCGTCGGCAACATCAAGCGGCAGATCGATCCGGCCCTGTTGCGGACCGACCTCACCGACGAACAGAAGGCCGCCCTCAAGAAGGCCCTGGCCGATCTCGACAAATGGGGCGACCAATTTCCGCAAGGTCTCGGAGATCCAGCGGACCGTCTTCTCCGTCATCCGCCCGGGCGGCGGGTTCTACGGCGGGGGGGGGATGCGGGGCATGGGCGGACAGGCCGCCGAGCCCGGCACCTACGCCGTCAAGCTGACCGTGGGCGGCAAGACCTATACCGGCAAGGTCGCCGTCCGGTTGGACCCGATGCAGACCGGAAAATAGAAAAAAAAGGGGGACACGTACCTCGGGTACGTGTCCCCCTTGTCCGTCTTTACTTGAACTTGGGGTCGGGGCTGCCCCTCACGGGACTGCCCCACCGCTCCTATTATTTAAATTTTGGGTCGGGGCTGACCTTGACCGTCTTGGTGGCGATGTCCTTGCCGTCCACGCTGAGGGTCACCTTGTAGAGACCGTAGTCCACCAGGTTCGCGCCACGGCCGCGCCCGCCGGGCCGCGGACCGGCCGCCTGGGCCGACGCGTCGACCCGCTTGGTCAGGTTCCAGGAGGCCTTCTGCAGGCCCTTCTTGGCCGTCCCTGTGATCTCCTGAATGAGGTTGCCCTCGAGGTCCTTGACCACGAGCTTGACCGCCTTGGGCTCGCCCTTGAGGTAATAGTAGATCATTGAGGCGATCTGCGGGTTGTCGACCTTGGCGAACTCGCCGTACTGTTCGCCCCGCCGCTCGAGGCGGTTCCAGCGCACGACCTCCTCGGGATCGAAAAGATAGGCGTCCTTGGCCAGCACGTCGGCGTTCATCTCCTTGAGGGGCGCGATGTCGGCGACGTAGATGCCCCGGCCGTAGGTGCCGATGACCAGGTCGCGGTCCCGCCTCTGGATGGCCATGTCGCGGATGATGACGTTCGGGGCCGAGGTCGAGAAGGCCGACCAGGTCTTGCCCTTGTCGATCGTGACCCACACGCCGTAGTCGGTGCCGGCGTAGAGCACGTTGGCGTTGTCGGGGTCCTCCTCGAGGTCCCAGACCGGGTTCATCATGCCGCCGGAGATGTCCTCCCAGGTCTTGCCCAGGTCGCGGGTGACGAAGATCCAGGTCTTGTCCTCGTTGTGGGTGCGGTAGCCGTTGAAGGCGACGTAGCAGGTGGCCTCGTCGAAACGCGAGGGGACGACCCGCTTGACCCAGCGGTCGAACGGGATGAGGGCGCCCTTGACGCCCGGCTTGGGCTTGCCCGTCTTCATGTCGTAGAAATTGGCCGTGATGTTGGTCCAGGTGACCCCGCAGTCGGTCGACAGCTGGACGTTGCCGTCGTCGGTGCCGGCCCACAGGAGGCCGGGCTTCTTGGCCGACTCGGCGAAGGCGTAGATGGTGGCGTACTGGAGGTTGGTCTTCTTGGACTCCTCGAGGCGCGTCTTGTCGGCCCGGGACAGGTCCGGGCTGATGGTGACGAACGTGCCCGGCTCGCCCCGGCTCAGGGAGCGGTGGACGAACTGCGAGCAGACGTAGACGATGCCGGGATTATGGGGCGAGAGGACGATCGGGGCGTTCCACTGATAGCGTTGGGCCGGCATGCCCTTGGCCGACTCCTCGGGCGTCGTCCGCTTGGCCAGCTGGGAGATCTCCCCGGTCGCGAGGTTGATGCGGCTCGAAGCGCCGAACTGGCTCTCGTAGTACATGTAATCGGGGTTCCACCAGTCGCGCAGGACGAAATAGGCGTCGCCCGTCGGCAGGTAGTTCCAGTCGGCGGCGTAAACGCCCCAGGAATTGCGGTTCTGGGAGGGGCCCCACCAGGCGCCGTTGTCCTGGGTGCCGCCCATGACGTTGTAGGGCTGCTCGTTGTCGGCGCGACGTCGTAGAACTGCTGGGCGCTGATGGTCGCCTTCTGGTGCCAGTGCTTGCCGCCGTCCCAGGTCTCCCCCGCCCCGCCGTCGTTGCCGCTCAGGATGTGATTGGAGTTCTGCGGATCGAGCCAGAGGGCGCGGTGGTCGACGTGGAGCTTGTAGGCCCCGGAATCCCAGCCGGTGGGCTTGAAGGTCTTGCCGCCGTCATTCGAGACGGTGACGTTGGTGTCGCAGGCATAGAGGACCTGATCGTTCTGGGCGTCGACGTAGAGCCGGGCGTAGTAGCCGGCCTCGGTCTGGTTGACGAGGCCGCTGCCGCCGGTGAGCTTGTACTCTGTCATCTTCTTCCAGGTCTCGCCGAGGTCCTCGGACCGGTAGATGACGCCGGCCCGCTTGACCGGCTCCTGGCCGGCGAAGACGCCGGCGTAGAGCATCTCGAGGACGTGGCGGTTCGTGACCTGGGCGCGTCCCTTGGCCTCGCTCGAGTCGGCCTTGGGCGCCTCCCGCTTCTGGAGCGCCTCGATCTCGTTGATGGAGGCGATGAGCTCCTTCTTAGCGGCGTAGGCCTTGCGGGCGGCCGCGTCGAACTTGGCCAGGTCGACGCCCGACTTGGTCAGGAAGTCCTTGTCGGCGATGAGCTCGTTCAGCTTCTTCACCAGCTCGGCCTCGTCGGCCGCGACGATGGGCGTGAACTTGGGCGCCTCCTTGGACAGGGCCGGATTGATCTTGAAGGTCTTGAACTTCTCGAAGTTCATGTTCTCGGCGAATGGGCCGCCCCCGAAGGGGGTCGAGGCCCGGAAGTTGGCGACGCCGTCGCGCTCGGCCAGCCCGAGGTTGACCTCTTCGTCGATCCGGGCGTAGACGATGTTCGGGTTCTTGGGGTAGACGGCCAGGCCGGCCCGGCCGACCTCGAGCTGGTTCGGCAGGCCGCCCTCGAGCTTTTTCCAGGTCTTGCCGCCGTCGGCCGACTTGTAGAGGATGTTGCCCGGCTGGCGGTCGATGTAGGTCCAGCTCCGCCTATACAGCTTGTAAGCCTGGGCGATGACGACGTTGAAGTCGCGCGGGTCGACGGCGAAGTCGCCGACGCCGCGGTCGGCGAGCGGCCACCGCCGCTCCCAGGTCTTGCCGCCGTCGGTCGTCACGTAGAAGCCGCGCTCGCAGTCCGTGGCGTTGTCGTAGAGCTTGCCTTCGGCCGCGACATAGACGACGTCCGGGTTCTTGGGGTCGACCTGGACCTTGTTGATGAAATAGCTCTGCTTCAGCCCGACGTTGGTCCAGGTCTTGCCGGCGTCGGTCGACTTCCAGACGCCGTTGCCGTGGGAGCTGGACCGGGCGTGCATCGGCTCGCCCGTGCCCAGGTAGAGAATGGCCGGGTTGGACGCGGCGAGGCCGAGCGAACCCGTGCTCATGTTGCCGTACTTGTCGAAGATGGGTTCGAAGTGCGTTCCGGCGTCCTCGGTCTTCCATACGCCGCCGCTGGCGGTGAGGACGTAGTAGGTCGTGGTCTGGCCGGGGGGCACGGCGAATTCGGTGATCCGGCCCGAGAAGTTGACGGGCCCGACCCAGCGCCAGGTCATCTGATTGAGATCGTCGGCCGTGACCTGCGCTCGGGCCAGGACCGCGCCCCCGGCGCCCAGGACGAAGCCCAGGGCCAGGAGGATCGTGACGGCAAAACGAAATGGACGGATAGACATCGATGTTCCTCCTGCGGATTTTTTGACGAACGGATTCGGCACGTCATGGTTTGGACGACCGACGGCCGGAGTTTCTTCCATATTTCGGGGACGCCCGGGACCCGGAGGGAGCGGGCGCACGGGCGAAGAGAGGAGGATTATCACACGCTCGCGGCCAAGTCAATCGGCGCGAGGCGCCGGACATTCAAATGGGGGACATGATACCCGTTCCCCATTTATCGCGCTGGGGAAACGCACGACCGGGATCAGAATGGGGACATGTCCCTTAGGTACGTGTCCCCGGTCTTAGGCCCGGTCTTAGCGCTTGCGGGCGACCATCCGGACGAGATTGGAATCCGGGCCGCCCCAGTCGCCCGTCCCCTTGAGCTCCTCGTAGCTGACGATCTCGAAGCCGGCGAAGGCCGCCCGGGTGCCGCCCGGAGGCAGGGCCCGGACCATGGGCGCACGGGGCTGCTCGGGCGTGTTGAAGAAGTTCTCGAAGACGACCAGGCCGCCCGGCTTGAGGGACGCCCGGACGCGCTCGACGAACGCGGCCTCGTCGATCGGCGCCCAGGCGAAGATCATGGCCACGAGGTCCCAGGACTCCCGGCCGAAGTCGAAAGAGGCGTAATCCGACTTGATCCCCGTGATCTTGACCCCGGCCTTGTCGGCATTCCGGGCCGCCGCGCCGACGGCCTCGCCCGAGACGTCGACACCGGTCACGGCCCAGCCCTTCGCGGCCAGCGCGACGGCGTTGCGGCCCTGGCCCATGCCCAGGTCGAGAGCCCGCCCCGGCGCGACGTCCTGGACCGCGCCCATGAGGAACTCGCTCGGGACGCTGGCGAATCCGTCAACCTCCGGCCTCCCGGTGAGCGCGGGCCGGCTGAAGGTCTTGTCATAGAAGACCTCGGCCCCCTCCGGCTTCGTCGCGAACAGCCGCGTGATGATGCCGAAGCGGCGCCCGATCTCCTCCCGCGTCAGCCCCTGCCTGGCGAGTTCTTCGCCGTAGAGGCGGAACGCGTCCGCGCCGGCCGGGGCGGTCTTGAACCAGGCGATGAAGTCCTT
This sequence comes from Candidatus Aminicenantota bacterium, assembly GCA_963736255.1. Taxonomy (GTDB): domain Bacteria; phylum Acidobacteriota; class Aminicenantia; order Aminicenantales; family Saccharicenantaceae; genus RBG-16-66-30. The sequence continues at coordinate 1,941,631 of CAVTOI010000003.1, forward strand.
CCAGACCTGGTCGTCGCCGGCCGGGGCCTGGATCTGGGTCGGGGTCGAGGCCGTGGCCTGGACCCTCGCTTGGGAAGCGATCAGGACGGCGCCGGCGGCGGCGACGACGAACATGGCGACGTTAGCTAAGACGGGGCGAGGTTTCATTGAACGATTTTCCTTTCTGCAGGGATTTCGCTCCGGACGCTCCGGCCGTTTATGCCGCACCGTTCTGAAGATCCCACTCTGCGCCGTTCCCCCTTTAAAAGATATGTCCGAAGTTGAAATAGAGGCCCATCCCCTCCTTGCTCCAGGCGACGTCGACGCGGACCACGAAATCGGGCATGTAGAACCTGAGGCCGACGCCGGCGTCGAAGGCCAGCGCCCCGAAGTCGACCGCCCCGAGCGACGGCCAGACCGTCCCCGTGTCGCAGAAGACGTTGCCGCCGAGGCGCCAGACGATCGGGAACCGGTACTCGGCGTTGACCAGGAACTTGCCCTTGTCGAGGAAGCGGTTGAGGCCGTAGCCGCGCAGGGCCGACAGGACCCCGCCGCCGCCGAGCGAGGCGTGGTCGAACATGGGGATATTGCTCCCGCCGACATACTGGGCCAGGGCCCGGACGGCCAGGACGTCCTTCGGGCCGAAGATCCTCTGATACTTGCGGAGATCGACGGTCACGCGGTCGAAGGAGGTGTCGCCGCTGCCCACGAGACCGGCCGCCAGGTCGTTCTGGAGGATGACGCGGAAGCCCCGGGTCGGATGGATCTGGCTGTCGGAGGTGTCGTAGCGAAGGCTGAGGGAGAGAAAGGGAAAGAACTCGCGGCCGCGGGCGGCCAGGGCGGCGATCTCGTCGACATAGGCCCCGCCTTCGAGGGGCGCCTCGTAGCGGAGCCACCGGAACGCGTAGGAGACCTCGAAGACGAGGTGCGGCGAGAGGCCGCGGCCGAAGGTCAGGGGCACGCCGATCGTCTCGTAGGGGAAGACGGTCCGGCCGTCCTCGGGGGTCGCGGCCCCGAAGCCGTAGAAGCTGTAGTTGAGGAACTTGTCGTACTCGGCCTTGAAGTCGAAGGACAGGCCGTAGCGCTTGCCCTGGCGGATCTCGAGATCGGGAATGGAGAAAGCGAAGGCGTACCAGCGCTCGCCCTTGGTCGAGTTGAACACGGTCAGGTCCAGGGACTCCTTCTTCCCGAAATAATCGACGAACTTGACCTTGGCGCCGTAGCCGAAGCCGATGTCCGTGTCGTACATGAGGATCGGGAAGGGACTGAAGGACTTGTAGGATCCCGGGGCGATCGTGTCCGCCGGCGGCGGGGAGGTCGGCGGGACGTCCTGGGCGGCGAGACCGGCCGGGAGCGAAGCGAGGACAGCCAGCAGGACGCCGAAGGCGGTTCGGCCGATCCTCAGAGGCATGTTCCCCTCCTCGATGGGTCCTTCTTAACCCAAGCGGCGGATAAAAGCAATATGAGGGACAACCCCAGCTCGCGAGGACAGCAGCAGCGCAAAGGCGGTTCGGCCGATCCTCAGAGGCATATTCCCCTCCTCGATGGGTCCTTATTAGCCCAAGTCGCCCACAAAATCAACTGTTAAGAGGGGCGGAGGCGCTTATGGAACCAGGGCTGGAGGGCCTTCATCTTGGCGATCTGCGAGGCCGGGGCCCGCCGCCGGGCCGTGGCCAGCTCGGCGCTTCCCGCCGGGGCGCCCCAGCGGATCTCGATGCTGTCGTTGGGGTTATAGCCCGTCTCGAAGGCCTCGGCCCTGAGGAAGATGTCCTCGAGCGTCAGAACTCGCGACGACCCGTCCGAGCCCCTGTAGGTGATCGAGAGCTCCGAGGCCCGCTTCTTCCGGAGGGCAAGGAGCTCGCTGCGGACCCGGTCGGGCGCCTTCTTCCCGCCCATGTCGTAGGCGGCGGGGTCGCGGGCGACCTTGTCGGGGAACTCGAGGATGGTGTCGATGGCGATGAGCAGGCGCAGGTCGCGGTTGGGGGTCGAATAATCCTCCCACGGCCCGAGGGATTGGAAGACCGACTTGCCCGAGGGCATGGCGATGACGGCGCCCGGATGGGCCGTCATGTAGGCCTCGCCGTTGGCCACGGAATCGACCCGGACGAGGAGCTGCTCGTGGAGGGCGCGGAAGAGGTCCTCGAAGGCCGCCGCCGCGTCGAGGGGCTCGGGATTGATGAGCTTCTCCATGGCCGCGTAAAAAGCCTCGCCGGACATGCTCTCCTGCTCGAACGAGAGATCGCCGTAGTCGGGGCTCGCGGCGATCTCGCTGTTGGTCAGCGGCCGCGGCCGGCCGGCGCCGTCGAGGACGATGGGCCGGAAGGCCTTGAAGCCGGGCTCGCCGACGACCTCCTCGGTCGTGAACAGGAAATTCCCCTTCCAGAACCTCTTGACGCCGATCGTCCCGTCGGGCTGGGCGTCGGCCCCGAGCAGCAGGCCGGGCGTTTTCCGCGTCTGGCCGACCCAGCGGACGAGCGTGTAGGTGTGCCCGTAGGGATCGGCGTAGACCGTGCCCGGCTTGAGGGCCCGGCGCGTGAGAGGCAGAGGGTAGTAGTCGGAGCGGTCGGCCCGGAGCGCGGTCCGGCCGTTGCCGGCGTGGACGATGTTCTTGATTTGGCCGAGAAGGCGCTTCATCGGCAGGACGGGATCCCCCGCCCCGGGCTGGCGCGGCTCGGCCATGATGAGCCGGCCGGCGGCCGGCGGCGATTCGAGCGTCCCCCAGCTCGTCTCGTGGAAGCCGAAGGGCAGGCCGAGCTTCCAGGCGAAATAGGCCCGTAGAAAATAAGGATTGTCGGCGCAGTCCGGGGTCATCGCCAGAGCGTTCGGGCCGGTGGCTTCGTCCTCGCCGAGGCCGAGGTGGCCGTGGAGGATGTTGCGGCCGCGGTCGCGCGTGACCTCGTGGAGGGCCTTCCACGACGAGCGCTCGTCGGCGTCGGCGAACAGAGCCTCGATCCAGGCCGCATAGAGGCTCTCCGCTTCCCACGACCAGCCGCGGCCGGCCGCGAAGAGGTCCGCAGGGCCGGCCTCGATCTCGTCCCGGCCTTCTTTCAGGATGAGCTCGAAGGCCCCGACGGGCGCGGCGCCGAACTCGGCCACGATCCAGAAGGGCGGCCCTCCTCCCCTTTTCGTCTGGAGCGGTTCGACCCTGACGCCGGAGGGGCCGCGGAGGGAGAGGCCGACCTTGGCGGGATCTCCATCGAAAACGGCCAGGACCCGCATTGGCTCGCCGGGACGCGGCGGACCGGGAGAGACGAGGAGGGTGCGGCGGCCGGAAAGAGCCGGGGCCCCGGACGCGGGACCGGAGCCGGTTCCCGGGGCTGCGGCGGCCGCGAAGACGACGAGCGAAAGAGCGGCCGCGGCGAGAGCGGTCCGAAGCGCGGTCCGCCCGCGGCCCGCCAGGCCTTCAGGACGAACGGCGGTCATCGGTGCCGTGAGCGCCCGGTCGACGGGTCGACGGTCAGAAATAATACCGGAAGCCGATCCCGCCGGCGATATCGACCTCGGTCGCGGGGACGAGGTCGAGCATCGGCACGATCTCGAGGAACAGCTCGATGGGGGTCTTCTCGAATTCGTAGGAGATGCCGACCGGGACGCGCAGGCTGAAGGTCGTGTCGTCGTCGAACCTGATCCGGGCGCCGACGCCGTAGAAGAAGCTCATCTTGCCGGTGTCGACGGTGAAGAGCTTGAAATTATGGACGAGGAGGTCGCTGTGGAGCTGGAAATACGAACCGCCGGTGAACGACCAGGCCGCGCCGCCGTCGACGCCCACGGTCTCGCTGAGCCAGCCCTTGGCGCTGAGGCCAGTCGGCTCGCCGAGGATGATCCCGACACCGAAGTTATGTTTGCTCTCGCCGAAGGACAGGCCGGCGAGACATCCGAACAGGATAATGACGACGGAGATTTTCTTCATATCGACTCCTTATGACGGACAGATCATTGAAAACGTTATCACTAAAAGGCCGGACGGTCAAACCTCCGCGGCCAGAATCCTCGTAAAAGGGGACGGCCGTCCCCTTGAAAGAAGCCCCAAAATGTCATAATTTTAGTCGTCTGAGGGATGCCCACGATGAAACTCGCCGGCCTGCTCAAACGCCACGGACCGCGCCGCGAAGCGCTGACCTTCCTGCGCTACATCGGGCCGGGACTGCTCGTCACGGTCGGCTTCATCGACCCGGGCAACTGGGCCTCGAACATCGCCGCCGGCGCCGCCCACGGCTACACCCTGCTCTGGATGGTCACCCTGTCCACGGTCATGCTGGTCGTCCTCCAGCACAACGTGGCCCATCTCGGCATCGCCACCGGGCTGTGCCTGTCCGAGGCGGCGACGAAGCACCTGCGGCCGGCGGTATCGCGGTTCGTCCTGACGAGCGCGGTCCTGGCCGCGGTCGCGACGGCGCTGGCCGAGGTCCTCGGCGCGGCCCTGGGCCTGAGCCTCCTCTTCCCCTGGCTCCCCTACCGGGCGGCCGCAGTGCTCGTCCTCGGCGTCGTCGGCGCCCTCCTCTTCACGAGCTCCTATCCCCGGCTCGAGAAGTGGATCATCGCCTTCGTCTCCCTGATCGGCCTGTCCTTCCTGTTCGAGCTCGTCCTCGTCCGCGTGCCCTGGGGCCGGGCGGCCGCGGCGTGGCTGGTGCCCAGCCTGCCGGCCGGGTCCCTGCCCATCGTCATGAGCGTCCTCGGCGCCGTGGTCATGCCCCACAACATCTTTCTCCATTCCGAGGTCATCCAGAGCCGGCAGTGGCAGGTCAAGGACGAGGCCGTCATCCGCCGCCAGCTCAAGTACGAGTTCGCCGACACCCTTTTTTCCATGACCGTCGGCTGGGGCATCAACAGCGCCATGATCATCGTGGCGGCGGCCGCGTTCTTCGGCCGGGCCCCGGTGACCGAGATCGGCCAGGCCCAGCGCATGCTCGGTCCCCTGCTCGGGCCGGCGGCGGCGGTCGTCTTCGCCCTGGCCCTGCTGCTCTCGGGCCTGTCCTCTTCCATCACGGCCGGGATGGCCGGGGGGAGCATCTTCGCCGGGATCTTCGGCGAAGCCTACGATATCAAGGACCTCCACTCCCGGATCGGCGCCGCGGGGACCCTCGTCGCCGCGACCGCGATCGTCTTCCTCATCGGCGATCCCTTCCGCGGCCTGATCGTCTCGCAGATGCTCCTGAGCATGCAGCTGCCCATCACCGTCGTCACCCAGATCCGGCTGACCTCGTCGCCCAAGGTGATGGGGAAGTACGCGAACCGCCCGGCGCTCAACGTCCTGTTGTGGACCGTCGCGGCCGTCGTCGTCGGGCTGAACGCGCTGCTGCTGAAAGCGCTGATCTTCGGTTAGTCTATTGGAGGGAGTCCGACGGAGGCGGCGATGGATGTCGCCTCGTCCTCCCGGGACAGGGTGAGCCAGCGACTGCAGATCCCCGTGGTGGAGGGGGGACCGGCAGGGAGCGGAGTCTACGAAGCGACCATCAGCACCGCTCCGGAGCAGCTCGGAGGAGCGGTGCTGGGAAACATCTTTAGAGAACACCTCTCTTCCGATATTTCGCAGAATCGCGGCTTCGAGTGCTCAGCCCCGATTCTGCCGGGTCGCTCCCAAGAGTCCGCTTCCCGTTGGCGGGGGCAAGGAGCGATATCCCGAGCTGAGCCGAGAGGAGGACCAGCCCTACTGAGGCTTCTCGATGGAGACGGCCCGCGGCGGGACGGCCAGCTTGATCCCTTCCCGGCGATAGCGCTCGTGGAGGCGCTTGAAGAACTCGTGCCGGATCACGTACAGCTCCTGATATTCCTTGATCCGGAGGATGACCGAGAACCGGGCCCCGAGATCGGTGAACGCGTTGAAGCGGATGGCCGGTTCGAAGCCGGGAATGGCCCGGCCGGGAGCGGACAGGATCTCGCGGGCGACCTCGAGGGTCGCCTTTTCGACGAGGGCCAGGTCGCTGTCGAAGGCGACCGTGACGGGCAGGAAGAGGCCCATCTCCTTTTCCGGCTGGTGAGTGTTGATGACGATGGCCGCGGCCAGCTTGCCGTTGGGCACGACGACCAGGTTGGTCTCGGGATTCCGGATGGTCGTGTTGCGCCAGGTGATGTCGCAAACGATACCCTCCTGGCCCGTGTCCAGCTGGACGTAATCCCCCGGCCGGACCTTCCGGCTCATGAGGATGCTCAGCCCGGCGAAGAGGTTCGTGAGCGTATCCTGCATGGCCAGGGCGAAGCCCACCCCGCTGACACCCAGGGCCGTGACCAGAGGCGTGATGGAGACGCCGACGTAGTCGAGGGTGACCAGGAAGCCCAGGATGTAGATGACGACTGTGGCGGAGTTCTTGAACAGGGTCGTTGGCACGTCGACGATGCGGTCGATGTAGACGTAGATGACCTTGCGGGCCAGCCGGGAAGCGAAGATGGCCACGGAAACGATGCCCAGGATGCCGAGGCCCCGGCGGGCGGGGACGAGGAGCTCGGGCTTGAGCGGGACCAGCTTAAGGACGACGGCCAGGCCGATGAGGAGGAACCACAGAACGATGATGCTCTTCATCGATTCGACCAGGACATCGTCCCAGACGGTGGTCGTGCCCTTGGCCAGATGGTGGAGCTTCGAAGTAAAGAGCTTCTGGACGATGATCCCCAGCAGGACCGAGGCGACGAGGATGCCTCCCCAGTAGAGGATGTGGACCAGGTCCAGGGGGACGGCCGGGGGAACGGAAGGCGTCGGGTTCATGCGCATTTACTCCAGCCGCAGTTGTTGCAGACGGGGCACTTCTCGTCGGGCAAGAGGGCGCCGCAGATCTTGCAGCGGACGGTGTAGAAATCCTTGGCGCTCATCTTGACCTCGCCGAAGTGCTTCTCGAGGACCTTGGCGATGGCATCCGGGATGGACTGGATGAGGCCGCCCTCGGTGAAGATGGGCTCCGAGCCGCCGATGCCCTTGAGCTGGGTGATGACCTCCTCGGCCTCGACGCCGCTGCGGAGGGCGGTCGAGATGAGGCGGCCGAGGGCCTCGGCGTCGGCCATGGTCGAATAGCCCGACTTGCCGATCGAAGCGAAGACCTCGAACGGCTTCTGGTTGTGGAAGGAGATGGTCACGTAGAGGTTGCCGAAGCCGGTCTTGATCTTGTCGGTGACCGAGGGGAGCGAGTCGGGGCGGCCCTCGGGGTGCTTGATCTCCGTGCCGTTCTTGTAGAGGACCTGGCTCTCGCGGCAGCCGTCGCGGTAGATGGTGATGCCCTTGGTGCCCAGGTCCCAGGCCAGGCGGTAGGCCTTCTCGACGTCCTCGACCGAGGCCTCGTGGGGGAAGTTGATGGTCTTGGAGACGGAATTGTCGACGTGCTTCTGGAAGGCCGCCTGGGTCTTGATGTGCCACTCCGGCGCGATCTCGTGGGCGGCCCGGAAGTAGTCGGCGAGCGGCTTGTCGGGATTCTTCTCTTTCCAGGCGGCGTAGAGGGGGTGGATGTCCTTGAGCTCGGAGTCGATGATCTTCGAGACGACCTCGAAGGCGAAGACGGGCTCGATCGACGAGGAGCAGCCGGCGATGCGCGAGATCGTCCCGGTCGGGGCGATGGTGAAGACGGTCGCGTTGCGCATCCGGCCGCCCTTGTAGACGGACGAGGCGATGGCCGGGAACGAGCCCCGCTCGGCGGCCAGGTCGCGCGAGGCGGCCGTGGCCTCGGCGCGGAGGAAGCCGGCGACCTTGTCGGCCAGGGCCAGGGCCTTGGGCGAGTCGTAGCGGACCTTCATGAGCAGGAGCAGGTCGGCCCAGCCCATGACCCCGAGGCCGATGCGGCGGGAGGCCCGGGTCGTCCGGTCGATCTGGGGCAGCGGGTAGCGGTTGACGTCGATGACGTCGTCGAGGAAGCGGACGCCGAGGCGGATGACGGCGGCGAAGCGGTCCCAGTCGAAATGGTCCTTGCCCCGGGCGTCGTGGAAGTTGGCCAGGTTGATGGAGCCGAGATTGCAGGACTCGTAATCGTGGAGCGGCTGCTCGCCGCAGGGATTGGTGGCCCGGATGGGGCCGAGGCCGGCGGTGGGGTTGCCGGCGTTGATCCGGTCGATGAAGATCAGGCCGGGATCGCCGACGGCCCAGGCGGACTCGACGATGAGCTGGAAGACCTTGCGGGCGTCCTTGCGGCCGGCCACGGTGCCGAGGTGAGGGTCGACGAGGTCGTATTCCGCGCCGGCGTCGAGCGCGGCCATGAAGGCGTCGGTGATGGCGACGGAGATGTTGAAGTTCGCGACCGACGCCCCGTCGAGCTTCATCTGGATGAACTCCTCGATGTCGGGGTGGTCGACGCGGAGGATGCCCATGTTGGCGCCGCGGCGGGTGCCGCCCTGCTTGACGGCCTCGGTCGCGGAGTCGATGACCTTGAGGAAGGACAGGGGCCCGGAGGCGACGCCCTGGGTCTTGCGGACGAAGCTGCCCTTGGGCCGGAGGCGGCTGAAGTCGAAGCCGGTGCCGCCGCCCTCCTTGTGGACGAGGGCGGCGTTCTTGACCGTCTCGAAGATGTGGTCGAGGGAGTCCTCGATGGGCAGCACGAAGCAGGCGCTCAGGCACATGCCCCGGCCGGCGCCGGTCAGGGTGGGGCTGTTGGGCAGGAAGTCGCGGTCGGCCATGATCCGGAGGAAGGCCTGGGCGTATTTCCTGCGGTCGGCCTTGCCCTTCTCGGCCGTGGCCACGTAGTCGGCGACGCGCCGGAAGAGGTCCTCGGGAGCCTTGTCGACGAACCCGCCCTTGTCGTCTTTCAGGAAGTAGCGGGCCTTGAGGATCTTGAGCGCGTTGTCGGTGAAACCGGCGGTTGTGGGCACGGAAGCCTCCAGATATCGCGAATTTCCCACCCGAGGAAAATTAATCCTAGTGGAATGGTAAGGATTATAGAACGGCGGCCCGAGGAATGCAAGAAAAAAGAAAGGGGTCAAACCTTCTTGGGTTCTTGGCGCGGCAAAGACGGCGTGCTAGAATGACTCCCCCTTCATAAAAGGAGCTTCGACCATGGGTGAACACGGGATATCGGATAAGCTCGAGCGGCCGGTCATCGAGGACGGCGCCTGGGTGGCGCCCGGCGCGGTCGTCATCGGCCGGGTCACCATACGCAAGGGCGCCAGCGTCTGGTACAACTGCGTTCTCCGCGCGGACATGGCGGGGGCCGGGATCGAGATCGGCCAGGATTCGAACATCCAGGACGGGTCGGTCGTCCACGTCGACGAGAACCTGCCCTGCCGCGTCGGGGCCCGGGTGACCGTCGGCCACGGCGCCGTCCTCCACGCCTGCACCGTCGAGGACGACGCCCTGATCGCCATGGGCGCCACGGTCCTCTCGGGCGCGAAGATCGGGCGCGGCGCGGTCGTGGCGGCCGGCGCCGTCGTGCCCGAGGGCATGGACGTCCCGGCCGGCGTCATCGCCGCCGGCGTCCCGGCCAAGGTCCGCCGGGAGACGACGGCCGACGACCGGACCCGTCTCGAGCACGGCTGGAAGACCTACATCGCCCTTCGCGACCTCCACAAAACGGGGACATGATGATCAAAGCGGTGATCTTCGATCTCGACGGGACGCTCCTCGATTCGATCGAGGACATCACCGAGGCCTCCAACCGCGTTTACGTCCCCCGCGGCCTGGCCCCGTGCAGCGTCGACGAGATGAAGTCGCTCGTCGGCGACGGCGCCGAGGAGCTCATCCGGCGCGTTTTCATTTCGCGCGGCCGGCCCGCCCCGGACGACGCCCTGGTCGCCGAGATCCTGAGCGATTACCGCCGCGAGTACCAGGCCTGCTGGCGGGACCACAGCCGGCCCTACGACGGCATCCCCGAGATGCTCGGCGAGCTGGCCCGGCGGGGCCTGAAGACGGCCGTCCTTTCGAACAAGTCCGATCATCTTCACGGCCGCATGACCTCGGCCCTTCTCCCCGCCCACCGCTTCGACATCGTCCGCGGCGCCCTCCCCGGCGTCCCGCTCAAGCCCGACCCGGCGCCGGCCCTCGCCATCGCGGCCGAGCTCGGCGTGCCCCCGTCCGCCTGCGCCTTCGTCGGCGACACCAACGTCGATATGATGACCGCCCGGGCCGCCGGGATGCTCGCCGTCGGCGCGCTCTGGGGATTCCGCACGGCCGACGAGCTGCGGACGAACGGCGCCGACGTCCTCGTCGCCTCGCCCGCGGATATCCTCGGCTTGATCAAGAACGGAGGTCAGCGATGAAGAAAGCCGCCCTTCTCGTCCTCGCCGTGGCCGCGGGCTGGCTCGCCGGAACGCTCTTGCCCGTCCCGGGAGTCAAGGACGTCCGGGTGCCCCGAGCGCCGGCCCCGCTCCCCTCCTCGCCCTTCGCCGCCGTCCCCGACGTCCGCCAGAGCACCGGTTACACTTGCGGGGCGTCCGCCCTCCAGGCCGTGCTCGCCTACTGGGGCATGCCCGAACGCGAAGACCGCCTCGCCGCCCGCCTGCACAGCACGCCGGAGGCCGGCACGCACCCTCTCGACATCGTCCGCGTCGCCCGAGAATTCGGGCTGACGGCCGAGCTCCGCGAAGGGCTCGACCTCCCCGACCTCGAGGCCGCCCTCGCTTCCGGCACGACGGTCATCGTCGACCTCCAGGCTTGGCGCGAACGCACCGACGTCCCCTGGACCGAGACCTGGGATGACGGCCACTACATGGTCCTTTTGGGCATGGACGCCGAGAAGCTCACCTTCGAGGACCCGTCCCTGCTCGGCCAGCGAGGCTTCATCCCCCGCGCCGAGTTCGTCGACCGGTGGCATGACTACGAAGGAGATCCGCCTCTGGACGCGAGCGACCGGAAATACGTCCGGATGGCCATATTTCTCACGGGGGACAAGCTTCCGGGCGCTCCCGTGACGTCCCACGAACGGGTCCGCTAGCCCGCTCTGTTCGGGGACACGTACCTGAGGTACATGTCCCCGCCCCCTACCAGGTCCCCCAAGTTCCGGGGACACGTACCCGAGGTACATGTCCCCGGCCCCTGCCCACCCCTTTTCCCCGGCCCCTGCCAGGTCCCCGGCCCGGGCCACCCGCGCCTCCCCCACTTCTGCCGCCGCCCCCGCCCGGGGGCACTCTCAGGCGGGGTGGAGGGGGGGGATGGATATTCCCCCCCCCTTTCACCCCCAGCGGCGATGGACGCTCTTTTCCCCTACTTTTAATATCGGACCGTACACGCAATCGCCAGCCCTATTGGAGCGAACGGACGGAAAAGAGAGCGCCCATGCGCGAGAACAGGAAAGACAAACGGATCGCCGAAGAGAACCGGGTGGCCATCGAGGTCCCCGGGCCCTCCCCCGGGGACGAGCCGCGCATCGTCAACGCGCTGACCAAGGATATCTCTCTCGGCGGGGCCCGGCTGGTCACGGACCGGTTCTTCGAAGTCGGCACCTCGCTCCGGATGACCCTCTACCTGTCCAAATCCAAACAGATCGTCAAAGCCAGGGCGGACGTCCGCTGGAACCGCATGGTCGAGGACGGCCTCTACGAGATGGGGATCGAATTCGAGCACGGGATCCCCACCGGGGTCCTGGTCCTCATCCAGCATCTCTACGGAAAAGGCCAGAGCGCGCCGACGTCCGTCCAACCTTGAAGGAGGTCCCATGAGTCTCAACGCCGAAGCCAAGATCGAACAAGCGGCCTTCCTCGATGACATCGAGAAGCGGGTCAGCGAGCTCTTCTCGGCCCAGAAGACCGAGGTCGAGCAGTCCCTTGTCGCCAAGATCAACCGCGAAAAAGAGGAAGCCCAGAAGCAGATCGACGCCGTCAACCGGGAGTTCGTCCAGGTCCGCAGCCTCCTCGATCAGCACAAGGCCGCCATGGCCGAGCTCCAGACGACCGAGCAGCACCTCCGGGGCGAGATCCGCGGCCACTTCGAGCGGGCCGTCAACTATCAGAAGATGATGGAGAACGCCGCCGCCCTGGCCGGCGACGAGCTCGAGAAGATCGGCGGCCTCAACCAGGACCTCGAGCGGGTCCGGGTCAAGGCCGAGTCCGAGTACGCCAGCCTCAAAGACCAGCTGGGCGGATACGCCGGCCTCATCGCCCAGCTTCCCGCGCCTTCCGTCCGGGCGGAGAACGAGGTCGATTGGATGAATGAGATCGGCAAGCTGCGCCAGGTGCGCGACCTCATGGCCACCCTGCGGCAGGCCGGGCTCTCCGACGAAGCCGGCGCGCCTTTCGCGGCCCCCCCCTCCACGTTCGGGGAGGAGACGAGCGCCCCCGCGGCGGAGACCGCCGAGGAGCTGGCCGCCTCGCTCGGGCTCATCGGGCCGGACGAGGACAGCGTTCACGACGACGCCGATTTCGCGCTGAATGTCCCGGCCTGGACGTCAAAACCGGACGGCGGCAACGGCCAGCCCGCGGTTTCGCCCTCCCTCTACGGCGAGAACGAGGAGGAGGCCGCCCTGTCGCCCGCCGAGCCGCCGGCCGAAGCCCGGGCCGAAGCCGTCGAAACCGAATCTCCCGCGGCCCCGTCCGCCGCGGACGCCGCCGCCCTGGAGTCCTTGGCCAACTATCGCAAGATCGAGCCGGTGACGAACGGCATCGAGCTCGGGTTCTACGCCGCCGCGACCGGGACTTTCCTCGACGCCGTTTCGTTCATGACCGCGATCCAGAACGTCGTCGAGGGCGCCCGCCAGCAGCACAGCCAGCTGACCAAGACCACCTCGGTCAAGGACCTCTTCCTGCTCAAGCAGGAGATCCTCAATCAGCAGGAGATCCTGCGCAAGGTGTTCTTCCGGGTCGTCCGCTTCTGCGACAAGGAGAGCGGCCGCCTGCCCGAGTCCCTCGGCGAGGTCATCAGCTCCCGGGGCATGAAGGACATCATCGAGCGCCTGACCATGGCCAACTGGAGCGACCCGTCCGACTTCAAGCCCTTCCTGAACGAGCTCAACTCCCTGAAGCGGGCCTTCGAGGCCCGGACGGCCGCCCTGCCCTCCTACCCCCAGTCGGTCCTCGACGAGGTCGAGGGGCGGTTGAGCTAGATGATCTCCAGATAGTCCTTGTCCGGGAGCTTCGGGAACTTGGCGTGGGGCTCCTGCTGGTACCAGAACGCGACCGATGAGATGTCGTCCTGGAGCGGCAGATAGCGCCCGCCCGACCGCCAGCCCAGCGCCTGGATGGTCACTTTCAGGTCCTTCTCGAACCGGATCGGATCCATGATGTGCCAGCGGTAGAGGCCGAACCTCTGCATGATCTGGTAATGCCCGTCGCCCCGGATGACCTGCGGCAGTCCCGTGTACGGCGTCGTGAACTCGTGGTACTGGATCGAGCCGTCCGGGGCCTTGGCGTCGAAGTCGTAGGACCCGCAGAAATAATCCTCGGTCCCGGTGCCGGCGATGGTCGGGAATTTCGAGTCGCCGTCCATGTAGAACTTGATCTCGCCCTCGCCCCACCAGCCGTTGTTGTGGACGCCCCAGGCCATGTACGTGCCGACGTAGTGGCCCCAGCCCTTGACGCCGTCGAGGAGGGTGTAGACCTCTTTGTACGGCAGCGGATTGACGCGCCGGAACTGGGCGTGGAAGTAGGCCGCGTCGTCCGGGACTTCGGTCAGCGTGTAGTTGATCTGGTAGTAGACGGTGAACTGGTTGGTCGTGGGCGCCTCGTTGGGCCGCGGCTTGGCGCCGATGTTCTCGAGGGTCATCTTGAAGCTCTTGCGGAAGGGCATCTCCCAGTAGCAGTTGAAGGCGCTGCCGGGATTGACGCAGACGGGCAGCGAGGTCACCTGGGCGTACTGGCCCCAGCCGCTGGCGAAGAAATCGCCGACGGGGCATTCGACCGAGGGCTCGGTCTCGCCGTCCCAGTAGATGCGCAGGATGGCGTGGCGCCAGGTGCCGGCGGGCGTCAGCCAGATCTGCTGGATGGCCCCTGCGCCCTTGACGTCGGCCATGACGAACGTCTCCCCGGCCGGGATCCGGACATAGGGCGAGACCTTCCAGCCCTGGCCGAGGTCCCGGGCCGAGCTCATGGCCGGCCCGTCGGTCGACATGGCCGCCTTGCCCTTCTCGCCGGTGAAGTTCTCCGGGCTGATGGACCGGGTCTGGGCCTTGGACAGGCGCGACAGGTTGCCGAGCCCCAGCCCCAGACCGTTGAAGCTCTTGTCCTTCTCGCTCTGGGCCGCGGCCGTGACGAACACGGCCAGGCCCAGAACGGCCAGGCCGATCTTGACGAAGCGTGCGTGTTTCATGCGTGCCCTCCTGGGAATTGATGCGCCTATTCTACAAAAAAAGGGGGACACGATACCAATTCCCCATTTTTCCGGCCCCCCCGGTCTCCCGACGCCAGGAGGCTCGATCGCAGGGTCCGACTGGCGAAAATATTGGAACGGGTATCATGTCCCCCTTATAGTCCCCAATCAATATTCCCTTGACAGGTGCTTCGCATTACCATATTCTATTAACTACAATCTTTGGTCATGTGACCAAGTTATTGTTGAATTGATCAAGGAGGCGGCCGCCGTGCTGGAACTTCTTTTTGAATCGCCTGAACCAAAGAAAAGCTACTGCTCTACATCTTCACTCACGGCGAGTCCTATGCCGCGGGAGATCGCAAGGGATCTCTGGGCATATACGTCAACGGGGTCCAGTACCACCTCCTCAAGATGGAGAGCGACGGCGATTCTCTACAGCAAGTTGAAGGGACGCATCCGCCTCTTCGGCTTCAATCCCCGCTACCCCTTCAAGAAGGAACTCGAGGCCCTGCTGGCCAAGGCCCTGACGTTCATACCCGAAGCAGGAGGCCAAGCGCCTCTATCGGCCTCGGCTGAGGCCGCGGCGCACGGGCAAGCCCCTATGAAGATCACCCGGAAGCTCTCTCTTCCCGACCTGGCCGCCGGGATCAGCGAGGCCTGCCTCAAAGGCGGGATCGACGTCGTTCTCTCGGGCGGGGCCTGCGTCTCGATCTATACGGAGAATCGCTACGCGTCCTACGATCTGGATTTCGTCCTCAGGGTCCCTGTCGGCCGGAAAAGGATCCGAGCGACCATGGGCGAGCTCGGATTCCAAGAAGACGGCCGGCACTTCCGGCATCCCGATACTCCCTATATCGTCGAATTCCTTTCGCCTCCTCTCTCGGTCGGCGAAGAACCCGTCCGGGAGATCCGGGAAATCCATACCTGGAAACGGGACCCTTCGCCTGCTCTCGCCGACGGATTGCGTAAAGGACCGGCTGGCGGCCTACTACCACTGGAACGATCGGCCTTCTCTCGAACAAGCCATTCTCGTATGCAAGGCCGCCAAGGTCGATCTCCTCGAGGTTCGACACTGGTCGCTGCGAGAGGGCATGACGGTTAAGTACGGACTTTTTAGAAAACAGCTCGCCAAAGAGCCTAGGAAATGACCGGCCTTCGGGACTATTTCGGTCGACGGGATGTATGAATGAAGAAGCCTTCACCGGCTGCTTTACGATTTCCATCAGGGAGGATCGCATGAATAGCCCAAAGCAGACTGGGAAATCCCCCAAGTTCGAAAAGGCAGAAAGGCGCGGTCCAACCATCGTCGTATTGGCGATCCTCCTGGCCGTCGCTGGCGCCGGACTGTCTGCCGTCATCGCCGACCGGCCTTGTCCACTCGGTAGCCGAGCCCGGCGCTCAAGGAGGCCCCCGATGACCGTAGTCGAATCCCAGCCGGGTCCGCGGCCAGGCGGCCCGCGAAGCGGTCGAGAAGCTCATCGCCGAGCAGAAGTTCGAGGCCGCCGCGGCCGAGTGCGCCCGCCTCCGCGAAGACGCCCGCAAGAGCGGCGACACCCGGCTCTGGACCTGGACCCTGATCAGGGAGGGCCAGCTGCGGACTTCCCTCCACGGCTACGAGACGGCGGTCCGCTTCTTCAAGGACGAGGCCTGGCCGGACTCCCCTCTCGAGCGCGACATGCTCGATCTCTTCTACGCCAATTCGCTCGTCACCTACTATCACGCCTACTCCTGGGACATCGGCCGGCGCGAGCGGGTCGAAGCCAAGGGACCGATCGACCTCAAGTCCTGGACGCGGGACCGGATCTTCGACGAGGCCTGGCAGGCGCTCGTGCGCGTCTGGCAGGACCGCGAGCGCCTGGCCGGCCACACGGCCGGCGAGTTCCCCGACTTCTGGAGCCCGGGCGACTATCCGGCCGGCGTGCGCGACACGCTGCGCGACGCCGTGGTCCATCTCATGGCCGAACTCCGCGGAGACACCTCCTTCTGGACGCCGCGCCAGTCGAACGAGACCTGGCTTCTCGACCTGCCGGGGCTCCTCGCCAAGGCCGGGAAGATCGGCGCCGCCGACGCCGCCAGGATCCTCGAGTCCCCGGCCGGCCATCCCGTCGAGATGATCGCCGCCCTCCTCGGCGAGCACGAAACGTGGAGCCGCCGCGCCGGACGTCCCGCGGCCGCCCTCGAGGCCCGCTTCGAGCTCGTCCGCGCCCTCACCGACGCGTTCGACGGCGAGGACGACCGGGCCGCGATCCGCAAGCACCTGGCGGGGTTCCTGGCCGCGAACCGCAAGAACGCCTGGTGGGCGACCGGCCAGGCGCTCCTGGCCGAATACACGCGCGGCGAATCCGGGCCCGACGCCCTCGTCCGGGCCCGACGGATCGCCCTCGAAGGCGTCGAGCGCTTCCCCGACTCGCCCGGGGGCCGGCATTGCCGCCACATCGTCCGGTCGATCGAGGCCCCCGAGTATTCGATCGAGGCCATGCGCCTCGACGCGCCGGGGCGCCGGTCCGTGCGCCTCACCCACCGGAACATCGACCGCGTCTTCCTCCGCGCCTACCCCGTCGACCTCGAAGCCCTGGTCAAGTCTTCGAAGGACTACTCCATCTTCCCGCAGGGCGAGGAGGCCCGGCGGATCGTCGAGGGGCGGCGGCCGGACGCGGCCTGGAAGGCCGATCTGGCCAAGGACCGCGGACTACCGCGATCACCAAACGTACGCCGACCTGCCGGCGACGCTCGCGCCGGGGCTCTATCTCGTCGCGGCTTCGGCCCGGGAGGATTTCGGCGGCGGCGGGAACAAGACGGTCGGGCTCAGCGTGGTCGTCGGGGACCTGGTCCTCGTCAAGCGCGAGGGCGGCGGGCCAAGCGCGGCCGCGGGCGGCGAGGAGGTAATTGCCCTCTCCGGCGCGACGGGCCGCCCCCTGGCCGGGGTGACGGTCGACCTCTACGCCTTCGATTGGAGAAAGGGCCACACCAAGGTCGGATCGAAAACGACGGACGCCGGCGGCCGGGTCTGGTTCGCCCCGACCGCCCGCGGCGGCTCCTATTTCCTGCTGGCCCGCAAGGGCCGGGACATCGCCTTCGATCCCGATTACCTCTATCTGCAGACGCGGACCGAGCCCCGGGAGGAGCGCAGCGCCCTCGTCTACACGGACCGCTCCATCTACCGGCCCGGCCAGAAGCTCTTCTGGAAGGTCCTGGCGTATAGGGGACGGCAGGACCTGGGCCGCATCCGTCCCGATGCGGGAACGTCTGTGACCGTCTGGCTCGAGGACATCAACAGCCAGCGCGTGGCCCAAGCCACGGTCGCGACGAACACGTTCGGCACGGCCAGCGGCGAGTTCGTCATCCCGGCCGCCGGCCGGCCGCTTGGCCGCTGGGCCCTGCGGACCTCGCCGAACGGCTCCGCCGCGGTGCGCGTCGAGGAATACAAGCGCCCGACCTTCGAGGTCGCGATCAAGGACCCGGAGAAAGCGCTCCGTCTGAACCGTCCCGCGGCCCTCAAGGGCGAGGCCCGGTATTACTTCGGCCTGCCCGTCACGGGCGGCGAGGCGGTCTGGCAGGTCCGGCGAGAGCCGGTCTATCCGCGCTGGTGGTGGTGGGAGACGGGCGGCGCGCGGAGCCAGACGGTCGCCGGCGGACGGGTAAAGGTCGGACCGGACGGCGCGATCGAGGTGGCCTTCACGCCGCAAGCCGACGAGAAGAGGGCCGGGGCCGGGTCGGGGATCTCCTTCCGCTATACTCTATCGGTCGACGTCACGGACGAGGGCGGCGAGACGCGCTCGGCCTCGCGGTCGTTCCGGCTCGGCTTCGTCGGCGTCGAGGCCGGGCTGGCCGGGGACAGCGCCTTCGTCCGGGCCGATACCCGGGGGGCCTTTACGGTCACGAGGACCGACCTCGACGGGACACCCAAGGCCGGCCCGGGCGCATGGCGCGTCGTCCGGCTCGTCGAGCCGGAAGAGACGCTGTTGCCCGCCGATCAGCCGGTGCCCGCCGAACCCGGGACCGAGGACCCGGCCTACCCGCCGACGCCGGGCGACCGTCTCAGGCCGCGCTGGAACGGGGCCGTGTCTCCGGACGAGATCCTGCGCCTGTGGAAGGACGGCGCCGAGACGGCCCGGGGGACGGTCGAGCACGACGCCGCGGGCGCGGCGAAGATCGAGGTGCCGGGGCTCGCGGCCGGGGCCTATCGCCTGCGCTACGAGACGAAAGACGAATTCGGCGCCGTCTGCCGGGAGAGCCTGGACTTCCTGGTCGCCGGCGCGGCGAGGCCCGGCTTCAAGCTGCCGCTCGTCCTGAGGGCCGAGCGACCGGCGGTCTCCGTCGGCGGCACGGCCCGGTTCCTCGTCGACGGCGGCTGGAGCGGCCAGCCCCTGCTCTTCGAGACGTTCCGCGGCGGCGAGGTCTGGGAGCGCCGCTGGATCGAGGCCGGCAAGGACGGCGGCGTCGTCGAGGTCCCGGTCGGCGAGGACCTGAGAGGCGGATTCGGGGCGCGGCTGACGGCCGTCCGCGACCACCAGTTCATGAGCGACGACGCGTCGGTCTTCGTGCCCTGGGACAACAAAGCGCTGGGGATCTCGTTCGCGACCTTCCGCGACAAGCTCGCCCCCGGCGGCCGCGAGACCTGGCGCGTCACGGTCAAGACGCCGGCAGGGAACGCCGGCCGAGAAGGGCGCGGCCGAGCTGCTGGCCTACATGTACGACCGGAGCCTCGACCTGTTCGCCCCGCACGTCCCGCCGCGGCTCTCCGGGCTCTATCCGTCCCGGCTCGGGACGCTGCGGTGGTCGAGCGGGCTCGGCGAGGCCCAGACGGTGTTCGCGGAGGAGGCAGGCTGGCGGAGCCTGCCCGGCTATCCGACGTTCCGGCCGGACGAGCTGGCCGGGCTCAGCGGCTACGGCATCGGGGGGCCGGGTCGCCGCGGCGGGGTCGCCGGAGGAGTCGTCGGCGGCGTCCTGGGCGGGGTCGTGAGCGAGGAGGCCGTGCGCGGCGATGGCCCGGCAGGCCACGATGGACAAGGCGATGGCGCCGAGCGAGATGAAGGAAAAGGGCGGCGCCCCGCCCGCGCCTCCCGGCCAGGAAGCGGCCGGTCAGGCGGGAGCGGAGCTCCGGTCGAATTTCGCGGAGACGGCCTTCTGGCAGCCCCACCTGCTGACGGGCGCCGACGGGACGGCCACGATCGAGTTCACCGTGCCCGATTCGGTCACGGGTTGGCGCGTCTTCGTCCACGGCGTGACGCGGGACCTCGAGGGCGGGACGCTCGAGGCGGAGACGAAGAGCGTCAAGGACCTCATGGTCCGGCCGTACCTGCCGCGCTTTTTCCGCGAGGGCGACACGGCCGAGCTGCGGGTGATGGTCAACAACGCGGGCACGGCGGCGCTCGCCGGCGAGGTGACGCTCGAGATCACCGACCCCGCGACGGGCGAGAACCTGGCCGCGGCTTTCGGGCTTCCGGCGGCGGTGCCGGCCCGGTCGTTCAAGGTCGAGGCGGGCGGCGGGGTGCCGGTCGTCTTCCCGCTGGCCGCGCCGGCCCGGGTGGGGACGGTCGCGTTCAAGGTCGTGGCCAAGAGCGGGGCGCTTTCCGACGGGGAGCTTCGGCCGCTGCCGGTCCTGCCGGGCCGGATGCATCTCGTCCAGTCGCGCTTCGCGACGCTCAAGGAAGGGAAGACCCGCGAGCTCAGGTTCGAGGATATGGCCAAGACCGACGATCCGACCCGCATCAACGAGCAGCTCGTGGTCACGGTCGACGCCCAGCTCTTCTACGGCCTGCTCGAGGCCCTCCCCTATCTGGTCAACTACCCCTACGAGTGCACGGAGCAGACGCTCAACCGGTTCCTCGCGACGGGCATCCTGACCAGCCTCTACGCGAAATATCCGCAGGTCGGGCGCATGGCCCAGGAATTGAGCAAGCGCGACACGGTCTACGAGACGTTCGACGGGGCCGACCCGAACCGGAAGATGGCCCTCGAAGAGACGCCCTGGCTCGAGACCGCCCGGGGCGGCAAGGACGCGGGCCTGGGGATCGAGAAGGTGCTCGACCCGCGGGTGGCCAAGGCGCAGCGGGAGACGTCGCTGGGGAAGCTCCTCAAGGCCCAGACGTCGCTCGGGGCCTTCCCCTGGTGGCCGGGCGGGCCGCCGTCGCCCTACATGACGCTCTATATCGTCAGCGGCTTCAGCAAGGCGGTCGAGTTCGGCGTCGAGGTGCCCAAGGACCCGGTCGTCCGGGCGTTCGGGTATCTGCATCGCCATTACCTCGACGAGATCGTGTCGATGCTCATGGCCCACGACACGGGCTGGGAGTTCGTGACCTTCCTGAATTACACCATCGGCAACTTCCCCGACGCGTCGTGGACGGGCGGGGTGTTCACGGACGAGGAGCGGAAGCGGATGCTCGACTTCTCCTTCAAGCACTGGAAGGAGCACGCCCCTTATCTCAAGGGCTATCTCGCGCTGACGCTCAAGCGGGCGGGCCGGCCGAAGGACGCCGGACCTCGTCTGGGAGAGCGTCATGGACAGCGCCAAGACGACGGAGGACGGCGGGACGGGCTGGGCGCCCGAGGACCGGGGCTGGCTCTGGTACAACGACACGATCGAGACCCACGCCTTCGCCCTGCGGACGCTCCTGGAGCTCAAGCCGGCCGACGCGCGGAGCGAGGGGCTCGTCCAGTGGCTCTTCCTCAACAAGAAGCTCAACCACTGGAAGTCGACCCGGGCCACGGCCGAGGTCATCTACTCGGTGGCCTGGTTCCTGAAGAAGACGGGCGGGCTGGGCGTCCGGGAGACGGTCACGGCCGAGGCCTGCGGCACGAAGACGACGTTCACGTTCGAGCCGGACAAGTACACGGGCAAGAAGAACCAGCTCGTCGTCGCCGGGGACAAGCTCGGGCCGGCCTGCGCCACGGTCAAGGCGACCAAGGGCGGCAAAGGCCTGGCCTTCGCCAGCGCGACCTGGCACTTCAGCACGGAAAAGATGCCGGAGAAGGGCGAAGGGGACCTCTTCGCCGTCGAGAGGACCTATTTCAAGCGGGAGAAGAGGGGCGAGGAGGTCGTGCTGAAGCCGCTGGCCGAGGGCGCGGCGCTGGCCGTCGGCGACGAGATCGAGGTCCATCTCTCGATCCGGGCCCGGCACCAGGCCGAGTACGTCCACCTGCGGGACCCGCGGCCGTCGGGGTGCGAGCCGGTGGCGCTCACGTCGGGATACAAGTGGGACCTGGGGCTCGGCCGCTACGAGGAGATCCGGGACAGCGGCACGAACTTCTTCATGGAGTGGCTGCCCGAGGGCGAATACACGCTCAAGCACCGCGTCCGCTGCGCCATGGCCGGGACGTTCAAGGCCGCGCCGGCGACCCTGCAGTCGATGTACGCGCCCGAATTCGCGGCCTATTCCGCCGGCGCGCTGGTGACGATCAAGTAAAAGAAGGGGTCAAACCTAAACTTTTCCACTTTTTCTGAGCGCTCTTCGACGACAGATGCCGGAAAAGTGGAAAAGTTTAGGTTTGACCCCTTTTCATTTCTTCGCGAGGGCGCCCAGGTCGTTCTTGATCTGGGTCGTCGAGATGCCTTCCGTGCGGGGCAGGTAGACGACCTCGCAATGGGGCTTGAGAAAATCGAATTTCCCGGTCCAGTCCTCGCCGATGACGAAGACCGCCACATGGTGCCTGAGGACGTCGTCGATCTTCTGCTCCCAGGACGTCTCCGGGATGACCTCGTCGACGTACTTGATGGCCTCGAGGATGAGCTTGCGCTCGTCGTACTTGTAGTAGACCTGCTTGCCCTTGCCGGCGGTGAACTCGTCGGTCGACAGGGCTACGATGAGGTAGTCCCCCATCGCCTTGGCCCGGCGCAGGATGTTGATGTGGCCGTGGTGGATCAGGTCGAACGTGCCGTAGGTGATGACCTTCTTCATGGACGTATCTTAGCCCCAAGTCGCGGCGGATGACAAGCCGCCAAGAATCCGGACGGCGCCCCCCGGATTGACAGGGCCGGCGCGGGGCATTACCATCACATCACCATGAACAGAAGAATTTCCCTCCTCCGGAAGCTCGGATATGTCGGGATGATCGTTCTGGCGTTGATCTCATTCGCTGCCTTGACGGCCCCTACAGCCCAAGAGGGACAGTCCCACTTCGGGGACAGTCCCTTAGGCTCCCCGCAAGCCGCCCCCGAGCCCCAACCCGCCGCGAAGCCCCTGACCCCATCCCCTTCGGTCCTCCCGCCGGACCGGATCCCGGCCCCGGACACGCCTCCTGCCGCCGCCTCCGTCCTCCCGGCCAACTTCGACGCCCTCGTCGCCCGGACGATGAAGACCTTCGAGGTCCCGGGGATGGCCGTCGCCGTGGTCAAGGACGGCCAGGTCGTGCTGGCCAAGGGCTTCGGCGTGCGCCGGCTGGGCGAGGCGGCGCCGGTCGACGCCCGGACGCTTTTCGGCATCGCCTCGAACACCAAGGCCTTCACGGCCACGGCCCTGGGCTTGCTCGTCGAGGAGGGCAAGATCGAGTGGGACGGCCAGGTCACGCGCTATCATGCCCTGGTTCCAGATGTGGGACCCGTATGTCACCCGCGAGATGACCGTCCGCGATCTCCTCGTCCACAGGAGCGGCCTCGGGCTCGGCGCGGGCGACCTGCTGCTCTGGCCGCAGATCGACCTACACGCGGCGAGAGATCGTCGGCCGCCTCCGCTACGTCCCCTTGGCCACCTCGTTCCGCAGCGCCTACGCCTACGACAACATGCTCTACGTCGCCGCGGGCCAGCTCATCGAGGACGTCAGCGGCATGACCTGGGAGGACTTCATCGCCGAGCGCATCCTGAAGAAGGCCGGCATGACCTCGAGCCGGCCGCGCCATACGGCGGCGATCGACGGCCTGAACGTCGCCATCCCCCACGCCGTCCTCGACGGCAAGCCGACGCCCGTGGCCATCGACGAGAACGACAACATGAACGCCGCGGGCGGTATTCTCTCCTGCGCCGAGGACATGGCCCGCTGGATGAGCATCCACCTGGCCGGCGGCAAGCTCCCCGACGGGACGCGGCTCTTCGGCGAGCGGACCGAGCGGGAGCTGACCACGATCGTCACGCCGATCCCCATCTCCGACCCGCCGGCCGAACTTGCCGCCCAGCGGATGAACTTCAGCGGCTACGCCCTCGGCTTCCGGGTCAGCGATTACCGCGGCCGCAAGCTCGTCAACCACACGGGGGGCCTGTCCGGCTACGTTTCGCGCGTGGTCATGGTCCCGGAGCTCAAGCTCGGCATCGCCGTCCTGACCAACCAGGAATCGGACCAGGCCTACAATTCGATCATCTACGCCGTCCTCGACCAGGCCATGGGTGTCCCGGCCTACGACTGGGCGGCGGCCTACCTGAAGGTCGAAGAAAGAGCCCAGGCCCGGACGGCGGAGTCGCTGAAGCAGGCCGGAGCGAAACGGGAGGCGGGGCTGCGGCCGTCGCTGCCGCTCGCGGCCTACGCCGGGACCTACAAGGACGCCTGGTACGGCCCGATCGTCATCACGGTCGAGGGCGAGGGCCAGGCGGCCCGGCTGGTCATGAGCTTCGCCAAGACGCCCGGCCTGGTCGGCGACATGGAGCACTGGAGCCGGGAGACGTTCGTCGTGAGGTGGCGGGACCGGGAGCTGCGGGCCGACGCCTACGTCACCTTCGCCCTGGACCCTGACGGCCGCATCGTCGAGGTCCGGATGAAGCGCGTTCTCGCCGGATACGGACTTCAGCTACGACTTCCAGGACCTGCTGCTGAAGCCGGCCAAGCGCTGAGCGAGGCCATCGGCTGAGAGAAAGGGGTGCCTAGAATGAAAACCATCACGCGGAGACGGTTCGTCCAGGACTCGGCCCTCTTGGCCGGAGGCGCGGCCATCCTCGGGGGCTCGCTCGCCTGCCGCGGCGGGGCGGGATCGGCCGGCAAGAGCCGTGTCGTCTCGGTCGCCGCGGACGACATGCTGAACGACCTCGAGTACAACGCGACCGCCGTCCATCGGTCGTTCGAGGCGGGGCTCAAGGAGCTCACCGGCGAGCGGACGCTTAAGAACGCCTGGTCGTCGCTCGTCTCCCCCGCCGACGTCGTGGGCATCAAGATCAACGGCATCGGGGCCCCCCGGATCTCGTCCTCGCTCGCGTCGATCAACGAGACGGTCGCCGGCCTCCGGAGCGCGGGCGTCCGGGAGAACGCCATCGTCATCTGGGACCGCATGGACCGCGACTTCCGCCGCACCGGCCTCCCCATCAACCGGGGGCCGAGCGGGGTCCGGGTCCAGGGCTGTTCGACCGAATGGGAGGGCGTCGTGCCTTGGGTCCCCGGCTACGACAGGGACGTCTACGTCTCCTTCGAGGACGGAACGCTCCGGAAGTTCCGGGAGCTCGCGGCGGGCGGCTTCACCAGGGAAGCGTCGCAGCGCGAGATCTTCAACTCCGTCACCTGGCTCTGGACGCTCATCCAGCAGAAGAACGAGAAGGCGCGGACCTACGAAAAGGAGATCCGCCGGCTCTACACGGACTACGCCGACCGCGAGGGCATCCGCCGCATCGCCGACGAGGTCGCCGGCGAGTTCGAGGGCGTCACGATCGAGGACGAGGAGAAGTCCTGTTTCGCCGAGATCGTCACGAAGGACATCACCAAGCTCGTCAATATCGCCGTCCTCAAGCACAACGAGGACAGCGGCGTGACCTGGGCGACGAAGAACATCGCCCTGGGCGTGACCACGAACAAGGTCCGCTTCCACATCGACTACTGCGCCAAGGCCATCCCGGAGATCCTGGCCCAGCCCTGCATCAAGGACAAGACCGTCCTCCACATCGGCGAGGCGGCCAAGATCTCGACGGTCAGCGTCGCCGGGGCCCAGATCGCCCGGGACAACCGCATCTTCTTCAGCCGCGACCCGGTGGCCATGGACCGCATCGGCCTCGACATCCTCGAGGAGAAGCGGGCGGCCCAGGGGCTCGAGTCGGTGCGGGCGGTCGCGACGCACGTCGCCGCCTGCGCCAAGCGGGGATTGGGAACGGACGACCTGGCGAAGATCGATTACAGGCAGATCAAGGCGTAGGACCACCCGCCCGAGGCCGTCCCGTCTTGACAAGCCTCTTTGATGCGTTTAGAATGAAGATGAAGCAATAGGAAGGATAACGCATCATGTCCAAAACCATCACTCTCAGGATCTCCGAAGACCATTACGAAGCGTTCAAGAAGTACGCGAAGCAGGATAACAGGAAGATCTCGAACGCCATCGAGACCCTGGCCCTGAGACAACTCGAAAGCGCGCAATTCGTCGACGATGCCGAAATGGAGGGGATCATGGCGGACAAGGACCTGTGCGCCAGGATCGAGAGGGGGGGGAAACAGGGGAAGGAGAGGAAGGGCCGGTTCGTTGAGTGATTTCCGGATCCTCGAGACCGCCCAGTACTTGGCCGATCTCGAGCGGATATCACCGGCCCGGAAGGACCAGATCGTTCAAAAGCTCAGAGCTTTTGTTTATCCACAGCTGCGGGAGCAACCGTATTTCGGAACGCATATCAAGAAACTGAGGGGTTTTAAGCTGGAAACTTGGAGATACCGGATCGGCAACTACCGGTTCTTCTACAATATCGACGACAAGGAAAAGATCGTTATTATGGTCGCAGCCGATACCCGGCAACAGAGCTACTGAGCCGGGGGCAGTTCGGCCAGGACCGCGCGCAGGCCGTCGGGCGCGCCGTAGCTGCGGGTCCAGCGGGCTTCGAGCTTGGCCGGGAAGGCGGGATCGCGGGCGAGCATGGCCCGATAGGTCGCGGCGGCATAGCCCTTGTCGGCGTCCTCGAGAGTGGGCCACCAGGTGAAATAGAGGAACAGGACGTTGAGGTTGATCGTCTCGTCGGCCGGCTTGGCCGCGAGGGCCTGCCGGAAATAGGCCTGGGCCCGGTCCTGGTAGGTCATGAGGGGGAAATTGTAGAGGAGGTAGGCCGTCCCCGTTTCGTAAAGGGTGGCCGCGTCGATGGGATTGGCGGCGATGGCCCGGCCGTAGGCGGCGACCGCCCGGTCGCAGAACGTGTCCCGATCCTCGTCGCGTCCGGCCTCGTTGGCGACGCGGGCCATCTCCATAAAGAGCCGGGCCGTCTCGACCCGGAAGACGGCGCGGGAGGACGAGGCCGCAGCCTTCGCGAGACGCGCCTCGAGGGCCGGGAAGGCGCTCTCGACGGACCGGGCCTCGGAGCGGGCCCGCCGGTAAAGGGCGAGGTGGCGGAAGCCGACTAAAGTCGCGCAGGGCCGGGACGAAAAGGGCCACGGCCAGGAATCCGGCCATAAGCAGCTTGAATGGGGACATGTACCCCCGGTACGTGTCCCCTTTCTTTTCTGCGCCCCCCGCCAGCACGGCCGCCCCGAGCATGGCCAGCGTCGTGAAATAAACCGCGTTGGCCGTGATCTGGAGGTTGAAGTCGGTGAATCCGTGAATGAGGAGGGCCGTGACGCCCAGCATCGCTCCGAGGCCGATGCCTTTGGCGAACGAGCCGCTCCGCCGGCGCCACGCGGCCGCGAGCCAGACGACGAGGCCGATCCCCGCCAGGATGAGCGCGCCGCCCCCGATGACGCCGTTCTCGGCCACGAACTCCAGATAATCGTTGTGGGCGAAGGACAGCCTGAGCCGGTCGTCGAACTTCTCGTACATGGCGTACGCGTTGACGTAGGTCCCCTTCCCGGTCCCGGCCAAGGGATAATCGCCGATCATCTCGACGGTATTCTTGTAGAACGTCCGGCGGCTGTCGGCCGTAATGTCGGCCTCCGAGAAGCGCCGGATGACCGGGCCGATCCCGATCCAAACGGCCGCGGCCAGGATGACGATGACGACGAGGCGCACGATCCGTCCGAAACGGCGGCACGGGCCACTCTTCGTCGGAGAGCTCGCGCCACGACGCGGCCGCCGCGGCGGCCAGGACGGCCGTGACGGCCAGGACCATGATGCCCGACCTCGACTTGGAGAAGATGAGGCCGACGCCGATGAAGATCGGGACGAGGCCCAGCAAGAGCGTCCATTGGAGGCTCTCCTGGCCGAACCAGAGGATCCTCCGCCGCAGCGACAGCCCCTTTTCCATGGCGAAGTAGCGGGCCTTGACCAGGAGATAGCCCAGGCTCAGCGGGAAGGCCATCTCCAGGAAGCCGGCGAGATGGTTGCGGTTGACGAATGTCCCGGTGACGGAGCCGAGGCCGTAGCGCTTGGCCCGGCCGAAGATCATCTCGTGGCCGCTGAACGTCTCGGCCATGCCGTAGAAGGCCTGGAAAAGGGCCGAGGCAAGGATGACGACGACCAGGATCTCGGCCCGGCCCCGGGAGCGGACGGTGCGCAGGACGAGGTAGCCGAAGAGTCCGTAGCAGAGAATGAGAACCAGCTCATAGACGCGTCGCCCCCGGCGACAGGGACAGCGTGAGCGTGGACGAGGGGGCGAGGATGGCGTCGCGCACGAGTCCCGCGTAGATCGCGTAGGCCCGGGGCGAGAGGACCTTGACGAGGGACGCCGGGAGCGGGACGACCTGGATGAGAGAGAGCCCCAGGAAGATCCCGATCGGGATCTTGAAGAACAGAGGCAGGCGCCCGTCCGGCCCCGACTCCCCTACCCGGCCTACGGAAGTGAAGGGCTGCCCGTACCCGTTATCCTCGGAGATCGATCCTCGTGGCCACATTCTTCGCCGGCCAAAGAGCCGGCCGCCGACATACAGCAGGAAGAGCCCGATCGTTCCCGCCTCGAAGACGAAGACGGCCCACTCCTCGACCGAGCCGATGGGCAGGGGCAGGAAGATGAGAAGGGCACAGAGGCCCCAGAAGACGAGATGGTCGATCAAATCATGCCCTTGGGGATATCATATGAAAAAAGCCGGCAAAAATTGACAATAAAAAGCGGGAACGACACTCGTTGCAGTCCCGGCGGCATCCGGGAAATGAGTATCGTCCCGTTGTTCTATCTGATCGGCGAGGACTCCGGCTCGGCGATCAGGAAGTAGAGCCCGACGCCGATCGCCGAGACGACCAGCACGCGGCCGGCTAACGAATTGAAGAAGCCTTTTTTCTTGACGGATGCTTCTCCCGACTCCTGGCCGCCCCCGCCCGCGCCGAGCGCGATCGAGAGCTTGCCCAGCTCGCCGGCTTTGACATAGAGGGCGTAATCGAGATTGAAGTCCTCTTTCGCCGAGCTCACACCCAGGACGTAGCGGCCCTCCGGGATGCCCGCGATCGTGAACATGCCGTTGGCGTCGGTCGGAGCGCTCGCCATTTCCTTCATGTCCGCGAGGCTGCGGATCTTGATGACGGCCCCGGCGACGGGGGTCTTCACGTCCTTGGCATAGATAAAACCTGCGAGCGTCCCGTTGCCCGCGGCCGGGCCCGGCCCTGTCGCGGCCAAGGCCGGCGATGCTATAAGCCACGAAAACGCAGCTAACACCGCACAGGTCAGCAACTTGCACTTTCCGAGAGAACGGATGGTCATGCCAGAACTCCCTTCTGGGAGCCTCGACGCTCCCGAGATCGCGCCCCGCTTCTCGAGAATGACGACGCCGGCCTCGCGGAACCGGCCTTATCTCAATTCGCGATTCAGTCGATGATGGGCGAGGCCTCGCCTTCGCTGAGGGCGACGGCGAAGAGGGTCATTTCCGCCGCGGCGACGAGGGTCAGGATCCCGGCCGGCGACTTGAAGAAATCGACGATGGTCGCCTTCTTTTTGTAGCTATCGCTGCCCTGCTGCAGCATCACGGGGGGATCGCCAGGCTTCATGGCCACGGACAGCTTGGCCAGCGCGTCCGCCTTGATCATGATGCTGTAGTGGAAATTGTAGGAGCCGTTCGGACCCAGGACGCCCATCACGTACCGGCCCTCTTCGACCCCGGGGATCCGGTACATGCCGTCGAGATCGGTGGGCTCGCTCTCGTACTCCTTCTGGGTCGCGATGTTGCGGAGCTTGACGACGGCGTTGCGGACCGGCGTCCGCATGTCTTCGTTAAAGATGTGGCCGGCCAGCGCCCCGTTGCCCTTGGGGGCGGCCGAGGCCTTGGACATCGGAATCGTCAGGAGGATGAACGCCCCAATGAGGAATACGGCCAATGGCTTTTTCATGAATAGTCTCCCACCCTAACTCTGCGACAATTATGGGAGTATCAGAGGGTTATGTCAAGAGGTTATTGCGTCAGCGGACGGGCGAAACCTCGTCTTCTTTTGTCATCGCGTACACGCCGTAGCCGATCGCACCGGCCGCGGCCACGATGAGAAGGATGCCGCCCGGCTTGGCGAAGAAGCTCTTGCCGCCGCCGCCGTTTCCGCCCTTGCCTTCGAGCATCCCGCCCGGGAGCATCTCGACGGACAGCTTGGCCGTCTCGCCGGCCTTGATGTAGACGCCGTAGTTCAGGTTGAAATCGCCGGCGGGGGTCGTGACCCCGAGCGTGTACCAGCCTTCCTCGATCATCAGGATCTTGTACGCGCCCTTGGGATCGGTCGGCTGGCTCGCGTATTCCTTCTGGTTATTGAGGTTCCTGAGCTTGACGACGGCGTTGGCGACCTTGGACTTCATCCCTTCGGAGTAGACAGTCCCCTGGAGAGTCCCCTGCCGGGCATAGGACGGCTGCGCCTGGGCGGCGACCGGAAGCGGCAATGTCAAAAGAACGAACGCCGCGGCCAACCCGCCGACGAAAACCCTTGACCTGAATAGACCCATCCTAAACATACGGGGACTCCTTGGAGTCATTATACACAATATTTAGTCGGTCAAGGACGATTTTATTTGATTTTGAGGATCGTCGTCGGGCCCGAACCTGGCCTTCTCCTCGAGCCCGCTATCGTCGAACTCGAAGGCCCTGGACCGGACGGGCCCCGGGAGGGCCGCCTCGGCATGCCGACCAACCGCTGCGTCCAGGTCTTGTGCCGGAGCGGGTTCTCGGGCTCCCCCCAGTCTGGCAGGGCTTTATTGTCGAGGATGGCCCGCGGGATCTCCGTGACCATGGCCCGAGCCTTGCTCTCGCCGACGATCTTGGTCGCCGCCGCGACCGCCCGGCTCAGCCCCGGAGGCCGGCCGATGGCGCGGTGGGCGTCGCTGGCGATGATGTGGACGAGGTTGTTGACCATGAACAGGCCGGCCGTCGCCCGAACCTCTTTACCCAGCTCGCCGGTCAAGCTGGCCGCCGTCACCTGGGCCGCGCAGCCCATCGAGATGAATTCGAAGAGGAGCTCGGGCCGAGCGGCGAAGCCCCTGTTCCGCTCGGGGTGGCTGATGATGGGCACGAAACCCTTACTCATCAGCTGGGCCAGCATGGCTGTGGCGCCGACCGGCACGCCCTCCGAGGCGAACTCGAGGAAGATGTAGCTCGTCTGGTCGATCGTGAAGCGGTACTTCTCGATGGCCCGGACAACTTCGGCATGGACGTAGACCTCGGCGCCCCAGTGGAACTCGATACCGATCTCGGCGCTGCGCATCTCGTTCTCGAACTCGACCATCCTCTGCCGGAGGATGCTTAGGTCGTCCTTGTGGCGGGTCATCCGGAAGATGTGCGGCGTCAGGCAGATCGTGTTCGTTCCGTCCTTCTGGGCCAGACGACACATGGCTCGGGCCTGGTAGAGGTCGTCAGGCCCGTCGTCCCAATCCCAGAGCAGGTGCGTATGGAGGTCGATCATCTGTCGTCTTAGGGGGTCTGACGTGCGCAATTACACATGAACTCCGCTGCTTTCTTCACTGCCCGACATGTGTAATTGGGCAGGTCTGACCCCTTCTTCATCTTCTCTTACGACCTGTGATACCCGTGATAGTAATCTTTGTAATAATACCCGTGGTGCGGCACGCTAACGTTGTTGATGACGACGCCGATCGTCCGCACTTTGAGCAGGTCCAGCCTCTCCCGGGCCTTCTTCAACGCTTCGCGCGACGTCTTGTCGCCGTGGACGACGAGGACCATCCCGTCGACCTTGGCCCCGAGGACGAGCGCGTCGGAGATCTCCAGCATCGGGGGCAGATCGAAGAGGATGTAGTCGCATTCTTCGGTCATCATGCGGATGAACCGCGTCATCTTCTCCGAGCCGAGGAGCTCGGCGGGATTCGGCGGGATCGGCCCGGCATTGACGACGAAGAGGTTGGGGATCTCGGTCGGCTTGACGACGTCCTTGATCTCGACGGAATCCGTCAGATAGGTCGTCAGACCGTACGTGTTCTTGACCTTGAACAAGCGGTGCTGGCGCGGCCGCCTCAGGTCGGCGTCGACGACGAGCACGGTCTTGCCCGATTGCGCCAGCGTGACGGCCAGGTTAGCTACCGAAACGGTCTTGCCCTCGCCCGGAAGCGCGCTGGTCACGGCGACGGTCTTGACGGGATTGTCGGCCGAGGACAGGAGGAGCGCCGTGCGGATGGACCGGTAGCTCTCGGCCAGCCGTGAATTCGGGAAGAAATGGGGCACCAGCTCGATCGTCCCGGGACGGTCGGACTTCTCGACCTCGGCGACAAAGGGGCCGGCCGATTCCTTCCCGGGCCCCAGCTGAGCCGGCGCTTTGCCGCCCTTCAACCTCCGGCCGTAGCTGTAGGCCTTGTTAGCGCCCTCCAGACTGAACTTGGGCACGACACCGAGGGTCGGCAGTCCCGCATAGCGCTCGACGTCCTCGCTCGTCTTGACGCTGTTGTCAAGGAAGTCGAACAGGAACGCCAGCCCCACTCCCCCGCCAAGGCCCAGGATGAGGGCCAGGATCAGGTTCCTCTTCTTGTTCGGGCTCGACGGCCGCACCGGCACGCGGGCCCTGTCGACGACCCGTATGTTCGACGTCCGCAGTCCCTTGAGCCGGGCCTCGACCCCGGTCTCGCTCTCTCTCCTCAACAGTGAATCGAGCAGCGTCTTCTTGTTCTGGATCTCGACCTTGAGGCCGTTGTAGAGGACGGCCGACGAGTTCATTTGAAAGGCGGCGCTCTTCTGCTCGTTGAATTCGGCCTCGAGCGACCGTTCCTTTTTGAGGGCCGTCTGATACTCCGAGTAGGCCCCCTTGCCGAGATTCTGGGTCTCGTCCTCGAGCGACTTGCGGGCCGAGTCCATCTCGACCTTGGTCCGCTGCAGCTCGGGGTAGTCCGGCTGGAAGCGTTCCTCCATCTTCTGATATTCCCGCTTGAGCCGGACGTATTCCTCGCGCAGGCGCTGGATGAGGGGATTGTTGATGGCCTCGGGCACATAATCGGCGCTGACGTTCTTCAGCCCGTTCCAGGTGGCTTCCTTCTGGGAGCGCTCGATCTGGGCCTCGGTCAGGGCCTTGTTGAGCTGGCTCAGACGGTCGATGACGGTCGTCTCGGTATCGCTCAGAGCGACAATATTGGCTTCAGCCTGGAAGCCCTGGAGCTGCGCCTCCTTCTGCTCGATCTCGCTTTGGAGCCCCTTGATCTGCCCCGTCAGAAACGTTGTCGCCTGCTCGGTCGCGGCGTACTTCATGTTGATGTTGAGGTCGATGAAGGCGGCGGCCAGGTCGTTGACGCAGTCGGCGGCGAGCTTGGGGTCGCGGGCATCGAACGAGACGTCGACGAGACGGGTCAGGCGTACGGGCTTGACCGTGAGGCGCGCGAGGAATCCATCGATGAGCCCTTCGCGAAAGACGTGGTCGGTCGGGTCGATGGGCTTCTTCCGCTTCTCGGGCTTGCCAACGAACTCCGGATTCTCATAGAGCTTGAGACGCTCGACGACGGTGTCGGCCAGGCCGCGGCCGCTCAGGAGCTTATATTGAGTCTGATAGAAATCGTCCCGCATGGACTCGATCTGGAGGACCTGCTCGAACGAGAGGATGTTCGGCTCCTTCTCGATGAGGAGCTGGGACTTGGCGGTGTAGACCGGCCTCTGGATGAACGTCCAGAAGGCCCCCAGAATGAAGACGCCGAGCGTCACCGCGAGGACGGTCCCCTTGCGCCGAAGGAGCCGCTCCCAGTAATCGCGGAGGTCGATCTCCTGCGCTTCCGCGACTTCGTAATCGGCTAACTGGATCTCATTCCCGTTCTTCATTTACGGCTCCCAAAAGCTCTCCGGCACATACACCACATCGCCCTCTTGCAGCTTGAGGTCCTTCTTCTTGCCCTTGAGGATGTCCTTCAAGTTGACCTTGATCTTCTGCTCTTTGCCGGCCGCGTCCTTCCGCGTGATCATGACGGCGCTTTCCTTGGCCCCCTCGGCCAGCCCGCCCGCGTCGGCGATGGCCTGGAGAAGCGTCATTCCTTCCGACATCTTGGCTTTGACCGCCCCGGGCCGCGTGACCCGGCCCATGACGAAGACCCGGACCTCCTTGTCGACCGGCACGTTGATGACGTCGTTCGGCTCGATGGGGACGTTGAGCGACTGGTTGCCGTTGACGAGGAGGTCCTTGAGGTCGATGGAGATGGTCGAGGTCTTCCCGTCCGGCCCCTCGCGAAGAATGAAAACGTCGTTTCCGGCCATCTCGCTGAATCCGCCCGCCATGGAGATGATCTGGAGCAGGTTCTTCCGGCCAACGAGCTCATAGCTCCCGGCCTTCTCGACCGCCCCGATCACGGCCACCTGTTGGTTCTTGTACTCCTTGATGAAGATCGTCACCTGGGGCTTCTTGACGTACTTAGCGCTGAGGAGACCGGTCAGCTTCTGGACGACGCCTTCCTGGGTCAGGCCCTCGACGACGACGCGCCCGAGGAGCGGCAGAGTGATCGAGCCGTCCTCCGAGACTCGGACCGTCTGGCTGAGCTGGTCGACCTCGAAGACCTTAAGCTCGAGAAGATCGCCAGGTCCTACCCTATAGGCCCTCACGAGGACGTCCTTCGCGTCCTGCGCCGCGACGACCGGAGGGGTCTTGGCCTGAGGTGTGGTTTGGGCCCGGCCCAGGGACACAAGGGTGGCCGCAACGATAATGAGCGCCGAGACGCGCAAAGCTTTTCTCATCTCCGTCCTCTCCACCTTGCTGGCCCCATCCAAGGCAAGCGCTAGAAATCGTACGTCAAGTTTAGCCCAAAGAACGTCCTGTTGTCATCTTCAGAGTCGATGTTCGAATCGCGCGCCCACCAGTTGGCGATGACACCGAGGGCGACCGTCTTCTTCAGCCTGACATAAACGCCGCCCGGAATGCAGGGTGTAAACGTCGAGCCGCTTCTCGTCCGGCCCGCCGCCGCCGACCAGAGGGTACTCGTTGCGCCCCCGCGAATAATCATAGTCGAACCGCAGAAACCGAAGCACGTAAACCGACGCTCCGACGCCCGGCCGGGTTTCGAGGTAGTAGGGGTTATCGTACCAGAGCGAAAACCGCACATCCCGCACATAGGAGCCTCGGATCACGAACGGAGTAGCCAGCCTGATCGATAACAGGCAGTCTCCGACCAGGCCGTTATAGTCCGGTGCGCCGGCGGCCAACACGTCGAACTTTTTGTAACCGAGTCGGATCCGCCCACGGACTCTCCGCCCGAGCGGCGAGAACTCGAGCCCGGCATAGGCCCCCGCGCTTCGGCTGTCGCTGATGGCCGCCTGCGAGCTGAACTCGAACGCGTACTCGCCGTACTCGAAGTCCAGAAATAAGCGCCGCTGGCTCGAGGACTGATGATAAAAGGACAGGTTGGCATAACTCTCCCGTCTATTCAGCTTCTCCCGGACATCCCAGCCATCCCCATAAACGGCGCTCTCATAGTCATACTCGACGGTCCTTGCAGCCAGGGAGAACGACGTCTTGTGGGCGAGCCTGACCAGCATGGATCCGCCGTAACCGATTTCCTGCCGCCGGGGACGGATGTCGATCTCCGTGCTCCACCTTTCGCGCGCGTCCGAGTAGACGCCTTCGACCGACAAGAAGACATTCTTAAGGCTGAGCTGGGCCGCCCCGTTGAAATAGTAATTCCAAGTCCTCTCCTGCTCGGTCTTGGAATACCAGACGTATTGCGGCGAGCCGTAGGCGGACAGGACGAATTTCCGATGGATCGGCAGGTAGATCGTCGCTGCCGGCCCCGCGGTCAGGGTAAAATCCTTTACGGGGTTGCTAGGCGAATAAAAGACAT
This sequence comes from Candidatus Aminicenantota bacterium, assembly GCA_963736255.1. Lineage (GTDB taxonomy): Bacteria > Acidobacteriota > Aminicenantia > Aminicenantales > Saccharicenantaceae > RBG-16-66-30. The sequence goes on from CAVTOI010000003.1 coordinate 1,976,722, forward strand.
TCGAATCGACGCCGACATTCGCGAGGATGAGCCGGGGTTGGATGAAGAATGGGCCAAAATGCCAAGCCGCCTCGTCGAGCTTTCGCTGAAGCTCCAGGCCTTTCCAAGTCTCGGCCAAGCATGGCACTGCCAAGAGGGTTGCCATAATTGCGAAAACCGGGAGAACTATGGGCTTCATCCGTTTAGTCATCGTCATTTCTCTGAAGAGTCCCATCAATTAGGTACCCGCGCCCGTCAACATGACCCTTATAGTCTTGAGCAGGATTTTGAGGTCGAGCAAGAAGGCCTGATTCTTGATGTAATATAGCTCGTACCGGAGCTTCTCAAGCGCGTCAGCCTCGTTGGCGCCATACCGGTAATTGATCTGGGCCCAACCTGTAATGCCGGGCTTGACGAAGAATCTGAGAGAATAGAAGGGGATCTTCTCGGTCAACTGGTTGACAAAGAAATCGCGCTCGGGCCGCGGCCCGATCAGACTAAGCTCGCCGAGTAGAACGTTGATAAACTGGGGGATTTCGTCCAGGCGCGTTCTGCGGAGAAACTTACCCAGCCTCGTCACGCGCGCGTCATTGATCTGGGCCCATCGAGGCCCCTCGGCCTCGGCGTTATCCACCATGGTCCTGAACTTGATGATCTTGAAAGGCTTCCTCCCCGCGCCGAGCCGTTCCTGCGTGAAGAAGACGGGCCCCCGGGATGTCAAGGGAATTAACAGAACGATAAGGAGGGACACGGGCAGCGTAAGCAGGAGGATCAGGGAGGCGATGACTAGGTCTGTCGTCCTTTTCAGCGCCATGTAGAACCGGCTGCCAAGCTTGTCGAAGCCGCCGCTCATCAGGAACCAGCGATCGTTCAGTATCAGGACGGGCAGCTTTTCGAAAAGGCGCTCGTAGAAAGCTTCGATCGTGTGACAGCCGATCCCCTTCATCCGGCAATTGACGAGGACCCGCTCGAGCTCCGTGGAATTATTCGTGTCAAAGCTCACCACAATATCGTTGATCGCGTTCTGCTCGACGAATTCCTTTATCGTTCCCTTGTCTCCCCCTGTCGTTTCTTTCCCCAGTTTGTCCCTGAGCGCTTCCTTGTCAAGAATAGCTGCCAACCTGAAATCCGGATCGGTTTTTAGCCCGTGAATGATCGCCGCAGTCGTCGCCCCGTCTCCCAAGACCAGCACATTCTTCCGGGGCTCGGTGAGCTTGAACGCCGTGCTGTAAAATACCCGGAAAGCATAGACGAGAAGTGCCGTTATCACCCAGCTGATAAGGAACACTCCCCGGCCGAGCTTATAAGGAAGGACGTAAAAGCTAAAGATCGCCAGTAGGTAGGTCAATCCAAACGCCCCGCCCATCGACGCCAGGAAATCGGACTTTCGGAATTTCGTCCGGAAGTTATAGAACTCAAAAATGTAGAAGCTGGTGGTATAGGCGACGATGAGGAATACTACCAACGCGATCTTCTGAAAGGACTGAAACTCAAGAAGCGTCGTGCTGGTGCGGATCCAAAGGGCCAGATTGAATGAAAACAGGATGATTGCAAGATCACCCAAGAACAGAAAGAGCCGCCGTTTAGAAAATTGCCTCACAACCACTTAGGCCCTCACGCCAACGACACTCAAGAACATCTTCTCATACTCTCTCGCGATTTGCTGCCTGGAGTAATGTTCTTCGACAAATGCCCGCCCATTCGCCCCCATCTGAAGGCCGATTGCCCGGTTCTGGTAAAGATCGATTATTGCGCGGGCCAGTTCCTGGGGCGATTCAGGCTGCACACATATCCCGCACTCCGCCTTTCGCACAACGTTCCAGGTATCGCTCTCTTCATCCACGGAAGCGATCAGCGGCCTCCCCGCGGCAAGGATCGAATATACCTTAGAGGGAACCGATTCTTCAGTAATCCCGCGCTTCAAGGGCACGAGACAAACGTCCGCTGACGCGTACATATCGGGCACGTCCTGATAGGGGAAGAACGGGTGGAACCTGACGTTGTCCAACTTCATGCGCTCCGCAAGAGATACTAGCGGATTTTTGGCCGCCCCGTTCCCAACGATCAGGAATAGGATTTCAGGGTACCCCCTGAGCAGAAGGGCCGTCTCAAGAACCCGCTCGAGCCCCTGTGACAGGCCGACATTGCCGGCAAAGAGCACAGTGTATCGATCCTCAATTCCCTGGCCTTTGCTGAAGGCATTGTGACGGGGCAAAGGACGGAAATATGCCGTGTCAACAAAATTGGGGATTGTCCAGAGCTTAGAAGCGGGCACTCCCTTTAAAAGAAGGTTACGTTTGAAACCCTCGGAAATGACGCTGACGGCCGACGCTTTAGCATAGACGAATTTTTCCAACTTTTTAAAGGCCGACATCATCCGCTTCGACTTTAAGAACCCGAGCCTAATCGCGATATCTGGGTAGATGTCCTGGACATTGTAGATGAAAGGGACGCCTCTCAGCTTTGTCGAGAGAAACCCGAAAATGCCATTGGTCAGAGGAGGCGACGGGATAAACACGAGATCCGGCTTTGCCACTAGGATGCCAGCGGAGGCGGACAGAAGATTCCAAGAAGCATAGTTCGCCAAACGGCCGAAAATCGAACTTTTGTTCCTCGGGACATACAGATAGTAACGATAAATCCCCAAACCGCCCTCGTGCTCCCGAGTCCATATCCTCCCCCGATAGCCGTCTCGTATTCTGTTCTCGTCATAATGAGGAAAGGTCGTGATGACATCGACCTGATGACCGAGACGGTAAAGACCCTCGGCGAGCTGGCTCATGAGAATGCCGTTCGCCGCGCTATCCGGAAAAAAATAAGTTGTCAGGATTTGGATGCGCATGGCCCTGAACTTCTGCGCTATCTATGGAACGTCAATGGGTTCCGGATACAGCGGAATAGGATTATGATCGAGAATACATCTATATACCGTTAGCATTTTCCTCACAGCCATATCAAGAGTGTACTTATGATCCACTAGTTCCTTACCACGAGCACCCATTTCAGCTCGTTCTCGGTCAGAGAGCGAAAGGAGCTTCGTAATCGCGTTACCGAGTGCATTCGCCGTAAGATCCACCACTTCTCCAGCACAAACCTCGCTAACCTCAGGGAAATTGCAGCCTGTAGTAACGACGGCGGGCTTTGCACAGCAGAGAGCTTCAAGCACGGAAATGCCCATTACCTCGGAGTAGGAAGGCTGGACATAAACATCAGCACGGCTGAGAGCCGCCTTTTTCATTGTCCCCCTTAGCAATCCCGGAAAAACTACGCTCTTCCCAAGGCCGAGGCGCCTAATTTGCGTTTCCAACGATACCTGAAATTGCCCGAAATCAGGACCTGCAATCATGAGGAAAGCCCGATTGTTCTTGGCAATTATCGCCGGCCAGGCAGAAATCAACTTATCCAGGCCTTTTTCGGGGCTTAATCGGCCAAGATAGAGAACAAGTTGCTTGCCATTTAAGCACGGCCAGATGACATCGGCATAATTCCTCGTAGGAAGATCGTAATATTCTTCGATAGCTACCCCGTTTGGAATAACCGTGTACTGCGTTCGTAATCCAACATCTTTAAAACCTTTCAGCTCCTGATACGTGACGGCATGAACACAAGCCGCTCGGTTCAAGAATGATCTAGCTATGAAACGCAAGTAGAGCCTTTTTTTAGGAGAGGCATATCGCCAACTTTGCGCAAAGATGCCATGTGGCGTGACAAGATAGGGTTTATTATTCCGCCGGGCTATTCGAGCGGCGGCCTGAATCGGATAGTCCCAAATCTGGTGAAGATGAAAAAGATCGATTTCAGGGGCTTGTTCATTGAGCTCCCTCTGCAACCGCCTCGAACGATACCAAGATCGAGGAAACTTGGCATCGAAGAGATTTGCTTTGCTCCCGAGGTATGCAAGTTCCAAGCGTTCCGCGGGGGTAGCCGTCGCCCACAACGTGCTTATGAATCCATATTTTTCTAGCTGTCGTCCGAGCTTTATGGCCACAGTCGGTGGGCCGCCGTACTTCGGAGCTAGGTATCCAAGGACGGAAGCGACATGCATGGCAGGAGGTTTGATCCGAATTGTTATCGTTCTGCAGCAGCCAAACAGTGCAAGATAGCCTGGTCATAGAGCTGAACTACCGTATCAGGCCGTAAGTACTTCATCATGATTTGTTTAGATTCCCTTCCGTATTCTTCTCTTAAGTTTGGATCGGCGAGCTTTTGGATTGCCTCGGCTAGTGCTGACGAATCGTTAACAGGAACAACAAATCCATTCCTATTATCTTGGACCAGGTAAGCGGCGGCTCCACAAACATCTGTGGTAATGAGTGGCAATCCCGCTAAGCCAGCTTCCACCAAGACCTTGGGCCAAACATCTTTTCTCGTGGGCAATGCAAAGATATCAGAAGCCCGATAAAATCGAGCAAGATCGCCCCATTCGAGAGGTCCAGTAAACCTCACCTTAGATGCGATCCCCAACGCCTTAGTAAGTCTAATCAATTCCTTGCCCTTCCCATCTACTCCCCCCCCCGGCCCTACGATTATGAGCAGGCAATCAGGATTCTTAATAACGATTTGAGTGAACGCCTTGATTAAAACGTCAATTCCTTTTAAATGGAATAGGGAGCCACAGAAAAGAATAATCGTCTTTGAAGAGGGCAAATGGAGTACCTTTCTGATATCAGACCGGGAATATCTCTCTAGCCTCTTTAAGAAGCCAAGGAACTCCTCCGCACCCCCGTCCCAAAGAATCTGCGTTATCTTCTCTTTCGGAATCCTATAGTTCTGTGTCAGGGTCTCGATCGTCCTTGGAGTCTGCGCGATGTGAAAGGTTGACAACTTCAAGATAAAACCCTTCAATATTCGTATAAGAATGGGGCGGTTCTTTTCGACGGCCGGGCTCATAGTTTGGCTGATTGCCAATATGGGTTTTTTCTTTATTCTGGCGAATATCGCCGCAAATAGCGCGGGGAGCCCCTGCATTCCAAGCAGACAAATAACGTCCGCTTCGCGAACAATGGCCGAGACTACGCTAAGGCCAAACGTGTTAACCTGTATCTCAGGCGCACTGCCTCGGGAATTATTCAATGCTAGCGTACGCGGCTTCCGTATTGAAGCACGGTATTGGAACGGGCAATGCTCTATGGGGTTTGGACCGAATATTGGATACGCCTTGATATAGTATACAGGGGTTTTTCCCGTCATCTTTTTTATAACGCTTGTAGACCCCGAAGTCAGGTTATAACAGAGGACGCCAATCTGTGAGATCTTCATCATAATCTCAGGATACTCGGAATTGTTTTATAGGAAACAACGGTTACCCATCGCGCGCTTGACAGATATCCTCCAGCATGGATGCTTTAGTCTGCTTAATATCCTAACCATTAACCCAGAAGCGACCATCCAAACGACAATCATTAAGTAAAAGCTAGTCATCGAATGGAAACTTCCTCGCATTACTAAAACAATATAAGCACTGAACAACCCAAGATGAATCCATCTCTCAGGATCTTGTCGGAGGATAAGCGTTTTACAATAGAGTCGCGAAGAGAGAATCCCTAATACGCCAAATACAACCATGATCCCTGGCCAATAGAAATTCGCATACGTCTCAGCCTGTAACGATATCGCGAAATTATCGCTATAAAAACCATAATAGTCTGCAAGCATATAGTTAACAGACGCGGCCGGCTTGCCTGGCCACCACGCCCGAGGAATCGGGAGTACCAATAAGGTTGCAAACGTTCCCCCATAAAAGAAATGCTCATGATCGGGTATCAGTTGCATGACAAGAGTTCCATTTTCGAATGCGTCCATATCCCCGCTTAAGAAAAGTCGCTCATATATGTTATTGAGGTTCATTGGCGCGCTGACACTTAAGGCCCCCACCATAGGACGGGCTTCGAAGAATGACAAGTAGCGCGCATTTCCGTAAGCTACAAAGAACCAAATAAATGCCCCGGCAAGAATCAGAATTGTTGCCCACCTTATTCTCTTCTGAAGATAAAATGCTAGCGCAATTATCGCAATGAACAGAAATAGAAACATCAAACGTGAAGATTGTTTAAAAGCAAGCCACAAGTATATCGATGTAAGGCTAAGCGCGCTTCCGAAGCAGATAGTCTTTCTAAGAATACCTTGGGCTCTGAGCCCGGCAATCGCTAGCATTAGGCCTGCGACAATTAATGATGCCCGCCCGAAAGAATATACCGTTTGCCATTCCGTGCTTGGTAATCCCTGAAAATATGCATAGATTGTCCAGACAGCTACCGGAATTAAGATCAGGGCCCTGGTCGCGTATTGCCGGGGGGAATAATCATAACCCACTTTCTTGACACCCAGGCCTCTATTAAACGCGAATCGCCATCCAATCAGGAAAGAGACCCCAGACAAAAGCGCGGCGATTAGCATTAAGTTGATTTCGTTTTCTAGTATGATTCCCCTTGAAGATCGTCCGGTTACCAGAATATTAAGAGGGACAAGAACATTGATGAACAAGAAAGCCACGCCGAAATACAAGCGAGGGTTAAGCCATTTGATATTTCCAGCCCTTTCATTATGCATCCTCAGGATTACTACTGTCTCTACGAGGCATAATCCCCATAGCCACCAAGTTAAGGGCTCTTTTATCGTCATCCGATAGAATTCGCCATTGATTAAACTGTGTTCTTGTTATTGATTTCGGAACTCTGTAGTGCTTTTTTCTTCGATGAAGGAAGGTGCCTCATCCATATAATTAATGTGATAACAACCATAAGTTGTGACAGAGCCATCGCAATTGCCATCCCCTTGCCCCCAAGGCTCTGAACGAGTGGAAGAGAAGCTAGCACAAGTATAATGATTCCGATAGCATTCGCAAACGCTCCGGGCAGTCCATAGCCCATCCCCCGCAAGCCGTTTTCCAGAACCTGACTTATCCCCCATAGCAAAATCGCTGCAATTAAGATATAAGTCATCGGCAGAGCGGGCATGAAATTGAATCCAAAGAGATAACGGACGATAAACTTGGCAAGTAAGGCAACCAATAATCCCAGGCTAAGAATGGGAATAATTGCCCTTTTGAGTTGGCTTCGAAGAATTCGCTTTGCTTGAACTTCGGACACAGATGAAAGCCGAGGAAAATTGACCTGGACTAAAGAGGAAGAAAGGCCGGTTTGTCCCATAGCGATAGCCATTGCCGCCGAGTAGTAGCCAATTTGTTCAGCTGAAACCGTATGTATCAATATCGCGAGATCTGCCCGCATCAGAATGATCCCGCTCAACGCGGGCATGGAAAAAACCGCCCCCTGTCTAACAAGCTTTTTGCCAGTAAGAAGAAAATCCGGCCAATCACATATTGATAATCTCCTCCCCGCAATTCCTATTCTGATCGCACTGGCTAGCACTTGTGCCAGCAAACTGATTCCCAAGACTGTCGTCACGTTAGTATGGCCAGTGAGGGCAAGGACCGTCAGCGCAACGACATAAATTACCGGCGGAAGCACCCTTAATATATTGAACCGCGTGAACTTCTGCAGGCCTTGATCCACGCCAAGAAGAGTTAATCCGCAATAGGCAACAGGAAGATAAAACAAGAATATGCGACTTATATCAATGAGGTATGTACCCTTGGGCCCCAAGAGGGCGGGTATAAAAGGATACAACATCATTGCTTCGAACAATCCCAAGCCGAGCGCGAGCCAAAATCCAGAGGAAGTGATTCTATCGCTCTCCTTCGTCCGTCGGCTGACGAGAAATGCCGCCGCTTGCGGGAGACTTATAATGCCTGCGGCGACCATCAAATTCGGCAACCAAAGCACCATGGCCACTTCCCCCTTGCCGCCAGGGCCAAGGAGCCGGGCCGTTAGAATCCCCGTAATTACGCCCGAGGCCTGTATCAAACCCGTGCCGAGGAACGTGAGAGAGGTAATCCTTATGGCCGCGGGAGACCATTCTTTCCCAATATTTCAAGAGTCGGCTTTCGGTGCGCATTGGATCGTGTTCTGCTGGCGGCCTTAACGTGCCATTTTTTCACGTATTTGGAGCCGCCTCGACGGCCCTTTGTATACTCTGCTCATAACCTACCAACCCTTATGGGCTCCATCACTGGAGCCGCATTCTCATTTATAGTTAAAGTATTGACTCATGATCATCTTCATCGTATCAACCGGGCTCATGTCGGCAATATACGCGCCGTAATCGTTATGCGGAAGGAAAAAGGCATTGAACACGCTGTGGGATTCCTCATCCCCGTCTGCGCCCTTAAGGAGACGGGATCCATGATCGCCCTGGATAATTATGATCGGTAGCTGGTCGGGTTTTGCGAGAATTGCCCGGACGATAACTTCCATCTTCATGTTGATAAAACTAATCTGATCTAAGTAGCCCTCCTCTTGGGAAGCTCGCCTTACTCTAAGAATATTTCCATTTCGGTCGACATAGGAGGGAGGATGGGAGATCAGGAAATGGGCATAGATGAATGACGGCAGATGATTACACGCGAAGTCCCCCGCGGCAAGACTGTTCATGATTTCGAATTGCTTTTGAATGCCGCTTCTTATATCGATAAGATCCCTCTTAACGGTTCCCACAAGGCTCCTGTAAAAGGCCTTCTCTATAATGCTTTGATTTTCCCGAAAAGGCGAAAAGTCATAAAAGCGCTCTTCGCCTGCAATATCAAATATTGAATAGTTTACCAGCTGATAACCTAGTTCCTTCAGAAAACTGCATACCCGATTATTGCCGATATCCACTAATAGCTCGGGACCGGGAGTGCTGGGGACAAAAGCCTTTGTATTGAGCTCAGACGAAATTGAATGGAGGGTTGACGGCATGGAGGCCCGAGAATGTCGCGCCAGATAGAATCCTGCATTTTCCAAGAACCTGTCGAACTCTGAATTATTAAAATGCCAATACTTCTCGAGATTCTCTGAGCTCGTGTAGGAATCCAAGATAATGAAATAGATATCCGGTAGATATCCCAGGTGAATCCTCCCGGGTTGCGGTATCGGTGCCAGAGTAGGGAAAGATTCTTCATCGGCTACCGGATTTCTCTCGGTGGCTGACTGGCCAGCCATGGCCGTCCTAGTGATATTTGCCAAATTGAGTATTACCAAGATGGCGAGCAGGACATTTAGATAAGCGTTCAATCTCAAAGGCTCTTTCTTCGAACGCGCAGCATATATAAACATGCCCGCACCCAAAACCACGATAAGGGGCATTATGATCATATGCCGGGCAATCCTCTCAAAGCCAATCTTCCTCGCTATTGCCCCGAATCCAACGAGCAGGGGTAGATAATATGAAAGAATGAACAACAGAAATGTCGTCGCAACGGCCGCAGCTACCCTGTGTTTCGTTATGATGGAAATGGCGCCATAGATCAACAAGCAGATCCCGGTAAGCGACAACCAGGCAAGAAGAAGGTCCCCGATGTCCAAGCTGGCCTTATCGTCCTTTGCGATATCCAAAAGGAAGAGCGCCGCAAGAAGAAAGATATGAGCCGGGGCCTTCTTCAAGAACTGCATCAATCCTTCCCTAATCATTTGTTGACAACTTCGAGGCATTAGATGATAAGGCGTGCTTTCTGGGCCTTCCCCGCGGCATCGCCAGGAGCCGCCGGCCGACAATTCCCTCAATGCCGTGGATGAATTCTTCGTCACCTGCTGGCCGGCCCGTCTTCATGCTCCGCCAGGTCCGCCGCAAGACGGGCTCGTCCGCGGAGCCTGTAAGGTAAGCTCGCCAATCATCGATCTTAACCTTCAGGAAGCATCCGTCCTGAATGATGTGATCGGGCACTCCCAAGATGTGGCAGCGAGCACTCGACCAAGGATAATCCTCAGCTCGTTCTACGAATCCTGCCCGGACGGAATTGTTCTCGATGTGGCGGATTTCCTCAAAGGCGCTCCGTTCGTCCAGCATGCAGGATAGGAACCGGCCTTTCCAAAGATGTCCGGTCAGACCTTTCTTAGCATGGAAGTACTGAGCATATCTCATGTGGAGAGTATTGAAGCCGCGGGCGAGGGCCCCTTCCGCTTTGGGGACACATACGAAGTGGACGTGGTTGGGCATAAGACAGTAGGACCAGACCTCGATGGAATACCGGGCCGCGCATTCCCTTAAAAGATCGAGATAGCGACGAAAATCAGCCTCTTCTTCAAAGACCGTCTGGCCGTAGTTCCCCTGTTGGGTTACTTGGTGAGGGTAACCGACGACTGTAGATCGGGCGAGACGGGCCATAGATGTAAGCTACCGCCGTTGGACGCCAGAAGGCACGAGAACGACAAAGACACGGACCATCGTCAGTCGTAAATAAAGGGGGGGAGGTGTTCCCTATATGGGCGGATTCTAATTGGCTCAAAGGTGAGTGTCAAGGAATAAATGGGGACAGCGCATATTTTTACCTCCCGAAGGTTGACGCCTTGACTTGCCTAGAGCCCTTTGTTAGATTCGGCTCCTCCTTGGGACCATAAGGATTATGACGACCCCCCTAATGAGCGTTGCTCCGCCCGAATGGGACTATCTGCTCCTCACAGCATCGAATGATAGGCAGGCAAAAGCCTATCGGCAACAGATCGGCCTAAGGCAAGCGATGGGCATGCTTAGGGAGATCAGGAATGTACTCGTCATTGCTGATCCTGGGGGTGTCCGAATCGGTTCGGGAGGGAGCACCATCCACTGCCTCCTCCAGATCCTTAATTTGCTGCAACGCAAGGATTGGACGGAGGTCCTCGAAAGGCTGCGTATCCTCATTGTCCACGCCGGTGGCGATTCCAAGCGTATGCCCTCCTACGGGGCCTGCGGCAAGGTCTTTATCCCTGTCCCGGGCGAGGCTGGCGGCGCGCTAGGAACGACGCTTTTCGATCGGCTGCTCCCAACCTATCTGAAGTTGCCTCTCCCCTCTTCAGGGGGAGGCCAGGTCGTCGTTGCGTCGGGTGATGTCCTATTGGGCTTCGATGCCGAGGGGATCGTGTTCGACGACGAAGGGATCACAGGTGTCGGGGCTCCTGTCCGCCCCGAAGTCGCCTCTGGTCACGGCGTCTATTGCCTCGGAGAAGACCGCAGCGTCCGTCTATTCCTTCAGAAGCCATCCGTCTCTGAACAAAGGGCCAGAGGCGCTGTCAATCTCCACGGAGAAGCTGTGCTGGATAGTGGGATTCTTAATCTCAGCCCCTCGTCGGCCAGTCAGCTGCTCGGGCTCTGCGGAGTCCGCGGGCATGGAAGGGGGAAACCCCGCCTTGCCTGGAGCGGGCCTCTCGCGGAAGCGATCGAACGAACGGGACTGGATATCTATCGCGAGATCTGCTGCGCATTGGGCAGGGACGCTCGCTTTGAGGACTATGTGAGTGGGGTCCGTGGGGCCGGGTCGGCTCTCCACAGAAGAGTCCTCAAGGACATCTTCCAGGGCCTGCGGTCCGTACCCTTCCATGTGCACATCATACCGCGCCTCCAGTTCCTTCATTTCGGAAAGCTCCAAGATCTGATCGAAAGCGGCCACTCGCTCATGAGCTCCGAAATGGGGAATGCCGAACAAGGCAGAGATGTCATCGTCAACTCACGGGTGAGTGTCCGCGGGGGCATTCTCGGGAAGGACGCCTGGGTTGAGGGGTGCCGGGTCAACGCTCCTATGATTCTCGGTGGCGGCAACGTGATGGTGGGTCTGGATATCGACGCGCCGCTGACCTTGCCGAAAGACGGCTGCATTGACGTCATGCCCGGAAAGAGCCGTCAGGGAAGGCGGGGCTGGTTCGTAAAGATGTATGCGACCGAGGATGTCTTTCATCTCCAGGCGGACAAGGGTGGACGTTTTCTCGGCCTGCCCGTCATGAAGTGGCTCGAGTCAATGAATGCGAATCCTGCCTATGTTTGGGGAACGCGCGCGACAGCCGACGAAAAGACGGTTTGGAACGGCCGCTTTTTCCCGTTTGTCATCGAAAAAGGCGGTTATAGGGATTGGCTGTTCATGCTCGAACCGGAAAAGGCCTCGGCCGCCCAAAAAGCGGCTTGGGTCGCCGCCGACCGTTATAGCCTCGCGGAGATCGCTGGGTGCGGAGACCTGGATGCCTTCCATTCCCGGCGAGCGAAAATAAGGGCGGAGAACGCCTGGGAGGCCTTGGACGGCATCTTTCGACGGGAAGGCGGAACTTCGGCGGCAGAAATCGCCTATCTAATCCGAAATGCAGGGAAGGGCGAAGAGGCAAGATGGGTCCTCGGCATCCTCGGGAAGGCCCTCGAGGTCCACGCCAAAGGGCGGCAAGGACCTGGGCCAGAATCCCTAGCGGTGTCTCGGATTCTGCATTCCCTCGGCACGGTGCTGACCGAGGTTGCCGGAGGGCAACGAAAGTTGAATCGTGAGGCGGCCGAACGGATCGCCAGGACGCTGAAGACAGGATTGACGGTCCCGGAGAAAAGATGGCTGGGCGACTTGGGATTGTCCGTCGCCAGGGCCGGAGAGCTCGCGAATTGGGCCGTGGCAATGAAGGAGGCCGCCTTCGATCATCTCGGCCAGGCCATCGCCTGCCGGACCGGCTCGATGCCCGCGGCCCCGAAGAACGCTTTGCGCAGCGACGAGATCGTTTGGGGGAGGGCCTCAGCAAGGCTCGACTTGGGCGGCGGATGGACCGACACTCCTCCCTACTCGCTGGAGCAGGGTGGTTGCGTCATCAATGCGGCTGTCGACCTCAATGGGCAAGCGCCCATCCAGGCCTATGCGCGGGTTATCGAGAAACGAGAGATCCGGATCAATTCCATCGACCTCAGCGCAAGGGTAGTCGTCAGGACCCTAAATCAGCTACTGGATTACCGTCGGCCCGGGAGTCAATTCTCCCTGGCCAAGGCGGCGTTGGCGCTTGCCGGTTTCGCCCCCGGTGCGGCTGCGTGGCCGGCCGGCGCCAGGTCGCTCGACGGGATGCTCCGATATTTTGGCGGGGGAATTGAGCTCACGACCCTGGCGGCGATACCGAGCGGAAGTGGTCTCGGGACATCGAGCATCATGGGCGCAGTGCTCACGTCCGTGATCGGGCGTATGATCGGGCGGCCGATGGCCCAGCGCGAGCTATTCCACACTGTCCTTAGGCTTGAGCAGGAGATGACCACCGGAGGCGGCTGGCAGGACCAAATCGGTGGTGCGGTCAAGGGCGTGAAGATGATCACCACCGAAAGAGGTCTTGTCCCGGACCCGCTTATAAGGTTCTTCCCGGCGGACTTGCTGGATCCGACCGTTAACGGCGGCCGAACGCTCCTCTACTATACGGGGCTGCGGCGGCTTGCAAAGAACATTTTGCGCGAAGTTGTCGGGCGCTATCTTGACCGAGATAGGGCAGCCATGGAGACATTGAGGCAGCTGCATTCCTTCCCGCCGTTGATGGCCGATGCCATGGCGACTAGGGACGCAGATAGGTTCGGGGAGCTCATCGATGTTGCCTGGAAACTCAACGTGGACATCGATCCGGACCACACGACACCGGACATCGAGGAGCTGAGAGCAAGGATCCGGCCCCATGTGCTGGGCGCAAAACTGCTGGGCGCAGGTGGCGGCGGATTCCTACTGATGGCCTGCAAGTCGCCCGAAGATGCGATGGCGGTGAAACGAATGCTGGTTAAGAAGCCGCCCAACGACAAAGCTCGCTTTTTTGATTACTCGATCAATCAGACGGGGCTTGTAGTCACAGTCTGCTAGCCTGCCTTTAGAAAGAGCGCTCCTGTTCGAGTTTTCCTTACGCCGCGTTGATGTCGTTGATCAGGCGCCGTGAGCCCGGCTACGCTCTTATGATTGAAGGCCAGGGAGAGGCGCGGCAGCTCGGGGTATTCGGCGTCCTCCCCTTCCCCCTCGAGCGGCGCGGCGTGGGCCTCGATGCGGCCCTCGGAGAGGAGCGTCGCGGCGTAGGTGTCGTTCAGGCGCTCGAGCGCGGCGGGCGGGAGGGGCGACGAGAGGCGCAGCATGAGCAGCGGCCCCACATACCGCATCGAGTGGTAGCGGCGATAGAACCCGATGATCTCCTCGACGGCCTCGTCGAGGTCGTCGGTCAGCTTGAACAGGCCCAGGTCCTCCTCGTCGATCATGCCGTTGAGGACGAGCTCGGCCTTGATGTAGGTCCGCCAGTGCTGCCAGTAGGTGCCGCCGGGGGCGTCGATCATGACCAGGGGCAGGAGGTTGGTCTTGCCGGTCTGGATCATGGTCAGGGCCTCGAAGCCCTCGTCCTGGGTGCCGAAGCCGCCGGGGAAGAGGGCGACGGCCGAGGCCTCCTTGAGGAAGAGGATCTTGCGGGTGAAGAAATACTTGAAGTTGACGAGCTTGGGGTCGTCGGCGATGACGACGTTGGCCTTCTGCTCGTGCGGCAGGCGGATGGCCACGCCGAAGGAGCCGGTCCGGCCGGCCCCGCGCTGGGCGGCCCCCATGACGCCGTCGCCGGCCCCGGTGATGATCATCCACTGGCGCTCCCGCATGCGCCGGGCGAACTCGACGGCGTGGAGGTATTCGGGGTGGTCCGAGGGCGTGCGGGCCGAGCCGAAGACGGAGACCTTGCGGATCTCGTGGAAGGGGGCGAAGACCTTGAAGGCGTAGCGGAGCTCCTTGAAGGAGTTGGTCAGGAGCTTGAGGTCGCCGCGGCCGGCCCCGTCGCGGGCGACGCGGGTGATGGCCACCATCAGGTCGGCCAGGACGTCGCGGTCGGGGCAATCGGTGGCGAAGCGCGAGAGGAAATCGGCGATGGCGGCGTCGCGGGCGGCGGCCCAGTCGGAGGGCGGAGGTTCGACGGGGACGTCGCAGGAGAGCGAGGGGGTGGGCGGGGCTTGTTTCTTGTTCATTGTCATTGGGAGAACGATTTTACCACGAATGACAATATGCGGCGCGGGGCGGACCAGCATGCCGGGCAGGAAATGGGCCAAGAAAATGAAGGTGTATCATGGCCAATCTAAACCTTGCGGGTTCGGAGACCCGAGGCGGCGGCCGCGGCCATCTGTCGGCGGTCGGCGGTGACGAAGAGATCGGCCGGCCACTCGAGGGCGCAGGCGACGTGCAGGGCGTCCAAAGTGCGGAGGGGAAACCGTTCGAGGAGACCGATCGCCGACTGGACGACCTGGACCGTGAGATTGAGGACGGCCATGTCCTCGAGGTCGGAGAAAAGGGCTCCTTTGGCCTGCACATACTGCTCATCGCCGAGCGCGGACTGGCGGCGGAGACGATTGAGGGCCGAGACGATCTCCGGGGGAGCGATCAGGCTGACGGCAGCTTCGTTCGCCTCAGCAAGGATGGCCTGGACAGCATCGCTGCCCGGCTCCCGGATGTACCTCTTAGCCAGGCCGGACGAATCCAGGAAAACGCGCATCGGGTTACTTATCGCGTGATCGTTCCTGGAGGATCTCGCGGCTGAGCGATGTCCCGGGCGAGTGAGGGGAAAGTGCCGGGGCGGGCCGCTTCCAAGACAGGATCGCGGGCTGGGGAATCGCGACGGGTACGACCTCGGCAATGGGCTTCCCGTGCCGGAAGACGAGGACCTTTTCGCCGCGCTCTACCGAGGTGAAAAGGGCGGCGGCGTTCCGGCGGAACTCGGTGAATGTCACTTGTTTCATGGTGATGAGACCACTCTGTACATTATTGTACATTTTACGCCTCCGAACGTCAAGGGCGGATCTGACGCCCAATTGGAAGACGGCCGCGCCGGGCGAATATTCTCGAAATGGGGGGCAGGGGCTGGGTATGATCACGGGCATTGACATGATATCGCATCTGATATATATTAGATATATATGTGGAGGGACTTATGGCACGCATGGTTCGGATGATCGTTTCGCTGCCGGAAGAAGACAAGAAGTGGCTTGAGGCGGAGAGCCGGAGGCGCAAGATCTCGGTCTCCGAGCTTATCCGGCTCGCCATCAGAGAATTCCAAAATAGGGTCGAAGGAGAGGAGCGCAGAGCGGCTTTGGCCCGCGTCGCCGAGAAAAGCGCCGATTACAAGTCCCCCGAACAGCCGACCGAGAAGAGCGGGGGCATCGAGAGCATTATCGACAAGAAAGAACTTTGGCGCCGGGCGGTTGCGGCGGCGGGGCGGTTCGCGTCGGGGGTGCCAGACCTGTCGATCGAGCATGACCGCTACGCTTGGGGGGACGATGGGGCGGAGGGAATCGAAAAGGGCGAAGGGACAAGAGGCGAGCAGGAAGATAGGACACGAGGCAGGAACGCGAGAGGCGGGCCGGGAAAGGCCGGGGGCGGCAGCCGCGGGAGGGCGAGATGAACGTGTTTGCCGATACGAGCGGGCTCGTGGCCGTCCTCGATCGGCACGACCAACGGCACGCTGCGGCGAAACGGACCTGGGAGGGGCTGAGAGACCGGGCGGACGTCCCCATTAGCCACAACTACGTTCTCGTCGAAACGTCGGCCGTCTTGGCGAGGCGGTTCGGGCTCGAGGCCGTGCGCGTGTTCGAGCGGGACATCGTGCCGGTGTTGAAGGTCGTTTGGGTGACGCGGGACATCCATCAGGCGGCGGTCGCGGCTCAGCTGGCTGCGAGGCGGAGGGGGCTGAGCCTCGTCGACTGCGCGAGCTTCGAGGTGATGCGTCGGGCGGGGATCCAGACGGCCTTCGCCTACGATCCACACTTCGAGGAATTCGGCTACGAGGTCATCCCTGATACGCCTTGAGCGAAGAGACCTTGGCGATGCGATCGAAATCGGAATCGTTGTGGAGCAGGAAGAGATCGTGCTCGATCGCTGTTTGGGCGATCAGGCAATCCACGGAGCTCCCGACCGACATTCCTCTCTTCCGCAGATCGAAGAAGATCTTCGCGGCCGCGGCGTATGACTCGGCGCCGTCCTTCAGATCGTAGATCCTCTGACTGCCGAGATATTCGTCCAAAGTCGAAAAGTCCTTTTCCGTGGCCGCGCCCTGAAGGACCTCGAGGATCGTGAAGGGGCTTATCCCGAAGGGGATATCGTGATCGAGGACCTCGATGAATCGCCCGACCTGACGGTTATCGCGTCCCTCCAGGAAGTCGATCAGGACCGAGGAATCGACCAGGATCACCGGGGCCTCAGCTTCTTGTAATCATAGCCGGGGGCGAGACGGAGTTTGCCGCGGAGGTCGCGCAGGTCCTTTTTCTTGAGAGCGCGGACGAACTCCTCGAGGGCCTTGTTGACGACGTCCCGCTTCGTCCTGAGCTTCGAAAGGGCCATGGCCTCCCCTATGAGCGAGTCATCGAGCACGATATTGGTACGCATATGATACACCTATATGTGTGTATATTATGGTGTATCAGGTGCGTTGTCAAGGGATTCTCGATCCGGCCTCGCTTCTATCTAGGGACGCTCTGCGCGGGCGCGGATTCTCAGCCCATGGCCTCGATCTCGGCGATCTTGCGGGCCAGGCGCACGGCTGAGATGGGGAAGGCGGTCTTGATCTCGGGCGCGAACAGGGCCAGCTTGAACTCCTCGATCATCCAGCGCAGCTCGTCGACGGCCGCCCGCCGTTCGGGAGAAACGGAAGAAATGGGGGACATGATACCTATTCCCCTATTTTCCGGAGTCGCCGCCGGCGGAAGACCTGGACCGGAATTGGGAGGTCGGTATTGTTTCCCCGATTTGAGGAGCGCCTCCAGCCGCGTCAGCTCGAACGTGTAGGGCTCGATCTGGGCGGCCTTGGCCTTGTCCTTGTCGGGAGCGATCCGGGCCCGCTCGAGCCTGATCTGGAGCCCCTCGAGGTAGCGCGGGATGCGGATGAGCCGGGCGATGGGGTATTTCTCCAGGAAGCTCTTCGGCACGAGGCGGTCGAGGTCGGCCGTGATGGCGTCGAGGTATTCGGGCCTGACCTTCTCCTTGAGCTGGCTGAGCTCGTAGAGGCTGAGCGACCTGGCGCCCCGTCCGCCGCCGGCGGCGCTTCCCCCCTTGACTGAGCCGGCGCCCTTTTCCGAACCCGCTCCCCCGCTCCCCTTGGCGAGCTCGGCCCGCAGCTTGGCGTTGAGCTCGACGATCTTGAGGACCGTCTGCGTCAGGACGTGGCCTTTATCGAAAAGTGTCCGTCCGACCTCGGTCTCGTAGGCCCGATATTCCGCCTCGGTCCGGATGTTGCGCTCGAAGACCTCGCGGGCCAGGGCCTCTTCGATGGCCTTCTCGACCGCCTCGCGTCCGCCGAAGTAGAGCGCCGCCTTGTCGAGCTCGGCCGGGATCTTGTGGTAGCGCCGGACGAAGGCCAGCTCCTTGGCGAATTTCCGCATCAGGAGCCAGCGGACGCCCTGCCTGTGGGCCGATTCGGCTTCGGGCCGTGTCGGATAAAGAAGGATGGATACGGTTTCACGGGATCTATCGGGGATTGCGGATATCTGCCCGGAAGGCTTTGCCGTCGGAAATTGGGGAATAGGTATTGTGTCCCCGATTTTAAGGGCCGGGTAGGCGGTGAGCGACGTCCCGACCGCGATCTTCTCGGGCAGGTCGCCGAAAGTCCAATCCGTCAGCCCCGACTTCTCCCAGGCGCGCCTCGCCTCCTGCCAGGCCGGCGATTCGACCTTGGACGGGGCCTCGTCGGCGGCGCCGAGCTTTTTCCGCAGGAGCTCGACATCGCGGCCGGCGTCGATGACGCGCCCCGTCGCCGGATCGACGACAGCCACGCGCAGGCTCAGGTGCTTGGGCACGTCGGCCACGGCCCACTCGCGGGCCGGGATATCGACGCCGAACCGCCGCTTGACGAAGTCGGCCACGGCTTTGAAGAGCGGCACTTCCTCCGGCGCCCGGGGCATCTCGCGGGCGATCGTCCCGGCCTTCTCCCCCACCGGCACAAGGAGCTTGCGGTAGCGCTTGGGCAGGCCCTTGATGAGCGCGGCGATCTTGTCCTGGTACTGGCCGTCGACGCCCCACTCGAGCCGCCCGGCCGGGATGGCGCTGAGGAGGGCGGGCGGCACGGTCAGAGTGACCCCGTCGTCATCCTCGCCCGGCGCGAACTTGTAGACCGCCCGGAAGGGACGGCCGGCGACTTCGACGCTGTCCGGGAAGCCGGCCACGGCGCCGTCCTCCGGCCGGTAGTTGAGGAGGGCCTCCTCGGTCAGCCGCAGGAACAGATCGTCGCCGCCCCGGTCGCGCACGTCCTTAAGCAGCTTCCGCAGCGTCCGGACGTCGTGGATGCCGGGGAGCTTCTCCGAGTAGAACTTGGCGATCTCGCCCTCGGCGACCAGGATGTCGCGCCGCCGCAGCTTCTCCTCCATGGCCTCGACCTTGTGTTGAAGGGCGAGATTGTGCTCGAGAAAGGGCGGCGGATCGTCGATCTCGCCTTCGACGAGGCCGGTCATGACGAAGATCGCGTGGGCTTCGGCCGGATCGATGCGGCCATAGGAGACGCGGCGCTCGCGCACGATCTCGAGCCCGAAGAGGGTCACGCGCTCCTTGGCCGTCACCTCGCCCCGGGCCCGGTCCCACGCGGCGTCGGAGTAGGAGCGCTTGCAGAGCGGTCCGCCGAGCTTCTCCAACCAGGCCGGATCGATGCGCGCGGCCATCCGGGCGAACAGCCGCGACGTCCGGACGACCTCGGCCGAGACGATCCAGCCGGTCCCCTTGCCGAAGAGTGAGGAGCCCGGCCAGAGCGTGACCTCGCGGTTCTTGGCTCCGCTGTAGACGTTCTTTTCCTTGTGCGCGGCGATGTTCGACAGATACCCGCTGAGGACGGAGCGGTGGATGGCCCCGTAGAGCGCCGGCGAGATGTCCTCGTGCAGGTGGGAAACCGGATCCGGCTTGCCTGCGCCCCCCTCGGCAGCGCCCTTGTTCGAGACGGGGCCGGACCCTAGATGGCTTGTTTTTTGCCGATCTGGGCCTTGATCCCTTCCGGCCTTTCCCGGCCGCCGGCCATCCCCCCGCTGGGCCAGCTCCCTGCAGCGCCCCGTCGATCTCGGCGCGCAGATAGACCCACTCCCGCATGCGCGGGAAGGACAGGAAGTTCTCGTGGCAGAAGCGCCGCTTCTGGACGAGCGAGCCGAGCTTCTCGAAGTCGCCGTGATAGCGGTTCCAGATGTTGAGCAGAACGAGGAAGTCGGAATCGGGATGCTTGAACGCGGCGTGCACGGCATCGGCCTGCTGGGCCTTGTCCGGGGGCCGCTCGCGCGGGTCGCGGATGCTCAGCGCCGCCGCGAGCACGGACACCTCGGGGACGCAGTTCTCGGCCCGGGCCTCGATCAGCATGCGCGACAGGCGCGGATCGACCTGCATGCGGGCCATGGCCCGGCCCGTCTCGGTCAGCTCCCAGCGGGAATCGGCGGGCCGGCGCTGGAGCCCCGATTTCCTGACAGCGCCCAGCTCGACCAGCGTATCGTAGCCGTCGTGGACGGCCTTGGACGCGGGCCGGTCGATGAACGGGAACTGGAGCGGGTCGCCCAGGCCCAGGTCGGTCATGCGCAGGATGACCTCGGCCAGGTCCGACCGCAGGATCTCGGGCTGGGTGAACTCGTCGCGCGACTCGTAGTCGACCTGGCTGTAGAGCCGCACGCACAGGCCCTCTTTGACGCGGCCGCACCGGCCCTTGCGCTGGTCGGCCGAGGCCCGCGAGACCGGCGAGATGGGCAGGCTGTTGATGCGCGTTCCCGGCTGATACTGGGCGATCCTCGCCACCCCCGTGTCCACGACGTAGCGGATGCCGGGGATGGTCAGCGAGGTCTCGGCGACGTTCGTGGCCACGACGATCTTGGGTACGGTCACGGTGTAGACGAGCCGCTGCTGGCCCGCCGGCAGGCGCGAGAAGAGCGGCAGCACCTTGACCGCCGGCCACTTCCGCCCTTCGAGCATGCGGCAGGTCTCGAGGATGTCCTGCTCGGTCGGCATGAAGACGAGGACGTCGCCGGGCGGCTTGTCGCGCCTCAGATACTCGACCGCCTCGACGGCCTGGTCGACGTAGTCCTTGTCCTCGGCCTCCTCCTTGTCCGGCGCCCGGTATTCGACCTCGACCGGGTAGAGGCGGCCGCTGACCTCGATGATCGGCGCGTTCTTGAAGGCCTTGGAGAACTTCTCCGTGTCGAGCGTGGCCGAGGTGATGACCAGCTTGAGGTCGGGGCGCTCGTCGAGCAGGCGCCGCATGATGCCGAGCAGGAAGTCGATGTTGAGCGAGCGCTCGTGGGCCTCGTCGATGATGATCGTGTCGTACTCGTGGAGACCGCGGTCGCCCTGGGTCTCGGCCAGCAGGATGCCGTCGGTCATGACCTTGATGTAGCCGTCGCGCGAGGTCCGGTCCTGGAAGCGGATCTTGTAGCCGACCGACTTCCCGAGCGGCTCCCCGAGCTCCTCGGCGATGCGGTGCGGCGATGGTCATGGCCGCGAGCCGGCGCGGCTGGGTGACCCCGATGCGGCCGGCGACGCCCCGGCCCGCCTCGAGGCACATCTTCGGGATCTGGGTGCTCTTGCCGCAGCCCGTCTCGCCCGAGATGATGACGACGCGGCGGCGGGGCGAGCGCAGGGCGGCGACGATCTCGTCGGCGCGCGGCGTGATGGGCAGCTCCGGCGGGTAGGAGACGCGCGGCACGTTCCGGGCCCGGGCGGCCAGCCAGGCCTCGGCCTTAGCCCAAGCAATCCTGCGGCCATCACCCTCGATCATGATCTCGCCATGCCTTCTAGTCTTCTTTTTCTGCGATCTCCGGGCGGTCGAGGAACTGCCGCGGCGTCACAATGTCCACTCCATGATAGTTCACCAAGGCCAGAAGATGCTTATCTCCGGAGACCAAGAAGTCTGCCCGGCTCGCTACGACCAGGGCCAAGAACTTGTCGTCCCCGGGATCTTCCCGGACGACGCGAGGCGTTTTCGCTACGGCCACCATCTCCGCGAACGGCAGGACGTATTCCTCGATCAAGCCCCTGATGTCCTGCGGATCCAGGGCGAACTTCGGATATCCAAGGACACGGACGTATTCGAGGAGGACGTCCCTGGAAACCAGAGGCACGATCCTACCCTTCTGCCAGAGAGATACGATCCGGCCCGGCTCTCCCCCGAAAAGGAGCGCCGAGACGAGGGCGTTCGTATCCAGGACCACCCTTAGGCTTGCCGGCTTCTGGCCCATGCGACGGCGTCCTCGATATCACGGTCGGTCAGCCCCACGGCCGCGATCTTCTTCCGGACCTTGGCCAGCCGGCCTTTTTCAACAAGTTTGACCTCAACAGGCTCGAGAACGATGGTCCCCTCCCTGATTCTGGCTTCGAAATATTCGACGCCGTCGAATTTCTCCATGACCTTCTTCGGGATCGTTATCTGGTTTTTATAGGTCCGCTTGCAGAGCATTTTCGCCTCCACGCAAGATGATAATGCAAGGTAATGTAAATGTCAAGTAATGCCGCATTACTCGTGAACATAGCTATCACTTGGGTTGACAGCCGGCGCGGGGCGGGTTTATATTCCGGGCGCATGAAGACCGAGATAGCAATGACCGAGCGCCGGCGCGTCCTGACCCTCCTCAGCGGCGGCAAGCCCGACCGCGTCCCCTGGTTCGGCGACCTCGACTACTGGGCGACGGCGCTGATCGGGCGCGGCGAGCGGGCGGCGGACTTCAAGGCGAGCGACGCCTATATCGACTGGCACCGGGATCTCCGCTGCGGCTTCTATCTCCAGGGCTACTTCCCGTTCCGGACGATCGTCGAGAACTGCGGCGTCACCGAATGGCGCGAAGGACCGCACCGGCGCCGCCGCATCGAGACGCCGCGCGGCACACTGACAGAGACCTGGACGTGGCTGGCCGAGTCGTTCGCGGAGGCCCCGACCGAACACCTGGTGAAGACGGCGGGCGACCTCGCCGCCTACCGGCACCTCTTCGAGAACACGCGCTACGAGCGCGACTACGACTTCGCCTGGAAGCGGCGGCGGCAGGTCGGCGAGGCGGGCGTCGTGCTGTGTTACCTGCCGAAGAGCCCGTTCATGCAGATGGTCGCCCTCGACGCCGGGATCGGCGCCGTGGCCGAGATCGCCGCGGACGCGTCGGACGAGCTGGCCGGGACGCTGGCCGTCGTCCGCGGGGCCCACGACGTGGCGGCCGGGCTCGCCCTGACCAGCCCGGCCGAGGTCTTGATGATCCCGGAGAACCTGTCGTCCGAAGTCGTCGGGCCCAGGTTTTACGAGCGCTACATGCGCGAATACCATGAGACGTGGTGCGGCGAGATCGCGGCAGCCGGTAAATATTCGTGCGTCCATCTCGACGGGACGCTCAAGGGGCTCTTGCGCCAGGTAGCCAGCGCAGGATTCACGTTCATCGAGGCCATGACGCCGGCGCCCGTCGGCGACCTCGAGGTCGAGCGCTGGGCGGAGTGGTGCGGCCGCGAAGGCGCGAATGCCCGGACGGTCTTTTGGGGCGGATTGCCCGGGGCCTATTTCACCGACCTGGTTTCGGACGCCGAGTTCGAGCGGCACACGAAGGCGGTCCTGGAGGTCATGCGCTCCGTTCCCCGCTACGTCCTCGGCGTCGCCGACCAGGTGCCCCCGGACGGCCTCGAACGGCGCATCCGCCGCGTCGCCGAGCTCGCCGACGAATACGGCCGCTACGGGTCTTGACATTCCCGCCGTCCCGCCTATAATTATATCGATTATTGAATAATTGCTCATATATTAGAAATGAAAAACGGTTCATCCAAAGGCTCGCCGAGGGTTCTCGACGAGCACACCGCCGCCCACGTCGCCGAGCTGTTCAGCGCCTTCGGAGACACCAGCCGCGTCCGCATCCTGTCGGTGCTGGCGGCTGGGGAACAGAATGTCGGCGCGCTGGCCGCGGCCGTCGGGTTGAGCGATTCCGCCGTCTCGCACCACCTGCGCGCCCTGCGCCAGATGTGGCTGGTCGAAGCCCGCCGCGATGGCCGTCAGGTCTATTACAGCCTGGACTCCCACGCTATCACTCTTTTCAAGTACGGGTTGAGCCATGTTCGCAACGGCTGACCGCCCGGGCCGGGCTCGCATACGGCTGTCGGCGGGAGCGGCCGTCTTCCTCGTCCTGATGACGATCGGCCTCGCGGACCGGTCCCTCGCTTCCGCCTTAGATCCCGGGGCCGGCGCCGGGTCGGCCTCTCGGGCCTCTTGCGACGCCCGGCACTCCGACTCCTGTTTTTCGCATACGGACCACGCCGGCGAATCGGATATCCCGGTCGTGGACGCCCCGGACGGCCTCGGATCCCCCCGGCGCCTCTGTCTGCACTCTTCTGACGGCGGGTCCGCCGTTCCTCAGAAGCCGCCGGTCCGCCCCCCCTCTTTTTAGCGGCGATCGGGCCGCAAGAATCTTCCGGTCACCTTGACACGGATCACCCCCCGGTTTCCGGTCATCCCGGCGACAGCCGGCGAGCGCATAAAGCGCCAAGGAGGTCAACATGATCGACGATTTCCCACGGATCCACGAAGAAGAGGACTGCACCGGCCTGACCGAGGCCGAAGTCCAGCACCGGCTCGAAAGAGACGGCCCCAACGAGCTGCCTTCGGCCCGCAAACGGCGCTTCTGGCACATCCTCCTCGACGTCGTCCGCGAGCCGATGTTCCTCATGCTCATCGCCTGCGGCGTTCTCTACCTCATCCTGGGCGACATGGAGGAGGCCCTGATGCTCCTGGGCTTCGTCTTCGTGATCATGGCCATCACCCTGTACCAGGAGCAGAAAACGGAGCGGGCGCTCGAAGCCCTGCGCGACCTGTCCAGCCCTCGCGCTCTCGTCATCCGGGACGGCCACCGCCAACGGATCGCCGGCCGGGATGTCGTCCGGGACGACATCGTCATCATCGCCGAGGGCGACCGGGTCCCGGCCGACGCGGTCCTCCTCGCCGGGACGAATGTCAGCGTCGACGAGTCCCTTCTGACCGGCGAATCCGTGCCGGTGCGGAAGACGGCCTGGGACGGCGTTCGGCCGATGGGCCGCCCTGGCGGAGACGATCTGCCCTTCGTCTATTCGGGGACCCTGGTGGTCAAGGGACAGGGCATCGCCCGCGTGGAATCCACCGGCCCCCGGACCGAGATCGGCAAGATCGGCAAGGCCCTCCAGACCCTCGAGCCGGAAGAAACGACGCTCCAGCGGCAGACGGGCCGGATCATCCGGAATTTCGCCCTCATCGGCCTTGGCCTGTGCGTCGTCGTCATCGCGGTGTTCACCCTGACCCGCGGCAGTCTCATCGGCGGGATCCTGGCCGGATTGACGCTGGCCATGGCCACGCTTCCCGAGGAATTCCCGGTCGTGCTGACCGTCTTCCTCGCGCTGGGAGCCTGGCGGATATCCCAGCACAAGGTCCTGACCCGGCGCGTCCCGGCCATCGAGACGCTCGGAGCGGCCACGGTCCTGTGCGTCGACAAGACCGGGACTCTGACCCTCAACCACATGACGGTGACTCACCTCGCTGGGATCGACGGGATCTATCCGCTGCCGGAACAGCCGGCGGCCCTTCCCGCCGGACTCCGCAAGATCGTCGAATACACCCTCCTGGCCAGCCCTACGAATCCCTATGATCCGATGGAGAAGGCGATCCGGGAGCTGCGCGTGCGGGCCGTTTGTCCGCCCGAGCATTTTCACGACGATTGGACCCTCGTCCGGGAATACCCCCTGACCGAAAAGACCTTGGCCATGTCGCGCGTCTGGCGGCCCGCCGGATCCGGGGAAGCACTCGTCACGGCCAAAGGGGCCCCTGAAACGATCGCCGAGCTGTGCCGGATGGCTCCCGGGGAGCGCCGACCTCTCATCGACCGCGTCAACGACATGGCCGGACAGGGACTGCGGGTCCTCGGCGTGGCCAGGGCCCGGCATGATCCGGCCGCTCTTCCCGATGAGCAGTCCGGATTCACCTTCGAGTTCATCGGACTCCTGGGGCTCGAGGACCCGGTCCGCCCGGGCGTCCCCGAGGCGGTGTCCGAGTGCCGCCGGGCGGGCATCCGCGTCATCATGATCACCGGGGACTACCCCGTCACGGCCCTGCATATCGCCCGGCAGATCGGCCTCGAGCCGGCGGGCAACGCCGTCACCGGGGCCGAACTGGACGAGATGAGCGACGCCGCGCTCCGCGAGCGGATCAAGACGACGAGCGTCTTCGCCCGGGCGGTCCCGGAGCAGAAGCTCCGTCTCGTCCAGGCCCTGAAGGCCAACGGCGAAGTCGTGGCCATGACCGGGGACGGCGTCAACGACGCGCCGGCCCTGAAGGCCGCCCACATCGGCATCGCCATGGGCGGCCGCGGCACGGACGTGGCCCGCGAGGCCGCGGCGCTCGTCCTCCTCGACGACAACTTCGCCTCCATCGTCAAGGCCGTCCGGATGGGCCGCCGCATCTTCGACAACTTGAAAAAGGCGATGACCTTCATCTTCTCGGTCCACATTCCCATCGCCGGGATGTCGCTCCTGCCCGTCCTCCTCCAATGGCCGCTGGCCATGCTCCCGGTCCACATCGTTTTCCTCGAGCTGATCATCGACCCGGCCTGTTCGGTCGTATTCGAAATGGAGTCGGACGAGGAGGACATCATGAGCCGCCCGCCGCGGCGCCTCGGCGAGCCGCTCTTCGGCAAGCCGATGGTCCTGACCGGATTGTTCCAGGGGCTGGGCGTGCTGGCCATCGTCCTGGCCGTCTACGCCTTCAACCTCTACTCCGGAGCCGGCGAGACCACGGCCCGGATGATGAGCTTTTCCTTCCTGGTCATCGCCAATCTCGGCCTGATCCTGGCCAACCGCTCCCGGACGCGGTCGCTCCTGGCCACCCTGCGGACGCCCAATCCGGCCATGTGGTGGGTAGCCGGCGGGGCGATCGTTTTCCTCGTCCTGGCGGTGTCTGTGCCGTCTCTCCGCGGGTTGTTCAGGTTCGGGACCGGGCCGACCTGGGAATGGGCGGTCGTTCTCGGCGCGGGCCTGCTCAGCATCCTGGTCTCGGCCAGCGAAAAGACCGGCTTCGTGCGCCGGCTGCTCGGGACCGCGGGCGGTCGGAGCGGCCGGTGAAGCGCGGCGGCCGTCGAAGGGAGAAGGCGATCCCCCTCCGGAAACCGGGGAAGGCCAACATGCAGGATATCTGGATCAGCATCATCGAATCGTTGGACGGGAAGGACCCGCGGGTTCTCCCCTACCTGCCGTTCCTCCTCACGGACCTGTGGGAGCTCGGCTCTTCGCCCGGCGTCATCGCCGAGCTCGTCAAGAGACACGCGCGCCGACAGGACGGGCCCTTGAGGATCCTCGATCTCGGCTGCGGCAAGGGCACGGTCGCCGTCCGGCTGGCCGCCGAGCTCGAATGCGAGGTCGACGGCGTCGATGCCATGCCGGATTTCGTCGCCAGCGCCCGGGCGCTCGCTGAACGGCGCGGCGTCGGGGGCCGTTGCCATTTCGACACGGAAGACCTTAGGGTGGCCGTCGACTACATGTCGGACTACGACGCGGTCATTCTCGGGAGCGTCGGGCCGGTCCTCGGCGACCTCGAGGAGACCGTCCTCCGCCTGCAAGCCTGCTTGAAGCCGGACGGGCTGATCGTGATCGACGACGCCTGCCGGCGGGAAGGGGTCCCGTCCGCCGCCTCCCCGGTCCCGGAACATAGGGAGGCCCTCGCCCAGATCGCCCGGGCGGGCGCGCTCCTCGTCGAGGAGGTCCCCGGCGACCCCGCGAGCATCGAGAAGATCAATCGCCGCAATACCCGGCAGATCCGGCGAAGGGCCGAAGAGCTGGCCAAATTGCTTCCGGAAAAGGCGGCCCTCTTCGAGGCCTACGTCGAATCCCAGGAAAAGGCCTGCGCGAGCCTCGAGAGCCAGGTCGTCTGCGTCACCTGGGCCCTGAAAAAGCCGGGGCTTGATCAGATTGAAAAGTGAACGATGAAAAATCTTAAGAATGGAGTCATAATGAAAACCGCAAGACGGATCGTCCTCGCGCTCATCATCACGGCCCCCCTGGTCCTCGGCCTCGGCGCCGCCGACGGCGGCGGCTGGTATGTCTTCGCCGGGCCCTCGTTCTCCGACTTGTCCATCCCCGTGGTCTCCGGAGAAAAGGATTACCGGCTGGGCTTCCTGGCCGGCCTGGGCTACGAGGCCCCTCTGAACGGCGCCTTTTCGCTCCTGGTCCAAGGCGCGTACACCTCCGGCGGCACCCACGTCGACATGAACGACGGGAGCGAGGTGACGTATTCCGGCAGCGCCGTCACCGTCCCCGTGATGCTCAGGATCAAGCTCGGCCGGAGCGTGGCGCCCTTCTTGACGGCCGGCGGCTACGCCGGGTGGATGTTCTCCCCCCGCATGGAGATCGACTCGGGCGGATCGAGCTCCGAGATGCCGATCAGCGGGGACGACGTCAGCCCGTTCCTCTATGGCGTCACGGCGGGACTCGGGATCGAGTTCAGGATCGGCACGGCGGGGCTCTTCGTCCACGCTCTCTACGGCTACGGGCTGTCGGATCTGGACAAGACCGGGACCGCCGAGGTCCGGCCGAGCTCGCTCAACCTGCTCGCCGGCCTCCGGTTCTAGAGGTCGACGACGACGACCGGCCGGGGCCGGCTCAAGCCGCCAGCTTCTTCAGCGAGTCCAGCGCCGCCGTCACGTCCTCGTCGCGGTTGTTCAAGTAGAACGAGATCCGGATCGAGTTGAGGCCGCCCTCGCCGACCGGCCTGGCTTTGATCTTGTCCTTGGCCAGGTGCTCCATGATGGCCGTGTGGGGGTGGGTTTTCATGCGGAAGCCGATCATGAGCGTCCGGTAGGCCTCTTCCTCCGGCGACAGCCGCTCGACGCCCGGGATCTCGCCAAGGCCACGGTAGAAGCGCTCGGCCATGGGCTTGCAGTGGCGCTGGATCCGGTCGACCCCGATCGTGTCGACGAAATCGAGCGCCGTCCCGAGCGAATAGAACAGGGCGTCGTTCTGGGTCCCGGACTCGAAGCGCTCGGCGGTCTGCTTGAGCACGAACTCGCCCTTGGCGGCGTCGTAGCGCACCGAGGACCCGCCGCCGACCGTCTGAGGCCGCAGCGTCTCGGCCAGCCCCTGCCGGGCGTAGATGAAACCGGTGCGCTTCGGGCCCATCATCCACTTGTGCGTGCTGCAGGTGTAGAAATCGACGCCCGTTTCGACGATGTCGAAGGGCGCGCACACCGGCGCCTGGGCCCCGTCGAGGGCGAACCAGATGTTCTTGCCGCGGGCCAGCCCGGCGATCTCCTTGACCGGGAAGAGCTGCCCAGTCGTGCAAGTGACGTGGCTCATGATGATGAGGCGGGTCTTCGGCGTGACGAGCTTGGCGATGCGGTCGACGTTGCCCGCCGCGCTCACGATGTCGGGCTCGAACAGGCGGATGACGATGCCGTCGCGCTGCATCCGGTTGAGCAGGGCCGAGTGGACGGCGACGTGCTCGTGGGTCGAAGTGATGACCTCGTCGCCCTTCTTGAGCGGCAGGCCGTTGACGATGACGTTGACGCCCTCCGTGGCCCCGCCGATGAGGCCAAGATCTTCCCTGCGGCAGGACTGGCCGAGGGCCCGGGCCAGCTTCGCCTTGACGTCCTGCCAGGGCTTCTCGTCGTGCCCGGCGCTGGGGGCCCGCTCCTCGACCTGGGTGAATTCGACCAGCGCGTTGAGGACCGGGACCGGGCAGGACCCCAGGCCGCCGAAGTTGAGGTAGATCCAGTTTGGATCGAGGATGAACTGGCCGCGGATGAGCTTCCAGAGATGCTCGTCATCGGCCGCCGCCCCGGCCTGGGCGACGAAATCCGTGAGCGATGCCGAGGGCGCCCCCGCGGCGGCCCCTCCCGCCGCCCCGCCCGGCGCGACCGGCAGCGCGGGGTCGGCCGAGGCCGCGCCGACCAGCTTCTGCATCAGAGGCAGCCCCGCCACTCCGCCGGCCAGCCCCGCGGTCATCTTCAGGAATTCTTTTCTGTTCATGGATATCCCTCCCGGAGGATAAGGACGGATTATTAAAGCGATGCGGAGGAATGTCAAACGGCAATTGCGGCGAACTTGCTCTTTTCGGGCCAAAAACACAATGAGCGACTACTTTCATTCGAGCCCAAAATCATCGTTTTTGCCACTAAAAAGCTCGATTTAAGGCGGTTTTGAGGTCCGAATCAGAGTCTAACTCATAGATATAAAATGAATTGCTGTGGTCCGACCCCATTGAAAAAAAACGGGGACACGCCCTGCGCGTGTCCCCTATTCGACAGGAGGTTCTCAGCGGAACGAGGGCCGGCGGGGGAAGACCGGCGCCACGGACTTCCGTCCCGGATAAGCCAGGACCGGAAAGCCGGGATCATAAGGGAAGAAAAAGCCGGCCACGGAGATGGACCCGGCGCGGGCTCGCCCGTGCCTGACCAAGGCCGCGGCCAGCTGGGTGATCGCCGACGCTCCGGGCCTCACGGCGAGCCGGAGCGTCTTTATCCTCGAAGCGCCGTGCGTTGCGTCGTTCATCTCATTCACTTCATACATATAGACGAACGACGGGTCCAAAAGGTTTCATTTCGGCCGCGAGCGGAGCAGCCGGACCCGGCAATAGACGACGCCGGCCGCCACGACCGCCGCCCCGACGATCCACGCCAGCCTCGGGAGATTGAGCATCAGGACGAGGCAGGAGAGGAACCCGAGCCCGGCCACGATCCGGATGCGCCCTTCGAGGATCTTGAGCCCGCTCAGGTTCATCGCCGCGTAATAGAGCAGGAGCGAGAAGCTGCTGATGTAGGCGATGTGGGGCAGGTCCGCGGAAAAGGCCAGCGCGAACATGGCCGCGCCCCCGAGCACGATGGCGTTCCGGGGAACGCCCCGGCGGCCGCTTGTCCGGCCGATGACGGCCGGGAGCTCTCCGTCCCTGGCCATGACCTGGGCTAGTCGAGAGAGGCCCAGGACCGAGGCCAGCGCCACGGTCCCCGTCGCCGCCAGCCCGCCCAGGGCGACCAGGCGGGCGCCGAAGCCCAGGCCCATGCTCCCCATCGCGTCCGCGAGCGGCGAGCCCGACCCCGCGAGCAGCTTGGCCCCGGCTCCGCCGACCGCCGCCACGGCCACGACCAGGTAGATGAGCGTCGAGATGAAGATGGAGAGCAGCGTCGCCCGGGGCACGTTCTTGCGGGGCTCCTCGATCTCATCGGCGACGATGGCCACCCGGGCAAAGCCGGCATAGGCGAAAAAGATGGTCGCCGCGCCGGCCCAGACGCCGCTCGCGCCGAAAGGCGCGAACGGCCGGAAATTCGCCGCCCGGAAGTGGAGAAAGGCCGCGGCCGAGAAGAACAGAAGCACCGCGATCTTGACCAGCACCAGGGCGTTGTTGAACCGGCTGGATTCCTTGGCGCCGGCCAGATGGATGGCCACGGTGAAGGCGACGACGATGACGATGCCGGCGGCGGCCGGTACCGCCGGGACAAAGTACGCCAGATAATGCCCGAAGCCGACGGCGACCGTGGCCCCGCTGACGATGTTCGAGAAGAGCCAGACCCAGCCGACGAGGAAACCCGAAAAATCGGAGATGGCCTCGCGGGCGAAGAGATAGACGCCCCCGCTATGGGGATACTTCCGGCTCAGCGCGGCCGCCGAAAAGCCGGTCAGGAGCGAAACGCCGGCGGCGATGAGGACGGACAGGATGAGCCCCGGTCCGGCGACCGCAGCGGCCGCCCCGAGGATGACGAAGATGCCGGCCCCGATGATGGAACCGAGGGAGACGTTGACGGCGTCGAAAAGGGACAGCTTGGCCGGCGACGAGCGCCCGGTATCCGTCGCGTCCTGGGTCAAGGCGATATCTCCATCCGGGCCCCGGAACGACTATAGCGGATGAAGAGCGTTTTTTAAAGTGAAAAGCGGAGCCGGGCCGGTCGGGCCGGCGCTCAGACCCAGAGGGCCCAGTCGGCGCCACGGTCCGACCGCGCGTCGTGGCGGGCTCGCGGCCCCCGGGACGAGAGGCCGAAGACCGACGCCAGCACGAGGACGATCGAAAGCAGTCCGACGAACGTCTTTCTCATCTTAGAACCTGTAGAGGTAGCTGACCTTGAAGAAGAAGCTGCGCTGCATCTCGTGGTAGCGGCTGCTCGGGGCGTAGCCGGGCAGGCCCTCGTCCCACTCGAGCTTCTCCAGGGCCGAGCCGTAGCCCACGTGGACGACCGTGCCCGGGATGTAGGTGAACGAGATCAGGCCGTCCAGCGTCATCCGCTTGTAGAAGTCGTTGTATTCGACGATGCCGCGGACGAAGAGGTACTTGTTGATCTGGAACGTGTTGCGGCTGCGCACGATGAGATAGTCGTAGATCTTGGTCCCGGTCGAGCGACCTGTAGAAGTCGACGTAATTCAGGCCCAGCTGGAGGTCGAGCTGCTCGACCGGCTGGTAGATGAGGCCGCCGCTCAATCTCAAGCCGTAGCCCTGGTAGGGGTCGGCGGGGTCGTAATAGGTCTTGTTCGTCCAGCGGGCGCGCGTCTGCAGGTAGACCGACTTGGCCAGCTGCGATTCGACCTGGAAGCCGTAGCCGCTGTTGTTGAACTGCTGCCCGGCGTACACCTCCTGGGCCAGGAGGCCGTCGAAGCGGACCATGGTGTTGCGGGGGAGGCGGAAGCGGACCGTGACGAGGTTGAAGCTCTCCCACATATTATAGATCGTGTCGTAAAGCTGGTAGGCCCAGTAGAAAGGCTCGATCTTCTGGAAGAACTTCGACTTCGGGTAGATGCTGTACATGGTGAAGGTCGAGAGTCGCCGCAGCCCCGTCCGGAGGACGAATCCCGTGTCGACTTGGAAGTTCTCGGAGATGTCCTGGTAGCCCAGGTCGACGATCCACTTCCGGTTGGAAAAGGCGTACTGCAAGCCGAGGGCGTGATCGGCGTTGACCGTCTCCGCGCCCGGGGCCTTGGTGAACGAGCCGAACAGGTGGAACGAGGCGACCTGGGTCTGGCTCAGCCGGAAGCGGCCGTCCAGGCCGCCGAGCCGGTTGTAGGACCCGGCCGCCTCGCGGTCGGTGAAGAAGCCGCCGATGAAGGCGTCGTCCTTGAGCGTGTGCTTGTAGCGGACGATGGCGAAATCGGGATGCTCGTCGACCTCGTCGCCGGGCAGAAAGTCGTGGGCGTAGATCGTGGCGACGGTGTCGCGCTTGGCGATCTTGCCGGTCAGCCGAAAGCCGTAATCCGGATTGACGATCGTCCGCGTATAGACCACGGCCTGGAGCGGGGATTCCTCGACCATGCCGGCGAACTGCCACAGGTCGCTCCCTTCGAGGAAGAACGGCCGCTTCTCTTCATAATACAGCGAATAACGCTGGTTGAAGTCGATCTGGCCGGCGTCGGCTTCGACCTGGCTGAAGTCGGGATTGTAGGCCCGTCGAGGGTCAGGTCGGAGGTGACGCCGAGCTTCCCGGTGAGGCTCGGGACCTCGCTGAGAGGCGTGCTCCCGGTCTTGACCATGGCGCCCTGCTCTTGGCCGTAGTCGACGGTCGTCGTGGCGGCCGGGATGAGCTCGGCGACGCGCTTGTGCTTGAGCCCGGAGACCCCGAACGACTGGGCCTGGCCCATGAGCGAGCCGTAGTTCGGATCGAGGGGCGGGAAGCTCACCTGTTCCGAGGTCCGGGTGAAGAACCGGACGAAGAGCACGCGCCAGGTCAGGTCCTTCTTCCCGGGGAAACGGATGCTCTGGAGGGGGACGCGGCCTTCGACGGTCCAGCCCTGGTCGTCGATCCGGCCCTTGCTGTACCAGACGGCGTCGAAGCTCGTCGACATGTTGCCGTTGACATCGACCATGCCGTCGCCCTGGATGCCGAGGGGGTTGAGGATGAAGCTGAAGCCGCTCTGGGCGTCGTCGAAGGTGTCGAGGACGATGAAGACGACGTCGTCCTGGAAAATGCTGTCCCGCTTGCTCATGGCCGCCTTGATCTTGGACGGCTCGCTGTCGAAGCAGCGGAAGGCGAAATAGAAGTTCTCGGCGTCGTAGGAGATGTAGGCCTCGGTCTTCTGGCTGGCCTCCTTGCCGTAATCGGGCTTGAAGGTCTTGAAGCCGTCGTATTTCTGTCCGGTGGCCCAGGCGGGGTCGTCGAGGACGCCGTCGATGACGGGCGGGGCGGATGCTTTGACGAGCGGCGGGAGTCACCGCAGCCGCGGGCCGGGGGGCCGACCCGGTCGTCGCTGAGGGCGCGGCGGGAGAGATGCCGGCGGCAACAAGGAGGCCGGCGACGAGACAGGCGAAAAGCGGCGACTTTCTCAATTCGGCCTCCGTCAGGACGTCTGGCATGTTTTTCGCATCAGACATATCTACGAAACGGATCGTCAAAAAGTTCGCTCCCGGGGACACGGACCTCAGGGACATGTCCCCCAAGCGAGCCCTACCCCGGGGACAGCCCTCTTGGGCAGTCCCGAGCCCCGAGGGACGTGTCCCCAAGACCGGCTTGCGGAAGAGCCGGGCGTCCGGGCCGTCTAAATGGTCGAGAGGAGCCCGAAGATGAGGATGACAAGCGCGATCCTGACAGCCGCGTTCGCGGCATTGGCCCTTTCCGCGGCCGCCCCGGCCTGCAAAACCCCCGTCCCGGCCGATATCCCCGGCGAATTCACCTTCCACGGCGTGGCCGTCCACCCGGCCGCGGTCAAGGCGCTGTACCGGTCGACCACCGGCCTCATCGACCTGGCCGCGTTCCAAACGAACCTGGAAACAAGGCAGTGGGAGGACCAGCCCGGCTGGTGGGTGACCGAATTCGAGGAGGACCCGGCCTCCGGGCGCTCGCCCTTCTTCGCCTACGCCGCCTTCGCCGGGCCCATCTCCGGCGGCGCCGAGACCTACATCCTCTCGATCACCTTCAACGAAGGCGAGCCGGCCGACGTCGACAACATCGTCCTCCTCCAGAAGAGCGGGACCATGCTCGGCCTGATCAGGGCCTGGACCGAGGGCAGCGCGTGCGACGGCGGCATCCTCGCGGAGCGCATGGACGGCGACAACTTCCTCTACGCCCGGGACCTCACGCCCGCGGGTCTCCTGGCCCTGTCGGTCGACGCGCGTCTCGAGATCGATCCGCACGTGGACCTCGAGGCGACGAGCGAGAGCTGTTTCGCCTCGGCCAGCTACGTCTACAGCCTGACCCAGGACCGCGAGGACTTCGTCTCGGTCCGGCTGTACGACGAGCCCGTCGAGGACGAGAAGGGCCGGACGGAGCGCTACCGCTACCAGTCCTGCTTCAACAGGATCTTCAACGATTACCTGGCCCGGGGCAAGACCGCGCTCACGCCCAAGGAAGTCGACGAGTTCGCGGCCCGGTTCAGGGACGAATGCGTCAAGCCGGCGGCGCCCGTTCCGGCGCCCGCGCCGGTCGACAAGTGACCGCGTCCCGTTCCGGTCGCCCGCTCAGGGCGTCTTTTCGGACAGGAGGTCGGCCGCCGACGCGTTCTCGGCGACCTGCTCCGGGGTCTTGACCCCGGGGATGACGGCGGTCACGACGGGATCCCGCAGGCACCAGGCCAGGGCCCAGCGCACCCGGGAGACGCCCAGGGGCAGCTCCTCGTCGGCCAGCTTCTCCCCTTGCCGGATCCGGCGCGTGATCTCGGCCTTCCCGAGCGTCGACCGGAAATCGTCCGGACCGAACGTGTCCCCGGCTTCGTGCGTCCCGTTGAGGAGACCGCTCGCCAGCGGCACCCGGGCCAGGATGCCCAGGTTGTAACGACGGGCCGTCGGGAAGGTCTCCGATTCGGCCCGGTTGTCGAGACGGTTGTAGACGATCTGCAGCACGCCGTAGCCCCGGCCGAAGGCCTCGCGGGTCTGGAGCTCGCTCCCGGCGCCGCGGATGGAGACGCCGAGATTGCGGACCATGCCCGCCCGCCGGGCGTCTTCGAGAAAGGTCCGGAGCCCCTCGTCGAGGAAGGCCTCGTCGCTGCCCGAATGGAACTGGAAGAGGTCGATCCGGTCGGTCCTCAGGGCCCGGAGCGAGGCGATGAGCTGGGCCCGGACCTCCTCCGCGCCGAAGCCGTCGGTCCGGTCCATGAAGCCGTTGAAGCGGTGACCGAACTTGGTGGCGATGATCCAACGGTCGCGCCCGTGGCGGGACAGGTAGTCGCCGACGAGGCGCTCGGCCTCGTGGTCGCCGTAACACTCGGCCGTATCGATGAGGTTGATGCCGGCCTCGGCGGCCCGGTCGAGGAGGGCGTCGACCTCCGGCTGCGTGAAGGTCTTGCCCCACTCCCCGCCCAGCTGCCAGGTGCCGACCCCGACGACGGAGACTTTGAGGCCCGTCCGGCCCAGAGTTCGGTATTTCATGTGTTCGTTGCGCCCCGCTCCAGGATCTGCGGTTCAGCCGCAAAAACCCGATCCGCTTCCCTTAGATTAGTCGGCAGACCGGTATAATAGTCGCACGACGGGACGGGCGTCAAGAAAACCGGGAAAGGAAGTGCTTCTCGATCATCCGCGAAGAGCCTAAAACAAAGCTCGATCCGTGCAACCCCGGCCCGGGGGTCTGCGTTCTGATTAATGTGGATGTTAAAATTTTAGCAGAATCCCTTGACAAACCCTGCCTTGGGTGCTAATATTTTAGCATGCTAATATTTTAGCATATTCAGAAGGACGGGCGGAGAAGCCCGACGGAGTCGCGCATGAGAAACGACAAGAGCCTGAGCCGCCGGGAGCGGCAGATCATGGATATCGTCTACGAGATGAAAGAAGCCACGGCCCAGCAGATCATGGAGCGGCTGCCCTCTCCGCCGAGCTATTCGGCGGTCCGGGCCCTCGTCCGGGTCCTCGAGCAGAAGGGGCACCTCGTCCACCGGCAGGACGGGCCCCGCTATATCTACGTTCCCCGGCTGGCCAAGGACAAGGCCAGCCGGAGCGCCCTGGCCCATCTCAAGCAGACGTTCTTCGACGGCTCGACGACGGACGTCGTCGCCGCGCTCCTCGACCACTCGGAGGAGGACCTCTCGGAGGACGATTACCTCAGGCTCACGGATCTCATCGACAAAGCCCGCAAGGAAGGACGCTGAGATGACCTCTGCCGTCGCCGGGATACCCGTCCTCATGGCCGGGTTCCTGGTCAAGACGACCCTCGTTCTCGCCCTGGCCCTCATCGCCGCAGCGGCGGCGAAGAAGCGTCCGGCGGCCTTCCGGCATTTCCTGCTGTCCGCGGCCCTCGTCGGGCTTCTCCTCCTGCCGCTCCTCAATCTGGCCCCGATCGGTTGGAGGTCGGCGCTCGTGCCGGCCTGGATGACACCCTCGGGGCCCCTTGCGTCCGACGCCCCCGCCGCGGAAAGACGGGGCGCCGGAGTCGCGAAGGGAGGCTCCGCCGGACATTCGGCGGGACCGGTCCGGAACGAAGGGACGGCCGGAGGCTGGTCGATCCCCTTACAGACCGGGCCGTTCGAGCCCGCCGCCGGCGTTGAAGAGCTCTCTTCTCCCCTATCGAGCTCTACCCGCCGCGAGGCGCCGGATAGCCTGACGGGCTCACCGGATCGAGCGGACGATCGCCGGGCGATCCTGCCCGGCATCCTCCTCGCCCTTCTCTGGTCCGCCGGCCTCGCGGCTCTCGTCCTCAGGCTCGTTTTCGGCCTGGCCGGCGCGGTCCGGCTGACCGCGGAGGGGACGCCCCTCCGGGACCCCGCCTGGCGTGTTCTGTTGGAGCGCTTCCTCGCCCTCGTCTCCCTCAGGCGGCAGGTCCGCCTCAGGAGCCATCCGGCGGTCCTCGTGCCTCTGACATGGGGCTGGCGGAGGCCGGTCATCCTGCTTCCCGACGGCGCCGACGCCTGGACCGACGACGAGCGCTCCTCGGCCCTTTTCCACGAGCTCTCCCACATCAAGCGGGCGGATTTCCTGGTCATGCTCCTCGTCCGGACGAGCCTGGCCCTGTTCTGGTGGAATCCGCTCTGTTGGATCGTCTACCGCGAGCTCCTCAAGGAACAGGAGATCGCCTGCGACGAGCTGGTCCTCCGCGCGGGGATCCGCCCGTCCACCTACGCCGCCAGCCTGCTGGCCTTCCGGCGCTCGGCCGGGTTCCGCTGGAACCCCTCGGCCGCTCTGCTCGGGCTGCTGGGCCGGTCGTCGTTCCAGGAACGCCTGACGGCCATCCTCAAACAGAAATTGACATTCATGGAGGTCAAGATGAAAACCAAGATCATGCTGGCGCTGGCCCTCGTCCTGGCCGTGGCCTTCGTCGGGACGGCCCGCCCGGCCATGGGCCGAGAGGCCATTCCGGAGACGGCCCTCACCGTGCCGGCGGAGACGCCCGCGACGGCGTCGCTCGAAGCCGCCGTCCGGCCGGCGCAGACCGAGAAGGCCGCCCAGGCCACAGAAGCCGAGAAGGCCAAGGCGGCCGAGAAGGCCAAAGCCGAGGAGAAGGCGGCCAAGGAAAAGGCGGCGGCCCAGAAGACCGTCGTCATCAAGCCCGTCGTCGTCGAAGGCAAGCCCGTCGAGATCACCATTATCGAGGGCGACCAGGTCAAGAAGCTCCTCATCGACAAGCCTTTGACCATCACCAAGTCGAAGAACGGAGAGGCCATCATCCTGACCGTCGAGGGCCAGGAAGCCCAGGTCCTGGAGGGTGAGCCCCTGCGCCTCGAGATCAAGGGCGGCGAGCTCACGGTCCTGAAGGAAGGGCAGCCCTTGAAGATCGTCGAGGGCCAGCCCCTGAAGCACGGCGAGGCCACGGCCTTCACGGTCGTCACCAAGGAAGGCGGGCAAGGCGACCATATCGTCTACTCCTTCACCCCCAGAGCCAAGCACGGCCAGACATTCACCCTGGTCAAGGATAAGGAAGCCGGCAAGGACGGCGTCCAGGTCATCGTGGAGAAGCACGCCGAGGGTGAGCCCGCGGCCGTCTGGACGGTCAAGGAAGCGGATAAGGGACAGGCCGTCTGGGTGTCCCAGTCATCCTCGGGCGAGCCGGCCCATATGACATGGGTCGCCAAGGACGGGCATGCCCACGCTTTCTCGTCGACGACGGACGAGGAGATGCTGGAGAAGGTCCATGCCCTCCAGGAACAGGTCCAGGCGATCAAGGCCAAGAAGATGGACATCACGGCGCTCGAGCAGTCGCTGAAGAAGCTCGAGGCCGAGCTCCAGGCGAACGAGGAAAAGCTAAAGGAGATCGAGGTCGAGGTCGCGACGGAGCCTCACTATTATTACGTCACCAAAAAGTCCGGGGCTCATGAGTCCAAAGGCCAGGTCGGCATCTGGGTCACGAAAAAAGACCAGCCCGTCAAGCCCGATGAAGCCAAGGCGGTCGTCCGGGCCGCGGGCGACGGCGACGCCACGATCAACATCATCCTGACCGGGAAGAAGGGTGACGAGGGCAAGAAGGCCTATGAGCGGGCCCTGGTCGAGCTGAAGAAAAGGCTGCCCGAGGGTTACAAGCTCGCCGGCCAGTCCTACGATCCCGAGAACGGGACGATGGTCTTCGGGATCGCCGCCGCCGAGGGCATGAAGACGGACGAAGCCGTCGTCCGCAAGCTCGTCGAAGCGCTCCAGGCGGAAATCAAGAAATAGGAAAACAAGAACGGGGACACGTACCTCCGGGTACGTGTCCCCATTTTTTCTTTATTTCTTGACCCTGATCGGATAGGCCGGACGCTTCGGCTTCGCGGGCGGATTGGCCTTGAGCTCGTCCATGACCACCTTGATGGCGGCCTCGAGCTGAGGGTCGCGGCCGGCGATGACATCCTTCGGCGTCTGCTCGACCTCGATATCGGGCGGGATGCCCACGTTCTCGACGCCGAAGCCCTCCCCCACGTCCCAGAAGGCCAGGTTGGGCGCGGTCACCCCGCCGCCGTCCATGAGCACCGGGAAGCCCAGGGTGCCGACCAGGCCGCCCCAGGTCGCCGTGCCGACGAGCTTGCCCAGGCCGAATTTCCGCCACATGTAGGGCAGGAGGTCGCCGCCCGAGCCGGCCGTCTCGTTGATGAGCATGACCTTGGGGCCCTGGATCGAGGCGCTCGGCGTCTTGAGGTCGGCGCCGGAGCGCATGGCCCAATAGGCCGAGACGGGCTTCCTCAGCCAGTCGAGGTAGTAATCGGCGACCGAACCTCCCCCGTTGAAGCGCTCGTCGACGATGATGGCCTCCTTATCGGCCTGGGGGAAGAAATAGCGCTTGAAATAGACGTGGCCGAGCGTGGTCGTGTTCGGGACGTAGACGTAGGCCACGCGGCCGTTGGTGGCCTCGTGGACCTTGCGGATGTTCCCTTCGACCCAGTCGCGGTTGCGGAGCGCGCCTTCGTCGGCGATGGGCACGACCTTGATCGTCCGCGAACCGGCGCCGGCGGGATCGGGGCCGACCCGGATCTCGACGATCTTGCCCGATGTCGCTTCGAATCGGGCGAAGAGGTTGTCCGGCGGGACGAGGTCGCGCCCCTCGACGGCCAGCAGGTATTCACCCGCCGCGACCTCGGCGCCGGGCTCGGCCAGCGGCGCCCGCAGCTCGGGCGTCCAATTGAGCCCGCCGTAGATCTTCTTGAACCGGTAGCGGCCTTTCTCGACGGCGTAGTCCGCGCCGAGGAGTCCGCCGGGCACGCGGGCCGGCTGGGCCAGGAAGTCGCCGCCGCCCACCCGGTGGTGGCCGACGCCGAGCTCCGAGCACATCCACTGGATGAGCCGGTTGAGGTCGGCCCGGCACGAGAGGTGGGGCAGGAAGGCGGCGTACTTGGCCCTCATGGCCTTCCAATCGGCGCCGTGGTAATTCGGATCATAGAAGAAGTCGCGGTTGATGCGCCAGGCTTCGTCGAAGATCTGCTTCCACTCGAGCTCGGGGACGACCCGGACCTCGATGGCGTCCGTGTTCAGCTTGCCCTTGCCCGGCTCGGGCTTTCCGGCCGCCGGGATGATGCTCAGGGCGCCGCGCGAGGAGAGCAGGATCTTCTTGCGGTCGGCCGACAGCTCGAAGCCGTCGCAGGCCGGGCCGAAGGCCTCGTCCTTGCGAGTCGCGAGATCGTAGACGCGGATGGCCGATCCGCCCGGCTCGCCCGAGGTCGGTGTCGGCGCCGGTTCCTCCTTGCGGTAGAAGAGCTTGCCGCCCTCGCCGGCCTGGAGATTGTCGTAGACGCCGGCGGCGATGGGCACGGCGACGATGCGCAGGTCGATCCCGTCGAGGTCGATGCGGGTCGCGTCGGGAGCCTTGGCGGGCTCCTTGGCCGCAGGCGCGCCGGGCTTGACCTCCGGCTTGGCCGCCGGCTTGTCCGCCTCCTTCTTCTCCTCCTTGGGCTTTTCCTCGTCGCTTTCCTTGGCCAGCGGGTTGGCCCCGTCCTTGCGCAGAACGGCCAGGTAGAGCGAGGAGGTCAGCCGCAGGTCGGAGTTCGACATGTCGAACCACTGGGCGACGGGGCCCGCGTCGGTCGAGGCCAGGAACCAGAGGTACTTGCCCTCGGCGTCGAACGTCGGCTCGTCGACGCTGCTGAGCCCGTCGGTGATCGGGAAGGACTTGTCCTGGTCGAGCGAGTAGACGTAGACGCGGCGGAAGAAGGTCGGTGTGCCGAGGGTGTAGGCGATCCACTTGGAATCGGGGCTCCAGTTGGTCCGCATCGCGGCCTGGCCGCCGGGCTGGTAGAGATATTCCGAAGCGATCTTATTGACCGCGCCGGTGCCGAGGTCGATCCAGAAGAGGGTCAGGGCGTTGTCGGCATAGGCGATCTTGCGGCTGTCGGGCGACCAGCTCGGAGAGCCATAGAAGCCGGCCCCGCCGAGCTTGAAGGTTTTCACGGCCCCCTGGCCGTCCTGAGCGGCGACATGGAGCTCGTACTCGCCGGAGGCGTCGGAGAAGTAGGCGATGGACTTGCCGTCGGGAGACCAGACCGGCGAGCGCTCGTGGACGGCCGGCGTCCGGGTCAGGTTGCGCGGGTCGCCCTTCTCGGCCGGGACCGTGACGATCTCGCCGCGGAAGCCGAGGACGGCCCGGGCCCCGGTCGGCGAGACGGACCCGCCGCGGACCCACTGCGAACCCTTGGCGAAGCGCTCGCGAAGCTCGGCCAGGTCGGTGGCGACGCCGATCGTGAGACGGCGGCTCTGGGCCTGGGCGACATCAAAAAGATGGAGCGCGCCGGCCTGTTCGAAGACGATCCGGTTGGCTCCGGCCGAAGCGGAGAGGACGGGAAAGTCCTTGAACTCGGTCAGCTGTTTGACCGCCTTGGAGGCCGGATCGAACGAGAAGAGATTGAACTCGCCGTTGCGGTCGGACCGGAAGACGATCGTCCCGCCGACCCACATCGGGTCGACGTCGTTCGAGCGCCCCTCGGGCTGGGGCAGCTTCTCGATGCTGTTGTCCTTGGCGTTGAAGATCCAGATCCGCGAGAAGCGGCCGCCG
Source organism: Candidatus Aminicenantota bacterium (assembly GCA_963736255.1). GTDB lineage: Bacteria > Acidobacteriota > Aminicenantia > Aminicenantales > Saccharicenantaceae > RBG-16-66-30. The sequence continues at coordinate 2,018,764 of CAVTOI010000003.1, forward strand.
CGATAATGCTTCCACTGGGTGAAGGCCTCCGGGAAGGGGCAATAGGCGATGAACCGGCCGTCCGGGGAGATCTCGGCATCGGAGGCATAGGGGATGTTCAGCATCCCGGCTTCGCCGCCGGCGACGGGCACGGTGAAAAGCTGGGAATAGGCCCGGTTGTTGGAGAACCGTGCCGAGGCGAAAAGGACCGACTGGCCGTCCGGGGTGAAGCCCAGGACGAGGTCGGCCGAGGGATGCCAGGTCAGCCGCTTGGGGACCCCTCCGCCCGCCGGGACGATATAGACGTCGACGTTCCCGTCATATTGGCCGCTGAAGGCGACCAGCCGGCCGTCGGGCGAAAAGGAGGGATTGGTTTCCGCCCCGACGCCCGAAGTCAGGCGCCGGACGTTGCGGCCCTCGAGGTCGGCGGTCCAAAGGTCGTCGGCGTAGACGAAAGCGACCCGCTCGGCCGAGACGGCCGGCTTGGTCAGCATCTTGGTGTCGATCGTATCGACGGCCGCCAGCCGGGCGGCGCCCGCGAACGTCAACACGGACAGAGCCAGGACGATCGTCCTGAAACGATAAGGGGATCTCTTCACGGCAACCTCCAGGAGACAAAATGTCTTTTCACTATACGTCCGCGATACCGCTGCGTCAATGCGTCGCATTGACCGCGGCCCGGCGATTCGTCTATGATGTCCGAAACGCCATGGCGACACGGCCGCGGGACTTCTACGAGATCCAGGAGCGTCAGCGCCGCAAGAGCCTTCTCCTCTTCGCCGCCGTCCTCGGCTTCCACTTCGTCGCCCTCGGGCTCGTCGGCCTGGCCTTCCTGGCCACGTTCGGCCTCGTCGCCGGGACGGGCCTCCTGGCTTCGCCGGGCTTCTGGCCGCGCTTCATTCTCACCGACCTGGTCGTCGCCGCCGTGGTCGCCTTCCTGCATTTCCAGGACGCCCGGAAGAACGGCCCGCGCTTCATCCTCAAGCGCCTGCAGGCCGCGACGCCGGACGCCGCGGACCGTTATCACGTCATGTTCCTCAACACCCTCGACGAGATCCGCATCGCCGCCGGCCTGCCGCGGGTGAACGCCTATGTCCTGCCCTCGTTCGCCGTCAACTCGATCGCCGTGATCGAGGAGGACGGGACGCCGGCCGTGGCCGTCACGGAGGGCCTCCTGGCCGAAGGGACGCGCGACGAGCTCCAGGCCGTCGCCGCCCACGAGCTGGCCCACATCGCCCGCGGGGACGCCTTCTACCTGACGCTCGTCTGTTCGCTGGCCAACCTGTTCGAGAAGTTCAAGGAAGCCCTCGGGTCCGCCGCCGAGGACGACGGCGCGTGCGGCGACGCCCGGAGAGGCGGCGGCTTCCCGCCGGTCCTCTTCTACGCCGCGGTGGCCCTGTCGGCCCTGGTCATGCGGCTCCTGAGCATGCTCGTCAGCCGGGAGCGGGAGCTCCTGGCCGACGCCGCGGCCGTCGAGCTCTGCCGCGCCCCCGAGGCGCTGGCGCGCATCGTCTACAAGGCCCACATCAAGAACTCGTTCGTGGGCGACTTCACCCTGAGCTATGCCCCCCTGTTCATCGTCCGCCCGGACGCCCGCGATACGCCGGACAATATCTGGGGCCGGATCTTCAGCTCCCATCCCCCGCTGATGAAGAGGATCGGCGCCCTGGCGGCCATGGTCCGGAAGAAGCCCGAAGCCGTCTTCGACGCGGTCTGGGACGAGGAGCGGGCCCGCGAGGCGGCCCGGGGCGTCCTTCAGTCCTTCGAGGAATCGCGGAAGGAGCAGCTGGCGCTCTTTCCCGGGCCGGAGGGAGAAGCGCCCCAGGCGGCCGCCGGAGACGAAGCCCGCGTCTGGATGCTCGGCGCGGCCGGCGACAAGACCTGGGAAGGGCCGTACACGATGGCCGAGCTGCTCTGTCGTCCGCGCTTCTCGTCCATCATGCGGGTCAGGAACACGCAGGAGGGCGTGGAGGCCCGGGCCCGCGAGTTCCCCCAGGTCCGGCTGGCCCTTCACAACCTGGCCCGCAAAAAGCCCCTCGCGCCGGGGCGGCAGAACCTCTGCCCGCGCTGCCGCATCCCGCTGGCGGAGGTGTTCTACGAGGGTGTCGGCGTCCGCGTCTGCGGCCGCTGCCGGGGACGGCTGGTCGATGCGGGCTCGGTCGACCGGATCGTCGCCCGCCGCGAGCTGGCCTTCTCGGAGCCGCTGCGCGAGAAGGCCCGGCGTTTCCGCGAGACGGCCGTCCGCAATCCGCTCAAGCGGCAGAAGATCGAATCGGCCCTGGCCGCCGATGTCCCCTGCCCGGCCTGCGGCTACCGCATGGTCGCCCGGCCGTACAACTACCAGTATTTCGTGCCGGTCGACAAGTGCCTGTCCTGCTCGAAGATCTGGTTCGACGCGGACGAGCTCGAGATCCTGCAGGTCCTGATCGAGGACCGGAAGTCGAAATAGCCCGCCGGCCTCAGTCGAAGATCTTTTCCAGCTCCTGGTAACGCCCGTGGAGCTTCTGGACCGCCTGCTCGACGGCCGCGCCGTCGGCCTTCGGGTCAAGCCCGGCCAGGACCGTGGCGGCCTTGGCCAGCTCGTCCGCGGCCTTGGCGAACGCCTCGGTCTTGGCCTGGAGGCGCGTCGGGAGCGTGGCCTTGGTCACGGCCTCGGCCTTGGCCTTGAGGTCGGGGGCGGCGGCCCGGATGGCGGCCCAATCCTTGGCCGGCAGGTGGGTGTGGTAGACGACATAGAGCACCTTGTGGAATTCGTCCATCTCCTTGAGCACGGGCCGGAGGATGCGGACGAGCATCTCGTATTTCGCGTGAAGGACCTCGGCGGCATCGAGCATAGCCTTGTCGTCGGAGCCCTTGGCGGCGGCGTTGTAGGCGTCGACGGATGCGCGGAACTCGGCCAGGCCGGCATCGTACTTGGCCTGCTTTTCGCGGAGGATGCCGGGGAGCTTGGCCGCGTAGACCTTGCCGGCCAGCTCGTTGACCTGCGGCACCAGGCTCTTCAGCATGGCGATGTCCTTCTCGGGATAGGCCGTGTGCCAGATGGGATAGATGACCTCGTGGAAGGCCGAGAGCTCGGGGACGGTGCTCTCGGTCTCCTGGGACAGGGCCGGAACGGCGGCCGCAGCGAAGAGGACGAGCGCGATCGCCAGAGATCTGTTCAACTTCATCGGAGCCTCCTGATGACAAGAGATGAAGCATGATTATAGCGGAACGGCGTCAGATTTTAAACTCCCCGGTGTCGATCCAGCCCTTTTTCAGGACGGACCAGAAGTCCTCGGCCAGCCCGCGCTGGACGTAGGCGTAGGGCAGCCAGCCGTAGCCCTTTTCGCCCCAGCCCTTGCCCCAGGAGTTGCGGATGAGCAGGGCGCCGCGCGACGGCTCTCCGCCCGACGCGTTGGCGATGGCCATGGCGTCGTCGTAACCCATGGCCACGACGGCGTGGCCGCCCTCGATCCGCTCCCGGCCGAACGGGACCGGGATGCGCCCGGTCGTCTCGGCCTGGTCGACCGAGCTGTAGACGGTGAAGCCGAACATGGCCGGGTGGCCGGCGGCGAGATAGGTCCTGAGCCGTTCGAGGACCGCCGCACGGGTGACGCCGGCCGCGTCGTGGCGGAAATAGAGGAGCGTCCTGTAGTTCTGGGCGAACGCGTAGCAGAACGCGGGCGGCTCCTTGTCGAAGGCCTCCTCGGCGTCGGTGTAGGGCCAGTACGGTTCGGGCGGGACCCCGAACAGGACCATCGCCCCCATCGTGGACCTGAGATAGGCCCCCGAATCGCCGCGGGCCTTCATCAGATTCCGGGTCGTCTTGTAAAGAAAGAGCCGCGAGGCCTCGACGTGGTGCCCGAACGACTTCCGCTCGTAGTATTCGATGACCCCGGCGCCGGCCTGGGCCGTGCACGAGCCGAGGGCGCCCTGGTCCTCGACCGGCGAGGCCCAGTCCCGCAGATCGACGGCGGCGGGCAGCCGGTACGGACGCGCGCCCTTCGCCGCCGCGGCGGTCACCCCGGTCGGCGCGAGGACCGTCCGAACGTCCGGCGTCTCCTCGGTGTAATCCCGGAAATCGGGCAGGTCCGGCCGCCAGCCCATGCCCCGCGTCTTCGTCTCGTCCATTTCCTCCCTCCTTTATTAAAGGACTTCAATCCTCGATTACGCAAACCGCCCCGGGAAGTTTTGCTCACGAACAACCGGCCTTTCCGGAAACGTCGGATGCCCGAAATGGTCCACGTAATGAAGCCGTGTCGGCGGGGCGATGCTAGGAGCTGGACGCGGTTCAGGCTTCGAGGGGTGTTATCGGAGTGAGCATCAGCGGTGATTTAGCTGTTCAGGAGCCGGACGAGGGTAGTTTCCCTGGAAACCGCCAAGAACGTGTTTGAGCGAGGCTTAGCGCAAGCCGAGCGAGTTGTTTTGGCGCCGAGTCCGGTGATCTGAACGGCTTCAAAAATCACCGCAGCGAACGGAGATAACTCCCGAGGAGCCACCGCGGCCGAGAGCGGATGGCCTGCGGGGTTATATGGGGAGAGCCGGGCTCTCGGGGGCCTGCCCCCCTGGGCGGGGGGGAAATCATCCCCGGAATCATCTAAAGGGGTGATTGACCCGGGCGGGGGGTGAGAAAAAAATGGTTGCATGCGAAAGCGTTCGCCGTCCGAATGTGCGTCCGGCGGGATTTCGAGCCCCGCGGCGGTAAGGGACGGCGGCAGGAAGCCATAGGAAATGGGCATGAAAAAGATCCTGATCGTCGATTATGACCAGGGCTCCCTGGCTTCACTCCAGGGGGTTCTCGCGGGCGAAGGCTACACCATCGTGACCGCGGCCGACGGGCAAGCGGGGTGGGACAAGTACAACAAGGAATCCCCCGACCTCGTTCTCATGGAAGCCATGCTGCCCAAGGTCCACGGTTTCGAGCTTTGCCAGAGGATCACCTCCGAACGGAATTCCCAAGCGACCGTCTTCATCATGACCGGGGTCTACAAGGACCGGGTCTATCGGACCGAAGCCCTGCGGACCTACGGCGCCTCCGAATATTTCGAGAAGCCTCTCAAGATGGCCGAGCTCCTGGCATCGGTCCAAGCCGTCCTCGGCAAGCCCGAACCCAAGCCCGAGGAGGAGGTCGAGGCCGCCGAGACCCAGGCCTCCGTCCTGGAGATCCGGGCCGAGGCCGCTCCGGCCGAGCCCCGGAAGCGCGAGAGGGCCCGGTCCGACGACAGCCTGTTCTCGCTCCCGGCGGATCTCGACCGGATGGCCCGGGAGATCCCCAAGATGCGCAAGCCGGCTCCGGCGACCCACGAACCGTCCGTCGAGCCGCGGTTCGAGGCCCTGGCCGACGACCTGCTCAAGTCGGTCATCGTCGAGTCGAAGACCCCGAAGGCATCCGTTCCAAAGCCCGGCAACGGGAACGGCAACGGCAACGGGAACGGCAAGGCCGAGATCGACCAGTTCATGGCTTCGGCGCTGGCCGGCTTCGATCTCAACAAAGAGAAGATCAAAGTCCCTAAGACGGCGCCCCTGCCGCCTCCGCCCGTCACGGAGGCGCCCGTCCCGACGCCTCCTCCGGTCGCGGCCAAAGAGCCGAAGCCGGCACCGGCACCGGCTCCGCCCCGGATGCCGGCCCCCGAACCGACGATCGCCCGGCCCGCTCCGGCCGACATGAAGAACACGCTGACGCCGGGCGATCCCGGGTCCGATCTGTCGCCCTTCTTCAAGCCCGACAAGCCCAAGCCCGCGGCGCCGGTCGAGAGGCCGAGAGTCCAGCCGGTCGCCGCTCCCCCGGTCCCCGCGCCGGCCCCGAAGCCGGCCAAGCCCGTCGAGAAGACCGTGAAACCCGCGGCGCCCGCCATCGAGCCCGTCCGTCAGGCCCCGGCCCCCCCCAAGCCCGAACCGCCCCGTCCCGTGCCCCCGGCGAAGGATATCATCAAGAAAGACATTCGGCAGACCATGAGCGGCGACATCTTCCAGGATTTCCACGAAACCCCGGAAAAGCCGCCGGCCGGATTCCCCAAGATCGTCGCCGTCGGGATCGGCGTCGTCGCGCTCGCCGCGGCCGGGTTCATCTTCCTGCGGCCGAAGCACCGCGCGCCGGCCCCGGTCGTGACTCAGCAGACGATCCAGGACCTGACGCCGTCGAACACGCCCTCCCAGCCGGTCGAGGAGCCGCCCGCGGCCCCCGTGGTCAAGCCCGCGCCGGCCAAGCAGAAGGTCCAGCCCAAGGCCAAGCCGGCCGATCCGGAGCCCGCCGGGGCCGAGGCGATCCTCCCGAACATGACCGCCGCGGCCGCGCCGCCGCTCTCGGGCGGTCAGCCCGCTTCAGGCCCGGGCAACGGCCAGACCGGTTCCCCCTCGAGCCAGTCGCAGGCCGAGGCCCAGCAGGCCAAGACGGAAGAGGCGCCGCCGGCCAAGACCGAGGCGGAAGCGCCCCAGGGGACGGCCGCGGAAGCCGTTGGCGGTTCGGCTGCGGGAACCGAGAGCGCGGCCCCGACTCCCATCGTCCCTCCGGTCAATGAGGGCGACCTCGTCGAGCTCTCCTCGGTGACGGAAGTGCCGAAGCTCGTCAAGTCCGCCGATCCCATCTACCCGCAGACCGCCCAGCGGCTCGGCGTCGGCGGATCGATCACGGTCAACGCCCTGATCGACGAGAAGGGCAACGTCACCGACACGGCCATCCTCAAGGGCATCAAGGACGACAAGGGTCTCGGCCGGGCCGCCGAGACCGCCGTCCGGAAATGGAAGTTCCAGCCGGCCCGCAAGAACGGCGTCGCCGTCAAAGTCTGGAAATCGTTCGTCATCGCATTCAAGGCCGAAGCGAACCCGGCCAACAGGACGGAATAAAGGAGCCGAACATGGGTCTCAGCAAGGAACAAGAGGATCTCTACAAGAAGACGATGGCCGAGGTGAAGCATCAGCTGGAGCATCTCGACGAGGAAGTCGAGAAGGAGCTCCAGAAGGTCCGCAAGCGTCTGGCCGAGCTGCAAGAGTCCAAGAAGTCGCTCAAGATGGTCTACGAAGGCACGGCCAAGCTCCTGGGCATCGAGCTCGAGTCCGAGGACGAAGGGACCGACGAGGCCGCCGCCATCGCCAAGATGTGAGGCGGCGTCCCGCCCCTCCCCCCCGGGGCCGTCTCCCCGACGGCCGGTCTCCCCTGCCCGACACAATCAGCGATTGACTCCCGACCGGGGTTTTGTTGTAGAATCGGCCCGCCATGTTCGTTCTCCTCGGCGTTTTTTTCGGGCTCCTGGCGGCCGTGCCCCTCGGGCCGGTCAACTTCTTCGTCGTCTCCCAGGCGCTCAAGCGCGATTTCTTCCATGGGCTCCTGGCCGGCTTGACGGCGGCCTTCCTCGACACGGCCTTCTGCTTCGTCGCCCTGGCCGGCTTCTTCAGGATCAAGCTGAACCTCCCTCATTACTCCATGTCCGTGCTCAAGGTCGTCGCGGCCATCATCGTCCTCCTGCTCGCCCGCAAGCTCATCAAGGACGCCAAGACGTTCGAGATCCCCGAGGACCGCGACCGGGTCCCCTCGGCGGCCCCCAAGCCGATCCTCGGGGTCATTCTGCTCTACGTCACGAACCCGACCCTCTACATGTTCTGGATCTTCGTGGCCGGCACGGTGACCGGACACAACCTGCTCGGCCAGAACCTCGTCCGCTACGGCACCTGGACCGCGGTCGGCTTCGCTATCGTCGTCGGGCTGACCTCGCTCGGCTGGTACGCCGGCCTCGTCCGCTTCGTCAGTCATCATCAGAGGCGCATCCGCCAGGAGACGTTCCGCCGGATCCTGCACTACCTCGGGCTGGCCCTGGTCGGCTTCGCCGTCTACGCTCTGATCAGCGTATTCATCTGACCCCCATGACCAAGCGGGAGCGCGTCGAGAGGACGTGGGCCGGCCAGCCCGTCGACAAAGTCCCATTCGTGCCCGCCGTTTACGAGCACAAGGCCCGCCTCATCGGCCGGTCGCCCTCGGAGGTCTGCCGCAATCTCGACCTGCTCCTGGAGGCCCTGGACCGGGAGCTCGAGGTCTACGACCCCGACGTCCTCACGGTCGGCATCGATGTCTACAACGTCGAGGCCGAGGCCGCCGGCTGCGAGGTCCGCTACTTCGGCGCCTCGCCCGACGTCCCCGCGGTCGCCGCGCCCCTCCTCGACGGCCCCAGCGGGCTCGGCCGGCTGCGGCGGCCCGATCCCGGCCGCGACGGCCGGATGCCCCTCTTCGTCGAGGCCGCGGCCCGGCTCGCGCGGGCGAAGGGACGGGACATCGTCGTCCGCGGCGCCCTGACCGGCCCCTTTTCACTGGCCTGCGCCCTGGCCGGGACCGAAGAGGTCCTCGTGGCCACGATCGAATCCCCGGCCTTCGTGCGGGAGCTGCTGGGCTTCTCGGCGCGGGTCGCGGTCGATTTCGGGACCGCCTTCCTGTCGAAAGGGGTCGAGCCCGTTATCTTCGACTCCAAGGCGTCGCCGGGCGCGGCCTCGCCCCGCGTCTTCCGCGAATTCATCCTGCCGGTCTATCGCGATGTCCTCATGCCCGAGCTGCGCCGCGCGGGAGCGAGGAGCCTGCCGCTCATCATTGGCGGCGACACGACGCCCATCCTCGAGGAGTTGCTGGCAACCGGCGCCGGGCAGCTGCTCTGCGACGCGGGCGCCGACCTGGGCCTTTTCGCCAAGAGGTGCCGGGATCAGGGACTGGCCCTCAGGGGCAGCGTCGACGCCAGGCTCGTCCACACGGGACGGCCGGGCAGGATCCGGGAAGAGGCCCGGGGCATCCTCCATCAGATGACGGGCCATCCCGGGTTTCTCTTCGGCTGCGGTGTCGTCGCCTACGACTGCGATCCGCGGAACGTCCTCGCCCTCCGGGAGGCCCGCGACGAGTTCGCCCGCTCCTAGCCGCGGGCCGCGACCGTCGCCGCCGCGGCTAATCCGCCGCCTCGCCGCTTGACGAGGGCTTCGACCTTGGCGGAATCGACGGCCGTCGTCGTCCCGACCCCGGTCGTACAGACGGCGCCGCAGGCCGAGGCGTAAAGCAGGATCTCTTTCCAATCGGCCGCCGAGACATCCCCGGTCCGTCCGCCTCGCTGAAGACGCCGGTGGAGCTTCAGGATGACCCCCGCGGAAAAAGCGTCCCCGGCTCCGGTCGGATCGACGACGCGGACCGTGTAGGCCGGAAGGCGGAGGACCGTTCCCCCGGCCACCGCGGCGACCGAGCCCTTCCCCCCGTCGGTCACGAGGACGTTCTTCGCCCCCATGCGGCGGATCGCGGCCGCGGCCCGGACGGGATCGCGCGCCCCGGCGAGCGAAAAGGCTTCATCGGCATTGCAGTGAAAGACATCCGTCCAGGGAAGCGCCCGGCGGAGAAAAGCCCAGGTCTTGCGGTAGGGGCTGACGACATCGACGAAGGTCAGGGCCCCGAGGCCCTGGGCCCGGCGCAGGACCCTGGCCAGGTCCCGGTCGAAGCGCCCGAGCAGGCCGACGCCGCCGGCGTAATAGACGAGCGGCCGGTGCCGCTCGAGGAGCGCCAGCACGGGCCCCGCCGTCATCTCGATGTTGGCCCCCGGATCGCAGTGATAGCGCCGGTCCTCGCCCCGGGCCACGAGGATGAGGTCGAGGGAGGTCGGGAACCGGCTCACGAAAACGGGCGCGACCCGGACGCCCTGTTCGCGGAGGCGCGCGGCCAGGAATTCGCCGAACGGGTCCCGGCCGGCCGGAAAGACGGCCCGGAGCCGGGACTTGGAGAGGCCGAGCCGGACGAGGTCGGACGAGACGTTGCAGGCGTGTCCGCCGATCGAGGGCCGGACGGAGCAGAACGCCAGCTCGCCCGGCCGGGCCACCCGGCCGAGGCCGCTGGCGATCATGTCGACGACGGCGATCCCGCTGACGAGGACCATGGGGGCCTCCTTTGCCGGCCCTGGGCGAGAGGGAGCTTCAGATCCCCGTTATTCTAACCGACCTCGGCCCCCCGTGCCAATCCGTCTCTCCCGGGTGAACCTTTCGGCCGGGCCCGCCGTATATGCAGGCGAGGAGTGAGAACGATCATGAAATTCCTGCTCTGGCTCATTCTTTTCGTGCTGTGCTGGCCGATCGCGCTGCTCGCCCTGCTGCTCTACCCGATCGTCTGGCTGCTGCTCCTCCCCTTGCGCCTTCTCGGCATCACCGTGAACGCGGCCTTCGACCTGTTCAAGGCCGTGATCACGCTGCCGGCCCGTTTGCTCCGCGGCCCCGGCCGGGCCTGAGCGTCCGCCTCTCGCCCGCGTTTGCTTTCCGGCCCTCCAACTCCCTATAATCGTCCCGATGGAAGTCCAGGAACACTTCTATTCGGACGACCCCTCGCGCGGCCCGGCCGACGCGAAGACGACGCTGCGGGAGGCCGAGTATTTCTTCCTCGGCAACGGTTTCATCCAGGCCGCCGTCCAGATCGCTCCGGCCGGGGACGGGACCCCCGTCGGCCTGCTCATCATGGACCCCGAGAGGCTGGGACCCAAGCGGGCCGCCCTGAGCTTCGATAAAGATACCGGGATCGCCGCGACGGGGGTGTCGATCGAAGCCCGGGGCGACCGCCACGCGCCGCGGCCGGGTTCCGTCCGGGCGGCGTGGGGGCGCGGCCCGGGCGCTCCCTGCGTCGAAGTCGTTTGGAGAAGCGGCCCCTATCGGGTCACGGAGCTTTTCTTTTGCCCGGACATGAGCTCCGCGCGGCTGGTGCGTCAAGTGAGCGTGTCCCGGTCGGCGTCGGGCGCCTCCCGGGTCCGCGTGAAGACCGGACTCGGGGCGAGAACGGTTGAGACCTCGGCTCCGGCCGTCTTCGAATACCGCCTGGCCAAGCGCGGCGGAAGGACCGTCGCGGACCTCCGCCTCGCCTCGTCGCGCCAGTCCGAGCCCGGCCGGCGGCCGCCGCCTACTGGAGCGACACGGCGGCTTTCCGCTCGTCCGATCCGCTCCTCGACCGCTTTTTCTCCGCCTCGAGATCCCAGCTCCGGGCCGCCGTCTCGTCGACGGGCCGGATGGACGGCAGCATCTGGCAGTACAACCTCGAGTGGGTCCGCGATCAGGCCCTCGTCGCCATGGCCCTGGCCATGTCCGGCCAGCCCGGGCCCGCCCGGACCATCCTGGCCCGCCTGCTCAAGGATTTCGTCAGCGACGAGGGCGCGACCAAGGACTCCAGCCGCCTCCGCCCCCTCGAGGAGAGCGAAGTCGACCAGAACGGCGTGCTCCTGTTCGCTCTCGAGTCCTATGTCCGATGGACGGACGACAAAGACCTCGTCCGCTCGAACTGGGACCGGATCGAAAAGGCCGCCGCCTTCCCCCTCCGGTCCGAGTTCCGGCACGAGCCCTCCGGGCTCATCGTCAACCGCCGCGAGTTTTGGGAGCGGCACGGGGCCCACGGCATCGGGACGGGCCTGGAGCTGGCCCATCAGCTCTTCGTCGCCATGGGCCTGCGCTCGGCCGGCCGACTGGCCGCGCTGACCGGCCGAACGGACCGGGCCCACGCCTGGACCGAAGCGGCCATGCGCCTGCGGCAGGCGATGCTCAAGGACCCGCGGTTCTCCCTCGTCGAAGCCGGGGCCTTCATCAAGCGCCGCGGTCTCGACGGCCGGGTGCAGGCCGCCGTCCGCCCCGAGCCCGATTCGTCTTTGCCCCGGTCGACTCCCCTCTTCGGTCCCGGCCGTCACTTCCTGAACCCGGATACGTCGGCCGTGCTGCCCGTGGCCTGGGACTTCGTCGATCCGGCCGGCCGGCTGGCTCGCAGAACACTGGCTTCCATGGAGACGCTGTGGAACCAGCGCTGGAAGGGCGGCGGTTACGGCCGCTACCATGTGACGTCCGAGCCGGACTCCCCCGGGCCCTGGCCGTTCGCCTCCCTGTTCGTCGCCCGGGCCGCGCTCGAAGCGGGCGACCCGGCCACGACGCGCCGCGTCCTCGACTGGCTCGGCCGTGTGCCGGGCGCACGGGCGGCCTCGTGGTTCGAGTTCTACGGACCGCGGCCCGTCCCGCCCTATCCCCAGGTCGGTATCATCCCCTGGACCTGGGCCGAGATCGTTTTCCTCGTCGTCCACCACCTGCTCGGCGTGAGGCCCGGCCAGGATTTCCTCAGCCTCCAGCCCCGTCTCATCCCGGGCCTCGACCGGATGGACGCCGACCTGCCGCTCCGGGACGGCCGCCTCGAGCTCTCCGTGAGGCGGGCCCGGCGGGGTGAAGAGCCGGGCTTCCGGTGCGGCGGCCGCAAGACGCCTTACCATCGCTACGGGCTCGGGCTGGCGCTGCCCCGATCGTATGGCCGCATCGCCGTCCGGGCCGTCATTCCCTGAGAAAGGACACCCATGCCCGCACGAAGGATCCACCTTGTTTCGAACGCCCACCTCGATCCGGTCTGGCTCTGGGAATGGCAGGAGGGCGCCGGCGAAGCCCTGTCCACGTTCCGCCAGGCGGCCGAGTTCTGCGAGACTCGCAAGGGCTATATCTTCTGTCACAACGAGGCCGTGCTCTACCGGTGGATCGAGGAGCACGAGCCGCCGCTCTTCCGCAGGATCCGCAAGCTCGTCCGGGCGAAGAAGTGGCATATCATGGGCGGCTGGTACGTCCAGCCCGATTGCAACATGCCGAGCGGCGAGTCGTTCGTCCGCCAGGCGCTCCTCGGCCGGCGCTACTTCGCCGAGAAGTTCGGCGTCGAGCCGCGGACGGCGGTCAACCTCGATCCCTTCGGCCACACCCGGGGCCTCGTCCAGGTCCTGGCCAAGAGCGGCTACTCCGCCTACCTCTGCTGCCGTCCCGGCAACCGGGAGTGCCCCCTGCCCGGCGACGAATTCGTCTGGGTCGGCTACGACGGCTCCGAGGTCCTGGCCACCCGGGCCTCGGCCCACTACTGCTCGGTCGGCGGCAAGGAGCGTGAGCGGCTGGAGAAGTGGCTGGCCGAGAATCCGGCCGGCGACCCGGTCATCCACCTCTGGGGCATCGGCAACCACGGCGGCGGGCCGTCGCGAAAGGACCTGGCGGACCTCGACGCCCTGGCTAAGGAGCGTCCCGACCTCGAGCTCGTCCACTCGACGCCGGACGCCTACTTCGAAGAGCTGGGGAAGCGGCGGGCGGACCTGCCGCGCCGCGAGAAAGATCTCAATCCCTGGGCCGTCGGCTGTTACACCTCGATGGCCCGGGTCAAGCAGGGTCATCGCCGTCTCGAGAACGAGCTTTTCTCGGCCGAGAAGATGGTGACGACGGCCTGGCTCCAGGGCCTGTTGCCGTACCCGCAGGCGGAGCTCGAGGAGGTCATGCGCGACCTGGCCTTCGTCCAGTTCCACGACATCCTGCCCGGTTCGGCCATCCCGGCCGGCGAGGACGGGGCCCTGCGCATGATCGGCCACGGACTGGAGATCCTGTCCCGGCTGAAGGCCGGAGCCTTCTTCGCGCTGGCCGCCGGCGAGCCCAAGGCGGCCCCCGGCGAGATCCCCATCTTCGTCTTCAATCCGCATCCCCATCCGGTCCGCGCCCTCGTCGAATGCGAGTTCGAACCCTGGGAGCCGAACTTCGAGAAGTCCCGCTGGTCCCCCGCGGTCTACGCCCGCGGCCGGGCTCTGCCGACACAGGCCGAAAAGGAGGAGAGCAATCTCAGCGTCGAGTGGCGCAAGCGGGTCGTCTTCGAGGCCGAGCTCGCCCCGGGCCGGCTGAACAGGTTCTCCTGCCGGCTGGAGAAGGCCCCGGAAAAGAACGAGCCCGGGATCGCCGAAAAGGACGGCTTCGTCACGGTGGCGACGGCCGACCTCACCGCGGCGGTCAACGCCGGCACGGGTCTCCTCGACGTCTATCGGGCGAACGGGAAGGACCTGGTCGAGCCGGGCGCCTTCCGGGCGCTGGTCATCCGCGACAACGCCGACCCGTGGGGCATGAAGGTCCGCAGCTTCCGCGCCGTGGCCGGACATTTCGCCCTGGCCACGCCCGAAGAGGCGGCCCGGTTCTGCGGCCTGCGCGAAGGCGTTCTCGCGCCCGTCCGGGTCATCGAGGACGGCCGGGTCCGCACGGTCGTCGAGGCCGTCTTCGCTTACGGCGCCTCCCGCCTGGCGCTCCAATACAGGGTCCCGAAGCGCGGGACCGAGATCGAGCTCGGCGTCCGCGCGCTCTGGGCCGAGCGGGACACGATGCTCAAGCTCGGCCTGACGCCCCGGCTGAAGTTGCCCCGCTTCCTGGGGCAGGTCGCCTACGGCGCCGACGAGCTGCCGGCGAACGGCGACGAGGCCGTGGCCCAGAAGTGGCTGGCCCTGGTCTCGGTCGCGGACGACGCGGCGCTGACCGTGGCCAACGACGGCACTTACGGCTCGGACTGGGACGGGGTCGAATTGCGCCTGTCGCTCTTGAGATCGCCGGCCTATGCCGCCGACACATGGGAGGATCGGCTCGCCGTCGCCCAGGACAGGTTCATCCCCCGCCAGGACATCGGCGAGCGGTCGTTCCGGTTCTGGCTCAACGGCGGTCCCCTCGACGCCAGGATGCAGGAGATCGGCCGCGAAGCCCTTGTCCACAACGAGTCGCCGTACGTTCTTTCCTACTTCCCGCCGGGACACGGAAAGAAGGCGGCCGCCGGCGTCATCGTCGCAGGCGCGGCCGTCGAGGTGGCGGCCTTCAAGAGGTCCGAGGACGGCCGGGACATCGTCATCCGCCTCTTCGAACCGACGGGCCGGCCGCGGCGGGCGGTCGTCAGCCTCCCGGCCCTCGGCGCGCGCACGGCGGTCCGTCTCAAAGGCTTTGAGATCAAGACCTTACGTTACGACAGGCGGGCCAGGCGATTCACCGAGACGGATCTGCTCGAGCGCCGGCCGGGGAAGGGATGACTTCGAAGGAGCGGGTCACCGCCGCGCTCGAGGGGAGGATCCCCGACCGCGTCCCCTATGCGGAATTCGCGGTCGATTTCGACACGGTCGAGCGCCTGCTCGGCCACGAGACGTTCCTGCGGGCCAAGGCCAAGTCCCAGATCGCTTTTTGGGAAGGCCGGCACGACGAGGTCGCCCAGAGCTGGCTCGAGGACCACATCGCCGTCCAAAAGAAGCTGCCGCTCGACATCGTGACCTTCCCGATGGCCACCTGGGAGATGCCGCCGTCGACGGAGGAGAGGCCGCCGCGGCGGATCGACGCGACGACCTGGGAGGACGCCGAAGGCCGCGTCTACAAGCTGTCCGAGGCCACCCAGGACATCACCTGCGTCCACGACCCGGTCCGGGACGCCAAGGTGTTCACGGCGGCCGAGTTCGAGACGGACCCGGAGCCGGCCCGCCCGGACGAGCGGTCCTGGCGCATCCTGGACGCGGTCATCCAGGAATTCAAGCGCGAGAAATTCATCAGCGGTCCGTCGGGCGGCTCGGTCGGCATCGTCCTGCTCGGCGGGATGGAGCGGGGCCTGCTCGAGCTCGCCGCCAATCCGGAGGCCGTGCGGGCGGCCACCCGGGCCATGGTCCGCCGCCAGAACGCGGCCGACGAGGCCTTCATCCACCCGGACTCCGACGCCGTGATGTGGGCCGAGGACCTTGGCTACAAGACCGGCCCGCTCATCGGGCCGGCCATGTTCCGGGACTTCTTCCTCGAGGCCAACAAGGAGCGGGTCCGGAACGTCAAGGAGAGATCCGGCCGGAAGATCCTCAAGCACTGCTGCGGCAACATCAACATGCTCCTGGACTTCTTCATCGACATCGGCTTCGACGCCTACCAGTCCATCCAGCCGACGGCCGGCATGGACATCTGCCGGCTCAAAAAGAGCCACGGCGACCGGATCGCGCTCTGGGGCGGGGTCGCGGTCGAGAACCTCGTCGGCGGGACGCCCGGGGACGTCCGGGCCGACGTCCGGCGGGCCATGGCCTGCGCCAAGCCGGGCGGCCGATTCATCCTCGGCTCGAGCCACAGCGTCGCGGTCGGCACGAAGTACGACAACTTCATGGCCCTGCTGGACGAGCATTCCAAACTGTGTCAGTATTAGCTCCAAGGAACCGATGATGGCAGAGCCCGTGTCCCTGGTGATCGTCGGAGTCGGCGGCTTCGGCGCGGTCTACCTCCAGGCGCTTCTCGAGAAGAAGGAGGAAGGCCTGTTCCGCATCGCCGGGGCCGTCGACCCCCAGCCCAACCGCTGCCAGCAGTACGTCGAGATGCGGGCCATGGGTGTCCCGTGTTTCGTCTCGCTGCAGGATTTCTACAGGAACAGGAAAGCCGACCTGGCCATCCTGTCCTCCCCCATCCAGATGCACATGCCCCAGACCGTCTTCGCCCTGGCCAAGGGCAGCCACGTCCTCTGCGAGAAGCCCGCGGCCGGCACGATCCAGGAGATGCGGGCCGCGATCGCGGCGGAGAAAGCGGCGGGCCGCTCGGTCGCCGTCGGCTACCAGTGGTCGTTCAGCCCGGCCGTGCAGGCCCTCAAGGCCGACATCCGGGCGGGCCTCTTCGGCGCGGCCAAGAGGTTCAAGTGCCTCTACCTCTGGCCCCGCGACGAGGGCTATTACACCAGGAACGATTGGGCCGGGAAGCGGCGCGACGCGGAGGGGGCCTGGGTCCTGGACAGTCCGGTCCAGAACGCCATGGCCCACGACCTCCACAACATGTTCTATGTCCTCGGCCCGGAGAGGGAGACGAGCGCCCGACCGGCCGAGGTCGAGGCCGAGCTCTACCGGGCCAACGCCATCGAGAACTTCGACACCGCGGCCGTCCGGGCCCGCACGGCCGAGGGGGTCGAGCTGCTCTTCTTCGTCAGCCACGCTTCGGACGAGGACCGGGGGCCGGTCGTCCGCTACGAATTCGAGAAGGCCGTCGTCCGCTGCGACAGCCGGACCTCGGGCCTGTGGGCCGAGTTCCCGGACGGGACGCGCAAGGATTACGGCGTCCCCGACGCCGAGCCCATGAACAAGCTCTGGCAGTCGATCGCCGGGGCGCAGGCCGAGGGGGCGCGGCCGCTCTGCGGGCTCGAGGCGGCGTCGAGCCAGACCCTGTGCATGAACGGGATCCAGGACTCGATGCCGGAGATCCGCGATTTTCCGGCCGGGCTCGTCCGGGCCGTCGAGGGCGGAGGGGGGCGGCGGCTCGACGTCGAGACCCCGGGCGCCCGGCGGCTGGTCGTGGACGGCCTCGACGAGGCCCTCGCGGCGTGCTACGAAGCCGGGAAGCTCCCGTCGGAGCTGGGCCTGCCCTGGAGCGCCAAGGGAACGACCGTCGACCTCAAGGAGTACGCCGAATTCCCGTCGCGTTAGGGCCAGACGGGGCGCGAGAACCGCCATGATCATCCGCATCGAGAAGATCGTCTATCCCGGACGGCGCCTCGGCCTGCTCGAGGGAAAGGTCGTGTTCACCGACCGCGGGCTGCCGGGAGAATCGGTCGAGGTCGAGCTCTTCAAGGACCGCCGGAGCTACGCCGAAGCCCGGACGCTGCGCATCGTCGAGCCTTCGGCCGCCCGGGTCGAGCCGCGCTGCGCCCACTACCTGGCCTGCTCCCCCTACCAGGACATGGACTATGCGGTCGAGGTCGAGGTCAAGCGGAAGCAGGTTACGGAGATCCTGACCCGGGAGCTCAAGCGGCCGTTCGGACCGCTCGAGATGGCGCCGTCGCCCGAGGTCTGGGGCTACCGGAACAAGATCGGCCTCAGGGTCCTGCGGGAGGACGGCGAAGCCAGGTTCGTCTATCACGAGCCGGGCGAACAGGCCTCGTTCGTCGCCGTCGACCGCTGCGCACTCGTCCCGGACCGGATGAACGACCTGATGGCCGCCCTCATCGGCGCGATCAACGCCGTTCCCCTGGCGACCGTCGACGGCGTCGAGATCAGGACCAGCCGGGCGAGCGGCGAGTCGCTCGTCCTGTGCGACCTGGCGTCGGAAGCGGAGACGGCGGCCGCGGCCGCGGCCTTCCGCGGTCTCAAACGGGACCACGGCCTGGTCGGCGCCGTCGCGACGATCTTCGACGGGAAGCACTTTCACGACGAGAAGCTCTTCGGGCGGGACTTCATCGAGGAGAGGACCGGCGGCCTGACCTTCCACGTCGGGGCCCGGTCCTTCTTCCAGACCAACATCGCCATCCTCGAGCGCGTCTTCGAGGACGTGGCCGCGGCCGCCGGGCCGACGGCCGACGCGGTCATCGCGGATCTCTATTGCGGGCTGGGGACGTTCGGCATGTTCCTCGCGAAGCGGGCCCGGGAGGTCTTCGGCGTCGAGCCGGATCCCGACAACATCGCCTTCCTGAAAAAGAACCTGACCCTCAACGGCATCGGGAACTTCGCCGTCTGCGAAGGCACGGCCGAGGAGTGGCTGCCGGAGATCCTGGAGAGGGAGCCGGCCGTGGTCGTCATCGACCCGCCGCGCCGGGGCGTCGACCCGGCGATCGTCCGCGGGCTCGTCGAGGAGCCCGTGCCGCGGCTCCTCTATCTCTCGTGCAATCCGACGACGCTGGCCCGCGACCTCAAGGGGCTCCTCGAGGCCTACGACATCGTCGATGTCCGCGTGTACGACTTCTTCCCCCACACGCCGCACATCGAGACCCTGGCCGTCCTCAAGCAGCGCAAGCCGGTCATCGTGGCCGGCTGAGCGACGGATCCCAGATCCTGTTCATCTCCAGGATGACCTGGCCGTTCTTCAGCTCCTCCAGATGCCGCCTCCCGGCCGCCAGCCTGTCCCTGAAGGCCGGGTCGCCGGAGAGATCGCGCTCCTCGCCGGGGTCGGCCGCCACGTCGAAGAGCTTCTCGCTCCCGTCGAGGAGATGCCGGACGTACTTGAAGGGGTAGTCGACGACAGCCAGGTAGAGGCCGTCGTAGGGCTGGGTCAGCAAGAGCGGCCGGGGCGCCGCCGGTGCGAAAAGCGACCGGCCGATGAAATGGTTGGGCCTGTCGAGGCCCAGGAGGTCGAGGACCGTGGGCGCGATGTCGACCTGATCGTAGGCGGCCCCGTGGATCCGGGCGGGCCGGAGGCGGTCCTTCCAGATCACCAGGAACGGCGTCCGGAAGCTTTCCTCGAAGTAGCCCTGTTCGTTGAAGGTGCCGTGCTCGCCGGCCGGGAAGCTGTGGTCGCCCGTCAGGATGACGATGGCGTCGCGGTGCCGCGGCCGGCTGTCGAGCTGGACGAAGAACTCGCGCAGGAACATGTCGGTGAGGTACTGGGCGTTCATGAAGTGCTCGGCCCGGTCCTTCGGCTCCGGGTAGACGAAGCGCAGAGCGGGCGGGACGCGGTCGTGGGGGTAGTGCTGGGCCAGGGTCAGGAACGCGGCAAGGAGCGGCGTCCTTGCCGCGGCCGGGTCGCGGCCTTCCTCGACGTCCAGCCAGTCGAACGATTTGCGGAAAAAGACGTCGTCCTGGATGCCCCAGTTCCAGAACTTGTCGGGGGGGACATCGTCGATGAGCGGGCCCGCCATGGCCACGAGCTCGCGGAAGCCCATCTTCTTCAGATAGGGGCCCTTGTTGTCGAAGTTCAGGTCGTCGTGGGCGTTGAAGAAGACCGTGCGGTACCCTTCCCCGTCCAGGATGTCCGGCAGAGTTCGGAGGTTGAGGTCGGTGAAGGAGCGGAAGGCCTTGCCCTTGTAGCTCTCGTAGACGCCGCCGAAGATGATGAAGAGCGCCCGCGAGGTCTGCATGGAGTTGTTGTAGAAGTTCTCCGCGTAGACGCCCTGCGGGATGAGCGAGTTGAAGAACGGCGTGATCTCGACGCCGTTCGGGGCCCTCGTCCCGACGAGATGTCCGTTGAAGGATTCGAGAAGGACGATGAAGACGTCCGGGCGGTCGGTCCGCGGACCCTCATAGGTCAGGGGGAAGTGCAGGCGGCAGTAGGGATAGGCGGTCGGCAGGGCCTCTTGGATCCGCGCCGGGGTGACCCGTTCCCTCAGGTTCGATTGGACCGACCGGCCGAACAGCGCGAACTCGTCGAGGGAGGGCAGCGAGGTCAGGAACAGCAGGGCCAGGAGCGCCGGCCAGGCCAGGAGAGGGAGGCGGGAACGGGCCTTCCGGGCCGGGGCCGGGAAGATCTTGAACCTGGCCTGGAGGGCAAGGGGCCAGAGGATCCCGATGAGGACCGCGGCGACGAGAACGGGCCAGCGGAGCCTGGAGCCGTAGACGATGAAGGCGTCCCGCTTGAGGATGGTGTCCTTGTTGGTCAGGATGAGGGACACGTCGAGGGGCGAATCCGTCGTGAAATGAAAAAGGAGCAGGAAGAACTGGGCGAGCCAGGTCAGGCTGAAGAGCGGGATGAGCAGCCTTCGGGACCGCCCGGCGGCGGCATAGACGGCGTAGACGAGCAGGAGAGGCGGGCCCAAGGTGAAGAGAACGAGCAAGCTCGACCGGAAGAGCGATCCTCCCGGGACGGGGCCGTACCTGACGAGCAGAAGAACGTGCGCCGCGAGGAGCGGAAAAATGACCGGCTCGAGCCAGGGGCTCCGGGATTCTCGCGGGAAGAGGGCCGACGGCAGGAAGCCGTCCCTGATGAGCTCGACCGAGCCGCGGAGGCTGTGGGCGAGCGAAAAGCGCAGCGAAGGACCGAGGCGGGACGGGGACGCCTCGGCCGGCCGGGGTCGAGACAGGCCATATCTGGTCAAAGCCAGGACGAGCGGGACGGCCCAGAAGGCCAGCCGTGAGGCGAGCGGAGGGCTGTGGCCGGACAGGTAGACCGCCAGGTAAAGGAAACAAAGAAGGAACGGCGACAGGCAGGCCGAGACGCGCTCCGGAACGAGGTCCGGCCGGGTCCCGGACACGCGAAAGAGGAGGGCCGTGAGGAGGAGGTGCAGGACCGGTCCTATCACGAAGCTCAGGCCGAACACGGCGACGACCCTCAACAGGATATCGCCGAAATCCCGCCGGACGAGGGCCCGCTCGAGCTGGCTCATCAGGAGCAGCGCGTAGAGCGACCAGAAGAACCGGGCGTATGAGGCGATCATCGGGAGTCCCCCTGATTCCCGACCTGAAGATAGCCCGCCCCCCGCCCCGAGTTGTCAAGAAACCGTCAAGATGCTCTTCTATTCTCTGTCAAGATCCCGGGACAGGCCGGCCCCCCCGAGGCGCCGATGACGCCGCGGGCTAGCGCCAGATCAGGACGTCGGCGGGACGGAGGGGGTTCGTGCCGAGGAGGATCTTCGCGCCGGGCTCGACCGGGACGGCGTACGGCCGGGACGAGTAATTGACGGCCACGAAGAAACCGTCGCGCCACTCGACATAGACGCCGCGCGGATAGGACGCGGGCCCGGCCCCTCCCCTCTCGTAGACGAGGCGCAGGACGTCCCGTTCGAGCGTTCCTTCGATCGTGTCGGCCCCGACGTAGGTCACGGTGCCGCGGCCGAGCTTCCGGGTCACGACGGCCGACCGACCTGCGTAGAATTGGTCGGCGTAGACGGCGAGCGTCTCGGTCCCGCCGGACGGCTTGAGAACGTCCGCCCAGCGGTTCCAGGCATGTCCCTTCCCGCCCATGCGGACGACGCCGCGATCGCCGTCGAGCAGACCATCGAAGAGCTCGACCTCGGCCCCGACGAGCGGGGCGATCATCCCGGCCCAGGGCATCTCCGGGAGCTGGCCGCTTTTCGTTTTCTGGCCCGTCCGGCAGGTCAGGACGAGGTGGCCGCCGGCCTCGACGTAGCGCGTCCACTTGGCGACCAGGGCCCCGTCGACGAGCTGATAGGCCGGGGCGACGAGGAACGGATAGGCCGAGAAGTCGTCGTCCTCGCCGATGTAATCGAGCGGCGCCCCCGCGGCCTTGATCGCGGCCATCCACTTGTTGCGGTGGTCGCGGGTATCCCAGAGCGCGGTCTGCTTGTGGATCTCGAGGTCCCACATGACGTCCTGGCTCCAGAGGAAAGCCGTCCGCCGGGCCGAGATCCGCGCCGGCATCTTCGCGCCGGGATCGTAGAGCCTCCGCATGTCCCCCATCTCGCGGATGACCCGGGCGAACTCGAGGCCGCCCCTTGAGGGCGTGACGCCGTCCGGCCCGACGATCCCGGCGTGGTAGAGCTCGCTGCCGTAGAGGGGCTGGCGGAAGCGATAGGTGCAGGCGAACGACAGGCCGCCGCCGAAGGCGTGCCAGAGCCACATGCGGACCGCGCCCGGCTCGGGCTGGGGATTGATCGCCGCCCAGTTGACCTGGCCGGGCTGGAGCTCCATGACGCCCGTGACGCCCCTGAACGACCGGAAATAATCGACGGCCATGGCCAGCCGATCGGGATCGCCCAGCCGGAAGCCGATCTCGCCCAAGTTCCTGACGCCGCGGACCGGATACATCGTGAACGAGAGGAAGTCGAGCCGGTCCGACCGACGCGGATCGGCCGAGTCGGTGACGTTCATGTAGTTGGTCGTGATCCACTGCTCGGGACGGACGAGGTGGCGCAGGATGTCGTATTGCAGATGGAGGTGATCGGCCTGGGTGTCGGCCGTGAAGCGGCGGAAATCGAGGACGGCGTGCGGGCTCAGGGCGTCCTCGCCGAAAAGAGTCTCGTTGGGGATGAGGACCTGGGCGAAGGAATCGTATTTCGTGCTCCAGAAGTTGCCGCCCCAGGCCGCGTTCAGCTTTTCGACCGTGCCGTAGCGGCGCTCGAGCCAGGACTGGAACGCGAGGCGGGCCGAGGAGCTGTAATCAGGCGGGCCCCAGGGCTCGTTGTCGAGCTGCCAGCCCCAGACGCGCGGGTCCTGGCCGTAGCGGCGGCCGAGCTCGGCCACGATCCGCTTGGTGTATTTAGTGAACACGTCGTTGGCCAGCGAACCGTTGGCGCGAGTGCCGTGCTCCATGCGCCGGCCGTCGCCGCCGACGAGATAGATCTCCGGGTATTTCTCGCCCAGCCAGGCCGGCGGACAGGGCGTCGGGGTGCAGAGGATGACCTTGAGCCCGGCCCGGGCGGCCAGGTCGACGGCCCGGTCGAGCCAGGCGAAGTCGAACCTGCCGTCGGACGGCTCCATCTGGGCCCAGGCGAACTCGCCGAAGTGGGTGAACTCGAAGCCCATCTCGGCCATCTTCCCGAGATCGCGGGCCCACTGCGACTCGGGCCACTGCTCGGGGTAGTAATAGACGCCGATCTTCATCAGGTCGGCCCGGGGGAAGAAGCGCTGGGCGTCGGCGGAGATCGTCCGGCCGGGAGGCGACGCCGGGGAGGGCGCGGCCGGGGCGAGAAGGACGATCGCGGCCAGGGCGAAGGCGAGGATGGCGCGGCGGATCCGGGTCATGACTTCCTCCCGGCCGGCGGCGGCCCGGCCTTTTCCAGGAATCGTCCGGCCAGCTGGCCGCAGGCGGCGGCGATATCGGCGCCCTTGGACATTCGCACCAGGGTATTGACCTTGCGCTCTTCGAGCCAGCGCTTGAAGCGGGCGATGTCGGCTTCGGTCGGGGTCTCGAACGCCGCCCCTTCGACGGGGCTGTAGGCGATGAGGTTGACCTTGGCCCGGAGCCGCCTGGCGATCCCGGCCAGGCCGTCGGCGTCGTCCAGGGAATCGTTGAGACCGCGGATGACGATATACTCGAGGGTGATCATCCGGCCGCCGGCCCGGATATAGGATTCGGCCGCGGCGACGAGCTCCTCGAGGGGGAAACGGCGGTTGATGGGCATGAGCCGGTCGCGGAGACGGTCGGTGACGGCGTGGAGCGAGATCGACAGGTTGATCTGGAGGTCGAGCGCCTCGAGGCGCTTGAAGGGGAGCAGGAAACCGGCCGTGGAGACGGTCATCCGGCGGGCGGCGATCCCGAGACCTTCGGGCGCGTTCATGATGCGGATGGCCTTCTCGACGTTGGTCCAGTTGTCGAGGGGCTCGCCCATGCCCATGAAGACGTAGTTGGACAGGTCGCGGCCGAGCGCGGTTTCGAGGAAGAGGACCTGGCCGATGATCTCGGACGGCAGGAGATCCCGCTTGAAGCCGTGCCGGCCGCTGGCGCAGAAGGCGCAGGCGAACCGGCAGCCGACCTGGGTCGAGAGGCAGACCGTCAGGCGGCGGCCGGCCGGGATGAGGACGGACTCGATGTGCTCGCCGTCGCCGAGGCGGAAGAGGAACCGCGTTGTGCCGTCTGGAGAGGAGCGCTTGTCGGCAAGCTCGGGGAGATGAAAGGCGAAATGGGCCGCCAAGCTCTCCCGGAGAGCTTTCGACAAGGAGGTGAAGTCCTCGAACTTCGCCGCTCTCTTCTTATAGAGCCAGTCGAAGATCTGGGCCGCCCGGAAGGGCCTCTCCCCCATCGCCGCGAGCTCGGACCGGAGCTCCTCGAGCGACAGATCGCGGATGTCCTTCATCGGATGTTCACCATCAGCCAGAGCAGCAAGATGATCACGCCGACGAGGAGCCAGCAGCCGCCGAAGCCGAGGACGTCGACGAGCTGGGGCTTCATGATCTCCCAGTTCGATCCCGGCTTGAGCTTGCGGGGCTCGACCACCTCGTCGTAGTGCTCGACGGCGTGCCGCAGGGCCCGCTCCTCCTCCTCCGGGGTCGGCTGGACGGGCGTGTGGACCCGGGCGAAGAAGCGGTCGAGGTCGGCCTTCGGCACGGGCCGGGTGAACGCGCTCAGCAGGAAGAGCAGGACGAACGGGAAGAGCGCGTCGAAGCCGAAGCGGACGGCGCTCAGCTGGGCCTTGGAGAATCCCGAGAAGTCGATCCCCAGCCAGCTCAGCACCCAGATCTCGGCGTGGAAGCGGCCGAGGCCGACCTTGGGGGACGCGGGATCCTCGGGATCGACCCGGGCGACCTTCTCGAAGAAGATGCCCGCGGGCGGATTGGCGTGCTCTTTATGGATGACCTCGCCGATCGCCGCGGCGCGCCCGGCCTCGACGTCATCGCGCACCGCCTTGGTCGTGATGAGCACGGTCCGGGCCTCGGTCTCGCGGAGAAAGCCGGGTCTCGTCCGGGCCCATTCGAGCGACTGGAAGACGTTGGGGACGAGGGCGTAGATGGTGAAGCAGAGAAAGACCTGGGCGATGACGGCGCTCTTCGTCACCCGCCGCCAGAGAAAGCCCAGCCAGATGGCCGCGCCGAAGATGGCCGGCAGCGAGATGAAGTACTTGAAGAGATCGAGCAGGTTGCCGATGAACAGGGCCACGCCGACCCCGCCGAGCAGGGTCACGCCGATGGCGACGCGCCCGACGTTGAGGAGGTGGCGGTCGGACTTCGGCTTGACGAAGGGCTGGTAGAGGTTGCGGATGAACAGGGCCGAGTACGAGACGCTCGACCCGGCCAGGCTCGACATCTTGGCCGAGAGGACCCCGGCCATCATCAGCCCGATGGCCCCCGGGAAGAGCAGGTCCATGGTCATGTGGCCCCAGATGAGGTCGGGGTCGTGGAGCTGGCCCGAATAGAGGGCGATGGCCAGCAGGCCCGTCAGGGCCCAGAAGATCATGATGACGCGCTTGAAGAACATGCCGCCGATCATGCCGACCCGGGCGGTCATCTCGTTCTTGGCCGAGCCGGCCGTCTGCATGCCGGTCGCCACGGCGATGATGGAGACGAGGTTGGCCAGGACCATGGCCAGGATGGTGTACCAGGCGTACTCGCTCGTCGCCGCCGACCCGAAGAGGTTGAACATGAAGTCCGGCACGGCGGCGTGCAGGCCGGCGAAGCCGCCGACGCGGTGCAGGCCGATGGGGATGAGCAGGAGCGAGAACGTCGTCAGGAGGAATCCCTGGATGACATCGGTGATGGCCGCGGCCAGGAAGCCGCCCATCATCGTGTAGACGGCGACGATCACGGTGTAGATGAGGTAGATCGAGACGGAATCGGTGTAGGAGATGAAAGCCTTGAGCTCGCCCTTCTTCTGGCGGTCGTCCAGCTCGGCCAGGCGCGCCGCTTCGGCCCCGTCGAGCGCGACCTTGTCCGACTTGACCTGGAGCGCCCGGTACTCCTGGAAGAGGTCGACGCTGGCCCGCTCCTGGACCGTATACTTCGCGGCGGGCTTGGGCGTCAGGGCCATCATGGTCTTGGCCGCGACCATGTAGCCGACGCCGTTGCCGAGGAAGGCCATGAACAGGGTGAAGACGGCGAACGCGGCGCCCAGGAAGCGGCTCTTGAAACGCTCGGTGAAGAAATCGCCGATGGTCACCAGCCGGACGCGGCGGAAGAAGGCCGTCGTGAACCAGTAGAACGGCGTCAGGAAGAGGACGAGGTACTGGATCCACATGCCGCCGATGCCCTGGCGGTAGATCTCGCGGGAGACGACGATGGCCTGGTCGGCGTTGGTCGACGTCCCCAGGTTGAGGAAGAACTGGTAGAACTTGCCCAGACGGCGGCCGGCGACGTAAAAGTCGTCGGTCGTCTTGGTCTTGCGCGACGCCCGCCAGCCGAGCCAGAGGACGAAGAGGACGAAGACGACGACGATCGCGAAGTCGAGGACGTGCAGCCCGGCGATGGTCATATTAATTCGGGGACATGTCCCCCATTTAGAAGTGGCCGGAGTACTTGAGCCAGAGGTCGTCGCCGAGCTTCCAATAGGCGGCCACGGCCTTGTTGGCGATATCGTGCGAGTACTTGGTCAGCATCTCGCGGGCCTTCTTCGGGTCCTTCTTGTAGAGGGCCAGGACCTCCTCCTCGAACTTGGCCTGGTCGGCGAAGGCCTTGTCCTCGATGGGCTTCCAGACGGCCTCGATGTCCTTCGACATCTCCTGCCAGCGGAAGTTGGCCAGCCGGCTGACGGTCCGGAAGGCCCACCAGGCGCAGTCGCGGCTGAAGGCCCAGCGGCCGTCGACCATGTAAGAGGCCGGCATCTGCGAGATGCCGATGTAGATCGGCACGTGCGGGGTCGTGGCCGGGTTGTCGTAGCCGAGCCAGACGACGCCGCCGATCGGCCCGGGCAGCCAGTCGCGCGACTGGGTGATCTGGAGGTAGGTCGCCGCGGGCGAGCAGATGGTCCGCTCCCGCTTCAGGCGGAAGAGGTCCAGGGTGTCGCCGGTCATGAACGGCGTCGCGACCGGGCTCTTGACGGTCTCCCCCTTCCGGTTGACCGCCGTCAGGCTCCGGGTCATGTCGTAGGCCGTCCCGCCGTAGGTGTCGCGGAAGATGGCCAGGACTTCGGCGACCCCGACCTTCTTGTCGGGCTTGACCGAGAACGGGTAGTTCTCGGACTCGGCATTGAGCCTGAGCGACGGCGCGAGCAGGCTCAGGACGCGCCACTCGCGGCGCCGGCAGTAGAGGCTCGTCCGTGAATCGGGATTGTAGGCGTAGGTGAAATCGAAGGGCTTGCCGCTCGCCTTCGACCAGAAGCCCATCTCTTCGGCCAGGGACGTCACGTTGGCCGAGGCCAGGCAATAGTCCGCATTGGCCAGGTCGAGCTCGCGAATGCGTCCGGCGTTGGCCGAGACGCCGATCTCGTCGTCGGGCACGCGCCGGGCCGCCCAAACGGCGCCGATCTTGCCCTTGCCGGGGCCGTGGATCTCGAAGTGCCAGACCTCCTTCGTGTCGGCGAAGGTGAAGCACTCGCCCCAGTCGTTGTAGCCGTAGGCCTTGGTCAGCTCGTCGGCGACACGGATGGCCTCGCGGGCCGTCTTGGCCCGCTCCAGACAGAGGCGGTAGAGCTCGGGCGCGTCGATGATGCCCTTCTCGCTGGTGAGGCCGCCGCGGCTGCCGATCGTCGTCTCGCCGATGGCCAGCTGGTGCTCGTTCATGATCGGGTAGGCGGCGTTGAGAAAGGCGTAGGTCTCGGCGACCTGGGGGATCTCGCCCGTCACCAGCCGGTCGGGGTCGTTCGGGCCCTTCGTGCGCTTGGGCTCGTAGTAGACCTTGGCCATTTCGCCCGGCTTGTGCTTCATGTTCGGGACGACGGTCATCCAGGTCCGGTCCGTGCCCGAGTCGCAGGAATGCGAGGTCATGGTCGAGCCGTCGACCGAGGCCAGCCGGCCGACCAGGACGCTGGTGCAGGAATCGAATTCGAGCCACGTCTCCGTCCGGCCCGCCGCGGTCTGCGAAGCCGGCAGCGACGCAAGAGCCACGTCTCCGTCCGGCCCGTCGCGGTCTGCGAAGCCGGCAGCGACGCCAAGGCCAGGACGGCCAGCCCGAGGGTCAGAAAGGACAGACAGATCCGTTTTTTCATCGCGTTCACGGTTATAGCACGCGACAGGAGCGCGCGCGTCTCCTCACGGCCGTTTATAGCACGGCCTTCAGGCGACGGTCAACAGACGGGGAGATCGGGACAACCGAGAAGGGAGACAGAGGGACAGTCCCCCTGACGGGGACAGTCTCCTGAACTGAGGCGGCTAGGATTTCTTGTGGTTCTTCCGCTTGGCGTAGAAGCCCAGGGCGACCAGGCCGGCCCCGAGGAGCGCGATCGTCGACGGCTCGGCGACCGAATAGGTCGGGTTACCCCGCGGCCTGCCCCGGTTCTGCCGCGGAGCCCGCGATGCGAGGCCCCCGCGGCCGATGACGCGAACCAGAACAGCATGGACGCCGCCGTCACCGCCGTGCCGACGATCCCAAATCCTCTCTTCATGACCATTCTCCTCAGGCCGCCGGTCTCCGGCGACCTCGTCGTGTCGGACCGGGTCGGCCCGGTCTCGACGACGCCATCATAGGCGATGGCCTCACCCCTCGAATCATCGCCGGGGGGGATTCAAGGGGTGATATAACACGAGGCTTTCTCACCCCTAAAGGTGAGGGGGGTGAGATTGACGCGCCCCTTCCTCTCCGCTAGGATGGCTTTCATGTCGGACATGCCTGCCCGCTCGCTCGGCGAGATCCTGGCCCTCTCTTCGGGCCTCGCCTGGGCCATCGCCGTGGTCCTCTTCCGGGTCAGCGGCCGCCGCATCCAGCCCATCGGTCTCAATCTGGCCAAGAACCTCCTGGCCCTGGTCCTCATCCTGCCGACGCTCTTCATCCTGGGCGAGTCGCTCGCGCCGTCCGTCCCCCTCGGCACGGTCGGCCTGCTCCTCCTCAGCGGCGTCCTCGGCATCGCCGTCTCGGACACGCTCTTCTTTTACGCTCTCAACCGGCTCGGGGCCAGCCTGACGGCCATCGTCGACTGCTTCTACAGCCCGTTCGTCATCGCCCTTTCGTTCTTCATGCTCGGCGAGCGCCTGGCGCCTATCCAGCTTCTCGGGGCCGCCCTTGTCGTCTCGGCGGTCCTGACCCTGTCCAAAGAGGGCAAGATCGAGAAGATCGACCGGAAGGACCTCATTCTGGGCGTCGTCTACGGTATCCTGGCCATGTTCTTCGTGGCTTTCGGCATCGTCATGGTCAAGCCCGTGCTGGGCTCGGTTTCGGTCTTCTGGGCCACCTTCGTCCGCATCACCGGCGGCGCCGCCGCCCTGGCCGTCCTCGTCCCCTTCCTCCGGAACCGGCGGGCCGTCCTCGCCCCTCTTCTCGACCGCCGCAACTGGAAGGTCCTCGTCCCGGCCTCCTTCTTCGGCTCTTACCTCTCGCTCATCCTATGGATGGGCGGCATGAAGTACGCAAAGGCCTCGGTCGCCTCCGTTCTGAATCAGCTCAACACGATCTTCATCGTCATCATCGCCGCGATATTCCTCAAGGAAAAGCTGACGGGCTGGAAGCTGCTGGCGGTCGCCCTGGCCTTCATCGGGGCCTATCTGGCCTCGATGCCGTTCTAAAAACATGGGGACACTCCCCCCCGCACATAATAAAATGGGGACACGCCCCTCGTGGCTCGGGACTGCCCAAGAGGGCTGTACCTGAGGTACATGTCCCCAAGAAATGGCCCCGGGAAAGATCGGCCGTTACTTGGCTGGAGCCGCCAGATTGACGTCCGCCCAGAAGGCGTGCTTGGAGTAGCGCTTATCGCGGGTGAAGGCCGAGAAAGAACCGCCGTCTCCTTCACCCTGTCCGGACGTGTCGCTGAACCCGGAGTCCGAAGAACCCGCCGATGCTCTGGCCGTTGAACCCGAGCTGGCCCGGCCGGCCATGATGCTCTTCATGATCTCGTTGGTCATGCCGCCCCACTCGAAGCCGACCTTGATGGGGGTTCCCGGCTGGATGGCCGCTCCGGCTTGGGCGACGCGGCTGAGCGGGATCTTGAACTCATAGACCGCCGCCTGCCCCCGCATGGCCATCCGGAACAGGGCCGGCTCCGGCTTGGCTTCGGTCCCGGCGGCCGTCCCCTTCTTCGAGGCGAGGGGCTCTTCGATAAAGACGGTATAGCTCTTCTGCTTGCGGATCTCGGCCTTCTTCTCCTCGGTCACGACCTCGCCCTTCTTCTCGAGGGAAGCGATGAGCTCGTCCGGGGTCAGGGTCCTCTGCATGAACAGGATGCCCGCGTCCTTGCTCTTCTTGGCCCCGGCGGCGACATAGATCTTCATGCCGGTGTAGAGGATCGTCGAGCGGGCGATCTCGTCGCCGAGGACCATGACGAGGTACAGGTTCTGGCCGTCGTTCTTCAGCGCGTACTTGCCGCCCGAGGCCTTGTCCGTGGCGGGCGTCACGTCGTTCCATTCCGGGATCGCGCCGTCGATGGTCACGGGGGTGGACGCCCAGACGCTCTCGACGACCGCGTCCTTGGCTGCGACGGGCAGCGACAGGCCCACGAGCGCCGCGATGATCAGGCCGAATGCGCATCTCTTGAACGTCATATCGTCCTCCTCGGACCGCCGGGGCCCTGAAATATCGTGTTCAATTTCTTGAATTACTACGGGGAGCAGAAAGTATTTCGCCTGATCCTCGCTGCTCCCCGAGTACTAGCCGGGCGCTTGAGAAGTCAGCAAACATCATTACCAGCCCGGATAGTATAGCACATTCCGTCAAGCCGTCCGGTCCCAGGCTTCGAACACGGCGGCCACGTTCTCCGGCCGCGCGCCGATGCCGAACTCGCACTGGGCGATGCATCCGCCCTCGCGCCAGAGGGCCCGCCGGACCCGCCGTACCGCCGCCGCGACATCCGCCGGGGTTCCGTAGGGCAGAAGATGCTGCCGGTCGACCTCGCCCCAGAACGCGAGCTTCCCGGCCAACTCCCGGCCGATCGCCTCGATATCCATGGTGAAGAGCTGGGCATTGAGGGCGTCCAGGCCGATCTCGACGAGGTCCGGCAGGATGGCGGCGATATGCCCGTCGGAATGCATGAAGGCATACTTGCCGTGCCGGTGGGCGATCTCGACATAGTCGCGGTAAAGCGGCTTGAAGAGCTCCCTCCAGAGGGCCGGCGAGATGAGGAGCCCGTTCTGCCCGCCCCAGTCGTCGGCGAAGACGAGGGCGTCGACGTCCGTCCTGGCCCAGATCTCCATCTCCTCGAGATAGAACGCGTGGACCTTGGCCATGAGCCGGGCCAGCCCCCCGGGCCGCTCGGCCAGGTCGATATAAAGGTCCTCCGGGCCGCGCAGGAACTGGATGAGCTCGAACGGCCGGGACCAGGTCTTGCCCAGGACGAACGCCTCCGAATCCGCGCAGAACCCGTCGACCTCGGCCGTGTCGACGGTCAGTCTCTCGGTGGGGACCCGGATGCGATCGACATCCGCCCAGCTCGTGAGGACGGGATCCTTGACCTGGCCGATGATGCCGGCCTGCCTGTTCTCGAAGCGGCAGCCCCACTCGTCGACGAAAAGGCCGGGCTCGTATTCCTGACCCTGCGTCTTCAGCGGCTCCCGCAGGAAAGCCGGACAGGTGACGATATCGTCGGGGAAGCGCTTGCGGATGGCCGCGAGCTCGGCCGGCCAGGTCTTCTCGGCCCAGGGCAGGAGCCAGAGGTGGCGCGGCACCCGCGCCGGGGAGCGGAATTCGAGGCTGTCGACGACGAGGCGGCGCGAGGTCATCAGGCGGCGAGAAGCCGGCCGATCTCCTCGACGGCCGAGGCGGCGTCCGGGGCGTAGCCGCGGGCGCGGATCTGGTCGGCGTAGTCGCGGGTCACGGGCGCCCCGCCGATGACGACGGGGACGGCCAGCCCGGCCTTCTCGACGGCCTCGACGATGGCCTTCATCTGGACCATGGTCGTGGTCAGCAGGGCGGACAGGGCGATGACCCCGGCCCCGCTCGTCTTGGCCGCCTCGATGTACTTTTCCGGCGCGACGTCGACGCCGAGGTCGACGATCTTGTAGCCGTTGCCGCGGAGCATCATGGACACGAGGTTCTTGCCGATGTCGTGGAGATCGCCCTTGACCGTGCCGATGACGACGACGCCGCGGGGCTTGATCCCGGCCTTGGCCAGATGGGGCTCGAGCTTGGACATCCCGGCGTTCATGGCCCGGGCGGCGACGAGGACCTCGGGGATGAAGACCTCGTTGGCCTTGAACTGGACGCCGAGGCGTTCCATCCCGGGGATGAGCCCCTCGTTCAGGATGGTTCCCGCCGGCACGCCGGCGGCCAGGGCCTGGTCCACGAGCGATTCGATCTCGGCCTTTCTCCCGGCCATCAGGGCTTCCTGCATCGCTTTGAGCATCTCGTCTCTCCTCACCGGAAATACGCGGCCATGCGGCCGATGTCCTTTTAATGAACGAAGGGAAAACTGACGTAGAAGTGCCAGACGGAGTTCCTGAGCGCCCCGGAGGGAGCGGCGGTCCGGAGGACGTCGGTCAACCCGTGCTCGTAACGGGCGTGGAGGACGAGCCCCACGCCCCGCCGCGGCTTGGCGACCGTCCAGGATCCTTCGACGATCAGCCCGAAGTCGGTCTTGTTGTACTGATCGGTGACCTCGCGGGCGAAGCGCACCGTCTCCCCCGTCTCGAGCTCGGACCGGAAGCTCTCCTTGGCCGAGATGAGGAAGCCGAGGTACGGGCCCGCCCCGACATGGAACCGGCCCAGCCGGTACTTGAGGAGGATGGGGACGTCGATGGTGTCCAGGGCCAGCTCCGAGGCGGCCGGGTTCTCGAAGGCCGGGTCGAGCGCCGGGTCTCCGGTCGTGTCGAAGGGGATGCCGGAAATGCCCCTGCGGAAGAACGGCGTGATCTCCGGCACGAGCGAAAGCCTGTCGCTCAGCCGGATGGTCGCCGAGAGCCCGGCGTTGAATCCGCCGGTCCGGCCGGCCTCTTCCGGGGACCCTGTCAGGTAGGAGAAGTTCAGCCCGAATTTCAGGCTGAAATAGAGCTTCTCCGTCGCGGCCTTGTCCCCGGCGATCTGGGCGACGATCGACGATTGGGCCCGGGCCGCAAGCGGGGCGAGGGCGATCAGGAGGGCCAGGGCCGCGGGCGTTCTTTTCATAAGGACGCTAGGATATCCCAAGGTCCCCGCTTTTTCAAGCCGGGAAATTCTGTTCAAGCGGCCTCGAAAACTGATAGAATGGGGCCACCGGGCGGGCCATGAGAAAGCTCAAGGTCGGAGTCGACAGCTACAGTCTGAAGCCCCTGGACCTCACGCCTTTCGAGCTGCTCGAGTGGGCGGTCATGAACGGGGCCGACGGGGTCCAGTTCTCGGAGGTCAATGTCCCGCCGGGGACGGCCGTCGACAGGATCTTCCTTCAGGAGCTCCGCAGCTACGCCGCCGAGAACCGCCTCTACATCGAGTGGGGCGGCGGCCAGCACATCCCCCTGGACCTCGAGACCGGCCGGCCCAGGGACATCCTGGCCGTCAACCGCAAGGCCGCCGACGAGGCCTGCCAGGTCGGCTCCCCGACCGTCCGGTCCTGTTCGGGCGGGTTGATGCGGTGGAAAAAGGAGGCGCCGTCGACGGACGAATTCCTCCGCCTCACGGCCGCCGCTCTCCGCGAACAGAAGCCGATGCTCCGCGACTCCGGCGTCGTCCTGGCCATCGAGACCCACTTCGAGTTCACCTCGTTCGAGCTCCTCCGTCTCTTCGAGATGTGCGGCGCCGTGCCGGGCGAGTACCTCGGCATCTGCCTGGACACCATGAACCTCCTGACCCTGCTCGAGGACCCGCTCGCCGCGGCGCGCCGCCTCCTGCCCTGGGTCGTGACGACCCACATCAAGGACGGCGGCCTGATGCTGACCGCGGACGGCTTCGTCTCGTTCACCGCCGAAGCCGGCAAGGGCGTCGTCGATCTCGCCGGGATCATCGAGCCGCTGGCCGCCGTGCACCCGCACATCACCCTGACCGTCGAGGACCACGGCGGCGACTTCCTCATTCCGGTGAACGATCCGGACTTCCTGGCCCGCTTCCCCGATCTCGCGGTGCCCGAGCTCGTCGGCCTGCTGCGGCTCACGGTCCGGACACGGGCCCTGATGGGATCCGGCAAGCTCGCCGTCCTGCCGAGGGACCGCTGGCCCGGGGCCTGCGAGCCGAGGGTCAAGCGGGACATCCAGTCCGTCCGGCGCCTCATGGGCGCCGGCCGGGAGTGAGCGCGGCATGGCTCCCCACGCGAGATTCCAGCTCGGCTCGGCCGGCGACCTGCGCGCGGAGGCCGAGCGTCTCGGGCTCGATATCCCCTGCCGCGACGATATCGCCATCCTCCTGGAAAAGACTTCGTTCGGGGGCCGCGCCGCGCCGAACCGGCTGGCCGTCCTGCCCATGGAGGGCGCCGACGCGGACGGCTCGGGTGAACCGTCCTCATGGACGCGGCGGAGGTACGGGCGTTATGCGGCCGGCGGGGCCGGCCTGATCTGGTGCGAGGCCACGGCCGTCCGCAGGGACGGGCGCTCGAATCCGGCCCAGCTCCTGCTCACGGAGGGCAGCCTCGGCGGGTTCGCCAGGCTCGTCGAAGAGACCCGGGCCGCCGCGAAAAAGGCATGGGGGCCCGGACACGATCCGCTCCTCGTCCTCCAGCTGACCCATTCGGGCCGGTTCTCCAGGCCCGACGGAACGCCCCGCCCGCTCATCGTCCAGAACAATCCGCACCTCGATCCTCTCCGCGACATCCCGCCCGACGCCCCTCTCGTTTCGGACGACGAGCTGGCCGCGATCCGGGACGATTTCGTCGAAGCGGCCGACCTGGCCGCCTCGGCCGGCTTCGACGCCGTCGATATCAAGGCCTGCCACGGCTACCTCGTCTCGGAAACACTGGCCGCCCACGGCCGGGAGGACAGCCGCTACGGCGGGCCGTTCGAGAACCGGACCCGCCTTCTCCTCGAGATCGTCCGCCGCGTCCGCGAGGAGGCCCCGGGACTGCTGGTCACGAGCCGGCTCTCGGCCACGGATATGGTCCCCTTTCCCTACGGCTTCGGCCTGGATCCCGACAAGCCGGGGAGGATCGACCTCGGCGAGGCCAAGGCCCTCGTCGGCCTTCTCGCCCTGGCCGGGGTCCGTTTCCTCTCGCTTTCGTTGGGCATCCCGGCCTGGAGGCCGCATGTCGGCCGCCCGTTCGATAAGCCCCTGCCCGGAGGCACGGTCCCCGCGGAGCATCCGCTCGAGGGCGTCGCCCGGCATCTCGGCGTCGCGGCGGAGATCCAGCTGTCTTCGCCGCGGACCGCGGTCGTCGGCGCGGGATATTCCTGGCTTCGCGCTCTCGGCCCCGGCGTCGCGGCGGCCATGGTCGCCTCCGGCCGGAGCGCGGCTTTCGCCCTCGGACGCGGGGCGCTGGCCTATCCGGACTTCGCCGCCGATCTCATCAAGCGCGGCCGGATGTCCCCGCGCAAGGCCTGCACGACCTGCTCTCTCTGCTCGTTCCTGCTCCGCCGGCAGGAACGGGTCGGCTGCGTCGTCCGCGACGCCGCATACAAGGGCGCCGCCCGGGAAGGAAGGACCCCATGATCACAGTCAAGAGAACCGGGCTGGCCGGGACCCTGGCCGCCTTCTGGATCATCCTGGCCGCCATCGCGGCCTACAACTTCGCCGTCCGGCCCTGGTTCCTGCATTGGGGAACGGCCGAACAGGAGAAGACCCGGGCCCTGCTCGGCGACGACGCCTGGATCGGCGGCACGGTCACGGGAACGCGCGCCGTCACCGTCCAGGCGCCGCCCGAGAAGGTCTGGCCCTGGATCGCCCAGATCGGCCAGGACCGGGCGGGCTTCTACAGCTATACCTGGCTCGAAAATCTCCTGCTCGCCGATATCCACAATACGTACCAGGTCCGGCCGGAGTGGCAGGCGCGCCAGGCCAAGGACATCATCCGCAGCGTCAAGCCCGGCTACATGTTCGGCCTGGTCAAGGAGAAGGATGGATACACCGGCTGGAAGGTCTCGTTCGTCGCGCCAGGCCAGGCCATGACCCTGAGGAACTGGGGCACCTTCGCCCTCGAGCCGGCCGGCGACGGCGGGACCCGTTTCCTGGCCCGGAGCCGGGCCGAAAAGCTGCCCGGCATCGGCGGCCGCCTCCTCGGCTTTTGGGTCCTCGACGCGGCCCACTTCATCATGGAGAAGCGGATGATGACGGAGATCCGGCGGCTGGCCGAAGGCCGGCCCGGACCGCCCTGGTGGCTCCAGGCCCTCGCGACCGCGGGTTTCGCCGCCGCCGTCGCCGGCTCGACCCTGCTCATCGCCTCGAAAAAGAGGCGGCGGGAGCTCTGGCTGCTCCTGCCCCTGTTCACGGCCGTGATCATCCTCCAGCAGACCTCCGACCTGCGCGCGGCGCTCACCGGTTTCACCGTCCTCGCCTTGACCATCATCGGTTTCCTGTACTTCGGGAAGCGCTGGTGGATCTATTTCGGATTCCTCTGGATCTATTCCTGCGCGGTGCTCTTCCTCGCGGCGGACGCCTGGATCGTCTTCGGCCTGGTCTTCCTCGCCGCCTTCGCGGCCCTCTTCGCCGCGGCTTGGAAGGGGATGTCTTCCCGATGAGAACGGGCCGGGTGAGGATCGGCGGCCGCGCGTTCCCGGTCCGCTCGCTGAACACGGTCGTCATCGGCAGCGGGGCGGCCGGGCTCAACGCCGCGGTCCGCCTCCATCGCCACGGCCAGACCGACGTCGCCGTCATCACCGGCCGCTTCGGGGCGGGGGCGTCGGCCGAGTCCGGCTCGGATAAGCAGACCTATTACAAGCTGTCTCTCGCCGGCGACGTCCCGGACTCCGCCGCCGACATGGCCCGCGACCTGGCCGCGGGCGGCTCCATGCACGGCGACATCGCCCTGGCCGAAGCCCAGGGCTCGGTCGAGGCCTTCTTCCATCTCGTCGGCCTCGGCGTCCCCTTCCCCCACGACCGCTACGGCGCGTACGTCGGCTACAAGACCGATCACGACCCCCGGCAGCGGGCCACTTCGGCCGGGCCGCTGACGTCGAAGCTCATGTTCGAGGCCCTGGCCGCCGAGGTCCGGCGCCGGCGCATCCCGGTCTTCGACGGCCACGAAGCGATCGCCGTCCTGACGTCCGGCCGGGGACGGGGGAAGCGCGCGATCGGCGTCCTGGCCCTCGACCGCGCCAAGGCCGGCGGGCCTGGGCGAGGCTTCGTCCTCTTCAACACCGTGAACGTCGTCGCGGCCACGGGCGGGCCCGGCGGCATGTACGAACACTCGGTCTACCCCGAAAGCCAATCCGGCTCGCACGGCCTGCTCTTCGAAGCCGGCGCGGCCGCCCACAACCTGACCGAATCCCAGTTCGGACTGGCCTCGGTCGAGTTCCGCTGGAACGTCTCCGGCACCTACCAGCAGGCCGTGCCCCGCTACGTCTCGACGGACGCTGCGGGCGGCGGCGAGCGGGAGTTCCTCAACGACTACTTCCCCGACATGGGGGCGCTGGCCACGGCCGTGTTCCTCAAGGGCTATCAATGGCCGTTCGATCCGCGCAAGATCGCGGGCGGCGGCTCGTCGCTCGTCGACCTCCTCGTCTACGAGGAGACCGTGGTCAAGGGCCGCCGCGTCTTCCTCGATTTCCGCGGCGACCCCCGCGGCGACGGACGGCTGGCCGCCTTCGAGCCGCGCCTGCTCGGCCCGGAGGCCTTGGCCTATCTCGAACGATCGGGCGCCCTGACGGCAACGCCGATCGCCCGTCTCCGGAAGATGAACCCCCCGGCCGTCGCCCTCTACAGGGCCCACGGCATCGACCTCGCCCGCGAGCCGCTCGAGATCGCCGTGTGCGCCCAGCACAACAACGGCGGCTTCCGCGGCTCGATCTGGTGGGAGTCGAGCGTGCGCGGACTCTTCCCCGTCGGCGAGGTCTGCGGCACTCACGGCGTCACGCGGCCGGGCGGGTCGGCCCTCAACGCCGGCCAGGTCGGGAGCGCGCGGGCGGCTCTCTTCATCGCCCGGAGGCGCGCCGGCCGGCCGCTTTCCGAGGCCGCCTTCACCCGGGAGGCCGGGGCGGCCGTTCGCGAGAAGTGGGATCTGGCCAAGGCCATGCTCGGCCGCGGCAAGGACCGCGGCCTCTCTCCGGAGGCCTGCCTGGCCGATGTGAAGAAGAGGATGTCGGCGTGCGGCGCGGTCGTCCGGAGGCCGGCCGAGGTCCGCGCCGAAAAGGACCGGGCCCGCGAGCTCTGGCTGAGGGCCCGGCGCGAGATCGGCGTCCCCTCCGCCCGCGGCCTCGCGCACGGCTTCAAGGCCATCGACCTCGCCCTGACCCACGCCCTCTATCTCGAGGCCGTCGACGAATACCTTGAGCGCGGCGGCAGGAGCCGCGGCTCCTATCTCGTGCCCGACGCCGCGGGGGATCCGCCGCATCCGCTCCTCGGCGAGCGTTGGGCCTTTGCCCTCGCCGGATCCGGGGATTACGTCTCCACCCATATTCTGGAAGTCCGCCTGGACCGTCGCGGGCGTTTTATCAAGGAATGGGTCCCCGTCCGTCCCGTGCCCCGATCCGGGGGCTGGTTCGAATCCGTCTGGGCCGACTATCGCGACGGCAGGATCGTCGTCGACGACCCGGTCGTCGCGGACAACCCGGTTGTCGCGGACGACCCGGTTGTCGCCGAGGAGGAATGAACGTGCCAGCAAGACAGCGAGCATCCGCGCCCACGGCCGTGGTCACCGGCGCCGGCCGGGGCATCGGCCGGGCCATCGTCCTGGCCCTCG
The DNA here is from genome assembly GCA_963736255.1 of Candidatus Aminicenantota bacterium. Classification (GTDB taxonomy): domain Bacteria; phylum Acidobacteriota; class Aminicenantia; order Aminicenantales; family Saccharicenantaceae; genus RBG-16-66-30. Next base: position 2,057,347 of record CAVTOI010000003.1, read on the forward strand.
TCCGCGAGGGCTTCGACATCGTCGGGATCGACATCGTCTTCGAGCCCGAAAACAGGAAGAAGGGCCTCTTCGAGGTCAAGGCGAGGGTCCGCGAGCTCGGCGGCCGGTTCCTGCCCGTCGCGGGCGACATCTCCCGGCTCGAAGACCACGACCGCATGCTCGACGCCGCGGTCGGCGTCTGCGGCCGGATCGACGTCCTGGTCAACAACGCCGGCGTCGCCCCCCTCGAGCGGCGGGACATCCTGGAGACTTCCCCCGAGAGCTATGACCGGCTCATGTCCATCAACGCGCGGGGGCCGTTCTTTCTCACCCAGAACGCGGCCGGACGGATGGCCGCGCAGAAGCCGCGGAAGGACGGGGTCCCTTCGTCCATCATCTTCATCACGTCCATCTCGGCCGCGGTGTCCTCGACCTCGCGGCCCGAGTACTGCCTGTCCAAGGCGGCCCTGAGCATGGCCTCGACGCTCTACGCCGACGCCCTGGCCGCCAAGGGCATCGGCGTCTACGAGGTCCGGCCCGGCATCATCGCCACGGACATGACCGCCGGGGTCAAGGCCAAGTACGACCGGCTCATCGCCGCAGGGCTGGTGCCGCAGGGGCGCTGGGGACTCCCTGAGGATGTCGGACGGGCCGTGGCCGCCCTGGCCCGGGGCGATCTCGGCTTTTCGACCGGAGCGGCCATCGAGGTGAGCGGCGGCATGAACATCCGCAGGCTCTGAGCGGTCGCGGGCCCTGTTGCGGGCCCCGGCCCCCTGTGGTATCCTATCCCGGAACGGAGGGAACAATGAGCGCGCACAGAACCCAAGGGCGTATCTTCTGGGGCCTCATGCTCATCTGCTTGGGCGTCCTTTTCCTTTTGGACCAGATGGGCCGGCTGGATTTCGGCGACCTCGTCGGGCGCTACTGGCCGGTCATCTTTATCGTCATCGGGAGTCTCCATTCTCCTCAGCAACAACTTCAAGAACGTCGGCTCCGGGATCTTCTTCATCCTCTTCGGCGCGTTCTTCCTGCTGCTCCGGCTGCGCATCTTCGACCGGGCGGTCTGGCACTACATCTGGCCCCTGGCCATCATCGCGACGGGCCTGTGGCTGCTCCTCCGGCCGGCCTGGCACCCGAACAGGAACGAGGCCTCCGAGGTGGGCAGCGACGACCTGTCCATCAGCCAGGTCTTCTCGGGCTCGGCCCGCAAGGTCGAATCCCAGAACTTCCGGGGCGGCAAGGCCGACGTCGTCTTCGGCTCGGCCGAGATCGACCTCCGGGCCGCCAAGCTCGCCGGGGGCCAGGCGACGCTCGTCCTGTCCGTCGTCTTCGGCGGGATCGTCGTCTTTGTCCCCCGCGACTGGCAGGTCGTCCTCGAAGGGAATCCGGTCCTCGGCTCGATCGACAGTCACAAGAAGGCCGCGACGGTCCCCTCGACTCAGACCCTGACCATCAAGGGATCGGCCGTGTTCGGCTCGATCGAGGTCAAGGAGTAGGCCGGACATGAAAAAGGGCCTTTTCTGGTTCCTGGCCGTCGTCATAACCCTGGGTTCGGCCGTCCATCAGAGAATGACAGGGCCGACCTATCCGCTTCGCGGCCGGGCCGTCGTCGACGGCACCGACGTCCGATACCGCCTGCCGCGAAGCGCCGAGACCGTGGCTGACGCCGAGGTCGCGGTGCCGGCGCCCGCTCCGATCGAAGGCTGGATCGATTGGAAGCGTTTCCCCACGGCGGACGACTGGGCCCGGATCGCGCTCGTCCGGGAGGGCGACCGGCTCGTCGGGCGCCTGCCGAAACAGCCGGCGGCCGGCAAGCTCGCCTACAGGGTCACCCTGAAGGCGGGCGGCGACCCCGTCGCGATCACCGGGACCGAGCCGGTCCTGATGCGCTACAAGGACCCCGTGCCGCTCTGGGTCATCATCCCCCACGTGCTGGTCATGTTTATGGCCATGCTCTTCTCGACCGCGGCCGGCCTGGCCGCGCTCGACAAGAAGCGCAATCCGCGGCGGCTCGTGCTCTGGACGGTCGGCCTGCTCTTCCTGGGCGGGTTCGTCCTCGGCCCGCTCATGCAGAAGTACGCCTTCGGCGTCGCCTGGGCCGGTTTCCCGCTGGGCATGGACCTGACGGACAACAAGACCCTGATCGCCTTCCTCTTCTGGATCGCGGCCCTCGTCGCGGGCCGGAAGGGGCGGCCGGCCCGGCCGTTCGTTCTCGCGGCCTCTCTCGTCATGCTCGTCATCTACCTCATCCCGCACAGTCTGCTGGGATCCGAATTCAATTATTCCAAAATGGGACAAGGAGGTTCTTCATGAAGAAGGCGATCAGCCTGGCCGTCCTGATCTCAGCCGGCCTGCTCATGGGGACAACGCTCGCCCGATCCGGCGGACAGGCCGCGGCGGGCGTCCCGGCCGATGTCCAGACCTTTTTCAAGAACCACTGCGTCCGCTGCCATACCGGAACGAAGCCCCCCAAAGGATTGAGCCTCATCCCCTCCAAGGTTGCGGCCATCATCGACGCTCCGAGCGCCGAAGTCCCGGATCTGCTGCTCGTCAACACAAAGGACCCGGGGTCGAGCTACCTTCTGAGAAAGGTCCGGGGCGGGGAAGGCCTCGCCGGGAAGCAGATGCCGCCCGGCAAGGTCCTGCCGGCCGAGGACCTGAAGGTCCTCGAGGCCTGGATCGCGGGCCTGAAATAGGCCGGCCGCTCACTTCAGCAGGAAGCGCACCGTCACGGTGAAGACGACAGAGACGGTCTTGCCGTCCTTTATCATCGGCTCGTAAACCCACTGCTTGACGGCGTCGATGGCCGCCTGGTCGAGAAGCGGGATGGACCGCAGGACCATCGTGTCGATGACTTTGCCGGCTTCATCCGTCCTGACGCTGAGGATGACCACGCCCTGGACCCCGGCCGCCCGGGCGGCCTCGGGGTAAACGGGCTTGGTCTCTTTGACGAGCTTCGGCGGCTCGATAGCCCCCTCGGCCTTGACCGCCCCGGCGGCGAATTTCTCGAGCATTTTGGCCTTTCCCCCGTCCTTGAGGGCGAAGCGGACCGTCACGGTGAAAAGGACTTTGCGGGCCTTGCCGCCGATGATCAGGGGCTCGTACTTCCACTGCTTGACCGCATCGATGGCCGCCTGATCGAGAGGGGCGACGGAACGGAGGATGCGGGTGTCGACGACGTTGCCCTGCTCGTCGGCCTTGGCTTCGAGGATGACGACACCTTCGACGCCGGCTTTGCGGGCCTCATCGGGATAGACGGGCTTGACCTCTTTGACGAGCTTGGGCGGCTGGATATCCCCCACGGCCCGGACGGCTTCCCCCTCGAACCGCTTCTGGTCCTCGATCCCCGCGACCCCGCCCCGCACGCCTCCGGCCACGCCGCCCTCGACACCGCCTTCGACTCCTCCGGCGACACCGCCGACGACACCGCTGACCTCGGGTTTGTTTTTTTCATCCAGCGTGAACCGCATGGTCACCGTGAAGACGACCGGCTTCGGCTTGCCGTTGATGACCATGGGCTCATAGACCCACTGCTCGAGGGCTTCGACGGCCGCCTGGCCGAGCAGCGGGTCGCCCCGAAGGATCTTGACCGAGGCGACGCGGCCATAGGTGTCGGTCGTCGCCTCCAGGATGACCACGCCTTCGATACCCCCCTTTTTAGCGGCCTCCGGATAGACCGGCGCGACCTCTTTGATGAGCTTGGGAGGCTTGACCTTTTCGCCGGACTTCAGCCCACCGGGAACCACGCCGCCGACGACCCCCCCCGCGCCTCCCGCGGCGGCGGCCGGCTCACCCAGCCATCGCGCGACGCGCAGGGTGATGAAATACGACTTGAGCTTGCTGTTCTCGAAACCGAAAACCGCCGAGCTCTTCTCCGGCAGCGAGAACTCCGTGTTCAACAGGTTCGCTTTCAGCTCGTCGCCGCTCTGCTCGTAGACTTCGATGCGGAACTGGTTGCGTTCGGGCAGCCGGCCCGGCGTGACCATGACCAGGTAGGCCTGTCCGTTGATCCGGAAAATGTGGAAGGCCTTCTCGGTCCTCCCCTTTTCCCAGACCAGGGTCGTTTCGGTCAACAGGCTGATGTCCGTAAGACTGAAGACCTTCTTGATCTGCTCGTCGGTGGCCACGTTCTCTTCGTCCTCGAAATTGGCGAACGTCAGGAATTCAAGGTATGACGAGGTCACGGGACGGTTGGGGATGTAAGGCTTCTCCCGGCCACCCTCGAGGATCCTCATCTTCAGCTCGAAGGCGGACGCGGCCAGCGCGGCGCCTGGGGCGGCCTCTCCGCCGGGCGCCGTTCCCGGAGCGGTCTTTTCTTCGGCCGCCGGCGCCTGGGGTTTCTTGCCGCACGCGAGTGCGGCGGCGACCGACAGGATCAGGATCGCTCCGAAGAGCTTACGGCACTTTGCGTTTCTCATGGTCTTCCCCCTTCACGGAGTTTTCTGGGCCCAGATGAAGACGGTGTCCGTCCCCTGGGGATGATAGACGAACGTTTGAGCGGGCTCCCCGCCCACCTTGACATAAGCGATCTCGAAACGGTCGGCCGGCGCGATCGCCCGCGCGTCGAAACCCGGCCCGCCGGTCTCGCGGAGAAGCCAGAAACCCGTCAGGGCGACGACGGCCGCCATCGCCGTGACGGCCGCCCACTGCCAGGCCAGTCGTCCGCCGCTCCCCTTGGCCTTCGGGGCCGGGGCGAGACGGCCGGCTTCCTCGGAGATCCGCCTCCAAAGGGCGGCCGAGTCCCCCGTCTGGTCGGGTCGGACGAGCAGGCTCCGCGCTTCCTCGCGGCTGAGAAGCCGCTCCTGGCAGCGCGGGCAACGGTCCATATGGATCCGGATCAGCCAGTCCCGAAAGGGCCGCAGGGGCAGCGCGGCGTAGAGCAGCTCAACCGTTCTGCAGAAGTCCATGATCGTTCTCCAGTAGGGCCTTGATCTTGCGCCGGGCGTTGAACAGGTAGACCCGGGCGGTCGAAGCCGAGCAGGCCAGCACCTCGGAGATGTCCTTGGCCGTGTAGCCTTCGTTGGCCCAGAGGCAGAGCGCCGTCCGCTCCCGCGGCGAAAGGGCCTCGAGGAGCTTCGAGGGCAGGGGCGCGGGGTCGGCCGGATCGACATCTCCCGGCCGGCCGATCACGGCCGGCTCGAACCGGGCCCGGGCCGAGAATTCCGCGAAGCGCCTCTTTTTCCTGAGCATGTCGAGCGATCTCCTGTAAGCGATGGTCAGGAGCCAGGTCTTGAAGCTCCTCTCCCGGTCGTAGCGGTCGAGGCGCCGGAAGACCTGGAGGAAGGTCTCCTGGCAGACGTCCTCGGCGTCCTGCCGGTTGCCGATGACGTTCAAGGCGACGGACAGGACCAGGGTCCCGTAGGTCTCGACCATGGCCCGGTTGGACGCGGCATTCCCCCCCAGGCAGCCTTCGATGATCTCCTGTTCCTCCACTGGTGGCCTTGTCCCTTCGTCCATCGAGATTACGCCGGCACGCCGGGGGGCGTTTAGGCGCCTGCCCCGCTTCCATTCCTACACCTTTCGCCGTCCCCTGTCACCCCCTCTTGAGCCAAGGCGAGGGGAGCAGCCGGCTCCGAGCCGATTTTGACTTTATCGAACCGTTTTTGCTACATTCTGACGCAAATGTGCCCGTCTAAGCCGAAGAAGCCGTCCAAAGCCGTCCGTGATCCTGCAGCCGTCCCGCACGCTTCGAAGGACCCGTCCGCCGAGGACCGTTACAAGGCGCTCGTCGAACAGCTTCCCGTCGGCGTCTATCGGACGACCCCCGACGGCCGCTTCGTCGAGGCCAACTCGGCCCTGGCCCGGATGCTCGGGTTCAAGCGGCCGCGGTCCCTGTTCGAGTACCGGGCCAAGGATTTCTACGTCCACGGCGAGGACCGGGACAGGCATGTCGCCATGCTGTCCGCGAAGTCCACGGACTTCCGGGAGTTCGAGCTCCGGCGCGCCGACGGCCGGAAGTTCTGGGCCCGCGATTACTGCCGGAGCATCAAAGGCCCGGGCGGCTCGATCGGCTACTTCGACGGCATCCTGATCGACATCACCGAGCGGAAGACGGCCGAGCGGAGGCTGGAGCTCGCCCTCCGCAAGGTCCAGCTGACCAACGAGAAGCTCGAAGGCCTGTCGCAGTCGGACCACCTGACCGGGCTCAACAACCGCCGGGGCTTCTTCTCCTTCGGCCTCCAGCAGATGAAGATCGCGAAAAGGCTCAAGAAGGACAACTACCTCGTCTTTCTCGACATCGACAACCTCAAAGAGGTCAACGACACTTACGGCCACGCGGTCGGCGACCTGCTCCTGCAGGGCGTGGCCGCGATCCTCCGGACGACCCTTCGCGAGTCCGACGTCATCGGCCGCATCGGCGGGGACGAGTTCGCCGTCCTGGCCATGCGCTCGAAAAGCCTGGGCGAACGGACCCTGTTCGCCCGGATCGAGGAGAGCGTCCAGACTTATCGGATCAAGGACTACCCGCGCCTGCGGCTGTCCGTCAGCATGGGTCTCGTCCGCGTCGATCCGCAGAAATACCAGCAGCTCGACGATTTTCTGGCCCACGCCGACTTCCTGATGTATCAGGAGAAAAGACGAAAGGAACGACAGGGAACAGAACCATGACCAGACTCCGCTCTCTCGCCCTCCCCTTCATCCTCATCGCTGTCCTTCTCGCTGGCGCCGCCGACCCGGTCGCGCGGAGACCGCGGCCGTCCAGGACAAGCCCGCGGACAAGCCCGCCGCCCCGGCAGCTCCCGCCGCGCCCGCCACGCCTTCCGCGACGACCGGGTCGAGGCCGATCGCGCTCCGGGATATCCTGGCCTGGAAGTCCATCGGCGCGGCCGAGCTGTCCCCCGACGGGAGCTGGTTCATGTACCGGCTGAGCCCGCTCGAGGGCGAGAGCGAGATCGTCCTGAAACAGGTCGCCGGGACGAAGGAGCACCGCTTCCCGATCGGGGAGGCGCCGCGCTTCGGCGGCGGCACGCGGACGGGCTTCTCGGCCGACTCCAAGTGGGCCGCCTTCCTGTCCTATCCCGGGGCCAAGGAGGCGAAGTCCCTGCGGAAGGACAAGAAGAGGGTCCAGACGACGGCGGTCCTCGTCGACCTGGCCACGGGCGAAAAGACCGAATTCGAGAAGGTCCGCGGCCTGGCCTTCTCGGGGGACAACCCCGGTTTCCTGGCCCTCCAGCGCTACGCGCCCGAAGCCCAGGAGAAAGAGAAGGACAAGTGGACCGGGTCCGATCTCCTCGTGCGCGAGCTGGCCACGAAAAAAGAGATCAACATCGGCAACGTCGCGGAATACGCGTTCGACAAGGCCGGGACGCGCCTGGCCCTGCTCATCGACGCCCAGGGCCAGGCCGGCAACGGCCTCCAGCTCCGGGACATGAGCTCGGGGGCGGTCACGTCGCTCGACAACGACAAGGCCTCCTACAAGTCTCTGGGCTGGTCGGAGAAGGGCGAGGCCCTGGCCGTCCTCAAGGGCAAGGAGGACAAAGCCTACGAGGACAAGCTCTGGTCCGTCCTCGCCTTCGACGGCTTCAAGGACGCCAAGGGCCCGCGCAAGACCGTCTACGATCCGGCCGCGGACAAGGCCTTTCCCGCCGGGATGACCGTGAGCCCGGACCGGACCCCGGCCTGGACCGAAAGCTTCGACGCGGTCCTCTTCGGCATCCATGAGGCCAAGAAGAAGAAGGACGCGGACAAGAAGGAGGCGGGCGACGCCAAACCCGGGGACGCCGCGGCCCCGTCCGCGACGGCCGGGCCGGCCCAGAAGGGCGAGGAGCTCGCCGACGAAGACATCCCCGACCTGGTCATCTGGCACGGCCTGGACAAGCGGCTCCAGTCGGAGCAGCAGGTCCAGGAACAGTCCGACAAGAGCTACAGCTATCTCGCCGAATACCGGGTGGCCGAGAAGACGTTTATCCGTCTGGCCGACGACGAGGTCCGCGACGTCGCGCCTGCGCCCAAGGGGCGCTTCGCGGTCGGCGAGGACATCCGGGCGTACGAGCTCGACGCGAACCTCGACGGCCGGAACTTCTCGGACATCTCCGTCATCGACCTGAAAACGGGGAAGCGGACCCCGGCCCTGACGAAGTGCCGCTGGTACTTCATGCCGCTTTTCGATGGGACCCATTTCCTCTACTACGACGACGGTCATTACTTCACCTACGATATGGCGACCGGCAAGCCCGTCAACATCACCAAGGACGTGCCCGCCTCGTTCGTCAACGAGGACGTCGATACCAACGTCGTCAAGCCGCCCGATAGCCCGGTCGGTTCGACCAAAGACGGCCTGAACGTGCTCCTGTCGGACGGTTGGGACATCTGGAGCGTGCCGGTCAGCGGCAGCGGCAAGGCCGTCAACCTGACCGTCAACGGGGCCAAGGACAAGATCCGCTACCGCCGGGTCCGGATCGACCCGGATGAGAAGGCCGTCGACCTCGACCAGATGCAATACGTCGCCGCGCTGGGCGAATGGACGAAGAAAGCGGGCCTCGGCCGGATCGACAAAGGCAAGCCGGGCGTGACGATGCTCCTCTGGGACGACGCCGGCTTCGGCGGCCTGGCCAAGGCCAAGAAAGCCGACATCTTCGTCTACACCCGGGACACCTATAAGGATTACCCCGATTATTACGCGGCCGGCCCTCTCCTGAAGGACGGGAAGCGGCTGACGGAGGCCGACCCGCAGCAGAAGGACTTCCTCTGGTCGAGCGGCGTGATGCTCCTCGACTACAAGATGGACCCGAAGAGCGGAATGGACAAGCCGCTCCAGGCGGCGCTCTTCCTGCCCGCCAATTACGAGAAGGGCAAGCGCTACCCGACGATCGTCTATTACTACGAGAAGATGTCGCAGCAGCTCAACCGCTACGCCCAGCCTTCGGCCAACGGCTTCAACAAGTCCGTCTACACCAGCAACGGCTACGCTGTCCTCTTCCCGGACATCACCTACAAGATCAACGATCCCGGCATGTCGGCGGCCTGGTGCGTGCTGCCGGCCATCGACGCGGCCGTGGCCGCCGGCGTCGTCGACCGGGCCAAGGTCGGACTCCAAGGCCATTCCTGGGGCGGCTATCAGACGGCCTTCCTCATCACCCAGGCCGATTTCGCCGCGGCCGTGGCCGGGGCCCCGCTGACCAACATGATCAGCATGTACAGCTCCATCTACTTCAATTCCGGCTCGGCCAACCAGCCCATCTTCGAGTCGAGCCAGGGGCGGTTCAAGGGCGGCTACTGGGACAACCTCGAGGCCTATCAGCGCAATTCGCCCGTCTACTACGCCGACCGGGTCAAGACGCCGCTCATCATCCTCCACAACGACAAGGACGGCGCGGTCGACTGGAACCAGGGCATCGAGTACTACAACACGCTGCGGCGGCTGAAGAAGCCGGTCATCATGCTCCAGTACGTCGGCGAGAACCACGGACTGCAGAAGCCGGCCAACCAGAAGGACTATACCGTGAGGATGAAGGAGTTCTTCGACCACACCCTCATGGGCAAGCCGGCCCCGGCCTGGTACACGGACGGGGTGTCCTACCTCAAGCTCAAGGACCACCTCAAGGAACGGGCCAAGGACCTCAAGCCGGAGGAGAAGGTCGAGAAGAAGGAGCCGGAGAAGAAGTAGCGATCCGTCGGAAGCGGACCGTTCTGAAGCGGCGGCGCGAAATCAAGCCCAGTCGAATGACTGCGTGTTTTTCGAGAAAGGCGCCTTGAACCAGCCACTTCGGGAGGGATTGAGAAGGCTGGCTGGCGAGGCGCCAAGGTTTCAAAGGAAAAGGAAGCGGGGCTAAGGAGGATCCCTCTCCAGCCAGCGAATTCATTATAGGACCGGGATTCCGGCCTTGTCAACCGGAAAGTGTCCATTTTTGGAAATTTCAGCGCCGGTAATTGGCAACCGCCTCCCCCGACCTTCCTTGATTTTTTTGCGCCCTAATGTATACTAATTCAGTAGGATTAATTCGAACGGGAGGCTCAAGTGCCCATCAGGATAAAGATCGCCGTCCTCGCCCTGGCGACGATACTGGGTCTGGCCGGATGGAAAGGCCTGAACGCCCTGATCGAAAGTGAGTCGCCAAGGCCTGATATCTACTCCCGGGAGGGACAAGACATGGCGCCGAAGGTCAAGAAATCCGACAAGGAATGGAAGGCGGCCCTGACGCCGGAGCAGTTCGACGTCATGCGCAAGTGCGGCACGGAACGGCCGTTCACCGGGAAGTTCAACGATTTCTGGGGAAAGGGGGTTTACGTGTGCGCGGGCTGCGGAACTCCCCTGTTCCGCTCGGAGACCAAGTACGAGCACGGCACGGGCTGGCCCAGCTTCACGACGCCCGTCGACGAGAAGAACATCGAATACCGCGACGACTATTCCCTTCTCGTCAAGCGGATCGAAGTCCGCTGCGCGACGTGCGGCGCCCACCTGGGCCACGTCTTCGACGACGGCCCCGAGCCCACGTTCCTCCACTTCTGCGTCAACTCGGCGGCCCTGGACTTCCGTCCCGAAGCGGCCGCCGGCGCCCCGGCGCCGCGGACGGAGACGGCCGCAACGGAGACCGCGACCTTCGCCGCCGGCTGTTTCTGGGGCGTCGAATACAAGATGGGCAAGCGGCCGGGCGTCGTGTCCACGGTCGTCGGCTACACGGGAGGCACGACCGTCGCCCCGACCTACGAGGAGGTTTGCACCGACAGGACCGGCCACGCCGAGGCCGTCCAGGTGACCTTCGATCCGTCCAAGGTGAGCTATGCCGACCTCGTCCGCCACTTCTTTTCCATCCACGATCCGACCCAGGTCAACAAGCAGGGCCCCGACCGCGGGTCTCAGTACCGCTCAGCCATCTTTACCCACAGCGAGGCCCAGAAGGAGACGGCGCGGAAGATCATGGACGAGCTCGAGAGCTCCGGCAAGTACAAGAAGCGTCTGGCCACCGAGCTCGTTCCCGCATCGGCCTTCTACAAAGCCGAGGAGCACCATCAGAAGTACTTCGAGAAGCACGGCGTCGTCTGCTACTAGGGCAGTCGGCCCATTGTCCTCAAATTAAGACACCCCGGTCGGGTGGCCGCAGACCCCTCCCCTATACGCTTGCCGCCGTTTCTGGCACGAATCTTGATACTAGATATCTTCCGTCCGGGGAAAAACGATGACCCAAGCCAGGATCGGGCGCATTTCCAGGGTGGGAGAGCCGGATCAGGCGGCCCCGGGCGGTGAGCAACGGGTAAATGTAAAGATTTTTCTTGACAACCGGGGCAGGAGCGGGTATTCTCCGCGCTTCATATCTGGCGCCCCCGCCCCCGGAGGGTGAAACGGTTTCGCCCTCAACCCCGTTTAATAGAATCGGAGTCAAGGGCTGGGAAATGAAACAAAGGCTGACCGGGAGAAACGAAAAGCCGGCGAATGTAGTTATCCTATATAATTAATATGGTCAAGGGAGACGATCATGGCGACTGAATATAAATATAAGAGCAACGCGGAGCTCCTGCAGCTCATCCCGGGCACGCCCGGGAGCAAGCTGTTCAGCGACGAGGAAGGGGTCTTCTCCGGCTCCGACGCCACCCCCATCGGGCCTCGCCTCGGCGAGCCCAAGAACGGCAACGGGCACGGCAAGGGCCTGAACTCTCCGGAGGACATGGAGCAGACCGCGGACCTGGTCAAGATCTACCTCCGGGAGATGGGCAGCATCCTGCTCCTGTCGAGGGAGCAGGAGATCAGCCTGGCCCGGCGCATGGAGCGCGGCGAGAAGGCCATCGTCAAGGCCCTGGTCAAGACGCCATTCACCCTCGACGAGCTCGTGTCGCTCGAGGCCCTGCTCAAGAAGACCCCCGAGGCCTTCGTCAAGTACTTCAACATGGCCGAGGAGAACTTCACCGAGGACAGCCTCGAAGACCGCCGGCGCGAGGTCCTCGACCGGATCCACAGGATCAAGGCCCTCAGCGGGCGGCTCATGAAGGTCCGGCCCCTCGTCCGGAACCGCTTCGCCCGCGCCCGGCTGGTCGTGCGGATCGTTCGCATGGCCCGCGAGCTCGAGATCAAGCCGGAGTACCAGGACCGGACCGTCCAGGCCGTCCAGCTCCGCCTGAGAGAGACCCTCAAGAAGCTCTCCAAGCGGGCCCGCCTGGACAACCGGGCCATTCTGCAGGCCATCCAGTCCGGCCGCCGGACCCGGGAGCGGGCCAAGAGCGATCTCGTTTCGGCCAACCTGCGGCTGGTCGTCTCCATCGCCAAGAAGTACCAGGGCCGCGGCCTCCAGCTCCTCGACCTCATCCAGGAAGGCAACATCGGCCTGATGCGGGCCGCCGAGAAGTTCGACTACCGGCGCGGCCACAAGTTCTCGACCTACGCGACCTGGTGGATCCGCCAGTCGATCACCCGGGCCATCGCCGACCAGGGCCGGACCATCCGCATCCCCGTCCATCTGACCGAGACCATCCACCGGCTCAAGAAGATCTCCCAGACCTCGGTCCAGGAGAGCGGCAGGCTGCCCAATCCCGAAGATCTGGCGCGCCGGATGAACCTGCCCGTCAACAAGGTCCTGGAGATGCTCTACTCGTCCCAGGACCCGGTTTCGATCGAGACCCCTCTCGGGGAGAACGGCGAAGGCTCTCTCGGCGACCTGCTCGAGGACAAGTCCTTCCCCTCGCCTCCCGATACCGTCATCCACATCAATCTCCGCGAGCAGATCGAGGCGGCCCTGCGGACCCTGCCCGAACGCGAGACCCTCGTCCTGCGGATGCGCTACGGCCTCGGCGACGGGCGGGAGTACACCCTCGAAGAAGTGGGCCAGCATTTCAAGCTGACCCGGGAAAGGATCCGCCAGATCGAGCTGAAGGCCCTCAGGGCCCTCCAGATGTCCGGGCCCGGCCAGAAGCTCAAATCCTTCTGATCAGAGGCCCCTTGGCCTACGAAAAGATCGGCTTCATCGCCCCGTCGACGTGCCTCTCCGTGAAGGAGAGGCCTGTGCTGAACCGCACCGCCAACCGCCTTCGCAAGGCGCTGGGGGTTCGGGACGTCTATCTCAGCCCCCACCTGTATTCGAGCGACACCGAGATCGGCCACGTCACCGCCCCTGTCGATGACCGGGCGGCCGTCTTCAAGGAGGCCATCCGCGAGCTCGATCTCATCATCTCGGTCGCCGGGGGGACGGGCGCCGAGGACCTCGTCCGCAAGATCGACGCCAAGGACCTTCGCGTCATCCGGGCCCGGCGTCCGCTGTTCGTCGGCTTTTCCGACTTCACGTTCCTCCTCAGCGAGATCTACCATGCCTGCCGGGTCCCCGCCATTTACTTCCCCTCGCTCAAGGTCGGCAAGGGCGATTTCCGGAACCTCCTCGCCCTCATCAACGGGGACGAGATCCACTACAAGGGCTCGGCCTGGCTCACGCCGCCGCCGGCCCGGAAGCTGTCCGGGATCCCCATCGGCGGCAACCTGTCGACCTTCGTCAACTTCCTCAACCGCGGCACGCCGCCCAAGTTCAGCTGGAAGAGACACGTCCTCTTCTTCGAGGACATCCAGGTCGACGTCGAGGACCTGCACAGGCTGCTCGCGGCCCTGCGGCGCCACAACGTCTTCGCCGGCATCAAGGGGATCGTCATCGGATCGGTGACGCCCCCGGGCAAGGATCCGACGCCCCGGAAGGCCCGGCGCGAGGCGGTCGGCTTCATCCGGTCCTATCTCGCCGACGTCATCCGCGACCGGCGCCGTCAGGGCGCTCCCCTGCCCATCCTGGCGGTCTCGAACTTCGGCCACGACATCCGGCGCAACCTCATGGCCGTGCCCATCGGCGGACGCGTGACCATCTCGCGTTCGCGCAACATCACCTTCCGCCTCGACCGGCATCCGGCCCGCAACGGCCAGGCCGCCTGAGCCCTACCTCCTAAGGTAGACGAGGGCCTGCATGCCGGCCACGCACCCTTCGCCCGCGGCCGAGACGACCTGCAGGCCGCCGCCGGTGTTGTCGCCGGCGGCGAAGACGCCCGGCACGTTCGTCCTCTGGAAGCGGTCGACGACGACGCTCTGCTTCTTGTCGAGCGCGATCCCCGCCCGCTCGAACAGGGGCCCGGCCGGGATCTCGCGGAAAACGAAGACCGCCGCGACCTCGACGACCTCCTGTTCGGACGGCGATTCGGTGAGGACGCTCTCCACCCGGGTCTCGCCCCGGATCTCCTTGATCTTGCCGTCGCGACGGATGGTCACCCCATGGCCTTCGAGGGCCTTGGCTTCCGCGGAATCGGCCGCCCCGCCCGGCCGGCCGGGCACCCACAGGACCTTACAGCCCATGGACTGGAGGGCATGGACGTCGTGCAACGCCTCCTCGGCGTGCCCGACCGCGGCGACCGTCGCCCCCCTGAAGAGCGGGCCGTCGCACGTGGCGCAGTAGCTGACGCCCTGCCCGATGAGCCTGTCCTCGCCCGGAATGAGCCGCTCCTTGGGCATGGGCCTCCCGGTGGCCAGGATGACGGCGCCGGCCTCGATGACGGCGTCCTTGGTGGTGACGTACTTGGGCTCCCCTTCGAGGGCGAAGGCGATGGCGTCGCCGGCCATGATCTCCGCACCGAAGGTCACAGCCTGTTTCCCAAAGATGTCCAGCAGCTCGCGGCTGTCGATGGACGGGAAGCCCGGGTAGTTCTCGATGGTGTAAGGAATGGCCAGGCGCGACGCGCTCCGGCCCTCGAGGACGAGGGCCTTCTTTCCGGCCCGGGCCACATAGATCGCGGCCGTGAGGCCGGCCGGCCCGGCCCCGACGATAAGAACGTCCGTCTTGAGGGATCGGATGGACATGGAACCTCCGCCGGCGCGACGCCCCGTCAATCCGCCAGGCGGCCGCTGTCGCCGGCCTTCCAGGCGCCGTCGGTCAGGACGTAGAGAATGGTCCTGCGGATCTCCCGGCCCTCCTCGCCCTTGAACCAGATCTCGACGATGGACCAGTCCTCGAGACCCTTGAACTGCATCTCGAGGACGGAGACGCCGGCGCCGACGAGCTTGGCCCCCCGGAATTTCTTGAGCACGGCGGGATCGCGGCCGAAACTGCGGAACTGGAGCGGCAGGAGCTCCTTCTCTTCGTAGTCTTTCTTGATGAATTCCTCGAGCTCGGTCGCCGGCTGGTAGGAGGCGGCCATGGTGGTCCACTCCGTGCCCGCGGTCGGGTCCGCGGCCCGGCCGGAGCCGAGCGCCTTGACCGCGAAATAGACCCCGGCGGCAACAGCGTCGATCGCGAGGAAGATCAACAGGATGCGGACGGTCTTATTCATCGGAACCTCCCGAGGCCGGCGGCGGTGGCGGGCTCCCCGCCCGGGCCTTCTCCGTGGCCGCGGCCTCGGCGGCCAGCAGACGGAAGCGGTCGGACAGAATGGTCTTGGACTTCCGGAACAGGGCCCGCGAGCGCCGCTCTTCCTGTCCCGACAGGCCCCCGAAGACCTCCTGTTCCCGGTCCTCCGGATTCCTCTTGAAGAACTCCTCGAACTTCGCCTCGGGCAGAAAGCCCATCCCCCGGAGCATCCGCAGCAGGACCCGCGTGCTCACGCCGAAATAGCGCTTGAGGAACAGGACGTCGTCGAAACCCAGGCTTTTCGCCCGGAGGTCCTTCTCGACCAGCTCGCGGAGCTTGTCCGGCGGCACCAGGAAGCGGGAGGCGAAAGTCTGAGCGAACTGCTCCCGCGGCGGGTAGAGCGAGACGTATTCATCGACGACGACGTCGGAATTGTCGACGATGGGGCTGTCGGCCCTGTCCATGAGATAGTGCCCGTAGAGATGGGCGGCGATGAGCGTCTGGAGTCCGGGCGGCTCGTTGGCGTTGACCAGGGCGAAGGCGGCCTTGTGCTCCTCGTCGTAGACGAACAGGCCCGCGATCCGGGCCTCGTCGGAAAGCGTCTGGCGGATGATGCGGCAGCCGTTGACCTCGCAGAGGCCCAGGACGTCGCGGATGGGTTCGTTGCCGAGCCCCAGGCGGCGCCGCTCCTCCTCGGCCAGCCGCTCCGGGGAGATGCGGGCGTATTGGGGGGCCAGGGCCAGGCGCCGCCCGGTCGTTTCCTCGAGCTCGAGGTATCTTTCGCAGGTGGCCCGGAACTTCAGGAGGTCCTTGCGGACCCGCTCGTCGGCCTCGACCCGGTTGTCGCGGACAGCCCGGTCGAACAGGCTGTCGAAGGCCGGCCTGCGGTCCTCGAAGAAATAGGAGACGTTCTTATTGAGGAATCCGGCGACCTTGAGGAGCGTCTCGAAGCTGGGCGTCCTCTTGCCGGACTCGAGGAGGGAGATGTACTCCGAAGACAATCCGAGGGACTTGGCGAACGCGCCCTGGCTGAGATTGACCTCCTCGCGGGCCCTCTTGAGTCGTGTCCCGAGAAGCTTGTCCATGGCGGCGCACCCCTGGGCGGCGTCGGCAGGATAACACGAGGTTAGCGGTGTGTCAATCGGGCCTTCCCCAACAAAACGGTTGATATCAGGACCGGTCCGCCTTAGAATGGGCTCCAGAGGAAGGAATGATCATGGCCGAAGACAACATCCTCGACATCTTCAGGGGCGCGACCAAGAGCCTCTGCAACAGCGTCCTCAACCAGGTCCAGGACGCGGTCGTCTGGCTGGACAAGGACCGCAAGTGCGTCTATTGGAACAAGGCGGCCGAGCAGATCTCCGGCCGGGAGGCCGCCGCCGTCCTCGGGAAGCCCTGTTTCGAGGGGCCGGTCCAGTTCGTGGATTTCGGCGGGGTCGATATCTGCCGCGAGAAGTGCCCCGTGGCCATGACCCTCAAGGACGGCGCCCCGAGGACGCTCGACGCCTATCTCCAGCACAAGGACGGGTTCCGGACCCCGGTCTCGTTGAGGATCATCCCCGTGCTCAAGGACAACGGCGAGATCCTCGGAGCCGTCGAGACCTTCACCGGCACCGCGCCGAAGGTCACCCTGCCGCTGGCCCTGCCCGAGCTCGAGAAGATGGGCCTCGTCGAGACCGAGACGGGCATCCCCTCCAAGCAGTACCTGGACATGACCCTGGCCACCCGGCTCGAGGAATTCCAGAAGTACGGCCTGACCTTCGGCATGATCTATGTCGACATCGACAATTACGGCAAGATCCTCGAGAAGCACGGCCGCTTCAACGCCAGCAAGATCGTCCGGACGGTCGCCCGGACCCTGCACAAGAATATCCGCTTCTTCGACATCGTCGGCCGCTGGAGCACCGAGGAGTTCCTGGTCGTCCTCCTCAATATCGACGAAAGCCGCCTGGACATCGTCGCCAACAAGCTCCGCCTCCTCATCGCCGAATCCTACATCACCACCGAGACGGGCATGCTCAACGCCACGGTCTCGATGGGGGCCAGCATCGTCCTGCGCTACGACACCGTCGAGTCCCTGATCAAGCGCGGCGAGCAGCTCATGATGCACAGCAAGTGGCTGGGCAAGAACCGCGTCAGCATGAGCTTCGTCCACAAGGACATGGTCTAGGACGGGGCCCCCTTCCCCGGGGGGGTGCGGGAAAGGGGGCCAGGACAGAAAGGAGGGTTAGAAAGAGGACGGAATTCTGGCTTTGAGGTCGTTGATCTCGGCCGCGAACTGGACCTCGCTGTTCTCGCCCGTCAGGCTGAGGCGCAGCCCCGTGCCCTGGAACGACCACTCCGACGACAGGCTCAGGCTGCCCGAGGTCACCGCCGCGCCCAGGGTCTCGCCGCGTTCGGCATCGCCCCGGTTCCTCCAGATCACGTTGTTGTAGCGCGGCTCGCCGATCTTGGCGTTCAGGAACTCCCGGATCTTATTGTAGTCCGCGACATAACGGTCCTTGTTCGCGTACCGTTCGAGCAGGTGGAGCTTGACCGAAGCGAGCTTCCGGTCGATGAGCACGTACGTGAGCAGGCACCTCTTGCCGAGGACGTCGCGATGGTAGCGCAGGAAGGCCATGTCCCCGGACAGGTCTCGGCTGAGCGGCCGGCCTTCGACCTTGAGAATGCCGTCTTCCGACTGGCCCCACTGGACGACCGGAAGCCGGCCCGCCTCGAGGCTGAACTCCTTGGGGTCGGCGATCTCGGGCTCCTCCGGGGTCACGTCGATGACCTTGATGGTCGAGTTGAGCTTGCGGACGCTCGATTCCAGGATATAGCCCGCGAGGATCCGGCCCGAGCGCGCGGAGACGAATTGGACGTAGAACCAGTTGGTCTTGAACTTCTGCGCGCTCGCCAGCTTGATGACCGTGCCGCGCGCCAGCATCTCCACGACCGGACTGCGCAGGTTGGGGTCGAGGCGGACGGCGACTTTTTCGTCCGTGACCTCGAGCCGGACGATGATCTCAGCCCGGGCCGCCGGAGGCGTCAGGGCGGCCAGCCCCAGGAGGACGATCAGGAGAGCCGCGAGGCCGAGGCCGCGAGGGTTCTCTTCGTTCGGTTTCATGGTCAGCCCCTTATCAGATAGAACCACTATGGGGCCGGACGCCGGGGGTATCAATCCCCGCGGATGATGATTTACAGGGGGGCTCCCCCTCACCCCAAGGGGGTAACTGCGAGGGGGCCCGCCCCCGTCGCTCAGGTCATTTCAGCTGGAACCGGACGGTGACGGTGAAGACGACGGGCCGGGGCCGTCCGTTGATGACCATCGGCTCGTAGACCCACTGCCGGACCGCGTCGATGGCCGCCTGATCGAGCAGCGGGATCGACCGCAGCACCTTGACCGACGTCACCCGCCCGTACACGTCCGTCGTCGCCTCGACGATGACGATGCCCTCGACCCGGGCCTGACGGGCGATCTCCGGATAGATCGGCGCCACTTCCCGGACCAGCTTGGGCGGCTTGACGTCGCCGATGGCCCGCACGGGCGCCTCGACCTCGCCGACGACGCCGCCCAGGACGCCGCCGACCACTCCGCCCAGCACGCCGCCGACGACGCCGCCCTCGACGCCGCCTTCAACGCCGCCCTCGACCCCGACGTCCGAGAGCGTCTCTTCGGCGATCTGCTCGGGGATCTCGACCGGGGCGACCAGCCGGCCGGCCTCGGTCGGCTGGGCCGTCTGGACCCGCTTGATCCGGGCGCTCTGCGTCGACGCCTTGCGCTTGGCCGGAGGCGGCGGGGGCGGCGGAGGAGGCGGCGGGGGCGCCAGGAACGCGCTGTAGACCTCGACCGTCGGCAGCTCGCCGGTCTTGAGAAGGGGCAGCACGATGAGCAGGACGATCATGGCGACGTGGGCGGCGACAGACAGCGGGAACACCACCGCCCGCTCTCTCACCCGGCTCTCCGGCCGATAGAACGAATCCTTGAACATCTTGACCTCCGCAACTCGGGATGCGGGGGCTCCGGCCTGCTCGCGGGCGATGCCGGCCCGGACGCGTCCGGGGAAAGAGTCCCAGTAGCTCCGCTCCTGCGGGGCCGGGGGAGACGTTTCGGCCGCGGCTTCGATCCTGCGGATGAGCTCGAGGTCCCGCCGGCACTCCGGGCAGCGCTCGAGATGCTTCTCCACCCGGGGCCGGTCGGCCGCCCGGAGCTCGCCGTCGGCGTAGGCCCCGATGAGTTCCTGGAGTTTTCGGTGTCTCATCTCAAGCTCCCCTTCCGGGCGGATCCGCCAGCAGCTCCTTCAGCTTCTGGCGGGCCCGGTTGAGCCGCGACATAACGGTGCCGAGCGGCAGGTCGAGCGTCCGCGAGATCTCCTCGTAGCTCAGGCTCTCGTGGAACCGCAGGACGAAGACGCTTTTCTGGTCGGCGGGAAGGGATTCCACCGCCCAGTCGAGCCGGGCCTGGAACTCGGCCCGCTCCAGCCGCTCCTCGGGATCGTCGGCCTCGGCCGCGACCGGCGTGTGCCGGTCTCCGAGCGAGCCGTCCTCGAGCGGCCTCTCCCGGCTCCGGGCTTTGAGGTAGTTCAGCCCGGCGTTGACGGCGATCTTGCGGAGCCAGGGGTAGAGCGGCCACGCGGCCTCGAACCGGCCCAGGGCGAAGTAGGCCTTGATGAAGGTTTCCTGGGCCAGGTCGTCGGCCGACTGGTGCGCGCCCGTCAGGCGCCGGCACAGGGCGTAGACCCGGTGCTGGTATCGCCGGACCAGGCTCTCGAAGGCGTCCATGTCTCCCTGCTGGGCTTTCCTGACGAGGACGGCATCCTCCGGATGCTCGATCGGTCTCGTCGGAGCTCCCATGTCTCATACACCTGGTCGCGGAGAATATTCCTCGCTTCTCATGATACACCTTTTGGGGGGCGGCTGTCGTCCCCGCGAAACGCGGCGGACGGCTCAGGCGGAGGGCGGACGGACGGGGGCCGGCCCGGGGTCCGAGTTCCCGGGCTCGAGGGCGAGAAGCTCCCGGTAGAGCCGTTCCCGCGACTCGAGGATGCGCCGGTGCTCGAGCGGGTGGAACCGCCGGAGCTCCGCCCCGGTCAGGCGGCCGTCGAGCCAGATCCGGCTCATGGGAAAGACCTCGGGATTGAGGTGGACCGTGTACATGTGCCAGATCAGGATGGCCGTAAAGGCCAGGATGGCCTCGTAACCGTGGATGACGACGAAGACCTGGTGGAGCCAGAGCGGGAAGAGCTTCAGGGACAGGCCCGGACCCCACATGAAGAAGCCCGTGAGGATCATGACCGTCGAGCCCCAGAGGAGGGACCAGTATTCGAACTTCTCGACGTAGCTGTAGCGGCCGAACTCCGGCTTGGGCGAACCGGAGCGGAAGACGGCCAGGACGTCCCGGACGTCGCGCCACCGGGGCCGCTTGTCCCGGAAATTCTGTCGCCCCCGCGGGGTCAAGGCCGTGTAGAGAAGATGCCAGGCGAAATCGCCGATGAGGACGAGGGCGGCGGCCCGATGGAGCAGTCCGCGCAGAGTGTAAACGACGGCCCGACCGGTGACGAGGCGGATGAGCCCGACCTCTCCGGAGAGGACCGGCAGGCCGGTGAGGATGAGGACGATGAAGGAGGCCGCGAGCAGGCCGTGCTGCCATCGCTCCGCGAGGTTCATCCGGACGAAGACCTCGTCGTCGGGGATGAGGACGAGCGGATCGACGGCCGGCGCGCTCAACGGTGCCTCCGGGCCCGCCGGAGATCGGCGGCGACATAGGCGAGGAAGAACGCTCCCATGACGGCGATCAAGGCCTTGTAGAGGACCCTGACGACGCCGGGCGGGGTTCGCAGCTCCGTCGATGCCAGCTCGTGGACCCGGCCGCGGGCAAAGTTCGCCCCCGCGCCCTCGTGGCAGCGGCCGCAGGTCGCCGGTCGGTTGGAGACATGGACGGGCGAGCGCGGGTCGGACGACGGGAGCACGCCATGATAGCCGTGGCAGTCCTTGCACAGCACCGGCTTGGCCGCCAGCCGGGGGCTGGCCGTCCCGTGGACGCCGCCGGCCGTCATCCGGGCGAAGTCCGCATGGCAGCGCGCGCACATCACTGTCTGGAGGTTCGCGGCATGGGGGAAATCCTCGACGCCCGTGAGGTCGCTATGGCAGCCGAGACAGCCGCGCCCGGCCTGTCCGTGGACGGAGGCCGCGAACGCCGCGGGCTTGACGTAAATCGAAGACCCGGCCGCGGACTTGAGCTCCGGGTCGTCGTGGCAGACGAAACAGGTCTTGTCATCGGCCTGAGGCGGCGGACCGGAACCGGCCCGGACGAAGGCGACGGTCATCATCCCGGCCAGGACCAGACCTGCCCCCCACCGCAGGGCCGAACGCTCGCTCATCGGGCAGACCTCACTTGGCCGGAACGGGATGTTTGATCTTGTCCCAGGCCTTCTTGAAATCGAAGGCGACGCCGTGAGGGTTCTGATGACAGCCGAGGCAGTGGGCCTCGATGGCGCCCGCGTCGGCGTAGAGAACGAGTCCGTTCTGGACGGCCTTGGCCTGGTCCTGCATGATATTCAGCTTCCGGTAGCCGCTGCCGGGCCCGTGGCAGACCTCACAGGTCACGCCCTCGGCTTTGAAGGCCGGGGCCTTGGCCGCGAGCGGGGCATGACAGCCGAGACACTGGGGGCTCTCCGGCGGTGCCGCAACGCCCATGGCCTTGCCGATCTCGGCGGCCTTGTCCGTGCTCAGGCTGGCGAAGGACTTGGCATGCAGGGTCGCCTCCCAGAGCGTATACTGGCGGCCCTGCTGCTCCGACTTGTGGCAGAGCTTGCAGGCCGAAGAGCCGACATAGGTCCGCTCCTGGGCGGCCAGAAAAAGCGCCAAGGCGACGACGGTCGCAACGATGATGATGAGGAGGAGGATCTTCTTCATCGGGCTCACTCCGTCAAGCGTAGCTGTGGAGTCCGGCGAGGATGTAGTTGACGCCGAAATACGTGAAGAGGGCGGCCAGGAAGCCGAGGATGGCGATCAAAGCCGAGCGCTTCCCCTTCCAGCCCATGACGATCCGGGTATGCAGGTAGAGGGCGAAGACGAACCAGGTGATCAGGCTCCAGACCTCCTTGGGGTCCCAGCCCCAGTAGCGGCCCCAGGCCCGGTAAGCCCAGACCATGCCGAAGACGAGCCCGCCCAGCGTGAAGAGCGGGAAGCCGACGGCCACGGCCCGGTAGGCCAGGCCGTCCATCTTGAGCTTCCTCTCTTCGCTCTTGAGCCTCCGCGCCTCGCTCTCCGCTTTGCTCTCTTTGGGCTTTATCCTTCCCCCCCCAGTCGGCCAGGAGAAAGAGGATGCTGGCGACGAAGGCCACGGAGAAGAAGGCCTCGCCGAGGAGCGTCACGGAGACATGGAGCCAGAGCCAGTAGCTCTGCAGGGCGGGCATGAGCGGAGTCACGTCCTTTGGCAAGAGGGGCGACGAGGCCAGGGCCATGAGCGCGACCACGATGAGCATGACCCAAGGAGCGGCCCTGTGGATGCGCAGCTTGATGTCGAGGACGACGACCGCCAGGGCGGAGGCCCAGGCCAGGAACGACACGGACTCGTACATGTTCGTGAACGGAGCGTGGCCGCTGGCCACCGTCCTCAGGATCAGGGCCCCGGCATGGAGGGCGAGGCCGGCCGCGGCCAGGACGAGACCCGGCCCGGCCCACTTCTCCTTCTTGGCGAAGACGGCCAGAAGGTAGACGAGGGCCGATAGGATATAGAGGACAAAGGCGATGGTGAAGAGCGTCGATTCGGTCATGACGGCCTCCGGACGTGTTCGAAGATCTGGTCGAATTCTGCCTGGAACGCCTCCGAGCCCTTGACGGCGTGGCCGCCCGCGGTCACCTCGACCTTGTCCGGGGGCGCCGTCGACGGCGACCCGGATCTCGCGGGGAGGCCAATAGAAGGCCAGGAAGAGCCCGGCCATGAGGAGGAGACAGCCGAGCCAGATGAGGTTCGCGCCGGGGTCCTTGGCCGCTTCGAGGACGGAGAACTGGACGGCCTCATAGTCCTTGAGGACGATCGAGACCGGCGATTTGTTCTCGCCGTGGCCCTGGCCGAAATCCGGGAACTTGGCGAAGATCCAGCCGGCGTAGACCTTCTCCCCCGCCTTCGACGCTTCGACGTACGCGGCGGGATTGCGGGGCTCCTGGGAGCGGCTCTGGACCTTGTTGCCCTCCCCGATGATGAAATCGGGAACGAACTGGCGGACGGTGATCCGATCGACGTCGGCGTCCTCGACGGACGCGGTGCCGCCCGCTTTCAGGATCACGAGCTTCGAGAACGAGGCGTCGGCGCGCTTGCGAAGATCGAGGGTGAGCTTCGGCTCGCTCCAGTCCCAGCCATAGCTCGTCTGGTAGAACGAAAAGCCGCGATGGGTCAGGGGGTGGTTGACCTCGACGGTCCGGGTCAGGACGGGAGCGCCGTTCTCGATGACGGAGACCGTGCTCTTCCAGTCCTTGACGGCGCCCTGCGGATAGTACTCCGTCTCGAATTTGTCGAGGCGGAGGCTGAAGCCGGCCCGCGGGACGTCCAGCGTCTGGCCTTCGACGAGGGCCAGGTCCGAGCGGCGCCCGCCGAGGAAGCTGGTCAGGCCGCCGGCCAGGATGACCAGCAGCCCGAGATGGACGACGTCGGAGCCGAACCAGCCCAGGCGCCTCTTCCGGGCCAACAGGGTCATCCCGGCCGGAGCGGAGGCCGCGGAGGACCGATAGCCGCGGGCGCGCAGGGCGCCGGCGATCCTCTCCTGGGCCGCGGCGGCCGGGAGGTCGAGGCGGAACCGCGTCTTGACCTTCATGGCCGCGAGCGCCTGGGCGTCCGCCGCGCGGGCGGGCCCGAAGGCCCGGCGCCATTTGGCCCCGAGGCGGGAGAGCGTGCAGACGACGGTGTTCAGGCCGAAAAGAAGGAGCAAGGTCAGGTACCAGCCGGACTGATAGAGGCGCGTCAGCTGGAACATGATCAGCGGCTTGGCCAAGCCGCCGTAACGGGCCGCGTATTCGGCCTCGGTCCGGCCCTGCGGGATGAACGTTCCGAGGACGGAGGCGAGCGTGATGAGTATGATCAGCGCGATGGCCAGCTTGACCGACGAAAAGAACTTCAGGACCGGACGCATGCGTTCTTCCTCTCCCGGCGGCCCCGGCCGCCGAATCTCTATCGATATTATAGGAATTAGCGTCCGGGCGCAACTCCCCCGGCGGGCGGCCGGCCTTGAACCATTTGCCCCGGGACGCGTAGAATGACCTAGGGGAAGATATCGAGATCCCGCCGATGATCGCCCGGAGGTGACCATGACCATCCAATTCCTGGAACCGCTCAATCGCGCCTGGGACCGTATGAAGACCGCCCTGTTCCGGCCGTTCGATCTTCACAAGTGGTTCGTCTTCGGCTTCAGCGCGTTCCTGGCCGGGATGATGGACGCTTCCAACGGCGGCGGCAGCGGCCGGGCCGGGAAAGAGGGCAGCTTCGGGGAGTTCATCCATTTCCCCCGGGAAGCCTGGGACTGGTTCGTGAGCCATCCGGCCTGGACCGCCGCCATCCTCTTCGCGGTCTTCGTGGTCATCGCCGTCGTGGTCGCGCTCACCTGGGTCTCGTCGAGGGGCGTCTTCATGTTCCTCGACAACGTCGTCCGCGACCGCGTCGAGATCGCCCGGCCCTGGCGGGAATACGAAAAGGAGGGCAACTCGCTGTTCGTGTGGAGGCTCCTCTTCGGATTGTTCACCTTCGCGGTCTTGGGAGGGATCCTGACCGTGTTCTTCGTCAAGGGAGCCGAGATCTATGACCGCGGCCTGGGCCCGGAGCTGTCCGTCCTTCTCATCGCCGGCGCGATGCTGGCCGTCCTCGCCTTCGTCCTGGTCTGGGGCTACATCGCCCTCTTCCTCAAGGATTTCGTCGCCGCCATGATGTACAGGAACCGGATCTCGTGCGCCGCGGCCTGGAGGCTGTTCCTCGATATCTTCAAGAAATGCCCCATGCACTTCATCGGCTACGGCCTGCTCATCTTTTTGCTCATGATCCTCTTCGTGATCGCGGTCATCATGGCCGTCCTCGGCACCTGCTGCATCGGCCTGTTCTTCCTGATCATCCCGTACATCAGCACCGTCGTGACCCTGCCGGTGTGGTACACCTACCGGGCCTTCAGCCTCGAGTTCCTGGCCCAGTTCGGGCCGGACTACGACGTCTTCCCGAAGCCTTCGGCGGAGCCCGCGCCGGTTCCCGCCGCTCCGGCGGTCTGACCCGGATCAGTACACTCCCCTTTCATCAAACGGGTCTGAAGGCGCTCGCAAGGCGGGACGCCCGCGCTGGCTCAATGCCGGCCGCCGGATTGTGGTATACTGAGCTGTCTGCAATCCCGAGTGGCTCCACTTCCAACCACGAAACACTCGGTCCCGGTCTGGTCTGACCACGGCAAGGGCGGCAATCCTCTAAAGAACCGGAACAGGGCGGCCTGAAGGAGAAGATCCTCATGGAAGACGGCTCGGCCAGTTCGACCTTTAAGCGCGTCGCGTTCATCGGCAACTATATGCCGCGCCAGTGCGGCATCGCCACGTTCACCACCGATCTCTGTGAGGCCATCGCCGCCGAATATGCCGGCACGATCTGTATCGCCATGCCTGTCAACGACACCGCGGCCGGCTACGACTATCCGGGCCGCGTTCGGTTCGAGCTGACGGAGACGGATATCGAGTCGTACAGCCGGGCCGCCGATTTCCTGAATATCAACAATGTCGGCTTGGTGAACCTGCAATTCGAATACGGGATCTTCGGCGGAAAGGCGGGCAGCCACATTCTGACCCTCTTGCGGGAGTTGCGCATGCCCGTCGTCACGACTCTCCACACCATTCTCAAGGAGCCCGACCCCGATCAGCGCCGGGTGTTGGAAGAGGTCGCCTCACTGTCGGACCGTCTGGTCGTCATGAGCGAACGCGGGGCGGAATTCTTGCGGACGATCTATCGTGTGCCGCCGGAGAAGATCGATCTGATCCCCCACGGCATCCCTGATGTGCCCTTCGTCGACCCGAGCTTCAACAAAGACCTCTTCGGCGTCGAGGGCAAGACCGTTCTGCTCAGCTTCGGCTTGCTGTCGGCGAACAAGGGGATCGAAACGGTCATCTCCGCCCTGCCCGCCATCGTGGCCCGCTATCCGGACGTCGTCTATCTCGTCGTCGGCGCCACCCACCCCCACGTGATCCAACACGAAGGAGAGACCTATCGGCTGTCGCTCCAATGGCTGGCTCAAGAGAAGGGCGTGGACAGCCACGTGATCTTCTACAACCGTTTCGTCAGCCTCGAGGAGCTGGTCGAGTTCATCGGCGCGGCGGACATCTATATCACGCCTTACCTGAACGTGCAGCAGATCACATCCGGCACCCTGGCCTATACGGTCGGAGCGGGCAAAGCCGTGATTTCGACCCCGTACTGGTATGCGGAAGAGCTGCTGTCCCAGGGACGAGGCGCGCTGGTCCCGTTCCGCGATCCGGCGGCCTTGGCGGAAAAGGTCATCTACCTCATGGAAAACGAGGCCGAGCGCCATGCCATGCGAAAACGGGCCTATCTGCTGGGGCGGGAGATGATCTGGCCGAAGGTGGCGCGGCGCTACATGGAGAGCTTTGAGCGCGCCCGCGCGGAACGCCGGCATTTCACGCCCCCGGGCTTCACGGCCAAAGCGCTGGACAAACACCTGGGGGAGCTGCCTCCTCTCAAGCTGGATCACATGCGCCATTTGACGGACGAGACCGGCATGTTGCAGCACGCCATTTTCACGGTCCCCAACTATCGCGAGGGCTACTGCACCGACGACAATGCCCGGGCCCTGATGGTGAGCGCCCTCATCGAGTCGCTGGGCATCAAAGAGTCCTTCGAACTGGCGTCCCGCTATCTCGCCTTCCTCTCGTATGCCTTCAATACCAAGACCAGGCGTTTTCGCAACTTCATGGATTACCAGCGCAACTGGCGGGAGGATAGCGGCTCGGACGACAGCCATGGCCGGGCCTTATGGGCGTTGGGCTCTGTGTTGGGCGTTACGACCACACCCGCCCTCCATGGCATGGCCGGCTGGCTGTTCGAGCAGGCTTTGCCGGCCATTCACGACACGACCAGTCCGCGGGCCTGGGCGTTCGCCCTCATCGGCATCCATGAATATCTGCAGCGGTTTGCGGGTGACCGGAGGGCCAGCCAGGTCCGGGAGGAGCTGGGCGGGCGGCTGCTGACCCTGTATCAAAGCCACCGGTCGGACGAATGGCGATGGTTCGAGGATGAGCTGAGCTATTGCAACGCCGCGCTGCCGCATGCCTTGTTGATGTGCGGCCGATGGACGGCGAATACGGACATGGCCGAAGCCGGGCTGGAGTCGCTCCGCTGGCTGGCCGACCTGCAGCGCTCGGAGGCGGGCGGGGGGCATTTCGTCCCTATCGGGTCCGACGGCTTTTATCGGCGCGGCGGTGTCCGGGCCCGGTTCGACCAGCAGCCGGTGGAAGCCCAAGCGATGGTATCGGCCTGCCTCGAAGCCTATCGGGTCACGGGGGACAAACGCTGGAACAAGGAAGCCCGCCGGGCCTTCGATTGGTTCATCGGGCGCAACGACCTCAACCTCCCTATTTACGACCCGACGACCGGCGGCTGTCGCGACGGTTTGCATCCCGACCGTCCGAACGAGAATCAGGGCGCGGAATCGACACTCGCCTTTCTCCAGGCCCTGCTGGAATTGCGCCTCGCTGAGAACGCGCTGCTATCTCTGGAGACACGATCCCCATGAACAATCGCCACCCCGAGCTCTTTCGCCGTCATGAGCACAATCCCATCCTGACCACCGCCGATTGGACCTATCCGATCAACAGCGTGTTCAACCCCGGCGCGGCGCTTCTGCCCGATGGCACGACGCTGCTTTTGTGCCGCGTGGAGGATCGCCGCGGCCAGTCTCATCTCTGCGCGGCCCGGTCCGCCGATGGCAAAGGCGATTGGCAGATCGATCCTCAGCCCACCCTGTCGGCGGATCCCAAGCACTTTCCGGAAGAAATGTGGGGAATAGAGGATCCGCGCATCACCTATCTTCCCGAATTGAGCAAGTACGCCGTCGTCTATACCGCTTACACGCGCGAAGGTCCGGGTGTCGCCCTGGCGCTCACGGAAGATTTCCGCCGCTTCGAGCGCTACGGCGTGATCATGCCGCCCGAAGACAAAGACGCGGCCCTGTTGCCTCATCGTATCGGGGGTCGCTGGGCGTTGATCCATCGCCCCGTCAGTTCTCCCAGAGCCAATATCTGGATGTCCTATTCGCCCGACCTGCGCCACTGGGGCGGCCACAAGCTGATGTTGGAATCCCGGCGCGGCGGGTGGTGGGATGCCAATAAGATCGGCCTCTCCCCGCCGCCCATCGAAACTCCCGAAGGCTGGCTGATGATCTACCATGGCGTGCGGCAGACCGCGGCCGGCTCGATCTACCGGCTGGGGCTCGCTCTCTTCGATCTGAACACACCGGACCGTTGCCTCAAGCGCAGCGATGAGTGGTTCTTCGGCCCGGAAGCGCAATACGAACTGCAGGGGGACGTTGGCAACGTCGTGTTCCCCTGCGGCTGCACCATCGCCCCCGACGGCGATACCATCAACGTGTATTATGGAGCGGCGGATTCGAGCATCGCCCTGGCCACCGGCAGCGTGCGCGCCCTGCTGGAGTGGCTGGGATGATGAGCGGGCCATTCGGGCAAGCCCAATAGGGAGGTTTCAGTATCATGGCAAAATTAAACGTGACGGCCTCGGCATACAGGGTGGCGAGGGGCAAGGCGGAGATCGCAAGAGAGGCCAAATGGCAGAAGACGGCCAAGCTGACGACGAAGAAACGCCTGGAATCGAAGAAGCCTGAGCCGGCAGAAAAGGTCATCGAAGGCAGCGGCGGCCCCAACCAGCAAACGGCCCCGGGGGCGGAGGGTCCCAAGAGCCCACTCCAGGGCACAGCCGCCGAGGTCGTCGGGCCCGAAGCTCCGGAAAAGAAAAAGGTCGATAGACGACAGGGCATTCTTCAGGCGAATTGGCCGGCGGCCCAGCCCGAAGACCAGGCCCACTGCAGATTGTATCCGCCCAGCTCGCCCGTCACGTCCAGCACTTCGCCCGCGAAAAACAAGCCGGGCACCTTCTTGGATCCCATGGTTTTGGAAGAGACTTCGTCCGTGTCCACTCCCCCACCCGTCACTTCGGCGGCGCCGTATCCGTCCTTTTTTCGGGGCGTCACCCGCCAATCGTGCAGGCGTTCCGCGGCCGATCTGAATTCCCTTTCAGAATTCCGGCACATGGGCTTGGAAGGAAAATAGAGCCCGCACCATTTTTTGGCGAACCGTTTCGGCAAATAAGAGGAGAGAAAGGTGCTCATCTCCGTTCGTTCTGTCCGATGGATCATCATGTCCTGGCAGATATCCCTTTCGGGGAACAGGTCGACCGAGATCGCCTGGCCTTCTTTCCAATGCGAAGAGATCTGCAGAACGGCGGGCCCGCTCAACCCCCGGTGCGTGAAGAGGATATTTTCCCGGTAGCGATGGCGTCCGCATGTCACGATCGCGTCGAAAGCGAGTCCCGACAAGTCCCCGAAGGTCTTTCGGTCGTTCTCGCTCCACAGGAGCGGGACCAAGGCGGGAGCGGGTTCGATGACATTCATCCCGAATTGCCGGGCGATCTGATAACCCAAGGGGGTGGCCCCGATCTTCGGCATCGCCAGGCCCCCGGTCGCGATCACAAGCGACCCGGACTCGAAACGGCCCTGGCTGGAAGCGACTTCGAACAACTCCCCTTTTGAAACGGCCTCGATCCGGCAAAGGAGCCGGGTCTCGACATTCGCCCGGGCGCACTCGTCCCGGAACATTTTCACGATCCATTCGGCCCCGTCCCGGGTGAAGAGCTGGCCCCATTTCCTTTCGACGATCCGGATCTTGTGGCGCTCGAGGAGCGTGATCATGTCCTGGGGAGAAAACCGGGCCAGAGCGGACCTCGCGAAGTGCGGGTTCGACGAGAGGAAATGCGTCTCGTCCGAAAAGCGGTTCGTGAAGTTGCAGGCGCCGCCCCCCGAGATCCGGATCTTGTTCCCGACGGTCCCGGCGTGGTCGAGCAGGACGACCGACCGGCCCCGCTTGCCGCACTCGACGGCGCAGACAAGGCCCGCGGCGCCCGCGCCGATGATGACCACGTCCTTCATCATGACGGCATTATACCAATCCGGCTGTAGAAATTGTCCTCCGCGAAAGGACTTTGCCCGAAAGCCCGCATTATTGCTGGGCTATTTTTCAGAGATGAAGTCCCCGCTTGACATACATAGAACTGTTATGTATAGTGCCCCTACGTAAAGGAGTCCAGCCGAAGTGAACATCGACAAGGACCTCGTAGCCGCCTCGGCCACGCCGCTGGTGCTCGCCATCCTGAGTGAGGGAGAAAGCTACGGATACGCCATCATCAAGCGGGTCGCCGAGCTGTCCGGCGGCGAGCTCAAATGGACCGACGGCATGCTCTACCCGCTCCTGCACCGCCTTGAGCGCAACGGCCTTGTCGAGGCGTTCTGGAACCGGTCGGAAACCGGCAGGCGGCGCAAGTACTACCGTCTGACCCCTGCCGGCGCGGAGCACCTCGACCGCCAGCGCCGCCAATGGCACGTGGTCGATCAAGCGATGAGGGGCATCCGGCGCATGGCCGTCGACCCGGCTGCACAGCTCATCTAACCGGCATGAAGAGGAGCGATACCGTGACCAACAAGGCGATCCTGGAAGAACGCATCGGGCAGTGGCGGCAGTACCTCCAGAGACGGCAGGCGGTTCATTCCGCCGACGTCGAGGAGCTCGAGGATCACCTGCGCAGCCAGATCGACGCGCTGCGCGGGGCTGGCCTGGACGAGGACGAAGCGTTCCTGGTGGCCGTCAAGCGCCTGGGCGATCAGGATGCTCTGGCGCGCGAATTCGCCATCGAGTATTCCGAGCGCCTCTGGAAGCAGCTCGTGGTGTCCCCCGGAGGCGAAGCACCATCACTGACCAAGCCCCGCGATGCCGCCGTGGCCGTGGGGCTGGCGGTCGCCGCGGCTGTGGCCATTAAGATCCCCGAGCTCTTCGGCCTCCGCTTTTTGGAGCCCCAGTCGGACATCGCGTTCTACATGCGCAACCTCAGTCTCTTCGTCCTTCCGTTCCTGGCCGTCTTCTTTGCGCTGAGACATGGACTGCCCCGGAGCGGATGGTACTGGCTCGCGGCTCCGTTCGCCGCGGCGGCGCTGCTGGCGAACGTCTTTCCGTTCTCACCCGACAGCCACACCGGGATGCTGTCCGCGATGCATCTTCCGATCGCGCTGTGGCTGATGGTGTTTTACGCCTACGCCGGCGGCCTGTGGCGCCGCCATGATCAGCGCATGAACTACGTGCGGTTCTCCGGCGAGTGGTTCATCTACTACACGCTCATCGCGTTCGGCGGGGGCGCCCTGATGGGCCTCACGGCCTTCATCTTCAAGGCCATCGGCCTCGACGCCGAAAAGGCGCTCGTGGGGTGGGTGATGCCGTGCGGGGCGATGGGCGCGGTGATCATCGGGGCGTGGCTGGTGGAGCACAAGCAGAGCGTCATCGAGAACATGGCGCCCGTGCTCACCTGGCTCT
The DNA here is from genome assembly GCA_963736255.1 of Candidatus Aminicenantota bacterium. Taxonomy (GTDB): domain Bacteria; phylum Acidobacteriota; class Aminicenantia; order Aminicenantales; family Saccharicenantaceae; genus RBG-16-66-30. The sequence continues at coordinate 2,089,170 of CAVTOI010000003.1, forward strand.
TCACGCCGCTCTTCACGGCGCTTCTCCTCGTCTTCGTGGCGGCCATGATCTGGACGGGCAACCCCATCGACGTCGGACGGGAAGTGCTCATCGGCTTCGACCTGCTGCTGGTCGTCGTGCTGGGCCTGCTCCTGTACGCAGTCTCGGCCCGCGACGCGCAGGCGCCTCCCGGCCGCTTCGACATCCTCCAGCTCCTGCTGGTGGTGTCCGCGCTGATCGTGGACGCGCTCGCTCTGTGGTCGATCGCCGCGCGCATCTCCGAATTCGGCTTCAGTCCCAATCGGACGGCGGCGCTCGGCCTGAACCTGCTGCTGCTCGTGAACCTGGCCTGGTCGGCCGTGCTCTATGCGCGCTTCCTTCGCCGGCGCGCCCCGTTCACGCGCCTCGAGCGTTGGCAGACGGCCACCATGCCGGCGTTCGCGGTATGGGCGTGGTTCGTAGCGGCGCTCTTTCCGGTCATCTTCAGCTACCGGTAGGGCGCGAGTGAGGGACCTGACCTCCGGATGAGCGGGACGACGGTCCTCACCAGGAAGCTGAACTCAACATATTCAGTGAAGCTTGGTCCCACAGCGAGGGCAGAACCCGGCGTTCCAATATTCAATGAGATTGCCGCACTTGCTGCAAGGAACTCCTGGACTTGACGAGGCCGGGGGAGCCTCTTTGGCCTTGGCGGGCTCCGTGCAATCCGCGCACCGATCCGCGGCTTCGGAAAGATGGGTTTTGCAAAAAGGCCGGCCGCAGGAGGGGCAGGCGACCATGCATCCGTTGCACAGCACGGTTTTGCAGGAGGAACACTGGGAGAAAGAGCAGAGGACACAAAGCTCCTTCCCGCAAACGCCGCAGGCCAGAACGCAATCGGGACAGACCACATGATGCTCTGAGCATTCAGCAGATGAGCCCGCCGGCCCTTTGGCTCCGCAATTCTCGCAAGTGAAGCCCTGGGGAGGTGATGATCCGGCTTCGGAGGCGCTCGTCGTTTCTTCAGGAGGCCGGGGAATCCCTCCCTCCGTCTCAGGTTTGACCCACGAAAGGCCGACGGGGTCGACGGGGAACCGGCCCATATTGTCCTCGGCCCATCGGGCCGCCTCTCCGTTGCGCGGGCTCTTGATATTGTAGTTCTGATAGCTGATCATCTCGCCGATCCGGACCACGACGTCGACCAGGCTCTCCCCCGCCGCCCAATGGTCCGTATGGCAGATGACCTGGGGAGAGATGTTGGGGTGAAAGACGGGCGTCAGCATCCGGCACTTCGGCTCCATGGTGGGATATTCGAGCGGCAGGACGATCTCGACCAGGTGAGAGGATCTTTCCACGACCTCGCCGCCCTTCATCTCGAGCCCCTTGATCCGGTATTCGATCTGGTATTTCTCAGGCGGATCGCCGGTCGTATTCCTGATCAAGACCCGGTCCTGATCGGCGGCGTACTGTCTCAGCTCGTCAGAGTCGTTCGCGAGCCTCCGCAGCCGAACGCTCATATCAGTCTCCCGACGGCAGGACGAGCGCGATCAGCACCAGGATCAGATAGAGGCCGGAAAGGGCCAGGCCGACGATGGCCAGGAAGTTGTGGGCCGCGCTGGCCGCCTTGAGGGCTTTCCGGTTCCGCCGGTACCAGATCGATCCCCAGATGAGGTTGACCGGCGCCAGGAAGCCCAGGATGCCGGCGACGAAGATCGTCACGGCTCCCCGGAGTTGAGGGGGACGCGGCTCCTCTTTGGCCAAGGAGCCCGTCAGCCGGCCCTTCAGCTCGTCGGTCGTGACGGGGCACTCTGAATCGAAGCTCTGCTGGCAATAGGGACAGGCCAGGAGATTCACGGAGATCGTTTCCTTGCAGGCCGGACATGTTTTGCTGGTGGCCCCCCAATAGCTCTGGACCCACGGCTCGCCGCCCTTCCGTTCGGTTTTAGGAAGCTCTGAACATCCCGGCGTGCCGCAACCGCCATTATCGTCCCAGCATTCCTGATGGAACACGTTCAGACATTTCTCGCAAGTTTTGGCCGGCTCCGTTGGCTCGATCGGGCTCTTGCAGATCAGGCACTTCATGGATCGTTCCATCCTCTTTAAGATCCCATGAGGCGGATCACCCAGGTCACGAGCAGGATGGCGCTCAGGGCATAATAAGCCCGGGCCGTCATGGGCCGCAGCGCGGTCCGTGGCCCGGCCCGACGGCCTTTCAGGATCAGGACCAAGCTGGCGATCAATTGATAAGCGATCAGGACATAGACGAGCAGGCCGGCCCGATTGTAGCGCCAGCCGTTCCGGAAGTCCCGGTGGCCGATGGAGACGAGACTTCGCGTCAAGCCGCAGAAGGGGCAATCCTGGCCGGTGATCGACTTGAAGAGACAGACGCAGGGCAGGCGGACGGACTTGGCGTGAGGCCCGACCGCGACCTGGCCCTGATCGATCGAAAGCACCGAGCAAAGAACGAGGATCGAGGCGCAAATGAGGGCCGCGTAAGCCGGCTTGAGCCCCATCATGGCGCGCTGATCCTGATGATGAGGCCGGCGAGATAGAGCAAGAGCTCCAGCACCCCGATGATGATCCCGGCCTGGGCCTTTCCCTTTCCCGGCGTGCCCGGCTCGCTCTTGATGATCTTCAGCGCCTTGAGGCCCTTGGAGATGGCGATGGGGCCCAGGATGAAGCCGAAGCAAAAGATCCCGACGAGGGAATAGGTCAGGGCGTCCTTGGCCTCCTTGGGACATTCCTTGGGCTGGACGCTTTTCCGGACCGAGTCGTCGACGTACTCGCCGCAGTGACGGCACTTCAGGGCGTCGGCCCGGATGAGCTCTTTGCAGAACGGGCACTTCTTCATGTCGACCTGGCATTGGGGGGAGTTGCATCCGCCGTGGTCGTCCTTGCACTTGAGATGAAAGACCTTGAGGCACTTCTCGCACTGAACGACCTCTTCTCCCAAGACGAGGGGGCCGTTGCAGATGCCGCAACGCTCCTCGTCGGAGATCTTCTTGTTGGCCTTCAGGGGTTTGAGGACCTGCTCGGGAGACGGGGCCTTGAGGGGAGCGGGGGGTGTCTGAAGGACCTCGCCGCAATCGCAGCGGAGGGCCGAGCCCGGATTGGACATCCCGCACCGGGGGCACTTGAACGACAGGTCGACGTCGGCGTCCCGGACCCGCAATTCGTTCTCGATGGCCCGGATCGCCGCGGGCGTGTAGCCGGAACGACTGGTCTTGTACTCGTGGATCAGCTTCTCGGTCGGCCATTCCGCGTAGATCTTCCTGAGTTCTTCCTGTGGATCGCTCATGTCCTCACCTCCCTGGCGGATTGTTCCCAACGCTGCCGGCATGCTTTCATACCGGCGGCCTTTTCCCTCTTTCGGAATAGGTGAATCGGGTCTTCCCGATCCTGATCTCGTCGCCGGTCATCAGGCGCTTCCGCTTGAACCGCTGGCCGTTGATCCAGGTGCCGTCCGGGGTGTCCCTGTCCTCGATCTCGTAGCCGTCCCGGATGGTATGGATCACGGCGTGCGCCGGCTCGATCGAGGGGTCCTTGAAAAGGTAGATCTCGCTGCGGGGGGAGCTTCCGATCACCGTCGGGTCCTTATAGATGATGAATTGCTTTCCCTTGAGCGGCCCTTCGGTCATGACCAGCCAGGCCTCTTTGGAGAGCATCTCCACGAGTCCGATCATGAGCCCGGCACAGCCCCCGACGACAGAAAAGCCGATGGCCCGGCTGACCTCGGCGCCGAACATGAAGGTGCCCCCGCTCACGATGTAGTTGATGGGATCGAAGAGGAAGCCCCCGATGGCGCCGCCGATCAGGCCCCCAAAGAAACCGTTCATGGCCAGCTTCTTCGACTTCAGCGCGATCCCCGGCCCGAGACCGACGGCCATGCAGAGCAGCGCCCAGATCAGGCTCCGGCGGATGACCAACAAAAGGAATCCGGATAAATAGGCGCCGGGATTCTCGGCGGCCTCCCGGCCGACGATGGCAGTTCCCAGCGGGTCGATGAACTGAAAGAGCAGGCCCGCGACCATGGCGGACGCGATGCCTCCGCCAACTCCGACAAAAAGCCCCAGGCCTCCGGCCTTCAGGGCCCGGAAAAAGTTCCTGGCCAGGATCCCCTCCATGCAGCCGATCATCAATCCGGTCAGGCCCCCGACCGAGAGCAGCAGGAGGACGGCGATAAAACTGGCACCGGCCCTGACCATTTCGTCATCAAAATACGGCTCGATGACGGCCCAGGCGATGAAGGCCCCCAGGGCCCCGGCGATCATCAGGTAGAACCAGCTCTTATGGATGAGGCTGACTTTTTGCGGCTGGACCGTCCGGTTCGCCATTCCCATCCTCAGGGCGGCTTCTTCGGCCTGACGCTTCAGGACCTGATCGATCTCCGGGCTCCGAAGCTCTTCATAGGTGATCTGCAGCTTGTCGGTCATACCCTCGCACCCTTCATCAAGGCCATGTCTTCAGATCCTTTTTGCTTTCCCGGGCAAAGGAGATTTCGAAGGATCGCTGATCCCCTTCTCTTGCTGGCCCAGCTGGCCGGAGATCCAGGACTTGCCGAAATAGAGCAGGCTCAGGACGAGAGCAAGGCTGAGGAGGCCGGCCAAGGCCAGGAGCACGAACCTCTTGATGGCCCTGGTCCGCAGGTCTTTGGCCCCGGCGTTCGCCCCGACGGCCGCGCGCTTCTTCTGTTTCTTGATCGCCGTCAGCGCCTGATCGACCTGGGGACGGCCCAGATCCTCGTAGGACAGCTTGACCCGGTCCGCGTCGTCCATCCCCTTGTTCATTCCGGTATCCGCAGGGTCAGAGGCGGCGAGATCTTCCTGGGGTCCTTGATGAGCTCGCGATTGGCCCGATAGATCCGCTCCCATTCGCGGTCGTCCCCATAGACGCGGAGAGCGACCTTTTCCAGGGTATCCCCTTCGACGACCTTATAGAGGTGCGTGACGGTAAGTCCCTTGAGGTCGACCGATCCGACCTCGGGAACACCTTTGATGATCCGGCTGACCAGCTCCTTTTGCGCCTGGGTATAAACCTCGCCGCGACACCAGATGAGCTTATTCTCTTGGCCGACCTGGATATTCAAGGATGCCACAAGGGGGTTTTGCTTCAGCCGCCGGAGGACCTCGTAGATCAGGCGGTAATCGGCGGAAGTGCCGGGAGCGTCGTTCGGCCAGGCGAGGGCGGTGACCAGCCTGTCGACGGACGCCAGCATCCCTTCGTTGGCCGATCGGACGCTGAGAAAGACGCCCAGGCAGAGAAGGACGAACACCAGCAGGCTCGCAATGACATAGAGGGGCAGGGTTCTGTCCGGTCCCGATCTCGGGATCGCCCTTAACAGCTCCTCCACTTTCCGGACGACCATAGGCCCGGGATCGGCATGTTCCGTGGCGGCCCTCGAGAGGCCGTCGACCCAATAGCGGCCGGCCCTGGCCAGGGCGCCTTCGTGCCAGATGAAGAATCCTTCGTCGCCGGAGACGGGGTCGACGACGAAGGCGACCTGCCAGGGTTGGCTGAAGAGCGACGTCTGGATGAACTGGTCCTGGGATGAGATGAAGATCCCGAAGGTGGGGTGCGAATGATACCACCCGACGATGCGGAGCTCGGGGTACGCGGCGTCTTTGATCTCGAGGATGTGCGACCAGGCCTCCTGCGTGAACGTCACCTGGCCGGCCTGCGTGGTCGCGTTCTCCCCCCGGATGGCGGCAGTGATGACCAGGAAAGGCCCCTTCTCGTCCTTCTGGACTTCACCGACCAACACGCCGCAGATCTCGATCGCGGTGTCCTGCCCGGCATGCTCCTTGACCGAACCATAGGCGGCTTCGGTGATGGAGATCCGGAAGTCCCGCTCATCGGGGCAGGGAAAGCCTCCCGCTTTCAGCTCTCTGATGTCGATCTGGGAAATATCCGGTTTTCCCGTATCCATGTCTTTCTCCCTTGGCGTCCGCATCTCCGTCATTCATCCGCCCCCAGCGGGCCTAAGACCTCCGGCGCGTCCTGATCGAATTCGAGGTAGATCTGCTCCAGGCCCTTGCGGGCCACAATGATGTCGAAAGGCGGGATCCCGATCTCCGCGAACGTCCTGTCCAAGAAAGGCTCATCGCCAAGAACGCCATGCAGGAGCGCGGGATTGCGCTCCTCCCCGCAACGGGGGCAGCGGGCTTCTTTTTCGTTGACGCCGCTGAGCGGCCTGAAGACCCCTTCGGTCTGTCCGCAGCCGGCGCATTCCAGCGACCCGACGATCTCTTGATTGAATTCGAGGATGGCGTCACGGCCGAGCCGATCCCGGACCTCCCGCAAAAGATCGCGGATCGTCGTTCGCTTGACGCTCGAGCCGAGCTTTTCGACGGGGTCATAGGCGACGTGGCTGAAGCAGTCGTCTTTGCGCGGGTACGAGACGACGTAGGAGTCGTGGCTCAGGCCCCTGAAGACAAAGGCCTTGCTTTCGAGGACTTCGAGGCCGTGCAGGAGCTTGACGGCCTCCTGGCATTGGATCGCGGCGACGACGGAGGCGGATGTCGGCGTCGTCGGCACCTTGCCCAGGAGCATGTCGTCGCGCGTCAGGAGATTGCAGGACCTCTCGACATTGAGGATGTCCCAATCCGTCTGGCTCATCGTGCATTCGTAGCACGAGCCGTGGGGCGGCACGAAAACACGGACGATGCCGTCGAGCTGCTCGATGGCGCCGTCGATCCAGGGCCGGTTGGTCTTCCAGCAGGCGCGGTTGACCCCCAGCCGCGCCCGTCGGTTGTCCAAACCGGCGATGACGAGATCGGCCCAGCGATAGGCCCCGAGCCCCAGGCCATCGACGACATCCCCCTGGAACCAATGGGCGCGGACCCCGGAAAAGATCGTTCGGACCGCCTTCGCCGCGACTTCGGCCTTCGGCGCGCCGTTGTCGCTTTCCCGGAAAAGGCAGGAGCGGGAGAGGTTGGAGTTCTCGATGACGTCTTTGTCGGCGACCAGAACGCGGCCGACACCCAGGAGGGCCAGGTTCTTCAGGATCTCGTTCCCGAGGGCCCCGGCGCCGACAACGAGGACTTTGGCTTCCCGCAGCCTGGCCTGGTCCCACCAGTTGATCAGGCGAAATCTCGCGAACCTGTCATCGGAGCCGCCGACGGGGTCTTCGATGCGCACGACGCCGTCCCCCTACGCGGCCCCGGCCGTGATCTCAGGGACCAGGCGGAGGATGTCTCCTTCCGTGACCCCCGCTTGCTCCAGGCTTTGATCGTCCAAGAGCTGCCGTTTCGAAGCTTGATGATGGAGCTTGTAGCTCAGGAGCTGCCCCATCGTGGCGTCATAGCGGGGAAAATTGAGGCGCTCGACCAGGACGACGATGATCCTGTTGACGGGGACATCCCCGGGAACCTCGACAGCGGTCTTTTTATTGCCGCTGGCATCCCATATCTCGATATTGATAAAGCTCATGCCGCTCGCTCCTTTTTCTCCCCCCGACCCAGCCCAAGCTGGGGAGGTGACTTTACGGCACGCGGTTCCCGCCGCCGAGGATAGCACTCCTCATGACCGCCGGTCAATAGCGCGGAGCCCGTTTTGCCGGCCATCTCGATCCCCCTTGATCCAAAGGGCTATTGGGCGGCCTTCTCGGCCGCGTTACGTTTGGGCAACAACTCCGTCGCGACACGTTTGGGGAACAAACGCTTTTTGCTGACAAAATAGGCCAGCCAGCCCCCGGTCATAATGATCAATGAGAGGCTCACTGAAAGAACCTGGCCCTGCGCCATCCCCCCCGCCGCGCCGATGCCATTATTGGGGGTCTTTAAGAACACGAGCATGAGTAATCCACCGATAAGTCCCAGGGCTAAAAGGACGATGTTCAGAACATAGGCGATGCGTTTTCGTTTCAGAAGCCCCAAGGCCACGAAGATCAACGCGCCGTCGATCCCCAAAATCAGCAGGACGAAAATAAATCCCGTAGGGCCGAATGAGCCGGACAAACCGCTGCCGCGTGCGATAAGGGCGATGATCATCCCCAGGCCGTACAGGGCGGCTTGGAGCAGGAGCAGGTAACTGTAGATCTTCACGGCCAAGGGCTTTGAACGTTCCGCGGCGGCTTCGGCCTGTTTCGCCTCCTCTCCTTTATCAAGCCACCCCCCGCAATGCCGGCACTTGACCGCCTCGTCCTGGATCATCTGCGCGCAGAACGGGCATGCTTTCATGGCTCTCCTCCCCCAAAAGGCATCCGACGTCTCCCGCCCATTTCCGGGAGACGTGTCGATGGCTCATTCGCATTCGCCGGTCGATCCCTACCGTGGTCGATCTCGGCGTTCGAAAGCATCGTGTGGGTCATGCCACGAGTATAGCCCGAGAGGCGCGAAAGTTGTCAAGGTTCTGTCAATTCTTCAACGACCGAAGGACAACGCATCCGATTTTCATTGACATTGCGGCCGGGCCCGATTAGCATTTGGGCGGGGGAAACAAATGAAGAAATGCCCGTATTGCGCGGAACAGATCCAGGACGAAGCGGTGAAGTGCAAGTTCTGCAAAGCCTGGCTGGGGGGCGAGGGAGCGGCCCCGCCGGGCCAGGCTCCTGCGCAGGCCAAGAGCCAACCCGACCCGCTGATGCGGATGATCCTCCCGGTCGGCAGATCCGGCTATGCGATCGCGGCCGGTTATCTGGGCCTTTTCTCGGTCTTGCTCGTCTTCGCCCCGTTTGCGATCTTGTTCGGGGTCCTCGCGATCTCGGATATCAAGAAGCATCCGGAAAAACTGGGCAAGGGCCGGGCCATATTCGGGATCGTCATGGGAGTTGTCTTCACCATCGGCCTGATCTTTGTGGTCATTCGGAGCTTATTATTCTAAAAAGGCTGCCGGGGAATCCTGGGCTCGCTCTGGAACGGCCTACTGATCGTCATCGGTGCGGACCCAGGTCTTATCCGGATCGTAGCGCTCTATTTTTGCGAAGAGGCTGAGCGTGTCCGGACCCAGGTCCTTCTCATAAACAATGCCGTCGTGGCTGACCAGGAAGGTCTTCACGCCGGTCACCTTGTACTCGGCCGGCGCGGCCACGAGCGCGAAGCCGCCGATCATCGCCCCGTCGATCACGAAGTCCAATTCGCCGAGCGGCGCCGCCGGGCCCTGCCCTTTCAGGACCTTGAAGAAGTAGCCGCGGAAAGGTTCGGAACCGCTCGTGTAACCCTGCTCGATCGCCCGGGCGACCCCTTCTCCCACCGGCCCGCCCCATGTGCCGTCGGGATTCAGCCAAGCCAGCCCGTCCCTCTTTCCGGGCGTGCTGATGATGCGCTGCGCGTACTGATTCACGCCCGACCCGTCGTGCTTCTCCATCGCGTACTCATGCTGCGCTTCCACGAAGTTGCGGCAGACCCTGATGGCGTTCAATTCGTTGTCGCCGATGCGCCGGTAGAGGATCTCGTCCCGCCCGGTCGCGGCGTCGAACGACCACTTCCCGCCTTTCTTCACGATGAGCACGGGCAGCGGCCAATCCTCCTCGCCGGCGACCAGGGTGGCGACCTTGGGATGCTTCGGATCCACGATGACGCTGCTCTTCCGGCGGGCCAGAGCGGCGAAGTCCGCGATCTTCTGCTTGTCGGCGACGTCTTCACCGGTCAGGATGAGGTCGCGCCCGTCGGGCCCGAAGATGTCCAAGAGGGCCGCCTGGTCGAATTTCTCGGCGGCCGCGATGAGCGCCTCGGCCGCCTGTTGCGGTGAATCGAACGCCTTGGCAGCGGGACCGGAGGCCGCATTCTCGGCCTTTCGGCAGGCCACCGGCAGCGTCAACGCGAGCAACCCGAAACAGGCCGTCGCCAGGATGGCTCTGAAGGTCTTCGAAGCCGAGGTGTATCGGAGATCTGTTTTCATGCTCGTACTCCTGATCGTAACCAGCTATCGCCTGCGTCCGCCGCCGCCGCCCCTGGAGCCTCCCATGCTCGACGAGCCCCGGGAACTGCTGGACCGGGCATTGCTCCCGCTGTATCCGCCGGAGCCGCCTCCGAAAGCGCTCTTGCTCTTGCCGGAGCTTTGAGAGACGTTGCGGCTGCCGCCGCTGTTGCCGCCTCCGGCGGAACGGTCGCTCACGCCGGCGCCGCCGCCGCTGACGCCCGCCGCTGACCTGCTGCTGCGCGCCCCCCTGGCGGTTCGATTTGGAGTCTCCGCGCGCCGCGCCTCCGTACTTGTTCGCCGTCGCCTTGTTCGAATACGGAGCGCCCCCGCGATGCTGTGGGTTGTGCTGCCAGTTGTTGCCGCCGCCGCCGCCATGGTTAATGTTGTTCCGGTTGAAATTGTTGTCGACGTTGATGTAGATGTCGTTGTGGCCCCAGCCGCAGCCATAGCCGTGGTGGCCGCCCCAGGCCGCGCCCACGGCCATTCCGATCCCGAAGGTGATCATGGCCGCGCCCATATAATAACCCGGGGGTGGAGGCGGGGGGTAATAGATCGGAGGATAAGGATAGATCGGCGGTCCGTAGACCACGACCGGATTGTACGCCGGCACGTAGATCACTTCCGTGCTCGTCGGTTGGACCACGATCACGGTCTTGTTCTCTACCACCGTCGTTTCGACCTTCTGCTGTTCGCCCGACTTCAGGGCGCCGGTGTCCTGGGCTTTCTTGCGCATCCGCTGCACCGCGTCCATCACGTCGCCCTGCTGCGCGAGGAAGGCGTTGCCCAGATCCGTCGTCCACTGGACGTCCTCCGACAGCCGCTTGACGACATCCGGGAGCACGACCATGGCCTGGATGCTCGGATCCCAGGGCTGTTTCATCGCGGCGTCCGTCAGCGCCTTGTCCTTGAGGTCCTTGTTCTTTTCGAGCCACTGCTGGAGCTGGATGATCTCGAGGGGGTATGTGGCCGCGACGAGCGCCTGACCCAGGAGCGGATCCGGGTAAAGCGCGATCGGCGCGACGAGGGCATCGAGCTGCTCCGGCGGGATCTTCGGGGCCTCCTGCTCGACGGCCGCCTGCGGCGGATCCTGGGGCGGCGGGCTCTGCGCCGGGGCGGTCTGAGAGGACCACGCCACCTCCCAGGAGAGCACCAGCATTGCGCACATGATCGCGAGAAATCTCCTCAAGGCCGGGCGCGGGGATCTTGTGAGAAAAGCGTTCGGATTCATGATTCATCCCTCCGGGAACTGCAATTATTCTGCATTAAAGGGCTAAGGCTGTCCATAGGACCTTGGTCTTATGGGCAGCCTCTGGGGATT